>NZ_BAAIHT010000001.1:0-3993974 GCF_054601375.1 Kitasatospora sp. Ki12 | reverse complement strand
GGCCAATCTCTGATCGCGCACTGGGAGTCGACCCCACCGACTTCCCACGCGTGGGCATCGCCACGCGGAACGCCTCCCCGGTCAACGGGGGAGATCGGCATGCCTCTCCAGGAACGTGCCCACTGCGACCGGGTCCTCCAGCGGCAGCGGGTAGACCAGCAGCCGGTCCACGCCGAGTTCCGCGTAACGCAGCGCGCTGTCCGCGTCCACCTCGACCGGATCGATCTGCATGAAGTTGATCTCCAACCGGCCCAGCCGCGCCGGTCGGCACACCTCGGTCGCCGCCTTGCGCAGCCCTTCGAGGTGGGTGGCCAGGTCCTCCGGGGAGCTGCCGTTGCCGATCCAGCCGTGCCCCTTGGCGACCGCCCGCCGGTACGCGGCCGGGCTGTGCCCGCCGATCACGATCCGCGGACCGTCGGGCCGCACCGGGCGCGGATGCGCGTCCACGTGTTCGAAGTTCGCGTACCGGCCGTGGAACTTCGGGTCCGATTCGGTCCACAGCTGCCGCATCGCGTCCAGGTACTCGTCGGTCCGGCCGCCGCGCTCGGCGAGCCGGACGCCCACCGCGGCCATCTCCGGTTCGAGGTAGCCGGGTGCGACACCGAGGAGGACCCGGCCACCGGACAGCACGTCGAGACTGGCGACCTGCTTGGCCAGCACCACCGGATTGCGTTGCGGCAGGATGAGGATCCCGGTGCCCAGCTCCAACCGCTCGGTCAGCGCGGCGACGTAGGACAGGTGCACCAGGGGGTCGAGAATCGGGTCGGTGGGCGCCATCGGCGAGTCGGGTACCCGGGGGCTGGGCAGCACCACGTGGTCCCCCACCCACCAGGAGCGGTAACCCAACTCCTCGGCCCGGCGGGCCAGCCGTGCCGTCTCCGCCGGCCCCACCGTCGCCTTGGCACTCAGACCGTACACACCCAGTTCCACGAGACCTGCCTCCGTCGATTCCCGCCCGACAACTGCACCGCGGCCCCGGACCGCACACGAGGTACGCACGGCCGGGTCGCCGCCGAACGGCCTCGAACACGCCGAGTCCGTCGGCACGGCCAACCGGCCGTGCCGACCGCCCATTCCCGAGCGGCACGCGATACTTGCTCCAACCTTCCTTCCCCACCGGCTTGTTGGGAGAGCACTGTGTACCGCGACGACCGCCCGCGCGAGCTCCGCATCCCCACCGACCGCGAGACCGCCGAGGAGTGGGGCGAGCGGATCGCCGTACTCCGCGACGCGCCGCCCGGGTGGTTCGTCCTCCTCGGCCGACAGTCGACCAACGACTACCTCTGCCACCTCGACCTCGACTACCACCTGGGCCGCGAGTTCATCGCCATCGTCCAGACCTCGCGCCCCCTCCCACCGGTCCACCGGATCGGCTCCGTCACCACCCCGGAGTCCCAACTCGGCAACTTCCTCGCCAACTCGGGCCGCATCGACCCCCGCACGATGCTCGGGCCGCTCGACACCGTCACCTCCACCGGCGAACTCCGCCTCGACGGCACCCCCACCCCCGTCGAGATCCACCACAGCCACGGCTGCCGCAGCGCCCTGCTGCCCCGGCTGCCCTCCCAGCAGGGCTACGTGATCGTCACCGCCCCGGACGAGCACTGGACCGCCGTCACCGACCTCGCCCTCGCCTCCCCGTCCGCGTTCTGACCCGGGCGGCGGCACGGAAGGGGCCCGCCCGAGGACCGACGGGCCCGTGCGCGCCACGGGTCGAGCGGGTCGAGGCCAACGCCCTGGCGCTGCTCGACGCGACCGGCTGCCCCACCGCCTGTCGGCCGTGGCCCGAAGTCCTCGGGCCACGGCCGAACCCACCCGCCGGGTCAACGCCCGGAAGTGACGCCAGTACTCAGGCGGTCAGGGCGATGATGCGGGTCCAGTCCGGTTCCAGCTGGCCCTCGGCGAGTTCGGCGAAGATCCCTTCGGTGTCGATCCGGCCGGTGGAGATCACGCCGTCACCGGCCCGGTAGAACAACAGCTCCCGCCCCACGGGGACGATGATCGACCAGTTCGGCGCCAGACCGCCCTCGGCCAGCTCGGTGAAGAGGCCTTCGGTGTCGATTCGGCCAGTGGAGATCACTCCGTCACCCGCCCGGTAGAACAGCAACTCCCGCCCCACCGGCACGATCAGCGACCAGTTCGGCGCCAGACCGCCCCCGGCCAGGTCGGTGAAGATCCCGTTGGTGTCGAGGTTGCCGGTGGCGATTCCGCCGTCGCCGGCGCGGTAGAACAGCAGCTCGCGGTCCACCGGCACGATGTGGGTCCACCCGGCCGCCAGCTGCCCCTCGGCCAGCTCGGCGAAGATCCCGTTCGTGTCGATCCGGCCGGTCGAGATCACCCCGTCACCGGCCCGGTAGAACAGCAACTCCCGTCCCACCGGCACGATGTGGGTCCACCCGGCCGCCAGCTGCCCCTCGGCCAGCTCCGCGAAGATCCCGTTCGTGTCGATCCGGCCGGTCGAGATCACCCCGTCACCGGCCCGGTAGAACAACAGCTCCCGCCCGACCGGCACGATGATCGACCAGTTCGGGGCGAGCTTTCCGTCGGCCAGTCCGGCGAAGATGCCGTCGGTACCGAGTCTTCCCGTCGCTATCAGGCCGTCGTCGGTCCGGTAGAAGAGCAGTTCCCTGGACATGCTTCCTCCTCAGTCGCAGGGACCGGGGCCGCGTCGTCAGATGTGGACGCACGGTCACCGTCGGGTCGGTCCCGTGCCGACCGGCTCCCTCCACGCTACGCGCACGCACCGTCGGGTGTCACCAGCCGGATCGGCCGCCACCGCGATGCCTTTGAAGGCTCAACATCCCGATGACGGAGCGCAGTTACGGTGACCACGAGTCGCCGGCGCGGCCCTACCGCCCGTCCGTCCGCGCGCAGGAAGTCGGCCCCACCGACTTCCTGCGCGGCACGGGGCGCGAGGCCGTCGTTCAGGAGGACGCCCACCAGGTCGAGGGCGTGGCGACGGTGTAGCCCAGCGACTCGTACAGCGGCCTGCCCAGCTTCGAGGCGGTGAGCGTGGCCGGCAGGTCCGCCAGGTGGGCGAGGGCGCCGAGCATGACGGCCCGGCCCACGCCGCGCGACCGGAACGCCGAGGACGTGGCGACCCAGTAGTGGCTGCCGACGCCGTCGTCCAGCACGCTGACGCAGGCTCCCGCGGTCTCACCGTCGATCGAGGCGATGAAGACGTCCACGCCCGGCTGTTCGATCAGTGCCGCCGGGAAGAGCTCGCCGGCGCGGTAGGGCTCGAACCCGTCCAGCTCGAAGCCCTCGATCACGACCCGCTCGGCGGTCCGGAGGTCCTCGGGCTCCCGGACCCGGATCACGTCCAGCGCCGGTTCGGCGACGGGCCCGGGCAGGCGGAGCATGATCGGCATCTGCCAGTTGCGCAGGCCCAGGTGGTTCAGGTCGGCCGAGCTGAACGGGTCCTCGACGTACGCCGTCCCCGCGGCCCCGCGGACCAGCTCGCTCACCTCGGCCAGTTCGCCGGGGTCGAGGTCGGGCTCCTGGATCAGGACCCGCAGTCCTGCCCGCTCGTCGCCGTCGACCGCGACGTATCCGCGGCGCCGGATCACCTCGTGCCCCCGGCTCCGGCCGGTCGCGGTCCAGAAGGCGGCGGAGTTGCGGGCCTGGCGCGTCGGCGCCTCGGCCAGGGAGACGGGCTGGTCGGTCGAAGTGGCTCCTGTTGTCATTGTGCCTACGGTAGTACGGAATTGACCCATCGCACGGGCCAATTCCGCACGGGCCGGCTGGGCCACCGGCCACCCCGGGCCCGCACACGCCCACTGCACCACCGTCGGGCCGACGTGACGGCGGGCCCGGACGCTCCACGCGTCCGGGCCCGCCGGGTACCGCACGCCGCCGTCAGTGCGCGGCGGCCTCCCAGTTGGCGCCGAGGCCGACGGAGACGTCCAGCGGGGCGCGCAGCGGGTAGGCGCCCGCCATCTGCTCGCGGACGATCGCCTCGACCTGCTCGCGCTCGCCGGGGGCCAGCTCCAGGACGATTTCGTCGTGGACCTGGAGCAGCATCCGGGAGGTGAGCCCGGCCGCCCGCAGGGCCTCGTCCACCCGGAGCATGGCGATCTTGACGATGTCGGCGGCCGAGCCCTGGATCGGGGCGTTGAGGGCCATCCGCTCGGCCATCTCGCGGCGCTGGCGGTTGTCGCTGTTGAGGTCCGGCAGGTAGCGGCGGCGGCCGAGCAGGGTCTCGGTGTACCCGGTGGCACGGGCCTCGTCGACGACCCGGCGCAGGTAGTCGCGCACGCCGCCGAAGCGCTCGAAGTAGGTGTCCATCAGGCCCTGGGCCTCGGCCGGCTTGATGCCGAGCTGCTGCGAGAGCCCGTACGCGGACAGGCCGTACGCCAGGCCGTAGGACATCGCCTTGATCTTGCGCCGCATCTCGGCGTCGACCGCGTCGCCGGGGACCTCGAAGACCTGGGAGGCGACGGTGGTGTGCAGGTCCTCGCCGGTGGCGAAGGCCTCGATCAGCGCCTCGTCCTCGGAGAGGTGCGCCATGATCCGCAGCTCGATCTGGGAGTAGTCGGCGGTGAGCAGCGACTCGTAGCCCTCGCCGACGACGAAGGCGCGGCGGATGGCGCGGCCCTCCTCGGTGCGGACCGGGATGTTCTGCAGGTTCGGGTCCTGCGAGGAGAGCCGGCCGGTGGCGGCGACCATCTGGTTGAAGGTGGTGTGGATCCGGCCCTTGGGCGAGACGGTCTTGAGCAGGCCCTCGACGGTGGTGCGCAGCTTGGCTTGGTCGCGGTGGCGCAGCAGGATGACCGGCAGCTCGTTGTCGGTCTGGGTGGCCAGCCAGGTGAGGGCGTCGGCGTCGGTGGTGTAGCCGGTCTTGATCTTCTTGGTCTTGGGCAGCGCGAGTTCGCCGAAGAGGATCTCCTGGAGCTGCTTGGGCGAGCCGAGGTTGAACTCGTGCCCGGCGGCGGCGTGCGCCTCCTCCACCACGCGCTGGATCTCGGCGGCGAACTGGGCCTCCAGGCCGGTGAGCCACTCGCGGTCGGCGGCGATGCCGTAGCGCTCCATCCGGGCCAGCAGGGCGGCGATGGGCAGTTCCATGTCGTGCAGCAGCCCGGCGGCGCCGACCTCGGCGAGGCGGGTGTCGAAGAGCGCGGCGAGGTCGAGCACGGCGCGGGCCTGGAGCATCAGCGACTGCGCGGCGGCCGTCTCGTCCTCCTCCGGCGCGTCGAAGGTGAGCTGGCCGCTCTCGGCGGCGGGGGCCGGGGTGAGGGAGCGGGCCAGGTACTCCTCGGCGAGCACCTCCAGGGTGAAGGTGCGGCGGCCGGGCTTCTCCAGGTAGGCGGCGAGCGCGGTGTCGGCGACGACCCCGGCGATGGTCCAGCCGCGCTCGGCGAAGGCGCGCATGACCTGCTTGGCGATGTGCAGGGCCTTGGGGGCGGCCGGGTCGGCGAGCCAGTCGGCGAAGGCCCGCTCGTCCTCCTCGGCGAGCAGCGTCGGGTCGAACCAGGCGGCCGACTCGCCCGCGGCGAGGGCCACTTCGGTGACCTCGCCGGTGCCGAGCGCCCACTGGTAGACGGCGGCGAGGGCGACCGCGTTCTTGCCGTCCGAGGCGTGCTCGCGCAGCCAGGCGGCCAGGGTGCCCGGGTCGGTGAGCAGTTCGCCGTCGACCTCGACGCCGGGGGCGAGCTCGGCCTCCTCGGCGGCCTCGCCGGCGGCCGGGTCGATGCCGAAGACGCGGTCGCGGAAGTTGGCGTTGCGGAACTCCAGCGACTCCATCAGGGTGCCGACGGCGGACTTGTCGAACGCGGTGCGCGCCAGGTCGGCGACGCCGAGCGGGAGTTCGACGTCGCGGACCAGCTCGGTGAGGACGCGGTTGCGCTTGACCGAGTCGAGGTTGTCGCGCAGCTTCTCGCCGATCTTGCCCTTCACCTCGTCGGCGCGGGAGACGAGTTCGTCGAAGGAGCCGAACTGGTTGACCCACTTGGCGGCGGTCTTCTCGCCGACGCCGGGGATGCCGGGCAGGTTGTCGGACGGGTCGCCGCGCAGCGCGGCGAGGTCCGGGTACTGGCGCGGGGTGACGCCGTACTTCTCGGTGACCTTCTCCGGGGTGAAGCGGGTGAGCTCGGAGACGCCCTTGGTGGGGTAGAGGACGGTGACGTGGTCGGTGACCAGCTGGAGCGAGTCGCGGTCGCCGGTGACGATGTCGACGTCGTAGCCGGCCGCCTCGGCGGCGGTGGCGAGGGTGGCGATGATGTCGTCGGCCTCGAAGCCCTCGGCCGTCAGCCGGGGGATGTTCATGGCGTCGAGCAGCTCGCCGATCAGGCCGACCTGGCTCCTGAACTCGTCCGGCGTCTTGGCGCGGTTGGCCTTGTAGTCGGGGAACTCGACGGAGCGGAAGGTCTGCCGGGAGAGGTCGAAGGCGACGGCGAGGTGGGTGGGCCGCTCGTCGCGGACGGTGTTGGCGAGCATCGACGCGAAGCCGTAGACCGCGTTGGTGGGCTGCCCGGTGGCGGTGTTGAAGTTCTCCACCGGCAGGGCGTAGAAGGCCCGGTAGGCCATCGAGTGCCCGTCGAGCAGCATCAGCCGGGGCCGCGGACCGGCTCCGCCGCCACCCGTCGCGCCCTTGTCCGTACTCTGCGTAGCCACGTCAACGTCCGTTCCTGCCGATTCCACTACCGGCCACCGATCCTATGGCCCGGCACCGACAAAAGGGGCACGGCACCTGCGGGGTCGGGGCCGCACCGGCGACGGGGTCGGGGCCGTACCGGCGGCCGGCCGGCGGACCCGTCGGCACCCACCCGGCCCCGCCACGCCAGCCCCCGCCCGCACGGGGTACCGCCGAGTAGGACGGTCGTACGATCACAGGCAGCAGCACCCGTGATCCCCCAGCGGCAGGAGTTCCCCGATGACCGATGCGGCCCCCGACACCGCCCCCGACACCGTCCCCGACAGCACCCCCGTCCTGAACGTCCCGCAGGAGGTGCTGGACCACTTCGCCAAGCTCGGCGTCAGCCCGGAGACCTTCTCCGGCGGCCACCTCGGCGAGAAGCTCGGCATCCGGATCGTTGAGGCCTCCGGCGACCGCGTGGTCGGCACCATGCCGGTGGAGGGCAACCAGCAGCCGTACGGGCTGCTGCACGGCGGCGCGTCGGCGGCGCTGGCCGAGACGCTGGGCTCGATCGGGGCGATGCTGCACGCCGGCCCCGGCCGGTACGCGGTCGGTGTGGACCTCAACGCGACCCACCACCGCTCGGCGACCTCCGGCCTGGTCACCGGGGTGGCGACGGCCGTGTTCAAGGGCCGCACCGCCGCCACCTACGAGATCGCGATCACCGACGACACCGGCAAGCGGGTCACCAGCTGCCGGCTGACCTGCATGCTGCGCGACCTCTGACGGCCACCGCGCCGCACCCGCCACACCCCCGACCTCCACGACGTCGTCAACGTCTTCAACGCCTTCGACGTCCGCACGGTCGGCGCAAGTTCAGTCAAGACGACATCAAGTCCCTTTACCGCCCCCTTGTTTGACCATCTGCCACTCTGGGCAGGCGTTGGTCTGGACGAGGGGGCGGTTCGCGTCTCCCGCGCGCGCCGATGTTTTCCATGCGCGTAACGCTGTGTAACAGGCAGGAAATCCGGGCGCGCTTCGGTTCCAGGACCTCCCGCCACCGCCGAAACCGCGCCGCCACACGCTCAAGGTCCGGATTCCGGACTCGCGCGGCCGAAACGCGGGAATCGAACGCGACCGTCCGGTTATCGGTGATGCCAGCTGCAACCCCTATTTCTGGGCCTTACATCGCCCCATCAGCGCCTAAACGCCCACGATCGCCGGATCGATCGAGCCAAAACGACCACATGCTGAGACAACTGCTCCGTGTGCTCATAACAAGAGAATCACAGCCTGCTCGCAGCACTGCCCGAGCCGCCCAACGGCGCCTAGAGTCACGGCCAGTCACCGCGCCATCCGATTGGGCCTGGCCCTCCGCGCACCCCGGCTCCCGCCACTCCGGCGCGGGCGCATTCTGAACCGAAGGGGACCCTCGTGCGTCACCGTTCAGCAGTTGTCGTGAGCATTGCCGTGATCGCCGCCCTCAGCCTCAGCGCCTGCGGCTCCCGCGATGACAAGAAGTCCGGTGACGGAGGCAGCGGCGGCGGCTCCGCCACCACCGTCACCATCGGCATCGACGCCCCGCTCACCGGCGACCTCTCCGCCATCGGCCTCGGCATCCGCAACTCCGTCGAGCTCGCGGTGAAGAAGGCCAACGAGGCCAACGAGGTCCCCGGCGTCAAGTTCCAGATCAAGGCCCTGGACGACACCGGCAAGCCCGGCCCCGGCCAGCAGAACGCCACCCAGCTGGTCGGCGACACCAGCGTCATCGGCGTCGTCGGCCCGCTGAACTCCAGCGTCGCCCAGTCGATGCAGCAGATCTTCGCCGACGCCAACCTGGTCGAGATCTCCCCCGCCAACACCGGCGTCGCCCTCAGCCAGGGCGAGAAGTGGGCCAGCGGCGAGAAGACGCGCCCCTTCAAGACGTACTTCCGCACCGCCACCACCGACGCCGTCCAGGGCCCCTTCGCCGCCCAGTACCTCGCCAAGGACGCCAAGAAGTCCAAGGTCTTCCTCATCGACGACCAGAAGACCTACGGCGCCGGCCTGGCCGCCACCTTCAAGGCCGAGTACACCAAGCAGGGCGGCACCATCGTCGGCGAGGAGCACGTCAACCCGGACGACCGCGACTTCGCCGCCATCGTCACCAAGGTCCGGGCCTCCGGCGCCGAGGCCGTCTACTACGGCGGCGAGTACCCCGCGGCCGGCCCGCTCTCCCTCCAGCTCAAGGACGCCGGCGTCAACATCCCGCTGATGGGCGGCGACGGCATGCAGAGCAAGGACTTCATCAAGCTCAACCCGAAGAGCGCCGGCGACCTCGCCACCGCCGTCGGCGGCGCCGTCGAGCAGCTCCCGACCGCCGCGAAGTTCATCGCCGACTACAAGGCCGCGGGCTACAAGGACGCCTACGAGACCTACGGCGGCTACTCCTACGACAGCGGCTGGGCCATCGTCCAGGCCGTCAAGGCCGTCGTCGCCGCCAACAACGGCAAGCTCCCGGCCAACCCCCGCGCCGCCGTCGTCGACGCCGTCCAGAAGGTCTCCTTCGACGGCGTGACCGGCAAGGTCTCGTTCGACGAGTTCGGCGACACCACCAACAAGCAGCTCACCGTCTACGCCGTCAAGGACGGCAAGTGGGACGTGGAGAAGACCGGCACCTTCAGCGGCTGACCCGGCGTCACCACCAAGCCGGGCGGCAGCACGTCACCACCCGGAAAACCGGCTCCACTTCACCACCCAGCGCGCGGGGGCGCCACGAGTGCCCCCGCGCGCCCCCACATCCACCACCCACGCGGACACCCCCGAACGCACTACGGAGGCCCAGCGGTGCACGACCTACCGCAGCAGCTGGCCAACGGCCTGATCCTCGGAGCCCTCTACGGGCTCGTCGCGATCGGCTACACGATGGTCTACGGCATCGTCCAGCTCATCAACTTCGCCCACGGCGAGATCGTCATGGTCGGCGGCTTCGGCGCCCTGACCGCCTACCTCGCCCTCCCCGGCGGCACCACCCTCTGGCTGGCCCTACCGCTGATGCTGATCGCCGGCGTCCTGGTCTCCACCCTCACCGCCGTCGCCGCCGAGCGGTTCGCCTACCGCCCCCTGCGCAACGCGCCCCGGCTCGCCCCGCTGATCACCGCGATCGGGCTGTCCATCTTCCTGCAGCAGCTGGTCTTCTCCTTCTACCCCGACGCCAAGAAGGCCCGGGTCTTCCCCAAGATCCCCGGCGACCCCTTCAGCCTCGGCTCCGTCACCATCCAGCGCAGCGACCTCTTCCTGATCATCGCCGCCCCGCTCTGCATGCTCGCCCTCGGCTGGTTCGTCACCCGCACCCGCTCCGGCCGCGCCATGCAGGCCACCAGCCAGGACCCGGACACCGCCAAGCTGATGGGCATCGACACCGACCGCATCATCGTCATGGCCTTCGCCATCGGTGCCGCGTTCGCCGCCGTCGCCGCCGTCGCCTACGGCCTGCGCAGCGGCCAGGTCGACTTCCGGATGGGCTTCATCCTCGGCCTCAAGGCCTTCACCGCCGCCGTCCTCGGCGGCATCGGCAACATCTACGGCGCCATGCTCGGCGGCCTCGCCCTCGGCCTCGCCGAGGCCCTCGCCACCGGGTACATCCAGCACCTGCCCGGCATGCACCTCTTCGGAGGCGGCGCCTGGAAGGACGTCTGGGCCTTCGTTCTCCTCATCCTCGTGCTCCTCGTCCGGCCCCAGGGCCTGCTCGGCGAGCGCGTCGCGGACAGGGCGTGACCACCATGACCACCACGACCACCGAGACCACCCCGGTCATCCCCCTGCCGGCCCGCGCCGCCGCGGCCCTCACCGGCCTCGGCGCGCTCGCCACCGCCGCCTCCGCCGCCATGGCCTGGACCTGGACCTCCGACTTCCCCGGCGACCTCACCTTCTACGGCTCCCCGGCCGGCCTCCAGTGGCTCGCCCTCGCCGCCGGCCTCCTCACCCTGGTCGTGCTGCTCGGCTCCCAGGGCGTCCCCGGACTGCGCTGGGCCACCCCCGCCGGCAGCAACAACGCCGTCCTGTACGCCGCCACCGGCACCCTCGCCGTCAGCGTCTACTCCGTCGCCTCGATCGCCGTCGAACTCGACGGCCTCGTCAACCTCGAACCCGGCGGCTGGGTCCTCGCCGCCGGCGGGCTGATCACCGTCCTCGGCGCCCTCGGCCTCCCGCTCGACCGGCGCACCGCCGTCCCGCTGCGGATCGTCGACAAGCGGCTCTTCCTGCTCGTCCCGGCCGCCCCCCTGGTCTGGTTCGGCACCCACGCCATCCCCGAGGACAAGCCGGTCGCCCCCGTGCTGACCGCCCTCGCCGGCGGCGTGGCCATCGCCACCGGCGCCGTCCTCCTCGTCCAGCTCGGCCACCTCGCCAACACCTGGCTGCGCCTGGGCAAGATCGAGCGCCCGCTCGAGGCCCCGCGCGCGCTGCCGTCCTGGGTCGAGGTCCTGGTGATCATCGTCGCCTTCGGGCTCGGCCTCTTCGCGATCACCTTCGGCATCGACACCGAGTACGGCGAACTCTTCATCGGCTGCCTGCTGTTCGCCGGCCCCACGCTGGCCGCCCTCACCAAGTCCGGCCTGATCGCCCGGCTGCGCGCGCTGACCGTCAAGCACCGCCCGGTCACCACCGGCGCGGCCTTCGCCGCCGCCGCGAGCTTCCCCTTCACCCAGAGCAGCGACCAGTACACCTCGGTCGCCACCAACATCCTGATCTTCGCCACCGTCGCGCTCGGCCTCAACATCGTCGTCGGCCTGGCCGGCCTGCTCGACCTCGGCTACGTCGCCTTCCTCGGCGTCGGCGCCTACTCCGCCGCCCTGGTCTCCGGCTCCCCCGCCTCGCCCATCCACGTCCAGTTCCCGTTCTGGGCCGCGATGCTCACCGGCGCCGCCGTCTCCATGATCTTCGGCGTCATCATCGGCGCCCCGACCCTGCGACTGCGCGGCGACTACCTCGCCATCGTCACCCTGGGCTTCGGCGAGATCTTCCGCATCACCATGCTCAACCTCAACGGCACCACCGGCCCCAAGGTCACCAACGGCTCCAACGGCATCCCCCGGATCCCCGACCTGGAGATCTTCGGCTTCGACCTCGGCAAGCCCCACACCGTGGCCGGCATCGAACTCGGCCGCTTCTCCAACTACTACCTGCTGATGCTCCTGGTCACCGCCGTGGTCGTGCTCATCTTCGCCCGCGTCGGCAACTCCCGCATCGGCCGCGCCTGGGTCGCCATCCGCGAGGACGAGACCGCCGCCGAGGCCATGGGCATCAACGGCTTCCGCCTCAAGCTCCTCGCCTTCGCCCTCGGCGCCTGCCTCGCCGGCCTCGCCGGCACCGTCCAGGCCCACGTCAGCTACACCGTCACCCCCGACCAGTACACCTTCGCCGAGGCCCTCCCGCCCAACTCCGCCTTCCTGCTCGCCGCCGTCATCCTCGGCGGCATGGGCACCATCAGCGGCCCGCTGGCCGGCGCCACCCTCCTCTTCCTCATCCCGAAGAAGCTCGAGTTCCTCGCCGACTACCAGCTCCTCGCCTTCGGCGCCGCCCTCATCGTCCTGATGCGCGTCCGCCCCGAGGGCCTCATCCCCAACCGGCGGCAGCAGCTGGAGTTCCACGAGGCCGCCATCCCGGCGCAGCCCACCGGCGAGCCGACCGCACTCACCAAGGCAGGGGCGTGACCGACCCGATGACCACCACCGCCGCACCCCTGCTCGAAGTCACCGGCGTCACCATGCGCTTCGGCGGCCTCACCGCCGTCAACGACGTCTCCCTCACCGTCGGCGAGGGCGAGATCATCGGCCTCATCGGCCCCAACGGCGCCGGCAAGACCACCTTCTTCAACTGCCTCACCGGCCTGTACGTCCCCACCGAGGGCACCGTCCGCTACCGCGACGTCCAGCTGCCGCCCAAGCCCCACCTGGTCACCCAGGCCGGCATCGCCCGCACCTTCCAGAACATCCGGCTCTTCGCCAACATGACCGTCCTGGAGAACGTCCTCGTCGGCCGGCACACCCGCACCAAGGAAGGCATCTTCTCCGCCATCCTCCGCGGCCCCGGCTACCACCGCGCCGAAGCCGAGAGCCGGGCCAAGGCCATGGAACTCCTCGAGTTCACCGGCCTCGCCGACAAGGCCGAACACCTCGCCCGCAACCTCCCGTACGGCGAGCAGCGCAAACTGGAGATCGCCCGCGCCCTCGCCTCCGACCCCGGCCTGCTCCTCCTCGACGAGCCCACCGCCGGCATGAACCCCCAGGAGACCCGGGCCGCCGAGGAACTCGTCTTCGCCATCCGCGACAAGGGCATCTCCATCCTCGTCATCGAGCACGACATGCGCTTCATCTTCAACCTCTGCGACCGCACCGCCGTGCTCGTCCAGGGCCAGAAGATCGTCGAAGGCGACCGCGAGACCGTCCAGAACGACGAACGCGTCATCACCGCCTACCTCGGCGCCCCGCTCGAAGGCACCACCCCTCCCGAGGACGCCGCCTCTCCCGAGGACACCGCCCCTTCCGAGGACACCACCCCTCCCGAGGACGCCGCCCCGGCAGCACCGGAGACCGTTACGGAGAACGACCAGTGACCGCACTCCTCGAGGTCGAGGACCTCCGCGTCGCCTACGGCAAGATCGAAGCCGTCAAGGGCATCAGCTTCACCGTCAACCAGGGCGAGGTCACCACCCTCATCGGCACCAACGGCGCCGGCAAGACCACCACCCTGCGCACCCTGTCCGGCCTCCTCAAGCCCACCTCCGGCCGGATCACCTTCGACGGCCAGGACCTCAGCACCGTCCCCGCCCACAAGATCGTCGCCCTCGGACTCGCCCACTCCCCCGAAGGCCGGCACATCTTCCCCCGCATGACCATCGAGGAGAACCTCCTCCTCGGCGCCTTCCTGCGCACCGACACCGCCGGAATCACCGCCGACGTCGAACGCGCCTACGGCCTCTTCCCCATCCTCGGCGAACGCCGCAAGCAGGCCGCCGGCACCCTCTCCGGCGGCGAACAGCAGATGCTCGCCATGGGCCGGGCCCTGATGTCCCAGCCCAAGCTGCTCATGCTGGACGAGCCCTCCATGGGCCTCTCCCCGCTGATGATGCAGAAGATCATGGCGACCATCATCGAGCTCAAGGCCTCCGGCACGACCATCCTCCTGGTCGAGCAGAACGCCCAGGCGGCCCTGTCGCTGTCCGACCAGGGCTACGTCATGGAGACCGGCCGCATCGTCCTCTCCGGGACCGGCGCTGACCTCCTCCACGACGAGTCCGTCCGCAAGGCCTACCTCGGCGAGGACTGACCCCGTACGCACGAAGGGCCCGGCGGACACTGTCCGCCGGGCCCTTCGCCGTGTCCGCGTACTACTCGGACGTGCCCTCTTCCGCCTTCTTGCGGTCCTGGGCGTCGCCCTCCTCGATGACGGCCTCGGCCACGGCCGCCATCGTCATCCGCCGGTCCATCGAGGTCTTCTGGATCCACCGGAACGCGGCCGGCTCGGTCAGCCCGAACTTCGTCTGCAGCACGCCCTTCGCCCGGTCCACCAGCTTCCGGGTCTCCAGCCGCTGGGTGAGATCCCCGATCTCCTTCTCCAGCGCCCGCATCTCGGTGTGCCGCGACACCGCCATCTCGATCGCCGGCACCAGGTCCGCCTTCGAGAACGGCTTGACGATGTACGCCATCGCCCCCGCGTCCCGCGCCCGGTCCACCAGCTCCCGCTGCGAGAACGCCGTCAGCATCAGCACCGGAGCCAGGTGCTTCTCGTGGATCTGCTCCGCGGCCGACAGCCCGTCCAGCACCGGCATCTTCACGTCGAAGATCGCCAGATCCGGCTTCAGCTCCTCCACGAGCTTCACCGCCGTCGCCCCGTCCCCCGCTTCGCCGACGACGGTGTACCCCTCCTCCTCGAGCATCTCCTTGAGGTCGAGGCGGATCAACGCCTCGTCCTCGGCGATCACGATCCGGGTGATCTGGGGCGTATCGGTCTCAAGCGGCTGTGCCTGCTCGTCGGCGGTGCTCACGGGGCTCCTAGTTCCGGCGGGGTACTGCATGCACGAGGGTACCTAGCTGCGCCGGACAGTGCCCACAGGGTATCCTTCACGGGCGCGAACTTGCCGGGTTGGTGGAAGGGCAGACACGATCGCCTCAAAAGCGATTGCCTGAAAGGGCGTGTGGGTTCGAATCCCACACTCGGCACCAGAATTTTCCTTATATTCCCAGGCCTTGGGGAATTCACCTTATCTAGTGGATCGCATCCAAAGCGTCCACCGTCCGGCTTGACGCGTCCCACGCTGGCACGCATGACCACGCTTTCTGTGCGCGAACAAGCCCTTCGCCTCCTCCGTCGAGGAGTCCGCAACGCCGAGGTGGCCCGTCGACTCGGCGTCCCGACAGGCACGGTCTCCTGGTGGAAACACCGGGATCTCGCCAAACGCGACAAGCTACCCGGCCGCAAGCGCTCCGCCTGCCTGCACTGCTACGGCGACCAGTTGAACCGCCCCGCGTACGCGTACCTCCTGGGCCTCTACCTCGGCGACGGCCACATCCTCCTCCCCAACGAGTACCGCAGAACCCAGAGCCTGCAGATCACCTGCGACGACAAGTGGCCGGGCGTCATGGATTCCGTCGAGCAGGCCATGCGTCAGGTCCTCCCCAACAACAAACCATGTCGGGTCCGACGCACCGGCTGCCATGACGTGAAGGTGTACTCGAATCACCTGACCTGCTACTTCCCCCAGCACGGCCCCGGCAAGAAGCACGAGCGCGCCATCGCCCTGGAGCCCTGGCAACAGGAGATCGTGGACGCCCACCCCTGGGAATTCCTGCGTGGCCTGATCCACTCCGACGGCTGCCGGATCACCAACTGGACGACCCGCACGGTGGCCGGCGTCACGAAGCGCTACGAGTACCCGCGGTACTTCTTCACCAACACCTCGACCGACATCATCGGCCTCTTCACCGCCACCCTCGACGCCGTCGGCGTCCAGTGGAAGCACGCCTCGCGGTCCAACGGCGGCTTCAACATCTCCGTCGCCCGCAAGGACTCCGTCGCCCTCATGGACGCCCACATCGGCCCCAAGTACTGACGGCGGCGCGGCCCTCGCAGGGCCGCGCCGCCGATGGGCCGCTCAGGCGTCCAGGGTTCCCACGTGGTGGACGCGGACGAGGTTGGTGGAGCCGGCGAGGCCGGGTGGGGAGCCGGCGGTGATGACGACGATGTCGCCCTTCTGGCAGCGGCCGAGGGAGAGCAGGGCCGCGTCGACCTGTTCGACCATCTGGTCGGTGGTCGGGGCGAACGGGCCGAGGAAGGTCTCCACGCCCCAGGTGAGGGCGAGTTGGCTGCGCACGGCGGGCTCGTAGGTGAAGGCGAGCACCGGGATCGGTGAGCGGTAGCGGGTCAGCCGGCGGGCGGTGTCGCCGGACTGGGTGAAGGCGATCAGGTACTTGGCGTGCAGGAAGTCGCCGATCTCGGCGGCCGCGCGGGCGACGGCGCCGCCCTGGGTGCGCGGCTTGCTGCCCGCGGTCAGCGGGGGGAGGCCGGCGGCGAGGATGTCGTTCTCGGCGGCTTCGATGATCCGGGCCATGGTCTTGACCGTCTCGACGGGGTACTTGCCCACCGAGGTCTCCCCGGAGAGCATCACCGCGTCGGTGCCGTCGAGGACGGCGTTGGCGACGTCGGAGGCCTCGGCGCGGGTCGGCCGGGAGGCGTTGATCATCGAGTCGAGCATCTGGGTGGCCACGATGACCGGCTTGGCGTTGCGCCGGGCCAGCTTGATGGCGCGCTTCTGGACCAGCGGGACCTGTTCGAGGGGCATCTCCACGCCCAGGTCGCCGCGGGCCACCATGATGCCGTCGAAGGCGTCCACGACGGACTCGAGGTCCTCCACCGCCTGCGGCTTCTCGATCTTGGCGATGACCGGGACGTACCGCCCCTCCTCCGCCATGATCCGGTGGACGTCCTCGATGTCGCGCCCGCTCCGGACGAAGGAGAGCGCGATCAGGTCGGCCCCGGTGCGCAGCCCCCACCGCAGGTCGGCGACGTCCTTGTCGCTGAGTGCGGGGACGGAGACGGCGACGCCGGGGAGGTTGAGGCCCTTGTGGTCGGAGACCAGGCCTCCCTCGATGACGAGGCACCGCACCCTGGGGCCGTCGACGGCGACGACTTCGAGGGTGACCCGGCCGTCGTCGACCAGGATGCGTTCGCCGCGGCTGACGTCGCCGGCGAGTCCGGAGTAGGTGGTTCCGCAGCCGTCCTTGTCCCCCACGACGCCTTTGTCGGTGGAGATGGTGAACTCGTCGCCGCGTTCGAGGAGTACCGGCCCGTGGGCGAAGGTGTCGAGCCGGATCTTCGGGCCTTGAAGGTCGACGAGGACGCCGACGCTGCGGCCGGTCTCGTCGGCGGCCTTGCGGACGCGGCGGTAGCGTTCCTCGTGCTCGGCGTGCGTGCCGTGGCTGAGGTTGAATCGGGCGATGTCCATTCCGGCGTCGACCAGGGATTTGATCTGGTCGTACGAGTCGGCGGCGGGCCCGAGGGTGCAGACGATTTTTGCTCGGCGCATAGTGCTGAGACTAGGCATTACCGGCGCGTAACAACGAGGCGGGTCCGGCTTGCGGGATGACCTTTGGCGTAAGGCGAGTTGAACAATCTGACACATCCTCGGACCGGTGTGCGAGCGCCGCCTCCGGGGCCTCTCCGGGCACTCCGGCGAACGGGTCGGTCGATGCGATTCCGTGAAGGGGTGTTCACCCTTCGTTCATCGTGGCTTCCGTTGCCGCTCCCCGCCCGGCGGGACGCTCGTCACCCCCGGGTGACACCCCGGAGGTTCCGGGTGACCACCCGGACGACGTAGAGGACGCGGCAGAAGTCGCGTACGAGGGGGAGGCGTTCGGCATGAAACGCGGCGCACTGGGGGCGGTGCTGATCCTGGCCCTGCTGGGCTGGGTGGCCTACGCGCTGATCCCCGAGGGGGGCGACGGGGGGTCCGGCCCGGCCACGGTCACGGTCACCGGCCTGATCGGCTCGGAGAAACGCAACTTCTTCGAAGACCCGAACGTCAAGGCCGAGTTGAAGAAGAAGGGCCTGGAGGTCCGGACGGACTCGACCGGCTCCTGGACGATGAGCGAGCAGGCGAAGAGCACCCAGGGGCTGGACTTCGCCTTCCCGGCGAGTGCCGCGCCGGCCCGGGAGATCCAGCAGAACTGGGGGCTGAAGGACTCGCCGCTGGTGCCGTTCTACTCCCCGCTGGTGATCGTGACGCACAAGCCGGTGGCGGACATCCTGAAGCAGAACCAGCTGGCGGAGCACGACGACGGCCCCAAGGGCGTCTGGACGTTCAAGATGGACAAGTACGTGGAGGCGCTGACGGCCGGCCGGAAGTGGAAGGACCTCGCGGGCGCCGAGAAGGACCCGGAGCTGACCGGCCCGGTGTTCGTGTCCACCACCGACCCGGACACCTCCTCCTCGGGCGCGATGTACGTGGCGCTGCTGTCCTACATCGCGAACGGCAACCAGGTGGTGCAGGACGACGCCGGTGTCGACGCCGTCCGGAAGGTCCTGGTCACCGCGAACGGCCACCAGGGCATGCAGAAGATCAGCAGCGACGAGCCGTTCCGCGACTTCTTCGCGGGCGTCGGCACGCTGGTCTTCGCGTACGAGTCGCAGGCCGCCGCGCTCCCGCTGCAGGGCAAGGACACCGGGGACATGGTGGTGATGTACCCGGACACCACGGTCCAGTCGGACCACACCCTGGTGGCCCGGACGGACGGCGGCCGCAAGCTGGCCGACGCGCTGCAGAACGACCCGGTGCTGCGCGAGCTGGAGGCCCACTACGGCTTCCGCCCGCAGGCCGACCAGGAGGCCTTCTGGAAGCAGCTGAACGGGAAGTCGCCGCAGTTCGCGCCCGACCTGAGGAAGTCCGGGTTCAAGCAGGCCACGCTGCCCTCGCTGGAGAACCTCACCAAGCTGACCACCGCGGCGAAGGGCGGGAGCCCCAAGTGAACCTCCGTACGAACCCCCGGGGCCGGCTGGCCGCGGCCCTGCTGGCCGCGCTCGCCGCGGTGACCGCCTGTACCTCCTCCGGCGGCGACGGGCCCGGCCCGCGGCCCTCCGACCCGCCCGCCGAGACCGCCCGGCCCGGGGTGCTGCGCATCCTGGCGGGCAGTGAACTGCAGGACCTGGCCCCGGTCCTGGAGGACGCCCGGAAGGCCACCGGGGTGACCGTGCAGTTCTCCTGGACGGGCACCCTGGACGGCGCGGACGCGGTGTCCTCGGGCCGGGCCGACGGCAAGTACGACGCGGTGTGGTTCCCGTCCAACCAGTACCTGCGGCTGGACCCGGCCGGGAAGTCGAAGGTGCTGTCCGAGACCCCGGTGATGGTCTCGCCGGTGGCGATCGGGGTGCGTTCCTCGGTCCTCGGCGACCTGGGCTGGGGTGACGGTTCGAAGGTCACCTGGGCGCAGGTCGGCGACGCGGCCGCGGCCGGCAAGCTGACCTACGGGATGGCCGATCCGTCGCGTTCCAACTCCGGCTTCTCCACCCTGGTGGCGGTCGCCTCGGCGTTCTCCAAGGCTGACGGGGCGCTGGCCGAGGCGGACGTGCAGAAGGCGACGCCGCAGCTGAAGCAGTTCTTCACCGGCCAGAAGCTGACCTCCGGCTCCTCGGGCTGGCTGGCGCAGGCGTACAGCCGGGCCGAGTCGGGCCTGGTGGGCGCGCTGGTGAACTACGAGTCGGTGCTGCTGTCGATGAACAGGACGCTGTCGCCGCAGCAGCAGCTGACGGTGGTGCGCCCGGTGGACGGCGTGGTGTCGGCGGACTACCCGCTGTCGCTGCTGTCCGCGGCCGCGCCGGACCAGCGCGACGCCTTCCAGCGGCTGACCTCGTACCTGCTCAAGGACGAGGTGCAGAAGCGCATCTCCGAGACGACGCTGCGCCGCCCCGCGACGGTGGGCGTGGCCCCGGCGGCCGGGCTGCCGACGGACCGCCGCCGGGAGCTGCCGTTCCCGGGCACCCGGGCGGTCGCGGACGGCCTGCTGGCCTCCTACCAGAACGACCTGCGCCGCCCGTCCCGGACGGTGTACGTGCTGGACACCTCGGGCTCGATGGAGGGCAACCGGATCGCGGCGCTGAAGTCCGCGCTGGGCCGGCTGACGGGGGCGGACGACACCCGCGGGGTGCGCCGCTTCCGCAACCGCGAGGAGGTCACCCTGGTGTCCTTCGCGTCCTCGGTGAAGTGGTCCAAGACGCACGTCGTGCCCGCCACCGGGAGCCAGCCCGGCCCGCAGGACGAACTGGCGGCGATCAACACGGACGTGCAGTCGCTGGCGGCCTCGGGCGGGACGGCGGTGTACGGCTCGCTGGAGGAGGCGTACCGGGTGATCGAGCGGCAGCAGGCGGCGGCGAACGACGACCGGTTCACCTCGATCGTGCTGATGACGGACGGGGAGAGCAACTCCGGCCCCACGGACTCCGACTTCAAGCGCTTCCACGACGGGCTGCCGGCCTGGGAGAAGTCGATCCCGGTGTTCCCGATCAAGTTCGGCGAGGCGGCGGTGAACCAGCTGCAGGGGATCGCGGACGTGAGCGGCGGCAAGCTGTTCGACGGCTCGGGCTCGCTGGACGGGGCGTTCGAGGAGATCCGTGGCTACCAGTGACGGTCCGGTCCGGCAGCCGTGGCGGTACCTGGGGTCGAACAAGAACTGGGCCGGCCTGGCGGGGGCCGCCGTCGGGGCGGGGCTGCACCAGATCGGGCTCGGCGGGAACCTGTGGCCGGGGGTGGTGGCCGCCCTGTACGGGGTGGGCGCGCTGGTGATGCCCGACCGCAGGACCGACCCGCCCGTGGAGCCCCCGGCGCCGATCCCGCACCCGGCCCCGGACCCGGGCCCGCTGACGACGGATCCGCCGACGCCGGGCCCCGGAGCGGGCACGCCGTCCGGATCGGCGTCGGCCGCCACGGGGGTCCCGGCACCCCCGCCGCCGTCCGACCCCGAGCTGGAGGAGCTGGCCGCCTACCTGGGCGACCTGTCCCTGCCGCCCTCGGCCGGGGTGGACGCCCTGCTGGCGGCGCTGCGCGCGGCCGGCCCGGGCCCGGTGACGGAGCGGATCGTCCGGCACCGGCTGCCGCTCGCGGTGGCCGGCTACCTGCGGGCGCTGACCTGGCGGCCGTGGGCGGGTCCGGGTGCTCCGGACCCGGCGGCGGAGCTCGGCCGGGAGGTGGTCCTGCTGACCGCCGAGCTGGCCTGACCCGGGGTCGCCTCCCAGGTCAGGCCCGCCGGGGCGCCCATATCACCCCCGGCCCCACCCGTTCCCGTCATGAACGAGTCGCCAAGATCTCACCTCTTGGACAGGTCCGGGGGCTATTCAGCGACCGGGCCCGCACGGCACACTTCTACGCGCGTCCCTCTACGCGCGTCGACGCAGCGACGCCGCACCGCCGTGATGCGGCGGCGCGGTGACGCGGCAACGCGGTGACGCGCCCGCACTCACGTACACAAGTTGACGGTCCAGCTGCCGTCGCCCTCCTCGGGAGAGTCGTCCATGCCCCTGAACCGCCGTGACTTCGTCACCCGGTCCGCCGCCACCGCCGCCGGTGCCGCCATCGTCGGCGGTTCCGCCGTGGCCGCCGCCCCCTCCGCCGCGGCCGCCGAGCCGGACACGGCGGCCGCCAAGGGCCAGCAGCGCAAGCCGCGCAAGCAGGCCTTCACCGTCATGGGCACCACCGACCTCCACGGCCGGGTGCTGAACTGGGACTACTTCACCGACGCCGAGTACGTCGACAAGGCCCACAACGCGGTCGGTCTCGCCAAGATCTCCACCCTGGCCAACCAGGTGCGCGAGGAGAAGGGCTGGAACCGCTGCCTGCTGATCGACTCCGGTGACATCATCCAGGGCACCCAGCTGACCTACTACTACGCCCGGATCGAGCCGATCGCCACCGACGGCGACACCGTGCCGGACCACCCGATGGCCGTCGCCATGAACCTCATGGAGTACGACGCCGCCGCGCTCGGCAACCACGAGTTCAACTACGGCATCCCGACCGTCAAGGCCTTCGAGGACCAGCTGGAGTTCCCGCTGCTGGGCGCCAACGCGCTGCACGCGAAGAACGAGAAGCCGGCCTTCCCGCCGTACGTGATCAAGGAGCTGCACCTCGGCGAGGGCAAGCCGCTGAAGGTCGGCATCCTGGGCCTCACCAACCCGGGCATCGCGATCTGGGACAAGGCCAACGTCAGCGGCCAGATGGTCTTCCCGGGCATCGTGGAGACCGCCGCCAAGTACGTGCCGCGGATGAAGGCGGCGGGCGCGGACGTCATCGTGGTCTCGGCGCACTCCGGCATCGACGAGGCGACCACCTACGGCGACCAGCTGCCCTGGCCCGAGGACGCCTCGGGCGAGATGGCGGAGACCGTCCCGGACATCGACGCGGTGCTGGTGGGCCACACCCACAAGGAGGTCCCGCAGCGCCTGATCGTCAACAAGAAGACGGGCAAGACGGTCGTGCTCTCCGAGCCGCTCTGCTGGGGCCAGCGCCTGAGCTGCTTCGACTTCGAGGTCGAGTTCGCCGACGGCGCCTGGAAGGTCACCTCGGTCTCCTCGCGGGTGCTGAACTCCAACACCGTGCCGGAGAACCCGGAGATCACCAACGCGCTGACCGAGCAGCACAAGAAGGTCGTCGCGTACGTCAACCAGAACATCGGCACCAGCAAGATCGAGCTGTCGATCGCCGAGGCCCGCTTCAAGGCCACCCCGATCATCGACCTGATCGGCCGGGTCCAGGCCGACGCCGTCAAGGCCGCCCTGGCCGGCGGCCAGTACGCCGACCTGCCGGTGCTCGCCCAGGCCGCCCCGTTCAACCGCACCGCCGTGATCCCGGCCGGCCAGGTCAAGCTGCGCGACGCCGCGGGCCTCTACATCTACGAGAACACCCTGGAGGCCCGCATCCTGACGGGCGCCCAGCTCAAGGACTACCTGGAGTTCTCGGCCAAGTACTACAACCAGCTCGCCCCGGGCGCCCCGGTCGACAAGGACGCCCTGACCGGCGCCGAGGCCACCCCGGACTACAACTACGACTCGCTCTACGGCCTGAGCTACGACATCGACATCGCCCAGCCGAAGGGGCAGCGGATCCTCAACCTGTCCTTCCAGGGCAAGCCGATCGACCCCGCCGCCCAGTTCGTCCTGGCCGTCAACAACTACCGCGCCAACGGCGGCGGCAACTTCCCGCACGTGGCCAAGGCGAAGCTGGTCTGGTCGAACTCCGACGAGATCCGCAACACCATGATCGCCTGGGTGAAGGCCAAGGGCGTCCTGGACCCGGCCGACTTCTTCACCAACTCCTGGCGCCTGGTCCGCGCCGGCCAGCCGGTCTTCTGACCACCGCTCCCGCCCCACCGAGGCGCCGCCGGGCCCGTCCGCCCGGCGGCGCCTCGCCGCGTCCGGGGCGGTGGGAGGATGCTCGCATGGTCGAGTCGGATCACCGAGTCCTCACGTACGCACGCACGCTGGTCCCACCACCAGGCTGGAAGGTCGAAGCCTCCGGTGGCGCGATCATCATCACGGCAAGCCCGTCCACCGCCCACGCACACACCCTCTGGCTCGTCCGCCACCAACTCGACGCGCACTGCCCGTCCGACCTGATGCCAAGTGAGAACACCGACCTCGTCTCCCCGGGCATCAGCAGGCTACGCAACCCCGACCTGACGTATTTCCCTTGCTCCGTCCTCGAATCCGGCGGCAACGAGGTGCCCGCCGAGCAGGCGGCCATCGCGGTGGAGATCGTCTCCCCGTCGAACCCCGAGAACGACCTGGTCGGCAAGGTCCGCGACTATCCGCTGATGGACATCCCGCTGTACCTGCTGATCGACCCGCGCACCGGCGCCGTCACGCTCTACTCCGAGCCCTCCGCCACCGGCTACCACCGGCAGTGGACCGGCAAGTTCGGCGACCGGGTGCCGATCCCGGCCCCCTTCGACTTCGAACTCGCCACCGACGGCCTCGTCCGCTACCCGGCCTGACCCACTCGCCCGTCGAGACGATCGGACATCTGACGGAGACTTGAGGATATTCATCGGCTCGCCCGCCCTCCCTATCGTTGAACACATCGAGAACGGCCCCACGGGGGGCCTGGGTTGACCGGAGTGGGAGTGAGTGCGATGCGTGCGATCGTTCAGCGGGAGTTCGGCGGGCCCGAGGTCATGGAGGTCGCCGAGGTGGAGCGTCCGCGGCTGCTGAGCGGCGAGGTGCTGGTGCGGGTGAAGGCGGCCGGGGTGAACCCGGTGGACGTGGCGGTGCGGGCGGGGCTGTTCCCGCTGCTGGGCGAGCCGCCGTTCACGGTGGGCTGGGACCTCTCCGGGGTGGTCGAGGAGGCCGCGCCCGGCGCCCGGTACCGGGTGGGCGAGGAGGTGTACGGGATGCCGTTCTTCCCCCGGGCCGCGAACGCCTACGCCGAGTACGTGGCCGCGCCGTCGCGCCAGCTGGCCCGCAAGCCCGCCTCGGTCGGCCACGTGGAGGCCGCCGCGCTGCCGCTGGCCGCGCTGACCGCCTGGCAGGGCCTGGTGGACTTGGCGAAGGTCGGCGAGGGGCAGCGGGTGCTGGTCCACCGGGCGGCGGGCGGTGTCGGCCACTTCGCCGTGCAGATCGCCAAGGCCCGCGGCGCGTACGTGATCGCGCTGGCGAGCGAGCCCAAGCACGCCTTCCTCAAGGAGCTCGGCGCCGACGAGGTCGTCGACTACCGCACCACCGACTACACCCAGGCGGTCAAGGACGTCGACGTCGTCTTCGACTCGTCCTCCGAGAACACCCGGGCGCTGGAGGTGCTGAAGCCGGGCGGCGTCCTGGTGAGCATCATGGAGCACCACGACCGTGAGCTCGCCGCCGCGATCGAGGCGGCCGGCCGCCGCTTCGCGGGCGTCTCCGTGGAGCCGGACTACGCCGCGCTGGAGGAGATCGCCGCCCTGGTGGACGAGGGCCGGATCCGTCCGCACGTCGCTCAGGCCTTCCCGCTGGCCGAGGTCGGCCGGGCGCACGAGCTGGTGGCCTCCGGTACCGTCCAGGGCAAGGTCGTGCTCACCGTCGACTGAGCACCTCGGCCGGGGACGAACCACCGTGGAAGGCACCGAAGGGGGACGGGCGTTGGACATCCTGACCGAGGCACTGGGCTCGATGCGGACGGCGTACCCGTCCTCCGTCCGCACCGAGGGCCGCGCCCCCTGGGCCCTGCGCCTGCCCCCGGTGCTCGGCGCCGGCTTCCACGTGGTGCTGTACGGCACCTGCTGGCTGCTCCCGCTGGGCATCGGGAACGGCATCGGGAACGGCACCGGGGAGAGCACCGGGCGGCACGAGCCGATAGCCCTCAGCCCGGGCGACGTCGTGTTCCTGCGGGACGGCGGCGGCCACGTCCTCGCCGACCACCCGGACACCCCGCCGGTGGACGCCCGGGACTGCGAGGCGGACTCCGCCCCGCCGATCGGCACCGTGTCGCTGGGCGGTGGCGGCGCCCGTACCAGCCTGCTGTGCGGCAACTACCACCTGGACCAGGGCCGCCCGCATCCGATGGTCCGCCAGCTGCCGGCCCTGATCCACCTGCCGACCCGGCACGGCCGTCACCCCGAACTGGCCGCCGCCGTACAGCTGTTGGGCAGTGAGCTGGAGAATCCGCGGATCGGTTCGACCGGGATCGTGCCGGCCCTGATCGACTCGCTGCTGCTGTACATCCTGCGGGCCTGGTTCGAGGACCAGCCCGCCGCGTCCGCCGCCGGCTGGGCGGCGGCGCTGCGGGACGCCGCGGTCGCCCCGGCGCTGGAGGCGATCCACGAGGCGCCGGCCACCCCGTGGACGGTGGAGTCGCTGGCGGACCGGGCGGGCCTGTCCCGGGCCGCTTTCGCCCGCCGGTTCACCACCATGGTGGGCGAGCCGCCGATGGCGTACCTGACCCGTTGGCGGATGACCACGGCGGCCCGGCTGCTGCGCGAGTCGGAGGCGCCGCTGACCTCGGTCGCGGCGCAGACCGGCTACGGCTCGGAGTACGCCTTCGCGAAGGCGTTCAAGCGGGAGTTCGGCCTGGCCCCCGGCGGTTACCGCCGGGAGGCCCGCGCCGCGTAGTCCCAGGGCGTCAGAACGGGAACCGCGCCCGCCCGTGCTGCACCGAGATCCACTTCAGCGTGGTGAAGGCGTCCACCGTGCACTCGCCGTTGAGCCGCCCGACGCCGGAGTTCTTCTCGCCGCCGAACGGCACCCCGGGCTCGTCGGCGATGGTGCCGCCGTTGACGTGGATCATGCCGGTCTCGATCCGCTGGGCGAGCCGCACCCCGCGTTCGACGTCGGCGGTGTGCACGGCGCCGCTGAGTCCGAACGGCGAGTCGTTGGCGAGCCGCACGGCCTCGTCCTCGCCGTCGAAGGGCAGCAGCAGCACCACGGGGCCGAACAGTTCGCGCCGCAGGATCGGCGCGTCCTCGGCGAGGTCGGTGAGGACGGTCGGTGCCATCAGGCTGCCGGTGGTGGTGCCGCGCAGCAGGGCGGTGGCGCCGGCGGCGACCGCCTGGTCGATCTGGGTGGAGAGGGCGTCGGCCTGGACGGTGTTGATCAGCGGGCCGATGTGGGTGGCCGGGTCCTTGGGGTCGCCGACGGTGAGCGAGGCGACCTTGGCGACGAACTTCTCGGTGAACTCGGCCTGGACGCTGCGGTCGACGAGGACGCGGTTGGCGGACATGCAGACCTGGCCCTGGTGGACGAAGCGGCTGAACACCGCCGCGTCCACGGCGTAGTCGAGGTCGGCGTCGTCGAGGACGATCAGCGCGCTGTTGCCGCCGAGCTCCAGGACGGACCGCTTGAAGTGCGCGGCGGCGACGGTGCCGACGTGCCGGCCGACCTTGTCGGAGCCGGTGAAGGAGATCACCTTGGGCACCGGGTGCTCGATGAAGCTGTCGCCGATCTCGGCGATGTCGGTGATCACGACGTTCAGCAGGCCGGGCGGCAGGCCCGCGTCCTCGAAGATCTTCGCGATCAGGCCGCCGCCGACCACCGGGGTCTCCTGGTGCGGCTTGAGGACGACGCCGTTGCCGAGGGCGAGGGCCGGGGCGACGGCCTTGAGGGCCAGGAACAGCGGGAAGTTGAAGGGGCTGATCACCCCGACCACGCCGACCGGCAGCCGGTAGAGCCGGTTCTCCTTGCCCGGGGCGGGCGAGGGCAGCAGCCGGCCCTCGGCGGCCACGGACAGGTGCAGGCACTCCCGCAGCATGTCCTTGACGAGCGAGAGCTCGAAGCCCGCCTTCAGGGCGGTGCCGCCGAGCTCGGTCATGATCGCCGCGACGATCTCCGGCTCGCGCTCCTCGAAGAGGCGCAGCGCGCGCTCGAAGACCAGCCGCCGCTCGTAGGGGCTGGTGGCGGCCCATTCCTTCTGGACGCGCTCGGCGGCGCGGTAGGCGCGGTCGACCTCGTCGACGGTGGCGACGGTGATGCCGGCGAGCTTGTCACCCGTGTAGGGGTCGACGTCGACGATGTCCCAGGAGCCGCTGCCGCTGCACCACTCGCCGTCGATGTACTGCAGCGCCAACTCGGAGAAGTACGACATCTGCTCCCTCTCGTGCACGACCTGATGGGACATCATCGTACTGACGTATCAGAGCTCCTGGCGTATCGCATACAGCAGATCCCTGGTCCGCGCCGGTTCCAGGCTGTCGGCGACCAGGGCGTCCATGGCGTGCCGGTACTCCGCGACCTCGGCGGGTTTGTCCAGGTAGAGCGCGGTGGTGAACTGCTCCAGGTAGACGACCTCGGAGAGCTCCCGCTCGGCGAAGCCCAGCACCGTGAACGCGCCGCTCTCGGCGGACAGTCCGGCGTTGCCGAACGGCAGCACCTGCAGCCGGACGTTGGGCAGTTCGCCGAGTTCCAGCAGCCGGTCCAGCTGGCCGCGCATCAGCTCGGGCCCGCCCCAGGGCCGGCGCAGCGCGGCCTCGTCCAGGACGGCGACCAGCCGCGGCGCGCGTTCGCCGGTGAGCAGCGCCTGGCGCCTGATCCGTACGTCGACCCGGCGCTCGATCTCGTCGGCCCCGTGGTCGTGGCTGCCGGCGGTGACGACGGCCCGGGCGTAGTCGGCGGTCTGCAGCAGCCCGTGGACGAACTGGACCTCGTAGCTGCGGATCTCGGCGGCGGCCTCCTCCAGCCCGAGGTAGTTCTGGAACCAGCCGGGCAGCACGTCGCCGTACTCGTGCCACCAGGAGCTGGCGTTGGCGTCCCGGACCAGCCCGAGGACGTCGGCGCGCTCCTGCTCGGCCTCGACGCCGTAGAGGGTCAGCAGGTCGGCGACGTCGCGCTCCTTGAAGCCGACCCGGCCGAGCTCCATCCGGCTGATCTTGGACTCCGAGGCGCGGATCGAGTACCCGGCCTCCTCCCGGCTGACGCCTCTGGCCTCGCGGAGCTTGCGCAGCTGGGTGCCGAGCAGTAGGCGCCGTACCGTCGCGCCCCCACCTGCCTGAGTCGTGCCCATCGAAGTCAACCTCCGCACTCGCGCAGCCCCCCGGCCGTCGGCGGCAGTCTGCCACCTGGCACCGACGAACAACAGCCCGTGCAGAGACCCTTTCCGGCCGCTGTGAGAACGCTGTGGCTCCGCTGTGAGCCGACCCCGGAAAACGCGAGGGCCCCGGAGAACGCGAGGGCCCCGGAAAACGCGACGGCGCCCGCCCTCCAACTGGTCGGGGAAGAGGGCAGGCGCCAGGAGACCGCGTTGGCCCGGCGACTCTGACGGGGCAGCGGGTTGAGCTCCCGGCGATGCGGCGCCGGGGGTTCGGGGGGCCGGTCGGACCGTCAGACCACCAGGGGGCGGTCCGTGGGTCGGATCGGGGCGGGAAGCGGGGTCTTGCCGCCCAGGTACTTGTCCACCGCGGCGGCGGCCGAACGGCCTTCCGCGATGGCCCAGACGATCAGCGACTGGCCTCGGCCGGCGTCTCCGCAGACGTACACGCCATCGACATTGGTGGCGAACCGGCCGTCGCGGGCAATGTTACCCCGCGCGTCGAGGTCGGCTCCCAGCTGCTCGACCAGCCCGTTCTTCACGTCCGTACCGGTGAAGCCCATGGCCAGGGTGACCAGCTGCGCCGGGATGGACCGCTCGGTGCCCGGCACGGCCTCGAAGCGGCCGTCCTTGAACTCCACCTCGACGAGGTGCAGCTCCTGGACGTTGCCGTCCTCGTCGCCGGTGAAGCGGGTGGTGTTGACGGAGTAGATCCGCTCGCCGCCCTCCTCGTGGGCGGAGGTGACCTTGTACGTCATCGGCATGGTCGGCCACGGCTGGTGCCCGGGCCGCTCCTCGCCGGGCCGCGGCATGATCTCCAGCTGGGTGACGGAGGCCGCGCCCTGCCGGTGGGCGGTGCCGACGCAGTCCGCGCCGGTGTCGCCGCCGCCGATGACCACGACGTGCTTGCCCTTGGCGCTGATCGGGGACTCGACGAAGTCGCCCTCCTGCACCTTGTTGGCCAGCGGCAGGTACTCCATGGCCTGGTGGACGCCCTTGAGCTCACGCCCGGGCACCGGCAGGTCGCGGGCGGTGGTGGCGCCGGCCGCGACGACGACCGCGTCGAAGCGCTCGCGCAGCTGCTGCCCGGTGATGTCCTCGCCGACGTTCACGCCGGTGCGGAACCGGGTGCCCTCCGCGCGCATCTGCTCGATGCGGCGGTTGATGTGGCGCTTCTCCATCTTGAACTCGGGGATGCCGTACCGCAGCAGGCCGCCGATCCGGTCGGCCCGCTCGTACACCACGACGGTGTGCCCGGCGCGGGTGAGCTGCTGGGCGGCGGCGAGGCCGGCCGGGCCGGAGCCGACGACGGCGACGGTCTTGCCGGAGAGCCGCTCGGGCACCTGCGGGGTGACGCCGCCGCGGTCCCAGGCCTTGTCGATGATGGTGACCTCGACGTTCTTGATGGTCACCGCGTCCTGGTTGATGCCGAGGACGCACGCGGACTCGCACGGGGCCGGGCAGAGGCGGCCCGTGAACTCCGGGAAGTTGTTGGTGGCGTGCAGCCGCTCGATCGCGCCGACGAAGTCGTCCCGGTAGGCGAGGTCGTTCCACTCGGGGATGAGGTTCCCGAGCGGGCACCCGTTGTGGCAGAACGGGATGCCGCAGTCCATGCAGCGGCCGGCCTGCTTGGTGATGATCGGCAGGAGGCTGCGCTCGACGTAGACCTCGTTCCAGTCACGGAGACGAACGTCGACCGGGCGGCGCTCCGCCAGCTGCTTGGGCGTGGTCAGGAAGCCCTTGGGGTCAGCCATTAGCCGCCTCCATCATCTTGCGAGTGGTCTCGGCCTCGGAGAGGCCATCGCGCTCAGCGGCGTCCTTGGCGGCGAGCACTGCCTTGTAGTCGGTCGGCATGATCTTGGAGAAGCGGGAGACCCCGCTGCCCCAGTCGGCCAGGAGCTCGGCGGCGACGGTGGAGCCGGTCTCCTCGTAGTGCTGCTGCACGGTCTCGCGCAGCCACTCGCGGTCGTCGGCGGTGGGGGCTTCGATGCCCACCATGCCGTCGTTGACGTTGGCGGGGCGCAGGTCCAGGACGTACGCGATGCCGCCGGACATGCCCGCCGCGAGGTTGCGCCCGGTCTCGCCGAGGACGACGACCCGGCCGCCGGTCATGTACTCCAGGCCGTGGTCGCCCACGCCCTCGACGACCAGGGTGGCGCCGGAGTTGCGGACGGCGAAGCGCTCGCCGGCCTTGCCGCGCAGGTGGATCCGGCCGCCGGTGGCGCCGTAGCCGATGGTGTTGCCGGCGATGACGTGGTTCTGGGCGCCGTTGCCGATGGCCGCGGCCTCGCGGGCCGGGCGGACGACGACCACGCCGCCGGAGAGGCCCTTGCCGACGTAGTCGTTGGCGTCGCCCTCGAGCCGCAGCGTCACGCCGCGGGGCAGGAAGGCGCCGAAGGACTGCCCGGCGGAGCCGGTGAAGGTGACGTCGATGGTGCCCTCGGGCAGGCCCTCGCCGCGGTACCGCTTGGTCACCTCGTGGCCGAGCATGGTGCCGACGGTGCGGTTGACGTTGCGGATCGGCAGCTGGATGCGGACGGCGTCGCCGCGCTCCAGGGCGTCCTCGGCCAGCGCGATGAGCTGGTTGTCCAGGGCCTTGTCGAGCGCGTGGTCCTGGGTGGTGGTGCAGTGCCTGGCGGCTCCCTCGGGCAGCTCGGGCACGTGGAAGAGCGGGGCCAGGTCGAGCCCGGCGGCCTTCCAGTGGTCGATCGCGCCCTGGGCGTCGATGTGCTCGGCGTGGCCGACGGCCTCCTCGATCGAGCGGAAGCCCAGCGAGGCCAGGATCTCCCGGACCTCCTCGGCGATGAACTCGAAGAAGTTGACGACGAACTCGGGCTTGCCGGAGAACCGGTCGCGGAGCACCGGGTTCTGGGTGGCGACGCCGACCGGGCAGGTGTCCAGGTGGCAGACGCGCATCATGATGCAGCCGGAGACGACCAGCGGGGCGGTCGCGAAGCCGAACTCCTCGGCGCCGAGCAGCGCGGCGATGACGACGTCGCGGCCGGTCTTCAGCTGGCCGTCGGTCTGGACGACGATGCGGTCGCGCAGCCCGTTGAGCAGCAGGGTCTGCTGGGTCTCGGCGAGGCCGAGCTCCCAGGGGCCGCCGGCGTGCTTGAGCGAGGTGAGCGGCGAGGCGCCGGTGCCGCCGTCGTGGCCGGAGACCAGCACCACGTCCGCGTGCGCCTTGGACACGCCGGCCGCGACCGTTCCGACGCCGACCTCGGAGACCAGCTTCACGTGGATGCGGGCCGCCGGGTTGGCGTTCTTGAGGTCGTGGATCAGCTGGGCGAGGTCCTCGATGGAGTAGATGTCGTGGTGCGGCGGCGGCGAGATCAGGCCGACGCCCGGGGTGGAGTGCCGGGTCTTGGCGACCCACGGGTACACCTTGTGGCCGGGCAGCTGGCCGCCTTCGCCGGGCTTGGCGCCCTGGGCCATCTTGATCTGGATGTCGTCGGCGTTGACCAGGTACTCGGAGGTGACGCCGAAGCGGCCGGAGGCGACCTGCTTGATCGCCGAGCGGCGCTCCGGGTCGTACAGGCGCTCCGGGTCCTCGCCGCCCTCGCCGGTGTTGGACTTGCCGCCGAGGCGGTTCATCGCGATGGCCAGGGTCTCGTGCGCCTCCATCGAGATGGAGCCGTACGACATGGCGCCGGTGGAGAAGCGCTTGACGATCTCGGAGACCGGCTCGACCTCGTCGACGGGGATCGGCTCGCGGCCGAGGCCGTCCAGCTGGAAGAGGCCGCGCAGGGTCATCAGCCGGGCGGACTGCTCGTTCACCCGGTCCGTGTACTGCTTGAAGATGTCGTACCGGCGGTTGCGGGTGGCGTGCTGCAGCCGGAAGACGGTGTCCGGGTCGAACAGGTGCGGCTCGCCCTCGCGGCGCCACTGGTACTCGCCGCCGATCTCCAGCGCGCGGTGCGCGGCCGGGATGCCGGAGGCCGGGTACGCCTTGGCGTGCCGGGCGGCCGTCTCGCGGGCGATCTCGTCCAGGCCGATGCCGCCGAGCTTGGTGGTGGTGCCGGCGAAGTAGCCGTCCACCAGCTGCTGGGAGAGGCCGATGGCCTCGAAGACCTGGGCGCCGCGGTAGGAGGCGACGGTGGAGATGCCCATCTTGGACATGACCTTGAGCACGCCCTTGCCGAGCGCCTTGATCAGGTTCTTGATGGCCTTCTCGGGCTCGACGCCCTCGATGAAGACGCCCTGCGCGACGAGGTCCTCGACCGTCTCCATGGCCAGGTACGGGTTGACCGCGCCGGCGCCGTAGCCGATGAGCAGCGCGACGTGGTGCACCTCGCGGACGTCGCCGGCCTCGACCAGCAGCGACACCTGGGTGCGCTGCTTGGTGCGGATGAGGTGGTGGTGGATCGCGGAGGTGAGCAGCAGCGAGGGGATCGGGGCGTGCTCGGCGTCCGAGTGCCGGTCGGAGAGCACGATGATCCGGGCGCCGTCGGCGATCGCGGCGTCGGCCTCGGCGGCGATCGTGGCCAGCCGGGAGGCCAGGGCCTCGCCGCCGCCGCCGACCTTGTAGAGGCCGGAGAGCGTGACGGCCTTGAGGCCGGGCTGGTCGCCGTCGGCGTTGATGTGGACGAGCTTGGCCAGCTCGTCGTTGTCGATCACCGGGAAGGTGATGCCGACGGAGCGGCAGGCGGAGGCCTCGGCGGCCAGCAGGTTGCCCTCGGGGCCGAGGTTGGAGAGCAGCGAGGTGACGAGCTCCTCGCGGATGGCGTCCAGCGGCGGGTTGGTGACCTGCGCGAAGAGCTGCACGAAGTAGTCGAACAGCAGGCGCGGCTTCTCGCTCAGCGCGGCGATCGGCGAGTCGGTGCCCATCGAGCCGAGCGCCTCGCCGCCGGTGCGCGCCATCGGCGCGAGGATGACCCGCAGCTCCTCCTCGGTGTAGCCGAAGGTCTGCTGGCGGCGGGTGACGGAGGCGTGGGTGTGCCAGATGTGCTCGCGCTCGGGCAGCTTGGCGAGCTGGATCTGGCCGGCGCCGACCCACTCCTCGTAGGGGTGCTCGGCGGCGAGGGCGGACTTGATCTCCTCGTCCTCGACGATGCGGCCCTCGGCGGTGTCGATCAGGAACATCCGGCCGGGCTGCAGGCGGCCCTTCTTCGTGACCTTCTCCTGGTCGAGGTCGAGCACGCCGACCTCGGAGGAGAGCACGACCAGGCCGTCCTCGGTGATCCAGTACCGGGCGGGGCGCAGGCCGTTGCGGTCGAGCACGGCGCCGATCTGGGTGCCGTCGGTGAACGTGACGCAGGCCGGGCCGTCCCAGGGCTCCATCAGGTTGGAGTGGTACTGGTAGAACGCGCGGCGGGCCGGGTCCATGGTGGCGTGGCTCTCCCACGCCTCCGGGATCATCATCAGCACCGAGTGCGGCAGCGAGCGGCCGCCGAGGTGGAGCAGCTCCAGGACCTCGTCGAAGGAGGCGGAGTCGGAGTGGTCCGGGGTGCAGACCGGGAAGATCCGCTCCAGGCCCTGCCCGTTCCGGTTGGCGGGGATCAGGTCGGTCGCCAGCTGGGACTCGCGGGCGCTCATCCAGTTGCGGTTGCCCTTGACCGTGTTGATCTCGCCGTTGTGCGCGACGAAGCGGTACGGGTGGGCGAGCGGCCAGCTCGGGAAGGTGTTGGTGGAGAACCGCGAGTGCACCAGGCCGATCGCGGACGCGTAGGTGCGGTCCGACAGGTCGGGGAAGAAGGGCTCCAGCTGGCCGGTGGTCAGCATGCCCTTGTAGACGATGGTGCGCGCGGACAGCGACGGGAAGTAGACCCCGGCCTCGCGCTCGGCCCGCTTGCGGACGACGAAGGCGGTCCGGTCCAGCTCGATGCCGGCCCGCTCGCCCTGCGCCAGGAAGAGCTGGCGGAAGCGCGGCATCACGCCGCGCGCGGTGGCGCCGAGCAGGTCGGGGGTGACCGGGACGTCGCGCCAGCCGAGGACGGTGAAGTCCTCCTCGGCGGCGATGGCCTCGATCCGCGCGACGGCGGCGGCGTCCGCCTGGTCGTCGTCGGGCAGGAAGGCGATGCCGACGGCGTAGCGGCCGGCGGCCGGGAGCTCGAAGTCGACCTTGCCGCGCAGGAACGCGTCCGGGATCTGGGTGAGGATCCCCGCGCCGTCGCCGGAGTCCGGCTCGGCGCCGGTGGCGCCGCGGTGCTCCAGGTTGCGCAGGACGGTCAGCGCCTGCTCGACGATGGTGTGGTCGGCGATGCCGGTCAGCGTTGCGACGAAACCGACGCCACAGGCGTCGTGCTCGTTCCGCGGGTCGTACAGGCCCTGAGCAGCAGGTCGCGCATCCGGCACGAGCGCGTACGGCCGGCGGGAGGCGCCGGCCTGGGGCTCGTTGGCGGAGTGCATGGATGCAGACAGCATCGGCTCTCCCGTCGTCGTCTTTCGGCAAGTTGGTGCAAGTAGGGACGACGTTGGCCCTGATGCGGTGGTGCGTGTCGTGCAAGTTACATGATGCCCAGGATCCCGAGAAGCGGAATATCCCGTCCACATGGCGGGACGAGTCGCAGGTCAGGGGGTGTGGGGAGAAGGACGCGCCACAGTGCGCGTCCCGACGATTGTGCCCAACCACCCGCGGCCTGAAACAGGGGCGAAACCGGATCGCCACACAGGCCGATCATGGCCGCCTGCGAATCCATTCCGGGAGCTCGCCCACGGATGCGAATCCGCGGCACCGAGGCCCGGATGATGAGACTAGGCCAGGCATGACGCGACGCCCATGTGTGAAACGTCACGCGCTGCCCAGCATAATCATGCAGAGTTCTGGGTCATCCCACAGACACCGCCGAGCCCTCCGCAGGGCCTCATCCCACGTGCCCGCCGATCAGCAGGCCCAGCAGATAGGTCACCCCGGCCGCCGCCCCGCCCAGCACCAGCTGCCGCAGCCCGCTGAACCACCAGCTGCGCGCCGTCACCCGGGCCACCACCGCGCCGCACAGGAACAGCCCGGCCGCCGCCAGCACCAGCGCCGGCAGCAGCGAGGTCGCCCCCAGCAGGTACGGCAGCAGCGGCAGCAGCGCACCGAGCGCGAAGCACAGGAACGACGAGCCGGCCGCGACCAGCGGCGAGGGCAGGTCGGTGGGGTCGACGCCCAGCTCCTCGCGGGCGTGCACCTCCAGGGCCAGCTCCGGATCGGCGGACAGCTGCCGGGCCACCTCGCGGGCCAGCTCCGGCTCCACTCCGCGCGAGACGTACAGCTCGGCCAGCTCGGCCAGCTCGCCGTGCGGGTTGCGGCTCAGCTCCAGCCGCTCGGCCTCGATCTCGGCCTGCACCAGTTCCCGCTGCGAGGCCACCGAGGTGTACTCCCCCGCCGCCATCGAGCAGGCGCCGGCCGCCAGGCCCGCCAGCCCGGTCAGGATCACCGTGCCGTTGGACACCGCGCCGCCGACCACACCGGTCATCAGCGCGAAGTTGGACACCAGCCCGTCCACCGCGCCGAACACGGCCGGACGCAGCCAGCCGCCGTTGACGTCCCGGTGGTGCCCGGCCGCGGGTATCCGGGGCTGGTGTCCGGCGTCCGGCTCCAAGGTGGTCACGCTCATCGTCTCTTCCCCTCCGTCGTCGTTCCTCCGCCCCGACCGTAGCCCTCCTGACCTGCGCACTTCCAGCAAAGTAAGGCTGTCCGAACACGACTGAGGCCACCCTTCGCAAGCCGTGCGAAGGGTGGCCTCAGTCGGGGGGAAGCCCCAGGTCAGATCGGGTTCCTGGCGTCCTTGCCGACGCTCTCGGCCGTGTCGGACACCGCGTCCGCGTCCGTCCTTTCGTCCGCCTGCCGAGACAGCTCGGCGGTCTCGCCCGCCCCGGCGACCTTCTCGGACGGGGCGGCCTTCCCCACTGCGTCAGCCTTCCCGGCCGCGTCGGCCTTCCCGGACGGGCCCTCCGCCGCGGCCTCCTCGGCGTGCGCGGCCGGGTCGATGCTCGCCGGGTCCTCGCGACCGGGCCGCTTCTTGCCGACGATCACCATGTACGCCACGGCGCCCAGGAACACCGCGATGGACACCCAGTCGTTCAGGCGCAGGCCGAAGTAGACGTGCGCCTCGTCGATCCGCAGCCACTCGGTCCAGAACCGGCCCACCGTGTACGCGGCCACGTACAGCGCGAACGCCCGCCCGTGGCCGAGCTTGAAGCGGCGGTCCGCCCAGATCACCAGCAGCGCGACGCCGACGCACCAGAGCGACTCGTACAGGAAGGTCGGGTGGTAGACGCCCTTGACGACCTCGCCGCTGGGCAGCGTCTTGTCGATCTCCAGGCCCCACGGCAGCGTGGTCTCGCGGCCGTACAGCTCCTGGTTGAAGTAGTTGCCCCAGCGGCCCATCGCCTGCGCGAGCGCGATGCCCGGCGCGATGGCGTCGGCGTAGGCGGGCAGCGGCACGCCGCGGCGGCGGGCGCCGATCCAGGCGCCGACGGCGCCCAGCGCGATCGCGCCCCAGATGCCGAGGCCGCCCTCCCAGATCTTGAAGGCGTCCCAGGGGTTCTTCCCCTCGGCGAAGTACAGCCGGCCGCCGTCGGTGATCACGTGGTAGAGGCGGCCGCCGACCAGGCCGAACGGCACGGCCCAGACGGCGATGTCACCGACCGTGTGCTTGGCACCGCCCCGGGCGACCCAGCGCTTGCTGCCGAGCCAGACGGCGGCGACGACACCGAGGATGATGCAGAAGGCGTAGGCGCGCAGCGGGACGGGTCCGAGGTACAGGACGCCCCGCGACGGGCTGGGAATGTAGGCGATATCCATGGCGGTTCCGACGCTACAGGGTCGACGGCCCCGGTCGGACACCCCCGGGGTCACAGATCCCGAACAACGGACCGCGGGCCGGCCGCCGCGTCCTCCCTCCGGAGGGTGCGGCGGCCGGCCCGCGGCCGGGGTGCGGGGCTCAGCCGGCGTTCGGCGACGGGTTGTTGGCCTCCGAGGCGGCGCTGGTCGGCGCCGGGGTCTGCCCGTTCGAGCCCTCCGTGCCCAGCTGCTTGCCCTGGTTGGCGGCGTCCACCCACTTCACCAGGTTCTCCGGGGTGATCTCGTCGTTGCCGTTCTTCGGGTAGACCGGCTGGCCGTTGAGCAGCACCGTCGGGGTGGACTTGTAGCTGGACTTGTCGAAGTCCTGCTGCACCGAGGAGACCCACCCGCCGTACTTGTTGTCGTTGACGCAGGCCCGGAACCCGGGCGTGTCCAGGCCGTTGACCTGCTTCGCCAGGTTGAGGAGGACGGCCTTGTTGCCGAAGGCGTCGTTGGTCTCGTCCGGCTGGTTGCGGTACAGCACGTCGTGGAAGTCCCGGAAGTGCCCGGCGTCCTGGGCGCAGGCCAGCGCGTTGGCGCCGGTCCTGGAGCCCTTGCCCGGCACGGCCCGGTCGATGAACGACACGATGTGGTAGTTGGTGTAGACCTTGCCGGCGTCCTCCAGCTGGTCGATCGTCGACGAGAACTCCCGCTCGAAGATGCCGCAGGCGGGGCAGCGCGGGTCCTCGTAGACGGTGAGGACGGCGGGCGCGTTGCCCGCGCCGACCGGGATGACCAGGTTCTTGTCGCCGATGGTCCCGGCCGGGGCGGCGGTCGGGGTCTCCGGCTTGGAGCGCTCGTTCTGCACCACGACGCCGGTGACCACGGCGGCGGCGATCACCGCGAGCACGGCGCCGCCGACGATCAGCTTCTTCTTGCGCCGGGAGGAGGCCTCCTCGGCCGCCCGCTGCTCCTGCATCCGCTCGCGGGCGGTGCGCTTGCCTTCTCGGTTCTTCTCGCTCATTGCCTTGACATCCACGGTCGGGGGCCTTCGTCGGGTGCGGGGGACGGGGGTGCGGCGGGGCCGGTGAGATCGGGTGGGGCCGGTGGGATCAGGTGGCGCCGGTCGGATCGGGTGGGGCCGGTGGGGTCCGGCGGGTCAGCCCGCCAGCCAGCCGTCCGCCGAGAGCCGGGTGCGGGGCCGCCACAGCAGCCACCCGGCGAGCACCAGGAACCCGGTGTCGCGCAGGATCTCCTGCAGGTACTTCGTCTGGGACTCGTCGACGTGCCCGCCGCCGCCGAAGCAGCCGCAGTCGATCGAGATGCCGCGGGCCCAGGCGGAGGCGATCCCGGCGACGAAGACGAGCAGCAGCAGCGCGGAGACCCCGGCGACCAGCCGGACGCCGAGGCCGATCACCAGCAGCAGCGCGAGCGCCAGCTCCAGGAACGGCAGGCCGTAGCCGATCGGCTTGACCAGGCTCTCGGGCAGGATCTCGTAGGCGCGGACGGCCTGGGCGGCCTCCGCCGGGTCGGCGATCTTGGCCAGCCCGGCCCAGCCCCAGACCACCGCGAGGGCGAGCCGTACGACCGTGCCGACCCACTCGCTCCACACCGGCACCGGCCGCCGCGCCGACGGCGTGGGCGCCGGCCCACCGGGCTGCGCTGCCGGGCCGGCCATCAGGGAACCCCCCTCGGGAAACTCGTTCACTTCCTGATGAACCGTAAGGGATGAAGGGCGGTTCCTCCGTCTTCACGAATTAAGCCGGAAGAGTGACGTTACGCCCGAATCGACCGAACACCCGTCCGTCAGTGGCAGCCCGGCATCCGCCCCGGATCGAACAGGTCCGGGTACCCGTGCCCCGCCCGCTCGGCGGCGTCCCAGCGGGCCGCCTCGGCGCAGGCGACCGCCTCCCGCTCCGCCCGCTCGGCACCCCGCTTCGCCAGTGCCTGCCCCACTTCCGCATGGGCGACGACGGCGGCGGCGAGCGCCAGCGCGGCGGCCGCGGCCCTCAGCAGAACGGCCCTGTGGAGACCCCGCACCGGCTCACCCCTTCGTTCGCTCCGCGACCCGCGCACTTCGTTCGTGCACTCGTCCCTCCACTCAACGCCGGTCAACCCCGGCTGATGCGTGTCGCCGCCGCTGTTCACTCGTTCGGGGCTGCCCCGAAGTCGACGCGCCGCCCGGGCCCCCGGAAAACCGACGGCCGGACGAGAGCAGCGCCGACGGCCGGGCGAGGAAGCGCCGACGGCCCGCCACTCCGCGAGGAGTGACGGGCCGCCGGAAGGAGGGGGAACCGGTCTCAGCGCCGGCGGACCCCCTCCGCCAGCTCCCCGGCCAGCGCGCGCACGGCGTCCAGCGCCGCCGCCTCGTCCTCGCCCGCCTCCAGGATCCGCTTCACGAACGCCGACCCGACGATCACGCCGTCCGCGAAGCGGGCGACCTCCGCCGCCTGCGTCGCGTCGGAGACGCCGAGCCCGACGCAGACCGGCAGGTCCGTGGTGGCGCGGGTGCGGGCGACCAGGTCCTCGGCCAGCGAACCGACCGCCGAGCGGGTGCCGGTGACGCCCATCACCGCGGCCGCGTACACGAAGCCGCTGCCCGCCGCGGTGACCTCGGCCAGCCGCGCGTCCTTGCTGCTGGGGGCGACCACGAACACGGTGTCCAGCCCGTGCTCGCCCGCCGCCTTGCGCCACTCCTCGGACTCCTCCACCGGCAGGTCCGGCAGGATGCAGCCGGCCCCGCCCGCGGCCGCCAGGTCGGCGGCGAAGCGCGCCACGCCGTAGCGGTCGACCGGGTTCCAGTACGTCATCACCAGCACCGCCGCACCGGGGTGCGCGGAGGAGACCTCCTGGACGGTGCGCAGCACGTCCTTGATCCGCACCCCGCCGCGCAGCGCGATGTCGTCGGCGGTCTGGATGACGGCGCCGTCCAGCACCGGGTCGGAGTGCGGCAGGCCGACCTCGACCACGTCGCAGCCGCCCTCGATCAGGGCGTTGACCGCCCGGATGCCGCCGTCGACGGTCGGGAAGCCGGCCGGCAGGTAGCCGATCAGCGCGGCGCGGTCCTCCGCCTTGGCGGCCGCCAGGACACCGCTGAGCTTCGAAGCAGCCATGGTCACTTACCCCCGTCGGCGGAACCGTTGGCGGAGCCGGCGCCCGGCTCGTCGTACAGGCCGAAGTACTCGGCCGCGGTGTGCATGTCCTTGTCGCCGCGCCCGGAGAGGGAGACCAGGATGGTGGCCTCCGGCCCGAGCTCGCGGCCGAGTTCCAGGGCCCCGGCCAGCGCGTGGGCGCTCTCGATCGCCGGGATGATGCCCTCGGTGCGGGACAGCAGCCGCAGCGCCTGCATCGCGGCGTCGTCGGTGACCGGACGGTACTCGGCCCGCCCGGTGTCCTTCAGCCAGGCGTGCTCCGGGCCGACGCCCGGGTAGTCGAGGCCGGCCGAGATCGAGTGCGACTCGATGGTCTGGCCATCCTCGTCCTGCAGGACGTAGGTGCGGGAGCCGTGCAGCACGCCCGGGTCGCCCTTGGTGAGGGTGGCCGCGTGGCGGGGGGTCTCGGCGCCCTCGCCGGCCGCCTCGCAGCCGATCAGCCGGACGCCGGCGTCCGGGATGAACTCGTGGAAGATGCCCATCGCGTTGGAGCCGCCGCCCACGCAGGCGACGACCGCGTCGGGCAGCCGGCCCGTCCGGTCGAGCACCTGCTGCCGCGCCTCGACGCCGATGATCCGGTGGAAGTCGCGGACCATCATCGGGAACGGGTGCGGCCCGGCGACGGTGCCGAACAGGTAGTGGGTGGAGTCCACGTTGGCGACCCAGTCGCGGAACGCCTCGTTGATGGCGTCCTTCAGGGTCCGGCTGCCGGACTTGACGGCGATCACCTCGGCGCCGAGCATCCGCATCCGGGCGACGTTCAGCGCCTGGCGCTGGGTGTCGACCTCGCCCATGTAGATGGTGCAGTCGAAGCCGAACAGCGCGCAGGCGGTGGCGGTGGCCACGCCGTGCTGGCCGGCGCCGGTCTCGGCGATGATCCGGGTCTTGCCCATCCGCCGGGTCAGCAGGGCCTGGCCCAGCACGTTGTTGATCTTGTGCGAGCCGGTGTGGTTGAGGTCCTCGCGCTTGAGCAGGACGCGTGCCCCGCCCGCCTCGGCGGAGAAGCGGTGCACGTCGGTCAGCGGGCTCGGGCGCCCGGTGTAGTCCTTCAGCAGCGCGTCGAGCTCGGCGGCGAAGGCCGGGTCGGCCTTCGCCTTCTCGTACTCCTCGGCGACCTGCTCGACCGCGGCGACCAGCGCCTCGGGGATGAAGCGGCCGCCGTACGCGCCGAAGTATCCGCGCGCGTCCGGCACCTGGGCACCGGGCAGGTAGTCCTTCTCGGACATGTGGTTTCCCTTGGGGAGTGGGACGACAGTGACGTCTGGTCGGCCGACTCCAGCGGATCCGCCTCCGGCTGGTCCGCTGGTTCAGCCGTGCGTCACGCGCCATCGCCGTCCCGGCACCTGCCCGGGCTCGCAGCCGATCACGTACCGCACCCGACGCCCCAGCGCCCGGCGTGCGGGAGCGCGGCAGCCGCGCGGGCGGCAACCGGGGGCGAGTCGGGCGGCGATCTTCATCGGGCGGGTCAGTCCTTGTGCCGGACGGCGGGGTGGGCCCCGGCGGCGACCAGGTCGGCGACCGCGGCGCGCGGGTCCTTGCCGGTCACCAGGGACTCGCCGACCAGCACCGCGTCGGCGCCGAGGTTGGCGTAGTTGATCACGTCCAGCGGGCCGCGCACCCCGGACTCGGCGATCTTCACGATGCCGTCCGGAATGGCGTGGACCACGTTGCCGAAGGTGTTGCGGTCCACCTCGAGGGTCTTCAGGTTGCGGGCGTTGACGCCGATGATCCGGGCGCCGGCGTCCACCGCGCGCTTGATCTCCTCCTCGTCGTGCACCTCGACCAGCGGGGTGAGGCCGATCGACCCGGCGCGCTCGATCAGCGACTCCAGGGCCGGCTGGTCGAGGGCCGCGACGATCAGCAGCGCGAGATCGGCACCGTGCGCGCGGGCCTCCCACAGCTGGTACGAGGTGACGATGAAGTCCTTGCGCAGCAGCGGGGTGTCCACCGCGGCGCGGACGGCGTCCAGGTCGGCCAGCGACCCGCCGAAGCGGCGCTGCTCCGTCAGCACGCTGATCGCGGCGGCACCGCCGGCCGCGTAGTCGCGCGCCAGGGCGGCCGGGTCGGCGATCGAGGCCAGCGCGCCCTTGGAGGGGCTGGAGCGCTTCACCTCGCAGATCACCCGGACCCCGTCGCCCTTGAGGGCGGCGACGCCGTCCTTGGCCTCCGGGACCTTGGCGGCCCGCTCCTTCAGCTCGTCCAGGGAGACCCGGGCCTGCCGCTCGGCGAGGTCCTCGCGGACCCCTTCGATGATCGAGTCGAGCACACTCACTCAGGAGCCCCCATCTTTGTCTGCCGCTTGGATCTGCCGGTCGGCCAGCGAGAGCCGGACGGGCGGCAGCCCGCCGACTCCTTCGATGGTATCGGCACCCGGGGGCGCGGGGCGCATCAGCCCGGCGCGCGTCTCGCGGACCGGACTCCCGCCCCATCCGTCCTCAACTGCGGTTTCACCGCATCTCCACCCGGATCCGAGGTGTGCGCGCGATCAGACCGCCGGAGGCGCCAAACCCGCTCCGACCGGCGAGTTTCGCACCACGGTGAACACCACCACGAGCAGCACGATCAACGCCCAGCGGCGGCCCCCGACGGCGACCCGGGGCGCCGTCCCGCCGGTCAGCGCGGCCCAGGCCCAGCGCAGCCAGAGCACCCCCAGCACGCCGAACAGCAGCACGGCCACGGCGTTGTCGTGCAGGGCCCCGGTGAAGTCCCCGCGGGCCAGCGCGTGGACGCAGCGCAGGCCCCCGCAGCCGGGGCACCACCAGCCGGTGGCCGCCAGGAAGGGGCAGTCGGGGTAGTGCCCGGGGCTGTTGGGGTCCACCACCGCGACGTAGGCGGTCGGGACGGCCACCGCCGCCAGCGCGGCCAGCGGCGGGCCCAGCCGGCGCGTCACGGGCGGCGGGGCGGAGGCGGTGGGCGCGGCGTTCACGCCCCGATTCTGCCCGCGCCCGGGCTCGGGAACGACGAAACGGCGGGCGCGGCGCGCCCGCCGTTCGGTTGTGCGAAAGGCGGTCGTACGGAACCGGCCGGTACGAAACCGGTACGGAAGGCGTCCCGTACCGGGGACCGGACGTACGGAGGGCTGGTCGTCAGGCGGTGACGGCGGCGACGCGGGCCTCGCGGGCCGCGCTCTGCTCCTCGACCGACTTGTAGACGTTGGTGCTCGCCTGCTGGCCCATCCCGGCCATCGACATGGCCTTGCCGACCACGCCACCGGCCACGACGACCGCCAGGCCCGCCCACACGAGCAGCACCGACGGCAGGATCATCGCGACACCCGCGATGCCGAAGCCGACGAAGGAGATGACGACGCCGGTCCAGGCGGCGGGGGTGTGGCCGTGTGCTGCTGCTGCCATCTGAGTGGTGCTCCTTGGCTCTCGGGGCCCGGCCGGGCCTGCGGGGCCGCCGGCGGGTTGACGGGTTCCATTGTGCCGGGCCACACACCGGCTCCCCAAAGCGGGTGGCGGGTCTATCGCGTCACATGCGCGGTGGGCCTGCCCCGCAGGCTCAGACCGCGGTGGGCCGTCCCCGGGCGTCAGACCGCGGTGGGGTCCTCGCCGCGGTCCAGCGCCTTCCAGAGGTCGCCCGGCGTCTCGGACTTGGCCGGGGCCTTGCGGGTCGGCGCCTCGTAGCGGCTGCCCATGGCCGGCCAGCGGCGGCCGTAGCGCAGGGTGAGCAGTCCGGCGAGCGCCAGCAGCACCCCGCCGACCAGCGCGACCCAGGGCCAGCCGGAGTGCGCGACCTCGGTGGCCGCCGAGCCGGTCAGCGCGAGCTTGCGGGAGGCCTCGGCGTCCAGCGCAGCCGTGTCGCCCGCCCCGGTGGCCGAGGCGACGGCCACACCGATCCCGGCGAGCAGGGTCAGCGCGCCGACCGCGAGCCGGCCGGCGCCGCGCACCGCGAACACCGCCACGGCCGCGGCGAGGCCCACCAGGGCCAGCCCGCCGGGCACCTCGGAGATCCTGCCGCCGGTGACGGACACGCCCAGGGTGCCGGCCCGGCCCTCGGCCCAGGTCCGCCCGGCCGCGGTCAGCACCAGCACCGCGCTCAGCACGGTCAGCAGCAGCATCACGCCGAGGGTGCGGCGGCCGGAGGAGGCGGGGGCGGGGGTCTGGTCAGCGCTCACCCGTCCACTATCCCCCGGCCGACGCCTCAGTCCGTACCCGGGGTGGGGAACGGCGCGGTGGGCGGCGCGGGGAACGGCGTGGGGAAGGGGTCCGTCCGCAGCACCACCGTCCGCCCACCCAGCGGCAGGAACAGGTCGTTGCCGAACGGCACCCGCTCGGCCTCCCGGTACACCCCCGCGGCGGGGGAGGGCGCGGTGTGCACGGTGCAGACCGCGCCCGCCGGGTCGACCACCACGTACAGCGGCACGCCGCCCCGCGCGTACGCCCGCCCGGCCTCCGCCAGACCGGGCCGGGCCACCTCCAGCACCGCCTCGACCGCGGCCGCGCCGAACCGGCCGTCCGCCGCCCGCACCGCGCCCGGGGCGAGCACCGTCAGGTCCGGGGCGAGCACCGCGACATCAGGGGTGAGCGCCGCGGCGTCCGGGGCGTGGCCGCCGGGCGCCGCCGGGAAGTCCAGCGCCACACCGGACAGCACCCGGCCGTGGCCCGCCGGCTGCTCGCCGAACTGCCCCGCCGCGCTCAGCACGACCCCCCAGCGCAGCTCGTCGTACGGCACCTCGGGCATCCCGGCCGCCTCCCTCACACCTCAGGACAGTTCCGGCCTCCGCAGCGTATTGGCGGTGGCGACGGCCCGCAGCACGGCGGCCGCCTTGTTGCGGCACTCGGTGTCCTCGCCGTGCGGGTCCGAGTCGGCGACCACGCCCGCGCCGGCCTGCACGTACGCGGTGCCGTCGCGCAGCACCGCGGTGCGGATCGCAATCGCGGTGTCGGAGTCCCCGGCGAAGTCCAGGTAGCCGACGCAGCCGCCGTACAGGCCACGGCGGGTGGGCTCCAGCTCCTCGATGATCCGCATCGCCCGCGGCTTGGGCGCGCCGGACAGGGTGCCGGCCGGGAAGCAGGCCGTCAGCACGTCGAAGGCGGTCCGCCCGGGGGCGACCCTGCCGGTGACGGTGGAGACGATGTGCATCACGTGGCTGTAGCGCTCGATCTGCATGAAGTCGACCACCTCGACGCTGCCCGGCTCGCAGACCCGCCCGAGGTCGTTGCGGCCGAGGTCCACCAGCATCAGGTGCTCGGCCCGCTCCTTGGGGTCGGCGAGCAGCTCGGCGGCGAGCGCCGCGTCCTCGTGCGGGGTCGCGCCGCGGTGCCGGGTGCCGGCGATCGGGTGCAGCATCGCGTCCCCGTCGGTGACCTTGACCAGCGCCTCCGGGCTGGAGCCGACCACGTCGAAGCCGCCCTCGGCGGTGCCGTCCGGCCCGGGGAAGCGGAACAGGTACATGTACGGGCTGGGGTTGGTGGTGCGCAGCACGCGGTAGACGTCCAGGGCGGAGGCCGGGCAGGGCGCCTCGAAGCGCTGCGAGGGCACCACCTGGAAGGCCTCGCCGGCCCGGATCCGCTCCTTGATCTCCTCCACCGCGGCCTGGTACGGCGCCCCGCCGAACGGCGAGCGCACCTCGCCGGGGCCGGCCGGGGTGAAGGTCGCCAGGCCCGGGTCGACCGGCTTGAACAGGTCGGCCTCCATCGCGTCCAGGCGGCCCACCGCGTCCGCGTACGCCTCGTCCACGCCGCTGGCCAGGTCGTTGTGGTTGACGGCGTTGGCGATCAGCAGCACCGTGCCGTCGGCGTGGTCGAGGACCGCGAGGTCGGTGGCCAGCAGCATGGTCAGCTCGGGCAGCCGGAGGTCGTCCGGGTTGAGGTCGGGCAGCTTCTCCAGGCGACGGACGATGTCGTAGCCGAGGTAGCCGACCAGGCCGCCGGTGAGCGGGGGCAGGCCGTCGTCGGGGCGCCGCGGGGTGTGCAGCGCCTCCAGGGCGGCGCGCAGCACCTCCAGCGGGTCGCCCTCGGTGGGGATGCCGACCGGCGGGGTGCCCAGCCAGCGGGCGCCGCCGTCCGCGCCGACGGTGAGCGTGGCGGCGCCGCGCACGCCGACGAAGGAGTAGCGCGACCAGCTGCGGCCCTGCTCGGCGGACTCCAGCAGGAAGGTGCCGGGCCGCTCGTCGGCGAGGCTGCGGTAGAGGCCGATCGGGGTGAGGCCGTCCGCGAGGAGCCTGCGGGTGACCGGAATGACCCGGGTGTCGACGGCGAGCTTGCGGAAGGCTTCGAGGTCCATGCGGGGCGGCACCTTCTTGAGTTCTGTGAGTGGACGGGGATCAGGAGAGCGGGAGCACGTCGGCGTCGAAACAGGTGCGCTCACCCGTGTGGCAGGCCGCGCCGGTCTGGTCGACCTTGACCAGCAGGGTGTCGCCGTCACAGTCCAGGGCCACCGACTTGACCGCCTGGACGTGACCGGAGGTGTCGCCCTTCACCCAGTACTCGCGGCGGCTGCGGCTCCAGTAGGTGCAGCGGCCGGTGGTGAGCGTGCGGTGCAGGGCCTCGTCGTCCATCCAGCCGAGCATCAGCACCTCGCCGGTGTCGTACTGCTGCGCGATGGCCGGAATCAGGCCGTCCTCGGTGCGCTTGAGGCGGGCGGCGATCTCGGGGGCCAGGGCGGTGGTGCCGGGAGTGGCGGGTGTGGTGGACATGCGGCCCATTGTGTCAGCCCGGCCGCCCGGTCCCGGCGGATCCGCCCGAACCTCCGCTCCCGGACCGTCCGCCCGTACGGGGCGAGTTCGGCCAACCAGCTGCCGGGCGGGGCCCGCGTGGGCCATCCTCATGGCCATGACCTCCGAGCAGCCGCCCGCAGCCGCCGCCCGCCCCTCCCGCGGCCTGGTCCTCACCGTCGTCGCCGTACTGATCGTCCTGCTCGCGGTGGTGGCCACCGCCGTGCTCTGGCCGGACGACCGCAAGCCGGCCGCCGCGCCGCCCCCGCCCACCCCCACGGCCACCCCGACCCCCACGCCGACGCCCACCCCCACGCCGACCAAGCCGCAACCGCCGTACGCCTTCTTCCCGGTCGGCACCTGCTTCGACCACCCGCAACTGAGCCCCGTCATCACCCGGGCCGAGGAACGCCCCTGCACCGGCGAGCACGACGGCGAGGTCATCGCGAACCCGAAACTGGCCGACAACCTCACCGGCGAGATCCCGATCGCCCTCGCCATGCGGGACGGCTGCAAGGAGGCCGAAGCCGCCGCCAAGGCCCGGCAGGGCGACGGAAAGCCCTACTACGGGCGGCAGTTCGGCCCCGCCATGGTCAACTACCAGCAGGGCTGGCGCGACTACACCTGCACCCTCACCGGCAGCAACAAACAGGGCGGCCCCAAGCTCACCGGCCAGCTGCATCCCTAGGGCCCGTCTTCGAGCCCCCGCCTGCGGGCCGACGCCGTGGCACGCACCTCGCCGCGTTGTCGTCGGTCGCCGATGGCCCCCAGCCTTCGGCCGGGAGGTACCCCCACCGCATGGACTCTCCCCCAGCCTTCGGCCGGGAGGTGCCCCCATCCTCCGCCTTGCGATGCACGTACCCCAACGCCGCCCCGCCCGCCCTCCGGGCGGACGACGGGGGCTCGAAGACGGGCCCTAGGCTTGCGGCCATGTCGAACCACGCCCTCGCCGAACGCCACCGCCTCGCCCAACTCCTCACCGCCGCCGGGCCGGACGCCCCCACCCTGTGCGCCGGGTGGACCACCCGCGACCTCGCCGCCCACCTGGTGATCCGCGAGCGCCGCCCCGACGCCGCGGCCGGCATCCGGATCGCCGCCCTGGCCGCCCGGACCCAGCGGGTGCAGGACGACTACGCCGGGCGCCCGTACGAGGAACTGGTCCGACTCTTCCGGGCCGGGCCGCCGCTCTACTCCCCCTTCGCCCTGCCCGGCGCGGACGAGGCGGCGAACACCGTCGAGTACTTCGTCCACGCCGAGGACGTCCTGCGCGCGGCCGACGACTGGACCCCGCAGCCCGTCCCGCCCGGCCGCGCCGAGGCCCTGTGGCGCCGGCTGCCCATGATCGCCCGCTTCGAGGCCGGCCGCCGCTCCCCCGCCCGCCTCACCCTCACCCACCCCGACGGCCGCTCCCTCACCGTCGGCCCGGCCGACGCCCCCGCCGTCCACCTCACCGGCGAACCCGCCGAACTGATCCTCTTCACCTACGGCCGCGGCGCCCGCACCACCCTCACCGCCGACGGCGACCCGAACGCCCTCGAAGCCCTCCGCCACGTCCTCCCGCTGCCCAGCGAGCGATAGAGCGCCACTCCCCAGCGAACCAGAATCGCTCTGCCTATGTACGAGGACGCCTGCGCAAAAAAGCAGCAGGAGAAGCCAACTGACAGCGGCGCCCCCTTGGCAAGCCAAGGGGGCGCCGCATAAAACACTCCGGCCTCGCAAAACCCGCATGCCTTCCCATTTCCAGATATCTGATTCCGCCGTTTCCCCACCCCCCACCCCCTCCACCCCCGCCCCCGCCCCCGCCCCCGGTCGCTCGTCGCCGCTTCGGCGGAGCCGAAGCGGCGACGTTGCCCCAAACCTCTGACGAGCAGGAAGTTCCCTCTCTCGCCGGTAGATGATGACGGCCCGCGCCCCATGAGCCTGGGGCGCGGGCCGACTACACGCTGATACTGGAATTAGCGCTGCCACGAATCGAGGGAGACGCTCGGACCGTTATTGAGGTAGCTGATCAGGGCCTCCTTGGTGGTGGAGACGAATTCCTCCGGCACAGCACCAGTGCCGACCCAGGCGACTTCCGAATGCTTGGCCGGCTCCCCGTTCGCAAGATCGCCGGCCCAACGGTGAGCGGCGAAAACGACGGTCAGGAAGCCGTTGGGCGCCTCAACTCCTTGGGCCCCGTGGATCACGTGGGCAAGACGCAGGTCCTCGGCAGCGACGACGAGCCCGGTCTCCTCCTTGAGTTCGCGCACCGCTGTCTCGGTGACCGGTTCGCCTGGTTCGCTCTTACCGACAGGCAGATCCCACAGGCCTTGAGCGAACTTGGCCTTGGGTCCTCGGCGCAGGAGGACGACCCGCTGGGCTTCGACGTCGTGGACGATGACAGCGGCGACCAACAGGGTCATCGACTCCATAGCGGGCTTGAGAGTGGCGGTCTGATCGGCGGTCGGCTGAGCCACGTCAACGGGTCCTTCCTGTGGTGCGGCTGTCATGTCAGTGCCTCGCGTGCGCGGCGCTCCAAGTCGACGGCTCCTGGGACACCGCGTCTACGGTAGATCGCCAAGCAAGGACGGATCGAGGAGACCGCTTTTCTCGTCCGATCCGAGGTCATGCCGGCCATGAGGTCAAGCGCGCGTCCCCATGTTGCGACTGCCTCGTCCGCTCGGGCTTGCGCGGCCAAGCTGTCCCCGAGGTCCGCGTAGGTGAGGGCATGCACGCGCTTGTACTTCGTGGCGTCCCAACGAATCAGCGCGGCACGGTGCTGCTGCTCGGTTCCCGCATGGTCTCCGAGGTCAGTGAGAGTACGGGCCGTGTGACTGGCGACGGTGCCGGCCACCGGCCCGCTGACGAGCGAGAAGCCGGCCTGCGAATCGCCGTCACGGGTAAGGGCGTTCTCGGCGGCGAGGAGCGCTCTGGCCGCAGCGGGCTTGTCCCGGACGGCGGCGAAAGCACGGGCGTGGGTGATATGGAGGAGCGCTTCGGTCTTTCCGTCCACACGACCGACGCTTCGGGCCAACGCGTTCTCGATCAATGCCACACAGTGGTGGGGCTGCTTGAGGCTGAGCGCCTGGTGGGCGAGGGCGCGCATCATCCATCCGGCGTGACCATGGGGATCCGCCTCCACGGCGAGCTGGTAACCGACCTGGTAGTAGTGCTGAGCCGCGCCCTCCTGGCCGAGATCGTGGTGCTTCCACCCGGCGAGGTAGGCAAGTTCGGCCACGGCACCGAAGGCTCGGCACCGCGTGTTTTCGTCAGGGAAGCGGCCGTTGAGCATCGGGGCCGCTGTGTCAGCCAGGTAGGCGCTCACGGTGGTCAGCCCGTGCCCGCCGCCGAGTCGCTCGTCTGCCTCGCTGAACACGGCAGTGATCTGTCGAACGACCTCGACCTCCTCAGCACCGACACGAGCCTTGCCGGTCCGAGCCCGCATCAGACGCGAGATCGGCTCGGGGTCGTAGAGCAACGGCATGGCCACACCGGCGGTGGTGAATGCGGCCACGGCCAGAAAGCTTCGACGCTCGACATCCGCGCGGCCGAGATCGGCGGCAGCCTCGACCGGATCACCACTCACCGCCAAGGCCTCTTCCGGGGTGGCGAAACCGATTTCGGCCAAGGTGATCCGCCACCCGAGGCGGCGGGACAGCGCCTCGGCGATGTACTGACCGACCTGCCCTGCCGGCTGCGCGCCGTTGACCCAGTGGGCGACGGCGGACTTGTTGGTGAGCAGCGTGTCACCGTTCTCCGCACCGATGCGCCGTACGGCACCGGCTAACGCCTCGTAGGTCCATCTGCCGGCTGAAATCGCCTCTCTGAGGCGGTGATTGGGCTCCCTGCGTGTGGCCACGATCGATCCCCTGAGGTGGAGGAGCTGTAAACCGCGTAAACCACTCTACGTGCTGGAACGCCTACCGATCGTGCCGTTGGGTCGGTTCACTGAATTCGAGCTTCCAGAGGTGCTGAGCTCTCACCGCCTCATCGATCAACGCCCCCGTGCTGGAGAACTGATGAACACCGACGAGTGCGCTGTGCTCCCGATGTCGAAGACCCGGGAGGTGCAACCGACGACAGCCGCGGTGCGATCCGCTCGGCGGTGGGTGGTGCACGCGGCCCGGTCCTTGCGCGGACTCCTCTCCGAGAAGTCGCTGCGGGAGGTCGAACTGTGTGCCGCCGAGGTGATCGCCAACGCTGTTGAGCACACCGGAGACCGCTGCCGGGTCACGGTCCAGTGGGTCGGCGGAAGGCTCCGGGTCGAGGTCGAGGATTCGAGTCCGCGCCTGCTGGAGCGGAGCGCTGTCGACGACCTGGCTACCGGCGGCCGCGGTCTCCTCCTGGTCGAGGCGCTGTCGCACGCATGGGGCTGGCACCCCGCGGACGAGGGCAAGGTGGTGTGGTTCGAGACCGTGCCCGACCTGATCGTCCCGGGGGACGCGAGGCTCGCCGAACTCGCCTCCACTACCCGTCTTCGCGCCTTGGAAGGTCGCGCGGTGACCACTCCCACCATGGCGCCTCGGTACGAGATCCGCCTGATCGACGTCCGCAGCCCCCACTTCGTCTCGCTGGAGTGCTGGGGGATCCATGACCGCGAGCAGCACGGGTACGTGGGCCTGGGCACGTGACCACCACCCGCTTCGACTGGGCGGACCTGCCTGACGCGGTACACCAGGCCGTCCACGCCCACCTCCGCTCGCCGGTCCTCACCTCGGAGACCGTCTCCGCCGGATTCAACTCCGAGATCGCCGCCAAGCTCACCACGGACAAGGGCACCGTCTTCGTCAAAGGGATGCGGTTGAGCCACCCACGTGTGTGGACGCAGCAACGTGAGGCGGAGATCAACCGGTACGTGAAGGGCCTCGCACCCCCGCTGTTGTGGCACCTGGAGGTGGACGGCTGGAGCCTCGTCGCGTTCGAGTACGTCGAGGCCCGCCACGCCGACTATCGGGCAACCGGGGACTTGAAGCTGATGGTCGACGCCCTCGGCCGGCTCGGTCGCACCCCGTGCCCGCCGGTCGAACTCCGTCGCGCCGAGCAGCGCTGGGCCGCCTACGTGGACGACCCAGGGGTGCTGTCGCGATTCGCCGGCGGTTCCCTGCTGCACACCGACCTGAACAACGAGAACGTGCTGGTCCAAGACGACCGCGCCCTGCTGATCGATTGGGCATGGGCCACCCGTGGAGCGCCCTGGATCGACCCGGCCCTGTGGGTCATCTGGCTGATCGCCGCGGGTGGCCACGGCCCGGCTGCCGCAGAGGCCTGGGCTGCCGAAGTTCCGGCCTGGGAGACCGGCGATCCGGCCGTGGTGGACGCCTTCGCGCAGGCGCAGGCCCGCTTGTGGGCCGACATCGCCGGAGAGAGCCCGGACCCGTGGACCGCCGGCCTGGCTCAAGCGGCTCAGCGCTGGGCCCTCTTCCGGAAACGTCGGTGACGCCGCCGAACCGAGCCGCCGTGCAGTCGTTCGTTCCCCGCTTCCGACGCACGAACCCGTCCGTCCCTGACGCACCGAACACCCAGGTCAGTCGTGTCCCGGCTGCGGATGTCAGTGCCCGGGTGCAGACTCGCAGGTGGCCGGGGCGGGGGCGTGCGCGCGTCCGACGGAACTGTTCCGGCCCAACCCGGTCACTCTGCGTCGAAGGGGCACCACTCCATGCTCACCACCGACTTCCCCACCGGCTCCCCCTGCTGGGTCGACCTCGGCAGCCCGGACATCCCCGCGACCGCCGAGTTCTACGGCAAGGTCTTCGGCTGGACCTTCCAGGAGGTTCCCGAGGCCGGCGGCTACGGCTTCTTCCAGCTGAACGGCAGGACCGTCGGCGCCCTCGGCAACCTGGACGAGGGCGCCCGGTCCGCCTGGACGACGTACTTCCGCTGCGCGGACGTGGACGCCACCGTGAACGCCGCGGAGAAGGCCGGTGCGACCGTCCGGGTGCCGCCGATAGACGTCATGCGGGCGGGCCGGTTCGCCGCGCTCACCGATCCGCAGGGCGCCGAGTTCGCCGTGTGGGAGGCGGGCGACACCAAGGGGCTGGACGTCGTCTCCGAGGACGACGCGCTGGTCTGGTCCGAGCTGCACACCTCGGACCAGGACGGCGCCTTCGAGTTCTACCGGCGGCTGTTCTCCTGGCGGGTGGAGACCTTCGAGCCGTCCCCGGGCATGAGCTACCGGGTGGTCTCCACCGCCGAGGGCGACCAGCAGGAGACCAGCTTCGGCGGTATCGCCCCGACGATGTCCCCGGAGCAGCCCTCGGCCTGGACGCCGTACTTCGCCGCCGCCGACGTGGACGCGGTGATCGCCAAGGCCACGGCGGCCGGCGGTTCGGTGCTGATGCCGGCCTCGGACGTGGAGAACGTCGGCCGGCTGGCCTGGCTGGCGGACCCGAACGGCGCCCCGTTCGCCCTGATCAAGGGCGAGCCGCGCGAGTCCTGAGCGGGATTACCGAGCGGGATCGCCGGATACGCGAGGGGCCCGCGGTTCGAGGAACCGCGGGCCCACCCGCACGAACGCGGGTCACCGCACCGGGTGGCCGGCCTCCCGCAGCGCGTCCTTGACCTGGCCGATCCGCAGGTCCCCGAAGTGGAAGACGCTGGCGGCCAGCACCGCGTCGGCGCCCGCCTCGACGGCCGGGGCGAAGTCGGCGAGCTTGCCGGCCCCGCCGGAGGCGATCACCGGCACCGAGACGGCCTTGCGCACGGCCCGGATCATGTCCAGGTCGTAGCCGTCCTTGGTGCCGTCCGCGTCCATCGAGTTGAGCAGGATCTCGCCGGCGCCCAGCTCGGCCGCGCGGCCCGCCCATTCGACGGCGTCCAGGCCGGTGCCCTGGCGGCCGCCGTGCGTGGTGACCTCGAAGCCGGACTCGGTCTCGACGCCGTCGGGGCAGCGCCGGGCGTCGACCGAGAGCACCAGCACCTGCCGGCCGAACCGCCGGGCGATCTCCCGGACCAGCTCCGGCCGGGCGATGGCGGCGGTGTTGACGCCGACCTTGTCGGCACCGGCCCGCAGCAGCTTGTCGACGTCCTCGACGGCGCGGATGCCGCCGCCGACGGTGAGCGGGATGAAGACCTGCTCGGCGGTGCGGCGGACCACGTCGTAGGTGGTCTCCCGGTCGCCGGAGGAGGCGGTGATGTCGAGGAAGGTGAGCTCGTCGGCGCCCTCGGCGTCGTAGAGCTTGGCCATCTCGACCGGGTCGCCGGCGTCGCGCAGGTTCTGGAAGTTGACGCCCTTGACCACCCGCCCGGCGTCGACGTCCAGGCAGGGGATGACACGTACGGCGAGGGTCACGGCTGTTTGCCTTCCGGGGCTTCCAGGGTCTTTGCCAGCCCGGAGCGGTAGGCGTCGAGCTCGACCTCGACCATCATCCGGGAGTCGATCAGTCCCTCGACCACCACCATGGTGGCCACCGGGCGTGCGGCGTCGAAGAGTTCGTGGTGGGCGCGGCCCACCTCCTCGGCGTCGCGGACGTGGGTGATGTACATCCGGGTGCGGACCACGTCGTCCGCCGTCAGACCGTACGCGGCCAGGGCCTTGAGCCCGACGCCGAACGCGGCGAGGGTCTGCCGGTACGGGTCGCCCTCGTGCTCGATCCGGCCGTCCACCCAGGCGGTGGAGCCGGCCACGTGCACGTGGTCGCCCGCGGCGACGGCCCGGGAGTAGCCGAACTCGTCCTCCCAGGGGGAGAATCCACTGATCCGGCCACGCACGATCCGACCATCCGTCATCCTGAAACCGCCTCCAGGGCCTCTTCGAGGGTGAACTTCTGCTCGTAGAGTGCCTTGCCCACGATGGCGCCCTCGACACCCTCGCCGACGAGCGTGGCGATGGCGCGCAGGTCGTCCAGCGAGGAGACGCCGCCGGAGGCGACGACCGGGCGGTCGGTGGCGGCGCAGACGTCGCGCAGCAGCTGCAGGTTGGGGCCGGTCAGGGTGCCGTCGCGGTTGACGTCGGTGACGACGTAGCGGGCGCAGCCTTCCTGGTTCAGGCGCTCCAGCACGTCGAAGAGCTGGCCGCCGTCGCGGGTCCAGCCGCGGCCGCGCAGGGTGGTGCCGACCACGTCCAGGCCGACGGCGATCTTGTCGCCGTGCTCGGCGATGGCCTTGGCGACCCACTCGGGGGCCTCCAGGGCGGCGGTGCCGAGGTTGACCCGGGTGCAGCCGGTGGCCAGCGCGCGGGCGAGCGACTCGTCGTCGCGGATTCCGCCGGACAGCTCGACCTTGATGTCCAGCTGGCCGGTGACCTCGCGCAGCAGCTCGTAGTTGCTGCCCGTTCCGAAGGCAGCGTCCAGGTCGACCAGGTGCAGCCACTCGGCGCCGGCGTTCTGCCAGGCGAGGGCGGCGGCCAGCGGTTCGCCGAAGGAGGTCTCGGTGCCGGAGGCGCCCTTGACCAGGCGGACGGCCTGACCGTCGCGGACGTCGACGGCGGGCAGCAGTTCAAGGCTCATCAGATCCAGCTCTCAGACAGTCAGAGGGTGTTGACCCAGTTGGTCAGCAGGGCGGCGCCGGCGTCGCCGGACTTCTCGGGGTGGAACTGGGTGGCCCACAGCGGGCCGTTCTCGATGGCGGCGACGAACGGCTGCCCGTGCGTGGCCCAGGTGACCAGCGGCGGGTTGATCCGGGCGCTGTGGGTCTCCAGCTCCCAGTGCCGCACGCCGTAGGAGTGCACGAAGTAGAAGCGGGTCTCCGGGTCGAGGCCGGCGAACATCCGGCTGCCCTCGGGCACGTCCACGGTGTTCCAGCCCATGTGCGGGACGACCGGGGCCTCCAGCGGTTCGACGACGCCCGGCCACTCGTCGCAGCCGGGGGTCTCCACGCCGTGCTCGACCCCCTTCTCGAAGAGGATCTGCATGCCGACGCAGATGCCCATGACGGGGCGGCCCCCGGCGAGCCGGCGGCCGATGATCCAGTCCCCGCGGACCGACTTCAGCCCGCGCATGCAGGCCTCGAAGGCGCCGACGCCGGGGACGAGCAGGCCGTCCGCGGCCATCGCGGTGTCGTAGTCGGAGCTGACCGTGACGTTCGCCCCGGTCCGTTCCAGGGCGCGCTGCGCGGAGCGGAGGTTGCCGGAGCCGTAGTCGAGGACGACGACGTTCTTGCCCATGTTCAGGTGTCCAGTCTCTCTACAGGGCCAGGCGGGTCTACGGGGCCGGGCGGTCTACCGGCCAGGCGGGTCTACAGGCGCAGGAGGCCGGAGGCCAGGCACATCACGGAACCGAAGGCCAGCACCAGGATGACGCTCTTGGAGTGCTTCTGCTTCCAGAAGGAGATCACCCCGCCGGCCAGGAAGAGGCCGACGAAGATGAGGATCATCGCGGTGTTGTTCACAGCGCACCCTTGGTCGAGGGGAGGATGCCGGCCGCACGCGGGTCGCGCTCGGCGGCGTAGCGCAGCGCCCGGGCCAGCGCCTTGAACTGGCACTCCACGATGTGGTGCGCGTTGCGCCCGTACGGCACGTGGACGTGCAGCGCGATCTGCGCCTGGGCCACGAAGGACTCCAGGATGTGCCGGGTCATCGTGGTGTCGTAGGCGCCGATCATCGGCGCCATGCCCTCGGGCTCGGTGTGCACCAGGTAGGGCCGGCCGGAGAGGTCCACAGTGACCTGGGCGAGCGACTCGTCCAGCGGCACCGTGCAGTTGCCGAAGCGGTAGATGCCGACCTTGTCGCCGAGCGCCTGCTTGAAGGCGGCGCCGAGCGCGAGGGCGGTGTCCTCGATGGTGTGGTGGGTGTCGATGTGCAGGTCGCCGTCGGTCTTGACGGTGAGGTCGAACAGACCGTGCCGGCCGAGCTGGTCGAGCATGTGGTCGTAGAACCCGACGCCGGTGGAGATGTCGGTCTTGCCGGTGCCGTCGAGGTCTATCTCGACCAGGACGGAGGTCTCCTTGGTGGTGCGCTCGACGCGTCCGATGCGGGACATGGGGGGTTACAGCTCCTTGATCACTGTGCGGACGGCGTCCAGGAAGGCGTCGTTCTCGGTGGGGGTGCCGGCGGTGACGCGCAGCCATCCGGGCACGCCGTTGTCGCGGACCAGGACGCCCTGGTCGAGGATGGCCCGCCAGACGGCGTGGGTGTCGGCGAAGCGGCCGAACTGGACGAAGTTGGCGTCCGAGTCGGTCACCTCCAGTCCCATCGCCCGCAGTGCGTCGACCAGCCGGTCGCGTTCCTCCTTGAGCCGGCCGACGTAGCCGAGCAGGGTGTCCGTGTGCTCCAGGCAGGCCAGCGCGGTGGCCTGGGTGACGGCGGACAGGTGGTACGGCAGGCGGACCAGCTGGACGGCGTCCACCACCGCCCGGTCGGCGGCCAGGTAGCCCAGGCGCAGTCCGGCGGCGCCGAAGGCCTTGGACATGGTGCGGGTGACCACCAGGTTGGGGCGGCCCTCGATCAGCGGCAGCAGCGAGTCGCGGTGCGAGAACTCGACGTACGCCTCGTCGACGACCACCAGGCTGGGCCGGGCGGCCTGCGCGGCCTCGTACAGCCGCAGCACGGTGTCGGCCGCGACGGCGGTGCCGGTCGGGTTGTTCGGCGAGCAGACGAAGACCACGTTGGGCCGGTGCTCGGCGATCTCGGCGACCGCGGCGTCGACGTCGATGGTGAAGTCGTCGTTGCGCGGGCCGGAGATCCAGGCGGTGCCGGTGCCCCGGGAGATCAGCGCGTGCATCGAGTACGAGGGCTCGAAGCCGAGCGCGCTGCGGCCGGGGCCGCCGAAGGTCTGCAGCAGCTGCTGGAGCACCTCGTTGGAGCCGTTGGCGGCCCACACCTGCTCGCGTACGACCGGGAAGCCGGTGGTGCGGGTCAGGTACGCGGCGAGGCCCTCGCGCAGTTCGACCGCGTCCCGGTCGGGGTAGCGGTTCAGCCCCCGGGCGGCCTCGGCGACGCGCTCGGCGATCCGGGCCACCAGCTCCTCGGGCAGCGGGTACGGGTTCTCGTTGGTGTTGAGCTGGACGGGCACGTCCAGCTGGGGCGCGCCGTACGGGGACTGGCCGCGCAGCTCGTCCCGGATGGGCAGGTCGTCGATGCGAGTCACAGCGGTCACGAGCCGGGAACCGTCCAATCGAACCGAGCCTTGACGGCGTCACCGTGACCGGGCAGGTCCTCGGCGTTCGCCAGGTTGACGACGTGCGCGGCGATGTCGGCCAGCGCCTCCCGGTCGTACTCGACGACCTGGACGCCGCGCAGGAAGGTCTGCACGGAGAGCCCGGAGGAGTGGCAGGCGCAGCCGCCGGTGGGCAGCACGTGGTTGGAGCCGGCCGCGTAGTCGCCCAGCGAGACCGGGGTCCAGCGACCGATGAAGACCGCGCCGGCGTTGACGACGCGGGCCGCCACCGCGTGCGGGTCGCGGGTCTGGATCTCCAGGTGCTCGGCCGCGTACGCGTTGACCACGGCGAGGCCCTGGGTGAGGTCGTCGACCAGGATGATGCCGGACTGCTTGCCGCCCAGCGCCTCGGCGACCCGCTCGCTGTGCTTGGTCCGGGCGACCTGGACGGCCAGTTCGGCCTCGACCGCGTCGGCCAGCGCCGGGGAGTCGGTGACCAGCACCGAGCCGGAGGTCGGACCGTGCTCGGCCTGGCTGATCAGGTCGGCGGCGACGTCGGAGGGCAGCGCGGTGTCGTCGGCGAGGACGGCGATCTCGGTCGGACCGGCCTCGGAGTCGATGCCGACCCGGCCGGCGAACAGCCGCTTGGCGGCCGCCACGTAGATGTTGCCGGGGCCGGTGACCATGTTCACCGGCGCGCACTCCTCGGTGCCCAGCGCGAACATCGCCACCGCCTGGCCGCCGCCGACGGAGTACACCTCGTCCACGCCGAGCAGTGCGCAGGCCGCCAGGATCGTCGGGTGGACCCGGCCCCCGAACTCCTTCTGCGGGGGCGAGCTGACCGCGATGCCCCGGACGCCCGCCTCCTGGGCCGGCACCACGTTCATCACCACGGAGGACGGGTAGACCGCCAGCCCGCCCGGCACGTACAGGCCGACCCGCTCGACCGGCACCCAGCGCTGGGTGACGGTGCCGCCCGGCACCACCTGGGTGGTGTGCCCGGTGCGGCGCTGGTCCGCGTGCACGGTGCGGGCCCGGCGGATCGACTCCTCCAGCGCGGCGCGCACCTTCGGGTCGAGCGTCTCCAGGGCCTCGGTGAGCTGCTCGGCCGGCACCCGGGTGGACTCCAGGCGGACGCCGTCGAAGCGTTCGGTGATCTCGATCAGCGCCGCGACCCCGCGATGGCGTACGTCCTCGGCGATCGGCCGCACCTTCTCCAGGGCGGCCGCGACGTCGAAGTCGGCACGGGGCAGCAGGTCACGCGGGTCGTCGAGCGAGCCGCGGAGGTCGATTCGAGAGATCACGCCACCCAGTGTAAGGAGTGGCCGGAATCGCTGGTCCCGCATTTCAGTCCGTGATACGAAAGGCGAGACGACCGGGGGGACGGGGGAAACGATGGCGGAGCGTGCTCCGGAAGGCTGGAGCGACACCGAGCGGGAGCTCTGGGAGGCCTACCGCCAGGGGGAGATCCTTGACCTGCGCAGCGGCGAGGCCGACACCGACGACCCCTTCGGCGACGCCGTCTGGGAGCCCCGGCGGACCGTCCGGGCCGAGGTGCTGGCCCACCTCCTGCTGGTCGGCCCGGAGCCCGAGCCCGGGCGGGTCGCCTCGCTGCGGGTCAGCGGCGTGCTGGTCACCGGCGCGCTCAACCTGGCCGGTGCCGCCATCGGCGACTACGTCGAGCTGCACGACTGCCGCTTCGAGCGCAAGATCCTCATCTCCGAGGCGGCCGCCTCCACGCTGCGCTTCGTGAACTGCCTGGTCCCCCGCCTGGAGGCCTCCCGGCTCTCCACCACCGGCGACCTCCACCTCGCCCGCTGCCGCGTCCCCGACGGCATCCGGCTCACCGACGCCAGGATCGGCACCGACCTGCTGCTCAACCAGACCGTCGTCGGCGCCGACCGCCACGGCCGCGCCGTCTCCGCCGACGGGATCACCGTCAACCAGGACTTCGAGGCCGAACGCCTGGAGACCGCGGGCGAGTTGAGCGTACGCACGGCCCGGATAGGCGGCCGGCTCTCGCTCCGCGGCGCCCAGCTGCACGCCGACCGGGAGCACAACCGCACCTGCCTCAACGCCGTCCGGATCACCGTCGGCCACACCCTCTACCTGACCGGCTCCGCCGACCGCGGCTGGGTCGGCTCCCGCGGCTACTACGGGTCCGGCTACGGCGAGCACCCGCCGCCGGACGGCCCCGTCACCCCGTTCCGCGCCTTCGGCCGGGTGCGGCTGTCCGACAGCCGCTTCGACGGCGCCTGCCTGATCTCCGGGGAATTCCACCTGGAGGGTGACGACGAACTCTCGCTGCGCCGCATCCACACCCCCGAGCTGCGCTTCACCTGCAAGTTCCGCCCCACCGGCACCGTCTCGCTCTCCCGGGCCCGGGTCGGCAACCTGGTCGACGCGCCCGACGCCTGGCCGCTCGGCAAGCACCTGGGCCTCACCGGCTTCGTGTACGAGAACCTGCGCCCGATGAGGGCCTTCCCGCTCCAGGACCGGATCGCCTGGCTGGAGGGCTCCTCCGTCGACTTCCAGCCCGAGTCGTACGAGCAGCTGGCCGCCGCCCTGCGCCGCGACGGCGCCGACGACGACGCCCGCGAGGTGCTGTACGCCAAGCAGCGCCGGCGCCGCGCGACCCTGCCGCTGCCCGCCCGGGTCTGGGGCGCCGTCCAGGACGCCACCGTCGGCTACGGCTACCGCCCGGGCCGGGCGGGCCTGTGGCTGCTGCTCGCCTGGGTGCTCGGCAGCGTCTGGTTCGCCACCCACCCGCTGGAGCCGCTCAAGGCCGACGAGCGCCCGCACTGGAGCCCGGTGCTCTACACCCTCAACCAGCTGCTGCCGATCGTGGACCTCAACCAGGGCGGCTGGAACCCGGGCGGCCTCAGCCAGTGGATCTCCGCCTCGCTGGTGATCATCGGCTGGCTGCTCGCCTCGACCGTCGTCGCCGGGGCCACACGGATGCTCCAGCGCGGCTGATGGTCGACCGCGCGACAAGGCGCCCGTCCGGGGAACTACGCTGTCCGCCGTGACAGAACGGCTGCCGCTCTTCCCGCTGAACACCGTGCTCTACCCGGGCCTGGTGCTGCCCCTGAACGTCTTCGAGGAGCGCTACCGCCGTCTCGTCGCCGACCTGCTCGAACAGTCCGAGGACGCCCCCCGGCGCTTCGGCGTGCTCGCGATCAAGGACGGCCGCGAGGTCGCCCCGGTCCGGGCCGAGGACGGCCCCGCCGGGCCGCTCGACGGCCTCGGCACCGTCACCGGGGACCCGCTGGAGGCGATCTTCCCCGTCGGCTGCGTCGCCGACGTCGCCTCCGTCGAGCAGCAGCCGGACGGCCGCTACGAGCTCCTGGTCACCGGCACCACCCGGTTCGCCCTGCGCGCGGTGGACGCCTCCGGTCCGTACCTGACCGGCGAGATCGAGACGATCGAGGAACGCCCCGGCGAAGGCTCCGGCGTCCTGGCCGCCGAAGTCGAGCGGGCGTTCCGGGTCTACCAGAAGCGCCTCGCCGGCGCCCGCGAGGCCAGCACCGTCGGCCGCCAGGACCTCCCCGACGACCCGCAGGTGCTCTCCTACCTGGTCGCGGCCGCCTCGGTGTTCGAGACCCCGGTCAAACAGCGGCTGCTCGCCTGCCCGGACACCGCCCAGCGGCTGCGCGCCGAACTCGACCTGCTGCGCCGCGAGACCGCCGTCCTCAGCTGGCTGCCCTCGCTGCCCGCCGTCGACCTCACCCGCCAGTCCTTCAGCCCCAACTGACCCAGGACACCAAGGACCCCCAAGACCCCCAGGACCCCCGTATGGCCAAGAAGAGCAGGAAGGGCGGCCAGGGCACACCGGCCACCGTCGCCCTGGAAACCGCCGCCGTCGCCTTCACCGTGCACGCCTACGACCACGACCCGGCCGCCGCCTCGTACGGCGGCGAGGCGGCCGAGGTCCTCGGCGTGCCCGCCGAGCGCGTCTTCAAGACCCTGGTGGCCGACGTGGACGGCACCCTCACCGTCGGCGTCGTCCCGGTCGCCGGCCAGCTCGACCTCAAGGCCCTCGCCGCCGCGGTCGGCGGCAAGCGCGCCGCCATGGCCGACCCGGCCGCGGCCGAACGCAGCAGCGGCTACGTGCTCGGCGGCATCTCCCCGCTGGGCCAGCGCCGGCCCCTGCGCACCGTCGTCGACGCCAGCGCGCTCACCCACCCCACCGTCTACGTGTCGGCCGGGCGCCGGGGCCTCGAAGTGGAACTCGCCCCCGCCGACCTGATCGCCCTCACCGACGCCCGCACCGCCCCGATCGCCCGCTGAGCCCGCTCAGCCCGCCGAAGCCACTGCGCCCGCTGAGCCCCCTGAGCCCGCTGACGGAAGCGGCACCCGGGAACGCCGCAGGGCGGGGGCCCGGCCCGTCCCCGGACCGCCGACCCTCCGCCCTGCCACCGAAACTCAGACCCGGTCCTCCGGCGCCGCCGGGCTCACCGGAGCAGCCGGAGCCGTCGGCGGAGCGACCGGAGCCCCCCAGTACGGCGGCGGGTCCTCCTCCCGCTTCCCGACCGCCGCCGACAGCGCGAGCAGCACCACCATCGCCGCCATCGGCCAGACCAGCAGCGCCCCCATCGCCCCCAGGTCGATGCCCGCGTCGAAGTGCCCGCCGTTGCCGACCCGCCGGGCCTCGCCGATCAGGTCGTTGCCCGGGCCGAGCCACCGGCCGATCCGCCAGGCGCCCATCGAGCCGAGCAGGCCGCCGACCGTGAGCCCCAGCGCGACCGCGATGCCGCCGCCGCGCCGCCGGGTGACCAGGAAGGCCCCGAGCGCGGTCAGGATCCCGGCGCCCAGGCCGATGAGCACGAACACCGCGTCGGCCCCGGCCCGCTGCTCGCCCTCGGGGTCGACGTAGAGGATCCGGTCCCCGTCCACGACCAGCGGCACCTTCGGCGCCAGCCACGCCCAGAGCGCGGCCATCACCAGTCCGGCGACCAGGCAGGCCAGGACGACCCCGGCGCCGAGCCGCAGCTCCGGCAGCAGCCGCTGCACCGGCGTCTCCCCCGCCGCCCCGGCCGGGTCGGCGGCGACGGGCGCGGTCTCCGGCGGCGGCGCGTACGGGTCGGGCACGGCGTCGGACACGGCGTCGGCCGAAGCCGCCCGCACATCGGTGTGCGCGGGATCCGGAGGTGTGTTCGGTACGGTCACAGGCCCCATCGTTTCACGACGCCCTCCGGAACGGCCCCACCACCCGGGCGGCCCTCACCTCGCGACCGCCCTCCGGTACGCCCAGGTGGCCACGCCCAGTGACAGCACGCCCACCCCGGCGCACACCCCGAGGTCCGCGAGCACCATCGCCCAGTCCGGGTCCGGCGCGAACGTCCGCGCGAAGGCCTCGACCCCGTACGTGGAGGGCAGCAGGTCCCGCAGCCACAGCACGGGCTGCGGCAGGTGGTCGACGGGCAGCACGCCGAGCAGCAGGGCGGCGGACATGCCGAGCTGCCCCAGCATCGTCGCGATCTCCTGCCGCGGGGCCAGCAGCCCGCAGGCCGCCCCCAGCCCGGCCAGCGCGGCCCCGGCCAACGGCACGACCGCCAGCAGGACCCACAGCTGCCCGAGCGGCAGTCCGAACATGACCGCCCCGACGGCCGCCGTGACGACCGTCCCGGGCAGCGTGAAGGAGGCGTACGCGGCGGCCGCCCCCAGCACCACCGAGGCGGCCGGCACCGGCAGCGTCGCGTAGTGGTCGAGGCCACCGGTGGCCCGCAGCTTGCCGAAGTACTGGGCGAGCAGGTTCAGCGCGACGAAGGCCACCACCAGCACGCTGGACCCGGCCACCACCGACCGCGCCGCCGAGGACTGTCCGGCCTCCACGACGCCCCGCATCATCACCAGGATGCCGAGCGACTGGAAGGTGGCGACGAACAGCAGCGGGATCCGCGCCACCCTCGCCCGGGCGAGCTGGGCCCGGTACACGGCGGCCAGCGAGGGCAGCAGCCGGGCCGCGGGGGCGAGCGGGGCGGGCCCGCCGGTCGGCCGGTCGGTGCGCGGCGGCGCCGAGAGCAGGGTCACTTGGCCAGTCCTCCGTGGCGGCCGCCCAGCTTGAGGTAGGCGTCCTCAAGGCTGGGGGTGGCGAGGGTGAAGTCGTCGAGGGCGGCGAAGGCCGGGCCGGTGGTGACGGCGGCGACCAGCTCGCGGGCCTGCTCGGGGGTGGTGCGGACGGTCCAGCGGCGCCCGGTGCACTCGGCCCGCTCGCGCAGCGCGGCGACGGCGGGCACGCCGACCGGCGCCTCGTCGCGCCAGACCAGGTCGAGCCGGACGTCGCCGTCCACCAGCGCCTTCAGCCCGCCGGGCGTGTCGCAGGCGATCACCCGGCCGTCGTCGACCACGGCGACCCGGTCGAGCACGGTCTCCGCCTCGATCACGTTGTGGGTGACCAGCAGCACGGTCGTCCCGTGCTCGGCCCGCCGCCGGTCGACGGCGCGCCACACGGCCCGCCGGGCGACGGGGTCCATACCGGTGGTCGGCTCGTCCAGGACGAGCAGCGGCCGGTCCCCCACCAGGGTGGCCGCGAAGCAGGCGAGCCGCCGCTGGCCGCCGGACAGCTTGGCGAGCGGCCGGTGCGCGATGGCCGTCAGCCCGAGCTCCTCCAGGACGTCCGCGGCGGTGCTCCGGGCCTGTGCCCGGCCGAGCCCGCGCAGCCGTCCGGTGGTCTCGGCGGCGAGCGCGACGGTCAGCTCGTCCAGCGCGGTGGATTCCTGCCCGAGGTACCCGAGCAGCCGGGCGGCCCGCTCGGGGTGCCGCACGATGTCGTGGCCGAGCAGTTCGACGGTTCCCGAGTCGGGGCGCAGCAGCCCGGTGAGCTGGCGCACCAGCGTCGACTTGCCGGCGCCGTTCGGGCCGAGCAGCCCGAAGACCTCGCCCCGCCGGACGGTGAGGCTGATCCCGTCGTTGGCGCGGATCTCGGTGGCGGCCGCGCCGCGCCCGCTGCGATACGTCCTGGTCAGGTCGCGCACGACGACGCACGGCGGGGTTTCGTCGGGTGCTCGCCCGGCCGTCTCACTCACGACCGAAGACTCTACGCGCTCATACGGGCGAACCGGACAACGGGTCGGTCGCCCGGCGGTCACCTGGGCCCCCCGGCCGCCCGCTCACGGCTCAGTCGTCGACGACCATCGACCCGCCCGGCACCCGTACCGCCAGTTCCTTCCAGAACCCGGCCCGGATGGCGTAGCGGTCGTGCTCGTCGATCTGGTCGTCCTTGTGCGCGAGCAGCCCGAAGCGGGCGGCGTAGCGGAGCAGCTCGCCGTCCACCCGGTGCGGGATGCGCGGGTAGTCGGGCCAGAGCACGGTGAGCCGCTCGGAGTCGCCGATCCGCTCGGTCCAGCGGCGGGCGAAGACCTGGCCGACCTCGTGGGCGTCGCCGCCGATGGAGGTGATGTCCTCCTCGCGGTCGGCCCAGCGCTGTTCGGAGGTGGTGAGCTGGGCGAGCGTGGGCAGGCTGTCCCCGGCGGTGACGGCGGGCTCCGGGGCGGGCCGGTCGACCCAGCCACGGTCGGAGGACCACCGCAGGACCGGCCCGGCCTGGGCGGCGGCGCCGTGGCCGTTCGTCCCGTGCCCGTTCGTCCCGTTCGCGTGGGCGGCGGACCCGTGCGCCCCGTGCCCGTTCGCCACCGGGGCGATCGGGGTGGCGGAGGGGGCCCGCCCGGCCAGGTCCTTCGGCGTGGGGACGACCTTGAGCGCGGTCGCCGCCGGCTGTGACCGGCCGTTGGCGGCGGAGGCGGGGGCGACGCCGGCTGCCGCGGCGGCGGCCGGCCTGACCACCGGCGGCACCCCGGCCGGCACCACGCTCGGGACCACACCGGGCACCACGCTCGGCAGCGCGGCCGGCGGGGCGGCGAGGATCTTGGCGATCTCCTGCCGGGCCCCGGGCGCCGGGAAGAGGTTGGCGGTGTCCCGCAGCGAGAACGAGCCCTCGATCCACTCGCGGTCCAGCACCCGCCGCTCGTCCGCCTCGCCGACCAGGTCCTCGGACTGGTTGAAGTCGCCGTCGGCGGCCTGCAGGGCCCACAGGTGGACGGCGACGCCGTGCTCCTTGGCGGTCATCATGCCGGGCAGCAGGTCACCGTCCCCGGTGATCAGTACGACGTCGGCGCAGGCCCGGTTGCGGGCGAGTTCGGAGAGCTCGGCGTGCATCGCGGCGTCCACGCCCTTCTGCACCCACCGGCCCTCGGCCCGGGTCAGGGCCCCGAGCCGCACGGTGACCCGGGGCAGGACGCGCAGCCGCCGGTGCTCGGGCATCGGGCGCCGGTCGGGCGCGGCGTCGAACCAGTAGATGCGCAGCAGCGGCAGCCCGGTCTCCGCCTCGGCGCGCTCGCGCAGCGCGGTGATCAGGGCCGTGTGGTTCACCGTGACCTTGGACCGGGATGGATCCCCCGCGAGCAGGCTGGCGGCGGCGCCCAGCAGATATCCGGCGTCCACCAGGACGACACAGCGGTCCATCGCGCACCTCTTTTCGCTCGCCCTCGGAATCAGTCGGGTCGGTCGTTCGGGGTGGGCGGTCCACCCGTCGTCCGGGCGTGCCGAGGTGAGGGGCCCCCGTCGTCGCCCGATCGTTGGGTCACCTTTTACCCGGGGTTCGCCTGCCGAACCTTGCCGGATGTCCCGGTACCGCAACAGCCGCCCGACCGAGTCCGGACAACGCGAAGGCGGGCCCCGTTCAACGACGGGGCCCGCCCGAGGTCACGCGGCGGTGTTTCGACCTGTGTGCGCTGGAGCCCGGCACGCGGCCGGCGGACTTCAACCCTTGAACCCGGAGGCCGGCCCTCGAACCCGGCTGAACCCGGCGGTCGGGCCCCGGGCTCGGGGGCCGGCCCGAGAAATCCTGAGGTCAGCCCTCGGACCCGGAGGTCAGCCCTTGAGTTCGGCGGCGACCAGCTCGGCCAGCTGGACGGCGTTGAGGGCGGCGCCCTTGCGCAGGTTGTCGTTGGAGACGAACAGCGACAGGCCGTTCTCCACCGTCTCGTCCACCCGGATGCGACCGACGAAGCTCGGGTCCCGGCCCGCGGCCTGCAGCGGGGTGGGGATGTCGGACAGCTCGACGCCGGGGGCGCCGGCCAGCAGCTCCACCGCGCGCTCGGGGCTGATCGGGCGCTCGAAGCGGGCGTTGATCTGCAGCGAGTGGCCGGAGAACACCGGGACGCGCACGCAGGTGCCGGAGACCTTCAGCTCCGGGATGCCGAGGATCTTGCGGCTCTCGTGGCGGAGCTTCTGCTCCTCGTCGGTCTCGTTGGAGCCGTCCTCGACGATGGACCCGGCCAGCGGCAGCACGTTGAAGGCGATCGGGCGCTTGTAGACCTTGGGCTCGGGGAACTCGACCGCGGAGCCGTCGTGGGCGAGCGCGGCGGCACCGTCGATGACCTTGGCGGCCTGGTCCCGCAGCTCGGCGACACCGGCCACACCGCTGCCGGAGACGGCCTGGTAGGTCGAGACGACCAGCGCGGCCAGCCCGGCCTCCTCGTGCAGCGGGCGCAGCACGGGCATGGCGGCCATGGTGGTGCAGTTCGGGTTGGCGATGATGCCCTTGGGGCGGTCCGCGATGGCCTCGGGGTTGACCTCGGAGACCACCAGCGGGACCTCGGGGTCGCGGCGCCAGGCGGAGGAGTTGTCGATGACGACGGCACCGGCCGCGGCCGCCTTGGGGGCCAGGGCCTTGGAGGTGGAGCCGCCGGCCGAGAAGATCACGATGTCGAGGCCCGTGTAGTCGGCCGTGGCCGCGTCCTCGACGGTGACCTCGGTGCCCTGCCAGGGCAGCGTGCGCCCGGCCGAACGGGCCGAGGCGAACAGCCGCAGCTGCTCCACCGGGAAGCTTCGCTCCGCCAGGATCTCGCGGACCACGCCGCCGACCTGGCCGGTGGCACCGACAATGCCGATCTTCATTCCGACTACTCCTCTGGATGGTGCTGTCTACAGCCGCACTCCGCCCATCATGCCTTGTCACGGGGGTGGGGCGACCTGCCATTTCAGTGGGTGAGAGGCGCCTCGGACGGGCCCTAGTGGTCCAGACCACTCACCAACGCCAGGGCGGCCTCCACCTCGGCCCGCCCGGCCGGCAGCAGCGGCAGCCGGACGTCCGGGGTCGGGATCCGCCCCAGGGCGTGCAGCACGCCCTTGGTGACCGCCGGGTTCGGCGCCGCGAACGCCGCCAGCGCCAGCCCGGTCAGCCGGTGCCCGAGCGCCCGCGCCGACTCGACGTCCCCGACCCGCCAGGCCTGCGCCAGCTCCACGAACCGGGCGGTGGCCAGGTGGGCGGAGGCGAGGATCCCGCCGGCCGCGCCGAGCGCCAGCATCGGCGCGAGGAAGGCGTCCTCCCCGGTCAGGAACGCGAAGCCGTCGGGGGCGTCCGCGAGCAGTTCGGCGGCCGCCTGGTCCAGCCCGCCGGTCGCGTACTTGACGCCCACCACGCCCTCGATCGCGGCGATCTCGCGCAGCGCCGCGGCCGACAGCTGCTGCCCGGTGCGGTACGGGATGTGGTAGACGACCAGCGGCAGCGGGCTGCTCGCGGCCAGCTCCCGGAAGTGCGCAACCGTCCCCGCCTCGCCGGGCCGGACGAAGGCCGGCACGGTGACCAGCGCGGCCGCCGCCCCCGGCACCCGCGCGCCGAGCGCGGCCAGGGACTCGGCGGTCGCCCGGGTGTCCCCGCCGGACGCGCCGACGATCAGCTGCGCGCCGCGCGCGGCGCAGGCGGCCGCGGCGACGTCCACCACCGCGTCCCGCTCCCCGGCGGTCAGCGCGGCCGGCTCACCGGTGGTGCCGAGCGCCACCAGCCCGGCCGCGCCGGCGTCGAGCAGCTCGTACGCGAGCTTCTCCAGCGCGTCCAGGGCGACGCCGCCGTCCGCGGCGAAAGGGGTGACGAGGGGGACGTAGATGCCCTTGAGTTCCAGGCCCTTGAGTTCCATGCGCACGATCCTGCGGCCGACCGTCACCGCAGGTCCAGTTCACATTTCCGACGCTTCTCGTAAGCTGAGCCGATGCTCACTCTCGTAAGCTGAGCCGATGCTCGACGTCCGACGCCTGCGCCTGCTGCGCGAACTCGCCCACCTCGGCACCATCGCGGCCGTCGCCGAGGCGCTCTCCTTCAGCCCGTCCGCGGTGTCCCAGCAGCTGTCCGTCCTGGAGAAGGAGGCGGGCGTCCCGCTGCTGGAGCGCACCGGCCGCCGGGTCACCCTCACCCCGGCCGGGCGCAACCTGGTCCGGCACGCCGAGTCGGTGCTCGCCCTGCTGGAGCAGGCGGGCGCCGAACTCGCGCACGCCAGACGGGGGTTGGCCGGTCCGCTGCGGATCGGCACCTACCCCTCGGCGGCCCGCGCGATCATCCCGGCGGTGCTCGCCGAGCTCGCCGCCTGGCACCCCGGGCTGGAGCCGATGGTCACCGAGGTGGACCCGGCGGTCGTCGGCGCCGCCCTGCGCGCGGGCGAGCTGGACGTGGCCCTGGTGCACGAGTACGACCTCGTCCCGTCCGACCCCGAACCGGGCCTCGCGGCGACCCGCCCGGTCTTCACCGAGCCCATGTACCTGGCCGGCCGCACCGCCGGCACCATCGCCGAACAGCGCGGCGCCCCGTGGATCATGTCCCCGCCCGGCACCCTCTGCCACACCATGGCCGTCCGCGCCTGCGAGTCGGCCGGCTTCGCCCCCAGGATCCGCCACCAGATCGACGACTTCACCACCGTCCTCGCCCTGGTGGCCGCCGGCCAGGGCGTGGCCCTCGTCCCCCACCTCGGCACCGCCCAGCCCCCGCCCGGCGTCGTCCTCACCCGCCTGCCCATGTACCGCCGCACCCGCGCCGCCTTCCGGGCCGGCGCCGGGTCCCACCCGGCCATCTCGGCCTTCGTCTCGGCGCTCCACACCGCGGTGCCCCCCGGTCTCGGCAGCGGCTCCTGAACGCGGAAGAGCCCGGGGCGCCGGCGGCACCCCGGGCTCAGGCCCTCGATCGGACCGCCGGGCGGCTCAGACCACCAGACAGCTCGGCCCGAGCAGCTGCTTCAGGTCCCCGAACAGCGCCGGGTCCGACTTCACCCGGTGCCGGTCCAGCCGCAGCACCGTGGTCTTGGTGCGGCCCTCCAGCCGCACCCGCACCTCGGTGGTGCCCTTGTGGTGGGTCAGCACCTCGCTGAGCCGGGCGACCAGCGGCGGGGTGACCTTCCCGGTCGGGATGTTGATGACGATCGGCGCCTCGGCGTGGGCGTTCGACAGGTCCGGGGCGGACAGCTCCATGCCCATCAGCCGGGGCACGTCCTCCCGCTTGTCGAGCTTGCCGCGCACGAACACCACGGCGTCCTCGACGAGTTGGGAGGAGACCAGCTGGTAGCTCGCCGGGAAGAACATGCAGTCGATGGAGCCCGCCAGGTCCTCGACGGTGGCGATCGCCCAGGCGTTGCCCTGCTTGGTCATCTTCCGCTGGAGGCCCGAGATGATGCCGCCGATGGTGACGATCGTCCCGTCCGGCCGGTCCGCGAGGTCGGCGACCGCGCAGTCCGCCTTGTCGGCGAGCACGTGCTCGATGCCGTGCAGCGGGTGCGAGGAGACGTACAGGCCGAGCATCTCCCGCTCCTGGGCGAGCAGGAAGGACTTCTCCCACTCCTCCTCGGAGAAGACGACGTCCAGCCCGAAGCTCGGCTCGTCCGAGGCGATGTCGCCGCCGAAGAGGTCGTACTGCCCGACCGCCTGCTTGCGCTTCACGTCGACGACGTTGTCGATCATCGGCTCGAACTGCGCGCTGAGGCCCTTGCGGGTGTGCCCGAGCGAGTCGAAGGCGCCGGCCTTGATCAGCGATTCGACGGTCCGCTTGTTGCAGACCACCGACTCCACCTTGTCCAGGAAGTCGGGGAAGGAGGAGAACTTCCCCTTGGTCTTCCGGGTCCGGATCATCGACTCGACGACCGGCCCGCCGACGTTGCGGATGGCGGTCAGGCCGAAGCGGACGGTGTCGTCACCGTGCGGGGTGAAGTCCGAGTCCGACTCGTTGACGTCCGGCGGCAGCACCTGGATGCCCATCTTGCGGCACTCGTTGAGGTAGACCGCCGACTTGTCCTTGTCGTCCTTGACGGACGTGAGCAGGCCGGACATGTACTCGGCCGGGTAGTTGGCCTTGAGGTAGGCCGTCCAGTACGAGACCAGCCCGTAGCCCGCGGTGTGCGCTTTGTTGAACGCGTAGCCGGAGAAGGGGACGAGGACGTCCCACACCGCCTGGATGGCCGCGTCGGAGTAGCCGCGCTCGCGGCAGCCCTTCTGGAAGGGGACGAACTCCGCCTCCAGGATCTCCTTCTTCTTCTTGCCCATCGCCCGGCGCAGCAGGTCCGCCTGGCCGAGCGAGTACCCGGCGAGGATCTGCGCGGCCTTCTGCACCTGCTCCTGGTAGACGATCAGGCCGTACGTCGGCCGGAGCACCTCCTCCAGGGGCTTCTCCAGCTCCGGGTGGATCGGGGTGATCTCCTGCTGGCCGTTCTTGCGCAGGGCGTAGTTGGTGTGGGAGTTGACGCCCATCGGGCCCGGCCGGTACAGCGCCAGAACAGCCGAGATGTCTTCGAAGTTGTCGGGCTTCATCAGCCGCAGCAGCGAGCGCATCGGCCCGCCGTCGAGCTGGAAGACGCCCAGCGTGTCGCCGCGGGCGAGGAGTTCGTAGGTCGGCTTGTCGTCGAGCGGCAGCTTGAGCAGCTCGATCTTCTCGCCCTTGTTCCGCTCGATCGCCTTGACGGCGTCGTCCATGATCGTCAGGTTGCGCAGGCCGAGGAAGTCCATCTTGAGGAGGCCGAGGCCCTCACAAGTGGGGTAGTCGAACTGCGTGATGGTGACGCCGTCGGTGTGCCGGGTCCAGACCGGGATGTGGTCGGTCAGCGGCTCGGCGGACATGATGACGCCGGCCGCGTGCACACCGGGCTGGCGGATCAGGCCCTCGATGCCGCGCGCGGTGTCGATGACCTTCCTGACGTCCGGGTCACTCTCGTACAGCCCGCGGATCTCACCGGCCTCGCCGTAGCGCGGGTGGCTGTTGTCCGTGATGCCGGAGAGCGGGATGCCCTTGCCCATGACGTCCGGCGGCATCGCCTTGGTGATCCGGTCGCCCATCGCGTAGGGGTAGCCGAGGACCCGCGAGGAGTCCTTGATGGCGGCCTTCGCCTTGATGGTGCCGTACGTGACGATCATGGCGACCTTGTCGGACCCCCACTTCTCCGTCACGTAGCGGATCACGTCACCGCGCCGGCGCTCGTCGAAGTCGATGTCGACATCGGGCATGGAGATGCGCTCGGGGTTGAGGAAGCGCTCGAAGATCAGGCCGTGCGGGATGGGGTCGAGGTCGGTGATGCCCATCGCGTACGCGACCAGCGAACCGGCCGCCGAACCACGGCCCGGGCCCACCGCGATGCCCTGGGTCTTGGCCCACATGATGAAGTCGGCGACCACGAGGAAGTACGCCGGGAACCCCATCTGGATGATGGTGTCCATCTCGTACTCGGCGAGCTTCTTGTGCTCCTCGTCGTACCCGTTCGGGAAGCGCCAGTCCATGCCCTCCCAGACCTTGGACTTGAAGAAGTCCGCCTCGGACTCGAAGCCCTCCGGGATGGGGAAGCGGGGCATGAGGTTCTTGAACTTGAACATGCCCTCGGTGTCGACGCGGGAGGCGACCAGGAGCTGGCTGTTGCGGCAGCCCTCCTGCCAGGCGTCCGAGGAGTCCAGCGCGTACATCTCGGCGGCGGACTTGATGTAGTAGCCGGTGCCGTCGAAGCGGAAGCGGTCCGGGTCGGAGAGGTTCTTGCCGGTCTGGACGCAGAGCAGGAGGTCGTGCGCGCCCGCGTCGGCCTCGGTGGTGTAGTGCGAGTCGTTGGTGACGACCGGCGGGATGTTCAGCTTCCTGCTGATCTCCAGCAGCCCGTCGCGGACCCGCTTCTCGATGTCGAGGCCGTGGTCCATCAGCTCCAGGAAGTAGTTCTCCTTGCCGAAGATGTCCTGGTAGTCGGCGGCGGACTTGACGGCCTCGTCGAACTGGCCGAGGCGCAGCCGGGTCTGGACCTCACCGGACGGGCAGCCGGTGGTGGCCATCAGGCCGCCGGACAGCTCCGCGATCAGCTCCTTGTCCATCCGGGGCCACTTCACCAGCCAGCCCTCGGCGTAGGAGCGCGAGGTCAGCTTGAAGAGGTTGTGCAGGCCCTCCTTGTTCCGGGCCCAGATGGTCTTGTGGGTGTACGCGCCGGACGCGGAGACGTCGTCCCGCTTCTGGTGCGGCTGGCCCCACAGGATCCGCTTGGTGTTCGAGCGGGACTCCGGGGCGACGTACGCCTCGATGCCGATGACGGGCGTGATCCCGGCCGCGGTGGCCTGCTTGTGGAACTCGGCGGCGCCGTACATGTTGCCGTGGTCGGTCATCGCCACATGGGTCTGCCCGAGGCGCTCGACCTCCTTGAACATCTGCTTCAGCCGGGCGGCACCGTCCAGCATCGAGTACTCGGTGTGGACGTGCAGATGCGCGAACGGCTGATCGCTCAAGGCGGGGCCTCCGAAGGCTCTCGTGCTGGGCTGGTGGGCCGGCGAACGCGCAGGTCACAGAAGTAATCCCCTGGAAATGAAGGTGGTCCGAACACCTCACGGGGTCCGGACCATCACTCACACGTTCACGCTCCTACTCTAGCCTCCGGAGCCTCCGGTCTCCGCTCACCAGCCCCGCATGCGAAGGAACGTTCATGTCGCACCCGCAGCCCGCCGCACCCGACCGTGCCGAGGAGATCCTCGGGGTCTTCGAAACGGCCTTCGGTGACCTGCTCGCCCAGGACCCGGCGGCCTTCCGGGTGAAGTTCCGCAAGATGGCCGCGTCCGCCTTCGCCTTCTACCGGGGCACCGCCGCGCTCTACTACGCGGACCTCACCAGCGAGCAGTACGGGCGCTTCGGCGCGCCGTTCCTCGACGAGCGCACCAGCCGGGTGTGGATCCACGGCGACCTGCACGCCGAGAACTTCGGCACCTACCTGAACTCCGAGGGCCGGCTGGTCTTCAACGTCAACGACTTCGACGAGGCCTACGTCGGCGCCTTCACCTGGGACGTCCAGCGCCTGGCCGCCTCGCTCGCGCTGATCGGCTACGCCAAGGCACTGTCCGACGAGACGATCACCCAGTTGGTCACGGCGTTCGCCGAGGCGTACCGGGGTCGGATAGCGGCGCACGTGGAGGCCGCGGACACCGAGCCGTACACGCTGGAGACCGCGAGCGGGCCGGTGCTGGAGACCCTGCGGCAGGCGCGCCTGCAGACCCGGGTCGAGCTGCTCGACGGGGAGACCGTCGTCGAGGGCTACGACCGCCGCTTCCGCCTCGGCGGCGGCGCCATCGAGCTGGACGAACCGACGAAGGCCGAGGTGCTGTCCGCGTTCGAGGCGTACCTGGACACCCTGCCGCCGTCCTCCCGGACGCGACCGGAGTCGCTGAAGGTCAAGGACGTGGTCGGGCGGCGGGGCATCGGCATCGGCTCGGCGGGGCTGCCCTCGTACAACCTGCTGCTGGAGGGGCATACGGACGCCCTGGAGAACGACGTGATCATCTACATGAAGCAGGGGCAGACACCGGCGGTCGCCCGGCACGTCACCGATCCCGCGATCGCCGGCCACTTCGAGCACGAGGGGCACCGAACGGTGATCTCCCAGCGGGCGCTTCAGTCGCACAGCGACCCGTGGCTGGGGTACACGGAGCTGCGCGGGCGGGGGCAGCTCGTCGCGGAGGTGTCGCCGTACGCCACCGACCTGGACTGGACGGACCTGAACGAGCTGTCCGACCTGCTGGCGGTGACCGAGTACCTGGGCCGGGCGACCGCGACCATGCACGCGGCCGCCGACGAGTCCTCCAGCGGGCACACCCTGGTGCCGTTCTCCACGGAGCACGTGATCCACCAGGCGATCAGCCGGGACACGAAGGGCTTCACGGCGATGCTGGTCGACTTCGCCCACGCGTACGGCGCCCAGGCCCGGGCCGACCACCAGCTGTTCGTGGACCTCTACCGGAACGGTCGCATCCCGGGGCTGTGAACCCTCCCCCGTTCATCGGGTCAGGGCCGCCAGCCGCTCCCGGGCGGCGGCCCTGACCTCCGGCTCCTCCATCGGGTCGTCCTGGAGACAGGCCAGCCGGTCGCGCACATGGGGGCGGTCGGGGGCCCGCTCGACGCCCAGCAGACGCGCTCGCGCTTCGCAGTCCCACAGTGACTCGGTGTACGCCTCGGCCATCCCCGGCGAGCCGAGGGCGTCCAACGCCGTCAGGTAGTCGGGGCGCTCGTACGAGTGCGGGGTGTGGAGCCAGAAGCGCCGCAGCAGGGAGATCGCGTCAGCGGCCGCCGGCCCGAAGCGGCCGAGGCCACGCGCGAGCGTGTCCGCCCCGCACCAGGACTCATCGACCCACTGCTGCTCCAGAGCGGCGATCAAGGCCGGTACGTCACTCTCGTCGCCGTGGTCCGGATCCACCTTCTCCACGGGGCGTCGCATGGTCGGCCTGTCCTCCCCCGGGACGTAGCCCGGCAGGGCCGCCCGGGCCTCCTCCGAGCCGGCGAGCACCAGCAACTCCAGGACGCGGGTGGCCCGCCACCGGGTCTCCTCGTCCCCGGCGAGCATCTCCACCACAGGGCCGAGCGGCAGCTCCAGGTCCCGGATCAGCCGGGCCAGGTAGAGGTGCCGGTCGTCGACTTGCCGGTCCCACCGCCACTCCCAGCGGATGCAGCCGTGGACGAGGTCGGCGACCGAAGCCCGGTCCTCGGCGGCCATCAGCGCGCCCTGACCCCGGCCACGCTGCAGCAGGCCGAGGAGGGTGTTCGGTGGCGCGTACTCGTATCTCCGCTGTGTCACGCGGTCCATCGTGCCTCAAGAGGTCGCGGGCTCACTCCCCCTCCTCGGGCGCCTCCGTGCCCGGGTGAGCCGGCGGTAGGCGAGATGGACCGCGAGGCCCAGCAGGGTCATGACGACCGACGCGACCAGTGCGACCACATCGAGTACGTTCCGGCCCAGCGAGTTCCAGAAGCCGATGCTCGAAGCGAGAGCGGCGACATCGGTGTGCCGGGGGTCGTACACCACCGTCACGGTGTCGCGGGCCTTGATGGTGTCGGTGACGTAGGCGAGTCGGGTCTCGACGGATGTCCCCCCGGGCGTCGTGAACCGCACCCGGCAGTCGGCGTTCCCTGCCGGGTTGTCCCGCGGCCCGCTCACTTCGGTGCACTCGGTGACGACCGCCGGGGTGTGGACGCCACGGCTGCGAAGGGCCGACGTCGCGCCCATGTCGTGCGGTATCAGGTAGACCAGGCTGAGGACGAACAGCAGGACCCCCAGGGCGATCATCGCGATCGACCCGTTCCGCACCGTCCGGCCGTGGTCCGGCGTGTTCTCCATCGATCCCCCCGGTGTCGGCCCGACTGCCCACGCCCGCGCACGCCAGCCGCACCCACCGGCTCCGCCACGCTACGCCCGGGTCCGCCTCCGCACCAGTTCCTTGATTTCCTCCGGGAGCGCGTCCGCCGCCAACAGGCCCGGCAGCAGCTGCGGTTCGGTCGTCACCGCGCGGAACGACCGGGCCACCGTGACGTCGTGGTCCGGGCGGTGCACCACCTCCACCGTGTCTCCCGCGTGCAGTTCGCCGGGTGTGACCACCCGCAGGTAGGCGCCCGGCAGGGCTGCCTCGGTGAAGCGGCGGATCCAGCCCTCGCGGTCCAGCCAGCCTTGGAAGGTCCCGCAGGGGATGCGCGCGCAGGACACCTCCAGGACCACGTCCGGGCCGATCCGCCAGCGTTCCCCGATCAGGGCGCCGTTGACGTCCAGGCCGGTGGTGGTCAGGTTCTCGCCGAAGGAGCCGTTGTCGAGTTCCCGGCCCAGCTCCTCCTGCCAGCCGTCCAGGTCCTCCCGGGCGTAGGCGTACACGGCCTGGTCGTCGCCGCCGTGGTTCCGCACGTCGTACACCCGGTCCCCGGCGAGGCCGACCGCGCCCGTCCCTTTGGGGCCCGGCGCGGCCACGGCGACCGGGCCGTCCACCGGGTGCTTGTCGATGCCTGTGGCGCGGAGGCCCTTCCACGGGTTCGGCCGGGGCCTGCCGACGTTGACGGAGAGCAGTCGCGCGTGTGCGTCCATGCTTCGACCGTACGACGGGTGCCCGGCCCGGGTCCACGGAATACCTCCCCCGCCGACTTCGCCGACTTCGCCGGGGCAGCCCGCGTCAGCGCGGCGGCCCCTCGCGCTCAAGCACCCGCGTGAGGGACCGCGAACCGCCGATGCTCCCGAGCCCGGTCCTCAGTCCTCGTCGCCCAGCACCGCGACGTGGTTGCCCGTGCCGGCCGGGGTGGTGCTCTCCCCGCCGTGCGGGCGCGGCCGTGAGGGACAGACCCTCGGCGCCACGTCCTTCAGTCCCAGCAGCCGGAAGTAGTTCTGCCCGAGCGCGATGTCCCGGAAGGCCTCGTTGTCCAGTGCCCGGTTGATCCGGCTGGTGACCTCCAGCTCCTCCTCGTACACCTTGTAGTCCTTGTTCCGCGCGGCCACGAAGTCCGTCCCGGTGATCGCCCGGGTCGGGTGGCGGTCGAGGAAGGCGGCGTACTTCTCCCGGGCGCCGGGCCGGCTGAAGTAGAGGTCCTCCAGTACGCGCCAGCTCAAGTCCAGGGTCAGGTTGGGGTGTTGGCCGAGGAGCCGGTCCAGGATGCGGATGTGCTCGTCCGGGTCCATGGTGGCGAGCTCCTTGGAGAGCCCCATGTGCGCCCACACGATCTTGTTGTCGGGGTACTGCGTGAGGATCTCCTCCATCAGGTGGAGGTACTTGGTCGGCTCCGCGTCGTTGCCGAGGTCGGAGTGGAAGGTGACGGGGATCCCGCGCTCCTGGTACACCCGCATGAAGGGCGCCCAGTTCGGGATGTCCTCGCTGGTGGCGGGTTCGGCCAGGTTGGGCAGGATCGCCTGCTTGACCACGTTGACCTCGCCGGCCCACCGGAACATCCCCGGGTACTCCCGGTCCAGCAGCGCGATTCCGGCCGGGACGGTCTCGGGGTGGTGCAGGTCCATGAACGTCATGGAGAGCGCGAGCTTCGGGTCGTCGGGCCGGTTCTCCCGCAGGCTCTCGGCGTTGACGAAGTCGTTGCGCAGCATGGGCCGTACGGGCGTGCCGGGGCAGTCGAGGTAGTACGTGCAGTCGGAGTCGGCGGGCAGCACCTGCCCGATGCCGAACATGTTGGCGTAGCGGACGCCGCTCTTGCGCAGGTAGTCGGCCATCTCCTCGAAGGGGATGGCCCGGCCGCCGAAGGGCCGGAAGTGCAGGTGGCCGTCGACGACCGAGGTGTACGGCTCGGTGGACCGGTCGAAGCAGGCCCGGGCCGCGAAGGCCTCGCCGGCTCCCGCCGGGGAGAAGACGACGGCCAGCGCGGTCGCGCCGACGACGGCGGCGGTGAACCGTCTGCCGGTCCGTTGCCCGTTCCTCACGGGCTTCATCAGATTCATCGGCGTCATCGGATTCCTGTGCTTCAGGGGCTTCATGACGTTGCCTCCGGTGGCGGTCGGCCGGCGCTCGGCACCGGCCCGGGGTCTGGTGCTGCCACGGAGAAGGGTCAGCCGTCGAGCCGCCGCCCGTTGCCGCTCCGCACGGTGTCGGCCCGCCCGGCCGCTCGAACGGCCGTACCCGTAGGTCCGTCGGGGTTCCTCGGGATCCACCGGAGGCCCCCACCGCCCCGACGCCCCACCGCCCCACCGCCCCGGCGGCGTGTCGAGTGGCGATCCACCGCCCACGACGACAGGGTGACCGGCAGCAAACCCCACCAGAAAGGGTCAAAATGCCCGAGGTCACCACCCCGTACGCGACCGGCACCCCCTGCTGGGTCGACCTGATGGCGAAGGACCAGCAGGCCGCGCTGGACTTCTACCGCGACCTGTTCGGCTGGCAGGGCCAGCCCGGCCCGGCCGAGTTCGGCGGCTACGCGGTCTGCGAGTTCAACGGCAGGGCCGCGGCCGGCATCGGCCCGGCGATGGCCCCCGAGGGCATGCCGGAACCGCCGACCGTCTGGACGAGCTACCTGGCCACCACCGACGCCCAGGCCACCCAGGACGCGATCGTCGCCGCCGGCGGCACGCTGATCGCCCCGGTCATGGACGTCGGCGCCCTGGGCCGGATGCTGATCGCCTCCGATCCGCAGGGCGCGGTCTTCGGCGTCTGGCAGCCGGGCGAGTTCTTCGGCGCCCAGGTGGTCAACGAGGCCGGCGCGCTGACCTGGAACGAACTGCACACCAGCGACATCCAGGCCGCCACCGCCTTCTACGGCGCGGCGTTCGGCATCGAGATCGAGCCGCTGGACGGCGCGGACTCCTACTGGGAGGTCCGGGTCGGCGGCCGCGCGGTCGGCGGCGCCACCCTCCTCGCCAACGACCCGCCCGGCACCCCGGCGCACTGGCTGACCTACTTCGCGGTCGACGACGTCGACTCCACCGTGGACGCCCTGGTGAAGCGCGGCGGCACGGTCCTCGCCCCGCCGTTCGACATGATGGCCGGCCGGATGACCGTCGTCGCCGACCCCCAGGGCGCCGCCTTCGCGATGATCAAGCCCACCCCGATGTAGCGGCCCCCAGTCCCCGGACCACCCGCCCAGCCCGCCCGCCCGGCTCGCTCCGGGCGGGCGCTTCCCGTTCCGGCGCCCCGGCTCCGAAATCCCCTTGCCCCGCCGCCAGTTACGGGCCGACACTCCCCCCATGCTCGGATTCGCACGGACCGACAACGAAGGCCTCGTCTCCTACCTGGGCGACCCCCAGCGCACCGTGGGCGCCTACCACGAACTGCTGCGCCGAGCCGCGGACTCCCTCGACGCCATCCGCGCCGGCCTGTCCGACCCGGACCCGGCGGTGCGGGAGGGCTGCTGCCGCCTCCTCGACCACCTGGTCGACACCGACTCGATGGACCTCCTGATCGCGATGGCGGACGACCCCGACGCCCGGGTCCGGATCGCCGCCTTCCACGCCCTGGCCTGCGACCGCTGCAAGGACGACGCCTGCGCGCCGGGCGCGGACCGGGTGCTGGACCCGGCGCTGCGGCACCTGGCCGACGACCCGGACCCGCAGGTCCGGATGCGGGCCGCCGAGCTCGTCGGCAAGTTCGTCCACACCGTCCCCGGCGCCCTCGCCGCCCTGGTGCGCTGCCACGAGCGGGACCCGAGCCCGGCCGTCCGCAAGAAGGCCGGCTGGTACGTCCCCGGCGGCCCGATCCACCGCCGCACGGCCCCGCCCGCCGCCGGCTGAGTTTCGCGCTCACCGCGCAAAGCGCAGGAAGTCGGCCTGTCCGACTTCCTGCGCGAGTACGCGAGCTCCTACCCTCCGGCGCCTCAGCGCCGGACCGCCCGCAGCCACACCGCGAGTCCGAGGCAGAGCAGGCACGTCCCGGCCAGCACCAGCGGGATCACCGTCGCCCCGTCCGAGCCGCTGAGCGCCCCGACCACCGCCGGGACGACGGCGTTGCCGAGCATGCAGCAGAGCGTCAGTACGGAGGTCGCCTGCTGCGGCACCTCCGCCACGCCGGAGACCCAGGCGATCAGGGTCGGCAGCACCGGCGCCAGCGCCAGCCCGGCCAGGGGGTAGGCGACCACCGCCAGGTGCGGCACCGCGGCCAGGGCCAGCGCGCCGAGACCGGCCGCCAGGTAGCCGGGCAGGGTGGTGCGGCCGGGCAGCCGCTTGGTCAGCTGCGGGAGGACCAGGCGTCCGACGGCCATGCCGGCCCAGAAGCCGGAGGCCGCGGTGGTCGCGGCCTGCGTGCTCCAGCCGTCGCGCACCAGTTGGGTCGACTGCCAGGTACCGATGCTGGTCTCCATGCCCGCGTACACCAGGCCGACCAGCAGGAAGGGGAGCAGCTGCAGGCCGATCCGCCGGCCGCCACCGCCGGCGCCCGCCCCCGGCTCGCCCTTCGGGGCGGCGAGCACCGCCCCCGCCCGCCCGACCAGGAAGCACGGCAGCGCGCACACCGCCGCGGCCAGGGCGAGCAGCCGGATGTCCGTGTGCCCGACGGCCCCGGCGGCCAGTGGTCCCAGCATCGCGCCGATCCCGAAGACCGCGTTCAACCGGTTGACCATCACCACGCTGTTCCCCGCGAACCCGCGCGCGAACGCCGTGTTGAGGGTGAGCGCGAGCCCGCCGTACCCGATGCCGGTCACCGCCGCGCAGCCGAGGTAGGCGGTCCAGCCGGGGCTGGCCGCCATGCCGGCGGCGCCGGCGGCGAAGACGGCGAGCAGGACGAGCGGCGCCGCCCGGACGTTCAGCCGGCGGCCGAGCAGCCCGATGCAGACGGTCGCCGCGAGCGCGCCGAGGTTGTAGGCGGAGACGACCCGTCCGACCTCGTGCTCGGCGCCGAACCGTTCCCGCAGGTACGGGAGGGAGGCGCCGAGCGAGGCGGTGAGCACGCCGAGGACGAGGAAGACGCAGAACGCCGAGACCGCCGCCGACCTGGCCATCACCGGCGCGGCCGGCACCCCTGGCCCGGCCTCCCCCACCCGGCTCTCCGCCGCCGACCCTGAGCCGACGAGCCCCGGCCCGGAGTCCCCAAGCGCTGGCCCGGAGTCGACGAGCTCCGCCCCGGAGTCCCCGAGCGCTGGCCCGGAGCCGACCAGCCCCGGCCCGGAGCCGACCAGCCCCGCCCCGGAGTCCCCGAGCCCCGCCCCGGAATCGACGAGCGCCGGGTTCGACGCGGCCCGGCCGGCCTCAGCCACCGTCGGGCCCGAGCGCGAGCGCCACGGTGACCCGCCCGTCCGGGTCGGTCAGCGTGATCGTCCCGCGGCCGTCCGCCACCGCCAGGGCGGTGAAGTCCGGCACCGCGACCACCGCACCGGCCTCCACCAGCGCCGGCCCGCCGATCCCGACGCAGACCGCCCCGGCCGTGACGGCCGAGCGCACCCCGCTGACCGAGTCCTCGAAGACCAGCGTGCGCTGCGGCCGGATCCCTAGCCCCCGGCAGGCCGCCAGGTACGGGTCCGGGTGCGGCTTGCCCCGCTCCACGTCGTCCCGGGTGACCCGCACCCGGAAGACGTCGAGCAGGCCGAGCCCGCCCAGCGCGTTGTCGATCTTCCGGGTCCAGCTGCTGGTGGCCAGGCCGATCGGTACCCCCGCGTGCCGGAGCCGGTCGGCGAGCCCGTCCGCGCCGGGGACGGCGTGGTACGGCGCCTCCTCCTCGACGGTGTCCACCTCGGCCCAGATCGCCTTCCGGTCGGTGTCCGAGTGGTCGGGGAAGATCAGCCGCACCGTCTGGTCGCCGGTCCGCCCGTGGACGTACTCCTCGATCTCCGGGTCGGTCAGCGCCCGGCCGTGGCGCCGGGCCACCGACCGCCACGCCTCCTCGATCACCGGCCTGGAGTCGATCAGGACCCCGTCCATGTCGAAGACGACGGCCTCGACCTCGTACCGCGTTCCGGCTTGCGGCTGCATCGGTCTCCTCACTCGGCGCTTGCGCCATACGGTCTGACGATAGTTCAACCCGCATCGGCCGGGCGGTCAACTGGACTAGACCTCCCCAGGTGACCTCCCGGCCGATCCAGCAGGCGCGACCCCAGGGCGTGTCGGACACGCCCCAGGGCCCGACAAAGGCCCTAGCCGGCCCGCCGCGCCATGAAGCCGTCGGCGGAGTCCTTCCACACCAGGTACACGTCGTCGACCAGCAGCAGGTCGATCACCTCGTCGGCCAGCGGGTCGAGCGCGTCGCGGTGCGACCCGACGATCGGCTCCTCGTGCTTGTTGAACGAGGTGTTCACCAGCGCCGCCTGGCCGCTGCGGTCGTACCAGGCCATCAGCAGGCCGTGCAGGAACGGGTCGTCCTGGGCCCGGACGACCTGCGGGCGGGCGGTGTTGTCGACGTGCACCACCGCCGGGCAGGCCTTGGCGAAGGGCTCGTGGCAGTCGTAGGTGAGCGTCATGAACAGCGCCGCCGGGTGCTCCGGCTCCCAGCCCACGTAGCAGTCGGCCGCCAGGTCCTCGGCCGTGATCGGCGCGAAGGGCATGAACTCGGTGCGGTTCAGGCGCTTGTTGAGCCAGTCGTTCATGCTCGGGTCGGCGGTGCCGTAGATGACGCTGCGGCGGCCGAGCGCGCGCGGGCCGAACTCCATCCGGCCGCGGTAGGTGCCGATGACCTGGTCCGCCTCCAGCGCGCCCAGCAGGACCTCCTGCATGGACTCGCCGATCCGCCGGTAGCGCAGCTCGGGGTAGTCCCGCAGGATCTCCTCCAGCCGGCCCTCGGAGATCGCGGCGTCCGGCCCGAGCGCCATCGAGGGCACCCGCGGGCGCTCGCCGGTCTCCCGGTGGGCCACGATCACGGCGGTCTGCAGCGGCAGCCCGCCGTCGCCCATCGGCGGCAGCACGTAGACGTTCCGTACGCCCGCGGTCTCGAAGATCCGCTGGTTGAGCTTGACGTTGGCGAACACGCCGCCGGAGAGGCAGACGTTTCCGCTGGTCACCCGGCCGATGTGGCGCGCCACGACGGCGGTCAGCAGGTCCTCGACGTGCCGCTGGGCGGCGGCCGCGACATCGGCCGGCTCGTGGGTGGCGATCTCGGCCAGCAGCGCCTCGGAGTAGCCCTCGTAGGACGGCTGGTACCAGTCGCCGCAGCGGGCGCGGATCGCGCCGTTCTCCTCGACGTCGATCATCCGCCGCATCAGCGGGAGGAGCTTCTCCGGGTCGCCGTTGGCGGCCAGCCCGGTGATCTTGCCCTCGTGGCGGTTGGGGCGGAAGCCGAGCAGCTTGGTGATCCGGCCGTAGAAGTACCCGAGGCTGTCGATCGAGGTCTCGCGCTGGAGCACCTCCTCGCCGCCCGGGAAGTAGTGCGTGACGGTCAGGGACTGGAAGTCCCCTCGGCCGTCGCAGGTGACCACGAGGGAGTCGTCGAACGGGGAGCAGAGGAAGGCGCCCAGGCCGTGCGACTCGTGGTGGTCGATGTGGACCACCTTGCCGCGCAGTCCGTTCTCCTCGATGAACGCATCGAACTCACCGCGCTTCTCGCGGTCGTTCCGAATTTCGTCGGATATCCGCTTGCGGAGATGAGGAAGCGCCTCGGGGCGCAGCCGGGCCTCCTCCGAAATCCGGTCCACGTAGAGCAGCAGGTGCTTTTCGGCGCTGAATCCCGCCTGCCATCCGTAGGCCACCCGGTCGACATCGGAAAGGGTGACCCCGGCCTCCTTCAGGACGTAGTCGATCGACTGCTCCGGCCAGGTCTTGTGATCCTTGACCCGGGAGAACCGCTCCTCGCTGACGGCCGCGACGACCGTTCCGTCCTGAACCAGGCAGGCGCCGGCCAGATCGTTGTTGGTGATTCCGAGAACAAGCATGTGCGGCTCCAATGCTTAACGTCACGGGAAATCGCTCGACGGCAATTCCACGGATTTGGCGAGCTGGTGAGGCTGGAGTGCACCGCGACTCTATGGAGAGGTTTCCCCGGAGATCAACGACGCCGTGGGGAATCCGGTCAACCTGACCTGCCGTCGGACTGTGACGCCCGGGAGGCCGCCCGGTGAACAACGGTTCGTCAACCGATCATTCATGCTGGCAGGGCGGCCCGGGCCGGACAAGAGGTCTGGACCACTGCTCCGTCGATCACTGTGGGTAGCTGTCCGGAAACGAACCTTTCGGCGCGCGCCCGGTCCGCGACCGGCACTTCCGCCGCCCCCCGACCGTCCCCCCGACGCCTCACCACACCGGCACCACACACCACATGACGCGTCATCAGCCACCCCCGGCCCGAGGGCGCCCGCCCCGGAAACGCCGAAGACCGGGCCGGGGGCTTCCGCCCCGACCCGGTCCCGGTCAGTCGTCCGGCTCGGTCAGCCGTCCGGCTCGGTCACTCGTCCGGCTCCGTCAGTCCTCCGGCCCGCTCGGCCGTCCGGCTCCGTCAGTCCTCCGGCCCGGTCAGTCCGCCAGCTCCGCGAGGAAGTCCAGCGACGCCGCCCAGGCCCGCTCCGCCGCCTCCTCGTCGTAGTCCGGCAGCTCCGGGTCGGTGAACAGGTGCCCGGCGCCCCGGTAGCGGTGCACCTCCACCTCCGCGCCGGCCCGCCGCATCCGCAGGTACCAGGCGTTCAGCCAGTCCTCCGGCTCGAACGGGTCCGGCTCGGCGATGTGCAGCTGGACGGGGATCTCGGTGACCGCGTCCTCCCGCAGGTCCGAGGTGCCGTGCAGGAGCAGCAGCCCGCGCGCCTTCTCGTCGGCCAGCGCCAGGTTCTGCGCGACCGCGCCGCCGAGCGAGAAGCCCGCGTACACCAGCCCGCCCTCGGAGAGCGGCGCGGCCGCCGTCACCGCGCGGCGCAGCACCTCCTCGCTGCCCCCGGCCGCCTCCTGGTACGCCTGCCCGTCCTCGATCGAGTCGAAGGTCCGGCCCTCGAAGAGGTCCGGCGTGTGCACGGTGTGCCCGGCGGCGCGCAGCCGGTCGGCGGCGGCGCGCACGGCGGGGCGCAGCCCGTAGGCGGAGTGGAAGAGGACGATCTGGGCCACGGTTCGGGTCCTTCGGCAGGGGAGGTCGGCTACCCACCCATGATCCCCCATGGCCCGACCCGCCCCCCGGTGCCCGCCCGACGGACGCGCCCCACCAGACCTACCCCTACGACACCACGTCCTTGCGCGCGAACCCCCGGAAGGCCAGCGCCAGCAGCACCGCCGCGTAGGAGAGCGACAGCGAGACGCCCTGCACCATGCCGCCCCATTCCAGCTGCGGCTGCAGCGCGTCCGCCCACGCGTACTGCCAGTGCGCCGGGAGCCATTCCCGCAGGTCGCCGAGCGCGGTGACGGCGTCCAGCACCCCGGTGATGATCGACGCGAAGACCGCGCCGCCCACCGCGCCGAGCGGCGCGTCCGTCGCCGTGGACAGCCAGAACGCCAGGGCCGCGATCACGATCTCGCTCAGGAGGACGAAGGCCACCGCGATCGCAATCCGGGGCAGTGCCTCCCCGGCGGGCAGGCTGACACCGGCGGGGAGCTTGAGGTCGCCCCACCCGTAGGCGGCCGTCCCGACGGCCAGTCCGATCGCGGGCAGCATCACCACGGCGACCGCCGAGAACGCCAGCCCGACGACGAACTTGCGGGCCAGCAGCCGGGCCCGGGGCACCGGCGCGGCCAGCAGGTAGCGCAGCGAGGACCAGCTGGCCTCCGAGGCGACGGTGTCGCCGCAGAACAGCGCGACCGGGATCACCAGCATGAATCCGGTCCCCACGAACAGCATGGTGACCGCGAAGTTGGCGCCCGAGGCGGTGGCCAGCTCGATGAAGGTGGTCCGGTCCGGCCGGCCCGGGGTGCCGCCGATCTGGAAGGCGGCCAGCAGCACGAACGGCATGGCCGCCAGCACCCCGCCGATCACCAGGGTGCGGCGCCGGCGCAGCTGGCGCATCGCCTCCACCCGCAGCGGCAGGGTCCGGCTCGCCCGGTACCCCTCCGCGTGGTCAGCCGACACCACGGCGCTCACTGCCCACCACCTCCGATCAACGACAGGAACGCGTCCTCCAGCCGGCGCTGCGGCCCGGCGCTCTCCACCGGCACGCCGAGGCGCACCAGCTCGGCCAGCAGCTCGCTGGCCGCCAGCCCGTCCAGCCGCACCAGCAGTCCGCCCTCGACGGCCTCCGCCGAGCCGACGCCGGCGAGCGCGGCGACCTTCCCGGCCGCCGACTCCGGGTCGTACGGCTCGGCGACACCGATCATCAGCAGCTCCGACGACCCGACGATCTCACCGACCGCGCCGGTCGTCACCAGCTGCCCGTGGTCCATCACGACCAGGTCCGTACAGCTCTGCTCGACCTCGGACAGCAGGTGGCTCGACACGATCACCGTCCGCCCGCCCGCCGCGTAGCGGATCATCACCTCGCGCATCTCCCGGATCTGCGGCGGGTCCAGCCCGTTGGTCGGCTCGTCCAGGATCAGCAGGTCCGGCATCCCGAGCATCGCCTGCGCGATCGCCAGCCGCTGCCGCATGCCCTGCGAGTACGTCCGCACCGCCCGGTCCAGCGCCTCGCCGAGCCCGGCGATGGCCAGCGCCTCGTCGAAGCGCGCGTCGGCCTCCGGGCGTCCGGTCGCCTGCCAGTACAGCCGCAGGTTGGCCCGCCCGGTGAGGTGCGGCAGGAAGCCGGCGCCCTCCACGAACGCCCCGACCCGGGACAGCACCGGCGCACCGGGCCGCACCAGGTGTCCGAAGATCCGGATCTCCCCGGCATCGGGGCGGATCAGCCCCATCAGCATCCGCAGCGTGGTGGTCTTGCCCGCGCCGTTCGGCCCGAGCAGCCCGAGCACCTGCCCCTGCTCCACCCGGAAGCTCAACTCCCGTACGGCGTAGCGGTCCTGAGCGCCCTTGTAGCGCTTGCTCAGGCCGTCGATCCGCAGCGGCACCGCGGCCAGCTCCGGGTCGAAGTCCGGTCCGCCGGCCGCCCGTCGCCGCCGCAGTCGCGGCGCCAGCACCAGCCCCGCGGCCAGCAGCACGGCGGCCACCGGCAGCGCCCAGGTCCGCGCCGGCAGCGGCGCCGCCTCGGTCACCAGCTCCTCGACGGTCGGCAGGGTCACCGCCCCGGCCGGCGCGACCCGGTAGGTGGCCGGCTCGACGGGCGAAGCGTACGCGAGGTCGGTGGCGGCCAGCACCAGCCGCACCCGGTGCCCGGCCGGGAAGGTGTGGTCGACCGTCGGCAGCGCCACCGTGACCGTCCGTCCGGCGTCCGCGCCCGTCACCCGCAGCGGCGCGGCGAGCTGCTGCGGCAGCACCGCCTTGTCGTCCGGCCCGACGTCGTACAGCTTCGCGAACAGCACCGCGTCCGGCCGGTCCGCCGTCACCCGCACCGGCACGGTCGGCTGTCCGGTCAGGTGCAGCGAGGAGTCCAGCGGCGCCGAGTCGAAGGCGGCGTTCTGCCCGGGGAAGTCCAGCGACAGCCCGGCGCCCAGCGAGGCCGCCTGGCTGAGCGCGCCGATGCCCGGCAGCGTCGAGATCCCCGGGGGCGCCCCGCCGGGCGGGTTGGCGACGGTCCTCTCCCCGCCGGCCAGCTCGACCGACCGGGACCCGGTCCCGCCCAGCCCGGGATACCGGTCGGCGGTGGCCCCGCGCAGCACGGCCTGGAAGCCGGTCGAGTCCACCCCGCCGGTCCTGGTCACCCGGAACGCCGGGCCGGTGTCGTCCCCGAGTCCCCGCAAGCCGCGATTTTTCAAGAACCGGTCGAACCAGGCCGTGACCCGGGCGTCGACCCGTTCGCTGGTGTCGGTCCCGCCGTCGTGCCCGCCCGCGAACCAGTCCACCGCCACCGGCGCGCCGTTCGCGGCGATCGCCCGGGCGATCCGGTCGCCCTGGTCGAGCGGGAACAGCGAGTCCTGCTGCCCCTGCACCACCAGCGTGGGCGCCTTGAGCCGCTCCGCCACCGAGGACGGGCTGGAACGGTCCAGCAGTGCGACGGCCTCCGGGTCGGCGTGCCCGGCGGTCGCGACCCGGTCGTACATCGCGCAGAGCGACTCCAGGAACCGCCCGCACCCGGTCTGCCCGTCCGCCACCGGCTTCGGCTCGCCGCCCTCGCGCGGAGCGCCGCCGGACGGCCCGAGACCGCCCGCCGAGCCGGGGGCGGCCGAGCCGGTGGTGAAGAAGATCCCGGCCCACAGCTTCTTGAACACGCCGTCCGCCGCGCCGGAGCCCTGCACGCCCTGCGGGAACAGCGCGTCCGCCAGGTTCCACCAGGTGATCTGGGTGGCCACCGCGTCGATCCGGGGGTCGTAGGCGGAGGCGAGCAGCGAGATCGCCCCGCCGTAGGAGGCGCCGGTGATGCCGACCTTCGGGTCGCCGGGCCCGTCGAGCCGCACCTCGGGCCGCTGGGCCAGCCAGTCCACCAGGTGCCGGACGTCCTCGACCTCGCGGTCGGGCGCGTTGAGGCCGATCTTGCCGCCCGAGCGCCCGAACCCGCGCGCCGACCAGGTCAGCACCGCGTACCCCTGGCGGGCGAGCTGCCGGGCGCGCTCGCGCTCGCCCTCCTTGGAGCCGCCGAAGCCGTGCGCGAGCAGCACCGCCGGCCGCGGGCCGTCACCGCTGGTGAAGAACGAGGTGTCCAGCTGGACCTGCTGCGCGCTGCCGGGCGTCTCCGGCATGCTGAGGAAACGGTCCTCCTCGCGGACGGTCTGCTCACCGCCGGACGCCACCGTCGCCGTACCCGCCGCGGCCACCGCCACCAGGGCCACCGCACCGGCCAGTACCTTGCGTCTGACCGTCGCGCCCCGGCCTCGCCAGCGACGCCATGCCCCACCGAACTCCATGGCCGCTGATCGTATCCGCCGTCCGGGTAGGCGCCCGATAAAGCCGCCGCCGACGCCGACGGCCGCCGGGCCTTTCCGCCCGGTTCGCACCACTGTGCCCGAGTATCGTACGGCCCATGCTCTGGCCGCTGATCTCGCTGCTCGCCATCGCCGCCGCCACCCTGGCGATCGGCTGGACCGTCGACCAGACCCTCCAGCGGATCGCCGCCCGGCAGCCCGGGGCCCCGGTCTGGGCACTGCTCCGCCGCTGCCGGATCCCGCTCCAACTCGCGGTCGTCTCGGCGCTGCTGCTCGTCGCCAGGCCACTGCGGCGGATCCTCCACCTGCACCAGGACGAGGGCGCGCACCACCTGGTCCTGCTCTGTCTGCTCGCCTCCCTCGGCTGGCTCACCGCGCGCGTGGTGTCGGCCGCCCTGGAGGCCCTGCTCGGCCGCTACGAGAGCCGCGTCGACGACCCGGCCCGCGTCCAGCGGGCGCGCACCCAGATCGGCATGCTGCGCCGGGTGGCCGACGCGGTCGTCGTCGTGGTCACCCTCGCCGTGATGCTGCTGACCTTCTCCGCCATGCGCACCGTCGGCGCCGGCCTGCTCGCCTCGGCGGGCGTCATCGGCATCGTGGCCGGCATCGCCGCCCAGAACACCCTCGGCAACTTCTTCGCCGGTCTGCAGATCGCCTTCGGCGACATCGTCCGGATCGACGACACCGTGGTGGTGGACGGCCAGCAGGGCACGGTCGAGGAGATCACGCTCTCCTACCTGGTGGTCCGCCTCTGGGACTACCGCCGGCTGATCGTCCCGGTCTCCTACTTCGTCAGCAAGCCCTTCGAGAACTGGACCCGCCGCGACCCCGGCCTGCTCGCCGCCGTCCTGCTCCACCTCGACCACAGCACCCCGGTCGACGAGCTGCGCGCCACCCTGCGCGCCCGCCTCGACCGGCACCCCCTCTGGGACGGCGCCGAGTGGGCCCTCCAGGTCACCGACACCACCCCGAGCACCATCCTCGTCCGCGCCACCATGACCGCCCGCACCCCCGAGGACGCCGCCCAGCTCCGCTTCGACATCCGCGAACAGCTCATCGCCCACCTGCGCGACGAACACCCCGGGGCGCTACCCCGCATCCGCACCGCCGACAGCTGACCCGGCAGCCCCACCCGCGACGAAAAGCTCCCCGCGCCCCACCAGGGGCACGGGGAGCTGCGCGACTCAAGGGCACGGGGAGCTTCGCGACCGACCGCGGCCCCGTTCGAACGGTCCGCACGGCCCCCTGAGGGTTACAGCGCCCGCGTCATCGTCCGGTGCGGGATCCCGGCGTCCTCGTACACCGGCCCCTCGGCGACGTACCCCAGCCGCTCGTAGAACCCGAGCGCCTGCACCTGGGCGTGCAGCTCGACCTCAGCGGCCCCGCGCTCCGCCCCCGCGGCCTCGATCGCCCGCACGAGCTCCGCGCCCAGGCCGGTCCCCCGGGCCGCCGGCAGGACCGCGAGCCGCCCGAGCAGCACCCGTCCCTCGACGCCGCCGGTCAGCTTCCTGGCCTGGTCGCCGAAGATCAGCCGTCCGGTGCCGAGCGCGGTCCCGTCGGCCGCCACCGCCAGCAGGTGCGCCGAGGTGTCGTCGTACTCGTCGTACTCCAGCTCCTCGGGCACGTTCTGCTCGACGACGAAGACCTCCCGCCGGACCTCCCGCACCAGGGCGAGGTCGTCCTCGCCCTCGGCGACCCGGATCGTGACACCCGGGAGGGCACCCGTCCCGGCGCTCATGTCAGCTCTCCTCGGCGATGATGTCCAGCGCCTTCTGCAGGTCCTCCGGGTACTCGCTGGAGAACTCGACCCACTGCCCGTCCGCCGGGTGCTCGAAGCCGAGCGAGACCGCGTGCAGCCACTGCCGGCTCAGCCCGAGCCGCTTGGCCAGCGTCGGGTCGGCGCCGTACGTCAGGTCTCCCACGCAGGGGTGGCGCAGCGCGGACATGTGGACGCGGATCTGGTGGGTGCGCCCGGTCTCCAGCTTGATCGCCAGCAGCGACGCGGCCCGGTACGCCTCGATCAGGTCGTAGTGGGTGACGGACGGCTTGCCCTCCTGGGTCACCGCCCACTTCCAGTCCGCGCTGGGGTGGCGGCCGATCGGCGCGTCCACGGTCCCGCTCATCGGGTCCGGGTGGCCCTGGACCAGCGTGTGGTAGCGCTTGTCGGTGATCCGGTCGTGGAACTGCCGCTTGAGGTCGGTGTACGCGCGCTCGGACTTGGCGACGACCATCAGGCCCGAGGTGCCGACGTCCAGCCGGTGCACGATGCCCTGCCGCTCGGCCGCGCCCGAGGTGGAGATCCGGTACCCGGCCGCGGCGAGCCCGCCGATCACGGTGGGGCCGGTCCAGCCCGGGCTGGGGTGCGCGGCGACGCCGACCGGCTTGTCGATCAGCACGATGTCCTCGTCGTCGTGGACGATCCGCATGCCCTCGACGTGCTCGGCGACGATCTGCACCGGGGCGGCGGGGGCGGGGATCTCGACCTCCAGCCAGGATCCGCCGGTCACCCGGTCCGACTTGCCGGCCACGGCGCCGTCGAGCGTCACCTTGCCGTCGGCGGCCAGTTCGGCGGCCTTGGTCCGGGAGAAGCCGAACATCCGGGCCAGGGCGGCGTCGAGGCGCTCGCCCTCCAGGCCGTCGGGAACGGGGAGGCTGCGGATCTGCGCTGCGGTACTCACCCGTACGAGTATGCCGGAAACACCGCCCTCCCCCGCGCGCCGCTCTCGCCGGGCCGTCCGGCCGGGCGAGCGGGAGCGAGCCGGGCTACTCGCCCTTGCCACCCTGCTGGTGCACGGTGCCGTCCGGGTTGCTGCCCCGGAAGGAGAGCAGCACGACCAGGATCCCGCCGCAGACGATCGCCGAGTCCGCGAGGTTGAAGACGGCGAAGTGCTGGACGGAGATGAAGTCCACGACGTGCCCGCGGAAGACGCCCGGCGAGCGGAACAGCCGGTCGGTGAGGTTGCCGAGCGCCCCGCCGAGCAGCAGCCCGAGCGCGATCGCCCACGGCAGGCTGTACAGCCGGCGGGCGATCCGCCAGATCACCACGATGACGGCCGAGGCGATCATGGTGAAGACGACGGTGAGCGCCTGCCCCATGCCGAAGGCCGCGCCCGAGTTGCGGATCACCTGGAAGGTGACGACGTCCCCGATCACCTTGATCGCCGAGTGGTTCTCCAGCTTGGCGACGACCAGCAGCTTGCTGCCGAGGTCGATCAGGAAGGCGAGCACCGCGACGACCAGCAGGACCCCGATCCGCCGCGGACCCCGGGGCTTCTCCGCCACCGTCGGTTCGTCCACGGACGCCGCCTCGGACGGCTCGGCCACGGGCACCTCCACGGCATCGGCGGGGGACGGGACGGCGTCGTCCCGGGTCTGGGGGGAACCTTGCGTACTGATGATCCGCTCCGCTGCCGGTGGAGCTCCCCCGGCCGTAGGAGGGGGAGGGTGGTGGGCCGGTGACGACCTGGACGCGTCCACGGTCGGGGCGGACGCGTCAGGCGACGTTACGGGGTCGAGCGTACGGCAAGCCCGACCCGCCGCGTCGCTCCGGTCGTCCGGTTCGCCGGCCGGTTCAGCGGCGTTCCTGCTTGGCCTTGCACTGCACGCAGAGCGTCGCCCGCGGGAAGGCCTGCATCCGGGCCTTGCCGATGGCCTGTCCGCAGGACTCGCAGGTGCCGAAGCCGACGCCCTCCAGCCGCCCCAGGGCCCGCTCGGTCTGGGCGAGGCTGTCGCGCGCGTTGTTGGCCAGCGCGAGCTCGCTCTCCCGCGAGATGTTCTTCGTACCGGCGTCCACCTGGTCGTCGCCGGCCCCGTCGTTGGAGTCGCGCATCAGGCCCGAGATGGCCGCCTCGGCGGCGTCGATCTCGTTCTGCAGCCGTTCGAGCTCGTTGATCAGCTCGTTGTGCAGCTCGTGGACCTCCTGGGTGGTCCACGGTTCCTCGCCCGGTCGGACCGGCAGCGTGGCCGGGTCGACGGCCTCGGCCCCGCGCGGTCCGGTGACGGTGTCGGTGCTGGACTTCGGTGCGGTAGTGGTCACGGTCCCCTCCCCTGGATCGACCGCCACGGCCTTGCGTGCCCGCTTGGTGGCGGTACCCGCGCCGGTTCCCTTCTCAGCCATGGCTTCGACCCCATCTACGAACGAATCGAGCCGCCGGTTCCCGGCGGCTTCCAGTGCCGGAACGATAATCCCGATCAAAACCGGTCACAACATGACATACCGACGCCTCATAACGATCCCACCCAGGCAGCCGCCCCAACCGCCACGCCCCTCGCGCTGACAGGGTTGTGCCCAGATCACCCCGGCCTAACCACCCTCTGACCAGCCCCGCCGCGCACCCCGGAGCGCCCCGCCCGGAAACGGTTTGGACAAACCGACTCGCCCGGCCGATACACTGGGCCTGCAAGGCGCAGATGGGACGAGTACCGACGTACGCAGCCACCAGCGACCCGGGGACGGTGCGAGCCCGGGGGTGTGCACGGCGGGAAGATCACCCCGGAGCCGCCGGAAGAACGGCCGCCGCGAAGCCCGCGACGGTCCGCTAGAACCGGCAGCAAGCCCAAACAAGAGGGCCGCGACGGCAGTACCGCGGCCAAGGAGGGTGGTACCGCGGAGCGGCGACACGCCGTTTCGTCCCTCCGGAGGATCCAGTCACAGCATCCGCCGGAGGTAGACGCCCGCGATGAGCACCTATAACCCCGTCCCCGCACAGGTGGACCTCCCCGCCCTCGAACACCAGATCCTCTCCTTCTGGCAGGACAACAAGATCTTCCAGCGCAGCCTGGAGCAGTCCGAGGGCCGCCCCGAGTGGGTGTTCTACGAGGGCCCGCCGACCGCCAACGGCATGCCCGGTGCCCACCACATCGAGGCCCGCGTCTTCAAGGACGTCTTCCCCCGCTACCGGACGATGAAGGGCTACCACGTCGCCCGCAAGGCCGGCTGGGACTGCCACGGCCTCCCGGTCGAGCTCGCCGTCGAGAAGGAGCTGGGCTTCTCCGGCAAGCAGGACATCGAGGCGTACGGCATCGCCGAGTTCAACGCCAAGTGCCGCGACTCGGTGACCCGCCACACCGACGCCTTCGCCGAGCTGACCACCCGCATGGGGTACTGGGTCGACCTGGACGAGGCCTACCGGACGATGGACCCGTCCTACGTCCAGTCCGTCTGGTGGTCGCTCCAGCAGATCTTCGACAAGGGCCTGCTGGTCCAGGACCACCGGGTCGCCCCCTGGTGCCCCCGCTGCGGCACCGGTCTGTCCGACCACGAGCTGGCCCAGGGCTACGAGACCGTGGTCGACCCCTCGGTCTTCGTCCGCTTCCCGCTGACCAGCGGCCCGCTGGCCGGCCGGGCCGCCCTGCTGGTCTGGACCACCACCCCCTGGACCCTGGTCTCCAACACCGCCGCCGCCGTCCACCCGGACGTCACCTACATCGTGGCCACCGACGGCGACGAGCAGTTGGTCGTCGCCGAGCCGCTGCTGGCCAAGGCTCTCGGCGAGGGCTGGGAGCCCACCGGCGAGTCCTTCACCGGCGCCGAGATGGAGCGCTGGGCCTACCGCCGCCCCTTCGACCTGGTCGAGATCGAGGACGCGCACTACGTCCTCAACGCCGACTACGTCACCACCGAGGACGGCACCGGCATCGTCCACCAGTCCCCCGCCTTCGGCGCGGACGACCTCGCGACCTGCCGCAAGTACGGCCTGCCGGTGGTCAACCCGGTGCTCGCCGACGGCACCTTCGCCCCCGAGGTCCCGCTGGTCGGCGGCCAGTTCTTCAAGAAGGCCGACGAGGCCCTGGTCGCGGACCTCAAGGAGCGCGGCCTGCTCTTCCGCCACCTGCCGTACGAGCACAGCTACCCGCACTGCTGGCGCTGCCACACCGCGCTGCTCTACTACGCGCAGCCGTCCTGGTACATCCGGACCACCGCCGTCAAGGACGCGCTGATCCGCGAGAACGAGGCGACCAACTGGTTCCCGGAGACGGTCAAGCACGGCCGCTTCGGCGACTGGCTGAACAACAACATCGACTGGGCGCTCAGCCGCAACCGTTACTGGGGCACCCCGCTGCCGATCTGGCGCTGCGAGGAGGGCCACCTCACCTGCGTCGGCTCGCTGGCCGAGCTGAGCGAGCTCACCGGCACCGACCAGAGCGAGCTCGACCCGCACCGCCCGTACATCGACGCGGTGACCTTCGCCTGCCGCGACTGCGGCGGCACCTCGACCCGCGTGCCCGAGGTCATCGACGCCTGGTACGACTCGGGCTCGATGCCCTTCGCCCAGTACGGCTACCCGTACCAGAACAAGGAGCTGTTCGAGAAGCGCTACCCGGCGCAGTTCATCTCCGAGGCGATCGACCAGACCCGCGGCTGGTTCTACACGCTGATGGCCGTCGGCACCCTGGTGTTCGACAAGAACAGCTACGAGAACGTCGTCTGCCTGGGCCACATCCTGGCCGAGGACGGCCGCAAGATGTCCAAGCACCTGGGCAACATCCTGCAGCCGATCCCGCTGATGGACCAGCACGGCGCCGACGCCGTCCGCTGGTTCATGGCGGCCGGCGGCTCGCCCTGGTCGGCCCGCCGGGTCGGCCACGGCACCATCCAGGAGGTGGTCCGCAAGACCCTCCTCACCTACTGGAACACCGTCGCCTTCCAGGCCCTGTACGCCCGCACCTCGAACTGGGCGCCCTCCGCGAGCGACCCGGCCCCGGCCGACCGCCCGCAGCTGGACCGCTGGGTGCTCTCCGAGCTGAACACCCTGGTCCGCGAGGTCGACGCGGCCTTCCAGGCGTACGACACCCAGCGCGCCGGCAAGCTGCTCTCCGGCTTCGTCGACGACCTGTCCAACTGGTACGTCCGCCGCGGTCGCCGCCGCTTCTGGCAGGGCGACGCCGCCGCGCTCGCCACCCTGCACGAGGCGCTGGAGACGGTCACCCGTCTGATGGCCCCGCTCACCCCGTTCATCACCGAGCGGGTCTGGCAGGACCTGGTCGTCCCGGTCGCCCCGGACGCACCGGCCTCGGTCCACCTGGCCACCTGGCCCGAAGCCGACGAGACCCTGATCGACGCCGACCTCTCCCGGCACATGACCCTGGTCCGCCGCCTGGTCGAACTCGGCCGCGCCACCCGCGCCGAGTCCGGCGTCAAGACCCGTCAGCCGCTCTCCCGCGCACTGATCGCGGCTCAGGGCTGGGAGGAGCTGCCCGCCGACCTGCGCGCGCAGATCGCCGAGGAGCTCAACGTCGCCACCCTCGAATCCCTCGCCGAGGTCGGCGCCTCCCTCGTCGACACCACCGCCAAGGCCAACTTCCGCGCCCTCGGCAAGCGTTTCGGCAAGGGCGTGCAGGACGTCGCCAAGGCGGTCGCCAACACCGACGCCGCCCGCCTCGCCGCCGACCTCCGCACCTCCGGCACGACCACCGTCGACCTCAACGGCGAGACGATCACCCTCTCCCCCGACGAGGTGATCATCACCGAAACCCCCCGCGAGGGCTGGGCCGTCGCCAACGAGTCCGGCGCCACCGTCGCCCTCGACCTGGCCATCACCCCGGAGCTCAAGCGCCTCGGCATCGCCCGCGACGCCATCCGCCAGATCCAGGAGGCCCGCAAGAACTCCGGCCTCGACGTCGCCGACCGCATCATCCTCCGCTGGCGCGCAGCCTCCGAGGAAACCGCCGAAGCCATCGCCGAACACGGCCCCCTCGTCGCCGAGGAGGTCCTCGCCACCGACTTCGCCGCCGGCGCGGCCGACTGGAACTCCGAAACCTTCACCGACGACTCCCTCGGCCTCGCCTTCCAACTCCGCAAGGCCTGACCACACACCCCGAACCGCCGCCCGGCTCCCCAGCCGGGCGGCGGTTCCGTTTCCCCACCCCCACCCCCACACACCGGCGAGAGGGACGCGCTGCGGGAGGGGTGGCGCAGGGGGTGGCCCGGAGAGGGGCGTTGCGGGTGATTTTCAGACTGCCAACGGCGCCCGGCCACGAGCCCTCAGAGTCGGCAGTCTGAAAATCATCCAGCCCCTCGGAGCGGCCACCCCCGGAGCCACCCCGCACCCACCCTCCCGAGAGCCCCACCCCACCCCAGCCCCGCGCAGCGGAACCCCACCCCACCCCAGCCCCGCGCAGCGGAACCCCACCCCAGCCCCGCGCAGCGAAACCCCACACCCCGAACACACCAAAAAGGCGCCCCCTCCCCGACCCGAAGGTCGAAAAGGGGACGCCCTCAAAGAGCCCGGCTACAACCTCAGTTGTCGCCGTCCTCGTCGATCAGGAAGCCCCGCATCGGCGCCGGAGCCTGCTGCATCGGCTGCGGCGGCTGCGGACGGACGGCCGCCATCGGCTGGGTCATCCCGGCCGGCTGCATCTGCGGAGCCCCGCTGCCGCCGGCGGACTGCCCGCCGAAGCTCGGCGCCGAGGTGTTGCCGCCGAAGGAGCTGTTCCCGCCGAAGGACGGCGAGTTGCCACCGAAGGAAGGCTGGTTGCCACCGAAGCTCGGCGCACTGCCCATCGCACCGGCACCGGCCGGAGCCATCGACGAGGCCGCCGGCGGCAGCGACGCGGTGGCGGGGATCCGCGGCGGGGCGAGCGAGTCGTCGGCCTGCGACTCCAGCTGGCGCAGCTGGGTCTCCAGGTACGACTTCAGGCGGGTGCGGTACTCACGCTCGAAGGCCCGCAGGTCCTCGACCTTGCGCTCCAGCGTGGCGCGGGCGGACTCCAGCGAGCCCATCGCGACGCGGTGCTTCTCCTGCGCGTCCCGCTCCAGGGCGTCGGCCTTGGCACGGGCGTCGCGCTCCAGGCCCTCGGCCCGGCTGCGCGCCTCGCCGACGATCTTGTTGGCCTCGGAGCGGGCCTCGGAGATCGCCTGGTCGGCGGTCTGCTGAGCGAGCGCCAGGACGCGGGCGGCGCTGTCGCCACCGGGGCCCTGCTGCTGCATGGGGGCGCCCATCGGGCCGCCCATCTGCTGCGGCGGGCCGCCCATGGGGCCGCCCATCTGCTGCATCTGCTGCTGGCCCATGCCCTGGCTCATGCCCTGGCCCATGGGGTTGCCCATCTGCTGCGGGCCACCGGGGCCGCCCATGGGCTGCAGCATCTGACCGCCCATCGGCTGGACCAGCTGCTGCTGGCCGCCCATGGTCTGGCCCATCTGCTGCTGCTGGCCGGCCGGCGGGAGCTGCGGCGCGGAGCCGGCGGGCAGGCCGAGGGGCTGGTTGCCCATCTGCTGCTGGGGGCCGGGGCCCATCTGCTGCTGCTGGGGACCACCCGGGCCCATCTGCTGCGGGCCGCCGGGGCCCATCTGCTGCGGGCCGCCCGGGCCCTGCTGGCCGGGGACCGGCGGGCCGGATATGGCGGCCGGCACCGGGGCACCACCCTGGCGGGGGGCGTCCTGCTGCTGCGGCTCCTTGCGCAGGTTGGCCTGGTTCTGCGCGGCGGCACGAGTCGCGGCGGCCAGCTTGGCGCGCAGGTCCTCGTTCTCCCGGAGGAGGCGGGTCAGCTCCGCCTCGACCTCGTCGAGGAAGGCATCGACCTCGTCCTCGTCATAGCCTTCACGCAGGCGGACGGTCGTGAACTGCTTGTTCCGAACGTCCTCGGGGGTCAATGGCATCTCTTCACCTCAACGTGATCGTCGGCACACCGGCATCCTGTCGCATCGCTCACCTACGACTAGGGGTGCACAAGCGAGATCAGGACATACACAATGATCATCAGTACGAAGAAGGACAGGTCGAGCGCCACGCCCCCGAAACGCAACGGCGGAATGAGCCGCCGAAGAAGCTTGAGCGGCGGATCCGTGACAGTGTACGTGGCCTCCAGGACCAGGACCATGGCCTTGCCAGGCCGCCACGAACGCGCGAACTGGAAGACCCAGTCCATGACCAGCCGCACGAGCAGGAACACCAGGAAGACGGTCAGGGCGTAGTAGAGCACCGCCCACACGATGTCCATCGCGTTTTCCCTCTCCCCGGTCCCGGGCCGCTGGGGCCCGCCGCTCGTCACCTGTCGCTAACCCACTGTTGATCAGATCCACACGTAAAGTCGTGGCCGGGTCAGCTCTGGTTGAAGAACCCACCCTCGGCGATCCGAGCCTTGTCCTCCGCCGTGACATCGACGTTAGCAGGCGACAGCAGGAACACCTTCTGTGTCACGCGCTCGATACTGCCGTGCAGACCGAAGACGAGTCCAGCGGCGAAGTCTACGAGCCGCTTGGCGTCGGTGTCGTCCATCTCGGTCAGATTCATGATCACAGGAGTGCCGCCGCGGAACTGTTCCCCGATGGTACGGGCCTCGTTGTAGGTCCGGGGGTGCAGCGTGGTGATGCGGTAGGGCTCTCGTTCGTTCACTACCTTGGGCATGATCACCGGGGAGCTCTTCTCCAGGTTGTGGCGGCGGTCGGGTGTGATGGACGACACGGGGGCCATCCTCGGGGTCTCCTGCCGGATCGGCACCGCCGCCGGCACCGGCTGGGGCGTGATCGAGGAGACCGGGGCGGGCGTGGCGGCGGCCGCGGCGGCCGGCCGGGGAATGTCCTCGGTCCGCTGCCCGGTCCGGATCGGCTCGGGGTCCGCGTCGTAGTCGTCGTCGGGGTCGTACCCCTGGCCGTCGTACGTCTCGTCCTCCACGAGGCCGAGGTAGACCGCCATCTTGCGCATTGCGCCGGCCATGCTCCTGTCTCCTCCGCTCATGGCCACCCGGCTGGCACCCGGTGGCTACTCCGCGAAGCCGCGCCCCTTCCGATGGTCGCTCGCTTCGCTCACTCCGTCGGACCGGCTCCGTCTCCCGGCGGCCCGGGCCCGTACGGCCCTGCCTGCGGATTGCGCGGTCCATCCACGACGGCGCGTCAGGCCGGCGGCCTGTCAGGTTTCGTGGAGTGGGGTCCGCGGAGCTGCGATCCACGGTTCGCTAGCGCTCCGGGGAGCTGCTAGATTCTGTCCTATTTTGTCCTGCAGTCTGATCTACTACCCGGTGACGTTACCTGAGGGGTGACCTCACTCCGAGTACCGCCGTTCCGACGCGCACATGTGTCGCCCCGGCGGCAATCGCCTGCTCAAGGTCGCCGCTCATCCCTGCGGAGACCATGGTGGCAGCCGGATGGTCCGTCCGTACGGCGGTTGCGATTTCCGCCAGCCGATCGAAGGCGCGGGCCGGGTCCCCGGCCAGCGGTCCGGCCAGCGGAGCGACGGTCATCACACCGTCCAGCCGCAGCCCGGGCGTGTCGGCGATGGTGTCGGCCAGTCGCGCGACATCCTCCGGCGCGACCCCGGCCCGGTGCGCGCCCTCGCCGTGCGCCTTGTCGAGCGCCACCTGCACCAGGCAGCCCAGCTCCGGCCGCTCCGACTTGAGCACCGCCGCGGCGAGCGACTCGGCCAGCCTCGGCCGGTCCACCGAGTGCACGTGGTTCGCGTACCGGACGACCGAGCGGACCTTGTTGGTCTGCAGCTGTCCGACGAAGTGCCAGTCAAGAGGAAGGTTTCTGCACTGCTCCGCCTTGGGTGCGGCGTCCTGATCGCGGTTCTCCGCGACATCCGTCACACCCAGGCCGGCCAGCAGCGCGGTGTCCTCGGCCGGGTAGGTCTTGGTGACGACGATCAGGGTGACCTCGTCCCGCGCGCGGCCGGCGGCCGCACAGGCGTCCGCGATCCGGCGCTCGACCACCTCGAGGTTGGTCCCGAGCTCCTCGTACCGGGCCCGTTGGCCGTCCGTCAGCCCGTGGAGGAAGTCGGCGCCCCCCGGGAACGGTCCGTAGATGTCGTTCGTCATCAGTGATCAGAGCCCAACCAGACGTAGCTCGCGAGCCGGCCCGTGCGCTGCTCGCGGCGGTAGGAGTAGTGATCGGCGGATTCGAGGGTGCAGACCGGTGACCGCACCAGCTCGCTGACCCCCAGCGCGGCCAGCTGGGCCGCGACTCCCTCCGGCACGTCCAGCGCCGGTGTCCCCCACGAGGTCTCGGCGAAGGCCTCCGGCACCACGGCGGCGACCTCGGCGCGCAGTTCGGCCGGCACCTCGTAGCAGCTGCCGCAGACCGCGGGGCCGGTGGCGGCGGTGATCCGCCCGGGCTCGGCCCCCAGTCCGACCATCGCCCGGACCACCGCGGGCACCACCCCGGCCGCCAGCCCGGGCCGGCCCGCGTGGGCCGCGCCCACCACGCCCGCCACCGGGTCGGCCAGCAGCACCGGCGTGCAGTCGGCGGTCAGCACCGCCAGCGCGAGCGGCCGGTCGGTGACCACCGCGTCGACCGTCGGGGCCGCCCCGAGCGGCTGGCGCTCCGTCACCACGGCGACCTCGGCGCCGTGCACCTGGTTCATCCAGACCACGTCGGCCGGTTCGATCCCCAGCTCCCGGGCGGCGAGCGCCCGGTTCTCCCGGACGGCCTCCGGGTCGTCCCCGACGGCCCCGCCGAGGTTGAGCTCCCCGTACGGCGAAGTGCTCACCCCGCCCCACCTGTCGGTGAAGGCGAAGTGAGCACCCGCGTGGACCGCGTGATCGATCACTTAAGGAAATCCGGGACGTCGAGCTCCTCAGCCGGGCTCTCCACGTACGGCTGCCGGACCGGCTGCACCTGCGGCGGCACCGGGGCGGCGGTCGTGGTGGCCGGGGTCTCGGCCTGCCGGCTCGGCGCGGCCGGGGCCTCGCCCTCCGAGCGGGACGTCACCGAGCCGATGCTGCCGTACGAGGGGCGGCCGGCCGGGCGCTCCGGGGCGGCCGGCGGGGTCGCCGGGCGGTCCTGGGAGGCGGACTTGACCACCGGGTCGCGGACGATCGCCGGCGGCTGCCCGCCGTCGAAGCCGGCCGCGATGACGGTGACCCGGACCTCGTCGCCGAGCGCGTCGTCGATGACCGCACCGAAGATGATGTTGGCCTCGGGGTGGGCGGCCTCGCTGACCAGCTGGGCCGACTCGTTGATCTCGAACAGACCGAGGTCGGAGCCGCCCGAGATGGAGAGCAGCACGCCGCGGGCGCCGTCGATCGAGGCCTCCAGCAGCGGCGAGGAGATCGCCATCACGGCGGCGGCCTTGGCGCGGTCCTCACCGCGGGCCGAGCCGATGCCCATGAGCGCCGAACCGGCCTCCGACATGACGGACTTGACGTCCGCGAAGTCGAGGTTGATCAGGCCCGGGGTGGTGATCAGGTCGGTGATGCCCTGGACGCCGGAGAGCAGGACCTGGTCGGCCGAGCGGAACGCGTCGAGCACGCTGACCTGGCGGTCCGAGATGGACAGCAGCCGGTCGTTGGGGATGACGATGAGGGTGTCGACCTCTTCGCGCAGGCTCGCGATGCCGTCCTCGGCCTGGTTGGCGCGGCGACGGCCCTCGAAGGTGAAGGGGCGGGTGACCACGCCGATGGTCAGGGCGCCCAGGGAGCGCGCGATGTTGGCGACGACGGGCGCGCCGCCCGTGCCCGTGCCACCGCCCTCACCGGCGGTCACGAAGACCATGTCGGCCCCCTTGAGGACCTCCTCGATCTCCTCGCGGTGGTCCTCGGCGGCCTTGCGGCCGACCTCGGGGTTGGCGCCGGCGCCGAGGCCCCGGGTGAGTTCACGGCCCACATCGAGCTTGACGTCGGCGTCGCTCATCAGGAGGGCCTGCGCATCGGTGTTGATCGCGATGAACTCGACGCCCTTGAGACCGACCTCGATCATCCGGTTGATGGCGTTGACACCACCGCCGCCGATACCGACGACCTTGATGACTGCGAGGTAGTTCTGCGGTGCTGCCACGTCGAAGGCCTCTCGCCTCGAATTTCCGGGTCGGCCCGGCCCGGCGAGGGTCCGTTCCGACGGATGTCGATGGGTAGGGAGCCTGGTTTCTGACTGAATGTCCGAAATGCCGACCGCCGACCCCAACCCTAAACTTGACCTTTAGGGTTAGTCCTGTGCCTCCGTCACATCACCAGGGGACACAGTCTGGTGACACAGGACACTAGGTCGCCCCGGGCACGTGTTTCAACGAACACGCCGAGCTTCCCTTTTTCTTTTGAGCCTATGTGATCATCAGCCGGCTTAGGAAACCGGGGTGACCACCAAGGGTCGGGCCGACACTCCAAGGCGTCAACCCCTCCCTCTGGGACAGAACCTACCGGATCATCCGGACACCGCCGGCGCCTCGGGCGCCGTGACGTCGAAGTTCGTACCCTTCTGGTTCATCAGCGCCACCAGCACCCGGGCTTTCCGATCGATCTGCTCCGGACTCCCCCAGCGCACCGTGGCACCCCCGCTGAGCTGCAGCTCGATGTCGTCGTACGAGTGCACCAGCACCGCCCCGGCCCGCTTGGCCACCTCCGGCGGCAGCCCGGCGGCCACCGCCACCGCGCCCTGCACCAACTGCGGACGGGAGATCACCCCGTCCACGTCATTCGCCTGCTGACTGAGCCGCAGTTCCACCACCGGCACGCCCTCCGGCGGGGCCGCCTCGGTGGCGAAGCTCACGCCGGCGGCATCCACCTGGGTGAACTGCCCGTCCTCCCCCTTGACGGCGGCCACCGCCGTGCGCTGGACGACCTTCACCTGGAGGGTGTGCGGCCAGCCCCGCCACACCTCGGCCTTCGCCACCCGGGGGATCGACTCCACCCGGCGCCGGACGTCGTCCAGGTCCACCCGGGCCAGCGGGCCGTCGCCCAGCCCGCCGATCGCGTCCCGGACCTGGGTCACCGTCAGCCTGTCGTCGCCGGCGCCCTGGACGGCGACGCTGCGCACGTCCAGCACCGACGAGAGGAACACCAGCCAGGCCAGCCCGCCCAGCACCGCGGTGCCGAGCACGCTCAGCACCACGATGCCCCGCCGGGAGAGCCGGAGGCGAGGAGCGGACTCCTCCTCCTCCAGCTCCGCCTCGAGCGGGTCGGCGAGCCGGCCGTCAGCCACGGCGGCGGCCGCCGCGGTGGGCCTGGATGGCCTCGTAGACCATGCCGACCAGCAGGTCGTCGGCGTCCCGGCGGCCGAACTCGGCGGCGGCCCGGCTCATGTCCCACAGCCGCTGCGGGTCGGTGAGCACCGGCAGCACGTTCTGCAGCACCCAGTCCGGGGTCAGCTCGGCGTCGTCCACCAGCAGGCCGCCGCCGGCCTTGACCATCGGCTGGGCGTTCAGCCGCTGCTCGCCGTTGCCGATCGGCAGCGGGACGAAGGCGGCGGGCAGGCCGACGGCCGCCAGCTCGGCCACCGTCATGGCACCGGCCCGGCAGAGCATCATGTCGGCCGCCGCGTAGGCCAGGTCCATCCGGTCCAGGTACGGCACCGGGCGGTAGGGCGGCATCCCGGGGACGTCCGCGACCTGCGGCAGCTCGTTCTTCGGGCCGACCGCGTGCAGGATCTGCACGCCGTACTGCTGCAGCCGCGGGGCGATCGCGGTGACCGTCTCGTTGAGCCGGCGGGCGCCCTGGGAGCCGCCGGAGACCAGCAGGGTGGGCAGCCGCTGGTCGAGGCCGAAGTACTGCCGGGCCTCGGGGCGGGCGGCGCCGCGGTCCAGGGTGGCGATGGTCCGGCGCAGCGGGATGCCGATGTACCGGGAGTCGCGCAGCTTGCTGTCGGGCGTGGAGACCGCCACGAAGTCGCTGTAGCGGGCGCCGATCTTGTTGGCCAGGCCCGGGCGGGCGTTCGCCTCGTGCACCACGATCGGCACACCGGCCCGCTTGGCGGCCAGGTAGGCGGGCATCGCGACGTAGCCGCCGAAGCCGACCACCGCGTCCGCGTTGACCCGCTCGATGATCTCCTGGGCGGCCCGGACGGTGCCGCGCAGCCGTCCGGGGACGGTGATCAGCTCCGGGGTGGGCTTGCGGGGCAGCGGGACGGCCGGGATGAGCTCCAACTGGTAGCCGCGCTCGGGTACCAGCCGGGTCTCCAGACCGCGCTCGGTGCCCAGGGCGGTGATCCCGATGGACGGGTCGTGCCTGCGGAGGGCGTCCGCGAGGGCCATGGCCGGCTCGATGTGACCGGCGGTCCCCCCGCCGGCGAGTACGACATGCACCGAAATTCACCGCTCCCTGCGTGCCGGCCCGGGGACCGGGCGCGCTGTGGTTCGTCGTCGTGGCAGCACCCGGGCCAGTCGCTTCCTGATCCGGGAGTTCTTGGTCCGGGCGGCCAGGGCCGCCTTCGCGCCCGAGGTGCTCCGTGCCAGGCACAGCAGCACACCGATCGCGGACATGGCCGACAGCATGGCGGAACCGCCGTAGGAGAACAGCGGGAGCGGGACGCCCGCGATGGGCAGCAGTCCCAGCGCCGACCCCAGGTTGATCATGGCCTGCGCCATGACCCAGGTGGTGGCGGCTCCCGCGGCGTACCTGACGAAGGGGTCCTTCGTGCCGATGGCCACACGGATACCCGCGTAGCCTAGTGCCGCGAAGAGACCGATCACCGACAGCGTCCCCACGAGGCCGAGTTCCTCGCCGGTCGCGGCGAAGATGAAGTCGGTGTGCGCCTCGGGCAGCTGGCCCCATTTCTCCACCCCGGCGCCGAGGCCGGTGCCGAAGCCGCCGCCGTTCGCGAACGCGAAGACCCCGTGCAGGGCCTGGAAGCAGGCGCCCTCGGGGTCGAGCTTGGTGACGCCGATGCAGCCGAGGCGCTCCGCCCGGTGCGGGACGGTGACGACCAGCGCGGTGCAGACCACCACCGCCACGCCGAGGGTCGCCACGAACAGCCGCAGCGGTGCGCCGACCATCCAGAGCAGCGCGAACACCATGGCCACCAGGATCATCGAGGTGCCCATGTCGCCGCCGAACATGATCAGCGCGAGCAGCAGCAGGGCACCCGGCACCAGCGGCACCAGCAGGTGCTTCCAGGAGTTCAGGGTGCCGGCCTTCTGCTTGCGGGCGAGCAGGTCGGCGCCCCAGAGGACCAGCGCGAGCTTGGCGAACTCGGACGGCTGGAACTGGAAGAAGCCGAAATCCAGCCAGTTCTGGTTGCCGTTGATCCGCACCCCGATGCCGGGCACGGCGACCAGCGTGAGCGCGCCGATCACCCCGAACATCACCGGGTAGACGATCACCCGCAGCACGGCCACCGGGACGGAGGCGAAGCCGATCAGCAGGACCAGGCCGAGGATGGCCGCGATCAGCTGCTTGAGGAAGTAGTACTGGGCCGCGTGGTGCTGGTTCAGGGCGAGGATCTGCGAGGCCGAGAACACCATCATCAGACCGAGCACGACCAGCAGCAGCGTGCTGCCGACGATCAGCAGGTACGGCGTGAGCGGCCGGTCCAGCCAGTACCCGAGCCGGGCCCGGAAGGCCTGGACGCGGGCCAGCGGACCGGCCGACTTGTACTTGGTCGTGGTGGCGGAGATCACTCGCCACGGCTCGGCGGCGTCCTGCTTCCCCACGCCGGATTCCGCCCTGCCCTGCCCCGCCACCACTCTCCCCTTCTCCGCGGCTCCTTCGCCCCCGGGCCGCCCGGCGCGACCCTTCGGCTCACTCGCCGGTGTCCGCCAGCTCCCGGACGGCCGTGGCGAACAGGTCGCCGCGCTCTCCGTAGTTGGTGAACATGTCCATCGAGGCGCACGCCGGGGCCAGCAGCACCGTGTCACCCGATCGGGCGAGCGACGCGGCCGTGCGGACGACCTCGGCCATCGCCACCGCGCCAGTCTGGCCCTCGGCCGCCTCGATCACCGGCACATCCGGAGCGTGTCGCTCCAGCGCCTCGCGGATCAGCGCCCGGTCCTGGCCGATCAGCACCACCGCGCGCAGCCGCTCGGCCGCGCCCTGCACCAGGTCGTCGAAGGTCGCGCCCTTGGCGAGGCCCCCGGCGATCCACACGATCGGCCGGTAGGCGGCCAGCGAGGCCGCCGCGGCGTGGGTGTTGGTGGCCTTGGAGTCGTCGATGTACGTGACCTCGCGGACCACGCCGACCTCGGCGATCCGGTGGGCGTCCGGGCGGAAGGCCCGCAGGCCCTCCCGGACGGCCTTCGGCTCGACGCCGTACGCCCGGGCCAGCGCCGCCGCGGCGAGCGCGTTGGCGATGTTGTGCGGGGCCGGCGGGTTCACGTCCTCGACGGAGCCCAGCTCGGCCGCGTTCTTGGCCCGGTCCTCGACGAAGGCTCGGTCCACCAGCAGCCCGTCCACCACGCCGAAGTTCGACGGGCCGGGGGCGCCGAGGCCGAAACCGATCGCCCGGCAGCCCTCCTCGACGTCGGCCTCGCGGACCAGCGCCTCGGTGGCCGGGTCGGCCAGGTTGTACACGCAGGCGACGACGTTGCCCTCGTAGATCCGGCCCTTGTCGGCGGCGTACGCCTCCATCGAGCCGTGCCAGTCGAGGTGGTCGGGCGCCAGGTTGAGCACCGCGGCCGAGTACGGGCGCAGCGAGGGCGCCCAGTGCAGCTGGTAGCTGGAGAGCTCGACGGCGAGGACGTCGTACGGCTCCTCGGCGAGCACCGCGTCCAGCACCGAGACCCCGACGTTGCCGACGGCGGCGGTGCGCTTGCCGGCGGCGGTGAGGATCGAGGCGAGCATCTGGACCGTGGTGGTCTTGCCGTTGGTGCCGGTGACGGCCAGCCAGGGGGCGGGCTCGCCGGTGCCGGGCAGCGGCTTGCGCAGCCGCCAGGCGAGCTCGACGTCGCCCCAGACCGGCACCCCGGCGGCCCCGGCGGCGGCGAACAGCGCGCTGTCCGGCGCCCAGCCGGGCGAGGTGACGATCAGTTCGGTGCCATCGGGCAGGCTCGCGCCGTCGCCGAGGCGCACGGTGACGCCCTGCGCCTCCAGCTCGGCGGCCCGGGCGGTCAGGCCCGGCCCGCTGCCGCCGTCCACGACGGTGACGCGGGCGCCGAGGCCGTGCAGGACGCGCGCGGCGCTGATGCCCGAGACGCCGAGTCCGGCGACGACGACGGGCAGGTCGGCAAAGTCGGTGTTCGTCATCCGGTCCGGTATCCCGCGTAGAAGAGGCCGAGGCCGACGGCGACGCAGAGGCCCTGGATGATCCAGAAGCGGACCACGACCAGGACTTCGCCCCAGCCCTTGAGTTCGAAGTGGTGCTGCAGCGGCGCCATCTTGAAGACCCGCTTGCCGGTCATCCGGAAGGAGCCGACCTGGATGATCACCGACAGGGTGATCACCATGAAGAGGCCGCCGAGCATGATGAGCAGCAGCTCGGTGCGGGAGCAGATCGCCAGGCCGGCCAGGGCCCCGCCGAGGGCCAGCGAGCCGGTGTCACCCATGAAGATCTTGGCGGGCGAGGTGTTCCACCACAGGAAGCCGAAGCAGGAGCCCATCAGGGCGGCCGCGACCACCGCGAGGTCCAAGGGGTCTCGGACGTCGTAGCAGCTGACGGTCGCGGTCACGGTGTAGGCGCAGCTCTGGGTGTACTCCCAGACGCCGATGAAGGTGTAGGCGCCGAAGGCCATCACCGAGGCGCCGGTGGCCAGGCCGTCCAGGCCGTCCGTCAGGTTCACGCCGTTGGAGGTCGCCGCGATCATGAAGTAGGCGAAGATCACGAACAGGACCGGGCCGATCGACCACTTGAAGTCCCGGACGAAGGACAGCGACTGCGAGGCCGGGCTGAGCCCGCGGTCGTCGTGGAACTGCAGCGCCAGGACGGCGAAGGCGAGGCCGACGATGGACTGGCCCGCCAGCTTCGCCTTGGCCCGCAGGCCCAGCGAGCGGCGCTTGACCACCTTGATGTAGTCGTCCAGGAAGCCGACCAGGCCGAGGCCCGCGGTCAGGAAGAGCACCAACAGCCCGGAGGCGGTCGGGCTCTCGCCCGTTATCGCCTTGGTGCCGAAGTACGCGATCAGGGTCGCCAGGATGAAGGCGATGCCGCCCATGGTGGGCGTGCCCTTCTTGCTGTGGTGCGCCTTCGGGCCGTCGTCGCGGATGTACTGGCCGTAGCCCTGCCGGGCGAGCAGCTTGATCAGGGCGGGCGTGCCGGCCAGCGAGAGGATCAGGCCGATCATCCCGGAGAAGAGGATCTGCTTCATCATCGGGCAGCACCATCCGCCAGGAGGGCCTCGGCCACCTTCTCCAGCCCCACCGAACGGGACGCCTTCACCAGGACCACATCCCCCGGCCGCAGCTGACTGCGCAGCAGTTCGACCGCCGCGTCCGCGTCGGACACCAGCACCGACTCCTCACCCCACGAACCTTCGTTCCTCGCGCCGAGTTCCATGCAGGCCGCCTCGCGTCCGCCGACCGCCACCAGCTTGGTGACGTCCAGCCGGACGGCGAGCCGTCCGATGGCGTCGTGCTCGGCCAGGCTCTCCTCGCCGAGCTCCCGCATCTCGCCGAGCACCGCCCAGGTGCGACGGCGCTCCGGACCGCGGCCCCCCATCGAGACCAGCGCCCGCAGCGCGGCCCGCATCGAGTCGGGGTTCGCGTTGTAGGCGTCGTTGACGACGGTGAGACCATCGGCCCGGTCGACGACCTCCATGCGCCAGCGGGACAGCGCACCCGCCTCGCCCAGGGCTGCCGCGGTGTCGTCGACGGACATCCCGAGCTCCACCGCCACCGCGGCGGCGGCGAGGGCGTTCGAGACGTGGTGCTCACCGTACAGGCGCAGCTGCACGGGCGCGGAACCGGCCGGGGTGGTGAGCGTGAAGGATGGCCGCCCGGTGGCGTCCAGGCGAACGTCGGTCGCCCGGACGTGGGCGTCCGGGGACTCCCCGAACAGGACCACCTTGGCCTTGGTGCGGGAGGCCATCGCGCGCACCAGCCGGTCGTCCGCGTTGAGGATCGCGGCCCCGTCGGCCGGAAGCGCCTCGACCAGCTCGCCCTTGGCCTCGGCGATCGCCTCCTTGGAGCCGAACTCGCCGACGTGGGCGGTGCCGACGTTCAGCACCACGCCGATCCGGGGCGGGGTGATCGAGGTGAGGTACTCGATGTCGCCCTTGTGCCGGGCGCCCATCTCCATCACCAGGTGCCGGGTGCCGGCCTCGACCCGCAGCGCGGTCATCGGGTGGCCGATCTCGTTGTTGAGCGAGCCGGGCGGGTAGACGGTCTCGCCGTGGCGCTGGAGCAGCTGGGCGATCAGGTCCTTGGTGCTGGTCTTGCCGGCCGAGCCGGTCAGCGCGACCACGGCGGTGTCCTCGGCGCGGGCGACCACGGTACGGGCCAGCCTGCCGAGCGCCTCCACCACGCTGTCGACCAGGACGGCGGGGACGCCGACCGGGCGGGAGGCCAGCACCGCGACGGCGCCGGCCCCGACCGCCGTGGCGGCGTAGTCGTGGCCGTCCACGTGCTCGCCGACGAAGGCCGCGAACAGGCCGCCGGGGCTCACCTTCCGCGAGTCGACCTCGACCGGGCCGGTGACCAGGGCGTCCGGGTCCGCGCCGTCCAGGGTGCCTCCGACTGCGGCGGCCACCTCGGCGAGGGTCAGTGCGATCACTGCTGCTCTACTCCTCGGTCGCCCCGCGCGGCCGCGGTCCGCGCGACGGAGCTCTGTTCGATCTCATCGTGCAGCACCTCCCGGTCGTCGAAGGGGCGGATCTCGTCTCGTACGTACTGGCCGAGCTCGTGGCCCTTGCCGGCCACCAGCACCGTGTCGCCCGCCTGGGCGCGGGTGACCGCGAGCCGGATCGCCTCCGCCCGGTCGGGGACGACCAGGACGGTCCCGCGCTCGGCCTCGGGCACCGCCGCGGCGCCGGTCAGCATAGTGGCCAGGATCGCCAGCGGGTCCTCGCTGCGGGGGTTGTCGCTGGTCAGCAGGGCGGTGTCGGCGAGGCGGGCGGCGATGGCGCCCATCGGGCCGCGCTTGTGCGGGTCGCGGTCGCCGCCGCAGCCGACGACGACGTGCAGCCGGCCCTTGGTGACCTCGCGCAGCGAGGCGAGGACGGCCTGCAGGGCGTCCGGCTTGTGCGCGTAGTCCACGACGGCCACGAACGGCTGCCCGGCGTCCACCCGCTCCAGCCGGCCCGGCACGCCGGGCACGGCGGCGACGCCGGCCACGGCCCGCTCCAGCGGGAGGCCGGCGGCGACCAGCAGGGTGATCGCGGCGAGCGCGTTGGCGACGTTGAACGGGCCGGGCAGCGGGACGGCCGCGTCGGCCTCGGCACCGTCCGGGCCGAGCACCCGGAAGGTGGAGCCGACCGGGCCGAGCTGGACGTCCACGGCCCGCCAGTCGGCCTGCGCGGCGCCGGTGGCGGAGAAGGTGGTCACCGGGATCTTGGCCTCGGCGGCGAGCCGGCGGCCGTACTCGTCGTCCAGGTTGACCACGCCGTGGCGGGACTTGCCGGGCTGGAAGAGCCGGGCCTTCGCCTGGAAGTAGTCCTCCATGTCCGGGTGGAAGTCGAGGTGCTCCGGCGTGAGGTTGTTGAACAGCGCGACGTCGTACGAGACGCCGTCGGTGCGGCCGAAGACCAGGGCGTGGCTGGAGACCTCCATGGTCACCGCGTCGGCACCGCGCTCGGCCATCACACCGAGGATCGCGTGCAGGTCGGTGGCCTCGGGGGTGGTGCGCTCGCTCTTGATCCGCTCCTCGCCGACCCGCATCTCGACGGTGCCGATCACCCCGGGGGTGCGCCCGGCGCCGCGCAGGCCGCCCTCGACCAGGTACGAGGTGGTGGTCTTGCCGTTGGTGCCGGTCAGCCCGATCATCAGCAGCCGCTCGGAGGGGCGGCCGTAGACGATCGCGGCGAGCTCGCCCATGACGGCCCGCGGCCGGTCCACGACCAGCAGCGGCAGGCCGGTGCCGGCCGCCAGTTCGGCGCCGGCCGGGTCGGTGAGCACGGCCACCGCGCCGGAGTCCGCGGCCTTGGCCGCGAAGGCCGCGCCGTGGTGGTTGGCGCCCGGGAAGGCCACGTACACATCTCCCGGGCGGACGGCGCGGGAGTCGTGGGTCACGCCGGTGACGGCGCCGCCCTCGACGGGCGCGAGACCGAGCCGGACGGCCAGCTCGGCGAGCGGCAGAGGGGCGGTCCCGGTCGGGCGGGGCGGACTCACGGTGGTTTGATCGGGTTTCGGCACGGCGGGAAGGCTATCCGCCGAAGGGTGCCCAGGGCCAAACCGGCCCTCCGCCGCGCCGTCCGCCGGCCCGGTCCGCTCGTTGCTCATCCTTGCTCACGGCTTCCACTCGACGGGCAGGTTCGGCGCCTGGCTGCCGCTCGGCGGGACCTGCAGGGTCTTCAGGGTGAACTCCATCACCTGCTTGAACACCGGACCGCACAGCTGGCCGCCGAAGTGGCCGTTGACCGGGCCCTGGAGGGTGCAGGAGACGGTGACCCGGGGCGCGTCGGCCGGGGCGAAGCCGATGAAGGAGGCGGTGTAGCCGTCGTAGCCGACGCCGTTGGCCGCCCCCCGGTTGGCCGTTCCGGTCTTGCCGGCGACCCGGTAGCCGGGGATGGCGGCCTTGCCGCCGGTGCCCTGCTCGTCGTCGACGACCGACTCCAGCATCGAGGTGAGGGTCTTGGCGGTCTGCTCGCCGACCACCCGGGTCTGCTCCCCGGGCGGCGTCGGGGTGTACTTGCCGTCCGGGCCGGTGGTCCCCTGGACGATGCTGGGCGCGACCCGCACCCCGCCGTTGGCGATGGTCGAGTAGACCGAGGTGGCCTGCAGCGCGTTCATCTGCAGCGGGCCCTGGCCGAAGGAGATGTTGTACTTCTCCGAGGCGACCAGGTCCTCCGGCTTCTTGAGCATCCCGGCGGTCTCCCCCGGGAAGTTCAGGCCGGTCGGCCGGGCCACGCCGAACTTGCGCATGTAGCCGTCCAGCACCTTGTTGGCCTGGAGCTGGTCGCCGCCGCCGAGGGTCTCGACGGCCTCGATGGTGCCGATGTTGGAGGACTTGGCCAGCACCCCGGCCAGCGTCAGGTACCAGTCCCCGTGCTCGACGTCGTCCTTGAACTGCTGGCCCGCGCGGACCAGCCGGTTGGGCACGGTGACCCTGGTGTCCCAGTTGGCCTTGCCGGAGTCCAGGACGGCGGCCAGGCTCATCAGCTTGGCGGTGCTGCCCGGCTCGTACGCGTCGCCCAGCGCCGGGTTGCCCAGCTGGGCCTGCTTGGACAGGCTCAGGTCGTTGGGGTTGAAGCCGGGCGCGGTGGCCATCGCCAGGACCTGACCGGTCTTCACGTCCTGGACGACGACGTAGCCCTTCTCCGCACCGGAGTTGGCCACCTGGTCGGTGATCGCCCGCTGGGCGGCCCACTGGATGTCCCGGTTGATGGTCAGCTTGACGTCGTCGCCGGGCACCGCCGGGTCCTTCGAGCCGCCCGCGGTGGGCACCAGCCGCCCGCCCGCCTGGGCGTAGCTGCTGTGCCCGTCCTTGCCGGCCAGCTGCTTCTGGAACTGCAGCTCCAGGCCGCCGGCGCCCTCGCCCTCGCCGTTGACGAAGCCGACCAGGTTGGCGGCCAGTCCGTCGGCGGGGTAGACGCGCTTCTGGGTCTCCCGGTTGAACACCCCGGCCAGCGGGTTGGCGCACTCGTTGTCCACCCGGGTGCGCCCGCCCTGGTCGGCGGGCTTGCCGAGCAGCTTCTTCTGGACCTGGCAGGCCCGCGATCCGGCCTGCTTCTCCAGGCCCGACTTGAGGTCGCTGATCTGGTTCTTGGCGGCCGGGGTCTGCTGGGCGGCGAGCCGCTTGTAGCGGGTCTTGGGGGTGTGCAGGTCGGCGGCGATCCGCTCCTTGGGCACGCCGAGGATCGGCGACAGCAGCGCCGCCGCCTGTTCCGGCGCGTCCGGGATGCCGGTCGCCTCCGGGGTGAACATCGCCGGGTCGGCGGTGATGTCGTACGCGTCGACGGTCGCGGCCAGCGCCACGCCGTCGGCGGACGTTATCGAGCCGCGCTCGGCGGTGATCGGGATGTTCAGGTAGCGGTTGGTGTTGGCGTCGGCGGCCAGCGCGTCCGAGTCGACCAGCTGGAGCTGGACCAGACGGCCCGCGAAGACCGAGAACACCAGCGACATCGCCACGGTGATCACCCGCAGCCGGCGCTTCGACTCGGCCAGCTTGAGCGCCTTGGGGCGCTGCGGCGGCCTGGCCTTCGGGCGCGGCCGCACCGCCGCCTGGCCGCGGGCCGGCGGGCGGCCCTCGGGGCGGCGCTGCTGCGGCGTGCGCGGGGCGCTGCGGGAGACGGCGGCCTTGGCGGGCTGCACCTTCGCGGTCGGGGTCTTGGCGGACGGGGCCTTGGCCGAGGGGGACTTCGCCGCGGGCGGCTTGGCGGACTGGCCGCGGACGGGCTGGCCCCGGGTGGGCTGGGGCTTGGCCGACTGTCCCCTGGCCGGCTGTCCCTTGGCCGGTTGTCCCTTGGCCGGCTGGACGCGGCCGGAGGCGGACCGCCCGCTCGGCGCGGCGCCCCTGGGCAGCGGGCGGCGGCCGTTTCCGGAACCGGAGCCCGAACCGGAGGGCTGACGAGGCGTGGTCATCGGCCGGGCCCCCCGTTCGGCGCGGCGGGCGCGGCCGGGTTGAGCTGGATCACCGAGTCACCGGCCGAGGCCGCCGCCGTCGGCGTGGCCGGCGCGGGAGGTGCGGGAGGTGCGGGCGGCGCGGTGGACGGAGCCGCCGACGGAGCCGGCGGCTGGACGGCCGACGGCTGGGCGGCGCTCGGTACGGGCTTGGTGGGCCAGGGCTCGACCGTCGACCGCTTCACCGGCGGGCTGTCCTGCGCCGGTCCGGGCGTGCCGACCACCTTGCCCCCGTTCGGGACGTCCAGGAAGGCCATCCCCCCGGCCGGGACCATGCCCAGCTCGGCGGCCCGCCGGGCCAGCGCGTCCGGGGCCGAGCTCTGGTCGATCTGGTGCTGCAGGCTCTGCTGCTCGTCGGTCGCCACGGTGGTCTGCCGCTGCAGCCGGGACAGCTCGAAGGAGCCCTCGTTGAGCGCGGTGTTCAGCGCCAGCAGGCCGAGCAGCCCCGCCGCGAGCAGGACCACCACCAGCACCGCGAACGGTGTGCGCCCCCGGACCGGCCGCTTCCCCGGCCGAACCGTGATCCGCGCCCTGCCCTGCCCGGGGAGTCCTCCCCGCCCCACCCGGACCTCACCGGCCACCGGCCCCACCGCTCTCCTCCGCCCTTCGGACCCCGCCGGGGCCGGTTCGTCAGCCCCGCTTGCTTCGGTCCCTGATCCTCTCCGCCACCCGCAGCCGTACGGGCGCGGCGCGCCGGTTCTCCTCGATCTCCTCCTCGGTGGCCAGCTCGGCACCGCGGGTGATCAGTTTGAGCCAGGGCTGGTGCTCCTCCGGGATGAACGGCAGCCCCGGCGGGGCCGTGTTGGTCGCCCCGGCGGCGAGGTACTGCTTCACCAGGCGGTCCTCCAGCGACTGGTAGGACATCACCACGATCCGGCCACCGATCGCGAGGACGTCCAGCGCCCCGGGGATCGCCCGGTCCAGGACCTCCAGCTCGCCGTTGACCTCGATCCGCAGCGCCTGGAACGTCCGCTTGGCCGGGTTCCCGCCGGTGCGGCGGGTCGCCGCCGGAATGGAGTTGCGCACCAACTCGACCAGACGCGCGCTGTTGGTGAACGGTTCCTTCTCCCGCTCCCGGAGGATCGCCGAGGCGATCTTCCCGGCGAACCGCTCCTCGCCGTAGACCTTGAGGATCCGGGCCAGGTCGCCGTGGCCGTAGGTGTTCAGCACCTCCGCCGCGCTGATCCCCCGGGTCTGGTCCATCCGCATGTCCAGCGGCGCGTCCTGCGCGTACGCGAAGCCGCGGTCGGCCTCGTCCAGCTGCATCGAGGAGACGCCGAGGTCGAACAGGACGCCGTCCACCCGGTCGATGTCCAGGCGCTCCAGCACCTCGGGGATCTCGTCGTAGACGGCGTGCACCAGGGTCGCCCGGTCGCCGAAGCGGGCCAGCCGCTCGCCGGAGAGCTTCAGCGCCTGCGGGTCGCGGTCCACCGCGACGAGCCGGACCTCGGGGAACTGGGTGAGCAGCGCCTCGCTGTGCCCGCCGAGGCCGAGGGTGGCGTCCACCACCACGGCACCGGGGCGCGAGATCGCCGGAGCCAGTGCGTCCATGCACCGCTGCAGCATCACCGGAACGTGCTTGGGGCCCGGTTCGTTGGTGGTCATGCGCGGCGGCGCCCTTCCTCGGTGCGGAGCAGCCCGACGTCCGGGAGCTGCGACCATTCTCGCCCACCGCCCCCCGGCACGACGAAGCGGCCCGTGGTCCCCGCCCGCTCAGGGGGAAGATCGTGACCGCCCGGCGCCGGGGAAGGTGCGCCAGGTGGGCACGGAGCGGGTGGAGGCCACGGACCGCGTCGACCGGGCCGCACCGGCCGGGAAGGCCCGGTTGACGGGCCCCGACGGGTGTGCTGCACTGCGCCGCAACTCTATCGCCCGGGCCCTTCCAGTCAATGGTCCGCTCCGGCGCACCACCCGGGCGGCGGTACGGATCACCGCAGGTCGCGGCCGTTGGGGTGGCCCCGCGGCGGCCCGATCCGGGGGCCCTCGGACGAGGCCGCGCGCCCCCTCCCCCGCGACCGCGTACGACCCACTCCGGGACCAGGCGGGACAAACCCTCCCGTTGTGGCGATGCACTCGATCACGGCCCCCGGTTCTGTAGCTCCCCGCCCCACCGCGGACACCGGATCGGCACTAACGTCGCCGACATGACAGTGACTCCCGACCGGCCCACGCCGAACGCCGCTGCCGCCCCTGCCGGACCCACCATCATCGACCGCTTCGTCGCGGCCAACCGCGACTACGCGGTGACCTTCCAGGACGGCGGCATGGACGCCCGCCCGGTGCAGAAGATCGCCGTGGTGGCCTGCATGGACGCCCGCCTCGACCTGTTCGCGGCCCTCGGCCTCGAACTCGGCGACGCGCACGTCATCCGCAACGCCGGCGGCGTCGTCACCGACGACACCATCCGGTCCCTGACCATCAGCCAGCGCGCCCTCGGCACCCGCTCGATCGCGCTCATCCACCACACCGGCTGCGGCCTGCTCGGGCTCACCGAGGACTTCCGCCGCGAGCTGGAGCTGGAGGTCGGCCAGCGCCCGCAGTGGGCGGTGGAGGCCTTCGTCGACCTGGACGGCGACGTCCGCCAGTCGATGCAGCGCGTCCGCACCTCCCCCTTCCTGCCGCACACCGACGACGTCCGCGGCTTCGTCTTCGACGTCCACACCGGCCTGCTGCGCGAGATCCACTAGAACACTGGCGCCGCTCCGGGCCGCACGGCTTCCGGCCGGCGGGCGGCTCCCCCTCCATTCGGGATCCGCCGAATGGTGACTTCTGGCCATCCCGCGGGGGAGAATGCGCCTGCCGGTCGGACCCCGAACCACCTGGGGCGGCCCGGCCGCAGGCCGCCTCCCCGACGGCGGATCCACCATCGGAACCGACCCCGGGACGGCCGCGTCAAGCATGGGGTGGGGTCCGGCCTCGGCACGGGGCGGGCACAGGTGCCAGGGAGCGTAAACGGGTGACGAGCTACAACGATCAGGCCGGTCTCGGCGGTCCTGCGGGGGGCGAGCAGAGGACGAACGGGTACCAGCAGGTCGGGCTCCCCGAGCTGGCCGCGGTCGTGGACCGGGTGCGCGGCAACATCGAGAGCGTGATCGAGGGCAAGCCGGAGGCCATCCGGATCGCCCTGACCGTCCTGCTCGCCGAGGGCCACCTGCTGCTGGAGGACGTGCCCGGCGTCGGCAAGACCATGCTGGCCAAGGCGCTCGCCCGGTCGGTCGACTGCACCGTGCGCCGCATCCAGTTCACGCCCGACCTGCTGCCCTCGGACGTCACCGGCACCAACATCTACGACCAGCAGCGGCACGACTTCGAGTTCCGCCCGGGCGCGATCTTCGCCCAGATCGTGGTCGGCGACGAGATCAACCGCGCCTCGCCCAAGACCCAGTCCGCGCTGCTGGAGTCCATGGAGGAGCGCCAGGTCACCATCGACGGCACCAGCTACGAGCTGCCGTCGCCGTTCATGGTCGTGGCCACCCAGAACCCGGTCGAGATGGAGGGCACCTACGCCCTCCCGGAGGCCCAGCGCGACCGCTTCATGGCCCGGATCTCGATCGGCTACCCCAGCCCCGAGGCCGAGCTCGCGATGCTGGACGTGCACTCCGGCGCCAGCCCGCTGGAGGACCTCCAGCCGGTCGCGCACGCCGCCGACATCCTCAAGCTGATCGACCTGGTCCGCACCGTGCACATCGCCGACCCGGTCCGCCGCTACGCCGTCGACCTGGTCGGCGCCACCCGCAACAGCCACGAGCTGCGCCTGGGCGCCTCGCCGCGCGCCACCCTGCACCTGGTCCGGGCCGCCCGCGCCGCCGCCGCGCTGGACGGGCGCGACTACGTCACCCCGGACGACATCCAGCGCCTCGCCGTGCCCGTCCTCGCCCACCGTCTGATGCCGACCGCCGAGACCCAGCTCAGCCGCCGCACCTCCGAGCAGATCGTGGCCGAACTGGTCGCCCGGCTGCCGCTGCCGCGCCCGCAGGGCGGCCCGGCCGTCCGGAGGGGCTGAGGTGGCCGAGTCCGACTCCGCGTCGGGGCTGCGGGCCGGGTTCCGCGGCCTCACCACCCGGGGCCGGTCCTTCCTGGCCGCCGGGCTCACCGCGGTGGTGTGCGCCTACCTGCTCGACCAGGACGCCCTGCTGCGCGTCGGCGTGCTGCTCGCCGCGCTCCCGCTGGTCGCCGTGGCGGTGGTCGCCAACACCCGCTACCGGGTGGCCAGCGGCCGCCGGCTCAGCCCGCGCCGGGCGGTCGCCGGCCAGGAGGCCCGGGTCCACCTGCGGCTCGACAACGTCTCCCGGGTGCCCACCGGGCTGCTGCTCCTGGAGGACAAGGTCCCGTACGTGCTCGGGCCGCGCCCGCGCTTCGTGCTGGACCGGGTCGAGCCGCGCGGCAACCGCGAGGTCTCCTACCGGGTCCGCTCCGACCTGCGCGGGCGCTACCCGCTCGGGCCGCTGCAGCTGCGGCTGTCCGACCCGTTCGGCATGTGCGAGGTGACCCGCGCCTTCACCGCCTCCGACGTCCTCACCGTCGTCCCCCAGGTCCAGGCCCTGCCGTGGGTACGGCTCACCGGCGAGTGGCTCGGCCAGGGCGAGAGCCACAGCCGCTCCCTGGCGCTGGCCGGCGACGACGACGTGATCCTGCGCGAGTACCGGCCCGGCGACGACCTGCGCCGGGTGCACTGGCGCTCCACCGCCAAGTACGGCGAACTGATGGTCCGCCGCGAGGAGCAGCCGCAGAAGGCCCGGGCCACCGTCCTGCTGGACACCCGGGAGATCGGCCACCGGGGCAGCGGCCCCGCCTCCTCCTTCGAGTGGGCGGTCAGCTGCGCCGCGTCCGTCACCGCGCACCTGCTGGAGCGCGGCTACCAGACCCAGCTGCTCACCGACACCGGTCTCGCGGTGCCCGGGCCCGGCGCCGGCGGACGCAGCAGCGCCCCCGACACCTCCGGGCTGATCCTGGACGCCCTCGCGATCGCCGACCTGTCCGACGGCGGCACGCTCTCGCGCGCCGAGGAGCCGCTGCGCACCGGTGGCGAGGGCCTGCTGGTCGCCGTCCTGGGCGAGCTGGACGACACCCAGACCGCCCGGCTCGGCCGGCTGCGCAACCGCACCGGCGGCGCGATCGCCTTCCTCCTGGACACCGGCACCTGGGCCGGCCTGCGGATGCTCGCCCCGAACACCGGCGGCGACGCGTTCCGGGCGAGGGTCCGGCAGCTGCGCGAGGCCGGCTGGACGGTGATCCCGGTCAGCGCCGGCGACTCCCTGCCGGACCTGTGGCGGGCCGTCGAAGGCGTCGGAACGACCGCCCCCAACCGACAGGAGGCCGGCGCGTGACCACCCGGGCCAAACTGACCGTCTACGCGGCGCTGGCCACCGCCCTCGCCTCGCTCTGCATGATGCCGCTGCTGACCACCCGCAGCTGGCTGACCCACGCCGTCCTGGTGATCATCGTCCTCGCCGCGGTCGGCGCCGGTCTGCGCCGCTCCCCGGTGTACCGCTGGACGGTGCCGGTCGGGCAGCTGCTGGCGCTGCTCCTGCTGATGATCATCGGCTTCGCCGGCACCGTGGTGCCCGGGCCGGCCGCGCTGCGGGTCCTGGACCACGTCTTCGCCTCCGGTCTGGACGACATCCAGCAGTACGCCATCCCGGCGCCGCCCACCGCCGGCCTGCGGCTGATCCTGGTGGCCGCGGTCGGCCTGGTCGCCGTCGTGGTGGACACCGTCGCGGTGACCTACCGGCGCTCGGCGCTGGCCGGCCTGCCGCTGCTGGCGCTCTACTCGGTCGGCAACGGCCTGGCCGGGGAGCACGGCAGCTGGTTCTGGTTCGCGGTCGCCGCGGCCGGCTACCTGCTGCTGCTGTTCGCCGAGGGCCAGGACCGGGTCTCCCGCTGGGGCCGGGTCTTCCGCGGCACCAACCGCGGGTCCACGGGCTCCGGCCAGGTCAGCCCGGGCGGCCGGCAGGTCGGCGTGCTGGCCCTGGCCGTGGCGCTGCTGCTCCCGGTCGTCCTGCCGCACTGGGACCTCGGACTGGTGCACTCCGGCTCCGGCGGGAGTTCCGGCAAGGGCACCGGCGGGAGCCTGGCGACCAGCCTCGACCCGCTGGTCAGCCTGGAGGCCGCGATCACCAAGCCCTCCGACGCCGAGCTGCTCAGCTACACCCTGGACAGCGACCTGGCCGACCAGGTCTACCTGCGCACCGGCTCGCTGGACCAGTTCGACGGCACCAGCTGGCGGCTCGGCAGCACCACGGTCAACGACCTGCCGGAGTCGCTGCCCAACCCGGAAGGCCTGCGCAGCGCCAACCTCCCCAGGATCGAGGGCGACTTCCAGGTCAGCAACGGGCTGGAGAAGAGCTGGCTGCCGATGCCCTACCCGGCGGCCTCCGTCCAGGTCCCCAACCGCGGCGAGTGGAAGCTCGACCCGGTGACCCGCACCGTCCTGCCGGCCAACGACAAGGCGATCCGCGGTCTGCGCTACCACGTCAGCGCCCTGGACCTGCGGCCCACCGCCAACGAGCTGCGCCTCGCGCCATCCGCGCCGCAGGACGTCCGGGACCGCTACCTCGCCGTCCCGTCCGACCTGCCGGCCCTGGTCGGCGAGCGGGCCAGGGAGATCACCGGCAACGCGCAGAACGACTACGACCGGGCGATGGCCCTGGTGAACTGGTTCACCGGGCCGGACTTCAAGTACGACACCGCGGTCACCCCGGGCACCGGCAACAACGCCATCGAGGTCTTCCTCCGCGACCGCCGGGGCTTCTGCGTGCACTTCGCCTCCACCATGGCGGCGATGGCCCGGGTGCTGAAGATCCCGGCCCGGGTCGCCGTCGGCTTCACCCCCGGCGACAACAAGGGCGGCAACGTCTACTCGGTGACCGGCCGGATGTACCACGCCTGGCCCGAGCTGTACTTCGCGGGCTACGGCTGGATGCGCTTCGAGCCGACCCCGAGCCGCGGCATCCCGACCCGCTACACCGAGTCGTCCACCGCCCCGACCACCGCGCCGACCCAGCACGCCACCGCGGCCCCGCAGCCCACCACGGCCGCCCCGGCGCCGTCCGCCGGCTCGGACTGCGACGCCAAGCAGCGCCAGCTGGGCGACTGCGGGTCCAAGGGCAAGTCGGCCGCCCACGCCGCCGAGGAGTCCTGGCTGCTGTCCGGGCAGGTGCTCGGCACCCTCGCGGGGGTGGTCGTGCTGATCGCGCTGCTGCTCCTGCCGATGCTCTGGCGCACGGCCGTCCGCCGTCGCCGGCTCGGCGGCGGACGGCGCCGGCCCGGCGGGCCCGGCCCCGCCGACCTGACCGACGCCCAGGTGCTGGCCGCCTGGGACGAGCTGGTGGACTCCGCCTGGGACCTCGGAATTCCCCCGGACGAGTCACGCACCCCGCGCTCGGCCGTACGGCGGATCTCCGAGAAGGCGGCCCTGGACCAGGACTCGGCGGCCGCCGCCGGCCGGCTGGCGCTGGCCACCGAGCGGGTGCTGTACGCCCCGCCCGGCCAGGTCACCACGGCACCGCTGGCCGCCGACGTGCACGCCGCCCGGCGCGGCCTGCGGGCGAGCGCCGGCCGGGCCGGTCGGACCAGGGCGCTGCTGCTGCCGCCGTCCTCGGCGCAGTTGTGGTGGCGGATCTCCGACTCGGCGCGGTCGGCCCGGGCGGCCGTCTCCACCGCGGTGGGCCGGACGGTCGAGGCGGTCTCCGCGCCGGTCCGGCGGGTCGTCACCCGGCGGCCCAAGCCGGCCGGCCGCGAGTCGGACACCAGCGAGTCCTGAGTCCCGGGAGTCCTGGGTCCCGCGACTCAGGACTCGCTCCCGGGCCGGACACGGCAGACGCCGGGGGCGGGCAGTCGATCGACTGCCCGCCCCCGGCGTCTTCGGTCCTTGTCGCGCCGTACCGCCGGACGGCTCAGAAGCCGCCGGTCTGCTCGTCCCGGCGGCGCTGCCAGCGCTGCTCGACCCGGTCCATCATCCCGGCCTTGCGGCGCGCGGCCGCGGCCTGGCGGGGACCGGCACCCTGGCTCGCGGGCCCGCGGCGCCAACCGGTCACGGCGAACACCGCGCAGCCGAGCATCACCAGGAAGCCCACGACGCTGACCCAGATCTGATCCGGGACGACCATGCCGCCCATCAGCAGGCCGATCCCCACCACGAAGCCGGCGACGGCGAGGTAGACCCGCCGACGGGTGTAGGTGCGCAGCCCGGTTCCCTCAAGCGCCGACGCGAATTTGGGATCTTCGGCATACAGCGCTCGCTCCATCTGGTCGAGCAGTCGCTGCTCGTGCTCCGAGAGCGGCACGGAGTCCTCCTACTCGTCGGTCGCGGGTGCGACCGGTCCGCCCACCCCGGTCGGGGAGGCAAGTCCAAATCAGCCATGGGGCACACGGTCGGACGCCCGTGCGGGGGACCCGGCCCGTGTCGTCCATATGCCCCACGCGTCCGGCTGTCATGCTTTCCGGCTTTACCCAGATCATACGGTCCGTGAGCCCGTTCCGGGGTGGTCTGCGCCGCGTGGGACGGGCCACTTCGACCGGGCACGGCCGCACCGGTGTCAACGCGCCACGCACCGGACAAGTGCCCGATCCGGTGGAATCGGTCCGGACCTGGGGAGCTTCGCCCGCGGCGACCGGAAACCGGCCGGCCGACCGGGCCGGGCAACCGGCGGGCGTACGGAACGCCAACCGCCGCCGTACGGTGTGCGAACCGTGCGGCGGCGGAAGGTCTCGCGAAGGCTTCGCGGAGGCTCCGGGGAGCGCCGGCTCAGGCCAGGGTGGCCAGCAGGTGCAGCTGGGTCGCCACCGCGTGGAAGGCGGGCTGCCCGGCGGCGGCCTCCTCCAGCTTCAGCAGCGCGTCCAGCGCGCCCGGCTCGGTGTCCACCAGCACGCCGGGGACCAGGTCGGCGAAGATCCGGACGCCGTGCACCGACTCCACCCGCAGGCCGGCCGCCCCGGCCAGCCGGCTCAGCTCCTCACCGGTGAAGCGGCGCGGCATCGGGTCCTGCTCGCCCCAGCGGCCGTCGGCGGCGGAGAGCACCGTCCGGGCCTCGTTGAAGTGGCCGGCCAGCGCGCGGGCCAGCACGGCGCCGTTGCGGTTGGCGGCCAGCAGGCTGACCAGGCCGCCCTCGCGCAGGGTGCCGGCCAGGCTGCCGAGCGCCTCGGCCGGGTCGTCCACGACCTCCAGGACGCCGTGGCAGAGCACCGCGTCCACGGTGCCGGGGGCGACCAGCTCGGGGAGCGTCTGGGTGTCGCCCTGGACGGCCCGCACCCGGTCGGTCACCCCGGCCTCGGCGGCCCGGCGCTCCAGGGCGAACAGCGCGTCCGGGCTCGGGTCGACCACGGTGACCCGGTGGCCGAGCTTGGCGACCGGCACGGCGAAGTTGCCGGTGCCGCCGCCGGTGTCGACCACGTCGAGCACCGGCTGGTCCAGCTCGGCCGCCCGCTTCTCCAGGGCTGCCCGCACCACCTCCCACACCACGGCGGTACGCAGGGCACTGCGGGGACGCGTCGGGTACACGGTGGGACTCCTTGGCACGTGCAGTTCGATCAGGATGGCTCCACCTTAAGCCTGGGACGCGCCGCCCCGGCCCGGCGGCTCGTCGCCGTCCAGCGGCAGCCGCGGTGCGGGCGGGACCGCCCGCAGACCGAGCAGCCGCTCGACCAGGCGCACGAACAGGGCGGAGTTGCGGATCAGGTCGTCGGCGTCGCGGGCCGAGGCGGCGCCCCGGATCCCGGCCTCGGCGGCGGCCCGGCGGCGGGCGCCCGCGCCGTAGTAGACCGCCCACTCGGCGAGCTCCGGGGCCACCTCGGGCAGCACCTCCCAGGCGCTGCGGATGGCCTTGCGGCGCCGCGGGTCCTTCTCCGGGCGGCCGCGCACCGCCAGGACCGCCGCCACCGTGCGCAGCGCGGCGAGGTGGGCGGTGGCGTAGCGCTCCAGCGGGTCCTCCAGGGCGCGGGCCCGGGCGAGGGTGCGGTGGGCGTCGGAGAGCAGGTCGAGGGCGGCCGGCGGCGCGGCGGTCCGGCGCAGGACCGGGTGGACGTCCCGGCCGGCCGGGCGCGGGCCCGACGGGTCCGGGGTGTGCGGGAGGGCGGCGGAGTGGAGGCGGGCGGTGACGGGCTCAGGGTGGCTGATGGTCATGGTCTCCCCCGTTCCGAGGCAGCGCGCGGACCGGGTGGTCCGTGCCCCTCCATCGTGAACGTCACCACTGACAATCCGTCGGCTCCGGCCGCTCCGCAAGTGCCCCTCGGACGCGAGCCCCTGGAACGGGCGCCCCTGGGAGGCCCCGGGACAGCAAAGCGGCGGCGAGCGCGGGCCCTCCCCCGGACCGCGCCGCCGCCGTGTGCCGTCGCTCCGCCGTTCCCCCCGTGGGCGGCGGTGCGAGCTTCCCCCGTGGCCGGTCTCCCCCCGGCCCGCTCCGCCGCCCCGTGCCGGCGGTGCGGGGACCGTGACCAGCCCCGTCGCGGATCTCCGCCGTCGTCTCCCCCGGCCTGCGCGGCCGACGGGACGGGCGGGATCCGCCACCCGGGCGGGCGGCGCCCGACGCGCTGCCCTCCCGGTGCCACTACTCTCTCGTCTCCGCAGGTCGGAGGCCATCCGCTGATGTACTCAACCGCGGATCTGAGTATCCGTACTCAGTCCTCCCGCGCCGTCCGGCCCGGAACCGGCGCACGGCCCCGCGGCGTCCCGGCTCCCGGTACGGTACGGCGTGGCCGGGCGGAACCCGGCCGGGTTGCACGAGGAGGGGGAGACCGCATGACGATCCTGCCGCTGATCTTCACCAGCGGACTGGCCAGCGGCATCAACGCGTACGCGGTGGTGCTGCTGCTCGGGCTGCTGGGCCGGTTCGCCGGCGCGGAGTCGGTGCCGCACGCGCTGGAGCGCACGGACGTGCTGATCGTGGCCGCCGTGCTGTTCGCGGTGGAGGCGGTGGCCGACAAGATCCCGTACGTGGACAGCGTCTGGGACGTCGTGCACACCGTGATCCGGCCGATCGCCGGCGCCACCGTGGGCGTGCTGATCGCGAGCAACGACCCCGGCTCGCTGAGCGAGGTCGCGGCCGGCGCGATGGGCGGGACCACGGCACTGGTCAGCCACCTGGTGAAGGCCTCGCTGCGGATGGCCGTCAACACCTCCCCCGAGCCGGCCAGCAACATCGTGGTCAGCATGGCGGAGGACCTGTCGGTGGCCGGCCTGGTCACCCTGGCGATCTTCCACCCGTGGCTGGCCGCCTCGGTCGCCGCCACGGTGCTGGCCGTCGGCCTGCTGCTGGTCTGGCTGGCGATCAGCAAGATCCGCGCCTTCCGGGCCCGCCGCCGCGAGCGCAGGGCGGCCCGGGCCGCGGAGCCCGCCTACGCCCGTCAGCCGGGGGTCTGACCCACACCCTAGGATCGGGTGCCATGGCACGGATCGTCATCATCGGCGCAGGAATGAGCGGGCTCGCGGCGGCCTCCCGGCTGGCGACCCTCGGGCACCGGGTGACGGTCTGCGAGGCGAGCGGTACGTACGGGGGCATGGTCGGCCGCCACGAGCGGGACGGCTTCGCCTTCGACACCGGGCCCGGGCTGCTCGCCCTGCCCGCGGTCTACCGCGACCTCGCGCTGAAGACCGGCAAGGAGCCGCTGGAGCAGCTGGTCGAGCTGGCCCCGGTCGAACCGGAGAGCCGGCACCTCTTCCCCGACGGCACCGCCGTCACCCTGCCCAACGCCTCCCGCGGCGGCGTCGGCCAGGCCCTGGACGCCGCCTTCGGGGCCGGCTCGGGCGCCCGCTGGAGCGCGGTGATGAACCACGGCCGGACGGTCTGGGAGGCCACCCGCCGCCCGCTGCTGGAGGAGCCGCTCCCCGCCGACCGGGCGTTCCTGGGCACCGACCCGTACCCCGTGCCCCCGCGCACCGGCCTGGCCCGGCTGCGCCGTGCCGCGCCGTGGACCCTGCGGGACGTGGCGCTGCGGCAGCTGGACGGCCACCCCGGGCTCACCGCCCTGCTGTTCGAGTCCGCGCTCCGGTACGGCTTCGCCCCGGGCCGGGCCCCCGCCGGGGCCACCGTGCTGCCGTACATGGAGCAGTCCTTCGGCGTCTGGTACGTCCGGGGCGGCCTGCGGGCCCTGGCGGAGGCGGTGTACCGGCGCTGCGAGCTGCGCAAGGTCGACTTCCGCTTCGACACGCCCGTCACCCGGGTCGTGGTCGAGGACGGCCGGGCGCGCGGCGTCGAGACGGCGGGCGGCCGGATCCCGGCGGACCTGGTGCTCTCGGCGATGGACGCCGGCGCGCTGTTCGGCCGGGGACTGGCCGACTGGCCCGGGAAGCCGGCCGCCGGGTGGCGGCCGTCCGGGGCGCCCGGCCGGTTCGTCCTGCTGCTGGCCCTGCGCGGCCCCCGGCCGGAGGGCACCGCGCACCGCACGGTGGTGCACGCGGCGGACCCGGCCGCCGAGGAGCGGGCGCTGACCGGCGCCGGCCCGCTCTGCGAGCGCCCGACCGTGCAGGTGCTGCGCCCGGACGACCCCGCGCTGCGTCCCGACGCGGCGCACGAGAGCGTGGTGCTGACCGTGACCGTCCCGGCCCGCGGCGAGGTCGACTGGAGCGCCCCCGGCGTCGCCGACCGGTACGCCGACCGGGTGCTCGCCCACGTCGACGCGGCCGGTCTGGGCCTGCGCGAGCGGGTGCTGTGGCGGGTGGTGCGCACCCCGGAGGACACCCGCCGGGAGACCGGCGCCCCGGACGGCTCGGTGGCCCTGCCCGTCCTCGCCGGCGCCGACGGCGAATGGCTGAAGACCGCCAACGAGACGCCCGTCCCGGGCCTCTACCTGATCGGCGGCACCGCCCACCCGGGCGGCGGCCTCGCCCGGGTCGGCATGTCGGCCTGCATCGCGGCCGCCCTGGTGGGACCGGCCTGAGGACCCGGCCGGGTCAGCCCTGGTGCCAGGTGTTCTGCTGCTGGTAGCCGTAGGTCTGGTCGTACGTCGGCTGCTGCGGGATGCCCTGGGTCTGCGGGTCCGGCTGGGGCTGCCACTGCTGCTGCTGCTGGACGTTCGGGTCCCAGGCCTGGTGCTGCTGCTGGTAGCCGGCGTACTGGTCCTGGTGCCCCTGCTGCTGGTAGCCGCCGTAGGGGTCCTGCTGCTGCGGGTCCTGCTGCTGGGGGTAGGCGCCGTAGGCCTGGTCGTAGGCGTACGCGGGCTGCTGCTGGGTCTGCCACTGCTGCTGGTCGTAGCCGCCCTGGTAGGCGCCGGCGTACGGGTCCTGGACCTGCTGCTGCGGCTGCTGCTCGTAGTACCCGGGGGCGTAGACGCCGTCCTGGGCGAGTTCCCGCATCTCGAAGGCGGCGGTCTGCTCGACCTCCGGCGCCTCGTCCGGCACCGGCAGCGGCGCGGGCTCGAAGGCCGGGGGCTCCTCGACGGCGCTGACCTCGCCGACCCGCTCCTCGGCGACCGCGACGGCCGCCACCGCGGCCCCGCCGCCGGTGAGCGCGCCGAGCAGCGGCACCTTGGCGAGCGGGCCGGGCAGGCTGCCGTCGGCGTTCCGCAGGGACCAGCCGTTCCGGTAGCCGCGCTTGACCGAGAGCGTGACGAAGGCCTGGCCGACCGCGAACAGCGCCGCGCCGAGGCCGATCACCACGACCGATTCGAGGCTCATCCCGGCGGCCACGCCCAGGAAGCCGGTCAGGGCCAGCACCCGCCAGTGCAGCGGCGCCCGGTTCTGCAGCAGCACCTCGGCCAGCAGCCAGAGCGCCACCACCGCCAACGCGGCGTACAGCAGCAGGTATCCGATGCCCATCCGCCCGCTACCTCCAGTCGCGTGCCCGCGCGTCCAAGCCGCGCGTGTGCGGCGACTGTACCGGTTCAACGGCCGGGGTACCGCATCGCGTTCCCACGGCGCCCGGACCCGGCCGCACACGACCGAGCCCGCCACCGTCGGTACGGTGACGGGCCCGTGAACGGCCGCCGTCGGCGGGGCTTCGACCCGGCCCGGAAGGGGACCGGGCCGGTCAGCGCCGGTGCAGCCCGAGGTTCTGGTAGATCTCCAGCGTCGCCGTCGAGTGGTTGAGCGTGATGAAGTGCAGACCGGGCGCGCCCTCGGCGAGGAGGCGTTCGGCCATCGCCGTGGCGTGCTCCATGCCGACGGCCCGCAGCGCCGCCGGGTCGTCGATGGCCGCCCGCAGGCGGGCCTCCAGGTCGGCGGGGAAGGGCGAGCCGCTGAGCTGCGGGAAGCGCTCCAGCTGCTTGGCGTTGGTGACCGGCATGATCTCCGGGATGATCGGCGTCTCGCAGCCGGCGGCGGTCACCCGGTCGCGCAGCCGCAGGTAGTCGTCGACCTCGAAGAACATCTGGGTGATCGCGTAGTCGGCGCCGGAGCGGATCTTCGCGACGAAGTGCCGGATGTCCTCGTCCCAGTCCGTCGACCGCGGGTGCATGTTCGGCGAGGCCGCGACGCCGACGCAGAAGTCGCCGATGCCCTTGATCAGCTCCACCAGCTCGTAGGCGTAGGTGACGCCCTCGGGGTGGCTGACCCACTCGCCCATCGGGTCGCCAGGCGGGTCGCCCCGGACCGCGAGGACGTTGCGCACGCCCTGGTCGGCGTACTGGCCGATGATGTTGCGCAGCTCGGCGATCGAGTGGTCGACGGCGGTCAGGTGGGCGACCGGGGTCAGCGTGGTCTCGGTCGCGATCCGGCCGACCATGTTGACCGTGCGCTCACGCGAGGAGCCGCCGGCGCCGTACGTCATGCAGACGAAGTTGGGGTCGAGCGGTTCGAGTCGGCGGATGGCGTCCCAGAGCTTCTGCTCGCCGGCCTCGGTGCGCGGCGGCATGAACTCGAAGGAGAAGGAGCGCTTGCCGGCCGCCAGGAGATCGCGGACCGTCAGTGCGCGATCCGTTCTCGTGGATGCGATACCGAGTGCCATATCGGCAGGCTATCCGGCCTTGGAGGAGGCCGGACATCCCGGTTCCACGGATTGAGACAAAAGATGGACGACATTCCGGTTGGTCCGGGGCAACTCCCGGGCAACTCCCGGGCATCTCCGCGGCAACCGCCCAGCAACTGTCCGCCACTCCCTGGCGCCGCCCCGGCGCGCCGGCCCCGCGAGCCACCCCCGGGGCCGCTCGCACGCCCGTTCCCAGTCGCCCCGCTACGCTTGCCACACCCCAGAGAACCAGCGGAGCCCCATCGTGATCTCGTCCAGCACCCGGCCGGCCAACCCCATTGACGTGGAGGACGTCCGCACACGCGTCAACGCCGCGCTCGCCGCGTTCATGGACGGCCAGTCCGCGCTGCTCGGAAGGATCTCGCCCCAGCTGGGCCCCGCCTCCGACGCGCTGCGCGACTTCCTGCTGGACGGCGGCAAGCGGCTGCGCCCGGCCTTCTGCTACTGGGGCTGGCGCGCCGCCGGCGGCCCGGCCGACGGCTCCGGGGCCGACGGCTCCGGGGGCGACGGCATCGCCAACGCGGCCGCCGCCCTGGAGCTGCTCCAGGCGAGCGCCCTGGTGCACGACGACCTGATGGACCGCAGCGACACCCGCCGCGGCCTGCCCTCGGTCCACCGTCGCTTCGAGGCCCTGCACCGGGACAGCGGCTGGCGCGGCGACCGCGAGCAGTACGGCGCCTCGGCCGCCGTCCTGCTCGGCGACCTGCTGCTGATCTGGTGCGACGAGCTGTTCCTGCGCTCGGGCCTGGAGCCGGCCGCCGTCCTGGCCGCCAAGCCGGTGTTCGACCTGATGCGCACCGAGGTCATGCTCGGCCAGTACCTGGACGTGCTGGAGCCGGTGGCCGGCGACTCGACGGACGAGGGCGCGCTGGACCGGGCGCGGACCGTGCTGCACTACAAGTCCGCGAAGTACACGATCGAGCGACCGCTGCAGGTCGGCGCGCTGCTCGCCGGAGCCGGCCCCGAGCTGGTCGAGGCCCTCGGGGCGTTCGGGCTGCCGCTGGGCGAGGCCTTCCAGCTGCGCGACGACCTGCTCGGCGTCTTCGGTGACCCGGCCGTCACCGGCAAGCCCGCCGGGGACGACCTGCGCGAGGGCAAGCGCACCCTGCTGGTCGCGCACGCGATGCGCGGCCTGCCCGCCGCCGACGCCCGGCACCTGGACGAGCGGCTCGGCGCGCCGGACCTGGCGCCCGAGGAGGTCGCCGGACTGCGCGGGCTGGTCGCCCGCAGCGGCGCCCCCGAGCTGGTGGAGCACCGGATCGAGGAGCTGATGCGGCAGTCGCTGGCCGCGCTGGCGGCGGCGCCGCTGGCCGACGAGCGGGCCCGCGAGGTGCTGCTGGCACTGGCCGAGGCCGCCACCGTCCGCAAGTACTGAGGGACGGCGGCGGCCCGGGGCCAGGCGGCCTGGAGTTCAGGCGGCCCGGAGGGGGCAGTCAGCCCTGGGCGGTCAGCTGGACCGCACCCGGCGGGACAGCTCGGCGGCGGCCGCCCGCGGGTCCTCCGCGGCGGTGATGGCCCGGACCACGACGATCCGGCGGGCACCGGCGGCCAGCACCTCGTCCACGTTGCCGAGGTCGATCCCGCCGATCGCGAACCACGGCCGGTCGGTGACCTGCTTCGCCGCGTACGAGACCAGGCCGAGGCCCGGCGCCGGGCGGCCCGGCTTGGTCGGGGTCGGCCACACCGGGCCGGTGCAGAAGTAGTCCACGCCCGGCTCGGCGACCGCCGCGTCCACCTCGGACTCGGCGTGGCAGGACCGGCCGATCAGCACGTCCTCGCCCAGGATCGCCCGGGCGGCCGGGACCGGCAGGTCGTCCTGGCCGAGGTGCAGCACGTCCGGCCGGGCCGCGTGGGCGACGTCGGCGCGGTCGTTGACGGAGAGCAGCTTGCCGTGCCGGCGGCAGGCGTCGGCGAAGACCTCCAGGGCCGCCAGCTCCTGCTTGGCTTCCAGGCCCTTGTCGCGCAGCTGGACGATGTCCACGCCGCCCGCCAGCGCCGCGTCGAGGAACTCGGCGAGGTCGCCCTGCTCCCGCCTGGCGTCGGTGCACAGGTAGAGGCGCGCGTCCGCCAGGCGGGCGCGCAGGGTGTCCGCCGCCATCAGATCAGCATCGCCTGGGCACGGCGCTTCACCTCGGTACCGCGGTTCTCCCGCAGTGCCTGGATCGGGCTGCCGGGCAGCGACGGGTCCTCGGTGAAGAGCCACTCCAGGATCTCCACGTCGTTGTACCCGCAGTCGCGCAGCACGGTCAGGGTGCCGGACAGGTGCTTGACCAGGCCCGGGCCGTCGATGAACGCCGCAGGGACCTGCAGCGACTTGTTCGGGCCGCGCCGGACGGCGATCAGGCCGCCGTTCTTGACCAGGTCACGTACCTCGGTGACCCGGACCCCCCACTGCTCCGAGATGTCGGGGAGGTACATCCAGTCGGTGACCAGGGCTTCAATCTTGCTTTCGATCTCGCTCACGCCACCAGACTGCCACCTCCGCGGCCCGTCGCGCACCAGCCGCTACCCCGCGACCGCCGACTTCAGCGGCACCGCCGGGTCCGCGGCGAGGACCGGATCCAGCGCCGCACCCCGCTCGACCAGCTTCCGCCCCTGGGTGAGGTCGCGCGGCCGGTCCACCGTCAGCAGGGCGCTCGGCACCCCGGCGCGCAGCCAGAGCACCGTCCAGGAGGCGTCCCGCGGGCCGCCGCGCCACAGGAGCTCGTCGCCCTCGGCGTGCCGGCCCGCGTACTGGACCATCCGCCCGAACTGCTCCGACCAGAAGTACGGCACCGGGTCGTACGGCGGCGCGTCCGCGCCGAGGACGGCGGCGGCCACCGCGTCGCCGGACTGCAGCGCGTGGTCCCAGTGCTGGACGGCCAGCCGGCCGCCGGCCCGGGCCGAGGGGTAGCTGACGCAGTCGCCCGCCGCGAAGACGCCGGGCAGGGCGGTGCGCAGCCGCGCGTCCACCACGACGGCGCCGGTCCCGTCCAGCTCCACGCCGGAGCCGGCCAGCCACCCGGTCGCGGGCCGGGCACCGATGCCGACCACCACCTCGTCGGCGGGCAGGTGCGAGCCGTCCGCCAGCAGCACCGCGCCCGGCTCGACGGCGGCCACCCCGACCCCGCAGCGCAGGTCCACGCCCGCCTCCGCGTACCAGGCCGCCATCGCCGAGCCGACCGCGCTCGGCAGCGCGCCCGGCAGCGGCGCCGGGCCCGCCTCGACCACGGTCACCTCGCAGCCCGCCTGGCGCGCGGCGGTGGACACCTCGGCGCCGATCCAGCCCGCGCCGACCAGCACCAGCCGCAGACCGGGGCGCAGCAGCGCGCGCAGCGCCAGCGCGTCGTCCAGGGTGTGCAGCAGGTGCGCCCGCTCGGCGCCGGGCAGGGCGCGGGGCACGGCGCCGGTGGCGATCACCAGCGAGTCGTACGGGAGGTCGCCGCCGTCGGTGTGCAGCACGCCGGGGGTGAGGCCGGTGGCCCGGCGGCCGGTGAGGACCTCGATGCCCAGGTGCGCGTAGTCGATGTCCAGCGTGGTGCTGTCGCTCTTGCCGAGCAGCACGTCCTTGGAGAGCGGCGGCCGGTCGTACGGCGCGTGCGGCTCCTCGCCGACCAGCGTGATCCGCCCCCGCCACCCGCCCTGCCGCAGCTTCAGGGCGCACTGCGCCCCGGCCAGCCCGGCCCCGACGACGACCACCCGATCCGTTCCGCTCAGCTCTGCCACGCCCGTCACTGTACTCAGCGGCACGGCGCCGCCCGGGAGCCGTCCACCCGTCGTACGGGCCTTCGCTCACACCCGGGCCCCCGCCGACCTCCCCCTGTCCACCCCTCGTACGGCCTTCGGCCGCACCGCGCCCCGGCGTTATGGTGGGGGCACCATCACGGGAGCCCGGCGAACCGGGCTGAGAGGCGGGCTGGCACGGCCTGCGACCGTCCGAACCTGATCCGGGTCATACCGGCGAAGGGAGAGGAGCGGCTTTGACACGCTTGTCATCAACCGCCCGTGCCGACGTCCTGGTGATCGGCGGAGGCGTCATCGGCCTCGCCGTCGCCTGGCGGGCGGCGCAGCGCGGGCTGCGGACCGCCGTGGTCGACCCGTCCCCCGGCGGCGGCGCCGGCCGGGTCGCGGCCGGGATGCTCGCCCCGGTCACCGAACTCCAGTACGGCGAGGAGCCGCTGCTGCGCCTCGGCATGGCCTCCAACGAGCGGTACGCGGACTTCGCCGCCGAGCTCACCGGGGCGAGCGGCGGCCAGGACACCGGATACCGCCGGTGCGGCACGGTCGCCGTCGCGCTGGACTCCGACGACCGCGAGGAACTGCGCGAACTGCACGCCTTCCACCGCCGACTGGGCCTGGAATCGACCTGGCTGACCGGCCGGGAGGCCCGCAAGCTGGAGCCGATGCTCGCCCCCGGGGTGCGCGGCGGCCTGCACGTCGCGGACGACCACCAGGTGGACGGCCGCCGGCTGCTCACCGCGCTGCTCCAGGCCTGCGAGAACGCCGGGGTCCTGGTCCACCGCGCCGAGGCGGTGGAGCTGCTGGTCGAGGGCGACCGCGCGGTCGGCGCCCGGCTGAGCACCCACGAGACCCTGGCCGCCGGGCAGGTCGTGCTCGCCGCCGGCCCGCACAGCCACCGGCTGGCCGGGCTGCCCGAGGGCGTGCTGCCCGCGATCCGACCGGTGAAGGGGCAGGTCCTGCGCCTGCGGGTGCCCGACGCCTACCGGCCGTTCCTCTCCCGCAACGTCCGCGCCGTGGTGCGCGGTCAGCACATCTACCTGGTGCCCCGGGAGAACGGCGAGCTGGTGATCGGCGCGACCACCGAGGAGCAGGGCTACGACACCACCGTCACCGCCGGCGGGGTGTACGAACTCCTGCGTGACGCCCATGAGTTGGTCCCCGGCCTGACCGAACTCCCGCTGCTGGAGACCTCGGCGGGCCTGCGCCCCGGCTCCCCCGACAACGCACCGCTGCTCGGCCCGACGGCGCTGCCCGGGCTGGTCGCCGCGACCGGCCACTACCGCAACGGCGTCCTGCTCACCCCGGTGACCGCCGATCTGGTCGCCGAGTACCTCGCCACCGGCGAACTCCCCGAACTGGCACAGCCGTTCACCCCCACCCGGTTCTCCCCCGCCCGCTCCACCACGAAGGCCCTGGCATGACCGAGAGCACACCGCACGACACCGCACCGCACAACACCCCGCCGCACGGCACCGCAACGGCCGACACCGCCCCCGCCGAGATAGCGCTGACCGTCAACGGCCGCCCCCGCGCGGTCGCCGCCACGGCGACCCTCGCCGAGGTGGTGGCCACCGTGAGCCGGGCCAACACCGGTGTCGCCGCCGCGCTCAACGAGGCCGTGGTGCCCCGTGGTTCGTGGTCCGGGACCCGGCTGAGCGCGGGCGACCGGGTCGAGATCCTCACCGCCGTCCAGGGAGGCTGAGATGGCCGACGACCTGCTCACCATCGCCGGGACTGCCTTCTCCTCCCGGCTGATCATGGGCACCGGCGGCGCGCCGAGCCTGGAGGTCCTGGAGCGCGCGCTGCTCGCCTCCGGAACCGAGCTGACCACGGTCGCGATGCGCCGGGTCGACGCCACCACCCAGGGCTCCGTCCTGGACGTGCTGACCCGCAACGGCATCCGCGTCCTGCCCAACACCGCCGGCTGCTTCACCGCCGGCGAGGCCGTGCTGACCGCCCGGCTGGCCCGCGAGGCGCTCGGCACCGACTGGGTGAAGCTGGAGGTGATCGCCGACGAACGGACCCTCCTGCCGGACCCGATCGAGCTGCTGGACGCCGCCGAGACCCTGGTCGACGACGGCTTCACGGTGCTGCCGTACACCAACGACGACCCGGTGCTGGCCCGGAAGCTGGAAGACGTCGGCTGCGCCGCGATCATGCCGCTGGGCTCGCCGATCGGCTCCGGTCTCGGCATCCGCAACCCGCACAACTTCCAGCTGATCGTGGAGAGCGCGGGCGTCCCGGTGATCCTGGACGCGGGCGCCGGCACCGCCTCCGACGTCGCGCTCGCGATGGAACTGGGCTGCGCCGCGGTGATGCTGGCCTCCGCGGTGACCAGGGCCCAGGAGCCGGTGCTGATGGCCGAGGCGATGCGGCACGCCGCCGAGGCGGGCCGGCTGGCCCACCGGGCCGGCCGCATCCCGCGCCGCTTCCACGCCGAGGCCTCCTCCGCGATGGCCGGCCGGGCCGACCTGGACACCCGCGAACGACCGGCGTTCTGACCCGTTTCCGACCGCGCTCCGACGTGTCACAACCCGGGCACAGCCGGGCCCTGAGGCGGTGTCCTCCGGGTCCGGCCGCCCGGCCCGGCACTAGACTCGCCCGGGTGGACATGGCATTGCACGACCCGCTGATCGGCGCCCTGCTCGACAACCGGTACCGGGTCGAGCAGCGCATCGCCACCGGCGGGATGTCCACCGTCTACAAGGGCACCGACACCCGGCTGGACCGGGTGGTCGCCCTCAAGGTGATGCACCCGGCGCTGGCCGGCGACGAGGGCTTCACCGCCCGCTTCATCCGCGAGGCCAAGGCCGTCGCCAAGCTCACCCACCCCAATGTGGTCAACGTCTTCGACCAGGGCGCGGACGGCGGAAACGTTTTCCTCGCCATGGAGTACGTGCCCGGTGCCACCCTGCGCGACCTGCTGCGCGACCGCGGCGCGCTCTCCGTCCGGGCCGCGCTGGACGTCCTGGAGCCGGTGCTGGCCGCCCTCGGCGCCGCCCACCGGGCCGGGCTGGTGCACCGCGACGTCAAGCCCGAGAACGTGCTGATCACCGAGAGCGGCCTGGTCAAGGTCGCCGACTTCGGCCTGGTCCGGGTGCTCGGCACCGCCGACGGCGCCCCCACCTCGACCAGCACCGCCACCGGCGGCACGGTCCTCGGCACGGTCTCCTACCTGGCGCCCGAGCAGATCCTCCCGGACGCCCCCACCGACCAGCGGGTCGACGTCTACGCGGCCGGCATCCTGCTGTACGAGATGCTCACCGGCCGCCGCCCGCACACCGGCGACAACCCCGTCCAGGTCATGTACAAGCACCTGCACGAGGACGTCCCCGCGCCCTCCCTGACCGCGCCTGCGGTCGGCCCGGAACTGGACGCGATAGTGGCCGCCGCCTGCGCCCGGGCCGCCGAGGGCCGGCCGTACGACGCGGTCGAGCTGCTCGCCGCCCTCCAGCGGGTCCGCCGCACCCTGACCCCGGCCGAGCTGGACGCCGAACCGCCGGCCTCCACCCGCCCCAGCCCGCGCTACCCGACCAGCGAGCCGACCTCGGTGATCCGGCAGCCGCCCGCCGACGCGGTGCCGCCGGAGCGCACCAGCGTGCTGGACGTGCCCGCGGACCTGATGGACCAGCTGCTCACCGAGCCGCGCCCGTACGACGAGCCCGCCCCGGCGCGCGAGCGCCGGCCCGGCCTGCTGCGCCGGGTCCCCCGCAAGGCGCTGATCTGGGCCGCCGCGCTGACCGCGCTGGTGCTGGCGGTCGGCGGCGCCACCTACGGGCTCTCCGAGGGGCTGTACGGCTCGGTGCCCGGGGTGCTCGGCAAGGACCGGACGGAGGCGCAGCGGATCCTGGACAAGGAGGGCCTGCACGGCAGGTTCGTGGAGTCGTTCAGCGAGTCCGTCCCGGCCGGGCAGGTGATCTCCACCGACCCCGGGGTGGGCGCGCGCACCCGCCGGAGCGACACCGTCACCCTCACCGTCTCCAAGGGCCCCAAGCGGATCGCCGTACCGGACCTGGCCGGCAAGAGCGCCGCCGACGCCGCCGCGGCCCTGGCCGGCGCCCAGCTCACCAGGGGCGGCGTGACCGAGACCTACGACGACAGCGTCCCGGAGGGCTCGGTGATCAGCAGCTCGCCGGCCGCCGGGCAGCAGCTGCAGGAGAACGCGGCGGTCTCGCTGGTGGTCAGCAAGGGCATGGTCCCCGTCCCGAACGTCACCGGGCTGACCAAGGACGAGGCGCAGAAGGCGCTGCAGGCGGCGGGCTTCACCATGCAGACCACCGGCTGGGACGTGTTCGGCGCGGTCAAGGTGAACGGCCAGTCCCCGGCGGCCGGCGAGCGGCGGCCGCAGCGCAGCGCGGTGACGGTCAGGTTCTCGCTCTTCTAGGGCGTTCCCGAGGCCCCCGCCGGGCTCAGCGCAGCGGGCCGTCGCCCGGGTCCTCCTGGTAGGAGTAGCGCTGCTCGCTCCAGGGGTCGGCGAGGTTGTGGTAGCCGCGCTCCTCCCAGAAGCCGCGCCGGTCGGCCCGCATGTACTCCACCGCGCGGACCCACTTGGGGCCCTTCCAGGCGTACAGCTGCGGGACGACCAGCCGCACCGGGAAGCCGTGCTCGGCGGTGAGCGCCTCGCCGTTGCGGTGGGTGGCCAGCAGGGTGCGCGGGTCGGCGAAGTCGGCCAGCCGCAGGTTGGCGCTGTAGCCGTACTCGGCCCAGACCATCACGTGGGTGACGCCGGGCGCCGGGGGCACCAGGTCGAGCACGGCGGCGGCCGACACGCCCGTCCAGGTGTTGCCGAGCACGGAGAACTTGGTGACGCAGTGCAGGTCGGCGACCACGGTGGTGCGCGGGAGGGCGTTGAAGCCCGCGAAGTCCCAGCTGTGCTTCTCCGCCGAGGCGGTGGCGCCGAACACCTGGAGGTCCCAGCTCGGCGGCTTGAAGCGGGGCACCGGCCCGTAGTGCAGGGCGGGCCAGCCGCGCTGTACGCGCTGGCCCGGGGGGAGCCTCGGGTCAGACGGCGGAAGCGGTTCGTATTTGGACTGACCCATGGATCCATGGTGACAGACTGCGGACGAGCGCCGACGCGCGCCCCTTGGCACGCATTCGCGCCCCGCCCGTACGGGCCAGTGGTCGGCCCTTCGACGGGCGGTTTCCCACCAAATCGGATATTCCGACACATGTCCTAGTGAGTGTGAACTTACTGGAATTTCTTCCCATCACGGTGCCAGGATGCCCAGCGCAGGCCCCCACCCCCAGGACGAGCGCAGGAGGCACCCCCATGCAGGGCGATCCCGAGGTCATCGAGTTCCTCAACGAGCAGCTCACCGCCGAGCTGACCGCGATCAACCAGTACTTCCTGCACGCCAAGATGCAGGAGAACTTCGGCTGGACGAAGCTCGCCAAGTACACCCGGCACGAGTCCTTCGACGAGATGAAGCACGCCGAGACGCTCACCGACCGGATCCTGTTCCTGGACGGGCTGCCCAACTACCAGCGGCTGTTCCACGTCCGGATCGGCCAGACGGTCAAGGAGATGTTCGAGGCCGACCGCCAGGTCGAGGTCGAGGCGATCGACCGGCTCAAGCGCGGGATCGTGGTGATGCGGGCCAAGAACGACGTCACCTCGGCGAACATCTTCGAAGACATCCTGGCCGACGAGGAGCACCACATCGACTACCTCGACACCCAGCTGGAGCTCCTGGAGAAGCTCGGCGAGGCGCTCTACCTGGCCCAGCTCATCGAGCAGCCGGAGTCCTGAGGGCTCGGGCCACCCGCGTCCGGACAGCTCGGGCCACCCGCGTCCCGAGGGCTCAGGCCACCCGCAGCGAGACCACCGGCGCGAGCGGGGCGACCTGGGCCGCGGCGGGCACCGGAGCGGGCGTGGCGCCGGGCGCGGCACCGACCGCCGGCTCCGGGTCGGCGAGGCCGAGCTTCGCGGCCAGCCGCGCGGTCGGGCAGGGCCGGGCGCCGTGCTCGCCGAGCAGCGCCTGGATCCGGCGCACGCAGGACCCGCAGTCGGTGCCGGCCTTGCAGCCCTTGGCTATCTGGCGGGGGGTGTTGGCACCCCCGTCGATGGCCTTCTTCACCTGGTCCTCGGTGACCGCATGGCACATGCACACGTACATCGCGGAATCTCCCGGGGTGAAGCGGAACTGGATCTTGACTAAGGCTTGCCTTAGCTCACTAAGCCTCACCTTACCTGGCGATCCGGGTGTGAAAAAGCCCCTCCGGCCTCGGGAATCCCGAAACCGGAGGGGCCTTCGTCACAGTCGCTCGCCCGCTCACCGGGGCGGCTCGGGGCTCACTGCCCCCGGTACATCTCCGCGACCAGGAACGCCAGGTCCAGCGACTGGCTGCGGTTGAGCCGCGGGTCGCAGGCCGTCTCGTAGCGCTGGTGCAGGTCGTCCACCAGGACCTCGTCGCCGCCGCCGACACACTCGGTGACGTCGTCGCCGGTCAGCTCCACGTGGATGCCGCCCGGGTGGGTGCCGAGCGCGCGGTGCACCTCGAAGAAGCCCTTGACCTCGTCCAGGACGTCGTCGAAGCTGCGGGTCTTGTGCCCGCTGGAGGCCTCGAAGGTGTTGCCGTGCATCGGGTCGCAGATCCACACCGGCTTGGCGCCGGAGGCGGTGACCTTCTCCACCAGGGCGGGCAGGTGGTCGCGGATCTTGCCCGCGCCCATCCGGGTGATGAAGGTCAGGCGGCCGGGCTCGCGCTCCGGGTCCAGCTTCTCGATCAGGGCCAGCGCCTCGTCCACCGAGGTGGTCGGGCCGAGCTTGACGCCGATCGGGTTGCGGACCTTCGAGGCGAACTCGATGTGCGCGTGGTCCAGCTGCCGGGTGCGCTCGCCGATCCACACCATGTGGCCGGAGACGTCGTACAGCTCGCCGGTGCGCGAGTCCACGCGGGTCAGCGCGGTCTCGTAGTCGAGGATCAGGGCCTCGTGCGAGGAGAAGAACTCGACGGTCTTGAACTCCTCCGGCGCGACACCGCAGGCGTTCATGAACGCCAGGGCGTTGTCGATCTCCCGGGCGAGCTGCTCGTAGCGCTGGCCGGCCGGCGAGTTGCGCACGAAGTCCTGGTTCCAGGCGTGCACCTGGCGCAGGTCGGCGTAACCACCGGTGGTGAACGCGCGGACCAGGTTGAGCGTCGCGGCGGACGCGTTGTACATCCGCTTCAGGCGCTCCGGGTCCGGGCGACGGGACTCGGGGGTGAACTCGAAGCCGTTCACCGAGTCACCGCGGTAGACCGGCAGGGTCACGCCGTCGCGGGTCTCGGTCGACTTGGAGCGCGGCTTGGAGTACTGGCCGGCGATCCGGCCGACCTTCACCACCGGCACCGAGGCCGCGTACGTCAGTACGGCGGCCATCTGCAGGAGGGTCTTCAGCTTGTTGCGGATGTGCTCCGCCGAGACGCCGTCGAAGGCCTCGGCACAGTCACCGCCCTGGAGGAGGAATGCCTCCCCGCGCGCCACGGCTCCGAGCCGGGCGCGCAGCTGGTCGCACTCGCCGGCGAAGACGAGCGGCGGATACGAGGCGAGCTCGGCAAGGGTCTTGCGCAGAGCCTCTTGGTCCGGCCATTCAGGCTGCTGCGCCGCGGGCAGGGACTGCCAGGAGTGGGCAGCCCTCGATGTCTCAGTCGTAGCGGTCACACGGCCAAGGCTACGGGGTGGCACGAGCGATTCGTGACCATTGCCCGAGTGGTGAGACACATCTCGGACAAACGCGTGACCAGCCTCACCCGTCCTGCCGGATCCGCTACGCTCGAACCATGCACGCGCCCCACAACCACTCCTGGTGGTGGGCCTCCTCCAAGGGTGGCCCACCGATCGCGCGTTCCTAGACGAACACGACGGCCGCCCCTCGGGGCGGCCGTCGGCGTCTGAGCAGACGGCCCTCCGGGAGCGGAACCCAGCACCGCCCTCGCCATCCACCCGGAAGGAAGCCGCACCGTGACCACCGTCACCGACCTGCTCAGCCGTCTCACCGCCCCCGGCGCCCCCGCCTTCGCCCTGCTGCACCGCCGCACCCCCCGCCTCGCCCCGGACACCGTCGAGGTGCTGCTCGGCACCGTCGACAGCTACGAGCGCCTCGCCGACCTCCCGGTGCGCGAGGGCGCCCCGGCCGGCGGCACCCCGGTGCACGACCTGCTCGCGCTCGTCCCGTACCGGCAGATCCGCGAGCGGGGCTTCGAGGCGCATGACGACGGCACCCCGTTGCAGGCCCTCGCGGTGGCTGAGCAGCACGTTCTCCCCTTGGCCGAATTCACCACCGCCCTACCGCAGTTGCCGGTGTCGCTTGCCGGTGGCGCGTTCGACGTGGACGACGATTCGTACGCCTCGATCGTCCGCCGGGTGATCGAGGAGGAGATCGGCAACGGCGAGGGCGCCAACTTCGTGATCCGGCGCGACTTCCACGCCACCCTCGAAGACTTCTCCCCCGCGCTCGCGCTGACGCTGTTCCGGCGGCTGCTGGAGCAGGAGCGCGGCGCCTACTGGACCTTCCTGGTGCACACCGGCGACCGCGTCCTCGTCGGTGCCTCCCCCGAGGTGCACGTCCGGCAGAGCGGCGGCACCGTCGTGATGAACCCGATCTCCGGCACCTACCGCTATCCGGCGGGCGGCTCCGACATCGACTCGCTGCTCCGGTTCCTGCACGACCCGAAGGAGCTCGAGGAGCTCACCATGGTCGTGGACGAGGAGCTCAAGATGATGTGCACGGTCGGCGACCTCGGCGGCCAGGTGCTCGGGCCCCGGCTCAAGGAGATGGCCCACCTCGCCCACACCGAGTACGAGCTGCGCGGGCGCACCTCGCTGGACGTCCGCGAGGTGCTCCGCGAGACGATGTTCGCCGCGACCGTCACCGGCAGCCCGGTCGAGAACGCCACCCGGGTCATCCGGCGCTACGAGCCCACCGGCCGCGGCTACTACTCGGGCGCGCTCGCCCTGATCGGACGCTCCGCCAGCGGCGGGCAGCTGCTGGACTCGCCGATCTGCATCCGCACCGCCGACATCGACCCGGCCACCGGCCGGCTGGCCGTCCGGGTCGGCGCCACCCTGGTGCGCCACTCCGTCCCGGAGTCCGAGGTCGCCGAGACCCACGCCAAGGCCGCCGGGGTGCTCACCGCGATCGGCGCCCGGCCCGTGCCCGCCCGGCTGCCCCACCCCACCGGCCCCCGGCTCGCCGACGACCACCGGGTGCAGGCCGCCCTCGACTCCCGCCGGGCCGGCCTCGCGCCGTTCTGGCTGCGGATGCAGGCGCCGACCCCGGTCACCGAGACCGAGCCGACCCTGGTCGTGGACGGCGAGGACACCTTCACCTCGATGCTGGCCCACCTGCTCGGCTCCCTCGGCCACCGGGTGACGGTCGTGCGCTACGACGAGCCGGGGCTGCGCGCCCTGGTCGCGGCGCACCGCGGCCCGCTGGTGCTCGGCCCCGGGCCGGGCGACCCGGCCCTCGCCGACGACCCCAAGATGGCCGTGCTGCGGCCGATCGTCGCGGACGCGCTGGCCGCCGTCCGCTCCGGCGCCCGGACGGCGCCGCTGCTCGCGGTCTGCCTCAGCCACCAGCTGCTCTCCGCCGAACTCGGGCTGGCCCTGGGCCGCAAGGCCGTCCCCTACCAGGGGGCGCAGGAGAGCATCGACCTCTTCGGCACCAAGCGGACGGTCGGCTTCTACAACACCTTCACCGCGCGCTGCTCGGAGGCCGACGCGACCCGGCTGGCCGCCGAGGGCGTCGAGGTGGCCCGGGACGCCGCCACCGGCGACGTCCACGCCCTGCGCGGGCCCGGCTTCGCCGGCCTCCAGTTCCACCCCGAGTCGGTGCTCACCCGCGAGGGCGTGGACATCGTGGCGGGCCTGCTGCGCGAGGCGGTGGCCGTACCGCGCTGAGCGGCCGCGGAGCCGAGGATCCGACGGCGTCCCGGGCGGTTCGCGGCCGCCCGGGGCCCGTCGGATCCCGTCGTCCAGGCCCTGCTCGATCGCGTATCAGATCTCGTCGAGGCCCTGCTCGATCGCGTACCGGACCAGCTCCACCCGGTTGTGCAGCTGCAGCTTCCCGAGCGTGTTCTGCACGTGGTTCTGGACCGTGCGGTGCGACAGCACCAGCCGGTCCGCGATCTGGCGGTACGACAGGCCCTTGGCCACCAGCCGCAGCACCTCGGTCTCCCGGGTGGTCAGCTGCGGCGCGGCCGGCGCCGAGGCCGCGACCGGCTCGGCGGCCAGCCGGCGGAACTCGCCGAGCACCAGGCCGGCCAGGCCCGGGGTGAACACGGCGTCCCCGACGGCCGTACGGCGCACCGCGTCCAGCAGCTCCTCCCGCCCGGCAGACTTCACCAGGTACCCGGTCGCACCGGACTTCACCGCCTCCAGCACGTCCTGGTGCTCCCCGCTGGCCGACAGCACCAGCACCCGCACCGCCGGGTCGTGCGCGACCACCTGGCGGCACACCTCGGCGCCGGGCAGCCCGGGCAGGTTGAGGTCCAGCACGACGACCTGCGGCGTGCAGGCGCGGGCGCGGCGGACGGCCTCCTCGCCGTCGCCCGCCGTGGCCACCACGTCCAGCCCGGCCTCGGCGAGGTCGCGCGAGACGGCGTCCCGCCACATCGGGTGGTCGTCGACCACCATCACCCGCACCGGCCGGTCGGTGGTCGGCTGATCGGTCGTCAGCTGGTCGGTCATTGATTGGCCTTCCTCGGGACCCGCAGTTCGACCTCGACGCCCTCGCCGGGCGCCGAGTACACCTCGGCCGTGCCGCCGAGGTCCAGCAGCCGGCCGCGGATGGACTGGGAGACGCCCAGCCGGCCGGCCCGCTCCGCCTCGCCGAGCCGGCCGGGGGCGTACCCCGGGCCGTCGTCGCGGATGCTGACCGTGACGGCCTCCGGCTCGTCCTCGACCAGGATCCAGGCCCTGGCCTCCGCCCCGGCGTGCCGGCGGACGTTGTCCACGGCCGCGCCGACCGCCGCGGCCAGCTCCCCCGCCGCCGGGGCGGAGAGCAGCACCGGGGTGCCGGGGGCGGAGAGCGTGATCCGCTCGTCCGCGTACGGGCGCAGCAGCGCGGTCAGGTCGCGCGGTTCGGCGGCGTCGGGCTCCGGCAGGCGCTGGGCCGGGATCGGTCCGCCGGTCATCAGCGTCCGCAGCGCGCGTTCCTGCTCCCCGGCCAGCCGGCCCAGTTCGGCGAAGGAGGCGCCACCGCCGGTGCCGCTGCCGCCGGTGTCACCGCCCGGCCCGCCGCCCAGCTCGGCGCCGCGCCGCTGGACCAGCGCGAGCACCTGCAGCACACCGTCGTGGATGTCCCGGGAGAGCCGCTCGCGCTCCCGGGTGGCCGCCTCGACCTGGAGCGCCCGGGTGAGCGTGGCCTCGCTGGCCCGGGCCAGTTCGATCACGTAGCCGATCGCGCACCCGGCGACCATCAGCAGCACGATGTTGTGGATGTTGTCGCCGGTCGGCCCGCCGTGGCCGAGGATGTTGGCGACCCCGATCACCGAGCCCGCGGCCGCCGCCGGGCGCCAGCCGCCCTTCGCGGCGCAGCCGAGCACCGTCCCGGCGGCCCAGATGGTGGGCAGGGTGGGCGCGCCGTGGCTGATCCGGGCCGGGGCGTCGGTCAGTCCGCTCATCACGATGCCGGTGACGGCGAGCGTGAGGTCGACGCCCAGGACGTACCAGGTGCAGCGCTGCGGGTTGGCGAAGGCCCGGACGGTGGCGAGCGTCCAGAGGGTGAGCGCGCCGAGGAAGATCCAGCCGGCCACCGGGTGCAGGAAGTGCAGGTACGAGTTGACGTACCGCAGCAGCGCGTAGATCAGGGCCAGCACCCGGAAGTAGGAGATGGCCCGCCACAGCGGGAGTTCGACGGACATGCCGCCGGCCGCCACCGTTCCCCCCACCGCGCCGGCTCTGCCGCCGTCCGTCATCCGCCCCTCCCCGGGCCCGGCCGGGCCGTCAGGACGACCCGGTCTCCTTGTCCGTCTCCGCGGCCTTCTCCGCCTCGGCGGCCTTGTCCGCCTCCGCGGCCTTCTCCGCCTTCTCGGCCTCGGCGGCCTCCGCCTTCTCCGCCTTGGCCGCCGCGCGGCGCTCGGCGTCGGCCTTCTTCTTGTCGTCGGCGATCTGCCGCTTGGCGGCGGTCGCGTAGATGTCGACGTACTCCTGGCCGGAGAGCCGCATGATCTCGTACATCACCTCGTCCGTCACCGAACGGAGGATGAAGCGGTCGTTCTCCATGCCGTGGTAGCGGGAGAAGTCCAGCGGGCGGCCGATCCGGATGCCGGGGCGGATGCCGAAGTTCGGGACCACCTGGCCGGGCGGCTGCACCTTCTCGGTGTCGATCATGGCGACCGGGATCACCGGCGCGCCGGTGGCGAGCGCGACGCGGGCCAGACCGCCGACCTTGCCGCGGTACAGCTTGCCGTCGGGCGAGCGGGTGCCCTCGGGGTAGACGCCGAACAGCTCGCCGCGGTCCAGCACCGCGATGGCACTGCGGATCGCGGCCTCGCCGGCGCCGCGCACGCCCGAGCGGTCCACCGGCAGCTGGCCGACGCCCTTGAAGAAGGCGGCGGTCAACCGGCCCTTGAGGCCCGGGGTGTTGAAGTACTCGGCCTTCGCGATGAAGGTCACCCGGCGCTTGATCAGCGCGGGGAAGAAGAACGAGTCCGAGAAGGACAGGTGGTTGCTCGCGATGATCGCCGCACCCTCGGTGGGGATGTTCTCCTCACCCTCGATCCACGGCCGGAAGAAGATCCGAAGCAGTGGCGCGACGATCATCTTCATCAGTCGGTAGAACAACCCGGGCCTCCTGTTATGCGGACCGGTCGATCCTAATGCCCCGCGGCCCCCGGCTGTGCCCGGCCCCGCCGAAGCCGTCGTCCGGCCCGGTCCGAGGGCCCGCCGAAGCCGCCGTCCGGCCCCGTCGAAGGGGGTGTACGACCCGGCGCGGGGCGTGGGACGATGCGAATTCCCACAGCTCCACCCCCAGCGTCCCCTCCCCCAGCGCCATCCGCCCGCGAAGGAGTCCGCCATGCCGCTGCTGCCCGGTGCCGAACCGTACCGCCACCGCGGCGGACCGGTGGGGGTGCTGCTCTGCCACGGCTTCACCGGGTCGCCGCAGTCGCTGCGGCCGTGGGCCGAGGAGCTGGCGGCCGCCGGGTTCACCGTCGCGCTGCCGCTGCTGCCCGGGCACGGCACCCGCTGGCAGGACATGCAGCTCACCCGTTGGGAGGACTGGTACGCGGAGGTCGAGCGCGAACTGCTGGCCCTCGCCGACGAGTGCGAGCAGGTCTTCGTCTGCGCGCTGTCGATGGGCGGCGCGCTGGCCCTGCGGCTCGCCGCGGTGCACGGCCCGACGGTGTCCGGGCTGGTCCTGGTCAACCCGTCGGTCCGCTCGGACACCCCCGCGAGTGTGCTGCTTCCGGTGCTGCGCCACCTCGTCCCCAGCCTGCCCGGGATCGCGAACGACATCGCCAAGCCCGGTGCGACCGAGCTCGGCTACGACCGGACACCGCTGCACGCCGCCTGGTCGCTGAGCCGGCTGTGGCAGGAGGTCCAGCACCGCCTGCCGGAGGTGACCCAGCCGGTCCTGCTCTTCCACAGCCCGCAGGACCACGTCGTCTCCCCGGCCAACTCGGAACTGGTGCTGGCCCGGATATCCTCGACCGACGTGACGGAACGGCTGTGCCAGCGCAGCTTCCACGTCGCGACGCTGGACCACGACGCGGCGGAAATATTCGCGGCCAGCCAGGACTTCATCCGACGGCTGGCCCCCGCGCACGCGGCGGGCGCAACCCGGGTCGAATCCGACGATCACCATGGCTGAAGGGCCGGAAGTGCACGAGAGCAGCACGGCGGGCGGCGGGGACGAGGCTCCCCGCGAGGACGGCGCGACGAAGGACAGTGCGACGAAGAACGGCGAGGCAAAGGACGGTGGGGCGAAGGACGGCGGGGCGAAGGAGCCCGCCGCCCCGAGCGGTGCGCCGACCGGGCGCGGCGGCGCCGACGACGGCGTGACGCCGGCGCCCGCGAACGACGTCGCCGACGTCACCGAGGAGGTCACCGCACCGGAGGCCCCCGCCGAGGCCGCCCGGCCCCGCCGCGCGCCCGAGCGCAGCCAGGCCGAGCAGGACGAGATCTTCGCCGCCCTGGTCGCCCAGTTCGACGATCCGGTCGACCTCAACAACCCCAACTGGCCCGAGGTCGAGAACCTCCGCGCCCCGAACGAGCTCAAGGGCGGCTACAAGGACGGCACCGGAGGCGGCGGCGAGCAGGACGGCCTCGCCGACCTCGCCCCGCAGCCCCGCCCCCGCTCCGGCCGCCCGGTGCTGCCCGCCGCCACCTCCGGTCCGCGCGACTTCGAGCTGGCCGAGGAGACCGACGAGGACCACTACGTCCCGCCGGAGCCCCCGCCGCTGCCCGCCGCCGACGTGACCGCCAAGTTCGCCTGGCTGGCCGTGCTCGGCGGGCCCGCGCTGCTGCTGGTCGACGCGGTGGTCTGGCGGGAGATCTCCGGCTGGCCCGCCTGGGTCGGGATCACCGCCTTCCTCGGCGGCTTCGTCACCCTGGTGGCCCGGATGCGGGACCGCGACGAGGACGAGCCGGAGGACCCGCACAACGGCGCGGTGGTCTAGGGCCTGCCTACCGGCAGCTCCAGCACCGCGAGCACCGGCAGGTGGTCGGTCGCGGCCCGCAGGTCGGCCTCGGTGACGCCGGGCAGTCCGTGCGGCACCCCGCAGCCGAGGACGGCGACCCCGGGCGTGGCGAAGACGGCGTCGATCCGCTGGTAGGGGCGCTCCGGTACGGACGTGAACTCGCCGCCCCAGGGCGCGGTCGGGTACCCGTCCTGCAGCCGGGAGGCCAGCAGCTGCCAGCCTGGCCCGTCCGGGTGCTCGTTGAAGTCCCCTGCCACGACGCCGTGTTCGGCGATCCCCAGCTGGTCCAGCAGCAGCTCGAACTGCCCGTACCGCTCCTCGGGGTCCAGGCTGAGGTGGCAGCTGGTGAGGGTGAAGGGCGCCGTGCCGGGCAACCGCAGCAGCGCGGTGGCGAAGCCCCGGGCGTGCAGGCCGCGGGTCTTGGGCAGCAGCCGGTCGCGCACGCCCAGCACCTCCGCCGCGCCGGGCCGGCCGAGCAGCAGCGGCCCGGCGGCGGTGCGGCCGCCACCGGCCAGCACGACCGTCCCGGTCTGCCGGGCCAGCCACCCGGCCTGGCCCTCGGGACGCCAGTAGCGCGGCGACTCCTGGACGCAGACCAGGTCGGGCGCACAGGCCCGGACGACCCGGGCCAGCGCCCGCCGGTCGTCCCGCAGCGAGCGGATGTTGTAGCTGAGCAGGCGCAGCCGGCGCGGGCCCGCGGGCGGCAACGGCCCGACAGGGGCGGCGGTCTCGGTCGCGGCGGTCATGGTCCTCCCCGGTACGTCGTCGCCGGTGGCGTCGGCACTGGCTCCGACCGTACGCGGCGGCGCCGGGACGTGCGACGGCGGCGGTGCGTCCGGGATTGGTCGGGGCCCGGTCGCACCGCCGCCGGCGGGCTGGGAAGAGGGAAGGGGTGTTCCCCGGAGGCGAAGCGGGAGCCCCGCCTGAGCCGAAGGGACGCGCCGGTGCCGAAAGGAAGAAGCGAGGAGGCCCGAGGGACGAAGGGCCTTGGAGCGCCGACCGTCGGCACCGGGTCAGAGCGTCCCGGAGGCGAAGGGGGAGTAACGGCTACGCGGGGATGCGGGCGAGGTCCGCGGCGCCGACGATGCCGGCGGCGGAGCCCATCGAGGCCAGGACGACCTCGGCGCGGGGGCGGTGCACGCCGCCGGTCAGGTAGTGCTCGAAGGCCTTGGCGACCGGGTCGAGCAGCAGCCGTCCGGAGTCGGAGACGCCGCCACCGAGCACGAAGACGCCCGGGTCGAACAGCGCGGCGAGGTCGGCCATGCCGCGGCCCAGCCAGTCGGCCAGTTCGGAGTAGCACTCCAGGGCGAGCGGGTCGCCCGCCTCGGCGGCCTCGGTGATGTGGATGCCGCGGATGGTCTCGGCGACACCGTCGTTGAGGTCCAGCATCCGCTTGCCGCGCACCGGGTCGGCCGCGGCCTTCTCCCGGCCGTAGCGGCGCAGCGCGCGTCCGGAGCCGTACTGCTCCCAGCAGCCCTTGCCGCCGCAGCCGCACTGCAGGCCGTCCGGGACCATGTTGAGGTGGCCGATCTCGCCGGCCACGCCGAAGCGGCCGCGGTGCAGCCGGCCTTCCAGGACGATGCCGCCGCCGATGCCGGTGCCGACGGTGATCAGCACCATGTCCTGATGGTCGGCGGCCGCGCCGAAGCGGAACTCGGCCCAGGCGGCGCAGTTGGCGTCGTTCTCGACGACCGTGGACAGGCCGGTGAGTTCCTCGATCCGCCCGCGCAGCGGCTCGTTCTCCCAGTCGATGTTGGGCGCGAAGATCACCGTGGAACGGTTGCTGTCGACGAAGCCGGGGGCTCCGACGCCGACCGCGGTGACGCCGGGGTGCTGCTCCTTGAGCTCGCGGACGGCCTGCGCGATGGCGTCGACCGCCCACTGCGGGTCGGCCGGGGTGGGGACCCTGGTCCGGGCCAGGATCGCGCCCGCCTCGTCGACCACGCCTGCCGCGATCTTGGTCCCGCCGACATCGACGCCGATGGTCAGAGCCATGTGTGCCTCAGCTATTCACTCGTTCCCGCTGGACGGAACCGTACCGCCCAACCCTGTCCCCGTCACCACCCTCGCATACATTATCCGAAGACAATTCTGGGCGATCAGGGCCGAGACACTTCAAAAGTCGTATCTAATCGCCCGCTTCGTCACGCACGAGAGCAACGCGATCACCCTCCGAAAGTTACGGTTTCACTGCTTGGCGGACGGCTCGTCAGGCCCGTCGAGGTCGATCTTCTCGGTGTCCGCGCCCTGCCCGGCGGTCCAGCGGCTCTCGTGCCCGGCCACGGCGGCGCGGTAGGCGGCCAGCAGCTCGGCGCCCGCGGCGGCGATGCCGGAACCGGCGGCGGCGAGGTGGGTGTAGACCTCCGGCTGCTGCGTGCGGAGGCGGTCGGCCAGCCCGGAGAGGCCGATCAGGGTGGTGGCGCCGGCCTCCTGGGCCTTCTCGCCGAGCGCACCGGCGAACCGGCGCACCTCGTCCACCAGCGGGCCCAGCTCCGGCCCGAACGGATGGGCCTGGGCCTCCCCCGGCCCGCCGGCCCCGACGCGGTCGTCCGCCGCAACCCGGTCCTGGCCGGGCTCAGCCCGGTCCCCGTCAGCCTCGGTACGGCCCCCGACGGGCTCAGCGCGGTCGTCGACGGGCTCGGTGCGGTCGTCGGTGCTGGTCATCGCGGGCGCCTCCTCAACCGTGGCCGCACCCCGCGGCCCTCCGGCCCGACGCTACCCGACCGCCCGCGGGGCCCGTCCTCGGTCGCCGGCCGGGGAGGCCGGACGGCCCGTCAGCCCCGCGGCCAGAGCGCGGGGTCGGGTGCGAACCGCACCGACAGCACGCCGTCCAGCAGCCCCGCGCCGGCCACGGTGCAGCGGCGCAGCGCGGAGGGCAGCGGGAGCACCCGGCGGTGGGCGCCGATGCCGACCACCAGGTCGTCGCCGCGGCGGACGAGGTCCAGCTCGGCCCGGTCGGCGCCGGGCAGGCCGAGGTGCCAGACCAGCAGGCCGTCCGCGGCGAGCCGGTCCTCGACCGTCCAGGGCGCGGGGGCCGGCCGCTCGGGCCCGGGGCCGTCCCCGTACAGCCGGTCGGCGACGGCTTCCAGGGTGGCGTCGGCCAGGCCGGCGACCAGGACGGGGGCGTCGGTCCCGGCGGCGAGGGCGGCCAGTTCCTCCTGCCGGCGGCGGGCCAGGGCGGCCAGCCAGGGGTCGGGTGAGGAGAGGGCGGCCTCGGGCAGCGCGCCGTGCACGACCACGGCATCCGGCCGGTGCCCGTACAGCGCGAGCCCGGCCCGGATCCGGCGCAGCTCCTCGAACGGGTGGCCGTCGGCCGGGACGACCAGGCGGACGCTGGTGCCGGGGTCGGTGATCGCGGCCTGGGACTCGGCGAGCGCCGCGGCGGCCTTGCCGCGTCCCTCGTACAGCCAGTCGGCGGGCATCGGGACGCCGGCCAGTCCGGCCAGCAGCGGTCGCAGTGCCCGGGCGGCCTGCCGCTGCTCGGGGACGAGCCGGTCCAGGTAGCGGGCGAGCTGCTCGGGCAGGGCGAGGCTCGCGATCAGTTCGGCGGGCGGCGGGGCGAGCACGACCAGGACGTCCTGGTCGGCGGCGGGCAGCGCGCGCAGCAGGGCGAGCCGGGCGATGCCGGGGAGGGCGGTGAGCTCCTCGGGGTCGAGCTGTTCGGCGCCGAGCAGGTCGAGGGCGGGCTTGAGCCGGGTGGTGAGCTCGCCGACGGCGTAGCGGAAAGCGGCCTGCTCGTCGATCCGGGAGACGGTCAGGCCCGGTGCGTAGTGGAGCGGTTCGGGCTCCAGCCGGGTGCCGAGGGCGGAGTCCAGTGCGCGGTGCGGATCGTCGGCCGCCAGCAGCCAGGTGCGGTGGCCGCGCCGGGCGGCGTGCAGGGCGGTGGCGGCGGCCACCGCGGGCGCGCCCGCGTCGCCGCTGACCAGGATGGTGCGTGTCGCCGTCATGCCGTCGGCCCCCGTTCCGCGCGTCAGCCCTCGACGCGCTTCTTCAGTCCGGCGAGGGCGCGGTCGATGATGACCTTCTCGGCCTTGCGCTTGATCATGCCGAGCATCGGGATCTTGACGTCCACGGCCAGCTGGTAGGTGACCTCGGTGCGGCCGCCGGACAGCGGGGCGAGGGTGTAGGTGCCGTCGAGCGAGCGGAGCATCTGGCTGCGCACGAGGGTCCAGCCGACCTCGCGGTCGCCGTCCCAGGTGTAGGCGAGGACGTGCTCGTCGCGGATGGCGCCGGCGTCGAGGAGCAGCCGGACCTGGGCGGCGCGGCCGTCCTCGCCGGTCTCCAGGACCTCGATCTCCTTGACCTCACCGGTCCAGGCCGGGTAGGCGGCGAAGTCGGCGATCACGGCCATGACCGTGGCCGGGGTCGCGTCGATGGTGATGCTCGACCTGGTGTGCTCCGCCATGGAATGGCCCTCCGCGTCGTCCCTCTGCCTGCCGGTCCCGGCCGGGGCGCGCTCGGCCCGTCCCGCCCGGGGCAGGCTATCGCGACCGGAGATCGGATCGACGGCGCGGGCCAGGCCCGGTGGACCCGGAAGCGGGCGTCGGGCAGGCGGGTCACCGCATGCTACCGACCGGTCACCTACGGGCTGTCGTAGGGTGCCATTCGAACGACCCGGTCACGGCCTGGTCGGACCCGGCCGGGTGTGACACTTCGAACACCGGGGCCGACCCCCCTGGTCGAAGCCGCCTACCGGGCAGTAACGTCCTGCCGTCCCGCAGCGTCGCGAACGAGGAGCAGTCTTGCTCGACTTCAGCCTTCCGGCCCTCTACCAGGTACCGAGCGGCGGTAACCTCTCCGACCTCGTGCACCAGAACGCCGAGCGGCACCCGGACGTCGTGGTGCTCAGCCGCAAGGTGGACGGCCGGTGGCAGGAGTTGACCGCCGCCCAGTTCCTGGTCGAGGTGCAGGCCGCCGCGAAGGGTCTGATCGCCACCGGGATCCGTCCCGGCGACCGCGTGGGCATCATGTCCCGCACCCGCTACGAGTGGACGCTGCTGGACTTCGCGATCTGGTCGGCCGGTGCCGTCACCGTGCCGGTGTACGAGACCTCCTCCCCCGAGCAGGTGGAGTGGATCCTGGGTGACTCCGGCGCGGTCGCCGTGCTCACCGAGACCGACCAGCACCGCGACGTGGTCGAGGAGGTCCGCGACCGCCTGCCGGAGCTGAAGCACACCTGGCAGATCGAGCGGGGCGGGGTCGCCGCGCTGGCCGAGGCCGGCCGCGAGGTCTCCGACGCGACCGTCACCGAGCACCGCCGGAGCGCCGGCTCCGACTCGATCGCGACGATCGTCTACACCTCGGGCACCACCGGCCGCCCGAAGGGCTGTCAGCTGACGCACGGCAACTTCCTCGCCGAGTGCGGCAACGTCGTCGAGCGCCTCGCCCCGCTGTTCCGCACCGGCGAGAGCTCCGTGCTGCTCTTCCTGCCGCTGGCCCACGTACTCGGCCGGATCGCCGAGATCGCCCCGGCGATGGCCCCGATCAAGCTCGGTCACGTCTCCGACATCAAGGACGTCACCGCCGAGCTGGCGGCCTTCAAGCCGACCCTGATCCTGGGCGTGCCGAGAGTCTTCGAGAAGGTCTACAACACCGCCCGCGCCAAGGCCCAGGCCGACGGCAAGGGCAAGATCTTCGACAAGGCCGCCGAGACCGCGATCGCCTACAGCCGGGCGCTGGACGCCGGCGGCGCGGGCCTGGTGCTGCGGCTCAAGCACGCGGTCTTCGACAAGCTGGTCTACAGCAAGCTGCGCGCCGCCCTCGGCGGCCGGGCCACCCACGCCATCTCCGGCGGCGCCCCGCTCGGCGAGCGGCTGGGCCACTTCTACCGGGGCATCGGCTTCACCGTCCTGGAGGGCTACGGCCTGACCGAGACCTGCGCGGCCACCACCTTCAACCCGTGGGACAAGCCGAAGATCGGCACGGTCGGCCAGCCCGTCCCGGGCGCCTCCGTCCGGGTCGCCGAGGACGGCGAGGTCTTCTTCAAGGGCCCGCACGTCTTCACCGGCTACTGGAACAACCCGCAGGCCACCGCCGACACGCTCAAGGACGGCTGGATGGCCAGCGGCGACATCGGCTCGCTGGACTCCGAGGGCTACCTGACCATCACCGGCCGCAAGAAGGAGATCATCGTCACGGCCGGCGGCAAGAACGTCGCCCCGGCCGTGATCGAGGACCGGATCCGGGCCCACGCCCTGGTCGGCGAGGTCATGGTGGTCGGCGACCGCAAGCCCTTCATCGCCTGCCTGATCACCGTCGACCCGGACTTCTTCCCGAAGTGGAAGGAGTTCAACGGCAAGCCCGCCGACGCCACCGTCGCCGACCTGGCCGAGGACCCGGACCTGCTGGCCGCCCTGCAGGGCGCGGTGGACGAGGGCAACGCGGCCGTCTCGCACGCCGAGGCGGTCAAGAAGTTCCGCCTGCTGGACACCGAGTTCTCCGAGGAGAGCGGCCACCTGACGCCCTCGCTGAAGCTCAAGCGCAACGTCGTGCTGAAGGACTACGCGGCCGACATCGAGGCGCTCTACACGAAGTGAGCCGTCCCCGGGACGACAAGACGCCGGGCCCGCCCCTCCAGGAAGGGGGCGGGCCCGGCGTCGTCCCGGCAGCGGCCGGGGGCCGTGCCGGCGTCGTGCTACCCGGCCAGCAGCGAGGTCAGCCGCCCGGCCAGCAGGTCCCAGCGCCAGGAGCGCTCCACCCAGCGCCGCCCGGCCTCGCCCATCCGCCGGCGCAGCTCCTCGTCGCGCAGCAGCCGGACGATCCGCTCGGCCGCCGCCGGGGCCGAGCCGCCGGGCACCACGTACCCGGTCTCGCCCTCCAGCACGGCGTCCGGGGCGCCCCCGGAGTCCCCCGCGACCACCGGCAGGCCGGTCGCCGAGGCCTCCAGGTAGACGATGCCCAGGCCCTCGACGTCCAGCCCCCCGCGCCTGGTCCGGCAGGGCATCGCGAAGACGTCCCCGGCGCCGTAGTGGGCGGGCAGTTCCTCCCACGGCACCGAGCCGGTGAACCGCACCGAGTCCCGTACGCCCGTGGTGTCCGCCAGCTTCTCCAGGTCCGCCCGGTACGGGCCGCCGCCGACGATCAGCAGCACCGCGTCCGGCACGTCGGCCAGGATCTGCGGCATCGCCTCGATCAGGGTGTCCTGGCCCTTGCGCGGCACCAGCCGGGAGACGCAGACCACCACCGGCCGGTCCGCCAGCCCGAGCCGGCGGCGCACCTCGGCGCCCCCGGAGCCGGGGTGGAAGGCCGTCTCGTCCACGCCCGGCGGCAGCTGGACCATCCGGGCCGCGGCCTCCGGCCCGACCGCGGCGGCGATCCGGGAGCGGGTGTACTCGCCCAGGTAGGTCAGCACGTCGGTGCCCGCGCCGATCCGGCGCAGCAGCTGCCGGGAGACCGGCAGCTGGGCCCAGGCGGCCTCGTGCCCGTGCGTCATGCCGAGCAGCCGCCCGGCCCCGGCCCGGCGCAGCGTGGGCGCCATCAGGCCGAGCGGGGCGGCGGCGCCGAACCAGACCGAGTCGCACCGTTCGGCGCGCAGGATCTCGGCGGCCCGCCGGGTGACCCGGGGTGTGGGAACCATCACCTTCGTCCGGTCCCGGATCACCGGGAACGGCTGCTCGGCGTCGAAGCTCCGCACCTCGCTGCCGTCCCGCCAGGTCGAGGCGTACACCACGACGCTTCCGGCGGGCTGACGGACGGCCATGTTGTGCACGAAGGCCTGGATGCCGCCCGGTCGGGGCGGGAAGTCATTGGTGACGATCAAGGTTCTGTGCATCAGGCCACGGCTCGCTCGGTCGGGGGGGTGCTCGGTGTACCGCTGGGTGATCCGTACGATAGGTCAACACCATGACCCACCGGGAACGGAAGCGCACACGGCAACCGTTTGACCCCCGGGTCAGTCCTAGTACCTAGGCCGCGACAGCGCGTGGCCCGGGCGTCCGTCGGTACGACGCCTCCGGTGGGGACGTACGAGACGAACGAGGGAGCGCAGTGGAATTGGCCCCGGCCACCGAGCCCGGTTCTTCGCGCGGCCGGCTCGGCCGCCCGCTCGGGGCGCTCGCCGCTCTCGGCGCGACCTGGGTGGCCACCCGGACGCTGCTGGTGCTGCTGATCACCGGTGTGCTGAAGTCGCCCGGCGGCGACGTCACCGCCGACGTGTGGATGATCTACCACGCCTGGTACGGCGTGCTGCAGACCGGCACCTTCCCGTTCGACGACGTGACCTGGCAGTACCCGCCGGGCGCCGCCCTGGTGATCCTGCTGCCGGGCCTGCTGCCCTGGTCGTACCTGGTCTCGTTCTGGGTGATCTGCGGGATCGCCGACGCCGCCGCGGCCGCGCTGCTGGTCCGCACCGGCCTGCGCCGGGGCCGGGCGCTGACCGGCGCCTGGATGTGGGTGGTGGGCGTCCCGCTGCTCGGTCCGATGATCTACAACCGCTTCGACGTCATCGTCACCGCGGTCGCGCTGGCCGGGCTGCTGGCGCTGATCCGCCGGCCGGCCGTCGGCGGGCTGCTGCTGGGCCTGGGCGGCATCGTCAAGGTCTGGCCGCTGCTCGGCCTGATCGGCACCCCCTCCGGCCGCCGCACCCGCCGTTCCTGGACGCTCGCGGGGGCCACCGCCGTCTCGATCGGCTTCCTGCTCGCGGCGGGCATGAACGGCGCCTTCGACTTCCTGGCCTTCCAGAAGGACCGCGGCATCGAGGTCGAGTCGGTCGGCGCGCTGCCGCTGCACCTGGCCCGGATCGCCGGGGGCTGGGACGGCAGGGTCACCATGAACTACGGCTCCCCCGAGATGCTCGGGCCGTGGGTCGGCGTGATCAGCAAGGTGATGATGGCCGGCACCGTGCTGGGCTTCCTCTGGCTGCTGTTCTGGCGCTTCACCTCCAAGCGCCGCAACGCGGCCACCATGTACGACGCGGCGCTGTGCGCGCTGCTGATCTTCGTGGTGACCAGCCGGGTGATCAGCCCGCAGTACCTGGTCTGGCTGGTCGGCGTCGCGGCGGTCTGCCTGACGGTGCGCGGCAGCAGCCAGCGGCCGGTGGCCCTGCTGATCCTGCTCGCCTGCCCGCTGACGCTGGTCGAGTTCCCGACGATGTTCACCCAGGTCCTGGCCAGCGACCCGGGCGCGATCGCCGTCCTGGCCGCGCGCAACCTGCTGCTGCTGGCCGCCGCCGTGCTCTCCTGCGTCCGGCTGTGGCGCTCCAGCCGCGGCGAGGCGCCGCTGCCGCCGACCGTGGTGCTGGACCGCGAACCCACCGCCGGCTACCCGGTCCGCCCCGGCATCGCGTACGAGCAGGACCTGCTGGACGGCATCGACCACCCGGGCGGCGCGCCCGCCGAGCAGCGGCGCTGACGCGTCCCAGCCCAGAGTCAGTCCTTCAGCGCCGCCACGTCCTCCCGCCAGAGCCGGGTGAACTCGGCCAGGCCGAGGCCCAGTTCGGCGCGGAGCAGCCGGTCCGCACGACGCTCGCGGTCCTCGCCCTGCCCGTCGTCGGCGCCGACCGCCCGGTAGAAGGCGATCAGCCGCTGCGGCCCGTAGCGGCGGGCGATCAGCTCGCAGGCCAGCCAGGACTGCTCGTAGGCCTGGGCGATGCCGGGGGCGCCGGCGGTGAAGTCCCGGTCCTCGGGCAGCTCGGTGGGGGCCTTCCCGGCGGCGACGTCCCGGGCCAGCTCGGGGGCGATCTGCCGCGGGCCGCGGCCGGAGTCGCGGTAGGCCGTCCAGTCGGCGACGCCCTCGGAGAGCCAGAGCGGTGTCCAGGCCCGGGTGTCGGCCCTGGTCGCGACGTGGGTGGCCTCGTGGGTGATGACCACCTGCCGGCCGAAGGCGCTGAGCCGCCCGTACGCCTCGGGGTTGACCAGCACCCGGTCCGCCGGGGTGTTCCGGGGCGCGCCGGGGGCCGCCACGGTGACCGCCGCCATGTCCGTCCAGCTCGCCGGGTCGCCCTCCAGCAACCGGGCGAACCGCTCCTCGGTGGCGGGCAGTTCGAGCAGCAGCCGGCCGGGCCGGCCGCCGCCCCAGAGCTCCTCGACGGCGGGCACCGCCCGGTCCCCCACCTCGACCAGCCCGGCCGGGTCGGGGCCGTCGGCGGAGGCGAGCACCAGGCAGCGCGCGCCCGGCGCCGCGCGCACCGGGCCGAAGTCCCACAGCGCCGGCGGCCCGCTCGCGCTCTCCTCGCGCTCGACCCGCCAGCCGTCCGCCGCCCGGGCCAGCTCGATCCGCCGCGGGTACACCACGGGGTGGTCGTCGTACCCGGCGATCCGGACCGCCAGGTCGGCCGCGGCGGTCAGCCGGTCCGGGCCGCCGCCGGCGGCGAGCACCAGGTCGCGGTACCCGGCCTCGGCCACCGGCAGCCCCGACCGGGAGGACAGCGAGGCCGCCCGCTCCGCCAGCGCCGCGGCCACCTCGGCGCGCCGGTCGGCGGCCTGCCGGGCGGGTGCCGCCGGGGCGGCCGGCGGCAGCGACAGCTGGGCCAGCCCGCCGGCCACGAGCAGCAGCGCACCCCGCCGGGACAGCGCGCGGCGGGGCCGGGCTATCGGGTGGGGGTCGCGGGGGTCGGACGGCGGCGAGCTCAGAGCCTGACCACCCCTGAGATCGGCATGGCGTTGACGCTCTCGTAGCGGACCCTGGCGCCCGGGTAGGGGGCGTGCACGATCACGCCGCCGCCGGCGTACATGCCGACGTGGTGCATGTCCCGGTAGAAGATCACCAGGTCTCCCGGTCGCGCGTCGGAGATGTTGATCCGCTGGCCGGCGGACGCCTGGGCCTGCGAGGTGCGCGGCAGGGTCACTCCGGCCTGCCGCCAGCTGTAGTACATCAGACCGGAGCAGTCGAACGCGCGCGGCCCGGTGGCCCCGTAGACGTACGGCGAGCCGACCATCCGCACCGCGGCGGCCAGCGCGGCGGCCCCCCGCTCGGAGGCGGGCGGGGTGGAGCCGAGGTCCAGCCGGTCGGTGCCGCGGGTGGCGCGCTGCTCTGCGTCCCTGGCGTCCTGGGCGACCATCCGGACCCGCTCGGCCGCCCCCAGGCCGTTCAGCAGCTTCTGCGCCTTGGCCAGCCGCTGCTGGATCTGCTGCTTGCTGTCGGCGAGCGAGCGGCGGGCCTCGTCCAGTTCGGCGAGCTTGCCGGTCGCCTCGGTGCGCCGCTGGTCGAGCCGGCGCTGACGGGTGACCAGCTCGTGCAGCGTCTCCCGCTGCCGCTCGGTGGCCTGGCCCAGGGCGCGGGCGCGGGCGAGGTAGCCCTCCGGGTCGGGGGAGAGCATCAGCTGGGCGGTCTGGGTCATCCCGCCGCCGCGGTACTCGGCCCCGGCCACGGTCGCCAGGTCGCCGCGCAACTCGTTGAGCTGGTCCTGGGCGACGGCGATCTCGCCCTGCAGGATCGTGGTCTCGCCCTGGAGCCGCCGCTGGGCCTCCTGCGCCGCGTTGGACTTCTCCGACGCCTGCTCGGCCTCGTCGTAGAGCTGTTCCACCTGCGCCTTGACGTCCTTGCGGTCGGCCGGGTCGGGGCTGCCGGGGGCGGCCTGGGCGCTGCCGCCGGTCGCCACGCCCAGCGCGGTGGTCGCCGCCGCCGTCAGCACCAGCGCGCGGGCGAGCAGTTGGGAACGGCGGTGCACGGGCATGCTGCAGCGGCTCCAATCCGGCGTCGCGGCCCCCGCCGCCGCACCACTGCGGGCGGCCGTGGAGCGGGAGTCCGGTGGCAGACGTTAGCGAGTCCGGGCAAGCGAGTCCAAACCCCTCCGGACCCGAATATTTGACCCGCAATCGGACATCAGCCCGATCCGCCGGAAAAGCCGCAGGCCCGGCCTCCCGTGACGGAAGACCGGGCCCGGAGGCGCGGAGCGGGGATCAGACCCGCACGATGCCGGACAGCGGCATGTTGCTGACGGCCTCGTAGCGGACCGAGGCGCCCGGCTTGGGCGCGTGCAGCACCTGGCCGTTGCCCGCGTAGATGCCGACGTGGTGGGCGTCGGTGTAGAAGATCAGCAGGTCGCCGGGCTGGGCCTGGGACAGGTCGGTGCCGATCCGGGTGCCGGCGTGGGCCTGGTCCTGCGAGGTGCGCGGCAGCGAGACGCCGACCTGGTTGAACGCCCAGACCATCAGGCCGGAGCAGTCGAAGGAGCTCGGGCCGGTGGCGCCCCACACGTACGGGCTGCCGACCTTGGAGGCGGCGGCCGACAGCGCGGCGGCACCGCGCGAGCTGCCGGCGGCGGGCAGCTTGGCGACCGGTGTGGACGAGGGCGCCGCGAGGTCGGTGCGGCTGTTGTCGCGCGAGGCGCGCTCGGCGGCCTGCTGCTGGGCCTTCGCGGCGTCGGCCTGGGCCTTGGCGTCCGCGGCGGCCTTCTCCTCGGCCGCGCGCAGCGCCTGGCGCTCCTGCTCGGTCAGGGTGTTGAGCAGGTCCTGAGCCGCCTTCAGCTTGTTCTGGACCTCGTCCTTGGAGGCCTTCAGCTGCGTGGTGGTGGACTCCAGCTCGGCGAGCTTGCCCTGGGCCTCGGAGCGGTCCTGGTCGAGCTTGCGCTGCTGCTCCTGGAGCTGCTTCAGCTGGTTCTTCTGGGTGTCACCGGCCTGGTTCAGCGCACCGGCCTGGGTGAGGAAGGTGTCCGGGCTGGACGAGAACATCAGCTGGACGGTCGGGGATATGCCGCCGTTGCGGTACTGCTCCCCGGCGATCTCGGCGAGGCCGCCCTGCAGGTCGGTCACCTGGGCCTGCTGGCGGGCCACCTGGTCCTGCAGGCCGGCGACCTGCTTCTCCAGGGCCTGCTGCTTCTCCTGGGCGGCGTTGTACTGCTCGGTCGCCACCTCGGCCTGCTCGTTGAGCTGGTCGACCTGCTCCTTGACCTGGTCCTTGGTCGGCTGCGGGTCGGCGTGGGCGCCGGACTGCGCGGAGAGGGCGACGGCTGCGGCAGCGACACCGGTCAGGATCGAGACACGGGCGCGGCCGGCTGGCTTGGGACGACGATGGGACGCCACGAAGGCGGACTCCTTCTTCCTACGTCCGCCTACCGGGTGAGCTGACGGGTTCGGGCCGGAAGCATGCCCTACGGCGCCTCACGGCCGTCGCAACGGCCGACCTGGCACCGATTCACCCCGGAGGAACGTGGTTCCCCGGCTCCGCTGCGCAGCGCCCCCGACCACTGGGCTCCCCTGTCGGGCAGTCGCTTCGTCCTGCCCCGCTGCCTCGCGAACTCGGCGGTAACCACCGCCGCCACCCTGGCTGGGCGATCGACAGTGCGGTGGTTCGGAGCATGACCCTAGTAACTGAACCGTGATCGGTTCAAATCCTTGTCAGAAAAAAGACGGAAGATTACCCAAGTTCTTTTGTGAAAATGACCGTTGGTGACCGCCGCCGTACGCAAGGCTGATCAGGTCTCACCCATTGAGCGCGAAGCGGTCGAAAACCCGAACGCCACCCCCGTCGGAGGGTGGCGCGGATCACAGGGCCCGGACGGGTCCTCTTCGGCGTGTCGGGCCGTCAGACCCGGCGGATGGTGTTGATCGGCATCGCGTCGGCCTTCATCACCTTCACGACGTCACCGGTGTGCGGCGCGTGGACCACCATGCCGTTGCCGATGTACATCCCGACGTGGTGCATGTCGCCGCCGTAGATCACCAGGTCGCCGGGCTGGGCCTGGTCCATCGAGGGCACCCGGGTCCCGTAGTGGCCCTGCTCCTGGGAGGTGCGCGGCAGCGAGACGCCCGCCTGGCCGTACGCCCAGACCATCAGGCCCGAGCAGTCGAAGGTGCTCGGACCGGTGGCGCCCCACACGTACGGCGAGCCCTGCTTGCTCATCGCCTTGGCGAGGGCCACCGCCGCGTAGCCGCTGGCCGGCGGCAGGTTGCTCAGGTCGACCCGCTCGCTGCCGCGGGAGGCGCGCTCGTCCTGCGCCTGCTGGGCCTTCAGGGCGTTGCGCTCGGCGGCGCTGAGCGAGTTCAGCAGGTCCTGGGCGGCCTTCAGCTTGGTGTTGACGTCCGACTTGGCCTGGTTCAGGTCCTTGGTGGTGGTGTCGAGCGAGGCCAGCACGGCGGCCGCCTCGGTCTTCTCCTGGTCCAGCCGGCGCTGCTGGTCCAGCAGCGACTTGAGCGCCTCGGCCTGGGTGGTGCTGGCCTGCTGGACGGTGGAGGCCTTGTCCAGGTAGCCCGACGGGTCGGAGGAGAGCATCAGCTGGACGGACGGGTCGATGCCGTTGGTGCGGTACTGCTCGCCCGCCACCTCGGCCAGGCCGACCTGGAGCTGGGTCATCTGCTCCTGACCCCGGGCCACCTGGTCCTGCAGCTGGTCGGCCTGCTTGCGCAGCTGGTCGGCCCGCTCCTTGGCGCCGTTGTACTTCTCCGCCGCCTGCTCCTGCTCCTCCTGGAGCTGGTCGATCTGCGCCTTGACGTCCGTCTTGTTCGGCTGCGGCGCGGCGTGCGCGGCGACCTGGGCGGAGAGGGCGACCGCGGTCGCAGCGGCAGCGGTGAGCACGGAGACCCGGGCGCGGCTCGCCTGCTTCGGACGGCGGTGGGAGGCCAAGGGAGCAGCTCCTTCTTCCATCGGACTCACCTGATCTGATGAGATTCCGGAAAATAGGTTTGACGCCAGACCCTAGTGAAGATCTATCCGTTTTGCTACTCCCCCGTAGGCGTGAACTCCGTTTCCCACACTGACTTCACGGGACCCGCACACCATCGCGGAAACGACGCTGACCAGGCCGCATTCCGCCCGGTCCGCACTCAGGGCCGCGACAGCCGGTTCAGCAGCAGCACCGAGGCCACCGGGCGCGCGCCCGCCTTCCGCACGCCCTCCGCGACCTCCCGGTCGGCCGAGACCACGACCACCGGACGGCCCTGCGGCTCGGCCCGCACCAGACGGCGGATCAGCTCGTCCGCCGTCTCCCCGGTCCGGCTGAACCGCACCCGGACCCCGCGCGGCGGCGCCATGATCACCGGGACGTCCAGGTCCTGCCCGTCGAACACACAGGTGACCTCCGCCTGCGTGCGCTGGGCCAGCATCGCCAGCCCGCCCAGCAGCCGGATCCGCTGCTGCTCCAGCGGCAGCGTCGGATAGCCGGTCTTGGTCACGTTGTAGCCGTCCACCACCAGGTGCACCTGCGGGATCGCCAGCAGCTGGTCCAGCAGCGCCGGGTCGTCCTCGGCCAGCCCGCGCCGCGCCACGTCGTGCGGCGAGGCCGCCCCCGGCACCACCGCCTCCACCAGGTCCGCCGGGCGGATCTGGGAGACCGGCAGCGCCAGCTCCCGCTGCAGCCCCTGGGCCGACTGCAGCACGGTGTCCAGCAGCAGCCGCAGCCGCATGTCCTCGACGCTGCGCCCCTCGCGGGCCGACCGCTTGCCCTGCTCGGCCGCGTTCTCCAGCTCGGAGACCCGGTGCCTGAGCCGCCGCGCCTCGGTCTCGGCCGCGCCGCGCTCGGCCGCGCCCTGGGCCTTCACGGCCTCCAGCTCCCCGACCACCCGGCGCGTCTCGGCCTGCGCCCGGCGGGTGTCGCTCTCCAGCGACCGCACCTTCTTGCGCAGCGACTCGGCCTCCCGCCGGACGCCCTCGAACTCCGCGCGCTGCCGCTCCAGGTCCGCCCGCGCGGCGGAGCGCACCTCGGCCAGCTCGGCCTGCAGCTTCTCCACCAGCCGGGCCGCCTCCGCGACCGCGTCCTCGGCCCCGGCCCGCTCGGCCTCCTCGCCGGCCTCGGCGACCAGCCGGCTCCAGCCCGCCGAGCGCACCAGGTAGGCCGCGGCCGCGACGTCCATCGGATCGGCGGCGCCCGGGACACTGCCCGACTCCAGCGCCCGCACCAGGTCCGGCTGCCCCAGCCGCAGCCGCTCCGCTATCCGCACCCGGAACGCCGGCTCCGCCTCCAGCGCGGCCGCCAGCGCGGTGGCCGCGTACTTGGCCCGCCGCGCGGGGGTGAACTTCACGTACTGACGCAGGCTCTGCGGGAGCTCGCCCGGCGGCAGTCCGCCCAGCGCGTCCGAGGCCAGCCCGACCACCCGCCGGCGCACCCCCTCGGGCAGCGGCCGGTCCAGCTTCTCCACGACCCGCTCCGGCTCGGAGCCGGCGGCGTGCTCGACGTCCCCGGAGGCCGGGACCTCCGCTGCACCCTCGACACTCCCGGCGCCCTCGGACCCGACGGCTCCGGACGCGGCGCTCCCCGCCGGGCCCGTCCCGGCCTCCGGCGCCTGCGCAGCGGGCCGAAGCCCCTGCGCTTCGCCGGGCTCCTTCGCTGCGTCCACCACGTCCTCGGCTCCGATCCTGTTCTCCGGCGGGGTACGGCCGCGACCGCCCCCTGTCGTCACGCTCCGTACGTCTTGTTCTCTGTCATTGTCCCGTGCGGCGGACGGGCGCGCCGCGCACCGCCCGCCGAAGCTGCGGGGGTCAGCCCTGCTCGGCCGGGGCCTCCACGCCCTCGGCGCCCGGACGGGCCACCAGTTCGACCTGGTCCACGGCGTTGCACCAGCGGCAGCGCACCGACTCGACGGTCTCGCTCAGCACCTCGGTCTCCTCGACCTTGGAGTCGCCGGCCAGGTCGAAGTGCAGGAACTCGGTCACCCGCGCGGTGCGGGTCACGTCGAACCGGGTGAGGTTTCCGCACAGGGTGCAGCGCCAGCGCGTCTCGGCGGTCAGAGCGGGGACGGTCATCGGGGGTCCTCTCGGGTGGTCCCTTCGTGGGCTAGGCGCTCCCCCCGGAGCCCCGGCATCGGCGGCGGGAGGCGGGATTGCCCGCCCCAAGCCTATTGCCTGGGGCAACCACCACGACCACCGGTCAGCGGAATAGCGGGGCTAGTCCACCTGCCGTAAACCGCCGTGTCACCTGCGGCGCCCGGAGGGATGCTTGGCCGCATGGCGCTCGCGGCCCCCGACCACACCGCCGAGCGGGGCGGCCGGCCGGACGCGCCCGCCCCGGCGGTCACCTACGCCCTGATCGCGGTCAACACCCTGGTCTTCCTGCTCGGCCCGGCCGCCGGCCTCAATCCGCTGTACGGCACCGGCCAGGCCCGGGTCTGCGCGGAGCAGCGGTACGAACAGCGCTGGGGCGCCGTCCCGGCCGAACTGCTGAGCGGACGGACGCTGACCGCCGAACAGCTGGCCGAGGCCCCCGACCCCGTCCCCGGCTGCCCGGCCGCCCCGACCCCGGGCAAGCACCCGGCGCTGTCCGCCCTCACCGGCCTCTTCCTGCACGCCGGCTGGCTGCACCTGCTGGGCAACCTGCTCTTCCTCCACGTCTTCGGCCCCACCGTCGAACGCCGGCTGGGCCGGGCCCGGTACGCCGTCTTCTACCTGGCCGCCGGCAGTCTGGCCGCGTACGGCTTCGCGCTCGCCGAGGCGCACTCGCCGGACTCGACCCGGGTGCTCATCGGGGCCTCCGGCGCGATCTCCGGCGTCCTGGGCGCCTATCTGCGCTTCCACCCCCGGGCCCGGGTGACGACCCTCGTCCCGCTGCTGCTCTTCCTGCCGCTGCGCTTCCCGGCCTGGCTGGTGCTGGGCCTCTGGTTCGCGCTGCAGTGGTGGTCGGTGCACTCGGCGGGCCCGGGGGTGGCCTACCTGGTCCACGTGATCGGCTTCTCGGCCGGCTTCCTCTACGCCTGCACCGTGGTCCGCCACCCCCCGCGACGACCCGGCTGACGCCCGATACGCTGGCGGCACCTCACAAAGGAGCCCGAACAGTGATCACCGCCATCGTCCTGATCAAGACCAGTGTCGACCGCATCCCGGAGATCGCCGAGGCCATCGCTTCCATCGAGGGGGTCAGCGAGGTGTACTCGGTGACCGGCGGCTACGACCTGGTGGCGATGGTCCGGGTGCGCCGTCACGACGACCTGGCCGAGGTCATCCCCGGCCGGCTCAACAAGGTCCCGGGCGTGGCGCACACCGAGACCCAGATCGCCTTCCGCACCTACTCCCAGCACGACCTGGAAGCCGCCTTCGCCCTCGGCCTGGACGAGTAGTGACGACCGGCACCGACCGGCGGGGAGCCCGGCTCAGCCCTCCCGGCGCGTGTCGGCCACACAACGGCCGCCCTCGTTGCGGTAGTTCCACGCCGCGCCGTCCGTGACCAGCTCGCGGACGGCGGTCAGGAAGCGGTCGACGTGCTCGTCCGGAGTCCCGGCCCCGAAGCTCACCCGGATCGCGTTCAGGCTGCGCTCGCCCGGCAGCGACGGCTCCGGCGCGCCGCACTCGGACGGGGCCACGTCCTCGTCCCCGAGCAGGGTCCGCACCAGCGGGTGGGCGCAGAACAGGCCGTCGCGCACCCCGATGCCGTACTCGGCGGACAGCGCGGCCGAGAAGTGCGAGCTGTTCCAGCCCCGGACGACGAAGGACAGCACGCCGACCCGCGCCGAGCCCTCCCCGAACAGGTTGAGCACCTTGACCTGCGGGATCTCCGCCAGCCCCGCGGTCAGCCGGTCGACCAGCTGCCGTTCCCGGGCCTCCAGCGCGTCGAAGCCCGCCTCGCCCAGCGCCCGGCAGGCGGAGGCGATCGCGTAGGCGCCGATGACGTTCGGCGAACCGGCCTCGTGCCGGGCCGGTCCGGTGTGCCACTGCACGGCCACCGAGCCGTCCGTCTCCCGGGCCACCGTGCGGGTCGCCCCGCCGCCGGCCAGGTACGGTTCCGCCTCGTCCAGCCAGTCCGCCCGGCCGGCCAGCACCCCGGCGCCGAACGGCGCGTAGATCTTGTGGCCGGAGAAGGCGATCCAGTCGACGTCCAGTTCGCGCACCGAGACCCGGTGGTGCGGGGCCAGCTGGGCGGCGTCCAGGACCACCCGGGCGCCGTGCCGGTGCGCGGTCGCGGTCAGCTCGGCCACCGGCCAGAGCTCGCCGGTCACGTTGGAGGCGCCGGTGACGCACAGCAGCTTCGGGCCCTCGGGCGCCCCGGCGAGCGCCGCGTCCAGGGCGGCCACCGCCTCGGCCCGCGAACGCGGCGCGCGCAGGTAGGTGACGGCCAGTCCGGCGTGCGCCCAGGGCAGCAGCGAGGCGTGGTGCTCGGTCTCGAAGGCGAACACCCGGGTGCCGGCCGGGACGGCGGAGGCCAGCAGGTTGAGCGAGTCGGTGGTGGCCCGGGTGAAGACCACCTGGTCGCCCTCGCGCAGGTCGAGGAACTCGCCGACGGTGCGGCGGCTCTGCTCGAACAGGTCGGTGGAGAGCTGCGAGAGGTACCCGGCACCGCGGTGCACGCTGCCGTAGTACGGGGCGTAGGCGGCGACGTCGTCCCACACCCGCTGCAGCGCGGGCGAACTGGCCGCGTAGTCGAGCGCCGCGTAGCCGACCTTCTCACCGTTGACGAGCGGGACCTGGACGTCGGCACCGAGGACGGCGAGCGGGGTGCCCGGGAGGGGTCGCGCGGAGCGCGCCGAAAGAAGGGTGGCGGCGGGAGACGGGTGGGCGGAAGTCGACATGAGGATGCACTCCTTCGAGGTCTGGGACCCCGGGAGTGTCAGTCGTCGGGCGTCCGCGCTTGTCGCACGGACGGCATGCCGTGACGACCCGGTCCTCACCCAGGGCACCCCGCCACGGACGGAGGGTTGCCGGACAGCGAGCTGGGGCTTTGCGCTGTCACTCATGACCTGCCGAAGACTCTAGGTCGCGTCCGCCGGGTGGTCAAACAGGCATCCACCATCCGGACGGCGCCTTCGCCCGCTCGCCTCCGGGGCGCTCCGACCCGGCGCCGACGCTCGTCGCTCCGGCGCTCGTCCCTCGCTTGTCGCTCCTCAACTTTCGGCACCGGCGCGCCCCTTCGGCTCGGGGCGGCCCCTTCGGCTCAGAGCACGGAAGCCCGCACCGGCGTACCGGTACGGGCTCCCGACTGCCGTCTCAGCCGCGGGTGGTGGCGTCCGACCAGCGGCGCAACAGCTCCTGCGCGGCGCCCGAGTCGATGGCCTCCGCGGCCCGCACCATGCCCGCCGCGAGCTGCTCCGCCAGCGGTGCCTCGCCCAGGTCGAGCGCGACCAGCGCCGCCGCCGTGTTCAGCAGGACGGCGTCCCGCACCGGCCCGCGCTCCCCCGCCAGCAGACGGCGCGCGACCTCGGCGTTGTACGCCGGGTCCCCGCCGCGCAGCGCCTCGATGCCGACCAGCTCGATGCCGACGTCCCGCGGGTCGAAGGAGGTCTCGGTGACCACCCCGTCGCGCACCACCCACACCCGCGAGGTGGTGGCGGTGGTCAGCTCGTCCAGTCCGTCGTCGCCGCGGAAGACCAGCGCGGTCGAGCCGCGCCGGGCGAGGACGCCGGCGATCAGCCCGGCGAGCCGGGTGTCGAAGCAGCCGACGGCGTGGGAGGTGACCTTGGCCGGGTTGGTCAGCGGGCCGAGGAGGTTGAACGCGGTCGGCACCCCGAGGTCACGCCGGGCGGTGGCCGCGTGCCGCATCGAGGGGTGGAACTTCGCCGCGAAGCAGAAGGTGAGCCCGACCTCCTCGGCCACCTCGGCGACCCGCCGGGCGGACAGGTCCAGTGCGATGCCGAGCTTCTCCAGCACGTCGGAGGACCCGCTGGACGAGGAGGCGGCCCGGTTGCCGTGCTTGACCACCTTGGCGCCGGCCGCCGCGGCGACGATCGCCGACATCGTGGAGATGTTGACGGTCTTCGCCCGGTCCCCGCCGGTGCCGACGATGTCCACCGCCGGGCCGGGGATGTGCAGCGGCTCGGCGTGCGCGTACATCGCGTCCACCAGACCGGTGACCTCGTCGACCGTCTCGCCCTTGGCCCGCAGCGCGATCATGAACCCGGCCACCTGCGCGGGGGACGCCTCGCCGCTCATGATCCGGTCCATCGCCCACGCGGTGGACGAGCGGTCGAGGTCCTCCCCCTTCAACAGCGCCGTCAGGAGGTCCGGCCAGGAGCGGACCACCTGCGCGGGGTCGCTACCGCCGTTCGCAGGGTTCACGTTCACCATGGCTGACTCCAGCTGTTGTCGGTTCCCCCGCTCCCGGGGGACGTCCGTACGGATGGAGCCAGCCTATCGAGCGGCGGGTGCCTACGGCCCCGTCTTCTCTCCTACTGAAATAACGCAGGTCAACGAGTGGCCGGCGCCCGCTTCGCCAGCCGGGCCCGGAGCAGGGTGGCGACCGCCTCGGCCAGCGCCACCGGGTCCACCGGGTGGGAGATCGCGGCATCGGCCCTGCTCCAGGCGGCGAGCCAGGAGTCCTGCGGCCGGCCGATCAGCACCAGCACCGGCGGGCAGCCGTAGATCTCGTCCTTCAGCTGACGCCCGAGCCCCAGCCCGCCGGCCGGGACGGCCTCGCCGTCCAGCACGCAGAGGTCCACGCCGCCCTTCTCCAGCGCCTTGAGCACCGCGGGGGTGGTCGCGCACTCCAGGTAGGACAGCTCCGGAAGATCCTCGGCGGGCCGACGGCCGAGCGCCGTCAGCACCTGCTCGCGGGTGTTGCGGTCGTCGCTGTAGACGAGGACGGTGAGCGTCTCATCGGTCGTGTACGCCATGGACCCTGCTCCCTCAAGTGTGATCCGGACCACGTTCGCCTGATCCGGATGCTACTCCCGATCACCCGCCGCCGAGTCCCCCTCGCGCACGTTGCCGCTCAAGCCGCCGCGCCCGGGGCTCACCCGGCTGGCGGAGGGGCCGTCACCCGGAACCGCCCGTTCCCCCGTACGGCCCACCCCGGCTCCCCGCCCTTACCTCCTGCGGCTACGCCGACCGTGCAACGACGCGCCGGGCAACGGGGTCGTGGACCCCTCAGAGGAACCGTCAGAAAAGGGACACGCCGCTGCTCAACCCCCGTCCGGGCACCCCGCCACCCCTCAAGCGGGCATACCGCACGCACCGGACACTCCGAGGGACACCCCCCGGCGTGAAGACGGAATAAGGGACCGACATAATGTCCGTCGTGGCGACAGCAACAGCAGTAGAAACCGGGCACGCGCACGGATCGGTCAACCGGCCGAACATGGTCAGCGTCGGAACGATCGTCTGGCTCAGTTCCGAGTTGATGTTCTTCGCGGCCCTCTTCGCGATGTACTTCACGCTCCGCTCCGTCAAGGGAGCCGAGTTCTGGACCGAGAAGGCCCACGCGCTCAACGTGCCGTTCTCCTCGGTCAACACCACGATCCTGGTGCTCTCCTCGCTGACCTGCCAGCTCGGTGTGTTCGCTGCCGAGCGCGGTGACGTGAAGAAGCTCCGGGCGTGGTTCATCCTCACGTTCGCAATGGGCGCGATCTTCATCGGCGGCCAGGTGTACGAGTACACCGCGCTGGTCAAGGAGGACGGCCTGTCCCTGTCCTCCGACCCGTACGGCACGGTGTTCTACCTGACCACCGGCTTCCACGGCCTGCACGTGACGGGTGGTCTGATCGCCTTCCTGCTGGTCCTGGGACGGACGTACGCAGCCAAGCGCTTCACGCACGAGCAGGCCACCGCCGCGATCGTCGTGTCGTACTACTGGCACTTCGTCGACGTCGTGTGGATCGGCCTGTTCGCGACCATCTACCTGATCAAGTAACCAGCTGATCAGGTCGCTGGCCACCGGCTGCGGCCCCCGCCCTCACCGGCGACGGGCCGCTTCTGCCGGTGCCGACGCTCCCACCGACCGACCGCGCGCGCAGCCCTAGACAGGCAGCCTCGTGCCGGCCAGACCGGCCGCCGGGTGCACCCACCAGTCGACCAGATCCTGACACCGGGGTTATTCCGTGAAAAAGCTCTCCGCACGACGGCGCCACCCATTGGCGGCGCTGGTCGTCCTACTTCTCGCCCTGGCGGCAACCGGGGGGCTGTACGCCGCGTTCGCGCCCGCCGACAAGGCGCAGGCCGACGTCGCCGCGCAGTCGCTCGCGATCGATGAGGGCAAGAAGCTCTTCGCCGTCGGTTGCTCCTCCTGCCACGGCCTGAACGGCCAGGGCAGCAGTGACGGTCCGAGCCTGGTCGGCGTCGGCTCCGCCTCCGTCGACTTCCAGGTCGGCACCGGCCGCATGCCGGCCCAGCAGCCCGGCGCCCAGGTGCCGCGCAAGAAGAACATCTACACGCAGGCGGAGATCGACCAGCTCGCCGCCTTCGTCGCCTCTCTCGGCCCCGGCCCGGTGACCCCGAAGGAGGAGCAGTACACCTCGACCAACCCCGAGGACATCTCCAAGGGTGGCGAGCTGTTCCGCACCAACTGCGCCCAGTGCCACAACTTCGCCGGCCAGGGCGGTGCCCTGACCAAGGGCAAGTACGCCCCGTCGCTGGAGGGCGTGGACGCCAAGCACATCTACGAGGCCATGCAGACCGGCCCGCAGAACATGCCGTCGTTCCCGGACACCACCATGCCCGAGGAGCAGAAGAAGCAGATCGTGGCCTTCGTCCGCCACACCACCTCCGATGAGCCCAACCCCGGTGGTCTCACGCTCGGCAGCCTCGGTCCGGTGACCGAGGGCCTGTTCGGCTGGATCTTCGGGCTCGGCACGCTCATCGCGGTCGCGATCTGGGTCGCCGCCCACACCACCAAGGCCAAGAAGTCATGAGCCACGACATGTCAGAAGAGAAGCTCCCGGAGTCGCACGGCTCCGCCGGCGAGGTGGCCGAGCACGGCAACCCGTTCGCCGACCCGGGCCTGCCGGCCCACGAGCCCCGTCGCACCGACATCGACGAGAAGGCCGCCTCGCGCGCCGAGCGCCAGGTCTCGCTGATGTTCGTGATCTCGATGCTCGCCACCGTGGGCTTCATCGCCTCGTACGTGGCCATCGACCCGGACAAGATCGTCTACATCTTCCCGCTGGGCAAGGTCAGCGCGCTGAACTTCGCGCTGGGCCTGACCCTGGGCGTCGCCCTCTTCATGATCGGCGCGGGCGCGGTCCACTGGGCCCGCACCCTGATGTCGGACGTCGAGCTGCCGGCCGAGCGTCACCCGATCGAGGCCTCCGACGAGGTCCGCGCGGACGTCATCGAGCAGTTCAAGACCGGTGCCGCGGAGTCCGGCTTCGGTCGCCGCAAGATGATCCGCAACACCCTCATCGGTTCGATGGCCCTGGTCCCGCTGTCCGGCGTGGTCCTGCTCCGCGACCTCGGCCCGCTCCCGGAGAAGAAGCTCCAGGAGACCGGCTGGAAGGAGGCGACGGAGACCAAGCCGCTGCAGCTCGTCAACATGAACACCATGCAGCCGATGAAGCCCGAGGACGTCATCATCGGGTCGCTGACCTTCGCCATGCCGGAGGGCCTGTCGACCCACGACGAGGACTTCCAGCAGCGCATCGCCAAGGACGCCCTGATGCTGGTCCGCATCGCGCCGGACGACATCAAGGACGACAAGTCCAAGGAGCTGGGCTTCGAGGGCATCCTCGCCTACTCCAAGATCTGCACCCACGTCGGCTGCCCGATCAGCCTGTACGAGCAGCAGACCCACCACGCGCTCTGCCCCTGCCACCAGTCGACCTTCGACCTGGCGGACGGCGCGCGCGTCATCTTCGGCCCGGCCGGCCACCCGCTGCCGCAGCTGAAGATCACCACTGACGAAAAGGGCAACCTGGTCGCCACCGGCGACTTCGCCGAGCCCGTCGGCCCGAGCTTCTGGGAGCGTGCTCGATGAGTAGCGCGAGCAGCACCACGACCGGTGCCGCCAAGCCCTCCAGCACGCGCGACAAGCCCGCCAACAAGTGGGAAGCCGCCGCTGACTGGACGGACGGCCGGCTGGGGATCTACTCCCTGGCCAAGGCCAACCTCCGCAAGATCTTCCCGGACCACTGGTCCTTCATGCTGGGCGAGATCTGCCTCTACTCGTTCGTGATCATCATCCTGACCGGCGTCTACCTGACGCTGTTCTTCAAGCCCTCCATGGGCGAGGTGATCTACAACGGGTCGTACGTCCCGCTCAAGGGCATCGGCATGTCCGAGGCCTACGCGTCGACGCTCGACATCAGCTTCGAGGTCCGCGGCGGCCTGCTGATCCGTCAGATCCACCACTGGGCCGCGCTGGTCTTCGTGGCCGCGATGCTCGTGCACATGATGCGCGTGTTCTTCACCGGCGCGTTCCGCAAGCCCCGCGAGATCAACTGGGTCTTCGGCTTCCTGCTGCTGGTCCTGGGCATGTTCGACGGCTTCTTCGGCTACTCGCTGCCGGACGACCTGCTGTCGGGTACCGGTATCCGCTTCATGGAAGGCGCGATCCTCGCCGTCCCGCTGGTCGGCACCTACCTGCAGATGTTCCTGTACGGCGGCGAGTTCCCCGGCCACGACATCATCCCGCGGTTCTTCACCATCCACGTGCTGCTGATCCCGGGCATCATGCTCGGCCTGCTGGTGGCGCACCTGATCCTGGTCTTCTACCACAAGCACACCCAGTGGGCGGGCCCGGGCAAGACCGAGAAGAACGTCGTCGGCATGCCGCTGATGCCGGTCTACATGGCCAAGGCCGGTGGCTTCTTCTTCCTGGTCTTCGGTCTGATCTCCGCCATCTCGGCGATCGCCTCGATCAACCCGATCTGGGCGTACGGCCCGTACCGTCCGGACCAGGTGTCCACGGACGCCCAGCCCGACTGGTACATGGGCTTCTCCGAGGGCCTGATCCGTGTCATGCCGGGCTGGGAGATCAGCCTGTGGGGCCACACCCTGAACCTGGGTGTCTTCGTCCCGCTGATGATCTTCCCGCTGGTCCTGGTCGCGATCGCGGTCTACCCCTTCATCGAGGGCTGGATCACCGGCGACAAGCGCGAGCACCACATCCTGGACCGCCCGCGCAACGCCCCGGTCCGCACCGCCCTGGGTGCCGCCTGGATCAGCCTCTACCTGGTCCTGCTGGTCGGTGGTGGCAACGACCTGTTCGCCACCCACCTGCACCTGTCGATCAACTCGATCACCTACTTCGTCCGCGTCGGCTTCTTCGCGGTGCCGGTCATCGTCTTCATCATCACCAAGCGCTGGTGCCTCGGCCTCCAGCGCCGTGACAAGGAGAAGGTGCTGCACGGCCGCGAGACGGGCGTCATCAAGCGCCTGCCGCACGGCGAGTTCGTCGAGGTCCACGCGCAGCTGCCGCAGAAGGACCTGTTCAAGCTCACCGCGCACGAGCAGACCCAGCCGGTCGAGCTGCCGGCCCAGACGGACGAGAACGGCGTGGCCCGCAAGGCCGGCGCCCTCACCCGCACCCGGGCCAAGCTGTCCCGCGGCTTCTACGGCGAGGGCAGCCAAATCCCCAAGCCCACCGCCGAGGAGCACCACGAGATCACCAGCGGCCACGGCCACCACTGATCCCGTACCCGCGTCACCCCGAGGGCCGCTGACCAGAGTTCATCTGGTCGGCGGCCCTCGGCCTTTCCCGCATCCGCCAGCCCGTACCCGCCGCGCCCCTGGAGCCCCCGTGCAGCTCTCCGTCGACCCCGCGTCCGCCACTCCCCCGTACGAGCAGATCCGCGCCCAGATCGCCGAGCGGGCCCGCACCGGGGAGCTGCCGACCGGGCTGAAGCTGCCCACCGTCCGGGCGCTGGCCGAGGAGCTGGGGCTGGCCGCCGGCACCGTCGCCCGGGCGTACCGGGAGCTGGAGGCCGACGGCGTGGTGGAGACCCACGGCCGGCGCGGCACCCTGATCGCCGCCGCCGGGGACACCGCGCACCGGCTGGCCGCCGCGGCCGCCGCCGAGTACGCCGAGCGCGCCGAGCGCCTCGGGCTCTCCCACGCGGACGCCCTGGCAGCGGTCGTCACCGCCCTGGGGCTGGCCTACCCCGAAGGCTGACGACGAGGGGCCTGAGGGGGGTCTGCGGGGGCTCAGACCTCCGGGCGGATCATCCCGGCGGCCGGGGCCTGGGCGGCCGGTGCGGTGGTGCTGAGGGGCTGTCCGGCGGCGCTGTGCTTGACCCAGTCCGTCCAGGTGACGTTCCAGTCCCCGAAGCCGTTGCCGAACGGCTCCATCGTGGCGCCGTGGCTGTTCACCACCGTCACCAGGTCCCCCACCCGGGTGTTGTCGTAGAACCACTTGGCGTTCTCGGTGCTCATGCCGGTACAGCCGTGGCTGACGTTCTCGTAGCCCTGCGAGCCGACCGACCAGGGCGCCGCGTGGACGTACTCCCCGCTCCAGGTCACCCGGGTGGCCCACAGCACGTCGAGGTCATAGGCCTCCGTGCTGCCGGCGGCTATGCCGATGGTCTCGCCGTTCATCCGGACGGACTTCTCCTGGCCGAGCACCACCTTGACGCCGTTGCGGGTGTCGAAGCCGGGCTTGCCGGTGGTGACCGGGATCGTCCGGACGACCTCGCCGTCGCGCTTGAGGGTGAGTTCGTGGGTGGCCGCGTCGACCACCGACTCGACCCGCTCGCCTATCCGGATCCGCAGCGAGCTGCGGTCGCCGCCGTAGAGGCCGTCGGCGATCCGGCTGCCGGTGCCGTCGAAGGCCAGCGCGACGGTCGTCCCGGCCGGCCAGTACTCCTCCGGGCGGAAGTGCAGGTTCTTGTCGTCCACCCAGTACCAGGCGCCGGTGACGGCGGGCTGGGAGGTCACGGTCAGGGCCTGCTCGACCTCCTGACGGGCCTGCGGGTCCTTCACCGCCTCGGAGAGCTGCACGGTGAGCGGCTGGCCCACCCCGTAGACCCCGCTGCCGGAGGAGTCCGGGCCGAGCTTGGCGGTGAGCAGGCGCTGGGCGGCGAGGGTGGAGAAGTTCTGGGTGGTGTCGCCCCGGCCGCCCTTGCCGTCGTCGGCGGAGACCCGGACGGAGTACGCGGTGCCGGCCTTCAGCCGGCCGGTGGTCTGCCAGCTGCGCTGGTCGTCGGCGAGCCGGCCCGCGACCACCCGGCCGTCCGGGCCCACCACGGTGACGTCGGTGAGCCGGCTGCCCTCGACGGCCGTCACGGTGACCGGCTGGGAGGGATCGGTCCTGCCGTCCGCCGAGAGGTGGACCAGCGGGGCCGCGTCGATCCGGTGCGGCCCGGCCGACTCCTCCCCGCCGGACGAGCAGGCGGCCAGCGGGGCCAGCACTGCGAGGGCCAGCGAGATGCCGCCGATACCCGCGATTCCGCGCCTGTCGGCCATGACCGCCTCCGGGGTTCGCACGATTGATCAGATCGTAGGAACGCCTGGTGCCGAAGCGACATCCGAGCGACCCCCCGTTCACCCGGCCGAGTGAGGCGTCACCCCGCGGACGCGCCAGGGCCGGTCCCCCCCGTGCGGGAGGACCGGCCCTGGTGTCGGTTGCGGAACCCTACTGGTTCTGGTTCTCGCCCCGGTAGAACTCGAAGACCCATCCGAAGATGCCGATCATGATGATCGGGGCGGCCCAGAACATCAGCCACCAGCCGAAGATCACGCCCAGGAAGGCGAGCGCGCCACCGAGCGCCAGCGAGAGCGGCTGCCAGCTGTGCGGGGCGAAGAAGCCCAGCTCGCCGGAGTCGTCCGCGACCTCGGCCTCGGGGTTGTCACCCGCGCCGCTGTCCACCCGGCGGGCGGTGAAGGCGAGGTAGTACCCGATGAAGGCGCACAGGGCGAAGGCGAGGAACAGCGCCGTGGTACCGGCGGCCTCCAGGCCCGGGCCCGAGTTGTTGGTCCACAGGCCGTACGTGATGGCCATCGCCAGCACGAAGACCGACAGGCCCAGGAAGATCTTTCCCTGTTCCTTCATCAGGCGTCACCCTCCTGCTTGCCCTTGCCCAGCTTCGGGGCGTCGTACTTCGCCGGGGTCACACCGGCGAGGTGCTTGGCCGGCTCACCGTGGTTCTCCAGGTAGTCCAGCGCGGCGATCTCCGGGTGGTGGAGGTCGAAGGCCGGGGATTCGGAGCGGATCCGGGGCAGCGTGAGGAAGTTGTGCCGCGGCGGCGGGCAGGAGGTCGCCCACTCCAGCGAACGGCCGAAGCCCCACGGGTCGTCCACGGTGACCTTCTCGCCGTACTTGGCGGTCTTCCAGACGTTGTAGAGGAACGGCAGGATCGACAGGCCGAGCACGAAGGAGCCGATGGTCGAGACGGTGTTCAGGGTGGTGAAGCCGTCCGAGGCCAGGTAGTCGGCGTAGCGGCGGGGCATGCCCTCCGCGCCGAGCCAGTGCTGCACCAGGAAGGTGGTGTGGAAGCCGAAGAACAGCGTCCAGAAGGTGATCTTGCCGAGGCGCTCGTCCAGCATCTTGCCGGTCATCTTCGGCCACCAGAAGTGGAAGCCGGCGAACATCGCGAAGACGACGGTGCCGAAGACCACGTAGTGGAAGTGGGCGACGACGAAGTACGAGTCCGAGACGTGGAAGTCGATCGGCGGGGAGGCCAGCAGGACACCGGTCAGACCACCGAAGAGGAAGGTGACCAGGAAGCCGACCGTCCAGAGCATCGGGGTCTCGAAGCTCAGCGAGCCCTTCCACATGGTGCCGACCCAGTTGAAGAACTTCACACCGGTCGGGACCGCGATCAGGAAGGTCATGAACGAGAAGAACGGCAGCAGTACCTGCCCGGTGACGTACATGTGGTGCGCCCACACCGTCACCGACAGGCCGGCGATCGCGATGGTGGCCGCGATCAGGCCGGAGTAGCCGAACATCGGCTTGCGGCTGAAGACCGGGATGATCTCCGAGACGATGCCGAAGAACGGCAGCGCGATGATGTACACCTCGGGGTGGCCGAAGAACCAGAACAGGTGCTGCCAGAGCATCGCCCCGCCGTTGGCCGGGTCGAAGACGTGGGCACCGAACTTGCGGTCGGCCTCCAGGGCGAACAGCGCGGCGGCCAGGACCGGGAAGGCCAGCAGGACCAGCACCGAGGTCAGCAGGACGTTCCAGACGAAGATCGACATCCGGAACATCGTCATGCCGGGGGCGCGCATGCAGATGATCGTGGTGATGAAGTTGACCGCACCGAGGATCGTGCCGAAGCCGGAGAAGGCCAGACCCATGATCCACATGTCGCCGCCGATGCCCGGCGAGTGCACCGCGTCCGACAGCGGGGAGTAGGCGAACCAACCGAAGTTGGCAGCGCCGTTCGGGGTCAGGAAGCCCGCCACCGCGATGGTCGAACCGAAGAGGTACAGCCAGTACGCGAACATGTTCAGACGCGGGAAGGCCACGTCCGGGGCGCCGATCTGCAGCGGCATGATCCAGTTGGCGAAGCCGGCGAACAGCGGCGTCGCGAACATCAGCAGCATGATCGTGCCGTGCATCGTGAACGCCTGGTTGAACTGCTCGTTCGACAGGATCTGGGTCCCGGGACGAGCCAGCTCGGCGCGCATGACCAGGGCGAGGATGCCGCCGATCAGGAAGAAGGCGAACGACGTGCCCAGGTACAGGGTGCCGATCGTCTTGTGGTCAGTGGTCGTCAACCACTTGATGATGGTCGAACCCGGCTTCCGGGTCCGCTGCGCCCCGACCGTGACGGCCTCGGCGCCCCCGCCGGCCGCGGCGGGCTCGTTGAGGATGGTCACTTCTCTTCACTTCCCATGGTGATGAGGCCGGAGGGCACCGCACCGTTCTGACCCTTGGCGCGAAGCTCGGCCAGGTGCTTGTCGTAGTCGGCGCGGTCGACGACCTTGACGTTGAACAGCATGCGCGAGTGGTCGGTGCCGCAGAGCTCGGCACACTTGCCCATGTACTCGCCCTTGACGGTCGGGGTGACCTCGAACTTGTTCACCACGCCCGGCACGACGTCCATCTTCATCATGAAGTTGACGGGCCAGAAGTCGTGGATGACGTCACGCGAGGTCAGACGGAACTGCACCGTCTCGTTGACCGGCAGCCAGAGCGTCGGCACGTCCTTGGGGGTGCCGACCTCGTACGCGGCGTCCTTGTTGGCCGGGTCAGGGGTCTCGGTGTTCTCGTAGTTGAACGCCCAGCTCCACTGGAAGCCGACCACGTTGACGTAGTGCTGCGGCTTCTCGGAGACGTGCGTCAGCTTGTTCTCGTCGCGGGCGACGAAGTAGAAGAGCACCGAGACGATGATGATGGGGACCGCGGTGTAGAGCGCCTCGATGGGCACGTTGTACCGGGTCTGCGGGGGGATCTCCACGCCGGTGCGCTTGCGCCGGTGGAAGATCACGCTCCAGATGATCAGACCCCACATCAGTACGCCGACCACCAGCGCCGCGATCCAGGACCCCTGCCACATCTGGAGGACCATCGGCCCTTCCTTGGTGACGGGGCTCGGGAGGCCAAGCCTGGGGAGGTCGTTGGCCGAGCAGCCGGTGGCGGTCGCGATGACGAGGCCCAGTGCCAGCGCCTGAGGCAGCTTCCGCCGCATCGTGCGCCGCGGCGAGCGGTCGGAGCCGTTGGGACTCACGTAGCGCCTTCCCGAAGTCTCGCCCGCCTTCGCGTCGCCCCGGGGAGGAGTGTGAGCCTCCACGGCGACCCGTCCACGGGCACGGTTTGAATGCTTATGCGGGCCAAACCCTACTCCAGCCTTATGCGCTCCTGACGGGCAGCCCCCGGTAACGCGCCGCCCGGTCGCCCGATCAGGCCCGGCAGGGGCTGCGCCGCAGGTCATCGTAGGCATTCGAGGTCCGTACGCCCGATCGGGGGATGACCTCGGACAACGCCCGTGACGACCCGTCGGACGCGGACGAAGCGGACATTCGGGGTGATCGACTGACGGTGGGTGAGCCCGGCGAGCGGACCCGGACCCGCCCCCGGTGTGTCGTTAAATGTGACCGTGTACTTCGACGCGGCCTCGACGGCCCCTCTGCACCCCGTCGCGCGGCAGGCGCTGACCGCCGCCCTGGACGAGGGCTGGGCCGATCCGGCCCGGCTGTACCGCTCCGGCCGGCAGGCCCGGATGCTGCTGGACGCCGCCCGCGAGACGGTCGCCGCGGTGCTGGGCGCGCGGGCCGACGAGATCGCCTTCACCGCGAGCGGCACCCAGGCCGTCCAGCTCGGCCTGCTCGGCGCCCTGACCGGCCACCGGCGGCGCGGCGCCCACCTGGTGCACTCCGCGGTGGAGCACTCCAGCGTGCTGCACGTCGCCGAACGCCACGAGGCGGGCGGGGGCGAGGTCTCGGTGGTGCCGGTCGACCGGGGCGGACGGGTCGACCCGGCGGCCTTCGGCGCGCTGCTGCGGCCCGACACCGCGCTGGCCGCGCTGCAGAGCGCCAACCACGAGGTGGGCACGGTCCAGCCGGTCGGCGAGGTCGCCGAGCTGTGCGCCGCGGCCGGCGTCCCGCTGCTGGTGGACGCGGCGCAGAGCGCGGGCCGGACGGACGTCCCGGCGGGCTGGTCGCTGCTGACCGCGAGCGCGCACAAGTGGGGCGGCCCGGCGGGGGTCGGGGTGCTGGCGGTGCGCAAGGGCGTCCGCTACTCCTCGCCGCTGCCGGCCGACGAACGCGAGGGCGGCAGGGTGCCCGGCTACGTCAACGTCCCGGCGATCGTGGCCGCGGCCGCTTCGCTGCGCGCCGTACGGGCCGAGGCCGACCGGGAGAACGCCCGGCTGCACGCGCTGGTGGAACGGATCCGGGCCCGGGTGCCGCGCCTGGTGCCCGAGGTCGAGGTGGTCGGCGACCCGGTACGGCGGCTGCCGCACATCGTCACCTTCTCCTGCCTGTACGTCGACGGCGAGGTGCTGCTGACCGAGCTGGACCGGGCCGGCTTCGCGGTCTCCTCCGGCTCCTCCTGCACCTCCTCCACGCTGACGCCCAGCCATGTGCTGGCGGCGATGGGGGTGCTCACCGAGGGCAACGTCCGGGTCTCGCTGCCGTACGGAACGGCCGAGACCGACGTGGACCGCTTCCTCGCGGTGCTGCCCGACCTGGTGGCTGGCGTCCGGGCGCCGCTCGGGCTGGACCTGCCGGCCCCGGAGGCCTCGACGGCCTCGGCTGAGCTGCCGCCCCGAGCCGAAGGGCGCGCCGGTGCCGTAAATGACGAGCGACAAGCGACCGACGAAGGAGGGAGTGCGGGAGGGAGGACTGTCGGCGCCGGGTCCGAGCGCCCGGAGGCGAGCGGGCGAGTCACAGTCATCGACGCCCTGGGCAAGCGGTGTCCGCTGCCGGTGATCGAGCTGGCGAAGCGGATCGGCGAGGTGCCGGAGGGCGGCACGGTCGCGGTGCTGGCGGACGACGAGGCGGCCCGGCTGGACATCCCGGCCTGGTGCGGGATGCGCGGGCACGAGTACGCGGGCGAGGCCCCGGCCGCCGACTACGGCGGCGACCGGGGCTCGGCCTACCTCGTGGTGCGGCGGACTACTTGACCAGGTGCGCGCGGATCTCGGCGGCCGCCTCGGCGCCGTAGCTGTCCTCGAAGCGCTTCAGGAAGCCGGTCGGGCGCAGCTCGTACTCCTGGGTGCCGACGGTCTCGATGACCAGGGTGGCGAGCATGCAGCCGAGCTGGGCGGAGCGCTCCAGGTCGAGGTCCCAGGACAGACCGGCCAGGAAGCCGGCCCGGAAGGCGTCGCCGACGCCGGTCGGGTCGACCTTGGCCTCCTCCTGGGCGCAGCCGACCAGGATCGCGGCCTCGCCCTTGCGCTCGATCCGGACGCCCTTGCTGCCGAGGGTGGTGATCCGGGTGCCGACGCGGGTCAGCAGCTCCTCGGCGTCCCAGCCGGTCTTGGTCTCGATCAGCGCGGCCTCGTACTCGTTGGTGAAGAGGTACGCGGCGCCGTCCACGATCTCGCGGATGTCGTCGCCCTCCAGGCGGGCCAGCTGCTGGGAGGGGTCGGCGGCGAAGGCGTAGCCGCGGGTACGGCACTCCTGGGTGTGGCGGACCATGCCCTGCGGGTCGTCGGCGCCGATCAGGACGAGGTCCAGGCCGCCGACCCGGTCGAAGATCGGCTTCAGCTCGATGCTGCGGGCCTCGGCCATGGCGCCCGTGTAGAACGAGGCGATCTGGTTGTGGTCCTCGTCCGTGGTGCACATGAAGCGGGCGGTGTGCCGGGTCTCGGAGATGTGGACGGAGTCGCAGTCCACGTTGTTGCGCTCCAGCCAGCTGCGGTACTCGGCGAAGTCCGCGCCGGCGGCACCGACCAGGACCGGGCGGAGCCCGAGCACACCCATGCCGAAGGCGATGTTCGGGGCGACCCCGCCGCGGCGGATGTCCAGAGTGTCGACCAGGAAGGACAGCGACACGGTGTGCAGCTGCTCGGCGACGAGCTGGTCGGCGAACCGGCCGGGGAACGTCATCAGGTGGTCGGTGGCGATCGAGCCGGCGACGGCGATACGCACGGAAGGTCTCCTCAGGGTGGCTGCTGTGCCAGCGGGCAGGCGGGGGTGAACCCACTCACGGTACCCGGCCACCGGAGGTGCCCCGGCAAGAGTGCCGCAAGTTGCCGCCCTCACGGCCATCGTGGCACCCGTCGCCGTCGAACGTGTACTACCTCCGGGTAGCACTGGTGGGCGGGCGGAGGCCGTCCTAGGGTCGCCCTCAGGAGGCCCGCCGCGCGGGCGGGCCCCGACGTCGACCGTGGCAGTGTCGCCACGGCTCCCGATCGGAGCGATGCCCGATGATGACCGACCACTCCCCGTTGTCCGCCCGGCGGGCCGAGGACGGCGAGACCCTCGACGCCCTGGTGGACTCCTCCCGGCGGCTGCGCCGGTTCTGGCCGCTGCTGGTGGCCGGCCCGGAGCCGACGGCCCCGGTGTCGGCCGGCCTGCGGGTGCCGTCCGGGGCGCAGCGGGTGGTCGCGGGGATGGCCGAGTACGGCTTCTGAGCCGCGGCCCGATCCAACCGCCGGCGAATCGAACCGCCGACGAATCGAAGCGGAACCGGATCCGCCCGGAGCACGTCACATCCGCGCGGAGCGGCCGAGGAGGCCGCACCGCTGAGCTCTCGGGAGGATGTGCAGATGGATCTGGAGACGATGCCCCGGCGTGGTCGGCGGACGGCGGCCCTGGCGGCTCTGGCGCTGGCGGCGGCGGTGACGGTGGCCGGGTGCAACGGGGACGGGAAGCCGGCCTCGGACTCGGCGACGAGCGGCTCGGCCTCGGCGAGCGCCTCCCCGCAGGCCCCGGTTCCCTCCGGCAGCCCCTCCGCGGCGGCTCCGACCGGCAGCCCCTCGGACACCGGCCGGCCGTCGGCGCCGCCGACCGATTTCGTGCCCACCCCGGCCTCTCCCGCTCCCGGGCAGCCGGTGCCGGGCACTCCCCCGGTCAACGGGATCGCACCGGGCGAGCCGAACCCCAACGGTTCGGGCTCGGGCTCGCCGGCCCGTCCGCCGGTGGCCTACCGGGTGGACGGCACCACCAAGCTGACCGTCTACTTCTTCGGCGGGGTCTGCACGAAGTACGCGCTGAAGGCGGACGAGTCGCAGCCGGGCCGGGTGGACGTCGTGGTGGTGCCGGGCCAGCCCGCCGTGCAGCCCGGGCAGGTCTGCAACGCGCTGGCCAAGCGGCAGTCGGTGGCGACCGACCTGCGCTCGCCGCTGGCCGGCCGGACGGTGGTCGACAAGACCAGCGGCCAGGAGGTGCCGCTGGAGGCCGACCCGCACAGCGGGCCGGACCCGGTCACCCCGGACGTCGCCGGCCAGTAGCGCCGCGGGCGCGGAGACGACGAAGAGGCGGCCCCGGGAGCTCCCGGGGCCGCCTCTTCGCAGCTGGCCCAGCCGAAGCGGCGGGGCCGGCCGAACGCTGCGGGCCTAGACGAGTAGTTCCGAAGTCGGTCAGTGGTCGTAGGCGATCAGTGAGCGGGTGACGGGTCGGCCGGTGGTGCGGTTGTGCCAGATCGCGCAGGTCAGCGCCAGCAGCCGCTGGCCGACTCGTGTGCCGACGCCTTCGATGGTGCGGCCGCCGTGCTGTTCGAGGCCGAGCTGGCCCTTGAGGGTGTCGTTGACGGACTCGATCAGCTGGCGGACGGACTTCAGCAGGCCCTCACCCGGGCGTGGGGCCCGGTTGCGGTAGGAGGGCCGCAGCAGCCCGATGCCGTACTGGTCGAGACAGCGGTCGAGTTCGGCGGAGACGTAGCCCTTGTCGGCGAGGATCAGCAGGCCGGGCCGCTCGCGTGCGAGATGGGGTTCGGTCTCGACGAGCGCGGCCAGGACCTCGCGCTCGTCGACCCTGGGACTGGCCAGGGCCCAGGTGACGGGCAGCCCGACCGGGGTGCAGACCAGGTGCAGCTTCAGGCCCCAGAACCAGCGCGAGTGGGAGCGGCTGTAGCCGTAGCCGGCCCAGCCCGCGAGTTCCGAGCGGCGGACGGTGTCGCGGGAACGGCCGCACTCGACCGGCGTCGAGTCCGTGATCCAGACCGGGTCGGCCCACAGGTCGGTCGCCTTCGCCAGGTCGCGGATGGCCTGCTGGAGCAGTGGCCGGGCGGCCCTCAGACGCTTGTTGTAGGCCGGGCGTTGGGGCAGGCCCGGGAACATGTCGCGCAGGTGAGCGTGGGCGAAGCGGATCCAGCGGGCCTCGGAGTGGAAGCCGAGCAGGACCTGGGCCACGGCCAGGCAGACCAGCTCGGAGTCCGTCAGCCGCGGCGGGCGGCCCAACCACCGTGTTCGGGGCAGGTGATCATCGATCTGCACGTAGAGTGCCGTCAGGAGGGTGTCCAGCTCTTCGGTCGTCACAACCCGATGCTGGACACCCTCCCTGCATGTCCGGAGCAGATCCGGCAAATCCAGCCGACTTCGGAACTACTCGTCTAGCTGAACGAGTCGCCGCAGGCGCAGGAGCCGGTGGCGTTCGGGTTGTCGATCGTGAAGCCCTGCTTCTCGATGGTGTCGACGAAGTCGACGGTGGCGCCGCCCAGGTACGGGGCGCTCATCCGGTCGGTGACGACCTTCACACCGTCGAAGTCCTTGAGCACGTCGCCGTCGAGCGAGCGCTCGTCGAAGAACAGCTGGTAACGCAGGCCGGAGCAGCCGCCGGGCTGGACGGCGACGCGCAGCGCGAGGTCCTCGCGGCCTTCCTGCTCCAGCAGGGCCTTGACCTTGGCCGCGGCGGCATCGGTGAGGAGGATGCCACTCTCGACGGTGGTCTCGTCCTGGACGGTCATCTGCTTTCTCCCGGTCTTTGACGACGGTCTACCGCCAGTGCCAACCAACGGCCGTCCGGTTTCATTTCCGGGCGGCGATGGATTTCTTCGGCCTGTTCGGCTGATTGTCCGTGGGCCGGGTGTGCCACCCGTGTTCCCTACGTTCCCCATGCTCGCACAACCCTGGCGGACCGGTCACCGCCCGAGCCCCGGATCCGGCCGAACCGGCCCCGCGGCGGCCCGCCCGAGGCCAGGATGGTCCGCATGATCCTTCGCCCGGTCAGGGACACCGCCGCGGACGCGGAGACCGTCCACGAACTGTCCGCCGCCGCGTTCGCCGACCCCGCCGGGGCCGGGCCGGCGCCCCAGCCGACGCCGTTGCGGCTGGCCCGCACCCGGCACCTGGCGCGCACCGATCCCGGCGGCTGCTGGCTGGCCTCGATCGACGGGGAGCCGGTCGGGGTGGTGCTGTCGATGCGGCGGGAGGGCCTGTGGTCGCCGTCCCTGTTCGCGGTCCGGCCGTCCGCGCAGGGCAAGGGCGTCGGACGGCTGCTGATGGAACGGGCGGCGGCGCACGCGAAGGGCTGCCTGCGCGGGATGGTCTGCGCCTCGGACTCCCCCGCGGCGGCACGGCGCTACCGGATGGCCGGGTTCACCCTGCACCCGGCGATGCGGCTGACCGGGCGGGTGGACCGGGCCGGGCTGATCGACCCCGGGGACATCCCGGTGCACCGCGGCAACGCCACCCACCTGCACCTGCTGGACTCGGTGGACCGGCGGCTGCGCGGGTCCGCGCACGGGCCCGACCACGAGCTGATGCTGGGCCACTTCGAGGAGCTGCTGATCGCCGACGCGCTGGCCGGCAGCGGCTACTGCTACCGGGACGGCGGCGGGGTGCGGCTGCTGGCGGCCACCAGCAAGCGGATCGCCGCCCGGCTGCTGCGCGAGGCGCTGGCCCGGGTGCCGGACGGGGTCGAGGCCCAGGTGGAGTTCCTGACCGCGGAGCAGGAGTGGGCGCTGGACGTCGGGCTGGAGGTCGGGCTGACGCCGCGGGCCGGCGGCTTCGTCGGGGTGCGCGGGATGCGGCCGCCGGCGCCGTACCTGCCGAGCGGGGCGTTCCTGTAGCGGCGGGAGGGAGCGCGGGCGGGAACGGGCACGGCCCCGCCCGCTCCTCGGAACCTCAGGAGCCGGCGGGGCCGTGCGCGGGAGCCTCGGGCCCCGGTCAGACCATGGTGTCCAGGATCTCCTTGACCATCTCCATGGTGGTGCCCGGGTGCAGGAAGGCGAAGCGGGCGACCGTCTCGCCGTCCCAGCCGGTGGGGGTGACGAAGCCGATCTGGTCCGCGAGCAGCTGCTGCGACCAGCGGTAGTAGTCCTCGTTGGTCCAGCCCGTGCGCTTGAAGCAGACGGCCGAGAGCTGCGGGTCGAACAGCAGCTCCAGGTGGTCGGTCTCACGGATCAGCTGCGCGGTCTCCCGGGCGAGCGTGAGGCCGGCCTCGATGGCGTCGGTGTAGGCCTGGACGCCGTGCACGGCGAGCGAGAACCAGAGCGGCAGGCCGCGGGCGCGCCGGGTCAGGTGGTAGGCGTAGTCGGTGGGGTTCCACTCGTCGCCCTCGGTGTGCAGGACGTCCAGGTAGGACGCGTCCTGGGTGTGCACGGCGCGGGCGAGCTGCGGGTTGCGGTAGATCAGCGCGGCGCAGTCGAAGGGGGCGAACAGCCACTTGTGCGGGTCGACCACGAAGGAGTCGGCGTGCTCGATGCCGTTGTAGCGCTCGCGCACCGAGGGGGCGAACAGGCCCGCGCCGCCGTAGGCGCCGTCCACGTGGAACCACAGGTCGCGCTCGCGGGCGACCTCGGCCAGGCCGGCGAGGTCGTCGACGATGCCCTCGTTGGTGGTACCGCCGGTGCCGACGACCGCGATCACCGTCTCGGGGTTCGGGTCGGCCGCCAGCGCGGCGCGCAGCGCCTCACCGGTGAATCGCCGGTTCACGGTCGGGACCTTGAAGGCCTCGACGCCGATGATGTTGAAGGTGTTCTTCACCGAGGAGTGCACCTGGTCGGCGACGGCTATCCGCAGCCGCGCCTCCGGGCCGACGCCCAGGCGGCGGCGGGCGGTGTCGCGGGCGACCACGAGGGCGGAGAGGTTGCCCGCCGAGCCGCCGGAGACGAAGGTGCCGCCGGCCGTCTCGGGCATGCCCGCGCGGTCGGCGATCAGGCGCAGCACCTGGTTCTCGGCGGCGATCGCGCCGGCCGCCTCCAGCCAGGAGATGCCCTGCAGGGAGGCGCAGGAGACCACCATGTCGAACAGCAGCGCGGCCTTGGTCGGGGCGCACGGGATGAAGGACAGGTAGCGCGGGCTGTCGGCGGAGATGACCGCGCGGGACAGCTCGTGGTCGTAGAGCTTGAGCACGTCGGCCGGGTTGTTGCCGTCCTGGTTCAGCAGGCCGGACAGCTGGGCGCGCAGGTGCTCGCCGTCACCGGGGTGGTCGAGCGGGACGGGGTCGTACTGCAGCCGCTCCCGCATGTAGTCGAAAACCAGGTCGACCAGTTCGTTGTCGGGCCGGTGCATGCGGTCGGGGGCTGCGGACACGGCGGGTCCCTCTCGGCTGTGGGGTGTCGGGGGTCAGGATCCGGCCCGGCCGGCGGGGGACTTCACCGCGACGACCGGACGTGATCAGCGTAGGCAGCCGGAGTGCTTCGCCGCGCGTCGGAACGCGGCTGGTCAGGCAGGTTTCGGGCGTCTTCGGGCCGGTCCGCGCAGGATTCCTGCGTACCCCGCCGGGGTCAGCCGATGAGCTGGGAGAGGACCACCGAGGAGCGGCTGCGCTGGACGCCGGGCTCGCGCCGGATCCGCTCGATGACGGCCTCCAGATGGCGCATGTCGGCGGCCCGCAGGTGGACCAGGGCGTCCGGGTCGCCGGTGACCGTCCAGGCGGCGACGACCTCCGGGAACTGCCGCAGGCTGGCCAGGATCTCCTCGGGGGCGGTGCGCTCGCGGCAGTAGACCTCGACGAAGGCCTCGGTCTGCCAGCCGAGGACGGACGGGTCGAGCACCACGGTGAAGCCCCGCACCACGCCGCGCGCCCGCAGCCGGTCGATCCGGCGGCGCACGGCGGTGGCGGAGAGGTTCACCTGCAGGCCGATCTCGGCGTACGAGGCGCGGCCGTCGCTGCCGAGCCGGGCGAGCAGGAGCCGGTCGGTCTCGTCCAGGTCGGCCCCGACCACCTCGTGTGCTCGGCTGCTGGTCATCGGTGCGGGGCTCCACGGGTCGTGCGGGGGTCGGCGGGGCGTCGCGGAGGCTGCTGCCGTTGCCGTCGCCATTGCCGAAACGGTTCGCCAACCATTCTGGCGGATGACCCGAACGAGTTCACCGCCGAAGGATGACGGGCCGGTGTCGGTCGGCGGGCAAACCGCCGGCCGGGGCGCGCCACGGCGCACCCGGAGGACGGTCCCGCCCCGGACGCGGCCCTCCGAGCGCCCTGCCGGCGGAAAGGTGGGGGCGACGGGCGGCCGGGGCCTTCGAAATATCGATTCGGACACGCCCGGACCCACCCAAATCGGTCAACCGGCTCCGATAGGGCCGATCCGGCGAGCGGTTCTCGTCACATCGACAGAATGGCCATCGTCACTCTGACGCGAACCGGTTATCATAGATAGCGTCAGATAGACGAAAAGGCTTCACCGCTTGATCGGCCGCACAGAAGGGCACCCGCCCGTGACCACCACCATCACCGAGACCTACGGCGTCGACCCCACTCCGACGCCGCTCGCTCTGCTGCTGCTCGGCCGTGAGGCCGACCCGAACAGCGAGCGCGGCGTCGAGTGCCCCGGTGACCTCCCGCCGGCCTCCGACCCGAACCTCGTGGAGCGCGCCCGGGCGGCCAAGGCCGCGCTGGGCGACCGCGTCTTCATCCTCGGCCACCACTACCAGCGCGACGAGGTGATCGAGTTCGCCGACGTCACCGGCGACTCCTTCAAGCTCGCCCGCGACGCGGCGGCCCGTCCCGAGGCCGAGTACATCGTCTTCTGCGGTGTGCACTTCATGGCCGAGTCCGCGGACATCCTCACCACCGCGGCCCAGCAGGTCATCCTGCCGGACCTCGCGGCCGGCTGCTCGATGGCCGACATGGCCACCGCCGAGCAGGTCGCCGAGTGCTGGGACGCGCTGGCCGACGCCGGCATAGCCGACGTGACCGTCCCGGTCTCGTACATGAACTCCTCCGCCGACATCAAGGCCTTCACCGGCCGGCACGGCGGCACCATCTGCACCTCCTCCAACGCGAAGCGCGCCCTGGAGTGGGCGTTCGAGCAGGGCGAGAAGGTGCTCTTCCTGCCCGACCAGCACCTCGGCCGCAACACCGCGGTGCGCGACATGGGCTTCTCGCTGGACGACTGCGTCGTCTACAACCCGCACAAGCCGAACGGCGGCCTGACCGCCGAGCAGCTGCGGGACGCCAAGATGATCCTCTGGCGCGGCCACTGCTCGGTGCACGGCCGGTTCAGCCTGGACTCGGTGAACGACGTCCGCGCCCGGATCCCCGGCGTGAACGTCCTGGTGCACCCCGAGTGCAAGCACGAGGTCGTCGCGGCCGCCGACATGGTGGGCTCGACCGAGTACATCATCAAGGCGCTGGACGCCGCCGAGCCCGGCTCCAAGTGGGCCATCGGCACCGAGCTGAACCTCGTCCGCCGGCTGGCCAAGGCGCACCCGGACAAGGAGATCGTCTTCCTCGACCGCGCGGTCTGCTTCTGCTCGACCATGAACCGGATCGACCTGCCGCACCTGGTCTGGGCGCTGGAGTCGCTGGTCGAGGGCCGGGTGCCGAACGTGATCACCGTCGACCCGGAGACCGAGAAGCACGCCAAGGCCGCCCTGGACCGGATGCTGGCCCTGCCGTAGCCGGGCTGGACGCGGCCCGCCCCGAGCCGTGTCACGGGCGAGCGGGCGAGCCCCCGCCCCGAGCCGTGTCACGGGCGAGCGGGCGAGTAACAGCCGAAGGGCGGGCCCCCTCCTGGTGGAGGGGGCCCGCCCTTTCGTCTGGCAGCAGTCGCAGCGTTACTCGGGGAAGCCCGGGATCACGCCCTCGCCGTCGGCCATCAGCAGCTCGCGGACCTCGTCGATCGTCGCGTCGGCGCTCGGCAGGATCAGCTCGGACGGCTCCAGCGAATCCAGCGGCACCGGGGTGCCGAACTGCTTCACCGCGTCCAGCAGCTTGCCGTAGGCCCGACGGAAGAGTTCGTCGTCCCCGGACTCCACTGCGGTGACGAGCTCGGAGTCGAGCTCGTTGAGCAGGTTCAGGTGGTCCTCGCCCACCTCGAACTGCCCCTCACCCATGACCCTCATGATCATGCCGTGCGTCTCCCTGGTTCGTGGGGTGGAGCTCAGATCACTTGTTGTAGTTGATGCGCGGGGTGTCCTGCTGCTGCTGCGGCTGGGCCTCCGGCCGGCCCTGCTCGATCGCGGCCGGGCCCGAGGCGGGACCGCCGGACAGCTCGGCCTTCATCCGGGCCAGCTCCAGCTCGACGTCGGAACCACCGGCGACGCGCTCCAGCTCGGCCTCGATGTCGTCCTTGCGGCCGAGACCGCTGGCGTCGTCGAGCGCACCGGAAGCGAGCAGCTCGTCGATGGCACCAGCCCGGGCCTGCATCTGGGCGGTCTTGTCCTCGGCACGCTGGATCGCCAGGCCGACGTCGCCCATCTCCTCGGAGATGCCCGAGAAGGACTCGGCGATGCGGGTCTGCGCCTGCGCGGCGGTGTACGTCGCCTTGATGGTCTCCTTCTTGGTGCGGAAGGCGTCCACCTTGGCCTGCAGCCGCTGGGAGGCGAGGGTGAGCTTCTCCTCCTCGGCCTGCAGCTGCTGGTACTGGGTCTCCAGATCGGTGATCTGGGACTGCATGTTGGCCTTGCGGGTCAGCGCCTCGCGCGCGAGGTCCTCGCGGCCGAGGGACAGCGCCTTGCGGCCCTGGTCCTCGTACTTGGCCGACTGCTGCTGGAGCTGGGTCAGCTGGAGTTCGAGACGCTTGCGCGAGGTCGCGACGTCCGCGACACCGCGCCGTACCTTCTGCAGCAGTTCCAGCTGCTTCTGGTACGAATAGTCGAGCGTCTCACGCGGATCCTCCGCCCGATCCAAGGCCTTGTTCGCCTTGGAGCGGAAGATCAGCCCCATACGCTTCATGATTCCGTCGCTCATGGGCCTCGGGTGCCCCCTTCTCCGGCCTGCGGTCTCTATCTCGTTACCAGACACGACGAGTGTATGTGCAGCGAGCCCATCGCCGCAGTGCACCTGCCTGCAACAAGACTGCTACAGCGACCAGTGGCGTTTCCTCATCCCCCGGGTGGATCCGCCCCTCATCCCCCCCATCGTCCATCCGACTGATCCCCTACGGGAAGCCCCCGGGAAACCCGGTTCCGGCGGCTGCCTGCCGGTATCGATATGCGTTCGGTTCCGAGGGCACCCGTGGAAGCGGCTCCGCACCCCGTACGCTGGTGGTGTGTTCCGACGCCGTTCAGATGATGCCGCCGCCTCCGCCACCGTGCTGGAGAAGCAGGACGAGACGACCCAGGCCCGCCACCCCGAGGCCAAGAAGGGCCGCCCCACCCCCAAGCGCAACGAGGCCGCGGCCAACCGACGCGCCCGGGTGACGGTGCCCAAGGACCGCAAGGAGGCCACCCGCCAGGCGCGCGAGCAGATGCGGAGCGAGCGCGAGAAGCAGCGCCAAGCGCTGATGAACGGCGACCAGCGCCACCTCCCGGCCCGTGACAAGGGCCCGGTGCGCAAGTTCGCCCGCGACTACGTGGACGCCCGCTGGTCGCTCGCCGAGTTCTTCCTCCCCGCCGCCGTCGTCATCCTGGTGCTCAGCATCATCAAGGTGACCCAGCTGCAGGTGCTCTCCACGCTGCTGTTCCTGCTGTTCTTCGTCTTCGTGATCCTGGACTTCGTCCGCCTCGGCCTGGGCCTGCGCAAGCAGCTCGCCGAGCGCTTCCCGAACGAGAACACCCGCGGCGCGGTCGCCTACGGGATCATGCGCACCCTGCAGATGCGCCGCCTGCGCCTGCCCAAGCCGCAGGTGCGGCGCGGGGAGAAGCCCTGACCGCCGAACCGGTCGACTCCGGCTGGGCCCCGCCCTCCTGGGAGGGGCCCGGCCTGTACGCGCTGCCGGGGCAGGGCCACGGCGGCCACGACCGGCTGGCCCAGGAGCGACGGCTGCCCTCGCGCAGCGGATCCTTCGCCGGCGGCACCGCCGCCTGGCTGGACCGGCTCGGCGGACTGCGCAACTTCGTCCGCCAGGAACTCGTCTCCCGCCAGCTCGCCGAACAGCTGGCCGGCCGCGCCGGGCAGCGGGTGCTCGACATCGGCTGCGGCCAGGGCACCCAGGCGCTGCGGCTGGCCCGGGCCGGTCACTACGTCACCGGGATCGACTCGGACCCGGTCGCGCTCGGCGTCGCCCAGGGGGCGCTCGCCGAGGAACCCGAGGAGGTCCGCGGCCGGCTGCAGCTGCTCAGCGGCGACGGCCACCAGTGCGGGCGCTGGTTCGGCCCGCGCAGCTTCGACGTGGTGCTCTGCCACGGCGTCCTGATGTACCTGCCCGACCCGGACCCGATGATCGCCTCGCTGGCCCGGCTGCTGGCGCCCGGCGGGCTGCTCTCGCTGCTGGTCCGCAACCGCGACGCCCTCGCCCTGCGGCCCGCCGCCGCCGGGGACTGGCGGGCCGCCCTGCACGCCTTCGAGAGCGACCGGTACTACAACCGGCTCGGACTGGCCGCCCGGGCCGACCGGCTCGCCGACCTCTCCGTCACCCTCTCCGAGGTGTCGGTGCCGATCCGGCACTGGTACGGCGTGCGGGTCTTCACCGACAACGCCCCCGACGACGCGGCCCCGCCGGTGGACGGGCGGCAGCTGGCCCAGCTCCTCGAAGCCGAGGACCGGGCCGGCCGCACCGACCCGTACCGGCAGGTCGCCGCGCTGCTGCACGTGATCGGGTCGAAGTAGACCCGCCGGGCCCGCTCACCGTGCGGGCCCGCCGAGGGGCCTACCCCTCGTGCAGGCTCATCGCGTAGATCACCCGGTCGTCCTCCAGGAGCACCGCGGTGTCGACGCCGTCCTCCGCGAGCTGCTTCCAGGTCTCCCCGATCCAGGTCTCGGCGTCGCCCTGACCGGCGAACTCCTCCTGGCCGGCGTCGGTCGTCGCCGCGCTGCCGTCCGCCTTCTCGTACCGCCACGTCCACGCCATGCCCGGCTCCTCCCACCGACGACGCTGCCTGTAGTTGCTGCGCACCTTAGCCTGCCCGGCCCGATCTTCCGTATGCCTCGTCCGGACGCCCCGTCCGGCAGGATGGGCGGCATGGCGACCCTCCCCCCGCTCCCCCGCACGCTGCTGCTCGGCGGCGCCCGGTCCGGCAAGTCCACCCGCGCCGAGCAGCTGCTCGCCGACCGGCCGGACGTCCTGTACGTGGCCACCGGCGGCACCCGGGACGGCGACGCCGAGTGGGCCCAGCGGGTCTCCCTGCACCGGGAGCGCCGGCCGGCGAGCTGGCGCACCGCCGAGACCTGCGACCTGGAGGCCGTGCTGGCCGACACCGCCGACCCGGCGCCGGTCCTGATCGACTGCCTGGCGCTCTGGCTGACGTCCGTGATGGACGAGTGCGGGGCCTGGGACGACGAGGCCTGGGCGGACCGGGCCGAGGCCGCGGTGCAGCGGCGCTGCGAGGCGCTGGCGACGGCCTGGGCGGCCACCGGGCGCACCGTCGTCGCGGTGAGCAACGAGGTCGGCATGGGTGTCGTCCCGGCCACCGCCGCCGGCCGCCGGTTCCGCGACACCCTGGGCCGGCTCAACATGGCCGTGGCGGACGCCTCCGAGCGGGTCCTGCTGGTCGTGGCCGGGCAGGTGCTGACCGTCAAGCCGGACGTCAAGCCAGCCGCGGGCTGAACACCTTCGGCGTGTAGCCTTCCGACCGATGGACACGACCGTGGATCTCGATACGTTCTCCTCGCTCGTCGAGCGCCCCGACGAGAGCGCCCGGCGGGCCGCCGACGAGCGCTGGCAGGCGGCCGACCGCCCGCGCGGCGGGCTCGGCAAGCTGGAGGAGCTGGGCAGCTGGCTCGCCTCCGTACAGGGGCGCTCCCCGGTGCTGCCGGTCTCCGCGCCCAAGGTGCTGCTGTTCGCCGCCGACCACGGCGTGGCCGCGCTCGGGGTGTCCCGGATGCCCGCCGGCGGCGGCACCGCGGCCCGGGTGCGGGACGTCCTGGACGGCACCGCGCCGGTGGCCAGGCTGGCCGCGCGCTACGGCGCCGAGGTGCGGGTGGTCGACGTCGCGGTGGACGCCGATCCCGCCGACTTCCCGGACGAGGTGGTCGCCCACCGGATCCGGCGCGGCTCCGGCCGGATCGACGTCGAGGACGCGCTCACCGCGGAGGAGACCGTCCGGGCCTTCCGGGCCGGCATGGCCGTCGCCGACGAGGAGGCCGACGCCGGCACCGACCTGGTGCTGCTCGGCGACCTCGGCGTGGGCGCCACCACCGTGGCCGGCGTCCTGGTCGGCGCGCTGTGCGGGACGGACGCGGCCGCGGTCACCGGACGCGGCTCCGGGATCGACGACCGGGTGTGGATGGTCAAGTGCGCCACCATCCGGGACTCGCTGCGGCGGGCCCGGCCGGTGCTCGGCGACCAGCTGGCGCTGCTCGGCACCACCGGCGGGGCCGACTTCGCGGCGATCACCGGCTTCCTGCTGCAGGCGGCCGTCCGACGGCTGCCGGTGGTCCTGGACGGCGTGGTCTCGGCGGCCTGCGCGCTGGTCGCGCAGCGGATCGCCTTCCGGGCGCCGGAGTGGTGGCGGGCCGGGCAGTCCAGCGGCGAGCCCGCCCAGGCGAAGGCGTACGACCGGCTGACCCTGACGCCGCTGCAGGACCAGGGGATCACCATGGGCGAGGGCGTCGGCGCGCTGCTGGCGCTGCCGCTGCTGCAGGCGGCGGGGGACGCGCTCGCGGACGAGGCGCCGAGGCCGTTCGTCCCGGCGGCGGCGAAGCAGCCCGCGGAGCCGCCGAAGCTGCCGTCGGCGGCGGACCTGCTGCGGAAGCTGTAGCGAACCGCCCCCGCCCCCGGACGCCGGTCGGAGAACGCCCCTGCGAAGGGGCGTTCTCGCTGTTGAGAGGAGTGCGCTCATGACGGACCCCGGCGGTCGGGCCACCTGGGCGGACGGGCTGCGGTTCGGGTTCGGGACGCTGTCCGTGCTGCGGGTGCGGGTGGAGCGGTGGGACCGGGCGGCGGGCGCGCGGGCGATGGTGACGGCTCCGGTGGTGGGGCTGGTCCTCGGGGCGGTGGCGGCCGGGGCCGGGGCGCTGGTCGCCTGGCGGGCCGGCGGTCCGCTCGGGGCGGTGACCGCGGTGGGGGTGCTCGCCGGTCTGACCCGGGGGCTCCACCTGGACGGCCTGGCGGACGTCGCGGACGGGCTGGGCAGCGGCAAGCCGGCCGAGGACGCGCTGCGCGTCATGAAGCAGTCGGACATCGGCCCGTTCGGCGTGCTGACCCTGGTCCTGGTGCTGCTGGCCCAGGTCGCCGCGCTGGCCGGACAGTTCGGACACTCGCCGCTGCGCGGCGCGCTCGCGGTGGCCGCCGCCGCGGCGGCCGCCCGGTGCGCGCTCGCCTGGGGCTGTCTGCGGTCGGTTCCGCCCGCCCGGCCGGGCGGGCTGGGCGCGATGGTGGCGAGCACGGTGACGCCCGCCGGGGCGGTCGCCGCGACGGCCGGCACCGTGCTCGCCCTGGCCGCGGCCGGACTGCTCGACGGATGGTCAGTTCTCCGCCTCCCGCTGGCCCTTGCGCTCGGCCTGGGCTGCGCCCGACTGCTGCTGGGACGGTGCGTGCGGCGGTTCGGCGGGATCACCGGGGACGTGCTCGGGGCGATGGCGGAGACCGCCGCGACGGGCACGCTGTTCGCCCTGGCGTTGCTCGGCTGACACCGGGCGGCGCGTGATCCCAGCATGCGGACTACCATGCGTGGAGCACCGCAGCCCTGCACCGTGGCAGGTCCTGCCCGCCCGGCGAGCTCCGTGGAGCCGGGGCCTCTGGTGTGCACGGCCGCCTCCCGCGGACGCGCACACCAGGGGCCCCGGACCCGGAGCCCCGCCGACGGACGGCCTGCGACGGCGGGCTGCGCGCCGGTGCGGCAGCCTCGCCGCCTCCGGCCGTGGACCGCGAAAGAACAGGACGCATTACGTGACTGCATTGTCTGTGAGCACCTCCTCCGCCGCCTCGCTGCGCGCGGACGCCCTGGTGGTCGGTGTCGCCAAGGGCCCGAAGGGCATCGTGCTGACCTCCGGCTCCGAGGCCGTCAACGAGGCGTTCGAGGGCAAGCTGGCCGAGGTCCTCAGCACCCTGGGCGCGACCGGCGCCGAGGGCGAGGCCGTGAAGGTCCACTCCCCCGCCGGCCTGAAGGCCGCGCTCGTGCTCGCGGTCGGCCTCGGCGAGGCCGGCGAGGAGGGCCACGAGCTGGAGTCGCTGCGCCGCGCCGCCGGTGTCGCCGCCCGTACCCTGGCCGGCGCCAAGAAGGTCGCGCTGGCCCTGCCCGCCGAGTCCGCCGCGGAGATCGAGGCGGTCGCCCTGGGCGGCCTGCTCGGCTCGTACGCCTTCGGCACGTACAAGGGCAACGGCAACGGCAAGGAGCCGGTCGGCGAGCTGGTCCTGCTGGCCGCCCGCAAGGGCAGCAAGGACGCCAAGGCCGCCGTGGAGCGCGCCGCCGCGCTCGGCGAGGAGATGAACCGCGCCCGCGACCTGGTGAACACCGCGCCGAACGACCTGAACCCGAAGAGCTTCGCCGCGATCGCCCAGGCGGCCGGCAAGGAGCACGGCCTCAAGGTCGAGGTGCTGGACGAGAAGGCGCTGACCAAGGGCGGCTTCGGCGGCCTGATGGGCGTCGGCGTCGGCTCGACCAACCCGCCCCGCCTGGTGAAGGTGGCCTACACCCACCCGAAGGCCAAGGCCACCCTGGCGTTCGTCGGCAAGGGCATCACCTACGACTCGGGCGGCATCTCGCTGAAGCCGGCCGGCCACAACGAGACCATGAAGTGCGACATGGCCGGCGCCGCCGCCGTGTTCGCCGCCGTGGTGGCCGCCAAGCGGCTGGGCCTGGCCGTCAACGTGACCGCCTGGCTGGCGCTGGCCGAGAACATGCCGTCCGGCTCCGCCACCCGCCCGGGCGACGTGCTGCGGATGTACGGCGGCAAGACCGTCGAGGTCCTGAACACCGACGCCGAGGGCCGCCTGGTGCTGGCCGACGCCATCGTGCGGGCCGGCGAGGAGAACCCCGACGTCATCGTCGACGTGGCCACCCTGACCGGCGCCATGGTGCTGGCCCTGGGCAACCGCACCTTCGGCGTGATGTCCAACAGCGACGAGCTCCGCGACGACCTGCACGCCCTCGCGGGCGAGGTGGGCGAGCAGTCCTGGCCGATGCCGCTGCCCGCCGACCTGCGCAAGGGCATGACCGAGTCGACCATCGCCGATCTGGCCAACATGGGCGAGCGGATGGGCGGCGGCCTGGTGGCCGGTCTGTTCCTGAAGGAGTTCGTGGCCGAGGGCATCGACTGGGCGCACCTGGACATCGCCGGTCCGGCGTTCCACGAGGGCGCCCCGTACGGCTACACCCCGAAGGGCGGCACCGCGAGCGCGGTGCGCACCCTGGTCCGCTTCGCCGAGCGGACGGCGAACGGCAAGGCCTGATCAGCCACCCGCTGCGACGGGGCCCGGCGCGCTTGCGCCGGGCCCCGTCGGCGTTCCGGCCCGGCCCGGCCGGCGTTCGCGCCCGGCCCGGCGGGCGTTCGGTCCTGGCCCCGTCGGCGTTCGGCCGGGTTACCTGCGAGTAGGGCGTGGTGGCGCGGCGCACCCCTGTTCGCTGCGGGCGAAACTTTGTTCCACAGTGCGGAAGAGGTGGCGGCGGCCAGCGCGGAAGACGCCCGTCCGGCGGCTGTCAATACCGCTCTGAGCTGCGATGATGCCCATCCGTGGAGGCCATTCCCGCCCCCGTGACCACTCCGTGGGACACCCCTGGGGTGGCCCCGGACATCAGCCACCGCGAACAAGTGCGAAGATGTATTTCCGGCACGACTGGGCGCCCCACAAAGGCTTCCGACCCACCGGACCGTACCGGCCCGGCGACCCACCCCATTGCATGGAGGACGTGACGTGGCGAACGACGCCAGCACCGTTTTCGACGTAGTCATTCTCGGAGGCGGAAGCGGCGGTTACGCCGCGGCGCTCCGCGCCGCTCAGCTGGGCCTGAGCGTCGCCCTGGTCGAGAAGGGGGAGCTGGGCGGCACCTGCCTGCACCGCGGCTGCATCCCGACCAAGGCGCTGCTGCACGCCGCCGAGATCGCGGACGAGACGAAGGAGGCCGCCGAGTTCGGCGTGCTGGCCACCTTCCAGGGCATCGACATCAACGGCGTCCACAAGTACAAGGACGACGTCATCGCCGGCCTGTACAAGGGTCTGCAGGGCCTGGTGGCGTCCCGCAAGGTCACCTTCGTCCAGGGCGAGGGCAAGCTCTCCTCGCAGACCTCGGTGGATGTCAACGGCCAGCGCATCGAAGGCCGCCACATCGTCCTGGCCACCGGTTCCGTGCCGCGCTCGATCCCGGGCCTGGAGATCGACGGCAACCGCGTGATCTCCTCGGACCACGCCCTCAAGCTCGACCGCATCCCGAAGTCGGTCGTCATCCTCGGTGGCGGCGTCATCGGCGTCGAGTTCGCCTCGGTCTGGAAGTCCTTCGGCGTCGAGGTCACCATCGTCGAGGCGCTGCCGCACCTCGTCCCGCTGGAGGACGAGAACTCCTCCAAGCTGCTGGAGCGCGCGTTCCGCAAGCGCGGCATCAAGTTCGAGCTGAAGGCCCGCTTCTCGGGCGTCGAGTACACCGAGACCGGTGTCCGCGTCTCCACCGAGAACGGCAAGCAGATCGACGCCGACCTGCTGCTCGTCGCCATCGGCCGCGGCCCGGTCTCGGCCGGCCTCGGCTACGAGGAGAACGGCGTCGCGATGGACCGCGGCTACGTCCTGGTCGACGAGTACATGCGCACCAACGTGCCCACCATCTCCGCCGTCGGCGACCTCGCCCCGACCCTGCAGCTGGCCCACGTCGGCTTCGCCGAGGGCATCCTGGTCGCCGAGCGCCTGGCCGGCCTCAAGCCGGTGCCGATCGACTACGACGGCGTCCCGCGCGTGACGTACTCCAACCCCGAGGTCGCCTCCGTCGGCATCTCCGAGGCCAAGGCCGTCGAGCTGTACGGCAAGGACAAGGTCGTCACCCTCAAGTACAACCTGGCCGGCAACGGCAAGAGCAAGATCCTGAAGACCGCCGGCGAGATCAAGCTCGTCCAGGTCAAGGACGGCGCCGTGGTCGGTGTCCACATGGTCGGCGCCCGCATGGGCGAGCAGGTCGGCGAAGCCCAGCTGATCTACAACTGGGAGGCCCTGCCGGCCGAGGTCGCGCAGCTCATCCACGCGCACCCGACCCAGTCCGAGGCTCTGGGCGAGGCGCACCTGGCGCTGGCCGGCAAGCCGCTGCACGCGCACGACTGATCGCGCCCCACCCCCCTTTTCCGGTACTTCCCGTACGCAAGTACTCCGTACGCAAGACTTGATAGGAGTCGCTGAAACCATGGCGGTCTCAGTAACACTGCCCGCGCTGGGCGAGAGCGTTTCCGAGGGCACCGTCACCCGTTGGCTGAAGGCCGAGGGTGAGCGTGTCGAGGTCGACGAGCCGCTGCTCGAGGTGTCGACCGACAAGGTCGACACCGAGATCCCGGCCCCGGCTTCCGGCATCCTCTCCTCGATCAAGGTCGGCGAGGACGAGACCGTCGAGGTCGGCGCCGAGCTGGCGATCATCGACGACGGCACCGGTGCCCCGGCCGCCGCCCCGGCCCCCGTCGCCGAGGCCGCGCCCGCCGCCGCCCCGGCTCCGGTCGCCGCTCCGGCTCCGGTCGCCGCTCCGGCCCCGGTTGCCGAGGCCCCCGCCGCCGCTCCGGCCGCTCCGGCCGCTCCGGCCGCTCCGGCCGGCGACGCCACCCCGGTGCTGCTGCCCGCCCTGGGCGAGTCCGTCACCGAGGGCACCGTCACCCGCTGGCTGAAGGCCGAGGGTGAGACGGTCGAGATCGACGAGCCGCTGCTCGAGGTCTCCACCGACAAGGTCGACACCGAGATCCCGTCGCCGGTCGCCGGCACCCTGGTGAAGATCCTGGTCGGCGAGGACGAGACCGCCGAGGTCGGCGCCCAGCTCGCGCTGATCGGTGCCGCGGGTGCGGTCGCCGCCGCTCCGGCTGCCGCTGCCCCGGCTCCGGTCGCCGCCCCGGCCCCCGTGGCCGCTCCGGCTCCGGCTCCGGCTCCGGTTGCCGCTGCCCCGGCCCCCGTGGCCGCCCCGGCTCCGGTCGCCGCTCCGGCTCCCGTTGCCCCGGCTGCTCCGGCTGCTCCGGCCGCCGACAGCGGTGACGCCTACGTCACCCCGCTGGTGCGCAAGCTCGCCGCCGAGCACGGTGTCGCGCTGTCCTCCGTCGCCGGTACCGGCGTCGGCGGTCGCATCCGCAAGCAGGACGTCATCGCCGCCGCGGAGGCCGCCAAGGCCGCTCCGGCCCCGGTCGCCGCTGCCGCCCCGGCCGCCGCGCCGAAGGCCGCCGCCGCGCCGTCCGCCCTGCGCGGCCAGACGGTCAAGATGACCCGCATGCGCAAGGTCATCGGCGACAACATGATGAAGGCCCTGCACGAGCAGGCCCAGCTGACCAGCGTGGTCGAGGTGGACGTCACCAAGATCATGTCGCTGCGCGGCAGGGCCAAGGACTCCTTCCTCGCCCGCGAGGGCGTGAAGCTGTCCCCGATGCCGTTCTTCGTCAAGGCCGCCGCCCAGGCGCTGAAGGCCCACGCGGTCGTCAACGCCCGGATCAACGACGCCGAGGGCACCATCACCTACTTCGACACCGAGAACATCGGTATCGCGGTGGACTCCGAGAAGGGTCTGATGACCCCGGTCATCAAGGGTGCGGGCGACCTCAACATCGCCGGCATCTCGAAGAAGACCGCGGAGCTGGCCGGCAAGGTCCGCGACAGCAAGATCACCCCGGACGAGCTGTCCGGCGCGACCTTCACCATCAGCAACACCGGCTCGCGCGGTGCGCTGTTCGACACCGTGATCGTGCCGCCGAACCAGGCCGCGATCCTGGGCATCGGCGCCACCGTCAAGCGCCCGGTGGTCATCGAGGCCGACGGCGGCACCGCCATCGGCATCCGTGACATGACCTACCTGTCGCTCTCCTACGACCACCGCCTGGTGGACGGCGCCGACGCCGCCCGCTACCTGGTCGCGGTCAAGGAGATCCTGGAGGCCGGCGAGTTCGAGGTCGAGCTCGGCCTCTGACCCCTCCACGGTCCCGCCGGAACCCCGCGTCGTCCCCGGACGGCGCGGGGTTCCGCCGTTCCCGGCCGAACACGGGCTCCGGGCCACGCCGGGTCGTGGCATGCGCGGACGCGGCCGAACGGGGATGCTTGAGCGGTGATGGACGAGACCGACTTCTGGCAGATCATCGACGACACCCGGGAGGCCGCCGACGGCGATCCCGACGAGCAGGCCGACCGGCTGGTGGAGCGGCTCGTCCAACTGACCCCGGACGACGTGATCGACTTCGCCCGGCTCTTCGAGGCCCGGTTCGGCCGCGCCTACCGCTACGACCTGTGGGGCGCCGCCTACCTGCTGCTGGACGGCGCCTCCGAGGACACCTTCGACTACTTCCGCTGCTGGCTGATCGGCCAGGGCCGGGAGGTCTTCGAGGGCGGGCTGACCGAGCCGGACGACCTGGCGGACCTGCTGCCCGAGTTCGACGAGGAGGAGGACGGCGAGGCCGAGGACCTCGGCTACGCCGCCGACGAGGCGTACGAGCAGCTGACCGGGCTGCCGCTGCCCGAGGTGGGCGGCCGACAGGCCGGACGGCCGTCCGGGGCGGCGCTGGACTTCGACGACCCGGACGTCATGGCGAAGCGCTTCCCCAAGCTGTGGGAGCGGTACGGGGACTGAGGCCGCCGCTCTGCCCCGCCCCCTGCCGCCCGGTCGCCCGTCGTGGGCTTCCGGGCGGCCGGCCTCAGGCGGAGCTGCCGGAGGAGCTGTCCTGCTTGACGCCCTTGAGGATCTGGTCCAGCACCGAGACGTCGGGCGCGGACGGGTCGTCGTCCACGCCGCCCTCGAAGACCACGTAGCCGCCGCCCTTGGCCGGGACGGCGGCCAGCACCACGTAGCCCTGGGTGCCGTCCGAGGTGCGGACGTGCCAGCGCGTGGCGTAGCCGAGCACGCCGGCGACGCTGACGTAGCCGGAGCCGGAGTCGGTGTGCGAGGTGATCCCGGTGAAGATCTGCCCGGCGTAGGTGGCCATGGTGGTGTCGGCGGCCGCCTTGGGGGTGGTGCCCTGGACGGTGTCCTTCTCGACCGAGAACTGGCCGCGGATGCAGGAGTTGCCGTCCGCGCAGGTGTAGCGGCCGCTGCCGAGGAAGACCGTCGAGTGCGCGCCGTCCGTCGCCGCGTCCCAGCCCTCGAAGACCGGGACGGTGATCGCGTGCTGCGGGTCGGGGACGGTGGTCTTGAGGACCGGGGCGGGCTTGGGCGCCGGCACCGTGGGGCTGGTGGTGGGCCGGGTCGGGGTCGGGCTGGGGCTCGGGGAGGGGCCGTCGCCGCGGGTGACGGTGACCGTGGGGTTCGGGGTCGGGTCCGCCTTCGGGTCACCGCCGCCGGTGAGCATGATGCCGGCGATGATCCCGCCCACGGTGAGCAGGGCGACCGAGATTCCGATGATCACACCGGTGTTGTTCTTGGCGGGGGCCGGTGGCGGGTAGCCCGGCCCCGGGTAGCCGTAGCCGGCGCCCTGGCCCGCCGGGTAGCCGGCCTGGCCCGGGTACCCGGCCTGGCCGGGGTAGCCCTCCTGGCCGGGGTAGCCGTACGCCGGGGCCTGGGCCTGAGGGGGCTGGGCGCCGTCCTGGCCCGGGTAGCCGTAGGCCGGGGGCTGGGCGCCGCCCGGGTACCCGTAGCCGGGCTTCTGCTCGGAGGACTGCCACGTCTGCGTCGGGGCGTCGGGGAGCCCGCCCGCGACGCCGCCCTGGAGCGGTCGGACCTCGCTGGTCCAGGCGTTGCCGTCCCACCAGCGCTCGTGACCGGGGGTGCCGTCCGCACCCGGGACCGGGTACCACCCGGGAGGCGTCGAGTTGCTCACGGCCGTACCGTACCCGGCGCGGCGGCGGTCCAGACAGGGCGGGTGTGTCACGACTCTGCACCGCCTCCGCACCGCTCCCGCGCCGCTTCCGCACACCGTCCGGGGGCCCGGCGGAGGGTCGGGGAACCGGCCTCAGTCGACCAGTCGGCGGGCCATCAGGACGTCGTCCGCGTAGCGGCCGTCGATCAGGAACTCCTCGGCCAGCGTGCCCTCGACGACGAAGCCGCAGCTCTCGTAGAGGCGGCGGGCCGGGGCGTTCCAGCCGAGCACCCGCAGGGTCATCCTCCGGGCGCCCCCGGCGCGGGCCGCCGCGCAGGCCGCCTCGACCAGGCGCCGGCCGATCCCCCGGCCGCGGACGGTGCCGTCGACGGCCAGGCCCTGGATCTGACGGACGTGCCGGTTGCAGGCCAGCGGGGTGGGCGGGATCTGGCGGACGTAGCCGACGATCCGGCCGTCCAGGACGGCCAGCAGGAACTGCTCGGGGGCGTGGCGCTCGTCGAAGACCCCGTCCTCGGCGGGCGGCCGCGGCGAGACGTCGGACAGGGTGGACCAGCTGGCGCGGTTGAGGACGGCGAGCTCGCGGTCGTCCTCGGCCCGCGCCGGACGGATGATCAGATCGTCAGCGGGCATGCGCGCCATGCTAGTGAGACGGATGAGCACGTGACAGACGTGTGTGGACTGCGAGGATGGACCCATGCGCATCGCAGTCACGGGTTCCACGGGTTTGATCGGTTCGGCGCTCGTCCGCTCCCTGCTGGCGGACGAGCATGAGGTGGTCCGGTTGGTCCGGCACCGGTCCAGGACGGGCCCGCAGCCGGACGGCTCCACGGCCATCGGCTGGAACCCGCTGCTCGGCGAGATCGACCGGGACGGGCTGGCCGGGGTCCAGGCGGTGGTGCACCTGGCCGGCGCCGGGGTCGGCGACCACCGCTGGACGGACGCCTACAAGCGGGAGATCCGGGAGAGCCGGGTCCTGGGCACCGAGACGCTGGCCGTCGCGCTGGCCGAGCTGAAGGAGCCGCCGCAGGTCCTGGTGAGCGCCTCCGCGGTCGGCTGGTACGGCCAGACCGGCGACCGGGTGATCGACGAGGACTCCCCCGCCGGCGACGACTTCCTGGCCGAGGTCTGCGTGGAGTGGGAGGCCGCCGCCCGGCCCGCCGAACGGGCCGGGATCCGGGTCGTCCACCCCCGCACCGGGATGGTGCTCTCCTCGGCCGGCGGGGCCGGCGGGCGGCTGTTCCCGCTGTTCCGGCTCGGCCTGGGCGGCCGGCTCGGCAGCGGGCGGCAGTACTGGAGCTTCATCTCGCTGCACGACCAGGTGGCCGCGCTGCGCTTCCTGCTCGACCACGACGACCTCTCCGGCGCCTTCAACCTGACGTCGCCGCGCCCGGCGACCAACGCCGAGCTGACCACCGCGCTCGGCCGGGCGCTGCGGCGGCCGACGCTGTTCCCGGTGCCGGAGGCGGTGCTGAAGGTGGTGCTGGGCGAGCTGGCGGTCGAGGTGGTCGGCAGCCACCGGGTGGTGCCCCGGCGGTTGTCGGACGCGGGCTTCCGCTTCACCCACCCGGACGTGTACTCGGCGGTGCTCGCGGCGCTGTGAGGCGGCGTCGCTCTCGGCGTCGCTCTCGGCGGTGCTCGCGGTGCTGTGAGGCGGCGGCGCTCGCGGCAGTGCTCGCGGTGCCGTGGGACGGCGGTGCTCGCGGCGGTGCCGTGACGTACGCGCGCCGGGTGTCGTGCGTACCTCCGGCTACGGCATCCGCCCTGGCCAAGGGCATATGCCGGGCGGGGGCCGGACGGGGCTCCGGCAGGGGGCGCACGGGAGCACACGGCGGGCGCGTCGCACGCCCCCGGTGACCGTGCGCGCCCGCCGACCCCCGAACCCGGCCACCAGGGCGCACTGTCCGTGACCGCGCCCCTGCCCGGTGCCGCACAACCACGACCGGCCTTCGAATCCGGCTCGATGCGCTTGTCTGATGCTCACACTGACTGGGCATCACCCTCCTCGGACCGTGTCCCGGCACCCCGCTGCCTGCGTCGGCCGGAGCCCCGGGACCAGGGAGGGAGCACGCCCGTGCCCACGTACGACTTCACCCGCCGTGCCCGCCGGCCGTCCGACCCGGACGTCATCGTGGTCGGCGCCGGACTCGCGGGCCTGATCGCGGCCCGCGCGCTCACCGGCCACGGCCTCGCCGTTCAGGTCCTGGAGAGCGGCGACCGGATCGGCGGCCGCATGACCACCCGCGAGCTGGACGGATTCCGGCTCGACGACGGCGGCCACCTGCTGAACACCGCCTTCCCCGAGCTGCGCCGCGCGCTCGACCTCGACCGCCTCGACCTGCGCCCGCTCGCGCCCGGCGTGCTCGTGCACAGCGGCGGCCGCCGGTACCGCGCCGGGGACCCGCAGCTCACCGCCGCCCGGCAGGCCGCCACCCGCGCCCCGCTGGGCAGCCCACTGGACAAGGCCCGGCTGGCCAGCTGGCTCGGCCGGCTCGCCGCCACCCCGGTCGGGCGGCTCCAGGCCCGGCCGGAGACCACCGCCGCCCGCGCGCTGACCGGCCACGGCCTCGCCCCGCGCACGGTCGACGGCTTCCTGCGCCCGCTGCTCAGCGCCCTGCTCGGCGATCCGGCGCTCGGCACCAGCAGCCGGGTCGCCGACCTGGTGCTGCGCTCGTACGCCCGCGGACGGCTCTGTCTGCCCGCCGGCGGGATCGCGGCGGTGCCGGCCCAGCTGGCCGCCGCCCTGCCCGTCGGCACCGTCCGCACCGGGGTGCAGGTCACCTCGGTCGCGGCGGACGGCGTGGAGACCCGCGAGCACGGGCGGATAGGCGCCCAGGCCGTCGTCGTCGCCACCGACGCCCGCTCCGCCGCCGAGCTGCTGCCCGGACTGCGGCTGCCGGACTTCCACCCCGTCACGACCTTCTACCACGCGGCCGACCGGGCCCCGGTGGGCGAGGCCGTCCTGCTGCTCGACGGCGACCGGCCGAACGGGCACCCGCCGCTGGTCTCGCACTCGCTGGTGCTCAGCGAGCTGCACCCGTCCTACGCCCCGGCCGGCCAGGCACTGGTCGCCACCACCGTGCTCGGGCGGCGCGCCTTCGACCCGGGCGGCCCGGCCGGGCTGGAACCCGCCGTCCGGGCCCGGCTCACCGAGCTCTACGGCACCTCGACGACGGACTGGCAGTTCCTCAGCGTGCGGCACGTCCCGGACGCGCTGCCCGCCATGCCGCCGCCGCACAACACCCGGCGCCCGGTGCGCCTGCTGGCCGGGCTGTACGTCGCCGGGGACCACCGGGACACCAGCACCGCGCAGGGCGCACTGGTCTCCGGGCGGCGGGCGGCCCGGGCGGTGCTGCGCGACCTCGGGGTGCCCGCCGGCGCCCGGGAGGCGGAGGCGGCGGCCTGAGCACCGCGCCGTCGGCGGCGGCGCACCGGGCGGCGCGGCTCGGTGCTGTTCGGTGCGGTTCGGCGTTCCTCCGCGGTGTCCGGACACGCCAGCGGTCTGCCGGGGTGACAGACCGACGGCGTGCCAGGATGCCGCTGTGACCGACCTGACCGATCTGCCGGGTATGACCGATCCGAGTGGTACGACCGATCCGCGCGGTGCGGCCGATCCGACCGTCCGGCCGGCGGAGCGGTGAGCACCGTCGCCGCGCAACCGCTGAACCTGCTCCTGATCCCCGCCGCGGCCGTGGCCGCGCCGCTGGTCGCCGACCGGTTGCTGCGGTGGATCGCCGTACCGACCGTCGTGGTCGAGATCGTGCTCGGAGTGCTGATCGGCCCGGACGTCCTGGGCTGGGCGAACGTCGACGAACTGGTCGACGCGCTCTCCCAGTTCGGCCTGGCCATGCTGATGTTCCTGGCCGGGTACGAGATCGACTTCGGCAAGCTGCGCGGCGGCCCGCTGAAACGGGCGGGCGCCGCGTGGCTGTTCTCGCTGGTCGTCGCCCTCGGTGTGGGCGCGCTGGTCAACCCCGATCCGCTGGACGGCGCCTTCGCCGGGCTGGTGCTCACCACCACCGCCCTCGGCACGATCCTGCCGATCCTGCGCGACTCCGGGGAACTGCCGACCCCGTTCGGCTCGCTGGTGATGGCCACCGGGGCGGTCGGCGAGTTCGCGCCGATCATCGCGATCGCCGTGCTGCTCAGCGGCAACTCCCCCGCCCGGACGGCGGTCATCCTCGGCGCCTTCGCGGTGATCACCGCCGTCGCCGTGCTCGGCGCCCGCCGCCCCCGCCCGGCCTGGAGCACCCGGCTCATCGAGCGGACCCTGCGCACCTCCGGGCAGTTCGCGATCCGCGCGGTGATCCTGGTGCTGGCCGCCATGGTCGCCGCCGCCCTCTGGCTCGACCTCGACATGCTGCTCGGCGCCTTCACCGCCGGGATCGTCTCCCGGCTGCTGCTCTCCGACATCCGGCGGGCCGAGGAGGAGGTGATCGAGGCCAAGCTGGAGGCCATCGGCTTCGGCTTCCTGGTGCCGGTCTTCTTCGTGGTCAGCGGGATGAACTTCGACCTGGACGCGCTGCTGGACGACCCGGGCACGCTGCTGCTCGTCCCGGTGTTCCTGCTGCTGTTCCTGGTGGTGCGCGGACTGCCGGCCGGACTGCTCGCCCCGGCCGGGCTCGGCCGGCGCGACCGCGCGGCGCTCACCCTGTACGGGGCGACGGCGCTGCCGCTGGTCGTGGTGATCACCACGATCGAGGTGGACGCCGGGCACCTGCCCTCCTCGACGGCGGCGGCGCTGGTCGGCGCCGGGATGCTGTCGGTGCTGGTGTTCCCGCTGGCCGCGCAACGGGTGCGCGGCGGTGCGCGGCCGGAGGCGGGGGACGGGCAGGAGCGGCCGAGGGTCCGGGCCGAGAGCTGGTAGGGCCCTGGCGGGACGCGCGGCCGCCGGGGAGCCGGCCGGACCCGGACTCCCCCGTGCGCCGGGCCGGTCAGATCACCCCCGCCTGCCGGGCCGTCTCCTCGAAGGCGCGGGCCACCGGGCTGCCGCGGTAGGGGGTGAGGCGGCGGTGGAAGTCCCGGACGTACTCCAGCGAGCGCGCCGAGCGCATCTCGCCCGCCGCCCGCAGCGCGTCGGTGGCCATGGTGCAGGCCTCGTCGAGGTCCCCCATGCCGAGCCGGGCGGTGGCCAGCACCAGCCGGCAGAAGATCCGGCTGCGGGCGTAGGCGGGCGAGCGCAGCCGCAGCGACTTCTCGGCGTGTTGGGCGGCGGTGCGCCACTGCTGCAGGTCGCGGTAGCAGTGGGCGAACTCGTCGGAGAGCTGCGCCTCGTCGAAGTACCGTGCCCAGGCCGGCAGTTCGTCGCCCGTCCGGGAGGCCGCCAGGGCCCGCTCGGCGCGCACCAGGGCGGTGGTGCAGGAGCGGACGTCGCCCAGCAGGCCGTGCCCGCGGGCCTCGGCGGCGTGCATCAGCGACTGGACCACCGGCGGGACCGCGGTGCCCACGCCCTGCTGGGCGACCCGGGCGAGCTGGACCGCCTCCCGGCCGTGGCCGAGGTGGACGGCCTGCTGGCTCATCGTCACCAGGACGTAGCCGCCGAGCGCGCGGTCCCCGGCGGCCTGGGACAGCCGCAGCGCCTGGACGAAGTAGCGCTGGGCGAGGCCGTGCGCGGCGATGTCGAAGGACGTCCAGCCGGCCAGCCTGGTCAGGTCGGCGACGGCGCCGAACAGGGCCCGGCCGATCTGCTCGCCGTAGCGGCCGCGCAGCATCGGCTCGGCCTCGCTCTCCAGGTAGCGGACCAGCGCCTGGCGGGCGTGGCCGCCGCCGTAGGCGTGGTCGAGCGCCCGGAAGAGGTCGCCGACGGCGCGGATGGCCGCGATGTCGCCGCGGCCGACCCGCAGCGCGGGACGGGACTCGCGGGCCGGGTCGGAGTACGGCGGCTCGACCGCGACCGGCGGGCGGCGGCTCTGGGTGGGCACCCGGCCGATGGTGGGAGCGGTGCCGGTCGTCCCGGCCGTGCTCCGCGCGGTGGGCGCGCCGGGGCCGCCGTGCAGGCCGGGGGCGCCGCCGACCGGTCCGCGCGCCGGGCTCGTGGCGGACGCGCCGGGCGCGCCCTGCCCGGGCGCGCCGGTGGCGGCGGCCGTACCGGGCGGCGGCGGGCCGGTGGCGGTGTCCGGACGGGCCAGGGTGGAGCCGTCCCGGGCGACCCGCTCGTCGGTGCGGCCGATCAGCCAGTCCCGGCTGGGGACGACCAGGCCGGCCGGGGTGAAGGCGATCCGGCGCAGCTCGGACTGCGGGCCGTTGTCCTTGCGCCACATGCTCGCCACGATGTCCACCGCTTCCTGCGGGGTCTCGGCGAACTCCAGGCCGGCGTAGACCGGGGCGCAGGCGTCCAGGCCGAGGTCCTGGGCGGTGAGGCGGCGGCCGAGGCGCCGGGTGAAGACCTCGGCGATCAGGGCCGGGGTGGCGCCGCGGGGCTGCTGGCCGCGCAGCCAGCGGGTGACCGAGGTCTTGTCGTAGCGCAGGTCGAGGCCGTGCTCCAGGCCGAGCTGGTCGACCCGGCGGGCCAGCCCCGCGTGCGAGAAGCCGGCCTCCTCGATCAGTGCGGCGAGCTGGCCGTTCTGCGGGGCCGGGCCGGAGTGGCCGCCGCTGCGCCCGGGCGCGGGGGCGCCGGGGGTCTCGTGCCGGTCGGGTGTGGCCTGCGCGGGCAGCCGCAGTGCGTCGGCGGTCGGATCGTCGGCGGTCAGCGTGTCGCCGGTCAGGGCGTCGGGAGCCAGGGCGTCGGGGGCGTCCGGAAGGGTCCGGCCGACCGGACCTCGGTGTTGGCCGAGCGGGTCGAGCGGTCCGTACGCCGGGCTGTCGGTTGCAGGCCGTTGGGGCATGTCTGTCAACACCTCTCGGACGTCGCACCGGGCTCTACCAGCACTTCGGCGGCCTGGGGCGGCGCCCCCTGTCGGGAATCGGCGTGAATGTAGCGAGCATTCGGGCGCTATGGGTGGATCTGACCGAGCAATCCTCCGAACGGGTGAAGCAACCGCGCCCATTGTGGGGAAGCGCGGTCACCATGGGTTTGGCCTTCCGCGGTCGAACCGTCGATCGAGGGTCGTAGTGGTTGCCGCCACAGCCCGGCGGGATGCTGTGGTGGCCCACCACATGGGAGCCGGACCGCCGGATTCCTACCGTTCTCGGCCATGGACACCACTACAGCCCGCCCGCTCGACGGCCGCACGGCTCTGGTCACCGGAGCCGCCTCGGGCATCGGCCGGGCCTGTGCCGAGGCCCTCGCCGGGGCCGGCGCCCGGGTCTACGTCGTCGACCTCGCGGCCGGTCCGGCCGAGGAGCTCGCCGAGCGGATCGGCGGGCGCGCGCTGGTCACCGACCTCGCCGACCCCGAGGCCGTGGACGCCCTGCCGGACGACGCCGACATCGTGGTCAACAACGCCGGGCTCCAGCACGTCGCGCCGGTCCACGAGTTCCCGCCGGACCGCTTCACGCTCATCCAGCGCGTCATGGTCGAGGCCCCGTTCCGCATCCTGCGCCGGACCCTGCCGCACATGTACGAGCGGGAGTGGGGACGGATCGTCAACGTCTCCTCCGTCCACGGCCTGCGGGCCAGCGCCTTCAAGTCCGCGTACGTCACCGCGAAGCACGCCCTGGAGGGCCTGAGCAAGACGGTCGCCCTGGAGGGCGCGCCGTACGGCGTCACCAGCAACTGCATCAACCCCGGCTACGTCCGCACCCCCCTGGTGGAGAAGCAGATCGCCGCCCAGGCGCTCGCCCACGGCATCCGCGAGGACGAGGTGGTCGAGCGGATCATGCTCGACCGCACCGCCGTGAAGCGCCTCATCGAACCCGACGAGATCGCCCAGCTCGCCCTCTGGCTCTGCTCCCCCACCGCCTCGTACATCACCGGCGCCAGCCTCCCGGTCGACGGCGGCTGGACGGCGCACTGACCCGCTCCTCCCGCGCGGGCCTCCGCCGCGCGGATCCCCGCCTCGTGGACCCCCGCCTCGTGGCGGCATCGACTCCCCCTCGGCCCTGGAAGTGGTGGCACATGGACTCCCCCGACTCCCCCGCAAGCGGTACGGCGACGCGCAGTTCACTCCCGAGAGTGGTGGCTGCCAGCCTGATCGGCACGACCATCGAGTGGTACGACTACTTCTTGTACGGAACGTCCGCGGCGCTGGTGTTCGGGAAGCTGTTCTTCCCGCACAGCGACCCGCTGACCGGGACACTGCTGTCCTTCCTCACCTACGCGATCGGGTTCGCGGCGCGGCCGCTCGGGGCCCTGGTGTTCGGGCACTTCGGGGACCGGGTGGGGCGGAAGAAGCTGCTGGTGGTCAGCCTGCTGCTGATGGGCGGGTCGACCACGGCGATCGGCCTGCTGCCGACCTACGACTCGATCGGGGTCGCGGCGCCGGTGCTGCTGACGGCGCTGCGGCTGGTGCAGGGCTTCGCGCTCGGCGGCGAGTGGGGCGGGGCCGTCCTGCTGGTGTCGGAGCACGGGGACCAGCGGCGCCGGGGCTTCTGGGCGTCCTGGCCGCAGGGCGGGGCGCCGGCCGGGAACCTGCTGGCGGCGGGGGCGCTGTCGCTGCTGACCACGGTGCAGTCGGACGCGGAGTTCCTGTCCTGGGGCTGGCGGGTGCCGTTCCTGCTGTCGGCGCTGCTGGTCGCGGTCGGGATGTGGATCCGGCTCGCGGTGGACGAGTCGCCGCTGTTCAAGGCCGCGCTGGCGGCGCAGCAGGCCCGGGAGACCGTCGAACAGCCGCCGCTGGTCAGCGTGTTGAAGCACCACTGGCGGGAGGTGCTGGTCGCCATGGGCGCCCGGATGGCGGAGAACATCTCGTACTACGTCATGACGACGTTCGTGCTGACCTACGCCGTCACCCACGCGCACTTCGGCAAGCAGAGCGCGCTCAACGCCGTACTGATCGGCTCCGCCGTGCAGTTCGCGCTGATCCCGCTGTTCGGCGCGCTGTCCGACCGGGTCGGGCGCAGGCCGGTGTACCTGGTGGGCGCGGTCGGGGTCGGGGTCTGGGCGTTCGTGTTCTTCGGGATGGTGGACACCCGGTCGTTCGGCTCGCTGGTCCTCGCCGTGACCGTCGGACTGGTCTTCCACAGCGCGATGTACGCGCCCCAGGCGGCCTTCTTCTCCGAGCTGTTCGCGACCCGGATGCGCTACTCGGGCGCCTCGATCGGGGCCCAGTTCTCCTCGGTCGCGGCCGGCGCCCCGGCGCCGCTGATCGCCACCGCGCTGCTCAAGGACTACGGCAGCGCGACGCCGATCTCGGTGTACGTCGCCACCGCGGCCGTGATCACCGTCTTCGCGGTGCTCTGCGGGCGGGAGACCAGGGGCCAGGACCTCGCGGACGTCGCCGACGTCGCCGACACGGAGGCGCCGGAGGCGGATACCACCCCGGTCGCGAAGCCCGCCACCGCCTGACGACCCAGCCGTTACTATCGCGCTTCCGCCCCACTGCCGATTGGCGGCACGCACCATGAACCACCCTCACGAAAGCGCCGCTCCCGCGCTGCGGCGGCTGCTCGACCTGCTCGTCTCGGGCGCCGCCACCGAGGACTTCGCCGACGTACTGGCCGACGCCCGCCGCCACGGGGCGTCGGCCACCGTCCTCACCGAGATCGACGACGCCACCTGGCAGGCCCTGCGGGTCCACCGCACCCTGCGTCAACACCGCCGCCGTGAGGCCGAGTTGACCGCACTGTTCGACACCGCCGGGGACCTCGCCGCCTCCCGCGAACTGGACACCGTGCTCCAGGCGATCGTCCGCCGGGCCCGGATGCTGCTCGGCACCGACACCGCCTACCTGACCCTGCCGGACGAAGCCGCCGGCGACACCTACATGCGGGTCACCGACGGCTCGGTCTCCGTCCTGTTCCAGACCCTGCGGCTCAGCCTCGGCGACGGACTGGGCGGCCTGGTCGCCCAGACCGCCCGCCCGTACGCGACCCCCGACTACCGCACCGACGAACGCTTCCACCACACCGGCACGATCGACGCGGGCGTGCTCGACGAAGGCCTGGTGGCGATCATCGGGGTGCCGCTGCTGCTCGGCGGACAGGTCATCGGGGTGCTGTTCGCCGCCGACCGCTCACCCCGCGCCTTCTCCCCCGACGAGGTCGCGCTGCTCTGCACGCTGGCCGCGCACGCCGCGATCGCCCTGGACACCGCCAAGTCGCTCGCCGACACCCGGGCCGCGCTCGCCGAACTCAACGCCGCCAACGAGCTGGTGCGGGCCCACTCCGCCGCCGTCCAGCGCGCCGAGCAGGCACACGACCGGCTCACCGACCTGGTGCTGCGCGGCGCCGAGGTACCGGACGTCGCCGCGGCCGTCGCGGCGCTGCTGGACGGGGACATAGCGGTCCTCGACGCCGAGGGCGAGCCGCTGGCCGGACGGTCCGCCCCCGCCGCCGAGCTGGCCGGGGCCGTCACCGCCTCCCGCACCGAGGGCCGGTCGGTGCGCCACGGCGAGCTGTGGGTCTGCGCGGTGCTGGCCGGGCACGACACCCTGGGCACCCTGGTGCTGCGCGGACGGCCCGACCTCGACGACGCCGACCGGCGGCTGTTCGAGCGGGCCGGCGTGGTGACCGCGCTGCTCCTGCTGCTGCGCCGCTCGGTCGCCGAGACCGAGAACCGGGTCCGCGGCGAGCTGCTCACCGACCTGCTCAGCGCGCCCGACCGCGACCCGGCCGGGCTCACCGCGCGCGGCCGCCGGCTCGGCGTCGACCTCGCCCGGCCGCACCTGGTCCTGGTCGCGGAGCCCGCCGAGCCGGACGGGCCGGCCGGACCCGACCGGGGACGGCTGGCCGGCGCCGCCCGCCGGTACCTGTTCGGCTCCCGGGGCGTCAGCGCCGAACACGGCGAGGCGGTGGTGCTGCTGGTGCCCGCCGAGGCGGCCGCGGCCGAGGACCCCGAGGAGACCGCCCGGCAGGCCGCCGAGCGGCTGGCCCGGCTGGCCGGGTTCCCGGTCACCGTCGGCGCCGGCCGCCCGTCCGCCGGCCCGGCCGCGCTGGCCACCTCGTACGCCGAGGGCCTGCGCTGCGTCCGGGCCCTGCGGGTGCTCGGCCGCGCCGGGGAGGGCGCCTCGGCCCGCTCGCTCGGCTTCCTCGGGGTGCTGCTCGGCGACGGCCACGACGTGGACGGCTTCGTCGGCGCCGCCCTCGGCCCGCTGCTCGCCTACGACGCCCGGCGCGGCACCGAACTGGTCCGCACCCTGCGCGCCTACTTCGACTGCGGCGGCAGCCTCACCCGGGCCAAGGACGAACTGCACGTCCACGTGAACACGGTGGTGCAGCGGCTGGACCGGGTCGAGGCGCTGCTCGGACGGGACTGGAACCACCCCGAGCGGTCGCTGGAGCTCCAGCTCGCGCTGCGCCTCCAGCTGCTCGCGGGCGGCTGAGGGACTCCACCGGGCCGGGGCGTACAGTGGCGAGGTTGGTCTCGAACACCTGGCAAGGAGCGGCAAGCGGTGAACGAGCGGAGCGAGCGGACGATCAAGGGCAGCGCGTCTCGCGACGTGACTGCCGAGCGGAGCGGGGCGGGCGCATGAGCGAGAACGTGCGTTTTGTTCACCTGGGCATAGGTGAGCGCACCGTGCCCTACCAGGAGGCGTGGCAGGAGCAGCAGCGGCTGCACGCGCTGCGGGTCGCGGACGAGATCCCCGACACCGTCCTGCTCCTGGAGCACCAGTCCGTGTACACCATGGGCAAGCGCACCAACCCCGCCGACCTGCCGCTGGACGGCACCCCGGTGGTCGAGGTCAACCGGGGCGGCGAGATCACCTGGCACGGCCCCGGCCAGCTGGTCGGCTACCCGATCGTCAAGCTGCCGGACCCGATCGACGTCATCGCCTACGTCCGCCGGCTGGAGGAGGCGCTGATCCGCACCGCCGGCCACTTCGGCATCGACACCGCCCGGGTCGAGGGCCGCAGCGGGGTCTGGGTGCTGGGCGAGTCCATCCCGGACGCCGTGGTCGACCCGGCCCAGGTGGTGGACATCGGCAAGCTGACCCTGCGGATGGGCCTGCCGCTGGGTATCGACCCGCGGCTGGCCGGCCCCGAGTACGCGCCCTCCAACGCCGGGCAGCGCGGCGACGACCGCAAGCTCGCCGCGATCGGCGTGCGGGTCGCCCGCGGGGTGACGATGCACGGCTTCGCACTCAACTGCGACCCGGACATGACCTGGTTCGACAAGATCGTGCCGTGCGGGATCCGGGACGCCGGTGTGGCCTCGCTCACCGGCGAGCTGAAGCGCGGGCTGCCGGTCGCCGAGGCGGCGCCGGTGGTCGAGCGGCACCTGGCGGAGCTCTTCGCCGAGCTGCCCGAACCGGCGCTCAGCCGCTGATCCGGGCAGCTGGTCCGGGGGCCTCCGGCCGCCGGGCCGGCCTGTACTCCGCCGCAGTGCCCCCGAACCACTGGGAATCTACTGACCGGTAGCCGTGTTGCCCTGCGATTGCAGGGCGGTAGGCCCGGCGAAGCCCGTACAACCACAGGCGTACCCTGGGGGTACCCCGTCTAGTTCTAGGAGTCGCACGTGTCCGCTGTCGCGCCCGACGGCAGGAAGCTGCTCCGCCTGGAGGTCCGCAACAGCGAGACCCCCATCGAGCGGAAGCCCGAGTGGATCAAGACCCGCGCGAAGATGGGCCCGGAGTACAACGCCCTCCAGTCGCTGGTGAAGAAGGAGGGGCTGCACACGGTCTGCCAGGAGGCCGGCTGCCCCAACATCTTCGAGTGCTGGGAGGACCGCGAGGCGACCTTCCTCATCGGCGGTGACCAGTGCACCCGCCGCTGCGACTTCTGCCAGATCGACACCGGCAAGCCCGCCGAGTTCGACCGCGACGAGCCCCGCCGGGTCGCCGAGTCCATCGTCACCATGGACCTCAACTACGCCACCATCACCGGCGTCGCCCGCGACGACCTGGAGGACGGCGGCGCCTGGCTGTACGCCGAGACCGTGCGCCAGGTGCACGCGATGACCGCCGACCGCGCCACCGGCCGTACCGGCGTCGAGCTGCTCATCCCCGACTTCAACGCGGTGCCGGAGCAGCTGGCCGAGGTCTTCTCCTCCCGCCCCGAGGTGCTCGCGCACAACGTCGAGACGGTGCCGCGCATCTTCAAGCGGATCCGCCCGGCGTTCCGCTACGAGCGCTCGCTGGACGTCATCACCCAGGCCCGCGCGGCCGGGCTGGTCACCAAGTCCAACCTGATCCTGGGCATGGGCGAGACCCGCGAGGAGGTCAGCCAGGCGCTCGCCGACCTGGTCGGCGCCGGCTGCGAGCTCATCACCATCACCCAGTACCTGCGCCCCTCGCTGCGCCACCACCCGGTGGAGCGCTGGGTGAAGCCGCACGAGTTCGTCGAGCTCCAGCAGGAGGCCGAGGAGCTGGGCTTCGCCGGCGTCATGTCGGGCCCGCTGGTGCGCTCCTCGTACCGGGCCGGCCGGCTGTACCGGCAGGCGCTGGAGCGGCGCGAGCAGGCGTCGGTCTGACGGTCGCGACCGGGGCGGCCCGTGCAGCCGGGTCGGACGGATCGAGCGGGTCGGACGGCCCGGATTGAGCCATTGGAAGGGCGGAGCCGCGGCTCCGCCCTTCTGGTTTCACCACGCTTTGACTGCCTGGTCACGGGCTGGTAACACGGGGTGGGGACGATGGACGCCCAGTGGGTGTTCGATTCTTCTCAGCCACGAGAGGAGCTGTTCGGCATGGGGATGCGGATCCGGTCGGTGGGGGCGGCGCTGCGGTTCGCCGAGAGCGTCCTGCTCGCGCCCGGCCAGCAGCACGCGCGCCGCAACGCCTGGGCGGCGGTCTGCGAGGACCGCCGGTACGCGGCGGACCGCCGGCACGACGCGGTGGCGACGGCCGAGACGACGGGGACGGCGGGGGGCCGGGCCCTCCACCGGTGAAGGCGGCACCGGCCGACTCGCGCCGGTGCGGCGGCAGCGACCGCGGCACCACCCTCCGTACCGGGGCGGGTCCACGACGTCGCTGTGCGCGACAGCGTACGGGCACACGGGTCACGGTTCGGGCGAACGGGTACCCGGGCTTGGATATCCCGCACCGGTGCCACGTACCATGAGCGTTATGGCGAGGGAAACATCCGAGAACCCCGGACGGCTGAAGCAGATCCGTCTGGCGTACACCATGACCAAGAAGGTCGACACCAAGATCGGCCTGATCATCGCCGGCGTCGGCCTGCTGACCTTCGGCGTGTTCCTCGCCATCGGCTTCGCGATCGACCACCCTGTCTACCTGGGCATCCTGGGCTTCATCGTGGCCGTGCTGGCCATGGCGATCGTCTTCGGGCGCCGGGCCGAGCGCGCCGCGTTCGGACAGATGGAGGGGCAGCCGGGCGCTGTGGCCGCGGTGCTGAACAACATCCGGCGCGGCTGGAGCTCTAACACCACCCCGGTCGCGGTCACCCGCAACCAGGACGCGGTCTACCGCGCGGTGGGCCGGGCCGGCATCGCACTGATCGGCGAAGGCAACCCGAACCGGGTGCGCCAGCTGCTGGCCTCCGAGAAGAAGAAGATGGCCCGGGTCGTCGGCGACGTGCCGGTGCACGACATCGTGGTGGGCACCGGCGAGGGCGAGGTCCCGCTGAAGAAGCTGCAGATCCACCTGATGCGCCTGCCCCGTGCCATCACCGCCGCCCAGGTCACCGAGACCAACGACCGCCTGCGCGCGCTGGGCGACCTGCTCTCCAAGGCGCCGATCCCCAAGGGCCCGATGCCCAAGGGCGCCCGGATGCCCAAGGGCGGCCAGGTTCGCTGACCCTCCCCCGTCCACACAGAACGGCCCCGCCGCGGAAACTCCGCAGCGGGGCCGTTCCGACGTTCAGCCGGCGGTTCCGGGGGCCCGGACTCAGATCAGTGGCCCGGCCGACTTTCAGATCCGGACCTCGACGGTGCCGACCGCCTTGTCGTGCAGGCCGCGGGTGTCGCGGTCCCAGACCAGCGGGGGCACCACCAGGCAGAGCAGCAGGGTGCGCAGCAGGACCTGCGGGATGGTCGCGCGGCCGCCGTCCAGGCGGATCACCCGGAGGCCGAACAGCCGCTTGCCGACCGTGGTGCCGGTCGTGGAGAGCAGCAGGGCCGCGACGAGGAAGAACAGCGGGCTGGTCCACAGGTTGGCCTCGGCCTGGTCACCGCGGGCGATCAGCCCGTACGAGACCAGCGCGACGAGCCAGCCGTCGACGAACAGGGCGCCGATCCGGCGGCCGGGGCCGGCCATCGAGCCGGGGCCCTCCTTGGGCAGTCCGAGGCGCTCGCCGCGGTAGCCGAAGTCGGCGCCCATCTTCTCGGCGGCCGCCCTGGGGCCGTCGATCCACGATCCCAACGCTTCTCTGGTGTCCACGAATCCACACTAACCGGGCTGACGGCGCACACCGTCACCGGCACCCCTCCGGGCGGGGCGTCGTCCCCGACCGGGTGAATCCGGGGCGCGGGGCGTTCCCCGGGCCCCGCCAAGTGGTCCAGACCACTTGGCGGAGGCGCCCCAGGTGGGCGGGGTGATTTGCCCCGTCCCGTACGTCTTTGCCGCCCGGACGGAGGGGGTGGTTAACATCTAGGAAACGAGAGGGTCACCGACCGGAAACGACCCGTTCCTAGGGTGAGCCCCATTCGCAACACCGAGGAGGATGGATGTTCAACAACGCCGCCGAAGTGAAGCAGTTCATCCAGGACAACGACGTCAAATTCGTCGACGTCCGTTTCTGTGACCTGCCGGGCGTCCTGCAACACTTCTCCGTACCTGCGGCGACCTTCGATCCGTCCGAGATCCTGATGTTCGACGGCTCGTCGATCCGCGGTTTCCAGGCCATCCACGAGTCCGACATGGCGCTCGTCCCGGACCTCGCCACGGCCCGGCTCGACCCCTTCCGGGCCGAGAAGCACCTCAACATCAACTTCTTCATCCAGGACCCGGTCACCGGCGAGGCCTACAGCCGCGACCCGCGCAACGTCGCCAAGAAGGCCGAGGCCTACCTCGCCTCCTCCGGCATCGCCGACACCGCGTTCTTCGGGCCCGAGGCCGAGTTCTACGTCTTCGACTCGGTCCGCTTCGACACCAGCGCCAACGCGTCCTTCTACCACATCGACTCGGAGGCCGGCGCCTGGAACAGCGGCGCCGCCGAGGGCGACGCGCGCGGCTACAAGGTCAAGTACAAGGGCGGCTACTTCCCCGTCCCGCCGGTCGACCACTTCGCCGACCTGCGCGCCGAGATGTCGCTCGAACTCGCCAAGGCCGGGCTGGAGGTCGAGCGCCAGCACCACGAGGTCGGCACGGCCGGCCAGGCGGAGATCAACTACCGGTTCAACACCCTGCTGCACGCCGCCGACGACCTGATGCTGTTCAAGTACATCATCAAGAACGTCGCCTGGCGCAACGGCAAGACCGCCACCTTCATGCCGAAGCCGATCTTCGGCGACAACGGCTCGGGCATGCACGTCCACCAGTCGCTGTGGACCGACGGCTCGCCGCTCTTCTACGACGAGCAGGGCTACGCCGGACTCTCCGACACCGCCCGCTACTACATCGGCGGCCTGCTGCGGCACGCCCCCTCGCTGCTGGCCTTCACCAACCCCTCGGTGAACTCCTACCACCGCCTGGTGCCGGGCTTCGAGGCGCCGGTCAACCTGGTCTACTCGCAGCGCAACCGCTCGGCCGCGATCCGCATCCCGATCACCGGCTCCAACGCCAAGGCCAAGCGCATCGAGTTCCGCGCACCGGACCCGTCCTCCAACCCGTACCTGGCCTTCTCCGCCATGCTGATGGCCGGCCTCGACGGCATCCGCAACAAGATCGAGCCGCTGCAGCCGGTCGACAAGGACCTCTACGAACTGGCCCCCGAGGAGCACGCCAACGTCCCGCAGGTGCCCTCCTCCCTCCCGGCCGTCCTGGAGGCCCTGGAGGCCGACCACGAGTACCTGCTCGCGGGCAACGTGTTCACCCCGGACCTGATCGAGACCTGGATCGACTTCAAGCGCACCAACGAGATCGCCCCGATCGCCCTCCGGCCCCACCCGCACGAGTTCGAGCTCTACTACGACCTGTAGCAGCGCCTCCGACCTGCGGGAACGCAGGTTGATCTCTCACCGTTTCCGCAGGTCAGCGAGGCGCTGACCTGCGGAAACGTGCAGAGAGGGGTCGGCTGCAGTACCTCTGGGGCTCTCCATGTGAAATGAGTGTGAAATGAGCAGGGGCAGATCGAACTCACGATGATGACTCCTTGCCCTTGCCAGCACTGGGCAGTACGCCATCTCGCTACTCTCAGTAGCCATCACTCGGGGATCCCGACTCAACGGGTTCGATCTCTTACCGGCACTGCGCCACCTCAGGCGAAGTGTCACTCGTGCTCGCCAAGCAGCGGAGTCTGCCGTCATCGGGCCGCGCCGGCATGAGGGACGTGTAGTAGAGCGCTTCCCGGCAGGTGGTCTGGGCCAGGCACAGGGCGGACAGCACGGGCGCGGGGCCGCGACTGGACGAGCAGTTCGGTGACGACCCCACTGGACGCGAGGGTCGTCGCCGCAGGATCGGGACTCGCGCGCAGCACTTGGGCCGCCCGGGCACGCGGACGCCTGACCTGACAGCCCGCGTGCGGGGGCGCAGTCCCGCCGTAGCGGGCCGAGCGCTCTGGCGGAGCACCCGCACGCCCCGGCGCACCGCCGGCAGGCGGGCGCGGCCAGGTCAAGAGCGAGGTGGGACGGCGCAGTTGCGCGCTTGGCGCGCGGCTTGTGCGGTCCGGCCCACAAGGAGCACGGACCTTAACAGGGTTGTTCGGCGTCCACGGATACGGCGCTCATGGCGCGGGCGGTCGCGGAGCGAGGGCGGGCACGCCCGCTGTGGGGGGCGTAAGCACGGTCCGGCCAAGGAGAAGCATGCCTGGCCCGTGGCGCCGCCGCGGGGCACGCGTCATGACCGGGCAGAACGGTTGCAGACACCCCGGGCGTGAACTCCGGGGATGGCTGCGGGCGGCCTTTCCGGGCGTCCCCGCACTGGTCCCCGCCAGTGCGGCAGACCAGCGATCGGGGCGGCGGGCGGTGAGCGCCTGGCACTCACCGCAGGGCGGCAGGTGGGTCAGGTGTCGGCGGCGGGTTTCTGGCCGTGCTGGGAGCGGCGGAGTTGTTCGTTGATGCGCAGGGCTTCTTCGAGTTGGTCTTCGAGGATGACGATGCGACAGGCGGCCTCGATGGCGGTGCCTTGGTCGACGAGGTCTCGGGCGCGCATCGCGATGCGCAGCTGGTAGCGGGAGTAGCGGCGGTGGCCGCCCTCGGAGCGCAGTGGGGTGATGAGGCCCTGCTCGCCCAGGGCGCGCAGGAAGCCGGGGGTGGTGCCGGTCATCTCGGCGGCGCGCCCCATGGTGTAGGCGGGGTAGTCGTCGTCGTCGAGGCTGTCTGGGGTGTGGGGCCTGTCGGTCGTCGTAGTCACTGCACCTCTCTTGGTTCCTGGGGAACGCGTCGAGGGGCCCCGGCGCCATTGCGGCTCCGGGGCCCCGAAGGGGAACAACACCATCTACCGGCCTGGGCCGGGTTCCTTGTTCCGCAACTCCCCGGGGGTGGGGGTGTGCGGGGATCGCGTATGCGTGACCGGAAACCACCGTCCTCGTGCTCAAAAGGGGGTCTGCGGTGTCCGCCCGGGTGAATACCTCACGGGCCGGGCGATCCTGATGGCGCTCTGTCCCTCCGTTCATCCTCTGTACTGACTGACATTGCGAACTGCTCGGTACTGCTGAACTTCAACTGCCTGGTCCGACAGCCAGCCCCGTCGCCCGTCCTGCTCACCTGCTCGGCTTGGAACCCCACTGCCGGACTCCCAGCACGCGCGCCCGCAGCCTGGCGCCTTCACTGGGATACCGCGTACCGCGACTGCTGGTACCGCTCAACTCAACTTCACTTGCTGGTACTGCACCTGCATCTACCGCGGTACCGCTCGTTGGCGGGCCCCTGATCACTGCGGGCCGCCCGGCCCGGCCGCCGGTCCTGTCGCCTTAACTGCACCATCCTGGCTTCAGGACCCTGCCACCGTGCCGACCTGCGAACTTCCGTACTACTGCCCGCCAGTTCGTGTCTGGCGGGTACCGCTTAACCGCGTCTACGAGAGAAACACTAGCCATGACACCGGGCAATGTCTACTCCAGCGAGCACAGATTTTCCCGTGTCCGCCGGGGAGGTATTCTCCGTCCCGCGCGGGGACCGGACGGACCGGACCCGCAGTCGCAGCCGCATGACGGAGGAAGCCGCGTTCAGCGGCTCGGGACCACGAACGGAACGAACGGGAGGCGAACGATGGAAGGGCGGCAGACCGCGCCACACGGGCGCACTCCCGACCCGCATACCAAGGCGTCGCTGGTGGCCGCCATCGGCGAAGCCGTCCGCGACCGGGACGAACGGGTCCTGCGCCGGCTGCTGGCCCGCTTCGCCGAACAGGCCGCCATCACCGACCTGCCCGCCCTGCGCGACGCCATCGACACCGCCCGGTGCCACGGCGACCGTCCGTCGGCACCCCAGTAGCCGGCCCGGTACCGCGGCGCCCCGGATCAAGACCAGCGGGCCAGGACGGCTCGAGCCGGGTGGACGCCGTCATCACCGCGATCGTGGCGGCGGTACGCGCCGGCGACGACGACCGCATCCGGGAGCTTCTGCCGGACCTGGCGGAGTGCGCGGACGCCACGGCGCTGTACGCACTGCGCGACGCGTTGGCCAGCGACCTGCCTACTGCAGCGCGACCAGGTCCGCCAGCCCGGTCCGGCACGGAGGAGGGGTGCCGACTGCTGGTGTGGTTGGAACGGGCGCGGGAGTTGGTGTCCGCCCGCAGACGGGGGCACCCTGAAAGATGCAGATCACCGGCCACGGGCCCGGCCCGCGCCCGGCACAGCGGCTTGAAGGGAGCCTCGATGATCCAGGTAGGGGACATCCGCGAGTGGCGCACCCACGACGTCGTGGACGTGGGGGGCCACAAGATCGGCACGCTGGAGGCGATCTACGTGGACACCAGCACCGACGAGGCGGCCATGGCCACTGTGCAGGTCGGACTGCCCACCCGCCACCGCCTGGTCTTCGTACCCCTCGACGGAGCAACGGTGGGTCCGGGATACGTCAAGGTCGTCTACGACAAGGCCCTGGTGAAGGACTGCCCCGCGATCGGCACGGACGACGTCCTGCCCGCCGAGGACGAGGAAGCGGTCTTCCGGCACTACAACCTCGCCTACCAGAGCGGCGCCGCAGGCGAGCGCCAGCTCGCCCGGCGCTGACCAATCACCCGGCCAAGGAGGCATGTCATGGCCCTGTTCCTCCTCGTGGTCCTCATCGCCATCGTGCTCGGCCTCGTCGGCGCCGTCGTCCACGGGCTGATCTACCTGCTCGCCATCGGCATCGTGCTCCTCCTCGCCGACGTGGCCTTCCTCGCCGTGCGCTCGACCAGGCACCGACGCGCCCTGCGCTGACAGTCCGCCCCGCAACACTCGGCCCCCGCCGCGGTCTCGGACGCACTCCGACGTGCACCCGAGACCGCCTTCGCCTCGCAGATCCCCCTCCTGGACGCCACCATCGAAGCCGGCCGCCAGCACACCGGCGCCGCCCTCACCAACCTCACCGGCGAGCCCTGACGTGCCGCGTGCTGACCCAACTCCCCCACGGCTACGCACTCCTGTACGGCCGCGCCGACCTGCCCGCCGCCTAGCGAAGCGAACAGCGGCAGGTCGCACCGCGAGAGCCGCCCCGTCAGGCTCAGCACCCCCGGGCCGGCCTGGAGCCGGGGTGACGCTCCAGCGGCTTCCAGACCGCAGGTTGGCGCGGCCCGGCTCCTCGCTCCGCTCACAGCCTGGCGATCGGACTCACGACCAGCCCGCCTCACCCGGCTCCAGCCTCGAAGCGGGCACTTGGCCTCCTGCTCACCGTCTCAGGTGTCGGAGTAACCGAGGTCCCCGATTGTCCAGCTGCTGATGTCTTCGATGGCGATGCGGTACATGCCGCCGGTGTGGGGGAGGGCGAAGTTGCCCTGCAGGATTTTCGCGCGGTGGAGGTGGAGGTGCGTGGGCCGCGCGGGCGGGCCTTCGGCGGGCGGCGCAAAGAGGGCGGCGAACGGCTTCAGGTGCTCAGAGGCCTGGAGGACCTCCGCAACCCGCTCCCACCACAGGGAAATCGGCGCGAGCCTGCCGGTGATCACTGCACCGGGGACCACCACGGTCAAGGACATCTGGTTGCTGTGCTCGGACTCGACCATCGCGGCGATGTCGACGAGCAGCCCGTCAGGGTTCGACATGAGTCCCAGATTAGGACACGGCGGTCGGTGTCCGGGAGTCCACCCCAAGGCGGTGACTGCGGTGCGTGCGGGGTGTCGCCGGCCTACGCAGCCGGGCTTCGACGGGCCCCCGCTGCCGCGAAGGCAGGCCGGCTGCTGCGCGGCGCACGGCATGACGGCTGGCCCGTGAGGGCCGGGGTGGTGCCGGAATCGCGCTGGCCCACAGTGACGAACAGCTCGGTTCCATGGGTGGCGGCGGTGAAGCCCGCGGAGTTGAGAACCTCCGACAAGGCCAGGGTGAGCGCACTGCGGATGCCGCGGAACTCGGTGCGTCCGGCGGCGTCGACGGAATGCGGGGAGGCGTGGAGCGTCGGCCCGATCAGGTCCTCGCCCGGCCGCCATCCCAGCACCAGGCCGGCACCCGGGCGCACCCGTACGGAGAGGCCGGCCGCCTTCGGCTGTGCCAGCTCGAACCCTCGGAGCGAGAGCACTTCACGCACGGACTCAAACAGAGGTTTGTCATCCACGCGACGATTCTGGCGCCCGCACGATCAGCGCACAGCCGACGGTGACTGATCGTCATCTGCCGTTCCGGCTGCCGCCGGGGCAGGGACCGGCGGGGCCCTTTCGACATGGCCATCGGGATCAATGGCCGGGGCAGGAGCCCCGGATGATGCCGAGGTGACGGTGCGCCGTCGCCTCGGCGCAGGGACCACCCGCGAGCGGTGCGGCACGATCGGCCCGAGAAGCGCGGGGTGCCCGGGGTGCCCGGGGTGCCCGGGGTGCCCGGGGTGCCCGGGGTGCCCGGGGTCAGAGTTTGAACATCGCGGCGTACGGCTGGGTGATGCGCTCCCGCCGCGATCCGAAGTCGACGAGTACGGCGATGTCGCCGTCGCCTTCGACGCCGATGGCCCGGCCGAGGCCGTAGCGGTCGTGGGTGACTCGGTCGCCGACGGCGAACCGCTTGAGCGGCGCCTGGACCCGGACTTTGAAGGGGCTGGTGGGCAGGGGCCGGCGGACTGCTGCTGATTTCGTCATTCCTTGCAGTATGCGCCGGAAATCGCGGGAGCGGGGCCTTTCGGTGGAACTCGAATGCGGACGGGCAGGAATTCGAATCGTGCCGTCCCCTGCCTCCACCGGAACCGGTGGCGGGGCCGACCCGGGCCCGCAGTGGCAAGAGTCCACGCGGCGTACCTCGGGACTCGCCCTGGTCGCACTGCCAGTGAAACCGCCGCCCCGGACAAGCACTATGCCGTCAACCACCCCGCCCGCAGCGAGCGTTGGCGTCCCTGGCGACTCGGGGGCGGCGGGCCCGAGGGGAGGCCCCTGCAAAACCGGGAGTGAAATAATCCACCACGGAAGGCCGGGGCCTGCTAGAGTCGTCTTAGTTGCAGTAGTGGTTCCCATGAACTTTGTGTGCGCCTGCTGATGTTTCGCGGGCGCATTTCTGTTTCCCGGCTCTTCCCCGGGTGGGTCATCATCGCGGCACTCGAGGCCCGCACTGTGCGTGTTTCGGACAGCCCCTTGAAGGAGATTTCTTTATGGCTAATGGCACTGTGAAGTGGTTCAACGCGGAAAAGGGCTTCGGCTTCATCGAGCAGGAGGGCGGCGGCGCTGACGTCTTCGCCCACTACTCGAACATCAACGCCAACGGCTTCCGTGAGCTGCTCGAGGGCCAGAAGGTCGAGTTCGACGTCACGCAGGGCCAGAAGGGCCCGCAGGCCGAGAACATTCGTCCGCTGTAGTTTTTCTGCCGAGGCACCCGCCTGGCAGCGAGGGGCCCGCGCCGCGTACAAGCTCGGTGCGGGCCCTTCCGCTTTGCTCATCCCCGGCCGTTCAGGCCCCCTGGCTTCGCCACTGGCGGCCATCCCCACACGAGACGCCCGGCGCCGCGTCCGGATCGGCGCCCTGCCGTGAGATCCCACGGTTCGAGGTTCGCGCTCCCGACCTTCTCGGTGAGCACCGACCGCAGGTGACGTGCCGCACGGTTCTTCCGTCCACGCCCCGCCCGCCACACGTTCTGGCCCGTTCCTTTGCGGTCTCCGCCGGCGCCCCGCGCTGCGGAGCCTTCCTCGTGACGTGCCGCCCCGAGGAAGGTCTCCACATGAACCGCTCCCGTCGCTCCTCGCACCAGAGCTCCAACTCCCGCTCCGGCGGCGCCGGCCACGGATCCCGCTCCGGCGGCAGTTCCTTCTACGGCGACCGGCCGGCCGGCGGCCGCAGCTCCTCCGGCCGGAGCGGCCGTCAGGGCTCCTCCCCGCAGGGCGAGTTCGCGATGCCGGTCAGCACCACCCCGGCGCTGCCGGCCGTCGAGTCGTTCGACGAACTGACCATGCCCAAGGCGCTGCTGTCGGTGCTGACCCGCCAGGGCGTCACGACGCCGTTCCCGATCCAGGCCGCGACCCTGCCGAACTCGCTGGCCGGGCGTGACGTCCTCGGACGGGGCCGCACCGGCTCCGGCAAGACCATCGCGTTCGGCCTCGCCGTGCTGGCCCGCACCGCCGGGCAGCGGGCCGAGCCGCGGCGCCCGCTGGCACTCGTGCTGGTCCCCACCCGCGAGCTCGCCCAGCAGGTGACCGAGGCGCTCACCCCCTTCGCCCACGCGGTGCGCCTGCGGATGGCGGCCGTGGTGGGTGGCGTCTCGATCGGGCGCCAGGCCCAGGCGCTGAACCGTGGGGCGGAGGTCGTGGTGGCCACCCCCGGCCGGCTCAAGGACCTGATCCAGCGCGGCGACTGCCAGCTCGACGGCATCGGCATCACGGTGCTCGACGAGGCCGACCAGATGGCCGACATGGGCTTCCTGCCGCAGGTCACCGAGCTCCTCGACCAGGTCGCCGAAGGCGGCCAGACGATGCTGTTCTCCGCGACGCTGGACCGCAACGTCGACCGGCTTGTGCGCCGCTTCCTCAAGGACCCGGTCACCCACTCGGTGGACCCGTCCGCGGGAGCGGTCAGCACGATGGAGCACCACGTGCTGCACGTGCAGAACTTCGACAAGGACGCCACGATCGCCCACATCGCCTCCCGCGAGGGCGGGGTGATCATGTTCACCGACACCAAGCACGGCGCGGACCGCCTGGTGGACGACCTGCTCGCGAACGGGGTGAAGGCGGCGGCCCTGCACGGCGGCAAGTCCCAACCGCAGCGCACCCGCACCCTGGAGCAGTTCCGCAACGGCCAGGTCACCGCACTGATCGCCACCAACGTCGCCGCGCGCGGCATCCACGTCGACGGCCTCGACCTGGTCGTCAACCTCGACCCGCCGGCCGACCACAAGGACTACCTGCACCGCGGCGGCCGCACGGCCCGTGCGGGCGAGTCCGGCACCGTCGTCACCCTCGTCCTGCCCAACCAGCGCCGCGAGATGGCCCGCATGATGGCCACCGCCGCCATCACCCCCATCACCACCAGGGTCAGCGCCGGCGACGAGGAACTGGCCCGCATCACCGGCGCCCGTGTCCCCACCGGCATCCCCACCGTGATCGCCGACCCCGTCACCGAGCGCTCGCGCCGCAGCTCGGCCACCAGTCGTGGCCGCCGCAGCCGCCCCGTCCACGTCGGCCGCAACCCGCGGGCCGCCGCCGACTCGCGCAGCGCGGCACCGAGGCGAGTCGTCCTCGCCGCGTAGCACACCGCACGGGTCCGGACCGCGGTACGGCCGGCCCACCCCCACCGCAGTGCCCGGACCGCCGCCACCACCGGCGGGAGCGACGCGAAGGAGTCCGCCCATGACCACCACCCTCGAACGCCCCACGGCCACCACCACGGTCAGCGACCTCATGACCACACCTGACCTGCAGATCAGCGACGACGTCACCGCCGACACCGCGACGGACATCCTGAACGGCTCAGGTGCCGACCACGTCCTGGTCCGCGACGACGACGGCCGCTGCGCAGGGCTGCTCACCCGCCTGCACCTCGCGCCGTTCCAGGCCCGGTCCTGGTACACCGAACGCACCGCCGTGCGCGACATCGCCCTCGACCGCGCCCCGTTCGCCACCCCCGACATGCCTGCCGCCGCCGCGGCCAACGCCATGCGCGCCCGCGGCCTGACCACCTGGCCGGTGGTCGACCACGACGGCCACGCCATCGGCCTCTTCAGCCTCTAGGAGCAGCGGCCGGCGCCGACGTGCCGGCTTCCACTCCGCTGTGGGCACCTGCCGCGCCGGCTCGGCCGAGGAAGGTGACGCCGGCCTCGCCGTCGACATGTTCTCCGGCCGTGCCCCGGCTCCTGCCGTAGTGGGTCTGACACCGTGTCGGAGTAGGCTGGACTTACCGAAGGCACTTCGTGAACTGGCCCCGATACTGGTTTCGTCTCCGGCGAGCACCAATCCCGGGCCCACGTGAGTGGGTCCGGAGACGGGTCCATGACATGACTGTCGCCCTCGATCGCTTGCAACCCGCTGAGGTACCCGCACAGCCGGGTGCTGCACCGGCCCTACGGCTCTCACTCACCCCCGACGGCGCCTCCCGAGGCCGCCTGGACGGAGCCTGGTGGCCGCGCTCGTACGATCTCCTCACCGAACTACCCTCGCTCGCGGCTGAGTTGGATGCGCGGTGGGGGCGTGTCACGCGCGTCGTGCTGAACCCCACCCACTGGCCCGTGATCCCCCGCCTGATCCCTGTCGCCGGCCACGTGGTCCACGGCGGCTGGTTCCTCAAGGAGCAGGACGAGAACGAGGTCATGGTGCGGTCCTACGCACCTCGGCGCCTGGATCTGCTGGTCGTCCCGCCGCACACCGGCGAGGCCGAGGCAGCCGACCTGATGAGCGCCGCGGCCGATCCCGCGAACACCCGCACGGCGAGCGAACTGCTCGTGGGGTGGCCGGCGGTAGACGGCATGGCGGCCGCCGAACCGGACGGGCCGAAGCGCGTCTTCCCCGGGCTGTCGCTCACCGCCACCTCGTAGTCGCCGCCACCCGGCGGCCAGGTCACCCCCGTGGACACTTCGGGCAGCGACCTGGCCGTCGGGTGGCGCAGCGCGACGCGACCGCCGAGGGTTCGGCGCGCTCGCGAACGAGAACATCGACCGCGAGTTCGTCCCGCTCGGCCCTCATCTCGTCCGACCGCTTGGCCAGCCGTTCCTCCAGCTCGTCCGATTCCGCGCGGCGATCCGTTCGCAGGAGAAGCGGTGCTGCGGCATCAGCTGAGTGTCCTCGAACGCGGCAGGCCGAAGCCGCCCGTCACCATCGGTGACCGGGCCGTGATCGCTGCCCTGGTCAGGCTACTGAGCAAGCGTCAGCACCTCAGCCTGAAACTCTTGATCAACCCGCGCACGGTCCTGCGCTGGCATGCGAGCCTGGTCGCGCGGAAATGGACCTACCCGCACCGAGGGCCGGGGCGGCCGGCGAAGCCCGAGGCACTACGCGCCCTGGTATTGCGCCTGGCCCGCGAGAACCACATCTGGGGCTATCGCCGGATCCACGGCGAACTGCTCAACCTGGGCTGGAAGGTCGCCGCCTCCACCATCTGGGAGATCCTGCAGCGGGCCGGGGTCGACCCGGCACCCCAGCGCGCCGACCGCTCCTGGGTAAAGTTCCTCTCGGCCCAGGCGGCAAGCATCCTCGCGGTCGATGTCTTCCACGTGGACACCGTGTTTCTCAGGCGCCTGTTCGTCCTGTTCTTCATCGAGCACGGCACCCGGCGCGTGCACATCGCCGGCGTCACCAGGCGCGTCGCCGCCGAGTGGGCCACGCAGCAGGCCCGCAACGTCCTGATGAGCCTGGACGACACACGCGCCACCGGAATCCGGTACCTGATCCGCGACAACGCCGGCTACTTCACCGAGGACTTCGACGCGGTCTTCAACGCCATCGGCGCCGTGTGGTGCCCATCTTGCCCGGCGTGCCCCGGATGAACGCAATCGCCGAGCGCTGGGTCGGATCCTGCAGACACGAGGCCTCCAGCCGCCTCCTGATCACCGGAGAACGCCACCTACGCCTCGTCATCGACGAGTACGCCGACCACCACAACCAACATCGGCCGCACCGATCGCTCGGACAGCGATGTCCGAACGATGTCGGGGCACCCGAACCGCCCGCAGTCGATAGCCCATCGCATGTCATCCGGAGCGACCGCCTCGGCGGCCTCATCCACGAATACGCGCAGGTTGCATAGGGTGACGCAGGTTTTCGGCACGCACACCCGCAAACTGCGCAACGTCAGACCGCCCCCTGACCCTCGCCATGGCGCGTGGTGTCACCGCAGGGCGCGACGGCCACGCGCCGAGCGCACGGCCAGGAAAACGACGTCAGCGACAAGGAGAAGAACACCGATAGCGAGCAGGTACAGCAGCCCGTGCACGACGAGGTCCTGGAGGCTCCGTGGAGCACGGCACCGCAGGCCCTGGCCTCCGGACGTGAGCAAGGGGGACGAGGCCGGCTGGTCTGGCGTGAGATTCGTGGAGCATTCGTCGGCTTACGAAGCAGGGGCTTCTACCAGTAGTGGCGCCGCCCGCGGACCGCGTGACCGAGCGATCCCATGATCCACAGGACGGCCCCGATGACAACGAGGATGATCCCGACGGTCCACAGGATGGCGATGTTGGCCACGAAACCGATGACGAGCAGGATGACTCCGAGGACAATCACGGTGTCCTCCGATCTTGCACGGCGCGGACCCCCTGACCAGCTGTTCCCCCGCTCACTACCTGGTCAAACGCTGCCGCTGGCCGCGAGGGGCTCCCTTTCACGGGCCGTTGACGGCCCGGGCAGGCCGGCGCGGGGTCATGGCAGGACAGTGGCGTGCAGGCACTGCATCTGGCCGTGGCCGGAGGCTGCTGTCAGCAGCTGCGCGACTCCGTCGTCGGTGATCTGCACACGGAAGTCCCCGGAGGCATCCGCGTAGACGGGCCAGCCGTCCGGCCCGGTGGCTGCGGTCAGGTAAACGGTCACAACCTCCGTCGGCGCCTGTGTGCCCGGGGCCCCGGGGAGCGTAACGGCGTAACGCTTGATCGGGGTCATGGGGAGTCGGCCTCCTCGCCGCGTAGGTGCCAGGCCTCAGCGCGAGACCACACGCATTGCGTGTCCCCGCGGTGTCTCCCTCCAGGGTAGACAGCCCGCACAGCGGCCCCGCCCGGCCGCCTCCGGCGACATCGCGTTGCCAGTCCAGCCCGGACCCGGCCTCGGGCTTGCCGTGCGGCGCGGCGGCACCAAGCTACGAAATGACGGGCCGGAGTGGGGAGAGGCGGGCTCGACCCGCAGTCGTGGTTGCCTCGCCCGGCCCTCCGATCTCCCGTCGGGGTGCGGCCCCTGCGACGCCCGGCGGCGCCGTCCAGGTGAGCGCCCCTCCCCGGACGGCGGCGCCCAGCGGCACAGCCACACCATCGGGGACAGGATCGGTACGAACGTATTCTGGAGTGAGGAACTGACGGTCATGGTGGAGCGCGCCTGCACAAGGGCAACACGCAGGTCATGTGCGTCCTGCCCGCCGGCCACCCACGCGGAGACGTCAGCGTCGTCGACGAACTCAACGACTGGTGGACCCGCCGCCGCTGTGGTGCACGATGCCGGGGCGGTCACCGTCGCCGTGTCCGCCGGTGAGCGTGTCCACTTCCGCCGCCTCGCCCACGGCGACTACTGGTTCGACGGCCACGACGGCCGCACCGGCTGCCTGCGCACCTGAGCCAGCCCGCCGTCTCACGGCGCGGGCGTACACGCGCCCATCCGACTCACTCTCCCGCCAGCAGCGGAACGAGGAACGCCATGTCGTACGACATCTGGGGCTACCCCGAGACCTCGCAGTACACGCCCGGTACAAGCCTGACCGGCTTCAAGGTCGAGGCCACCGACGGCCACGTCGGCAAGGTCGACGAAGCCACCTACGACGTCGGATCCGCGTACATCGTCGTCAACTGCAAGCCGTGGCTCATCGGCAAGCACGTGATGCTGCCCGCCGGCACCATCACCCGCATCAGCCACGCCGACGAGACGATCTACATCAGCCGCACCAAGGAGCAGATCAAGGACGCGCCCGAGTACGACCCCGACGTCCACAAGAACGACCCCACCTACCGCACTACCCTCGGCAGCTACTACGGCTCCCACTAGCTCTGAGCACAGTCGCCGGAAGGGGGTCCCTGCCCGGGCGGCCCCGGCCGCCCTCCCGGGCAGTACCCGCGCCCGGGACGGCTCACCGGATCAGCCGAGTGGGCCCTCTACCGTGGGACATGCGAACAACGCACACACCTGCCGGCCGCGGCAGTGAGATGGCGCACGGCCAACGCCCCTGGCCGTGCGCCACCTGGCTTTCCGGGTGGACAGGCCGCCTGGAGCCCAAGGGCCAGATCGTCATCGTCCTCAGAGCGTCCCAGCAGAGCGCCACCCCTGGTGACGTCGCAGGGTTGGAGACCGCCTCGCCGCGGCCGAGGACCCGTCTGGCCACCCTGGACAGCGGCCGGACCGAACCCAGGGCCCCGTCCGGGTCGCGGCACTTGTCCCGGCGTGCGGCTGGCGCCCTGTCCCGCGTCGGTCACGCTGTCCCTGGTCGGCTGGATTCCCGCACGGTGCGGTTCTACCGTGGACCTAGGCAGTGCACATCTCCGGAGCGCGCCATGATCATCATCATCGGGCTCATCATCCTGGTCGCCGCCGTCGTCGTCGCAGTGGCCGGCGTCCTCACCAACACCGGCAGCGGACACGCGCTCGCCGGCGGGTTCGAGGTGTTCGGCTACCACGTCACCGGCTCCACCGGCACGCTGTTCCTCTACGGCCTCATCCTCGGGGCCCTGGCCATGTTCGGCCTGAGCGTGCTCCTGAGCGGGGCGCGCCGCACCGCCCGCCGCGGCCGCGCCGCACGCCACGGACTCAAGGAGTCCCGCCGGGAGACGGCCGCCGCCGGCAGGGACCGCGACGAGCTCATCGGCCAACGCGACACCGCCCGCTCGCAGACGGCCGCCGCGAGTAGGGAGCGCGACGAGCTGATCGGCAAACGCGACACCGCCCGCGCAGACCCGGCGGACGCCCAAGGCAACCGTTCGCCCGACGACGACCGCCCTGCCCACCCGGGCGACGGCCACCGAAGCTGGTCGCACCCGTTCGGACACCGAGCCGCCCACCGGTGAACCGCCGCCACCCACGCGCAGACGCCGACCGGCAGGCCGCAGGCCCTCGCGAGCGCACCCCAGCAGACAACCCTCGAAGGGTGGCCACCCATGAGTATCGCCAAGAAGATCGCGCACAAGGCCGAAGCGGTCAAAGGCGGCGCGAAGAAGACCGTCGGCCGCGTCACCGGCAGCCGGCGCCTGCAGGCCGAAGGCCGCGGTGACCAGATCAAGGGCAACACCAAGCAGGCCGGAGCGAAGATCAAGGACGCCTTCAAACACTGACCACCACGCCCCGCCGGGCCGGCTGTACGGGTTTGCGTCGTCCGGTCCGGCACGGGGAGGTGCCATCTATGGCCACGAGAAACGGTCCTTCCGCACAGGACAAGTCCCAGGGGCAACGCCTTGCCGACAGCCGCGCCATGGACATCACGGCCAGGGTCGGACTCGGCGCCAGGGGCGTGATCTACGTGCTGGTGGGGGTCCTGGCCGTGCAGATCGGCTTCGGTCATAAGAGCGGCCAGCAGGCCGAGCGATCCGGCGCGGTAGGGACCATCGGCGAGCAGCCGTTCGGCCGGGTGCTGCTGTGGGCGCTGGTGGTGGGGCTGGCGGCGATGGCGCTGTGGCGGCTGTCCGAGGCCGTGTTCGGGCCGACGGGGCCGGGCGGTGGCAAGTGGGCCGTGCGCCTGGGCTTTCTGGGGTTGGCGGTGTTCTATGCCGTGGTCGCCATCGGCGTGGTGCAGACCGTCCTGGTCGGTGGGTCCTCCAGCAACCGCTCCAGCAACCAGACCTCCAAGGAGTACACCGCCAGGGTGCTGGGCTGGCCCGGTGGCAGGGTGATCGTCGGAGCGGTCGGAGCCGTCCTGATCATCGTGGGCGTTGTGATGGCGGTGCGCTCCGCGATGCGCAAGTTCGAGAAGAACCTCCAGACGGACAAGATGAGTGAACGAACACGCCGTGTCGTCGCAACGCTGGGCATCGTCGGTGGTGTCGCGTGCGGCGCCGTCGCGGCGGTCGCCGGCCTGTTCGTCCTGCTGGCCGCGGTCAAGTTCGACCCCAACCGTGCCAAGGGCCTGGACGAGACGCTGCGTTCGTTCGCGGACACCCCGGCCGGGCCGGGACTCCTCGTCGCCGCGGCGGTCGGCCTCGTGCTGTTCGGCCTCTACTCGTTCTGCGAAGCGCGCTGGCACACGGCCGCCGAACACCCGGACTCGCCCGAGCGGTAACGACAGGCACCTCGGCCAAGCAGCCGACCGGCCCCCCAGCCTCCGGCTCCGCGGCCGCGCCCCGGGCCGACGTGAGCGACACCGGCAGCCCGCTGTTCCGACGGACCCGCGCAAGGGCGCTCGATCCCACCCGCTACGGCTGCGGTCCGCCCCGCCGAAGCCCGGCCGGCTGCCGCGCTGCCGGCTCCGGCCGCGCCGTTGGCACGGCGCCGCGATCGACCGTGGTAGTCAACACCCATGTCGATGAAGTCTCCCGATCCCGAGGGCCGTTCGTCCCTGTTCGGGCGGCTGCGCCGCGTGGTCGGCCGCTCGACGGCCGGACGCGGATGGAAGCGGGGCAGCACTCTCGAGCTGTGGCAGCGGTCGCTGGGTCTCGCGGCACTCGGATTCCTCACGCTCGTGCCGCTGCTGATCGTCGTCACAGCGGCCGACCCGGCGAACGGACAGGGCTTCGCACAGTGGCTGGGCGAAGTGATCGGCGTGTCGGCGACCTCCAGGAAGAAGGTCGAGCAGCTGATCGCCCTGCCCGGTCAGACCCTGCGGACCACGACGGCGTTCAGCCTTGCCGCCCTGGCCGTCTTCGGCCTGTCGTTCGGGGCGGTGGTGCAGACCACCTACGCGAAGATCTGGGGCCTGCCACCGGCCCGCTGGTGGGCCAGGTGGCGGCACGTGCTGTGGCTCGCCGCGCTCATCGGGCTGCTCCTCCTGTCCGCCACCACCACCCTGTGGCGACGGACCCCGGCCGGCGGCTTCGCCGCCGTGCTGACCGCCACCCTGTTCACCTGGTGGTCGCAACACCTGCTGCTCGGCGGACGGGTTCGCTGGAGAGCCCTGCTGCCCGGCGCAGTGGCCACCACGGTCGGGCTGCTCGGCCTGCGACTCTTCTCCCGGCTCGTCTTCTCACCGCTGATCGCCACCAACACCCTCGCCTACGGCCCCATCGGAACCGTCCTCGTCATCCAGTCCTGGCTCGTCGGCGTCGGCGCCATCGTGTACGGCGGCGCACTGGCCGGCCGACTTGTCCACGAAGAAATCCCCCGCGCGACAGGTGCGCTGAAACGACGAAGGTGAGCACCTCCTCGGCAGGGCCGCTGATGCGGGCTTCGGCGAGGGCTGCGCCTGCGGGTATCGCAGCGGGCGACATCTGCTGGCATGCTGGGGAAAATTGCGCCCGCGTACAGGAGGGGACCGGCGATGCCTCTGCCGCCCACCCGAGGATCGTCTCCGGGCAGGTTGGGGTGACGGGCTGGGTGGTCGGAGCCGTCGGCGGACCGGGAAAGCCGGAGCGTCTGCTGGTGGTGCTCGGCGACGGTCGGCGACTGGTGAGCCGCGAGCTGTCCGGGCAGGAGCAGGCGGAGCTGGGGCCACCGGTCGCCGGGCGACTTCGGGAGCCGAACTCGGGCACGCGGTCACTTGTGCACTGGCTGCGTCCGGTGCTGGCCGTCGTCGTCGAACTGGAGGCCGGCGAGGTGCGCCGAATCGCGTTGCCCAACTGAGTGATCCATCGGCGGTGGGCCTGCGCGCTCCGTCTTTCCACCGCGGCGGGGGCCGCCGGTCAGCGCGGGACCCGTAGTGCTGTCGGCTTGGCAGACCCGGAGCTCGCGGGTGAGCGGCTACCTTGGTTCACCCGACTGCCGAGCGGCCATCGGGCCGGGAACGCACCCGGGGGCGGACTTCGTCGGGTGGACGTAGGTTGCGGGCATGACCAGTGACGAGACGACGATCCCGGCCGTGGGGGTGCGGCCGCTGGCCGAGGTGTTCGAGGCGATCGAGGCGGCCAACCGGCACCCGCAGCCATGGACCGGTTTCGACCACGGGGTCTTGGGTGCCTACCGGTGGGCCGCCGGGGCCCAGGTAGCGGCGCCCCTCACCGCTGCCGCCGCGCTCGGAGCCGCAGGGCCGTGCCGGGCGCAACTGCTGGCCGAGTGCCAGGCCGCCGCTGTCCGCCTGCGCGATGCCCTGGAGGGAAGTGCGGATGCCGAGTACGCCCTCGGTGCCTACCAGGCGCTGGCCTGGCTCTGTGGACACCACGAAGACCACCCCTGACGAGCACCCCGCGGGGCGGTGCCGTCATGCCTGCCCTGCGATGCCTGATCCCGCTCCCCCAGCCTCACCAGCGCGCCCCTACAACGTCCGCTGCCTCACCAACGCACCAGAAATTTAGAGACACCAATAACAGCCCGCGTAACCCAACGGGAAGGACGAGTCTTCAACGCTCAGCTTCAATGAACGCCTGACATCGAGAGCGCTGATTGACTCAGTTATCGACAGCGTGCGGCAGGTGATGTGAGGTTGCGCCGCCGATTCCTCTTGGTCCTTGTATCGATTCTCCCAGCAGAGCCAATATCGCCTCCAATTTCTCGGCAGTCCATGCCGGCGACACAGCAAGCTGCTCCTCGACCCAGGCATCAATCAACCCGTCCAAGCCATCTCCAACGGTGCCCATATAGCGACTCTATGGCATCGACTGTCTCTCCTTGCGCGTGACCAGTGCGAGGTTCTCCTTCCAAGCGGCGGGATAGCAAGGTTGGCCGACACTCACCCGAGGCCGCGCCTCCCATCGTCTCCGCGCGCGTTCACGATCAGTAGCACCGCGCGGCCCAGGCCGCGGGGTAGCCGACTCGATCTCGTGGTCTCCGCTCGGCACTTCTCACGGCTTCTCATCGTCAAGGCCGCCGCGTGTGCACTGGTTGTGAAATGATCTTCCCCGGGACCCACGTTCCCGCAGGTCAGAGGCTTGTTCGATCAGAACTACGACCTCTAAGACCCCCTCTGGCCTGCGGAAATGCAGTTTAGTCTCTCGTCGTTTCCGCAGGTCAGGCAGGGTGCTGACCTGCGGAAACGCGTGGAGGGTGGTCGGCTGCAGTACCTCTGGGGCTCACGATGTGAAATGAGTGTGAAATGAGCAGGGGTAGATCGAACTCGCGATGACGCCTTCTTGCCCTTGCCAGCACTGGGCAGTACGCCATCTCGCTACCTTCAGTAGTCATCGCTCGCGGCTCCCGACCCGGCAGGTTCGATCTCTTACCGGCACTGCGCCCCCTCGGGCGAGGTGTCACCCGTGCTCGCCAAGCAGCGGAGCCCGCAGCCATCGCCGTCATCGGGCCGCGCCGGTTCAGCACGCGGCTGATCGGGATTCCGGCCAGCGCGGAGATCAGCAGCGCCGCCGAGAGCCCCGCGGTGGTCGTCCGGGCGAACCGCCCAGTGGACCGGGGCCCCCTCCCCCAGAGCTCCGAAAAGACGAGCGGTGGTGCGTCCTGGGCTCAGGCTGCCGCCGGAGCGGGTCCGGACAGGTGGGGAGGTCCAGTTGCACCGTACGACCGCACAGCTGCTGGGCCTGCCCGGGGTCGTGCGAGACGAGCAGCACCCCAGCGACCAGCACCAGACCACCGCATCGGTCAACCTTGCTTAAGGCGGACACTATTGGCGCAACCTCAGATATTCTGACCGGCTGTCCACTCGGCAGCATCCTGGCGGACGGAGGCGCGCTCACAGATGAACCCTGACAAGCAGTTCGACTCCCACACTCCCCTAACCCCGCCCCACGGATGGAACGCTCCCGGGAAAACAGTGATCCTGTACGACGGTGAACTCACCGGGTTCAAGCAGGGGCCGCGGCAAGGCCGGGTCGAGCTCACCTTCGGAGCCAGATCCAGCCTGGAGTGGGCGGTCGAACCGCGCGAGGAGGACTACTGGGGGCTGGACGACAGCGGCTCCGAGATCACGACAGTGGACCGCACGCCGGCCATCGCGTTCACCGCCAACACCCGCCGCAACCAAGCCGGATGGATCAACTCCACCCAGCTGGGAGACCAGAAGATCCGCCTGGGACGGCTGGTGGCGCAGTGGGTGAACCTGCCACTGTCCGAAGGCAACGCGCTCCTGGGGGAGAGAAACGGCGAGCGCACCTCTCCCTGGAGGGGGCGGTGGTCCGTCGACATCGACGGATGGACGGTGAGCATCGACCAGCGCCCCGACCTCTCGGACGCCCTGCGGACCGCTACCGATCAGTTCACCTCCGTCCTGACGCACGTCATGGAACTCAAGCGCACGAACGGTGAGGAGTTCTCCCTCGCCGAGGGCAGAGAGGTCCTGGAATGCCTCCGCGTCAGTCTGTCGTTCGGGTTCGGCCGCAAGGTCGTTCCCGCACTCCCCATCGGCTACAACACGAACGGGGAGATCGTCTGGGAGCAGTGGTTCTCCCCCCTCCTCGACCGGGCCCAGACCATCGGATCGGGATGGCTCCACGATGGCAGTCCCGGCGACTGCGCCGAACTCGTCACCCGCGCCCTGCGGGCATTCAGCGACCCCTCCCTCAAGGGCACCACGCGCTTTCAGATGCAGATGGCCACTGAAGCAGTGGCCACCGGCTTCGTCGAACAGCGAATCCTTTCCGCCGCACCTGTATTGGAGAGCCTCGCCTGGACCAAACTGGTCCTGGGGAATCTGATGACGCGGGAGGATTTCAAGAGCTGCCACGCAGAGGACAAACTGCGCTATCCACTGACCTGCGCTGGCGAGCCGACCTCGATCGCCCCGGCCTCCCTCCCCGCGCTGGCCAAGTACGCAGCAGACCGCCGAATCGACGGCCCCACCGCCGTCACCCGCATCCGGAACCAGCTGGTCCACCCCGAGATCATCGCCGACGCCCTATACATGCACGAAGGACTGGCATTCGAAGTCTGGCGCCTCTCCCTGCACTACGCGACCCTGATGGTCCTCCACCGCATCGGCTACCGCGGCTCCTACCAGAAACAGCTGCAGCTCGGAGGGTGGGCCGGGGACACCCAGCCCGTGCCGTGGGTGAATCCGACAACAGCGCCCACAACGTCTCGTCGGCTCGTGCGCTCATCCGTCTCGTCTCTCGCCTCCTCGCGGCGCGCCGGATCGACCTGGCCCACGACCCTCGGCGATCCGACTTGCGGCCATCACGTGGCATCAAATGACGCATCATCAGAACATCCAGACCGATAGATCGTCGGAGCCACCTGCGCGGTCGCGACGGCGTCGGCCCGGGACGTCCGACCACCTGCAAAGCCACACGAGGCCAGCCGCACCTACGGTGTAGTCGAAGATGTGTCTTGTTCAGGCCTCTATGCGCTTCTAGGTCAACTCATATGCCGGGCCGCCACGACGATCCTCTGCATCAAACAGAAGCCGTCGGCGGCGGTTGCAGGGCCTGCGCACCGCCAGATGAAAGCCGTTGACCTTAAAGGTTCCTGAGTGAATACTGAGCGTCCGCATGCGGAGCAGTGACGTGTTCCGGCTTCGTTTGCGCCCCCGCTGTAGCCGGGGGGGGTGGCCGCTGCCCAGGGGGACGGGTATCGCGGTCGAGTGGTCGGCATGCACGCGCTGGGGGGCCCGTGTACCGGTTCGCGCGCGTGCGTGCCCTGAGACAGGGGATTCCGTTCGTGAAAATACCAATCCTCCGCGCCCGGCCTCGGGTTCGGAGAGCTCTTCCACGGCTGCTGGCCGTCACGGCGATGCTGACTGCTGGAGCGCTGGGCGCTTCGAACGTCCAGGCGCTGGCGGCGGACCAGCCGCCAAACCCGCCCGTCTCTGTGGACGCCGTGCAGTACCGGCAGGACCAGTGCCTGATGTCGGACGTGCTGCGGATGGGCGGCCCGGCGATGAAGCAGTTGGCCGTGACGGCGCTCGACGGCACGCCGGCCCAGCTGCACGCCGCGGCGGACACCGACACCCGGTTCCACAGCACGGCGCTGCACGATGCTTACCTGGCCGACAGCAAGGCGGTGCGCGACAAGGCAGACGAGCTGAACGGCCGCCACGTCCAGTGGGAGGGACCACTGCGGGCCTGACGCCGCCGGGGTCGGGGGCGGGTTTCCAGTCCGAAGCGGACTTCAGGCGGGCGCCCGGGTCCGGGGGTGATGCGCGGGGGGACTTCTTCGACCAGACCGGCCTCGGGCCCTGGCTCGGCAAGCGGATGTTCACCACCGAGGGCGACGTCATGAAGGTCGTCACGCCCACGCCGTCCGCGGATTCGGTCAAGGCGGCCAAGGCACTGGGCGATGCGCAGTACGGCGGGCCGCAGCCGGATGGGAGCGACCCGGACTACCTGCGCAAGGCCGGCGAGCACCTGCTCTGGGAGCAGGACCAGGTCGGATTTTCGCTGAGTTCGGACGACATCCGGCTCTTCCTGCAGTACGGCGGCTTCCCGAGGAGTGTTCCGCAGGACGGTACGGCCGAGTTCCGCGTCGCGGTGGAGGACCTGAAGACGCGCTACGCCTCCTGCGACAGCGGCAACCCGGACAAGGTCGACGCCAACAAGGTGCTCGGCCCACAGGTCCAGGCGGCCACCGCTGAGTGGCAGTCGGAGATCGCCGGCCAGCAGGTGCAGCGTGACGCGGTGCTCGCCGCGAGCCAGAAGGCCACGGCGGCGCTGCAGAAGGGCTCGCAGGCCCTGGGCGAGGCACTGGCCCAGTCGTGGTTGGCCGATCACCTGAGCCGCTGGCAGGGGTACTGGCTGCCGGGCGGCAAGGGCACCCAGGGCCAGGGCCCGGTCGTCTACCAGTTGCACAGCTCGCCGGACCAGTGCCTGGACGTGCCGCGCGCTGACCCGAGCGACGGCAACGACGTGGAGCTGTGGACCTGCAACGGCGGTGCCAACCAGAAGTGGATACCTGGTTGGGACGGATCGCTGGTCAACGTCGCCACCAACAAGTGCCTGGACGTGGTCGGCAGCAACGGGCCACCGCGCAACGGCACCAAGGTGGAGATCTGGACGTGCAACGGCGGTGTCAACCAGAAGTGGCAGTTCACCACAACCAGCGGCAAGACCCGTCTGCAGTTGGCCGGTACGAACCTCTGCATGGACATGAACACTCCGCGTGGCACCTCCGCCTCGCAGGTGTGGGAGTGCAACACCACCTGGCCGCAGCAGTTCGACGCCCAGCAGGACAACAGCGGCACCGGCACCGGCACGGACAGCCCGAACTACCCGAAGCAGGCCCAGTTCGACGTGGCGCAGGCCGCGCTGGGGGCCGCTCAGGAGGCGGCGAAGGCGCAGTTGGACATCGTCCGGCAGCAGGCGCCGATCGCGCGGCAGGCGGCGACGGACACCTCTGCCGCGCTGCAGCAGGCGTACGCGATCGCCGATGCCGTCGGTCAGCCGCGTGGGCGTGGTCTGCTGGCCGCGCAGCAGGAGGCGCAGGCGACGCTGGCGTCGGCGGCGGCCGTGGACGCGGAGGTGAAGGCGGCCGAGACCGCGTACAACGCGACGATGGCCTCCGGCGCGGACAGCCAGACCCTGCAGCAGCTGGCGCAGACTCAGCTGCACACCGCGCAGGCGGCGTTCCGCACCGCCGCCGCGCAGGCGGCGGCCGACCAGGCGAAAGCCGCGGCCGACGGCGCCGCAACGCAGGCGAAGAGGGCGGCGCAGGCGGTCAAGGACGCCCAGGCGGCGCTGACCACTGTCCAGGCCGCCGAGCAGACCGCGAAGCAGGCGGCCGACACGGCGAAGACCAAACGGGCTGCGGCCGAGGCTTCGAAGGCCACCGCGGCGGACGCCAAGGACAAGGCGGCCGCCGCCCAGACCAAGACCGCGACCGACCGGGCCACCGCGCAGACCAAGGCTGATGCGGCGAAGACGGCAGCGGACGCCGCGAAGGCGGCCGGGGCCACGGCGGCGCAGAAGCGTGGCGCGGCCCAGACGGCCGACACCGCCGCGCAGGAGGCGCGGCGCAAGGCGTGGGAGGCCGAACAGGCGCACAACGCGGCGCAGGCGAAGGCAGAAGCCGCCAACGCCGACGCCGCGGCGAAGGCGTCGGGTCCCTACGCCCAGGCGGCCAAGGAGGCGGCCACGGCCGCCGGGGCGGATGCCACCACCGCGCAGACGAACGCCGATCAGGCGTCGAAGGCGGCGACGCAGGCCGCCACGGACGCGAAGACGGCGAATGCCGAGGCGACCCGCGCCGAGGGCGCGGCGGCCCAGGCACAGAGCGAGGCGAACGACGCCAACGCCGCCAAGGCGACAGCCGATCAGGCGGTCCGCACCGACCAGCTCGCGGTCGCAGACGCAAGCGCGGCTTCCGGGGACGCGGCCGCGGCCGCGACCACGGCGCAGAACGACGCCGCGACGGCACAGGCGCAGGCAGATTCGGCGAAGTCGAATGCCTCCCAGGCCTGGGCCCAGGCCAGTCAGGCCCAGGCCACCGCCGCCTCGGCCGCGGGTTTCGCCTACGCGACCGCTCAGGCCGCAGGTGCGGCCTCGGCCTCGGCGAAGCAGGTGGTCGCGCCGGCCAACGACGCGATCCAGCTCGGAGCTCCCTACCAGGAGAGCGATGCCTCGGCGGGCCTGGCCGTGCTGACCGGTCAGGCGACCAAGACCATCGCCGAGCAGCAGCAGGCCGTTGCGACGGTCAAGGCCGCTCAGGCCAAGCAGGCCGCCGATCAAGCGGATTCGCTGGCCAACTCCGCGACGGGCGACGCCCAGGTGGCCGACCAGGCCGCGGCACGTGCTGCCGGCTTCGCGGCGACGGCGAAGGGCTCGGCGAGCGAGGCCCTGGTCTCGGCCGCCACCGCCGCACAGGCCCTGGCCGACGCGCTCGTCTCGCAGACCAAGACGGTCGGCTACGACAGCCAGGCCACCGCGGATGCGGCGGCGGCCACGGCCGCGGCCAAGGGCGCGGCCAGCGACGCGAACGCTGCCCGCACATCGGCCGTCACCGCCGCGGACGACGCGGACAAGGCGAAGGTCGCAGCCAGTGACGCGCAGTCCGCCGCAGCCGCCGCGCGCGCTGCTGCGGCCCAGGCGGAGAGGGATGCCAAGGCCGCGGCCGCCGCGGCCAAGGACGCCCAGTCCCAGGCGGCCGCCGCCCGGCAGTCCGCACTCAACGCGGAGAAGCTCGCGGCCGCAGACCAGGAGGCCAAGGCCCGCGCGGACGCCCAGAAGGCCGCCGCGGACCAGCAGACCAGCCTGCAAACCGGCGGTGCCACCAAAACGCCCAATGTGTTCACCCAGCAGACGGTCACACCGATCGGCGATCCGACCCCCGACAACGAGTGCAAGCTCTCCGGCGCGCTGAGTTTCTGCGACGTCACCTTCACGCTCCGGTTCAACGTCCGGATCGACTTCTACAGCCACCTGCCCCGCGCCCAGACCTCGGACATCCCCGGGCCCGCGGCGTACTACGACATCGTTTGGCTCGGCAGCACCACCACCGAGGTCGACCGCAAGGTAACCCAGCGCTTCACCGAGTTCGGGATCTTCCTCAAGCTTGCCAAGGCCGTGATCGAGGCTACGGCCCAGAGCATCGCCAAGGACGCCGACGAGTGCAGCCGCAGCGGCGGCACCTCGCCCAGCTGCATGGTTGGGCTGACCTTCCTGCCCGGTGGAAAGGCGGTCAAGGGCGCCGAGATGGCCCTGCAGACAGACAAGGCCATCACCACCGGTGTCGACATCGAGAAGGTCCTCGCAGCCGTCAAGGCCGCCGACATCGAAGCCGCCACCGCCGCCCAACTCACCCGGGAACTGGAGGCGGCCGAGCGGGCGTTCGCCAGCTGCGCAACGAACAGCTTCCCGGCCGGCACCCAGGTCCTGCTCGCCGATGGTTCACATAAGGCGATCGAAGCCGTCCGTAGCGGCGACCGGGTTCTCGCCACCGATCCGGAAGTCCGGACCTCGCGGGGCGAACCAGTCACCAACACCTTCTCCCACAACACGGAGCACCTGGTCACGGTCAGTTTCGACCATGGCGGCCGTTTCGAGACCACGGCGTGGCACCGCGTTTATGTTCCACAGCGCGGTTGGACCTTCGCAATCGACCTGCATGTCGGCGATCAGCTTCTCTCACCAGACGGTGTGAAGCAGGTCGTTACCGACCTGCGCGACGAGAACGGCATCGCCCCAACCCGAGTCTATGACCTGACGGTCAGCAACCTTCACACCTTCTACGTGCTGGCCGGCAATGCCCCTGTCCTGGTCCACAACGCCCTCTGCCCCAAGCAGATCGCCTATGACAGCGACGAGCTCAGCACGGCCGCGTTCGAGTACCGGCTCAAATCAGGATACTGGGATGGTGATCGAAATGTGGCTGTTGCCCGGGTGCGAGGCTCAGACGGCAAGCTGCGGTTGGTCTATGGCAACAGCAGGTCCATGGAGGAGCACGCCGAGATGAAGATCCTCGATCAGCTTGCGGCAGACGACAAGGTCATCGAGCTCTACACCGACCGAGCCCCGTGCCCGGACCTTTGCGCGCCGATGTTGAGTTCCGACGAGCGGACAAAGACCGCGACGATCACCTACGTGATCCCGTACGCCTCTCCGTCCGCACCGGGAGGTAGGACGTTGAACTCGGCCTGGGCTGACCACCTGGCTGACCTGGTCAAGCAGGCAAGGCACCGCCGAGGGCTCCCGTCGTAAGGCAGCGTGCCTGCCGCGCTACTACATCGCACAATGGCTATGCAGGTTAAGACCTCTATTTGGAAGGACTCAGGATGCCGCCCGAGCGCGTAACTGCAGGGGAGGAGGCGGTGCTTGAACAGCTCGCTGCCGAAGTCGAGGCTGATCTGCGCTACGTCGGCCTACCAGTTCTCTCGACCGGCGACTGTTGGACGGGTGGGAACGTGGGCTCATCGACCTTCATCGTTTTCTACGATCCGAGCAAGGACGAGTCCGGTGGGGTCTTTGTTCGCTGGGCCCTCAGCGATGAGGTCAAGAACACGATCGTCTTCTCGCCAGAACTCGCCGCCGAACGGGCCATCCCCTTGGGTAGCATCACTCTTGAGACTATGACCGACGCAGTCGGACGGATTCTCGCCGTGGCCGGATGGGTAGTGGACCGGACTTTGATCGGCGTCCACGAGTCGGCGATCAAGATCCAGCAGAAGGCTCCCACCGAACTCTGACCCACGTGATCCTCGAAACTTCTGAAGCCGCCTCGCCACGCTACGGCAGGGCGGCTTCAGTCGTAACCGCCGTATGGTCCGAGGTCTGAGCTTGCCCCTGTCGGGGATCTCGTTGTTCGGATGCTGATGATCACGACGGTGCGTCGGTCCCTTGGGTGCAGGCCGTCGATGAGACTGACGAGGGGTGAGCGACGTCGGTGCGTCCCCATTCGGGTGCCGGTGCCCCGGCGTTGACCGTGCGAATGGCGCGGGATCCCACACACGGCGGTGCACGGTTGATCCGACGCCGTGGTTCCGTGGCGGACACCGGCCGCGCGGTCCAAGCAAGGGGCCGCCGTCACGGGGACGAGACGAAGCTTCAATTGCGGGACAGCCCTTAGCTTGACTCTGTCGGGGATCTTGGTCGTTTCCGCGTCAGCTGATGGCTCGCCAGGAACGTAGGCGCGGGATGCCGTGCTGGTCGAGGTGCTCCTGGAAGGCCGTCGGCCGTCGTGGAGGCGGGCTTTCGTCGGGAGGCTGCTTGCTGAGGCGTTCGATGTTGACGGCGATGGCGGTGAGTACGTGTTGCAGGTGTGCCTTGGGCTGTCCGCGGTAGCGGCAGCGGCGCATGCCGTGGCCGTGGGCGAACTCGCAGATGGTGCCCTCGATGCACTTGGCCCGGACCGGGCAGGGCCGGCACTGGCTCTTGGTGAAGCGGGCGACGATCAGCGGGGCTGCGGTCGGTGAGGAGGTCGGGTAGGGGCCGTGCCAGCCGGCGCTGGTCTGTCCTTGCGGGCAGGTGACCTCCTGGCGGTCGAAGTCGATCCGGAAGTCGTCGCGGGCGAAGCCCTCGCTGCGGCGGTGCTGGCGGGTGGGGTTGCCGGGCAGTGGTCCGACGACGGTGACACGGTGTTCGCGCGTCGCCTGTTCCAGGTGGGGCAGGGAGGTGTAGCCGCCGTCGACCAGGTGCTGGTCGGGCAGCAGTTCCCGGTGTTCCAGCCGGGCGTGGATGCCTGGCAGGACCTCGGTCTCTGCGCTGGTCGCGGGCATGGTCGCCACGTCGGTGATCACATTGGGGCCCTCGCCGGAGCAGGTCTCGGTCACGTGCGCGAGGAACCCGGTCCAGCGGGTGACCTGGCCGCGGCGTGCGTAGCGGGCGGTCGGGTCGTAGGGCGAGACGATCCGGCGGGCCGAGGGCGGCAGGCCGCTGCCGTCGTCATCGTCGCGCCAGCGAAGGCGACCGGCGGGGTCCCAGTGGTAGTTCTGCACCAGGATCTGCCGCAGGGCCTGGACTTGAGGGCCCGCGAGCAGGGACGGGTGGTTGCGGTGGAGGTGTTCGAGCAGGTGGCGGGCGTCCTCGCCGGTGGTATTGATCCGGGTCTTGGGCCGGGTGGGATTCTTGCCCAGGCGCACCGGGCGGCCGTAGCGGCGGCCCCAGTCCTCGCCGACCAGGCCGTCCAACGCGTGGCCGGCGGTGCGGGCGAGTTCCTCCAGGGCCGCGCGCACGGCCTCGGTGACCAGCTCCAGGCGGGTCAGGTCGCGGACAGTGGCCAGGACGTGGGTTGAGTCGGTGCGCTGGGTGGTGCGCTCCCGGACGAGTCCGGCCTCTTTCAGACGGGCCAGGGCGAGGTCGAGGAGGCGGTCCGCCCGGCCGTCCTGGAGCAGGCGGTCGCGGAAGTCGGTCAGGACACTGTGGTGGAAGCCGGGGTCGTCGAGGTCGAGGCCGAGCGCGTATTTGAAGTCGATGCGGCAGCGTACGGCCTCGGCGGCGTCCCGGTCGGACAGGCCCAGCAGGAACTGCAGCACACTCACCGTGGCCAGTTGGGGCGGGCGAGAGCCCGGGGCGCCCGTCGCGCGGGTACCAGTCGGCGAAGTCCTCGTCCCGCCACAGGCCGTCGAGTCGGTCGCGCACCCACATCGCCGTCGTACCAGCGGGGTTGCTGGCCCGTGCCATCCGCGCCGTCAACTCCGGGACCTCAGCGCCAGGACGGGGGCGGACCGACATCTCGCACTCCTCAGAAATCTCGCGTTCACCGTGCACCCGCGAGACTGACGCACCACCATGATCACCTGCAGCTGAACACCAAGATCCCCGACAGAGTCAAGCTAAGGACACAGCAGACGAGACCGTCGGCAAATCCCTATACAGGCGGCTCTGGGCTTCACTGCACCACGACCCGAAGCAACCTGAAGCGATCACCCCCGAAAGGCTCCTCTTCCGGACCTACTGCCAGCACTATCCGATCAACGAGACAGGAGCCGCCTACCCCGCCCTGCTCCCCCAGGTCTACTTGCACCTCGACCCTCGAACCCGCTCAGAACGCGGGGGCAAGGACAGCGTCCTGGGCCGTGAGCGTATGGACTTCCTGATCCTGCTCCCAGGAACCGAGCGAATCGTCCTGGAAGTCGACGGAAAGCAGCACTACGCCGAAGGCAACGTTGCCTCTCCGCGCCTGTACTCGAAGATGGTCGCCGAGGACCGGGCCCTACGACTCAAGGGATACCAGGTGTACCGATTCGGCGGCCACGAACTCGGACAGGCGACAGCTCCAACCATGCTCCGAGACTTCTTCGCCGCCATGGTCGAGCCACAACGCCGCTGAGTGGAACGATGCCCACCGCCACGATCAGTAGTCCCGCACCGCGCCACACGGCGAAGAGCCGGCTCGACGTCGTGGTCTCCGCTCAGCGCTTCTCGCCGCCTCTCATCGTCATCACCGCCGCGTGTGCACTGGTTGTGAAATGATCTTCCTTGAGGGTGCCATTTCTGCAGGTCAGAGGCATGTTCGATCAGAACTACGACCTGTAGCAGCACCTCCGACCTGCGGCAACACAGGTCGGCCTCTCACCGTTTCCGCAGGTCAGCACCTCGCTGGCCTGCGGAAACGCGTTCGGCCGGCTCGTGTCGAGGGCGCTGGGGCTCACGATGCGAAATGGGAGTGCACTGGGTTCGGCCTCGGGAAGCCTTGACGGCGTCGTGCGGTGACCCCGGCCGTGCCCCGACAGGCGGGAACGCGGTGTCGACGCACGCCATGGGAACGGGACAATGGACACATGCCAGCCGTACCGCCCTCCAGTCCTGAGGTCTCGGCCCGAATGAGTCGCCAGACCAGCCGTGACACAGCGGCCGAGCTAGCCGTACGGAAGATCCTCCATGCCTCGGGTTACCGCTATCGCACCCATTTTCCCGTGCCTGGCATGCGCCGACGCAAGATCGACATCGCGTTCACGAGAGCCAGGTTGGCCGTTCTCATCGACGGTTGCTTCTGGCACGGCTGCCCGGAGCACGCCACGAGCCCCAAGGCGAACGCGGACTGGTGGCGGCAGAAGCTCGACCGCAACATCGCACGGGATCTGGAGACGAACACCCAGCTGACATCCGAAGGTTGGACGGTCATGCGCTTCTGGGAACACGAATCACCGGACACCGTCGCGCGCACGGTCGCCACGGCCCTGGAAGAGGAGAGGGCGGCTCGCATAGCTCCTCGTAGGGAGCCCTCAGAGCGTGGACAACACCACCGCGCCGAGGGGACACCGCAAAGAGCAGCACCCCCAGTACTGCAGACTCGACAGGCCAAGGGCACCTGACGTTCAGCTCACCCCGTGCTCACGACGAGCCGATCGACGCCTCGGCGGCGTTGTCGCGGCGGCCGGATAGACTTCAGCCCCATGAGCAGCCCAGTAACACAGACCGACCCTCTCGACGGAGTCCGCATCCTGGACCTCTTCGCGGGTCCCGGCGGTCTCGATGTGGCCGCGCACTTCCTGGGGTACAAGAGCATCGGCATCGAATGGGATCGGAACGCCTGCGAAACGCGTTATACGGCCGGTCTGCCGACGTTCCATGCCGACGTCAGCGTCATGCGCCAGGCACGCTTCGACGAGATCCCCCGGTCGGTGGACGTGTTGGCCGGCGGCCCCCCGTGCCAGTCCTTCTCCGTGGCGGGGCGTGGCAGCGGAAGGGCAGCGCTCGACACAGTGAAGGAGTTCATCCGCCGACTCGTCTCCGGCGAGGACGAAGCCCGGATCGACGAGGATCTCCACTCCCTGAACATGGATCCACGCACCGCGCTGGTGTTGGAACCCCTCCGCTGGCTGCTCAAGGCGATAGAGACCGAGGACCGGGACCCGTATCGGGTGATCGTCCTGGAACAGGTGCCCGCGGTGCTGCCCCTGTGGGACGTCTATGCCCAACTTCTGCGCAGTGGCGAAGGACGGCTCGGAGGCTTCAAGTACGAGGCGGATTGTTGGGAGTTGAAGACCGAGGAATTCGGGGTCCCGCAGACACGCACTCGAGCGGTGCTCATCGCGCGTCTCGTGGGCTCGGGTGCCGTCTCACGGCCCGGCACGACGCACCGCACCTTCGACGTACGTCGTGGAAAGGGCAGGACGGGTCAGACGGAGGCGTTCGCGATCGATTCCCGTCCCGCGGACAACTGGGTCTCCATGGCGGAGGCACTCGATGCCGCTGACGTCCTGCCAGGATCGTCTGTCGACATGTCCAGGTTCCGTTCCAAGGGCCGGACGAAGTTCTTCGTCGTATCCAACTACGGTTCCAACGGCAACCCGAAGAAGCGTGGTCGGCGATTGTCCTCCGAACCCGCCTTCACCGTCACCGGAAAGGTGTCCCGCAACAAGATCTACCGGACACAAATGGATTACGAAGAGAACAAGTTCGACCGTTTCACGATCGCCGAGTCCGGAGTGCTCCAGACCTTCCCGCACAACTTCCCCTGGTCGGGCAACGATCAGGCTCAGCAGGTCGGAAACGCCGTGCCTCCCCTGCTCGGCATGCACGTGCTCGGCCACGCGCTGCACGACGCTGCTCCCTCGGACGCACAGTTGGCGGACTCGACGACCTGGCCGGAGGTGAGCGAGGACCTGACCGCCCGTCTGCGAGACATCGGGTGCGGCGACCGGACCCGATGCCCCGAGGACAGCCACAAGGTCAGCCGGACTCGCCGGAAGCCCGCCCCCTGACCGAGACGTCGGAGAACAGGTCCTCGAATCGGGCGACCAAGTGCCGCACCGCGTCGTCCGGGACCCGTTCCTCGTCGGGTCCGTCCGGCAAGGTGTTCCGCGGAGCGGGAAGGGCCGAGGCCCCTTCCTCGATCCACTCGCGCAAGGGGTCTCCGTCACGATCGACGTCAGGAGCGATGACGTCGTACATCAGGGTGGCCGCTGCGGCGTTGATCGCCGGCATCAGGGCATTGACCTCCCGCCCGGTCCGCACCGTTCCCCGCTCCAGGAGTCGGACCAGGGCCTGGGCGGTCGGGCGGTGGTCGATGACATCGAGCCGCACAGCGTAGTTGAGCAGGTCCTGGTTGCCGCAGGCGACGACCACCGGCCGGTAGTCCGGGCCGTCACGGAACAGTTCGGCGGTCCACCAGAGCCTGGCGAACGCCTGCTTGTAGTGCGGACCGACGACCCTGTCCCGGGCCACGGCACGCGGTGACCCGTCGGCCTTCGGGTCGGGCAGGTGACGCCACACGACGTAGTCGGGCGCCACGCCGAGGGCCAGGTAGGTCCAGAATCCCTTCTCCGCGGCTTCTCTGCGGGTCAGTCGAAGGGTTTCGTGGAGTCTCGGCGCCAACCACGCGTCCGCCGCGGTCGGCCGCTCGGTGCGGAACATGTCCATCGCGTCGTCGATCAGGTCCCGGACCCGGTACGACTCCGCTCGCACGTCATCCCCGGGCAGCGGCTCCGCCACCTTGCTCAGGGCGATGGAACGGACATCGTCCCGCCCTTCGAGCACTCCCGTCGTCAGGTACTCGGCGGCCTGCGCATCGGAGATCAGAGCGAGCCGCTCCGGCAGGTACTCCGGTCGGGAAGTCACGCGTGGGTCTCCTGCTCGAATCGTTCGATATCGCGGACAGCGGTGGTCAAGGCCTTGGGAACATCGGCGCGACGAGCTGCGGCGTACTGGATCCGCGGTTGGAGATCGGTCCAGCTTCCCTCCCCGACACGCCTGTTGTGGACTTCGCGCAGGGCCGCCTCAGCCGATCGTCCGGGGACGATGTCCGGAAGCATCTCCCGGAGCACTGCGCCGCGCCAGTCCGGCGGGAAGAGCGGGGTCCCGTCCTCCTCGATCTCCAGGTCTCCGATGGCCGTGTGGAACACCGCCGTCCACACCTCCGCGCACATCTGCGCCAGCAGCATCTCGCCCACCATGGTCTCCATCTTCGAACCCGGGCTCTGGACGAGTGCCGCGAATCCTTCGAAGTCGGAGTTCAGACGCACTGCGGGCATCCGTCCGGAGATGTCCACTATCCAGGGAACCTCTCTGAAGGGCCTCAACCACTCCTTGCCCCGGGCGAAGCTCACGGTGGTGACGTCCAGTTGGCGATCCCTCAGCGGCGCATCGGAAATCACGTCGACGAGCCAGTCCTGCTCGGTGGACCCGATGATCCTGCCCGCCACACCTCCCACCGTGGCAACCACGTGCACGGTGAGGGACGCCCGGTCGACGTGGCTGTCCCGGTCGAGCTCGACCTCCCCGGTCCATTCCTTGCCGCCATCGGTGCCGTGCCTCAACCGGGCCACCGTTCGGGCGTTGGTGACCCCCTCCGTCAAGACGGCGATGACGGCGACGTCCGACCAGTGCTTCTTCGTCTCGATCTCCCGAGCAGGCACCGTCACCGCGAGTGAGAGCCTGGCCGTGTGCCAGTCGTCCCGCTCCGCCATGCCGAGCGCGACGACCTGCTCGACCACCGACCACCCACGGGACTCCAGGTGTTCCCGGCTCTCGCCCGGACCGCGCAGCCGGACCGCGGTGACCCTGGCTGTCACCGGGCCGGTCAACCGGGGATAGGCGTAGGCCTTCATGCCTCGGCCTCCTTGCTCTCCTGAAGTTCGACGACGAGTCCGGCCAGCCCGGCTCGTACCGGATGCGTCGACACGTCGGTGACGCCGCGGAACACCGCGCGATGGCCCCCGCCCGGCGCGAAATGCAGCACGCCGTCGACCAGTTCGCAGTTGCTGACGGCGGCCAGCTCGGACCATCGCACCAACGGCCTCGGGCCGGAACGCACTTCCACCTTCGCCACCGGGCTCATGGCCCACGCCTCCTCTCCCGGCGACACCTTGACGACGGCCGTGATCTGCCAGGCGCCGGAGGAGTCGATAACGGCTTCCAGATCATCGAGCCTGGGCGGCGTGATCGTACCCCTGACCTTGACGGCAGGCTTCCCCGAGATCTTGAGTCGCTTGCCCACCCTGCTCGTGCCGTCACGCTTGTCCTTCCTCGCGACCGCCACCAGCTGCTGCACCGCCTTGTTGATCTCCGACGTCATCGCCGCGATCCGACGGTGCGCCGAGGGGGAGTAGCGCATTCTCAGTTCGTCGGTCTGACCCCACTTGTTGTGCTCCGGTGGCTCCGAGGCACGCAGGAACTCCTCCGCCTCGGCGGCGAACGGCGCGTCCTCCCCCGCCGCCCGGCCCGCGAGCAGCACGGCCTGGAACGGATTGGTCCCGACAGGGAGCCCCGGCACCCGGGTGGTCCTGACCGTCATGCGGTTTCCGCGCATCCCGGTCACCTGGTTGATCCTGCCGTCCGCGTCCGTGGCATCGGTGACCAGCAACACCGCTCGGTGCTCGCCCGCGGTGCCGGCGAGGCCTTCCCGCCCGGGAAGGTTCAGGCGCACCATGGTGAGAGCCACCTGCCCCGCAGCAGTGAGCCGGTCCACCGTGGTACCGGCCAGGAAGGCCTGGAGCGCACGGGTACGAGCGGGCTGGTGCAGCTGGGGATCGACCCGCTCCTCCGCGATGTGCGTCACACCGTTGCACAGCGTTCGGACCGACGCCTCCAAGAGCGGGGGTCGATCCCCTCCCTCCGTCATCGCAGCCCAGAAGTTGCGTCCCAGCGCACCGACCAGACGCTGGTGCATGCGCTCCAGACTGTCCTCGTCGTCGCTCGGGTCGCCGCCACCGTCCGCTCCGGCACCGACGAGGCTGGCCACGTCGTGCGCCCCCACGATCAGGAAGGACGTCCCGGGGTCGTCGTGCTCCCTGGCGAGGTGCAGGCGTTCGGCCGTCTCCTCGTCCGCCCACCAGGAACGGACCACGCTCGTGTTCTCCGCCTCAGGGTCGGGCAGCCCGAACCAGGCGGGACCCGCGAACCTCTCACCGGCCACCTCCCGCCACGGCAGGTCGAGCCGTCCGATCAACCGGCGCTCGGTGTATCCCTCGTGCGGTTCGGAGAGTGTCGAGTTCATGAGCACGAGGCCGAGCCGACTGGTGGCCCACAGGGTCGCCTTCCCGAGGCCGTACGAGCCGCCAGCCGAGGCGTCCGCCTTCCGGCTGTCGAGCTGACGCCGGACCACCGCGGCGAACCGGCCGTCCTCGTAGTCGTCGCCGGTCAGACCGCTCGCGTTGTAGTCGTCGATTCGGAGCAGGACCAGCCGATTCCCCTCGGACATCTCGCGCAGACCTGCGCTGATGACGCGTCCGACCTTCTGGTCCTGTGCGGCGGCCGCCTCGTAGTGCGGCCTGAGGCCGTCCCAGCGGATCGCGTCACGGAACCGGGCCAGATGGTCCCCGGTCAGCTCGTGGAGCGTGTAGCGAACCCTGACCGGACGGTCGTTACGTCGATCACGCTCGTCCAGGCTGTTCTGCGTGGCTTCGCGCGCCAGTACCTCCAGATCCGCCTCGAAGGCGAACGCCGCCGCGTTGCCGAACTCCCGCCCACCGTCCTCGTGACCGGGCCGGTGGTACCAGACGGGCGGTACACCGACGCCACCCGAAGAACCCTCCACCGTGGTCTGCGACCGCCTGAGGTCCGTGGCATCCATGCCGTACTCGGCCACCGGCCCGGCCGTCTGCGGACCGGGCCCGGACTGCTTCGAGGTCACCATTCCCCCTCTCTCCTCGGAACTGTGCTTTGCTTCTGCTTTGCCGACCGTGTCGCGGCGCCCCGGGGCTCCGCCGCGTGCGGCCCGATCGAGGGCCTCCCGCTTCACGGCCGCCTTCGACCGCCGCCGCTCGGATGCGGCGTTGTCCGGCATCAGGCCGAGCAGGACCGCGAGGTCCTTCAGCGCCCTGCTCTCGATCTGCCGAATGCGTTCGCGCGTGACATCGAAGCGTTTGCCGATATCGTCCAGGGTCCACTGTCGGCCGTCGACGAATCCGAATCTCAGGAACAACACTTCGCGGTCCCGTTCCGCCAGTCCGCAGTCCTCGAACCACTGCAGGAGCTCCTGGCGTTGGAACCGCGACCACAGCGCATGCTCCGGCCCCGGGACCGATGCCGTGTCGACGACCATCAACTGTCCGAGCGTCACGCCGTCACCCGCGGGCTGGTCCATCGAGAAGACCCTCCGTCGACCGAGCCGCAGGTACTCGGTCACCTTCTCCAGGGGCAGGTCACATGCAAGCGAGAGATCGAGGACGGTCGGTCGGGCTCCTCGCTCGAGGAACTCCCGCTCTCTCCGCCGGAGTTTGTCGATCTCGGTCCATATGTGGACCGGAAGCCGGATGGCCGACCCTTCGTCGGCCACTGCGCGAGTGATGCGCTGACGGATCCACAAGGTGGCGTAGGTCGAGAACTTGCACCCGACGGAGATGTCGAACTTCTCCACGGCCCGCATCAAACCGATCATGCCGTGCTGCAGGAGATCCTCGTGGTCGGGGTGATCCGCCCGGTATCCCAGCGCATGCGCGGTACTCACGACCAACCGGCGGTTGTGGACGACCATCGCGGAGAAGGCCTGATACGGCTCGCCGTCGCGTGTGAGAGAAGCGACATAGCCCTCCGGCAGTTCTTCCTCCGCCGCGATGCCGTCGCGGAAGAGAAGGGAGAGTCCCACCTCCTCCTCCGCGCTCAACAGGTACGCGTCCGGATCCGGCCGCCTTCGATCGACGCGGAGCACGACCCGGGCCAGGCGGCGTGCCGCTTCCAGGTCGTCGATACGCACCGTACCCCGGAGCCGGTCGAGGTCCGGAGTCTCCTCATCGTCATCGGGGCCGCACGAGGCGGCGTCCCCCGCGTCCTCGACGAACGCCGCTTCGGACCGGTCGGCAGGCCCGGACCCGAGCCCCTCCCCCTCGTCGGAGGAGGAGTCCACTCGGCTCCTGAGGACCGAATGCCACAGGTCGACGGCCTGTTCCTCGTCAAGGCGCGCGGCCCTCACCACCTGTGCCAACGCGGACCTGGCGTCCGCCCCTTCCGCTTCGAACCGACCGATCAGACCGACGAGGAAGTCCTGGTCGATGCCGTGAAGGCGCTCACCGAATGCACCACCGTTCACTATGATCGCCTCGCCTGGTCGCCGGTATCTGCCCGTAGTTCATCACTTAACCGGCCGCTACTGCCAGCGACTGATCGCCACGGCCCGCACTCGAGGGCCGGAAGCCGGCATTCGGTATGTTGAAGATCCGTCGGTGAGGGTGGGGAGAATTGATGCGGATCATCCCGAGCGAGATCTCGAACAGCACGCAGAGCCGGGCGGAGCGCAGCGTCTTCGCGGCGCTCAGGGCCATCCCGGACACCCGGAGCGTCGCCCTGCACTCGGTCCATCTCCCACGACACGCCCGGAAGCGCGTCGGCGAGATCGACTTCGTCGTCATCATGCCGGAACTGCTGCTCTTCATCGAGGTCAAGGGCGGCCGCGTCTGCCAGCGGGACGGCAAGTGGTACTACGGGCCGTCCGGCACCGACGAGCGCCCAGGCGAGAGCCCCTTCGCCCAGGCCAGCGGGGGCATGCACGCGTTCGAGCGCCAGCTCGGCGAGCGGGTCGGCGATCTTCGCACGCTGAAGGTCCCGAGCGGATACCTGGTGATCACGCCGGACGTGGACCTCGACCGGACCACCGAGTTCGAGCCCGAACAGTACCTGGGCAGCAAGGCCTACGCCGGCGGGCGCGGGCTGGCCGAGGGCATCACGCGAGCCACCCGCTTCTGGCGCACACGCAACTGGTGGGCGGAGAGCGCCGTACCGGCGGCGCTGCGCGAGAAGATGGTCAAGGCGATCCGCCCGGACTTCGACCTCGTACCGAACCTGCGCGCCCGACTGACAGACCTGGACGTGGCCTTCGAGCGCCTCACCGAGGAACAGCTGGACAGGCTGGACGAGCTGGAGTCGAACCCCCGCCTCGTCTGGACCGGAGGCGCCGGCACCGGCAAGACCTTCCTGGCGGCCGAGGCCGCGCGACGCAGCTCCGCCACCGGCAGCGTCCTCTTCACCGCCGTAAGCCCCACCCTGACCACCCACCTGGCCCGGATCCTCTCCGACCACCCGGTCACCGTCCTGCCGTTCGACCGGCTGGCGGAGGTCCAGAGTCAGGCCTTCGACCACCTGATCGTCGACGAGGCCCAGGACCTGATGACCTTCGACAGGCTCGGCGTCCTGGACGACCTGTCGGCGGGCGGGCTCGAACAGGGCCGATGGACCTTCATGCTGGACCAGAACAACCAGGTGCTCGCCCCGACGACCTTCGACCCCGAGGCATGGGACTACCTGCGTGGCATGGGCACGGTGTACGGGCCGATGAAGCGCAACTGCCGCAACACCGTGCAGATCGTCAGGGAGGTCCAGACGTACACGGGCGCGGACCTGGGTGTCGCCTCGGCCGGTGAAGGGGAACCTCCCTTCTTCCAGAACGTCCGGGACGTCCGGGACGAGGCCGCGCAGCTCGATGCCTACGTGAACGACCTGTTGCAGCAGGAGGTGTCCCCGCAGGACATCACGCTTCTGTCGGTCGCGGGCGACTGGGAGTCGAGCTCCGCCCGCTTCTCCCAGCGCGCGTCCAAGGTCGAACGCTTCACCGACGTGGTCGGCTCGGCTCGTACCAGGCGCAGGCTCACCTGGTCGTCCGTCGCCGACTTCAAGGGACACGAGAACCACGTCGTCTGTCTCATCGACCTCGAGCCCCAGCACCTGGACGGCCGGCTCGACGCGCTCTATGTCGCCTGCACCAGGGCTCGCGCCCAGCTCTGGGTCGCATGCCGACCAGGCGTCAGGAGAGCGCTGGGCGACCTGGGCATGGCCGTGATCACACGAGCGGGAGCACCGAAGTGACCGACAGCGAGCAGTCGCTCTCCGCCCACCGGGATGCCTACGTCTCCTACCTCCGCCGTCAACTGGTCGGTCCCGGGCCCGAGGAGGAGGAACACCTCGTCGATCCGCCGGACCGGCGCTACCTGATGGGCACGCTGTACCCGCGCGGTTCCTCCATGCTCGAACACGCGGTGTCCGAGGGCGAGGAGAGCTTCGACGAGTCGGAGGCCGGGTCCGGTGAGGAAGACGGCTTCGCCGACGATCCGGTCGCCGAGGCCAACGCCTGGCTCCCCTCCTCCCTCGGCTTCTCCTTCTTCACCGACGCCCGTCGAATCGAGGTCGTCTGCCAGGCCTCGCGCTACCTGACGCTCCGCGAGGGCGGGCGACGCAGCTGGAAACGCCAGCCGCAGCTGTCGACTTCCCTGACCGTGGAGCTCGGATCCGACTCTCCGGTCCCCTGCCTGGAGGGACACGGCCTGCTCCACGTCCGCTGGCGAAGCTTCGGCGCCGGGCACCTCGTCACCTGCGTACTGTCCAACGCGCACAAGGAGGACGAGAGCCGTCACAAGGACCGGGAGCTGATGCTCTTCCAGGTCTCGCTGCGCGCCACCACGAGCGACGGCACCGTGCTCGAATACCCGAGCACCCGCCTCAACAGCCGGGACGAGGAGGAGCAGGAGCTACGCGTCCAGTACCGGCACATCATCACCCGTGCCGTGGGTCACGGATGTGCCGTCGTGTGGGACGACAGCTCCGGCCCGGTGACCGCCCTGCGCACGGAGGTCATGCCGGAACAGGTCGTCGCGCACATCAAGCCCGACGGGCCCCGGGACCTTCCGGTCCTCAACCTTGCGCACCTGTCGAATCCCGAGCTCACGGTCGAGGATCTGCGAGACGGGCTGAACTCGTTCGTCCTCGGGTACCGCAAGTGGTTCGAGACCCAGCAGTCCGAGGCCGAGTCCCTGCCGCGGTGGGCCGCCGCTCCCGCCGGGCGCCTGCTGGGCCGGATCTGCGCGGCGCTCGACCGGATGGCCTCCGGAGTGGCCGCGCTCACCTCGTCGACACCCACCGGGGAGCGGGCGCGGGCAGCCTTCCGCCTGGCCAACCGGGCCATGGCGCTCCAGATGCTCCACAGCCGTCCCGAGCTGGCGGGCAGCCGCAGGCGCAGGAACAGCGAGGTGGTCGAGCTCACCGAGCCTCCCACCGACTACGCCTGGCACCCGTTCCAGCTCGCCTACTTCCTGCTCGTGGTCGAGAGCCTGATGATCCCGGAACACGAGGACCGGCGGACGGTCGACCTCATCTGGTTCCCGACCGGCGGTGGGAAGACCGAGGCCTACCTGCTCACCGCCTGTTTCGAGATCCTCCGCCGTCGGCTCCAGTACGGCGTCGCAGGCGGCGGCACGGCTGTTCTGAGCCGGTACACGCTCAGTCTGTTGACCACGCAGCAGTTCCAGCGCACGGCGACCGCGATCTGTGCACTGGAGTACATCCGAGCCGGGCACGACGGTGGGCTGCGCCATGACCTCGGGCAGGAACCCATCAGTATCGGGCTCTGGGTCGGCCAGGAGACGACACCGAACAGGATCTCCGCCGCGGAGCAGGAACTCGACGCCCTGAAGCAGTCGCCCGAGCCGGACGACCGCTTCCTACTGGAGCGCTGCCCCTGGTGCGGCACCGAGATCGTCCCCGAACGCAGCGGTCAGGGCCAGGACTTCGGCATCCACGCGGGCGGAGGTGAGACCTGGTTCTTCTGTCCGCGGCCGTCGTGCGTCTTCCACCACCGATTGCCCGTCGCCGTGGTGGACGAGCAGATCTATCGGGAACCACCGACCTTCGTGCTCGGCACCGTGGACAAGTTCGCGCGCCTGGCTTGGGAGTCCGAGGCCGGCAACCTCTTCGGCAAGGACGGCAGACGGGCACCGTCGCTGGTGATCCAGGACGAGCTGCACCTGCTGGCGGGTCCCCTGGGCACCACGGTCGGCCTGTACGAATCCGCCGTCCTCGAACTCTGCTCATGGCAGGGCACGACACCGAAGGTCATCGCGTCCACGGCGACGATCCGACGCTCGCAGGACCAGATCCGAAGCCTCTACGGTCGTCCCGTGCAGTTGTTCCCACCTGCGGGTCTCGAGGCGGGTCGCTCCTACTTCGCCTCGCCCGACGAGGAGAAGCCGGGACGCCTGTACGTCGGTGTGATGGCCCAGGGCCACACCGCCTCCACGGCGACCGTCCACGTGGGTGCCGCCGGCCTCCAGGCGCCGATGGACCTGGGCGACGACGGGGCACGGCGGGACGCCTACTGGACCATGGTGGCCTACCACAACAGCCTCAGGGAACTCGGCCGGACCGTCACGATCGCAAGGGACGACATCCCGGCCCGGCTGGAGCACCTGACCAAGGACGAATCCCGACGCCGCCGGCTGGACGACGACTCGGTGGTCGAACTCACCAGCAACGTTCCGCGAGCCGATCAACCCCGGCTGCTCGATCGGCTGGGACGGCGGTTCGGGGAACAAGGCAGTGTCTCCTTCCTCGCCACCACCAACATGCTGTCGGTCGGTGTCGACGTTCCCCGGCTCGGCCTGATGCTCATGAACGGGCAGCCCAAGACGACTTCCGAGTACATCCAGGCCACCAGTCGTGTGGGCCGACGCGACGTGCCGGGACTGATCGTCACGTTGTTCCGATCGACCAAGCCTCGCGACCGCTCCCACTACGAGTCGTTCGGCGTCTACCACCGTTCGCTCTACCGGCACGTCGAACCCACCAGCGTCACCCCGTGGTCACTCCCGTCCCGGGATCGTGCCCTGCACGCCGTGCTCACCATCCTCGTGCGCCACGGGATCGGGCTCTCCGCCGAGAACAGGGCCGGGGAGATCCTGGAGCACATGGACGAGGTCGCCCGGATCCGGGACCTCATCGTCGACCACGTACGGCGTGCCGACCCGGACGAGGCCGAAGACACGGCGAAGCACCTGGACGAGCGGATCGACGAGTGGCAGCAGGAGGCCGAGAATGCACGGGGCGAAGGCGGGCGACTGTACTACCGTCCCCAGGGCCGCACATTCAGTTCCCTCCTGACCGACTTCGGCAAGCAGGAGGGCCTGTGGGAGACGGCCCAATCGATGCGCAATGTCGACCGCGACTGCCTTGTCGTCGTCAGGGGGGCGTGAAGCCGTGAAGGACATCCGTCGCAAGGTCCGCAGGACGCAGACCATCGTTCCGTTCGGGGTCGGCGGGATCATCGACCTCCGAGGCGAATCGTTCGTGGCCGCGGACGTCCGCAGTTGGTCCAAGACCGCCGTACGGGTGGAGTCCCCCCGACTCGCGGCGAAACTGCGCGTGGAAGACTTCCGTTCGGCTCCCGTCATCCCGTCTGGGAAGGCGGCCTACACCAGCCGCAACGGGCCTACGTACGTGCGCTTCCCGAAGTGGCTCTTCTGCCCTCTCTGCCGGACGATGGCGTTCTGGAAGACCTCGCTCGAGGAGAAGGACCGGGTTCCCACCTGTGGGCGCTGCCCGGGCAGGCCGAAACTGGCGCCCATGCGTTTCATCCAGGTCTGTCGGGCCGGTCACCTGGCCGACATCCCCTGGGTTCGCTGGGCTCATTCGGCGAGTGAGGGGCACGATCAACGACAGTGCCGGTCCAGTCGGCTCCGGTTCCTCGCCACCCCCGAATCGTCCGGCCTCGAGGCCCTGCACGTCGTATGCGAGACCTGCCACGCCCGGCGGGACCTCTCGGGGATCAGCCACAAGAACGTCCTGCGAAGGCTGGGGATGAACTGCCCCGGGACCCATCCCTGGCAGTACGAGGCCGACGAACCGGAATCCTGTGAGGAGACCCCTCAGGCAGTACAGCGCGGTGCGGCCAACGTCTACTTCCCGGTCGTCCACTCCGCGATCGACATCCCGACCCCGAGCGGCCCGTCTGAGCAGGACCCCGCGGTCCAACTGGTCCTCGACAATCGCCTCTGGCCCGACTACCGGGACCGCTACGGCAGTCCGATCGCCGACAGCTTCCGGGCCATCATCGCCGACGAGTGCGGGGTTTCCGAGGAGTTCGTCGAAGAGATCGGGCGCCGCGCCTCCGAGCAGGGCGCCCCGTCCTCGCCGTTCGGCTCGGACGAGCACCTCAGCATCGCCGAGTGGGCGGCGTTCTCCGATCCGGAGTCCGTGCCCGGGTCGAAGACGTTCTCCGTGCGCCGGACGCGTCTCGACATCGCCAGCACCGCCCCGCACTCGATGCAGGAGCTGGATCGAAGGGTCGCCTCCGTCGTCGTGGCGGACAGGGTGCGCGAGGTCCGAGCGCTCGAAGGCTTCTCCCGTTACGAACCCAGCTCCGGCGACAGCGACGAGGGCGGTCGACTCGTCTCGGTCGACACGGCGAAGCGGGCGAAGTGGCTGCCCGCGGTTGAGACCTACGGCGAGGGGATCTTCGTATCCCTGAACGAAGAGCGCCTGACCGACTGGGAGCGACTCGAACCGGTCCGCCTCTGGACCCAACGGATCGAGCGGGACCTGACCACCTCGTTCAAGGTCGACCGGTTGAGGGACAAGTCGGGGCCGGTGCTGCTTCCGCGCTTCGTCATGCTGCACACACTGGCCCACCACTTCATCCGTCAGCTGTCCTACGACAGCGGCTACAACGCGGCATCCCTGCGAGAACGCGTCTACGCCCGAAGCCACCCCACGGACAGCACGTATCCGCCACAGGCCGGCGTGTTCATCTACACGGCCGCCGGGGACACCGAGGGGACCCTCGGCGGGCTCGTCCGTCAGGGTCGGCCACCCTATCTGGGGGAGACGTTGATCCGCCTGCTCGAATCGGCCCAGTGGTGTTCGCAGGATCCGCTGTGCGCCGACTCGACGGGCCGGTCGCTGGCCAACCTGAACCGCGCGGCGTGCCACGCCTGCACCCTGCTCCCGGAGACCTGCTGCGAGATCGACAACTCCCTCCTGGACCGGACACTCCTGATCGGCGGCAACGAGGTTCCCGGCTTCTTCCAGGAGGTGCTGCGGGCGGCCCTGTTGGAGTCGGCCGAGGCGGTGGAAGGGGCATGAGGTTCCCTTCGCTACTGGAACTCGGGGGCGACCAGAGGGCGGTGGTCGAACTGCCGTTCCGGGGAAACCATGTCGTGACCGGTCCTCCTGGCGGAGGAAAGACCGTGATGGCCGTCTACCGTGCGTGGGTGCTGGCCACGGCAGGCCGAGAGGTCGTCCTCCTCACCCGCTACAATCTGCTGCACCAGTACATCGCGCAAATGGCCCCGGAGCTGACCAGGACGCCACGCGTGACCACCTGCGCCCGGTGGCTCAATGCCTTGTGGCGGGAGAACTTCGAAAGCGAACCGCCACGGTCCGCCGAGGACGAGCGGCGCTACGACTGGGTCGAGATGCAGCGGAATTGCGTGCTGCGGGGCGTCGGGGTGACAACGCATCTCGTCGTCGACGAAGGCCAGAACCTACCGCTCGGCTTCTACCGCCTCTGCCGCGTCCTCGGCGTCGATGTCACGGTCTTCGCGGACGAGAACCAGCGCATCGGTGCGGAGGAGACGGCACTGTCCGAGGTCTGTCGAACGCTCGGTGCGCCGGCTGCTCCGGTGAAACTGCGGCAGGACCACCGGAGCAGCCGTGAGATCGCCCTGCTGGCATCGGAGTTCCACGTGGACAACCGAACCGGGCTGCCGTTGCCCACGCGTTCTGGCAGCGTGCCCGTCGTCATGCGGGTTCCGTCCCTCGACGGTCTCCTCACCGGAATCGTCCAGTACTTCAACGCCCATCAGGGCCGGAGCATCGGGATCATCTGCAGGTCGGTCCAGATGATCCGGGAGATCCAGGGCGGGCTGGCGTCCCGCGGGCTCGCGAAGATGACCCAGGCGTACGTCTTCGACGACCGTTACCGGGACGCCATGGACTTCTCGACCCGTCCCATCCGGATCGTCAGCACGGCGAGCATGAAGGGCCTGGAGTTCGACAGCGTCTTCGTCCCCGACCTGGACGGCTACACCGAGGACCCGACCGGAGTCGAGGCACGCCTCCGCTTCCTCGTGCTCTGCACCCGAGCCCGCGAGGATCTGCACTTCATCCATCGAGGAACTCACGAGCCCCCCATCACGGCAGCGATCCCCGACGCCCTGCTGACACGCCACCACGGCTGACCGGGCTCGCTCCCTACAGTGCGACAACCTCTCGGCTTCCGCTCGGCGCTTCTCACCGCGTCTCGTCGTCAAGCGCTCCGAGTGTGCACTGGTTGTGAAATGCCCCTCCCTGGGGTCCAGGTTTCCGCAGGTCAGAGGCATGTTCGAGCAGAACTACGACCTGTAGCAGCGCCTCCGAGCTGCGGGAACGCAGGTCGGCCTCTCACCGTTTCCGCAGGTCAGCACCTCGCTGGCCTGCGGAAACGCGTTTGTCCGGCTCGGGCCTCAGGCCGTGCCGGCGGCGCGGGCGTAACGGGCGGCGAGGTCTCCGAAGGCGGCGGCCAGGCGGGGTGGGTGGATGACCTCGATGTCGGTGTCGAAGCGGCCGATGGCGGCGGCGAGTCCGGTCCATGACCAGGATCCGAGGATGAGCCGGCACCGGTGGGGGCCGGCGTCCACGACGATCGCGTCCTGGGCGAAGGGCGCGACCTCGGCGGCGGGGCGGTGGAGGACGACCTCGCCCTGGCAGGGCCAGTCGGTGGTGGTGCCGTCGCTGCCGCGGAACCGGCCGGTGATGAAGGTGGAGACGGTGCCGCCGGGGAGGTCACGGGGGGCGAATCGGGGGCCGGTGGGTGTGCGGGGCCGGATGCGGTCGACGCGGAAGGTGCGCCAGTCCTCGCGGTGGAGGTCCCAGGCCACCAGGTACCAGTGATGACGCCAGGTGACCAGGTGGTGGGGCTGTACGCGGCGGGCGTCACCGGCCGGGGTGCCCGGACCTGAGGTGTAGTCGAAGCGCAGTTCCTCGCGGGCGTGGATGGCGCGGCTCAGGTCCATCAGGACCTGGGCGTCGACCTGCGGGGTGTCGCCGGCCGCCGCGAGCGGTCGGACGGCGGTGACGTGCACCAGGTCGATGCGGTGGCGCAGGCGGGGCGGCATGACCTGGCGGAGGGTGGCCAGCGCGCGGGTGGCGTCCTCGGCGACGGTGGCGCCGGCGGCCGCGGTCTGCAGCGCGACGGCCAGGGCGACGGCCTGCCCGTCGTCGAACAGCATGGGCGGCAGGTGGGTGCCTGCCTCCAGGCGGTAGCCGCCGGCCGGTCCCTTGACGGTCGTGATCGGGTAGTCGAGTTCGCGCAGGCGGTCGATGTCACGGCGCACGGTGCGCGAGGTGATGCCGAGACGCGCGGCGAGATCGTCGCCGGACCAGGCGCGGGGCGTCTGGAGGAGCGAGAGCAGCGCGAGCAGCCGGGCGGACGTCTTCTGCATGGCACCCATCCTCCCCGAAGTACCGGACACACCCTGTCCTCTACCTTTGCCATCGTGGCACCCGAGCCGTTCGGGAGGCACGTCCTCCGGTCACGGCAGCCGCCGCTCGGCCCCGACGGCCGACGGCGCACACCTGTCACACCGAGGCAAGGAGCGGGCCATGTCCGTCACGACCACCACGCACTTGAACTTCCGGGGCACCGCCCGGGAGGCGCTGGACTTCTACCGGTCCGTCTTCGGCGGACGCACCGTCGCCGTCACCTACAAGGACGCGGGCGCCGTACGGGACGAGAGCGAGGCGGACTGGGTGATGTGGGGCGAGGTGGTCGGCGACGACGGCTTCCACGTCATGGCCTACGACGTGCCCTCGCAGCTGCCCTGGGACCAGGGCGAGAACCCGTTCTTCGTCTCCGTGCGCGGGGACGACCCCGACGGGATCAGCGCCCTGTGGGGCAGGCTCGCCGCTGGCTCGACCGTCCTGAGCCCCCTGGAGCCCGCACAGTGGGCGCCGCTGTACGGCATGCTCACCGACCGCTTCGGCGTCACCTGGGTCCTGGACGTCGCCGCGCCGTACAACGGCTGAACCGACCGACCCGGCTGAACCGACCGACCGCCCTGATCCGCCCGCGCCGTCCGGCCGCCGCCACGCCCCCGCGGGCGGCCCGGACGGCGCGGGCACCGGGCGCGCGCAGCAGCGGAAACCCCCCACCCACACCGTCGTGAGAATGCCATGACCGTCCTCGACACCCGCGCCCTCAACCGCGCCACCCTCACCCGCCAACACCTGCTCGAACGCAGCGACGGCTCCGTGCCGCAGGCCGTGGCCCACCTGTGCGGCATGCAGGCGCAGGAGCCTCAGGAACCCTTCACCGGGCTGTGGTCCCGCCTCCGCGACTTCCGGCCCGGGCAACTGGACGAGGCGCTGACCGGTCGCACGGTGGTGCGCACCCACCTGATGCGGCGCACCGTCCACCTCGTCACCGCCGACGACGCGCTCGCCTGGCGCGCCCGCCACGACTCCATGCTGCGCCAGCGGGTGCTGGGAACCTACCGGCGCGAACTGGCCGGCATCGACCTGGACGAGGTCGCCGCCGCCGGCCGCGCGGTCATGGCCGACCGGCGGCCGCGCACCATGGCCGAGCTGGTCCAGGCACTCGAAGACCGCTGGCCCGGCCCACCGCGCCGCGTCCTGGGCGAACTGCTCGTCGCGGCCCTCGTTCCGATGGCCCAACTCCCGCCCCGCGGCCTGTGGCGCCGGACCGCCGGCGTACGCAACCTGCCGTTGAGCACCTGGCTGGAACGGGACATCGACCCCCTGCCCGCCGACGGCGGTGATCCCGTCGGACGGCACCTGCTGCTCCGCTACCTCGCCGCGTACGGGCCCGCCGCCCGCGCGGACGTACGCGCCTGGTGCGGACTCGCCGGCCTTCCCGCCGCCGTCAAGGCCGCCCGCGAAGAACTCGTCGCCTTCCGTGACCAGCGCGGCCGCGAACTGCTCGACCTGCCCGACGCGCCCCGCCCGCACCCCGACATCCCGGCCCCCGTCCGGTTCCTTCCGGCCTTCGACAACGCCGTCCTCGGCTACCACGACCGCAGCCGCATCATCGACGCCCCCCACCTCGGCCTGTCCGTCGCCGGCCACCGCACCGTCCTCGTCGACGGACGCGTCACCGCGACCTGGACCGTGCGCGACCACCGGCTCCGTATCAGCTCCCTGCGCCCCCTCACCGCCCCGGAACGGGAAGCCGTCCACACCGAGGCCCAGCACCTGACCGCCTTCCTGGACGACGGCATCGAGCACATCGAACTCGACGCGTCCGGGCAGTGATCGGGGCGAGCCGACGCTCCGGCGCGGCGCTCGGGTCGGCGGCGCGCAGGCGGTCCGCATTGTCCGGGTCACGCACGCGGAGGCGGTGGCCGGGCTCAGTGGAGGGGCATCTCGGCCCAGATGGTCTTGCCGGTGAGGCTGTGCCGGGTGCCCCAGCGGTGGGCCATCTGGGCGACGAGCATCAGGCCGCGGCCGCCCTCCTCCCAGTCGCGGGCGCGGCGCAGGTGCGGGGCGGTGCTGCTGGCGTCCGAGACCTCGCAGATGAGGACCTGGTCGCGGATCAGGCGCAGGGTGATCGGCGGGGCGGCGTAGCGGATCGCGTTGGTCACCAGTTCGCTGACGATCAGTTCGGCCGGATAGATCTGCTCGCCCGCGCCCCACTCGGACAGCCGTTGGGAGACCGCCTTGCGGGCGGTGGCGACCGCGGACGGGTCGGGCGGGATCTCCCAGGTGGCGACGTGGTCGTCGTCCAGGGCGCGGGTGCGCGCGATGACCAGGGCGACGTCGTCCCGGGGGCGCCCCACCACCAGGTCGTCGACGACCGCGTCGCAGGTGTCCTCCAGCGACGGCCCGGTGCGGGCCAGCACCTGGCACAGCCGTCGGTACCCCTCGTCGACGTCGCGCTCGCGGGTCTCGATCAGACCGTTGGAGAACAGCGCCACCAGGCTGCCTTCGGCCAGTTCCACCGTGGTCGCCTCGAAGGGCAGCCCGCCGACGCCGAGCGGCGGGCCGATCGAGATCCCGGCGGCGTCCGGCGTGCCCCCCGGCGGCACGATCACCGGCGGCGGATGCCCGGCACTGGCCATCGTGCACGTCCGGGACACCGGATCGTAGACGGCGTAGCAGCAGGTGGCCCCGATCTCGCCGACCTCCCCGCTGGCCCCGGCCTCCGACGACAGCCGCACCACGAGGTCGTCCAGTCTGGTCAGCAGCTCGTCCGGCGGCAGGTCCACGTCCGAGAGCGTGCGCACGGCGGTGCGCAGCCGGCCCATGGTCGCGGTGGCGCGGATGCCGTGGCCCACGACGTCGCCGACGACCAGGGCGATCCGGCCGCCGGAGAGCGGGATCAGGTCGAACCAGTCACCGCCGACCCCTGAGCGTGTCGACGCCGGGATGTACCGGGAGGCCGCCTCCATCGCCGCCTGCTCCGGCACGCTCCGCGGCAGGAGGCTGTGCTGCAGGGAGAGCGCGGTCTCACGCTCACGGGTGTACCTGCGGGCGTTGTCGATCGCGACGGCGGCTCTGGCGGCCAGCTCGTCGGCCAGCAGGAGATCGTCCTGCCCGAACCGTTCCATGCGGTCGGCGCGGCTGCGGCGGTAGAACACGGCGACACCGAGCGTCACCCCGCGGGCGCGCAACGGCACCGCCATCATCGAGTGGTAGCCCTGGTCCCGGATGATCGCGGCGCGGCGGCTGTCCACCGCCATCCAGTGGACGAATGCGGGGTCCTCGGCGTTGCAGAGCACTCCGGCGCCCGTGGCGAGCGCGCGCGCCGGCGGCGAGAACTCCGGGTAGCTGTCGGTGGTGCCGATCTCCAGCACGGTGGGCAGCCGCGTGCCCGGGGCGAAGCGGTGCACGATGCGCCGGAGCATCACACTGCCGGAGACCTCGCCGTCGGTCGGTTCGGTGTCGGCTTCGAGGGCGGTGAGCAGGTCGACGCTCGCGAAGTCAGCGAGCTCGGGGACCGTCACCTCCAGCAGCTCGCGCGCGGTCCGGCTCAGATCCAGCGTGCTGCCGATCCTGCTGGCGGCCTCGTTGAGCAGCACCAGACGCTTGCGCGCCCAGAACTGCTCGGTCATGTCCCGGGCGACGAGGGCGACGCCGTGCACCGTGCCCTCGGGGTCCTTCAGGGGGGCGAGGTCGACGGACCACGCGTGGATCCGCCGCTGGCCCCCCGTGCGCTGGAAGGTCTCCAGGTGCACCGGCTCGCCGCCCTCCAGCGCGCGGCGCAGTCCCTCGGCGAGCTGCACGGCCTGCGGCTGGGTGGTGATGTCGAGGATGCCCAGGCCGCGCACCGCGCTGTCCGGCAGGCCGACGACGGGGACCATGGCCTGATTGGAGCGGCGGTACCTCAGCTGCGCGTCGTACAGCGAGACCGAGCAGCGCGGCAGCTGCTCCAGGGCCCACCGTGCGAGGTCCTCGTCCTCGGGCCGGGGATCCGACCCCGTCAGCGGGCAGACGACGCGCCAGCTGTCCGGCGGGTCGTCCGGCGCGTCGTCCGGCGGGTCGTCCGGCGCGTCGTCCGGTGGGTCGTCCGGTGGGTCGTCGCGCGGCACGCCGTGGTGCGCGACCACGGTCACGTCCACGCGCCGCCCGTCGCGGTGCCGCAGGGCGAGCGGGCCGCTCAACCGGTCCGGGTTCCGGGCCAGGGCCTGCCGTACGTCGGGTGGGACGGGCTCGACCAGCAGGTCCGCCGCGGGCCGGCCCACGACCTCGTCGGCGGGATAGCCCAGTAGCCGCTCGGCGTTGGCGTTCCAGCGTGTCACGTACCCGTGACCATCGACGATCGCCACCACCGTGCCCGATTCGCTGCCACCCCGTGGGGTCGGCCGGCCCTCTGGAAGGCGCCCATCCTGGTTCGTCACGGCATGATCACTCACACAATCGCGGGGGCACCAGCCTAGCCCGGCCGGTCGAGGGGCAACAACAGCACCGAAGGGCCGTCGGCCGGACACACCCGGCCGCCGGGGCGGCGCCTGGAAGGGCCCGGCGGCCGGTCGGTGGCCGGCGGGCCCTTCCGTGGGTCGTGGGCGCGCGGGGTCAGTGCTCCGGGCGGAGCAGGCCCAGGCCCGCCGCGTGCACCCCCGCCTGGAAGCGGCTGACCGCACCCAGTTCCTGGAGGATCGCGGCCACGTGCCGGCGGCAGGTGCGGAGCGAGAGGCCGGTCCGGCGGGCGATCTGCTCGTCCTTGGCTCCCGCCGCCAGCAGCGCCAGGATCTCCCGCTTCACCCGGTCCTCGGCCAGCGGCGAGGCTCCGGCGGCCGGCTCCCGGCGGGGTGGGGCCGCCCGGACCCACACCGCCTCGAAGAGCTGCTGCGCCAGCCCGACGGACACCGGGTCCCGGCTGACCGTGACCCGGGGTTCGCCGCCGGCCGTCCGGTCCGGCAGGACCACCGTGTCGCCGTCGACGAGCAGGAGGTCCCGCACGGGGGCGGCGGCGACCCGTACCCGTGCGCCGCCGGAGCCGCACAGCCGGCGGATCCGCCGGGCGGCGGCGGACGCCCCCGGCCCCCGGTCCAGCACCGCCACCAGGTCCACGCCCGGCGGGAGGAGGCCGGCCCGGCCGGCCGGCGGAGGGAAGAACTCCTCCGGGGTCCGGCCGACCGAGCCCAGCCAGGCGACCTGGGAACGGGCCTGCGCGGCCAGGCTGCCCAGCAGTCCGCGCACGGCCTCCGTCCCGGCCACCCGGGTGACCGCGCCGCCGCCGGTCCGGCCCACACCGGCCGGCGGCGCCGCGGTCGGCTCCGATCGCAGGGCCCGTAAGAGCGGCGGCGGCTCAGCCAGTTGATCCGCCGCCAGCTGCAACGCGTGCTGCCGGTAGGCGACTTCACCCGTCCCGTACGTCATTGGCCCTGTTCCCCCTGACAATCCGAGGCCTGCTGCCCGACCGGATCGACCCGAGGGTGACGGGGCTTGACGGTCGGTCGGAAGGATCCGCGGATCCGGAATCTATGCGCGCCCAAGATCGCTGGGTATCCGTAGAAGTACTGAAACGCTCTTACGTAGGCACGGTGTCGCCCCGTAGGGTCGGATCGATCGGGGGCAGCCTCCGCCGGAGGACCGGCGGGCGTCGATCGGGGTACGAGCTGAGCGGGAAGCGCGGATCCGAGCCGCGACCGGCACCGACCGGCCTGGTCGGACGGCACACCGAGGTCCGGCGGTGGGACGAGGTGCTCGACCTGCTCACCGAGCGCGGGCACACGGTCGAGGTGGTGGGCGACCCAGGGATCGGCAAGACCCGGCTCCTGGCCGAGTTCGTCTCGCGCGCCGCCCGCCGGGGAGCCCGGGTGCTCTCCGGGCGCGCCGCGGAAGCCGGGTCGACGGTCCCCCTGCACGTCTACCGGGACGTGCTGGGCGAGCGGCTGGACGGCGACGGCCCGCGGCCCCCGCGGTACGACGCGGTACGGCGGCTGCTCTGCCGGACGGCCGAGCAGCGGCCGACCGTCCTCGTCCTCGACGACCTGCACTGGGCCGACCCGGCCTCCGCCGAACTCACCGACTACCTGATCCGGCACCCGGTCACCGCGCCGTTCGTGCTGCTGCTCGCCCACCGGCCGCGCCAGTCGCCGCTGCGGCTGCTCGGCGCCCTCGCCGACGGCGCCGCCGCCGGGACCGTCGTCCGGATGCCGCTCGCCGCGCTCGACCGGGAGGCCTGCGCCGACCTCGTCGCCGCCCACGGCGCCGCCGCGTACACCCCCTCCCACACCTCCCCGCACGCCCCCGCCCACACCTCGCCGCACACCTCCGCGCACACCGAGGCCGAGGTGGACCGGCTGCACCGGCAGAGCGGCGGCAATCCGCTCCTGCTGCTCGCCCTGGCCGCCGCCCGGCGCGCCGACCCGCCGGACCCCGGCCGGAGCGCCGACCGGCCGCCCGAGCTGGTCACCAGCGCCCTGCTCGGCGAGATCGCCGGGCTGGACCGCGACGCCCGGCTGGTCCTCGACGCCGCCGCCGTGATCGGCGACCGCACCGGCCTGGAGACCCTCGGCCTGGTCGCCGGGCTGCGGCCCGACCCCGTCCGGCACGCCACCGCCGACCTGGTCCGCCGGGACCTGCTGCGCCCCGTCCCCGACACCGGCCTGTTCGAGCCGCGGCACCCGCTGCTCGCCCGGACCGTCCACGAGCACACCGAACCGGTCTGGCGGCTCGGCGCCCACCGCCGCGCCCTCGACGGCCTCACCCGCGACGGCGGTCCGCTGGCCGACCGCGCCCGGCACGCCGCGCTCTGCCTCGGCGGCCACGACGACGACGCCGTCCGCCTCCTCGAACAGGCCGCCGCCGAGTACCTCCACCACACGCCGCGGCGCGTCCTCGGCTGGCTGGAGGCCGCCGACCGGGGCCTGCCCGACCGGCCGTCCACCCGGGAGCAGCGGCTGCGCCTGGCGCTGCTCCGCGGCCGCGCGCTCACCGCCTGCGGCCGGCTCCCCGAGGCCCGGGCCCTGCTGCACGACACCCTGCGCCGGATCCCCCGGCAGTCCGGCGCGCTGCGCACCGAGACCGTCACCCTCACCGCCCGCGCCGAGCGGATGCTCGGCCGGTACCCGGAGGCCGCCGCCCTGCTCGCCGAACCGGCCGACCCCGGGGCGGGCACCGCGCCCGGCGTCGAGTTCGTCCACGAGTACGGCACCGTCGCGCTGCTGAGCGGCGACTACCCGGCCGTCGCGCCCCGGATCGACACCGCCGCCGACGACGCCCGGCAGCTGGGCGACCACCCGGCCGAGGCCCTGCTGCGCGCCCTCGCCGGCCTCGGGCGCGCCCAGCTCGGCGACGGCAACGCGGCCGTACCGGCGCTCGACCGCGCCGCGGCCCTGGTCGACGGGCTCGCCGACGCCGACCTCGTCCAGCACATGGAGGTGCTGGCCCAGCTCGGCTGGGCCGAGGTGCTCACCGACCGCCCCACCGACGCCGCCCGCCACCTGCGGCGCGGCCTCGACCTGGCCCGCCGCCACGGGCAGCGCCACCTCCTCCCCCATCTCGTCCTCGGCGAGGGCTTCCGGCTGCTGTGGACCGGCGGCCTCGCCGCGGCGGCCTCGGCGGCGCGGGAGGCCGCCGCCGAGGCCCGGGCGCTGGACAACCGCGACCTGCTCGGGCTGGCGCTGGCCCTGGAGGCCGGGGCGGCCCAGTGGCGCGACGGCGCCCGGGACGCCGGCCTCGCCGTCGACCTCGCCACCCGGGCCGTCCGGGCCGGCGGGCACCCGCACACCTGGTGGCACCGCAGCGCCGCCATGGTGCTCGCCCAGACCCAGCTCGCGGCCGGCCGGTCCGCCGAGTGCCGCCGTACGGTCGTCGAGTACGGCGGTGGCGAGGGCCTCCCCCGGATCGGCACGGTCCTGCTGCCCGGGGCGCTCGCCACGCTCTCCACCGCGGCGCTGCTCGAAGGCGACCTGTACACGGCCGCGCACTGGGCGGACCGGGCGGTGGCCGAGGCCGAGCGGGGCGCCATCGGCTCCCAGCTCGGTTTCGCCGAACGGGCCCGCGCCGCCGTGCTGGCCGCCCGGGGCGAGCACGCCGAGGCGCTGCTGCTGTTCTCCCGCGCCGCCGACCGGCTGCGGGCCGCCGGGTTCCGGGTGCACCAGGCCTGGACGCTGACGCTGGGCGCACCGCTGCACCGCGCCCTGGGCCGGCCCGCCGACACCGAGCAGTGGCTGCGCCAGGCCGCCGCGCTGGCGGCCGAGACCGGGGCGAAGCGGGTCCGCGAGCGGGTCCGGGCCGTTCGGCAGGAGGCCGCGGCGGACCACGCGGCCCCTGGCCCGGACGAGCTCCTCGGCTCGCTCACCACCCGGGAGCGGCAGATCGCCGAACTGGTCCGGGCCGGCTCCCGCACCAGGGACATCGCGACCGACCTGTTCCTCAGCCCGCGCACCGTGGAGAGCCACCTGGCCAGGGTCTACCGGAAGCTCGGGGTCGCCTCCCGCTCCGCGCTGGCGGCGGCGCTGGACCCTGAACACACCCGCCGGCCGGGCTGAGCGCGGCAACCCGGCAGCCCGGCACGGGCTTCAGGGGCGTCCGGGTCTCACGGGACGTCCGGGGTGAGGGCCAGCACCGCGAGGTCGTCGGCGAGCAGGCCCGCGTAGCGGTGGACGTCCTGGGCCAGGAAGGAGACCAGCCGGTCGGGCGCGGTGGTGCCGAGGGCGGCGAGGCGCGGGGCCAGCGGGTAGAAGGTGCCGGTGGCGTCGCGGGCCTCGCTGACGCCGTCGGTGTACAGCAGCACCGTGTGGCCCGGGGGCAGCGCGACGGTGGTCGGCTTGCCGCGCTCCTCGGCGGGCCCGAGGTGGCCGAGGCCCAGCGGGAGCTCGTCCGCGCACGGCACCGGGGATATCGCGCCGCCGCCGAGCAGCAGCGGGGTGGTGTGGCCGCGGTTGACGATCTCCACGCAGTCGGAGCCCGGCCGGTACTGCAGCAGGACGGCGGTGGCGAACAGCTCGTCGTCACCGCGGTCGTCGGCGTCGCGCAGCACCGCGCGGTCCAGCTGGTCGGCGAGGTCGACCAGCCCCGGGGTGTCGTACGCGGCCGCCCGGAACGCGCCCAGGACGTCGGCGACCGTACGGACCGCGCCGAGGCCCTTGCCGCGGACGTCGCCGAGCAGCACCCGGACGCCGAAGCGGGTGTCGCACACCTCGTACAGGTCGCCGCCGACCAGCACGTCGGCCTGGGCCGGGCGGTAGAGCCCGGCCACCCGCAGCCCGCCGGACCGCTCGGGCACCGGCCGCAGCACGGTGCGCTGCAGGGTCTCGGCGACCGTACGGGCCTGCAGCAGGGTGCGGTTCTGCCGGGTGCGCTGCCAGGACAGGGCGGTGCCCATCACCCCGGAGAGCAGGGTGGCGATGTAGACCCAGACGTGGTGCTGCTCGTCGACGTGGCCCGCGCGCAGGGCCAGGGCGATCTGGAGCGCCAGGGAGCCGACGGTGGCGGCGGCGGTGAGCGCCGGGCCGTAGCTGAACGCGACCACCACCGGCAGCGCGGTGAGCAGGAAGCCCGCCGCGACGGCGTCCGGGACGACGGCCTCGGTGATCAGGTCCAGCACCAGCAGGACCACCGGGAGCCAGAGGACCCAGCGCGGCGACCGGGGCTCCAGCGCGGCTGGGCGCGGCGGGCGGGACGCTGTGGGCACGGCGGGACCTCCTGGCAGGCGGCCGTTCCGGGGGAATGATCCTGGAATGACCGGTTTCGTCCCTCCATGCTCTCCCACGAACGGCCCAGCCACGAACGGCCGAACGTCCCGTCCTCCGAGGCCGGGCGGCTCACCGGACGGCGCAGGACAGGGCTACCGGACGGTCACCGGCAGCGTCTCGTAGCCGCGCAGCACCAGCCGGTCCCGCCGGGTGGCGACCCCGCCCGGGGCGAGCCGCGGGAAGCGGTCGAGCAGGGCGGGCACCGCGACCTCCGCCTCCAGCCGGGCCAGCTGGGAGCCCAGGCAGAAGTGCTGGCCGCCGCCGAAGCTCAGCGGCTGGCTGTCGGTGCGGCTCGGGTCGAACACGTCGGGGCGCTCGTACCGGGCCGGGTCGCGGTTGGCCGCGCCGATCAGCAGGGTCAGCTCGCTGCCCGGCGGGGTCGGCACCCCGTCGACGGCCAGGCCCTCCGCCAGCGCGACCCGCCCGGTGGCCTGCACCGGGGAGTCGAAGCGCAGCACCTCGTCGGTGAAGCCGGCCGGGGTGACCGCGCCGGTGCGCAGCCCGGCGGCCGCCTCGGGGTGGCGGAACAGCAGGGCCAGGCCGTTGCCCAGCAGGTTGGTGGTGGTCTCGAAGCCGGCCACCAGCAGCAGCACCAGATTGGCCAGCAGCTCCTCGGCGGACAGCCGCCCGTCGTCCTCGGCGGCGATCCGGGCCAGGTCGCTGACCAGGTCGTCCTGCGGGCGGGCCAGCCGCTCGGCGGCCAGCCCGGTGAAGTAGCGGGACAGCTCGTCCGCGGCCGCGTCGGCCTCGGCGAGCCCGCCGAGTTCCTCGCTGATCTCCAGGACGACGGTCAGGTCGGAGGTGAGCCCGCGGAAGCGGTAGCGGTCCCGCTCGGGGACGCCGAGCAGCTCGCAGATCACCCCGACCGGCAGCCGGAAGGCGAAGGCGTCCATGAAGTCCACCGGCGAGCCGTCCGCGCCCTGCCCGGCCATCTCGTCCAGCAGCCGGTCCACCGCCCGCTCCACCGCCGGGCGCAGCGCGGCGACCCGGCGGGCGGTGAACACCGAGGCGATCAGCGAGCGGACCCGCGGCTGGTCCGGGGCGTTGCGCTGGAGGATCGAGCGGCCGAAGAGGGCGAGCGAGGAGTGTTCGACGTACTCCGGGAGCACGCCCGCCATCATGTCCGCGGTGGCGACGCCGAAGGCCGGCGTGCGCAGCACCTTGTTGACCGCCGCGTAGCCGCTCACCACGAAGACCCCGTCCCCGGCCGGCACCGCCGGGCCGAGCTCGCGCGCCTTCGCGTACAGCGGGTACGGGTCGGCCCTGACCGCCGGGCTGGTCAGAAACTCGATGATCGCCGCGCCGTCCATCCGGTGCTCCCCTCCCGAGACCACGCTTCCCGGGTCGTGAACCCCCGGCGGGTACCGCACAGTTCCCGGGGCGGGCGACCCGGCCGGCTCCCCGGTCGGACGCGGGCCGGTCGGGCGCGGGCGGCTCGGTAGGCTGGCCGGCATGGAGATCTGGATCAACCCGCGCTGCGGCAAGTGCCGGACGGCGCTCGGCGAGCTGGACGCCGCCGGGGTCGAGTACACCGTGCGGCGCTACCTGGACGAGCCGCCGACCGCGGCCGAACTGGAGGAGGTGCTGGGACGCCTGGGCCTGGAGCCCTGGGACATCACCCGCACCGACGAGCAGGCCGCGAAGGACCTGGGGATGAAGGACTGGCCCCGGGAGGCGGGCGAGCGGGTCCGCTGGATCGCGGCGATGGCCGAGCACCCGATCCTGATCCAGCGCCCGATCATCACCGCGGACGACGGGCACGCCGTCGTGGCCCGCACGCCGGAGGCCCTCGCGTCCGTGCTGTCCTGAGGCGGCCGGCCAGAGGGCGGGCCGGCCCGTCAGTGGAGCCTGACCGTCTCCACCGGCCGGCCCGCGTGCCAGTCGTGGACCATCAGGTGCTCGCCCTCGACGGCGGTGTGCCCGGTGTCGGGGCCCGGTGCCGGGGCCCGGTGCCACACTGGCGGGGTGACCACCACGACCACGTACATCGCGTTCCTGCGGGCCGTCAACGTCGGCGGGCGCACCGTGAAGATGGAGCGGCTGCGGGCGCTCTTCGCCGAGCTGGGCCTGGGGAACGTCCGCTCGTACATCCAGAGCGGCAACGTCTTCTTCACCACCGACGGGCCGGCCGGCGCACCGGAGCGCGCCGCGCTGACCCGGCGGATCGAGGAGCACCTGGAGCAGGCGCTCGGCTACCCGGTGCCGGTGATGCTGCGGACGGTGGACGAGGTGGCCGGGCTGCTCGCCGCCGACCACTTCCGGGAGGTCGAGGTGACGCCGGACGTCCGGCTGGTCGTCGCCTTCCTCTCCGAGCCGCTGCCCGCCGAACTCGCCCGTCCGCACCGCTCGCCCAAGGGCGACGTCGAGGTGCTCGGCGCCGATCCGGGGGCCGCCTACGTGGTGATCCACCTGCGGGACGGCAAGTGGGTCACCAAGGACATGTTCGGCAAGGGCTACCGGGGTTCGGTCACCTCCCGGTTCCTGCACACCACCGAGAAGATCCTCGCCGCCGCCCGCAAGGCCTGACGACCCGTACGGCCTGCGGGAACCCCGGCGCGGACCGCCCGGAACCACGTGGCCGGACAGGGCGTCTGGACTCGCGTGACGTACGAAGCACGCGCCCGCGCCCGGCGTGATCTGGACAGCCCCGGTCGGCCGAGCCGACAATTCGGCCATGACGCCTCCTGAGTTCCCCACCGGCCGGATCCGGCCCTCCGACGCCGAACGGGACCAGGCGCTCGGGGTGCTGAAGGACGGCGCGGGCAGCGGGCGGCTCTCCCACGACACCTTCCTCGGCCGGATGGACATCGTCCTGCAGGCCAACAGCCGGAGCGAGTTGGACGCGGCGGTGGCCGGCCTGCCCACCGGCGGCCCGGTGGAACGCTTCGTGCTGCGCACGGTCGGCCGGGTCTCCGGCTTCGGCGACCGGATCAACCGGGCCTGGCGCACCGAGCGGCTGCCCGGGCTGAGCCTGCCGCAGGCCGGCGCCGGGACGCTCACGATCGGCCGGATCCCCGGCTCGGGGCTGCGGCTGCACAACGCCTCGGTCTCCCGGAGCCACGCCGAACTGCGGCAGGAGAACGGCGACTGGGTGCTGTACGACCTCGGCTCGACCAACGGCACGCACGTCAACGGGCGCCGGATCGCTGGCGGCGTCCGGGTGCGGCCGGGCGACCAGGTGCGGTTCGGGGACCTGGAGTTCCGGCTCGTCGCCCTCTGACCTCCCGCTCCGGGGCGGCGGCGCGGCGGTCAGTGCGGGAACTGCCGGGGCGGCCGCTGCCGGGGCAGCTCGTCCTGGAACTCCGCGATGGCGGTGGCGATCTGGCGGGTCACCACGGTGCGCTCCAGCCGGTCCAGGTAGCGGTTCTCCGCGGCCAGCGCCTCGACCGTGACGCCGAAGTACATCGCCATCAGCGGGTTGACGAACAGCTCGCTGCCGTCGGTCCGCTCGGTGAACCGGACGTCGCCGAACTCGCCGCGCAGCGCCGCCGCCACCGAGCCGTTGACGATGCTGGGGTGCTCGGGGAAGGCGGCCCTGGCGTGCTCGACGGCGTCCAGGTAGAGCACCGCCTCCCGGCTGGCGCGTGGGATGGAGAAGGCGCCGAGGTAGCCGCCGGCCCGGTCCAGCGCGGCAAGGTTCTCCAGCACCAGCGAGTGGTTGACGCCGTGGTAGGAGTCGACGCCGAAGCCCAGGCAGGCGACCAGCCGCTCCGGCACCTCCCGGAGCCCGGCCACCGCCGCCAGGCTGGCCATGTCCTCCTCCGGGGTGCCGAGTCCGGCCTCGTCGCCGCGCATCAGGATGTCCGTGCCGCCGTCCACCAGCAGGACGGCGTCGACGCCGAGGCGGCCGACCAGTGCGCGGTAGGCCTCGCGCAGCGGCTGCACGCCCACCGACGGGAAGGCCCACACGGTGTCGGGCATCCCGTGCAGGTTCAGCCAGCGGGCCAGGGTGCGCTCGGGGAAGTAGCCCACGGGGCCGGCGGTGTCCGGCCCGATCCTGGCCACGTCGGGCTCCGCCCACACGTCGAGCGGCAGCCCGTAGAGGTGGGTGAAGGAGAGGTTGGCCAGGTGCACCTCCTTGCCCGCGGCGCGCAGGGCGAGGGCGATCGGCAGCCCGGCGTACACGTCGAAGCCGCCGCCGGCCCCGGCGATCAGGATGCGGTCGGCGGCCAGCAGCCGGGTGATCAGCGGGGGTTGCAGCAGAGAGGTCACCGGCGGACGGTAGCACCGGGCGCCCGGGGCGGACCGGGCGGCCCTGGCGGGCCCCGGCAGCCCTGATTGTCAGTGGCGGGTGCGACGATGCGGGCATGACCCAGGAGACGGCTCTCACCCCCGACGTGCTGCGCGAAGCCCAGGAGCGGGCCCGCGAGTTGATCCGGTGCGGCTTCCAGGAGCCGGACGAGATAGCCGAGTCCCTGGTCGAGGTCCTCGACGACCAGGGGCTCACCGAGGAGGAGGCGGAGCGGATCGTCGCTCCGCTGTGGAGCGAGCGGCTGGCCGAGCAGGCCGCGTGGCCGGAGGTCACGGACGTCGACCGGCTGGCGGACGCCTTCGACGCGCTGGAGGACCAGGGCATCGTCGCGGCCATGGACTTCACCTGCTGCGCCGGCTGCGGCTACGCCGAGATCGGCGGCGAGGCCGAGGCGGGCTCCTCCGGTTTCGTCTTCTTCCACCAGCAGGACACCGAGTCGGCGGCCGCCGGGCGCGGACTGATGCTCCGGTACGGGGTGTTCCACACCGAGGGCGAGCCGGTCGAGGTCGCGGAGCGCCGGACGGCGGGGATCGGGCGGACGGTGGTCGCCGCGCTGGAGGCGGCCGGGCTTCCCGCGGAGTGGGACGGGTCGCCGCGCACGGCGATCCGGGTCGCTCCGCTGGAGTGGCTCAACCGCCTTCCGGAGTAGGCCTCGGCCGGGCAGGCGTCGGCCGGGCGCGCGCGGCTCGGGTCGAGGGCGGCAAGGGTCGAGGGCGGCAAGGGTCGAGGGCGGCAAGGGTCGAGGGCGGCAAGGGTCGAGGGCGGCTCGGGTCGAGGGCGGCAAGGGTCGAGGGCGGAACCTCTCGCGTTCAGGGGGTGCCGAGGGCGGCGGTGAGCACCGGGAAGGGTCAGTCGCGCTCGATGTGCACCTCGGCGAAGTGGTCGCTCCGGTCCGACTTGCGGATGGTGACCCGGACGTTGCCGACGGCGGTCTCGGAGTCCTTGCTCACGGTCTTCTTGTTGTCGCCGATGGTCACCTCGGCCCCGCTGTCGCTGATGTGACCGACCGTCATCTTCATCGGGTTGTCGCCGCCGAAGACCTTGACGGTCTTCGAGGCGTCCACGCCGTCGGTCTTGATGCCGACGGTGCACTTGTGGTCGTCAAGGCAGAGCGCCACCCCGCCCTCGCAGGCGGCCAGTCCGGCGCCGAGCGTCAGGACGGCGCCCGCGGCGACGATCGCCGAGCCGATCCGGAAGCGGGTCCGCAGGCTGGTGCGGTGGGCCTTGGCAGTGCTGCTCGCTGTGGTCATGTCCTCGACGGTAGTGGACCGGACACGCCCCGCCATCAACCGTCGGCGGGAGGCCTGCCCTGGTGGAGCCCGGATCGGCCGGGCGATCGAACCCCGAGAGCGGTGGGTCGAATCCCCTAGGGGACTCCGGGAGTTGTCCGGCAGCCGGGCGCCCGACGCGCCGTCAGCATATGCCGGAGGTCTGTGCCACGCGCGTAGATCGATGAGCCGCGAAAAGGCCCGCCGGTCAGTCGGCGATGATCCCCAGGACGGTCCCCGGAGCGTCGCCCGGGCCCTCGCCGAAGCCGTCCTCCGCACCGCCGCCCGGCCCCCACAGCGGCGCGGTGCAGCGCTGGTAGGTCGCCTGCCAGTGCGGCCAGTTGCGGGCCACGTCGTCGTCGCACTCGGCCAGCAGCCGGTCCACCTCGGCCGGGTCCACACCGTCCAGCAGCCAGGCCAGCGCGTCCGCCGTGCCCGGGCCGTCCGCCACGCGCAGCAGGTCGAGCAGCTCGCCCAGGCCGCCGAGCCGGGAGCCGTCGGCGACCACCCGCTCCATCCGGGGCAGCAACTGGCGCTCCTCGATCCGCAGGTGGGTCTCCAGCCGGGCCGCCAGGTCCTCCATCGCGTAGGCGACCGGCCAGGCGCTGCCGGTGTCCCGGCTGGCGATCCGGACCAGCGTGGTGACCCGGGTGAACGAGTGGTCGAGGTTGTGGTGGTCGGCCTCCAGCCAGTTGAGCAGCAGTCGCAGCTCGGGGGCGAAGCGGCGCACGATCGGCCAGATCCGGGTGTCCTGCTGCTCGTGGTGGCAGGTCAGCATCGCGGTCATGAAGGTCCAGTGCCGCAGCAGCGCCTCGCCCTTGTCCTCCTCCTCGGGCTGGAGCAGCCGGAGCGCGTTGGGCAGCCGGGCGAGGTCGCGGCGCAGTGCGGCGTGCACCAGCCGCAGCCCGGAGAACCGCACGGTCGACGGTTCGTCGTCCCCGCCCCGGGGGTCGGCGCCGGGCTGACCCTGCGCGGGCACGGCGGGAGCGGGCTGGGGCAGCAGGCGGATCGGCATGGGACTCTCTTCACGGCTTGGGGCAGGACGGGTGGGGCGGCCGGTGAGGACCACCCCAGCCAAGGTGCCCGCAGTCGATCAGAGGCGAATCAATGTCCGATTGACGCGCAGGTCAGGGCGTTTATCGGGGCGGACGCAACGCCCCGCGACCCCCGCCCCGTGTAACCGGACGAGGGTGCGCACGTCGCGCGCGCCGGGGAGTCCAGGGGAACAGCGAGGCCGCATGTCACCGGAGCAGGAGCAGTCGTTCGACGAGTTCGTCGCGGCGCGGTACGCCGCGCTGCGCCGCACCGGCTACCTGCTCTGCGGCGACTGGCACCTCGCCGAGGACCTCGCGCAGACCACGCTGGTGAAGCTGTACGCGCGCTGGAACCGGCTGCGCGACCCGGAGTCCGCGGCCGGATACGCCCGGACCACTCTGGTCCGCAGCTACATCGACACCCGGCGGCTGCGCCGCTCGCACGAGATGCCCTCGCCGGAGCTGCCGGAGCCGACGGCGGCCGACCAGGCGGACCCGGAGCGCCGGCTGGCCCTGCTGGCCGCGCTGGCGCAGGTCAGTCCGGCCTACCGGGCGGCGCTGGTGCTGCGGTTCTGGGAGGACCAGTCGGTCGAGGCGACGGCGGCGGCCCTGCGCCAGAGCCCCGGCACGGTGAAGTCCAACACCAGCCGGGGGCTGGCCCAGCTGCGGGTGATCCTCGGCGACTCGCTGCGGGAGATCGCGGCGAGCTGAGCCGGGCCGCCGGGCCCGGACCGGACCGGAGCGGACCGGACTGCGGGACCCGGACCGGACCGCGGGGCGAACGAACAGAACGAGAAGAACGAGATGAGCGGGACGAGCGAGAGACGAGAGGGAAGCGGGTTGAACCGGGACGATCCGGCGTTCGACGCCAACGACATGGACGCGCTGTTCCGCGCGGTCCTGGACCAGCAGGAGCCGGCCACTCCCCTGGCGCTGCTGCCGGAGGTCCGCCGCTCCGGCGTACGGCTGCGCCGCCGGCGACGGCTGCTGGCCACCGGCGCGACCGCCGCGGCGGTGGGCCTGCTGGCCACGGCGGGCTGGGCGGTCCACGGCCGGACCGCGGCGGCGCCGGAGCGGACGCTCCCCCGGCGGCGGGCGTGCGGGGCGCGCCCGCCGCGCCGACGAGCCCGCCGCCCGCCGCGACGACCGGCCCGCCACCCGCGACCACCGTCGCGACGACCGCCGCCACCGCGGCCACCGGGACGGGCGGGACGGCCACGACCGGCGGCCGGGCCCTGTTCGCCCTCCTGCAGAACCACCTGCCCGAGGACTTCCGAGAGATCTCCGCGGGCACCACGGCGGACGACTTCCTGCTGACCAGGCACGACGGCGGAACGGTCCAGGTCAGCCGGCGCTCGGACGGGCCGTCCGGGCCGTTCGGCGGCACCACCTCGCCGTGCGAGCTGCGCACGACCGACTGGGGCCCGATGAGCCCGGACGGCGAGGACTGCGTGGGCATGCCGCTGCCGGACGGCTCGATGGTCTGGGTGCTGCACCCGCTCACGTTCGTTCCGCACGGCCAGGAGTCCGAGATCCGCGTCATCACCCCGGACGGCCTGGTCTACGCCCTGCACTTCGCCCGGGCCGAGGCCCAGCCGGAGCCGTCCGACCAGACCGTGGCACTGCCGCAGCTGCTGATGCTGGCCGGGCGGTCGGGGTTCCTGGCGGCGCTCCGGGACGGTTTGGGGGATTCCCCGGCCCCCGGGTCGTCGACCCCCCGGCCACCGTCCGCGACGCCCTGACCGCGGCCCCTGACCGCACGCGGCCGCCGGAGTCAGTGACCCCGGCGGCCGCGCGGAAGCCGGACCGGCCTCAGTCGGCCGCCGGGCCGGCCAGGTTCTTGGTCAGCCACTCCAGGGTGTCCGGGATCATCTTCTTGAAGTCCGAGGTCAGGTGCTTGCCGCCGGGCTGCTCGTAGTAGGTGATGCCCACCGGCGGGGCGGCCTTGGCCACCCAGTTCTTGACCACCTTGGTCTCGTACGGGTTGGCCCCGCCCGCCGTGACCAGCATCTTCACGTCGGCCTTGCCCTCGGCGACCATCACGTCCGGGTTGTTGGCCGCGCGCTCGGCGTCGTGGCCCTTCCACAGCAGCGAGTCCGGGATGAAGTAGCCGTCGATCGGCACCGCGGCCTTGTAGACGTCCGGGAACTGGAGGGCGAGCTTGGCGCTGCAGAAGCCGCCGGTGGAGGCGCCCATCACGCCCCAGCCGTCGCGGCCCTTCACGGTGCGGAAGTTGGCGCGGACGAAGTCGGGGAGGTCCTGGGCCATCCAGGTCGCCATCTTGGGCTGGCCCGGGATGTCGGAGCAGTCCAGCGCGTTCTTCTCGTCGCTGTTGAAGTTCTGCACCGGCATGATCATGATGAACGGGTGGGACTTGCCCTCCTTGACCAGCCGCTCGTTCTCCTCCTGGATCGGCAGCTGGTTGTCGGTCCAGGTGTTGTAGCCGTTGCTCTGGCCGCCCGCGAAGAGGGTGAGCACCGGGAAGCCGGTCTTGGCGAACTTGGGGTCGTTGTACTCGGGCGGCAGCCAGACCCAGACCTTGCCGGAGACGCCGGACTTCGCACCGGCCACGGTGGTCACGAAGATCGGACCGGCGGCGGTGTCCCGGGCCTTGGTGAGGTTGGCGTTCGGGCCGGTCGGCATCAGCACCTTGCCGGTGGAGGGCGCGGTGCTCGGGGTGCCCGAGGCGCTGCCGCCGGCCGTCGCGGTGCCCGTGGTGGTGCCGGTCCCGGCCGGGGTGGCGCCCGCCGTGGCACTGTCCCCCTTCCCACCGCCGGAGCTCCCGCAGGCCGCGAGCGAGGCGGCCAGGGCGAGCACGGCGGCGCCGGACAGGACGGCACGGTAACGGGACGACTGCCTAAGCACGGTGAGGACTCTCCGACCGATGTCGCGCCCGGTCCGTCTGACCGGGCGGCGGCCCCCCGGTGGGGCCGGACAGACCCGGGGGCGCAACGCGGGTAGGGCCCCCGGGGTGGTGGTGCGCCGTCCCTCGCGGGGGCGCGCCTTCCTGCGATCTTATGACGTGACCCGGGGTGGGCCGGTTGCGCGTCGGCCACCGGAAATCCAATGTTTGTTCGCGATCGGGTAAAGCCCTCGGCTCAGCCCGCCGGACGGCGGGGGTCGAACGGCGGGTTTCACAACCACGTGTGCGTCCGAGCGCCGGATTCCGGGTGCTTTCGACCAGTGACGCCGGGCCGCGGATCCGGAACGATCTCTCCCGGGACCGGCTGGAGAGCGACCGGGCCGCCACCGCCACCGCCACCGCCACCGCCACCGCCACCGCCACCGAGGAGAGTGCCATGCCCCAGCAGATCGCCGTCGTCACCGGAGCGGGGAGCGGCGTCGGCCGGGCCGTCGCGGTCGAGCTGGCCGCGGCCGGCTGGCTCCCCGTGCTGGCCGGCCGCCGGGCCGAGCCGCTGCGGGAGACCGCCCGGCTCTGCGCCGCCCCGGCCGACGTGCTGCCGACCGACGTCACCGACCCTGCCGCCGTGGACGCCCTGTTCGCCGCGACCGCCGAGCGGCACGGCCGGGTGGACCTGCTGTTCAACAACGCCGGCAGCTTCGGCCCGGCCGTCCCGGTGGAGGAGCTGGAGGTCGAGGCCTGGCGGGCCGTGGTCGACCTCAACCTGACCGGCGCCTTCCTCTGCGCCCGGGCGGCGTTCCGGCAGATGAAGGCCCAGGACCCGCGGGGCGGCCGGATCATCAACAACGGGTCGATCTCGGCGCACGTCCCGCGCCCGCACTCGATCGCCTACACGGCGACCAAGCACGCGGTCACCGGTCTGACCAAGTCGCTCTCGCTGGACGGCCGCCCGTACCGGATCGCCTGCGGGCAGATCGACATCGGCAACGCGGCGACCGACATGACCGCGGCGATGGGCGCGGGCGTCCGGCAGGCGGACGGCCGGATCGCCCCCGAGCCGACCATGGACGTGGCCGACGTCGCCCGCACCGTGCGGCACATGGCCGCGCTGCCGCTGGAGGCGAATGTGCAGTTCGCCACGGTCATGGCGACGGCCATGCCGTACATCGGGCGCGGCTGAGACCCCTCCCCGAGGCCACTCCCCGAGGCCCCCGGCTCACGACGGGGGAACCCCGCCAGACGAGGCTGACGGGGTTCCCGGGACCGGCGGCCGGGGGCGTCCGGAACCGCGGCGGCGGGCTACGGCCGCCAGGCGTCGTTCAGGGTGACCGTCCCCGAGGAGGGCGCGGTCGCCGTCCGGTTGGCCCCGGACTCCCAGGTCACCGCGCCGCTCGCGTCCTTGCGGAGGTACTTGTACTGGAAGGCCGTACCGCCCGGCAGCGAGAGCGACAGCGACCAGACCGGGTAGCCGGCCGAGGAGAGCGGCAGCGCCTTGGCCGGGTCCCAGCCGCCGAGCGCCGCGACGTCGCCGACCACGTAGATGTTCTGGCCGGGCGTGGTGGTCGCGTTCACGTTGAACGAGGCGCCGGTGGCCGTCGCCACCCCGCCCTGGACGTACAGCGCGACCGCGTCGCCCGCGCCGACCGTCGCGGTGAACTGCCCGTTGCCGTTGACCTGGTAGGTCGGGCCGGTGCAGCCGCCGCCCGGCTGCGGGTCGCCGTGCTGGACGTCGCAGTAGGTGCCGGCCGGCAGCCCGGTCTGGAAGGTCTGGGTGATCGCGCCGCTCTCGTGGTTGATCGCGACGTAGCCCTTGTTGCCGCGGCCGAAGGCGATCGCGTTGTTGCCGTTGGACCACCAGTTGGTCACCCCGGTGCCGGCGACGGCGTTGCGGAAGCCGACCATGTTGGCGACCTGACGCCAGGCGTGGACGCAGTTCCAGCCGTCCTGGTAGCAGGCGTTGACGGTGCCGCCGTTCGGCGGGCCGTCGTCCTTGTTGGTGAAGGCGTAGCCGGAGTAGACGTTGGGCGAGCCGTACGGCGAGGCCAGCAGGAAGACGTTGGCCAGCGTGTAGGTGTTGCCGTAGGTGTAGTTGAGGGTGGAGCCGTTGCGCTCGGTGTCCCAGTTGTCGATGAAGCTCCGCGCCTGGTTGCCCGGCAGGTAGCCCCAAGAGGCGCCCCAGCCGTTGAGGTTGGCGAGCTTGTCGGCGGTGAACATCCGCTTGAGGTCGGTGCCGACCCGGAACTCGTCGACGTCGCCGGTGCCGGTGTACTCGGTGGGCTGGATCGGCTCGCCGGCGCCGTAGATGACCTCCTGCGCCCAGTAGGCCTTGGGGTTGGCCGTCCTGGCCTTGATCGCGGCGAGGTCGGCGGCGGCGATGTGCTTGGCGGCGTCGATCCGGTAGCCGTCCACGCCGAGTGAGCCGAGGTCGTCGAGGTAGTGCGCGATGGTGGTCTGGACGTACGCGCTGCCGGTGTCCAGGTCGGAGAGGTTGACCAGTTCGCAGTTCTGGACGTTGCCGCGGTCCTGGTAGTTGCTGATCGCCTGGCGGCAGGAGTGGAAGTCCTGGTCCTGGTAGGTGCCGGGGTAGCCGTACTTGGTGTACGCGGTGCCGCCGGTGCCGGTGCCGGAGCCGGCCGACATGTGGTTGACCACCGCGTCGGCGATCACCTTGACGCCGGCCGCATGGCAGGTGTCGACCATGTTCTTGAACGAGGTGCGGTCGCCGAGCCGACCGGCGATCCGGTAGCTGACCGGCTGGTAGGAGGTCCACCACTGCGGGCCCTGGATGTGCTCCTGCGGCGGCGAGACCTCGACGAAGCCGTAGCCCTTCGGGCCGAGCGTCGAGGTGCAGGCCTGGGCGACGGAGTCGAAGCGCCACTCGAAGAGGGTGGCGGTGACGTCCTTGCCGTTGTTCGCGGGCGGGGAGGCCTGGGCGGCGGGGGCGCCGAGGGTGGTGCCGAGCGAGAGCGCGAGCGCCGCCGAGGCGGCGAGGGCGCCTGCCGCGCGGGCGGGCCGTCGGGTGGGGGCGGTGGTGACCACGTCGTCTCCTGGGGGGTGGCTGGGGTGGGGCAGCCGAGGTGAAGCCTGCAGGAAGTTTCTGTAACTTGCCGGAAACTTGCAGCGCCGAACTTAGAGTCAGCGGGAGGCACCGTCAAGGTCTCGGGAAGATACGTTTCTGCATCGCCGGAATCCGCGCGCCGCCGCCCCTGGCTCCGCGCGCCGCGCCCCCTGGTTCCGCGCGCCACCGTGCCGGAGTCCGCGCGCCGCCACCCCTGGCACGGGCGCACGACAAGGGCCCGGCAGCCGTAGCCACCGGGCCCCTCACCCGTCCTGGTTCACCGGTCCCTCACGGGGAGCCGGTCCGGGTTCAGCCGGTCTGGACGGCGGTGTCGTCGATCACGAAGCTGGTCTGCAGCGAGGAGTCCTCGACCGCGTTGAACTTCACGGTGACCGTCTGGCCCGCGTAGGCCGACAGGTCGAAGGTGCGCTGCTGGTAGCCGGCCGCGGCGTCCACGTTGGAGTAGGTCTTCAGCGCGGTGCCGTTGACCGACACGGTCAGCTTGTCGTACGCGGTGCTGCCCGACTCGGCGGTGTCGACGTGCAGCCAGAAGCTCAGCGTCGCCTTGCAGCCCGCCGGGATGGTCACCGTCTGCGACAGCGTGTCGGTGTGGCTGGAGCCGTAGCCGTCCATCCACGCCTTCCACGAACCGCCGTGCGCGGCCTGGCTGGCGCTGTTGTCCACCACGCCGGAGGTCGAGGTCCACGGCGAGGCGGAACCGGTCTCGAAGCCCGCGTTGCCGAGCAGCTGCGCCGGGGTGCAGGAGCCGCCGCCACCGGTGGTCACGGTCCAGGTGAAGCTGGTCGAACCGGTCTTGCCGGCCGAGTCCTTGGCCGTCACGGTGACGTTGGAGGTGCCCGCTGCGGTCGGGGTGCCGGTGATCACGCCGGTGGAGGCGTTGATGGCCAGGCCGGCCGGCAGACCGGTGGCCGAGTAGGACAGCGGAGCGGTGCCGCCCGAGGCCTTGATGGACAGGTTGACCGCGGTGCCGACGGCGGTCGACTGGTTGCCCGGGCTGGTGACGGTGACGCCGCCCGGGTTGGGCAGCCCGCCGACGTTGACGGCGGCCCAGGCGGTGGCGACCGCGTTGTACTCGGCGCTGTTCGCGCCGTACAGGTCGGTGGCCGCGTCCAGGGTCGCGGTACGGGCCTTCGCGTAGTCGGTGGTGGAGGTCATGTGCGCGGTCAGCGCCTTGTACCAGACCTGCGCGGCCTTGTCCCGGCCGATGCCGGTGACGGTGATGTTGTTGACCGTCGGGCTGTTGTAGCTGACGCCGTTGATGACCTTGGCGCCGCTGCCCTCGGCCAGCAGGTAGAAGAAGTGGTTGGCGACACCGGACGAGTAGTGCACGTCCAGGTTGCCGACGCCCGAGTACCAGGAGTCGGCCGAGGTGCCGTCCTTGGAGGGCTTGTCCATGTAGCGCAGCGGCGTGCCGTTGCCGTTGATGTCGATCAGCTCGCCGACCAGGTAGTCCGGGTTGTCGGCGGGCAGGTTGGCGTAGAACTCGACCATGTTGCCGAAGATGTCCGAGGTGGCCTCGTTGAGGCCGCCGGACTCGCCCGAGTAGTTCAGGTTGGCGGTGGCCGAGGTGACGCCGTGGCTCATCTCGTGGCCCGCGACGTCCAGCTCGGTCAGCGGGTGGGTGTCGCCCGAGCCGTCGCCGTAGGTCATGCAGAAGCAGCCGTCGTCCCAGAACGCGTTGACGTAGCCGGTGTCGTAGTGGACCCGGCTCATGGCGCCGACGCCGTCGTTGCGGATGCCGTTGCGGCCGAAGGTGTTCTTGTAGAAGTCCCAGGTGGCGGCGGCGCCGAACTGGGCGTCCACGGCGGCCGACTCGCGGTTGCTGGCCTGGCCGTTGCCCCAGGTGTCCGAGGACTTGGAGAACAGCGTGCCGTTGCCGGTGGTGCCGTTCTTCATGTCGGTGGTGTTCTGGCCGCCGCGGCTGGCGTCCTTCAGCGAGAAGGTCGAGCCGCTCTGGGTGGTGGTCAGCGGCACGTTGCCGACGAAGACGCCGGTGCCGGAGCCGCGCTTGATGCCGTCGGCCTTGCTGAGCACGTCGCCGGTCTTGGCGTCGGTCACCACGTGCAGCTTGCTCGGGGTGCCGTCGGACTCGCGACCGGCGACGACGGTCTCCCAGGCGAGCTTCGGGGTGCCGTCCGCGGCCCACACCACCAGGCGCGGGGCGGTGTCGACGGCGGCGCCCTCCTCGGCGGCCAGCGCGGCGGCCTGGGCCTTCGGCGCGGCCAGGGCCGGGGTGGTCTCGACGCCGGCGAGGTTGGCCTCGCTGGCCTTGGTCACGCTCTTGGTGGCACCGTTCGCGTCCTGGTGGACGATCAGGTCGCCGCCGAGGACCGGGAGTCCGGCGTAGGTGCGCTCGTAGCGCAGGTGGCGACTGCCGTTGGCGTCCTGGACGACGTCCTTGGTGACCAGCTTCTCCTGGCCGCTCAGGTTCAGGGCCTGGGCGATCGAGGAGGTCTGCTGGTTCGCCGAGGCGATCAGCGCGGCCCGGCTGGCCTGCTGGGTGGCGACAGCGGTCGGCGCGTCCGGCGTGGCCGCCTGGGCGATGACCGGTATGCCGGTGACCAGCAGCGCGGTGGAGGCGGCCAGGACGACCGCCGCCTTCCGGGCGTGAGCGTAACGGGACATGCGGACTCCTTTTCCGACCGACGCTGGTTCGCGCCGGTGGAGAGAAACCTGGGCCGCGGGGTTGCGGCGCAGTGGGGGCCCCCGCCGGGTGCGACGGAGGTGCGGTAGCGGGTTGCGGTGCACACAACCCGTTGCAGGGTCGGGACGCGCTGCACCTTGGCTCGAACAGCTGCACCGGGAGGTGGGGCCCCCACGTCTGCAGCCGGAGGAATCGTGGCAGCAAACCGGCCGCCAATGACAGATGCATGCCACTGATTGGCCGGTTCATTACCGAAACCGTATGCATGGCGGTCCGTCAGTTGTGTTACCCGGACACGAACTCGTGAACACGGTTTTCATGACCTGCACAAGGTTCGATCACTATCGGCGGTCACTGACCAGCAGTCGGAACCACCGTTCGTACCGCCGGGTAGCGCGCAGCGCCGAACGGGCGCGGCACGTCACAGTTCCGGCCGTGCCTGCGGTTGTTTCCGGCCATTGTGTGGCCGGAACGGAACCGGGCCCCGAACCGCCTCAACGGCGGCGCGGGGCCCGGTAATCGGCGGGGTGCACCGGTCAGTGCTGGACGAACACCGCCACGGTCCGGCCCGGCACGGTGAACGTGCCGGTCGCGGCGTCGAAGCCGGCCCCCTTCACCACCGGGTCCGCGCCGCCCGCCTGGACGGGGTGCAGCGCCTGGCCCGTCCCCCGCAGGGCCGCGACGGTCTGCGCCTGCGCGGTGGGCGTGGCGTTGAAGACCACCGTGACGCCCTTCTCCGCGCCCGCCAGCCCGGTGCCGTCCAGGTGCAGGGTGATCACCCCGGGCGTCTCACCGGCGGTGCCGGAGAGCGGGTACGACAGCCGCTGCTGGACGGCGGCCAGGGTGGGCAGCGCGAACAGCGGCGAGGACTGCTTGATCCGCAGGAACTCCTGGTACTGCGCCGAGGCCGCCCGGATGTCGGCCGCGCCGACGGCCAGCCTCGGATCGGCCAGCAGGGACTGCGCGGTGGGCCACATCGCCTTGTTGTCGGCCGCCGGCGGCAGCCCGCGGCCCCAGCCGTTGCCGGCCACGGCCCCCGTCAATGGATCGGGCCAGTGGATCGCGTTGAACCAGTCGCCCGAGTCGTAGGCGTTGGAGTCGAGCGACTTGGAACGCAGCAGGTCGCTGCCGGCCTGGGCGAAGCCCGCGCCCTGGGTGAGCGCGGTGAGCGAGAGCCCGAGGGCCTGCATCCGGGCCCGGTCGGCGGCCGCGGTGCCGGTCGGCAGCTTGTACGCGAGGGCGTCGAAGAGGTCGGTGTTGTCGTGGGCGTCCACGTACTCCACCGCCTCGCCGGGCTCGGCCGCGTACCCGGTCGGGGCGCCGTTGTAGTCGACCTGGGCGCCGGTGACGGCCTTCCCGGAGCTGTCGGTGAAGGAGTACCCGGCCAGGTTGCCGGTCAGTCCCACCTTCAACTGGTCCATCTGGTGCAGCAGTCGGGCCTTCTGCTGGTCCGGGGTGCCGTTCGCGGCCGAGCCGTTCGGGTCCGTGAACAGGCCCGAGGCGAAGCCCTGCTGCGGCGCGGAGTCGAGCATGAAGTTGCCGCCGCGGGCGGCGTCCCGGAACCGGTCGTCGAAGGTCGCGATGCCGGTGCCGGCCATGTTGGCCTGGGTGGCCTGCTCGAACCGGGCGTTGTTCGCGACGACGCCGAAGTTCCAGCCCTCGCCGTACAGGAGGACGTTCTTCCCGTCCACGCCGTCCGAGTCCGGCGTCATCTTGCGCAGCGCGGCCCGCACGTCCAGCATGGTGGACTTCGGGTCAAGGCCCATCAGGTCGAAGCGGAAGCCGTCCACCTTGTACTCGCGGGCCCACAGGGTCACCGAGTCGACCACCAGCCGGTTCATCATGGCGTGCTCGGGCGCCGTGTCGGCGCAGCAGCTGTCCGTCGTGACCTTGCCGTCGGCGTCCAGCCGCTGGTAGTAGCCGGGCACCACCTTGTCCAGCACCGAGTGCTCGGCCTGGCCACTGGCCGCGGTGTGGTTGTAGACCACGTCGAGCACCACCCTCAGCCCGGCGGCGTGCATCGCCTGCACCATCTGCCGGAACTGCACCGTCCGGGCCGTGCCGGTCGGGTCGGTGGCGTAGGAGCCCTCCGGCACGTTGTAGTGCAGCGGGTCGTAGCCCCAGTTGTAGGCGTCGTCGGCGGCGACGGCCGCCACGCACTCCTGCTGCTTCGGGCCGTCCTTCGGCAGGGACTTCAGGTCGCAGGCGGGCAGCTTCTGGTCCGCCCGGTTCTCCCGGATGGTGGCGATGTCGAAGGTCGGCAGCAGGTGGATCGTGGTCACCCCGGCCGCCGCGAGCTCCTTCAGGTGCTTCATGCCGGCCGAGTTCGACTCGGTGAACGCCAGGTAGGTGCCGCGCTCGCCGGCCGGGACGGTCGGGTCCTCCACCGAGAAGTCCCGGACGTGCAGCTCCTGGATCTGCTCCCGCCCAAGCGGGACGGCCTGCGGGCGGGCGTGGTCGTCCCAGCCCGCGGGCTTCAGCTCCTTGGCGTCGAGGTTCGCGACCAGGCTGCGCCGGGAGTCGGTCGACAGCGCCACCGAGTACGGGTCGGTGACGGTGTCGACCACCACCTGCCGTACCGAGGGCGCCCAGACCTTCACCTGGTACAGGTAGTACTTGCCGTCCAACTCCCGCTTGTCACAGACGACTTCCCAGACGCCGGTCTCGTCGTCGAGCTTCAGCGGCAGGGTCCTCGGGGTGCCGCCGGTGGCGCCGTCGAAGACCTGGACGGACACCTCCTGGGCGGTCGGCGCCCACAGCGAGAGCGCCACCTTGCCGTCGTAGTACGCCGGGCCGAAGTCGACCTTGCCGGTCCGCCCGGCGTAGAGGTCGTCCAGCGCGCCCGGGGTCTGCACCCCGGTCGCCGCCAGGACGGCGCCGCTGGGCAGGTGCTCGGTGAACAGCAGCTGGCCGCGGAGCGCGGCCGGGACGCGGGCGGTGTCCCGGGCGTCCACGGTGAAGGCCCGGTAGCCCGCCAGGTGCGGGTACTTCGCCTTCTGCGCGTCGGTCAGCCCGCCCTTGACGGGGGTGAGCCGCAGCCACCGGCCTGGCTTGCTCAGCACGCCCTTGTCGGCCGTGATGCCGCCCGCCGGGTCGTACACCAGCTGGGCGCTGGTGCCGCCGGCCAGGGCCTCGTCTCCGGCGCCGTAGTTCGCCGGGACGACGACGGTCCTCGCGTCGATCCACTGCGCCTTGGCGCTGCCGAGGTCCACCTGCGAGGAGGCGGCCGGGTTCTGCGGCAGCAGGTAGCCCTCGCGGCCGCCGAGGATCCACACCTCCCTGCCGTTGACCGCGAGGTCCAGCGACTGGTCGGCGGGCAGGTCCTTGTCGTTGCCCCGGTGCAGGATGTAGCTGAGGCTGGTCGCGCCGGGGGCCAGCGGCACCTCGAAGACGGCGCCGAAGGAGTCGCGGCGGGCCGGGGTCAGCGGCTTGCCCCAGTCGGTGGGGGTGGCGGCGCCGGTCCAGTCGTGCAGGCCCCAGCCGTCGTAGTCGCCGTCGGCCCGGTTGTAGTGGATGACGGCGGTGTTCGCCGGCGGCGTGCCGGCGGGGCCGGGGGCGGTGGTGCGCACCGCCGGGTCGCCCTGCTTCAGCCAGACCTCGCCGGTGCTGCCGACGTCGATGTGCCGGTCGGCCTCCACGTCCTTGACGCCGTTCTTCTCCACGATGAACCCGACGTCCGAGGCGCCCGGCTTGAGCTTCACGTAGGCGAAGGCGCCGTACGCGTCCCGCCCGGTGAAGGCGTGCCCGGCCGGCCACGGGGTGGTCTCGCCGTCGGCGAGGTCGCCCCAGGCGTAGAGGTTCCAGCCGTCGTAGTCGCCGTCCGGCCGGTTGTAGTGGACGACGGCGTACGGGCGGGCGCCGGCGGTGGGCACCGGCTTCGGCGCGGGGGTGCCGGTGGTGAAGCTCGCGGTGGCGGAGCGCAGGTGGCCGCCGGAGTCCTGGACGACGGCCTTGTACCGCACGACCGTGCCCGGGGCGACCGCGCCCAGGTCCTGGGTCACCGCGTACGTCCCGGTGTCTGCGGTGCCCAGCGTCTGCCAGGGACCGTCGCCGATCTGGGCGGCGAAGCTCACCCGGTCGAAGCCGCCGCCGTCGACGGTGGCGCCCACCGTGACCAGCCCGGTGGAACCGTCCGCGGGCGGCCGCACCGAGAGCCGCGGCGCGGCGGCCGGGGCCGCGAGCCTGCCGCCCGCCTTGAGCACGAGGGAGGAGAGCGCCGGCACGGTGACGGTGACCTTGCGGTCCGCGCCGCTGGTGATCCGGCCGCCCGCCGCCGGGTAGACCGGGTCGAAGCCCATGCCGGCCGAGAAGGTGTCCAGGGTGACGGTCTTCGCCTCGGTGGCGTTGTTGACCGCCACCAGGTACTCGACCTGCTGCCCGGCGTCGATCCGGGAGAAGGCGTAGACGCCCGCGCCGTCGGCGGCGTACCGCTCGATCTGGGCGCCGTCGGCCAGCGCGGGGTTGTCGCGGCGCAGCTGGGCCAGCCCCGCGATGCCCCGGTAGAGCGCGCCGTCCTGCCCGTACCGGTCGGCCGGGCCGGGGGTGCCGCCGAGCACCCGGTCGGCGTTGTAGGAGGGGGTCTTCGAGGCGAACAGGTCCTGCCGGGCGTCCTTGTCGCCGCCCGCGCCGGTGAAGCCCTGCTCGTCGCCGTAGTAGACGACGGGCTGGCCGCGGGTGAGGAACTGCAGCTCGCTCGCGAGCCGGTCCTTCTTCAGCAGGGTCGCCTCGTCGGCGCCCGGGTTGTCGGCGAGCAGGAAGGAGCCGAAGCGGCCCATGTCGTGGTTGCCGAGGAAGGTGGGCAGCTCGTACGCGTCGGTGTCGGCGCCGGTGTAGCGGTAGTCCTGGCCGTAGACGTCGGCGAGGTTCTTCGCCGAGCCGCCCTGGGAGACGTACGAGCGGGCGGCGCCCTGGAACGGGAAGTCCAGGGTGGCCTGCAGTTTGCCCTTGGTGACGTAGGGCGAGGTGATCGCCGGGTCGCCGGAGTAGACCTCGCCGAACATGAAGAACTTCTTGTTGCCCTGCTTGGCGGCGAAGTCCTTGAGCGCGGGCGCCCACTGCTGCCAGAACGCCATGTTGACGTGCTTGACGGTGTCGATCCGAAAGCCGTCCACGCCGGCGTCCTTCACCCACTGCTGGTAGACCTTCTCGAAGCCCTTCACCACCCGGGGGTTCTGGGTGTCGAGGTCGTCCAGGCCGCTGAAGTCGCCCTCGGTGGCGGACTCGCCGACGAAGGTCGAGTCGCCCCGGTTGTGGTAGAGCGAGGGGTCGTTGAGCCAGGACGGGGTCTTGGCGGTGGCGTCGCCGGGGTTGCGGAAGACCGGGGTGTAGGGGAAGGAGTCCTTGGTGGTCCGCGGCCAGGGCGCTCCCGCGTCGGCGACGGCGGTCTCGTCCACCGGGTTCCCGTCCGCGTCGAGCGTCGGGTAGGCGCCGGCCGAGCGGTAGCCGTGCTGCTGCTCGGCGGCGTCGATGACGTCGGCGGTGTGGTTGGTGATGACGTCGAAGAAGACCTTGATCCCGCGGGCGTGCGCCTTGGCTATCAGCTCCTTGAGCTGGTCGTTGGTGCCGAAGTGCGGGTCGACCTGGGTGAAGTCGGTGATCCAGTAGCCGTGGTAGCCGGCCGAGGCGTCCGCTCCGCTGCCCTGCACCGGCTTGTTCTTGAAGATCGGGGCCATCCAGATGGCGGTGGTGCCGAGGTCCTGGATGTAGTCGAGCTTGCGGATCAGTCCGGCCAGGTCGCCGCCGTGGTAGAAGCCCTTGTCGGCGGGGTCGAAGCCGTTGTCCAGCCGTCCGCCGGTGATGCCGCCGGTGTCGTTGGCGGTGTCGCCGTCGGCGAAGCGGTCGGGCAGGACGAAGTAGAACTGCTCGCGGGTGAGGTCGTGCCGCCCGGCGGTGGCCGCGAGCGCGGCGTCCGAGGGCGGGGCCGGCGGGGCGGCGGCGAGGGCCGCGGGGGCGCCGCCGAGCGTGGCGGCGGTCAGTGCGGCGGCCAGCAGGACGGCCGTGCGGCCGGGCCTGCGGGGTGATCCGTTCACGGGGGATCTGCTCCGTCGGGGGCGGAGCGGGGCATCGGCCACTGAGGGCTCCCTTAGGGGAAGGGGCGATCGGGTTCCCAGGAAGCTAGCGGCCTGCAATATGTTTCAGCAAGATGCAGAAACCGTTTCGTGCCGGGAAAATCCAGGCCCCGGGCCGTCTCCGCCCACCCCGATTACTCCCTCGGAGCGACGGGCGTGACAATGGGAGCTATGTCCGTCCCACCGGTTTGCACCAGAACACAGAGCACCCCCTACCCCGGTGGGAGCCGGCCCCTAGCCCTCAAGGGGGACAACCGGTGAAGAATCCACTTCCAGAGGATGAGCAGACGGCTACGAGCGGTCTGGCAGACTTCTCGTCCATGGGGGAACCGACCGAGATCCAGCGAGGCGACGCCCGGCGCGCCGACGCGGCCCACGGTGGCGGTTCCGCGGCAGCCACGGCCCTCCCCGGCCGGCTGCCCGACGGAGCCACCCGTGCCGCCCAGTCCCGTACCGCGGCCCTGCGCAGTCGTTTCCGCGACCAGCGCCGTTCACCGGCCCGGCCGAGGATCTGGTTCGAGCTGGCCCTGATCGGGATCAGCTACTGGATCTACTCCATCGTCCGCAACGCGGTCCCGGAGCAGGAAGCGATAGCCCAGAAGCACGCGCGCTGGATCTGGGACCTGGAGCAGAACCTCGGCATCGCCGTCGAGCGCTCGGTCAACCACGCCGTGGACGGCGTCGGGTGGCTCATCACCGGGATGAACTACTACTACGCGACGCTGCACTTCATCATCACCATCGGTGTGCTGGTCTGGCTCTACCGCAGCCACCCCGGCCGCTACGTCGCGGCCCGCACCGTGCTGTTCGTCACCACCCTGATCGCCCTGGTCGGCTTCTACTCCTTCCCGCTGGCCCCGCCCCGGCTGATGACCGACGGCGGCTTCATCGACACCGTGCAGACCCACCACACCTGGGGCTCCTTCGCCTCCGGCCCCGCCGCGCACGTCTCCAACATGTACGCCGCGATGCCCTCGATGCACATCGGCTGGTCGATGTGGTGCGGCCTGGCGATCTTCTTCCTGGCCCGCCGGACGTGGGTCCGGGCGCTCGGCCTGCTGTACCCGGCCGCCACCCTGCTGGTCATCGTCTCCACCGCCAACCACTTCTGGATGGACGCGGTCGGCGGCGAGATCTGCCTCGCGGCGGGCTTCCTGGCCGCCCGCTGGCTGTACCACGAGTGGGTCTACAAGCTGCCGCGGGTGCCCGCCCGGGAGCAGGCCGAGGAGCCGGTCACCGTCCCGGAGCAGTGGAGCGAGCCGGCGGTCAGCAGCGCACGCCGCTAGGTCCTTTCTTTTGGATCAGCGGGCGGACCAGATGAAGATGCCCGCGATGTGGAGTCCTGCCTGGTAGACGGTGGCGGTCTTCTCGTAGCGGGTGGCCAGGCCGCGCCAGTTCTTCAGGCGGTTGATGCACCGTTCGACGGTGTTGCGCTGCTTGTAGGCCTCGCGGTCGAAGGCGGGCGGGCGGCCCCCGAACCGGCCCTTGCGTCGGCGGTTGGCGATCTGGTCGGCGGGCTGCGGGATCACCGCCCGGATGCCGCGCCTTCTCAGGTGCTCGCGGATGGCCCGGGAGGAGTAGGCCCGGTCCGCCAGGACCACGAGGGGCCGGGTGCGCGGCCGGCCGACCGGCCTGGGCACCCGCAGGGCGGCCATGACCTGCTCGAACGCGGGCGCGTCGCCGGCCTGGCCGGGCGTGAGGACGAAGCACAGCGGGCGGCAGCGGCCGTCCGCGGCGAGGTGGACCTTCGTCGTCAGCCCGCCGCGCGAACGCCCGATCGCGTGGTGGCCGGGCTCACCGGCCGGCGCCCCTTTTGACGGGCCCCGGCCGCGTTCTGGTGCGCGCGAACGATCGTGGAGTCGACCGCCACGACCCAGTCCAGGTCGCCCTCGGCGTCGGCCCGCGCGAGCAGGGCGGTGAAGACCCGCTCCCAGGTGCCGTCGATCGCCCAGTTCCGCAGCCGGGTGTAGACACCCTTCCACGAGCCGTACTCGGCGGGCAGGTGCACCCACTGCGAGCCGGTCTGGAACTTCCACGCGATCGCGTCGATCACCTGCCGGTGATCGCGCCACCGACCGCCCCGCTTCGGCGTCCGGTCCGGCAACAACGGCTCTATCCGCGCCCACTGCGCGTCAGTCAACGGCACGACCAGACCAACGATCCGATGATCGGAAAGAAACGCCCTAGGGCCCGTCTTCGAACCCCCGCCTGCGGGGCGACGCCGGGGGTTCGAAGACGCGCCCTGTGCCACGGCCGAGGAACGACGAGGAGGGGCCCCTGATCCAGGGGCCCCTTTCGCATGCGCCGCCGAGCTCACCCGAGCCCGTAGAACAGCCGGTCCACCACCGCCCGCGCCCGCCGGGTGGTCCGCCGGTAGTCGTCCAGCAGCTCCCCGCTGTGCCCGGCGCCGTACCCGAGGTAGCGGGCCACCCCGGCCAGCTCCCTGGCCTCCCCGGGGAAGCTGTCCCCGGGCCGGCCGCGGACCAGCATCACCGCCGCCCGCACCCGGGAGGCCAGCACCCAGGCGGCGTCCAGCACCTCGGCGTCGTCCCGCCGCACCAGCCCGGCCTCCACCGCGGCCGCCAGCGCCGCCCTGGTCCGGGTGGTGCGCAGGGCCGGGAACTCGTGCCCGTGCCGGAGCTGGAGCAGCTGCACCGTCCACTCCACGTCCGCCAGCCCGCCCCGGCCGATCTTGGTGTGGGTGGTCGGGTCGGCCCCGCGCGGCAGCCGCTCGGCCTCGATCCGGGCCTTGATCCGGCGGATCTCCACCAGGTCCCGCTCCGGCACCCCCTCGCCCGGGTAGCGCAGCGGGTCGATCAGCTGCCGGAACCGCGCGCCCAGCTCCGCGTCCCCGGCCACCGGCTCGGCCCGCAGCAGCGCCTGGCTCTCCCAGGCGTGCGACCAGCGCCGGTAGTACGCCGCGTACGAGGCGAGGGTGCGCACCAGCGGGCCGCTGCGCCCCTCCGGCCGCAGGTCGGCGTCGACCAGCAGCGGCGGCTCGGTGGAGGGCGCGCCCAGCTGGGTGCGCAGCTCGTGGCAGACCGCCTGGGCGGCCTTGGCGGCCTCCTCCTCCAGCGAGCCGAGCAGCGGCTCGTGGACGAAGAGCACGTCCGCGTCCGAGCCGTAGCCCAGCTCGTGGCCGCCGAAGCGGCCCATCGCGACCACCGAGAGCCGGGTCGGCAGGTCCCCGTGCTCGGCCTCCCAGCCCGCCACGCAGGCGCGCAGCGCCCCCTCCAGGGTGGCGGCGTTGAGCGCGGTGAGCGCCTCCCCCGCGGTGTCCAGCGCCTCGGCGGGGTCGTCCCCGAGCCGGCCGAGGACGTCCGCGGCGGCCGTACGGAACAGCTCCCGGCGGCGCACCGAGCGGGCGGCGGCCACGGCGGCCGTGGTGGAGCCGGCCCGGCCGACGGCGGCCAGTATCTCCGACTGCAGCGCCGCCCGGCCGCGCGGCTCCAGGCCCTGCGGATCGCCCAGCATGGCCACCGCCTCGGGGGCGCGCAGCAGCAGGTCCGGCGCGAGCCGGCCGGCCGACAGCACCCGGGCCAGCTGCTCGGCGGCGGCGCTCTCGTCCCGCAGCAGCCGCAGGTACCAGGGGGTGCGGCCGAGCGCGTCGGAGACCTGGCGGAAGTTGAGCAGCCCGGCGTCCGGGTCGGCCGAGTCGGCGAACCAGCCGAGCAGCACCGGCAGCAGGGTGCGCTGGATCGCCGCCTTGCGGCTGACCCCGGAGGCGAGCGCGCTGATGTGCCGCAGCGCGGCCGCCGGGTCCGTGTAGCCGAGCGCCTCCAGCCGGGCCCGCGCCGCGTCCGGGGTGAGCCCGGCGGCGCCCGGCGGCAGCTCGGCGACGGCGTCGAGCAGCGGCCGGTAGAACAGCTTCTCGTGCAGCCGCCGGACCTCCACCGCGTGCCGCTTCCACTCCCGCTGCAGCGCGGCCACCGGATCGGCGCGGGTGTCGTCGTTGATCAGCGAGGTCAGCGAGCGGGCCAGCCGGCGCTGGTCCTCCGCGGCGGTGGGCATCAGATGGGTGCGGCGCAGCCGGTGGAGCTGGATCCGGTGCTCCAGCGAGCGCAGGAAGCGGTACGCGGTGTCCAGCGAGGCGGCGTCCGCCCGGCCGACGTAGCCGCCCCGGGAGAGCGCGGCCAGCGCCTCCAGGGTGTTGCCGCTGCGCAGCGCCGGGTCGGTGCGCCCGTGCACCAGCTGGAGCAGCTGGACGGAGAACTCGACGTCGCGCAGCCCGCCCGGGCCGAGCTTGAGCTGGCGGTCCAGCTCGGTGGCGGGGATGGAGTCGATCACCCGGCGGCGCATCTGCTGCACGTCGGTGACGAAGTTGTCCCGGGCGGCGGCCTGCCAGACCATCGGGGCGAGCGCCTCGACGTACGCGGCGCCGAGTTCGGCGTCCCCGGCGACCGGGCGGGCCTTGAGCAGGGCCTGGAACTCCCAGGTCTTGGCCCAGCGCTGGTAGTAGGCGAGGTGGCTGGCCAGGGTGCGCACCAGCGGGCCGTTGCGGCCCTCGGGGCGCAGGTTGGCGTCCACCGGCCAGATGGTGCCCTCGCCGGTGGTGTCCGCGCAGAGCCGGGTGAGGGCGGCGGCCAGCCGGGTGGCGGCCTTGACCGCCTCGTGCTCGTCCACGCCCTCGCGCGGCTCGGCCACGAAGATGACGTCCACGTCCGAGACGTAGTTGAGTTCGCGGCCGCCGCACTTGCCCATGCCGATCACGGCGAGCCGGCAGGCCGCGGCGGCCTCCGGGTCCTGCTCGGCGGCGAGGTCCAGGGCGGTCTGCAGGGTGGCGCCGGCCAGGTCGGCGAGTTCGGCGGCGGTGCGGGCGAGGTCGGTGGTACCGGTGAGGTCGCGGGCGGCGATGGCGAGCAGGCAGCGCCGGTAGGCGACCCGCAGGGCATCCGCCGGGCTCCGGTCGCCGCCGCGCACGCCCTCGCCGAGGGCCCGGCGGAAGTCCTCCGGGCCGGGGTGCATGTCGCGCAGCTCGAAGGTGACCAGCACGTGCCAGTCGTGCGGGTGCCGGGCGAGGTGGTCGCCGAGCGCGGTGGAGACGCCGAGCACGCCGAGCAGCCGGTCGCGCAGCGGCTTGGAGGTGGTCAGGGTGTCCCGCAGGGTGTGCCGGTCGGTCTCGTCGGCCGCCTCCATCAGCCGGGCCAGGCCGAGCAGCGCGAGGTCGGGGTCGGCGGTGGCGCCGAGCGCGTCCAGCAGCACCGGGTCGTCGGCCAGTCCCCGCAGGCCGGGGCCCTCCAACAGCCGCACCGCCCGCGCCGGGTCGCCGAACCCGCGTCGGACCAACCGGTTCTCCGGCCTGCTGACCCGGCTCCCGGCCCGCTGCTCCTCCACCATCAGCCCCTCCATCCGTCCGCCTCAGCAGGCTACGCGCCCCGGCGGCCGGCCGCCGGACACGACCACCTCCCGGACGCCCCGACCGCCGCGCGTGACCTCGCCCCCGCCCCGCTCGTTCACCCGGGCGCCGTCCCCCACCCCCGGAGCACAGACCCCCCGGAGCACAGACCCCCCGGAGCACAGATGCCCAGTCGCCTGCCCTCGCTCACCGGGCTGCGCTTCTGGGCCGCCCTGCTGGTCGTGCTCTACCACCTCTCCCGCAAGGTCGGCGAGCTGCCGCTGGTGGGCCCGCTCGCCTGGTACGGCCGGTCCGGGGTGACGTTCTTCTTCGTGCTCTCCGGCTTCGTCCTCGCCTGGACGTACGGGAGTTCGCCCGCGTCCGCCGCCGTCTTCGCCCGGCGCCGGTTCGCCCGGATCTGGCCGCTGCACCTGCTGACCACCGGGCTCTCCCTGGGCGCGGACGCCGCGATCGGCGCGGCCCTGCCGGTGGTGGCCGCGCTCTGGTCGCTGGCGCTGGTGCACCCGTGGGCGCCGTCCACCGTGTACGGCGGCAATCCGGCCTCCTGGTCGCTGGGCGCGGAGGCCTGGTTCTACCTGCTGTTCCCGTTCCTGCTGCGGCTGTTGGCGCCGCGCCGCCGCGTCTGGCTGCCGGTCGGGGCGGGCTGCGCGCTGCTCGGTCCGGCGCTGTGGGCGGCCGGCGCCCTGCTGCCCGCCGATCCGGTCCTGCGCGGCTGGCTGCTGGACTACCTCCCGCTGACCAGGACCCCGCAGTTCGTCCTCGGGGTGGTCACCGGTCTGGCCGCCCGCCACGGCCTGCTCCCCCGGCCGCGGCTCGTCCCGGCGGCGGCTGCCGTCCTCGGGTGGCACCTGGTGCTGGTCCCCTGGCACGCGGCCGTCCCGGACGCGCTCTGGTACGGACCGTACAGCGCCGCCCAGTTGGTCCCGGCCCCGCTGTTCGCGGCCCTGCTGGCGGCGGCCGCCCGGCGCGACGCGGCGGCGACGGCGCCCCGGCTGCTGGCGGGCCGGACGGCCGTCCGGCTCGGGGAGTGGTCGTACGCCTGGTACCTGGTGCACGAGATCGGCATCCGCTGCTGGCTCGCGGTGCAGGGCCGCCCGGCCCCCGGCGCCGCGACGCTCGGCGTCTGGCTGCTGCTGGCCGGCGGCTCGCTGGCCGTCGCGGCCGCCCTCTACCGCTGGGTGGAGCGCCCCTGCGAGCGGCTGCTGCGCGGCGCCCCGCGCGGCCGGGACGCGGCGGCGCCGCTGCCGCCCCGCGGGGTGCGGGTGGTGCGGCAGCGGCGCCGGGGTCGGGCCGGGTCCCCGAGGGGGGATCAGCCTTCGGTGGAGCTGTCCAGGTTGACGTAGGCGTAGAAGACGCCCAGGTCGTAGCCGTCCTTGTCGGTGTCGAACTTCACCTTGATGTCGGTGTCCCCGTTGCGCAGGAACGGCGAGATGTCCCAGCGGTTGGAGTCGTAGCCGAAGTTGTTGCGGTTGTACGGGGTGCGGACGAACTGGTCGGCCGGAGTCAGTTCCTCGATGGTGGAGTTGAAGGCGTCGTCCGAGGCGTGGTTGACGTCCGTGAAGGGCGTCTCCGGGCCGTTGGTGGACTTCATCTTGAGCGTGTCGCCGGTCCACTTGAGGTCGCCGTCGTAGACCACGAAGCCGAGCTTGCCCTGGACCGGGCCGGTCGGCGGGGTCTGCAGCCCGGTGAGGTCGATCTCGCGCTCCGGGCTGTCCGGCAGCTCGACCTGGAAGCCGTCCCACAGGTGGACGTGGCGCAGCGGCTTGCAGTCGTTCTCGTACGCGACGACGATCGTCCAGCCGCCCCAGCTGTGCGGCTTCACCACCGAGTCCATGTTGGCGACGGTGTAGCTGCCGTTGCCGAACTTCTTGACCAGGTCGGTGACGTCGGCGGAGGCCTGGTAGCTGCTCTCGTCGTCGGTGGTGATGTAGCCGATGGACGGCTGGTCGTTGGCGATGTTCCGGTACTGCGTCTCGCCCGGGACCTTCAGGTACACCTCGTCGATCTGGCTCTCCGGCAGCACGGTGTCGCCGATGCCGCGGGTGCCGCCCCAGTAGAGCCGGGCGTACTTGACGGTCGAGCCCGGGAGCAGGCCCAGGTCGGCGGAGCTGGCGGAGTAGATCGGGTCACCGAGCGGGCCGATCGAGCCCGGGTCGATGTTGATGTACTTCATCTGGTACTTGTTGTTGATCGGCCGGCTGCCGAGGCCCTTGCGGGCGTCCTCGCACGGCGGCTGCGCCGGGTCGACCGGGGGCTTGGTCTCGTCGCAGGTCATCAGCGAGTTGCTGATCCGGGTGATGGAGCCGTGGAAGTCGCCCTCGAAGCGGGTGGTGAACGGCAGCGGGTTGGACGCGATGGTGTTGGCCCGCAGCTGCGGGTGCTCCTTGCCGGAGCCGGAACCCCGGGCGTCGGCGATCGTCGGGACGGCCAGCAGCTGGCCCGCGACGGCGACGAGGGCGGCGCCCCCGACGCCGATCCGGCGGGCGAGCAGACGGGCGGCAGCGGCACGGCTGACGGAGGAGGTCATGTGATCCTCTCAGGACGGAACGAGACGAGCAGCCCAATCGGACCACAACGTTCCGTCACATGAACGTCACATACCGCCACCAGTGGAGCCCACCGGCTCAGATCCACTCCATAGGAGGGCCCGCCGTCATCCTCTCGAACGACAGCGGGCCCGAAGCGGTTTGAGCGGCGGTCACCCGCTCACAGCACCTGGAGGTTCTTCCGCAACTCGAACGGGGTCACCTCGGAGCGGTACTCCTCCCACTCCTGGCGCTTGTTGCGGAGGAAGAAGTCGAACACGTGCTCGCCCAGCGTCTCGGCGACGAGCTCGCTGCGCTGCATCAGGTCGATGGCCTCGCCGAGGTTCTGCGGCATCGGCTGGATCCCGAGGGCGCGGCGCTCGGAGTCGGACAGCGCCCACACGTCGTCGTCGGCGCCGGGCGGGAGCTCGTACCCCTCCTCGATGCCCTTGAGGCCGGCCGCCAGGGTGACGGCGTAGGCGAGGTACGGGTTGCAGCCGGTGTCGAGGGAGCGGACCTCGATCCGGGTGGAGCCCTGCTTGCCCGGCTTGTACATCGGCACCCGGATCAGCGCGGAGCGGTTGTTGTGGCCCCAGCAGATGTAGGACGGGGCCTCGCCGCCGGCGCCGGCGGTGCGCTGGGAGCCGCCCCAGATGCGCTTGTAGGAGTTCACCCACTGGTTGGTGACGGCGGCGGTCTCGGCGGCGTGCTTCAGCAGGCCGGCGATGAACGATCTGCCGACCTTGGAGAGCTGGTACTCGGCGCCGGACTCGTGGAAGGCGTTGCGGTCGCCCTCGAACAGCGAGACGTGGGTGTGCATGCCGCTGCCGGGGTGCTCGGAGAACGGCTTGGGCATGAAGCTCGCGTGCACGCCCTGCTCCAGCGCGACCTCCTTCATGACCAGACGGAAGGTCATGATGTTGTCGGCGGTGGAGAGCGCGTCGGCGTAGCGCAGGTCGATCTCCTGCTGGCCGGGGGCGCCCTCGTGGTGCGAGAACTCGACGGAGATGCCCATCGACTCCAGCATGGTGATCGCCTGGCGGCGGAAGTCGTGGCCGACCCCGCGCGGGGTGTGGTCGAAGTAGCCGGACTGGTCGGCGGGGATCGGCGCGGTGCCGTCGCCCGGCAGGTTCTTCAGCAGGAAGAACTCGATCTCCGGGTGGGTGTAGAAGGTGAAACCCAGGTCGGAGGCCTTCTCCAGGGTGCGCTTGAGCACGAACCGGGGGTCGGCGTAGGACGGCGAGCCGTCCGGCATCAGGATGTCGCAGAACATCCTGGCGGTGCCCGGGGTCTCCGAGCGCCAGGGCAGGATCTGGAAGGTGGTCGGATCCGGCTTGGCGATCATGTCGGACTCGTACACCCGGGCGAAGCCCTCGATGGCGGAGCCGTCGAACCCGATGCCCTCCTCGAAGGCCTGCTCCAACTCGGCCGGCGCCACCGCGACCGACTTGAGGAACCCGAGCACGTCGGTGAACCACAGCCGGACGAACCGGATGTCACGCTCTTCGAGCGTCCGAAGCACGAACTGCTGCTGCTTGCCCATGGGGACAGTCTCACCTCTGCTCTTTACGCTCGTGTTACGCCCGGGAAGCCCCCGAAAGACCCCTGGCGGCGATTGCCCCCATCATGGCCGATCACCGCGCGGTCCGGCAGTGCGGCCCCTCGTGGAGTTGCCCTCGCGGGACATCGCGTCAGATAGACGATAAACTCGGAGGCATGCCCAATCTCCGTCTCGCCCTGAGCCAGATCGACCCCTGGGTCGGTGACCTCGCCCGCAACAGCGATGAGGTGGTGCGCTGGACCAAGCAGGCCGTCGAGGCCGGCGCGCAGCTGGTCGCCTTCCCCGAGATGGCCCTCACCGGGTACCCGGTCGAGGACCTGGCCCTGCGCCACTCCTTCGTCGAGGCCTCCCGCGGCGCGCTGGTCGAGCTGGCCGGCCGGCTGGCGGCCGACGGCCTGGGCGAGGTGCCGGTGGTGGTCGGCTACCTCGGGCGCTCCGAGCACGCCTCGCCGCGCTTCAACCGCCCGGCCGGGTCGCCGCAGAACTGCGCCGCGGTGCTGCACCGGGGCGAGGTGGTCACCCGCTTCGCCAAGCACCACCTGCCCAACTACGGCGTGTTCGACGAGTTCCGCTGGTTCGTCCCGGGCGACCAGCTGCCGGTGGTCCGGGTGCACGGGGTGGACGTCGCGCTGGCGATCTGCGAGGACATCTGGCAGGACGGCGGCCGGGTCACCGCGGCCCGCGAGGCCGGGGCCGGGCTGCTGCTGGTGATCAACGGCTCGCCGTACGAGCGGAACAAGGACGACCAGCGGCTGGAGCTGGTCCGGCGCCGGGCCGCCGAGGCGGACTGCGCCCTGGCGTACGTCAACATGGTCGGCGGCCAGGACGAGCTGGTCTTCGACGGCGACTCGATCGTGGTCGGCCCGGACGGCGAAGTGCTCGCCCGCGCCCCGCAGTTCGAGGAGCACCTGCTGGTGCTGGACCTGGACCTGCCGGCCGCCGACAGCGACCACACCGACGGCCTGCTGCTGAGCGACGGCCTCCACCTGGTCCGCACCGAACTGGACGACGGGCCGCGGGCCGCACCCGCCGCGATCCCGCCCGCCGGGATCGCGCCGCGGCTGTCCGACGAGGCCGAGATCTGGGCCGCGCTGGTCTCCGGCACCCGGGCGTACGTGGCCAAGAACGGCTTCCGGTCGGTCCTGATCGGCCTCTCCGGCGGCATCGACTCCGCCCTGGTGGCCGCGATCGCAGTGGACGCGATCGGCGCCGGGAACGTGCACTGCGTGTCGATGCCCAGCCGCTACTCCTCGGAGCACTCCAAGGACGACGCGGCCGAGCTGGCCCGCCGCACCGGCCTGCACTTCCGGACCGTCCCCATCGCCCCGATGTTCGACGCCTACCTGGCCGCCACCGAGCTGACCGGCCTGGCCGAGGAGAACCTGCAGTCCCGGCTGCGCGGCACCCTGCTGATGGCGATCTCCAACCAGGAGGGGCACATCGTGCTCGCGCCCGGCAACAAGAGCGAGCTGGCGGTGGGCTACTCGACCCTGTACGGCGACTCGGTGGGCGCGTACGGGCCGATCAAGGACGTCTACAAGTCGCTGGTCTTCCGGCTGGCCCGCTGGCGCAACGAGGAGGCCGGGCGGCGCGGCGAGGTGGCGCCGATCCCGGAGAACACCATCGTCAAGCCGCCGTCCGCCGAACTGCGGCCGGACCAGCAGGACACCGACTCGCTGCCGGACTACGACCTGCTGGACAGCGTGCTGACCCGCTACATCGAGGGCGACGAGGGGCGGGACGCGATCGTGGCGGCCGGTTTCGACCCGGCCGTGGTGGACCGGGTGGTGCGGCTGGTCGACACCGCCGAGTACAAGCGGCGCCAGTACCCGCCGGGCCCGAAGATCTCGGTGAAGAACTTCGGCCGGGACCGCCGCCTGCCGATCACCAACCGTTGGCGGCGCGGCTAGGGCGTGTCTGACAATTCCCGCCGGGCGCGCGACGCCGGGGCACGCACCTCGCCGCGTTGTCGTCGGTCGCCGATGCTCCGCATGGACTCCCTCCTCCGCCTTGCGATGCACGCACCCCAACGCCGCGCGCTGATCCGACGCGAATTGTCAGACACGCCCTAGGGTGCCCTAGTTGTACCGGTAGGTGGCGGCCACCGCGAGGTGGTCGCTGCCGTCCCGGGGCAGGGTGCGGGAGTCGACCGGCGCCAGCCCGCCCTTGCTCAGGATCTGGTCGATCCGGGCCATCGGGAAGGACGCCGGCCAGCTGAAGCCGAAGCCGTCCCCGGCGGCGCCCTGGGCCGAGCGCATCTGCGAGGTGACCGGCGCCAGGCTGCGGTCGTTCATGGTGCCGTTGAGGTCGCCGAGCAGCAGCACCTTCTTGACCGGCTCCGCCTGGATCGCGTCGCCGAGCGACTGGGCGCTGGCGTCCCGCTGGTTGACGGTGAAGCCGCCCTCGGCCTTCAGCCGCACCGAGGGCAGGTGCGCGACGTACACCGCGACCGGGCCCTGTGGGGTGGCGACCTGGGCCCGGAACGCCCTGGTCCAGCCCATCTTGAGGTCCACCGGCGCGATCCCGCTGATCGGGAACTTCGACCAGAGCCCGACCGTGCCCTCGACCGTGTGGTACGGGTAGGCGTCGGCGAGCCCAGTCTCGTACGAGCGCAGCGCCCGGCCGGCCAGCTCCTGCAGGGCGACGATATCGGCGCCGGAGGAGACCAGCCCGCGGACGGTGGCCGGCACGTCGGTGTTGGCCGCGGCGACGTTGTGGCTCACCACCGTCCAGTCGCCCTTGCCGCCGCTCTTGTCGCTCAGCAGGCCGCCGAACAGGTTGGCCCAGAGCACGACGGGCAGCAGCAGGGCGATCAGCGCGGTGGCGGAGCGGCGCAGCAGCGCGGGCACCAGCAGCACCGGGACGGCCAGGCCGACCCAGGGCAGGAAGGTCTCCAGCAGGCTGCCGAGGTTGCCCACGCTGTTGGGCACCTCGGCGTGGAAGGCGAGCAGCGCGCCGGTGAGCACGGCCAGGACGGCGACCACCAGGCCGCGCCGCCAGGTGGTGGCGCCGCGGGCGTCCCGGCCCCAGTGGCGCAGGCCGAGCAAGCCGGCCGGACGGGCCGCGGGGGCCGGGTCGTCGGCACCTCCGGGGGCCGCGATCCGCTCGGTCCTGTCCGCCTGTGCCATCCGTGGCTCCCGTTCGCTCGTGCCGTCCGCCGGTCCCCGGTCCGGCCCGTACGGACGGGCACGAACCGGGCCGGTGCCGGTTCGTTCGGATACCCGGCTCAGCCTATGCCGGGACAGACGTCACGCCCCCGGAGCGGGTTCCGGCGTGGCCCGGTTTGGTGAGCCAGGCCACGTCCGGCGGGGTGAGCGCCGTCAGCGGGTCAACGGATGAGCGGGATCAGCGGGGTGCGAGGCCCTGGAGCACGGAGTCGACCATGGCCCGGGCCAGGTCCGGGTCCTCCAGGTCGGAGTCGTCCCACAGGATGCTGCGGTAGAGGATCGGGCCCATCAGCAGGTCGCCGAGCAGGTCCGGGTCGAGGTCGGCGCGCAGCACGCCCTCGTCCACGGCGCGGCGGATCAGGGCCAGTCCGGCCTCGCGGCGCGGCTTGACCACCCGTTCGCGATAGGCGTTGTGCAGTTCGGGCAGGCTGTGCATCTGGCCGAAGGCCGCCTTGAGCACCCAGCGGCTGCGCTTGGCGAGGCCGCGCCGGCGCATGTAGTCGACCATCTCGATCAGGTCGGCCCGGGCGCCCTCGCCGGTCGGCTCCGGCATCGGGACCTCCAGCCGGCTGACCACGTCGACCAGCAGCGCCTCCTTGTTGGGCCAGCGCCGGTAGATGGTGGCCTTGCCGACGCCGGCGGCGGTGGCGATGCCCTCGATGGTGAGCTCGGACATCGTGGTGCCGCCCGCCATCAGGTCTTCGACCGCGGTGAAGATGGCCTGCTCGGCGGCCTCGCTGCGCGGGCGGCCCCGGCGGGTCGCGGCGCAGGCCTGCCCGGTGTCGGCGGTCGGGCTGTCCGTCTTCATCCCCGCTGGTCTCCTCGCTGTCCCCGGGCGCGCGGGCGCCGTCCGTGTCGTTGGCGGTCCGTACGGCGGGCGGGGGCCCGCCGGACCGAGGCCCTGCCGCCCGGGCGCACCCGGGGCGGCAGGGCCATTGTCACTCAGTCGTGATCCGCGGCGGGCGGCCGGCCGTCGGCTGTCGGCCCAGGCCGACCCGGCCACCGGTCGCCGCTCGCCGGCCGCCGGGCACCGGTCAGGCGTCCGCGGCCGCGGTCGCGCGGGCCCCGTCCGGCTGCGCGGCGGCCGGAGCGCCGGGGGCGGCGGTGCGGCGCGGCAGCAGGAACCAGGCGACCAGCGCGCCGAGCACCGAGATGCCCACCGAGAGCGAGGCGACGATGTGCATGGCGTGGATGAAGGAGTCGTTCGCCGGGCCGACCAGCGCCTTGCCGCCCGGGATCCGGTCGGCGATGGCCAGGGTGGCCTCCAGCGACTCGCCGGCCTTGTCCCGCAGGTTCTCGGGCAGCTGGTTCAGCGTGTCGCTCATCCCGTCGCGGTAGACGGTGGAGAGCACCGCGCCGAGCACGGCGACCCCGAGCGAGCCGCCGACCTGGCGGAAGGTGTTGTTGACGGCCGAGCCGGCGCCGGCCTTCTCCCGGGGCAGCGAGCCCATGATCGCGACGGTGACCGGCGGCATCACGTGCGCCATGCCCGCGCCCATCACCAGGCCGAGCACGATCAGCACCCAGATCGGGGTGGTGACGGTGAGCACGGTGTAGCCGACGAAGCCGAGCGCGACCAGCACCATGCCGCCGGCGGCGGTGGCGGCGACGCCGATCCGGTCGACCACCAGCCGGGCCCGCGGCGCGAACAGCAGCTGGGCCACGGCCAGCGGGAGCATCAGCAGACCGGCCTGCAGGGCGCTGTAGCCGCGCACGCTCTGGATGTAGAACACGCCGAAGAACGAGACGCCCATCAGCGCGAAGAAGATCACGCCGACGACCACCACGGAGGCGCTGAACACCTTGTTGCGGAACCAGGTGACGTCCAGCGCGGGGAACGCGGTGCGGCGCTCGAACCAGACGAAGGCCACCAGCGCGACCACGCCGACCAGGGTCGGCACCCAGGCCGCGGGGGCGGTGAAGTCGGCCAGCTCGCCGCCCTTGATGATGCCGTAGATCAGCGCGACCAGGCCGACGATCGACAGCAGCACGCCGACCGGGTCGAGCTTGCCCGGGCTCGGGTCCTTGGACTCGGGCACCAGGACCGCCATCGCGATCACCGCGACGACCACGATCGGGACGTTGATCAGGAAGACCGAGCCCCACCAGAAGTGCTCGATCAGCAGACCGCCGGTGATCGGGCCGATCGCGATGGCCAGGCCGACCGCGCCCGCCCAGATGCCGATCGCCTTGGGCTGCTCCTCGCGCTCGAAGACGTTCATGATGATCGCCAGGGTGGCGGGCATCGCGAGCGCGGCGCCGACGCCCATCAGGGCGCGGAAGCCGATGAGTTCACCGGGCGAGCCGGCCATCGAGGACAGCAGCGAGGCCACGCCGAAGACCACCATGCCGGCCAGCAGCGCGAGCTTGCGGCCGAAGCGGTCGCCGAGCAGGCCCGAGGTGAAGAGCAGCCCGGCGAACACCAGGGTGTAGGAGTTGATCGACCACTCCAGGTCGCTCTGGGTGGCGCCGAGGCCGACCGGAGCGGGGGTCGCGATGGTCTTCATCGCGACGTTGAGGATCGAGTTGTCGAGCACGACGACGAGCAGGGCGAGCACCAGGGTGCAGAGGATCGCCCAGCGCCGACGGTGGATGGCTTCCGGCACACGGGGTGGCGCGGCTGCGGTGGTCATTGGTCTTCCCGTCCGTGTTGGCGTGGCACTGGCGGGCAATTCCGAGTCGGATGCGTCTCGTAACCCCCCGCACCAGAGTAGCGGCGAATACGATACGAGACGACCCCGTTTCGTAAAAACGAGGCAAAGCCCGCCCCGGTCCACGACGGCCCCGGTCCGCGACGGCGCCGGTCCGCGACGGCCCCGGGACCCCGTGTGTCACGGATCGCACCGGGACCGACGCACCCCTCTTTGCGCTCGCGCCGGGGCGTGCAAGCATGGAGGTGATCCGGGGACGCCGCACGGCGCCACGAGACGACAACCCTTCAGGAGCCCGTTCGATGAACGCTTCCTCGCCTTCGCCTGCCCAGAACCAGGCGTCGACCGCCACCCTCTACGGCGGGGTCACCAACCGCCGCGTCACCGTCCGCGACCTCGCCGCCGCCAAGCAGCGCGGCGAGAAGTGGTCGATGCTCACCGCCTACGACGCGCTGACCGCGGGCGTGTTCGACGAGGCCGGCATCCCGGTCCTGCTGGTCGGCGACTCGGCGGGCAACTGCCACCTCGGCTACGAGACCACCGTCCCGGTGACCATGGATCAGATGGTGATGCTCTCCGCCGCCGTCGTCCGCGGCACCAAGCGGTCGATGATCGTCGCCGACCTGCCGTTCGGCTCCTACCAGGAGTCCCCCGCGCAGGCCATGCACAACGCGGCCCGGCTGATGAAGGAGGCCGGGGTCGGCGCGGTCAAGCTGGAGGGCGGCGAGCGCAGCGCCCGCTCGATCGAGCTGCTGGTCGAGGCCGGCGTCCCGGTGATGGCGCACATCGGCCTCACCCCGCAGTCCGTGCACGCCCTCGGCGGCTACCCCGTCCAGGGCCGCGGCGACGAGGCGGCGCACCAGCTGCTGCGCGACGCCAAGGCCGTCCAGCAGGCCGGCGCCTTCGCCGTGGTGCTGGAGGCCGTGCCGGCCGAGCTGGCCACCCAGGTCACCGAGCAGCTGGCGATCCCGACCGTCGGCATCGGCGGCGGCCCCGACACCGACGCCCAGGTCCTGGTCTGGACCGACATGGCCGGCATGACCGCCGGCCGGGTGCCGAAGTTCGTCAAGCAGTACGCCAACCTGCGGGCCGTCCTCGGCGACGCCGCCCGCGCCTTCGCCGAGGACGTCCGCGGCGGCGCCTTCCCGGCCGAGGAGCACAGCTTCCACTGACCGGCCCGGGCCGGAGGCGAGTGAGCGAGTAGCAGCCCCCTCTCCGCGGTCGCGGAAAGGGGGCTGTGACGTCTCCGGGCCCCGCTGACAGCGGCGTGACAGCGGGCTGGCAGCGGGCCCGCCCGGCTGACAGGGGGCTGACAGCCGGGGCGGACAACCTGGTGGCATGACACGAATCGCCACCGCCCCGAACGACCGGGGAGCCGCCGTCGGCAACGCCGTCGAGGTCCGCGGCATCGTCAAGCACTACGGCACCACCAAGGCCCTGGACGGCGTCGACCTCACCGTGAAGGAGGGCACCGTCCTCGGCGTGCTCGGCCCCAACGGCGCCGGCAAGACCACCCTGGTCCGGGTCCTCTCCACCCTGATCAAGCCGGACGCCGGCACCGCGGTCGTCGGCGGCTACGACGTCCTGCGCCAGCCGAAGCAGCTGCGCCGCACGATCGGCCTCACCGGCCAGTACGCCTCGGTCGACGAGCTCCTCTCCGGGTACGAGAACCTCTACCTGATCGGCCGCCTGCTCGACCTCCCCCGCCGCGAGGCCAGGGCCCGCGCCACCGAGCTGCTGGAGCGGTTCTCGCTCACCGAGGCCGCCAAGCGGACCGCCAAGACCTACTCCGGCGGCATGCGCCGCCGCCTCGACCTGGCCGCCAGCATGATCGGCCGCCCCCGGGTGCTCTACCTGGACGAGCCCACCACCGGCCTGGACCCGCGCACCCGCAACGAGGTCTGGGACGAGGTGCAGCGGATGGTCGCCGAGGGCACCACCGTGCTGCTGACCACCCAGTACATGGAGGAGGCGGAGCAGCTCGCGAACGAGCTGACCGTCATCGACCGCGGCAAGGTGATCGCCAACGGCCTGGTGTCCGACCTCAAGGCCAAGGTCGGCGGCCAGACCCTGCAGGTCCGCCCGGCCCGGCCGGCCGATCTGCCCGAGATGGCCCGCTGCCTGCGCGAGAACGGCGTCAGCACCGCCACCTACTCCGCCGACACCGGCCTGCTCGCGGTGCCGATCACCGGCGAGGAGCAGCTGACCGCGGTGATCGGGGTGCTCGGCGGCCGCGGCTTCGCGATCGCCGGCATCGACACCAAGGTGCCCAGCCTCGACGAGGTCTTCCTCGCCATCACCGGCAAGCCCGCCGCCGACGCCGAGCCCGTCCCCAGCCTCGCCAAGGAGCCCGTCGCATGACCACCGCCACGCTCGCCCCCGCCCGGGCCGAGGACTCCCGGATCGGCCTGTCCGGGACGCTGCGCCACGTCGGCGCGCTGACCCGGCGCAACCTGATGCGGATCAAGGCCGACCCGGAGTCGATGTTCGACGCCGTGCTGATGCCGGTGATCTTCACCGTGCTGTTCGTCTACGTCTTCGGCGGGGCGATGGCCGGCGACCAGGACACCTACAAGCAGTACCTGGTCCCCGGCCTGCTCGGACAGACCGGCCTCACCCTCGCGATGGCCGTCGGCACCGGCCTCAACAGCGACTTCCAGACCGGCGTGATGGACCGCTTCCGGACCCTGCCGATCGGCCGGGCCTCCGTCCTGCTCTCCAAGATCGCCGCCGAGACCCTCCGCGGGCTGCTCTCCTTCGCGATCCTGATCGGCTTCGCGATGTGCATCGGCTTCGAGGTGAAGACCGGTCCGCTGGAGGTGCTGGCCACGATCGGCCTCGCCCTGGTGTTCGGCATGTCGATCGTCTGGATCTCGATGCTGCTGGGCATGGCGCTGCGCAGCGCCCAGGCCGTCCAGGGCGTGGCCATGCTGGTCCTGATGCCGATGCAGTTCGGCAGCTCGATCTTCGCCCCGACCCAGACCATGCCGGGCTGGCTGCAGTCCTTCACCAAGGTCAACCCGCTCTCCGCGCTGGCCGACGCCTCCCGGGCGCTGCTCAACGGCCAGGGCGCGGTGGCCCACCCGGTGATGATCGTGCTGATCTGGTCCGCCGCCGTCACCGCGGTCTTCGCCCCGCTCGCGGTGGCCCGGTTCCGCAAGCGGACCTGACCCCGGACCTCCGCCGCCCCTCCTCGGAGGAGACGGCGGATCCGACGGCCGGCCGCCCGGGACAGGCGCCGGCCGCCGTACGGGCCCGGCGGGCCGGTGACCAGGGGACGGGCACCGGCCGGCCGGGCCGACGGGCGTGCGTGTCCCGCGGATCCTCGCCGGGTCCGCGACGCCGGGGCCCGCCCTACGGCCCGAAGATCAGTTCCTCCAGCAGCTCGTGGGTCTGCTGCTGGGTCATCCCGACGCCGCGGCCCCGGGCCTCCTCGAAGGCGGCGTCGCCCAGCACCTCGCACAGGGCCCGCGCGGAGCGCTCGCGCTCGACCCGGTCCAGGTAGCCGCCCTTCGGCCCGTTCAGACCGCCATGCGCGCCGATCAGCACGGCCGCCGCCTCGGCCCGCGCCAGGTCCCCGTCGCGCTGGGCGAAGGCGCAGAGCACCGCGACCACCGCGGGCACCACCATGACCGTCATGTGCTCGGTGAAGCCGCTCGCGGCCGAGACGGACTTCAGCATCCGCCGCCCCTCGCGGAGCAGGACGAGGCCCGCGTCCGGGTCCCCGGCCCGGGCCCTGATCCAGCCCCGGGCGCTCACCAGCAGCCCGTCCACGATGCCCGGCGCGAAGCCGCCCACCCGGACCGCGTCGAGCGCGTCCAGTTCGGCCAGGGCCTCCGGGTACTCCCCGCGCTGGGCGTGGACGCCGCAGAGCGTCAGGTGGCCGAACATCAGGGCGCCGGTGGTGGACTGGTTGGCGACCGGGGTCTCGATCGCGGCCAGCGCCTCCCGGACGGTCCGCTCGCCGAGCTCCATGTCGTGCTCCAGCAGGGCGGTGCCCAGGTGCACCCGCAGCATCGGGATCTCCTGCGGCGCGCCCAGCTCCTCGGCCAGCTCGATCGCCCGCCCGTACGCGGCGGCGGCGGCCTCCGACTCGCCCTGGTTGGCCAGGCTCTCGCCGTGCGCGGCCAGCGCCTGGGACGTCCCCCAGAGGTCCCCGGTCTGCTCGTACAGCTCCAGCGAGCGCCGGCCGTCCGCCAGGCTCTGCTCCGCGCCGCTCGGCCAGTCGTTCATCATCCGGGCCCGGATCTGCAGGATGAAGGCCAGGTCGCCCGGCTCCCCGTACCGCTCGCAGCCGCGGACGGCGTCGTCCAGCAGCTCCGTCATCAGCTCCAGCCGGCCGGACAGGAAGGCCCCGAACACCCGCATCAGCGCCGGGAACCGGTAGGACTGCGGCAGCTCCGGGGTGTAGACCTCCAGCAGCTGCTGGGAGAGGGCGATCGCCTGCTCGTCGCCGAGCACGTCCAGGTTCCCCTCGAACAGCCCGACCAGCCGGAACATCGCGAGCAGCCGGCGGCACTCCTCCACCACGCCCTCGGGCATCGGCAGGCCGTACGAGAGCACGTTCCGCTCCAGCGGCACCGGCGGCGGGACGTCCGGGCCGAACGGGTCCGGGCCGAGCGCGGCGACCGCGTTGTACCAGCCGCGGGCCTCCATGCCGTAGGCGCGCAGCGACCAGTACCAGCTCATGCCGAGGACGAGGACCAGCGCCTGCTGCTCGTCCCCCAGGTCGATGGCGCGGCGCAGCACCGCCCGGACGTTGTCCTGCTCGCGCTCCAGCACGGCGAGCCAGTGCAGCTGCCGGGGGCCGTGGATGTACCGGTCGGCCTCGGCGACCAGGGCGCGGAAGTGCGCCAGGTGGCGGGCCTCGGTGGCGGTGCGCTCGGCGGCGGACTCGGCGAGGCGCTCGGTCGCGTACTCGTGGATGGTCTCCAGCATCCGGTAGCGCGGCAGGCTGGCGCCGTCCAGGTCGGCGACCAGCAGCGACTTGTCGACCAGCGACAGCAGCAGGTCGGCGACCTCGCCGGGGGCCACGTCGGTGCCGTCGGCGCAGACCGCCTCGGCGTCCTCCAGCTGCCAGCCGCCCGCGAACACCGAGAGCCGGCGCAGCACCGCGCGTTCCCGCTTGCCCAGCAGGTCCCAGCTCCAGTCGACCACCGCGCGCAGGGTCTGCTGGCGCGGCAGCAGGGTGCGGCTGCCCGCGGTGAGCAGCGCGAACCGGCCGTCCAGCCGGTCGGCTATCTGGCGCGCCGTCATCACCCGCAGCCGGGCGGCGGCCAGTTCGATGGCCAGCGGCAGCCCGTCCAGCCGGCGGCAGATCTCCGCGCAGGCCTCCGGGTCGCCCTGCGGGTCGAAGCCCGGACGGGCGGTGGCGGCGCGCTCGGCGAACAGCCGCAGCGCGACCGGGTCGGGCAGCGGCTCGACCGGCAGCACCGTCTCGCCGGGCACGCCGAGCGGCTCCCGGCTGGTGGCCAGCACCGTCAGCCCGGGGCACTCGGCGAGCAGCACGTCCACCAGGTCGGCGGCGGCCTGGATCAGGTGCTCGCAGTTGTCCAGGACGAGCAGCATCCGGCGGTGTCCGCACCGCTCGACCAGCCGGCGCACCGGGTCCTCGGCCCGCTTCTCGATCACCTCGGCGACCATGCTGGTGCTGTGCAGCACGATCTCGCGCAGCCCGAGCGCGGAGACCACGGCGGCGGGCACCGCGTCCGGGCTCTCCAGCGGGGCGAGTTCGGCCACCCAGACGCCGTCCGGCCAGGTCCCGGCGGACAGCTCGGCGCGGCCGGCCTCGACCGAGAGGCTGGTCTTGCCCGACCCGCCGGGGCCGGTCAGGGTCACCAGCCGACGCTCCGTCAACAGCCGGCGCAGCGCGGCGAGATCGGACTCCCGGCCGACGAAGCTGGTCAGCCGGCCGCGCAGATTGCCTCCGGCGCGCGGCGGTTGGGGCGACGGTGCGGCCCGGGTCGGCTCCGGCCCCGGCTCTGGCTCCCGCCGCACCGGCGACTCCGCCACCGGGGCGAGCAACTCGGCGTGGACGGACTGGAGTTGCCGACCGGGATCGGCCCCGAGCTCATCGGCCAGGGCGCGCCTGGTCCGCTCGTAGTGGCGCAGCGCCTCGGCCGTCCGGCCGCTCTCGTGCAGCGCCCGGATCATCAGCAGCTGCAGCGGTTCGTCCAGCGGGTGCCGCTCGCACAGTTCGGCCAGCTCGGCGACCAGCTCCCCGGCCCGGCCCAGCCCCAGGTCGGCGGTGATCCGGTGCCGGCGGGCCTCCTCGCGCTGGGCCTCCAGCCGGGCGGCCGGGCCGGTGCGGTCCGGCAGGTCGGCGAGGGCGGGGCCGCGCCAGAGCGCCAGGGCGGCGCGCAGCCGCTCGGCGGCGACGGCGTGCTCCCCGGCGTCCAGGGCACGCCGGCCCTCCGCGCTCAGCCGCTGGAAGTCGGCGAGGTCGGTGCCCGGGCCGGTCAGCCAGTACCCGGCCGGGCCGGAACCGACCTCGTCCCGGCCCACGGTGCGGCGCAGCCGCCCGACCAGGGTCTGCAGCGCGGCGGAGGAGTCCTGCGGCGGGTCGGCGTCCCACACCTCGTCCACCAGCAGGTCGGCCGGCACCGGCCGGCCCTGCCGCAGGGCCAGCGCGGTCAGCAGCGCCCGCAGCCGGGCGCCGCCCAGGGGCACCTGGGTTCCGTCGTCGTGATGGGCCGTGGTCGTCCCGAGGATGCCGTAGTGCACCGGACCATTCTGGTCGATCCGCGCGGGTGCGGCCGCACAATTGTGCTGAGCCCCGCGCCCGGGGCGGAACGGGACCGGAGGTTCGGACGTTTCACCCGGAGCGGCTTGTCCGCCACCGGCCCGCCCGGCATGATCGACCCCGGCCCGCATCCCGCCCTCCCCCTGCCCACGGAGCATCCCCACCATGACCTTCGCCGCCACGCCGCGCTCCCGCAGCGAGGACCGCCGGATCAGCCCGGTGTTCTGGGTGCTCCTCGCCGTCCTCGGCACCTCCGCCTGGGCCGTGTACGCCGACTACGGGAACAGCTCCTTCGGGGTGTTCCTGTTCGTGGTCGCCGGCTGGATGGTCTCGCTCTGCCTGCACGAGTACGCCCACGCGCGCACCGCGCTGCACGGCGGCGACATCACCGTCGGCGCCAAGGGCTACCTCACGCTCAACCCGCTGAAGTACACCAACGTGCTGCTCAGCTTCGTACTGCCGATCGTCTTCGTGATCCTCGGCGGCATCGGCCTGCCCGGCGGCTCGGTGTGGATCGAGCGCCACCGCATCCAGGGCCGGCTCAAGCACAGCCTGATCTCGGCGGCCGGGCCGCTGGTCAACCTGCTGTTCGCGGCGGTGCTGCTGATCCCGGTCGGCGCGGGCTGGCTGCACGGCGACGACGGGGTGTACGTCTGGGCCCTCGGCGTCGACCCGTACAAGCCGATCGAGTGCGCGATGGCCTTCCTCGGCCTGCTCCAGCTCAGCGCCGCCCTGCTGAACCTGCTCCCGGTGCCCGGCCTCGACGGCTACGGGATCGTCGAGCCGTGGCTCTCCGCCAAGACCCGGCGCGCGGTCGAGCCGTTCGCGCCGTACGGGATGCTGGCCGTGTTCGCCCTGCTGTGGCAGCCCCAGGTCAACCACCTCTTCTTCGAGGCGGTGCACGGGCTGATGTCGCTCTTCGGGGCGGACGGCCGGGTCTCCGACCTGGGCTACGCGCTGTTCCGGTTCTGGGACAACTGAGCCCGGGCGCCGGGCCCGGTGGTCAGCCCTGCTCGGCGGCGGCCGCGGCGGCCTCGGCGATCTTCGCCCGGCGGCGGTTCATCCACAGCACGTTGCTGGCCACACCGGCCAGCGGCAGCCAGATCAGGCCCAGCCAGAGGCCCTGGGTCACGGAGAAGACGGCGGCCGCCAGCGCGAGGACGACGACGATCAGGGCGAGCAGGGACGTGCGGGGCATGGCGGGAGGCTCCTAGAACGGGTGCGGCCGGCCGGATCGCGGCCGGGACCCATTGTCGCCGACCTCACCTCCGGAAGGGCTCCAGGGGTGAGGTCGACACGGCGGCCTCCGGTCACACGTCGGTGATCCGCAGACCCGCGTGGGCCTTGTAGCGGCGGTTGACCGAGATCAGGTTCGCCACCAGGGCCTCGACCTGGTGGGCGTTGCGCAGCCGGCCCGCGTAGATGCCGCGCATGCCCGGGATCCGGGAGGCCAGGGCGCGCACGACGTCGGTCGCGGCCCGGTCCTCGCCCAGCACCATGACGTCGGTGTCGATCTCCTCCACCGACTCGTCCTGCAGCAGCACCGCCGAGAGGTGGTGGAAGGCGGCGGTCACCCGGGAGTCCGGCAGCAGCGCGGCGGCCTGCTCGGCGGCGCTGCCCTCCTCCGGCTTCAGCGCGTACGCGCCCTGCTTGTCGAAGCCCAGCGGGTTGACGCAGTCCACGACGATCTTGCCGGCGAGGTCCTCGCGCAGCGCGGTCAGCGTGGCGGCGTGGCCGTCCCACGGCACCGCGACGATCACCACGTCGCTCTCCCTGGCGACGGTGGCGTTGTCGGCGCCGCGCACGCCGAGGCCCAGCTCGGCCGCCGAGGCCTCGGCCCGGGCGGCGTCGCGGGAGCCGATGATCACCTGCTGGCCGGCCTTGGCCAGCCGCAGGGCCAGGCCCCGCCCCTGGTCGCCGGTGCCGCCGAGGACACCGACCACCAGCTGCGAGACGTCCGGCAGTTCATGGGCCGGGTTTGTCGCTGAATCGAGGGAAGTCATGGGTTGATCCTGCCAAATGCCCGGCCCGGCGCGACATCCTGGCCCGCATGGACGCGGTGAGAGTTTCGGCACTCCGGGAACGGCTGACGGGCACGGGCTGGCTGGAGGCCGTCGGCGGCTTCGCCGGGACGCTGCGGCGCTCGGTGGAACGACGCGGCGCCGACGGACTGCTCCTGGTCGGCACCGAGGCGTACGAGCCCTGGCACCTGGCCGCCCACCTGGCGGACGAGGCCGCCTGGTCGGCCGTCCCCCGGCTGGCACCCACCCTGCTCCGGCACCGCCCACCGGCCGGCGCCCCGGCCCACCTGGCCCACGACCTGCGGCGGCTGACCGACGCCGGACGCGGAGCCACCGTCCTGGTGGTGGCCCCCGAGGCGGCCGACACCCCCCTGCTGGAACGGGTCCACGACGCCCGCCGGCACGGCGCGACCGTCCTCGCCGTGGACGGCGCCGCCGCCCCGGGCGACCTCGGCGGACTCGCCCACGAACGCCTCGCCGTCGGCACCGCCGCGGAGGAACCCTTCGACCTCGCCCAACACCTGCTCAGCGCCGCCGCCGCCCACCCCGCCCCCCGCCGCTCCCCCCTGACCCGCCTCGCCACCCTCGCCGCCCGCCTCACCTCACCCCCACCGATCAACCGCTGGTAGCCCCGGCCGGCGGCGGCGATTCAGGAACGCCGTGCCGTCAGGCGTGGTAGACCGTGGAACGGTGGCCGACGTGGACGACCCACACCACCAGCTGCCCGTTGTCGATCGTGTAGATGACGCGGTAGTCGCCCACGCGCAAGCGTCGGCGATCGGGCTGTGACACGAGCGCGGTGGTGTTGAAGCCGAGCGGATCGCTCTCCAGCTCCGTCAGCTTGGCCAGGATGCGAAGCGCCATGTCGCGGGGGATCTTCCGGAGCTCGTCCTGGGCCTCCGGCCGGAAGACGGTGCGGTACTCACTCACTGCGGGCCAGCGTCTCCCTCATGACGTCCTCGATGGGGATCCCCGGGGAGGAGTCGGCCATGCGCTCGTCGATGATCCGGTTGATCTCGCGCTCTTCCCACTCCTGGTACTTCCGGAGGACCTCGATCGACACGACGGCGGCAACCTCCTTGCCACGGCGCGTGATCACCGTGGGCACGTCATCCCGATCGGCCCGCTCGACGACCTCGGCCAGGTGTGCGCGGACGTCCCGGATCGACTCTATGGGCAGCGGCTGACTCATGCGCTCAAGCGTACACAGTGTCCCAGGTGTACACAAAGGCTCGCCGACCGGGGTCGTGGTGGCCTTCGCCGGGGTGCAGACCGCGTACGCGCTGGACCTGCTCACCTTCGGCGCCTCGCTGCTGCTGCTCGTCCGGATCAAGGCGGTGCCGCCGGCCACCGGCGCCGAGCGGCCCTCGGTACGGGCGGGCAGAGCAGGAGCGGACGGGAGGGCGGGAGGCCTCGACCCCGCTGTGACAGACTTTTCGGCATGAAAACCGGGGGTTGGATGCAGGGGACCGCCGCGGTGGTCGTCGTGATCGCGGCACTGGCCGGGGCACTCGGCTGGGCCCTCTCGCGGGGTGACGAGGCTCCGGACCCGGCCCGCCGGAGCGTCGGCAGCACGCTCGACCCGTCGGCGCCGGACGTCGCGAAGCTGGCCGCCTCCCCCGAGGTGGCCGCCGCCGACCAGGCCCTCACCGCCGAGATCGACCGGCGGCTGGCCGCACTCCTCCCGGTGCTCTCCGGCGCCCAGCCGATCGGCGAGGGCGTCCAGGACGGCTGCGGGGTGGCCCCGGGCCGGCCCGACGGCGCCGCCCCGCACTGGCCGGCCCCGACGTGCCGCCGACAGGTGGTCAGGTACCTGACCGTGGAGGGCGATCCGCGGCAGGCGCGGGCCCGCTGGGAGCAGGCGATGGCCGCGCAGGGCGCGCAGCCCGCCGACACCGACGCCTCGCCCCGGCCGGGTGAGAGCCTCTGGTACGGCTTCCCGCGCACCGACGGCGACCACGACCTGCTCGGGGTGAGCCTGGCCTTCGACGAGCGGAAGGACCCGAGCGCCTCCCCGACCCCGGGCGCGGGCTTCCCCTGGAAGCTCGCCGCGCCGAACGCCGCCGCGAAGGCCTGGGCCGACCGGGAGTCGAGGCCCGCGGCGTCCGTGGACCTGGCCGCCGCCCAGGCGCTCTCGGCCGGGCGGCGCCTCGTCGTGCTGAGCGTGGACGAGGAGTACTTCACCGGCCCCGAGCCGCACTGAGCCACCGGACGAGCGCCCTACGCGGTGGGGCCCTTGGGCTCGTCCTTCCAGCGCGGGTCGTTCTGCCACTCCCGGTTGCGCTCGTCCGCGATCCGCAGCGCCTGCGCGGCCTCCTCGGGGCTGTCGTACGGGCCCAGGCGGTCCTTCGCCGGGCACTCCGGGCCCTCCTCGACCTTGCCGTGCTTGATGCAGTAGAACCACTCGCCGGGCTTGCCGGTGGGCTTGCGGTGGAATCCGAGGGGCATGGCGTCCTCCCGTTCAGTCGGATGGGTCGTACCGATCATTCCCCGGCCCGGGTGGCTCCGCACACCGCCCGTCCGGCCGGGGCCCGGCGGATAGACTCGCGGCCATGGCTCTCGTACCCGGCATCCAGTCCCCCACCCGCAAGGTCCCGGCGAACATCGCGCGTCCCGAGTACGTCGGGCGCCCCGCCCCGGCGCCGTACACCGGGCCCGAGGTGCAGACCGCCGAGACGATCGAGAAGATGCGGATCGCGAGCCGGATCGCCGCGCGGGCGATGGAGGAGGCGGCCAAGCTGATCGCCCCCGGGGTCACCACGGACGCGCTGGACGTCGTCGCCCACGAGTACATGTGCGACCACGGCGCCTACCCGTCGGACCTGGGCTACCGGGGCTTCCCCAAGTCGATCTGCACCTCGGTCAACGAGGTGATCTGCCACGGGATCCCGGACTCGACCGTGCTGCAGGACGGCGACATCGTCAACATCGACGCCACCGCGTACATCCACGGGGTGCACGGCGACCTCAACGCCACCTACCTGGTCGGCGACGTGGACGAGGAGTCCCGCCTGCTGGTGGAGCGCACCCGGGAGTCCCTCGCCCGGGCGATCAAGGCGGTCAAGCCGGGCCGTCAGATCAACGTGATCGGACGGGTCATCGAGTCCTACGCCAAGCGCTTCGACTACGGCGTGGTGCGGGACTTCACGGGCCACGGCATCAACACGTCGTTCCACTCCGGCCTGATCATCCCGCACTACGACAGCGAGCGGGCCACCGAGGTGATCAAGCCGGGCATGACCTTCACCATCGAGCCGATGCTGACCCTGGGCACCTACGACTACGAGATCTGGCCGGACGGCTGGACGGTCGTCACCAAGGACCGCAAGCGCACCGCCCAGTTCGAGCACACCCTGGTGGTCACGGCGGACGGCGCGGAGATCCTCACCCTGCCGTAGCCCGCCCCGGAGGCGAGCGGGCGAGTCACAGCCTCAGCCGATGAGCCACTGCTCCTCGGCGACGGCGCCCACCTCGGTGCAGGCGTCGGTCAGCACGTCCAGGACGCGCAGCGGGTCCGGCAGCGGCTGCTCGGGCCCGCGCAGCCACCGCACCCGGGATCCGTCCGGCAGCGCGGCCGGCGGGAGCAGGGTGTACGAGCCGCGGCAGTGCCAGCGCAGGCCGGGGTGCTCGGACATGGTGTCGGGGGTGGAGTCGAGCGCGCTCGGCCACCACTCGTCCTCGTCCAGCGGGGTGCCGCGGGTGGCGGTGAAGAACAGGTAGCGGTCCTCGCCGACGGCGGCGACCGGGCCTTCGACGCCCAGCGCGGTCAGCCGTTCCAGGGCGAGCCGCCCGGCCTCCGCCGGGACGTCCAGGACGTCGTGCACCCGGCCGGTGGCGGTGATGAAGTTGGCCCGCGGGTCGCGGGCGAGCCAGCGGGAGAGCTGCTCGGTGTCAGTGGTGGCCTGGGTCTGCCAGGCGAAGGAGACCGGGTGCTGGGCCGGGGCCGGACAGGCCACCCGGTCGCAGGAACAGCGGTAGCCGGTCGGGTGGGCGGCCGGGGCGACCGGGAATCCGGCGCGCACCGCGCCGAGCAGCTGGTCCAGCCCGGCGGCCGGGCCGTCCGGGTCCCCCGCCCGGGCCCGCTGACGATCACGCTTCTGCCACCAGGTCGTCCATTTGCCGCCGGCTTCCATCGGGCCCCTTCCGCGCAACTGCCGTGCCTGGTGCGACACAGCGTTCGACGTTCCACTCCGACGCAACGCCCGGCGCGCCCCGCTGCTTCCCGGGTCGCTCGGCCCTGCCGTCCGCGCCCCGCCGGCCGCGTCCCGGGGTCACCGGACGGCCGACGCCGGGTCACGGTACGCGGTCACGGCAGCACGCTGTCCGCGCCGGAACGGCCGGAGGGCGCGCGGATCCGCGCCTCACCCGGCCCGTACGGGGCCCGCTGACCCGGGTGGACCCCGAGGGCGTACAGGAAAGGATAGGGGTGCTCGGGCCCTCCGGATGACCGGGGGCGGTGCCTCTCCGGTCACACTCCCGCGCGCACCCCGGGCACACTCCCGGCACGCGGTCCTCACGAGGCGTCCCGCTCACCTTCCCTTCCGGGTGTCCCCGGTCACCCGGCGGGACGCCGGATCACCCGCGCGGAGGTGAGACCCTGGGGGGATGAAGAGCGCGGACACGGCATTCGTCGGCGGCCCCCTGGACGGGCGGGTCCTCCCGATCCCCCTGGGGCCGATGCTCGGCGTGCCCAAGAAGTACAAGGTCCCGGTCCCCGCGCACGGTGACGCCGCCGCGCGCACACTGGTGTACGTCCGGACCAAGCAGGTACGGGGCCTGAGCTGGTTCTGGCGCTACGAGTACGACGAGGCGGCCACCGCCAAGGCCTCCGGCTGACGAGCCCTGGGCCGGCGGGCCGCCCGCTCCCCCATCGCCCTCCCGGGAGGTCGGCATGGCCAGGACGGTACGGCACCCGAGCAACGGCTCCCGCGCGGTCGCGCACCACAACCGGCAGGTCGCCTGGACCACCGGGGTGCTGCTGCTGGCGGTGAGCCTCTACACCGTGACGATCGGGCCCAACGGCTGGCTCTGGTTCGGCTGGGCGGTGCTGCTGCTGGTCTGCGTGGGCCTGTTCCTGGTCCACCCGTGAGCCGCGGCGGCACCGCCCGTCCCGCCGGTGCGCCTCCCCCCGCGCCGGTCAGTCATCCTCGGCGAGGATGAGGTACAGCTTCTTGCGGGCCTCGGTCAGCACGGTCAGGCCCTTGGCGCGCTGCGCCTCGGTGCCGGTCGCCATGACCTGCCGGATCGCCTGGTCGACCGCGGCCAGCGCCTGGCCCACCTCCTGGACGGCCTCCCAGTCGACCTCCCGGCCGGCCTCGGCCCACGGCTCCGCCGGCCCGGCCTCGGCCTCGGCACGGCCCGCCTCGGTGAGCGCGACCAGCCGCTTGCCGCCGACCTCCTCCGCGGTGATCAGGCCCTCCTCCTCCAGCAGCTGGAGGTTGGGGTAGATCGAGCCCGGACTGGGCCGCCAGGCCCCGCCGGTCCGCTCGGCGATCTCGGCGATCATCTCGTAGCCGTGCATCGGCCGTTCCTTGAGCAGCGCCAGCAGCGAGGCACGGACGTCACCGCGCCGCGCCCGTCCGCCGCGCCGCCCGTGCGGGCCGCCGCGCCGGCCGCCGTGGCCGCCGAAGCCGTGCCCGAACGGGCCGCCCATCGGACGGCCGGGGCCGCCGCCGCCGAACGGCGGACCGAACCCGCCGAACGCCTCCCGGCCCTCGAAGCCCTCGCCGGGCATCCCCCGGAACTCCGGCCCCGGCCCGCGCCGGCGGCCGCCGCCCGGGCCCTCTCCACGAAATCGCATTCCTGAGCGCATGGCGCCCACCTCCTGGTTCTCCGAAACAGTCGAGTTACTGTCTCGATAGTTCGACGATATATCGGTGACTGTCGCTCGTCAACGGTTCACCGACAGCCCGCCCACCGTCCCGTGACAGCTCCCGACACGGCCGCCGCGGCCCGGGCGCGTCCAGCGCCCAGCCGCTACGGTGACGGGCATGGCCGGAGAACGAGATCTTGCGACGCTGCTGGGCGGGATGCGCCCGGTGCTCAACCCGGGGCGGTACGTCTACTGCACGCTCCCCGCGAAGGTGCCCGCCGGCATGCGGCCGGTGGTGACCGTCGCCGAACCCGAAGGGGTCACGGTGGTGGTCGCCCAGGAGGAGGCGGACGCGCTCGGGCTGCGCTACGAGTACGTGGCGGCCTGGATCACCCTGCAGATCCACTCGGCGCTGGAGGCCGTCGGACTGACCGCGGCCGTCGCCGGACGGCTCGCCGAGCACGGGATCAGCTGCAACGTGGTGGCCGGCTTCCACCACGACCACCTCTTCGTCGCCGCCGACGACGCCGAACGCGCCGTCCGCGCCCTGGAGGAACTCTCCGAACACCCCGTGTAGGGCCGGGTCCGCCCGACAGTCGTTCCGGGTGGCCGCCGCCGACCGGGCCTTCGACACTGGGAGCAGCCGCCCCGTCGAGGGCGGCCCCACCGGAAGGAGACGGCCGCCATGGCCATCTGCGTCACCTGCGGCAACGACTACTGGCTGGCCTTCGAGATCAAGACGGTCACCGGCGACACCTACACCTTCGACAGCTTCGAGTGCGCGATGGAGAAGCTCGCGCCGCGCTGCGAGCAGTGCAACGTCCGGATCGTGGGCCACGGCGTCGAAGTGGCCGGGATGTTCTTCTGCTGCGCCAACTGCGCCCGGGTCAACGGCGGCCTCGGCGAACAGATCCGCGACGCCGTCGGCGCGCACCCCGCGTAGGCGCGAGGCGGCCGCACGGCCGGGGAGGGGCCCCGCCCGGTCACGGGCGGGGAAGGGGGCGGAAGAGTCGGCCTGTACGCCGGGTTCTGTCACCCGGGTCGCTTGCGCGGCCCGGGGAGACGGCCATCCATCTAGGGCTGCCGTTGCCGACAGCCTCGTGCGGTCTACCCGCGAGCTCGGGCGAGCAGCCCTCGAACACTCGCGCACGGCGCCCGAGGGCACCGATCTTGACCTTGCTCCAGGTGGGGTTTACCTAGCCGGCCGGGTCACCCCGGTCGCTGGTGGTCTCTTACACCACCGTTTCACCCTTACCCACCACGAAAAGCGGTGGGCGGTCTGTTTTCTGTGGCACTGTCCCGCGGGTCACCCCGGGTGGGCGTTACCCACCACCCTGCTCTGTGGAGCCCGGACGTTCCTCGGCGGGTCCGTGGACCCGTCGCGGCCGCCCGGCCGGCTCTTCCGCCGTAGTGGTCATGGTAGCCGCTCGGGCGGCGCCGCCCGTACACCGGACCGGACGGCCGGCGGCTCGGCGCCGAGGCGGGCGGCCACCCGGGCGGCCGTCGCGCTCGCCCGGGCGGTCGTGGTGGCCAGGCCCAGCAGGAGGATCGCGCCGCCCAGGCCGACCAGGATCCACCAGCCGACGTGGCTCGCCGGGGCGAAACCGGTCGCCACCGGGCCCGCCACCGCCGACATGACGACCGTGCCGATCACCGCGACGCCCAGCGACTGGCCGACCTGACGGCTGGTCGAGGCGACCGCGGCCGCCACACCCGCCTGGGCGCGCGGCATGCCGGAGACGGCGGCGTTGGTGATCGGCGCGTTGACCATGCCGAAGCCGAAGCCGAACAGCGCGTACGCGACCAGCAGCAGCGCCGGCGGGGAGTCCGCGGCGAGCCGGGTGAGCAGCACCCCGCTCCCGGCCAGGCCGAGCCCGGCCGCGACCAACGGCAGGCGCGGGCCCCGGCTGCCCACGATCCGTCCGGACAGCGGCGCGCAGACCAGCATCATCCCGGCCATCGGCAGCGTCCACAGGCCGGCCTCGACCGGGCCGTAGTGCCGGACGTCCTGCAGGTAGAGGGTGTTGAGGAAGAGGAAGCCGCCGAGCGCGGCGAAGGCGCAGACCGCGGTGACCGTCGCCCCGGTGAACGGCGCGCTGGCGAAGAACCGCGGGTCCACCAGCGGCTCCGCGACCCGCCGCTCCCAGAGCGGAAAGGCCGCCAGCGCGGCCAGCGCCGCCGCGGCCAGGGCGAGGATCAGCGGGGAGGTCCAGCCGTTGCCCGGGCCCTCGATGATCGCGGCGGTGCCGCAGCCCAGCAGCACGATCATCAGCAGCTGCCCCACCGGGTCCAGCCGGCGGGGCCGCGGCGAGCGGGACTCCGGGACGTAGCGGGCCGTCAGCAGGATCGCGGCCAGCGCGACCGGGACGTTGATCAGGAAGATCGACGGCCAGCCCGCGCCGTCCACCAGGAAGCCGCCGAGCAGCGGGCCGAGCGCCATCGAGATGCCGACCACGCCGCCCCAGACGCCGATCGCCCGCGCCCGCTCCTTCGGATCGGTGAAGGTGTTGGTGATGATCGACATCGCCACCGGGTTGAGCATCGAGCCGCCCACCGCCTGCAAGGCCCGGAACGCCACCAGCCACCCCAGGCTCGGCGCCAGACTGCACAGCAGCGAGCCGAGCGCGAAGCACACCAGCCCGGTCTGGAACACCCGGCGGCGGCCGAACCGGTCGGCCACCGAGCCGAACAGCATCAGCAGCGAGGCCAGCACCAGGGTGTAGGCGTCGATGATCCACTGCAGCCCGGACGCCGGGGCGCGCAGGTCCCGCTGGATCGCGGGCAGGGCGATGTTCACCACGGTGTTGTCGAGGCCGACGATGAACAGGCTCAGGCAGCAGATCGCCAGGACCAGCAGACGGTGGCGCCGTCCGGGTTCCGGGGCGGGCGCGAGGGCGGCAGCGGGGGCGGGGGGCTGGGCATCGAGCACGCACCGATCCTCCCACCGCGGACCGGGGCGGGGCGGCGGGACGGACCGTACGGGTGGCGGGCGGAGGGTGGCGGGGCTCGTCGACGGCCCCGCCGCCCCGTCACACCGCGGCGAAGCGGACGGTGCGGGTGGCCGGGTCCGCCGTCGTCAGCCGGACGTCGATCACCCGGCCGAGCGGCAGCCGGCCCGCCGTGCCGTCAGCAGCCGCGCCCGGAGCCGCGCCCGCGGCGTCGCAGCGGGCCCGGACCGCCGGGTCGCGCAGCTGCACGGTGCCGGAGGCGGGCCGCTTCTCGTCCACGTCGATGACCACCGCCGAGAAGTCCTCGCCCTCCCGGCCCGCCAGCAGCTCCGCCTCCACCAGGTCCACGCAGGCGCGCTCGACCTCGCCCGCCCGGCGGTCCCCGCTCGCCATCAGCGCCGGTACCGTCGGCAGCGCCTCCCGCGCCCAGTCCGGCACGTCCTCCCCCGCCGCCACCGCCGCGCACACCTCCTGCGCGAACCGGTCCCCGAGCCGGCGCAGCGGCGCGGTGCAGTGCGCGTACGGGGCGGCCAGCGCGGCGTGCGCCGGCTCGGCGGGCGCGGGCAGGCCGCGGGACTCGTCGAAGGCGTGGTAGCCGGCGCCGCGCAGCAGGCCGGTACAGGCGTTGAGGAAGGCGGCGTTCAGCGGCACGTCCGGGTCCAGCGAGCGGATCAGCTCCGGGTACGGGAGCGCCTGCGGCCACTCCACGTCCAGGGCGGCGGCGATCCGGCGCAGCCGCTCGTAGGCGCCGGGCGGCGCGGCGGGCAGGGTGCGCAGCAGGCCGACGCCCGCGTCCAGCATCAGGTCGGCCGCGGCCATGCCGGTGAGCAGCGAGATCTGGGCGTTCCAGCCGTCGGCGGGGCCGGGCGCGCGGTAGCCGAGGACGTACCCGTGCAGGGTCTCCTCGACCTCCTGCTCGGGCACCGGGAGGCTGATCCCGCCCCGGGCGCGCTCCCGCTCCTCGCGCAGCCCGCCGACGGTGGCGAGCAGGGCCAGCTGCTCGTCGGCGCCGCCGAGGGCCACGGCGCGCTCGACGGCCGCGTAGTCCAGCCGGCGGTGCGACCGGACCAGGGCGCGGCGCAGGTCGGCGAGGACCACCGCGCCGTCGGTGTCCAGGTCCAGCTGCCAGAGCAGGGCCGGCCTGGGCTCGCCGGGCAGCAGGCTGGCGGCGTCCTCGGAGAGCCGGGCCGGGTGCAGGGGCACCCGGTGGTCGGGGAAGTAGAGGGTCTCCACCCGGCGGCGCGCCTCCGCGTCGATCGCGCCGCCCGGGCGGACGAAGGCGGCGACGTCGGCGATCGCGTAGTGCACCCGGTAGCCGCCGCCCGCGCGGTGGCTGAGGTGCATGGCCTGGTCGAGGTCGCGCGAGCCGGGCGGGTCGACCGTGAACAGGGGCAGGTCGGTGGCGTCGTACTCGGGCAGCCGGGGGCGCTCCGCCGCCTCCTCCGCCTCGGCGAGCACCTCCTGCGGCCACTCGGTGTGGATCTCCAGACGGGTGCGGAGCTCGGTCAGCTCGGTGTTGATCCGGGCGGAGTCGGCGGCCTTGACGCGCAGTTTTCGGCGAGGCATGGAGGCAGCGTAGGGCGAATCGGGTGATTCCGGACGGAGGCTCAGCGTCCCCGTAGGGAGTTCGGGTCCTTCGCCACGGGGCGGGCGGGCGCGGCGAAGGGCGGCGTAAGGGCTCGTAGGGTGGGAGGAGTCGGCCTTGGGCGGAGGGGGTTCGGGTGATGAGTGGTGCGGTGAAGGTGGCGGGGGCCGCGGTGGCGGGGGCGCTGGCGGCGACCGGGGTACTGCACGCGGTGTGGGCGGTGACGCCGTGGCCGTTGCGGACGCCGGAGGAGTTCGCGGACACCGTGGTGGGGGCGGGGGACGGGGTGCCGTCGGCGGCGGCCTGCGTCGCGGTGGCAGGGATGCTGGGGACGGCCGCCTACCTGGTGGGGGCGGAGGCCGGGGTGCTGCCCAAGGTGGGACCGGAGCGGGTGCGGCGGGCCGGGGTGCGGACGGTGGCCGGGGTGATGCTGGCGCGCGGGGTCGGCGGACTCGCGCTGTTCGGCGGTGTGATCGAGCGCTCGGAGCGGTTCCGGCGGCTGGACCGCCGGTACTACTCGCCGCTCTGCGTGGCGTTGGGAGCCGGAGCGGCCGCAGTAGGGTGGCGGGGTTCGTCCGCCACAAACTGTTGAGGAGTCCGCTGTGCTGGTGCTGTTGCCGCCCTCGGAGGGCAAGGCCGGGTCCGGCGACGGCCAGCCGGTGGCGCTGGACCGGCTGTCACTGCCCGGGCTGACGGCGGCGCGCGGGGCGGTGCTGGACGCGCTGGTCGGCCTCTGCCGGGGTGACGAGGACGCCGCCGCCGAGGTGCTGGGCCTCTCCCCCGGGCTGCGCGGCGAGATCGCCAAGAACGCCGGTCTGCCGACCGCCGGGGCCCGTCCGGCGGGCGAGGTGTACACCGGGGTGCTGTTCGACAACCTCGGCCTGGCCACCCTGGACCCGGCCGCCCGCGACCGGGCCGAGCGCTCGCTGCTGGTGTTCTCCGGCCTCTGGGGGGCGGTGCGGATCTCGGACCGGATCCCGTCCTACCGCTGCTCGATGGGCGTGAAGCTCCCCGGCCCCGGAGCGCTCGGGGCGCACTGGCGCGGCGCGATGGCCTCCGTGCTCCCGGAGGTGGCGGACGGACTGGTGCTGGACCTGCGCAGCTCCGCGTACGCGGCGGCCTGGAAGCCGGCCGGCGAGGTGGCCTCCCGGACCGCGACCGTCCGGGTGCTGCAGGAGCGGAACGGCAAGCGCAGCGTGGTCAGCCACTTCAACAAGGCGACCAAGGGCCGCCTGGTCCGGGACCTGCTCGTCGCCGGGGCGGAGCCGAAGACGCCCGCCGAGCTGATGGACGCCCTGCTGGAGCTGGGCCACCGGGTGGAGCTCGCGGCCGAGGGCACGGCCCGCAAGCCGTGGCAGCTGGACGTGGTGGTCACCGAGGTGCACTGAGGTGCGCCGAGCGCACCCCGGTGACCGGTCAGCGCAGGTGCGAGGTGTCGTTGAGCAGCCGCAGCGAGGCGTTGCCGTCCGCGTAGTACTGGACGGCGCAGATCGAGGCGGCGGCCAGCTCCATCCGGTACATCGAGTCCGGCGGGGCGCCGAGGGCCAGCCGGACCAGCGTCTTGATCGGGCTGACGTGCGAGACCACCAGGACGGTCTTCCCGGCGTACCGGGCGATGATCTTGTCCCGGGCGACGCCGGCCCGGTGGGTGAGGGTGGTGAAGCTCTCGCTGCTGCCGGTCGGCTTGGCCTTGGCGGAGCCGAGCCAGGCCGCCAGGTCGTCCGGGTGGCGCTCCTGCACCTCGGCGAAGGTCAGGCCCTCCCAGTCGCCGAAGTCGACCTCGCGCAGCCCGTCCTCGTACCGGACCTCCAGACCCAGCCGGGCGGCGACCGTCTCGGCGGTCTGCCGGGTGCGGCGCATCGGGGAGGCGACCACGGCCTGGACGCTGCCGCGCGCGGCGAGCGCCTCGGCGGCCCGCTCGGCCTGCCAGCGGCCCTTCTCGGAGAGCTCCGGGTCGCTGCCGCCGCTGCCGGAGAACCGCTTCTCCGGGGTGAGCGGGGTCTCGCCGTGGCGCAGCAGGACGAAGGTGGTCGGGGTACCGAGGTCGGCGGGGGCGGCCCAGCCTGCCTTGGGGGCGGCGGTCTCCAGCGGCGGTTCGTCGACGGCGACGGCGGAGGCCTTCGGCCTGGGCTCCCACTGGCGCCCGGCCTTGCCCGCGTCCATCGCCTCGTTGGCCAGCCGGTCGGCGTCCTTGTTCCGCTCGCGCGGGATCCAGGTGTACGTGACCCGGCCGCGCGGGAGGACGGTGCGCGCCTCGGCGGCGAGCGGCTGCATGTCGGGGTGCTTGATCTTCCAGCGCCCGGACATCTGCTCGACGACCAGCTTGGAGTCCATCCGGACGTCCACGGAGGCGTCCGGGTCGAGCTCGCGGGCCGCCTTGAGGCCCGCGATCAGGCCCTTGTACTCGGCCACGTTGTTGGTGGCGTGGCCGATGAACTCGGCGGCCTCCGCGACGATCTGCCCGGTGTCCCCGTCACGGACCACCGCGCCGTAGCCGGCCGGCCCCGGGTTGCCCCGGGACCCGCCGTCCGCCTCGACGATGAAGCGCGCCGCCATCGGCTCAGACGCCCGAGTCGGCCGTGCGGACCAGGATCCGCGAGCAGTTCTCGCACCGGACGACCTTGTCGGCCGGCTCGGCCTTGATGGCGTTCAGCTCGGTGATCGAGAACTCGGTGCGGCAGCCCTCGCAGCGGCGCTGGTAGAGGCGGGCCGCGCCGACGCCGCCCTGGGTCTCGCGCAGCTTGGTGTAGACCTTCAGCAGGTCGGCCGGGAGGACGGCGGCGACGGTCTCGCGGTCGCGCTTGACCTTGTCGGCCTCGGCGTCGATCTCGGCGAAGGAGGCGTCGCGGCGGCCCTCGGCCTCGGTGAGGACGACGGTGGAGTGCTCCAGGCGGGCGGACAGCTCCTCGACCCGGGTCAGGGCGCTCTCCTGGCGCTCCATGATCTCCAGCACGACCTCCTCGAGGTCGCCCTGGCGCTTGGCGAGCGAGCCGATCTCGTGCTGGAGGTTCTCCAGGTCCTTCGGCGAGGTGATCGCGCCGGAGTCCAGCCGCTGCTGGTTGCGGGCGGCGCGGGCGCGGACCTGCTCCACGTCCTGCTCGGCCTTGGTCAGCTCGCGGGCGGTGTCGCCCTTCTGGGCCTCGGCGGCGATGACGAGGTCCTTGAGCGCGGTGTGGTCGGCGGAGGCCTTGTCGATCTCGGCGTGCTCGGGCAGCGTCCGGCGCCGGTGGGCCAGCTGGTCGAGCTTCGAGTCGAAGGCCTGGAGGTCGAGCAGGCGGTTCTGGTCGGCGGGCGCGGCGTTCAAGCGAGGAGCTCCTGTGAATCGGGTCAGGCGGTGAAGGACATGGGGGCGTGCGCGGTCCACGGGTCGGTGACCCGGTGGGAGACCTTGGTCTCCACGGTCCAGCCGCGCTTGTCGGCGGCGGACTGCAGGGCGCGCTCGGCCAGGCCGAGCCAGGGCCACTCGGTGGCCCAGTGGGCGGCGTCGAGCAGCGCGACGGGCGCCGCCTCGGCGGCCTCGGAGGCCGGGTGGTGGCGCAGGTCGGCGGTCAGGTAGGCGTCCACGCCGGCCGCGCGCACCTCGGCGAAGAGGCTGTCGCCCGAGCCGCCGCACACCGCGACCCGGCTGATCAGCCGGTTCGGGTCGCCCGCGACGCGGACGCCGGCGGCGGTGGCGGGCAGGCCCTCGGCGACCTGCGCGGCGAACGCGGTCAGCGTCAGCGGGGGCTCCAGCAGGCCGATCCGGCCGGTGCCGCGGCGGCCCAGCGGGTCGGTCGGGTCCGGCACCAGCGGGCCGGTCACCCGCAGGCCCACCGCCTCGGCGAGCGCGTCCGAGACGCCCGGGTCGGCGTGGTCGGCGTTGGTGTGGGCGACGTGCAGGGCGATGCCGTTGCTGATCAGCGTGTGCACCACCCGGCCCTTGAAGGTGGTCGCGGCGACGCTGGTGGTGCCGCGCAGGTAGAGGGGGTGGTGGGTGACCACCAGGTCGGCGCCCCACTCCACGGCCTCGTCGACGACCGCCTGGACGGGGTCGACGGCGAACAGCACGCGGCGGACCTCGGCCTGAGGGTCTCCGCAGACCAGGCCGACGGCGTCCCAGGACTCCGCCCACTGCGGCGGGTAGACCTCTTCGAGCGCGGTGATGACGTCGGACAGTTTCGGCACCTGTCGAGACTACCGTGCGCGCGGGGGCGGTCGGGCCTCGGCCGTTCGGGTGCGGGGGCCGCCGCGCGGCCGCGGTGGGGCGGCGGCGGGGCACCGGCCGGGGCGGCGCGGCGCGGCGGGCCCGTCGGCGTCCGGTTCGAACGGCTCCCGGCCGGGGTTCGGACGGGGGTGCCGAGGGCGCACGGATGCGCGTCAACCTGCGGCGGGGGCGCTCGGCGGGCCCCGCGCGGGCCGTGTGCGCTCGCACGCCCGGCGTCCGCTGCACACATCAGAGCTCTCGTACGAATTCGAAACCGCCCCCGGATCACCCTTACGAGTGAAGTGACCGGCTCTGCGTTGAGCCGCCGGTTTTTCCGAAACTAACTTCAGTCCTGCGAACGGGAGTTGCCCCGGCAGTAGCCCCGACCGGGGCGGCCACGGCGGGCACCCCGTCGGCGCGGGCCGACCGGACCCGCCGGACCGCGACGGTCCGGCCCCCACCGAGGGGCGCGACAGAAACCGATCAGGCCGGGCCGCACGCCCGGGTGCCGGAGCAGTGGGCACCAGCGGGCGGCGGCCATGACGAAGGGATGTGGTGGCGGATGGGGGCGGGCACATCACTGCGCACGGCCGGGGACAGGGGATCGGTGGAGCGCGGGGCGGCTGCAGCCGGTCCGTGGCCGGAGACGACGCGGGCGGCACTGGCCGGCGCCGGGGACCGGGGAGGCCGCGGTGGCTGGGACGTCACCGTCGGTGGCTTCTGGTGCACGGCCAGGCCGTCCGCGTCCTCGCCCCTGCCCGCACAGGGGTGGAAGCTGCACGTGAGCGCGGCGTCCTTGGCGGGCGAGGAGGTGCTCTCGGCCGTCGTCCGGGTGCTCGCCGAGGACCCGTGCGGCTTCAAGTTCGCCGCCGCGCCGGAACGGCTGCGGGAGCTCAACTCCCGCAACAGCGACCGCGGCTCGGCGGGCAAGTTCATCACCGTCTACCCGTACGACGACGGGCAGTTCCAGCGGCTGGCGGCCGAGCTCGACCGGGCCACCGCCGGACTGCCCGGCCCGGTGGTGCTCTCCGACCGCCCGTATCGGCCCGGGAGCCGGGTGCACTACCGGTACGGCGCGTTCGCGCTGCCGGCGGAGCTGGGCAACGACGGGGAGTACCGGTCGGTGCTGCGCGGGCCGGACGGCGAACGGGCCGAGGACGTGCGCGGGGGGTCGTACCGGGCGCCCGGGTGGGTGCGGGACCCGCTGCGCGCCGGGGGTGCCGGGAGTACTGAAGGCGGGAGCGGCAGGCGGCGGGGCGGCGTGCTGCTGGCCGGGCGGTACGCGGTGACCGCCGCCGTCCGGCACGGCGCCAAGGGCGGGGTGTTCCTGGGGCGGGAGGCGGCGAGCGGCGCCGAGGTCGTGGTCAAGCAGGCCCGGGCGCACATCGAGGTCGACCGCGCGGGCACCGACGCCCGCGACGCGCTGCGGCACGAGGCCGCGCTGCTCGACCGCCTGAGCGGGCAGGAGCTGGCACCGCGCGTCGTCGAACTGATCGAGCAGGACGACTCCGTCTTCCTGGTGCAGGAACGAATCGCCGGACAGCCGCTGGGCAGCTGGGTCGCCGCCCGGCTGCGTCGCGACGGCAGCCCCGACGTCGACTGGGCCGAGGCCGGGCCGGTCGCGCACGCCCTCCTCGACCTGGTCGAGCGGGTGCACGCCCAGGGGCTGGTGCTGCGCGACCTCTCCCCCGGCAACGTCATGGTCCGCCCGGACGGCACCCTGCGGCTGGTCGACCTCGAACTCGCCGCCGAGACCGGCCGGGCCGCCGGATCGGCCGGCACCCCCGGCTACCGCGCCCCCGAACACGGGCCCGGCCGGCTCGCCCCCGCGGGCAGCTGCGTCGCCGACCCGGCCGTCGACCTGTACGCCCTCGGCGGCCTGCTCTTCCTGCTGGCCACCGGCCACGACCCGCTGCTGCCCGAGGACCTCCCGCGGGCCCGCCCGGTCGCCGAACGGCTCGGCCGCTGGCTCGCCCTCGCGGCGCGGACCGGGACGACCGCGCGCCGTCTGGCACCGGCGGTCCTCGGGCTGCGCGCCGAGGAGCCGCAGGACCGGTGGACCGTCGCCCGGGTCCGGGAGGCGCTGCGCGGCGGCTCGGCCGCGCCGGGCGCCGGGGCGGCGCGGCGCGAGGACGCCGCCGTGCCGGGCGCCGGGGCCGGTGGAGCGGTCCGGCCCGCCCTGGTCACCCCGCTCTGGCACGCTCCCGCCCACGTTCCCGCTCCTGCCCCCGCTTCCGCCTCCGCTCCCGCGCCTGCTTCCGCCGGGCACGACGAGGCCGCACCCCTCGACCGCCTGCTGCACGACGGCCTGCGGCACCTCGCCGCCACCGCCGCCCCGGAGCGGCGGGACCGGCTGTGGCCCGCGGTGCCCGCCGGCGAGCGGACCGACCCGTGCAACGTGCAGCACGGCGCCGCCGGGGTGCTGGCCCTGCTGGCCCGGGCCGTCACCACCGGGCAGCTGCCCGCCGAGGTGCGGGCGGAGGCCGCGCGGACCGCCCGGACCGCCGCGGACTGGATCGAACGGCGCATCGCCGCCGAGCCGGTGGTGCTGCCCGGGCTGCACTTCGGACGGTCGGGGACGGCCTGGGCGCTGCTGGACGCCGCCCGCGCGCTGGACGACCCCGGGCTGGCCGCCCGCGCCGCCGGGCTCGCCCGCCGGATCCCCGTCGAGTGGCCCAACCCGGACGTCTGCCACGGCGCGGCCGGTGCCGGATTCACCCGACTGCGCTTCGCCGCCGACGACTTCGGATCCGGAGCGGATGGTGCCGGCCCGGACGACGGCGGCGCCCAGGAGTTCCTCGACCGCGCCGCCCACGGCGCCCGGGCCCTGCTCGCCGCCGCCCGCCGGGAACCGTACGGGACGGTGTGGCCCGTACCGGCGGACTTCGACTCGGCGCTCGCCGGGATCACCCACCTCGGGTTCGCCCACGGCGCGGCCGGTGTCGGCGCCTTCCTCCTCGCCGCCGCCGGGGCGACCGGCGACCGGTCCCTGCTCGCCGGCGCCGCCGAGGCCGGGCGCACCCTCGCCGCGACCGTACGGTGGGGCGAACGGCCCGGCGAACGGCCGGGCGCCGGGCGGGACACCGCCTGGTGGCCGCAGAGCGCGGACGACCCGGAGCACGTCCGGCTCGCCCACTGGTGCAGCGGCTCCTCCGGCGCGGGCAGCTTCCTGCTGCGGCTCTGGCTCGCCACCGGCGACACCGAGGCGCTCGACCTGGCCCGCGCCGCCGGCCGCGCCGTCCTGGCCGGCCGCTGGCACGGCGGGGCGAGCGCGTGCCACGGCCTGGCCGGCGACGGCGAGTACCTGCTGGATCTCGCCGTCGCCACCGGTGAGCCCGGATTCCGCACCGGCGCCGAGCAGTTGGCCGAGCTCCTCGCCGCCCGGGCGGCCCGGCGCGACGGACTCCTGATACTCCCGGACGAGACCGGCACCGGCTGCGCCCCCGCCTACGGCACCGGCACCGCGGGCCCGCTGGCCTTCCTGCTGCGGCTGCGCCACGGCGGCCCCCGGCTCTGGCTGGACCCGGTGCCGCCCGCCGGACTCCGGCTCCCCTCCACAACGGGCGGGGTGAGCGGAGCATGAACGTGGCCACCCGCACCCTGACGCAGGCGCTGCGTCGGCTGAGCTTCACCTTCGCCACCGACGGCAGTCACGCTGCCTGCCTGGCGTCCTCCGCCGACAGCGGCTGGTACGTGGAGAGTTGGCGGCTGCCGCCGGACGGCGCACCGGCCGCGCCGATCGCGCTGCCGCTGCCCGGCAACCGTTCGGAGAGCCTGCGCTCCCAGCTGGTCGCACTGCCGGACGGCTCGGTACTGGTCTGCCGGCACGACGGCGAGCGGCACGACCTGGTCCGCCTCCACTACGGCGAGACCGCCACCGTGGAACAGCCGTTGGCCTCCCTGCGGATGGCCGGACTGCGCCTGCTGCCGCTCCCGGTCCCGGCGGGTGCGGGCCCCCGGGCGCCGGTGGCGGTCGCCCTCGGCACCGACACCCGCCCGGCGACCACCGCCTGGCTGGTGCGGACGGACGGCAGCGAACCCGAACGGGTCGCCGAGATCCCGGGCCTGCACGGCGGCGGCGCCTGGCTGGACCACACCGGCGCGCTGCTCGCACTGGACCGGGTGAACGCGGGCCTGGTCCGCAGCGTGGTGCTCGACCTGCGCACCGGCGCCGCCACCCCGCTGCTGGAGATCGGCGAGCGCAGCAACGACCGGCTGGTGCTGTTCGACCCCGACAGCCGGTTCGCCATGGTGCGCAGCGACGCGCCCGGCACCGACCGGCTCGGCTGGGGCGTCCTCGGCGGCGGCGAACCGCTGCGCTTCCCCGAGTGCCTGCACGTCGCGGGCATGTTCCTGCGGCCGGTCGCGCTGCGGCGGGGGCCGGACGGCCCGCGGGTCGCGGTGCAGATCGACCACGGCGCCGGCTCGGCGCTCGCTCTGTGGCGGCCGTCCGTCGGCCGGCTGGAGCCGCTGCCGGTGCCGCCCGGACGGCTCGGCGCGGTCGGGCACTGGGACGCGGCCGGGCTGCGGCTGCCGTACTCCTCGCCCGACCATCCGGCGGCGCTGGCCACCCTGGACGTGGACGCGCTGCTGGCGCACGGCCCGGTGCCGGCCGGGACCGGCCCGATGCCGCTTCCGCTCCAACTCGCCCCGCTGTCCTCGGGGTTGCCCGGGCCGTGGCGGGACACCGTACTGCCCTGGCAGCCCGGCGCGGCGCGCCCGCCGCGGACCCCGCCGCCCGGCTGGCGGCTGGACGGCAGCACCCCGCCCGGCGAGGGCGGCCGCTGGCAGCCCGCACAGAGCCTCGAACTGGCGGGCCCGGCAGGCCCGTTGGAGGCCGTGGTGTACGGCGGGGACGCCTGGCTGAGCAGCCCGCACCTGGTGCTGGCGCTGCACGGCGGCCCGGCCGACGCCTGGCGGCTGGAGTTCGACCCGGCGCTGCAGCGGATGGCCGCCGAGGGCCTGGCGGTGGTCGCGCCCAACCAGCGCGGCTCCACCGGCTACGGCGTGCCGCACGCGCTGGCCATTCGCGGCGCCTGGGGCGGGCCCGACCTGGACGACGTGCTCTACCTCCTGGACGGCATCGCGGGCCAGCGCGCGGCGCTCGGCCTGGAGCCGCCGGCCCTGTTCGGGGTCAGCTACGGCGCGTTCCTGGCGCTGCTGGCGGCCGCGCACGCGCCGGCCGGGCAGGTGGCCCGCTGCGCGGTGGTCGCGCCGTTCCTGTCCGGCGCCCGGCTGCTGGCCGAAGCGGCTCCCCCCGTACGGGCGTTGACCACCCGGCTGGGCGGCGGCGAGCAGATCGCCGACGCCCGCGGGCCGCGCGACGTCCTGCAGCTGGCGCACCGGCTGAGCGCGCCGCTGCTGGTGGTGCACGGCAACCGGGACGAGGTCGTGCCGGTCGGCCAGTCCCGGTCGCTGCGCCACGAGTTGCTGCGGATCGGCCGGATCGAGGGCGAGGACTTCCGGTACGTCGAGGCGGCCGGGTCCGGACACGAGGTGCTCGTCGAGGAGGGCGCCGCCGTGCTGCACGAGCTGCTGGCCGCCTTCCTGCGGACCGGCCGACCGGGCTGAGCCGTCCGGGCCGAGCCGCCCGCCCCGCGCGCGACCGAGCCGAGCTGGACCGAGCCGAGCTGGGTCGAGCCGCAGCGCACACCTTTCACAGACTCCCGGGCCCCTGTGCGGCCCGGGGTACCGACCCCGGCGCGGTGGATGGAGACCGCCCGGGGTGCGACACCCGACGCCCGTTCGCAGATCGCGGTGGGCGTGACCTCTAGGGGAGGAACCGATCATGGAGAACACGGTGGACTTCGAGACCGACCTCGCGGCGCTGCAGGACCTGCCGGAGACCGAGTCCGTCGAGCTGACCGGCCACGGCAACGGCTGCCAGTACACCTGTCTCATCCTGACCTGCCTGCTCTTCACCGTCAGCTGAGCCACCGGCTCGGCCGACCGCCGACCGGGCGGTAGTCACCGGGTGCCGTCCCCGCCTGTCCGGACAGGCGGGGACGGCACCGGCCTTCCCGCCCGCCGGCTCCCCCGCAGTAGCCCCCAACACCCCGACGGGAGCCCCCAGTTGCCCCCGCCCAGCCGGGCCGCACCAAAAGTCGACGACGCCGACCTCCCGCGCGGGGCCGGACGGCCGAGGCCCGCCGGCCCGCCCGCGAGCCCGCCCGCGTGCCTCCGCGCACCGGAAATCGGCGGGGCCGATGTTCCGTGCCCGGCGGGTCACCCGGGTGGGGCCTGCTGTTCCGGCAACTGACGCTCACCCGGGCACCGCTGGTGCGGATGCCGGCCTGGTCCGGGGTGGAGGCGCTGCCCCCGCTGATCTCCGGGCTGCTCGTCTCCACCGCCGTCGACCAGGGGTTCCTGGCCGGCCGGCCCGGGGTCGGAGTGGCCTGGCTGAGCGGCTTCGGCGCGGCCATGGCCGTCCGGGCGTACGCGACGCGGGCCGGCTTCCCGTACTCGCCGCCGTGGTGGAACCGCTCCGGGACGCCCTGGTCGAACGCGTGGTCCACAGCGCCCCCGCCCGCCCCACGGCGGATCCGGCCGAGATCGCCCGGCTCACCGAACAGGTCGAGTCCGCCCGGCAGTTGACCGCGACCCTGCTGCGCACCGTGCGCGGCGTCGGGGTCACCCTGCTCGCCGCCCTGACCGGCCTGGCCCTGCTCGCACCCGCCGTCCTGCCACTGGTCCTGCTGCCGCTCCTGGCCGCCGGGCTGCTCTTCGCCCGGCTGCTGCGCCCTCTGGTGACGCGGAGACGGGCGGTGGTCCTGGCCGAGGAACGGCTCGCCGCCGAAGCCGGACGGGCCCTGCACGGGCTGCGCGACGTCCAGGCCACCGGCACCGGCCCCGAGGTCGCCCGGTCCCTGGCCGAGGCGGCCGGGGAGAGCGCCGCCGCCCGGGCCCTCGGCCGGGCCTCGGCCCTGCGCGCGCTCGTCGTGGCACTCGGCGGACGCCTCCCGGTCCTGGCCGTCCTCGCCGCCGCCCCCTGGCTGCTCGCCCACCGGGCTCTCACCCCCGGCGAACTCCTCGGCGTCGCCACCTACCTCGTCCAGCAACTCGACCCGGCCGTACGCACCCTGGCCGGCACCGTCGGCGGCCGGCTGCTCAACCTGGCCGTCGTCCTCGACCGCCTGGCCGCGACCACGACGACACCCACGGCCACGGCCACGACTGCGGACGGTCCGCCCCCGGCCCCCGCGGCCGCCGATGTGCGGCTGGTGGGGGTCCGGTACGGGCACGGCGGGGGCGCGGTGCCCGTGCTGGACGGCGTCGACGCCGGCTTCGGGGCCGGGGAGCACGTGGCGGTGGTGGGGCCGAGCGGGGCGGGGAAGTCGACGCTGGCGGCGCTGCTGGCCGGGGTCGCGCAGCCGACGGAGGGGGGGTGACGGTCGGTGGGGAGCGGCCGGTGCCGGGCCGGTCGGTGGCGCTGGTGCCGCAGGAGGCGTACGTGTTCCCGGGGTCGGTCCGGGAGAACCTGGCCTGGCTCGATCCGGGTGTCACCGAGGAGCGGCTGGGCGCGGCCGTGGCGCTGCTGGGCGCGGAGGGTCTGGTGGCGCGCCTGGGCGGACCGGCCGCCGCGCTGCTCGATCCGAGTGAACTCTCGGCAGGTGAGCGCCAGTTGCTGGCACTGGTGCGGACCTACCTGTCGCCCGCCCCGGTCGTGGTGCTGGACGAGGCGACCTGCCACTTGGACCCGGCGGCGGAGGAGCGGGTGGAGCGGGCCTTCGCCGCCCGGCCGAGGACGCTGGTGGTCGTCGCGCACCGCATCAGTTCCGCGCTGCGGGCGGACCGGGTGCTGCTGCTGGACGGCGGGCACGGGCTGACGGCCCGGCACGGCGATCTCCAGGTGCTGTCCCCGCTGTACCGCGAGCTGGTCGGGCACTGGCTCGGTTCCGCGCCCCGGCCCGGCGCGGGGCGCGTGTCATGATCTCGATAGGATCTCGCCCGTCCCGGCCGTTAAGGTGTCCGGGTCACGGGCCGCGATCACCGGCTACGGGCGCGTACCGAGCGCCCGATCGGGGACCCGACCGCGCGCCCCCGGCGCCGGGCGGGCGCCGATGACCTGCACCCTCCGCACGGAAGACGATTTCTCATGTCCGACACCCTCACCGACACCACCGGACCCGCGATCACCGGGACCGACGCCGACGAGAAGACGGCCGCGGACGCCGCGCACGGCCGCCACCGGGGCCGGTCCGCCGCCGACGACACCTCGGAGTCCGACCCGCACGGCCGCCACCGCGCGGCCGCGGCACGGGGCTGATCCCACCGCACCCGACGTGCACCGGGCCCGCCGAGGGGAGCAGCGCTCCCCGGCGGGCCCTCGTCATTCATCGCACGGTATTCACATCACTGTTCTCACATCACGGCATTCACATCACCAACGGCAGCCGATACGACGACAACCGGGCGCGGTCCGTCAGTCCATCGTCACGACGGTCCGCAGCGCCTCGCCGCTGCGCATCTGCGCGATCGCCTCGTTGACGTCCGCCAGCCCCACCCGGTGGGTGATCATGCCGTCCAGGTCGATCCGCCCGGCCCGCCAGAGGTCCACGACCAGGGCGACGGTGCGCCCGACGGTCGCCCCGCCGTAGAGCGAGGGCAGCAGGCGCTTCTCGTTGAAGAACAGCTCGCCCATGGTGAATTCGGCGAGGTCGTCCTGCGCGCCCGCGCCGATGACGACCACCGCGCCGCCGCGCCGGGCCGCGTCGTAGCCGGCCCGGACGGTGGCCGCGCGGCCGACCGCCTCGAAGACGTAGTCGAAGCCGCCGCCCGGCAGCTTCTTGGCGACGGCCTTGAGGTCGTCGGGGGCGATCGCCTCGGTGGCGCCGAAGTCGAGGGCGCGCTCGCGGCGGGAGGCGACCGGGTCGACGACGGTGATCCGGCCGGCGCCGCAGACCCGGGCGCCCTGCACGGTGGCGATGCCGACGCCGCCGGCGCCGATGACCGCGACGGAGGCACCGGGCTCGACCTTGGCGGTGTTGACGGCGGCGCCTATGCCGGTGGTGACCCCGCAGCCGATCAGCGCGGCGGCCTCGTAGGGCAGGTCGGCGGGGATCTTGATGAGCGCGTTGGCGGAGACCACGACCTCGTCGGCGAAGGCTCCGGTGCCGTAGAAGCCGGAGGCGATCACGCCGCCTTCCTCGATCCGGAAGCCGGGGGCGCCGAGCCGGCGCAGGCTGGCGACGCAGAGGTGGCCGCGGTCCTTGGCGCAGTGGTCGCAGCGGCCGCAGGGGGCCATCCAGCAGAGCACGACGCGGTCGCCGACGGCGAAGCCGGTCACGCCCTCGGCGACCTCGACGACGTCACCGGCACCCTCGTGGCCGGGGACGAAGGGCGCGGGCTGGGGCAGGACGCCGTTCATCGCCGAGAGGTCGGAGTGGCAGAGGCTGGCGGCGCGCATCCGGACCCGGACGCTGCCTCTTCTGAAGCCGACCGCGGTCACGTCCTCGCGGACGTCGAGGGTGTCCTGGCCGGTCTTGTGCAGGACGGCTGCGCGCATGGTGCTGCTCCCTGTGTGCATGGCGTGACGCGGAGTGGATCCTCGGACTGGGCGATTCTGACATGGCCTCCGCAATATCAGTAGAACGGGTTTCACAAGGGTCGGCAAAGAGCGCGATTCCCGGCCGCCCTGGTTCTCCCACCGCCCCCGCCCGCCCTCACCACCGCCACTACCGTCGAGTAGGGTCCCAGCACGTCCGTCCACGACCCGACCCCGAGGAGCATCGCATGTCCGACCTGCTGGAGGGCGCCCGCCCCGCACCCGAGGTGCTGGCGGCGTTCGAGGCGGCCACCGGGTTCATGCCGGTGGACGAGGGGCTCGCGCTGTACGCGGCGGCGGTGGCGGCGGCCCGGGAGACCGGCCTGCCCGTGCTGGAGATCGGCACCTACTGCGGCCGCTCGGCGATCCTGCTGGCGGCCGCGGCCCGGGAGACCGGGACGGTCGCGCTGACCGTGGACCACCACCGCGGCTCGGAGGAGCAGCAGCCCGGCTGGGAGTACCACGACACGTCCCTGGTCGACCCCGAGGTCGGCCTGATGGACACCCTGCCCCGCTTCCGCCGCACGCTGCACGCCGCCGGGCTGGAGGACCACGTGGTGGCGCTGGTCGGCCGCTCGCCGCGGATCGCCGCGCTGTGGGGGCGCCCGCTGGGCCTGGTGTTCATCGACGGCGGGCACACCGACGAGCACGCGACCGGCGACTACGAGGGCTGGGTGCCGCACCTGGCGCCGGAGGGCCTGCTGGTGGTGCACGACGTCTTCCCGGACCCGGCGGACGGCGGCCAGGCCCCGTACCGGGTGTACCTGCGGGCGCTCGCCGAGGGCTTCGAAGAGGTCTCGGTGACCGGCTCCCTGCGCGTCCTGCGCCGGCCCGCGCGCTGACCGGAGGCCGACCGCCGGCTTGTCGCCCCGACCCGGGATCCACCGAGCCGCCCCACGGCCCCGCGCCGATGCTCTAACGTCGTGCCGGGGCTGTCGGGCGGGGGTTCGAACGGTACGGTGGCCGCGCAGCACCAGGCAGAGCATCGGCGGACGGTGGGGGCCAGCAGCGACATGACGGACCAGCAGAACACCGCCCCGGCGGTCTGGGACCCGACGGCGCGCGGCGGCGCCGGCGGCTGGGTGCGCGGCCCGCAGAACGCGGCCGGCACCGAGGCCGCGGCGCCCCAGGCCCCGGCCGCCCCGCAACCGCCCGCCGCCCCGCAGCACCAGGCCGCCCCACCGGCCCCCGCCGCCCCGCAGGCCCCGGTCGACCCCCGTCTGGGCATGCTCGCCCCGCCGCCCCAGCCCGGTGCCGCCGGCGACCAGGGCCCGCCGCTGGGCGCCCGCCCGTACCTGGCCACCGCGCCCGGCTACGACCCGCAGACCGCCCCGATCCCGCGCACCGCCGCCCCGCCCCCGACGGGCCCGCCGGCGGCCTCGCCGTTCCCCGCCCACGCGACCGGCCCGCAGCACCAGGGCCCGCCGCAGGGTTACGGCTACCCCCAGCCGCCCGCCGCCCCGCCGCAGCCCCCGTACGGCGGCCGGCCCGACTACCCGACCGACTATCCGGCGGACTACCCGACGGGCTACCCGGACGAGGACGAGAAGCGCCCGGCCGACCGCAAGGCCCCGCTGCTGATCGGCTTCGCCCTGCTGCTGGTGCTGGCGATCGGCGGCGGTCTGCTGTTCGCCGCCCGGGGCGGCGGGGACAAGGACGGCCAGGCCGCGCCGGCCCCCACCGGCGCCCCGGCGACCGGCTCCGGCAACCCCCAGCCCGCCCCCGCGCCCACCGGTACGGACGCCGCGCCGAGCGGCGCCGCGAGCGCCCCGGCCTCCCCCACCGCCGCGCCGTCCCCGACCGCGACCGGCGCCGGGCCCGCCGCCCAGGCCCAGGCGCAGGCACTGGACGGCCTGCTGAGCGAGGGCGAGAACGCCAAGGCCCCGATCGGCAGCGCCGTCGCCAAGGTGAGCAGCTGCCCGTCGAAGGCCGACATCGAGAGCGCGGCGCAGGTGTTCGACAGCGGCGCCACCCAGCGCGCCACCCTGCTGACCAAGCTCGGCAAGCTGAGCGTCACGGACGTGCCGGGCGGCGCGGACGCGGTGAACTCGCTGAAGTCCGCCTGGCAGCTGTCCGCCGACATCGACAAGGCGTACGCGAGCTGGGCGCGCGCCGTCGCCGCCCAGGGCTGCTCCGGCCGGGCCCCGAGCACCGCGGACAAGAAGCACGCGGACGAGCTCAACCCGCAGGCCACCCAGGCGAAGACGGACTTCATGACCAAGTGGAACCCGATCGCGAACAGCTACGGCCTGACCCCGCGCACCCAGGACAGGATCTGACCGACCCGTGACCGGTACCGCCCCCCGCCCGCACCGCCGTTCCACCCTGCTGCGCGCCACCACCGTGGTGGCCGCGGCCGTTCCGCTCTGCACGGCGGGCTGGCTCGGCTGGCGGGCCCTCGACCACTCCGGCCCGGCGGGCGCCACGGCCGCCGCCTCCGCCCCGGCCTCCGCCACTGCCCCGGCCTCGACCCGGCCGGGCGCCGCGGACCCCGCCGCAGCGCCGCTCACCCCGCCGGTCGCGCCGCCGCCCTCCGCCGACGCCCCGACCGGCGAAGCGCCCACCCCGAGCGCCCCGACCGGTACCGCCACCACGGCCGCGCCGGCCGGCACCGCGGCGAACGGCCTGGCCGGCCGCACCGTCGTCCTCGACCCCGGCCACAACCCCGGCAACTTCTCGCACACCGCCGAGATCAACCGCCAGGTGGACATCGGCAACGCCCGCAAGGAGTGCGACACCACCGGGACGGAGACCAACGCCGGGTACACCGAGGCCGAGTACACCCTGGACGTCTCCCGCCGGGCCCGCGCCATCCTGGCCGCCCGGGGCGCCACCGTGGTGCTGGTGCAGGACGGTGACCGCCCCTGGGGCCCGTGCATCGACGAGCGCGCCAGGTCCGGTGCCGACGCGCACGCCGACGCCGCGGTCTCGGTGCACGCGGACGGCGGCCCGGCGAGCGGCAGCGGCTTCCACGTGATCATGCCCGGCAGGGTGGTGGCCGGCAAAGCGGACAACTCCGCGATCGTCGAACCCTCGCACCGGCTCGGCCTGCTGCTGCGCGACCAGTTCCACACGGCGACCGGCGAACCGTACGCCGACTACACCGCGGACCAGGGCCTGGACACCCGCTCCGACCTGGGCGGCCTCAACCTGTCCGCCGTCCCCAAGGTGTTCATCGAGTGCGGTAACATGCGCAACTCGACGGACGCGAAGCGGATGACGGACCCTCAGTGGCGCCAGCAGGCGGCCCAGGGGATCGCCGACGCGTTGACCGCGTTCCTGACGACTCGATAGAAGACTCGGGGACCCGGTACGGGAGTTGGGCCGCGCACCCCGGCGGACGGAGCTCCGCCCAACCCGCGCGGTTTGCAACGACTTCGCCCCATTCCCGGTCCCGCCGTGCACCGGCAGGACGGTTGGGCCTAGGCTTCTGGTCCGTTCGGGAGTTTCGGCCGGTCAGCCCGACCGCACGAAGCACCGTCCACGACACGTCAACGAGGGGAACGTTAGTGAATCTGCGCGCTCTCACCAGGGGAGACGCCGCCGTCGCAGGCGCGGCCGTCCTGCTCTTCATCGCCTCCTTCCTGCCCTACTGGACCGTGAGCTGCGCCGGCCGGTACTGCGGACCCGACGCCTCGCAGAACGCGTGGAGCACCGAGCTGTTCCCCATCCTGCCCTCCATCTACCTGCTGGGCATCGCCGCAGCGGTGCTGATCCTGGTGCAGCGCTTCCAGGGCCAGGCCGCGACCAACCGCCAGGTGCTCGGCCTGCGGCTGGACCAGTGGGGCATCGCCCTCGCCGTCGCGGCGCTGTGGACCTCGGTCTGGTCCCTGGGCGGCGGCCCGTCCGGCGGCAGCATCAGCCACGGCTTCGGCGCCTGGCTCGGCTTCATCTCGCTGATCGTGCTCGCCGGTGCGGCCGCGGCCGGCCCGCTGGTGCCGGCGCTGAAGGCCCCGCTGGTCACCGACCGCCCGGCCGCCCCGTTCCAGGGCGGCTTCCCGGGCCAGCCCGGTCACCCGGGTGCGCCCGGCCAGCCCGGTCAGCCCGGTCAGCCCGGCCAGTACGGCTACCCGGCGCAGGGCCACGACCCGGCGTTCGGCGCCCAGCCCGGCTACGGCTACCCGGCCCCCGGCCAGCCCGGTCAGCCGCAGGACGCCGGCGCGCCGGCCCCGCAGCCGACCCAGGCCGCGCAGCCGGCCGCCCCGGCGGCGGACTTCCAGCCGTTCTGGTTCGCCGTCCCGGCGCCGCGCCAGCTGGCCCCGAAGGACAACCCGGCCGGCGCTCCGATCGGTGAGGTCGTGCCCGGCACCTGGTACCTGGCGGTCGAGCAGCGCGGCACCGCGCTGGTCGCCCAGCTGGCGGACGGCACCCAGGGCGTGCTGGCCGACACCACGGGCCTCCAGCGCGGCTGACGCCCCGGACGGCACAGTCCTCGGACGCACGCGCGGTCTTCGGACCCGTGTGCGGTCCCGGACACACACGAAGGAGGGGCGGGACCGGTGAACCGGTCCCGCCCCTCCTTCGTGTCTTCTCCCCGCCCTCAGCAGCAGTCCTGGACCACCAGCCCGGCGGGCAGCTGCTCCCCGCCGAAGACCGCGACCGTCGCCGGGTCACCGCCGAGCGCGGCCACCGCCAGCAGCAGCGCCCCGGCCGTCCAGGTGGTGCGCTCCTCCGGCCAGATCGCGTCGTCCTCGAAGACGTACCCGGTCCAGTACGAGCCGTCCTCGTGCCGCAGGTTCTGGATCCAGCGCAGGATGTCCACCGCGCGGTCGGATTCCCCGATCGCCCACAGCGCGAGGGCCAGTTCGGCGCTCTCGCCGCCGGTCACCCAGGGGCGGTCGCTGACGCAGCGCACGCCGAGGCCGGGGACGACGAAGCGCTCCCAGTCCCGCTCGATCCGGGCCACCGCCGCGTCGCCGCGCAGGCCGGTGCCGAGCACCGGGTAGTACCAGTCCATCGAGTAGCGGTCCTTGTCCAGGAACCGCTCCGGGTGGTGGGTGACGGCGTGCCGCAGCCGGCCGGCCGCGAGCTCCCAGTCGGGCTGCGGCTCCTCCAGGTAGTCGGCGATGGCCAGTCCGCAGCGCAGCGCGTGCAGGATGCTGGACGAGCCGGTGAGCAGGGCCTCGTCGGTGGCGGTGCCGTCCTCGCCGACCCGCCAGGCGATCGGGCCGCCGGGCAGCCGCAGCGAGACGATGAAGTCCAGGGCGCGCCGGACGACCGGCCAGATCCACTCCAGGAAGGCGTCGTCGCCGGCGCTGAGGTGGTGGTGCCAGACCCCGACCGCCACGTAGGCGCAGAAGTTGCTCTCCTTGGCCCGGTCGGTGACCACGCCGTCGGTGTAGGCGGCGTACCAGGAGCCGTCCGGGTTCTGACTGGCGGCGAGCCAGCGGTAGGCGGCCTCGGCGGCGGCGTGCTCGCCCGCCGTGTCGAGGGCCATCGCGGCCTCGGTGTGGTCCCAGGGATCCAGGTGGTGGCCGGCGAACCACGGTATGGCACCGTCGGGGCGCTGCTCGGCGAGGATGCTGCGCACGGTGTCGGCGGCCTGCGCGGCGTCGAGCACCCCGTCGAGGAGCAGCACCTCGGGGACGGCGGCGGTCACGCCGCGCCGCCCGGGGCGCGGTTGGGCTTGGCGGCGTAGGCCACGAAGCTCTTGCCGATGACGGGGTTGAGCGCCCGCTCGGCGGCCTTGGTGAGGGTGCTGATCACCGGGGTGCCGACGATGTCCCAGACCAGCAGCTGGTGGTAGGCCTTGACCGGCAGCGCCTTGTCGTTGTCCACGCCGACCGCGCACTTGATCCACCAGTACGGCGAGTGCAGCGCGTGCGCGTGGTGGGTGCCGTACGGCTCCAGGCCGGCGTCCTTGAGCTTGCCGAGCAGCTCGTCGCCCCGGTAGATCCGGATGTGGCCGCCCTCGACCTCGTGGTACTCGTCGGACAGCGCCCAGCAGATCTTCTCGGGCAGCCAGCGCGGCACGGTGACGGCGAGCAGGCCGCCGGGCTTGAGGACCCGGAACATCTCGTTGAGCACGCCCTTGTCGTCGGGGATGTGCTCCATCACCTCGGAGATGATGATCTTGTCGAAGTACTCGTCCTCGAACGGCAGCGCCAGCGCGTTGCCCTCCATCGCGACCGCCGAAGCGCCCTCGGGGGCCTCACCGGCCTGCTCCATCGCCGCGAACCACTTCTTGACCTCGGCGATCTCCTCGGTGTTCTGGTCGAGGGCGATCACGTTGGCACCGCGGCGGTAGCACTCGAACGCGTGCCGGCCCCCGCCGCAGCCCAGGTCGAGCACCCGGTCGCCGGGGGCGAGCGGGAAGCGCGAGAAATCGACGGTCAGCACTGCGGGACTCCCATTCCTATTGCTACCAAGCGTCCTTGACGCTTCGTCATGCCTCGTCACACCTCGTCGCGCCCCCGGCCGACGCACCCCGTTCCGGGGCTGGCGGCTCCGCGCGGGCACTCCCGGGCCGGGCCCGGTTCAGGCCACGTACCGCCAGCCGGGGCCCGAGCGGGCCCGGGCGCCGACGCCGGTGGCGATCGCCGCGCGGTAGGCCTCGGCGGTCAGCTCGGCGGCCCGCTCCCAGGTGAACCGGGCCAGCACCCGCTCCCGGCCGGCCGCGCCCAGTTCGGCGCGCAGCTCCGGGTCGTCCAGCAGCCGGCCGAGCGCGGCGGCCAGCGCGTCCGCCTCACCGGGCGGCACCGCCAGGCAGGTCTCGCCGTCCGGTCCGGCCACCTCGGGGATCGCCCCGCCGGTGGTCGCGACCAGCGGGGTGGCGGTGGCCATCGCCTCGGCGGCGGGCAGCGAGAAGCCCTCGTACAGCGACGGGACGCAGGCCACCTCGGCCGAGCGGTACAGGTCGACCAGCTCGCGGTCGGTCAGGCCGCTGCGGAACTCGATGTGCTCCGCCAGCCCGAAGCGGCGCACCGCCTCGGCCACCGGCCCGTCCTCCTTCTGCGGCTTGCCGACCACCACCAGGTGGGCGTCCCGCTCGGTGCGGACCTTGGCGAGCGCCTCGACCAGGAAGACCAGGCCCTTCAGCGGGACGTCGGCGCTGGAGGTGGTGACGATCCGTCCGGGCACCCGCTCGACCGCGTCCGAGGGCGACCAGAGCCGGGTGTCGGCCCCGATCGGCACCACCGAGATCGCACCGGGCGCGGCGCCCAGGTGCTCGGCGATCTCGCGCTGCGAGCTGCCGGAGACGGTGATCACGTGGTCCAGCCGGGCGGCGACCCTGCGCTGCATCCGGGTGAAGGCGTACCAGCGGCGCAGCGAGAGCCGCTTGAGCCGGGTGGCGGCGGCGTCCAGCTCCAGCTGCCGGTCCACGGTGATCGGGTGGTGGATCGTGGTGACCAGCGGGAAGCCGTGCCGGGCCAGGCCCAGCAGGCCGTAGCCGAGGGTCTGGTTGTCGTGCACCACGTCGTAGCGGCCCTTGTGGGCGGCCAGGTACTGCCGGGCGCGCAGCGAGAAGGTCAGCGGCTCGGGGAAGCCGCCGGTGCGCATGGTGGCGAACTCCAGCACGTCCACCGGGCCGCGGAACTCGCCGCGGGCGGGGGTGCGGAACGGGTCGTCGGCGCGGTAGAGGTCCAGGCTGGGCAGCTCGACCAGGCGCACCGAGCCGGGGCCCTCGACCTCGTCCAGCACCGGGTAGGGCTGGGACCCGATCACGTCCACGTGGTGGCCGAGCGCGGCCAGCTCACGGGAGAGGTGCCGTACGTACACGCCCTGACCGCCGCAGAAGGGGTCCCCGCGGTACGACAGCAGGGCAATCCGCAGCGGCTGCGCGGTCATCCTGGGCCCTCATCTCTAGCTGCTATCTGTGCTGCCGGTCGCTAAAGTAGATCAGGTTTCAGTGGCGGTGGAACTCGTCATCGACCACGTGAACAATGAGAGACCTCGAAGATACCGGCCCGTAGCTTTTCCTCAGGAGCCAGGGCTGGTGATTCCCGCCACGCCGGACCCCGCCCACCCTGCCGATCTGTGGAAGCACACCGCCACTCTCGCCCGCCCGGGAGCACCCTTGCCGCCGTCCACCGAGCCCCTGACCACGGTCCCCGTCGCGCCCCGGCCCGGTGAGCTGCCGCTGACCACGAGCCAGGCCGAGCGGCGCCGGCGGATCCTGCGGGCCGCCACCGCGCTGGCCGCCCGGGGCGGGTACGAGGCGGTGCAGATGCGGGAGGTCGCGGAGAGCGCGCAGGTCGCGCTGGGCACGCTGTACCGGTACTTCCCGTCCAAGGTGCACCTGCTGGTCGCGGTGATGCTGGAGCAGCTCCAGGGCCTGCGCGAGCACATCCGGCGCCACCCGCCGACCGACGCGGACCCGGCCCCGCGGGTCGCCGACACGCTCACCCGGGCCTTCCACTCGCTGCAGCGCGAACCGCTGCTGGCCGAGGCGATGGTCCGGGCGCTGTCCTTCGCGGACCGCTCGGTCGGCGCCGAGGTCGACCAGGTCAGCGTGGCCACCGGGCAGCTCATCCTGGACGCGATCGGCCAGTCCGGCCCGCCCAGCGACAGCCAGCGCGCGGCGGTCCGGGTGATCGAGCACACCTGGCACTCGGCCCTGGTCTCCTGGCTCTCCGGGCGCTCCTCGATCGCCGAGGTCCGGGCCGACCTGCACACCGCGGCCCGACTGCTCGCCCTGCCCTGAGCCCGCCGCCGCGCCCACCCCCCGGACTGGAACCTGTTCCTGCCGCAGCGCGCCGGCTGGCGCGCTCCGGCGGTTAGAGTCGACGGGCAGCACAACTCCATCCCGCTCCTCCCCCGGGGAAAGCCGGTGCGACTCCGGCGCCGACCCCGCCTCCGTGGGTCCGGCCCCCGGGTGACCGGACGGGTCGGGGCGCCCGGCGGGCGGAGCGAGCGGCCGGTCCGGACGCACCGGCGCCCGGCACGGCGTCGCCCGGCGCACCGTCGCCCGGCGCCCTGGTCGCCCGGCACCCCGTCGAGCACCACGGAACGGCCCCCGCCAGGGCCACCCGCTCACCGAAAGGCACACCCGCACCATGCTCACCGCCGCCCGCCTGGGCGCCGCCGCCCTGTCCGCCGCGCTGCTGGCCGGCGTCGCCGCCGGACCGGCCCTCGCCGACAGTCCCGCGCCGACGCCCGTCACCGTCCCCGAGGGCCTGTACGGGAAGGGCGACCCGACCTACGACGGCGTGTGGCGGCAGTCGCTGGCGCTCATCGCGCTCTCGGGTGCCAAGGTCACCCCGGCCGACTCGGCGGTCGCCTGGCTCGCCGGGCAACAGTGCGAGGACGGCGGCTGGCCCTCCTACCGGGCGGCCGGCGCGGCCTGCGACCCCAAGAGCGAGGACAGCAACGCCACCGCCCTCGCCGTCCAGGCCCTGGTCGCCCTCGGCGGCCACCAGCCGGCCGTCGACAAGGGCGTCGCCTGGTTCAAGGCCAACCAGAACCCGGACGGCAGCTGGCCCTACAACCCCGGCAACCCGGGCGACGGCAACTCCACCGGACTGGCCGTCAGCGCGCTGTTCGCCGCCCGGACCGACCCGGCGAGCGTCGCCAAGCCGGGCACCGCCGGTTCCGGCGCCGGGAAGAACGCGTTCGACGGCCTCGCCCGCTTCCAGCTCGGCTGCACCGCCCCCGCCGACCAGCGCGGCGCCTTCGCCTACCAGCCCGACGCCGCCACCGGCGCCCTCACCCCCAACGCCCTGGCCGGCGGCCAGGCCTCGCTCGCCGCCGCGGGCGGACACCTGCCGGTCGCCGGCTCGGTGCGCGCCGACTCCGAGCCCAAGCCCCTCGCCTGCACCGACGGCTCCGCTCCCGCCACCGTCCCGCACGCCGAGTCGGGCGAGGCCGCCGCCGCCCACCTCACCGCCCAGCTCCAGTCCGGCGGCGGCCACCTCACCCTCACCAACCCCGGCGCCGCCCCCACCCCCGACTACACCGCCACCGCCTGGTCCGCCCTCTCCCTCGTCCAGAGCGGCCACCCCGACCAGGCCTCCGACACCGTCGACTGGCTCGACCAGCAGCAGGCCACCTGGACCAAGGACGGCACCGACGCCGGCGCCACGGCCACCCTGCTCCTGGTCGCCCAGGCCGACCACCGCCCCACCGCCGACCTCACCGGCAAGCTCACCGCCCTCGGCCCCACCCCCAAGGCCGCACCCGCCACCGCGGACGAGGCCACCCCGGCCAAGAAGAAGAACGACGGCTTCGGCCAGTACTGGCTGATCATCGTCGGCCTCCTGATCGGCACCGGCGGCGGCCTCCTCCTCAGCCTCCAGCGCAAGCGCAACCCGAACCTGTGACACCTCCGACCCGCGCGCACCGGCGCCCCGCCACGCTGCTCCCGCTGGTGGTCGGGGTGCTGCTGGTGGTCGTCGGGGCCGCGCCGGCGCAGGCGTCGGGGTACCGGTACTGGTCGTTCTGGCGCGGGGCCGACGCCGGGTGGGCGTACCAGCAGCAGGGCCCCTCGGTCGCGGTGCCGCCGGACGGTGCCGTGGACGGCTGGCGGTACGCGGTGAGCCCGGACGGCGGGCAGGACGCCGCGAAGCCGCGCACCGGCGGGAGCTTCGCGGAGGTCTGCGCGACGACGCCCGCGCAGGAGGGCCGCAAGCGGGTCGCCGTCGTGCTGGACTTCGGGACCGCCGAGGACGCCGGGGCGGCCGGCGCCGCGGTGCCCGGGCCGCGGACGGCCTGTGCCAGCGTCGCGCCGCGGGCCAGCTCGGCCGAGGTGCTGGCCGCGGTCGCCCCGCCGCTGCGGTACGACACCAACGGGCTGCTGTGCGCCATCGCCGGGTACCCGCAGGCGGGTTGCGCCGACCAGGTGGGCGCGGCCGGCGCCGCGGGCCCGGCCGGTGCCACGTCCTCCGGCGGCCACGGCGGCGGCCCGGACATCGGTCTGATCGCCGGCGGCGCGCTGATCGCCGTCCTCGCCGGCGGCGCCGTCTGGCAGGCGCGCCGCCGCCGCACCCCGTGAACCCCTCCCGACCCAGGAACACCCCCGTGAGCAGCACCGCCCGTAGCACCCGACCGCCCACCGGCCCCCGCCAACTGCACCCCGGGGCCTGGTGGTTGTGGGCGCTCGGGCTCGGCGCGGCGGCGACCCGCACCACCAATCCGGCGATCCTGCTGCTGCTCGCCGCCGTCGCCGGGTACGTGGTCGCGGCCCGGCGCGGCGACGCGCCCTGGTCCCGGTCGTACGGGGCGTTCCTGCGGCTGGGACTGCTGGTGCTCGGCATCCGGCTGGTGTTCGCCGTCTTCCTCGGGTCGCCGATCCCCGGCACCCATGTGCTGTTCACCCTGCCCGAAGTGCCGCTGCCCGCCTGGGCGCAGGGCGTGCGGATCGGCGGCCGGGTCACCGTCGAGGGCCTGCTGGCGGCGCTGTACGACGGGCTGCGTCTGGCCACCCTGCTGATCTGCGTCGGCGCCGCCAACTCGCTGGCCAGCCCGGCCCGGCTGCTGCGCACCCTGCCCGGCGCGCTCTACGAGGCGGGCGTGGCCGTGGTGGTGGCCATGACCTTCGCGCCGAACCTGGTCGCCGACGTCCGCCGGCTGCGCGCCGCGCGCCGTCTGCGCGGCCGCGCGGACAAGGGTGTCGCGGCCGTGCTGAGCGTCGGACTGCCGGTGCTGGAGGGCGCGCTGGAGCGGTCCGTGGCGCTGGCCGCCGCGATGGACACCCGCGGCTTCGGCCGCACCGCCGACGTCCCGCGCCGGCTCGCCCGGGCCACCGCCGCGCTCACCCTGGCCGGGCTCCTCGGGATCTGCCTGGCCGCGTACGGACTGCTCACCGCCGGCGGCGCCGGCTGGGCGCTGCCCGTCCTGCTGCTCGGCCTGGCCGCCGCCTTCGCCGGACTGCTGCTCGGCGGCCGACGCTCCGTCAGAACCCGCTACCGGCCCGACCCCTGGGCGCTGCCCGAGTGGCTCACCGCCGGCTCCGGCGCCGCCGTGGCGGCCCTCACCGCCTTCCTGGCCGTGCGCGACCCGGCCGCGTTCGCCCCCACCGTCGTCCCGCCGACCGTCCCCGCGCTGCCGCTCGCCGCCGTGCTGACCGTCCTGCTCGGCCTGGTACCGGCATTCGCCGCCCCGACCCCGCCCCGGAGGGCATCGTGATCACCTTCGAGCAGGTCTCCGTACGGTACGCGGACTCCGCGGCGCCCGCCCTGGACGGCGTGGACCTCACCGTCCCCGAGGGCGAACTCTGCCTGCTGGTGGGTCCGTCGGGCTCCGGCAAGTCCACCCTGCTGGGGACGGTCAGCGGCCTGGTACCGCACTTCACCGGCGGCGTGCTGCACGGCCGGGTCACCGTCGGCGGCCGGGACACCCGCGAGCACCGGCCGCGCGACCTCGCCGACCTGGTCGGCACCGTGGGGCAGGACCCGCTCGCGCACTTCGTCACCGACACCGTGGAGGACGAACTCGCCTACGGCATGGAGTCGCTGGGCCTGCCGGGCGACGTGATGCGCCGCCGGGTCGAGGAGACCCTCGACCTGCTCGGCCTCGCCGACCTGCGCGACCGCGCCCTCGGCTCCCTCTCCGGCGGCCAGCAGCAGCGCGTCGCGATCGGCTCGGTGCTCACCGTGCACCCCCGGGTGCTGGTCCTGGACGAGCCGACCTCGGCCCTCGACCCGGGCGCCGCCGAGGAGGTGCTGGCCGTCCTGCAACGGCTGGTGCACGACCTCGGCACCACCGTCCTGATGGCCGAACACCGGCTGGAACGGGTCGTCCAGTACGCCGACCAGGTGCTGCTGCTCACCCCGGGCGCGCCCCCGGTGCTGGGCGAGCCCGCCGAGGTGATGGCGCACTCCCCGGTGCACCCGCCGGTCGTCGGCCTCGGCCGGCTCGCCGGCTGGCGGCCGCTGCCGCTGTCGGTGCGCGACGCCCGGCGCAAGGCCGCGGCGCTGCGCACCGAACTGACCGGCCGCGCACCGTCGCCCACCGCCGTCGCGACCGGTTCCCCCGTCGCCGTCGCCGACCGGCTCGCCGTCCGGCGCGGCCCGGTGCACGCCCTGCGCGGGGTCGACCTCGCGCTGCGCCCCGGCGAGATCACCGCCCTGATGGGCCGCAACGGCGCCGGCAAGTCCACCCTGCTCGGCGGCCTGGTCGGCCTGCACGCGCCCGCCTCCGGCAGCGTCCGGGTCGGCGGCCGCGTCCCGCACCGCACCCGCCCCGCCGAGCTGATCCGCGAGGTCGGCCTCGTCCCGCAGGACCCGCGCGACCTGCTGTACGGCGAATCGGTCGCCGCCGAGTGCGCCGCCGCGGACGCGGACGCGGGCGCCGAACCCGGCACCTGCCGCGCCCTGGTGGAGCGGCTGCTGCCCGGCATCGCCGACACCGCCCACCCGCGCGACCTCTCCGAGGGCCAGCGGCTCACCCTCGCCCTCGCCGTCGTGCTCACCGCCCGGCCCCCGCTGCTGCTGCTCGACGAACCGACCCGCGGCCTGGACTACGCCGCCAAGGCCCGGCTGGTGGAGGTCCTGCGCGCCCTGGCCGCCGAGGGCCACGCGGTGCTGCTGGCCACCCACGACGTCGAACTGGCCGCCGAACTCGCCCACCGCACGGTGATCCTGGCCGAGGGCGAGATCGTCGCGGACGGGCCGACGGCCGAGGTCGTGGTCTCCTCCCCCGCCTTCGCCCCGCAGGTCGCCAAGGTGCTGGCGCCCGGACCGTGGCTCACCGTGGGGCAGGTCGCGGAGGCGATGGGCGCATGAACCGACCGGTCCCGCTCGGCCGCCGCTCCGTCGCGACGCTGCTGCTCGTCTCCACCGTCGGTGTCGCCGCCTTCGGCTGGCCGCTGCTCGCCTCCACCGAGTCGGCGCTGGTCGGCCACTCCACCGACGCGCCCTGGCTGTTCGCGCTGCTCCTGCCGCTGCTGCTCGCCGTCGTCATCGCGCAGATCTCCGAGGGCCGGGAGGCCGGCGGCGGCGCCCCCGGGCTGGACGCCAAGTCCGTCGCGCTGCTGGGCGTCCTGGCCGCGGCGGGCGCGGCGCTGCGCCCGCTCGGCGCGGGCACCGCGGGCCTGGAGCCGATGTTCTTCCTGATGGTGCTGTCCGGGCGGGTACTCGGTCCCGGATTCGGCTTCGTCCTGGGCTCGTTGTCGATGTTCGCGTCCGCCCTGCTCACCGGCGGGGTCGGGCCGTGGCTGCCGTTCCAGATGCTCGCGATGGGCTGGGTCTGCCTGGGCGCCGGGCTCCTGCCCGGGGCCGCCTCCCTGCGGGGACGGCGCGAACTGCTGCTGCTCGCCGGGTACGGCGCCGGATCGGCCGTCCTGTACGGCACCGTCATGAACCTCCAGGGCTGGCCGTACATCGGCGGGCTGGCCGGTTCCGTCTCCTTCGTCCCCGGCGACCCGCTGCCCGCCAACCTGGTCCGCTTCGCCGCCTACTGCCTGACCACGTCGCTGGGTTGGGACCTGCCGCGGGCCGCACTGACCGTCGTGCTGTGCCTCACCCTGGGCACGCCCGTCCTGCGCGCGCTGCGCCGCGCCACCCGGCGGGCCGCCTTCGACGCGCCGGTCGCCTTCAAGCCACCGGTCGCCTCCGAGGCACCGGCCGCCTCCCGGCCGCCGGAAGGGTGAACCGCGTCCCCTTCCCCGTGCCGCTCACCCTCCCCGCTCCCGTTCGTCCACGATCATCGCGACCGTGATCCGAACCCTCACCCGTACGGCGACCGTGGCCGCGCTCTCCCTCGCCCTCGCCACGGCCCTCGCCTCCCCCGCCGCCGCCGTCACCTTCATCGGCCGCGACATCCCCACCACGGTCACCATCGCGCCCGGCGGGACCGGCGCCGTGCCCTGGACCTACCAGAACACCGGCGGGGCCGGGCTGCTCCCGTCCTCCGGCATGACCGCCGTCTTCACCGCCCCCGGCAACAGCACCTTCCCGGCGCAGAGCACCGTCCCGACCGAGTACAGCGGCGACGGCTCGTCCTGGGGCTCCAACAACGTCGGCCTGCGTGGCTGCGTCCTCGGCAACGGGAACCGGACCCTCACCTGCGAGGGCTACGGCCGCAACGGCGGCAACAGCAGCTGGCCGGCCCGCGGCTACTTCCGCTTCTCGCCGCAGGTCACGGTGGACGCCTCCGCGCCGTCCGGCACCACCCTCGCGCAGGGCAACGGCGGCTTCCGCTACAGCAATCCGGGGAGCGGCACCGAGTACACCATCACCGACGGCACCCTGAACGTCGCCACCCCGCCCCGGGTGCCCACCGGCAAGTGCCTGGACGTCGGCAACACCCGCTTCAACGCCGACAACGTCCGGATCTGGGACTGCCTGGACCACACCAACCAGCGCTTCGTCCTGGACGACGGAAGGATCAAGGTCGCCGACACCGTCGGCGCGGCGCAGGAGATGTGCCTCGACGCCGACTACACGGGCACCGACGGCGACATCGTCCGCATCTGGACCTGCGAGAACTCCCAGGCCGCCCGCGCCAACCAGACCTGGCTGCTGCGCCGGGGCTCGCTCGTCCTGCAGCGGACGGTCGGCAGCGGGGAGGAGAAGTGCGTCGACGTCGGCTCGTACCGCAACAACGGCGACACCGTGTTCCTGTACGGCTGCGACGTCACCAACCCCAACCAGAAGTTCGTGGTGGACCGCGGCTACATCGAGGTCCGCGACACCCTCTGACACGTCGCACACACCTGCCCGGCGCACGCGACGGGCCGCCCGCACATCCCGTCCCGCCCGGGACACTCGTGCCGGCGCGGCCCGTCGCCGTGCCTTTGCATCGGAACGGCCGGAACCTTCGCCAACCGCCCCGCCAGGACCGCCCCCACACTGTGGGTGATCTTCTCCGGCAACGGCGCCGCGAGAATCCCGGTCAACGCTTCCTTCGTCCACCCACCCGCGAGCAACCCCTCCACGCGCGCGGCCTGGTCGGACAGCGGCTTCCCCGCCAACGCCATCCGGGGCTCGCGGCGCCCGAGGTCCAGCAGGAGCGCCATGCCGGCCGTCGACTTTCCGGGGGGACGGACGGAAGGGACTTCCACATCCTTCACCCTCGCTTCCTTGGAAGGGCTTCCCGCCTTCCCGGCGCCTGCGGTTCCAGCTCCAGGCACCCCGGCGGCCGGAGCCACGGGAAGCGGCGGCGGAACGGTGTGAACCGCCTTCCCCGTCGTCACCGGCACCTCGTGCACCGAAGCGACCGTCCGAACCTGCCCCGTCAGGGGATCCCGCAACGTCCGCCGAACGTAGTGCCCGGCGGCCTCAAGCTCACGGAGGGCCCGCGAAACCGTCGCCCGCCCCTCCACACTCTTCGCCGCGAGCGTACGGACGTCCTCGCGCGCCCCATCCGGCAGGCTGAGCAGGTAGCTCAGAAGCCCGCGCGCCGCCCACGACAGCGAGTGCTTACGGACGACGTGCCCGTTGTCGAGGATCGTGTACCCGGGAGCATGCTTGGGGATACGATGAATCTGCATTCGGGAGGTCCTTAACTCCTGGTGCCATTCCCCGGGGTGTTGCCGCACCGCCGGGGCTTTCTCTTGCCCACGCACCGAGCGCCCCACTGGAGCGCCGGCACCGCAATATTCACCGTAATGCTCTAACCGAGCGTCAAACTCCCGTTCACATCACCCATTCGGGCGGCGCAAGCGCACCCACCCCCGCGCGCCCCGAGAGCGCGAGCCCGAAGGCACTGCCGTGTCACCGCCCGATTGCTACCGTCGACCACATGACTGACTACGAGACCGCGTTCCGGTCGTTGGACGGCACAGCGCTGTTCGGTACGGTCACCCCCTCACCCACTCCCCCAGCCGCGTTGGCCGTCCTCGCACACGGCGCCGGAGTCACGCGCGAAGAGGGCGGCTTCTTCAGTCGCCTGGCAACCGGCCTCGCCGCCGCCGGTATCACCTCCTTGCGCTTCGACCTGCGGGCCCACGGAGCGAGCGGAGGCCGCCCAGCAGATCTCACGATCGCCGGGGTGGCCAACGACATTCGCTCCGCGGGCGATCACCTCGCCGAACTCACCGGTCGGCCTGGGACAGTTCACGTCGTCTCAGCGTCGTTCTCAGGTGGCGCCGCCGCCATGCACGCTAGCCAGTACCCCGAAGAGGTGCAGCGACTGGTGCTGTTGAACCCGCGCATCGACTACAAGGACAGGTTCATCACGGAGCGAGCCGGCTGGTCAGACAACCATCTTTCCCTGGACCGCGCCGCACAGCTCGATCACGCCGGGTCGTTGCCCAGGCAGCCGTTCGAGACCGGCCGCGCACTGCTCAATGAGATGTTCCATCTGCCGACACCAGAAGCCCTCTGCGCCAGCGTTCATCGTCCAGTGTTGATCGTGCACGGCACGAAAGACACCTTCGTGGATGTGGAGTTGTCACGACGGTACGCTCCCCTGTTCGGGGAGGGTGCTGGAGCCGAGCTATACGAACTCGACGGCGCACAACACGGCTTCGCTGTCCACGACGATCCCACCTACGCCAGCCCGCAGTCGCAGTCCTGGCAGCGCGAAGTCATCGCCAAGGTGGCTGGTTTCCTGGCCTCCTAACCAGCTGCCAGCGCGACAAGACGCTCATGAAGTTCCCGTACCTGCGGTCGCTGCCGGTACGGGAACAGTGTCCTCGCGGTGCTGTGAAGTGCGCCGATGGCTTGCTGAGAGCAAACATCCGCAGCGACGTGCAGCGCTTCCAGGGCAACCGCGGCAGCTTCGTCCGGCTCCCCGAGATCGGCAAGAGCACCAGCCAAGAACGCGCTGTAGTGGGCGTGATCACGAGGGGCGAACGCCTCAGCAGTGAGACTCGCTTGGAACGCTGCGACGGCCTCAAGGGGGCGCCCGGCTTCCCGTAGTCGGATTGCCGCCTGCACAAGAAGTCGTTCGCGCGTGTACCCGTTGCCAAGCGGCCCCGTGCACAACGGATGTTCTGCCGGCTTATCGGCTCGGTCGAGAGCAACGTGCGCCTGATCCAGAACCCGGGCGATCTCATCGGGATGCGCACCAGTCATCGCCATTCCCCGTGCCTCCTGCTGGAGCGCCTCAGCGTGAGCGCGGGGTGGCAGCTTCCATGGCCCGGTGGTCGCAGCCCTGGCAAGGTCGAGCATACGCGCCGGATCGCCGCCTCCCAGGGACTGGGCCTGACGCATCAGCACATAAGCATGCATAGCACCGTCTCCGGTGAACGTCGCCCATTCCTTGGCCTGGTTGTGCCAGTAGGCGATGACCTGCTCGGGAGCACCCGCATCGTGGTGTAGCCACGCCGTGAACTCTGCCGCGCGAGAGCCGAGGGCAAGAAGCTCGTGGCGGATCGGTGGTTTGGCGTCGCGGGCAGTAGTACTGATGGCAGACAGAATCCCCAGCGCTGCAGGCACCGCCCGATGCGATCCCATCTTCAGATCCATGCGGGCAGTCTCATTCAGAGCAGCCCGCAGGTGGTCGACGAGTTCGTGGTCACTGAACCGATGGGCGTTGCGAGCTGCGGCTGTGAGGTGGTCCAGGGCCTCGAGGTCGAGCAAGGGCGCCAGAAGGAGACCGCCCACGAAGCTGCGACGGAGCATGGAGGCCTCCCTGTCTGACTTGGAGCCGGCGGTCAGTCCGATCCGCGTGGACCTACCCGGGGCCGGGACGAATCCGAGCTGGTCGAGAGGCACACCAAACATCTCGGTCAGCACGTGGCGCGCATCCCGATTCGGCCACAAGGTCTGTCCCGATTCCCAGCGCCTGACCTGGCGCACCGAGATTCTGGCCTTCGAGTCCACGGAGGCGGCCACGGCGTTGTACGCCTCGGCGAAGTCCTCCTGTGTGCGCCAGCCACGCGTGATCCGTGCGACAACGAACGTCTCGTTCGCTGTGTGTTCAGGCAACCTCTTCACCCCCGTAAATCCAGGCTAAGCCAGCAAGTCCGACCAGTTGCAATGGACACAGCTCATCTACAGAAGTGTCCGGTGATGTGTCCCCTGGTCCGACCTCGTCACGGAGTCGCAAGCATCGTTGACTGTCAGTCAGCACACCTGCGGGGAAGGCCGGCCTCGGCCGTGAGACCTCCGGTGAGCCGATCTCGATGGTTCTCCGTTCCGTCCCCATCTTCGGAGAGCCATTTCGCCCAGGCAGACCTCCAGGAGACCCCCGTGCACCGCTCTGCCGATGATCAGATCCTGGCTGAGCCGGAGGATTCCGTGACTGCGGTAGTCCCACTCACCTCTCGGATCTGCGGCCCTGCGACAGCCACTTTGAAGTACCGGCCGGAGTCGGCAGGCGCGGCCCGCAGGCTGGTCCGACGCAAGCTTCAGGACTGGGGGCTGGACGACTTGGCGGACGACGCCCAGCTGATCGTCACGGAGCTAGTCAGCAACGCCCGCAAGACCGGCTGCATGACATCCATGACCGTCAAGATCCGCAGGGTCACCTCCCAGACGGTCCGCATCTCGGTCCGTGACGGTTCCCGCGCGCTGCCCGTCCTGCTCCATGCCGCGTGCGAAGAGGAATGCCACCGCGGCCTCGCCCTCGTGCACAAGCTCACCTCCGGGCGCTGGGGCGCCGCCCTGGACGCCCACGGAAAGACCGTGCACGCGGATCTCCGCGTCGGGTGATCACCGTACTGTCTGAGAAAGGAACCGCCGTGTCCATCGACTCGTCGCGCCGGTCACGCGCCCGCTACCGTCAGCGAATCGCTTCTCGCCCGAGATCGGTCGTGGTGCAGCCCGACGGCTTCTGTAATGCGGCGTGCGGTTACTGCTATCTGTCCGACAAGGACCGCCGGGCTCCGATGACGATCGAGGTCGCCAAGGCCGTGGCCCGGTCGATCGCCGAGTTCGCGACCGCCGATGACCCGGTGGACCTGGTGTGGCATGCGGGCGAGCCACTGACACTCGGAGTTCCGCGCTTCACCGAACTGGCCGACCCGTTCGAGGACCTCCGACAGGAGGGTCGGCTGCAGCACTATGTGCAGACCAACGGCACTCTGATCAGCGACCGTTGGTGCGAGTTCTTCGCATCACGCGAGGTACGCGTCGGGGTGAGCATCGACGGTCCCGCCGACTGCAACACGGAACGCGTCGACCGCCGAGGAAAACCGATCTTCGACCGGATCACGCGAGGCATCGACCACCTGCGCCGACATGAGATCGGCTTCTCCGCTCTCGCCGTGGTCACAGCGGCCGGCATCGGTCGGCCCGAGGAACTGCTGGAGTTCTTCGCCGAGCTGGGCTGCCACACGGTGGGCTTCAACATCGAGGAGAGCGAGGGCGCCAGTACCGATAGACCCACTCCGACGTTCGAAGATGCAACCGACTTCTGGCGTCGCGCGATCGCCTGGACCCGATCGAACCCCCGTCTGGCCGTACGCGAGATCGACCGCCTCGGCGGTTACCTGCGCGCCCTGCGAGCCGGGGGCGGGTGGCGACACGTGCTGATCGATCCCATCCCCACCATCTCGTCGGCCGGAGAGGTAGTCCTCCTGTCCCCCGAACTGTCGGGCGTCAAAGCTCCCCGGTACGACAACCGCCCCACCTGGGACAACGCCGGGCCCAAGTTCGACAACCGTCCGACTTGGGACAACTGGAACAAGAAGTAGCCCTCGGCCGGGCCCGCGCTTCTCGGCGCGGGCCCGGCCCAGTCGAGAGCGAGTACAGCCATGCCCAGCCGCAGCTTCGGTCGTATCAGCGTCACGCTGCCCGACCTGTCCGATGGTTACCTCTCCAATGTCACCTCCTTGGAAGGCAGCCGGGGCGCCGTCCAGGAGTTCAACTACGCGAACGCCGACCTGCGAGACCTCGATCTCGCGAGCGCCCATCTCGTCACCGGCCGCATCACCGGCCTGCGTGCCTCCCGGGTACGTCTGGACGAAGTACGGGTCGACTCGGTCGAGTTCGACGACTGCGACCTCGGCAATCTCCAGTGGGCCGACAGCAAGCTGTCGCGCGTCGTCTTCACGAACTGCAAGATCATGGGCGGCAACTTGAGCGGTCTGGCCCTCGACAACGTGCTGTTCGACAACTGCAAGCTGGACTACTCCACCTTCGAGAGGCTCCGTGCCACCGGCCCTCTCGTCTTCAACCGCTGCGTACTCACCGAGTCGACGTTCACCGGATGCGACCTCACCTCCGCCGCTTTCAACGACTGCACGCTGCGGGACACCGAGTTCGGCCGTGGCATCTACAAAGCGACCGACCTGCGCGGCAACGACCTCACCGCGCTCCGAGGCGTCGGCAACCTCACGGAGGTCATCATCGATCGCGCGCAGCAGATCGAGCTGACTCAGGCACTCATCGCCGAGTTGGACGTCACCTTCGGAGACGACCTCGATGAACCCGGCTCACGGAGGACCCGATGAGCCCCAGGATCGCTTTCACCTCCCGCGCCGCCCTCGAAGCTCGTACCCGAGTAGCTGGAGTCCGCACGATCCGAGGCGATACCCGGTTCGAGGGGGGCGCGGTCGTCCCCGACGGACCCTGGCGCCCGCTCGACGGCTACCTGGTCGACCGCCTCCAGGCCGACCCGTCCACTGCCGACGACGTCCTGGTCGAGGTGGTCGGGGTCGAGAGCATCGACCCCGACCATCTATCCGGGCTCGGTGTCCACGAGCTTGGCAAGTCCTTCAGCCTCGCGAACTCGCTGACCACGACACCGGATTACCAGAATGGCCGACTGATTGGCCTGCACCTCGACAACTGGGACAAGCTCAATTACACGGACAAGCACACCGGCCGGCGAAGGCTCTGCATCAATCTCGGGCCCGGCAGCCGGTACATCCTGCTCGGCGACACCGACGCCCAGACCATCTGCCGAGCCGTCCGCGAGGACTACGCGTCCTGCTACCCGCACACCGATGACCTCCGGTCCTACGCTGCCCTGGGCCTCCCCCTCCGGTGTCTTCGGATTCGCCTCGACCCCGGTGAGGGCTATATCGCGCCCACCGAATTCCTGCCCCATGACGGCTCCACAGAAGACCAGGCCGAATCCACCGCCGCCTTCTGGCTCGGTCGTTGGGCGCGCGGTGACCTGGGATCGCTGATCTGAGGTCCGGCATCCGCCGCGTCGGATCCTTCAGCGAGCCTCGGGCGAGGCCCGAGGCTCGCTCGGTTCACAGCAGTGGGGCCGATGGCTGAAGTTCTCGGCCTGTCCGGCCTTCCGCCCCGTCTGAGGATCGCTCCGTGTGTGTTCCCTCGCGTGCCCCGGCCACCCGGCCGGGGCACGCGAGAGGAAGCGCCCCACCGGCCGGGCCCGCGCTGTCCGGCGCGGGCCCGGCCCGTATGAGAGCGAGCATGCGCCATGACCGGCCGCACCTTCGGAGACGTTCTCAATGCACCCGGACGACGTGGGAACTCGTGGGCCTCGCGATCACGTCCACCTCAAGGAACGCAGGCGAACCAGACGACTTACCGCCGCCCCGGGAGGCGCAGTTGAACGAGATCATTCTGATGTCCGACCCGAAGGTGGCCGCCGTCGCGGTCCGGGAGTGCGGTGAGCGGCTCCTGGACGTGCGGGGCGGGAAAGGGCACGGGCTGCTGGTCGACCAGCGCAAGCAGGACGGCACCGGCGCGTTCGCGCACCTGCGGCCCGCCGTCCTCGACCGGCTGCTCGACGCGCAGGCCCAACTGCCGGACGGACTGCGGCTGCTCTTCGTGGAGGGCTACCGGCCGCCGGAGCTCCAGGGTCGCTACTTCGCCGAGTACGCCGCCGAGTTGCGGGCCGCGAACCCCGACTGGCCGGACGACCGGGTCAGGTCGGCGACCAGCCGCTACGTGTCGCCGCCCGAGATAGCGCCGCACAGCGCCGGCGCCGCGGTCGACCTCACCCTCGCCGACGCCGACGGCCGCGAACTCGACCTCGGCACCAGGGTCAACGCCAGTCCGGAGGAGAGCGCCGGGGCCTGCTACACCGACGCCGACGGCATCGGCGCGCAGGCCCGGGCCAATCGGCGCCTGCTCGGCAGCGTTCTGACCGGGGCCGGGCTCGTCAACTACCCCACCGAGTGGTGGCACTGGTCGTACGGAGACCGGTACTGGGCGCTGGCCACCGGTGCGCCGGCAGCCCTGTACGGCCCCGAGAGCCGGTAGGCCACACGGGCCGGTCCTGCACCGGCGACGTGGGCCCGGCCCGGCCGAACCGCTCAGCCGCCGAGCGCCGTCACGCCTCACACCTCACGCCTGCTGCGCAGCACCACCAGCGCCGCCCCCGCGCACACCGCCGCCGGGAGCAGCATCGCCGCCGCCTCCGGACCGGCCCCGCCGGCGAACGCGCCCGTCACCGCCACCCCCAGCGTCGCGCCGACCTGCCGGACGGCGTTGAGCAGACCGCCCGCCGCGCCCGCGCCGCCCTCCGGCGCAGTGGTGACGACGGCGGTGACCAGCGCGGGCAGCGCGAAGGACACCCCGAAGCCCGCCAGCAGCAGCCCCACCGCGAGCAGCCAGTAGGGCGTGCCGAGCAGCACCGCCACCGCGAACACCGCGCAGCCCGCCGACAGCAGCGCCAGCCCGCCCAGCACCGGCCGCCACGGGCCCACCTTCGCGACGATCCGCCCGGTGAGCAGCGGGTTGAAGCCCGGCGGCAGCGTCATCGGCAGGAACGCCACCCCGGCCAGCGTCGGCGACAGCCCCACCTCCCGCCGCAGCAGCAGCGGCAGCAGGAACAGCACGCCCAGCATCGCGAAGTTGACCGCGCCGCCCGCCAGCAGCACCGCCCCCGTGCCGCGGGCCCGCAGCACCTCCACCGGGAGGACCGGTGCCGGGCTGCGCCGTTCGCGCCGGACGAAGACGGCGCAGGCCGCCGCGGCGCCCGCCCCCGACCAGGCCGCGCGCGGCCACCCGGCGTCGCCCAGGGCGATCAGCGCGTCCGTGAACAGCGCGAGCGTCGCGCAGGCGGCCAGCTGGGCGGGCCAGTCGACGCGCCGCTCGCCGCGTGGGCAGTGCACCGCCCGTCCGGCCACCAGGCCCAGTACCAGCACCGCCAGCGGGACGTTCACCAGGAACACCGCCCGCCACCCGGCGAGGTCGACCAGCACCCCGCCGATCATCGGCCCGAAGGCCATCGCGCAGCCGCTGACCGCCGCCCACACGGCGACCGCCCTGGCCCGCTCCCCCGGTTCCGGGTGGAGGCGGGTGATCAACGCCATGCTCGCCGGGACACAGGCCGCCGCCGCGACGCCCAGCACGGCGCGCAGCAGCACCAGCGTCCGGAGGTCCGGGGCGAACGCGCTGAGCAGCGAGCCCGCCCCGAAGACGGCGATGCCGAAGCGGAAGGCCCGGTGGGCGCCGTAGCGGTCGGCGGCGGCCCCGGCCGACAGCAGCAGCGCCCCGAAGGCGACGCTGTACCCGGTGACGGCCCACTGCAGCCCGGCGGTCGAACTGCCCAGCGAGGCCGCCAGATCGGGCTCGGCGACGGAGAGCACGGTGGTGTCGAGCAGCACCATGAAGTAGCCGAGGGCGAGGCCGAGCAGGGCCCGGGAACGGGCCGCCGCGGACGGGACGGGTGGCACGGGCGGGGCCGGTGTCACGGCGGGGAGGACGGGGGCGGTCATCGGGAGCCTCCTGATCGACGGGTGGAACGGCCGCCCACTCTCGCCGCGCCACCGCCGTCCGTTCGACCGCCGCGGCCGCACGCACCGTTCGGAATTTCCGAACGCTCCGGTACGACGGCGGGCACTGACCCGTACGCTGTCCCGCAGCACCGGAGCGAGGCGTTCCTAAAGTCGGGGAGTCCGGGGGAAACCAGTGGAACTACGTCAGTTGCGCGTCTTCGAAGCCGTCGTCGCCCATCGCACCGTCACCGGCGCGGCGGTGGCGCTCGGCCTCGCCCCGTCCTCCGTCTCGGAGCAGATCCGCACGCTGGAACGGAGCCTGGGCACCGACCTGTTCGAGCGGGCCCCGCGCGGCATGACCCTCACCCCGGCCGGGGTGCGGCTGCTGCCGTGGTCCCGGCGGCTGCTCGACCAGGCCGAGCAGGCGCGGCGGGAGGTGGTCACCGCCCGCGCCCGGCTGCGGCTCGGCGCGCTGGAGACCATCGCGGCCACCCATGTGCCGGGCGTGCTGGCCCGGCTCGCCGAACGCCGGCCCGACCTGGAGATATCCCTGCACACCGACACCGCCAGGGACGGCCTGCTCGGCGGGGTCGCGGCCGGGGCGCTGGAGGCGGCCCTGATCCTGGACACCTCCGGCCCGCTCGGCGAACTCGGCTTCTACCTGCCGCCGGCCCCGCTCGACCACATCGACCTGCAGGACGTCCCGCTCGCCCTGGTCGCCGCCCCCACCGACCCGCTCGCCGGCACCACCGCCCTCACCCGCGCACACCTGCGCGGCCGCCGCCTGCTCGTCAACACCCCCGCCTGCTCCTTCCACCTGGCCGGCGAACGCCTGCTCGGCCACGACGTCGACCGGGTCCCCACCGGCGGCGTCGCCGTCACCCGCGCCTGCGCCGAACAGGGCCTCGGCCTCGCCCTCCTGCCCGAGTTCGCCGTCCACGACCAACTCGCCGCCGGCACCCTCGTCCGCCTCCCCCTCGACCCCCCACCACTCCACCTCCGCCTCGTCTGGCGTGCCGACCGCGAAACCGTCCCCGGCCTCCGCGAAGTCCTCTACGCCGCCTCAGCCTGAGCCCCGACACCAGCATCGGGCCGGCCCCGGAACGCGCTTCGGGCCCCGCCCCGCGAGGGGAAGGGCCCGAGAACCGAGCAGTGGCGCGTCCTAGGCGGTCTTGGGACCGGCCGACTGAACGACGTCGAAGGACCAGAGGGTGGAGCCGGAGGCGGCGGGGCGCTTGGGGGCCTCGCCCTCGCCGCCGTTCTGGTGGGCCGCCTTCATGGGGCCCTCCATCCAGGCCTGGAAGGACTCCTCGTCACGCCAGCGGGTGTAGACGAGGTACTGGTCGGTGCCCTCGACCGGGCGGAGCATCATCAGATGTACCTTTGTGCCCATGGCCGAAGACCTGGTGACTCGCGCCCATTGGGGCGATCTAGCAGGGCAGAACTGGGCCGGGCTGGTCCGCCTCTCGTTCGAGGTGGACGCCGACCCAACTCCCGCCGCAGACAAGGAATCCGCCCCGGACAATGCGGTACCGGGCCGGAGATTCGTCCCCCTCACGGGACGGGATATCAAGGGCCGCGACGAACAGGAGAAGGACGCCCGGCAGTTCGTCGAGAGCCGCAGTGGGCGCTACGTCCACACCTACGAGGAACCCGACACCAGCACTTGGAAGCGCAAGCGGGTCCGGCTGCCGGACGGGCAGGTCATCTACCGCGTCATCCGCCCGTCGAGGGGGTACTCGCCAACCTCAAGTAAGGCCTGACCTCGAGGGGCGAGCGATTGGACGGCCTGATCGTCTACGACATCGACCGCCTCACCCGCGACAACCGCCACCTCGAAGACGCCATCGAGGTCGTGGAGAACTTCCGCCGACCGATCATCGACATCACGGGCACACTCGCCCCCCCCGGAACGCAGCTGCCCACGGAGACCGACCTTGCCCAGAAGTACGGCGTCTCCCGACCAACCGTCAGGCTCGCCGTCGCCGCCCTCCGCAGCGAGGGCCAGTTGGACGTCAAGCAGGGCCGCGGCACCTTCGTCCGCAGCGAGGGCCAGTTGGACGTCAAGCAGGGCCGCGGCACCTTCGTCCGCACCGCCGTCCACGGACCCTCCGGCACCCTGGACCGCACTGTCACCCACCGGGCCGGCGCCTATGAGACCCCCACCGACACGTGGTTCCAGCACGGCGAGGAGCCCACGGTCTACCGCACCCGCACCGACGCCATCACCGCGCCGCTCCTGGAGATGGAGCAGGACGAACTGATGCTCGGCTGCGATCTCCTCATCACCGACCCCGCCGGCGACGGCCGCGCCCTCCACCGCCTCCTGCTCCCCATGGAACGCATCGAGGCCACCCCGCTCGCCCAACACCCCGCCGTCACACCGGCCGAGGCCTACGCGACCCTCGCCGCCGCTGGCCTCGACCTCGCCTGGCGCGACCGGGTCAGCGCCCGCGTCCCCCAGCCCGACGAGCGCGAAGCCCTCCACCTCTCCGAAGCCGCCGTCCTTCTGGTCGTCCACCGCACCACCCACGACCAGACCACGGGCCTACCCCTCATCCTCGAAGAGACCCGCCTCGGCGCCGAAACCGCCGCCCTCACCTACGATGTCGAGGCCACCAAGCCCAAGCGCGCCGCCCGCCCCACCAAGGCCTCCCGCTAACCATCCCGAACACGCCCCAGCCCCCACGTCCACACCGGCCATGGGGGCTGTCGCAACTCTTCTCCACTTACTCAAGGGCGCGCATAGCGCGCCAGCGCGCGGCCCAGCCGCTCGCCGCCGCTCCTGTCTTCGCCCCGCGCTGGCGGCGGCCGGCCGCGCACGTCGAACGTGCGACAGGGACGGATGCCGAGGCTAGGGCCCGCCGGGGGCTGGGGTGGGCGACTCCACGGCTTTACCCACCTCCCAGGCTCGGGACCCGAATCGAGCAAGAACGGGGGGCCACTCGGCCAAATTGCGGTCATGCCCAGAAGCCCTGACCGAGTCGCAACAGCTTACGGCCCCCCGATCATGCTCGACCCCAGACCAGACAGGACACCGGCCAAAACCGCTCCGCCGCCCGTTGCTCTTTGCGGCATCCGCTCGCTTCCTGGCCAATCTCCAGCGGACGTGGGCCGTGGGGTGGCAGACTGCTCGCATGGCCGAACTTGACTCACAGCCGAAGTCGATCCAGTCGCTCTATGCCTGGTACAGCGAGAACAAGCTCTGGGTAAACCGCAGGTACCAGCGCAAGCTGGTTTGGACCCTAGAGGAAAAGCAGAAGCTAATCGAGTCCGTCCTGAAGCGCTACCCAATTCCAGCAATTCTTCTTGCGGAGCGCGAAGGTGGCGATTACGAGGTCATCGATGGACTCCAGCGCCTCCACACCATCATCTCCTTCATCGAGACAGCATTCACCACGCTCGATGATCGATACTTCGACGTGAGTCAGTTTGTGACCGCCAAGACTCGATCCACCGAGGAAGGTGCATTTTCGGTATCCCCCGGCGACGTGATTAGCGCCCGAGAAGCCGGAACTATTCTCGACTACTCGATCGCGGTTTCCGTCATGCGTGGAGCAACCGACGCGGAAATTGACGACGTATTTTCCCGGATCAACACCTACGGCCACCGGCTGAGCGATCAGGAGCGCCGACAAGCCGGCGTCCGGGATGACTTTTCCACTCTAGTCAGAGAGCTCTCCTGCGAGATTCGAGGAGACGCATCGAGTGACATCCTCGGACTCGACAAGATGCCGTCAATTAGCATCGACCTACCCAAGACGAAGCATGGATACGAAGTCGAAGCCGACACGGTCTTCTGGGTAGAGCAAGGAATTCTAAGGTCGACCGACCTTAGAGATTCAATGGACGAACAGTGCGTTGCCGATATTGCGGCATGCGTCATCGGGGGGAGTTTGATCGACCGATCAAAGGCCTCCCTTGATGCCCTCTACCAAGACGGCTCCCCCGAGAACGTCAAGATGATCAAGGCTGTAGACAGCTATGGACCAGAGAAGTTCTCGGCGGAATTTAAATACTGCCTCGACGAGATCAGGGCAGTGTGCCTGACAGGCGGAGATCGAAAGCTCCGTTCAATAATCTTTTCGAAGACCAATACGAATCCCTTCCCTGCCGTTTTCGCAGTCTTCTATATTGCCTTCCATGAACTCTTCTTCACCGGGGGAAAGAAGATCTCCGACTATCGCGGAGTGAAGACTGCGATCACAGATCTCGACAAGAGAATCGAGACGAGCAGGAAGTCAACCTCCCCGGAAGAGCGGCGAAAGAACGTAAATACCATCAGGGGACTGATTCTCCCCCATATGGTGGACAGCGAGCCGCGCGACATCTATGGAGAGCATTCGGCGACGGATGTCGACAATATCATCAGGCGATCCGAGATCGAGTCAGCTCACTATGAACTGAAGCAGGGAATGCTCCGGCTTGGCGATCCCCGAGAGATCGACCCAGGCATTCAGTCGAAGATCATCAAGACTATCTGCGCGATCGCCAACAATGGCAAGGGGCACGCTGGAACCATCCTGCTCGGCGTCGCGGATAAGCCTTCCGATGCCGAACGTGTCCAAAACCTTGATAGCGTGCTCCCCCGCCAGGTAACTACAGGCCGTTTCGTGGTCGGAGTTCGCCGAGAAGCACAGATTCTCGGCGAAACGACGGAGCAGTATGTTGGGCGATGGAAGGACGCCATTAGGTCGTCAGGACTTCCGCAAGGCCTGAAGGACTCTGTACTCTCAAGTCTTGCATATTCCGACTATTACGGACTTGGGGTCATTATCATCAGAATTCCCGAGCAAAAAGAGGTTTCACTTCTTGACGGGAAGATCTACATCCGCGCGGCCGACGAGACAATCGAAATCGCGCCTACCGATCTAGCGAGGGCCCTGGACGTCGGCAAGAGGTTCTAGGCTGCGTCACACCCTGTGCGTCTAAAGGGTCCTAACAAAGGCGTTTGACGTGTCGGTGGGTGAGGAGGCGGCGGAAGCCGTGGAGCCAGGCGATGGTGCGCTCGACGACCCAGCGGTGGGCGCCGAGACCTGATCCGTGGGGTAGTCCGCGGCGGGCGATCACCGGCTTGATGCCCTGCTTCCACACCAGCCGCCGGTACTTGTCGTGGTCGTAGCCCCGGTCGGCGAGCAGGACGTCCGGTCTGCGCCCCGGTCGGCGAGCAGGACGTCCGGTCTGCGCCGTGGCCGGCCACGGCGGGGACCTTCGCGAGCAGGGGCAGCAGCTGGTGACGTCGTTGCGGTTGCCGCCGGTCAGCGACACGGCGAGCGGGATGCCCTGGCCGTCGACGAGGACGTGGTGCTTGATGCCCGGTCGTGCGCGGTCGACCGGGCTCGGTCCGCTTTTGGGCCGCGTCGGGCGGCCCGGACATGGGTGGAGTCGGTCACCGCCCTGGACCAGTCGAGCTGTCCGGCGGACCGGAGTTTTCGCAGCAGCACCAGGTGGAGCCGGTCCCACACTCCGGCCTCGTTCCAGGCCGCGAGCCTTCGCCAGCAGGTCATGCCCGAGCCGAAGCCGAGCTTCTGGGGCAGGTACTCCCACTGGATGCCGGTGTGCAGCACGAACAGGATCCCGCACAGGGCCTGCCGGTCGGGCACCCGCGGGCGCCCCGGCTTCAGCTTCGGCGGCTCCGGTGGCAGCAACGGCTCGATCAGTTCCCACAGTCCGTCCGACACCACCCACGGACGAGACGCCCACTTCCCCACACATCGACCAACGAGCACCGAGCTCGACGGTCACGCCCTCAGCTGCTTCTGTTAGGACCTCTAAGTGCGCTACAACGGGGACGTACTCCGGTGGACGGCCACGGACGGTTGAGGAATGTTCGCGCAGGTCAGCGGTAGTGCCCGCACAGGCCGGACGGGTGCCCAGGTTACGTCGGGACGAAGAGGCCAACGGGTGGGGCCAGTGCATGCTTGCGCTGGCCCCACCCGGCTATGCCAACTCACCACGCGTGTGCGCGGCCAAGCACAACAATTCTTCAAGGCTTAGCCACCCTTCGGCGATACCCTCCAGCCGAACCACTGGCCCGCCCTGCGCATCAGTGTCGGCAATCGCCCGGAGCGTCGAGCGCTCCACCCCGCACAGCGTCAGCAATCCGTTCAGCTCGTCCGCTGTCCGCCGGGCGGTTCTCCAGCCGGCCGCGTAGTCCACCCCTGGTAGCCACGCCCACGAGTCAGGGTCGAGGCTCGCCGCCAACTCCGCACCGAAGTCGTCGTCCCCGTCCAACTGTTCTTCAACTCCCCTGGTCAAGAACCGAACCGGCCATCCGTGCACAGACATGCCGAGGAGCCCGATACCATCGGCATCGGGTTCCGACCCACCGGACCACCCCTCTCCCGCCAAGGTTCCGGGGTGGTCCGGCACGTCTTCAGTTGTCCCTGATCAGGTCAGGTGCGGTCCCGAGTAGGCTCCTCACAGCCGCAGATCCGCTGGAACAGCTCCGCCTCGGTCACGTCGAGCAGCGGATCATCAACGCCAGCCGTCTCCCGCCAGATCTGCCGCATGAGCAGCAACCGCTGCTCTTCGGGAAAGCCAGGCTCGGCGTACCACGCCAGCGCATCACGGTGCGCGGCCCGCCGGCTCGGCGAGACAGCCCGCACCGGCCAGGAGAACTGGCCGTTCAGCAGCCACCAGGTCGAGGTCCGGTCCCACCAGGCCCGCAGGTGCCGGATCACTGGGGTGCCCCGGTGCCGGCGGGGTACAGGCGGACGACTGTCGGGGTCAGGTCGAGGAAGGCCAAAGCCCGCACCTCACCGTGCGTCGCGAGCCGGTGGCCGATCGACTGGGCCTCCGACGGCCCGAACAGCTCGGCGAAGTAGCCGTGCTGGTCCGGGCTGAGCGGCAGCGCGCTCAAGGTCTTCAGGAGCGCGGCCATGGCGTCCGGCAGCTTGCTGAAGTGCGCGGGCGCGGTGACGCCTCGGACCTCCGCGATCACCGGGAACGGGTACGGGGAGGCCGCCTCCGGCCCGGAGCGTCCGGCCACCGGGACCAGTTCCGTCCCCGGTCCACGCTGGTCTCCAAGCGGCATCACTTCCCCGACACCTCCCCCGCGCGACGCAGGTGCCACCTGTGGACGCCGACCGTCTGACCGTTCACCACGATGATCCGGGTAAGCGCCTTCCGCAGTCCCGCGCCGCAGTAGAAGCACCGCGCCGCCGCGGACGCCTGCCTGCTCATCCCACACCGCCTTCCGGGCCCACCAAGGCCCAAACGATCTTGCCGATGCCTTCGGGCCGGGGCTCGAAGCCCCATTCCAGGGAGAGGACTTCCACCAGGTGGAGCCCGCGCCCCGAGAGGTCGTCCGGGTCGGTGGTGCGTCGGATCGCGGGCTTCTCGCTGCTCGCGTCGTGCACCTCGATCCGCAGGTGGTCACACAGCACCTCGAACCGGACGGCGATCTCGCGCCCCGGCGACACCCGCGCGTGAACCACCGCGTTGGCCACCAGTTCGTCGAGCACCAGCTGGCCGTCGCCCACGAGGTCCGCGCCGCCCGGGACGTTCTGAAGGAATTTGCGCAGGTGGTCCCTGGCCACCGCGGCGGACCGCCTGTGCCGCGCGAGCTTCGCCTCGAACGCGGGTATTCCGTCGGCCGGCTTGTTGGGTTCGGAGCCGTCGTGGGGGTTCCCCGAGTTGATCACGTGCACCGCCTCCCGATGCCCAAAGGGCGGCCTGAACCTGGACGTTCCGGCCCTTGACGCCAGGTTGCCGGGAGCGAATGCGGACTTCGTACCCAAGCTGGTTACTCAAGGTGGGTAAACTCACAGGTAATCAACTTGCTTACAGTGTCTGCTGATCGACAGCCGGGGGCAGTGGTGACCGAGGCGCGCGTACCGGACCGGCTCCCCGCAGGCCTGCTGTCCAACCCGGAGATGATCGTCGCGTGCCGAAGACGAGACTTCGCCGCGATGTTCCGCTTGCTCAAGCTGGCCGGGATCTACCCGTCGCTCATCGCCCGCGCCTGCGACATGACCCCGAGCCGGGTCGGCGAAGTCATGGCAGGTAAGCCCAAGATCGAGAAGATCGATCTCATCGAGCGGATCGCCGACGGCCTTCACATCCCGGGCCACATGCTCGGCCTGGCTTCCCGATCATGGGAGCAGGAAGCGCCAGTCCGACAAGCCCAGCTGCGGTCGATCGAGCCGTCCATCGGTGGGCAGGGGCTCAGCGCGCCGATCGACCCCGACTTTTTCGTCAGCAATCTGCGCGGACTCATGCCCGGTCACTACAAGGCTGCGAATCTTCTCGGCTCCCGCCACGCCCTCGACGCGGTGACCCGGCACGTCCGGTTGCTGGACCGCCTTCAGCAGAACGTAGGCGGCCGCGCCCGCGATGAACTCCTCACCATCGGCGCCCGTACCGCGGAGTTCCTGGGCTGGTTGAACCAAGATCTCGGGGACTTCGCCCAGGCCCTCTACTGGTCAGACCGCGCGATGGAGTGGGCTCAGGAGGCAGGCGACGACGTCATGGCCGCCTACGTGCTCTTCCGGAAGAGCAACCAGGCCACCGCCCAGCGCAACACGCAGAAGGCCGTCAGCCTTGCCCGCGCTGCCCAGCGGTCGGCCCGCGCCACGCTTCGCATCCGCGCCCTCGCCGCCCAGCAGGAGGCCCAAGGCCACGCCCTCATGGGCAACCTGCGCTTCGCCGAGGCGAAGTTCGACGAGGCCCACGAGCTTGCCGCCGAACCGGACGACTCGCACGCGGACGACGCCCTTGATCTCGCATACTGCACACCGACCTACATCGAGATGCAGCGCGCGAACTGTCTGATCGAACTCGGCGATCCGCGGACAGCTGTGGGCATGTTCGAGGCCGAGCTCCGAATCCTGCCGCCGATCTACCGCAACGACCAGGGCGTGTACCTCTCACGACTGGCACGCGCGTACGCGGTGTCCGGCGAGCCAGAGCAGGCCGCCGCGGCGGCGGACCGCGCGTTGTCGATCGCCATCGACACCGAGTCCGCCCGGGCGATGACGGAGCTGTCCGCCGCCGACAAGGCCCTCCAGCGGTGGAGCACCGTGACCGAAGTCGCCACCTTCACCGGCCGCTTGAAGCTGATGAGCGGCACAACATCCTCTCGACCTACGATGAGCTGATGAGAGAGGGTGGGGGCCATGGACGCACTGATCACGGCCGCCACCTCCGCAGACGAACGCCGGCGCGGCGCCAAGGTCGCTGTGCTGCCAGTCGGCAGCTTCGAGCAGCACGGCGACCATCTGCCGCTCACCACGGACACCGTTGTCGCGAGTCTGATCGCCCAGCGGATCGCCGCCGACTACGACCTGTTCCTCCTGCCACCCATCACGGTGTCCTGCTCACACGAGCACGCCCACATGTCGGGCACCGTCAGCATCAGCGCCGCCACGCTCTACGCCGTCGTCAACGACATCCAAAGGTCGCTTCAGGCGTCCGGTGTTCCCGGCCTGCTGATCGTGAACGGACACGGCGGCAACTACGTCCTCTCCAACGTCGTGCAGGAGGCGAACACCTCCGGCCCGCGCGTCGCCCTCTTCCCCGTCCGCGAGGACTGGCACCAGGCCCGCGAATCCGCCGGGCTGGAGAGCAGCAGCGCCGAGGACATGCATGGCGGTGAGCTGGAGGTATCACTGCTCCTCCACGGCGCCCCGGAACTCATCCGCGAGGGCATCGAGCAGGACGACCACTCCGCCCCGGAGCGCCCGCATCTGCTCACGCTCGGCATGGCCAGCTACACGAAGAACGGCATCATCGGGCAGCCGTCTCTCGGAACGGCGGCGAAGGGCAAGGCCCTCCTCGACAGCCTGTCCCAGTCAGCCGCCGCTCACCTCTCCCTCATCGCGGGCGGCTGAGCAAGCACTTCGAGCCCTGCCCTGCCAGGGGAAGGGGGTTCATTGCTGCAGGCCGCGACGAGCAGCAAAAAGACTTCCGATAGTCCAGCTAAGTAGGGCCATACTACAGGACTCTAATCGACTTAAGCCGATCCTTAACTCCCAATCGAGAAATGCGGAGATCTGCCATCTCGTCATCCTCCGCATCACCGATCTCTTTCACCAAAGCGCAACATTCAAGGGCCCTTTCCGCATCCCCTCTCGCAATCTCAAGATCGGCCCACAGCAAAAGCAGGCGAGTAGAATTTGGAACCTCTTCGAGACCTTGCCGAAGGACGCTCTCAGCTCTAGTGAAGTCACGCTTTCTTATAAGAATCCTCGCATACGGTGCCGCGACATTTTCCATATCGCCACTTTCAGATTCCCCAAGCCCTATGATCTCCAGCGCGTGATCGAATGCCTCTTCAATTTCCCCACCCTCGGCCCTGGTGTCCTTGAGCGCGACTGCGAGATTCCTCCACAAGAAAGCACTTTGAGGACTCTCCCTCAGAAGCTTGCGGGCGAGGGAAGCGGCGGCCTCCTGATCATTGACCTCCGCAAGGAAGTTGAATACTTCCGAGAGGGTGAAGCGCTCCCGGGGATGATCAAGCGCAATCTTCGTAAGAACCTCTTTCGCCTCCGCATGAGACAAGGCTCCGAGCCCAGACTTAACTCTCGCCAGAGCAGCGGCCGCGCAAGCATTGGAAGAGTCTCTCGACGCGGCAAGTTCGTACAACTCGGCAGCAAGCGATCGAGCCCCAAGATCACGGGATATGTCACCTCCGATCTCGAGTTCAGCAGACGATGCGTCAGTGGCGCGAAGCTGAGCTAGATACGCCAGCGCAACATTCGGATCTCTTTTTGATTTTATTTTCGCCCCGATCAGAAGGGCTCCAGGTAGCGCAGGGGCCGAATCGCGAAGGTGGGGAATTATGGCGGACGCTTGACTCAGGATTTCGGAAAGCTCTTGCGTCTTCTGCCTTGAATCCTCAACCTGACGCCGAAGTTCCTTTTCCTCCTCGGCAGCGCTGGAAACCGCAACATGCAAAGCCTCTTTAGATTCCGACTCCAAGTTTCTAAAGTCCTGAAATATTCTTCCAATTGCACCATCTACAGCATTCTTGACCTTTGCATCAATTGTTTCCGTTCGATGTCTTTGTGTATTTAATATCCAGCCAAGGAGGGCGGCTGCTGCTGCCACTGCTGCAGCTACGAATTTCCAATCCATGGTTCCCCCAGGCACTCAAGGGGTTCTTGTGTAGATTTTGACTTCTACTTTCATGCTAGGCCTTCCCCGTGGCAGGGGCGACTCAGATAGCTGGATCAGCTATTAACTTGTTCTGTTGAACCCGTGACAGTACGACTGAGGAAGACACTCGCAGTACTGCCCATGGGCCTGGGCTGCGGCGCTGAGTCGACATGTCTGCCAATCATCGTGGCCGGCTCGCACGAGCACGCCCAAATGCCGGGCACCGTCAGCATCAGCGCCGCCACGCTCTACGCCGTCGTCAACGACATCCGGAAGTCGCTCCAGGCGTCCGGCGTTCATGGCCTGCTCATCGTGAGCGAGCACAGCGGCAACTACGGCGCCCTCTTCCCCGTCCGCGAGGACTGGCACCAGGCCCGCGAAGCCGCTGGGCTGGAGAGCGGCAGCACCGAAGGCATGCACGGCGGTGAGCTGGAGGTCCTCCTTCTCCTCCACGGCGCCCCGGAACTCATCCGCGAGGGCATCGAGCAGGACGACCACTCCGCGCCCGAGCGCCCGCATCTGCTCACGCTCGGCATGGCCGACTACACGAAGAACGGCATCATCGGACAGCCGTCCCTCGGAACGGCGGCAAAGGGCAAGGCTCTCCTCGACAGCCTGTCCCAGTCAGCCGCCGCTCACCTCTCCCTCATCGCGGGCGGCTGAGCAAGCACTTCGGGCCCCGCCCCGCCAGGGGAAGGGCCCGAAGGAAGAGATACAGCAGTGACCGAGCGGACTCAGGCGGTCTTGGGACCGGCCGACTGGACGACGTCGAAGGACCAGAGGGTGGAGCCGGAGGCCGCGGGGCGCTTGGGGGCCTCGCCCTCGGCGCCGTTCTGGTGGGCCGCCTTCATGGGGCCCTCCATCCAGGCCTGGAAGGACTCCTCGTCACGCCAGCGGGTGTAGACGAGGTACTGGTCGGTGCCCTCGACCGGGCGGAGCAGTTCGAACCACTCGAAGCCGTCGGAGCCCTCGACCGAGCCGGCACGGGAGGCGAAGCGCTTCTCCAGCACCTCGCGCTGCTCGGCGGGGACGGTCAGTACGTTGATCTTGACTACGCTCATGGGTCCATCCTGCCGCAACGAACAGGACGGCCGAGGGCCGACCGGCAGCCGGGGCCCCGGCCGGTCAGGCGATCCAGGCCGGGAGGACGCGCTCGGCGTCGCGCGGGGCCATGCCGCAGGCACCTTCGGGGGTGATGGCGTCGGGGTTGTAGGCGCGGGTCGGGGAGGGGGCGGCGACGACGGCGGTGAAGCCCTCGGTGGTGGTGAGCCGGCGGGCGGTGTCGGCGGGGAGGACGAGGGTGTCGCCGGCGGCGAGTTCGTGGGTCTCGCCCGCCAGTTCGGCGGTGGCGGAGCCGGTGAGGAAGGTCCAGATCTGTTCGGCGTCCATGGCGTGCAGCGGGCCCTGGCTGTCGGGCCGCATCTCGACGCGCCAGAGCGCCAGGGTGGTGGAGCCCTGGGTGGGCGAGGCGAAGGTGGTCATGGTGGCGTTCGGGGTCTCGGACTGGCGGGCGTCGGCGCGGCGGATCACGGGCATGGTGAGGAGCTCCCCTAAGATGGACAACGGAATTGTCTATATGGTCAATGAGGTTGTCTATCATGTCAAGTGATCCGCCCCCGCCGGGCTTCGAGCTTCCGCTGCGCCTGCTGCTCGCCTTCCGGACGATCATCGACGAGCTGCACGAGCGGATCGCCCTCGAAGGGCACCCGGACCTCCGCCCGATGCACGGCTTCGTCTTCCAGGCGATCGGGCCGAACGGCACCACCGCTGTCGAACTCGGCCGCCGGCTCGGCGTCTCCAAGCAGGCGGCGGGCAAGACCGTCGAGACCCTGGAGCAGCTCGGCTACGTCGAGCGCGGCAGCGACCCGGCCGACGCCCGCCGCAAGGTGGTCCGGCTCACCGCCCGGGGCGTGGACTGCCTGGTCCGCTCGGCCCGGATCTTCGACGAGCTGCGCGCCGAGTGGTCCGCCACCCTGGGCGAGGAGCAGCTGCGCCAGGTGGAGGACGGCCTGCGCCGGCTCGCCCCCGGCGACCCGTTCCACCTCGACACGCCGCGCTGGTTCGGCTCGCCGTGAGGGAACGGTCCGGACGCACGTGTGCCACCCCGCCCGGTCAGGACGGGGTGGCACACGGACACAGGCGGGCAGGGCCTCAGGCCTCCGGGAGCCCCCGGGTCGCGAGGGTCTGGTTCTTGTACGCCTTGACCCCGGTGATCTCGGCGCCGAACCAGTCCGGCGGGGTGAAGGCCTCGGCCTCGGCGAGCGAGCCGAACTCCACCTCGGCGGTCAGCAGACCCGCCAGCTCCTCCTGGTAGACGTCGGCGTACACGGTCACACCGGCCTCGACGAAGGTGTACCGGTCCTTGACCAGCCGGGCACCCGCGGTGGCCGGCCAGAGCTCGGTGAACTCCTCCTCGCCGAGCTCCCGCTCCACCTCGATCCGGGCCGGCGAGCCGCCCGCCGTGGACCGCTTGACGCCGAGGACGCAGCTGCCGCCGATCCGCCGCAGCCGCACCTCCGTCCCGTCGTCCTTGATCGCGATGTAGCCCTGCTCGATGTGCTGGCGCACCGCCGCCGGCGGCGGCTCGAAGGAGGCCAGCCGGAACTTGCGCTCAATTTCCAGCGGCATGCGCCACCCTCCCGTCCTGCTCGGCCACCAGCGCGGGCAGCGCACGCATGTCGGTCAGGACGACCGTCCCGTCACCGGTCAGCCACTCCGCGGGGGTGAGCCCGCCGGCGTAGCCGAAGGAGCGCATCCCGGCCGCGCGCGCGGCCTCGACGCCGAAGCGGCTGTCCTCCACGACCACGCAGGCGGCCGGGTCGACGCCCCTGCCGCGCGCGGCGTGCAGGAAGAGGTCCGGCGCGGGCTTGCCGCGCTCCACCTCGTGGGCGCTGAAGATCCGGCCCTCGAACCGCTCGTACAGGCCCACCCGGCCGAGGGTGTGGCGCATCTTGTCGTGGCTGCCGCTGGAGGCGATGCAGCGCCGGTCCGGGCCGAAGCCGAGCGCCTCCAGGCCGTCCAGCGCCTCCTCGATGCCGTCGACGACGGTCAGTTCGCGGTCCACCGCCTCGGCGTGCAGCTCGCGGAAGCCCTCGTCCCAGCGCTTCGCGGTGTCGGGGCCGAGCCGCTCCGCGATCTGCTCGCCGATGGAGGTGGTGGAGCGGCCGACGAAGCGCCGCATCACCTCGGCCTCGGTCAGCGGCCAGCCGAACTCGGCGCCGAGCCGCACATGGGTGCGTACGGCGATCGGCTCGCTGTCGACCAGCACGCCGTCACAGTCGAAGATCACGAGATCGATCGGCCGGTTCATCCTTCGCGCACACCCTCTCGACGAACTCCCCCGGCGGCCGACGCCGCCGGGGACGGTAGGCGACGATACGTCACCCGATGACGCCCTGGCGCTTGAGCAGCTCCCGGATCTCCTCGACCCGCGCCGCGCCCAGCTGGCGGGCCCGCTGCTCCTCCGCCTTCTCGGCCTTCTGCCCGTACTGCCACCACGCCTCGCCGCTGTCGCGGTTCATCACCACGAAGCGGTCCTTCTCGGACGGGCCCCGGACGATCAGCGAGGTGGTCTCGGGCACCGCCCGGACGGTGTGCACCATGGTGTGCCGGATGACGTAGCCCGTCCCGGCGGTCTCCTGGCGGACCAGGGCCGGCGAGCCGATCCGGGTGTCGGTGGTGAGCTCGTCGTAGTCGCCGAACAGGTCGTGCTGGTAGCTGCCGTGCAGGATCCGGCTGCCGAAGCTCCAGCGGTGGTTGTGCGGCCGCTCGAAGGCGCTCCGGGTGAAGACGTGCAGGCGGATCCGGACGTCGGTGGCCTTGTCGTTGACCAGGACGATCCGGTCCAGCTCCTGCAGCCGCTCGCACTGGGCCAGCAGCTCCGGGGTCGCCAGGACGTGGTCGATCGCGTCGTTCAGCCAGGTCGGCGAGGAGACCAGGTCCTCCAGCAGCCGCTCCATGGGAGCGTGCAGGGCCGGCATGTCGCTCCAGTCGAGGGCGGCCAGCCGGGCCGGGTCGACGAGCTCCCCGGCCGCGCCGCCGAGGCCGGTCCCGCCCGTCCCGTCCGTCGTGCCAGTCGTGCCGGTCACGTCAGTCACGTCAGTCACGTCGACGCACTCTCCGCTTCCTGTTGCAGGGCTTCTTCTTGCTGGGCCAGCCAACGGCGGGCCTTCTCGTGGTGTTTGGGCAGCATCTCGGGGGCGTCCAGGAAGCGCGGCAGCAGGTGCCGCTCCGTGGTCAGCGCCCGCAGCATCAGGCCGACGGTCACGCCGTGCCCTGGGCGGTGGATGATCTCCACCGGGTCCCCGGCGCCGACCGAGCCCTCCTGGAGGACCCGCAGGTACGCCCCGGGTGCGCCGTGCGCGATGAACCGCTTGACCAGGTCAGGGACTTCCCAGTAGCCCGCGAACACCTTGCAGGGCTTGCGGGCCCGGATCACCTCGAAGACCGCGTCCCCGATCGCCCACTGCTCGCCGACCTCGGCGTTGGTGATGTCCACCCCGAGGGTCGAGAAGTTCTCGCCGAAGGCGCCCGGGCCGATCTCGCGGCCCAGCTCCTCGACCCAGAAATCGGCGTCCTCGCGGGCGAAGGCGTAGACGGCCTTGTTCGGCCCGCCGTGCACCTTGAGGTTGGCGACCAGGTCGCCCTCCAGGCCCCAGGTCCGGGCCGTCACCCGGTGCTCGACCGGCCGCTTGTCGATGCCGCTGCGGCCGACCTCGGAGACCCAGGGGCCGGTCCGCTCGACGCCCAGGTTGACGGTGGACAGGACCGCGCTCACGCCCCGGCCCCCGTCGTCCCCAAGGCCCCCAGTACGTCCGACGCCACGTCCGAGGGTGTCTCCCGGACGTACGAGGCCGTGACGGTGGGCACCGTCGGGGTCACCCAGGACAGGCTCATCTCGGTCAGCAGGTGGGTGACGACGGTGAGCAGGTCCCAGCGCGAGGGGCTGTCCAGCGGCTCGGCCCGGACCAGCGCGAGGACCTCCCCCAGCCCGGCCTCCTCGCCCCTGGCCCGGCGGCGCGCCGGTTCGCCCAGGGCGCCGGGCACCTCGGCGAGCCGCTGCCAGCTCCGCTCCAGGTCGAAGTCGTGCTCGGGGTGGCGGCGTTCCAGGTCGTCGAAGACCTCCAGCACCGCGGGCACCGCGTCGAAGCCGGACCGGATCCGGTCGCGCATCAGCTCGCGCCGCGGCCCGTCGCACAGCACCGCGATCTCGCGCAGCACGTCGGCCGGCTCGTCCGAGATGTGCAGGAAGTTGAAGAGGCCGTTGACGACGCCGAGCCGGTGGCGCAGGTGCTCCGGGCCGCGCAGCTTCGGATCGGCCGGCCCCTTGAGGGAGTTGAGCCGGACGGCGGCCGGGACGGCACCGGGGGTCCAGCGCTCGTCCCGCAGGACCAGGCAGACCGTGTCGGTGCTCGGCAGGATCGCGTCCATCGCCTCGATCCGCTCCCGGGTGGCGATGTTGAACTGGTAGCGCCAGACCTCGCGGATGGTCATCCGGTCGTGCCGGAACCGGACCACGTCGACCGGGCGGAAGCCGGCCCCGGCCAGGATCTCCAGCGCGGGCCGGAGCCTGCGGCCCGCCGTGGCCTCGGACTTCAGCATGCACAGCGCGACGCCGAGCATCGCGTCGAGGTCCTCGGCGAAGGTCCCGCAGGCCTCCCGGAAGTACTGGTCGACCGCGTACAGGTCGGCCTTCCCCGAGGACCAGGTGAGCCGGTCGCGCACCGACCGGTCCACCTCGCTGAGCCGGTCCACCGGCGGGCTGTCGGACAACAGCATGCTCATCCCTGGGCCTCCACTTCTTCCTGCCAGAACGCGGGTTCCGCCACCGGCGCGGCGCCGTCCGCCCGTCCGGCCCCGCCGTCCCCGCCGTCCCCGTCCACACCGCCGACACCGCCGACACCGACGACCCCCGTACGGGCCCGGTCGAGGACCTCCGCGAGGAAGTCCGCCTCCGCCAGCCGCAGCGCCGTGTTGGGCACCGCGTGCTCGGCCATCGGCCAGGTACGCAGTTCCTTGCGCGCCGGGTAGCGGGCGTGCGCCGCGTACCCGGTGCTCGGCGCGCAGCGGTCGTCCCGGCCGGCCACCGAGAACAGCGCCGGGCAACGCCCGTACCCGGCCAGCACCGCGACGTCGAAGTAGCCGAGGGTCTCCAGCGCCCGTGCGCTCGACTCGGGGAAGTACCCGGCGAAGCGGAGCAGTTCGCGGTACGGCTGCCGGTCGGGCAGCCGGGTCAGGTCGGTGACCGCACTGAGGAACGGCGACTCCACCAGGGCCGCCGCCACCAGCGGGCTCAGCACGGCCGCGGCCAGGGCGAGTTGGCCGCCCTGGCTGCAGCCGGCCACCGCGATCCGGCGCGGGTCGACCGCCGGGTGGGCCGCCGCGGCCTCGACCGCCCGCACCGCGTCCACGTAGGCGTCGCGGTAGTAGTACTCCTCGGGGTCCAGGATGCCGCGCGTGACGAAGCCGGGCACCTGGGGGTGGGTGAGGCCGACCGGGTCCGGGGTCGCCCCCGGCCGGCCGTTGCTCCCGCCCTGGCCCCGGGTGTCGACCACCAGCGTGGCGTGGCCGACGGAGGGCCACAGCAGCCAGTCGAGCGCGTGCCCGCGCCCCTCCCCGTAACCGAGGAACTGCACCACGCAGGCCAGTGGCTGCCCGGCGCCCCGGGGCACCAGCAGCCAGCCGCTGATGCGGTGGCCGCGGGAGCCCACGAAGGAGACGTCGTACACGGCGGTGCTGCGCAGCGGCGTCGGCTGCTCGACGCACGCGACGTCCAGCGGCAGGCTCCCGGCTTCGCCGAGCGCCTTGCGCCAGAAGGCGGCGAGCCGCTCCCGCTCCGCGCTGGACGTCTCCGGGCCGGCGCCGTCCGCCCGCGCGCCGTCCGCCCCCGCCCCGGCGCCGTCCGCCCGCGGCTCGACGACCTCCGCGCTACGCACCGGTCACCTCCGAGGCCATGACCGGCGCCCCGTCCACGGCGAAGTCCTCGATCAGCTCCTCCAGCAGCGGGACGCAGTCCCCGCAGTTGAGGCCGACCCCGCAGGTCTCGCCGAGCCCTTCGACCGTGTCGACGCCCCGCTCGATCCAGCCGACGATCTCCTCCTCGACCACCTGCGCGCAGATGCAGATGTTCGGCTCGCTCATCCGGTCACCCCCGCGGTGTCCGGCTGCCAGGCCGAGAGCAGCACGTTCGGGAAGATCCGTTCCACGTCGGGCACGTTGAACGTGATCGTGCTGGTGAGGACCGCCAGCAGGTCCCAGTGGTCGCGCGGGTCGGCCCGCGGGTGCCTGACGGCGTCCTGCAGTTCGCGCACCGTGACCTCCTCGCCGGCGGCCCGGCGCCGGGCCAGTTCCCCGGCCGGCGCGGCCGACTCGACCAGCCGCTTCCAGGAGGCCTCCAGGTCGAGGTCGTGCGGCTCGGTGGCCGCCTCGATCTCCGCCAGGACCCGCCGGGTCTCCGGCAGCGCGTCGTGCCGCTCCCTGATCCGCTCGCGCACCAGCTCCCGCCGCTCGGCCGAGCAGAGCAGGCCGAGGTCGCGCAGCACGTCGATCGGCTCGTCGGTCGTGTGGACGAAGTTGAACAGCCCGTTGATCGCGCCGAGCCGCTGGCGCAGGTGCTCGGGCTTGCGGAGCTCGGCCGCGGACGGCCCCTTGAGCGCCGCGAGCCGTACCGACCCGGGGATCCCGCCCGGCCGCCACCGCTCGTCGGCGAGGACGAGCAGCACCGAGTCGAGCGACGGCAGGACCAGGTCCATGGTGGCGATCCGCTCGGGGGCGGCGAAGTTGAGCTGGAAGCGCCAGGTCTCCCGGATGGTCAGCCGGTCGTGCCGGAAGCGCAGGACGTCGACCGGACGGAAGCCGTTGTCGAGCAGCGCCCGCAGCGCCGTGTCGTAGCGCCGCCCGACCGCCGACTCCGGCTTGAGCACGCACAGCGCGACCGGCAGCACCTCCCGGACGTCCTCGCCGAACGTCCAGCACGCTTCCCGGAAGTAGTTGTCCACCCCGAACAGGCGTGCCTTGACGGCCGAGCGGGTCACCTCGGCGAGGACCTGCGGCGGGATGTCGTGCATGACCCCGGCCGGGTTCTCCGTCGTCTCCATTGCGCTGCCCCTCCCTCGCGCGTCCGTCAGATCAGCGCGAAGCGCTGCCGCTCGGCGTCGACGTAGCAGCCCTTGCGGTGCTGCTCGGCGGCGAGGTCGAGCTCCGGGAAGAAGGTGCGGTAGGCGGTGAAGGCCACCAGGTGCCAGATGTCGGTCTCGGGGATGCCGAGGCCGCGCACGTTGGCGATCTGCTGGTCGATCGGCTGGGTGCCGGCCGCGACGACGCCCTTGTCCTGGTACCAGAGGTTGCTGCCGGGCTCCATGTGGAGGTCCTGGCCGGCCAGCCGCGCGGTGTCGCTGCGGTCGGTCATCAGCATCATGTTCTGCGGGCCGACGATCTCGATCGCGCGCTTGGCGATCGCGAAGTCCACGTGCTCGCCGTCGAAGTTGAGGCACGCGGCGATCCGGCCCTGGTGCGCCGCCCGCATGATCGCGGCCGGCACCGAGCCCACCTGCTCGTGCAGGTCGGCGAGGTTCCAGGACGGCAGGTCGTAGCTCGCCAGCAGCGCGTCGCGGGTGGCGCGGGCCTTGGAGGTGCGGAACGCGTGCTTGATCAGCAGCGGCATCTCGTTGAACAGGTGGTCGGTGACGACCCGGACGCCGCCGTGCGGGCAGTCCGCGGCCTCGGCGGCCGACAGCACCAGCTCGACGCAGTCGGCGCCCAGCTGCGGGTCCTCCTTGGCGAAGTGGCCGAGCGCCGGGCGGATGCCCTGCTCCACCAGCCGGTTGACGATCCACTCCAGCGACGGGTGGTCCGGGGTGAACTGCGCGGCGAGGTAGGAGCTCGACTGCAGCGCGTCCGGCGACAGCATGATGTAGACGAGGCCCAGCGGGCCGCAGCTCGCCAGCTTGTCCCACTCCTCCTTGGAGGGCGCCCACACCGAGGAGGCCGGGGTGCCGCCGAAGCTGGCGACCAGCGGGCCCTCCAGGGCGATGGCCGGGACGAACGGCAGCTGGCCGTCCGCCTTCAGCGCCGCGAAGCCCTTCATGAACTCGACGAAGCCGTCGAGCCGCTCCTGGCGCAGGTACAGCGTGGGGATGCAGAGCAGGCCCTCGGCGGCCGCGGCCTTGTCGACGGCGTAGAGGTCGATCTCGTCGAAGTTCGAGAAGTCGACGTCGCCGATGCCGTGGCAGTGCACCTCGACCGGCAGGGCCGGGACGACGTACGGGGCGCCGGCCGGGGCCGGGGCGGTGCCGAGCGACCCGCGGATGATCAGGCCGTCGTTCCGGGTGACCGTGGTCTCGAACGCGCCGCGCGGGTCGATCCAAGCGCCGGCCGATCCATTGAAAGTACTCATGCCAGATCTGCTTCTCTCTCTTACGAGCCCGCGGGCCTGTGAGCCGCGGACTTCGAGCTTTCGAGCGTGTGTGTGTCCGAGCGCGTGCGCTCGCGGGCGTACGTGCTCGCGGGCCGGGTGCTCGCGGGCGTGCGCGGGCTAGCCGAGCTCGGTCCGGAACGCGGCGCGGCGCACCGCGGCGTACATCAGGACCGAGCTGGCCGCGAACCAGCAGACGCCGACGAGCAGTTCGCCCCACAGCTGGGACGTGGCCCAGGGCGCTCCGGCGAGTTCGTCACCGACGACGTTCATCACGTGGGTGAGCGGCATGACGTCGCTCACCGGCTGGAGGAAGCCCGGCAGCTTCGCCCGGGGCACCAGGGTCCCGGAGAGGACCATCAGCACCAGTTCGGCCGTGTTCGGGCCGACGAACAGGTCCTCGACGACCAGGGCCAGCGCGGACAGCGAGAGGCCGAAGCCGAAGGTCGTCACCACGCCGAGGGCCAGCAGGCCGGCGAACAGCGGCAGGCCGACCGGCATCGTCCCGTACAGCAGGCAGCACACCAGGTAGGTGCAGAGCCCGCCGACGAAGCCGTCCACCACGTGCGGCACCGCCCGCAGGCAGGCCGACCGCAGCTTGCCCTGCGGCGAGGCCAGCCAGATCCCGAGGGTCCCGAAGGAGCGTTCGTTGCCGATGGACAGCGCCATGCCGTAGACGACGGCCCCGGCACCCGCCAGCAGGCTGCTGCCGACCAGCATCCGTCCGGCGCCGGCCCCGTAGTGGGTGGACAGCGAGGTGAAGGCGATGGCCATGCCGATCGGCCGGACGATCCGCGAGCTCAGGTACCCGAGCGGGTTCAGCCAGGTGAACAGCGCGCGGTAGGAGAGCATCGCCTCCCGCAGCAGAGACCTGACGTCCGCCCGGGAGCGGACGGCCGGCCCGGCCGCGGTGTCCCCGGCCGCCGTGGTGTTGTCGACGGCCCTGAGGTTGTCGGTTGGCATCGGTTCACGCCTCCAGGGGCAGGGCCTGGCGGCGGGCCATGTTCTCCAGCCGCCGAACCGCGAGTACGACGAGGCCGCTGAAGACCACGGTGAGCGCCGCCGCCCAGAGCACCTCCGCGGTGCCGCCGCCGCGCACCCACGCCATGACGTGGGACTGCGGCAGCACCAGGGCGAGCTTCTGCACCGGCCCGGGCAGGGCGGACTGCGGCACGATCAGCGCGCTGAGCGCCATCACCAGGCCGGTCAGCCCGTTGGTCATGCCCGCCGAGTACGGGTAGCGGAGCACCGCGAAGCCGAGCAGGCCGACCACCGAGGCGGTCGAGAAGGCCAGCAGGACGCCGCCGGCCAGCCAGCGCGCCCAGTCGAAGCCGCCGTCGACCCCGAACAGCAGGGCGAGGATGACCAGCGTGCCCGGCAGCGCGGTGAGCGACTGCACGGCCGTCCCGGCGAGCCGGCCGAGCACCACCGGGACGAGTCCGCCCGGGCTGCCGAGCGCCGCGTACAGGGTCTTCCACTGCTTCTCGCCGAGCAGGCTGATGACCACCAGGACGATGATCGAGTCGAGCATGCCGACGCCGGCCGAGCCGACCGCGAGGTCGCTGGTGGCGTTGCGGTCCGAGGCGCTGCTGTGCACCACGAAGGCGAACACGCAGGGCATCGCGAGCGCGGAGAACACCGCCATCGGGCTGGACGCGTGCATCCGCAGCTGGTCGGCCAGCGACCGGAGCAGGGTCGAGGCGCCCGGCAGCCGGGGCTGCTCCAGGCCGGTCCGGTCCGTCGTCAGCCCGCTCACGACGCCGCCACCAGGTCGAGGAAGACCTCTTCGAGGGTCGGCGGGGTGACCGAGACGCTGGTGGTCCGGCCGGGGAAGGTCTTGAGGATCCACTCCACCGAGGCCGCGCCGTCCGTGACCCGCAGCGTCACCGTGCCGCCGTCGCGCTCCTCGCCGAGGATGCCGGGGCAGTGCTCCAGCTCGGCCGGCACCCGGCCGTCGGCGAACGCCACGTTCACCACGTGGCCGAGCCGGTCGGCGGCGGCCAGCCGCAGGTCGGCGGCGGTGGACTCGGTGCGGATCCGGCCGCCCATCATCAGGACGATCCGGTCGCTCAGCTCCTCGGCCTCGCGCATGTCGTGCGTGGTCAGCAGGATGCTGCGGCCCTCGCCGGTCAGCCGGGCGACCAGCGCGCGCATCGAGGCCGCGGACTGCGGGTCGAGGCCGGCCGACGGCTCGTCCAGGATCAGCACCGCCGGGTCGTGGAGCAGCGCCCGGGCCAGGTGCAGCCGCTGCTTCATGCCGCGCGAGAAGGAGCCGACGGCGTCCTTCGCCCGGTCGGCGAGGTCCACCTCCTCCAGCAGCCGGGCGGCGCGCCGCTCCAGCCGGTCGCCGCGCAGGCCGTACATCATCCCGAAGAAGCTCAGGTTCTGCTGGGCCGTCAGCCGCGGGTACAGCCCGGTGTCGCCGCCGAGGCTGAATCCGCAGGCCAGCGCGGCACGACGGCGCTGGCGCACCATGTCGTACCCGCCGACGGTGATCGAGCCGGAGGTCGGCAGCAGCAGGCCGGTCAGCATCCGGACCGTGGTGGTCTTGCCGGCGCCGTTCGGGCCGAGGACGGAGACCAGTTCGCCGGGCCGCACCACGAGGTCGACGCCGTCGACCGCCTTGCGCACCGAGCCGTCGCGGCTGGCGAACTCCCGGCACAACCCGGTGGCCCGCAGGCCCTTCTCAGCTGAGCTCATCGGTTCCTCGACTCCTCGACGTCAGTCGCGACAGGTTCATCGCGAGATAGGCACCACCGACCGAGAAGACCCCGGGGAAGTACGAGACGGTCTCGCCGACCTCGGTCAGCGCGGCGAGGAGGTCGATCGCCTCGCCCTCCACCGTCATCGGCCGCAGCGGCTCCTGCGGCACACCGTCCACCGCGCGGACCGCCAGCAGCCGGAACGCCAGCTGGCCGCCGGAGCGGAACTCCTCGACGCCCAGCGTCCGGGCGTCCACCACCACCAGGCGCTCGCCCGCGAGCAGCGCACCGCCGGCCGTGGTCGGCGCCAGGTGGACGTTGTTGGCGGCGAGCTGCGGGAAGTTCTTGAGCGGGTTCCACCAGGCGTGACCGGTCAGCTTCGGCTCCGCGCCGTCGCCGCCGACCGCCGCCTTGCGGGTGGCGACCGCCCGCTGGACACCGGCCGCGGTGATGAGCTCGGTACGGCCGGTCGGCGTCCCCTCGCAGTCGAAGGCCTTGGCGCCGTAGCCGGCCGCGAGCCCGTCGTCGATCAGCGCGGTGCGCAGCGGCAGGGCCCGGGTCACCGGGTTGAGCAGGACGGTGCTGACGATCGCGCGCAGCAGCTGGGCGGCGGCGCCCGGGGTGAACACCACCTCGTCGCCGAGGAGTTCGCGCTCGTCGCCGCTCGGCGTGCCCATCCCGGCGGCGGTCAGGGCGAGTTCGGTGCCGAGGCCGGCCGGGTCGAGCTTCGCCAGGTCCTGGGCGTAGCGGGTCACCGAGGCGATCCGGCCGCTGCGCTCGTCCGCGGCGACGGCGGTGAGCTCGACGCCGTAGCACCGGCTCCACCGGCGCCGGCCGCCACTGGTGGAGTGCACCGACTCGGCGAGCACGTCGGCGAGTTGGAGGCCCTGGACGGTCTGGCCGGGGCGCAGTCCGGTGGCGACGGCTTCGGTCAGCCGGGCCGTCTCGGGGGCGGCGGCCGCCAGGTCGAGCCGGGAGTCGGTGGACTCCCAGCCCTCGCCGTCGGCGTTCACCGGGGTGTGCAGCTCCGCGCGCTCGCGGGCCGGCAGCGGGCTGCCCGCCGGGAACAGCGGCCGGCCCGTGGCGAGCAGCGCCGGGGCGCCAGCGGCGGCCAACTCACGGGCGTTGAGGTACAGTTCGCGCCCGCCGCGGCCGAGGCGGACGAAGCCGCCGAAGGCGCCGTCCTCGATGTAGAGCCGCTTCTTGCCCGCCGCGTCGACCACCAGGCGGCGCCGGGCGGTGCGGTCCAGGAAGGTGGCGGCGTGCTCACCGGGTTCGAGCGCGTCCTCGACCGCGGCCGCGACCGCCAGCCCGGCCTCCGCCCGGAGTTCCAACTCCCTCATGCCGCGCTCCAATCCAGGGCGGAGTAGCGGATCGACGGCGAGAACAGGCCGATGCCCACCATCTGGTTCTGCTTGCCGCAGGTGATGCTGTCGCCGCCGAAGTCCGAGCCGATCCCCTCCATCCGTGCCAGGGTCTCCAGCGCGTCGCCGACCAGGCTCACGTCGCGGGCCGGCACCCGGTGGCCGTCGGGCGTGATGTACACGCAGTTCAGGGCCGCGAAGGAGAACTCGCCGGTGGCGAGGTTGATCATTCCGGCGCCCAGGCAGCCGACGTACAGCACGCCGGTGCCCGCGCCGTGCAGCAGCGCGGCCGGGTCCTCCGTGCCGGGCGGCACCACGGTGTTGCTGGCCCGGGGCAGGGCGAGCTCGCGGTAGTCGGTGCGCCGGCCGTTGCCGGTCGGGGTGTAGCCATGGCGCTGGGCCGCGCGGACGGAGGTGATCGGCGCGCCGAGTTCCCCGTTCGCGAGGAGGGTGGTGACGCCGCCCGCGACGCCCTCGTCGTCGATGGCGTAGGAGCCGTAGCCGTCCGGCAGCGTCGCGTCGTCCCGCACGGTCAGCATCGCCGGGACGGCGCCCGGCTTGCGCAGACCGGCGATGTAGTCGCTGCGCATGGCGAAGTTGTCGCCCTCCAGGGCGTGGCCGACCAGCTCGTGCAGGAAGCCGCAGGCCGCGGAGGGCCCGAAGACCACCGGGGTGCGGTACCGGCCGGTGACGGCGGCCCGGGAGGAGTCCACCGCGTGGGCGAGCGCCACCCGGGACTCGGTGTGGGCGGCCGCCCGGTCGGGGTCGGCGGGGCCGCGCTCCAGCCAGCGGTTGAGGCCCCGGTAGCGGGCGCCGTCGACGACCACCGTCGCCTCCATCCGGCGGCGCACGATCCGGTCGGCCGAGGCCGCCCGGACACCGTCGGTGTCGACCACGGCGACGGCTCGGGCGGTGAAGTCCTCCATCGTCCGCAGCGAGTGGGCCGTACCGGCGTCCGGGACCAGCCACTCCTCCGCCGGGACCGGCGTGAAGTCGGGCACGCCCGGTCCGGGCCAGGCCGGCCGCTCCCCCGCCGCACTCGCGGCCGGGTCCAACCAGCCCGGCAGGCCGCCGAGTTCGGCGGGTGCCAGGGACCGCTGACGCCAGCGGTCACCCTGGCGCACCATGCACCCGATGCCCTCGCGCGGCTCCACGCAGGTCGCCAGCACCTCGCCGTCGAGGCACTCCACCCGGACCTGGAGGGTGCGCTCCGCGAAGACCTGCACGTAGTCCGCGGAACCCTTCAGGCCGTCGAGCGCCCACTGCGCCAGCTCCAGGAGGTCCCCGGTCACCCGATCTTCCGATCCGGCCCCACTCATCGCCTCACCCAATACCCGTGTCGAACCTTGCTGTTGACGCGCGCCGGCCGAAGCCGACCGGCCGGCGCGCCGTCGGACGGCCCGGTCGGACCGGGCCGAGGAGGTCGTCAGACCGTGCTGAGGACGGCGAACGGCTCGGTCCCCACGAGCTCCCGCTCCTGCAGCGACGCGAGGATCTTCGTCACCCGCTCCGCGGTGAGCGCCTTGAGCACCGGCACCCGCTCGGCCAGCTGCTCGACCGCCGCGACGACCTGCTCCGGCCGTCGGCCGTCGCACAGTGCCCAGACGAAGGCGGCCGGGTCGCGCAGCAGCAGCTGGCGGCGCAGCTCCCAGTGCAGCAGGACGCCGTCGCTCTGCCGCAGCACGTTGTACGAGGGGTTGCGCCACAGGCCGCCCTCGGCGCCGGCGGGCGTCCACGAGGGCCAGGCGTCGAGGGCGACGCCCTGACCGCCGAGCAGCTGGCTCGCGGCCACGCAGGTCTGGACGAAGAAGATCAGGCGCTCGGCCTCGCCGATGCCCTTGTCGACCCAGGTGCCGCGCTGGTAGTCGACGAAGGTCTCCATCGGGAAGCCCTCGACGGGATTGCGGGCCAGCTGCTTGTAGACCCACTTCTTGCTGTAGTAGAGGTCGCCCGAGGCGGCCGTCATGGCCTTGCCCGCGTACGCCACCAGCTCCTGGCCGACCAGCGCGGCGGTGGCCACGTCGCCGTCGGCGCTGGCACCGAGGAAGTCCTCGAAGTGGCCGTTGATCGCGATGGCGGAGTAGTTGACGGAAACCTGGCGGATCGCCGGGACGGAGGCCTCGATCCGCTTCTTCAGCTCGGTGAGCACCGGTGAGTCCACCACGATCTCCGAGGTGTACAGCCGGCAGACGAAGTCGAGCTTGGAAGGCAGTTTGTGCAGGTCGGTCAGATTGTCCCGGCGGAGCTCGAACGAGGTGACCTCGCCGACGGCCTCCTCGACGAAGGCCAGCGTGTACCGTTCGACGTCGACCCGATGCCCGTCGACGTTGTACTGGGAGACGTCGTCGAAATCCTCCTCGTTCCGGTACAGAACGAAAAGGTCGGCGTCACTGGTGGGATTACCGAGCCCCGCGGTGAGACTACCCGCGATGTAGATGGAGTCGATCTCCCCGTTGTTGTTCTCGGCGAGCACGCGGGCGAGCTTGCGGGCCGCTTCCATCTTCTCATCGATAATCGACGATGCCACGCTCGAATAATCCCTTCCGATGATGTGGCGGGGGCCGGAAAGGCCCCCGCCACGGCCTTCATCAAATGTTCGCGATGTTGGCGATGTTGGCAATGTTGCCGATGTTGGCGATGTTGCCAATGTTCGCAATGTTGCCAATGTTGCCGATGTTGGCGACGTTGGCCGCGTTGTCGGAGTCCGACTCGAACTCGACGATGTCGTCCTCGACCTCGATGACGTCCAGGTTCTCCATTTCGCACCTCCTCACACAAGCTCGTCGCCCCGGATCGGGGCGGGACTCCAGGCCGGCGAGCGCAGGCCTGTGATCGGCCGCGCCACCGCAGCGCGAAGGCATGCGGGGGCACGGCCGAAACCTAGGGAGGAAATTCAGAAATTACGCCGCAGGGCGGGTCCGCCGCTGTTGCGGCGACCGCTTTCAGCCGCGCGGTGAAATCCGGGAGGGAACCAGGGCGAGCCGCCTGGAAAATGGTGCGAAGCCGCGCATGAAAGATCCCCGTTCCCCGTTTGCCCCCCACCGGCACTTCAGGCGGTGGGCACTTCCCCGTTGCTCCGTCTCATTCAGAGCTCGTTCAACTTAACGATCACTTGAGGACATGTCAACGGCCTTCGAACAAAGGAATCCGGGAAAATCCTGGGAATGATATCGGGACTTGTCCCCCCCTTTACCCTCTCACCACTCACGTCCGATTTTGTCCGGAACATGCGGATCGGGGCGATGCCGAGCCGGGCCCTCCGGACGTGATGACGCCCAGTCAGTTCACGTGGTGGAGACATGACTTGGCGACGATCAGAACGATCGTCCCTCGCCCCGGTACGGCGGCTCCGGCCCGACCGGGTCGGGGCGGTCCCGTCGGTCGGCGCACAGGGTCGAACTGAGCCTGGTGAGCAGCTCGGCGAGGTCCGCGTACCGGTTCTCGTCCCAGTCCCCCAGCAGCTCGGAGAGCTGGGTGCGCCGGGCCGCGACCAGCCGCAGCGCCGCCTCCTCCCCCGGTTCGGTGAGCCGCAGCGGCAGCCCGCCGGTCCGCGCGGCCAGCCCCCGGCCCTCGACCTCCCGGACGGCCTCCTCGACGACGGCGACCGGCACGATCCGCCGCTCGGCCAGCTCCGCCGGCTCGACCGAGCCGTGCTGGTGCATCTGCAGGAGCAGCCAGCTGGAGGCGGGCAGCAGGTCGAGCCCGGCGGTCGCGGTGATCCGGCGGAAGAGGTCGCGCCGGGCGTCGCGGCTGCTCAGCACCGAGAGCGCGCGGGCGATCTCGTCCAGGGAGGTGCGCTCGACCGGGTTCAGCCCGATGGACTCGCTCAGGTCCGGCGCGGTGACGGTGGAGCGCAGTGTCTGCTCGCGCAGGAAGAGCGACAGCACGAAGGCGACCACCGCGACCGGCACCGCGTACAGGAAGACCCTGGTGATCGACTCGGCGTACGCGTGGTAGATCCCGGGCTGGACGGCGGCGGGCAGCCGGGGGATGACCCTCGGGTCGGCGGTGACGGTCTCGGGCCGGAACCCGGGCGGCAGTGGCACTCCCGCCAGGGCCTCGGCGAGCCGGTCCCGCAGCCCGCTCGCGAAGACCGTCCCGAAGATGGAGACGCCGAAGGAGGCCCCGATGGAGCGGAAGAAGGTCGCGCCCGCGGTGGCGACGCCGAGGTCCTCGTAGCCCACCGAGTTCTGCACGATCAGCACCAGCACCTGCATCACCAGGCCCAGGCCGAGGCCGAAGACCAGGAAGTAGCCGCTCATCTCGGCCGTGCCGCTGTGCTCGTCCAGCCGGGAGAGCAGCAGCAGCCCGACGGTCGTCAGGGCCGTCCCGGCGATCGGGAACACCCGGTAGTGGCCGGTGCGGGCGACGATCTGGCCGGAGCCGATCGAGGTGACCAGCATCCCCAGCACCATCGGCAGCATGTGGATGCCGGACATGGTGGGCGAGACCTGCACGACCACCTGGAGGAAGGTCGGCAGGTAGGTGAGCGCGCCGAACATCGCGAAGCCGATCACGAAGGAGATCACCGCGACCAGGCTGAAGGTCCGTGAGCGGAACAGCCGCAGCGGCAGCACCGGTTCCGCCGCCGACCGCTCCACCTCCACGAAGGCGAGCAGCAGGACCAGCCCGAGCACCCCGAGGCCGACGATCTGCCAGGAGGACCAGGCCCAGGTGGTGCCGCCGAGCGAGGTCATCAGCACCAGACAGGTGGCGACGGCCGCGATCAGGGCGGTGCCGGGGTAGTCGATCCGGTGCTCGCGCCGCACCTCCCGCCCGTGCAGCACCGCGGCGATCACCAGCAGGGCGACGACGCCGACCGGCAGGTTGACGTAGAAGACCCAGCGCCAGCTGAGGTGGTCGACGAACAGCCCGCCGAGCAGCGGTCCGAGGACGCTGGTGACGCCGAAGACGGCGCCGAACAGGCCCTGGTAGCGGCCGCGGTCCCGGGGCGGGACGAGGTCGCCGACGATCGCCTGGGAGAGCACCATCAGTCCGCCGCCGCCCAGGCCCTGCAAGGCCCGGAAGGCGATCAGTCCGCCCATGTCCTGCGCGACCCCGCAGAGCACCGAGCCGAGCAGGAAGATCACGATGGAGGCCTGGAAGAAGCGCTTCCGGCCGTACATGTCGCCGAGCTTGCCCCAGAGCGGGGTCGCGGCCGTGGAGGCCAGCATGTAGGCGGTGACCACCCAGGAGAGGTGCTCGAGGCCGCCGAGGTCGCTGACGATCGTGGGCAGCGCGGTGGAGACGATGGTCTGGTCGAGGGCGGCGAGCAGCATCGCCAGCAGCAGGGCCCCGATCGGCACCCAGAGCCTGGGGACGGCGACCGCCGGAGGACCGGGCGCGCCGGTCGGGCCGGGTTCGCCGGTCGGGCCGCGGTCGGACGCGGCGGCCGGATCCGTCATGGCGTCTCCGTGGGCATGGCGTCTCCGTAGGGGTCGCGGGCCCCGGCTGCCGGGTCCGTGCGGATGATCACTCCCAGCTCACCATGCTGGCAGATTCGTCCCGTTTTGTTCCTTCGGGTTGAGCCGAACGTAAGCACCGGGGACATCCGGGGCCGCCCGGCCGTTCTCCGGGGAGCCAACCGGCACCAACCGGCACAACCCTCCCGCTGGGAGCCGGACAGCCCTGTGCACCCTCCTGGCCGTCCTGCATAATCAGGCGCGATCCTGCGCCCGGGCCCCGCCCGGAGCCGCCCGAAACCGTCCACCAGAACGACCCGAAACCGAGGAGGACCGGCCGATGCCGGACCAGCACTGCCCGACGTGCGGCACCGCGCGCTCGACCGGGTGCGGCTGCGTCCCGGACCCGAGCCTCACCGAGACCGCCGTCCTCCCCCACGTCGAGGGCCCGCCACTGGTCCGCCCCTATGTGCCGCAGACCGCGGACCAGGTGGCCGAGGAACCGTCGGCGCACACCCCGGTCGTGGACCCGTTCGCGACCGCCGTGCTGCCGCCGGTCGCCCCCGGCCGGCCGCCCGTCGCCACCCGGCAGCCGCCGCTCGGCCCGGACGCGGACGCCTACGCCACCACCGTGCTGCCGCCCGTCCCGCTCGGACAGGCCCCGCTCCGGCCGGACGCCGACGCCTACGCCACCACCGTGCTGCCCCCGGTGCCGCCCTCCGGGCCGGGCGCCTACGCGGCCCCGCGGCCGCCGGCCCCCGACGGGTACGGCGCCGGGCACGGGTCGGCGTACGGGGCCGCGCCCGGCGCCGGGGGCGAGATCGGCGTCTTCCCCTTCGACAACGCCCCGGCCGGGCCCGCTCCGGAGGCCACCGGCGGCCGGGCCGCGCGCCGGGCGGCCGAACAGGGCGCCAGGAGCCCGCTGGCCGAGCGCAAGGGGCTGCTGGTCGGGATCGGCGCCGCGCTGGTGGCGCTCACCATCGGCGTCGCGTACGCCGTGACGCCCTCCTCCGACCCGCAGACCCGGCAGGCGCAGCCGCTGCCGACCACCACCCTGGTGCCCGCGCCGGTGGACCCGGTCCCGTCGGCGGTGCCCACCGCGACCACGCCCGCGCCGAGCAGCGAGGCGCCGAGCCCCTCCGCGACGCCCACCCGCAAGCCGACGCCGACGAAGACCCCCACCCCGACGCCGACGCCCACCCCCACTCCGACACCCACGCCCACCCCGACCGCCACCCCCACTCCGACGCCCACCCCGACCCCCACGCCGACGCCGACGCCGACCGCCGCGCCCATACCGCGCGTGCTGCAGATCGGGATGACCGGGCCGGACGTCAAGGACCTGCAGCAGCGCCTGTACGCGGCCGAGTGCGGATTCGTCGACAGGTCGATCATCACCGGCACCTTCGACTACTGGACCCGGTCGGTGCTCAGCAGCTACCAGAAGGAGAACCGGATCAAGGGCGAGGACGGCGTCTACGGCCCGAAGACCCAGACCGTGCTCGCCGCCGACCCGGGCTGCTGACCTTCCGCCCCGGGCTGCTGACCTTCCGCCCCGGGCCGCTGACCTTCCGACCCGGGCCGCTGACCTTCCGCCCCCGGACACGCGAACGGGCGGCGCCCGCACCGGCGGACGCCGCCCGTCGGGCGCGACGTGGAGCCCGGGCCGTCAGCCGGTGATCGCCCCGACGGTGCTGACGCCCGCCAGCACCACCATGATCGACGCGGCCACCCGGACGATCAGCTTCATCGGCACGTGCTTGAGCAGCTTCTGCCCGCCCACGATGGCGACCCCGCCGACCGCGCAGAGCGCCAGCCAGGAGCCGATGCCGACGGCCAGCGGGTCGGCGTACTTGGCGGCCAGGTTGGCGGTCATGATCTGCGTCAGGTCACCGAACTCGGCGATCGCGACGACCACGAAGCTGGCCCCGGCGACCTTCCAGAAGCTGTTCGAGGACGGCTCCTTGGCCGCGTGCCCGTCCTCGTCCCCGCCGCCGTGGAACAGCAGCATCGCCGCGCCGGCCAGGAACAGCGCACCGGTGACGCCCTCCACCCAGCGGTGCGGCAGCAGCGACAGCAGGTGCCCGGCGGCGAGCGCGATGCCCACCTGGAGGGCGAAGGCGGCGGCGATGCCCGCGAAGACGTAGCTCGCCCGGTACTTGGTGCCGAGCACCAGGCTGGCCAGCGCGGTCTTGTCCGGCAGTTCGGCCAGGAAGATGATGCCGAAGGTCAACACGGCAACGGAGAAACTCATCAGGGGGGGCTTCCTCGGTCGGGCTGCCGGACCTCCGCAGCTCCGTCAGGGGACGCTTCGGCCCGACAGCACTGGTCATGGTCACAGCACTGCGGCCGAAGGTCTCGCCGGCAACGCTCTGCGAGCGGTGCCCCGGGCGCCGGGCCCCTGGGGGCCAGTATGTCGACGGTCCGGTGGAGGGCTACTCCCCTTCAACGTCCCCAAGCCTACCGGACGACGTCGAACGACCCGACCGTCACCCGTCCCCGGCCCACCAGTTCCAGCACCACCACGATCGCCACCGACTCCACCGCCAGCAACCCGACCAGCACGAACAGCTGGACCGCCCCCGCCTGGACCGGCGAGGCCCCGCCGATCAGCATCCCGACGAAAGCCCCCGGCAGGGTGACCAGCCCGACCGTACGGGTCTGGTCCAGGGCCGGGACGAGCGAGGTCGCCGCGGCCGTCCGGCAGATCTCCAGCCGTGCCTCGCGCTCCTCGAAGCCGAGCGCCAGCGCCGCCTCCACCTCCCCGCGCCGCTGCCGCAACTCGTCCAGGGCGCGCCGCCCGGCCAGCGAGGTCGCGGTGAGCGCGCCGCCGATCAGGATGCCCGCGACCGGGATGACGGACAGGCCCTTCGCCGGCAGCAGCCCGACGCCCAGCAGCAGGGCGAGCACCGGCAGCACCCCGGCCCCGATCGGCGCCGCCGCCCAGACCCAGCCCGGCCCCGGCGTCATCCGCCGCCCGGCGGTGCGCACCGCCACCGAGAACATCACCAGCACGAACAGCGCCGACCACCAGAGCGAACCGACCACCCAGGTGATCACCGCCGCGACGGCCGCCAGCTGCGCCACCGCCCGCAACCCGGCCCGCAGCACCGCGTGCCCGTGGCCGAGCAGCCCCCGCCCGGCCACCGCCACGGCGGCCAGCAGCAGGACGGCGGTGACCACCCCGAGCAGCGGGGTGACCGGCAGCAGCTGCGCGCCGGACGCCGCAAGATCCATCAGATCCAGCTGGTGAACCACATCCGGTCCTGCCAGGACGACATCGGGATCACCTCCGCCGTGTACAGCGGGTAGAAGAAGGCGAAGCAGCCGACGATCGCCAGTACGACCGCCCCGGCCCCGATCGCGCCGATCCGGCGGCGCCCGCGGCTGCAGCCCGCCGGGCCGAGCATCGCGCCGAGCATCTGGGCCACGGCCAGGCACAGGAACGGCACCAGTACGACCATGTAGAAGGAGAAGATCGTCCGCTCCTGGTACCGGAACCAGGGCAGGTAGATCCCGGCCACCGCGCACAGCACCGCGCCCGAGCGCCAGTCCCGCCGGAAGAACCAGCGCCACAGCAGGTAGACCAGCGCGAAGCAGGCCGCCCACCACAGGAACGGCGTGCCCAGGCCCAGGATCTGCGCCGAGCAGCCGCCGGAGGAGGTGCAGCCGCGGCTGCCGTTCGGGACCTGCTCCCAGTACATGGAGACCGGGCGGCCGTCGACCAGCCAGGCGAAGGGGTTGGACTGGTAGGTGTGCGGGGTGCTCAGACCGGTGTTGAAGTCGTACATCTGCGAGTGGTAGTGCCAGAGGCTGCGCAGCGGCCCCGGCACCCAGCTCATCGACACCTGCGGCAGCGGGAGGCCGAGGAGGCTGTCCGGGGAGAGCCCGGCGCGGCCGTCGGCCCAGTGCCGGTCGTACCCGCCCTCGCCGTTGCCTCCGCTGAGCAGCCAGCCGCCCCAGGAGCCGACGTACACCACCAGGGCGGAGCCGACCATGGCGAGCAGGGCGGGCCCGGCGTCCCGGCGGAGCATCGAGCGCCAGGGGCGGCGGGCGCCGGCCCCACGGCGGCCGGACTGGTCCCAGAGCACGGTCAGGACGCCGAAGGCGGCGAGGACCGGGGCGCCGTTCCACTTGACCGCGCAGGCGGCACCGATGAACACCCCGGCCGCGATCCGCCAGGGGCGCCACCCGAGCCGCACCCGGTCGGGGTTCCCGCCGGCCGCCAGCCGGGCGCGGGCGTGGTCGCGGTCGATCAGCAGACTGCCGAAGGAGGCCAGCACGAAGAACATCTGGATGCCGTCGAGCAGCCCGACCCGGCTCATCACCAGCTGCAGGCCGTCCACCGACATCAGCAGGGCCGCGGTGCAGCCGACCAGTGTGGAGCCGAAGAGCCGGCGGCCGATCCGGGCCAGCATCAGGACGGTGACGGTGCCGAGCAGGGCGGTCATGAACCGCCAGCCGAAGGGGTGCAGACCGAACAGCTGCTCGCCGATCGCCATCACCCATTTGCCGAGCGGCGGGTGCGCAACGAACTCCGGCGCGGAGCCGAGCGGGACGGACTGCGGGACGGCCAGGATGTCGGCGTTGGCGTGGTCGGGCCAGCTGCCCTCGTAGCCCTGCCGCAGCAGCGACCAGGCGTCCTTGGGGTAGTACGTCTCGTCGAAGACGAAGGCCTTGGGGTAGCCGAGGTGCCAGAACCGCAGCAGACCGGCGAAGAGCGCGACCGCGATCGGCCCGAGCCAGCCGGAGCGGTCGGCCGCCCAGCGGACCGGGCCCCCGCGCGGGGCTGGTGCGGGGGCGGCGGGGGCCGGGGCCGCCGGGGGGTGCGTGAGCGCCGCTTGCGTCATTGCCTCGCCGATTTCGCCTGTCTGCTCTGCCCGGCACCCGGCGTCGCGGCCGGATCCGGGCGGTCAACAGCCACTGACACTATGTGGCGGTGGTCGTGAAGCCAAGCGCGACGGGCGCCGACCAGGTGACCCGGTCGGCGCCCGTTTCGAACGCTTTTGCGCACCCCTGCGCTACGCGGCGGTCTGCAGCTCCCGGACCGGGACGGTACGGACCACGACCGGCGCGGCGTTGTCCTGCTCCGGCGTGAGGTGCGGACGCAGCCGCAGCGCCAGCATGACGATCAGCAGCGTCGAACCGGCCATCGCCGCCAGGTAGAGCGGCCAGGTGCCGGAGCCGACCAGCAGCACGCCGACGGCCGGGCCGACCGCGATCGCGATCTGCTTCACCAGGGCGTACCCGGCGTTGTAGGTGCCGAGCAGCCGGGCCGGGGCGAGGTCCGCCACGATCGGGCCCATGGTGGGCGCGAGCAGCGACTCGCCGACGCCGAAGAGGGCGTAGATCGAGACGATGGCGACCGTGGCGGCCATGGTCTCGGTCCGGATCAGACCGGCCACCAGGGCCATCGCCCAGGCACCGAGCCAGACCAGCCCGGCCGCGGCCATCGCGGTGGTGCGGCGGCGGCGCGCGGTGATCCGCACCATGAACATCTGCAGCACCACGATGGTCAGCGCGTTGGCGCCGATCGCGAGGCCCAGGGTGGAGGGCGCGGTGCCGACGGTGTCGGTGGCGAAGGCCGCGACACCGGACTCGAACTGGCCGTAGCAGGTGAAGAAGATCAGGCCGGCGAGCAGGCAGAGCCGCAGCATCGCCTTGTCGGCGACCATCGCGCGCAGACCGGTCGGGCCGTCGTTCTTGCCGTGGACGACGCTCAGCTGGACCCGCGGCATCCGGGCGGTGCCGGTGACCAGCGCCAGGCCGAGGAAGGTCACCGCCTCGATGGTGAACAGCCGGGTGAGGCTGGCCGGGTCCGCGACGTTCACGATCTGCCCGCCGACCAGCGCGCCGATGCCCATGCCCAGGTTGACCAGGGTGAACTGCAGCGCGAAGGCGTGCGAGCGGGTGGCCGGCGTCGAGCAGCGGACGATCATCGTGGCGAGCGCCGGCTGGCAGGTGGTGACACCCGCGCCGAACAGGAAGGAGGAGACCAGCAGGGCCGGGGTGTCGGTGGCGTGGCCGAAGGCGAACGCGCCGGTGGCGGCGAGCGCCGTACCGGCCAGCAGCACCGGACGGGGACCGTACCGGTCGATGCCGCGCCCGGTGAACGGCAGCACGGCCAGGGCCGCCAGCGCGAAGACGGTGAACACCATCCCGGCCGCCAGCGAGCCCAGCCCGCGCACCTGGTCCACGTACACGAACATGTACGGCATCGTGAACCCGCTGCCGAACGCGCTGAGCGCGTTGCCGATCTGGACGCGGCGCAGCCGGCTGCCCGCCCCACGTCGCTGCTGCCCCTGCTGCTTCACCGTGCCGGTCACCGTGCACATCCCTTCCGAGGTTTCGACTGGATACTCTTAAGTCCAGAAGATTTCAGAGCTAAAGTCTGTCGAGATAAAGTCTTAGCACCGGAAGGCTGCGGAGTCAAAGGCTTAAGGAGTGCACCCTCGTGCGACACTGGTCCGCATGACTACGGACAAGCCGGCGCCGGCTGCCGACAAGCCCGCCCCGGCCACCCCCCTGGAACTCGGCATCGCCGAGCAGGTGGCCCTCTACCAGCGGGAGTTCCCCATGGTGGACCCCCAGGTGGAGACCATCGTGCAGACCCTCAACCGGGTCTCCCGGCGGATGGGCGTGGCGTACGACCGCCAGCTGACCGTGCTCGGAATCACGTCCGCCGAGTGGGAGGTGCTCAAGGCCCTGGTGGTCTCCGGCAGCCCGTACCGGCTGGGTCCGAGCGAGCTGGCCAAGCGGCTCGGGCTGACCCCGGCGGCGATGACCCACCGGATCGACCGGATGGTGGCCGACGGCCTGGTCACCCGGGAACGGGACGAGTCCAACCGGGTGCGGGTGATCATCGAGCTGACCGAGGCCGGCCGCGACAAGTGGCTGGAGTCGATGCGGATGGCGGCGGTCTTCGAGGAGGAGCTGCTCCAGGACGTCGTGGGCGAGGAGCGCACCGCGCTCGCCGCCCTGCTGGCCCGGATGCTCCGCCGGATCGAGGAGAGCCGCCCGGACGCCCCGGGGCGGACCGCCGACCTGGGCTGAGCACGGGCGAGGACTCCAGGCCCACGGAATCCCATTGGCATCAGGCCTTTCATATGCCAATCTGCGTGGCGCTATAAGACCACTGAGATTCCGTTACCGATGGGCCTTCACCATGCCGCTCAAGCGCACCTCCGCCCTGCTCGCCACCGTCATCGTGGCCGGGCTCGGGCTCACCGCCTGCAACAACGACAGCTCGTCCACGGCCGCCCCGAGCAGCGCCGCGGCCACCACCCCGGCCGCCGCCCCCGCCTCCTCCGCCCCGGCGGCCGCCCCGAGCGCCTCGCAGCCGGCGGCCGCTCCGGCCACCACCCCGGCCGCCCCTGCGGCAGGCGGGGCCGTGCCCACCAACGCGGTCGTCGGCGGCAAGACCAGGCCCGCCGACCTGCCCGCCGACATCCCGCTCCCCCCGGGGAAGATCACCCTGGTCAACGGCGCGGCCGGCGCCTACATCATCACCTGCGAGGCCACCGCCGGCGACTACGCCAAGTACGAGGCGGCGCTCAAGGCCGCCGGTTTCGAGGTGACGTCCGCGGGCAACGGTTCGGGCCTCGCCGAGAAGGGCGAGAGCAACCTGGTGATCACCAGCTCGGCGACCACGATCACGGTCACCTACGCCAAGATCTGAGCGGCCGGACACGACGGGCGGCCCCGGACGAGATCGTGCTCGTCCGGGGCCGCCCGCGTTCGGCGCGAGGGTCCGCCAGGCCCCTCGGTGGTTCGGTGGTGCGGTCGGTCAGCAGGGGCCGTTGTCGGTCCAGACGCCCCACTGGCCGCTCAGGCTCGGGTCCTCGCCCTTGGTCCACCACTTGTTGGTGTAGTAGTGGCCCTTCCACGAGACCTTGGTGCCGCCGGCCGCGTAGGTGGTGTTGGCGTCCCAGCTCGGGGCGGCCGAGCAGGTGGCCGGCGTGGTCGGAGTGCCGGTCGGGGTGCCCGTGGGCGTGCCGGTCGGGGTGCCGGTCGGGGTGCCGGTCGGCGTCTGGGTCGGGGTCGGGGTGCCGGTCGGCGGGGCCGGGCACCCGGCGGCGGAGCCGTTGGTGGCGGTCACCATCGTGTCGAACAGGGCGGTCTTGGTGCCCAGGTCGTACATCGAGAAGGCGAAGGAGCCGCCGAGGCCGTTGCAGTGCGCGTAGTCGAGCTTGGCCTGGATCGACTTGGCGTCCTCACCGCTCCAGAAGGTGGTGCCGTCGTAGAAGTACGTGGCCTTGGCCTCGTCGTCCCAGAAGGTCTTCGCCGGGTTGTCGACGAAGCCCGCGAGCTCCTTGTACATCTGGATGCCGGGGACGTTGCCGGACATCGCGGCACCGGCCGCGGGGCTGGCGGCGGGCTGGAAGAGGCCGTGCTTGCCGTTGTCCTTCACGCCGGTCCAGCCGCGGTAGTAGAACGGCACGCCCATGTTGATCTTGTTGGCGGGGAAGCCGCCGGGGATGCCGTACTCCGCGTCGCCGACCGTCCAGGCCTTGATGGCGTTGTCGATCGAGTACTTGCCGTTGCCCGGCTTGGCCGGGGTCGACGGGTCGCCCGGGGCGGAGTAGAGCGGCGCCTGGTGGTTGGTCGGACCCTGCGCGTCCCAACCGCCGTGCATGTCGTAGGTCATGACGTCGAGGAAGGTCAGGTACTGGCCGACCTTGTCGGTCTCGACGTTCATGATCTTGTCCTGGCCGGCGCCGACCGCCGCCGACAGGGCGTAGGTCTTGCCGTCGGCCTTGCCCTGCGCGTCCAGCTGGGTGCGGAACTCCTTCAGCAGGGCCGTGAAGTTCTGCTTGTCGGCCGGGCTGGAGAGGTTGCCGGCGTGGCCGCCGCCGCCCGGGTACTCCCAGTCGATGTCGACGCCGTCGAAGACGCCGGCCGCCGTGCCCGGGCCGCCGTAGCCGGCCTCCGAGGGCAGGTTGCCCTTGATGAACATGTCGAGACAGGAGGAGACCAGGTGCTTGCGCGAGGCGTCCGTCGCGGCCGCCGCCGAGAAGAACTTGGAGTAGGTCCAACCGCCCAGCGAGATCAGGACCTTGAGCTTGGGGTTCTTCGCCTTCAGCTTCTTCAGCTGGTTGAAGTTGCCCGCGATCGGCTGGTTCCAGACGTCGCCGACGCCGTCGACCGAGATGTCCGCGCCGAAGCTCTTCTGGTAGTCGGCGAACGCGTCGCCCGCGCCGTCGCCCGCGTTGGGGTTGTTGTCGTTCGTGTCGGCGGCCTTGGTGGCCTCGAAACACCCGAGGTCGGTCGGGTGGATGTTGGCGAAGTCGTAGATCAGGTAGTCCAGCTTCCCGGCCGCGCCGGTGTCCTGGATCGTCTTCGGGTAGTACCCGTTCGCGTAGATCGACCACTGGTCGAAGTAGGCGACCTTGATGCCGCCGCTGGTGGCGGGCGCCCCGGTGGAGTTGGTGGTCGCGGCGTTGGCCGCGCCGCCGCCGGACAGCGCGAGGCCCGCGCCGAGCAGCAGGGAGGCGGTGGTGCCGGCCGCGACGGCGGCCAGGCTCTTCGGGCGGCGTCGGCGGCCGCCCTGCGGAGCCGGGGTCCCGGCCCTTTCAATGCGTGAGCGCAGCATGGGTGCGTGACTCCTGGTTGTGGGGGTCCCCGCCACCGCCCCGGGGGCGCGCGTCCGGGGTGGGGCCGGACGACCGGGACATGACAGGAATGGGTGGGGAATCGTGCGGGATCAGGCCATGACGGACACCGGGATGTGCCGAACCGGCGCCGGCGGCACGAGGCCGTCGGCGCCGGTTCAGGGGCTCCCTGCACCTGGGCAATAAAAATGGACTAGACCAACTCGCCCGTCAAGGGGTCCCGTTGGGCCTTGAGCCCCGCTTAAGGTTCCGCTCCCGTGCTGAGCTGCGCGTCAGTACCGGACGGCGTTCGCCACCTCGGCCTTGACCGTGCCCGACAGGTCCCGGTTGCCGTGCGCGGTGGCCTGGGCGCTCTGCCCGGCCATCACGTCCTGGACGGTCACCGCGGTCGCGTCGAGGACCTTGCCCGAGCCGTCGGTGAAGTTCACCTGGATCACGTACCGGTACGACTGCTGGCCGTGGTTGGTGACGGTCAGCTGTACCTGCGGTTTGCCGTCCGAGCCGGTGGTCACCTCCCCGGCGGCCACGTCCGCCTTGGCGTCCAGCCCGCCCTTGACCCCGGCCAGGGCCGAGGCGGCGTCGGACACCGCCGCCGAGGCCTGCGCCTCGACCGAGGCCAGCGCGGACCCCGCCCCGCCGGCCACCGAGGCCAGCGCCGACCCGGCCCCGCCCGCCGCCGAGGCCAGCGCCGAGGCGGCCGAGGCGGCCGCGCCCGCACCCTTCTCCACCGCGGACGCCGCCTGGGAGGCCACACTGCTCGCGGACTTGCCCGAGGAGCAGCCCGCCAGCACCGCGAAGCCCAGCAGGGCGGCGCTCACCACCCAGGCCACCGAACGCCGTCGACCGCGCAGCGGGGGCGCGTCCAGGTCCTGCGCGGTGACCCTGGGGCCCGGGGCGGCGACCCTCGGGCCCGCCGTCGAGCTCGGGCCCGCTGTCGCGCTCGGCGCGGTGGCCGTTCGGCTCGGGGCGGTGGCCCGGGTGAGCGGCTGGCGGTCCATGCGGTCCCTCGTTTCCGGTCGGCCGGTCTGCGGTCGGTGGTCTGCGGTCCGTGGTCTGCGGTCGGCGCCGGGCTGCCCGGCACGCCTCCCCGCCCACGTTCCGAGCGCCCGGAAGCAGCCGCCAGCAGGACTGCTGCCTCCGGGTGACGCCACCGACCGCGGACCGCGGACCGGCCGACCGCGGGCCGCGGACCCGGCTCCCCGGGCCCTGTCAGGACAGCCCCGAACCCTCCTGCTCGTCCGCCTCCACCGCGGCCCGCTCCTCGCGCAGCCGCACCACGTGCCGACGGCGCGCCACCACGCCGTACGCCCCGGCCGCGCTCGCCACGAAGGTGAACAGGCCGACCCAGGGACGGTCGAAGACGTGGCCGGTCGCGTGGTCCAGCGAGTACCGCCCGGCCCCGGCCAGGCCGATCGCCAGCCCGGTCGCGCCGAGGAAGGCCGGGTACTCGTAGCCCCCGGACATCGCGAAGAAGCCGGCCGGGGCGTGCACCGCCACCGCGCCCGCCATCGTCCCGGCCACCACCGCGCCGGCCGCCGGGGTGGCCAGTCCGGCCACCAGCAGCGCCCCGCCGCCCGCCTCGCCGAGGCCGGCCGCGATGGCGCTCTGCCGGGCCGGGTGGAAGCCCATGTGGTCCATGGCCTGGGTGGTGCCCTCCAGGCCGCCGCCCCCGAACCAGCCGAACAGCTTCTGGGTGCCGTGCGCGATCAGCACCCCGCCGACCGCGCTGCGCAGGGCCAGCAGGCCCAGGTCCTTACGGTTCAGGCACATGTCGCATCCTCGATTCCACGGCGTGGTCCCCGCCGGTGGCGGCGCCGGTGGTCGTGCCGGTGGGGCCCGCCGGCGTGGCGGTCCTGTCTCCATAGCAACCGAGACCGTCCACCCGTTCGAGCCGGGGCCGCCATCCGGGCGAATTCGTCGGCGATCGGGAATGAACCGGGAGACTCGCCACGGCCCCGGGGAGACGGACACCACGCCGGTCGCGGGGCGTGGCGGGTCGGCCGTCCGGGGCCCCGAGGTCATGCTGGGCGGCATGTTCGTCTTCAACCTGAGCAGCGCGTTCATCACCTTCTTCGCCGTGGTCGGACCGCCGAAGACCCTGCTGGCCTTCGCCCGGCTGGCGACCACCCGCAGCACCCGGGAACTGCGGCGGCTGGCGGCCTGGAGCACGGTCATCTCGGCGGTGATCGGCCTGGTGCTCGGATTCTCGGCGGACCAGGTGACCAGCCTGTTCCACATCAGCGACCAGTCGCTCCAGCTCGCCGGCGGTCTGATCTTCTTCGTCTACGCGGTCGCCCTGGTCTTCGGCGTCCACCTCGGGGGCGAGGCCGAGGAGGACGAGCACCTGCCCAACCCGCTGGTGGACGGCATCCGCGAGCTGCTGCTGCCGTACATCGCCAGCCCGCTCGCGGTGACGGCCGTCCTGGTCGCCTCGCTCAACCGGGACGGCCTGGCCTGGAAGGCGACCGTCGCCGGGGCGTACGCGGCCGTCACGGTGATCAACTACGTCTGCGTGGCCCTGCTCGCACCGCTGATGCGGCGCACCCACCGGACCTCGCTGGAGGTGCTCTCCCGGCTGCTCGGGCTGCTGCTGGCGGCGGTCGGCGTGGAGCTGTTCCTGGAGGGCCTGGCCGGGCTCGGGGTGCCCCTGCCCTCGGCGCACTGAGCCCGCCGCGCCACGGCCGGTCGTCGGCCGGACGGCGGCCGGGCCCCGCTCAGGCCCCGCTCAGGCCCCGCTCAGGCCGCCGCCAGCTTCGCCAGCACCTCGCCGATCCGCTCGCGCACCAGCGGATCGGCGACCAGCCCGTCCGGGCCGACCGCCCCGCGCTCCAGCGGGATCCGCGCACAGGCCGCGTCCACCACGGCCGCGCCGGTGTAGCCGAGGACGGTGCGCAGGGTGGCCTCGGCGCCCCCGCCGCGCCCCGGGCCGGCGGCGTTGATCCAGGCGGTGGGCTTGTCCGAGATCTCCACCCCGCCGACCGTCCAGTCCAGCAGGTTCTTGAACGAGCCCGGCAGCGTCCCGGCGTACTCGGGCGTGCAGACCAGCAGCGCGTCGGCCGCCTCGATCGCGGCCCGCAGTTCGGCCACCGGCTCCGGCAGCGGATCGGTGTCGTGGTCCGGGTTGAAGTGCGGCAGCCCGGCCAGCCCGGTGTAGTACGTGGTCCGCAGGCCGGGGGTGGCGGCGGCCACGGCGGCCGCGGTGCGCAGCACGGTCTCGTTGGTGGAGCCGGCCCGCAGGCTCCCCGGCAGCAGCAGGATGTGGCGCTCGTTCGACATGGGCCGGAACCTACTCCTTGACGTCCGCGTCAAGGCCAGCGGGCCGCCGCCCGCCCTCCCGACTCTCCCGCCCTCCCGGTCAGCGCGGAGCCAGCGGCCGCCAGGGCACCGGACTGGAGAGGATCATCGAGCTGGACGGCTGGCCGTACGCGCCGAGCCGGTCGCACAGCGCCTCGAACTCGGCCATCGTCGGCACCGCGACCAGCAGCACGCAGCAGGCCCCGCCGGTGACCCGGTGCAGCTGGAGCACCTCGGGCCAGGTCGCCACCTCGGGGTCGCGCAGCAGGCAGCGCGGGCCGTAGCACTGGATCTGCACCAGCGCGGTGATCGGCAGCCCGGCCCGGGTGGGGTCCACGTGGGCGTGGTAGCCGCTGATCACCCCGTCGGCTTCCAGGCGGCGGACCCGTTCGGCCACCGCGGGTGCGGACAGGCTCACCCGGCGGGAGAGTTCGTTGTACGAGAGCCGGGCATCGGCCTGCAGCTCGGCCAGCAGGCGGCGGTCGACGGCGTCCATGGCGGCTCCCCGGGGTGTTCGGATCAAGGGATTTTCGTTCGTAAAGCGAATCAGCCGAACGCCTCGCGAACGACAGCTCCGACGGCGGTTGCGGTATCCGTCGACCATTCAAGCGGGGGCCGCCACCGCCGCACAATGGGCACCCGGTGGAACCGGGCAATCCGGCTGGTTCACCGGAGCGGGCCAGGCGCCCGACGGATCAGGAGGAATCGGGATGGGGCACGACACGGTGGAGACACCCAACCTGTCGTTCGGTCGGGGCGGGGCGCCGCGTCGGAGCACCCCGTACGCCGAGTACGTACGGCTGGAGGAGCTGCACAGCCTGCAGCACCCGCGCGGCAAGGAGCCCGCGGAACTGTCGTTCATCATCACCACCCAGGTGATGGAGCTGCTCTTCGACCTGCTGCGGCACGAGTGGACGCTCGCCCGGCAGGCGCTGCGCGAGGACGACCTCCCCGCCGCGCTCGCCGCGCTGCGCCGGGGCACCCACGCGCAGGACGTGCTGGTGGAGTCCTGGGACCTGCTGGCCACCATGACGCCGCAGGAGTTCAACTCCTTCCGCTCGCTGTTCGGCGAGGCGTCCGGCTTCCAGTCCGCGGCCTTCCTGCACCTGGAGTTCACGCTCGGCAACAAGAACGCCGCGCTGCTGGCCATGTACGACGGCATGCCGCGCACCCAGGAGGAGCTGGTCGAGGCACTGCGCTCCCCCGGGCTGTACGACGAGGCGCTGGCGCTGCTGGCGCGGCGCGGACTGGGCCCGCTCCCGGAGCCCTCCGAGCAGCGCTACCGCCCGTCCGAGGAGGCCGCCGCGGCCTGGCGCCGGGTGTACACCGAGCCGGAGTTCGCCGCGCTGCAGCCGCTCGCCGAGGCCCTGCTGGACGTCGCCGAGCGGGTCACCCGCTGGCGCCAGCGGCACCTGTCGGCGGTGAAGCGGACGATGGGCGCCAAGCCCGGCTCGGGCGGCTCCAGCGGGTTGACCTGGCTGCGCAAGTCGGCCGAGCAGGACGTGTTCCCGGAGCTGTGGACGATCCGGGACGAGCTGTGAGCGAGGAGAACGGGCACATGGGCATGACCACGCGCGAGGACTGCGCGGCGCTGGACGCCGTCGATCCGCTGGCGGCGTTCCGCAAGGAGTTCTCGCTGCCGGACGGGGTGATCTACCTGGACGGCAACTCGCTGGGCGCGCTGCCGGTGCGCACGCCGGAGCGGGTGCGCCAGGTGGTCGAGGAGGAGTGGGGCCGGGAGCTGATCCGCAGCTGGAACGACGCCGGCTGGTTCGAGCAGCCGTACCGGCTGGGACGGCGGATCGCGCCGCTGATCGGGGCCGATCCGGCGGAGGTGGTCGTCTGCGACACCACCTCGGTCAACCTCTTCAAGGTGCTGTCGGCCGCGCTACGGCTGCGCCCCGGCCGGCGCACGGTGCTCGGCGACGCCGAGGCCTTCCCGACCGACCTGTACATCGCCGAGGGCGTGACCGGCCTGGTCGAGGGCGCGCGCAGTGCGCTGATCCGGCCCGAGGAGCTGGACCGGCACCTGGACGGGGACGTCGCCGCGGTCGTCCTCTCACAGGTGGACTACCGCACCGGCGAGCTGCTGGACATGCCCGGGATCACCGCCCGGGTGCAGGCCGCGGGCGCGCTGATGATCTGGGACGTGTGCCACGCGGTAGGCGCGCTGCCGGTCGAACTCGGCGCCGCCGACGCGGACTTCGCGGTCGGCTGCACCTACAAGTACCTGAACGGCGGCCCCGGTTCGCCGGCCTTCCTGTACGTCGCCGAGCGGCACCTGGCGGCCGGTCCGCTGCAGCCGCTGAGCGGCTGGTTCGGGCACGCCCGCCCGTTCGCCTTCGAGCCCGGGTACGACCCCAAGGCGGGCATCGGCCGCTTCCTGACCAGCTCACCCTCGCTGCTCGGCCAGGCCGCCCTCGACGCCTCGCTGGACGTCTGGGAGCGGGCCGACCTCGCGGCGGTGCGGACGAAGAGCCTGGCGCTGACCGACCTGTTCATCTCGCTGACGGAGAGCCTGGACGGGATCGAGGTGGTGACCCCGCGCGAGCACGCCCGGCGCGGCAGCCAGGTCGCCCTGCGGCACGCCGACGGCTACCCGGTGGTGCAGGCGCTGATCGAGCGCGGGGTGATCGGCGACTTCCGCGCGCCGGACCTGATGCGCTTCGGCTTCACCCCGCTCTACCTGTCCTACACCGAGGTCTGGGACGCCGCCCGGCAGCTGGCCGAGGTCCTGGAGAGCGGCGAATGGCGGGCGGAGCGCTTCTCCCGCCGGGGCGAGGTCACCTGACCGGGGCCGTCACCCGACGAGCCGGAAGCGGCAACCTCCCCGGCGTCGTGACGAAGCTCATCCCAGGGTCGAGTTCGACCACCGTCGACCCAGGGAAGGCTGCCGCTTGACGGCACGTCGGACCACGGGGAGGTTGCGTGAATCTCGAACTCGGCCCGCTCAAGCCCGAACCGGCCCCGCTGGCCCTCGGCCTGGCGCTGTTCTTCCTGATCCTCTGGACGCTCGGCCGGCACCTGCTCCCCCGCATCGAACGGGTGCAGGCCGAACGCCGGGAGGCCACCGAGGGCCGCGCCGAGCACGCCGAGGCCCTGCGCGCCGAGGCCGAGGCCGTCCGCGACACCCACCTGCGCGAACTGGCCGAGGCCCGGCACCAGGCGGCCCGGATCCGGGAGGACTGCACCGAACGCGGCGCGGCGGCGATCGCCGCGGCCCGGGCGGAGGGCCTGCGCGAACGGGACGAGCTGCTCACCACCGGACGCGCGCGGATCGCCGCGGACCGGGCCGCGGCGGCCGAGCGGCTCCGCCAGGACGTCGGCGAGTTGGCCGTCACCCTGGCCGGGCGGGTGATCGGCGAGCCGGTGCACGAGGTCGCCGCCCGGCGCCGCACGGTGGAGCGGTTCTTCGAGACGAACTAGCCTTCCCGGCAGGCTGGTTCGGATGTTTCGGCCGTTGCGCTCGGTTCGGTCGGTCCGGATGTTGCGCTCGGCTCGGTCGGTCCGGCCGGTTCGCTCGGCTCGGCCGGTTCGGCCGGTTCGGTCAGTTCGGCGACCAGCTTCCGGTAGGTGTCGAACGCCGGCTTGCGCGAGTAGTCGTCGCGCAGCAGGCCGAAGTGGTGGAACAGCCCCGCCCCCGCGCTGTCGGCGTCCCGCAGGGCGAAGAACGCGTAACCGGTGACGGCGAGTTCGGCGGCCAGCCCGGCGACCGTCCGCACCACCTCCTCGACCACCTCGGCCTGCCGCGCCTCGCTCCGCCCGGGGCCGGTGGGCCACCCGTTCTCGCAGACCCGCAGCGGGACGACGGCCCCGATGCCGGCCCGGGGCAGCCAGTCCCGTCGGAAGGCGGTGACCACCGCCCGTACCGCGTCGGCGAGTTGCCCGGGCGGCACGGGCCGGAAGACGTCCGGGAAGAAGTCCAGGCCGACGTAGTCCAGGGCCCGGTGGAAGCGCTCGTCGGCGAGCTCGCCGAGTTCGGACCAGAAGGTGTCCGCGGGGTCGAAGGACGGCACCGCGTTGAAGCCGACGGCCAGCTCGTCGTACCCGCGGGCCAGCGCCTCCTCCTTGGCCGCGACCACGCCCTCCACCACCGCCCGCCGGACGTTGGGGATGCCGCCGTCCACGGGCGGCAGGTCGAGGTTGGGCTCCTCGCAGATCTGGAGGAAGGCGACCCGGTGGCCCTCGGTCCGGACCGTCTCCCGGACGAAGTCCAGCCAGCCCGCCAACTCCCCGCTGCGGTCGCGGTACTGGAGCACCAGGTCGAGCCTGCGCCCCTCGACCGCGTACTGCTCGGGCCGCTCCGGCGCGCGCCCGGGATCGCCGTACGAGCGGTAGGCGCGGACCAGGAACTCGCCTGCCCCGCCCTGGAGTTCGCGCAGGGCCGCGGTGATCAGCGCCGGGTCGTCGGGGCGGACGGGCGCCAGCACACCGCTGTCGTCGCCGAGCAGTCCGCCGGGGTAGATGCCGAAGGTGAAGGTCATGCCGTCACCGTAGCCGATATTCTTGGTGTCACTGCAAGTTTTATGTGACTCCATGATTCTGTCGTAGGATCCCGTCATGGGACTTCGCGAACTCAAGAAGCAGCAGACCCGGGACCTCCTGGCCGACACCGCCATGGGCCTGTTCGCCGAGCGCGGGTTCGACCAGGTCACGGTCGTCGAGGTGGCCCGGGCCGCCGGGGTCTCCCCCAACACGGTCTTCAACTACTTCCCGACCAAGGAGGACCTGTTCTTCGACCGGCAGGACGCCGTGATCGCCCATCTGGCCGAGGTGGTCCGCCGCCGCCCGGCCGGCAGCTCCGCGGTGGACGCCGTCCGGGCCGACCTGCTGGCCGCGGTCGCGGACGGGGAGCCCACGGTCGGACTGAACCCGCGGATGGCGACGTTCTGGCGGATCGTCACGGACAGCCCCGCGCTGCGCGCCCGACTGCTGGAGCTCGGCGAACGCGCGGAGGGGGCACTGGCCGCCGTCCTGGCCGAGGAGGCGGGAGCCGCCCCGGACGACCCGCTCCCGCACGTGGTGGCCGGCACCGTCGCGGGCGCCCACCGGGCGGTCCTCGCCGAGATCCGGCGGGCCGTGGTGGCCGGCGAATCGGCCGAGGATATCCGCCCCCGGATCGAGACGGCGGTGGACCGGGCCTTCGCCCTGCTCGCCTCCGGGCTCGCGGACTACCCGGCGCAGCGGTAGCCCGGTACCCCTGGAGTTCCGGGTACGACACAGGCCGCCCGGTCGGATCGACTCGGGCGGCCTGTACGCCGGCCGGCTGCTCGGGCGCGCTCGGCGCCGTTCAGCCGTCGTGCGGGGCCGTCAGCTGTGGCGGCCGCGGCGGCGGGCGGCCATCACGGCCAGACCGCCGAGGCCGAGCAGGCCGACGCCCGCCAGACCGAAGACCACCGGAGCGTTGCCCGCACCGGTGGAGGGCAACTCACCGCCGCCGCCCGGGTGGTGGCTCGTCGGCTGCTTGGTCGGGTGGTGGCTGGTCGGGGCCGGGCCCGCGCTCGACGTGGACGCGCTGGCCGACGGCGAGTGGCTGCTCGGGGTCGGGGAGGTGGGCGCCGGCGAGGTCGGCGTGGGAGACGTCGGGGACGGGGACGTCGGGCTCGGCGAGGTGGGAGACGGGGAGGTGGGGGACGGGGAGGTCGGGGACGGAGAGGTCGGCGTGGGGGACGTCGGCGACGGAGACGTCGGGCTCGGCGAGGTCGGCGAGGTCGGAGACGGAGAGGTCGGCGAAGGAGACGTCGGCGAAGGAGACGGCGAGGAGGAGGTCGGCGACGGGCTGGGCGTCACCGTGCACTCCGGCAGGTCCCCGTCGAACGGGTAGCTGTGGATCTCGTAGCCACCGGTACCCGTGTGGATCAGGTTGCCCGCCAGGTACACCCGGCCGTTCATGCCCGGCTGGGCGATGGTCGTGGTGCCGCCCGGGTTGCCGGCCATGACGGAGCCCTGGAACTGGGCGCTGCCGAGGATCTGGGCCGAGGTCGCGGTCGGGAAGTTGTACATCAGCTTCGAGCGCATATCGGTGGTCTGGTCGCCCGCCAGACCGGTGCCCGTGTAGGTGTTGATGATCGGGCTGTCGCCGATCATGTTGACCACGACGGTGGCGCCGGCCGGGATCTTGGTGAAGGCGAGGCCGATCTGTCCGCCGGTCGGCGAGGCGAGGTTCTGGGTGACGTTGAAGACCTGCCGCATGCTGGTCCCGTCGCCGGTGAAGGTCGCCGTACCGAAGGCGATGTCGACCTGGCCGGTCGGGGCGGACCGACCCACGCAGTCGGAGATCTCCTCGATCTGGGTCAGCACCGTCTGGTAGGGCGCGGCGGCGTTGGCGTCCTGGATCGACTGGCCGGTGGGGTCGATGCTGACGGTGCCGCTCACGCTGCCCGCGTGGCGCAGGTTGCCGAAGGCCGCGCCGTGCGAGTCGCTGCCGCCGATCAGGATGGAGTTGCCGGTCTTGACGTCGACGGCGCCACCGGTGGTCACGAAGTCGCTGCCGTTGGGCGGCACCACGCGCGAGCCGACGCCGACGACGCCCATGTTGTAGATGCCGCCGCCGTTCTTGTCGACGGTCAGGTTCCCCAGGGTGACGATCTTGCCCTCGGCCTCGGCGGCGCGGCCGTTCACCGTGTAGTTGCCGCCGGTGAAGACGTTAATGCTGGCGTCCCGCCCGGTGAAGTCGCCGTTGTTCGGCGGCGTCGGCCAGGTGGCGGGACAGGAGGGCCCGGTGCAGGCGCCCAGCGGCGGGGCCAGCGGCGCGGCCGAACCGACCGTCAGCACGGCGGCCAGCGGCAGCGCGGCCACGACGGTCGCGACCGCCGCGCGGACGGCCCGGCGACCACGGGTGGCGGGCGTTCTCACGGCGGTCGTTCGGTGATCCGGCGAACCGGTGGCCTGACCCATCGACAATTCCTCCGCGCATAAGAGAAAGGGCAGGCGCTCGGACGACCTGCCGTTTTCCATGACATCTGCCGTCGATCCCACAGATCCGGGACATCCAACCCTAAATCAGGTGATTCGCACCCTCTCGACCCTCAGGTCGCATCCGACATTCATACGAACGGAGCACCGGTCTCCCGGGAACACCCGGTCGGCGGGCGGCGGCACCCCTCTCCGGCGGGGCCCGGGTTGGAGCTAGGTTGGAGTCATGACCACCGAGGCCCAGGACCAGAGCGCACCGCTCGTCGCCGTCGCGTCCGCCGACGCCGTGCTGCGGCACCCCGAGGTGGGCGAGCACCTGCTGACCGCCCTCGAACGGGAACGCGCCGCGCGCTTCCGGCACGAGTCCGGGCGGCTCGACTTCACCGCCGGGCACCTGCTGGTCCGGCTCTGCGCCGCCCGGCTGCTCGGCGTCCCGGTGGCCGGCCTGGTGCTCGCCCAGCAGTGCCCGGACTGCGGGCTCGCCGACCACGGCAAGCCCTACCTGCCGGACCACCCCGGGGTGCACGTGAGCCTGTCGCACACCAGGGGCGTGGTCGCCGCGGGCGCCGGCCACCAGCCGATCGGCGTGGACGTCGAGCTGTCCGGCCGGGGCGGCTCGCTGCGCGCGGTCGCCCGCCGGGTGCTGGCCCCGGCCGAACTCGCCCTGGTCGAGGCGGACCCGGAGCCGGACCGGGCGTTCCTGCGGCAGTGGGTGCGCAAGGAGTCGCTGATCAAGATCGGGCGGGCCACCCTGGACACCCTCGGCGGGATCGACCTCTCCGCCCTGCCCGCGACCGTCCCGCCCGGTGCCCCGCTGCGCAGCCGGTACCAGGACCTGCACCTGATCGACTGGACCGACCCGGAGCACGGCGCCGCCGTCGCGGCGGTCAGCACCGCCCCGCCGCGGATCGTGGAGCTGACGGCGGCCGGCTGAACCGACGGGTGGGCCGTGGCGGCCAGCAGGCTGAACCGACGGGTGGGCCGTGGCGGGCGGCGGGCTGGACCGCCGGCGGGCGGGCCGCCGGTGGGCCCCGCACCGCGCACCCGAGCGGTGGGCCCGTGAATAAGCGGTGTTAGCGTGCCTGGTCGTGGGCGCGCCGACCGTGCGCTCCCGCGAAACCCCAGCTGCCCACCGGATCCAAAGGGTGCCCCGCCATGGCCAAGTTCCTGCTGAGCCTGCACGTCCTCGTCTCGGTCCTGTTCATAGGCCCGGTCGCGGTGGCCGTCAGCATGTTCCCGCGCCGGGCGAAGGCCGCGCTGGCCGACGGGCCGGACCGGGCCTCCGACGCGGGCGTGCTGCGCGTGCTGCACCGGATCACCCAGGTCTACGCGCTGCTGGGGGTCGCGGTGCCGGTGCTGGGCATCGGCCTGGCCCAGGTGATGGACGTGATGAGCCAGTCCTGGGTGATCGTCTCGATGGTGCTGACCGCGGTCGCCGCGCTCTCCCTGCTGCTCTTCGTCCTCCCCGGCCAGCAGGCCGCCGTGGACGCGCTCGACCTCGACCCGGCGGACGAGCAGCACGCCAAGGCGGTCGGCGGTCTGCGCCTGCTGCCGATGACGGCCGGGGTGTTCAACCTGCTGTGGGCCGTGGTCGTGGTGCTCATGGTCATCCGGCCGGGTTCCAGCACCGGCGTCTGATCCCCGGATCCCCGCAGATCCCCGCGGCCCCCTGAACCACCCTGACCCACCCGGGCTCTGATCAGGTCCGTCCGGTCCCCCTCGCCCCCTCCCGCCGACCGGGCTCGTTCGAGTACCGTCCTGGGCCATGACGATCATGGCGGGCATGGGCAGCCCGACGGGAACCGGCGTCGGCCCGCTGCTGCGCGGCTGGCGCGAACGACGACAGCTCAGCCAGCTGCGACTGGCGCTGCGGGCGGACTCCTCGGCCCGGCACCTCAGCTTCGTGGAGAACGGCCGCTCCCGCCCCAGCCGGGAGCTGCTGCTGCGGCTGGCCGAGCAGCTGGACGTCCCGGTGCGCGAGCGCAACACCCTGCTGCTCGCGGCCGGCTACGCCCCGCACTACCCCGAGACACCGCTGGACGACCCCTCGATGGACGCGGTGCGCGGCGGCGTGGAGCGGCTGCTGGCCGCCCACGACCCGTACCCGGCGGTCGTCGTCGACGGGAGCTTCCGGGTGCTGGCGGCCAACCGCTCGCTCGGGCTGCTCCTGGACGGGGTCGCCCCGCACCTGCTGGAGCCGCCGCTCAACGCGATCCGGATCACCCTGCACCCGGACGGGCTGGCGCCGCGCATCGTCAACCTGCGGCAGTGGCGCCACCACCTGCTGGAGCGGATGGAGCGCCAACTGGAGCTGGTCCGCGCCGAACCGCTGCGGCGGCTGTACGAGGAGGTCCGCGGCTACCCCGAGCCGGCCGACGACCCGGCGCAGGACGTGGCCGGGGACGGCTTCCCGTTCGCGCTGCCGATGCGGATCCGCCACGACGGGCGGGTGCTCTCGTTCCTCTCCACCATCGCGACCTTCAACACCCCGCTGGACGTGACCGTCTCCGAGCTGGCCATGGAGACCTTCCTCCCGGCCGACGCGGAGACGGTGCGGTTCCTGCAGTCCGCGGTGGGGCCGGAGCGTCAGCTGTAGCGGGCGGAACGGCTGGTCCGGCTGGTCCCGTCGTTCCCGCCGTTCCGGCTGCTCCGGCTGCTCCGGCGCAGGGCGGTGAACTGCAGGACGGCGAACAGGGCGACCGTCGCGGCCTGCAGCGGGATCCAGACGAAGCCGGCGGTGGTCGGCTCCAGCCAGACCTCCATCGCCACCAGGCTGAGCACCACCCAGACCAGGTTGAGGTCGATCACCGCCCGTACGCCGAGCACCGGCGGCTGCCGACGGGCCGCCAGCACGCCGACGGCGACCGCGTAGACGGCGAGGAAGGCCCCGAGGTCGAGCAGGGTGGCGCGGCCGAGGCCGAGCAACTCGCCGAGCGGTCCGGAGAAGGCCAGGTAGGCCAGCCCGTTTCCGCCGGTGACCAGGGCGTCCAGGGTGAGGATGCCGCGCACCGTCCACGGCGAGAAGGCGGAGGCCGGCCTGGCGGGGGTGAGGGTGTTCGCGTGGGCGGACATGGCGGATCGCCTCCTGTCGCGGGTGGGATCCCGGGGCCGTGTCGGCCTCACCGGGTTGCCCCCACCCTGCCCGGCCCGGCGGCGGACGTCGATTACCCCGCAGGTAACGGCCGCTCCGGCCGCCGGGGCCTCGATGGTTGCCGAGGCCGGGGCGGTTGCCGGGGCAGCACGGTCGCCGGGGCCGGTACGGTCGCTACGGCCGCCGGGGCGGTTGCCTGAGCACGACCCCCGCTCGCTTCACCGCGCGGGCGGTGATCGTGGTCTCGACCCGGGCGGCGCCGAGCGGGCCGAGCGTGTCGGTGAGGAAGCGGTACAGCTCGCCGTGGTCCGCGCAGAACAGCGTGGCCAGCAGACCGGTCGGGCCGCTGGTGGCGAACACGCCGTGCACCTGCGGGTGGCGGGCCAGCGCGGTGCCGACCTCGGCGAGCCGGCCGGGCGGCACGTCCAGCCAGAGGTTGGCGTCCACCGCCATGCCGAGCAACCGCGGGTCCACCGTGGCGTGGGTGCGCAGCAGCCCCAGCTCGTCCAGCCGGTGCAGCCGGCGGCGCACGGTCGACTCAGGTGCCCCGACGACCGCCGCCAGGGCGGCGTGGGACTGCCGGGCGTCCTCGCCCAGCCGGTCCAGCAGAGCGCGGTCGAGGGCGTCCAGCGGCGGGGGCGAGGCCGGGCGCGGGACGGCGGGCCGGGCGAGCGCGGCGGCCTCCTCCTCGGTCAGGTGGCCGCCCCGCCACTGCCCGGCGTCGGCGAAGGCGTGCAGCACGGCGTGGGTGGTGGTCTCGGTGACGGCGCCGGTCGCGGGCAGCTGCCCGTACAGCAGCCGGTCGCGGGCCCCGGCGTCGGTCAGCATGACCGCGCCGACCTCGTGGCCGCCGAGCATCACGTCGACGAAGGGAACGTCCGAGCGGTCGGCCAGCGCCTGCGCGACGGCGTCCACCCGTCCGCTCAGCACCCGGACCCGCAGCAGCAGGGCGCCCACCGCCGCGTCCTCGACGTCGGGCATCCGGACGACCCGCAGCACGCCGGCCATCCGCATCCGGGCCAGCCGGCGGGTCACCGTACGGGTGGAGACGCCCAGCACCTCGGCGATCCGGCCGGGCTCGGCCCGGCCGTCCACCTGGAGGGCGCAGACCAGACGGCGGTCGAGGGCGTCCAGCACGCTGTCCGGATCAGCAGTGGAGAGGTCCATGGTGTCCGATCTCCGTCGTCTACGGGGGATCCAGCGTCCTGTTCGGTCGCTCCGAGGGTACTCCTTGTCCTGGGCGGCCGGAGCGGCCGGCCCGGGAACCGGGAGGGGTCACCGTGATGAACAAGCTGAACGAACTGAACGAGCTGGACAAGCTGGCCGGGCTGGACGAACTGGCGGGCCTGCACGAGCTGGCAAGTCTGAACGAGCCGGACGGGCTGTGGGAGCTGGCGCGGGAGGTGGAGGCCGTGGTGCGCGAGGTCGGCGCGAAGCTGGCGGCCCGCCGGTCCACCGAGCCCGTCACGGCGCGGACGGTCGAGGAGGCCGGGGCCGCCTTCGCCGCGCTGGACGGGCCGGCCGCCGCCGAGCTGCGGCAGCGGCTGACCGCGCTGCGCCCCTGGGCCGGCTGGGCAGAGGAGGAGCTGGACGGCTCGCTGCCCGCCGAGGGCGAGTGGTGGCTCTGCGACGCCACCGACGGCGCGGTGCAGTACCTGCTCGGCCAGCCGCACTGGGCGGTCACCGCCGCACTGGTCCGGGACAACGTCGCGGTGCTGGCCGTGGTGCACGCCCCCGAGCTGGACGGCGGGCGGACCTACCGGGCGGTGCTGGGCGGCGGGGCCGAACTGGACGGGCGGCCGATCGCCCCGCTGGAGCGCGAGCCGGCGATCACCGTCGCCGCCACCAGCCAGCCGCCGCGGGTGGCCGAGGACCCGGTGGCGCTGCGCCGGGCGGGCGAGTCGCTGTCCGCGATGGCGGGCGCGGTGCTGGCGGTGCGCAACCTCGGCCCGACCGCGCTGCAGGTGGCCCAGGTCGGCTCCGGGCATCTGGCGCTGTTCTGGGAGTACGGCCGGGACGCGGGCAACCTGCTGCCCGGAGCGCTGATCGCGAGCGAGGCGGGCGCGGCGGTGACGGACGCCGCCGGGGCGGCCTGGACGGCCGGCTCCGACAGCTTCCTCACCGCCGCACCCGAGCTGCATGCACGGGCCCTGGAGGTCCTGGGGACGGTCGGTTGAGCGCGCGGTCAACTGGGCGTGCGGCGCGGTCAACTGAGCGCGCGGCGCGGTCAGCTGAGCTCGAACAGGGCGGCGCCGTTGTCGTGGCAGACCGCCCGCAGCCACTCCTCCCCCAGCCCCAGCCCGGCCAGCGCCTCCAGCTGGTGGACGTACCGGTACGGGATGTTGGGGAAGTCGCTGCCGAGCAGGATCCGGTCCCGCAGGCCGCGCAGCCGCGGCAGTTCCTCGCGCGGGAACGGGTCGTCGGCCTCGACGAAGTCGGTGAACGCCATGGTGGTGTCCAGCCGGACGGACGGGTGGCGCTCGGCGAGGTCGAGGAAGTCGCGGTACTCGGACATGCCGAGGTGGGCGACCACCAGGACCAGCCCGGGGTGCCGGTCCAGCACCTCGCCGATCGGGCCGGGGCCGGTGAACTTGCCCGCCACCGGCCCGGATCCGCAGTGACTGACCACCGGGGTGCCGGTCTCGGCGAGCAGCCCCCAGACCTCGTCCAGCAGCGGGTCCGTCGGGTCGTAGCCGCCGACCTGCAGGTGCGCCTTGAACACCCGGGCGCCGTCCTCGATCGCCCGGACGACGTAGCCGGCCGCCTCGGGTTCGGGGAAGAAGGTCGCGGTGTGCAGGCAGTCCGGGGTGCGGGCGGCGAAGTCGACGGCCCAGGCGTTCAGCCAGGCGGCCATGCCCGGCCTGTGCGGGTAGAGCATCGACGTGAACGCCCGGACGCCGAACTCCCGCAGCCGCGCGACGCGTTCGGCCTCGGCCTCGCGATAGGTGATCGGCCAGGGCCGGTCGATGAGCGGACCGGCCGCGTCGAAGTACGCCCACACCTTGTCGAGGACGTTCTTCGGCATGAAGTGGGTGTGCACGTCGACCAGGCCGGGCAGGCCCAGGGCCTGCCAGAACGCGCGGACCTCCTGGGATTCGCTCACACCGGCACCGGACGGGCCCGGTCGATGATCGCCCCGGCGTCGACCCCGGCCGGCAGGGTGCCGAAGGCCGCGCCGTGGTCGCCGCCCAGCCGGCTCGCGCAGAACGCGTCGGCCACCGCCGGGTCGCCGTACCGGACCAGCAGCGAGCCCTGGAAGGCCAGCGCCATCGACTCGACCAGCCGGCGGGTGCGGAACTCCAGGTCGGTCAGGTCGGTGAGTTCCTTGCGCAGCGCGGCCACGGCCGCGTCCAGTCGGCGGTCCGCGCCGACGGCGGCGTCGAGTTCGCCGAGGAACGCCTCCACGGTCTCCGGCCGCTTGGCCATGGCACGCAGCGCGTCCAGGGCGGCGACGTTGCCGGAGCCCTCCCAGATCGAGACCAGCGGCGCCTCCCGGTAGAGCCGGGGCATCCCCGACTCCTCCACGTAGCCGTTGCCGCCGAGGCACTCCAGCGCCTCGGCGGCGTGCGCCGGACCGCGCTTGCACACCCAGTACTTGGCCACCGCCAGGCCCAACCGCCGTACCAGCGCCTCGGTTTCGTCCCCCGCCAGGGCGAGGTCGGTGGACTGCGCGAGCCGCATCGCGACGGTCGTGGCCGCCTCGGACTCCACCACCAGGTCGGCGAGCACGTTGCGCATCAGCGGCTGGTCGACCAGCGCCTTGCCGAACGCCCGCCGGTGCAGGGCGTGCTGGACGGCCCGGGTGGCGCCGTAGCGCATGCCGGCGGCGCCGCCGGTGGTGCAGTCCAGCCGGGTCATGTTGACCATCTCGATGATGGTCGGCACCCCGCGGCCCTCCTCGCCCACCAGCCAGCCGACCGCGCCGTCGTACTCCAGCTCGGCGGAGGCGTTGGACTTGTTGCCGAGCTTGTCCTTGAGCCGCATCAGGTGCAGCCGGTTGCGGCTGCCGTCCGGCAGGACGCGCGGCAGCGCGAAGCAGCTCAGCCCGCCCGGCGCCTGGGCGAGCGTCAGGAACAGGTCGGACATCGGCGCCGAGGTGAACCACTTGTGGCCGGTGATCCGGTAGGTGCCGTCCGGCTGCGGGGCGGCGACCGTGGTGTTGGTGCGGACGTCCGAGCCGCCCTGCTTCTCGGTCATCGACATGCCGGCGATCAGCCCGCGCTTGGTGCGCGGCTCGCGCAGCCCGAAGTCGTACTCCCTCGCCGCCAGCAGCGGCTCCAACTCCCCGGCCAGGGAGGGGTTCGCGCGCAGCGCCGGTACGGCGGCGTAGGTCATCGAGATCGGGCAGGTGTGCCCGGCCTCGACCTGGCTCCAGACGAAGAACTTGGCGGCGCGGGCGGTGTGGGCTCCCGGACGCCCGTCCCGCCAGGGCGCGGCGTGCAGGCCGTACGAGACGGCGGTGCGCATCAGCTCGTGCCAGGACGGGTGGAACTCGACCTCGTCGATCCGGTGGCCGAAGCGGTCGTGGGTGCGCAGCACCGGCGGGTGCTCGTTGGCCAGCCGGCCCCACTCGGCGGCCTGCTCGGAGCCGGCCAGCCGGCCCAGCTCGCGCAGCTCGGGCTCGGCCCAGCCGGCGCCGGCCCGCTCCAGGGCGGCGAGCAGGGCGGGATCGGCGGCGGTGTCGTGTCCGTACGGCAGGGGCACCTGGTTGGTGACCTCATGCGTCGCTGTCATCGCGTCCTCCCAGGGCACGCAGGGTGAAGGAGACCAGGGCGGGGACCACCTCGGCGGCGGCCCCGTTGCTTTCGGGCGCGGCCTTGCCCCCGGGCGCGGCCTTGCTTCCGGGCATGGCCGTTCTCCCGGGTGCGGCCGTTCTTTCGGGCACGGCCGTTCTCCCGGGTGCGGCCGTTCTTTCGGGCATGGCCGCGAGCGGGCCGGCCAGCGCCTCGCCGACCGCGCCGACCACGGCCGCGGCGGTCAGCACGGCATCCTGCTCGGGCAGTTCGCCGCTCGCGACCGCGGCGGTGATCTCGGTGGCGATCACGTCCCGGAACGCCCGCCGGAACACCAGCCGCTCGCCGTCCACCACCGCGTCGGCCGGCTCGACCAGCAGCGCGTACGCCAGCCGCGGCGCCCGCAGGGCACGGGCGGCGAAGGTCTCGACCACGGCGGCGATCCGCTCCTGCGGGGTGCCCCGCAGCGCGACGGCCGCGTTGACCGCGTCGATCTCGCGGGTGACCACCCGGCGGAACAACTGCACCGACAGCTCGGCCTTGTTGGCGAAGTGCTGGTAGAGGCTGCCGGTGGCGATCCCGGCGCGGTCCGCCACGGCCGCCATCGTGCAGCCGGCGTACCCGCGTTCGGCGAGCAGCAGGACCGCCGACTGCAGTACGGCCTCGCGCTGGGCGTCCAGGCGGGCTTGTACGGCGGGCGTGCGTCGGTAGGCCATGGAAGCATTGAAGCACTGATTCAGTGCTTCGGGGAGGGGCCCGGCGGGGGGCGGAAGAAGGTGCCCGTGGACGACGGGAGGAGGGCGTGGACGACGAAAGGAGGCCGCCCCGGGCAGCGGGGCGGCCTCCTGTCCATGGTGACCCTGGCGGGTCAGGGTGCTACCGCGGTTCAGCCGTCACAGCGGTTCGGGCATCCCGGCGGCTCGGGCATCCCAGCGGTTCGGGCATCCCAGCGGTTCGGGCGTCACAGCGGGCGACGCTCCTGCTCCAGCCGCTGGCCCTCGACGTCCAGCGGGCCGAAGGCGGGAATCAGCTGCGGCGACTTGGCCAGCGAGCGGGCGGCGTCCTGGTCGCCCAGGCCGGCCCACTCCAGGACCTTGGCGGTGGCCTCCGCCGACTGCTCGGCGGGCAGCTTGGAGATGTTGGAGCCGTGGTTGCCGCCGGGCACGGTGTAGACGTAGCTGTCCTCACTGCCGCGGCCGAGGTGGAACGGCTTGGCGCCCCACGGGTCGTTGCCGCCGTAGACGTACATGATCCGCTCGCCCTCGCGCTTCACCCAGCGGTCGATGTCGGGCATCGCGTACCGGTTGAAGCTGACCGGGATCTCCTTCGGCACGTAGGCGCGGGCCGAGTAGAGGTCCTTGTAGTCGTAGTGCAGCAGGTCCTTCAGGTACGAGACGTCGAAGAACGGCGCGCCCAGCTCGGTGGCCGCCTGGTAGTAGTAGGCGGTGTACTTCGCCAGCGACTGGTCGCTGTTGCCGGTGATGCCCGACTGCGCGTCGAACCAGGCGTACAGCTCGTCGTCGGTCGCGGTGGCGGCCACCGGCACCTTGGCGCAGTCCGCCTCCAGGCTGTACTGCCAGAACGCCCAGACCACGTCCAGCGTGCCCGCCTCGTACGCGCGGTCCGGAGTGCCGAGGGTGTTGAACGTGGAGCCGGCCGCCTTGTTGTCGGCGACGTAGCGGGCCTCCAGGCGGTCCCGGCGCACCAGCAGCTCGCGCTGGGCGGCCTGCAGCCGGGCCCGGCACTCGGGGGTGCCGACGGTGCGGAAGAACTCGGTGTAGGCCGCGTAGTCGCTGACGTCGGTGTTGTTCGGCGCCACGTAGGCGATCGTGCCGGCCACGTCGTCCGGGTAGAAGCGGCGGTAGAAGGTGGAGGACATGCCGCCCTTGCTGGCGCCGGTGGACAGCCACTCCTGCTGGTAGATCCGCTTGAGCGCGGTCACCAGCCGGTGCGAGTCGGCGGCTCCCTGACGGATGCCGGCCTTGGACCAGTCCGCCGGCTCGGGGCGGGAGGGGGTGAAGAACCGGTACTCGATGGAGACCTGGTTGCCGTCCACCAGCCGGGTGGGCTCGGTGCGGGACGGGTTGGTGCCCAGGGTGTAGCCGTTGGTGTAGAAGACGGTCGGGCGGTCGTAGCCGCGGTGCAGCAGGCTGAAGCGCTGCTGGAAGGTGCCCAGCCAGGGGCGGGCATGGTCGATCGGCTGGGTGTAGGTGGCGATGAAGTAGCGGTGGCCGGTGGTGGTCGGCTTCTCCTCGGTGATGGTCACCCCGGGGATCGCCGCCAGGCGGTCCTTGATGTCGGCGTTCGGGTCGTCGGCGGGGCCGCGGCCGTGGGCCGCCCCGGACGCCGATGCGCCCTGGTCGTCGGCGGCGAACGCCGGGGACGCCAGGCCGCTGAACGCGAGCAGCGGTATCAGCAGGGTGGAAACCAGCAGCCTTCTCAACGCGGTGGTCATCAACTCTCCATCTGGTCAACGGACATGGGTGCGGCCTCGTGGTACGACTCTGCGGTGCGGGTGGTGCGGTGGCCGCCCGGTGGACGGCCGAATGGGCCACCCGCCGTCGGCGGATGACCCATCAGGGCAAAGGTGCTGGTCACTGGGGTTGCGCGGCCCTGTCGGCGGGGTGCCGGTCACCGACGGGGCGCCCGCTACCCGGTGGGGTGCTGGTTGCGGACGGGGGTTCACGCCAAGGAACTGGGGTTCGCGCTAAGGGCGGGGCAGGGTGCAGCCCGGGAGGGTCAGGTCGAACTTGTTGCCGGCGGCGAAGCAGGCCGGGATCCCGTACGTCTCCTGGGCGTAGCCGATGCCCCGGCGCACCGTCACGGTGCCGTTCTGGTCGACCTCGCAGGGGTTGTCCAGGGTGCAGCGCTCGCCGTTCTCGTTGGTCGTGTTGTTGACGGCGACCACCTGGCCGGACGAGGCGTCGACCACCGGGGAGCCGGAGGTGCCGCCGATCACGTTGCAGGCCGAGGTGTAGCGGACCGAGTCCTTGAAGGTCCAGTCGGCTTCCTTCAGCCGGTAGGCGAAGCCGTCGACCGAGCAGGAGTAGATCTTCTTCCAGTACCCGGAGACAACCTTGATCGAGGTGCCCTGGACGGGGTGGGTCGCGGCGACGGTCAGCGGCGCGATCCCGTACCGGGACTGGATCGAGGAGTAGCTGGTGTTCAGCTGGTAGATCGACACGTCGGTGTCGGTCATCGCGCCGTAGACCACCTTGGTCGCGCGCAGGGTGGCGACGCCGCTGCCGGAGGCGTTGAGCAGGGTGAAGGTCCGGCTGGAGGCCTGATTGAGGACCACCTGCCCGGGGCCCGGCATGCCGGACTCCAGGCAGTGGCCGTTGGAGAGTATGAGCGCCGGGTCGCTCGCGGCCGAGCCGGGCATCCGCACCAGCGAGCCGGAGCAGTTGCTGAGGGCCACCGTTCCGGCGAAGTTGACGGTGGCCCTGGGGGCCGCCTGAGCCGGGGAGGCCACGGCAAGGGTGGTGGCACCGGCGGCCAGGAGCGTGGCGAGCGTGCCTATGAGCGGCTTCTTCATGAGAGACCTCTCGATGTGGGGGGTCCACGTGTGGGGGTGCACCAAAGCTGTCGCGGACATGACCCACTGTCAAGGGTCAAGGCGAGACCAAGAAACCACCCCGAACGCAATGGCCGGTTACCACCGCCCCCATCAGGGCCCGGGCGTCCGCGCGCACCCCCTACGACACGGGGTCAGCTCCCCTGCCAGTGCCGCCGCCCCAGGCTGATCAGGCGCAGCTGCAGCCGCGCGGTGGCGGCGATCCGCTCCTCCCGGGCCGGCTCGGCCTCCTGCGCCTCCAGGAAGGCGGAGGCCGTGGACACCATGTGGTCCACGTACAGCTCGGCCAGCATCCGCAGGTCCTGCTCGCTCCACCCCCGCGACACCGGCTGCAGCGCCAGCGCGGCTCCCACCTCGGCGGCGAAGCGGCCGAGTTCGGCGTCGATCGCCTCGCGCACCTGCCGGACCCCGCCGTGCCGCTCGCGCGACAGGAAGCGGACGTGCGGCCGGTGCTCGCGGACGTGCTGCTCGATCACGTCCACCGCACGGTCGATCAGCTCCTCGGCACCGCCCGCCTCGGCGAGCACCGAACGGATCATGACGTGCAGGCTGGCCAGCGACTCCTCGACCAGCGCGACCCCGAGGGCGGCGAGGTCCGGGAAGTGCCGGTAGAAGGCCGCGGGCGAGAGCCCGGCCTCCCGGGTGACCTCGCGGACACCCAGGCTCGCCAGGTTCTGATCGGCCAGCAGGTGCAGCCCGGCATCCAGCAACGCCCGCCGACTCTGCTGCTTCTGGGCCTGTCTGGCCCCTACGGTGTGACTCACGCCATTCAGTAAACAGTCGTTTGCCGAACTTGGCCAGCCGGAGTACAGTGATGCCGAAGTCAGCGAACACTTGTCAACCGAAACCGGCGCACGCACCACAGCCGTAGCCGAAGGAGTCAGCCGTGATCCTGTTCTCCGCCCTGGTCGCCATGGCCGTCCTGATCGGTACCGCCGCCCACACCTCGCTCCCGGTCTTCCTCGCCGCCTCCGCCGCCATCACCGCCTGGCTGCTCGCCTTCGGCGCCCGCGAGGGCATCGCCCGCCTGCGCCACCGCTGACCGGACGCACCCCTCGGACCGCACCCCGGACCGCACCCGCGGCCACTCCCCAGAGAGGACCCGCACAGCCATGAGCATCGCCACCAGCCGCCGCGCCATCACCCGTCAGGCCGGCGCGCGCCAGGCCATCACCCGCCAGGACGCCGCCCACGGGTCCGCCGCCCGCCAGGGGACCGACCGGCAGGAGACCGCCGAGGCCGACAACCTGGCCGTCGCCTCCTTCCTGCTCGGTCTCCCGGGCCTACTGCTGTTCAACATCGTCCTGGGCCCGATCGCCATCACCCTCGCCACCCTGGCCCTGACCCGCGGCACCAGCCGCCGCGGCCGCGCCGTCCTCGGCCTGGTGCTCGGCATCGCCTCGCTGGCGATCCTCGCGTTCACCACCGCTACCTCCCACGGTGTGCTCATGGACTTCAGCTCGTGAGCCGAAGCTCCTGAGCGGAAGGTGATGGGTGCAGAGGCTCCCTGGGCCGACGAACCCGGGCCGGAGCTCCCGGGCCGGAGCTCCTGAACCGGCCTCAGTTCCCCGGCGGGGCGGTCGAACAACTGATCCCCTCAACCCGCCCCGCTCCCCCGGCACGCCACGTAGGGTGGCCACATCGGCCAGGCGACCTCAGGGGGCAGGTGTGACTACGGAGAACCGCAGCGACGCACGACCGGCGCGGCCCGCCCCGACGGGCGGACGGCTGCTCGCGGTGAGCGACCTGCACATCTCCTACCAGGAGAACCGCGACCTGGTGGAGAAGCTCCAGCCCACCCACCCCGACGACTGGCTGCTCGTCGCCGGCGATGTCGCCGAGCTCACCACCAGCATCGAATGGGCCCTCGGCCTGCTCGCCGAGCGCTTCGCCCGGGTGGTGTGGGTGCCCGGCAACCACGAGCTGTGGACCCACCCCGAGGACCCGGTCCAGCTGCGCGGCGTGGCCCGCTACGAGCACCTGGTGGAGCTCTGCCGCCGCCTCGGCGTGGTGACCCCCGAGGACCCCTACCCGGTCTGGGAGGGCCCGGACGGACCGGTCCGCATCGTTCCACTCTTCCTCCTGTACGACTACTCCTTCCGTGCGCCGGGCACGACCACCAAGGAGGAGTCCCTGGCGGCCGCCTACGAGAGCGGCATCGTCTGCGCGGACGAGCGGATGCTCCACCCCGACCCGTTCCCGGACCGCGACTCCTGGTGCCGCGAGCGCGTCCGGCTGACCGAGGAGCGGCTGGCGGCCTGCGACCCGGACGTCCCGCTGGTCTTCGTCAACCACTACCCCCTGGTCCGCCACCCCACCGAGATCCTCTGGTACCCCGAGTTCGCCCAGTGGTGCGGCACCGAGCTGACCGCCGACTGGCACCGCCGCTACAACACCGCGGCGATGATCTACGGCCACCTGCACATCCCCCGCCGGACCAGCTACGACGGTGTGCCCTTCGAGGAGGTCTCGCTCGGCTACCCGCGCGAGTGGCACAAGCGCGGCCTGCCGGACCCGCTGCTGCGCGAGGTGCTCCTGCGGACCACGGACTGACCTCCGGGCCCCCGGCCGGCGGCCGACTGGCAGCCCGGCTGGCCGTCCGACTGACCACCGGCCGGCCACCGCGCCGCTCCTCTCCCGCTCACCTCCTACTCCGTCGCGATCGCCCGTAGGACGTCCAGCCGTGCCGCCCGGCCCGCCGGGCGCAGGCCCGCCACCGCACCCGCCAGCAGTCCGGCCGTCAGGACCACGGCCAGCTGCCCGGGCGGTATCGCGAACGATCCCGTCCCGGCACTGTCCGAGGCCCGCACCAGGGCCCAGCCGAGGAAGGCCCCGAGCCCCAGCCCGCCGACCGTGCCGAAGGCCGCCACCAGCACCGACTCCCAGCGCACCATGGCGCGCAGCTGAGCCCTGGTCTGACCGACCGCCCGCAGCAGCCCCAGCTCCCTGGTCCGCTCGTGCACGGCCAGTGTCAGCGTGTTGGCGATGCCCAGCAGCGCGATCAGCACCGCCAGGGCCAGCAGCGCGTAGACCACCGAGAGCATCATGTCGACGCCGGAGGCCGCGCTCTTCGCGTACTCGGCCCGGTCCTGCACCTGCGGGCTGCCGAACGGGACCAGTGCCTTCTCCACCGCCGCCTTTCCGGCAGCCGGGGAGACGCCGTCGCGCAGCCCGACCGCGACCATGGTGTCGGCGTCCTGCCCCCGGTGCGGGGCCCAGGCCTGCCTGGTCACCACGTAGTCCCCGGCCAGCCCGCCGCCCTCGTAGAGCGCCCGGATGGTGAACGGTCCGCTCGCGCCATCGGTGAAGCCCACGGTGACGGTCTGTCCGAGCCGCCAGCCGTGCTGCTGCGCCTCGCTGCGGGAGACCGCCAGCCCGTCCGTGCCGAGCGTGTCCAGCGAGCCGTCGACCCGGCCGAGGTCGACGATTCCGGGCAGCCGGGCCGGGTCGGTGACGTCCAGCGTCCGCCCGTGCCCGTCGATCCGGGCCACGCCCCGGCCGAGCCCGACGGTCTGCCGCACCTCGGGCAGCCCGGCCAGGGCGTCCGCCACCTTGGGGCTGATCCCGCTGCCGCCGGCCCCGAACGAGGCGGTGGTGACGGCGAGGTCGCCCGCGAAGGACTTGCTCACCGTGTCGTCCAGGGTGGCCCTGATCGACGCGCCGAAGACCGTGAACAGCGTGACCACCGCGACCCCGATCATCAGCGCGCTCGCCGTGGCCGCCGTCCGGCGGGGGTTGCGGGCCGCGTTGCGCCGGGCCAGCACCCCGGAGACCCCGCGCAGCCTGGGCAGCGGCGCGCCCAGCGTCCGGACCGCGAGGGCGGCGGCGACCGGACCGAGCACCACCGTGCCCGCCAGCACCGCCAGCGCCCCGGTCGCCGTCAGCACGACGGAGGGACCGTCGGTCGCGCCGAGCACGGCCACCGGCGCACCGCCGGCGAGCAGCAGAGCGCCGAGCGCCACCCGGACGGTGCCCGAGCGGCCCTGCCCGGCGCGGTCGACGCCGGTCTCCCGCAGGGCCGCCAGCGGAGCCGTCCGCCCGGCCCGGACGGCCGGCTGCAGCGCCGAGCACACCGCGACCAGCGTCCCGACCAGCAGCGGCAGCAGCACGGCGGCCGCGCTGATCACCGTGCCGCCGGTCGGCAGGGCGAAGCCGAGCGCCGAGAACAGCGCCTTGAGGCCGGTCGCCACCCCGATCCCGCCGAGCAGCCCGCCGAGCGAGGCGAGCAGACCCACCGCCAGCGCCTCCGCCAGCGTCGCCCCGAGCACCTGGCCGCGCACCGCGCCGAGCGCGCGCAGCAGCGCGTTCTCCCGGCTCCGCTGGGCGACCACGATCGCGAAGGTGTTGTGGATGGTGAACGTCGCCACCAGCAGCGCGATCCCGGCGAAGACCAGCAGCAGCGTGGTGAACATGGTCAGGAACCGCCCGGACAGCAGCTGGGTGGACTCCTGGGTGGCCGCCGCGCCGGTGATCGCCTGCACGCCGCCGGGCAGTCGCGGGGCGATCCGGTCGGCCAGCTCCCGCTGGGAGACCCCGCCCACCGCGCGGACCTGGATCGAACCGGCCTGCCCCGCGCCCTTGGGCGTGAGGTAGCGCTCGGCGTCCGCGAAGGTCATCGCGGTGAAGGTGCTCGGCCCCATGCCGTCCGCGCTCGCCCCGAAGGTGGCGATGCCGACGACGGTGACCGGCACCGGATCGGGCGTGCGCAGCACCGTGGTCGAGCCGACGTGCAGCCCGCCCGTCCTGGCCGCGCCCCGGTTCACCACGACCTCGCCCGGGGCGGCCGGCGCCCGGCCCTCGGCCAGCCGGTACGGGTTGAGCCGGCCGTCGGTGAGCCAGTTGCCCGCCAGGGTCGGCGGGCCCTGGCCGCCGATCGGTTTGCCGTCGCTCCCGAGGAGTTGGCCCGCACCCTGCACGGACGGCTCGGCGGCCGCCACACCCGGGATCGTGCGCAGCCGGTCGGCGAGTGCCGTCTCCACCGGCGCCCGCACCCCGCCGGCCGTGCCCTGGGAGTCCAGGACGTCGGCGCTGCGGACCACGACGTCGGTGCCCGCGTTGGCGTCGGCGAAGAGGGTGTCGAAGTTGGCCCGCAGGGTGTCGCCCAGCACCATCGTGCCGGTCAGGAAGCTCACCCCGAGCAGGATGGACAGCAGGGTGCCGGCCAGCCGCCGCTTGTGGGCGCGCAGTGAGCGCAGGCTGAGCCGGAGCGTGGCGGTGTTCACGACCGCCCCCGTTCGAAGGCCTTCATCCGGTCCAGCACCAGCCCGGCGCTGGGCCGCTCCATCCGGTCGACCAGCCGGCCGTCGGCGAGGAACAGCGCCTCGTCGGCCCAGCCGGCGGCCGTCGGGTCGTGGGTGACCATGACGACGGCCTGCCCCATCTCGTCCACCGAGCGGCGCAGCAGGCCGAGCACCTCGCCGCCGCTCTGGGAGTCGAGGTTGCCGGTGGGCTCGTCGGCGAAGACCACCTGCGGCCGCCCGGCCAGCGCCCGGGCCACCGCGACCCGCTGCTGCTGGCCGCCGGAGAGCTCGCTCGGGCGGTGCCCCAGCCGGTCGCCGAGGCCGACGACGTCGATCAGCGCCTCCAGCCAGGCCCGGTCCGGGGCTGCCCCGGCGAGGTCGAGCGGGAGGGTGATGTTCTCCCGGACGGTGAGCGTGGGCACCAGGTTGAAGGCCTGGAACACGAAGCCGATCCGCTCCCGGCGCAGCAGGGTGAGCTTGCGGTCGCTGAGCGGGCCGAGCTCGGTGTCACCGATCCAGGCGCTGCCCGCGGTGAGCGTGTCCAGCCCGGCCGCGCAGTGCATCAGGGTGGACTTGCCGGAGCCGGAGGGCCCCATGATCGCGGTGAACCGCCCGGCCGGGAAGTCCACCGTGACGTGGTCCAGAGCCCGGACCTCGGTGCCGCCGACGCCGTGGACCTTCACGGCGTCGGCGACCCGTGCGGCGGTGCCGCGTACGACGTCGAGGGTGGTCACTTGGCGCCACCTCCCGGGGCGTCGTCCCGGTGCGGCTCGCTGAGCACGGCCCGCTTGGCGCGGTACTCCTCGGCGTCGATGTCGCCCTCCGCGTAGCGGCGGCCCAGGACGGCCAGCGGGTGCTCGGCGGCCGGTCCGGCCCCGTGGCCGTACCCGAAGCCGCAGCCGTAGCCGCGCCGGCGCCAGGCCGTGCGGCGCAGCACCACGACGACCAGGAACACCACGGCGATCCAGACCAGGGGGATCAGCAGGATCCACGGCCCGGGGCCGTGCCAGTCGGCCAGCTGCGTGTACATGGTGGTTCATCTCCTCGACGGTGGGCCTCCAGGACCTCGGGGTTCCGAGGTGCCTTGAGCGTCCCGCCGAGGGGTCTCATCACGCGTCCTACCGGCAGCGGCAGTTGGGGTACTCCCGGGAGAGTACGGACGGCCCGTGACACGCCGGGCCGGGAGTAGGTCCCGGTGCAGGGCGCCCGCCCGGCCCGCCCGGCCGCACCGGGTCTCCGCGCAGGCCGCTCAGCCCAGCCAGCCCGGCCGCACCAGATCTCCGCGCAGGCCGCTCAGCCCAACCAGCCCGGCCGCACCAGCCCCGACTCGTAGGCCAGCACGACCAGCTGCGCCCGGTCCCGCGCGCCGAGCTTCACCATCGCCCGGCTGACGTGCGTCTTCGCCGTCAGCGGGCTGACCACCAGCCGCCGGGCGATCTCCTCGTTGGACAGCCCCATCCCGACCAGCGCCAGCACCTCGCGCTCCCGCTCGGTCAGCATCGAGACGTCGGAGAGCCCCGCCGGCGCCGCCTCGGGCGCCTTGGACCGGGCGGCGAACTCGCCGATCAGCCGTCTGGTCACCCCCGGCGAGAGCAGCGCGTCCCCCGCGACCGCGACCCGGACCGCCCGCAGCAGGTCGGCCGGTTCGGTGTCCTTGACCAGGAAGCCCGCCGCCCCCGAGCGCAGCGCCTCGAAGACGTACTCGTCCAGCTCGAAGGTGGTCAGCACGACCACTCGTACGGAGGACAGCGCCGGGTCCTCGGCGATCCTCCTGGTCGCCTCCAGGCCGTCCATCCGCGGCATCCGGATGTCCATCAGCACGACGTCCGGCACCAGTTCGCGGGCGAGTTGCAGCGCCGCCTCGCCGTCGTCCGCCTCGCCGACCACCGTGAGGTCGTCCTCCAGGTCCAGCAGGGCCCGGAAGCCCGCCCTGACCAGCAGCTGGTCATCCGCCAGCAGTACCCGAATCACTCGCTCTCCGTCTTCGGTGTCGGCAGCTCCGCCCGGACCCGGAAACCGCCGCCGGGCACCGGCCCCGCCGTGATGGTGCCACCGAACGCCCCCGCACGCTCCCGCATCCCGACCAGCCCGCTGCCCGACCCGCCGGCGTCGGCGACCACGGCCGGCCCCGGGTCCTCGACCCGGACCACGAACAGCGCGGGGTCCCTCCAGTCCAGCACCACGACGGCCTGCCGGGCCGCCGAGTGCCGGATCACATTGGTGAGCGCCTCCTGGACGATCCGGAAGGCGGTGAGGTCGACGGTGGCAGACAGCGCGCGCCGCTCGCCGCGCTCCTGCACCTCCGCCTCCAGGCCCACCCGGTCGGCCTGCTCGGTGAGTTCGTCCAGCCGGTCCAGCCCCGGGGCCGGTCCGCGCGGCGCCGCCCCGGGCCCGCGCAGCGTCGCGAGCACCTGGCGGACCTCGCCGAGCGCCTCCTTGCTGGTCGACTTGATGGTGACCAGCGCGGTGCGGGCCTCCTCCGGCCGCCGGTCGAGCAGTGCCAGCGCGACCCCGGCCTGGATGTTGATCAGCGACAGGCTGTGCGCCAGGATGTCGTGCAACTCCCGGGCCATCCTGAGCCGTTCCTCGTTGGCCCGGCGCTCCTCCAGCTGCTCCCGGTAGGCCCGGTGGGCGGCCATCCGCTCCCGCCGGAACCGGACGATCTCGGCGATCGCCATCACCAGCAGCAGCCAGGCGAGCAGGCCCAGCTCCTCCTGCCAGGCGACGCCGTGCGAGGGAGCGCGCTGCCAGTCCTCCGGCAGCACGAAGGCCACCAGCACGTGCACCAGGTACACCCCGGCCATCCCGGCCCAGGCGGCCCGGCGGTGCCCGGCGCCGATCGCCACGCTGCACGCGACCAGCCAGCTCAGGAAGACCGGCCCGTACGGGTACCCGGCGGCCAGGTAGGCCGCGGTGGCCACCGAGGTGCCGGCCACCACCACGACCGGGTGGCGCCTGCGCAGCACCAGCAGTGCCGGCCCGAGCAGCAGCAGCACGTAGCCGAACGCGTCCAGCGGGGCCCGCCCCGGCTGGTTGTGCGCGGCGAAGTGCGAGCCGACCACCTGCACCACCGCGGCACCGGCCGCCAGCCCCACCGGCAGGCCCGCCCGCACCCACGGCGGCCGCCACGGCTCGGGCGGCCCGGGCGGCTCGGACGGTCCGGACGACCCGGACGACTTGGACGGTCCGGACCGCCCGACAGACGGCTCGCGCGGTCCGGCCGGCGGCTCCGGTGGCGGGGACATGGGCGGCATCATGCCCAGAACGCTAGACCCGCGTTCCGCTCCACCGCGTCCTCCACCAGTGGCGTTCGGGCGTACTCCCGCTGGAGTACGCCCGAACCCGAGCCCTTCTTCCCTCAGCGGTCCACGCCACGACCTCAGCGATCCGCCGCCTCAGCGATCCGCGCCCGCCGCAGCCTTCTCCTCCGCCTCCTCGAAGGTCGCCGACGCCTCCGGCCGGGCCAGCGTCACCACCAGCTCGCCCTCGCTCACGTCCGCGATCAACGTGTCCCCCTCCCGCACGGAGCCGTCCAGCAGCAGGTTGGAGATCCGGTTGTCCAACTCGGACTGGATCGTCCGGCGCAGCGGCCGGGCCCCGAACTCCGGCTGGTACCCGCGGTTGACCAGGAACTCCTTGGCCGCCTCGGTGACTTCCAGCCGGACGTCCTGGGCCCGCAGCCGGCGCCGGCTGCGCTCCAGCAGCAGGTCCACCACCGACACCAGGTCCTTCCGGGTGAGCGCGTGGAAGACGATCACCTCGTCGATCCGGTTGAGGAACTCCGGCCGGAACTGCTGCCGCAGGTCCCGCATCAGGTCGTCCCGGATCCCGTCCACGTCCCCCGAGTGGTCCAGGATCCGCTGCGACCCGATGTTGCTGGTCATGATCACCACAGTGTTGCGGAAGTCGACCGTACGCCCCTGGGAGTCGGTCAGCCGTCCGTCGTCCAGCACCTGGAGCAGCAGGTTGAAGACGTCCGGGTGCGCCTTCTCCACCTCGTCGAAGAGCAGCACGCTGTACGGCTTGCGGCGCACCGCCTCGGTCAGCTGCCCGGCCTCGTCGTAGCCGACGTACCCGGGCGGGGAGCCGACCAGCCGGGAGACGGTGTGCTTCTCCTGGAACTCGCTCATGTCGAAGCGGATCATCCGGTCCGGGTCGCCGAACAGCAGCGCCGCCAGCGCCTTCGCCAGCTCGGTCTTGCCGACGCCGGTCGGCCCGAGGAAGAGGAAGGAGCCGGTCGGCCGGTCCGGATCGCCCATCCCTGCCCGGCCGCGGCGCACCGCCTGGGCCACCGCGGTGACCGCCTCGTCCTGGCCGATCACCCGCTCGTGCAGGTGGTCCTCCAGCTTGAGCAGCCGCTCCTTCTCGGTCGCGTTCAGCTCCGCGACCGGGATGCCGGTCCGCGAGGACAGCACCTGGGCGATGTCGTCGGCCGTGACGTCGACGACCTCCTCGCGGGACTCGGCGATCGCCGCCAGCTCGTCCTCGGTCTGCCGCAGCTCGCTCTTCAGGTTGGCGGCCCGGACGAACTCCTCGTCCGCGACGGCCTCCTCCAACTCCCGCTTCAGCTTGGTGATCCGGTCCTGCACCCCGGTCGCCGCGGTGGACCCGCTCAGGCTGCGCAGCCGCACCCGCGCGCCGGCCTGGTCCAGCAGGTCGATCGCCTTGTCGGGCAGGAAGCGGTCGCTGACGTACCGGTCGGAGAGCGTCGCCGCCGCGTCCAGCGCCTCGTCGGTGAACCGCACCTGGTGGTGCGCCTCGTAGGCGTCGCGCAGCCCGTGCAGGATCTCGACGGTCTCCTCGACGCTCGGCTCGGGCACCAGCACCGGCTGGAAGCGGCGCTCCAGCGCGGCGTCCTTCTCCACGTGCTTGCGGTACTCGTCCAGCGTGGTCGCGCCGACCACGCTCAACTCACCGCGGGCGAGCGCCGGCTTGAGGATGTTGCCGGCGTCCATCGAACCCTCGCCACCGCCGCCCGCCCCGACCACGGTGTGCAACTCGTCCAGGAACAGGATCACGCTCTTCTCGGCCGCCGTGACCTCGTCGATCACGCTCTTCAGCCGCTCCTCGAACTCGCCCCGGTACTTGGAGCCGGCCACCAGCGCGGTCAGGTCGAGGGTCACCACCCGCTTGTCCTTGAGGCTCTGCGGCACGTCCCCGGAGACGATCCGCTGGGCCAGGCCCTCGACGATCGCGGTCTTGCCGACGCCCGGCTCGCCGATCAGCACCGGGTTGTTCTTGGTCCGCCGGGAGAGGATCTCCACGGTCTGCTCGATCTCCTCGGCCCGCCCGACCACCGGGTCAAGCCGGCCCGAGCGCGCGTCCTCGGTGAGGTCGCGCCCGTACTCGTCCAGCGTCGGCGTCTCACTCGGGTGCGCGCCCGTACTGCTGCGCTCGCCGCCGGTGCCGCGTCCGTCCAGCACCGTCTTCAACGCCTCCTGCGAGGGCGCCGCGTTGCGCAGCGCCACGCCCGCCCCCGACCGCTCCTGGTCCAGCAGCGCGCCGAGGATGTGCTCCGGGCCGATGTACGAGGCACCGGCCTCCTGCGACCGGGCGTGCGCGGCGAGCAGGGCGCGCTTGGCCGAAGGGGTGAGCGACGGCTGCCCGTCCACCGCCTCGCCACCGCCCGCCGGCAGGGCGTGCTCCAGGTCGCCGGACAGCCGGTCCGGATCGATGCCCGCCCGCTCCAGCATCCGCCGCGACGGCTCCACCCGGGTGGCCGCCCAGGCCAGGTGGGCGGTGTCGAGGTCACTGGACCCGTCCTCCGCCGCACGCCGCGCGGCCAGCGCCAGCAGCTCCTGGGAGGACTCACTGAGCAGCCGCCCGATCGGCACCCGCTGCACGGCGGGCGGGGAAGCCAGCGGGCTCATCCCGAAGAACCGGCTGAGCAGATCGGAGAACGGATCGTTCGATCCGAACGGGGGCATGGTCACGGCCACTCACCTCTCCCAAGCGGTTTGCAGCCACACAAACACAGCCCGCACGCCCTCGCCTCCCGAGCCGAACCCCGCCACCCCGGCCCCGTCGAAGAACCGGATCACACCGTCCACGTCACACAACACCGCGTCGAACGCCCTGGTAGTCCCCCCGCCTCCCTACCAGCCGACGCCCCACCCCCGGCACCCGGGGCCCGCCTCCCGGGAACGACGGAGGGCCGGCCCAGGAGGTGTGTACCTCCCGGGCCGGCCCTCGGGGTGGTGGGCGCGGACGGTTTCGAACCGCCGACATCTGCTTTGTAAGAGCAGCGCTCTACCACTGAGCTACGCGCCCCCGGTCGTGGCCCGGTGGGCGCACGACGAGTGCCTAGGGTACCTGGTCCCGGGGGTGGTGTGGGTCCGGGTGGCCGGGTGGGGCGCGTGGCGGGGCGGCGGCGGGGACGGGAGGGGTGGGAGGGGGTGACGGGCCGGTGGGGTGATCGGGGAGAATGGGGGCCGGATCAGCGGGTCGGAGCAGGGAGCGCGCAGTGGCGGTGGCCGGCGGGAGCGGGCGGGGGCGGCGTCGGGCGGGGAGCGCGCTGGCGGACGCGCTGGTGTTGCCCGTGGTGCTGGCGGGCGCACTGGGGGCGGTCGGCCTGGCCTCGGCCGGGACGGGCGGCTGGTGGGGCCGGCGCGGTGGCGGCGAGGGCGTACGGGCGGGGGCGAGGGAGGCCCGGGCCGCGGCGCAGGAGGCGTTCTACGAGCTGGAGGAGACCCAGCGCGAGGTGCAGCTCGCGGTGGAGACCGTCCGCGCGGCCGAGGACGGGCCGACGACGCAGCGCGCGCTGGCCGACCTCGCGGCGATCTCCGGCCGGATCGACCAGGTCACCGTGAACTACCTGGGCGCGCTGGACGCCCACAACCTGGACAGCGAGTCCCTGGACGCCGGGGCGGCCGCGCAGGCCAAGCGCCAACTGGAGGACGTGAAGGGCCAGTTGGGCTCCGCGCGCGCCGAACTGAACGACTTCCTGCGCCGCCTGCAACCGGCCGTCGAGCACGCCGAGCAGCAGCTGATGCGGGTCACCCCGGCGGTCGAGCAGGCCAAGCGGGCACTGCTCACCGCCTCCAACGCGCTGGACCAGGCGCGCGGCGCCGGCCTGCGGGCGGACGACCTGGCGGCCCGGCTGGCCGAACTGGCGCCGGAACTGGGACGGCTGAACGAGGGCCCGGCCCGGCACGGGGTGGCCGGCACCCTGCAGCGCGCGGACGACGTGAAGCAGCGCGCCGAGACGATCGCCGCGGACGCCGCGCAGCTGCCGGAGCGAGCGCGGGAGATCGACCGGCGGGTGGCGAGCCTGCGCACCCGGATCCAGGCGCTGGAGACCAAGGCCGCGACGGTCGATCCGGCGCTGAGCGAGCTGCGCCGCCGGTTCAGCACCGCCTGCTGGCAGGACCTGCAGCGGGTGCCGGACCAGGTCGCGGAGACCGGGCGCGCCGCCGAGCGCAAGCTCGCCGAGGCGTCCCGCGCGCGGGACGAGCAGCGCTGGGCGGACGCCACCGCCGCGATCGGCACGGTCCGCGCGCTGCTGGAGACCGCGGACGGTTCGGTGGCCGCGGTGAACGACCGGCTGCGGCAGCTGAACGAGGTGCAGCACGACCCCAACCGGGAGATCGAGCGCGCCCGCTTCGCCATCCGGGACGCGCAGCGGCTGGCGATGGCCGGGCGCAGCGCGCCGGACCCGCGGCACGCCGCCCCGCTGGACGAGGCGGTGGCCCGGCTGGACCGCGCGGTGGCCACCCTGGAGGCGGCCGGCCGGCACCCCGACTACTGGGCCTTCCTCACCGAGCTGGCGGCGGTCCGGGACACGGCCGCGCGGGTGATCGAGCTGATCCGCGGCGACCTGGGCGGGCACCGCTAGGACAGCGCCGGGACACCGCCGGGACACCCTCCGGGACCACCGCCCAGGGAGCTGCCGGAGTACCGGACGGGCACCGCCGGGCCGGCCCCCTCGGTACCCTGCCGGTATGCCACGCTACGACTTCCGCTGCCGCTCCTGCGGCGCCACCTTCGAGCTCCGCCGCCCGATGGCGCAGGCCAACGACCCCGCCGTCTGCCCGCAGGGCCACGAGGACACCGTGAAGCTGCTGTCCACCGTCGCCGTCACCGGCGCGGCCGCCGCCGGCCCGCAGGCCCCCTCCGCCGGCGGAGGGGGCGGCTGCTGCGGCGGCGGCTGCTGCGGTTAGCGCCCTACCGGTACGGCCTGACCCGCCGTAGCCCCGGCCAGGAAGCGCCGGACGATCTCCTCCCCCGCCGTCACCCCCACCTCGTCCAGGGCGGTGACGCCGGGGGCCGTCCAGCCGCTGTCCGCGAGTTCGCCGTGCCCGGGCCGCCACCCGGCGTCCGCCGCGAGCAGCAGGTCGGCGTCGAGCAGCGAGTCCCCGGCCGCGAGCACCGTGGTCGCGCCGCTGCGCCGGACGACCTCCTCCAGGGCGGCGCTCTTGGTGAGCGGTGCCGGGACGGCGTACACCTTGCGGCCCTGCAGCGAGACCGCCCAGCCGCGCTCGGCGCACCAGCCGGTCAGCTCCGCCAGCCAGCCTTCCGGCAGGGCGGCGCGCTCGACGACCAGGTAGGCGAACAGCTCGTCGGCGACGCGGCGCTTGTGCGTCCACTCCGGGTCGGCGCAGAGGGCGAGCCGTCGGACGACCTCCTCCAGCGGGACCGAGCCGGCGGCGATCCGCGCGGTGATCTCGGCCCGCCAGTCCCGGTCCGGTTCGCCGTCCACCAGCAGTTGCCCGCCGTTGGCGCAGATCGCGTACTCGGGGACGCGGCCGGGCGTCGGGCCGGGCAGGCTGACCCGCTCGTACTGCTCCGGCGTCCGGGTGGTGGTGGGGACGAAGCGGGTCTGCCGGGCGAGGTCGGCCAGCAGGCCGGCGGCCCGTTCGGTCATGAAGGACAGCGGCCGCCCCTGGTACACCTCGACGCAGAGCAGCGGCGGCGCGAGCCGGTCGGGGACGCCGAGGGCGAGGGCCCGGTCGGAGTAGATCAGCGTCCGGTCGAGATCGCTGGCCACCAGAACACCCATCAGGACTCCCCCTCGACGATCACGGATTCCGCGGCCGCGGCAGGCTCCGCGGACGCGGCGAACCCCACGGCCCCGGCAGGCCCCGCGGCCGCGGCAGGCTCCACAGCCCTCACAGTTCCCACAGCCCCGGCAGCCTCAGCGGACACCGCCGCCCGCCCGTCGGCCCCGGTCGCCCCGCGGCTGTAGCGCGGGTGGATCAGGCCGACGCAGGTGTACGGCAGGCCGTCCACCTCCTCGACCTCGACGCCGCGCTGGGCGGCGAGCAGCCGGACGTGGTCCAGGTCGGCGCCGGCGCCGCGACGGGCGAGGATCCGCCAGGGGACGCGGCGCAGCAGCACCCGGGTGGTCTCGCCCACGCCGGGCTTGACCAGGTTGACGTTGTCGATGCCGTACTCGGCGCTGATCCGCTCGACGGCGGCCCAGCCGGCCCAGTCGGGTGCCCGGTCCGGGTCGACGGAGAGCCGGTCGGCGCCCTCGGACGCCGCCGCGCGGACCTCCTCGAAGCAGGCGGCCACGGCGTCCAGGAAGACCGCGGAGACGTCGCTCCCGGCCAGCTCGGCGTAGTGCTTGGCGCCGTGGAAGTCGTCCGGGCCGATCAGCCCGGGCCGCAGTACGGTGCGCGAAACCAGCCCGGACACCGTGGAGTTGAGGCAGGCGGACGGGATCAGGAAGTCGTCCCGGGTGCCGTGGGTGCGCACGCAGCGGCCCGGGTCGGCGAGCACCGCGAGGTCCGGGTCGAAGCCGGTGCCGGCGAGCGCGTCGGCGAGTTCGCGGGTGATCGCGCCCTTGCCCGTCCAGCCGTCGACGAACACGACGTCCCGGGCCCGGTGGTGGGCGGCCAGGTACCGCAGGGCGACGGGGTCGATGCCGCGGCCCCGCACGATGGAGACGGCGTAGTGCGGCACGGTCAGGCCGTGGGCGAAGGCCAGCCAGCGGCGGATCAGGACGCCGACGGGCGTGCCGGCCCGGGCCAGTGAGGCGAGCACCAGCCCGGGGCCGCGCTCGCGCAGCAGCGTCTCGGCGACGGTGCCGACGGCGAGCGCGATCCGGCGGGCGGAACCGTGCAGCGCCTGGTGGAACAGCTCCTGGTACTCGGGGCTGGGCTGGTACTCGACCGGCAGCGACTCGGCGTAGTGCGCGCCGCCGTTCTGGACGGCCTCCTCGCGCTCCTCGGTGGGCGCCTCCAGCGCGACCCCGGAGAGGTCCTTGAGCAGCCAGGCCACCTCCTCGGCCCGGTACGAGGAGAACGCCGGCCCGTACAGGGGTGCGGGCAACGACGGAACGGGCACCGCCGACGGGCCGCCGGCCTCCGGCCGGTACGACGGCAGCACCGCGAGCACCACCCGGTCGGTGACCTCCCGCAGCTGCCCGAGCAGCGCCCGCTCGCCCCGGTGCAGCGCCGGGGTGTCGGCGACGTCGTCCACCACCAGCACGACGGCGTCGAAGCGCCGCGCCGGGTCGCTGCCGGGGGCGACGTTGTACGCGTAGCGCTCGCGCGAGGCCTCGTCCCGCGGGTCGTCGTGGGCGGGGAAGGCCAGCCGGGTGCGGATGGCGTAGCCGGGGTCGTCCACCGCGAGGACGGGCGAGCGGGTGGTGGTGGAGTAGCGGACGCGGTCCTCGCCGAGGTGCCCGGCCAGGGCGTCGGCCAGGCGCAGCGGCGCGTACATCAGCTCCTCGAAGCCGAGGACGAGCACCCGGTGCGCCTCGGCGGGCAGGGCCTCGGCCAGCTGCCCGGCGAGCCGGGGCAGGGCGGCGTCCAGCCGGGCGCGGTCGCGGGGGGTGAAGCCGTGCCGCCCGCCGTCGGGGAGCCCGGCGGGCCAGTCCAGCGCGACCCGGGCCAGCGGCGCGAGGCCGGCCGCAGCGACGGAACCACCCGCAGCACCAGCCGCACCCACCGGGGCCACCGCACCCACCGCCGACGTGCCGCCCGTCGCCTCGGCGATCAGCCGCTCGGCCCGGTCCAGCAGGTCCTCGGGCAGCTCGACGCCGCCGCTCGCGGTGGCGACCAGGTCCAGCCGGACGCCGAGGTCGGCGGCGGCGTCGGCGAGCCGGGTGCGGTCCTCGGCGGAGCGCAGGTCGACCAGGGCGACCACGACGTAGTGGTCGCGCGGGTGCCGGGCGTGCAGTTCCCGGATGGTGTTGAGCACCGTCCGGCCGGTGGAGAACTCGTCGTCCACCAGCACCAGCGGACCGTCCCCGGCGAGGAGTGCGGGGTCGGCCGGGAGCAGCAGGTGCGAGGTGGCGTGCGAGTGCTCCTCCTCGAAGCCGCCGAGGGGGGTCATCCCGGGCACCGGCCTGCGGGTGGAGTGCAGGTAGGGGGCGTCGAGGCCGTCTGCGACGCTGTGGCCGAGGCCGGTGGCGGTCTCCGCGTAGCCGAGGACGACGGCCCGGGCGGACGCCTCCTCGCCGAGCAGCTCGCGGACCCTGCCGCCGAGTTCGAGCCCGGCGCCGTGGACCACGGCGGGCCGCTGCGGCACGTGCTTGCCGAGCACGTTGGAGACCAGCAGGTGGGCGCGCTTGCGGTTCTCCCGGAGGGCCAGGCCGACGAGTTCGGGGAGGCGCTCGGAGCCGGTGAGCACGATCCCGGCCCGGTCGGAGACCCAACGGCCGGTCCACGTCTGCGGTGTTGCTGTCACTGCTGGTCCTGCCTTCGGTGGTGCGGTGGTGCGTGCGGTCGTGCGTGCGGTGGCACGTACAAATCGTGCAGTGCTGCAGTGCTGCGTTCGTCCTATCCGCCGTACCGGAACGGGAGGGAACGGCCCGGCCTCAGCCGCACAAACAGGCCGAGAGCAGCTCGGCGAAGCTGACGTCCTCCCTGGCCACCCCGAACACCTCCGCCCGCAGCAGTATCCGCTCCGCCCAGGCCCGGTGCGGCCGTGCCTCGTTCATCTTGTTGGTGTACGCCGAGCGCAGTACCCCGCCGCCGTCCTGCTCCTGCCGGAGGATGTCCCGGGCGTCGCAGTACTCCTCGTGCGTGACGACGGAGAGGGCGTGTACGGCGGGCACGTGGCTGGGGTGGATGCAGGTCTTGCCGAGCAGGCCGTTGGCCCGGTCGAGTTCGACCTCCCGGATCAACCCGTCCAGGTCGTGCTCGATGATCCGCCGGCGGACCTCCTCGCCGGAGGCCCCGGCCGTCCCGGCGGGCGCGGCGAACGAGGCCTCCGCGAACGGGGTGCGGCGCAGTTGGGGCTTGAACATCCGCTCCTGCACCGGGAAGTACTCCCAGACCGGCCCGGTGACGGTGTGCCCCGTGCCGTCCGCCCGGCCGAGCACGTTGACGACGTCCCCGATCACCGCCGCGACCAGCGCGACGTCGTACGCGGTGAGGTCGGGCGAGCGCCGCAGGCCGTACGCGGAGCAGAGGTCGGTGACCCCGAGCCGGACGGCGAGCACCCGGTCCCGGTGCGCGGCGAGCAGCGCGGCGATGCCGAAGAGCTGCTCGCGCCGGGTCTCCAGGTGGGCGAGTCCGGGTGATTCGAGGACGGGCATGGCGAACAGCCGCCGTCCGGTCGCGGCCTCGGCGGCGGCGAGCGCGACCAGGTAGTCGCCGCCGTTCTCCGGGGTGAACTTGGGCAGGACGAAGCCGCTGAGCAGCTCGACGGCCGGACCCAGGCGCGCGGCCAGGTCGGGAATCTGGGAGGCGGCCCGGACTCTGATGAAGAGCAGTGGGTGATCCTGTGCGCAGTCGGTGAAATCCTTGACCAGGTCATTCAACTGCTCGACCAGGTTCCGCTCGCCGGCGCCCACCTCGTGGTCGGCGATGGCGTCCTCCAGGCAGAGCACCATGGAGACGACGCCCCGAGCAGCCTGTTTGCGGATGTCCGCGGCCAGCGCGGGCCTGGTGGCCGGGCTGTAGAGGGTGCCGCCGAGGGCAGTGGCGAGCACCTCGGGCTCGCTCTGCGCGGTGAACGCGCGCGGCTGCTCCAGGAAGAGCCGACCGCGTACGTCCTCGGCGAGGTGGCCGAAATGGCGCAAGGTGCTCTCCTCCGGGAAGTGGACGGGCCTGCGGCCCCTTGCCGACGACGCCTGGCGACGCTTGGCGACGCCCCCGCCACCGGCCGACACCCTGGTCAACCGGCTGACCGGGCCCGTGGTTCCCCGGACGCGCCGCCGACCGGCGCCCCTCCGGCGAATCCCCCGGGGGCCCTACGACCGCCCATCGTACGGACGGGATCCGGCCGCTCCCGGTTCCCCTGCACTGAACTCCCGGAACATCCCGGTCCACTTGGACGATCATGGGCGTGGCGGCGGCAAACCCCGGGAAGCGCAAGTCTTGGCAAAGTCCGCCGCGGCGCGAACCGCTCCGGTCACGTTGTCCGAAGGGGTGGCGAACAGGCAGGATGGTCCGCTATGACGCACGTGATGGCCAAGGGCGCCAACATCGCACTGCCGGCGGCGGCGGTCCGCGCCGTGCTGCGCTGGAGCGCCACGCCCGGTGCGCCGGACGTGGACGCGTCCGCGCTGCTGCTCGGCGCCACCGGCAGGGTCCGTTCGGACGCCGACTTCGTCTTCTACAACCAGCCGCGCCACCCCTCGGGCCTGGTCCGCCACCTGCCCAAACAGCAGACCTCCGGCGGCACCGAGATCGCCGACACGATCGAGGTCGAGCTCGGCAAGCTGCCCGCCGACGTGGACCGCGTGGTGCTGGCCGGCTCCTCCGAGGGCGGGTCGTTCCGCGCGGTGCCGGGCCTGCGGCTGCTGCTGTTCGACGCCGCGGCCGGTGACGGCGCGCCCGCGCTCGCCGAGTTCGCGATCACCGACGCGGAGAGCGTCACCGCCCTGGTCGCGGGCGAGCTGTACCGCCGGGCCGGGTCCTGGAAGTTCCGGGCGATCGGCCAGGGCTACACCTCCGGGCTGATCGGCCTGGCCACCGATTTCGGCATCACCGTCGAGGACGAGGCCGCGGGCGACGCGCCGGGCCTGGCACCGACCCCGGCACCCGCCTCCACCGCCTCGCCCACCGGCGCGGTGGACCCGCGCAGCACCCCGCTGCCGGACCCGCGCTCGAACACCGCCGAGCCGGGCACCTTCACCCTGGCCCCGGCCGTCCCGCAACCGCAGACCCCGGCGGGGCCGCCGGCCGCTCCGGTCCCGGTCGGCGCCGCCACCGGCGCGCCGGCTAACGCCCCGGCCACCCCGCCGCCGCCCACGGCCCCGCCGACCATGCCCCCGACCGTCCCGCCGGCCCCGCCCACCCCGCCGCCGGGCCACCGGCCCGGCACCGGCTACGGCTACCCCCAGCAGCAGCCCGGCACGGGGTACGGCTACCCGCAGCAGCAGCCCGCGACCGGCTACGGCTACCCGCAGCCGTACCCGCCGCAGCAGCCGGGCACCGGTTACGGCTACCCCCAGCCGAACCAGCCCGTCCCGCCGCAGCCGCAGCCGCACCAGAGCGGCTACGGCTACCCGCAGCAGCCCGGCACCGGCCAGCAGCCGCCCGTTCCGCCGCAGCCTCCGGCGGCCCAGCCGTCGGCACCCACCGGCGAGGAGTTCGCCCTGCCCCCGCAGGGCCCGCAGTTCCAGCCCCGCTGACGACACCGGCCCGCTGACGACGCCCGCCCGGGACGGCGGCCGCCCCACGACGGCGGCCCCGCCCCGGGGTCACGGCCCGAGCAGGCACGCGCCCCGCCTCACTCGCCGCCCGACTGGTTCTTGTAGCCGCGCTGCCACTGCATCCCGAAGCCGTACAGCCGGTCGATGTCCGCCTGGAACCCGTTGACGTACCGCACCTCGCGGCGGACCGTCAGCTGGTTGTCGCCCGCGTTCTCGATCAGCACCACGGCGCAGGAGCGCGCCGCCCTGGCCCGTTCCTCCAGCTTGATCTCGATCCGCGGGCCGGTCTGCGGCACGATCGTCACCACCGCCTGGGACTGCTCGAAGGCCGGTGTGCCGTCGTAGATGTAGACGAAGATCAGCAGCCGCTTGAACTTGTCCTTCTTCTCCAGGTTGACGTACATCGTCTCGCCCGACGGCGCCCCGTACTGGTCGTCGCCGCTGAGCTTGATGAACGGCGCGCTCTGGAGGTCGCCGAAGAGCCCGCCGAGCGGCTGCACCACACCCGTCGAGCCGTCGGACAGTTCGTACATGCAGGCCAGGTCGAGGTCGACGTTCATCGGCTCGTTCTGCGGCGAGTCCGGCTCCTGCGGGCTGAAGATCCTCGGGCTGAAGAACCGCTTGATCGAGTCCCCGGTGCTCGGCCGGCCGGCGCCCGCGCGCATCGACCAGTGCAGGTTGACGTAGAGGTAGCCGGTGGTGGCAGCCGACCCGGTGATCGCGTGCTGCGGGGACGACTTGGTGAGTATGACCTTGTGCTGACCACCCGGGTTGTCGAAGGTGTAGCTCTTGTCCCCGCGCAGGTACTCCCAGATCGAGACCATCCCGCCCTCTCCCCTGCCTTCCGCCAGGCGTTCTGACGGTCCGCCGACCAATGATCGGGCATCGGCCCGGCCGACGGATACCCCGTCCGCCTGGTCCCCTACCCAGTCCGGCCGCCGAACGGCCAGCGAACGACCACCGAACGACCTCCGACCGGCCTCCGACAACCTCCCGACCGGCCACCGACCGGCCACCGCCGCCGGCCCCGCGACGAACCGAGCAGCACGCGTACCCCCGAACACCCAAGCGAACAAAGGGTGGGACGGAGAAGGAACCACGGACGAACCGGGGGCGAACGGGCGGGTCGATTGGCCGGAGCAAGCCGCCCTCCCGTAACATGCCGCCCCTTCGGACGCGATATCGTCTAGCCGCACAGGTGTCCCGTCCGCCCTCGCGCGGACACGGTGGGGCACGCCGTGCGGCGACGAACGATCCGTCAGGCAGTGCCCGCACGGCGGGACCTGACCGCCTGTGTCGCCCTGTGTACCTGTCCCCTTCGGAAACCCGAGGCCCGACCCGCAATGAACCTGACCTCCATACAGCTGGTCTGGACCGTCGTCGGCGGCGCAGCCCTGCTGTTCGTCGCCGTCCTGATGGCGACGCTGCGTTTCAAGAGCTCGAAGACGGACGAGGCCACCGACTCCTGGGAGCGCAGCGAGGAGCGCCGCCGCCGCAAGGAGATGATCTACGGCATCTCCTCGTACACGCTGCTGTTCTGCTGCGCCGGTGTCGCCGCCGCGCTCTCCTTCCACGGCCTGGTCGGCTTCGGCAAGGAGAACCTGGGCCTGTCCGACGGCTGGGAGTACCTCGTCCCGTTCGGCCTGGACGGCGCCGCGATGTTCTGCTCGGTGCTCGCCGTCCGCGAGGCCAGCCACGGTGACGCCGCGCTCGGTTCCCGCCTGCTGGTCTGGGTGTTCGCGATCGCCTCGGCCTGGTTCAACTGGGTGCACGCCCCGCGCGGCTTCGGCCACGCCGGCGCCCCGCAGTTCTTCTCCGGCATGTCGATCTCGGCGGCGATCCTGTTCGACCGGGCGCTGAAGCAGACCCGCAAGGCCGCGCTGCGCGAGCAGGGCCTGGTGCCCCGCCCGCTGCCGCAGATCCGCATCGTCCGCTGGCTGCGCGCCCCGCGCGAGACCTACGCGGCCTGGTCGCTGATGCTGCTGGAGAACGTCCGCAGCCTGGACGAGGCGGTCGAGGAGGTGCGCGAGGAGCGCCAGGCGAAGCTGGACGCCAAGGTCCGCGCCCGCACCGCCGACCGGCGCGAGCGCGCCGAGCTGAAGGCCATCTCCCGCCAGGGCGGCGGCATGCTCGCCCGGGCCCGGGGCGGCCGCCAGGTGCCCGCGCTGACGGCTGCCGGAGACGGCCCGAGCGCTACGGAGCCTGCCCCAGCCGCGGAGACCGACGCCACCTCGACGGCCTCCGGCTCCTCCTACGAGCCCGCCGCGCTGGACCCCGGCCGCCGCCCCCGCGCCGCCGTCGGCTCCTCGTACTCCTCGTCCTACTCCTCGCCCTCGACGTACTCCTCGCCGTCGGCCTCCTCCGCTTCCTCCTCCTCGTACTCGTCCACGTACTCCTCGTCGTCCTACTCGTCCTCCTCGTCCTCGTCGTCCGACTCCACCGGTTCGTCCCGGCGCGGCTCGGCGATCGACCTGACGGCCGACGACGACACCCTGTCGATGCCGAAGCTGGACTCGCTGGAGCGCAAGCTGCGCGCGATCGAGCAGCAGCTCGGCTGACCACGCCGTCGGCGCCCCCGCGCCGCCCGCAGGACACACGAAACGGCCGCCCCCGGGAAACCCCGGAGGCGGCCGTTTCGTGTGCCGGGCGGACTACTTGCCGCTGCCGACCAGCTCCGGTTCCTCGTCCGCGCCCTCGCGCCGGTTGCGGATGATCGACGAGCCGAGCGCGAGCCCGATGAAGGCGACGCCGATCAGGCCGGTGACGATCTCCGGGATGTGGTACTTGATCCCGACCAGCAGGATGACCGACAGCGCGCCGATCGCGTAGTGCGCGCCGTGCTCCAGGTAGACGTAGTCGTCCAGGGTGCCCTTGCGGACCAGGAAGACGGTCAGCGAGCGGATGTACATCGCGCCGATGCCGAGGCCCAGGGTGATCTGGAAGATGTCGCTGGAGATGGCGAACGCGCCGACCACGCCGTCGAAGGAGAACGACGCGTCCAGGACCTCCAGGTAGAGGAACAGGAAGAACGCCGCCTTGCCGCCGACCTGGAGGATCGACTTGCCGGACTTCTCGGCCTCCTCCTCGCGCTCCTCCTCGGCCTCCAGGCCCGACTCGAAGATCGAGGAGAGGCCGCCGACGATGAGGTAGGTGACCAGGCCGAGGACGCCCGCGAGCAGGACGGTCTCGGCGTGCTCGCCGGCGAAGAAGTTGGAGGCCAGCAGCAGCGCGACCAGGGCGACGACGGAGGAGAAGGCCTCCAGCTTGCCGACCTTCTCCAGCGGGCGCTCGATCCAGGCCAGCCAGTTGTAGTCCTTCTCCTCGAACACGAAGTCCAGGAAGATCATCAGCAGGAAGACGCCACCGAAGGCCGCGATGGCCGGGTTGGCCGCCTCCAGGTACTGGCCGTAGGTCAGGCCGTCGTGGGTCTTGTCGGAGTGGAGCGCGAGGTCGATGACCGTCGCGGGGTTGAGCTTCGCGGTGAGGCCGACGACCAGCAGCGGGAAGACCAGGCGCATGCCGAAGACGGCGATGAGCACGCCGACGGTCAGGAAGATCTTCTGCCAGTACGGGTTCATCCGCTTCAACACCGTGGCGTTGACCACCGCGTTGTCGAACGACAGGGAGATCTCCAGGATGGAGAGGATCAGCACGATGCCGAAGCCTTGGGCTCCCCAGAGCAGTCCGGCCGCGACCAGGCCGATGGCGGTGATCGCGAACGACCAGCCGAATGTGCGGAGGAACACGGGAGTTGGCTACCTTTCGGGTTCTGGCCGTGCCGGGGGCGGCCTCGTCCCCGAGACGCCCTGACCGGGCCGGGCCCGGTCAGGTCTCCCCCGCACTGCCCTCAGTTCTCATGATCGGGTCGGGTGCGATGGTCCGATTTCCGCCCTTACTGTACGTTCACACCGAAGTCGAGCGCGATACCGCGCAGGCCGGAGGCGTACCCCTGGCCCACCGCGCGGAACTTCCACTCGCCCGCGTAGCGGTACAGCTCGCCGAAAATCATCGCCGTCTCGCTGGACGCGTCCTCGGACAGGTCGTAGCGGGCGATCTCCTGGCCGTCGACCGAGTTGACGACCCGGATGTAGGCGTTGCGGACCTGACCGAAGTTCTGCAGCCGCGCCTCGGCGTCGTAGATCGACACCGCGAAGATCACCTTGTCGGCCTGGGCCGGGACGAGGTCCAGGTTGACCAGGACCACCTCGTCGTCACCCGTGTCGTCGCCCCCGGTGAGGTTGTCGCCCTGGTGCTCCACCGAGCCCTCGGGGCTCTTGAGGTTGTTGTAGAAGACGAAGTACTCGTCACCGAGCACCCGCCCCCCACCGCAGAGCAGGGCGCTCGCGTCGAGGTCGAACGGGGCGCCCGTGGTCGAACGGGCGGACCAGCCGAGGCCGATCTGGACCTGCGTCAGGTTCGGCGCGGCCTTGGTGAGCGAGACGTTGCCGCCCTTCGCGAGCGTGACCACCATGACGTTCTTCCTCCCTTGCTTCTCCCGGGGCGCCTTAAAGGTGTAGTCCCCCACGGCCCCGGCCGACCGGCTTTGGTCGGCTGAACTTCCTGAACTCACATCCTCGCAGCGTGACGGGCCCCCGCGGCACCGGGTCCGACGAACCCCCGACCGACCCGCGCCCGTCCGTACGACCGCCCGAGCGACGACCGCCCGACGACGGCGCCGACAGCCGCGCCCGCGCCCGTACGGAACCGGGGCGGCCCCGGACCTCGGAGGTCCGGGGCCGCCCCGGGAAGCGGCGCCACAGGGCGCCGGCGAGGACTCAGACGTTGACGCCGAAGTCCTGCGCGATGCCGCGCAGGCCGGAGGCGTAGCCCTGGCCGATGGCGCGGAACTTCCACTCGCCGCCGTTGCGGTACAGCTCGCCGAAGACCATCGCGGTCTCGGTGGAGGCGTCCTCGGAGAGGTCGTAGCGGGCGAGCTCCACGTTGTCCGCCTGGTTCACCACGCGGATGAAGGCGTTGCGCACCTGGCCGAAGTTCTGGCCGCGGGTCTCGGCGTCGTAGATCGACACCGGGAAGACGATCTTCTCCACGTCCGCCGGGACGCCGGCCAGGTTGACCTTGATCGCCTCGTCGTCGCCCTCGCCCTCACCGGTCAGGTTGTCACCGGTGTGCTCGACCGAGCCGTCCGGGCTCTTCAGGTTGTTGAAGAAGACGAAGTTGCCGTCCGAGGCGACCTTGCCCTGGGCGTTGCAGAGCAGTGCGCTGGCGTCCAGGTCGAAGTCCGCGCCGGTGGTGGTACGGACGTCCCAGCCCAGCCCGACGACCACGGCCGTGAGCCCTGGGGCCTCCTTGGTGAGCGAGACGTTGCCGCCCTTGCTGAGGCTGACTCCCACGTGTCCTCCAAGAATCGGGAGGCACGCCCTGTGGTGGTGCCCCCGGTGGTGCGGTCCGGGGCACGGGGAGACCGATCGACTCCCGCACCCCACCCCGCCAACGGCCCGAGCGTAGTACGCGGTTCCCGTCCGCAGCGCGGTTCGAGCCGGACACGGCCGTTCGACACCCGGCCGGACGGGGCCCGACCCGCGGACCGGACCGAACCGGGCCGTACGAACCGGATCCGAACCGGGCCGAACCGGCGCCGGACCAGGTCCGAACCGGCGCCGAACCAGGTCCGGACAGGGCCCGAGCCGGCCCGGACAGGGCTCGAACGGCCGGGGCGGGGCCTCAGAGCCCGGCGAGCACCTTCAGGTACTCCTGTTCGTCCCGGGCGTCCGGGAGGCCGTTGACGACGCTCCAGCGCACCGCGCCCGCCCGGTCGATCACGAAGGTGCCGCGCAGCGGGCAGCCGCGCTCCTCGTCCAGGACGCCGTACGCCCGGGCGACCTCGCCGTGCGGCCAGAAGTCGGCCAGCAGCGGGAACTCCAGGCCCTCCCGGTCGGCGAGGGTCCGCTGGGAGAACTGCGAGTCGCAGGAGAGGCCGAGCACCTGGACGTCGTCGTTCTGCAGCCCGGCCAGCTCGCGCTGGATCGCGCCCAGCTCGCCGGTGCAGACCCCGGTGAAGGCGAACGGGTAGAAGACCAGGACGACGTTCTTCTCGCCGCGGAAGTCGGTGAGCCGGACCGGCTCCCCGTGCTGGTTGTTGAGCTCGAAGTCCGGAGCCTGGGTGCCGACCTCGACGGCCATGGAGGGGACCTTTCTGACGCGACCGGGGCCGCGCGGCGGGCGCGGCTGGCCACATCCTCGCATTCGTTCACGGGCGTTCGGCCGAACGGATGAGGCGGGCCGGCCGGGCGCCCGCCCCCTTTCGCCCTGGGCGAACGCGCCGAGCGACCCTGATCGGCCCCGAGCGACCCGAGTAACCCCCGGCGACTCCGGGCGACCCCGACCGCCCCGAGAGCCCCCGGGCAGCCCCAGGCAATCCCCGGCCGCCCCGAGAGCCCCCCGCCCGCAAAAGCGCCGGGCCCCGTCGGAGTGAGACTCCGACGGGGCCCGGCGAGGGGCTTCAGAACCCGTTCAGCGCTTGCCGCCCGGCTTCGCCGTGGACTTGGTCGCGAGTCGCGTGGCCGCCCAGTCCTTGACGATGTTGATCGAGCTGGTCTGCGAGAGGCCCGCGGTCTTGGCCGCGTCGCTGATGTCGGAGGCCTCGATGTGGCCGTCCCGCCCGGTCTTGGGCGTCATCAGCCAGATGACGCCGCCCTCGGCGAGGTACTCCAGCGAGTCGACGAGGGAGTCGGTGAGGTCCCCGTCGTCGTCGCGGTGCCACAGCAGGACGGCGTCCGCGACGTCGTCGTAGTCCTCGTCGACGAGATCCGCGCCGGTGATCTCCTCGATGCCCTCGCGGAGGTCCTGGTCAGTGTCTTCGTCGTACCCCAGCTCCTGGATGATCTGGCCCTCTTCGAAGCCGAGACGGGTAGCCGGGTTGGACTTGTCCGCGGGGTCCGCGGTCGCGCTCACGGGAATAACCTCCAGTATTCGGCTCGGCGTCCATGCCGAGGCTGTGGCCGTAGTCCACACGGGCGCGGCGGTTCGCGCAAGTACCCGACCCCCGATCCCCTCCAAAGGTTGACGTGTCGCACGGGACACGCCGGTTCCACGTGTCGGGAATCACACCGATTTGCCCTTCTCTGCGTAGGACAACGATGCTTCGGGTGGTCCCGGCCCACAGGCCGTACGCGTGCCCGAGATGCGAACGGCATTCGGGGTCCGCGCGTGCGCGGGCGTAGAGTCTCCTGTTGGCCCTCACCCCGGCCGCCCGCCATCGGGCGGACGGGACACCAGGTCGGACCACCTCTTTTCGTAACACCCGGGGGTGTGCGGAGCGGACGAAGACGCCCGCGCCGCTCACCACCAGACCGGACCGTCCACCAGGCGGAACGGTTACCGATCGGTAGAGATGACGGATCTCCGAGCGCGGTAGCACGATGGAGGCGGCGCGACACACCTCTAGTTTCGACCGACAGTGAAGGAACAGCGTGGCTTCCGGATCCGATCGCAACCCGATCATCATTGGCGGCCTTCCGAGTCAGGTCCCGGACTTCGATCCCGAGGAGACCGCGGAATGGCTGGAGTCGCTCGATGCGGCCATCGACGAGCGGGGGCGTGAGCGTGCCCGTTACCTGATGCTGCGGCTGATCGAGCGCGCCCGCGAGAAGCGTGTCGCCGTGCCCGAGATGCGCAGCACGGACTACGTCAACACCATCGCCACCAAGGACGAGCCGTTCTTCCCCGGCAACGAGGAGATCGAGCGCAAGATCCTCAACGCGACCCGGTGGAACGCGGCCGTCATGGTCTCCCGGGCGCAGCGCCCGGGCATCGGCGTGGGTGGCCACATCGCCACCTTCGCCTCCTCCGCGTCGCTCTACGACGTCGGCTTCAACTACTTCTTCCGCGGCAAGGACGCCGAGGGCGAGTCCGGCGACCAGATCTTCTTCCAGGGTCACGCCTCCCCCGGCATCTACGCCCGCGCCTTCCTCCTGGACCGACTCACCGAGCAGCAGCTCGACGCGTTCCGCCAGGAGAAGTCGAAGGCCCCGTACGGCCTCTCCAGCTACCCGCACCCGCGGCTCATGCCGGACTTCTGGGAGTTCCCGACCGTCTCGATGGGCCTCGGCCCGCTCGGCGCGATCTACCAGGCCCGGATGAACCGCTACCTGGAGCACCGCGGCATCAAGGACACCTCCGACTCCCAGGTGTACGCCTTCCTGGGCGACGGCGAGATGGACGAGCCCGAGTCGCTCGGCCAGCTGTCCCTGGCCGCCCGCGAGGGCCTGGACAACCTGACCTTCGTGGTCAACTGCAACCTGCAGCGCCTCGACGGCCCGGTCCGCGGCAACGGCAAGATCATCCAGGAGCTGGAGTCCCAGTTCCGGGGTGCCGGCTGGAACGTGATCAAGCTCATCTGGGACCGCAGCTGGGACCCGCTGCTCGCGCAGGACCGCGACGGCGTCCTGGTCAACAAGCTGAACACCACGGTGGACGGCCAGTTCCAGACCTACGCCACCGAGTCCGGCGAGTACATCCGCGAGCACTTCTTCGGTTCCGACCTGCGCCTGCGCAAGATGGTCGAGAGCATGACCGACCAGCAGATCCAGCACCTGGGTCGCGGCGGCCACGACCACAAGAAGATCTACGCGGCGTTCAAGGCGGCCCGCGAGCACAAGGGCCAGCCGACGGTCATCCTCGCCCAGACCGTCAAGGGCTGGACGCTGGGCCCCAACTTCGAGGGCCGCAACGCCACCCACCAGATGAAGAAGCTGACGGTCGAGGACCTGAAGCGCTTCCGCGACCGGCTGCACCTGCCGATCACCGACAAGCAGCTCGACGAGGGCTACCCGCCCTACTACCACCCGGGCCGCAACTCGGAAGAGATCCAGTACATGCACGACCGCCGGCAGGGCCTGGGCGGCTTCGTGCCGACCCGCAAGGTCCGCCCGCGGCAGCTGGAACTGCCCGGCGACGACGCGTACAAGGCGGTCAAGAAGGGTTCCGGCAACCAGACCATCGCCACCACCATGGCGTTCGTCCGGGTGCTCAAGGACCTCATGCGGGACAAGGGCATCGGCAACCGCTTCGTGCCGATCGCGCCCGACGAGTACCGCACCTTCGGCATGGACTCGCTCTTCCCGTCGGCGAAGATCTACAACCCGCTCGGCCAGACCTACGAGTCGGTCGACCGGGACCTGCTCCTCGCCTACAAGGAGTCGCCGACCGGCCAGATGCTGCACGACGGCATCTCCGAGGCCGGCTGCACCGCCTCGCTGATCGCCGCGGGCTCGGCCTACGCCACCCACGGCGAGCCGCTGATCCCGGTGTACGTCTTCTACTCGATGTTCGGGTTCCAGCGCACCGGCGACCAGTTCTGGCAGATGGCCGACCAGCTGGCCCGCGGCTTCGTGATCGGCGCCACCGCCGGCCGCACCACCCTGACCGGTGAGGGCCTGCAGCACGCCGACGGTCACTCGCACCTGCTGGCCTCGACCAACCCCGGCGTCGTCGCGTACGACCCGGCGTACGGCTTCGAGATCGCGCACATCGTCCAGGACGGTCTGCGCCGGATGTACGGCTCCAGCGCCGAACACCCGAACGGCGAGGACGTGTTCTACTACATGACCGTCTACAACGAGCCGATCAAGATGCCGGCCGAGCCCGAGAACGTGGACGTCGAGGGCATCCTCAAGGGTCTGCACAAGTACGCTCCGGCGACCGCCGGCCAGATCCCGGCCCAGATCCTCGCCTCCGGCGTGGCCGTGCCGTGGGCGCTGGAGGCCCAGCGCATCCTGGCCGAGGAGTGGAACGTCAAGGCCGACGTCTGGTCCGCGACCTCCTGGAACGAGCTGCGCCGCGACGCGGTGGAGGCCGAGGAGTTCAACCTGCTGCACCCCGAGGAGCCGCAGCGGGTGCCGTACGTCACCCAGAAGCTCCAGGGCTCCGAGGGCCCGGTCGTCGCGGTGTCCGACTGGATGCGCGCCGTGCCGGACCAGATCTCCCGCTGGGTGCCGGGCCAGTACCAGTCGCTGGGCGCCGACGGCTTCGGCTTCGCCGACACCCGTGGCGCGGCCCGTCGCTTCTTCCACATCGACGCGCAGTCGGTCGTCCTGGGCGTGCTCACCGAGCTCGCCAAGCAGGGCAAGATCGACCGCTCGGCGCTGAAGGAGGCGATCGACCGCTACCAGCTGCTCGACGTGACGGCTGCCGACCCGGGCTCCGCCGGCGGCGAGGCCTGATCACCGGCTAGACGACGAAGGGCCGGACTCCCGTACGGGGGTCCGGCCCTTCGGGGTTGCCGCTTGACCCTCACACCGGTGTCAGCTCCTAGGGTGACCGGCATGACGAACCCCACCGCGCTCCCCCGCCACCCCGAACCCGCCGACGGCGCGGGCGAGTTCAACCGCGACGTGATCGCCGAGTTCCGCGCGCGGGAGGGCGCGGTGGGCGGTGACCTCGCCGGCATGCCCCTGCTCCTGCTCACCGTGGTCGGCGCCCGCAGCGGCGAGCCGCGCACCACCCCGCTGGTCTACCTGCCGGACGGCGACCGGCTGGTGGTCTTCGCCTCCAACGGCGGCAGCGACACGGACCCGGTCTGGTACCGCAACCTGGTCGCCCACCCCGGGGTCACCGTCGAGGTCGGCACCGACCGGTACCCGGCCCTGGCGGCCCCGGTCGACCCGGCCGAGCACGACGCGCTCTGGGCCCGCCAGATCGCCGCCCAGCCGCAGTTCGCCGGGTACCGCACCGCGGCCCGGACGGTCCCGCTGGTCGCCCTCACCCGCGTCTGAGCACACCTCCGAACACCGCCACGGCCCCGGACACCACGACCGCCCGCGAACACCACGACGGCCCCGGACTCCGCCGAGTCCGGGGCCGTGGTGCACGGGCGCGCGTCAGATGTGCACGGCGGGGCCCGCGTCGGTGGTGCCGCGGCGGGTGAGCAGGCCGAGCAGGGCGGCGGCGAAGGCCACCACGGCGGCGACCGCGAACGCGAGCGACATGCCGCTGACGAAGGACTCGTGGACGGCACCCGCCATCGCGTCCACCACCTGCTGCGGGGTGCCGGCCGGGGCCGGCGGGGCGATGCCGAGCTGGGCGGCCTGCTTGAGGCCGTCGGCCTCGGGGCCCTGGACCGGCGGCAGGCCGGCCCCGGCCCAGTTGCCGGGCAGCACGTCGCCGACCTTGGCGGCCATCAGCGCGCCCAGCACCGCGGTGCCGAGGCTGCCGCCGACCTGCATCGCGGCCTGCTGCAGGCCGCCGGCCACGCCGGACAGCTCCAGCGGGGCGTTGCCGACGATCACCTCGGTGGCGCCGACCATGACCGGGCTGATGCCGAGGCCCATCAGGACGAACCAGAGCGACATCACGCCGTTGCCGGACCCGGTGTCCAGGGTGGACATGCCGACCATCGCGGTGGTGGTGATCAGCATGCCCGCCACGATCGGGATCCGCGGACCGAGCCTGCCGATCGCGATGCCGGCCAGCGGCGAGCCGACGATCATCATCCCGGTCATCGGCAGCAGGTGGACGCCGGCCTCGACCGGCTTCATCCCGTGCACGTTCTGCAGGTAGAAGGTGACGAAGAAGATCGCGCCGAAGAACGCGAAGGCCATCAGCACCATCAGCAGGACGCCCGCCGACAGCGGCACCGAGCGGAACAGGCCGAGCGGGATCAGCGGCTCGCGCGCCTTGCCCTGCCAGAGCGCGAAGAGCACCATCAGCAGCACCGCACCGCCCAGCAGGAGCAGCGTCCGCGCGTCGCCCCAGCCCCACTCGGGGGCCTTGATGATGCCGAAGACCAGCGCGAACATCCCGACCGACAGCAGCGCGATGCCGGGCAGGTCGAAGGACTTGGCGGCGTTCTCGGCCCGTACGTCCCGGAGGATCCACAGGCCGAGCGCCAGCGCGATCAGGCCGACCGGGATGTTGATGAAGAACACCGACTCCCAGTTGACGTGCTCGACCAGCAGGCCGCCGACGATCGGGCCGGCCGCGGTGGAGGCGCCGATCACGCCGCCCCAGATGCCGATCGCCATGTTGAGCCGCTCGGCCGGGAAGGCCCCGCGCAGCAGGCCGAGCGCGGCCGGCTGGAGCAGCGCGCCGAACAGGCCCTGGAGCACCCGGAAGGCGATCACGGTCTGGATGTCGCCGGCGAAGCCGATCGCGGCCGAGGTGGCGGCGAAGCCGACCGCGCCGACCAGGAAGGTGTTCTTGTGGCCGAACCGGTCGCCGATCTTGCCGGCGGTGATCAGGAAGACCGCCAGGGCGAGCAGGTAGCCGCTGGTGACCCACTGGATCTCGGACGGGGCGGCGTTCAGCTTCTCCTGGATCACCGGGTTGGCGATGGCGACGATCGTGCCGTCCAGCGCGACCATCATCACGCCGACGGCGACGGTCAGCAGGGTCAGCCAGGGGTGCCCCTTGAGTCCGCTCCCGGACGGCGGCGTCGGCGGCGGCGCGGCGTCCGCCTCGGAGTTCTTGACGACGGACTGGCTCATCTGGGCCCTCCGGGGGCGTGGCTCGTTCGGAACGTGGTCGTGGCGCCCCGGCCCACCCGTCCCCACAGGTGCCCCGGCCCGACGGGCGCCACTCGCGGCAGATTATGTCAGCCGCTGACATTCGGCAAACAGTGACTTCTGGCCATTACTGACATTTGTCAGAACGCTAAAGTTGTGCTCCCACCCGCCGCACCAGCGCCCCGGAAGGCCCCACCATGGCCGCTCGCACCCCCCGCCCCGCCGGCACCCCGGAGGACCTCGGGCGGACACCCGGGCTGCGCGAGCGCAAGAAGCAGCAGACCAGGTACGCCCTGGTCCAGGCCGCCCACGTGCTCTTCCTCAGCCAGGGCTTCGCCCGGACGACCGTCGACGAGATCGCCTCCGCCGTCGACGTCTCCCAGCGCACCTTCTTCCGGTACTTCGCCAACAAGGACGAGGTCGCGCTCGCCGTGATGGCCGACGCCGAGGACTACTTCATCGAGTGCCTGCGCCACCGCCCCGCCGAGGAGACCCCGCTGCAGGCCCTGCGCGCCTCGATCGTCAAGGCCTGGCGCGACCTCGGGAACGCCAAGGCCTCCGGCCCCGGCTCGATCAGCAGCGCCCTCGAACTCATGCGGATGATCGAGGACGCCCCCACCCTGCTCGCCGCCCACCTGCGCCGGGTCACCGAGCAGGAGCGGATCGTCGTCCGGGTGCTCGCCGAGCGGGAGGGGCTGGACCCCCGGGAGGACCTGCGCCCCACCGTGCTCGCCGCCGTCTTCGGCAGCGTCCTGCGCGCCGCCCACCTCTCCTGGACGGCCGACCGCGAACCCGAGGGACCGGAGGGCATGATCGCCCTGATCGAGCGCCACTTCGACCAGCTCGGCCCGGCCCTGACCGGCCACTGGCGCGCCTGAACGCCCGCCCGGGTCATACCGGGGTACTACCCCGGATCCCGGCCCCCGGTCGGACTCGCCGCGGCCGTCCCGCCCCTAGTCTGGCCTGATGATCGACTCGTCCGCCGGATCCCGCCCCACCGGCACGGCGCGGGCCCTGCTCAACGCGCTCGTCCGGCCCTCCGCCGACCACACCCCGCTGCTGGCCCAGGCCTCCCGGCCGTGGGCCCGCCACCTCCCGTACGTCCTCGCGGTGGCCGCGATCGCCTCGCTGCTGCCCAGCGGGATCAACGTGCTGGCCAACGACTACGGGCTCAACGGGGGGCTCGCCGGTGCGCTCGCCGTCGCGCAGACCGCGCCGCTGCTGCTCGCGGTGAGCCGGCCGCTGGCCGCCTGGTGGATGATCGGCGGCACCGATCTGCTGGCCGCCCTGCTGGTCCTGACCACCGGGAGCGGGACCGGCAGCCTCTGGCCGTGGATCCCCACCAGCCTGATCGGCTACCTGATCCTGATGCTCCCGCTCTCCCTCCGCGAGCCGCGACGCACCCTGGTCGCGGTCTGGCTGGTCACCGCGGCGGCCGGGGGCGCCCTGACGATCGCCGGGGCGGGCTCCCGCTTCACCGGGAACAACGTCCTCCTCGCGATCGCCCTGACCGGTGCCGTCCTGCTGCTCGGTGGGGCCCTGCGGGAACGCGCCGAGGCGCGCCGGCTGCTCACCGAACAGGAGCACATCAGCGAGGCCGAACGCGAGCGCCGCACCCTGCTGGAGGAACGCGCCCGGATCGCGCGGGAGTTGCACGACGTGGTGGCCCACCACATGTCGGTGATCGCGGTCCAGGCCGCCAGCGCGCCGTACCGGATCAGCGACGTGCCGGCCGAGGCCGCCGAGGAGTTCGGCACGATAGCCGGCACCGCGCGCGAATCGCTCGCCGAGATGCGCCGGCTGCTGGGCGTGCTGCGCAGCGAGGACTCCGGCGGCGAGCGGGCCCCGCAGCCCGGGGTGGGCCAACTCGCCCAGCTGGTCGAGACGGTGGGACGGGCCGGAGTGCCGGCCGAACTGACCGTGGACACCGGGCTGGCGGAGACGGTGCCGCAGGCCGTCGGCCTCTCCGCGTACCGGATCGTCCAGGAGGCGCTCGCCAACGTGGTGCGGCACGCCCCCGGCGCGCGGACCTGGGTGTCGCTCTCCTCGGACGGGCCGGAGCTGCTGGTGACCGTGGTCAACGCGCCGCCGGCCGAGCGCACCGAGTCGCTGGAGGCCTCGGCCGAGGGCACCGGGCAGGGCCTGGTCGGAATGCGCGAACGCGTCCGGCTGGTCGATGGCAGGCTGGACACCGGCCCGCTGCCGGACGGCGGCTTCAAGGTGGCCGCCGTCCTGCCCCTCGACACCTCAGACACCGCAGACAGCCCAGACGCCCCAGGCAGCCCAGACACCCCCCGGGAGACCACCGCATGACCATCCGCGTGATCATCGTCGACGACCAGGCCATGGTGCGCGCGGGCTTCGCCGCCCTGCTGAACACCCAGACCGACATCGACGTGGTGGGGGACGCGGCGGACGGCGCCCAGGCCCTGGAGGTCACCGGGCGCACCCACCCCGACGTGGTGCTGATGGACGTCCGGATGCCCGTGATGGACGGCCTGGAGGCGGCCCGGCGGCTGCTCGGCCCGGCGGTGCCGGGCGCCCACCGGCCCAAGGTGCTGATGCTGACCACCTTCGACGTGGACGACTACGTGTACGAGGCGCTGCGCGCCGGCGCCAGCGGCTTCCTGCTCAAGGACGCCCCGCCCGCCGACCTGATCGCGGCCGTCCGGGTGGTCGCGGCCGGCGAGGCGCTGCTCGCCCCCTCGGTGACCCGGCGGCTGATCGAGGACTTCGCCCGCACCCGCCCGGCCCGGCGCCACGACCCCAAGGTGCGGCTCAACGGCCTCACCCCGCGCGAGACCGAGGTGCTGGCGCTGATCGCCCGCGGCCTGTCCAACCAGGAGATAGCCGCCGACCTGGTGCTCGCCGAGCAGACCGTCAAGACCCACATCGGGCGCATCCTCGCCAAGCTCGACCTGCGCGACCGCGCCCAGGCCGTGGTGCTGGCCTACGAGTCGGGCCTGGTGACCCCCGGCCAGTAGGGGGGCTGTCCCCACCCCGCTGACCCCCCTCCCGCGAGCGGGAAATCCTCCTGATACCCCAGTACCACAAGGCAGTTGGCCCCGCGGTGTGACGTCCGCGGGGCCGTGCTGTTCCTACCTTCCTCTCCGTAGCGAGCCGGACGGACGAGGGGGAACAGGGACATGCGCGGACTTCGGGTCAGGAGGGCGCTCGCCGCCGCCGCGGTGGCGCTGGCGGCGGTACTCGGCGCGGGCGGCTGGGCCGCCGGCACCCAGACCCCGCTCACCGGACCACCGCCCGGCAGCGCCGCCTGGACCGCCGACGCCTCGCTCGGCCTGCGGCTGCCCGACCCGGCCACCGCCACCCCGGCCGACGTCGCCGCGTTCTTCGCCGGGTTGGCACCGGCACGGCAGGACGCGCTGGCCGTCCGGCACCCGCTGGTGGTCGGCAACCTGGACGGCGCCCCGGTCCCGCTCCGGTACCGCGCCAACGCCCTGGCCCTCGCCGCCGAACGCACCCGTGAACTCGCCCGGGCCGTCGACCCCGCCCTCACCCCGCAGGACCACGCGGCCGCCCGTACCCGCGCCGAGCGCTACCGCACCCTGCTGGACGGCGGACGGCAGGTCCTCGCCTTCGACCCGCGCGGCCGCGGCCAGGTCGCCGAGGTGTACGGCGACCTGACGGGCGCCGCCCGCACCGCCGTGATCGTCCCCGGCTCGGACATCGACCTGCTCAGTTTCGACCGCGCGGGCAACCCGTACGGCACCCCCGCCGGCATGGCCCGCGCACTCCACGAGGCGACCGGCCGGCAGGTCGCCGTGATCGCCTGGGCCGGCTACACCACCCCGGTCGGCCTCGGCCCGGACGCCGCCACCGAGGACCTCGCCCGGGCCGGCGCCGACCGCCTCACCCGGCTGCTCGACGGACTCGCCGCCACCACCCGCCCGCAGGCCCCGGCCACCGTGTACTGCCACAGCTACGGCTCGGTGGTCTGCGGCCTGGCCCGCCCCACCCCGGCCCGGGCCTCCGGCGTGGTGGTGCTCGGCTCCCCCGGCATGGGCGTCGGCTCCGCCGCCGACCTCGACCCGCGCGTCCCGCTCTGGGCCACCGCCCGCAACGGCTCCGACTGGATCGGCGACGTGCCCAACGTGCGGCTGTTCGGCCTCGGCCACGGCACCGACCCGACCGCCCCCGGCTTCGGCGCCCGCCCGCTGCCCGCCACCGGATCCCACGGCCACAACGGCTACTTCGCCCCCGGCACCGACTCGCTCGCCGCGTACGCCGCCGTCGCCCTCGGCCGCGCCTGAGCGCCAAGCGCCGAGCGCCGAGCCACCCGAGCACCCCCCGCACCCAGCCCCCCGCACCGGAAGGAGCACCACCATGGCACGGAGCACCACCGCCGCCCACCCGCTCACCGCCCTGCGCCACGCCGCCCGACGGGTCGACGCCAAGACCCCCGCCACCCGCGACCGCGCCCTGGACGGGCTGCGCGCCCTCGCCCTGCTCGCCGTCCCGGTCGGGCACTGGATGCTCGGCGGCTTCACCCGCTCCCCCGACGGCGTGCTGCACAACGCCAGCCCGCTCTCCTCGCTCGGCTTCTTCGCCCCGATCAGCTGGGCGCTCCAGATGCTCGGGGTGTTCTTCCTGGTCGGCGGCCACTCCTCGGTCCGCTCACTGGAACGGGCCCGCGCCCGCGGCGGGTCCTACGGCGGGTGGCTGCGCAGCCGGGCGGTGCGGCTGCTGCGTCCGGTGCTCGGGGTCACGGCCGTCTGGGCGCTGCTGATCCCGCTGCTGCCCGCGCTCGGCGTGCCCGCCGACACCCTGCGCACCGGCGCGACGCTGGTGGTGCAGCCGCTCTGGTACATCGGGGTCTACCTGGGCCTGACCGCGCTCACCCCGCTCTGCGTGGCCGCCGGGCGCCGGCTGGGCGGCTGGTCGGCGGGCCTGCTGGCGGCCTCGGTCGCCGTCGTCGACCTGCTCCGGTACGGGCCGTGGGCGCAGGCGGTGCCGTCCTGGGTCGCGCTGCTGAACATCCTGCCGGGCTGGCTGTTCGGCTACCAGCTCGGCGTGCTCTGGGCGCAGGGCCGGCTCGGCCGGCCGGCCGCCCGGGTGCTGCTGCTCGGCGGCGGCGCGCTGTTCGCCGCGCTGCTGCTGGTGTTCCACTACCCGGCCAGCATGGTCGGCGTGCCGGGGGCGGAGCGCACCAACTCGCACCCGCCGTCCCTGCTGGTGCTCGCGCTGGCGGCGTTCCAGTGCGGCGCCGCGGTGCTGCTGCGGGAGCGGCTGGGCCGGCTGCTGACCCGCCGTCCGCTGCTCTGGCTGCCGGTGGTGGTGGTCAACCTGTCGGCGATGACGATCTTCTGCTGGCACCAGAGCGCGATGCTCGCGGTGGCGGTGCCCGGCGCGGCCGGCCTGGGCGCCGTCCCGGGGCTGACCACCGCGCCGGACTCGCTCGGCTGGGTGGCCGCGCGGCTGGCCCTGCTGCCGCTGTTCGGAGCGGTGCTGGTGGCGATCGGGTGGTTCACCCGGCGGTTCGACGGGCCGTGGACGGCCTTCTCCCGGGCCGGGAAGGCGGCGGCCGGCGCCGGGGCAGCGCTGTTCGCGGCGTACGCGCTGGGCGTGGTGTGACGTTCCGCCGGGCTCGGTGCGACCGTTCCGTCGAGGGAATGCATCGGCATGCGAACCACCACACGCTGTGATCTCCTGTCACCGTTGGCGACCATCGCAGGACCGCGCCCGCCCACGGCCCGTCCGCCCGCATTCGCCGCCTCCCTCCCTCCGCGCACCCCCTCCTTAGGAGACCCATGTCCCTGTCCCCACCACGCCCCCAGCCACGGCGCCGGGCCCGCCGACGGCTGTCGGGCACCGCCGTCGTCCTCGCGGTGACCGCCGGCAGCCTGCTGGGCACCGCCGCCCCGGCCCTCGCCCACGGGCCCGGCTCCGACGACCTGACCCCGCACGTCGACTCCCCCCGGGTGATGGCCGAGCTGCGGCAGGACGAGGTCGCGGCGCTCGGCCAGGAGCACGCCGAGGAGCACGCCCGGATGCGCGCCGCCGTCCGGGGCATCGGCGACTACCCGCAGACCACCCGCACCAACCGCTACAACGCGCTGACGGCCTCCCAGGCCGATCACAACAGGGCCTTCGACCCGGCGACCTTCGGCGCGTTCAAGGAGTACTTCCCGTCCCCCGACTTCGGCGACCACGTCGCGCTGCTGCCGACCGGCAAGGTGCTGCTGTTCTCCTTCGAACGGATCGAGACCAACCCGGAGAAGGAGCCCGCCCCGACCCAGACCATCGGCAAGGAGAACGCGGGCCGGGCCTTCCTCTGGGACCCGGCCAAGGGCACCGGCAAGGACGCCTTCAAGCAGGTCACCCCGCCGGTCGCCGACATGCCGGACGGCCTGGGCGAGCAGCGCCCGGTGCCGTTCTTCTGCTCCGGCCACTCCTTCCTGCCCAACGGGATGCTCGGCGTCTTCGGCGGCAACCTGGGCGGCAACGGCGGTACGGGTGCCAAGCTCTCGCTGATCTTCGACCCCTGGACCGAGACCTGGACCCGCAACCCCGACATGTCGGTCGGCCGCTGGTACCCCTCGGTGGTGACCGGCGCCGACGGCCGGCAGCTGATCATGTCCGGGCAGTCCGAACTCGGTTACGGCACCCCGACCCCGGTGGTCGAGCGGTTCCCCGCCAAGAACTTCGCGGTGCCGGTGAAGAAGACCGACCTCCCCGCCAACACCCCGGTGGAGCGGTTCAGGGCGGACGCCCCGTTCAGCACCGACTACCCGCACCTGTTCTCGCTCAACGACGGCAACGTCTACGGCTTCGGCCGCACGCCCAACGAGCAGTGGAAGTTCGACCCGGTCGCCGAGTCCCGCGGCGACCTCACCGCCCGCCCCGACGGCCGCAGGCGCAACTACGGCTCCGCCGTGATGCTGCCGAGCGGCGTCAACGGCCCGGACTCCGCGCTGATCCTCGGCGGCGACCGGGACAACCCGAGCACCCTGCGCTTCTCCAACGGCAGTTGGACCGCCGACAAGTCCCGCGCCTTCGGCCGCACCCAGGACGACACCGTCCTGCTGCCCGACGGCAGGCTGCTGACCGTCAACGGCGCCTACGACATCCGCGACTACGGCAACGGTCCGTACAACCCCAACGCGGACCTCAAGTACCGCCAGATCGAGCTGCGCGACGACCAGGGCAACTGGAAGCTCGGCCCGGTCCAGCGGCTGCCGCGCGGCTACCACTCCAACGCGGTGGTGCTGCCGGACGGGCGCGTCATGGTGACCGGCGACGAGCTCCAGCAGCTGGCCAACAACACGGACGTCAACGGCACGGTGAGCGGCATCCCCGGCACCACCGGCCCGACCACCATGAACGGCACCATCGAGATCTACGAGCCGCCGTACCTGAGCCAGGGCGACCGGCCGGCGCTGGCCAACGCGCCCACCACCCCGGTCGGCTACGACAAGACCTTCACCGTCACCAGCACCACCCCGGGCCTGGCCGCCAAGGCCGTCCTGCTGGCCCCGACCACCTCCACCCACTCGGTCAACACCAGCCAGCGCCACATCGAGCTGCGGCTCACCAGCCGGGCCGGCAACCGGCTGCAGCTCCAGGCCCCGCCGGACGCCAAGGCCGCCCCGCCCGGCTGGTACATGCTCTTCCTGCTCAGCGACCAGGGCGTGCCCAGTGTCGCGCAGTGGGTCCAACTCGGCTCCTCGGCCTGATCCCCGCAGTACGAAAGGACTTCCCACCCATGACCACGGAACCGAACCTGCGCGACAGCGAGGAGATCCAGGGCGACATCCTCGCCGGGTTCAAGAAGGACAACGTCAGTGTCCTGTTCCTCAAGTTCGAGGACGCCGCCCGGGCCCGCGACTGGCTGCGCAAGCTGACCCCGCAGATCTCCACCACCCGCGAGGTCGCCACGTTCAACGAGGCGTTCAGCGAGGCCAGGCAGGCCTCCGGCGGCGACGACCCCAAGTCGCTGACCGCCACCTGGCTCGGCATCAGCTTCACCTACGAGGGCCTGCGGATGCTCTCCGCGAGCGACCCGTTCCCGACCGCCCCGCCGGTCGGCAGCGGGCTGGAGGCCTTCAAGCAGGGTTCGGCCCAGCGTGCCTTCGCACTCGGCGACACCGGTGACAACAGGCCGGACAACTGGCTGTTCGGCAACGGGAAGAACCAGCCGGTGCACGCCGTGCTGAAGATCTCCGCCGACACCGAGCGGGACCTGCAGTCGGCCGTCGAGGCCCAGCGGATCTCCGCCGCCGAGTGCCGGGTCCTGATCGTCTACCAGCAGAACGCGCAGACCCTGCTGGGCAGCCGCCGCGGCAAGGAGCACTTCGGCTTCAAGGACGGCATCAGCGAGCCCGGCATCAGCGGCTTCGACCGGCCCAACCCGGCCAAGCCGGACGAGGTGGACGGCCACCCGGGCACCCGGCTCATCCCGGCCGGCGAGTTCGTCTGCGGCCTGGAGAACGACCGGTTCAGCTTCCCCAGGGACCGCTACCCGGAGTGGTCGCGCAACGGCTCCTTCCAGGTGGTCCGCCGGCTCGCCCAGGACGTACCCGGCTGGTGGTCGCAGGTCGCGGTCAAGCTGGAGGAGCTCAGGCAGGCCAAGGCCGTCCCGGAGAACGCCACCACCGAGTGGCTGGCCGCCCGGATGGTCGGCCGCTGGCGATCCGGCGCACCGGTCTGCAAGCACCAGGACCGGGACGTCCCGAACAACCCGAACGCCGCCAAGGACAACGACTTCGACTTCCGGGACGACCCGGAGGGCCTGGTCACCCCGCTCTGGTCGCACCTGCGCAAGACCGAACCCCGAGCCGGCCTGCAGGAGAGCCCGGACAAGCCCGCGTTCCCGGCCAGGGACCTCAACGGCCGGCGGATCATGCGCCGCGGCACCCCGTACGGCGCGCCGTTCGACCCGGCCTCCGAGGGCCCCGGCGGCCCCGACGACCCCCGCGGCCTGCTGTTCATCTGCTACCAGGCCGACCTGCAGCGGCAGTTCGAGTTCATCCAGGCCGACTGGATGGACCAGCGGAACTTCCCGCCCAACCGCGACTCCCAGGGGACCACCCCGCCCGGGCACACGAGCCCGAGGCCCGTCCCCGGCCGGGACCCGGTCACCCAGCACTGCCTGGACCCGGACACGGGTGAGGTCACCCCGGTCGACTACGAGAGCCGGGACGCGAGCGGCCTGATCCAGCACACCCCGCTGAACTTCGCGCAGTTCGTCCGGACGACCGGCTCGGTGTACGCCTTCATGCCCTCCCTGAGCATCCTGCGCGGGCTCTGCGAGGGACGGCTCACCCCGGTCGGCGGGCAGGGCAGCAACGGCCAGACCGGCGGGCAGACCGGCGGACAGACGGGCAGCCAGACCGGCGGGCAGACGCAGCCCAAGCCGCAGCCGGTGAAGGCGTACCCGTGCGACGAGTTCGTCGGCGTCCCGGACCAGTACCGCAAGGGCGGCCAGAGCCAGTACTGGGCGTTCCACGGCGACCGCTGCCGGCTGATCTCGGTGGCCGACGGCTCGGCCCACACCGACCGGAAGGTCGAGGACGACACCTGGCTCACCAGCTGGACCTGTCTCCAGGGCGTCGGCCGGGTCGACTGCTTCCTGCCCGTGCCGGACCAGCAGGACCCGGCCGGCAAGAGCTGGTACTGGGTCTTCCACAGCACCGGCGGCCGCCAGCTGTACCGGATGGTCTCGGTCACCTGCGCCGGCGGCCGGTACACCACCACGCTCGAACGCTCCGACCGCGACCTCACCCACTGGGGCTCGCTCAGCGGCGTCGGCCAGGTGGACTGCTGGCTGCCCGTCCCGGACCAGCAGCGGGTCGGCGGCAAGAGCTGGTACTGGTGCTTCCACACCACGGCCGGCCGCCAGCAGTACCGGCTGATCTCGATCGCCGACGGCACCTCGCACACCGACGTGCGCGAGCGCACCGACCGTGAACTCTCCCAGTGGAGCTCGCTGAACGGGCTCAACCGGGTGGACTGCTTCCTGCCCGTCCCGGACTGCCAGCGGGTCGGCGGGAACAGCGAGTTCTGGGTGTTCAGCGGCCAGAACTACCGCCGGATCTCGATCGCCGACGGCAGCGGCCACCCGGACCGGCTGGTCGCCGCCGACCGCTCCTGCGACGCCTGGGCCTCGCTGTCCTGACCGGTGCGTGGCCCGACCGGCCCCGGCCCGGCCGCCCCGGCCCGGTCGCCCGGCCCCGGACCCACCCGCGCCCCCGGTGCGCTGTCACGCGCGCCGGGGGCGCGTTGTCGGTGCCCTGCTCTAACCTGCCGCCATGGTGACGTTCGACGAGTTCCGCACGATGGCCATGGCCCTGCCGGAGGCCGCCCAGGAGCCGACCTGGGACATCGAGACGCTGCGGGTGCGCGGCCGGATCTTCGCGATGGGCGCGCCCGACGGCGACCGGGTCACCGTCAAGGCCTCCCCCGAGGACCAGGCCGAACTCCTCGCCGCCGAACCCGAGGTGTTCTCCTCCGCCCCCTACGTCGGCCGGCACGGCTGGGTGAGCGTCCGGCTCGCCCTGGTGGACCGGGACGAGCTGCGCGACCTGGTCACCGAGGCCTGGCGGCGGACGGCACCGAAGCGGCTGGTACGGGAGTTCGACGCCTGAGCGGACGGCCGTACGGGTCTCCGGCGCACCACTGGGAGACGCCGTCAGGACACCCTCGGTTCATGTGACTCATCCCACAGTTTGGCCGTGCCCGCCACCCCGTCGGGCCCCCTAGGCTTGCGCAGGGAAGTCAGCAGTCTTATCGCACCCTCCGGGCACCGCCCGAGAAACGGTGACGGGCCCCAAGGGAGTTGGTGCGGTGCGCAACCGTCGACGCTGGAAGCGGGTACTGGTCGGAGCGTTCGCGGGTTGTGCCGTGCTCGCCGATGCCGGCGCCTCGGCCGCCGCGGCGGCCGTCTCCTCCGAGCAGCTCGCGATCTCCACGCCCCCGGCCGGCAGCGCCGCCTGGGTCCAGGACCACTCCTACGGCCGCGTGCTGCCCGATCCGGCCACCACCAGCCCGGCCGCCGCCGCCGAGTTCTTCGCCTCGCTGGCGCCCACCGAGCTGGACCGGCTGATCCAGGAGTACCCGCTGGTCGTCGGCAACTACGACGGCGCCCCGCTGGACCTGCGCTACCGCGCCAACCGGATCGCCCTGGCCGTCGAGCGCGACAAGGCCAAGGCCCGCGCCGAGGACCGCGAGCTCGACTCCGACACCCGCGCGCTGGCCGTCTCCCGCGCCAACGACGTCGATCACCTGCTCGCCCCCGGCCGGCAGATCCTGGCCTTCGACCCGCGCGGCCGTGGCCTGGTCACCGAGGTGTGGGGCGACCTCGCCGACGCCGAGCGGATCTCCGTCCTGGTGCCCGGCTCGGACGCCGACCTCGGCCACTTCGACCAGACCGCCGAGCCGCTGCGCTCCCCGGCCGGCATGGCCCGCGCCCTCCACGCCGAGGAGCAGCGCCAGGCCCCGGGCACCCGTACCGCCGTGATCTCCTGGACCGGCTACGTCACCCCCTCCGGCCTCGGCCCGGACGCGGCCACCTCCCGGCTCGCCGACGTCGCGGCGCCCCGGCTGGAGCGGCTGCTCGCCGGGCTCAAGGAGACCACCCGGCCGGACGTGCCCCCGTCGCTGCTCTGCCACTCGTACGGCTCGGTGGTCTGCGGCACCGCCGCCCCGAAGATCCCGCGGGCGGCCGCCTCGCCGTCCGACACCTCGGGCATCACCGACATGATGGTGTTCGGCAGCCCCGGCATGGGCGTGCAGAGCACCGCCGAACTGGGCGACGGCGTACACGTCTGGGCCGCCCGCAACCCCAGCGACTGGATCGGCAACGTCCCGTTCCTGGAGGTCGGCAAGCTCGGCCACGGCGCCGACCCGACCGGCGGCGGCTTCGGCGCCGAGCAGATCTCCTCGGCCCGCGCGGTCGGCCACAACGGCTACTTCACCGACGGCACCGACAGCCTGCACAACTTCGCGGCGATCTCCCTCGGCCACTACCGGGACGTGGTCCGGACGGAGCCCAACTCCTAGAGCCCGTTCACGCCCTACGACGGCTGGTCCTGGTACAGCCGCAGGGCGTCCGCCGCCGCCCTGGCCAGTTCGCGCCGGGCGGCCGGCGGGGCCAGCACCTCGGCGTCCGCGCCGAAGGCCAGCAACGACCGGACGGCCGCAGGGGACGGGAAGGCCATCGCCACCTCCACCCAGTCCTCGGCCGGCCCGACGCCGGTCTCCGGCGGCTGCGCGGTGACCCGGCCGCCGTGGATGCGCAGGAACAGGTCCAGCCTGCCGCGCCGTACCCGCACCCGTACCGGCAGTTCCTTCGGCAGCCGCTCCACCTGCTCGCGCAGCACCGCCCACACCTCGCCGAGCCCCACCCCGGCCCGGCGGCGCACCGCCTCCTCGGTGGTCTCGGCGGCCAGCACCCGGTCGGCCCGGAACAGCCGCGGCTCGCCGTGCAGATCGGCCACCAGGTACCAGACCGACGCCTTGCTCACCAGCCCGTACGGGTCCACGGTGTACTCCGCCGGCGCGGGCGTGCCGCTGTGCCGGTAGCGCAGCCGCAGCCGGCGGTCGGCGAAGACCGCGTACTGCAGTTCGCCGAGGTCCGGGCCGGCCGCGGCGGCGGGCGGGCCGCCCTGCATCCAGCGGGCCGGGTCGACCAGGATCCGCTCGCTGATCCGCTCGGCGGCCGGGCGGTGCGGGGCCGGCAGCGCCGCCATCACCTTGCGCAGCGCCGAGCCGAGCGCGCCCTCCAGCCCGAGGTCGCTGTGCGCGCCCTGGGCGGAGAGCACGAACAGCGCCCTGGCCTCGTCCGCGGTCAGGCCGGTGACGTCGGTGCGGTAGCCGGGGAGCAGGCCGATGCCGCCGTGCCGCCCGCGCTCGGTGACCACCGGCACCCCGGCGGCGGAGAGCGACTCCACGTCGCGGTAGATGGTGCGGACGGACACCTCCAGCCGCTCGGCGAGTTCGGTGGCGGACACCCGGCCGCGGGTCTGGAGCAGCAGGAGGACGGAGAGCAGGCGGTCGGCCTTCATGGAACAAGAATCCCAGTAATCCTGACGGCGCTTGTCAGGTTTTACTGGGAGATTGCGTTCCGAGCCCGAAAGACCGGCCCACTACGGAGAGTTGACCGCACATGAACGCCGTCCAGGACGCCCGCCCGCAGTACCTGCTCGCCCTCGACCAGCTGGAGAAGCTGTTCGCCACGATCACCCCGGCGGACCTCGACCGGCCCACCCCCTGCCCCGAGTTCACCCTGCGTCAGCTGCTCAACCACGTGGTCGGCGGCGTCCACCGCCTCGCCTACATGGGCGAGGGCGGCCGCTCCGAGGACATCCTGCCCGGCATCGTGGACCCGTCGGACGAGGGCTGGCCGGCCGCGCTGGGCCGGGCCCGCGCCCGGGTCGCCGCCGCCTGGGCGGACGACGCCAAGCTCGGCCGCCCGACCTTCGCCCCCTGGGGCGAGGTGCCCGGCGCCGCCGCGGTCGGCGGCTACGTGATGGAGGCGGTGACCCACACCTGGGACATCGCCACCAGCCTCGGCAACGGCTTCGTCCTGGACGACGGGCTGGCGCACACCGCGCTGGGCATCGCCCAGGCCGTCCTGCCGGCCGAGGGCCGGGGCGAGGGCGTGCCGTTCGGCGCCGTCCGGCCGGCCGCCGAGGACGCCGACGTCCACGCCCGACTGGCCGCCTGGCTGGGCCGCGCCGCCTGAACCGACGCGACGGGCAGGGCCCGGGGAGCCGGCGGCTCCCCGGGCCCGTCCCGCTACCTCCGGCCCGCTACCTCCGGCCCGCTACCTCCGGCCGGCCGCTTCCGGCCGGCTACTCCCGGCCGACCGAGGTGAAGCTCATGTCCGCGTAGCGGTCCCCCGACACCCGGCCGGCCACCGGCTCCAGCAGCGCCAGCTCCGCCGCGGTGAGCCGCAGCGTCACCGCCCCGGTGTTCTCGGCGAGCCGGCTGCGCTTGCGGGTGCCCGGGATCGGCACGACGGTCAGCCCGTGCACCTCGGCCCGCTGGTGCACCCAGGCCAGCGCGACCTGGGCGAGCGTCACGCCGTGCGCCTGCGCGATCTCCCGCAGCGGGGCGAGCAGTTCGCCGTTGGCGGCTGCGTTCTCGCCGGTGTAACGGGGGTGGGTGCGCCGGAAGTCCGTCGCGGAGAGCCTCTCGGCGTCCTGGAACGCGCCGGTGAGGAAGCCCCGCCCGAGCGGCGAGTACGGCACGAAGGCGACGCCCAGCTCCGCCGCGGCCGGCACCGCCGAGCGCTCGACATCGCGGGCGAACACCGACCACTCGGACTGCAGCGCGGCGATCGGGTGGACGGCGTGCGCCTCCCGCAGTTCGGCGCCGGTCACCTCGGACAGGCCGAGGTGACGCACCTTGCCGGCCTCGACCAGCTCGGCCATCGCGCCGACCGACTCGGCGAACGGCACGGCCGGGTCGCGGCGGTGCATGTAGTAGAGGTCGATCTCGTCCACGCCGAGGCGGCGCAGCGAGGCGTCGACGGCGGCCCGGATGTACGCCGGGTCGTTGCGGATGGCGCGCCGGGTCGGGTCGTCCTCCGAGCGCTCGATGGCGAACTTGGTGGCGATCACCACCCGGTCCCGGTTGGCCTTGACGAAGGGGCCGACGAACTCCTCGTTGCGGCCGAAGCCATACATGTCGGCCGTGTCGAACAGGGTGACACCGCGCTCCAGCGCGGCACCCAGGGTGGCGAGCGCCTCGTCTGAGTCGGTCGGACCGTAGAACTCGCTCATGCCCATGCAGCCGAGGCCCTGGACGCCCACCAGCGGGCCGCCCGTGCCGAGTTCGGCGGTGGGAAGGACGGGGTGAGTCATGTGATACCTCCACAAACCCCCGACCGAGGCCGGGGAATGGATCGGATCTTTTGCGGAATAGGTCGATTGCCACGGACAGTGATAGCGTGGTCACGCCGGGTCGGAGCGATAACCAAGCTTCGGCCCGGCCTACCGCCGGGCCGGCGGGAAGTCAGGTCTGTGGAGCTGATGTAAGACCGATGGGCGGCACACCGTCCCTCCGCTGGTAACCCCAGGTCGGCAATCGACTGTGAAGCAGAAAGCCCGACCCGCGAGGGCCGGAATCCTCTGGCTTCGGCCGGAGGCTGAGGTCAAGCGCTCTGCTCTTCCTCTTGGTGGTACCGGCATTCGACCGGGGCGCCGGTGCTGCCGGCGATCTTCCCGGCGTAGAGATCGATCTTGTAGTCGAGGACGGCGAGGGTGGCCTGGAGGTCGACGATCCGCTGCCGGACCTCCTCGCGCTGGTCGACCAGCAGCTGCCGGCGGTCCTCGTAGGTCCCCTCGCCCTGACGGGCCATGTCGACGTACCTGAGCATGTCCGCCACGGACATGCCGGTCAGCCGCAGCCGGCCCAGGAAGGCCAGCCGGTGCAGGTCGGCGTCGCAGTAGCGGCGCTGGCCGCCGGCCGCGCGGTCGACCGGGTCCAGCAGGCCGATCCGCTCGTACCAGCGCAGGGTGTGGGCGGTCAGGCCGCTCGCGGCGGCGACCTCGCTGATGGTGTGCCGCGGGGTCCGGTCCGGATCGCCGCCGGGTGCGCGGTTGAACACCTCGGAGCAGCTGAGCGGGTCGACCTCGACTCGTGCGGGCGTGGCCATCGAACGTTTCCCCCCTGTCCTGTACGACCTGTCGTCGCACGACCGGTCCTCACGCGACCCGTCCTGTGCGACGGGAACGACGCTACCGAGTTGGAGTGCACTCCAAGCAAGCCGGTCCGACCCGTCAGCCGGGTGCCCCCGCCACCCGTCTCCGACCCCGGCTACAGTCGAGGTCCATGGAGAGCTTGCGCATGATCGACAACTGGCCGGTGCCCCACGCCGCGGCGGCGGTGGTCCGGGGGGCGGACGGCGCGGTGCTGGGGGCGCACGGCCCGCAGCAGCACCTGTTCCCGCTGGCGTCGGTGACCAAGCTGCTCACCTCGTACGCGGCGCTGGTCGCGGTCGAGGAGGGCGTGTTCGAGCTGGACGACCCGGCCGGGCCGCCCGGTTCGACGGTGCGCCACCTGCTCGCGCACACCTCCGGCCTGGGCTTCGACGAGGACCGGGTGTTCGCCGAGCCCGGCAACCGCCGGCTGTACTCCAACGCGGGCTTCGACGCGCTGGCGCGGACGCTGTCCGAGGCCGCCGGGATCGAGTTCTCCCGCTATGCCGCCGAGGCGGTGTTCGAGCCGCTGGGCATGGCCGACACCCTGATCAACACCGCGCACAAGTCCCCGGCCGGCGCCGGCGGCCTGTCCACCGTCGCCGACCTCGCCCGGTTCGCCGCCGAGCTCCAGGCCCCCAAGCTGCTGGACCCGTCCACCGTCCTGCGGGCCACCCGCGAGGTGGCGTTCCCCGGCACCAGCGGCGTGCTGCCCGGCTACGGCCACCGCCGCCCGAACGACTGGGGCCTCGGCTTCGAGATCCGCGACGGCAAGAGCCCGCACTGGACCGGCACCGCCAACTCCCCCGCGACCTTCGGCCACTTCGGCCAGTCCGGCACCTTCCTGTGGGTCGACCCGCGGGCGGGCGCGGCCTGCGTCGCGCTCACCGACCGGGACTTCGGCCCGTGGGCGGTCGAGGCCTGGCCGGCCTTCTCCGACGCGGTCCTCGCCGAGCTGGGCTGAGAGCCGGGCCCCCTCAGCCGTACGAGACCGGCGAGTGCATCTCCCAGAGCAGGAGCTGCGCGCCGGTCTCGCCGGCCGTCGGGTCGGCGAAGGCGTCGCCGGTGATCCGCACGCTGTCGCCCGGGACCATCGAGCGTCCGCCGCCCTTGGGCCCCGGGACGGTCCGGTAGCCCAGCGAGCCGGCCGTCAGGTGGGCGTACCGCCAGGGGGCCGCGGGCAGTCCGGGCAGCGGCTGCCACGGCCCGGCGGCCGCCAGCCAGAGCGCGGCGTCACCGCGGCGCAGCCGCAGCGCGTCCGTCCCGGCGTCGCGCTCCAGACCGGAGGCGAGCAGTGTCAACCCGTCGTCGGCCGGTTCCACCTCGCGCAGCCCGTACGCCGGCTCGGCGTCGAACCTGTCCGGCTGGAGCCACATCTGGACGAAGCGCACCGGGCCGGTGGCGCCGTCGGCGTTGCGCTCGGTGTGGGTGACGCCCGAACCGGCGCTCAGGTGCTGGACCGTCCCCGGGCGGACCACCCCCTCGTGGCCGTGGGAGTCCCGGTGGGCGAGCGCGCCCTCCAGCACCCAGGTCAGGATCTCGGTGTCCCGGTGCTTGTGCTCCTCGAACCCCGCGCCGGGGGCGAGGAGTTCCTCGTTGCAGGCGAGCAGCGCGCCGAAGTGGGTGTTCTTCGGGTCGTAGTGGCCGGAGAAGGAGAACGCGTGGCGGGTCTCGACGCCCTCGGCCGGGGTGGAGCGGTAGCGCTCGCCGGTGCGGCGCAGGTCGGCGCGGGGGCGTTCTGGGGCGTCGGTCACGCGCCCCACACTAAAGGGTGTGACCCTTGCCACCGTGCCGCTCCGCCGGGGGGTGTGCACGAGCAGTCACTCACGTGAGGCAGTCTTGTCCTTGTGCCAGCCGCCTCCGCGAACGCCAAGAGCGAACCCAGTCCCGCACCCGAACCGACCGGGAAGAGCCCGGCTCCCCGGTCGGGCCGTGACCGCCCCGGCCGTACGGCGCCCCGCCTGACGGCGCAGGAGCGCAGAAACGCCGCCGAGCGCGCCGAGCGCCGGGCGGCGACGCTCAAGCGGCTGGAGAAGGCCTCGGGCAAGCTGGCCACCGCCGCGATCTCGCGGATGGACGACCAGCTCGGCTGGTACCGGCGGATGCCGCCGGAGCACCGGTCCTGGATCGGCCTGGTCGCCCAGGCCGGTATCGCCGCCTTCACCGAGTGGTACCGGCACCCCGAGTCCGCGAAGGCGATCTCCACCGACGTCTTCGGCACCGCCCCGCGCGAGCTGACCAGGGCGATCACCCTGCGCCAGACCGTGGAGCTGATCCGCACCACGATCGAGGTGATGGAGGAGGCCATCGAGGAGGTGGCCGCCCCCGGCGACGAGGCGGACATGCGCGAGTCGGTGCTGGTCTACGCCCGGGAGATCGCCTTCGCGACCGCCCAGGTGTACGCCCAGGCGGCCGAGGCGCGCGGCGCCTGGGACGCCCGGCTGGAAGCGCTGGTGGTCAACTCCCTGCTGTCCGGCGACGCCGACGAGGGCGTGCTCTCGCGCGCCGCCGCGCTCGGCTGGGGCCAGCCCAGCCAGATCCGGGTGGTGATGGGCAACGCCCCGGACGGTGACAGCGAGCTGGTGGTGGAGGCGATCCGCCGGGCCGCCCGGTACGCCAAGCTGCACGTGCTGACCGGGGTGCTGGGCAGGCGCCTGGTGGTCGTGGTCGGCGGCGACAAGGAGCCGGTGCAGGCGGCCAGGGCGCTGATCGGCCAGTTCGCGCCGGGCCCGGTGGTGGTCGGCCCGACCGTGCCCGACCTGCTCTCCGCGACCCGCTCGGCGCACGCCGCCGCGGCCGGCCTGCGCGCCTGCGCGGCCTGGCCGGACGCCCCGCGCCCGGTGCTGGCCGACGACCTGCTGCCCGAGCGGGCGCTGGCCGGTGACCAGGCCGCCCGCCAGCAGTTGGTGGAGGAGATCTACACACCGCTGGACGAGGCCGGTTCGGCCCTGCTGGAGACGCTGAGCGTCTACCTGGAGCAGGCCTCCTCGCTGGAGGGCGCCGCCCGGATGCTCTTCGTCCACCCCAACACGGTGCGCTACCGGCTACGACGTGTGACCGACGTCACGGGGTACGCCCCGTCCGACGTACGTTCGGCGTTCACCCTGCGGATCGCACTGGCCCTCGGCCGACTGACCGCGGCCGGGGAGCCCAGCTGAGCCGGGATGTAGGGACCATACAATCCCGGATGGTTTTCTTCGTTACCGTCGCCTACCCGCCCCTGGGCGCCTGGCGAGAGAGGGTTGAACCGTGCTCGTAATCGTCGCCCCTGGACAGGGTGCCCAGTCCCCCGGTTTCCTCAGCCCCTGGCTGGAGCTGGACGGTGTCGCCGACCGCCTTCGCGGCTGGTCGGAGGTGGCCGGGCTCGACCTGGTGCACGCCGGCACCGAGGCGTCCGCCGAGGAGATCAAGGACACCGCCGTCGCCCAGCCGCTGCTGGTCGCGGCCGGTCTGGTGACCGCCCGGGAGCTGTTCCCGGACGAGGACGCCGCCCGCAAGCTGGTCGGCGCCGTCGCCGGCCACAGCGTCGGTGAGATCACCGCCGCCGCCGGTGCCGGAGTGCTCAGCGCCCACGACGCGCTGGCCTTCGTACGTGAGCGCGGCCGGGCCATGGCCGCGGCCGCCGCCGTCACCGAGACCGGCATGATCGCCGTGCTCGGCGGCGACTCGGAGGTCGTCGCGGCGAAGCTGGCCGAGCACGGCCTGACCGCGGCCAACAACAACGGCGGCGGCCAGATCGTCGCCGCCGGCACGCTGGCCCAGCTGGAGGCGCTGAAGGCGGACCCGCCGGCCGGCGCCAAGCTGATCGCCCTGAAGGTGGCCGGCGCGTTCCACACCGAGCACATGGCCCCCGGCGTCGAGCGGCTGGCGGAGCTGGCCCCGACCCTGACCGCGGCCGACCCGCAGGTCCGTTACGTCTCCAACAAGGACGGCGCGGTCGTGGACTCCGGTGCCGAGGTGCTCGCGCGCCTGGTGTCGCAGGTGTCCAACCCGGTCCGCTGGGACCTCTGCATGGAGACCCTCGGGCAGCTGGGCGCGACGGCCGTGATCGAGCTGTCCCCCGCGGGCACCCTGACCGGGCTGCTCAAGCGCAACCTCAAGGGTGTGGCCACGCTCGCCCTCAAGACCCCCGCCGATCTGGACAAGGCCCGCGCGCTCGTCGCGGAGCACGGCGGTCAGGACCAGGAGTTCCACGCATGACCAAGCCCCAGATCCGTCCCGCCACGGGTGCGCGGTACTCGCGCATCCACGGCGTCGGCGGCTACCGCCCGGTCCGGGTGATTCCCAACGCCGAGGTGCTGGAGTGGATCGACTCCTCGGACGAGTGGATCCGCACCCGCAGCGGCATCACCGAGCGCCGCTGGGCCGGCCCGGACGAGTCCGTCGCCGAGATGTCGGTGCAGGCCGCCGGCAAGGCCATCGCCCAGGCCGGGATCTCCGCGGACCGGATCGGCGGCGTGATCGTCGCGACGGTCTCGCACCTCAAGCAGACCCCGGCGATCGCCACCGAGATCGCCGAGCGGCTCGGCTGCGGCACCGCCCCGGCCTTCGACATCTCGGCCGCCTGCGCGGGCTTCGGCTACGGCCTCGGCCTGGCCGACGGCATGATCCGCGGCGGCAACGCCGAGTACGTGCTGGTGATCGGTGTCGAGCGGCTCAGCGACCTGACCGACCAGTCGGACCGCTCGACCGCCTTCATCTTCGGCGACGGCGCGGGCGCCGCGATCGTCGGCCCGTCCGACGTCCCCGGCATCGGCAAGCTGATCTGGGGGTCCGACGGCTCGCAGGCCGACGTGATCACCCAGACCGAGGCCTGGGACACCGCCTTCGCCAAGCCCGACGCCGTCAACGGCCCGGGCGGCGAGACCAAGTGGCCGTACCTGCGGATGGACGGCCAGCCGGTCTTCCGCTGGGCGGTCTGGGAGATGGCCAAGGTCGCCCAGCAGGCGCTGGACGCCGCCGGGGTGACCGCCGACCAGCTCGGCGCGTTCATCCCGCACCAGGCCAACATGCGGATCACCGACGCCATGATCAAGGCCCTCAAGCTGCCGGAGTCGGTGCCGGTTGCCCGTGACATCGCGGAGACCGGCAACACCTCCGCGGCCTCCATTCCGCTCGCGATGGAGCGCATGCTGGAGACCGGCGAGGCCCACAGCGGCGACCTGGCGCTGATCATCGGGTTCGGGGCCGGTCTCGTGTACGCCGCAGCAGTCGTTACGCTCCCCTAGGCGCGTTTCGCCCATTGCCCCACAAGCCTGTGCCCGGCCGCCGGCCGGACACGTTCAACACTGAAGAGGAGCAGCCAGTATGGCTACCAAGGACGAGGTCCTGGAAGGTCTCGCCGAGATCGTCAACGAGATCGCCGGTATCCCGACCGAGGATGTCGCGCTCGACAAGTCCTTCACCGATGACCTGGACGTCGACTCGCTGTCCATGGTCGAGGTCGTCGTGGCCGCCGAGGAGCGCTTCGACGTCAAGATCCCGGACGACGAGGTGAAGAACCTGAAGACCGTGGGCGACGCGGTGGACTACATCCTCACCAACGCCTGAGCGATCGATTCGTTCGACTCGGCCAGCTCGTCCGGCGTCCCGCACGCCTCCGACGGCTGACCTGTCGGCCCGGCTCACCGAGCCAGGCCGACCGCCGGCCGGGACGCCCCAACCGGGGCGCCCGGCCGGGCCCGTCCTCGGCTCCCGCCGACCCCCCGCACACGTGAGAGAAGAAGAAACCAGTGACCGCTGAAAATCGCACCGTGGTCGTCACGGGTATCGGCGCCTTCACGCCGCTGGGCGCCGACGCCGCCAGCACCTGGGAGAACCTGGTCGCCGGCAGGTCCGGTGTGGCGGCCCTGACCGAGGAGTGGGCCGAGGAGCTGCCGGTTCGGATCGGTGCGCGCACCGCCGTCGAGCCCGGCGAGATCCTGCCCCGCCCGCTGGCCCGCAAGCTGGACCGCTCGGCCCAGTTCGCCCTGATCGCGGCCCGCGAGGCCTGGGCCGACGCGGGCTACGAGACCCCCGCCACCGACGAGTCCTCCAAGCTCGCCCCCGAGCGCCTCGGCACCGTCATCGCCTCCGGCATCGGCGGCGTGACCACCCTGCTCGACCAGTACGACGTGCTGCGCGAGAAGGGCGCCCGCAAGGTCTCCCCGCACACCGTCCCGATGCTGATGCCCAACTCCCCGGCGGCCAACGTCGGTCTGGAGGTCGGCGCCCGCGCGGGTGTGCACACCCCCGTCTCCGCCTGTGCCTCCGGCGCCGAGGCGATCGGCTACGCGATCGAGATGATCCGCACCGGTCGCGCCGACGTCGTGGTGGCCGGCGGCACCGAGGCGGCGATCCACCCGCTGCCGATCGCCGCGTTCGCCAGCATGATGGCGATGTCCAAGAACAACGACGACCCCCAGCACGCCTCCCGCCCGTACGACAAGGCCCGTGACGGCTTCGTGCTGGGCGAGGGAGCCGGCGTGGTGGTCCTGGAGTCGGTCGAGCACGCCGAGGCCCGGGGCGCCCGGATCTACTGCGAGGCCGTGGGCCAGGGCCTGTCCTCGGACGCCCACCACATCGCCCAGCCCGAGCCGACCGGTGCCGGTGTGGCCCGCGCGCTGGCCGACCTGTTCGAGCGCAACGAGCTGGACAAGGCCGAGATCGTGCACGTCAACGCGCACGCCACCTCGACCCCGCAGGGCGACACCGCCGAGCTGAAGGCGCTCCGCAAGGAGCTCGGCGACGACCTGGACCACATCGCCATCTCGGCCACCAAGTCGATGACCGGCCACCTGCTGGGCGGCGCCGGCGGCGTCGAGACCGTCGCCACCGTGCTGGCCCTGCACAACCGTCTCGCCCCGCCGACCATCAACGTCGACGACCTGGACGACGACGTGGACGCGGACATCGTGCGCGGCGAGGCCCGCAAGCTGCCCGAGGGCCGGATCGCGGCGCTGAACAACTCGTTCGGCTTCGGCGGCCACAACGTGGTGCTGGCCTTCCGCACCCGCTGACGCCCATGACGGAGGGGCCGGCGCTCGTCGCGAGCGCCGGCCCCTCCGTCGTACCCGTCGGTCTCAGACCACCTGGTGCAGCCAGCGCACCGGAGCGCCCTCGCCCGCGTACCGGAACGGCTCCAGCTCGTCGTCCCAGGGCTTGCCGAGCAGCCGGGCGATCTCGGCCTCCAGGTCGGCCCCCTCGCTGCGGGCGCGCAGCAGGACGGCGCGCAGCCGGTCCTCGGGGATCAGGATGTCGCCGTGGATGCCGGTGACGGCGTGGAAGATGCCGAGCGAGGGCGTGCTGCTGTAGCGCTCGCCCTCCGCCGTGGCGCAGGGCTCGCTGGTCACCTCGTACCGCATCAACTGCCAGCCGCGCAGCGCGGAGGCGATCTTCGAAGCCGTGCCGGGCTCCCCCTGCCAGGAGAGCTCGGCACGCCAATGCCCGGGTGCGGCCGGCTGGCGGATCCAGTCCAGGCTCACCCGCACACCGAGCACCCCCGCGACGGCCCACTCGACGTGCGGGCACAGCGCGCGGGGCGCGGAGTGGATGTACAGAACTCCACGTGTCGTCACCGGGACCTCCAGGCTGTGGACGAGGGTCGCCTTCCCCAGCTGCCTCGTGCCTGCAGTTGATCCACAGTTACCCACGTTAGCCGACATTAAGCCACTAAATTGAGCAAAACGGACAGGCTTTCGCTCAATGCTAGTCGAATCCTCAACGAGGTCTACCCCTCGGCCGGATCTCTCCCCCGAACGGCCCCATCGCCGGGCGGGACCACCGTACCGCGCCGCCCCGCACGATGGCTGACGCACTTTCGGATCCGGCCGGAATGCGGTAGTGCGGGCGGATCCCCTGCGCCCGACCGCGAACCTTTCCGCGCGGCCCCGCGCGACCCCGGGTACGGGACCGCCCCGCGCGCCCGGGTCGGGGCGGCGGGGCGGTCGGGCGTCCTGACGTGGCGTCAGCCGTCCAGGCGGACGACCATCTTGCCGGTGTTGGCACCGCGCAGCAGGTCGAGGAAGGCCTCGGCGGCGTGCTCGAAACCGTCCACCACGGTCTCCTCGTTGCGCAGCTCGCCGGAGGCCAGCCAGCCGGCCACCTCGGCGACGAACTGCGGCTGCAGCGCGGCGTGGTCGCCGACCAGCATGCCCTCCAGGCGCAGCCGCTTGCCGATGGCGAGCGCGAGGTTGCGCGGGGCGGCGGGCGCGGTGGTCTCGTTGTACTGGGCGATCGCGCCGCAGAGCACGGCGCGGCCGTGCACGTTCAGCGCGCCGATCGCGGCCTCCAGGTGGTCGCCGCCGACGTTGTCGAAGTACAGGTCGATGCCGTCCGGGGCGGCCGCGGCGAGCTGCTCGCGGACCGGGGCCTCCTTGTAGTCGAAGGCGGCGTCGTAGCCGAAGTCCTCCACCAGCCTGGTGACCTTCTCGGCCGAGCCGGCCGAGCCGACGACCAGGGCGGCGCCCTTGAGCTTGGCGATCTGGCCGACCATGGAGCCGACCGCGCCGGCCGCGCCGGAGACGAAGACCTTGTCGCCCTCCTTGAGGCCGCCGACGGCGAGCAGGCCGGCGTAGGCGGTCAGGCCGGTCATGCCGAGCACGCCGAGGTAGGCGGAGAGCGGGGCGGCGGCCGGGTCGACCTTGACGGCGCGCTTGGCGTCCACGGTGGCGTACTCGCGCCAGCCGAGGCCGTGCAGCACCGCGTCGCCCGGGGCGAAGCCCTCGGCCTCGGAGGCCACCACGTAGCCGACCGCGCCGCCGTCCATGGCCTCGCCGAGCTGGAACGGCGGGACGTAGGACTTCACGTCGTTCATCCGGCCGCGCATGTACGGGTCCACCGAGAGGTAGGCGTTGCGGACCAGGATCTCGCCCGGACCGGGGGTCCGGACCGGGGCCTCGACCAGGGCGAAGTCGGTCGGCACCGGCCAGCCCTGCGGGCGGGCGGCGAGGTGCCATTCACGGGCGGTGGCGGGGGCGGCCTGCTCTGCCATGGATGGTTCTCCTTGCGCTTCAACTGCATGAAAGGTTGAGAAACTGAAGTAACGATGGACATAAAAGGTTCATGTTGTCAACTTTTCAGGTAGACTATGGACCATGGACACTCAGCCGGCCCAGGACGCCACGCCGCAGCCCGACGAGATCACCCGCGAGGTCGTCGACCTGATGGCCAACCTGGTCGCGCTCTTCCACCGCGAGTACGAAGAGGCCGCCGCCGCCCGCTCGCTCACCGGAGCCCAGGCCAAGGTCCTCGCGCTGCTGCGGCGCGGGCCGATGCCGATGCGCCAGATCGCCCAGACGCTCAGCTGCGAGCCGTCCAACATCACCGGCATCGTCGACCGGCTGGAGTCCCGCGGCTTCGTGACCCGCGAGGCCGACCGGCAGGACCGCCGGGTCAAGCTGGTCGCCGCCACCGACACCGGCTCGGCCGCCTCCACCGAGCTGCGCGAATCGCTGAACTTCGCCCGCGAGCCGCTGGCCGCCCTCGGCCCGGACGAGCGGACGGTCCTGCGCGACCTGCTCCGGCGGATGCTCACGGGCGCCGCCGGCCCCGGCGCGTGACCAGCATCACAGGCTCGACGGGAGATCCGTTCGCCCATCGGGGGTAACCGAACCGCCTTCCGGAACGTCTAACGTTCGAATCATCGAACGCGAGATACCTGAAGACGGGGGGCACGGAGGATGAGCAGCAGCACGCGCCGGCGCCGCTACCTGCGGACCGCCATCGGCCTGGCCGCCGTTCTGGTGCTGTCGGTCGTGGGTGCCGGAGCCTGGTTCTACCACCGACTGGACAGCAACATCACCACCTTCGACGCGGGCGGCGTCGCCACCGAGCGCCCGCCCGCCCCCGTACCGGCCACCCCGGGCGCCTCGGTGCCGGTCAACGTGCTGCTGCTCGGCTCGGACACCCGCGACGACGGCAACAAGTCGCTCGGCGGCGGCGACGAGGGCGTCGGCCACTCGGACACCGCGATCGTGCTGCACATCTACGCCGACCACAAGCACGCCGTCGGCGTCTCCATACCCCGCGACACCCTGGTCACCATCCCGTCCTGCCGGCTGCCCAGCGGCGCCTGGACGACCGCCAGGAACGACCAGATGTTCAACGCCGCCTTCTCCGTGGGCGACGACCCCAAGGGCAACCCGGCCTGCACCCAGAACACCGTGGAGAAGCTCACCGGGCTGCGGATCGACCACACCGTGGTGGTCGACTTCAAGGGCGCGGCCGCGATGGCCGACGCCGTGGGCGGCGTCGACGCCTGCGTCCCCAACGACGTCAACGAGTACGGCATCCACCTGAAGAAGGGCCTGCAGAAGCTCTCCGGACAGTCCGCCGTCGACTACCTCCGGGCGCGCCACGGCATCGGCGACAACTCCGACGTGGGCCGGATGAAGCGCCAGCAGGCCTTCCTCTCCTCGATGATCAAGAAGGTCCAGGGCCAGGGCTTCTCGCTGCCGACCCTGCTGCCGCTGGCGGACGCCGCCACCAAGTCGCTCACCGTGGACGAGGGGCTGGGCACCGCGATGAAGCTGGTGGACTTCGCCCGCTCGGTGCAGGACATCAAGCTCTCCGACGTCACCTTCGTCACCGCGCCCTGGCGCTTCGCGGGCGAGCGGATCCGGCTGGTCCAGCCGGACGCCGACACCCTCTGGACGCTGCTGCGCGAGGACCGCACCCTGGACGGGCAGAGCACCGCCGGAACCGGCCAGGTGACCGCCTCGCCCACCGCGACCGCCGGCGCCGACACCCCGCTCACCCCCGAGCAGGCGGCGGCCCCGATCACCGTGGTCAACGGGGTCGGCAGCGCCGGGCTGGCCGGCTCCGGCGCGGAGACGCTCAAGGCGCGGGGCTTCCGGAACGTCACGCTCGGCACCAACGACCCCGGGCACCAGGTCACCCGGATCGGGTACGACCCCGCGCTGAAGGCCACCGCCGACCAGGTGGTGGCGCTCTTCCCCGGCGCCAAGGCGGTCGAGGAGCCCGGCTCGGAGGCGGTCACCGTCACGCTCGGCGCCGACTACCGGGCGGCCGGCACCCGGATCGACGCGGTCTCCTCCCCGAGCCCGGCACCCGGCGCCACCGCCGGTGCCACGCCCGGTGCCGCGCCCGTCACGCCGGGCGGTGGCATCCCCACCGGCATAGCGGAGAACACCCGCAACGCCGACACCGACCCGTGCGCCAACCTGACCTTCGGCTGACCGCGCCCGGCCGCCGGGCGGCCGGTTACTCGGGCTGCTCGGGCTGCTCGGGATCGGGCACCCCGGTGACCACGGCGGTGAGGCGGGTGCCCCGCGGGAAGGCGCCCGCCTCGGCCAGGCCGGCCAGCGCGGCCAGCAGCTTGGCGACGTAGCGGCGTTCCAGCGGGACGCCGTGCCGGCGCTCGAACCCCTCGGCGAAGGCCGCCAGGTCCGCCGGGACCCTGCCGTAGCCGCCGCCGTGGTGCGCGTGGTCGATCCGCCAGTTGTCGAACTCGCGCCCGTACGCGGCCCGGTGGAGCCTGGCGACCTCCGCTTCCAGGTAGCCCTCGCCGCCGCGCAGCACGGCCACGCCGAGCGCCCGCGCGCCCGGCGGCAGGCCCGCCGCGATGCCGGCCAGGGTGCCTCCGGTGCCGACCGGGCAGCAGACCACGTCACGGGCGCCCAGGTCGGGCAGTTCGGCCGGGACCGCCGCCGCGCCGACGGCGGCCAGGGCGTTGGAGCCGCCCTCCGGGAGCACCAGGCAGGAGCCCCAGCGGCGCCGCAGCTCCTCGGCCGAGGCGCCGTGGTCCGCGGCGGCCCGGCCGGTGGCCTCCCGGTAGGCGGCCCGGGTCAGGAACTCCAGCCGCATCCCGGCCGCCTCGGCCGCCCGCAGCGACCAGTTGCGCGGTCGGTCGGCCAGTTCCTCGCCGCGGACCAGCCCGACGCTCTCCAGCCCGAGCGCCCCGGCGGCGGCCGCGACCGCCCGCAGGTGGGTCGAGTACGCCCCGCCGAAGGTCAGCAGCCGGGTGTGGCCGCGCTCGACGGCGTCGGCCAGGTTCGGCGCGAGCTTGCGCCACTTGTTGCCGGGGACGGTCGGGTGCAGCAGGTCGTCCCGCTTCAACCGCAGCTCCACCCCGGCCCGGGCGAACACCTCGTCGGTGCAGTCCACCAGCGGGGTCGGCAGCAGGGCGGGTTCGAGCATCCGGCCAGCCTACGCGGGCCCCGGACGGCGCGAGCCCGGACGGCGCGAGCCCGGACGGCGGGAGCCCGGCCACCGTCAGCGGCGGCCGGGACCGGTCCGGGTCCGGGCCCGGGCCCGGGCCGCCGGGTCAGCCCGCCCCGCCGTCCGCGCCCTTCGCGTTGATGGCCCGCCGCAGCGCGCGCGGGACGGGGCCGGCGGCGGGGGCCAGCTTGTCGATCCGGGCCCGGAACTCGCGGCGCCGGCGCCACGTCAGGGCCGAGCCCAGCCGGGCGGCGTCGACCAGCGCGACCAGGGCGGCGTCGGCCGGGTCGACCCGGCTGAACGGGCCGCTCAGCGCCGACGTGACACTCGCCGCCAGCGCCTTGCGCACCCGGGGTTCCGGCAGGGTGACCCGTGCGACCGGGAAGAGCCCGAGCACCCGGCGCCGCTCGACCCGGATCCGGCCGGCGGCCGCGAGCCCGTCGCGGACCACCCGCGCCGACCACGCCTCGCGGCCGATCCAGCCCTTCCACGTGCGCCGACGCCCCTGGTGGATCGCCTCCAGCAGCGCGGCGGAGAGCGGGTCGAGGCCGTCGGCCGGGCCGGCCACGCCGACCGGGTGCCGGCCGTCGTCGCGGATCAGCCCGCGGCGGAGGAGTTCGGTGAGCGCCGCCGCCCGTACGGCCAGGTCGAGGTGGAGGGTGCCGGTGAGCCGCTCGCGCTCGGGGTCGTAGGCCAGCAGGTACAGCTTCTCGGGGAGGGTGGCGGGCAGGTCCATGTCGGTCTCCGAAGTCTTCGCGCGCCCGGCCGCCGGTCAGCTCTCGGTGGAGCCGTCGGGCTCCGAGCCGTCCTTGGGCAGGCTCTCCTTGGCCGGGCTCTCCTTGGCCGGGCTCTCCTTGGGCGGGCGTCCGCGCCGGGGAAGCCGGTCCGCGCCGCTGGGCATCCGGCTCGCGTCCGTCAGGGCGCGGCGGAGGAGGAACTCGATCTGCGCGTTGGTGCTGCGCAGGTCGTCCGCAGCCCATCTGGCGAGGGCGTCGTGAACCGAAGGGTCCAGTCGCAACAGGATCTTCTTCCGCTCCGTCGCCACTGCCTCGCCTTACTGGTAGAGGGAGCCCGTGTTGACGACGGGCTGGGCGCCGCGGTCGCCGCAGAGCACCACCAGGAGGTTGCTCACCATGGCGGCCTTGCGCTCCTCGTCCAAGTCCACCACGTCGCGCTCGGCGAGCCGGTCCAGCGCCTCCTCGACCATGCCGACGGCGCCCTCGACGATCAGCCTGCGCGCCGCCACCACGGCCCCGGCCTGCTGACGCTGCAGCATCACCTGGGCGACCTCCGGGGCGTAGGCGAGCCTGGTGATCCGGGACTCGATGACCCGCACGCCGGCCGAGGCGACCCGGGCGGAGATCTCCGCGGACAGCTTGCGGGCGATCTCCTCCGCGCCGTCGCGCAGCGACAGCTGGCCCTCGTGGTGGGCGTCGTACGGGTAGCTGGTGGCGATGTGCCGCACGGCCGTCTCGGTCTGGATGGCGACGAAGTCGGTGTAGTCGTCGACCTCGAACATGGCCATCGCGGTGTCCTCGACCTGCCAGACCACCACGGCGGCGATCTCGATCGGGTTGCCGTCCGCGTCGTTGACCTTGGTGGTCTCGGTCTCGTGGTTGCGGATCCGCAGCGAGATGTGGCGACGGCTGGTGAACGGGTTCATCCAGCTCAGGCCCTCGGCGCGGACGGTGCCCCGGTAGCGGCCGAGCAGCTGCACCACCCGGGCCTGGCCGGGCGAGACCACCGTCAGCCCGCAGAGCAGCACCACGGAGGTGATCAGCAGCACGGGCCCGACGGCCACCAGCGCGGCGCCCGGCCCGCCGTTCCCGCCGGACAGCTGGACGATGCCGGTGATGAACGACGCGGCCCCGGCGACCAGGCCGAGCAGCGAGCCGAAGAGCATCGGCAACCCGGCGGAACCGGTGATGAGCCGTTCGGTGATCTTCGGGGCCGGGATGTCGAGGACGGGGCCGTCCTCGACGGAGACGTGCGGTGCGGTCATGGGACCGACTCCCCCTGTTCGATGTGCGCCGCGCGAGTGCTCGCGTCAGCTGTCAAAGTGATATCACTTTTTTCGCACAGTGCGCCAGGGGTCGGCAGCGGGGAGCGGGCGGAGGTGGGGAGCCGTCAGGCGGTACCGGGGCCGATGCCCACGGGCGGGTGAATCGCGGCGCGCCACACGGGAAAGGAGGTGGCCGCGCCCTAGACTCTGCGTCGTCGCAGGCGCCGGGCTCCGGATCAGGAGCGCGCCCGCGGACGGTCGTTCACGACACTCGTCACGCATCGAGAAGGTGGGGCGGGTGGGACTCGAACCCACGACCAAGGGATTATGAGTCCCCTGCTCTAACCGGCTGAGCTACCGCCCCGGTTCGCCGCGCGCGCCGGTCGTCGGCCACGGCAGCAGCAGACGGCCCCTGCGAGGCCGTCCCGGGCAGCATAGCCGGTCGATCACCCGTGGTGCGCGCCGGGGGCGCACCTGGGTGCGCGACGGTGCGCGCCCTCTCCCCGCGGCGGGGCCCGGGTGGCGGCGGGGCCCCCGTCCGGGGCAGCCTGGGCGGATGACGACTCGTAGGGCGGGAGCGGGAGCGACGGCCGGGGTGCTCGCGGTGGCGCTGGCCGCGGCGGGCTGCACCACCTCGGCGGGGCCCGGCGGGGGCGTGCCCACGGTCACCTCGGCGCCGCCCGCATCCGCCGCGGGGGACGCCCACGGCTGGAACAGGCAGCGGTTCAAGGGCGCGGTCGGCAAGCACACCGGGGTGACCCGCACCGCCAAGCCCACCGTGCTCAACGGCCTGGTCGGCGCGGTGTTCACCCGCAACGCCGACGGCGACCACTTCTGCACCGCCAGCGTGGTCGACAGCGCCGGGCTCAACCTCGTCGTCACCGCCGCCCACTGCGTCTGGGACCCGAAGCTCGGCCGGCGCAGCGACCTGGTCTTCGTCCCCGGCTACCGGGACGGCGAGACCCCCAGCGGCGTCTGGCCGCTGCTGTCGGTCACCGTGGACGACGCCTGGAAGGACCACGCCGACCCGGACATGGACGTCGCCTTCGCCGTCGTCCAGGCCCAGAACGGGCAGCAGGTCCAGCAGGTGCTCGGCGCCAACCGACTGGGCGTCAACCGCGGCTACCGGGTGCCGGTGAGGGTCACCGGCTACCCCGGCAGCAGCGACGTCCCGATCACCTGCTCCAACACCACCTCCGAGCAGAGCCCGACCCAGCTGCGGATCGACTGCCCCGACTACACCGGCGGCACCAGCGGCAGCCCCTGGGTCACCGACTTCGACCCGGCGACCAGGACCGGCACCGTGGTCGGCGTGATCGGCGGCTACCAGGAGGGCGGCGACAACCCGGACACCTCGTACAGCAGCTACTTCGGCGACCGCGTCCAGGCGCTGTACGACCGCGCCACCGGCTGACCGGGGCCGGACCGGGCCCCGGCGGTGGCGCCGCCCGGCACGGCCTGGTAGATCTTCCTCACGAACGGCGGAACGCACACTCCCGGTGCCCGCCCCGAGGAACGAGACGGAGCCCCGATGGCCTCCCGCCCGGTACGGTCCGCGCGCACGGCACGTACGGCCGCACTGGCCGCCCTGCTGCTCACCGCCGGCACCGCGTGCGGCGGGCAGGACGAGGGGCCGACCGCCGAGGTCGCCCGGCAGAGCGCCGCCCGGGACCGGATCGGCACGCTCTCCATCCACACCGCGCAGGGCCCCCGGGCGTGCACCGCGAGCGTGGTGCAGAGCCCCCGGCACAACCTGCTGGTGACCGCCGCGCACTGCGTGCAGAACCACCGGATCGGCCTGCTGGACGGCCTGGTGTTCACCCCGGGCTACCGCAACGGCTCCACCCCGTACGGCACTTGGCCGGTGCGGTCGGTCACCGTCGACCCGCGCTGGTCGGCCGACGACGACCCCGAGTACGACGTGGCCTTCGTCACGGTCGGCGCGGTCGACGGCCGACAGGTCGAGGACGCGGTCGGCGGCAACCCGCTCGGCACCGACCAGGGCTTCGGGCTGTCGGTCTCGGTGACCGGCTACCCGAACGAGAGCGACGAGCCGATAACCTGCGCGGTCCGGACCCGCTCGCAGAGCGCCACCCAGGAGCGCTTCGACTGCGGCGGCTACAGCGACGGCACCAGCGGCAGCCCGTGGGTGACCGAGCAGGGCGCGGTGGTCGGCGTGATCGGCGGCTACCAGGAGGGCGGAGACTCCCCGAGCACCTCGTACAGCGTCGCCTTCGACCAGCGGATCGCCGACCTGTACCGGAAGGCGACCACCTGATTCCGGCCGGCTGAGGGGCCCTCCGGGGGGCGGCGCCACGACGTGACGTACGCGACAGCGCCGGGGGAAACACGAAGGCCCCCCGGTCGGCCGGGGGGCCTTCGCTCTGAGCAGTCACCGGGCGGACCCGGTGCAGCTCCCGCAATTGGACTCGAACCAATAACCTGCCGATTAACAGTCGGCTGCTCTGCCAATTGAGCTATGCGGGATCGCGGTACTGAACTTCCGTACCACGGACGGGATGCGGACCCCGGAAGGGCCACGTCCCGAGCTCCCCCAATTGGACTCGAACCAATAACCTGCCGATTAACAGTCGGCTGCTCTGCCAATTGAGCTATGGGGGATCGGCCACCGCCCCGGCCCCCGGTTTCCCGGGCTCCGCGGCGCTCGCTGCGGGACATACATTAGCGCACTCGGGGGGGTGGTCCGCCAATCGCTTTCGCCGGTTGCCCCGCGGTTGCCGCCCGGCGTGCCCCGCGCGCGCCCGCCGCCGCGCCCGGGGATGCTGGGGGCGCGGACGGTTCGCCGTCCCGACCGACGGGTAGGGCAATGCGGCAGAAGGCCGCCAGGAGAGGGTGGATCCGATCATGTGGAAGCTGTCGTTGGCCGCGGGCTTCGCGGCCGGCTACGTGCTGGGCTCGCGGGCCGGGCGCGAGCGCTACGAGCAGATCGCCAAGGTCACCCGGCAGATCGCCCGGAACCCCGCGGTCCAGGGCGCCGCCGACCGGGCCCGGCAGCAGGCCGGCGCGGTGGCCGGCAAGGCCGCGGGCGCCGTCGCGGACCGCGTCGGAGACCGGCTGCCGTCGGTCGTCACCGACCGGGTGCCGTACTTCAACCGGGCCCGGCCGGAGGACGACGGCTGGGGTACCTTCCGCCCGTGACGGGGCGGTGACGCGAGGACGAAGCGGATCCCAACCGAGGGTTCCGAACGGGCAAAGGCTCACCCGGCCCGGACGCGTCCCGGGCCGGGCTGAGGCATGATCTCGACATGGCCATCGTCGCGGGGATAGACAGCTCGACCAGCCGTACCCGGATCGTCGCGTGCGACACGGAAACCGGCGCCGTCCTGCGCTCCGGCAAGGCACCGCACCCCGTCCCCGAGGACCAGGACCTGCGCCCCGGCGAGGCCGACCCGCAGGTCTGGCTGCACTCGCTCGGCGACGCCGCGGCCGGCGGCCTGCTGGAGGGCGTCCGGGCGATCGGCGTCAGCGCGCAGCAGCACGGCATGATCGGCCTGGACGCGGGCGGGGTGCAGGTCCGGCCCGCGATCCTGTGGAACGACCCGCGCTCCAGCGGCGCCGCCGCCAAGCTGCTCGACGCCCTCGGCGGCCCGGCCGCCTGGACCGCCGCGATCGGCGCCGTGCCCGCCCCGACGTACACCATCGCCAAGCTGCGCTGGCTGGCCGAGTTCGAGCCGGCCAACGCCCGCCGGGTCGCCGAGGTGCTGCTGCCGCACGACTGGCTGGTCTGGCAGCTGCTCGGCCACCCCAAGCGCCGCACCACCGACCGCGGCGACGCCTCCGGCACCGGCTACTGGTCGCCGATCACCGGCGAGTACCGCCAGGACCTGGTCGAACTGGCGCTCGGCCACCAGCTCAAGCTGCCCGACGTCCTCGGCCCCGCCGAGCCCGCCGGGCACACCCCCGAGGGCCTGCTGATCTCGGCCGGCACCGGCGACAACATGGCCGCCGCGCTGGGCCTGGGCCTGCGCCCGGGCGACGCGGTGGTCTCGCTCGGCAGCGCCGGGACGATCTTCGCGGTGCACGAGGAGGCCGTGGTGGACGCCTCCGGCCTGGTCTCCTCCTTCGCCGACGCCAGCGGCCGCCACCTGCCGATGGTCGCCACCCTCAACGCCGCCCAGGTGCTGCTCTCCACCGCCGCGCTGCTCGGCCGGGACCTGGAGGGCCTGAGCGACCTCGCCCTGCACTCCTCCCCCGGCTCGTACGGCCTGGTGCTGCTGCCCTACCTGGACGGCGAGCGGACCCCCGCGCTGCCGCACGCGGCCGGCACCCTGACCGGCCTGCGGGCCGAGGCGATGACCCCTCAGCACCTGGCCCGGGCCGCCGTCGAGGGCATGCTGTGCAACATCGCGGACGCCCTGGACGTGCTGCGCGCCCGGGGCGTCGGGATCAACCGGGTGTTCCTGCTCGGCGCGGCCGGGCGGCTGCCCGCCGTCCGGCACGTCGCCCCGATGCTGTTCGGCGTCCCCGTCGTGGTGCCGCCGCCGGGCGCGCACGCCGCCCGCGGGGCCGCCCGGCAGGCCGCCTGGGCACTGGCGGGCACCCCCGAGCCGCCGGAGTGGGAGCTGCCGGACGCCGAGACCGTCGAGCCCGACGGGGAGCAGGACCTGGCGATCGGCGCCGCGGTGCGCCGGCAGTTCCAGGCCGCCCGGGACCAGATCCACCCGGAGGCGGCGGGCTGAGCCGCGGGGCCGGAGCGGTGCCGGGGGCCGGTGCCGGGCCGGTGAAGATGCGTCACCCGGCGCCCGGTGGCAGCGTGGGACGGGACACCGCCACCGACCCGAAGGGCGGCAGGACGCCATGGCGCTGCACAAGGGGGCCCGCGGGAACCGCCGGCTGAGCATCGGTGCGTTCACGGCCGTGTCCGACCCGCTGGGCGCGATGAAGCTGGCCCCGCCGGTGCACCGGCTCGGCGCCGGCGCCGTCCCCGCCGAGACCGCCTACCAGCTGATCCACGACGAGCTGATGCTGGACGGCAACGCCAAGCTCAACCTGGCGACCTTCGTCACCACGTCGATGGAGACCCAGGCCACCCGGCTGATGACCGAGTGCCTCGACAAGAACATGATCGACAAGGACGAGTACCCGCAGACCGCCGAGCTGGAACGGCGCTGCGTGGCGATCCTCGCCGACCTCTGGCACGCCCCCGACCCGGACACCGCCGTCGGCTGCTCCACCACCGGCTCCAGCGAGGCCTGCATGCTGGCCGGCATGGCGCTCAAGCGCCGCTGGATGCGCCGCAACCCCGAGCGCTACGCCGCCGGGGCCAGGCCCAACCTGGTGATGGGCGTCAACGTGCAGGTGTGCTGGGAGAAGTTCTGCAACTTCTGGGAGATCGAGGCCCGCACCGCGCCGATGGAGGGCGACCGCTTCCACCTCGACGCCGAACGGGCGGTCGCGCTGTGCGACCGGGACACCATCGGCGTGGTCGGCGTCCTCGGCTCCACCTTCGACGGTTCGTACGAGCCGGTCGCGGAGATCTGCGCGGCCCTGGACGACCTCCAGGAGCGCACCGGCATCGACGTGCCGGTGCACGTGGACGGCGCCTCCGGCGGCATGGTGGCGCCCTTCCTCGACCCCGAGCTGGTCTGGGACTTCCGGCTCCCCCGGGTCGCCTCGATCAACACCTCCGGGCACAAGTACGGCCTGGTCTACCCGGGCGTGGGCTGGGCGCTCTGGCGCGACCAGGAGGCGCTGCCGGAGGAGCTGGTCTTCCGGGTCAACTACCTCGGCGGCGAGATGCCGACCTTCGCGCTCAACTTCTCCCGGCCCGGCGCCGAGGTGATCGCCCAGTACTACGTCCTGCTGCGGCTCGGCCGGGCGGGCTTCCGGGCCGTCCAGGGCGCCAGCCGCGAGGTCGCCACCTACCTGGCCGGGGAGATCGGGAAGCTGGACTGCTTCCGGCTGCTGACCCGCGGCGACCAGGTGCCGGTCTTCGCCTTCACCACCGACGGGGACGTCCCCTTCGACGTGTTCGACGTCTCCCGGCGGCTGCGCGAGCGCGGCTGGCAGGTGCCCGCGTACACCTTCCCGGCGAACCGGGAGGACCTGTCGGTGCTCCGGGTGGTCTGCCGCAACGGCTTCTCCCGGGACCTCGCCGACCTGCTGCTCGCCGACCTCGACCGGCTGCTGCCGGAGCTGCGGCGCCAGCCCGTCCCGCTCAAGGAGCTCGGGGTGCCGGCCCGGTCGGGCTTCCACCACTGAGCCGGTCGGGCACGCCCTGACCGTGTCGCCTCCGGAAGACGTCACGGCGGGAAGACGTCACGGCGGGAGAGCGCAGTGAAGCACCCTCCCGCCGGACTGGTCCCGGACCGACCGGGGCAGCCTCCCCCCGCGAGGCTGCCCCGGCTCCGTGGGGGGAGCCGGGACGGAATTCGGACGAACGGCATGTAGCCGTCCGGTATCCGAACGAAAGCGTCGGACGGTCAACCGTGCCGACCAGAGAACTCTGCACGACCGCACCAGGGTTGTTCGAGCCATCCCTTGGCTTGTGAGACACTTCCGTCCGTCTCAGCGCCATGACCAGGGGATTGAGACGTCAGGCCGACGAGGTTGGAGACGCGGAGACACCCGAACGGCCCGGGCCGGACGCCGTTCCGCCCGTCCCCGTCCCCGTTCCGTCTCGCAACTTTTGGAAGGCCGCATGGGTTCCGCCTGGAAGAACCTGCCCGAGGAGCTGTCAGAGCCCGCCAGACGCCTGGCCGAGGAGCTCCGGGCCATCAAGGACGCCGCCGGACTCTCGCTGTCCGAGCTGGCCTCCCGGACGCACTACAGCCGGGCCTCGTGGGAGCGCTGGCTGAACGGCAAGAGGGTCGTCACCGAGCAGGCGCTGGAGGCGCTGATCGGGGCGGTCGACTGCGACGGGGCCGCGCTGCGGGCGCTCCGGGAACGGGCGGTGACGGCACCGGACGGACCGGACGAGCCGTCGGTGGGGGACGCCCCGGCAGAGGAGTCCCTTGCCGAGGAGTCCCCGGCCGACGAATCCCCGGCCGAGGAATCCCCGGCCGAGGAGAAGCCGCCCGGTGAGCCGTCGGAGCCCGGTGAGCCGGCCCCCGACGAGCCGTCCGGCCCGGAAGAGGCCGCGGCGCCCGCCGCCGTCGCCTGGTGGCGGCGCCCGGTGGTGCTGTTCTCCGGCGCGGCGGTGCTGGCGGTCCTGCTGGTGCTGGCCGGGCTGCGCGCCACCACCCGGCACGGCGGACAGCCCGCGGCGGCCCCCGAGCCGCTGCCGACCGCGTCCCCGGCGGCCACCACCGCCAAGCCCGTCCCCGCCGCCCCGACCTGCCAGGCCATGGGCTGCGATCACAAGGACCCCAAGAGCACCGGCTGCGGCAAGGACGCGCGGACCCTGCACACCGACGTCATCGGCAAGGTGGTCATCTACCTCCGGTACAGCCAGAAGTGCCAGGCCGCCTGGGCGGCGATCACCGAGGGCGAGCCGGGCGACTCCGCGACGATCATCGACAGCACCGGCGACAGCGAGCAGGGCCTCATCCACTACGGGTACGACAACTACTCGAGCATGCTGAACGCGGCGGATCCGTCGATCGGCTTCAAGATCTGCGGCCACCGCCACGAGCCGGTCGGGGACTTCTGCACCGAGGAGGTCTCCGACCTGGCCTCGGTGGTGGCCTCCACCCCGATCCCGATCGGCCCCGCCTCCCCGCCGCCGGGCACCGGGGCCGGAGCGGCGACGGCCTCCCCGGCAGCGACGACTGCCGCGACGCCTGCCCCGGCGTCGGCACCCGCGTCGGCCCCGACGGAGACGCCGGTGCCGACGCCGTCGGCCACTTCCTAGTCCAGGTAGCCGCGCAGCTGGGCGGCGAAGGCGTGGTCGCGGAGCTTGACCAGCGTCTTCGACTCGATCTGGCGGATCCGCTCCCGCGTCACGCCGAACACCGTGCCGATCTCCTCCAGCGTGCGCGGGCGGCCGTCGTCCAGCCCGTAGCGGAGCTGGACGACCTGGCGCTCCCGCTCGCCCAGGGTCGCCAGCACCGCGTCGAGGTGCTGGCGCAGCAGCAGGAAGGTCGCGGACTCGGCGGGTGAGGCGGCGTCGGCGTCCTCGATCAGGTCGCCGAGCGCGACGTCGTCCTCCTCGCCGACCGGGGTGTGCAGCGAGATCGGCTCCTGGGCCAGCCGGAGCAGCTCACGGACCCGTTCCCCGGTCAGTTCCAGGGCGGCCCCGATCTCGGCCGCCGTCGGTTCCAGCCCGTGCTGCTGCAGCAGCGCGCGCTGGACCCGGACCACCCGGTTGATCAGCTCGACCACGTGGACCGGCACCCGGATCGTCCGGGCCTGGTCGGCCAGCGCCCGGCTCATCGACTGGCGGATCCACCAGGTCGCGTACGTGGAGAACTTGAAGCCGCGGGTGTAGTCGAACTTCTCCACCGCCCGGATCAGGCCCAGGTTGCCCTCCTGGATCAGGTCCAGCAGGGTCAGGCCGCGGCCGACGTAGCGCTTGGCGACGGAGACGACGAGGCGCAGGTTGGCCTCGATCAGCCGGCGCTTGGCGATCCGGCCCCGTACCACCAGGGTGTCCAGTTCCCCGGTGAGCGGGTCGGGCGGCGGCGGGTGCCCGTTCAGCCGCTCCTCGGCGAACAGGCCGACCTCGACCCGGCAGGCCAGCTCGACCTCCTCGGCGGCGGTGAGCAGGCGGATCCGGCCGATCTCGCGCAGGTACTGGCGCAGCAGGTCGGCGGCCGGGCCGGCCTCGGCCGGTAGCCGCTGCTCGTCGGCGAGGCCGGGCTCGGCGAAGGCGTCGGCGTCGGCATCGAGGCCGGGGCCGTCGGCGTCGGGGCCGTCGGCGGTGTCGGATGCGGGCTCGGGCTCGGGCTCGGGCTCGGGACTTTCCGGGTGGCCCTCCGGCAGGCCCTGGGCGGGGACCCGCGCACCGTCCGGGGGTGCCGCCCCGGCCCGGCCGTGATCGGTCTCCTGGTCCCCCGCCGCTTCGGCGGGGGTCGCTCTCGTACTGGTGGTGGTCGCTGCGGCGTGGCCTTGCTCCACGGGCATCCCCTCGGGGCGGGCGCGACTCTGGCGGACCCGCGCTGGGAGGTGGGACGCCATCCAGTGTGCGGTACGCCACACTCCGTGGCCGAGACTCGTGCGCCGACTTTCTGTGCGGCGACTGCTACAGGGCGGCGGCGCCCCGGCTCTTCAGCTGGTCGCCGTACTGCTGGAGCTGCCACAGCTCGGTCTGCACCGCGTGCTGCTGCTCGGCGTCCGCCCGGTGGCCGAGCCGCTGCAGGTAGCCGCGGACCTCGGCGATCCGCCGGTCGACGGCCAGCAGGCGCAGCTTGACCAGGAACTCCCCCGCGTAGACGGCGTCCACCTTGCGGCGCGAGCGCACCGGCTCGACGGTCAGTTCGGTGACCAGCGAGCGCACCCGGTCGTCCGGGGACGCCTCGCGCACCGCGCCGGTGAAGTCCGGCAGGGTCGCCCCGTACGCGGCGCCGCCGGCCTTGGCGATGGCCTGCCGTACGGCGGTGTACGGCGGCGTCGGGAACTCGTCCTCGCCGTAGTGGTCGAAGGCCGGGCTGACCAGGTCCGGGTGCTGCAGCGCCAGCTTGAGCAGCTCGCGCTCCACGAACTGGGCCGGATCGCGCGGGTTGAGCCGGAAGGCGGGCTGCGCGGGGTTCGGCGCCCGCACCGCCTCGGGCCGGCGCAGGGCGGCGCCGCGCGGGTTCTGCTGGCGCTCGCGGTCCCAGCGGGCCAGCTGGGAGACCCGGCGCACCACGAAGGGCTCGTCCAGGATGCCGAGCATGCCGGCCAGCCGGACGGCGTACTCGTGCTGGATCGAGCGGTCCTTGATCTTGGCGACGATCGGGGCCGCCTCCTCCAGCGCGGCCGAGCGCCCTTCCGGGGTGTCCACCCGGTGCCGGGCCACCACCGAGGTCAGCGCGAACTCGAACAGCGGGACCGGGTTGTCGATCAGCTGCTTGACCGCCGCGTCGCCCTGCGCCAGGCGCAGGTCGCAGGGGTCCATGCCGCCCGGGCTGACCGCGATGGAGGTCTTGGCGGCGAACTTCTGGTCGTCCTCGAAGGCGCGCAGGGCGGCCTTCTGGCCGGCCGCGTCGCCGTCGAAGGTGAAGACCGTCTCGCCCCGGTACTGGGAGGTGTCCATCAGCAGCCGGCGGATGATCTTGATGTGGTCCTCGGCGAAGGCCGTACCGCAGGTGGCCACCGCCGAGGTGACCCCGGCCAGGTGGCAGGCCATCACGTCGGTGTAGCCCTCGACCACCACCGCGCGGCCCGACTTGGCGATCTCCTTCTTCGCCAGGTCGATGCCGTACAGCACGTGGGACTTCTTGTAGATCGGCGTCTCGGGGGTGTTGAGGTACTTCGGGCCGTTGTCGTCCTCGCGCAGCCGGCGGGCGCCGAAGCCGACCACCTCGCCGGCGATGTCCCGGATCGGCCAGACCAGCCGGCCCCGGAAGCGGTCGATCAGACCGCCGCGCTGGCCCTGCGAGGCCAGGCCGCCGAGCAGGATCTCCTTGTCGGTGAAGCCCTTGCCGCGCAGGTAGCGGACCAGGTGCTCCCAGCCGGCCGGGGCGTAGCCGACGCCGAAGGTCCTGGCCGCCTCCTCGTCGAAACCGCGCTCGGACAGGAAGCGGCGGCCGATCTCCGCCTCCGGCGAGGCCAGCTGCTCCTGGTAGTAGGCGGCGGCCACCTTGTGCGCCTCGACCAGGCGGGTGCGCTCGCCCTGCTGGTGGCGGGGGCTGTAGCCGCCCTCCTCGTAGCGCAGGGTGATGCCCGCCTGGGCGGCCATCCGCTCGACGGCCTCGGCGAAGGTGAAGTGCTCGATCTTCATCAGGAAGGCGATGGTGTCGCCGTTCTCCTGGCAGCCGAAGCAGTGGAAGACGCCCTTGGCGGGGTTCACGTAGAAGGAGGCGGACTTCTCGTCGTGGAAGGGGCAGACCCCCTTGTACTCGCCACCGCCACCGTTGGTCAGCTGTACGTAGTCGCCGACCACGGCGTCGATCGGCAGTGCGCTGCGCACCGCCTGTACGTCTTCGTCCCTGATCCGCCCGGCCACCCCGGAAGTCTACTGGGGTGGCCGGGGTTTCGAGCCGGGGTCGGGGGCCGGACTCGGGGGCCGGTCCTGGGGCCGGGGTCGGGGGCCGGACTCGGGGGCCGGTCCTGGGGCCGGGGTCGGGGGCCGGGGCTGGGGCCGCGGGCGTCACGCCCAGGCGGCGCCGACGAGCTTGGCGTGCAGGGCCAGGGCGGAGGCGTCGGTCAGGGTGGCGATCTGGTCGATCACCGTGCGCAGGGCGGCCCCGTCGTCCTCGGCCTCGCGGTACATGGCGGCGAAGACCGGGTCCAGCCCCTCGGGCGCGCGCTGGGTGAGCACGTACGCCAGCTCGGCGATCACGATCCGCTGGCGGGCCCGCAGCTGGGCCTGCTCGTCGCGCTGCATGACGAAGCGGACGGCGACCGCCTTGAGCACCGCGCACTCCAGCCGGACGTCCCGCGGCACCACCAGCTCGGCGCCGTACCGGGTGAGCCGGCCGGGGCCGTAGCGGGCGCGGGTGGCCTGCTCGGCGGCCAGGCAGAAGCGGCCGATCAGCTGGCTGGTGAGGTCCTTGAGCCCGGCCCGGGCGCGGGCGGTGCCGTCGTACGCGTGGGGCCACCACTCCTGCCCGAGCAGCCGGTCCAGGGCGTCGGCCAGCTCCTCGGGCTCGGCGTCCCGGGCGTAGCGCTCGGCGACCTTGAAGAGTTCGGCGCGCTCGCTCGGGGCGCGCAGGACGGCCGGGTCGATGTGGCCGGCCTGGAGGCCGTCCTCGACGTCGTGGGTGGAGTAGGCCACGTCGTCGGACCAGTCCATCACGGTGGCCTCGAAGCACTTGCGCCCGGTCGGGGAGCCGGCCCGCAGCCAGCGGAAGACCGGCAGGTCGTCCGCGTAGACGCCGTACTTGGGCGAGGCCGGGTCGAGCGGGTGGGCGCCCCTGGTCCACGGGTACTTGGTGGCGGCGTCGAGCGCGGAGCGGGTCAGGTTGAGGCCGACGCTGCGGCCGGGCCAGGGGGCGAGCCGGGTCGACGGCTCCTCCTGGGGGGCGAAGCGCTTGGGCTCCAGCCGGGTCAGGATGCGCAGCGACTGGGCGTTGCCCTCGAAGCCCCCGCACGCCTCGGCGGCCTGGTCGAGGGCCTCCTCGCCGGTGTGGCCGAAGGGCGGGTGGCCGATGTCGTGGGCCAGGCAGGCGGTCTCCACGAGGTCCGGGTCGCAGCCCAGGGCCGCGCCCAACTCCCGCCCGACCTGGGCGCATTCGAGGGAGTGGGTGAGCCTGGTGCGGGGGAAGTCGCTGCGCATCGGGGCGACCACCTGGGTGGTGCCGGCCAGCCGGCGCAGCGCCGCCGAGTGCAGCACCCGGGCGCGGTCGCGCTGGAACGCCGTACGGCCCGGGCGTTTGTCGGGCTCGGGGACCCAGCGGGCCTCGGCGGCGTGGTCGTACGGGGTCGGGGCTGCGAGGCGGTGCGCGGTGTCATCCATATGCCTCTCACGGTACGCCGCACCTCCGACACCCGGGGTGTGCCGCGCGCGAAGGGGCGCGGGCCGGGGCGTGAACGCTGCGCGGCGCGCGGGTGCCCGCCCCCGGCGGGTCCTCCTCACCCGAACGGCACGGACCCGGGCGCGGCGGCCGCGGTGCGCACGCCTCCGGCGGAGCAGGTCGGCCCCGTGCGGCGGCGGTCGGCCCCGGGTCGCAGCGGTCAGCCCCGGTCAGCCCCGGATCGCCTTGAGGACGAAGCCGGACACCGCCTCCTGCCCCTTGGCGTTGGGGTGGATCGGCGCCAGGCCGCGGGCCGGGAACGGCGGCTCGACCCAGCGCTTGTCCTCGCCGGCGCACATGTCGTGCCCGGCCGAGGGCCCGGCCGTGTCCACGAACACCGCGCCGGCGGCCTGCGCGTGCTTCCTGAGCATGCCGTTGAGCTGCTGCTCCTTCTCCGAGAGGAAGCCCAGGTCGGGGACGGCCACCGTCTTGCCGAGCACCGGCAGGCAGCTCGCCGGGTCGGCCGGGAGCAGCGTCGGGTACCCGATCACGTACACCCGGGCCTGCGGGGAGCGCCGCTTGATGTCCTGGAGGACCTTGCCGAGCCGGTCCCCGGCCTCGTTCACCTTGCGCTGGACCTGGTCGTCGCCGTCGCCGGAGGAGTAGTGGTCGCGGCAGGGCGAAGCGGCGCGGGTCTGCTTGATCACGCCCTTCACCGCGTCCACCAGGTTGTCCTTGGCGCACTCCGTCACGACCTCCATGAATCCGGCGTCGTTGCCGCCGATCCCGAGGGTGACCAGCCGGGTGTCCGCGGTCAGCGCGTCCAGCTGGGCCGGGTTGGTGCCGTTGCCGGTGTCCTGGGGCGCGGTGAGGTCCACGGTGGTGGCGCCGGTGCAGCTGACGTCCCGGAACTCGCCGGACGCCACCCCGAGGCCCTTGGCCACCAGGGACGGGTAGTTGACCCCCGAGCGGGAGCAGCCGCGCGGCTCGCCGGCGTGCGGGGGGATCTGCATGCCGGCCGTGTAGGAGTCGCCGAGCGCCACGTACGGGCCGGTGGGCGGTGGGGTGGGGGTCGGGGTCGCGCCGGCCTTCGCCCGGCCGGGCACCGCGTCCGCGAGGTCCTTCCCCTGGTTGTCCGTACCGCCGCCGCCGGTGCATCCGGCGAGCAGCAGGGCGGCCAGCGCGGCCGCCCCCGCCGTCATGGTGAGGGTCGGGCGTGTGGTCCTGGGCATGCGGTCCCCCCGGGGGTGCGTCGAGTCACGGTCGGCTCCCTACGGCAGCCCGTCCCCCGGGCACCTCAGGCTCCAACGCGCGGCCGGCGACGATGAATCCCGCCTCCGCGAAATCCTTCCAAGGGGAACGCACGCGTACGGAGCGTGCACCGAGGGCGTACGGAACGGCCACCTAGCGGCTACTCCGCGTCGCGCTCGTGTTCGGCCAGGAACTGCTCGAAGCGCCGGCCCAGTTCGTCCGCCGAGGGCAGGTCCACCGGCTCGGCCAGCAGACTCTCCCGGTTCTCGGCGCCCGCCACCGCGTCGTACTGGCCCTCCATGCCGCGGATCGCCGAGCGCAACTCGCCGTCCCCCTGCGTCAGCTGCTCCTCGATGTCGGCGTAGACCTCGCCGACCCGCTCGCGCAGCCGGGTGCCGGGCAGCACCAGCCCGGTGGCGGACTGCACCGCCTCCAGGATCAGCACGGCCGCCGCCGGGTAGGCCGAGCGGGCCACGTAGTGCGGCACGTGCACGGCGAAGCCCAGGACGTCGTGCCCGGCCTCGGCCAGGCGGTACTCCAGCAGCGCCTGGGCGCTGCCCGGGACCTGGGCCTGCTCGAACCACTGCGGGTACCCGGGCGCGAGGTCCAGCCGGTTGCCGTGCGGCGTCAGGCCGACCGGGCGGGTGTGCGGCACGCCCATCGGGATGCCGTGGAAGTCGACCGAGAGGCGGACCTCGAAGCGCTCGACCAGCTCGCGGACGGCGCGCGCGAAGCGCTCCCACTCCACGTCCGGCTCCGGGCCGCTGAGCAGCAGGAACGGTGCGCCGGCGGCGTCGTGGGCGAGCTGGAGCAGGATCTCCGGCGGGTCGTAGGACGTCCAGTGGTCGTGGTCGAAGACCATCGCGGGGCGGCGGGCCCGGTAGTCGACCAGCCGGTCGTGGTCGAAGCGGGCCACCACCTGCGGCGAGCCCGTCTCCAGCAGGTGGGCCACCACCTGGCCGCCGGCCTCCCCGGCGTCCATGAAGCCCTCGAAGTGGTGGAGCAGCACCAGACCGGCGCCGGTGTCGCGCAACCGCGCGGTGGCCGCGGCCACCGCGGCCACGCCCTGCTGATCCAGCTCGTACAACGCCTGGAAGTCACGCACCGCGCACCCAACCCCGTTCTCTGCTCGTCCCGGCCGACCGGCTTCTCGTCCTCTCCAGCGCACCGGGCGACGGGGGAATTCCCGCCACGCCGGACGACTCCTCCGACGCCCCCGGCCGACCGCTCCCGACCATGATCGCACCCGAAGGAAGAGTCCCTGGTCACGGGGGGTGCGGGGGCCCGTCCGGAGGCCCGCCGGAGCGGCCCGCGCGCCCATTCGCGCGCCGCGAAGTGACGCACCGCCTTCTGGCGGGTATCGTCCTCTCGCTGCCTCGCATCGTCGCGTCGTCGTCACGTCGTCCCGTAACGCCGTCGGCCACGTCCCGGTCCGGTGCTCGGCCAGCCCCACGACGCACCTTGCCTTCACCTGGCCGCCTGCTTCCCTTCGCGCTCTCGTTCCCTCTTCGGCCATTTCGCGGACGCACACTGTCCCCTCGCTCTTCCCGCCGGACCGGTCCGAGGATCCGTGTCCGTTCCGGCACCCGCGCCGCCCGTTCCTGGGCCGCCGCCCCCGCCCCGCCCGACCGGAATCCTCCGGCGCGCACGGCTACCCGGCGGACGGTCCCGGGCCGGGGCGAAACCGTCCCCGCACCTCGTGCCGTACCCCGGCGCGGGAGGCATCCTCCGACCGATGAAGGACCGAAGGTTCCGTGCCCGTACCTGTCATCCTCACCGGCCGCACCGTGCGGCTGGAGCCCCTCGCCGCGCACCACGCCGAGGCCATCGCCGAGGCCGGCGCCGAGGACCGTACGACTTACGCCTTCACGCCCGTCCCGCACGGCCTGGAAGCGGCCCGCGACTACATCGCGCGTGCCCTCTCCGACCAGGCCGCCGGACGGTCGCTGCCGTTCGCGACGGTGAACGTCGCCGACGGCCGGGTGGTGGGCTCCACCCGGTTCCTCGAACTGGACTACTGGCAGGGCCCGATGGTGTGGCCCCCGATGCCCGGCGTCCCGTTCGGCGATCCGGCCACGGCCGTCCCGGACGCCGCCGAGATCGGCAACACCTGGCTCTCGCCGCGCGCCCAGGGCACCGGCATCAACACCGAGGCCAAGCTGCTGATGCTGCGCCACGCCTTCGAGACCTGGGGCGTGCAGCGGATCTCGCTGCGCGCGGACGCCCGCAACCAGCGCTCGCGCGCCGCGATCGAGCGGCTCGGCGCGACCTGCGAGGGCGTGCGCCGGGCCCACTCGCGCGGACTGGACGGGGTGGTGCGCTCCACCGCGTTCTACTCGATCCTCGACGCCGAGTGGCCGGCCGTCCGGGACATCATCGAGCTGCGGATCGCCGCCGCCACCTCGCCGAGCGCGCCGGATCCGGCGATCAACCAGGAGTGCCTTAGACAGGGCGGCAGCGGCGCCGGGCAGCTGATGATCACGGTGTGACGCGGTCCCGGGCGGCGACGGCCGCGAGGACCACGTCGAGGTCGGCGAGGTTCCGGCCGTCCGGGAACAGCGGGTAGGCACCCGGGTACGCCTCGACGAAGGCCGTGACCGGGCGCCAGCCGCCGCGGACGGACGCCACCGTCACCTCCCAGACCGGGTGCCCCCGGGGGTGGTGCACGCTGACCACGCCCTCCCGGGTGCTGACCCACCAGCGGCCCCGCGACGGGGCGTCGGACCGGATGCGCTGCCACTGCCCGTCCGTCCAGACCACGTCCGGGACGGGGTGCGGCCGGGGCAGCCGCAGCCGCTCTTCGCGGCCGCGGACGCCGCCCGGCTCGGGGAACGCCCAGTCGGGCAGCGGCTCGCGGGCGGCCGGCCAGGCCACTGGGATGCCGTCCGCGCCGGTGTGCGCGGCGACCACTCCCCCGGTGATCGCGGCCACGGTGTCCATGTCGCCGCCGGGCGCGATCGCGTCCCACACGGCGGTCCGGTAGTCGGCGAGGTTCCGGGCGGCGCACCACAGGGCGTACGGGACGGTGTCGACCGCCGAGGTCCGGCTGCCGTTGCCGAGCACCTTGGCGGCGACCAGCGGATCGGGTTCGGCGAGCAGGCCGATCGCCTCGGTCAGGCCGTCGTGGACGGCCCCGCGCGGGGTGAGCGCGGCCACCGCCGCCAGGAAGGTGTGCGGCGTCACGGCCTCGGTGCGCGCCCGGACCGCGTACGCGGCCGCCACCGCGACCGCGATCGCGCCGTCCACCGCCTGCGGGTGGGTGTGGGTGACGAGGGCGGTGTCGGCGGCCGGGCGGACCACCGCCGCCGGGTCCTCGGCGTACGCGGCGCCGAGCGGGGCGACCCGCATCGCGGCGCCGTTGCCGTACGAGCCCTGGCCGTCGAAGAGTTCGGCGGCCAGCCGCTTCGCGTCGCCGCCCTCGCGGATCAGCCGCAGCATCCGGTTGGCGGCCGGGCCGTAGCCGCGGTCGAAGTCGTGGCGGCGGGCGAAGGCGTGGGTGAGGTCGAAGGTGTCGATCGCGCCGCGTTCGGTGTGGGCGGCGTACACCGAACAGGCCATCTCGGTGTCGTCGGTCCACGGCCAGGGGCCGGGCGGGTCGGTGCGGTCGGCGAGGTGGGTACGGGCCGTCCCGGGGACGAAGAACTGGGCACCGAGGGCGTCACCGACGGAGAGGCCCTGGAGCGCGTCGAGCGCGGGGCCGGTGTGTGGGGTCGTCATATGGGCACCAGCTCAGCCGGTCGGGCGCCGCTCCGTCAACATCTTTGCTCCGTTCTGCTCCGTTCTGCTCCGTTCTGCTCCGTCAACACGTTTGCCGGGAGCCCCCGACGGGGGGATGTTTCGCATACCTCCGATCCGGGCGGGCAGCACCCTGGCATGACCCGCGCGAACCCGCTCGACCCGGTCGCCCTGCTCGGCGCCGACCAGCAGCACATCGCCACCCGGGCGCAGCTGCGCCGCCTCGGGGTGCCCTCCGGCACCATCGCGCACCGGCTGCGGCCGGGCGGGCCCTGGCAGCAGGTGCTCCCCCGGGTGATCTGCCTGCAGAACGGGAGGTTGACGGTCCACCAGAAGCTGCGGGCCGCCCTGGCCTACGCGACGCCGAAGGGGCACCAGCCGCGCGCCGGGGAGGTGCTGCTGACCGGTTTCGCGGTGCTGGCCGCCGCCGGGCTGCCGAGCGCCGGGCACCCGGCCGACCTCGGTGCGGTCGACGTCCTGATCCCCCGCCAACGCCGGGTTCGTGACCTGGAGTTCGTCCGGATCCACCGGGCGGGCGGGGCGATGCCGGGCGGCTTCGAGCGGGACGACGGGCTGTGGAGCACCACGGTGGCGCGGGCGCTGGCGGACCTCGCGCCGGGAGGGACCGGGCAGCACCGGTTCCGGGCGCTCTGCGCGGAGGCCGTCCAGCGGCGGCACTGCGAACTCGGCGAACTGCTGGACCAGTTGCTGGCCAGACCGGGCGCGCTCGGGCTGCCGCAGGTGGCCCGGGTGGTGGAGGACCTGACCGCCGGGGTGCGCTCGGCGGTCGAGGCCGAGGCCCGCGAACTGCTGGCGCACGCGGGCCTGCCCGAACCGCTGTGGAACCCGGTGCTCTTCCTGGACGGGCGCTTCCTCGCCGTGCCGGACGCCTACTGGCCGCACGCCTGCGTGGCCCTGGAGATCGACTCCCGCGCCTGGCACCTGCGCCCGGCCGACCACGAGCGCGGGCTGGGCCGCGCCAACCGGCTGACCGCCGCCGGGCTCCCGGTGGTCCGCACCACCCCGGTCCAGCTCCGCCGGGATCCGGCGCCGGTGCTGCACGAGCTGACCGCGCTGGTCACCACCGGCCCGCACGGCCCGCACGAGCGGGTCAGCTGGCGCCGGGCGCGGTGAGGGCGAGCGCGGTGAGGGTACGGCGACGGTTCAGCAGCGGGGGTCGATCTCCTGGAAGGTCGCGTAGTGGTCCGCGGACCAGTACTGCTCGCCGGAGGTGCCGGTGACCACCCGGCGGGTGCCGCGGTCGTTGGAGCCCGGGGTGACCACGGTGAACTCGTGGTAGTAGCCGTCGGCCTTCTTGGGGAGGCGGCTCTCGCGGTTCTCGAAGACGATGCCGTCGCGGTTGTAGGGGTAGGGCCCGCCCTTGGCGATCAGGCCGAGGGTGTCCTGGGCCTGGCTGGGGAGCTTGGTGCGGCAGACGTCGGCCAGCGCGGGGTCGGCGGGGACCCAGGTGCCGGCCGGGGCGGTGCCGCCGGCGGGCGGGGACGGCTTGGGCGCCGAGGGCTTGGGCGCCTGGGAGCCGGCGGCCTGGGTGCCCGTGGCGGCCGCCGTGGGGCTCGCGGCGGCCTTGGAGTGGCCGCTCCCCTTGTTCGCGAGGAGGTACCCGGCCCCGGCCAGGAGCACCAGGATCAGCACGGCCACGACGACGAGCGGGTTCTTACGACTGGTCATGCGGACCAGCTTGGCAGGCGGGCTCGCCGGGCCCGGCGAGCTACACACGTGGCCACCGCCACACTGCCGGGGCGTACGGCCCGCGGGAAACACGTACGGCCGAGCGGGAACGGACGCCGTTGTCCGTTCCCGCCCGGCCGTGTCACGTACGCCGGTTCTCCTGCGCCGAGCTCCGGTGTACGCCCTCCCGGTGGGAGGGGGAGCGGTCAGTCGACCCGCGTGAGGAGGGGATGCCTTCCCTCGCTCAGCGCGAGTCGCTGCCCGCCGTCTCGATGGCGGCGCGGCCTGCCTCCAGGCGCGCCACCGGGATCCGGAAGGGGGAGCAGGAGACGTAGTCCAGCCCCACCTCGTGGAAGAAGTGGACCGACTCCGGGTCGCCGCCGTGCTCGCCGCAGACGCCGAGCTTGAGGTCGGGGCGGGTGGCCCGGCCGGCCTCGACGGCGTGCTTGACCAGCGCGCCGACGCCGTCGCGGTCGATGGTCTCGAACGGGGAGACCCCGAAGATGCCCTTCTCCAGGTAGGCGGTGAAGAAGGAGGCCTCCACGTCGTCCCGGGAGAAGCCCCAGACCGTCTGGGTGAGGTCGTTGGTGCCGAAGGAGAAGAACTCGGCGGCCTCGGCGATCTGGCCGGCGGTCACCGCGGCGCGCGGCAGCTCGATCATGGTGCCGAGCTTGATGTCCAGCTGGACGCCGGTGGACTGGGCGACCTCGGCGAGCACGCGCTCGCACTCGTCGCGGACCAGCTCCAGCTCCTGGACGGTGCCGACCAGCGGGATCATCACCTCGGGGCGCGGGTCCCCGCCGGCCAGCTTGCGCTCGGCGGCGGCCTCGGCGATGGCCCGGACCTGCATGCCGAACAGGCCGGGGATGACCAGGCCGAGGCGGACGCCGCGCAGGCCCAGCATCGGGTTCTGCTCGTGCAGCTTGTGCACCGCCTGGAGCAGCCGCAGGTCGTTCTCGTTCGGGTCCTTGCGGGCCTCGGCGAGGGCGACGCGCACCGACAGCTCGGTGATGTCGGGCAGGAACTCGTGCAGCGGCGGGTCGAGCAGCCGGACGGTGACGGGCAGTCCGTCCATCGCCTGGAACAGCTCCAGGAAGTCGCTCTTCTGCAGCGGCAGCAGGGTGGAGAGGGCCTGCTCGCGGTCCTTGTCGTTGTCCGCGAGGATCAGGTGCTCGACCTCCTTGCGGCGCTCCTCACCGAGGAACATGTGCTCGGTGCGGCACAGGCCGATGCCCTGGGCGCCGTAGCGGCGGGCGCGCCCGCCGTCCTCGGCGTTGTCGGCGTTGGCGCGCACGGCCAGCCGGCGGCGGCCGTCGGCGTGCGACATCAGCCGGTGCACGGCCTGGACCAGCCCGCCCTGGACGTCGGCGCCGGCGTGCAGGGTGCCCTCGAAGTACTCGACGACGGGGGACGGCAGGACCGGTACCTCGCCGAGGTAGACCTTGCCGCTGGCGCCGTCGATGGAGACGACGTCGCCCTCGTGGACGACCAGGCCGTCGGCGGTGGTGAACTTGCGGGCCTTGGTGTCGACCTCCAGCTCCTCGGCGCCGCAGACACAGGTCTTGCCCATGCCGCGGGCGACGACGGCGGCGTGCGAGGTCTTGCCGCCGCGCGAGGTGAGGATGCCCTCGGCGGCGATCATGCCGTCCAGGTCGTCCGGGTTGGTCTCGCGGCGGACCAGGATGACCTTCTCGCCGGAGCGGGACCACTTGACGGCGGTGTACGAGTCGAAGACGACCTTGCCGATCGCGGCGCCCGGCGAGGCGGCGAGGCCCCAGCCGATCTGCTTGGACTCGGCGGTCGGGGCGAAGCGCGGGAACATCAGCTGGGCCAGCTGGCCGCCGGTGACGCGCATCAGGGCCTCGTCCAGGTCGATCAGGCCCTGGTCGACCAGCTGGACGGCGATCCGGAAGGCGGCGGCGGCGGTGCGCTTGCCGACGCGGGTCTGCAGCATCCAGAGCTTGCCGCGCTCGATGGTGAACTCGATGTCGCAGAGGTCGCGGTAGTGGTTCTCGAGCTTCTGCATGATCGCCATCAGCTCGTCGTACGACTTCTTGTCGAGCTTCTCCAGCTCGGACAGCTGCAGCGTGTTGCGGATGCCGGCGACGACGTCCTCGCCCTGGGCGTTGGACAGGTAGTCGCCGTAGACGCCCTGGGCACCGGTGGAGGGGTCGCGGGTGAAGGCGACACCGGTGCCGGAGTCCTCGCCGAGGTTGCCGAAGACCATGCTGCAGACGTTGACCGCGGTGCCGAGGTCGTTCGGGATGCGCTCCTGGCGGCGGTACAGCCGGGCGCGGTCGCCGTTCCAGGAGTGGAAGACCGCGTGGATGGCGAGGTCCATCTGCTCGCGCGGGTCCTGCGGGAAGGCCCGGCCGGTCTCGCGCTCGACGATGCCCTTGAACACCTCGACCAGTTCCTGGAGGTCGGAAGCGTCCAGGTCCAGGTCGTTGACGGTGCCCTTGGCGTGCTTGGCCTCGTCCAGGGCCTCCTCGAACAGCTCGCCGTCGACGCCCAGCACGGTCTTGCCGAACATCTGGACCAGGCGGCGGTACGAGTCCCAGGCGAAGCGCTCGTTGCCGGACTGGGCGACGAGGCCGGTCACCGAGGTGTCGGAGAGGCCGATGTTGAGGACGGTGTCCATCATGCCGGGCATGGAGAACTTCGCGCCGGAGCGCACCGAGACCAGGAGGGGGTTGTCGGCCTGGCCGAGCTTCTTGCCCATCTCCTGCTCGAGGGCGTCCAGGTGGGCGCTGATCTCCTCGTGGAGGGAGGTGGGCTCGCTGCCGGTCTCCAGGAAGACCTTGCAGGCCTCGGTGGTGATGGTGAACCCCGGGGGGACGGGGAGGCCCAGGTTGGTCATCTCGGCCAGGTTCGCGCCCTTGCCGCCGAGAAGGTCCTTGAGGTCCTTGTTTCCTTCAGTGAAGGAGTAAACAAACTTCTGCTGGGACGGCACGGGTCGGTCTCCTCGTACGCGGTTGCCCTGACGCCGGAGAACATACCCATTTCGAAGGCACTTCTCTGCCCTGAATAGGCCACCCGAGGCCGGTACCGAGAGGTAACCCTCTAGATCGAAAGCGCATAAAGGCGTTCACCTCTGTTGGTGAAATCGTCCGCCTGACGCTAGCTTGCCTTCAACTCTTGAAGCCAACGAAACCGGAAGATCGCACGATTCGGACGCTGGGTAGCGGGCGTGGTTCCGTCGCGTTGCCCCGGCTTGATTTCCTGCACCCGGATCGCCCGATCCCCGGTCGACCGGCTTCGGGAAGCGATCCACGGCCGACCTGTCCATTTCGTCCACTGACCCACCATCAGTCCCGACGGCGTGTGGCAAGGGTCACCAGCGCGTCTCACCGCTCGAACGTAGAACGCCTCCGCCGATCGTCGCACAGCGTCCAGAAACGTGCCCGTTCCGTGACATCCGAATGCCGAAAAGGAGCCCTCCTGTCCAGATTGGACAAGAGGGCTGGGACCTAGTGGCAATCGACCGACGAGGGTCGAATTCGCCGGTCCGTACAGATCATCCGCCGGAGGTGTCCGATTCGGCGTCCTCGCCCGGTCGGGCGCAGTCGTACGGATCGTCCAACCACCCCTCCGGCAGGACCACCCGGCCGTTGCCGCTGGTCCGCCCGCGCGGGCCGTCCGCACCCACCGGCCAGCCCTGGGACTGCTCCACTTCGGACAGGGTTTCGGCCAGATCGGCCAACGAGGAGGAGTTGGCGAGCCGCACCCGCAGCTCCGAACCGACCGAGAAGCCCTTGGTGTACCAGGCGACGTGCTTGCGGAAGTCGATCACACCGCGCGTCTCGTCCCCGATCCACTCGCCGAGCAGCTGCGCGTGGCGCACCATCGCCCGCGCCACGTAGCCGAAGTCGGGGCGGGCGTGGTCGACGTCGCCCTCGAAGATCGCGACCAGGTCCTTGAACAGCCACGGCCGGCCCAGGCAGCCGCGGCCCACCACGACGCCGTCGCAGCCGGTCTCGCGCATCATCCGCAGCGCGTCCTCGGCCGACCAGATGTCCCCGTTGCCCAGCACCGGGACGTGCGCCGGCACGGACTCCCGCAGCCGGGCGATCGCCGACCAGTCGGCCGTCCCGCCGTAGTGCTGGGCGGCGGTGCGCCCGTGCAGGGCGATCGCGGCCACGCCCTCCTCGGCGCCGATCCGGCCGGCGTCCAGGTAGGTGAGGTGGTCGTCGTCGATGCCCTTGCGCATCTTCATGGTCACCGGGAGGTCGCCCGCGTTGGCCACGGCCTCGCGCAGGATCTCGCGCAGCAGGTTGCGCTTGTACGGCAGCGCCGAGCCGCCGCCCTTGCGGGTCACCTTCGGGACGGGGCAGCCGAAGTTGAGGTCGATGTGGTCGGCCAGGCCCTCGTCGGAGATCATCCGGGCGGCCTTGCCGACCGTCACCGGGTCCACCCCGTACAGCTGGATCGAGCGCGGCTTCTCGCTCGCGTCGAACTTGATCAGCTGCATGGTCTTGGCGTTGCGCTCGACCAGCGCCCGGGTGGTGATCATCTCCGAGACGTACAGGCCCCGGACGATGCCGGGGTGGGAGAAGGAGCGGGTCGAGGGCCGAGTCTGGCCAGGCGGAGGAGGGAGTAGCAGCGGAGCTGCGGCGACCGACGACAACGACGCCAGGCGAGAGCCATCGGCCCGCGACGCCGCCCCGGCATCGTCCGGGGCCTGCGGGCCCTTGCCGCCGCTCTGCTCGCGGCACAGGGTACGGAAGGGCGCGTTGGTGATGCCGGCCATCGGCGCCAGCACGACGGGCGGCCACACCTGGATCGGGCCGATGTCGAGCGGCGCGAACTCGGTGTCGGGCGCGATGGGTGCGGGCGTGGCTGTCATGCGCGGCTGACCTCGGGTCGAGGGGACGGGACTCTCCATTGTCCCCCACCCGGGTGAGCGGCCGGCCCGGCGGCGGAACCGGCGGCCCGGCCGCCACGACCGGTACGACCGCCACCACGGCCCGGCCGCTACGACGGGTCGATGGTGATCGACCCCGAGGTGGCCGTCGCGTGGATGTGGTTCGGGCTGCCGGAGTCCGCCAGCTGCGGGTCGATCCGGCCGGTGCCCGAGCCGATGTCGCTGGAGAAGGCGTAGCGGCTGCCCCTCGGCAGGGTCATCGTCACCGAACCGGAGGTGGCCCTGGTCTCCACCTGCTGCGGGGCACTGGCGAAGGACAGCTCCATCGCCCCCGACGTGGTCCGCGCGTCCACCCGCCGGGCCTTCAGGTCCTCGCCCCGGATCAGCCCGGAGGTGGCCCGCGCCGTCACGTCCCCGGAGGTACCGGACAGCAGCAGCTCGCCGGAGCCGAGCTCCACGTCCACGTTCCCGCTCAGGCCCTCCACCCGGACCGAGCCGGAGCCCAGCGACCCCGACACCCCGGTCTCCGCCGGCACCTCCACCTCGATCTCGGCGCCGCAGCCGAAGTCCGCGACCGGCAGGATCGGCCGGCACTGCACCCTGACGGTGAGGAGGCCGTCGACGATGATGCTGGACACCACCGGCTTGCGCACCGTCCAGTCCAGCCGCTGGCCGACCACCACGTGGTCCGCCCGTCCGGCCCGCACCTTGACCGAGGCGTTCCCCGTCTCCAGCCGCAGCCGGTCGACCGGCACCTCGTACGACCGGCTGCTGGTCGACTCCTGCTGCGCCACGACCGACCAGGTCTGCAGCCCCGCGCCGATCAGCACCAGGACGGTCGCGACCGTGCCGGTGACCCGCCAGGCCTTCGCGGCGCCCGCGCTCACCCGACCTCCAGGAAGCGCAGCACCGCCATCACCCGGCGGTGGCTGTCCTCGGCCTGCGGCAGGTCGAGCTTGGTGAAGATCGAGTTGATGTGCTTGGCCACCGCGCTGTCGCTGACCACCAGCGAGGCGGCGATCGCGGCGTTGGAGCGGCCCTCCGCCATCAGGCCCAGCACGTCCCGCTCGCGCGGGGTCAGCTTCTCCAGCGGGTCCCGGTGGCGGCGCACCAGCAGCTGGGCGACCACCTCCGGGTCCAGCGCGGTGCCGCCCTCGGCGACCCGCTGCAGCGCGTCCACGAAGTCGTCCACGTTGGCCACCCGCTGCTTGAGCAGGTAGCCCACGCCGCTGGTGTTGGTGGACAGCAGGTCGGCGGCGTAGCGCTCCTCCACGTACTGGGAGAGCAGCAGGACGGCGGTCTCCGGCCACTGCCGGCGGATCACCATGGCCGCCTTGACGCCCTCGTCGGTGAAGCCCGGGGGCATCCGGACGTCCGCCACCACCACGCCCGGGCGGTGCTCCTCGACCGCGGCCAGCAGTTCGACGGCGTCCCCGACGGCGGCCACCACCTCGAAGCCCACCGCCTCCAGGACCTTGACCAGGCCGACCCTCAGCAGGACCGAGTCCTCGGCGATCACAGCACGCACGGCAACTCCACGGTGATGGTGGTGGGGCCCCCGAGGGGGCTGAGAACGGACAGCGAGCCGTCGACCGAGCCGGCGCGCTGGCGCAGACCGGTGAGCCCGGTGCCGCGCGAGGCGTCCGCGCCGCCCACGCCGTCGTCGCTGACGACCAGGCGCAGCCGGCCGCCGGTCGTCCGCACCGAGACGTCGACCTGCTCGGCCCGGGCGTGCTTGGCCACGTTGGTGAGCGCCTCGGAGACGGTGAAGTAGGCGACCGCCTCGACGGTCGGGGCGATCGGCTCGGAGAGCTCGACGTCCAGGCGCACCGGCAGCGGGGCGCGGGCCGCGATGCCGGACAGCGCCGCGTCCAGACCGCGGTCCTCCAGGACGGCCGGGTGCAGGCCGCGCACCAGGTCGCGCAGCTCGTCGATGGCCGCCTGCGCCTCCTCGTGCGCGTCGACGATCACCTGCATGACCTCCGGCGGGACGTCCTTGAGGGTGCGCCGGGCCAGGCCCAGGTTCATCGCCAGCGAGGTGAGGCGCTGCTGGGCGCCGTCGTGCAGGTCGCGCTCGATCCGGCGGCGCTCGGCGTCCACCGCGTCGACCAGCCCGGCCCGGCTCTCGGTGATCTCCTCGACCCGGCGCTCCAGGGCCTCCGCCCGGTCCGGGCCGAGCAGCCGCCGCGCCGCCCACACCTCCAGCCGGGCCGTGGCCTCCGCCGCCCAGGGCAGCGCGACCAGCAGCGCCACCCCGATGACCGTCAGCGCGACGTCCGTCCCGGCCAGGTCCGAGCGCAGCGCGGTGCCGGGGGGCATCAGCCAGATCCAGCCGTACAGGGTGGTCAGCACCACGGCCGCGCCCGCGCCGTACAGCACCGCCAGCGCGCCCGCCGCCAGCAGCGGGCCGACCACCAGGTGGTGCAGCACCTGGCGCCAGGTCAGCCCCAGCAGCAGCCTGCGGGAGCCGGTGACCGGGCGCGGCGGCGGGATCTCCACGCCGTACAGCGCGCGCAGCCGGCCGCGCTGGAGGGCGGTCAGCGGACGGGTGCACAGCAGGACGGCGGCGAGCACCGCGAACAGCATCCGGGACTCGGTGACGGCCAGCCAGACCGGCAGGGCCGACGGCAGGCCGGCGGCTATGAAGCGGACGTCCCGCCGGACCTCGGACGACCACGGTGGGCGCCGGAGGCTCCTGACGAGCGCTCGGCGCAGCGTGGTGGAGGGCATGGCCGACAGCGTAGGGCCCGGTGATCATCGGCCGCCATGAAGGGGGGTACCCGCTGGGGGTGTACCTGGCTACACCCCCGATTCGGGGTGGAGCACCACCGACAGAAGGGGGTGCCGGGCGGAAGGCTTGAGCCCATGACGAGCACCGCATCGCACTCCGCCACTCCGCCGCACGGGCGGCGCGTCCCCGGGAACCACGGGGGTGTCACCGGGGGCGCGCTCTTCCCGGCGTCGGAGCCGGCGGGGGCGCGGCCGACCGGGGCGCCGACCGGGTCCCCGGTCGGGTCGCCGGTCGGGTCGCCGGTCGGGTCGTCGTCGGAGGGCTCGCTGCCGGTCGGGTCGCTGCCGGCCGGCGGCGGGCCCTGGTCGGTCCGCAGCGTCGGGGCCGGCCGCGGCCGGGCCGCGCTGGAGCTGTACCAGCACGGGGAGCTGGCCGACGTCCTGGTCGCCGCCCGGCTCACCCCGCAGCTGCTGCGCGGGGCTCGGCGCTGCCCGTCCACCGGGCGGGCCCGGCACGTGCTCGCCTGGGGGCGGCTGCCGGCCGACGGTGCCGCGCCCTCGGTGGTGTTCACCGGGCGGCGCGGGTTCCGAGGCCTCCCGGGGCTCCGGGCGTTCCGGGCGTTCCGGGCCTCCGGACCTGGCCGGTCCCGCCGGGCCGCCGCCGCGGCCGAGGTGGTCACGGTGGCCGGGCGGTTCTGGCTCGCCTGGGCCGAGGGGCCGTTCGACGCGGTGCTGGTCGAGCACCCGGCGGGCGGCGGCGCCGAGCGGCTGCCGCTGGAGCGGGTGCCGGGCCGCCGGGCCGGGGGTGCGGCATGAGCACCGCAGCCCTCTCCGCCCGGCCCGTCCGGACCGTCCCGTTCGTCCCCCCGTTCATATCCTCGGCCGTCCCCGCCGTCGTCCTGCCCGCGCGCTTCGCCCGGGTGCCCGCCCTGGCCGCGGTCGCGCTGCTGCCCTGGCTGGCCGTCCTCGCCGTCTCCCACGAGACGGTGTGGGTCGTGCTGGACCTGGTGGAGTTCTCCGCCCTGCTCTCGCTCGACGCGCTGCTGCGCCGGCGCAGCCCCGCCGCGCTGTGGGCGGGCGCGGCGGTGGCCCTGCTGCTCGTCGGGGACGCCCTGGCCGACATCGCCTGCGCCGGGCCGGGTTGCGCGGTGCTCGCGGCGCTCGTCATGGCGGGCTGCGTCGAGCTGCCGCTCGCGGCGGTGTGCCTGCTGCTCGGGCGGGGCGCCGCCGACCGGGCCTGACCTCAGGCCCCGGTGGGGAGCCGGTCCATCAGCGCGCGGGTCTCGTCGTCCAGCGGGGTGTAGGTGATGATCCGGGTGCCGAGCCGGGGGCTGAGCCAGAAGTTGGTGTACTCGCAGCTCAGCATGCCGACGCCGGGCACCTGGAAGCGCTTGATGCCGTTGCTCGGCCGCATCACGTCGTGCCGCTGCCAGACCTCCGCGAAGTCCGGCGAGGCCTTGAGCAGCCGGGCCAGCAGCGCCTTCCAGGCCGGCTCCGAACTGTGGTCGGCCATCGCCGAGCGGAACCGGGCCACCATGCCGAGCCGCTCGGTGCGGTAGTCGATCAGCACCTCGCGGAACCGCGAGGGCGTGAACGCCATCCACATCAGGTTGCGGTCCTCCGGCGGCAGGGCGGCGAGGTCGCCGACGATCCCGGTGTACTGCGCGTTGTACGCCAGCACGTCGTAGCGGGTGTTGACCGCCAGGGCCGGGTACGGCGCCAGCTGATCCAGCACCAGCCGCACGCTCGGGGTCACCGAGGGGCACTCCCTCACCGGCGCCGGGTCGTCCGCGCCGGCCAGGGTGAACAGGTGCGCGCGCTCGCTCGGGTCGAGCAGCAGCGCCCGGGAGACGGCGTCCAGCACCTGGGTGGACACCTGGATGTCCCGGCCCTGCTCCAGCCACGTGTACCAGGTCACCCCGACCGCGGCGAGCTGCGCGACCTCCTCCCGGCGCAGCCCCGGCGTCCGGCGGCGGCCGGTCATCGGCAGGCCCACCTGGTCGGGCGCGATCCGCTCGCGGCGGCTGCGCAGGAACGCGGCCAGCTCGTGCCGGCGGGCGTCCTCGGCACCGACCGGGCCGACCGGGCGCGGCCTGGCGGATCCGTTGGCGGGGGCTTGTGCGGCGGGGGTCATCAGGCTCATGCTCCCCAGCATGCGGCAGCCGTCAGCCTGTTGCCAGGTACTTCTTATACCTGGATAACCACACTCTGGTACCAGGGTGAGAGCGGGCGGATCGTATGACCCGTGACCCAACGACTCGCCGCCGCCCCCACCCCGCACCGCACCGCCACCACCCCCGGCAGCGCGGCCACCCGCAGCCCCGCCGGCGCCCCGTCCACCGGAGCGCCCGGCACCGCCGCTCTCGGAACCCCCGCCCACGGAACTCCCGCCCTCGGCACCGCCGGGCTGGTCACCGTCCTGCTCGGGGCCTTCCTGCCGATGCTCGACTTCTTCATCGTCAACGTCGCCCTGCCCACCATCGACGAGGACCTGGCCGCCGGGCCCGCCGTCCTCGAACTGGTCGCAGCCGGCTACGGCATCGCCTTCGCCGTCCTCCTCGTCCTCGGCGGGCGCCTCGGCGACATCTTCGGCCGCCGCCGGCTCTTCGTCGTCGGCGCCGCCACCTTCGCCCTCACCTCGCTGGCCTGCGGCCTCGCCCCCGACGCGTGGTCCCTGGTCGCCGCCCGGGCCGCCCAGGGCGCCTCGGCCGCGCTGCTGATCCCCCAGGTGCTCGGCACCATCACCGCCGCCACCGACGGCGCCCGGCGCGGCCGCGCGCTCAGCGTCTACGGCGCGGTCGGCGGCATCTCGGTGGTGATCGGGCAGGTGCTCGGCGGGATGCTGGTCGCCGCCGACCTGTTCGGCACCGGCTGGCGCTCGGTGTTCCTGCTGAACGTGCCGTTCGCGCTGCTCGCCGTCGTCCTCGCGTTCCGCTACGTCCCGGAGAGCCGGGCCACCCAGGCCGCCCGGGTCGACGTGCCCGGCACCGTGCTGCTCACCGCCACGCTGCTCTCCCTGCTCATCCCGCTGATGGAGGGCCGGGCCGCCGGCTGGCCGCTCTGGTCCTGGGTGCTGCTCGCGCTGTTCCCCGTGCTGGCCGTCTCCTTCGCCCTGGTCGAGCGCCGCGCCGAGCGGCGCGGGGACACCCCGCTGGTGCCGCCGACCCTGCTGCGCATCCCCGAGATGCGGCGCGGCCTCGGCATCGCGCTCCCCTACTTCGCCGGCTTCGGCGGCTTCATGTTCGTCATCGCGGTCGCCCTCCAGCAGGGCCTCAGGCTCGGCCCGGTCGCGGCCGGCTGGGCGCTCGTCCCGATGGCCGTCGGCTACTTCAGCGCCTCGCTGGCCGGCCCGCGCCTGATCGGCCGCTGGGGCAGCCGGGTGCTGAGCGCGGGCGCCGTCATCCAGGCCGCCGGCCTCACCACCCTCGCCCTGACCGTCCTCGCCGACTGGTCGCACTTCTCGCCGCTGCGGATGGCCCCGGGCGTCGCCCTCGCGGGCATCGGCCAGGGCCTGATCGGCACCCCGCTGTTCCGGGTCGTCCTCTCCAAGGTGCCCGCCGCCCGGGCCGGCGTCGGCAGCGGCGTCCTCGCCACCAGCCAGCAGTCCAGCCTCGCCCTCGGCGTCGCCACCCTCGGCACCCTGTACCTGTCGCTCTCCCCCAGCCTCGGCATGGGCCACGCGCTCGCCCTCTGCCTCGGGATCCAGCTCCTCGGCTCCTTCACCATCCTGTACCTGACCACCCGGCTGCCCCGTTCCATCGGCTGACCCCACCGGGCCCCCGGGCCCCGGACGGCGGCGGACGGCCCCGCGATCGCACCCCGATCGCGGGGCCGTCGGCGTTCCGGCTTCCGCCGGCCCGCGCGCAAAACAGTAGCCATAGACATAGTAGCCATGTACGGTATCTGTCATGAGTACAGCAGCCGAGGGCGCGACGGCGGGGTTCCTGGTCTGGCGCCTGTCGATGAAGTGGCGGGTGGCCGTCGACCGGGCGGTCGCGCCGTTGGGCCTGACGCACGCCCAGTACGCGGTGATGGCGTCCCTGTACGGCATGGCCCGCTCCGGGCTGCGGCCCAGCCAGCGGCGGCTCGCCGACCACACGGGGCTGGAGGCGCTGTACGTCTCCAAGCTCGCCCGCGCTCTGGAGGCCAACGGGCTCGTCGCCCGCACCCGGGACCCGGACGACCCGCGCGCCATGCAGCTGACGCTCACCGAGGAGGGGCGCGAGGTCACCCGTCGCGCCGTCACGGTGGTCCAGGGCCTCCTGGACCGGCTGCTGGAGCCGCTCGGCGGCCAGGACAGCCCCCGCGCGCGGCAGTTCACGAGCGAACTGGCCGCGCTGCTCGACGCACCTCTTGATCCGTCCACCGAGAACGACGAGGAGCAACCATGACCACGAGTACCGGCACCCCCGCCGCCGCCCCCACCACCACCGCAGCCGTGAACGGCCGGGTCGTCGCCCTGGCGCACAACGCGGCGCGCGCCCTGCTGGAGGGCGTGCTGGAGCGCCACGGCATCACGTTCCGGCAGAGCGTGACGCTCCGGGTCGTCGCGGTCGCGGGCGGCTCGATCGCCACCGACGCGCTCGTCCGCGACGTCACCGGCTCGCTGAAGGTCGACGAGTCCGTCGTACGCGGCGTGGTCGAGGAGCTGACGGCCGCGCGGCTGCTGGCGGCCGACCCCGCCGAGGGGGCCTGGCTGCGGCTCACCGACGCCGGCCGCGAGCTGTACGAGCGCACCACGGCCGAGTCCGCCGAGATCACCGCCCGGCTCTACGGCGGCATTCCCGCCGAGGACCTCGCCGTCGCGGGCCGGGTGCTGGCCCTGGTCACCGAGCGGGCGAACGCCGAGCTGGCCGCGGACGGCTGAGGCCGGAGACCCACCGGAGGCGTACCGGAAGCTCAGCGGCGGCTCAGCGGCAGAACGCCGCGTCCACGACGCCCTCCAGGCGCTCGGTCACGCCGTAGTCGGTCGGGACGGTGGTCACCGCGACGGCCACGGCGCGGCCGTCGTCGGTGACGCCGCCCCGGGTCTCGTACCCCGGGATGTCGCCGCCGTGCCCCCAGTAGACCCCGCCGCAGGAGAGCGGCCGGCTGAGGATCCCCAGGCCGGCGCCCGCGCCGGTGTCCCCGATCGGGACGGTGGTGCGCATCTGGGCGAGCTGGGCGGGCGGGAGGAGGTTCCCGGCGAGCAGTTCGGAGAAGAAGCGGTTGAGGTCGGAGCCGGTGGAGATCATCTGCCCGGCCGCCCAGCCCGCCGAGGGGTCCATCTCGGTGAAGTCGCCCAGCGGCCCGTCGGGGGTGTCCTTGCGGTAGCCGTGGGGGTGGGGCTCGCGGATGGTCCGGTCGCCGACGGCCGGGAAGTAGGTGTGCCGCAGCCCGAGGTGCCGGACGATGCGCCGGTCGATCTCCTCGGCGAGCGGCCGGCCGGTGACCTTCTGGACGAGCAGGCCGGCGAGCACGTAATTGGTGCTGCTGTAGCCGAACTTCTCCCCGGGAGCGAAGACGGGCTTCTGCGCGAGGGCGAGGTCCAGGAGCTCACGGGGCTCGAAGTACCGGTCACGGAGCGAGGGTTCGTCGAGCAGCCCCTCGTAGTCGGCCAATCCGCTGGTGTGCTGCAGGAGTTGGCGGACGGTGATGTGCCCCCCGTCGATGCCCTCGCCACGGATCAGGCCGGGGAGGTACCGGTCGACCAGGGCGTCGAGGTCGACCTTGCCCTCCCCCACCAGCTGCAGCACGACCACCGCGGTGAAGGTCTTGGTGTTGCTGCCGATCCGCACCTGCCCGTCGACCGGCACCTTCGCACCGGTGGCCAGGTCCCCCACTCCCGCCGTGTAGTGGCGGGTCCGGCCGTCCCGGTCCCGTACGGTCGCGAGCGCGGCGGGCACGCCGTCCGCGCGCACCAGCGCGTCCAGCCCCTGCCGGACGGTGTCGGGGCGGGAGGCGGCGGACGCGGTGGCCTGGACGGGCGTCAGGACGCCGGTGCCGACGACGACCGCAGCCGAGAGCGCGAGGGCGATGTGGCGGATCCGCTGACGCATGGGTCAACTCCTCTGGGAACGTGGGGAGTAGGTCCTCCCTGAGCACGACCGCCAGTCTGGTCGCACGGCCCACGAACGACCTCCCCCGATCGAGGGAGCGCCTCCGCCGCCGCCCTCAGGGCCTGGCCGGCCCGCGCAGCGGCAGCGTCCGGCTGTAGACGACGCTCGTGGTGGTGCTGCCGAAGCCGGCCAGCTCGTCGACCAGGGTCTCCAGGTGCTCCATGGAGGTCGCCGCGACCTTCAGGGTGTAGCAGTCGTCGCCGGTGGTGCGCAGGCACTCCAGGAGCTCGCGCCGTTCGGCGAGCAGCCGGCGCAGCGGCTCGTGCCGGTTGCCGGGGTACTTCAGCCGGACGACGGCGAGGACGGGGTAGCCGACCTTCGTCAGGTCCACCGACGCGTGGTAGCCGGTGATGACGCCCAGCGACTCCAGGTTCCGGACGCGCTCGGTGGTCGCGGACGCGCTGAGGCTCACCCGCCGCCCCAGCTCGCTCAGGGAGATCCGGGCCTCGCCCTGCAGCTGCTCGATGATCGCCCAGTCGGTGTCGTCAAGATTCACGGCCATGCGGCGAATCTACCGGGAGAACCACGGCCACGGGCGGCCGAGGCCGGGAGGAATCCGTTCCGTGACCCATGATCACGGGGATAGCCTCGCAGCATGCAACTTGGCGTCAACGTCCCGAACTTCGGCCCGGGCACCGACCCCGGCGTGCTGCGCGAGTGGGCCCGCACCGTGGAGGGGCTCGGCTTCGACCTCCTCATGGTGTCGGACCACGTGGCGGTCACCCCGGACGTGGCCGAGCGGTACCCGGAGCCGTTCCACGAGCCGTTCACCACACTGTCCTGGCTGGCCGGGATCACCACCGGCCTGCGACTGGGCACGACCGTGCTCGTCCTGCCCTACCGCGACCCGCTGCTGGTGGCCCGCATGGCCGACACTCTCGACCGGCTCAGCGGCGGCCGGTTCGTCCTCGGGGTGGGCGTCGGCTGGGCGCGCCAGGAGTTCGCCGCGCTCGGCGTGCCGTTCACCGCGCGCGGCCGGCTGACCGACGAGTACCTGGGCACCCTGCGGGACCTCTGGAAACAACAAGGGCAGGACCGGTCCGTACCGGTCTGGGTCGGCGGCCACAGCCCGGCCGCGCTGCGCCGGGCGGTCCGGTACGGCGACGCCTGGCACCCCCTGCGGCTGCCGCTCGACCGGATGCGGGCCGTCCTCTCCGAGCACCGGATGCCGGGCTTCGCGCCCCGGATCGCCCTGCGGCTGACCACCGAACCGGTCGACGGGACCGACCGCCCCGCCGGAGTGGGCACCGTCGAGCAGGTCCTCGACGACCTGCGGCAGCTGCACGCCCTCGGCGCCGAAACCGTCGTCCTCGACCCGTACCACGGCGACCCGGACGAGACCCGCCGCCCGCAGACCGCCTGGCGGGACCTCACCACCGTGACCACCCACTGGAAGGCGGCGACCGCGTGATCACCGAAACCGACGAGACCCTGCTGCGCCGCGCCGTCGCCATCGCCGCCCGCGCGGTCACCCTCGGCGACGCCCCGTACGGCTCCCTGCTGGCCGGCCCGGACGGCGAAGTCCTCGCCGAGGCGCACAACACCGTGCGTCGCGACGACGACATCACCGCCCACCCGGAACTCAAGCTCGCCCGCTGGGCCGCCCGCGAACTCGACCCGGACACGGCCGCCCGCACCACGATGTACACCAGCTGCCAGCCGTGCGGGATGTGCCACGGCGGCATCGTCCGGTCCGGCATCGGGCGGGTCGTCTACGCGCTGTCGACGGAGCAGCTCGTCGCCCTCAACCCGCCGTCGGGCGCCTGGCCGGAGGTGCCGCAGGACGGCCCGGCCCTGCACGAGGAGGCCCGGACGCCGATCGAGACGTACTACCGGGCCTGAAGGGGCGGCGCCGGTCGGTCCCCGTCACCGCCTGTGCGCGAGGCCGTTCAGCAGCTGCTCGACGTGGCCGGCGGCCAGGACCGGTTCGAGGGGCTGGTGCTCGACCAGGAGGCGGTACCAGAACAGCCCGAAGAAGTGGTCGGTGGCGGCCTGCAGGTCGGCGTCGGCCGGGAGTTCGCCGTTCCGGACGCCGCGGGAGAGCATGGCGAGCAGGACGGCGCGCCGGCTCTCCACCCACTCCCGGAAGGGCCTGGCGAAGGCGGGGTCGAGCTGGGCCTCCGCCATGAGGCCGCGCAGCGTACGGACCCGGACGGGGTGCGCGGTGACGCCGTACAGGGCGGCGGCGAACGCGGTCAGGTCGCCGGCGAGCGAACCGGTGTCCGGCTCGGGCATCCGCTGCTCGACGGCGGTGCGGTAGGCGTCCATGACGAGGACCGCCTTCGACTTCCACCAGCGGTAGATGGTGCTCTTGGCGACGTCGGCGCGGGCGGCGACGCGCTCGATGGTGACGGCCTGGTAGCCGAGTTCCTCGACGAGCTCGATGGCGGCGGCCAGGACGGCGTCGTGGGCGTCCTGGCTGCGGACCCGGCCGCCGGTGCGGCGGCCGGCCGTTCCTCGGCTGGGGTTTTCTCCGGAAGGCACCTCCTCACGCTAGCAGCGTGCTACCTTCTAATCGAAACGCGACGGATCGTTTGAATTCAGGGGAGTGGATCGATCATGAGCGAGATCGTGGTAGCACACGGCTACGGCGCGAGCGACGACAGCGTCTGGTTCCCGTACCTCACCGAGCAGTTGGCGCAAGCAGGCCACCGGGTCACCGTGCCCCGGCTGCCCGACACCGAGGCGCCGCGACTGGAGCCGTGGCGCAAGGCCTACGGCGAGGCCGCACTCGCTGCGGGCCCGGCCGGGTCCACCGTCCTGGTCGGGCACAGCATCGGCGCCGTCAACGTGCTGCGCTTCCTGGAGCAGCACGACCCCGAGGCGGACGGCGTGTTCGCGGGCGTGCTGCTGGTGTCGGCCTCCGCCCACGAGGTCGGGTACGAGGCGCTCGCCTCGTTCTTCGACGGCGAGTTCGACTGGGCGCGCATCCGCCGCTCGGCCCGGCACTTCCGGATCCTCCAGGCCATGGACGACCCGGTCAACCAGCCCGACCCCACCGAGCACGTCCGCCTGCTCGTCGAAGGCCTCGGCGCCACCGCCGTCGTCATGCCCACCGGCGGGCACTTCGGCGCCACCCCGGACGACCACGTCGAGGTGCCGGAGGCCGTCCGGCTGGTCCTGGAACTGCTCGCGGCCTGACCCGCCCGGTGGCCGCCGTCACCCGAACGACGGCCACCGGTTCGCCGCCCACGCCCGCCAGTCCGTCCAGCCGGGCGGCGGACCCTCGACCGCCCCGAGGCCCGCCAGTTCCGCCGCGTCGGGCTCCTCGAAGTGCGCCCGCCCGTCCAGGATCTCCGCCTCGGTCATCGGGAACGTCTCATCCGGCGCGGTCTCCCAGCGGCGGGCGATCCGGGCACGCTGGGGCCGGTCGTCCACCGGCAGATAGAGCATGCGGAAGCACGCACCCTCGGCCTCCGCCAGCCAGCGGATCGCGGACCGCTCCTGCCGCGACCAACAGCCGTAGTCCACCACGACATCGGTGCCCAGCCGGACCGCCTCCAGGGCGAGCCAGAGCATCCGCCCCTCCAGCACGTCCCGCTTCCCCTCCGCCTCCGCCGCCCCGAACAGCGGCAGCATCCAGTCGTCGGGCGTCAGCCGCAGCGCGCCCCGCTCCTCGGCGATCCGCCGAGCCCTCGTGGTCTTGCCGGCCCCGGGCAGGCCGACCATCAGGAACAAGGTCGTCACCCCCGGATGGTGACAGGGCGACAGAACCGGGGACCACCGGATTACGCCATGGCCCCCTCGCGGTACCCGCTGGACCCGCTGGACCCGCTGGACCCGTGATGCGGCAGGATGCACGCCGGACCAGAACGAGGAAGCGAGGTCGGCGATGACCGAACCAGGTGCCGTGGACCTGATCCGCCTGGAGGACCCCGATGGCGACCGGTGCACCGTTCGCGTCACCGGTCGCTCCGAGCCCGGCATGCCGACCGGACACGACATCCTCCGCGCCGAGATCTCGGTGCACGCCGACTTCGTCGACGCCCGGCTGAAGCTCCATCTCTCCCAACGCGACCTCGACGCCTGGCAGCAGGAGCTGACCGGCCTCGCCCCCGGCGCGGACGCGAGCATCGGTGGGGACCGCGGGCCCAGTCTCACCCTCCACCTGCACGAGGACCGCTCCCTCGCCGTGACGATCCACGATCCCGACCGCCTCAGCGCGCTGCTGTGGATCCGGCCGCAGGAGAACTGGACGGACGAGCACCACGACCGACTCGACCGGGTCCGACGGACCTGGCCCAGCGAGGTCCTGGAAACGGCCCCCAGGATCTACGAACGGCGTCCCACCCGCCAGGGCTGAGCGGCACCGGGGCCGAGAGCAGCGCCGGGCGCCACGACTATCCTCGGCCCGTGACCGACCACGGCATCGCCCTCCCCTACCACCGCCTCCACGTCGTGCCCGCCGTCGTGGCACTGGCCAGCCCGACCTGGCAGCGGGAGACCTGGCTCGACCCGGAACGCCTCGAAGACCTCGCCCACACCGTGCACGTGCTCTTCGACGACTTCTGCCACGCGGACGACCCGGCGCCCTGCCTGGGCTACAGCCTCCGCACCGAGGAGGAGGTCGAGCTCATGGCACGCCTCGGCACCGCCTACGGCGCAGTACAGGACGCGGTCGGCGCCAGCGCCCCCGACGAGGCCTACCTCGACGCGCCCGGCTGGCCCGCCGTGGTCTCCGTCGCCGCGCGCCTGGCCCAGGTGATGGTCACCAACGACCTGCTGGCCCTGGAGAAGCTGCACCAGGCCGGCCACCCCTCCTAACGGACGACGGGGAGGTCAGCCGGCAGTGCCGAACTCGCCCGCGCAGACGGCGGATACGAAGGACTGCCAGGCGGCGGGGGTGAAGGCGAGGGCGGGGCCGTCGGGGTCCTTGGAGTCGCGGACGCGACCAGGGCGGGCGTCGTCAGCCTCCACGCACGACCCGTTGTCGGTGTTGCTGTAGCTACTCTTGCGCCACCGAGTCGCCTGCTGATCCGTTCCCGCCACGCTCGTATCCCTCTGCGATCGACTGGATGAAGGCCAGAGATGCCCGAGCGGACAATGCACTGGCCCGCGCCACATCGTATGCGCGGCGAGACTTGGCCAACACCTTCGGATCATCCAACAGCTGACCTGCATAAGCAGATTCACTGTAGGCAAGGGGAGGAGCATCTCCGAACGTCATAAGACAGAGCAGACCCGAAAGTGAACAGGATCCTGCCTCGAATGGGAACACCTGAAGGACAATGCGACGGCGCTTGACCAAGTCCACCATGTGCCGCAACTGACCAGCCATGACCTGGCGGCCGCCAACGACTCTTCTGAGCACAGCCTCATCAAGAATGAACCACAACTCAGGCCCACCCGGCGCCGTGATCCGCTGCCCCCGCTCCATCCGTGCGGCGACATTCTGGGCAATCCACTCGTCGGACCACGGGGTTGCGGCGTCCAGAAACAAAGCGCGCGCATACTCGGGAGTCTGCAGCACGCCGGGGACGAAATGCCCAGCGTACTCGCTGATCGTCAACGCCCGAGTCTCGTGATCCGCAGCATGGGCGAAGTAGTCCGAGAACCTCGTGAAGCCCTCCAGAGAGTGCAGCCGCTCCAGCGCTCCACCGGTATCGAGAGCCACGTCGATCCGCTGCGACAGATCGATCTGCGGCACCCGGACCGCCTGCTCCAACTGCCCGATGTAGCCGCCGGAGACGAACACCAGTCCCCCCAGCCGTTCCTGCGTCATCCGGGGCACAAATTCCTCCCGAAGCCTCTTCAGTTCGGCACCGTAGTACTCGCGAGGAGTCATTCCGCGGGGGACTTCGAGCCTGGACATCGAGCTCTCCAAATCCTACGTTCAACCTGCTGTGACGATCTGGCTTCACAGCGTAGCCAGTGAATAGCAATCTGGTGGGGCAAATCCCAAACCCCCCTCAGGAGCAGCGCCATGGCTTCCATGCTCAGAAAGATCACCGCCGAGGACCGCCGCGAGGCCGCCGACGCCCTCGACGACCTCAAGGCGACCCTCGCCTACGCCGGGGCCCAACTCCCCTCCCCCGGCATCGACTGGAAGTGCGCCTCCGTCACCGGCATCGTCCTCATCGACCTCGGCGCCGCTCCGACCTCCGTCGTCCGCCAGATCGTCGACCTCCTCCGCGCCGGGGTGCGGGCCCAGCGCGAGCAGGCCGCTCAGCAGCCCTGGTACCCGGAGGCCGGCTCGACCGTCACGCTCCACGCGGACGGCGGCGTGCCCCTGCCCGCCAAAGTCGTCGGCGCCAACGGAAAGTTGATCAGCGTCCGGCTGGAGAGCTGGATCCCCTCGTGACCACGCCGACCGTCCCGGCCGTCACGGCCCCCGCCCCCGGCGACCTGGTCTACGACCACCGCGCCGAGCGGCTCGGCGTCGTCATGGACCTCGTCGGCCGCATCGTCTACCTCCGCCCGCCGCGCGGCGGCGTCGAGTGGACGGCCCGCCCCGAGCACCTCGGGTCTCCCCCTGCCTCATGACCCCACCGACCCGCCCCCGCGCCTCCCTGGTCGTCGCCGCAGCCTTCTCCGTCGCGACCGGGGCCGGCGCGGGGGCTCTCGTCTCCCACCCCGTGCGCCACCACCACCCGGGCCTGGCCGAATTGCTCTTCCTCCTCGTCCTCTGCGCCGTCACCCTGCTGCTCAACTCCGCACTCAGCAGCGCCATCCAGCGCCGACACCCGACGCCCGACACAGCCCGCGAATGACGAGGTCACCACCGTCGTGTACGACAGCGACTACGGGCCGGGCTTGATCTGGCAGGCCGAGCGAACAGGGGGCCTCCGCCTGTCCCGGATCAACGACGGCGGGACGGCGAGTACCGCGTGTCCGTCCACCGAGGCGACGGACCGGCCGAGGAACGCCTGGTGCTCAACCCGGGCCACCCCGCACCCGTGGAGTGCTGAGGACCTCCCGGGAAAAGCAGTTGGCCCGGCCCGTTCGCCGGTCCGAGAATCACCGGATGACCGATGACCAGAGCGAGCTCCACCGGCGACGCGCGGCCCGTACCACCTGCAAGCGGTTCCTCTCCGGCGACCGCCTCCCCACCATCCGCGAACGGCTCACCCGGCTCGCCGCCCTGGACGGCCTGGACGTCCACCCCGACTTCTACGGCAACGACGGACCGGTCCGGCAGCTGGAGGAACGGACCGCGGCCCTGCTCGGCCACGAGGACGCGGTCTTCTTCCCCACCGGCACCATGGCCCAGCAGGTCGCCCTCCGCCACCACGCCGAACAGACCAGCAACCCCGCTGTAGTGCTCCACCCGCTCAGCCACATCGAACGCCACGAGCGCCACGCCTACACCCAGCTCACCGGCCTGCGCGGCCTCTGGCCCACCACCGAACACCGCCAGCCCACGCCCGCCGAACTCACCGCACTCGGCGAACCGTTCGGCACCCTGACCGTCGAACTCCCGCTCCGCGACCCCGGCTACCTCCTCCCCACCTGGGACGAACTCACCGCGCTCGTCGACGCGGCCCACGAAGCCGACGCCCGGGTGCATTTCGACGGCGCACGCCTCTGGAACACCACCGCCCACTTCGGCAAGCCGCTCCACGAGATCGCCGCCCTCGCCGACAGCGTCTACGTCTCCTACTACAAGGACCTCGGCGGCATGAGCGGCGCCGCCCTCGCCGGAGACGCCGGCCTCACCGCCTACGCCCGCACCTGGCGCCACCGCTACGGCGGCCAACTCTTCCAGCAGTGGCCCGCCGCCCTCGCCGCCCTCGACGGCCTGGACACCGTCCTCCCCCACCTCGCCGACTACACCCGCCATGCTGCGACGACCCTCATCCCGGCCCTGGCCGCGCTCCCCGGCGCCCGCGTGTACCCGGAGGTCCCGCCGACGCACGAGTTCCAACTCTGGCTCCCCCACCCCGCCAAGGCCCTCAACGCCGCCCACCTGGCCCTCGCCGAGCAAGAGGGCACCTGGTTCCTCCCCTACTGGCAGGACGCCGCCCCCGGCCTCGCCATGGCCGAAGTCAGCCTCGCCGGCCCCGCCCAGGAATGGACGGCCGACGAGGTGACCGAACTCGGCCACCGCTTCCTGGAGCTGGCCGCTACGGCCTGACCGAGGGAATCTCCCGAGGCACCCGGGCCAGGGCTGCGCGGATCATCTCGGCGACGTCAGGAACGTCGACGCCCAGTTCGCGCAGCCAGTGCGCCGTTTCAGCGAGGGACATCTGGGCCTGACGGGAGGCCAGTACAAGGTCCGGCAACGACGCGGCGGTGTCCTTGTCCACATTCCCCAGCAACACGGCCCTGTAAGGATCCAGTCCTTGGGGAAGTTCTGCCCTGCTCAGGGGGACACCGTACGTGGCCAAGCGCGAAGTGATCTCGCCAAGCGACACGCCGAATTCACCCGCCGTGACAAGCACGCGATTGAGCGGGACCACCTGACCGACCGACACCCCGGCGAACCAGGAGACGCCCTCGGACAAGAGGGCCCGGTCCAGGTCTTCCGGCTCCTCAGGAAATGTCAACCCCGTGAGGATCCCATAAGCAGCCAGCCGATCCACTGCCACAGCATGCGAGACATCGGAATCCGCGACCACACTGATCAGCTGCGCGAACGGGATGGGGACATCCGGAAAGACCTGGTCTCCGCCATGAAGGTCCGGACGCCCCAGGATCTCACGGTCCTGGGGCTCCCGCCGCTCCGGCAAAGGCAGTACGCGGAAGCCCAGGGCCGACAAGCTCTCGGCGACCGACTCCGCCGCCACCCCGAATTCGTCGGCGGCGGCGAGCAGATGCCCCGGAGGCACCGTGGACGCCATGCTGAGCCAAGGCCACTGACCGTCCAGGTCCCTGCTGAGCAACCTGAGGAGGTCCTCGTCCGGCTCGACGGGGCTTCGCAAGGACTCCACTCGGCCCCCCAGTGCTTCCAGCCGTCTGACGATGTCGACGGCCTCAAGTTTCAGGGTGCTAGCGGCCTGAAGTACGTGGCCCGGTGGAATCGCTTCATCGAGGTCCAGCCAGTTGCCGCGCTTGATCGTCTGGTCCGTGCTCAGGAGCCGCAAGGTTTCCTGCGTGAGGAGATCCTCGCCCTGCGGACCATTCGGGACGTCGAACCCGTAGCGACGAAGGCGAGCAGCGGCCTCCACCAGTCCGACGCCCAGGGCGTGATGAACGCGTACGAGATCGGCGGTCCGGATACTCCCGTCAGACGGTGCCCTTCCCCCATCCGCGGCTTCGAGGAGCGCCGCCTCCTGACGAAACGAGCAGGACCCAGCGTGCAGGAACCCCGCTGGGTCCTTGTCGATCGCTCCGAGCGCTCTCGCCCTGAGAGCAACCTCGTACGGATCACGGCCGGTGCGTCGGGCATGGCCGTAGACAGCGGAGAGCGCGCCCGGCGTGTGTCCTCCGTCCGTGGACAGGTTCCTGTCCGATGGACACGCGCGCAACAGACCCGCGAGGTCAGAAACCTCCGGCACCAAGCGCACGAGCTCATCGCGGAGTTCACTCGAACCATGAGCAAGGATCCGCCACAGAAAGAGATGGTTGGGCATGTCAACCGGCCGGCCGGTTCGACCGGTCCGCCTTCCCGGGAGGAAGAGTGCCGCGAGGTCGGCATCCGGATCGAAAACACCCATCGACCGCAGGTCGACACTCACACCTTCGCGCCTCATTGACATACCGGCATCAGCGAAAACCTGCGCGATGGCGTCCGCGAGCTGGGGGCTCCCCCTCACTACCCTTGCCAACCAGTCGAACGAGACGAATCGAACCGGGTCGACAACCAGCGCCCTCGCCGCCTGATCGATCAGACCGGATGTGCCGGCAGGAAGACCATCCAACACCTGCGCGCGGTCGACCGAGAGGCGCACCGGCGCATAAGGCCCGCGCAAGTTGATGACCAGGCCATAAGGATGATCGCCTCCCACGCTCAGAAGGCTGGGTTCGGGCGGTGGCTTGACGACCAGCCCATCCACCATCAAGACGCCATTGCCGTCGCACCACTGCACGTCCACGTCGCGCGGAGCCTCAGCCCAAGGCGCGGTCCGCTTCGGATAGCCGACCAATCGTGCGTAGTCGAGAACGCCTCGCTCCCACTTCTCGATCCGGCTTCCCTGCTCCGCCGTGGTGGTGAACTCCGCGATGCCGAGCACCTCACAGAGCACGTCCACACACGACCAGGTCGGGACCCACTCTGCCTCCTCCCTGAGGTATAGCCGCACCCGGGTGAAGGGTTTCGTCCCCTGCTCGGCCACGGCGATCTTGAAAAGGTGACCCGGCCCGTAGATCGAGGCCACAAGGACCGCTCCCGCCGCCCCCGTCCGCCTGTCCATCCGGCACGTGGTGACCCGGATCTCGTCGGCCAGCATGAAGTAGCTGAGCACCCCGATGCCGAACGGCTGTTCGGAAAGAGCTTGATCGGGGGCTTCTTGCCAGCCCACAGCGCCTCCTCCGCCTTGTAGGCCGGCTGGTCGGCGAAGCGGGCACCCGCCTGGGAAAACACCCCTCGCAGCTGGGCCTCCCCCATGCCGACCCCGTCGTCCTCACACTCCAGGTAGGGTCGGCCGTCCTCGTCCTCCCCCTGGATGAAGGTGATGGAGCCCTCGTACTCCTGGAGCGGATGCCCCTCCGCCCGCAGGTAGTCCGTGCGGGCCCGGCGGTAGCGGCAGGCGTCCAGCGCGTTCTGGTAGAGCTCACGGACAGCCAGATTGCGGTCCTTGTACAACTGGGTGCCCATCAGCATGTCCCGCACCCGACGCTCGTCCAGGCGGAACTTGGCCCAGTTGACGATCTTCGAATCGGAGGCCTGGACGTCGGTCGTCGAGAGCCGTCGCGGCAGCTCCGGCATGGCGCTGGTGACCCTGTCCGGGATCGCCCGCTGGATGCCGTGCAGCATCTCGTCGAGCCTGGCGATGTGCTCTTCCAACGCCTGTTCCACCGCGCCGTGGTGGTAGACGGCGCTGAGCACCGGCAGCACGTCCGAGCCGCCCCAGGAGAACTGGTCCAGGGTCTCCCGCAGCTGCTCCGGCTCCACCGCCTCGGGGATGCCCACGTGGTCGACGATGATGTCCGGCAGTGCCGTCAGCTCGATGGCCATCCCGTTGGCGAGCGCGAGCAGCAGGGCGAGCCGCCGCTCGCGGACGAGCTGCCGACCGGAACCGCGCAGCGACTGCTCGGGTTTGAGCTCGTCGAGGTGTTCCGTCGAGCAGACCTCCGGGCCGCGTTGCAGGCCGTACAGCAGTTTCCGCAGCCGCGCCGGGTCCAAGGCATCCTTCAGCACGGATCCGGTCGGCACGATCTGGTCGACGAGCTCCGGAAAGGTCTTGTCCAGCGCCACACCGCAGTGGACCCGCAACCAGCGGTGGTACAGCCACCAACCGATCGGCTCCCGACCCTCCGGGCGGCGCGGCACCCGGCCCAGCAGAGTGCCGTAGTCCCCCAGGGTCCGCTGGTAAGACAACCGGTCGCCAGTCGCCGACGGGTCCTGCTCCAGGTTCGTCGGATCGACGGCGCGATGCCACCATACGGCCGTCTCCGCCTGGTGGACGTGGTGGATCAGCGGCACCAGGAGCAGCAGCGCGGCCTCGGCCGGGTACAGGTCCGGTGGCAGGTACTTCTCGGCCTGCTCCAGGAAGCGTAGGCCGTAGCCCGGGTCCCGCCAGGGGTCGGCGACCAGCATCCGCTGCGCATGCTCATGGCGTACCTGGAGCTGGGCGGCCACGATCGCCGCGCCCTGCTTGTACGGCTCGACGTTGTGCTGTGCGGGGACCTTGTGCCAGACCTCGGAATCCCAGACCTTCTGCGCCCAGGGGCCAAGTTGCTGCGCCCCTCCGGGCAATCCGTTCTGGTAGTTCGCGATGTTGTTGATGACGCCTGCTTGGGTCAGGTTCCCGACCCTGCCGCTGCCGAACTCATTGTGGATGTCGTTCCGTTCCATCCCCGCCCGTCCCGCGATGCCCCTGTCTGCGTGCGGAAATCCTAGAAGCCGGGCCACCCCCTCGCAGGCGATACGCCGTAATCAAAGGGTTCGCGGCCACGACCCCTTTGTGTCACTATGACGATATGAGCGAGATGCGCGTGGGGTACCCGGCCGACGTCCGGAGCCGTGAGGAGTTGGCGGCGCTGATGGCCGACGGGGTGCACCCGAAGTGGGTGATGTTCTGGGGGCACACGGCCCGCAAGGGTGGCGGCACCCGGCAGGAGTGCCTGAGCCAGTGGTGGCCCGGGGACTTCACCGTCGACGGGGTGACGTACGCGTCCGCCGAGCACTGGATGATGGCCGGCAAGGCCCGGATGTTCGGGGACTCGGCCATCGAGGAGCAGGTACTGGCGGCCGCGACGCCGGCCGAGGCGAAGAAGCTGGGCCGGCTGGTGAAGGACTTCGACGACGAGGTCTGGGTGGCCGGGCGGTTCGAGCTGGTGGTGGCGGGCAACGTCGCCAAGTTCGGGCAGGACGAGTCGCTGCGCGCGTACCTGCTGGGCACCGGCGGCCGGGTGCTGGTGGAGGCCAGCCCGGTGGACCGGATCTGGGGCATCGGGCTGGCGGCCGACGACATCCGGGCGCAGCAGCCCGCCGAGTGGCGCGGGCTGAACCTGCTGGGCTTCGCGCTGATGGAGGCGCGGGCGCGGCTGGCCGCGTGAGCAGCGTCGCGCCGCTGCTGAACGGGACGGTGGTGGTCTCGGCCGCCGCCTCCCTGGTCCTGGCGCCCAGGGTGCTGCGGGCCGAGCCCCGGCCGCCGGGCCGCACCGGCCGCACCGGCCGCACCGGCCGCACCGGCCGCACCGGCAGGATCGGCCCGGAGGCGGCGCTCGCGGCCGTCGTCGCGCTGGTCTTCCTCAACCAGGTCCTGGTGGCCGTCTACGTGAACCGGGTGCACGGCGGGGACGCCTCCTTCGTCGCCCGCTACCTGCCGCCGGGCTGGTTCGACGTCCCCCGCCTCGGCTCCCTCGCCGCCCGCTTCCCGGCGCCGGAGCTGCTGGCACCCTCCGTCCTGCGGGTGCAGGCCTTCCTCGAACTGCCGCTGGTCCTGCTGGCGTTCGTCTCCGTCGTCCGGCGGCTGGACCGTGACCTGTACGTCCGACTGGCCCGTTCGCCGCTGATCCCGCTCGCCGCCGCCTCGTACACGGTGGCGTTCTGCGCGATCGAGTGGGACCTGCGGAACCCGTACACCGTGGACGACCTGGTGCTGCGCGCGCTCTCGGCCGTCGTCACGCCGCCGCTGATCGCCTGGCCGGCCCGGCGCGAGCCCGTTGCCAAACGCCCCGCCCGGGGCAACCCGTTCCTCTTCGCGCTCGACCTGTGGGCGTACGGCCAGTTGATGCTGGTGCTGTACGACACCGTGCTGCTCTACAACCTGGCCCGGCTCGGCAGCCATGTCCTCCCCGCCGCGGCCGCGTCGGCGGTCCTCGCCGCGACCCACCTGCTCCGCCGCTCCGCGACCTCACCGACCGGCCCGTACCTCACCACGCTCACCGCGACCATCGGCCGGGCGCTGGCGCTCTTCCTCGTCCCCGCCCTGGCGATCCGCTACGCGCAGACCTTCGCCACGCCCCGACTCGCCGCACTGGCGGGCCTGGTGGTGCTGGGCGCGGCCGCCCGGCGGGACACCGTACGGCTCCTGCTTCCCGCCGTCGCCGGTGCGGCGGTCGGCTGCGTCGTGGCCGCCCTCCTCCCGGGGCCCTACTACGAGGCGACGCTGCTGCGGAGCGCGACCGGCGCACTTCTTGCCGCGACCGCCGTCTGCGCGCTCCTTGACACCACTCGGGCACGACTGGTCGTGCGCTCTTAACTCCCCCGCCACATACCAACGCCAGGATGTCCTGCAGTCAGGGTCTGGATGGACAGGTTGGGGCGATCATGCGCATGCGGCCGACGGCACAATCCGCAGGCCAACAGCTGGAGGGCGAGCAAAGAGCCGCCGAACTCCGCGCGGAGCTGGACGAGTTACTCCGCGCGAGCCGCTACGCGAGTCAGCGTGAACGGCGACTGAACGAGGCGATCCGGGCGAACCCGGGGCGCAGCAGGCCGGACGGCGAGCTGTTGCGGCAGCTCGCCCAGGCCCGCACCCTCCGCGAGGGGCTGGGGGCCCGCTGCCTCCAGATCAGCAACCAGCTGGAGGCACTGGAGATCCGCCTCAGACACGAACAGCAGCAGGAACCACCGCAGCACCACCAGCAGCACCAGCACCATCAGCAAGACCAGCACCACTTCGAACACCACCACGAGCCCGAGCCGGCCCCCACCCCGCCGAAGGCCCCGCCGCCGCCCGCCCGCCCCGACATCGGCGCCCTCACCGAGCGGATCACCACCCTCCACCGCGCCGGGGCCCTCGCCGCGGAGGCGGAGCTGCTCGACCAGGCGGCCGCCCGCCTCGCCCCCGCCGACGCCGCCCTGCTGGTCGGCATGCTCGCCCAGTACGGCCCGACCGGCTCCTCCCTGCACCTGGCCCGGAGCGCCGCCCGTCTCACGGCGGAACACGCGGTCGCCGTCCTGACGGAGTTACGCGAGCTGGGCCTGGCCGAGGAGGCCGCCGCACTGTTCCACGCCTTCTGGGCCTACCCGGCGACCTCCGTCCCGGGGCTCCTCGCCGCGCTGGAGCAGGCCGGGCAGAACGCCGACGGCGCGACGCTGCTCTGGGAGTGGGGCTCGGCGCCGACGCCCGAGCTGACCTCCCTCGCCGCCTGCCTCCAGCAGCACGGGCGCCCCGGCGACGTCCGGACCCTGCTGCGCCAGGCCGCCGGCCGGCCCACCGCGGACCTCGCCGCGCTCGCCGCCGAGCTGCCGCCGGCGCTGACCACCGATCTGCTGAAGGAACTGACGGCGCTCCGCCCGCCGGCCGAACTCGTGCGCCTGGCCTCGGCGTTGGACGAGGCCGGCAGCCGGGAGCTGTACGGGCAGCTGCTGGTCGCGCTGCTCGCCGACGGCCCGCGCCACCGCACCACCCTCGCCGCCCTCCGCGCGGCCGGCCTGTCGACGACCCCGCCCGCGGCCCCCCGCTCCCGCTGGGGATGGCGGTAGCCGCGGAACACCCGGAAAGCGAGGAGCCCCCGCCCACCCCGAAGGGCGGACGGGGGCTACCCGAAAAGACCCGACTCAGCAGCCGATCAGGCGGGCACCGAGGTACGCCTTGACCTGGTCCAGCGAGACGCGCTCCTGCGACATGGTGTCGCGGTCGCGGACGGTCACCGCGTTGTCCTCGAGGGTGTCGAAGTCGACGGTGACGCAGAACGGCGTGCCGATCTCGTCCTGGCGGCGGTAGCGCTTGCCGATGGCGCCGGCGTCGTCGAACTCGACGTTCCACGCGGTGCGCAGGTCGGCGGCCAGGCCGCGGGCCTTCGGGGAGAGGTCGGCGTTGCGCGACAGCGGCAGGACGGCGACCTTGACCGGGGCCAGGCGCGGGTCGAGCCGCATGCCGACGCGCTTCTCCATGACGCCCTTGGCGTTCGGCGCCTCGTCCTCGAAGTAGGCGTCGATCAGGAAGGCCAGCATGGCGCGGTTGAGGCCGGCCGCCGGCTCGATGACGTACGGGAAGTAGCGCTCGCCGGACTCCTGGTCGAAGTACCGGAGGTCCTTGCCGGAGGCCTCGCTGTGCACCCGCAGGTCGTAGTCGGTGCGGTTGGCGACGCCCTCCAGCTCGGAGAACTCGCTGCCACCGAAGTTGAAGCGGTACTCGATGTCCACGGTGCGCTTGGCGTAGTGGGAGAGCTTCTCCTTCGGGTGCTCGAAGAAGCGCATGTTCTCGGTGCGCAGGCCGAGGCCGACGTACCAGTCCCAGCGCTGCTGCAGCCAGTACTCGTGCCACTGCTCGTCATCGCCCGGCTTGACGAAGAACTCCATCTCCATCTGCTCGAACTCGCGGGTCCGGAAGATGAAGTTGCCGGGGGTGATCTCGTTGCGGAAGCTCTTGCCGGTCTGGGCGATGCCGAACGGCGGCTTCTTGCGCGAAGTGGTCTGGACGGCACTGAAGTTGGTGAAGATGCCCTGGGCGGTCTCGGGGCGCAGGAACGCCAGGCCGCTGGCCTCCTCGGTGACACCGAGGTGGGTCTTCAGCATGCCCGAGAAGTCCTTGGGCTCGGTGAACTGGCCCTTGGTGCCGCAGTCGGGGCAGTTGACGTCCTTGAGGCCGTTCGGCGGCGGGAAGCCGTGCTTGGCCTCGTACTTCTCCTCCAGGTGGTCGGCCCGGTGGCGCTTGTGGCAGGAAAGGCACTCGGTCAGCGGGTCGTTGAAGGTGGCGACGTGGCCGGAGGCCTCCCAGACCTCGCGGGCGAGGATCACCGACGAGTCGAGACCGACGACGTCCTCACGGGCCTGTACCATCGCGCGCCACCACTGGCGCTTGATGTTCTCCTTGAGCTCGACACCCAGCGGCCCGTAGTCCCAGGCGGCACGCGTGCCGCCGTAGATCTCGCTGCAGGGGTAGACGAAGCCACGGCGCTTGCTCAGGCTGACGATCGTGTCGATCTTGTCGGCGGCCACAGTGCTCTCTTCAGTACGTACGGCACGGTCAGGGCACGGCTGGTTGCGCGTACCCGAATACCTCAGGTTACCGGCCATATGGGTACGTGATTCAAATCGGTATCGTCCGGCCGCCCCCACTCTCCGCCACCTGCCGTTCACCCATTCGAGTGAGTTGACAATCATTTCCATGTGAGATGAGAATGATTGTCATGATGATCGGACGACGTACCCGCACCTCCATAGCCATCGCCGCCACCGCCCTCGTCTCCGCCCTCGCCCTCACCGCCTGCGGAGGCAGCAGCAGCGCCGACAGTGGCAACGGCAGGCTGAAGGTCGTCGCCTCCTTCTACCCGATGGAGTTCCTGGCCCAGCAGATCGGCAAGGAGCACGTCGCGGTCACCGACCTCACCGCCGCCGGCGTCGAGCCGCACGACCTGGAGCTCACCGCCAAGCAGGTCGGCACCGTCCAGAAGGCCGACGCGATCATCTACCTCAAGGGCCTGCAGCCCACCGTCGACCAGGCCGTCGCGCAGTCGTCCAGCAAGCACCGGATCGACGCCACCGCCGCCAGCCCGCTGGTCGACCACCACCTCGACGAGGGCACCGACGAAGGCGCCGGGGACGGCCACGCCGCCGACGGCCACAAGCACGAGGGCCCGGCCGGCGACCCGCACATCTGGCTCGACCCGACCCGCTACGCGGCGATCGCCAAGAGCGTCGGCGACGAGTTCGCCAAGGCCGACCCGGCCCACGCCGAGGACTACAAGAAGAACACCGACGAGCTGGTCACCAAGCTCACCGCGCTCGACCAGGACTTCCGGGCCGGCCTGAAGGACACCAGGACCAAGACCTTCGTCACCAGCCACGCCGCCTTCGGCTACCTCGCCGACCACTACGGCCTCACCCAGGTCGCCATCAACGGCGTCGACCCGGAGTCCGAGCCCACCCCGGCCCGCCTCGCCGCCGTGCAGAAGGCCGCCAAGGACAACGGCGTCACCACGATCTTCTTCGAGACCCTGGTCAGCCCCAAGCTCGCCGACACCGTCGCCAAGGACCTCGGCCTCAAGACCGCCGTGCTGGACCCGCTGGAGGGCGTCAAGGACCCCTCCAAGGAGAACTACCTCACCGTCATGAAGCAGAACCTGGCCAACCTCCAGGCCGCCCTCGGCGCCACGGCCACCCCGGCCGACGCCCCCGCGGCCGGCACCCCCGCAGCCACCCCGACCGGCGCCCCCGACGCCACCACCCCTGCCGCCACCAGCTGACGGGAAGCACCATGACGCACCCGATACCCCCGGCCGTCCGCCTCCGTGACGCCGTCGCCTCGCGCGGCGGCCGGCCGGTGCTGCGCGGCGTCGACCTCACCGTCCAGCCCGGCGAGGTCGTCGCCCTGCTGGGCGCCAACGGCTCCGGCAAGTCGACCACCGTCAAGACCGTGATCGGCTCCGTCCCGCTGGAGCACGGCACCCTGGAGCTGTTCGGCACCCCGTACGGCTCCTTCCGCGCCTGGCACCGCATCGGGTACGTCCCGCAGCGCACCACCGCCGCCTCCGGCGTCCCGGCCACCGTGCGCGAGGTGGTCTCCACCGGACGGCTGCCGCAGCACCGGCTGCTGCCGTTCCGCCGCAAGGACCGCGCCGCGGTGGACCGCGCGCTGGCCGCCGTCGGCATGCTGGAGCGGGCCGGGGACGGCGTCGCCGACCTGTCCGGCGGCCAGCAGCAGCGGGTGCTGATCGCCCGCGCCCTGGTCGGCTCCCCCGACCTGCTGATCATGGACGAGCCGATGGCCGGGGTGGACGCCGCCAGCCAGCAGGTGCTCGCCGACACCCTGCGCTCCGAGGTCGGCCGCGGCTCCGCCGTCCTCCTCGTCCTGCACGAACTCGGGCCGCTGGAGCCGCTGATCGACCGCACCGTCGTCCTGCGGGACGGCTGCGTCGCCCACGACGGCCCGCCCGTCCCCGAGACCGGCCTGCACGCGCTGCCCGGCCACGACCACGTCCACCCGCACGCCGACCTGACCCCGCCGAGGCTGCTCGCATGACCGAGATGCTGTCCTACGACTTCATGCAGCGCGCCCTGCTCGCCGCCGTCCTGGTCGGGATCACCGCCCCGGCCGTCGGCATCTACCTGGTGCAGCGCCGCCAGGCCCTGATGGGCGACGGCATGGGCCACGTCGCGATGACCGGCGTCGGCCTCGGCTTCATCTTCCAGACCAGCCCGGTCTGGATGGCCGTGCTGGTCTGCGTGCTCGGCGCCGTCACCATGGAGCTGGTCCGCTCGCGCGGCAACCAGCGCGGCGACATCGCCCTCGCGATGCTCTTCTACGGCGGCATGGCCTGCGGCAAGCTGCTCGTCTCGCTCTCCGCCGAGGCCGGCTCGGGCTCGCTGGAGAGCTACCTGTGGGGCTCGATCCTCACCGTCGCCCCCGCCGACCTGGCCGCGATCGCGGTGCTCGGCGCGGTCGTCATCGCGGTCACCGTCGGCCTGCGCCGCCAGCTCTTCGCGATCTGCCAGGACGAGGACTTCGCCCGGGTCACCGGACTGCCGGTGCGCACCCTCAACCTGCTGCTCGCCGTGATGGCCGCGGTCACCGTGACCGTCGCCATGCGGGTGGTCGGGCTGCTGCTGGTCAGCGCCCTGATGGTGGTCCCGGTGGTCGCCGCCCAGCAGCTCACCCGCTCCTTCGCCGCCACCCAGGCCGCCTCGATCGCGCTCGGCGTGGTCGTCTCGCTGGCCGGCGTCACCGGCTCCTACCACCTCGACGTGCCCTCCGGCCCGGCCATCGTGCTGCTCGCCATCGCGGTGTTCGCCGTGTTCAGCGCGCTCGCCGCACCGCTCGCCCGGCGCCGGCACCGCGGGAACACCGAGCACGGACCGAAGGTCTGCGACGGCCGACCGCCGGTCCAGGGGCCGGAGCGGACTTCCTCCGACACGACCACACCTGAGCGGCGGGCCGGGCTGGCACAATGATGTGCGAGACGCCCACGACCCCAGGAGGACCCACGGTGACCACCGCAGGCCCGTCGCCGCGCGCCCGCTCGACCCGGCAGCGTGCCGCCGTCTCGGCCGCCCTGGACGAGATCGCGGACTTCCGCAGCGCGCAGGAGCTCCACGACCTGCTCAAGCACCGCGGGGACTCCGTCGGTCTGACCACGGTGTACCGCACGCTGCAGTCGCTCGCGGACGCCGGTGAGGTGGACGTGCTGCGCACCGCCGACGGCGAGGCCGTCTACCGCCGGTGCAGCAGCGGGCACCACCACCACCTGGTCTGCCGGCACTGCGGCGCCACCGTCGAGGTGGAGGGCCCGGCGGTGGAGCGCTGGGCCAACTCGGTCGCCGCCGAGCACGGTTTCAGTGACATCGCGCACACGCTGGAGATCTTCGGCACCTGCGCGGAGTGCGCCAAGAAGGCCTGAGCCGGCCGGCCGCGAGGCGGCAACGGAAAGGACCCACCGGGATCTGCCCGGTGGGTCCTTCCGCGTCGCCGTACGGCCCTCAGCGCTGGGACGGCCGCGGGGCGGGCAGCTCGTTCGGGATCGCCCCGCCGAAGCGCCGGTCGCGCATCGCGTACTGCTCGCAGGCGCGCCACAGGTCGCGGCGGTCGAAGTCCGGCCAGAGCACGTCCTGGAACACGAACTCGGCGTAAGCCGACTGCCAGGGCAGGAAGTTGGAGGTGCGCTGCTCGCCGCTGGGGCGCAGGAAGAGGTCCACGTCCGGCATGTCCGGGTGGTACATGTACTTGGCGAGGGTCTTCTCGTTGACCTTCTTCGGGTCCAGCTTCCCGGCGGCGACGTCACGGGCGATCCCCTGCGCCGCGTCCGCCAGTTCGGCCCGGCCGCCGTAGTTGACGCACATGTAGAGCGTGACGGCGTCGTTCTCCTTGGTGTGCTGCTCGGCGACCTGCAGCTCCTGGACGACGCTCTTCCACAGCTTGGGCATCCGGCCGGCCCAGCGGATCCGCACGCCCATCGCGCCCATCTCCTCGCGGCGGCGGGCGATGACGTCCCGGTTGAAGTTCATCAGGAACTTCACCTCGTCGGGCGAGCGCTTCCAGTTCTCGGTCGAGAAGGCGTACAGCGAGATGTTCTTGACCCCGAGCTCGATGGCGCCCGCGAGGACGTCCAGCACCACCGACTCGCCGACCTTGTGGCCCTCGGTGCGGGGCAGCCCGCGCTCCTTGGCCCAGCGGCCGTTGCCGTCCATCACGATGGCGACGTGGCCGGGGACCAGCTCGCCGGGGATCTTCGGGGGCTGTGCACCGCTGGGGTGCGGGGTCGGGGGCGCGTACGCCCGCTGCTTGCCGCCGCCGAAGAGCCGTCGCGCTGCCATGTGCTCACTTCTCCACGTATCTCATCGAGCGGATGCCCCGCTCCAGGTGCCACTGCAGATAGGCCGCGACCAGGCCGCTGCCCTCCCGCCAGTACCGGGGCTCGCAGGCGTCGGCCGTCCGCCAGTCCCCTGACAGCAGCGCCCCGAGCAGTACCAGTGTCTCAGGGGAGGGTACGGCACATCCGGGCACTCGGCAGTCCGGGCAGAGGACCCCGCCCGCCGGGAGCGAGAAGAAACGGTTCGGCCCCTCCAGGCCGCACTTGGCGCAGTCGGTGAAGCTCGCGCCGTACCCGTTCACCGCGAGCGAGCGCAGCAGGAAGGCGTCGAGCACCAGGTGCGATTCGTGCACCCCCGCCGCCAGCGTCCGCAGCCCGCCCACCAGCAGCAGGTACTGCTGGACGGCGGGCTCGCCCTCGTTCTCGGCGAAGCGCTCGGCCGTCTCCAGCATCGCGGTGCCGGCGGTGTAGCGGCCGTAGTCGGTGACGATCGAACCGCCGTACGGCGCGATGGTCTCCACCTGGGTGCAGAGCGGCAACCCGCGGCCGATCAACTCACTCCCCCGGCTGAAGAACTGCACGTCCACGTGCGAGAAGGGCTCCAGGCGGGCACCGAACTTGGACTTGGTCTTCCGCACCCCGCGCGCCACCGCCCGCACCTTGCCGTGCTGGCGGGTCAGCAGGGTGATGATCCGATCGGCCTCGCCGAGCTTCTGCGCCCGCAACACGACGCCGTCGTCCCGGAAAAGACTCATGCGGTCCATTGTCCCCCAGCCGCGGACCGCGACGGACAGCCGTGTTGCCCGCACCGGGGCCGTGGGGGGCCACCGCGGTGCGGGTCACGGCGGGCCCGGAGTGTGGGGTTCGGGGCCCGTTCTGTGGGGGATTCCGGAGATGGTCCACGGGAGGCGCGGGTGGCGCAGGGCGCACGAGGCGCCGGTGACATGACGGCCGACGGGACGGGCCTACTGGTACGGCGTCCTGGTCGCCGCCTCCAGCAGCGCCCCGACCCGGGTCTGCGGCAGGTCCAGGCAGCGCCCGACCGCGGCCAGCGCCTCGCGCTCCTGCGGCAGGTAGCGCCCGTCGGCCAGGGCGATCGAGGCGCCCTGCAGCAGCAGCCGTTCGCGGCCCTGGTGGGCGAGGTGCGGGGTGAGCGGTTCGAGCACCGCGTGCAGTTCCACGGCCAGGCCGCCGGCCATCCCGTGGGCGTCGTAGAGCTCGCCGCCGAGCCCGGAGAGGGCGGCGAGCGCGGCCAGCACCTGGGCCTCGCCGCAGTCCTCGAACCCGGCGTCGCGCACGGCCGCGCAGGCCGCGTCGCGGGCCGCCCGGTGGGCGGTGCCGCCGGCCGCGAGCAGGGCCAGCGCGATGGTGTACTGGGCGTCCCGCAGCATCCCGCCGAGGCGGACGCAGGTCGGCTGTTCGAGGCTCTCGACGCCGTACCGGCCGTGGCAGCTGGTGCACTGCACGCTGCCGATCACCGGTCCGAGCGGGAGCACCGGGGTCCCCAGCAACCGCAGCCACCGCCGGCCGTGCTGCCGGCGGTAGTTGCGGTCCCCGCCGCAGCCCGGGCAGAAGAAGTCACCGAGAACGTCAGTCCGCCACCGCGGGCGAACACCCCACAACCTGGTCACGGCGCCACTCCCCAGACATGGCAGGCGGCCTGCTCGACGATGGGCAGGTCACGCGACCGGACACCGGGCCGTCCCACCGACCCGGCCTGCCGGTGGATCGATGTTGCCACGGTTACCGGCACGTGTCAGCACCTCGAACGGCTTCCGATCCCAAAAAATGTGGCGCAGGACACAGCGGCCCCGGCAGTGCCCCGCAGGGGGCCCGCAGGCACGGCGAAGGGCCGCCCCGCAGGACGGCCCCGCCGCGTGCCACTCGTACGAACTACCCGCGCTGCGACCGGTTGACGGCGCTGATCATCGCCTTCAGCGAGGCCAGCACGGTGTTGCCGTCGATGCCCACGCCCCACAGCACCTGGCCGTCCACCGCGCACTCGACGTACGCGGCGGCCTGGGCGTCGCCGCCCTCGCTCAGCGCGTGCTCGGCGTAGTCCAGGACGCGGACGTCGAAGCCGATCCGGGCCAGCGCGTCCGCGAAGGCCGAGACCGGGCCGTTGCCGGTACCGCTCAGCGCCACCGGCACGCCGTCCACCACGGCCTCGGCGGTCAGCGCGTCCCGGCCGTCCTCGGTGGTCAGGGTGCGCGAGCCGGTCAGCGCCAGCCGGCCCCACGGGTTGCCGGTGGTCGGCAGGTACTCGTCCTCGAAGACCCGCCAGATCTCGGCCGGGGTGACCTCGCCGCCCTCGGCGTCGGTCTTGGCCTGGATGATCCGGGAGAACTCGATCTGCATCCGGCGCGGCAGGTCCAGCTTGTGGTCGTTCTTCAGGACATACGCGACGCCGCCCTTGCCGGACTGGCTGTTGACCCGGATGACCGCCTCGTAGGTGCGGCCGACGTCCTTCGGGTCGATCGGCAGGTACGGCACGCCCCAGGTGTGCTCCTCCACCGGTACTCCGGCCGCCTTCGCGTCCGCCTCCAGGGCGTCGAAGCCCTTCTTGATGGCGTCCTGGTGCGAGCCGGAGAAGGAGGTGTACACCAGGTCGCCGGCGTACGGGTGGCGCGGGTGCACCTCCATCTGGTTGCAGTACTCGGCGGTGCGGCGCACCTCGTCGATGTCGGAGAAGTCGATCTGCGGGTCGATGCCCTGCGAGAACAGGTTCATCCCCAGCGTCACCAGGTCGACGTTGCCGGTGCGCTCGCCCTGCCCGAACAGACAGCCCTCGATGCGGTCGGCGCCCGCCATGTAGGCCAGTTCGGCGGAGGCGACGGCGGTGCCGCGGTCGTTGTGCGGGTGCACCGACAGGCAGACGAACTCGCGGCGCGACAGGTTGCGCGACATCCACTCGAACTGGTCGGCCTGGACGTTCGGGGTGGCCCGCTCGATGGTGGCCGGCAGGTTCAGGATGATCTCGCGGCCCTCGCCCGGCTGCCAGACGTCCATGACCGCCTCGCAGACCTCCAGCGCGAAGTCCAGCTCGGTGTCGACGAAGATCTCCGGCGAGTACTGGTAGCCGAAGACGGTGTCCTCGCCCAGCAGCTTCTCGGCGTACTCCATCACCAGCCGGGTGCCCTCGGTGGCGATCGCCTTGGTGGCCGCCCGGTCGTTGCGGAACACCACCCGGCGGAACAGCGGCGCGGTCGCGTTGTACAGGTGGACGGTCGCGCGCGGAGCGCCGACCAGCGACTCGACGGTCTTCTCGATCAGCTCCTCGCGGGCCTGCGTCAGCACCGAGATGGTGACGTCCTCGGGGATCGCCCCCTCCTCGATCAGCGACCGCACGAAGGCGTGGTCGGTGGCGCCGGAGGACGGGAAGCCGACCTCGATCTCCTTGTAGCCCATGGCGACCAGCAGGTCGAACATCTTGCGCTTGCGGGCCGGGGACATCGGGTCGATCAGCGCCTGGTTGCCGTCCCGCAGGTCGGTCGAGAGCCAGCGCGGCGCCTTGCTGATCACGGTGTTCGGCCAGGTGCGGTCCGGCAGCTCCACGGCGCCGAACGGCAGGTAGCGCCCGTACCGCATGCCGGAGGGCTGCTGGCGCACGGAAGCGGCGGTGATCGGGGTGGGACGGTCGACGAAGGCGCGACCGGCGGGGATGGACGCGGCGGAGGTCTGCTCGGTCATGGAGGTGACTCTCGGCTTCCTGTGGATGCTTAGGTAGCGGGCGTCGGGAGGGGTGAACACCGACTGGCCGGCCTCTGCTGCCGCTCGCGACCCGCCGTTGGATCGCCGAATCCGCGCACAGCTCGTTCCCCGCGGCGAGGGAGCCGGCCCCTGTGGACTACAGGCCCTCGACGCGGCAGCTAAGAAGAAGCAGCCCGTTGCGCATGATGGAACCCAGCGTAACCCAGCACCGCGCGCCCCCGAAGTGATCCGGGCTTCCGTTCCACCCCTTGAGACGCCACCCGGTCATGACAAGGGGGTGACATCCGGTCACCGAAGCCTCACCCTGGGCGACATGACTGCAGCTGTTCCGATCTGCGCGATCGTCCCGCCGTACGTCCTCGACCGCCTCGCCGAGGCCGGTCACGAAGCCGCCGTCCACTCCCTCGCGCCGGACGCCGCGCACCGCGCGGCCCGACTCTCCCCGCCCCCGCCCACCGGTGGCGCCCCGGGCCTCAACCGGGTGATCTCCGACGCCGACCACAGCCAGCGGCTGCCCGGCCGCACCGTGCGCACCGAAGGCCGGGCGGCGGTCTCCGACGCCTCCGTCAACCACGCCTACGACGGCCTCGGCGCCACCTTCGCGCTCTACGCCGACGCCTTCGGCCGGCACTCGATCGACGACCACGACCTGCGGCTGGACGCCACCGTCCACTACGGCCGCAAGTACGACAACGCCTTCTGGAACGGCCACCAGATGGTCTTCGGCGACGGCGACGGCGAGATCTTCGGCGACTTCACCGCCTGCATCGACGTCATCGGCCACGAACTCACCCACGGCGTCACGCAGTTCACCGCCGGGCTGGACTACCAGGACCAGCCCGGCGCGCTCAACGAGTCGGTCTCCGACGTCTTCGGCTCGCTGGTCAAGCAGTACGCGCTGCACCAGGGCGCCGCCGACGCCGACTGGCTGATCGGCGCCGGACTGCTCGCCCCCGGCATCCAGGGCGTGGCCCTGCGCTCGATGAAGGCCCCCGGCACCGCCTACGACGACCCCCGGCTCGGCAAGGACCCGCAGCCCGCGCACATGCGGGACTACGTGCACACCGCCGAGGACAACGGCGGCGTGCACATCAACTCCGGCATCCCCAACCACGCGTTCTACCTGCTGGCCACCGCCCTCGGCGGCTCGGCCTGGGAGCGCGCCGGGCGGATCTGGTACGACGCGCTGACCGGGCGCACGCTGCCCGCCGACGCCGACTTCACCGCCTTCGCCCGGGCCACCGTGGCCGCCGCCAAGGCCCGCTACCCCGGCCGGTCCTCGATCGCGGACACCGTCACCGCCTCCTGGGCGCAGGTCGGGATCAGCCCGGGGTGACCGCCGCACGACCCGCTGCTGCAGCACGCCCTACGGCGGGCCCGCCGTAGCGCCCGACGGCGGTTGAGACCGGGTTGAGACGGGCTTAAGGTCACGGTCCGGGAAAAGTCCGGCGAATCCCATCCCTGCGTAGCACCATGGACACCATGCGTATCCAGGTGACCCGGACCGGCGGCTTCGCGGGAATCGTCCGCCACGCGGAACTCGACACCGCCGAGCGCACGGACGCCCCCCACGTCCACGCACTCGCCCGCGAGGCCGTCGCGGGCGGGCTGCGCGCCCCGTCGTACGGGGTGCCGGACGGCTTCCACTACGAGATCACCGTCGACGGCCGGACGGTCTACTGCGCCGACCCGAAGCTCACCGACTCCCAGCGGGAGCTGGTGTCCCTGGTGCTGCGCGAAGGCGCGTAGCGCGGGCCCGGGGCCGGAGCCGGGAAAGGGCGAGAGCCCGGCCGGACGGGGTGCGTCCGGCCGGGCCCTCGATCGGGTGAACTCCCCCGCGGGGAGCCCTCGCTCAGAATCCGAGCTTGCGCAGCTGCTTGGGGTCGCGCTGCCAGTCCTTGGCCACCTTGACGTGCAGGTCGAGGAAGACCGGGGTGCCGAGCAGGGCCTCGATGTGCTTGCGGGCGGTGGTGCCGACGTGCTTGAGCCGCGCGCCCTTGGCGCCGATCACGATCGCCTTCTGGCTCTGCCGCTCGATGTACACGTTGGCGTGGATGTCCAGCAGCGGGCGGTCCGCCGGGCGGCCCTCGCGCGGGAGCATCTCCTCGACCACGACGGCCAGCGAGTGCGGCAGCTCGTCGCGCACGCCCTCCAGTGCGGCCTCGCGGATCAGCTCGGCGACCATGATCTGCTCGGGCTCGTCGGTGAGGTCGCCGTCCGGGTAGAGCTGGCCGCCCTCGGGCAGCAGCTTGGTGAGCAGGTCGGCGACCAGCTCGACCTGCTTGTCGCCGACCGCGGAGACCGGGATGATCTCGTCCCACTCGAAGCCCAGCTCGACGCCGAGCTGGTGGATGGCGATGAGCTGCTCGGCCAGGCGCTTGGAGTCGACCAGGTCGGTCTTGGTGACGATGGCGACCTTCGGGGTCTTCTTGATCCCGGCGATCTCCTTGGCGATGAACTTGTCGCCGGGGCCGATCTTCTGGTCGGCGGGCAGGCAGAAACCGATCACGTCGACCTCGGCCCAGGTGGTGCGGACCAGGTCGTTGAGGCGCTCGCCGAGCAGCGTGCGCGGCTTGTGCAGGCCGGGGGTGTCGACCAGGACCAGCTGGGCGTCCGGGCGGTGCACGATGCCGCGGACGGTGTGCCGGGTGGTCTGCGGGCGGTCGGAGGTGATCGCGACCTTCGTCCCCACCAGGGCGTTGGTCAGGGTCGACTTGCCCGCGTTGGGCCGGCCGACGAAGCACGCGAACCCGGAGCGGTACGAGGAGGAAGGGGCATTCATGGGCTCCATTCTCCCTGATCACCGGAGCCCCGCCGTCCCGGGTCGCCCGAGGGGGCGCCGGGGCCTACTTCCCGCCCTTGCCGTTCGTGGGGATCAGCGAGACCACCACCAGGACCAGCAGGAAGCCGAGCGAGCCGAACAGCCAGACCTGCGACCCGGTCTCCTGCCACTTGCCGAGCCCCATCACGAACAGCAGCAGCCCGGCGAAGAACGCCACCGCCCCCATGCCCCAGCCCCCTCACCGAGTCCACTCCCCCGGTGAGATTATCCGTTGAGCCGATCGGGGCAAGACGCCGGGCCGCCAACCGTACGAGGCCCCCACGAGGCCCCTCAGCGGGCCTCAACGGGCCTCAGCGGGGCCTCAGCGCGCCTCCGCGGCCACCCGCAGCGCCCCGTCCGGACCGGCCAGCAGCACCGGCGTCCCGGCCCCGCCCAGGTCCCGCACGGCCGCCAGGTCCGCCTCGGCCGGCTGCTCCGCCTCGCTCACCACGGCCGCCGCCTCCAGCGACCTGGCGCCGCTGGCCACCGCCATCGCCACCGCCGTCTGCAGCGCGCTCAGCCGCAGCGACTCCAGCGCGACCGTCCCCGCCACGTAGGTGCGGCCGGTCTCGTCACGCACCGCGGCCCCCTCGGCGACGCCGTTGCGGGCGCGGGCCGAGCGGGCCAGGGTGATGATCTTCTTGTCCTCGGGGTCGAGCTCGACGATGTCACTCATGCCGCCGAGCATAGGCACCCCTTCCCCCTCAGTGGCCGACCGGGTGGGTGCGGCCCGGGTTCGGGTTGAGGACCTTGACGAAGGTCTTCGGCCCGGACGGCAACGGCTCCTCCCGCTCGGCGCGCTCCCGCCAGAACGGGTTGTCGTGCGGCAGGTGGCCGCTCACCCGGCCGTACATCCCGAAGGTCGTCAGGACGACCCCGAAAATGAACGCGAACAGCACGTTCGACATCCGGAAGTTGAGGATGTTGGCGTCCGGCCGCCCGAGCACCGTCAGGCCGTAGAAACCGGACACGACGAACAGGACGCCCACCGCCATGTTGAGGTTGGACGCGAAGTTCCCGCCGATCACCGCCCCGACCACCAGGCCCGCGCCCACCACGATGGACAGGATGCTCAGCGCGCCGTTGGTCGACAGCCCCGCGACCCGGTCACCGTGGGTGGACAGGAAGCCGGAGTGGTCGGCCAGCCCCAGGCACCCGAACACGATCAGGAAGATCCCCCCGAGCCCCGCCCCGATCCGCCACACCACGGCGAGCCGGTTGTCGACGGGCAGTTCGTCTTGCAGCTTCATGGCGACCTCCAAGGCCACGCCCTAGCTGTACGGATGGCTCCCCTGCATGTGCGGCGTCTCGTGCATGTACAGCGAGCCGCACTGCTGGCAGCACCGCAACCCGGTGCCCCATTCCTGCTCGGGCCGCGTCTCGGCCTCGTCGGACATCGTGCGCCCGCAGAGCGCCACCGACAGGTCCTCGTCCCGCACCACGTGCCAGGACTTGGCTCCGCCGGCCGCCCCTTGCGGGCCGTACTCCGCGCGAAGTTTGTGCGTCATGCCCTCCATGGTCGCTCGGCGACCGCCCACCCGCTACTCGCCCGCCGGGCCGGCCGGTTCGTCGCCCGCGCGGACCGGGGCGGCGACCATGGAGCCGATCCGGTTGCGGCGGCCCGCCGAGGACTCGGCGGTCAGCAGGATGCCGGTCAGGCCGTCGTCGGCCGGCTCCGGGAGGGGGATCTCGCAGGCGGAGCCGGGGATCGGCACCCGGCCGAGGTGCTTGGCCAGCAGGCCGCCGACGGTCTCGACGTCCTCGTCCTCCAGCTCGATGCCGAACAGCTCGCCCAGGTCCTCGACCAGCAGCCGGGCGGTGATCCGGTACGAGCCGTCGCCGAGGTCCTCGACCGGCGCGATCTCCCGGTCGTACTCGTCGGTGATCTCGCCGACGATCTCCTCCAGGACGTCCTCGATGGTGACCAGGCCGGCCGTGCCGCCGTACTCGTCGATCACGATCGCCACGTGCGAGCGGCGCTGCTGCATCTCGCGCAGCAGGTCGCCGGCCGGCTTGGAGTCGGGGACGAAGACGGCCGGGCGCATCACCGCGCCGACCTCCTCGGCCTCGGCCTCCCGGTTGATGTGGGTGCGCCGCACCAGGTCCTTGAGGTAGACGATGCCGACGACGTCGTCCTCGTTGTCGCCGACCACCGGGATGCGGGAGAAGCCCGAGCGCAGCGCCAGGGTGAGCGCCTGCCGGACGGTCTTGTGCCGCTCGATCATCACCAGGTCGGTGCGCGGCACCATCACCTCGCGCACGATGGTGTCGCCCAGTTCGAAGACCGAGTGCACCATCCGGCGCTCCTCGTCCTCGATCAGGTCGTCCTTCTCGGCGAGGTCCACCAGCGCCCGCAGCTCCGCCTCGGAGGCGAACGGCCCCTCCCGGTAGCCCTTGCCCGGGGTCAGGGCGTTGCCGAGCAGGATCAGCAGCCGCGGGATCGGCCCGAGCACGGCGGCCAGCGGCAGCAGCACGAAGGAGGCCGCGGTCGCCGTGGTGAGCGGGTGCTGGCGCCCGATCGTGCGCGGCGAGACCCCCACCGCGACGAAGGACACCAGCACCATCACGCCGAACGCCAGCAGGACGGCCTGCCAGGTCGGCGTCACGTTGCGCACGCACACCACGGTGACCAGGACGGCCGCGGCCATCTCGCTGGCCACCCGGATCAGGGTGGCCAGGTTGAGGTAGCGGATCGGGTCGGAGGCGAGGGTCAGCAGCCGGGCGGAGCCCCGCCGGCCGACCCGCACGGCCTCCTCCGCCCGGAACCGGGAGACCCGGGAGATGCCCGCCTCGGCGCACGCGGCCAGCCAGCCGAGCACGACGAGCAGCACGGCACCCAGGATGAAGCTCGTACTCTCACCACTCACAGGGGTTCGGGCTCCGCGCTCAGTGGGTGGTGGGGGCCGGGGAGATGCCGCCGAGGCCGCGGCCCGCCCGCCAGTCGTCCAGGATGCGCTTCTGGAGGGCGAACATCTCCTCCTCCTCGTCCGGCTCCTCGTGGTCGTACCCGAGGACGTGCAGCACGCCGTGCACGGTGAGCAGCTGGAGCTCCTCGTCCATGGAGTGCTTGGAGGGGGCGGCCTTGCCCTGCTGCTCGGCGACCTCGGGGCAGAGCACGATGTCGCCGAGCAGGCCCTGCGGGAGCTCCTCGCCCTCCTTGCCGGGACGCAGCTCGTCCATCGGGAAGGACATCACGTCCGTGGGCCCGGGGAGGTCCATCCACTGGATGTGCAGCTCCTCCATCGCCGCACCGTCCACCAGGATCACGGACAGTTCGGACTGCGGGTGGATCCGCATCTTGTCCAGGGCGAAGCGGGCGACGTCGAGGATGGCTTCCTCATCGGCGTCCCAACCGGACTCGTTGGCGATGTCGATCGACATGACGGGCTGTGTGCTCAGCTTTCGGTGCGATGGGACTGTCGGGGTGCGCGGGGCGTGGTCGTCTTGCCCGGGCGCCGCTGGGCGGGCTTGCGGGCGGCCGGGGAGGTCTCCTCGGCCTCCTGACGGGCGTCCCAGCGCTCGTAGGCGTCCACGATCCGGCCGACCAGCTTGTGGCGGACCACGTCGGTGCTGGTGAGGACGGAGAAGTGGATGTCGGGCACGTCGGCCAGGATCTCCTGGACGACCTTGAGGCCGCTCCTGGTGCCGCCCGGGAGGTCGATCTGGCTGGTGTCGCCGGTGACGACCACCCGGGAGTTGAACCCGAGGCGGGTGAGGAACATCTTCATCTGCTCGGGCGAGGTGTTCTGGGCCTCGTCCAGGATGATGAAGGCGTCGTTGAGGGTGCGGCCGCGCATGTACGCGAGCGGCGCGACCTCGATGGTGCCGGCCGCCATCAGGCGCGGGATGGAGTCCGGGTCCATCATGTCGTGCAGCGCGTCGTACAGCGGGCGCAGGTAGGGGTCGATCTTCTCGTAGAGGGTGCCGGGCAGGAAGCCCAGCCGCTCCCCCGCCTCGACCGCCGGGCGGGTCAGGATGATCCGGTTGACCTCCTTGGCCTGCAGGGCCTGGACGGCCTTGGCCATCGCCAGGTAGGTCTTGCCGGTGCCCGCCGGGCCGAGGCCGAAGACGATCGTGTGCTTGTCGATCGCGTCGACGTAGCGCTGCTGGTTGAGGGTCTTGGGGCGGATCGTGCGGCCGCGGTTGGACAGGATGTTCGCGGTGAACACCTCGGACGGCGCCGGGCTGTCCGGGTCCTGGCTGCGGAGCATGGCGATGGAGCGCTCCACGGAGTCCTCCGTCAGGGGCTGGCCGGTGCGCAGCACCAGCATCATCTCGTTGAAGAGCTTCTTGACGAGGGCGACCTCGGCCCGCTCCCCGGTGGCGGTCACCTCGTTGCCGCGGACGTGGATGTCGGCGGCGGGGAAGCCCTGCTCGATCACGCGCAGCAGCGAGTCCGCCGTGCCGAGCAGGGTGACCATCGGGTGCTTCTCGGGGATGACGATCCGGGCGCTGACGCGGCCGTCGTCGGCCGGTTCGGGGCGCGACTGTCCGTTCGTACGGGTCTGCGATGTGTCACTCATAGGTCGGCGCTGGGGCCTGCCTCATCCCATCCGTGGTCTCGTGTGCCGCTCGGTCTCTCCGGGGCACCAGGGTACGCCGCGAGCGTGATCGCCGCGGCGGGCGGCGGGGCCGCACCCGTCGATGCTGCGGCAGTTCGGGGGACGGCGCGAGCCCTTTTTCCACCGGGTCCCCGGTAGGGGCGGTTCACGGGCGGCTCCACGGGCCGCGCCACGGCCGGCGGCCTCACGGCTGGCGGCGGGCGGGGACCGGCACCCGGACGAGGTCGGTGGCCAGCACCAGCTCCCCGTCGAAGTGCTTGCGGGCGTCGGCCAGGTGCTGGCCGAGGTCCGGGTAGCGCTGGGAGAAGTGGGTCAGCACCAGGGTGCGCGCGCCGGCCTCGGCGGCGACCTTGGCGGCCTGGCCGGCGGTGAGGTGGCCGTGCTCCTCGGCGAGGCGGCCGTCGGCGTCGGTGAAGGTGGCCTCGACGACCAGCAGGTCGGTGTCCTCGGCGAGCGCGTGCACGCCCTCGCAGAGCCGGGTGTCCATCACGAAGGCGAACTTCTGGCCCGGCCGGGGCTCGCTGACCTCGTCCAGGGTGACCCGGCGGCCGTCCACCTCGACCGCGCCGTCGTGCTGCAGCCGGCCCACCGCCGGGCCCGCGACGCCCAGCGCGGCGAGCCGCTCGGGCACCAGCCGGCGGCCGTCCGGCTCGGACAGCCGGTAGCCGAAGGACTCCACGGGGTGGTCCAGCCGGACGGCGTCCAGCGCGAAGCGGGCGCCGGGCGCGGGCAGCGGGCCCGGCTCGTCGATCGGCCGGGGCCGCAGCACCGCGGTCTCGTGGTACGCGGTGGCGTGCCGCAGCCGCTCGAAGTAGACGTCGCCGGAGGCCGGGAAGTAGACGTCCACCGGATGCGGGACCCGGTCCAGGTTGATCCGCTGGATCACCCCCGCGAGGCCCAGGCAGTGGTCACCGTGGAAGTGGGTGACCGCGATCCGGGTGATCTGGGTGGCCGTGACCCCGGCGTGCAGCATCTGCCGCTGGGTGCCCTCGCCGGGGTCGAACAGCAGGCCCTCGCCGTCCCAGCGCAGCAGGTAGCCGTTGTGGTTGCGGTGCCGGGTGGGCACCTGGCTGGCGGTGCCGAGGACGACGAGCTCGCGCTGGGACACCTGGGATCAGACCATGCTCTCGGTCATGCGGGTGCCGCCGAGCACGTGGACGTGCGCGTGGAAGACGGTCTGCCCGGCGCCCGCACCGGTGTTGAAGATCAGCCGGTAGTCCGCGATGCCCTCGTCCTCGGCCACCCGGCCCGCCTCGGCGAGCAGTTCGCCGGCGATCTCCGGCTCGGCGGCGGCCAGCGCGGCCGCGTTCGGGTAGTGGACGTGCGGGATCACCAGGACGTGCACCGGGGCCTTGGGGGCGATGTCGCGGAAGGCGAGGACGCGCTCGGTCTTGCGCACCACCGTCGCCGGGATCTCTCCCGCCACGATCTTGCAGAACAGGCAGTCGGTCTGCGGCTCGCCGGCCATCGGCTACTCCTCGGGATCGGTACGTCGGGTGATGGGGCCGTACGGGCGCAGCCTAGCCGAGCCCGGCCACGGCCTGCTGGTACTCCTGGAGGTGCTTCCAGCGCACCGCGCGCATGCCGACGATGTCACCGTCCTCGGTGTCGAAGTCCTCGGTGAGGAAGGCGACCGCGAGGATGACGAACCCGAGCAGCCAGCGCCTGGTGAGCCGCCAGGTGTTCGGCCGCATCACCCGCTTGCGGCGCACCACCCGCATCGCCAGGATCCCCTTGCCGACGCTGAAACCGGTGAGCCGGGCCAGCACCACCTGGTTGAGGAAGGACACGGCGAGGCCGACGACCACCAGCGCCACGAAGTACGGCACCGCCGGGCCGCCGCTGTGCACGGTGTGGCCGGCCACCTGCCGGACCTTCGGGCGGCTGGCGGCGTTGGCGGCGACGAAGCCGAGGCCGACGGCGAAGAAGAAGTCGAGCACGATCGCCAGGAAGCGCCGGCTGCCGGCCGCCTCCTTGGGGCACGGCGGCAGCGCGGCGGCACGCTGCGGCTGCGGCTGGTACGGCTGCTGCGGGTGCGGCTGCTGCGGGTAGGGGTTCGGGTACGCCTGCGGCTGGCCGTACTGCTGCGGCGGCGGCTGCTGCGCGTACCCCTGCGGCTGGCCGTACCCCTGCGGCGGGTACGGCTGCGGTTGCTGCTGGTGGGGCGGGTAGGCCTGCGGTTGCTGTGGTGCGTAAGGGTTCTGGCCGTACTGCGGTGGCGGGTAGCCCTGCGCCATGGTGGTTCCCCCGTGAGCTGTGGATCAAGAAACAGCCCCGCATCCTACCCAGGCCCCCCGACACGGGAAGTCGGCCCGTCCGACTTCCCGTGCTGCCACTCGCCCGCTCGCCTCCGGGCCGAAGGGGCGGGACACTCCCCCTACGGCCGCCAGGGCATCGGCGGGGCCGTGCGGGCCGGGCTGTCGGCGAGGGCGGCGAGGGCGATCCGGACGCCTTCGGCCAGTTGCGGGTCCTCGCCGGCCGCCCAGTGGTGCGGGGCGATCGGCACCTCGACGTCCGGGTCGACGCCGTGGTTCTCCACCCCCCAGCCGTAGTTCTCCAGCCAGAAGGCGTACTTGGGCTGGGTGACCAGGGTGCCGTCGACCAGCCGGTAGCGGCTGTCGATGCCGATCACCCCGCCCCAGGTGCGGGTGCCGACCACCGGGCCGATCCCCAGCGCCTGGATGGCGCCGTTGACGATGTCGCCGTCCGAGCCGGAGTCCTGGTCGGCGAGCGCGACGACCGGCCCGCGCGGGGCGTCGGCGGGGTAGGGCACCGCGCTGTCGGTGTCCCGGCTGACGTTCCAGCCGACGATCCGGCGGGCGAGCTTCTCGATCACCAGTTGCGAGGTGTGGCCGCCGCGGTTCTCCCGGATGTCGACGATCACGCCCTCCTTGGCCATCTCGGAGCGCAGGTCGCGGTGGATCTGGGCCCAGCCGGTGGTCTGCATGTCGGGGACGTGCAGGTAGCCGAGGCGCCCGTCGGACAGTTCGCGGACCGCGGCCCGCCGCCCCGCCACCCAGTCGTGGTAGCGCAGCGCCTCGTCGTCGGCGAGCGGGACGACCACCGGGTGGCGCCGGTCGGTGCCGTCCTTGCCGGTCACGGTCAGCTCGACCGGCTGCCCGGCGGTGCCGGCCAGCAGCGGCGCCGGGCCGGTGACCGGGTCCACCGGGCGGCCGTTGACCGCGAGGACGGCGTCGCCCGGGCGGATCGCGGCGCCGGGCGCGGCCAGCGGCGAGCGGGCCCGCGGGTCGGAGGACTCGCCGGGCAGGATCCGGGCGATCCGCCACTGCCCGCCGTCCTTGACGAGGTCCGCGCCGAGCAGGCCCTGGCGCCGGGCGGGCTCGGTGTGCGGGCCGTACGGGACGACGTAGGCGTGCGAGGTGCCGAGTTCGCCGTGCACCTCCCACAGCAGGTCGATCAGGTCGTCGTGCGAGCCGACCCGCTCCACCAGCGGCCGGTAGCGCTCCAGGACCCCGGCCCAGTCGACGCCGGCCAGGTCGGGGCGCCAGTAGTTGTCGCGCATCAGCCGGCCGTTCTCGGCGTACATCTGCCGCCACTCGGCGGCCGGGTCGACGGTGACCCGCAGCCGGTCGAGGTCGACGGCGGTCTCGTCGTCCTCGCCGCCCGCCTTGTGGTCGGCCGGGACGATCCGCAGCTCGCCCCCGTCCAGCACGGCGACCCGGCCGCCGTCCCCGCTGACCGCGAAACCGTCGACGTCGTGCACCAGTTGCTCGACCCGGCGCTTCTTCAGGTCGAAGCGCTCCAGCACCGGCCGGGGCCGCTCGTCCTCCAACGAGGCCGCCTCGTCGCCGAGTTCGCCGAGCAGCGGGGCCCTGGTCCAGAGCAGGCCGTCCTTGGCGGCCCGCAGGGTGCCGAACAGCCCGCCCTCGACCGGGAACGGGACGATCCGGTCGGCGATGCCGTCCAGGTCCACCCTGGTCACCGGCGCGCCGTCGGTGCCGCCCTCCTCGCCGTCCGCCTTCTTGGCCCGCGGCTCGTCCTCCTCCCCGCCGAGCGGGCGCCCGGCGCGGTGCGGCCCGAACGGGGACGGGGTGTCGGCGGCCAGCGTGATCAGGTACGGGCGGCAGCCGTTGGGGAAGGACAGGTCGAAGACGTGCGAGTCGTAGACCGGGTCGAAGTTGCGCACCGACAGGAACGCCAGGTAGCGGCCGTCCGCGGTGAAGGCCGGCGAGGTGTCGATGAAGCGCTGCTGAGTGGCCTCGCTCACGGTGCGGGTGGCCAGGTTGGCCAGCACGATCTGGCGCAGCGAGTACGGGCCCAGCCCCGGCACCGGCCGCGACCAGGCCAGCCAGGCCGAGTCCGGGCTGAACACCAGCCCGCTGACCTCGCCGTCGGTGCTGCGGTCCAGCTCGTGCACGGTGCCGTCGGAGAGCGACACCAGCAGCACCCGGCCGTCGTGCACGCCGAGCGCGGCCTGCTTGCCGTCCGGGGAGACGGTGAGCACGTTGACCCGGCCGAGCTGCCCGGCGGCCAGCCGGCGGCGCTCGGCGCCGTGCACGGCGGGCGCGAACTCCAGGGCGTCCTCGCCCTCCGCGTCGGACACCCAGAGCACGCCCTGGGCGCCGTCCTCGCCCGGCACCACCCGGGCCAGGCGCCCGCGCACGCCCGGGGTCTCGTCCAGCACCCGGGCCGGGCCCTCGCGGTGGGTCAGCCAGTGGACACTGCCGCGCACCACGACGGCGCTGGCCCGGCCGGTGCGGTCGGGGGCGACCGTCTCCAGCCAGTGCGCGGCGTGCACCGGGCGGGGGCGGCGGCCGCTGCGCGGGCCGGCCAGCCGGACGTCCAGCGGGCGCGGCTCGGCGCCGGCCAGGTCGTCCAGCAGCCAGAGGTCACCGGCCCGGTGGAACACCACCCGGGTGCCGTCGGTGGCGGCGTTGCGGGCGTAGAAGCCGTCCCGGCCGGTGGTGTGGCGGCGCAGGTCGGAGCCGTCCGGGAGGCTGGACCACAGCTCGCCGACGCCCTCGTGGTCGGACAGGAAGCCGATCCGCCCGCCCGGGGCGCCGTCCGGGCCCGCCACCCACAGCGGCGAGGACAGCTGGCCGTCCAGCTCCTGGTGGATCCGGGCGAACTCCTCCCGGCCCAGCCACAGCTTCCCGGCCCGGCCGCCCCGGTACCGCTTCCACCAGGCCGGTTCGCGGATCGCGGCGCTGGCCAGCAGCACCCGGTCCCCGCCCGGCTCGAAGGCGATCCCGCCGACCGGCCCGTACGGCAGCCGCACCGGCTCGCCGCCGTCCAGCGGCAGGGCGTGCGCCCAGGTGCGGCGCAGGGTGGCCTGGCCGGCGGTGGTGGTGGCGATCGGGCGGCCGTCGGCCGTCCAGCCCTGCACCCGGGTCTGGCCGCTGCCCCAGTGGGTGAGCCGGCGGGACGGACCGCCGTCCACCGGCACCACGTGCACCTCGGGCGCGCCGTCCCGGGTGGAGGTGAAGGCGATGTGCCGCCCGTCCGGGGAGAACCGGGGGTCGTGGACCGGCCGGTGGTCGGCCGTCAGCCGCCACGCCCGGCCGCCGTCCAGCGGGGCGAGCCAGAGGTCGTTCTCGGCGACGAAGGCGACCAGGTCGCCGTGCAGGTGGGGGTGGCGCAGGTAGGCGCCCGCGGAGGTGCTCAGGGAGTCCGTCACGCGGCCAGCGTAAGCACGTACGCGGAGGAGCCGCCGGGCTTTTCGGCAGAGTCGGGCCCCTCGGACGAGCCCGGCTGGACCCCGGCGCGCGGCCGTAGTAGGCGCACCCCCCACGGCCTCCCTCCTCCGCGCTACGCCCAGCGGCCGGTGCGCCCCAGCAGCAGCGCCCCGGCGGCCACCCCGGCCGTGGAGGTGCGCAGCACCGAGGGGCCCAGCCGGTACGGCGCGGCGCCGGCCTGTGCGAAGGCGGCCAGCTCCTCCGGGGAGACCCCGCCCTCCGGGCCGACCACCAGCACCAGGTCCCCGTCGGCGGGCAGCGCGGCGTGCGCCAGCGGCTCGGAGCCCTCCTCGTGCAGCACGGCGGCGAACGCGGCCTGGGCCAGGACCGGCGCCAGCTGCTTGGTGGTCATCGGGTCGCGCACCTCGGGGAAGCGCAGCCGGCGGGACTGCTTGCCCGCCTCCCGGGCGGTGGCCCGCCACTTGGCGAGCGCCTTGGCGCCCCGCTCGCCCTTCCACTGGGTGATGCAGCGGGAGGCCGACCACGGGATCACCACGTCCACGCCGACCTCGGTCATGGTCTCCACGGCCAGCTCGCCGCGGTCGCCCTTGGGCAGCGCCTGGACGACGACGATCCGCGGCGCGGGCAGCGGCTCGCGCCGCACCGCGGTGACGGCCACGTCGATCGCGTCCTTGCCGTGCACCCCGGCGACGGTCCCGTCCACGCCGAGCCCCAGCCCGTCGGCCAGGGTCACCGCCTCGCCGGCCTCCAGCCGCTTCACGGCGGCGGCGTGCCGCCCCTCCGGGCCGTCCAGGCGCACCACGGTGCCGGGCTCGGCGGCGGCGATCCGCTCGGTGTCGACGACGAAGACGGGCGCGGTCATGCGGGGGAACCTTTCCGGAGTGGGCCCGGCGGCCGCCGGGGCCGCGGGGGAGAAACGCGAGAGGGGTGCCGGGGGTCGGCCCCCGGCACCCCTCCGCGGCCGGCTACCGGCCGTTGAAGGCGTCCTTCAGGCGGGAGAACAGGCCCTGCTGGCCCGGCGCGAACTGGCCGGACGGCTGCTCCTCGCCGCGCAGCACCGCGAGGCGGCGCAGCAGCTCCTCCTGCTCGGAGTCGAGCTTGGTGGGCGTCTTCACCTCGACGTGCACTATCAGGTCGCCCCGGCCGCCCCCGCGCAGGTGGGTGATGCCCCGGCCGTGCAGCGGGATCGACTGGCCGGACTGGGTGCCGGGCCGGATGTCGACCTCCTCCAGGCCGTCCAGGGTCTGCAGCGGCACCCGGGTGCCGAGCGAGGCCGCCGTCATCGGGATGGTGACGGTGCAGTGCAGGTCGTCCCCGCGCCGCTGGAAGATGGTGTGGGTGGTCTCGGCGATCTCGACGTACAGGTCGCCGGCCGGGCCGCCGCCGGGGCCGACCTCGCCCTCGCCGGCCAGCTGGATCCGGGTGCCGTTGTCGACACCGGCCGGGATCTTGACCGTCAGGGTGCGACGGGCGCGGACCCGGCCGTCGCCGGCGCACTCCGGGCACGGGGTCGGCACGACGGTGCCGAAGCCCTGGCACTGCGGGCAGGGGCGGGAGGTCATGACCTGGCCCAGGAAGGACCGGGTGACCTGGGAGACCTCGCCCTTGCCGCGACACATGTCGCAGGTCTGCGCGGAGGTGCCGGGGGCCGCGCCCTCGCCGCTGCACGTGGTGCAGGTGACGGCGGTGTCGACCTGGAGCTCCTTGGTGGTGCCGAACGCGGCCTCCTCCAGGGTGATCTCCAGCCGGATCATGGCGTCCTGGCCGCGGCGGGTGCGCGAGCGCGGGCCCCGCTGGCCGGCCGCGGCGCCGAAGAAGGCGTCCATGATGTCGGAGAAGCCGAAGCCCGCGGCGCCCGCGCCGAAGCCGCCCGCACCGCCGCCGCTCGGGGACAGCGGGTCCCCGCCGAGGTCGTAGACCTGGCGCTTCTGCGGATCGGAGAGCACCTCGTAGGCGGCGTTGATCTCCTTGAACCGCTCCTGCGTCTTCGGGTCCGGGTTGACGTCCGGGTGCAGTTCGCGTGCCAGGCGCCGGAACGCCTTCTTGATCTCGTCCTGCCCCGCATCCCGTCGGACGCCGAGTACCGCGTAGTAGTCCGTGGCCACCAAATGCTCCGCTTGTTCCGCCTGTAGTAGTGCTGCGACTGGACGCCGTCAGTTTGCCCGACGGCTGTTTGCTACGACTCGGCCAGGATCTGACCCACGTACCGCGCCACCGCCCGCACCGCCCCCATTGTGCCCGGGTAGTCCATCCGGGTCGGACCGATCACACCCAGTTTGGCCACGCTCTCGTCGCCCGAACCGTAACCGACGGACACCACCGAAGTGGAAATCAGCCCTTCGTAGGCGTTCTCACGCCCGATCCGGACCGTCATCCCCGCGTCGTTGGTCTCACCCAGGAGGCGGAGCAGGATGACCTGCTCCTCCAGGGCCTCCAGCACCGGCTGGATGGTGAGCGGGAAGTCGTGGCCGAGGCGGGTCAGGTTGGCCGTGCCGGCCAGCATGATCCGCTCCTCGTTCTGTTCCGCGAGGGTCTCGAACAGCGTCGCCAGGACCGTGCTGACGGTCGGCCGGTCGGCCTGGTCGAACGCCGCCGGGAGCTCCTCCAGGAGCCCCGGGACCTCCGGGAGGCGGCGGCCGGCCGCCCTGGTGTTGAGCGCGGTCCGCAGGTCCGCCAGGACCGTCTCGCCGACCGGGCCCGGGCAGTCGACCATCCGCTGCTCGACCCGGCCGGTGTTGGTGATCAGCACCAGCATCACCTTCGCCGGGGCCAGCGCCACCAGCTCGATGTGCCGCACCGTGGAGCGCGTCAGGGACGGGTACTGCACCACCGCGACCTGCCGGGTCAGCTGGGCGAGCAGCCGCACGGTGCGCGCGACCACGTCGTCCAGGTCGACCGCGCCGTCCAGGAAGTGCCGGATGGCCCGGCGCTCCGGGGCGCTCATCGGCTTGATCTCGGCGAGCTTGTCGACGAAGAGGCGGTACCCCTTGTCGGTCGGGATCCGGCCGGCGCTGGTGTGCGGCTGGTGGATGTAGCCCTCCTCCTCCAGCGCCGCCATGTCGTTGCGGACGGTCGCCGGCGAGACCCCGAGGTTGTGCCGCTCCACGAGCGCCTTGGAACCGACCGGCTCCTCGGTGCCCACGTAGTCCTGCACGATCGCGCGGAGCACGGCGAGCTTGCGGTCGTCCAGCTGGCGGACCTCACCGGCCATGGGGCACGCACCTCCGTCTTCGCACGTTGTCCGTCTGTGTCCCTGTGTGTCACTGGGTTACTGCTGCGGGCCGCTCCGGGAGACCCCGCCCTTGGCACTCTGAACACGCGAGTGCCAAAACCGTATCTGCCAGTGTAAGGCCCGGGTCCTACGGCAGGAACGGCCCGACCGGCGTGATCCTGCCCGCAGTTCCGGGTACGGCCCGCGGGGCGGTGACCGTTCACGCTTCCCGGCGCGGGGGTGGTGCCCCGGGGCCGTCCGGGTGGCAGCATCGAAAGCGACGGCGAACGGAGGAGCAAGCGATGTCGAGCTCGGGCCAGCACAACCGTTTCGCACCCGATCGCGGCCTGACCGGCCGCATGGTCGCGACGATGTTCGTGATCGGGCTGCTGTACGTCGGTTTCACCGGCCTGCTGATCGCGCTGCTGCGCGGCGCCTGGCCGCTCATCGTCCTGATCTCCGGCGGGCTGTTCGTGGCCCAGTTCTGGTTCAGCGACAAGATCACCGAACGGGCGATGGGCGCCCACCAGGTGACCCCGGAGGAGTTCCCCCAGCTGCACGGCACGATCGACCGGCTCTGCGCGCTGGCCGACATGCCCAAGCCCCGCGTGGCGGTCGCCGACAACGACATGCCGAACGCCTTCGCCACCGGCCGCAACCCGCAGAACGCCGTGGTCTGCGTGACCACCGGCCTGCTGCGCCGGCTGGAACCGGAGGAACTGGAGGGCGTCCTCGCCCACGAGCTCTCCCACGTCGCCCACCGGGACGTCGCGGTGATGACCATCGCCGGCTTCCTCGGCGTGCTCGCCGGCGCGATGACCCGGATCGCCGTGTACGGCGGCTTCATGGGCGGCAACCGCAACAGCAACGACCAGAACGCGGCCATCGCGGCGCTGATCATCCCGCTGGTCTCGATGGTCGTCTACGCGATCAGCTTCCTGCTCACCCGGCTGCTGTCCCGCTACCGCGAACTGGCCGCCGACCGCGCCGCCGCCCAGCTCACCGGCCGGCCCAGCGCCCTCGCCTCGGCCCTCACCAAGGTCACCGGGCAGATCGCGGCCATCCCCAGCAAGGACCTGCGCCAGGCCCAGCCGTACAACGCCTTCTACTTCGCCCCCGCGCTGAGCGCCCGGGAGACCGCCTCGCAGCTGTTCTCCACCCACCCGTCGCTGGAGAAGCGGCTGGAGCAGCTGGCGAGGATCTCCGAGCAGCTCGGCCGCTGACCGCCCGAGGACACGCCCGAACACACGCCCCGAACACACGCCCCGAGCACACGAGAGGACCGCCGTGGGAATCCTGGACACCCTGTTCGGCCGCAGCAAGCCCGTCAAGCCCGACCTCGACCAGCTGTTCGGCGTGCCGTCCGCCGCGCTCACCCTGGAGGCCGCCGCCGGCTTCCTCCCCACCGGGCTCGGCTCGGTCTGCTTCGCGGCCGTCGAGGGCGCGGCCTTCGTCCAGGTCGAACAGCAGGTGCGGGCGCTGCTGGACGCCGACACCGAGCGCGGCGGCGTCCCCGTGGAGGCCTCCAAAGACGACTACGGCTACTCCTGGCTGCTCGCCCGGCACTCCCCCGGGGAGCTCCCGGAGCTGGTGAACGACCTGCACGCGGTCAACAGCGAGCTGGAGGCGAACGGCTTCGGGCCGCAACTGCTCTGCTCGCTGGTCGCCTTCCGCAACGGGGAGGGGCAGTCGCTGGGCCTGGTCTACCTCTACAAGCGCGGCACCTTCTACCCCTTCGCCCCGATGCCCGGCGGCGGCGAGAAGCGCAACAGCCCGCTGGAACTGCAGGTCAACGCGATGCTGGGGAACGACCTGCGGCTGGAGAAGGACCTCGGCCGCTGGTTCCCGGTCTGGGGCGCGCCGGGCCTCTGACGGCCCGTCCGCCGTCCCTATGATCACCCGTATGCGCAGCCGCGAGTACGGACCCGACCTGACCCCGCCCTGGAAGAAGCAGGCCCCCGCGCCGGAGGTGCCCGCCGAGCGGGACCTGGTGGTCGAGGAGGCGGCGACCGGCTACTGCGGGGCCGTGGTGCGCTGCGAGAAGACCGCCGAGGGGTTCACCGTCACCCTGGAGGACCGTTTCGGCAAGCACCGGGTCTTCCCGCTGGTCCCGCGCGGCTTCCTGCTGGAGGGCCGGGTCGTCACCCTGGTCCGCCCGGCCGGCCCGGCGCCGTCCAAGGCGCCCGGCCGCACCGCCTCCGGCTCGATCGCCGTCCCCGGGGCCCGCGCCCGGGTCGCCCGCGAGTCGCGGATCTACGTCGAGGGCCGGCACGACGCCGAACTGGTCGAGCGGGTCTGGGGCGACGACCTGCGCGTCGAGGGCGTCGTCGTCGAGTACCTGCGCGGCATCGACGACCTGCCGGCGATCGTCGCCGACTTCGCCCCCGGCCCCGGCCGCCGCCTCGGCGTCCTGGTCGACCACCTGCTCCCCGGCACCAAGGAGCACCGCATCGCCGCCCGGGTCACCGGGGAGTCCGTCCTCGTCGTCGGCCACCCCTACATCGACGTCTGGCAGGCCGTGAAGCCCGCCTCCCTGGGCATCCCCGGCTGGCCCGCCGTCCCCCGCGGCGAGGACTGGAAGGAAGGCACCTGCCGCCGCCTCGGCTGGCCGGTGGACACCCCGGCGGCCTGGAAGCACATCCTCTCCAAGGTCAACTCCTACAAGGACCTGGAGCCCGAACTCCTGGGCCGCGTCGAGGAACTGATCGACTTCGTGACCCTGCCGGACCAGGCGTAGGTCCGGATGCCGTTGTGACCGTGTCCGGCGGTCAGTCCACCAGATCCCGTACGACGCCGTCGGCCAGCAGCCTGCCCTGGAGGGTGAGGGCGGCGCGGCCGCGCTCGTAGGGGCCGGCGGCGAGGAGGCCGTCGGCGAGGGCGCGGTCGGCGGCCTTGCGGCCGGTGTCGGTGAGCAGGTCGAGGGAGACGCCCTCCACCAGGCGCAGCTCCAGCAGGATGCGTTCGACGCGGCGGTCCTCCTCGGCGAGGACCTCGCGGCCCAGGGCCGGGGTGCGGTCCTCGGCGAGGGCCTGGGCGTAGGCGGCGGGGTGCTTGGCGTTCCACCAGCGGACGCCGCCGACGTGGCTGTGGGCGCCGGGGCCGGCCCCCCACCAGTCGGCGCCGGTCCAGTAGAGCTCGTTGTGGCGGCAGCGGCCCTCGGGGGTGGTGGCCCAGTTGGAGACCTCGTACCAGTGGTACCCGGCGGCGGCCAGGGCCTGTTCGGCGATGAGGTAGCGGTCGGCGTGCACGTCGTCGTCGATCATCGGCAGTTCGCCGCGCTTGACCCGGGCGGCGAGCCGGGTGCCCTCCTCGACGATCAGGGAGTACGCGGAGACGTGGTCGGGCCCGGCGCCGATGGCGGCGTCCAGGGAGGCCCGCCAGTCGTCGTCGGACTCGCCCGGGGTGCCGTAGATCAGGTCGAGGTTGACGTGCTCGAACCCGGCCGCGCGGGCCTCGGCGACGCACGCCTCCGGGCGGCCCGGGGTGTGGTGGCGGTCCAGCAGCTTCAGCACGTGCGGGCGGGCGCTCTGCATGCCGAAGGAGATCCGGTTGTAGCCGCCCTCGCGCAGCTCTGCCAGGTACGCCGGGTCCACCGACTCCGGGTTGGCCTCGGTGGTGACCTCGGCGTCCTCGGCGAGCCCGAACTCCTCGCGGATCGCGGCGAGCATCTTCACCAGGTCGCGGGCGGGCAGCAGGGTGGGCGTGCCGCCGCCGAGGAAGACGGTGCGCACCGGCAGGTCGACGTCCCCCAGCACCCGCCGGGCCAGCCGGACCTCGGCGACCACGTTGTCCGCGTACGTCTCCTGGGAGGCGACGGCCCCGGAGGAGCGCAGCTCGGTGGCGGTGTAGGTGTTGAAGTCGCAGTAGCCGCAGCGGCTGGCGCAGTACGGCACGTGCAGGTAGAAGCCGAACGGCCGGCTGCCGAGCCCGGCGAGGGCGTGCGCGGGCAGGGAACCGTCGGACGGCACGGGTTCGCCGTCGGGGAGTGCGGAGGGCATGACCCCATTGTCCCGTACGGCTCACCCGAACCGGTGAGCCGTACGGGGGCGGGCCGGGTCAGGCCTCGTTGGCGCCCGCGTACATCGCGGTGACCGCGTCCGCGTAGGTCCGCTCCACCACCGGGCGCTTGATCTTCAGGCTCGGGGTGAGCTCGCCGTGCTCCACGTCGAGGTCGCGCGGCAGCAGGTGGAACCTCTTGATCGTCTGCCAGCGCTGCAGCCCCGTGTTGAGCCGCTTCACGAAGCCCTCGATCAGCTCGTGGACGGCCGGATCGGCGGCCAGTTCGGCGTACGACTTGCCGGCCAGGCCGTGCTCGGCGGCCCACGGCAGGAGCACCGCCTCGTCCAGGCCGATCAGCGCCGTGCAGTAGTTGCGGCCGTTGCCGATCACCAGGATGTTGCTGACGAACGGGCACACCGCCTTGAACTTGCCCTCGACCTCGCTGGGCGCCACGTACTTGCCGCCGGAGGTCTTGAACAGGTCCTTCTTGCGGTCGGTGATCCGCAGGAAGCCGTCCGGGGTCAGCTCGCCGATGTCCTCGGTGTGGAACCAGCCGTCCGGCTCCAGCACCTCGGCGGTCTTCTCCGGCAGGTCGTGGTAGCCGCGCATGATGCCGGGGCCGCGCAGCAGGATCTCGCCGTCCTCGGCGATCCGCACCTCGGTGCCCGGCAGCGGACGGCCCACCGTGCCGATCCGCACGTCCTCCTCGCGGTTGACGCAGGACCCGGCGCTGGTCTCGCTCAGGCCGTAGCCCTCCAGGATCGGCACCCCGGCTCCGAGGAAGAAGTAGCCGATCTCCGGGGCCAGCGCGGCGCTGCCGGAGACCGCGCCGCGCAGCCGGCCGCCGAAGGCCGCCCGGATCTTCGCGTACACCAGCCTGTCCGCCAGCGCGTGCTGCAGCCGCAGGCCCAGCGGGGCGGTGCCGACACCGCTGGCGATCCGGCTCTCCTGGACCGCCCGGGCGTACTCGCGGGCCACCTTGGCGGCCCACATGAAGATCTTGTACTTGGCGCCGCCCTCGGCCCGGGCCTTGCCCGCGATGCCGTTGTAGACCTTCTCGAAGATGCGCGGCGCCGAGGCCATGATCGTCGGCCGGATCACCGGCAGGTTGTGGATGATCCGGTCCACCCGGCCGTCCAGCGCCATCACGTGCCCGGTGGCGATCTGCCCGGAGATCAGCGTCTTGCCGAACACGTGCGACAGCGGCAGCCACATGAACTGCACGTCGTCGGAGCGCAGCAGCCCGCTGGCCTCCTGCGCCCGGCCCTCGTACGCCCAGCAGTCGTGCACCAGGCGCACGCCCTTGGGACGGCCGGTGGTGCCCGAGGTGTAGATCAGGGTGGCCAGCTGCTCCTTGTCGAGCCCGGCGACGGCCTTCTCCACCGCGTCCGGGTGCCGCTCCAGGTACTCGGCGCCGCGCCGCTCCAGCTCGGCGAGGGTGAGCACCTCCAGGCCGGGCGCCTCGGGCGTCTCCCCGGGCGCGTCGAAGAGGATCACGGTGCGCAGCTCGGGCAGCTGCTCCAGCTGCCCGGCGGCCTTGGCCAGCTGCGCGGCGTTCTCCGCGAACAGCGCCCGGGAGCCGGAGTTCGCCAGGATGAAGGCCGTCTCGTCGGCGTTGGTGCTCGGGTAGACGGTCGTGATCGCGGCGCCCGCGCACATGGCGCCGAGGTCCGTGAGGACCCATTCGAGCCGGGTGGAGGAGGCCAGGGCGACCCGGTCCTCCGACCGGATGCCGAGGGCCATCAGCCCGGCGGCCACCGCCTTGACCCGGGTCGCGGTCTGCGCCCAGGTCAGCGAGCGCCACTGCTCGGCGCCGGGCGCGCCGTCCGCGGCCTGCTCGTCGACCGGGGCGGGGTAGCGGTAGGCCTCGCCGTCAGGGGTCGCGGCGACCCGCTCCAGGAACAGGTGCGCGACGGAGGCGGGGCGCCCGGCGACCAGGTCGGGCCTGCCGGAGTCGATCAGGGACTGCGCGGAACTCAACGAGGACCTCCGGGGGCGGGTGGCCGTCTGAGGGATTGTCGCGGCGTCCGTGGGGGCGGTCGCCGGGCCCCGGTTAACCTGAGCGGTACCGGTCAGTAACAAGGGGGCAATCAGCAGCCTAGGGGGAAACCGGTCATTCCGTAAGAGGGTGGATCCAGCTGGCACGCCCCCGCGCCACCGGTGACCGCACCGCCCGGCGCCCCGCCGAACTGCCGGGCAGTTCGGCAAAAGCCCGGCAAACCCTCGGTTCGCGCACGCCGAATGCCCTGTACGACGCTACAGAAGAACGAGAATCGGGGTGCGAACCCGACCCGCGACGACAAGAGTGTGCTAGTGCTGATCAGACTGCTGCGGGCGTACTTGCGCCCCTACTCCCGACCGATCACCCTGCTGGTGGTCCTCCAGCTGGTGTCCACCCTCGCCGCGCTCTACCTGCCGACGCTCAACGCCGACATCATCGACGACGGCGTCGTCAAGGGCGACACCGGCTACATCCTGCGCGTCGGCGGGGTGATGATCGGCGTGACCATCGCCCAGGCGGCCTGCTCGATCGGCGCCGTCCTCATCGGCGCCCGCGTCGCCATGGCCTTCGGCCGGGACCTCCGCGCCGCCGTCTTCGACCGGGTGCAGAGCTTCTCCGCCCGCGAGGTCGGCCAGTTCGGCGCCCCCTCGCTGATCACCCGCACCACCAACGACGTCCAGCAGATCCAGATGCTCGCCCTGATGAGCTTCACGCTCATGGTCGCCGCACCGATCATGTGCGTCGGCGGCATCATCATGGCGCTCAACCAGGACGTCCCGCTGTCCGGCCTGCTGCTCGCCGTCGTCCCCGCGCTCGCCGTCGTCGTCATCCTGCTCGTCCGCGCGCTGCGCCCCCAGTTCCGCAGCATGCAGGAGCGCATCGACACCGTGAACCGGGTCCTGCGCGAGCAGATCACCGGCATCCGGGTCATCCGCGCCTTCGTCAAGGACGACCAGGAGCAGGCCCGCTTCGCCGGCGCCAACGAGGACCTCACCAGCGTCGCCCGGCACGTCGGCCGGCTGATGGCCGTCATGTTCCCGGCCGTCATGCTCGTCGTGAACGTCTCCAGCGTCGCCGTGCTCTGGTTCGGCGCCAAGCGCATCGACAGCCACGCCATGGAGATCGGGGCGCTCACCGCCTTCCTCAGCTACCTGATGCAGATCCTGATGAGCGTCATGATGGCCACCTTCATGTTCATGATGGTGCCCCGCGCCGAGGTCTGCGCCGACCGCGTCCAGGACGTCCTCGGCACCGAGTCCAGCGTCGTCCCGCCCGCCACGCCCGTCACCGAGGCCCCCCGCCGCGGCACCCTCGAACTGCGCGACGTCGAATTCCGCTACCCCGGCGCCGAGGCCTCCGTCCTGCGCGGCATCGACCTCACCGCCCGCCCCGGCGAGACCACCGCCATCATCGGCTCCACCGGCAGCGGCAAGTCCACCCTGCTCGGCCTCGTCCCCCGGCTCTTCGACGCCACCTCCGGCCAGGTCCTGATCGACGGCACCGACGTCCGCGACCTCGCCGCCGACGCCATCGCCGACAGCGTCGGCATCGTCCCCCAGAAGCCCTACCTGTTCTCCGGCACCGTCGCCAGCAACCTCCGCTACGGCCGGCCCGACGCCACCGACGAGGACCTCTGGCACGCCCTGGAGACCGCCCAGGCCAAGGAGTTCGTCGAAAGGCTCCCCGAAGGCCTGGACGCCCCCATCGCCCAGGGCGGCAGCAACGTCTCCGGCGGCCAGCGCCAACGCCTCGCCATCGCCCGGGCCCTGGTCCGCAAGCCCTCCGTCTACCTCTTCGACGACTCCTTCTCCGCGCTCGACTACGCCACCGACGCCCGGCTGCGCAAGGCCCTCTCCCGCGAGACCGCCGACGCCACCGTCCTGATCGTCGCCCAGCGCGTGTCCACCATCCGCGACGCCCACCGGATCATCGTCCTCGACGAGGGCGCCGTCGTCGGCACCGGAACCCACCACGAACTGATGGCCGACAACCCGACGTACCGGGAGATCGTGCTCTCCCAGCTCACCGAGCAGGAGGCGGCGTGACCACCCCCGGAAAGCCCCCGGCAGACGCGGCGGACGTGACGGACGTGACGGACGCGGCAGGCGCGACGGACACCAGAGGCGCGACAGGCGCGGCGGACACCAGAGGCGCGACAGGCGCGGCGGACACGAGAGCCGCGGCCACGGCCGACCTGACCAAGGCCCGCCCGAAGCCGGACGACGCCGAACTGCCCAGCGACTCCCAGGCCGCCGCCGCCCGCCGCGGCCCTGCCGGCCCCGGCCGCTTCATGGGCGGCCAGGGCACCGAGAAGTCCATGGACTTCAAGGGCTCCGGCAAACGCGTCCTCGGCCTGCTGCGCCCCGAACGCACCATCCTCCTCGGCGTCCTCCTCCTCGGCGTCCTCGGCATCGGCTGCGCCGTCATCGGACCCAAGGTCCTCGGCGACGCCACCGACCTGATCTTCGCCGGCGTCATCGGCGCCCGCTTCGACCCCGGCGCCACCAAGGCCCAGGTCATCGACGGGCTGCGCGCCCACGGCGACACCGGCGTCGCCGACGTGCTCTCCGCCGTCGACTTCACCCCCGGCCACGGCATGGACTTCGGCGCCATCGGCTCCGTCCTGCTCTGGGTCCTCGGCATCTACGTCGCCTCCGCCGTCTTCGGCATCTTCCAGGGCCGGCTCGCCACCAAGGCCATCCAGCTCGCCAGCTACCGGCTGCGCCAGGACGTCGAGGCCAAACTCTCCCGACTGCCGCTCAGCTACTTCGACAAGCAGCCGCGCGGCGAAGTCCTCAGCCGGGTCACCAACGACATCGACAACATCGGCCAGTCCATGCAGCAGACCATGGGACAGGTCATCAACTCGCTGCTCACCGTGGTCGGCGTGCTCGCGATGATGTTCTGGATCTCCCCGCTGCTCGCCCTGATCGCCCTGGTCTCGGTGCCCGTCTCGGTGATCGTCGCCACCAAGGTCGGCAAGCGCGCCCAGCCCCAGTTCGTCCAGCAGTGGAAGTCCACCGGCCAACTCAACGCCCACATCGAGGAGATGTACACCGGCCACACCCTGGTCAAAGTCTTCGGCCGCCAGCGCGAGTCCGCCGAGACCTTCCGCGAGCACAACGAGGCACTGTACGAGGCCAGTTACAAGGCCCAGTTCATCTCCGGGATCATCCAGCCCGCGATGATGCTGATCGGCAACCTGCAGTACGTGCTGGTCGCCGTCGTCGGCGGCCTGCGGGTGGCCAGCGGCTCGCTCTCCATCGGCGACGTCCAGGCCTTCATCCAGTACTCCCGGCAGTTCAGCCAGCCGCTCACCCAGGTCGCCAGCATGGCCAACCTGGTGCAGTCCGGCGTCGCCTCCGCCGAGCGCGTCTTCGAACTGCTCGACGCCCCCGAGCAGAGCCCCGAACCGGCCATGCCCGAGAAGCCCGACACCGTCCACGGCCGGGTCTCCTTCCAGGACGTGTCCTTCCGCTACGACCCCGACAAGCCGCTCATCGAGGACCTCTCCCTCAAGGTCGAACCCGGCCACACCGTCGCCATCGTCGGCCCCACCGGCGCCGGCAAGACCACCCTGGTCAACCTGCTGATGCGGTTCTACGAGGTCAGCTCCGGCCGGATCACCCTCGACGGCGTCGACATCTCCGCGATGTCCCGCGAGGACCTGCGCTCCGGCATCGGCATGGTCCTCCAGGACACCTGGCTGTTCGGCGGCACCATCGCCGACAACATCGCCTACGGCGCCCAGGGCGCCACCCGCGAACAGGTCGTCGAAGCCGCCAAGGCCGCCCACGTCGACCGCTTCGTCCGCACCCTCCCCGACGGCTACGACACCGTCATCGACGACGAGGGCACCGGCGTCAGCACCGGCGAGAAGCAGCTGATCACCATCGCCCGGGCCTTCCTCGCCCAGCCGTCCATCCTGGTCCTGGACGAGGCGACCAGCTCCGTCGACACCCGCACCGAGGTGCTGATCCAGCGGGCCATGGCCCGGCTGCGCACCGGCCGCACCAGCTTCGTCATCGCCCACCGGCTCTCCACCATCCGGGACGCCGACGTGATCCTGGTGATGGAGAACGGCTCGATCGTCGAACAGGGCTCGCACGACGAACTGATCGCCGCCGGCGGCGCCTACGCCCGGCTCTACCAGGCGCAGTTCGCCGAGGCCGTCGCCGAGGTCGACTGACCGCGCGCCACCCGACGGGCCGGGGCGGACCCTCCGCCCCGGCCCCTCGCGTCCCCGCACCCGCCGTCGGAGGGCTTCCCGTCCGGGGCTTCCCGTCCCGTCCGGGGCTTCCCTTCCCGTCCGGAGTCTTCTCCCCCGGGGCTTCTCCTCCGGGTCTTCCCGTCCGGAGCTCTCGTCCGGGGCTTCGCAACGCGCCCGCGCGGGCGCTACCTTGGGGCCCGTGATCGACGACCAGCCCCCGGCCGCCCCGGACGCCTTCGAGACGAACCGCCGCTACCTGGGCTCGGTCGCCTACCGGCTGCTCGGCTCCTTCACCGACGCCGAGGACGTCCTGCAGGACGCCTGGCTGCGCTGGCAGGCCGCCGACCGCGCCGCCGTCGCCGACCCGCGCGCCTTCCTCACCACCGTCGTCACCCGGCTCTGCTACGACCAGCTGGGCTCCGCCCGGGCCCGCCGGGAGTCCTACTACGGCGAATGGCTGCCCGAGCCCACCGTCTCCTACGCCGACGGCCCGGAGACCCCCGCCGAACTCGCCGAACGCGGCGAGTCCGTCTCCCTCGCCCTGCTCGCCGTCCTGGAACAGCTCTCCCCCGCCGAACGGGCCGCCTTCGTGCTGCACGACGTCTTCGCGGTCGGCTTCGAGGAGATCGCCGGCTCACTGGACCGCTCCCCCGACGCCACCCGCCAGCTCGCCTCCCGGGCCCGCCGCCGGGTCAAGGAGGGCAGCCGGCCCGGCGGCGCCGACAAGGCCGCGCACCGCCGGGCCGTCGAGGCCTTCGCCGCCGCCAGTACCAGCGGCGACATCCTGGGCCTGATGGAGGTCCTCGACCCGGAGGTGGTCTGGCACTCCGACGGCGGCGGCATCGTCCGCGCCGGCGTCCGCCCGATCCACGGCTCCGAGAAGGTCTCCCGCCTGGTCGCCGGCCTCGTCCACAAGTGGTTCACCCCCGGCAGCGGACTCGACCACGCCGTGGTCAACGGCGAGCCCGGACTGGTCTGGTACGACCGCGCCACCGGGACCGTCGGCGGCGTCCTCGCCTTCACCGTGGCCGACGGGCGGATCACCGAGGCGTACGTCGTGGTCAACCCCGAGAAGCTCCGCCGGATCGGCCCGGTCGCCACCCCCTGACCCTGCCCTGCCGCTAACTCTGACCCGCGTGAGCTTGTGACGCGGGTCACGGTCACATCCCGGCCGGCCACGTCGTCCCCTTCCCGAACAGCGCCCCACGAGGGCACAGCGAACGGAGGCGGACGAGATGAGCAGCACCACCAGCGACCGGAAGCGGATCGTCGTCCTGGGCGCCGGGTACGCCGGACTCACCGCGGCCAAGGGCGCCGGACGCCACCACCACGTCACCCTGGTCGCCCCCGAGGAGCGGCTCCTGCACCGCATCCGCCAGCACGAGACCGCGGCCGGACGCGGCCGCGACTGGCCCGCCATCGGCGAACTGGCCCGCGGCCGCTCGATCGAGCACCGCCGGGCCCGCGCCGTCGAGCTCGACCTCGCCGGGCGCAAGGTCCTGCTCGACGACGGCACCGCCCTCGGCTACGACACCCTCGTCTACGCCCTCGGCAGCCGCACCGCCTGGCACGACGTCCCCGGCGCCGTCGAGCACGCCCACCCTGTGGAGCGCGCCGCCGAGGTGCGGCGCCTGATCGGCGAGGCCGACCGCCCCGGCACCCTGGCCGTCGTCGGCGGCGGCGCCACCGGCATCGAACTCGCCACCGAACTCGCCGAGGCCCACCCCGGCTGGCGGGTGCGGATCGTCGCGGCCGGCCGGGTCGGCGGAATCTACTCGCCCAAGGGCCGCGCCCACATCCTGCGCGTCCTCGACCGGCTCGGCGTCACCGTCACCGAGGACGCCACCGTCACCGAGGTCACCCCGGACGGCCCGCGCACCACCGCCGGCCCTATCGACGCCGACCTCACCGTCTGGGCCGCCTCGCTGGAACCGCACCCGCTGGCCGCCGAGGCCGGACTGGCCGTGGACGAGCGCGGCCGCGCCCTGGTCGACGACCACCTGCGGTCGGTCTCGCACCCCGACGTGCACGTGGTCGGCGACGCCGCCGCGGTCACCGTCCCCGGCATCGGCACCCTGCGGATGGGCTGCGCCACCGCCCTGCCGCAGGGCCAGTACGTCGGCAAGCTGCTCGACGGGCGCACCGCGAAGCCGTTCTCGTTCCGGTACGTCGTGCAGTGCCTGAGCCTCGGCCGGCGGGACGGGCTGCTGCAGCTGGTCCACCCGGACGACGCGATGAGGCCCACCGTCCTGACCGGCACCGCGGGGCGGCTGGCCAAGGCGGCGATCGTCTCGGCCGTCCTCGGCGCGCTGAAGTAGCGCGCCGAGGGAGTAGCCGCCCTCGGACGTCGAGGGCCCCTTCCGGGGACGCGAAGGGCCCGGGGTCCGGGCCCTTCGGCCAGCCTCTGTTACTGCTTTCCCTCGGCTACTTCTTGTCCTTCGGCGTCTCCGCGTCGGTGGACAGCGCGGCGATGAAGGCCTCCTGCGGGACCTCCACGCGGCCGACCATCTTCATCCGCTTCTTGCCTTCCTTCTGCTTCTCCAGCAGCTTCCGCTTACGGGAGATGTCACCGCCGTAGCACTTGGCGAGGACGTCCTTGCGGATCGCGCGGACCGTCTCACGGGCGATCACCCGGGAGCCGATGGCCGCCTGGATCGGCACCTCGAACTGCTGGCGGGGGATGAGCTTCTGCAGCTTGCCCGCCATCATCACGCCGTAGCCGTAGGCCTTGTCCTTGTGGACGATCGCGGAGAAGGCGTCCACCGCGTCGCCGTGCAGCAGGATGTCGACCTTGACCAGGTCGGCGGTCTGCTCGCCGATGGGCTCGTAGTCCAGCGAGGCGTAGCCGCGGGTCTTGGACTTCAGCTGGTCGAAGAAGTCGAAGACGATCTCCGCGAGCGGAAGGGTGTAGCGCAGCTCGACCCGGTCCTCGGAGAGGTAGTCCATGCCCTGCAGGCTGCCGCGGCGGGACTGGCAGAGCTCCATGATCGCGCCGACGAACTCGTTGGGCGCGAGGATGGTGCCGCGCACGACCGGCTCGTACACCTCGGCGATCTTGCCGACGGGGAACTCGCTCGGGTTGGTGACGGTGTGCTCGGTGCCGTCCTCCATGATCACCCGGTAGACCACGTTGGGCGCGGTGGAGATCAGGTCGAGGTTGAACTCGCGCTCCAGGCGCTCCCGGATGATCTCCAGGTGCAGCAGGCCGAGGAAGCCGCAGCGGTAGCCGAAGCCGAGCGCGACCGAGGTCTCCGGCTCGTACACCAGCGCGGCGTCGTTGAGCCGCAGCTTGTCCAGGGCGTCGCGCAGCAGCGGGTAGTCCGAGCCGTCCAGCGGGTAGAGGCCGGAGAACACCATCGGGCGCGGGTCCTTGTAGCCGCCGAGCGGCTCGGTGGCACCCTTGTGCATCGACGTGATGGTGTCACCGACCTTGGACTGCCGGACGTCCTTCACACCGGTGATGATGTAGCCCACCTCGCCGACGCCGAGGCCGTCGGCGACCTTCGGCTCGGGGGAGATGACGCCGATCTCCAGCAGCTCGTGGGTGGCGCCGGTCGACATCATCGCGATGCGCTCGCGCTTGGTCAGCTGGCCGTCCACGACACGGACGTAGGTGACCACACCGCGGTAGGAGTCGTACACCGAGTCGAAGATCATCGCGCGGGCCGGGGCGTCCTTGACGCCGACCGGGGCCGGGATGGTGTCGACGATGTGGTCCAGCAGGTCCTCGACGCCCAGACCGGTCTTGGCACTGACCTGGAGCACGTCGGCCGGGTCGCAGCCGATGATGTGCGCGATCTCGGCGGCGTACTTCTCCGGCTGGGCGGCCGGCAGGTCGATCTTGTTCAGCACCGGGACGATCGTGAGGTCGTTCTCCAGCGCCAGGTACAGGTTGGCGAGGGTCTGCGCCTCGATGCCCTGGGCCGCGTCGACCACCAGGATGGTGCCCTCGCACGCGGCGAGGGAGCGGGACACCTCGTACGTGAAGTCCACGTGGCCGGGGGTGTCGATCATGTTGAGGATGTGCGTCGTCCCGGCGTTCGCGCCGGTCTTCGGCGCCCACGGGAGGCGGACCGCCTGCGACTTGATGGTGATGCCGCGCTCACGCTCGATGTCCATGCGGTCGAGGTACTGGGCACGCATCTGCCGGGGGTCGACGACGCCGGTGATCTGCAGCATCCGGTCTGCGAGCGTCGACTTGCCGTGGTCGATGTGGGCGATGATGCAGAAGTTGCGGATCAGCGCCGGGTCGGTACGGCTGGGCTCTGGCACATTGCTGGGGGTCGCGGGCACCTTGGTCCGATTCTCCGTTGGTCCGGGGCCGGGGGTGTCCGGGTCATCGCTGACCGGCTTCCCGGGGACCGGACAGTCTCGTCCGATCGAAATAGTTCCTCCCATACTCCCACGAGCGCGGGCCCTGCCGCCGTTCGGGACCGTCCGACCCTTCCCGCCGCCCGCCCCGGAGCGGCAGGATGGCCCCCGTGATCCTCGAAAGCGCCCTGCTCGACGTCCTGCCCGGCCGGGAGGAGGAGTTCCTCGCCGCCTTCGCCGAGGCCCGCCCGCTGATCTCCGTCCAGCGCGGCTTCCGCTCCCTGGAACTCCGGCGCTGCCTCGACGAGGGCCGCGGCTCCCGCTTCCTCCTCCAGGTCGGCTGGGACACCCTCGCCGACCACACCGAGGGCTTCCGCACCTCCCCCGAGTACCAGCGGTGGCGTGCGCTGCTGCACCACTTCTACCGCCCCTTCCCGGAGGTCGAGCACTACGGCGAACCGCTGCTCGACGCCCGGCCGCCGGCCTCCGCCCACTGAGCGGTCGGGGCCGGACGGCGCGGGACGGCGCGGGACGGCGCGGGACGGCCGGTTTTGGGGGCGGACGGCGCGGGACGGCCGGTTGGGGAGCGGTCGGCTTGGGGGCGGTCGGGGCCGGGCGGCCGGTTTGGGGCGGGAGTGGGCCCCCTGGTAGCGTAGTCAGCTGCACCTGGCCTCGGCATGCCCTCTCAGCTGGACCGACGGCCGCCGGTGCGATCCCGTTCAGAACCTTTAGACAGACTGAGGCTCCTTCGTGGCGAACATCAAGTCCCAGATCAAGCGCAACAAGACCAACGAGAAGGCGCGCCTGCGCAACAAGGCCGTCAAGTCCTCGCTGAAGACCGCTCTGCGCAAGGCCCGTGAGGCCGCTGCCGCCGGCGAGACCGAGAAGGCCACCGAGCTGGCCCGCGCCGCCTCCAAGGCGCTGGACAAGGCCGTGAGCAAGGGCGTCATCCACGCCAACCAGGCCGCCAACAAGAAGTCGGCCATCACCAAGCGCGTCAACACCGCCGTCCAGGCCTGACGCCCCCGGGGCCACTGGCCCCCTCCGCCTCGGGACGCTCCGGCCCTCTACCCGGACCCTGAGGCGCGCGAGACTCGCACCGCACGCGGCCTGCGTTCGCCACGCGGGTGCGGTGCACGAATCTGTACGGCAGGCGCCGCAGTCGGCCTCCTCCCCGGAGGCCACTGCGGCGCCTGTCGCGTTTCACGGTCCGGCCGCTATGGTCGGGTCAGGTGTGATCGAGGTGCGGGGAGCGCCCCGACGCCAGGCCTAGGGGGAACCTCATGACGACGCCACCGCCACCGTCCGCACCGAACGGGCCGGGGTACGGATTCCCGCAGCAGACACCCGGCGCGCAGCCCGTACCGGGGGCGCGACCGCCGGGCGCCGCGGGCTTCGGACCGCCGCCCGGACTGCCGACGGCGCCCGGGATGCCCGCGGGGCCGGGGATGCCTCCGGGGCCGGGGATGCCCGCGGCGCCGGGAGCGGCGACCGCACCGGGGATGGCGTCGGTACCGGGGGGCGGTGCTTCGGGCTCCGGGGGGAACCTGCGGCGCAACGCCGTCTGGGCCTTCGTCGGCGCCGTGCTCGTCTCGGCCGGCTGGGCCACCGCCGTGATCGTCATCCCCGGCATGGTCAGCAGCGACTCCTCGCCGCGCAGCCTCGGCAGCTACCACCTCTCCGACGACTTCTGCACCACCGGGAAGCCCACCAAGCTGCTGCAGACGTACTCCGTCTCGGACACCTCCGCGCCGACCCACCACACCGACCGGCACCCGGCCCTGGACAGCATGAACTGCTCGATGAGCCTCAAGCGGACCGGCGGCAACAGCGACAGCGAGTACGCCTCCGTCTACATGCGCGCCGACCTGCACAAGGCGGTCAACCCCGGGCCCGAGCTGAAGGCCAACAAGGAGCTCTACCGGGCCCGCGGCTACCAGGTCACCGACATCTCCGGGCTCGGCGAGGAGGCGTACTTCCTCTACAAGGACGACGGCTCGGACAAGTACCACAGCCTCTACGCCGAACTGGACATCCTCGACGGCGGGATGACGTACTACATCAACTACTCGGCCAGCTACACCGAGGGGAAGGGCAAGCCGCCGTCCAAGGACGATCTGCGCAGCGCCCTGCAGTCGGACGCGCAGGACGCCGTCCGGGCCATGCGGAAGTAGCCTCCGGCCGCGGGGGTCGGCGGCGGGCGCCGCTCCGGGGCTCCGGCCGCGGGCCCGGGCGGCCTCGGCCCTCGGCCTCGGCCGTGTCAGTAGGCGGGGCGGGAACCGGCCCTGGCCGCCCGGGCCACGGCGACCACCGCACGCTCCAGGGCGAAGGCCGGATCGTCCGAGCCGCCCTTGACGGCGGCGTCGGCCTGGGCGATCGCGGTCAGCGCGGCGGCCACCCCGTCTCCCGTCCAGCCGCGCATCTGCTGGCGGACCCGGTCCACCTTCCACGGCGGCATGCCCAGCTCACGGGCCAGGTCGGCCGGGCGCATGTTCCGCCCGGTGGTCGCCAGCCGGCCGATGCTGCGCACGCCGGAGGCCAGCGCATAGGTGATGCCGGTCGGCGGCTGGCCGACGGCCAGGGCCCAGCGCAGCCGCTCCAGCGCCTCCGCGGCCCGGCCGGTGACCGCCAGGTCGGCCACCTCGAAGCCCGTCGCCTCCGCCCGGCCGCTGTAGTAGCGGGCGACCACCGTCTCGTCGATCGTGCCCTCGACGTCCGAGGTCAGCTGGTGGCAGGCGGCCGCCAGCTCGCGCAGGTCACTGCCGAGCGCGTCCAGCAGCGCCTGGCAGGCCTCCGGCGTCGCCGAGCGGCCCAGCGTGCGGAACTCGCCCTTGACGAAGGCCAGCCGCTCGTTCGCCTTGGTCAGCTTGGCGCAGGCCACCTCGCGGCCACCCGCCTTGCGCCCGGCGTCCAGCAGGCCCTTGCCCTTGACGCCGCCGGCATGCACCAGCACCACGATCACTTCTTCGGCCGGCGCCTCGATGTACGCCTTGACCTCCTTCACCGAATCGGCGGAGAGGTCCTGGGCGGCACGGACGACGATGACCTTGCGCTCGGCGAACAGCGACGGCGTGGTCAACTCGGCCAGGCTGCCGGGCTGCAGGCCACCGGGCGGCACGTCCCGTACGTCAGTGTCCGGGTCCGCCGCCTTCGCCGCCGCCACGACCTGGGCGACCGCGCGGTCCAGCAGCAGCTCCTCCTGGCCGACCGCGAGGGTCAGCGGGGCGAGCAGGTCATCGGGTGCACTCTTCCTGGCCATCGCCTACCAGCATCCCACGGGCCGCCGACACTCCCGCCCTCCCGATCGGCCCGGGCGGGCGGCCTGGACAATGGGCGGGTGACCGACAACCACACCACCACCCTCCCGGACGTCGACGACCCGCACGCCCGGCAACTGCTCGTCCTGCCCGACCGCGACGCCGCCGACGAGGTCGCCGAGGAGCTCGGCGCCACCCAACCCGACCTCGGCGAACTCGAGATCGTGCGCGACGCGCTCGCCGGCGAGGACGACGCCGAGGACGCCCAGTGGCTCGTCGTGATCGACGCCCCGGACACCGGCTGGACCCCCACCCTGCTGCACGCCCTCGACACCCTCGCCAGCGACCACGAGGGCTGGCGCGAGGAGGCCTGAGGGGCGGGGCTCCTCGGGGGCCCTCTCCGTTGTGCTTCTCCCCTTGCGCTTCCGCTTCCGTTTCCCTTTCCCCTTCACTTCCGCTGCCCGTTCCGCGCGCCGGTGCGGGTCGGAAGTGGGGGTGCGAGGGCCAATTTTGCTCCCGATTTCCTGCGGCGTGCTCCGGGCTCGGCCCGGAGCACGCCGCAACCCACGCCCGCGGACGACCATGCCGCAACCGCCGGTCCCGAGGCTCGCCCAGCTCTGGACCCCGCTGCCCGCCACCGCTCGGCTTCCTTCCCCGTCCCCCGGTGCGCGCCGTAATCACAGCTCCCGGGTTCACCCATCTCCAGCACCCCCGCCTGCAGGCCACCGCTCCGTGGCTTCGGGCGGTTCCCCTCGGCGCGCTCCGGGCCCGGGCCCGGAGCGCGCCGAAACGTTTCTGCCAGGCCGGGCCCGGCCCGGCCCCTCCCGCTCTCCTCTTCCAACCCCCAACCCCTTCCCTACCCCACTCCACGGTTGGGAGGAGGAGAGCGGGGATCACCCGGGCGGGGCCCGCGGTGTGCCCGGGGCCTGCCCGGGGCGGGTGGGGGACGCGGAGTCGGCAGCGCCGCGGGGGCGCGACTTGTGGGCCGTGTGGGCCGGCTGCGGGTGGACGGACACCCCGAGCGTGGCCGGGGAGTCACCCGTCACCGCGATGTCGCCCACCCGGTCGGTCCGCAGGACCGTCGCGCCGAGCGCACGCAGCCGGTCCACCGTCTTCGGGGACGGGTGACCGTACGCATTGCCCTCCCCACAGGAGATGAGGGCCAGTCGGGGCCGTAGCGCGCCGGTCAGGTCCCAGTCCTGATGGGCCGAGCCGTGGTGCGCGACCTTCAGCACGTCGACCTTCCCCAGGTGACCCAACAGGGCCGACTGAGCCTGCGGTTCCAGATCTCCGAGCAGTGCCATGCGTAGTCCTCCTGTCAGTGACACCGTCAATGCGACACTCGCGTTGTTCGCGCCGGGCGCCTCGACACCCGCCCCGGGAACGGGCCACACCACCTCCCAGGCCAACTCCGGTCCGATCGAGCGCCGTTCACCGCGCCCCGCCCGCAGCAGTGGGACGCCGGCCCCGGCCGCCCAGCCCGCCACCCGGGCCGCCTCGCCCGGCGGCTCGTCCAGCGTCGTGCCCTCGACCGCACCGACCTTGCGCCCCCGCAACACCCCTGGCACACCCTCCACATGGTCGGCGTGGAAGTGCGTCAGCAGCAGGAGCGGCACCGTCGTGATCCCGAGGTCACGCAGGCACCTGTCCGCCGCGTTCGGATCCGGCCCGGCGTCGATCACCACCGCGCTGCCCGGCACACCGGCCGCAAGGGCCAACATGTCCCCCTGACCGACGTCGCACATCGCCAGGCGCCACCCCGGCGGGGGCCAACCGGTGGCGATCCGGGTGAGTTGCGGTGGGCGCAGCAGGACGGCCAGCAGTACCACCAGCAGCGCCCCCGTCACCAGCACCCGTGCCCCTCGGTGCCGGTCGCGGGCCGGCGCCCGGATGTCGGGCTCCGCTCTCCTGGGCAGCAGGAGGGGCACGGACCAGCAGAGCGCCAGGACGGCCGATGCGACCGTGACCGTCCCGAACCAGCCTCCCGGCCAGGAGAGTTGGCCACCCGGAAGCTCGGCACCGCGCCGGGCGACCAGCGCGAGCCAGCCGGCCGCCACCCCGGCCGGGACGGCGAGCAGATGTGCGAGGGCCGGGAGGACCGGCTGCAGGACGAGCACCCCGAAGCCGAGCAGTGTCGCCGGGGCCACGGCCAGCTCGGCCAGCAGGTTGCAGGGGATGCCGACCAGGCTGACGTGCCCGGACAGCACCACCGTCACCGGCGCGCACAGCGCCTGCGCGGCCGCCGTCGCCGCCAGGGCGCCCGCGAGGTGGTGCGGCCAGCGCCGGGCCCGCAGGGCCTCGGCCCAGTGCGGGCCGAGCACGAGCAGCCCGGCCGTGGCGAGCACCGAGAGCAGGAAACCGAACGAGTGGGAGAGGAACGGGTCCAGCAGGACCAGTACCAGGACGGCTCCGGCGAGCGCGGGCACCGCCTGGCGGGGACGGCCGGTGGCCAGGGCCAGCATGCCGATCAGCCCCGTCCCGGCCGCCCGCAGCACACTGGGCTCGGGGCGGCAGACCGTCACGAAGGCCAGGGTCAGCCCGGTGCCGAGCAGCGCGCCGGTGCGCAGCGACAGCCCCAGCACCGCGGCCAGCCCGCGCCGTTCCGGGGTCCCGGCCCGGCCGGGCGCGCCCAGCAGCGCGCCGAGGACGATCGCCAGGTTGGCCCCGCTGACCGCCACCAGGTGAACCAGGTCGGTGGCCCGGAAGGCCTCCTCCAGGTCGTCGGGCACGCGCGAGGTGTCCCCCACGACCAGGCCGGGGAGCAGCCCGCGCGCGTCCGGTGGAAGCCCGTCGGTGGCCGCGCGCAGGCCCTCACGCAGCCGTCCGGCGATGCGCTGCGGCAGGCTCGGCGGGGCCAGCTGCCGGGGCGGACCATGAGCGAGCAGCAGCGCCGCGGACTCGGTGTCGTGGCCCTCCCCCGCCGGCTGCACCTCGGCCTCCACGGCCAGCCGCTCGGACGGGAGCAGCCGTTGCCAGGACTCGGCGTCCGCACCTCGGACCATGACGGTCACGGGTGTGCGGGTCCGGGTGGTCGGGCCGGACGGGAGGACGGTGACACGGTCGGCCACGGCGCCCACGGTGAGGAGTGTCCGCCCATCGGTGGTGCCGCCGCGGGAGGTGTGGATCTCGGGGTCTCCGACGACGGTCAGTTCCACGTCCACCGCCGGGGCGGGCGTGGCCGCCGGTGAGCGCGGCGTGCTGTGCTCGGCCGCGTCGGCGAGCTCCGGCAGCGGGCCTCGGTGCAGGTCGGCGGTGTGCAGCGGGGTCGCGATGGCGGCCGCCGCCGCGGTGAGCAGGACGGCTGCCAGAGTCACCGCGGCTCCGCGCAGGCGCAGGACGCCCGGCCGGGCGAGCAGCCGGCCGGCTACGAGGACGGCGACGCCCGCCGCCGCGAGGACCGGGACCTCGTGCCCCGCCTCCAGACGCAGGAGCGCCGCTGTGACGGCCCAGGCCGAGACGGCGGGCAGCAGGAGCCGGAAGTCGGCGCCCGAGGAGCGGGCGTGCGGGACCGGGGTGGTGGGAGCGGACACGTCGGGACCTCCCTTCGGAGCGAGGGGAACGGGCGGAACGGGACGGGGAAGCGTCAGAGGGTGAGCAGCGGACGGAGTTCCGCGTACGTGCGGGCGCCGATGCCGCTGACCTGCCGGAGCTGGTCGAGGGAGCGGAAGGAGCCGTGGGAGGTTCGGTAGGCGAGGATGCGCTGGGCGAGGGTCGGGCCGACGCCGGGGAGGGTGTCGAGCTGTTCGAGGGTGGCTCGGTTGAGGCTGACGGGTGGTCGGGGCGTGGCGGGCGGCGGAGGTCCGTTTCCGGTCCCGGTGGCCGGGGCGGCGGGGGCCGCGGCCTGCTCGCCGACCATCAGCTGCTCACCGTCCGTCAGGACGCGGGCCAGGTTGAGGTTCCTGGTGTCCGTCTCCGGCAGTACCCCGCCCGCGGCCCGCAGGGCGTCGGCCACCCGAGAGCCGCCGGGCAGGGTGTGCAGGCCGGGAAGGTGGACCCGCCCGCCGATGTCGACCACGACGGCCGCACCGGCGCCGGGCCCGACGCCGCTCCCTGTCCCGTCCCCGATACCGGGCACGACGGTGCCGACCTCGGACGGACCGGTCCCAGGCACCGTGTCGCCCGGGGCCTGCGCGGGTGCCCCCGCCAGCGCCGAGGCGGCCGTCAGCGCGGGTACGGCGACGGTCTCCGGTCTGGCCAGCCAGAAGTGCTGCACCGCGTAGCCCACGGCGAACAGCAGCAGGATGACCAGTCCGGCCACCGCACGCCGGTCGAGCGCCATCGCCGGGGCGAACGGAGCGAACGGACCGCCCTTCGGACGCACCCTTGTGTCCGGTGGATCCGCCCCGACTCCCGGATCCGCCGCATCCGCGCCCGGCAGCGGCGGTGCCGGGCCAGCCGGCGGCCCCGTCGCCGGCCGCTCCCCCGCCGTGAACGCTGCCGTACCCGCGGCCGCCCCCGGGGCTTGTGCCGGTGCCAGTGCCGGTGCCGGTGTCGAGGAACCGCCAGGGACTCCCACCGGCTCGTCGCCCGTCGGGAGCAGCGCAGCCATCCGCAGCCGCACCGTCTCGTTGATCGCTTGGCGCTTCGCCGCGCCCAGGCCCATCGTCGTCATGCCGAGGACGGTAGGAGTCCTCCGGCGGACGCGTGGAAATTACCGAAAGCCTGTGGATAACCGGGGGGTTGTGGACAGAAAAGGTCGCTCACACAAGTGGGCGTAGATCCCGGATGTTGACCACACGACCTACGAGACACCCCTTCGACCCCCGCCCAACCCCCAACCCCCGGCCCCGCTCCGGCCCCCTCAGCGCGGCGCGACCACCACCGCGAGCAGCCCCGGCCCGACGTGCGCGCCGATCACCGCCCCCACCTCGCCGACGTACAGCTCCCGCAGCCCCGGCACCCGTGCCCGCAACCGCTCCGCGAGCGGCTCGGCCCGGTCCTCGGCCGCCAGGTGGTGCACGGTGATGTCGACCTCCCGCTCCCCCGACCGCTCGACCGCGATCTCCTCCAGCCGCGCGATCGCCCGCGACGCCGTCCGCACCTTCTCCAGCGGCTCGATCCGTCCACCGTCCAGGTGCAGCAGCGGCTTGACCGCCAGCGCGGACCCGAGCAGCGCCCGCGCCGCCCCGATCCGCCCACCCCGGCGCAGGTGTTCCAGGGTGTCGACGTAGAAGAACCCGCTGGTCGTCGCCGCCCGCCGGGTCGCCGCCTCGGCCGCCTCCGCGAGTCCCTGCCCGGCCGCGATCGACTCGGCGGCCGCCAGCACCGCGTACCCGAGCGCCATCCCGACCAGTCGGCTGTCCACCACCCGCACCGGTACGGGCGCCTCGGCGGCCGCCAGCCGGGCGGCCTCGACGGTGCCGGAGAGCTCGCCGGAGATGTGCACCGAGACGATCCCCTTCGCCCCGGCTTCGGCGGCCGCCCGGTAGGTGGCCGCGAAGGTCTCCGGGTTCGGCCGGGAGGTGGTCACCCGCTGCTTGCCGCGCAGCGCCTCGGCGACGTCCTTCGGGGAGATCTCGACGCCCTCGCTCAGGACCGAGTCACCGACCGCGACGCTCAGCGGGACGACCGTGATCCCGTACCGGTCGAGGGCCTCCTGCGGCAGATAGGCCGTGGAATCGGTGACGAGCGCGAGGTCGGAGGGCATGAGGCGGAGGTTACTCCCCGTCCGTGCGCGAGGACAGCGCCCGCCGGCGGACGACCGCGCCTCGGCCCCGAGGCGCCCGGGAGGTACCCGCAACGTGCCCGCGAGGCGCCCGCGACGCACCGACCTGTGTGCCCCCGCCCAGGGCCGGCCCCGGACGATCAGCCCGCCGAGGACCCCGTCGACGGCTTCCGCAGCCGCTGCGCCAGCTTGGCCAGCGGATCGGCGAGCCCCAGCAGCTCCTCCGCGCTCGGCCGCCCCTTCCCGTCCGTCAGTCGGGCCCGGGCCGCACCCCCGCCGGCACCGGCCGAGCCGGCACCGGAGCCGGACCCGGAACCCGCGCCGGACCCCGAGGATCCAACGGAACCGCCGGCCCCCGCCGCCCCGGCCCCCGACCCGTCCCAGTGCCGCAGCGCCCCCGCCTCGCTCTCGCACTCCTGGCTGAGCCGGCTCAGCTCGTCGTCCGCGAACCGGTGCATCCGGTCCTGCGCGGCCCAGCGCATGGTCTCAGCGGCGTGCGTGATCCGCTCCGCCCGCTCGCGCAGTTCGGGGAGCTTGGCGGCGATCCGCGCGGTGTCCGGCTCGCGTTCGAGCACCCGGAGCTCGCCGTCGAGTTCCGCCGCGTGGGCGTCGAGCCGGGTGAGCAGGGCGAGCGATTCGCCGAGCTGGCCGTCCTGCGCGAGGCCGCCCTCCAGCACCTGTCGGGTGCCGTCGAGGGAGGTCCGCAGGCCGAGCCGGACGGTGGCGATCTGCGCGGGCGGGCCGATCTTGGTGTACGTCTTCGCCTTGAGGGTGGCGGTCTCGACGGCGCGCCGGGCGTTGGCTTCGTGCTTCTCGATCTTCGCGCCGACGGCCTTGGCGGCCTTGACCGTGCCGATCACCATCAGGGCGACCACCGTGATCCCGACAAGCAGGACCAGGCCGATCATCACGCCGAACACGTCCATCGCGCGCCACCTTCCGCCACCGTTTCGGGCCCCACCGAGCCCAACGCGGGCCGCATCGCCGAGGGTTCCACGGTAGCCGCCGTCCCCTCCCGAGGGGGCTCCGAACGGTCCGGAAGGCCGGAGATCAGGGACAGATCCGGGATCTCCCCGAGGGCCCGAGCCCAACCCGCCCGACCCCGCCACGCCCCGCCACGCCCGGCCCCACCCCGGCCCCGCCACGCCCCACCTCCCCAAGGAGCGACACCCGGGAGCGGCGCACCAAAAGCACCGGGCGGGCGCCCCGAAGGACGCCCGCCCGATCGATCGGCCTCGGATCCAGCCCGGAATCCGGTTCCGAATCAGCCCGTGACGATGTTCACCAGCTTCGGGGCGCGCGCGATCACCTTGCGCACCTCCGCGCCGCCGATCGCCGCGACGACCGCCGGGTCCGCCAGCGCCAGCGCCTCCAGCTCGGCGTCGGAGATGCCCGGCGCGACCTCCAGCCGGGCCTTCACCTTGCCCTTGATCTGCACCACGCAGGTCACCGACTCGTCCACCACGTACGCCGGGTCGGCGACCGGGTAGTCGGTGTGCGCCAGCGACTCGCCGTGGCCCAGGCGGCGCCACAGCTCCTCGGCGACGTGCGGGGCCAGCGGGGCGACCATCAGCACCAGCTGCTCGGCCACGACCCGCGGCGTCGAGCCGCGCTTGACCAGGAAGTTGTTCAGCTCGATCGCCTTGGCGACGGCCGTGTTGAAGCGCAGCCCTGCCATGTCGCCGCGGATGCCGTCGATCGCCTTGTGCAGGGCGCGCAGCGTCGCGTCGTCGGGCGTCTCCTCGGTGACGACCAGTTCGCCGGTGGTCTCCGAGACGACGTTGCGCCACAGCCGCTGCAGGAAGCGGTAGGAGCCGACGACGGCGCGGGTGTCCCAGGGGCGGGAGACGTCCAGCGGGCCCATCGACATCTCGTACAGGCGCAGGGTGTCGGCGCCGTACTCGTCGGCGATGTCGTCGGGCGCGACGGCGTTCTTCAGGGACTTGCCCATCTTCCCGGCCTCGCGCTTGACCGGCTCGCCCTGCCAGAAGTACTGGCCGCCTCGCTCCTCGACCTCGGCGGCGGGCACCGGGAAGCCGCGCTCGTCGCGGTAGACGTCGGCGGTGATCATGCCCTGGTTGAACAGCTTGTGGAACGGCTCGACGGAGGAGACGTGGCCCAGGTCGTGCAGCACCTTGTGCCAGAAGCGCGCGTACAGCAGGTGCAGCACGGCGTGCTCGGCGCCGCCGACGTACAGGTCGGCGCCACCGGCCGGCTTGGTGTCCGTCGGGCCCAGCCAGTACCGCTCGTTGGCGGGGTCGACGACGGCGTCGGAGTTGGCCGGGTCGACGTAGCGCAGCTCGTACCAGCAGGAACCGGCCCAGTTGGGCATGGTGTTGGTCTCGCGGCGGTACTTCTTCGGCCCGTCGCCCAGGTCCAGCTCGACGTCGACCCAGGCCTCGTTGCGCGACAGCGGGGTCTCGGGCGAGGAGTCGGCGTCGAACGGGTCGTAGGTGCGCGGCGAGTAGTCGTCGACCTCGGGGACCTCGACGGGCAGCATCGACTCGGGCAGGGCGTGCATGACGCCGTCCTCGTCGTAGACGATCGGGAAGGGCTCGCCCCAGTACCGCTGACGGCTGAACAGCCAGTCGCGCAGGCGGTAGTTGACGGTGCCCTCGCCGATGCCGCGCTCGGCCAGCCAGGCGGTGGCGCGGGCCTTGGCGTCGACGACGCTCAGCCCGTTCAGCGACAGGTCGCCTTCCTCCCGGGCGGACCCGGCGGACCGGGCGGACCGGGCGGAGTTGACGATGACGGAGTCGTAGGTGTCGAACGCGTCGTCCCACTGCGCGGTGTCCTCGCCGCGGCCGTCGGTCGGCTCGACGACGCAGCGCATCGGCAGGGCGAAGGCGCGGGCGAAGGCGAAGTCGCGGTGGTCGTGGGCGGGGACGGCCATGATGGCGCCGGTGCCGTAGCCCATCAGCACGTAGTCGGCGATGAACACCGGGACGGGGGCGCCGCTGACCGGGTTGACGGCGTAGGCGCCGGTGAAGACACCGGTCTTGACCTTGGCCTCGACCTGGCGCTCGACGTCCGACTTGGCGGCGGCCGCGGCCCGGTAGGCGGCGACGGCCTCGGCGGGGGTGGCGGCGCCGCCGGTCCACTCGGCGGGCACGTCCTGCGGCCAGGCGGCGGGGACGACGGCGTCGACCAGGCCGTGCTCGGGGGCCAGCACCATGTAGGTGGCGCCGAACAGGGTGTCGGGGCGGGTGGTGAAGACGGTGATCTTCTCGTCGGTGCCGACGGCGAAGTCGACCCGGGCGCCTTCGGAGCGTCCGATCCAGTTGCGCTGCTGCAGCTTGATGGCCTCGGGCCAGTCCAGCAGGTCCAGGTCCTCGATCAGCCGGTCGGAGTACGCGGTGATGCGCATCATCCACTGGCGCAGGTTGGACTTGAACACCGGGAAGTTGCCGCGCTCGGAGCGGCCGTCCGCGGTGACCTCCTCGTTGGCCAGTACGGTGCCCAGGCCCGGGCACCAGTTGACCGGCACCTCCTTGGCGTACGCCAGGCGGTACTCGCCCAGGACCTGGTCGCGCTCGGCGGCGGACAGCGCCGCCCAGGCCTGACCGCCCGGCACCTCGCGCTCACCGGACTCGAACTGGGCGACCAGTTCGGCGATCGGACGGGCCTTGCGGGCGGTCTCGTCGTACCAGGAGTTGAAGATCTGCAGGAAGATCCACTGGGTCCAGCGGTAGTAGTCCGGGTCGATCGTGGAGATCGAGCGGCGCGGGTCGTGGCCCAGGCCCAGCCGGCGCAGCTGCTGGCGCATGTTGGCGATGTTGGCCTCGGTGGAGACCCGCGGGTGGGTGCCGGTCTGCACCGCGTACTGCTCGGCGGGCAGGCCGAAGGCGTCGTAGCCCAGCGTGTGCAGCACGTTGTGGCCGGTCATCCGCTGGTAGCGGGCGAAGACGTCGGTGGCGATGTAGCCCAGCGGGTGGCCGACGTGCAGGCCCGCACCCGAGGGGTACGGGAACATGTCCATGATGAAGCTGTGCGGCTTCGCGGCGACGTCACCGGCGGACGGGTCGGCCAGCGCACCGGTGGGGTTGGGGGCGTGGAAGGTGCCCTCCTTCTCCCAGAGGTCCTGCCAGCGGGACTCGATCTCGGCCGCCAGCGCGGCGCTGTACCGGAACGGCTCGGTCGCGGTCTCGGCCGCGCCGGACGCAGGGGTCGTCTCGCTCATGGTCCTTCAAGCTCCATCGGTGTCGGTTGGCGAACCGCGCAGGCGGCCGGCGCGTGGGCCCGGCCCGGGACGGGATCGGGGGCGGAAAACAAAAAAGCCCCTCGCAGGAGGGGACGCCACGCCGACTCCGGCACCGCCCGAGGGCTCAGCCGGTCCTGGTCAGCGCGGCCGGCTAAGGAGCAGGCGCACGGTTCGCATGGGCTCAGGGTACCGCAAGCGGCCCGGCCCGCCGCTGGGTATACCGCCGGGGCCGCGCACGAGCGGGGCCTCTCCCCCACGCCCCCTCCCCCACGCCCCGCACCCCGGCGCCACCACGCCCCCGCCTCAGCGCGCCGCCGTCCGCCCCGCCGCGTCGAAGTCCCGCAGCGCCTTCGCCAGCCGCTCCGACTGCATCCCCGCGGCGAGCGAGCGCGCCAGCGCCGCGGTGCGGGCGGCCTCCCGCTGGTCGCCGAGCCGCCGGTGGGTCTCGGCGAGGCGCACCATCAGCAGCGCCTTGGAGCGTGCCCGCCCGGGTCCGAGCCCGGCGACCGCCTCGGCGAGCGGGGCCTTGGCGAGCCGGGCCCGGCCGAGTGCCAGCCGCCCCTCCCCGACCATGCCGGCGAGGGAGGCGCGGGCCTCCTCGGTGCCGGGCACGCCGTCCAGTTCGGCGAAGGCCCGGGCGGCGGCGGCCTCGGCCCGGTCCGGCTCGCCACGGCGGCCGTAGGCGCGGGCGAGCCGGCCGAGCTGGCGGGCCCGGCCGGTGGGGCCGAGGGCCGCGCCGTGGGCCTCCAGGGCGCCCTCCAGGGCGGAGACGGCGTCCAGGCCGCGCCCGCCGGGGCCCTGGGTGGCGAGCACCACCAGTGCGCCGAGCACGGCGACGCCGAGCCGGGGGTCGCCGCTGACGTGGGCGGCGCGCAGCGCGGCGACGAAGGCGCGTTGCGCGGCCGCGTCGTGGCCGAGGTCGTACGCGGCCCAGCCGGCCAGTCGGGCGAGCCTGCTGGCGGTGCCGTACAGCTCGCGTCCCAGCCGTTCGTCGTAGGCGCCGAGTTCCAGCAGCTTGGCGAGCATGGCGAGTTCAGCCCTGGTGGGGCCGAGGACGAGGCCGCCGCCGCAGGACCGTTCGAGTCGCTGTTTGCTGCGGTAGGACAGGCCGAGTTCGCCGACCAGCGCGGCTTCCACGCGCAGCGCGCCCTCGCCGCCGCCGACGGGCGGGGGCGGGGAGGTGAACCGGGCGGCGGCCTGGTCGAGGTCGGCGTTGCGGAAGAGGTCGGTGAGGCGGACCGGACCGGCGTCGGTGGCGGCCTCGCGCAGCGCGGTCTGGGCGGTGTCGGCGGTCCACGGGTCGGTGAGCAGCCGGGGCGAGAGGATCTTGGCGCCGCGGTGGCCGCCCATCCGGCCCCAGAGCTGCTCGTAGGTGACGGCGATGCCGAGGGTGCGGCTGAGCACTTCGCAGACCGCCTGGTCGTGCGGGCTGCGCGGCACCATGCCGCGGTCGCGCCACTTGTAGGGGGCGGTGGAGCTGATGGCGAGGCCCGGCGGCAGGGCGAGGCTCACCTCGCGGGCGAGCCGTTCCGGACTCCATCCGAGCTGGTGGAGTATCCGGGCCAGTTCCTCGTTCCGCCTTCGCTCCAGATCGGCCATGGCACGACGGTAGCGGGATTCCCGGCCGTCCCGCGGGTGGCACGGTCGAAACGGCGAAGAGCCGCCTCCCGTTTCGGGAGGCGGCTCTCGACTGCTGTGGAGCTACGGGGAATTGAACCCCGGACCTCTTGCATGCCATGCAAGCGCTCTACCAACTGAGCTACAGCCCCTTGACCTGCTTCGTCGCCTTGGTCTTTCGGCCGTTTCCGTCCGGTTTCCCTTGGCGACATCGACTACTTTACACGGTCCGGGGCGTGCTCCAGAAATCCGTTTCCCGGAGCCCGCCCCACCCCCTCCCCGAAGTCCCCCCGGCGCCCAGCGCCCAAGCCCCCGCCCCGGCCCCCGAGCCCCCAGGCACGCCCCTCCTACCGCGCCGCCCGCCGCCCATGCGCCGCGAAGCCCGCGGTGAGGAGCACCACGACGGCGTTGACCAGCAGCGTGGTCCACAGCGCGTGCCCGGACTCGGCGGCCGGCGCCGGCAGGTCGACCTGCCCGAGGAACACCGAGCCGAGCACCGCGACGCCGAGCACCTGCCCGAGCTGGATGACCGTCACCATCACCCCGCTGGCGTCGGCCGCGTCCTCGGGCGCCACCCCGGCGAGCGCCCGGGCGAACAGCGGTGCGTACGCGCAGCCGGCGACCAGGCCGAGCGCGGCCATCTCGGCCAGCGGCCCCGCCCCGATCCCGGCGCCGTCGCCGAGCAGGACGCCCAGCAGCAGGTAGCCGCCGGAGAGGAGCACCGCGGCGACCGTCGGCAGGGCGCCGTGCAGCCGGCCGGGCAGCCGGTGCCAGTGCATGCTGGACAGGCCGAAGCCGACGGCGACGGGCGCCGAGCAGAGCCCGGCCGCCAGGGCGGTGTGGCCGAGCCCGGCCTGCTGGTGCAGGGCGAAGGCGAACATGAACCCGGCGAAGGCCGCCATGATCGCGAACAGTCCGGCCGCCGCCGGCCGCAGTCCGGGGGCGCGCAGCACCCGTCCGGCGATCAGCGGCTGGCCGCCGGCGCGGGCGATCCGGCGCTCGACCACCACGAAGAGGGCGAACAGCAGCACGCTGCCCGCGATCATCGCCCAGCCCCAGGCGGGCCAGCCGAGCTCGTGGCCGAGGACGAGCGGCACCACCAGCAGGCCGAGCGCCGCGCCGAGCACCACCAGGCCGGGGACGTCGAAGCCGCGGGTGGCGTCGCCGGGCAGCCGGGGCAGCAGCCGGGCGCCGGCGGCGAGCAGCAGCACCCCGATCGGCACGTTGACCAGGAACACCGGCCGCCATCCGCTGCCGAACAGGTCGGCGCTGACCAGCACGCCGCCGAGCACCTGGCCGAGGGCCATGCCGCCGGCCAGGACGGCCGAGTAGAGGCCGAGCGCCCGGGTGCGGGCGGCGCCGGTGAAGGTGCGCTGCAGCAGGCTCATCACCTGCGGCACCATCAGCGCCGAGCCGGCGCCCTGGAGCAGCCGGAAGGCGATCAGCCAGCCGGTGGACGGGGCGAGGCCGCAGGCCAGCGAGGTGGCGGTGAAGGCGGCCAGGCCGAGCTGGAACATCCGACTGTAGCCGTGGCGGGCGCCCAGCCGGGCCCCGGTGATGAGCAGCACGGCGTAGCTGATGGTGTAGCCGGCGATGACCAGCTGCAGGGCGGCACCGGAGGCGCCGAGGTCGGTACGGATGGTGGGGACCGCGACGTTGACGATGGAGACGTCGAGCACGGCCATGAACTGCCCGCACAGGACGAGCGCGAGGAGCAGCCCTGGCCGTACGGCCGGTGCTCCGGTGGTGCCGCCGACCGCGCCGGGCCGGATCTGGAGGTCCGTCATGGCAGCCAGCCTGCGGCCGTACCGGTACTGGTGGTTAGAGCCTGCTGATCCTGGTACTGGCAGCACCTGTATCGCCCGCCGGTGCTGCGGCACGATGGTGGCCATGACCGTGCTGGAGGAACTCCCGACCGCGGCGGGCGGGCGCGACCGCCGCCGTACCGAGCTGGCCCGCTTCCTGAAGGCCTGCCGGGCGCGGGTCGCCCCCGAGGAGGTCGGGCTGCCGCCCGGGCTGCGCCGTCGGACGCCGGGGCTGCGGCGCGAGGAGGTGGCGCAGCTCGCCGGGGTCGGGGTCACCTGGTACACGTGGCTGGAGCAGGGGCGGCCGATCAACGCGAGCGAGCAGGTGCTGCTGGCGGTGGCCCGGGCGCTGCGGCTGGACGGCACCGAGCGCGAGCACCTGTTCGGGCTGGCCGGGATGTCCCCGTCGCCGCACGCGCAGCCGGCGCCGCCGGAGCTGAGCCCGTCGATCCAGGTGATCCTGGACTCGCTCGCCCCGCTGCCGGCGGCGGTCTCCAACACCCGTTTCGACGTGCTGAGCTACAACGGGCCGTACCGTTCGCTGTTCGGCACCGAGCGGATGCGCCCGGTCGGCGGGGTCGTCTTCAACAGCCTCTGGTGCATGCTGACCGCCCCGCCGTGCTGCAACCCGTGCGGGAACCGGGACGAGGCGCTGCCGCGGATGGTGGCGGTGCTGCGCTCGGCGTACGGCAAGCACGTGGGCGAGCCGGCCTGGGAGGAGCACGTGCAGCGGCTGTCGGCTCGCAGCGGGCTGTTCCGGGAGCTGTGGGCCCGCCAGGAGGTCGCGCCGCCGGAGACCTGGCTGCGGATCTTCCGGCACCCGCAGCTCGGGGTGCTGCGGGTGAACGCCACGTACCTGACGATCCCGGGGGTGCCGGAGTGCTACATCGTGGTGTACCTCCCGGCGGACCCGGAGGACCGGGAGCGGGTGGAACGGCTCGGCTCGCTGCCGCCGGGCGGCTGGACGCACGTCTGCGAGCAGTGACGGGCGCGCGAACGCCGGAAGGCCGCCACCCCTCGGGTGACGGCCTTCCGAACTGCTGTGGAGCTACGGGGAATTGAACCCCGGACCTCTTGCATGCCATGCAAGCGCTCTACCAACTGAGCTACAGCCCCGCGACACGGACGACCCTGGCTGACTGACCACGACCGCCGATGCGGAGTGGAGCTACGGGGAATTGAACCCCGGACCTCTTGCATGCCATGCAAGCGCTCTACCAACTGAGCTACAGCCCCGCACTCACCGGATCTCCCGCTTCCCTTCCGGGCCGCGTTCCTTCCCTGCGAACGAGGAAGACTCTAGCTGGTCAGGGCCGGAACTGCGAAATCCGCCCTCGTGAGGCCCTCGCCGGACCTCCGTCGAGGCCCCCACCGGGCCCCCGCGAGGAACCCTGCGGCCCCCCGCGGACCCGCGCCGGACGCCCGTGCCGAACCGCTGCCGCGCCACTACCGAACCGCTGCCGTACCGCTCAGGTGTCGTCGCCGATGACCGGCTGCGGGAGCGTGCCCGCGTTGTGCTCCAGCAGGCGCCAGCCGCGCGCCCCGTGGCCGAGCACCGACCAGCAGCAGTTGGACAGTCCGCCGAAGCGCTCCCACTGGGGCGGCTCCAGGTCCAGCAGGCGCCCGAGCATGGTGCGGATCGTCCCGCCGTGGCTGACCACGACCAGCGTGCCGTCCTCCGACAGCTTGCCGACGGCCTCCAGCACCAGCGGCACCGAGCGGTCGGCGACCTCGGTGGCCAGCTCGCCACCGCCGCCGCGCCGCACCGGCTCGCCGGCCGCCCAGGCCGCGTACTCCTCGGGGAAGCGCTCGCGGATCTCGGCGTTGGTCAGGCCCTGCCAGGAGCCCGCGTAGGTCTCCCGCAGGCCCTCGTGGTGGGTCACGTCGAGCCCGGTGACCGCGGCGAGCTCGTCGGCGGTGCGCCGGGCGCGCTTGAGGTCCGAGGAGATCACCAGGTCGGGGCGGAGCCCGGAGAGCAGCCGGGCCGCCCGCTGGGCCTGAAGGACGCCCTGGCCGGTCAGCTCGATGTCCGTGGTGCCCTGGAACCGCGACTCGAGGTTCCAGGACGTCTGGCCGTGCCGCCAGAAGACGATGCGCGGGCCTCGCGCGCCGCGGCTCAGTGCAGGTCCTCGGGCTTGCCGAAGTCGTCGGCCGGGGCGAGGGCGTTGCCGGCCTCGTCGGTGTGCGCGTCGGGACGGTTGCGCGAGGCCAGGGCGTCCTCGGGCAGCGGCAGCTCGGGGCAGTCCTTCCAGAGCCGGTCGAGCGAGTAGAAGGAGCGCTCCTCGGAGTGCTGGACGTGCACGACGATGTCCAGGTAGTCGAGCAGGATCCAGCGGCCCTCGCGCTCGCCCTCGCGGCGCACCGGCTTGATGTCCAGCTGCTCGCGCAGCTGGTCCTCGATCTCCTCGGCGATCGAGCGGACCTGGCGGTCGTTGTTCGCGGAGGCGATCAGGAAGGCGTCGGTGATCGACAGCACCTCGCTGACGTCGAAGGCGATGATGTTGTGCGCGAGCTTGTCGGCCGCCGCCTGGGCGGCGACGTTGATGAGCTGCTGGCTGTGGTCGGTGACGGTCACGGTGATCTTCCGGCTCGGCTGCGTGGGGCGCGCCCCGGCAACTGGGCCGGGGTCGCCTTCCAGGATCTCACGCCGCCCGGGCGGGCCCGGAACCGTTTTCCGGGCCCCGCCCGTGCCCGCCCGGGCCGCCGCACCGCCCACGGCCCGGGCGACGGGGCCGGCCACCGGGGGCCGGGCCGCCGTCGCGCGGGTGTCCGTCGCCGTCCTACGGGTTCTTCGGTGCCTGGTAGTCCTTGCCGAGCACTACCAGCAGGTCCGCGTTCTGGGTGTCCCCGGTGACCTTCTTCAGCGCCGTGTCCGGCAGGCCGAGGCTGGTCGCCAGCGACTTCGCCGCGCCCTGGCGGGCGTCGTCGGTGTAGCGGATCTCACTGGTGGCCTGCGCGGCGGTCTTGGCCCCGCCGGGGATGAAGGTCAGGCCGGAGTTGACGATCTGGACCTGCGCGGCGGCGGCCGCGGCGTCGTTGCCGCTGGCGTCCTGCAGCGCGACCCGGGCGGGGGCGTCGCCGGCGGCCGCGGACTTCACGGTGCCGCCCAGCACGTCCTTGACCTGCTTGCCCGCGGTCGCCTCGTCCAGGCTGCCGTCCGGCTTGACGGTCAGCGCGGTGGTGCCGAAGTGGCCGCCCTTCGCCTGCTGGGCGAGCTGGACGAGCACCCCGGCGAGGGCGTCCTCGGGCAGTGAGGGGTCGAGGACCGCGTTCATCCGGTGCACGTCGTCCTTGGCGTCCTTGAACTCGGTCGGCATGGTGCGCACCACCGCGTCCATGACCTGCCCGAACCGGGCCAGCTGGGCGTCCCGGTTCTCGCCCGGGTTCTGCAGGGTGGCGTACGCGACCGCGGCCTTCCCGCTCAGCATGGTGTTCTTCCCGGCCGCGGACAGCAGCTTGCCGTCCGGCTTGCCGCCCTCGTGGGTCTCGGCGTTGGTGTCCACCCGGACGCCGCCGAGCTGGGAGACCAGCAGTTCCAGGTACGGGGTGTCCAGCCGCCAGGTGCCGGCCACCGGGGCGCCGAGCACGGTGGACAGGCCGTCCCGGGTCGCCGAGGCGCCGATGCTGTCCATGGCCTGGCCGATGGTGGTGACCGGCGGGTCGCCGGGGCCGGGCAGCCGCAGGTTGTCGGGCAGCAGCAGCACGGTGCCCTTCTTCCCGGAGGCGTCGTCGACCAGCAGCGCGCTGGAGACCTTGCCCTGCAGGTCGCGCAGGTGGACGACGTTGACCTGGCGCCCGCCGGCCGCGGCGGCCGCGGTCGGCTTGTCGCCGGTGAACCACAGGTAGCCGCCGACACCGCCCGCCGTGAGCGCCACCACCACGCCCAGGCCGATCAGCCGGTTGCGCAGCTTGCGGCGGCGCTCGGCGCGCACCTCGCTGCGGGACTCGGCGAACTTCAGCCAGTCGATGACGTCCTCGGTCTCCTCCGCCTCCTCGTCGACGAAGGTGAACTCGCCCGTGGTGTAGCCGTCCTTGGGCGCCTTGCTCCCGGCCTTGCCGCCGCGGGCCCCGGCGACCTGCTCGGACGGCGACCGGTCCTTGGCCGGCGCCGGCGCCGCCTCCGCGGCGGGCCGGTTCGCCCGCGGGCGCGGCGGCACGGCGGCGGGGGCCACCGGCTCGACGGGCGCGGGCGCGGGCGCGGCGGCCTCGGGCGCCGCGGCCTCGGGCTGGTACGGCTGCTGGTAGTCCTGCTGCCCCTGGTAGCCCTGCTGCTGGTAGCCGTACGGGTCCTGGGTGTAGACGGGCTGCCCGTACTGGTCGTACTGCGGCTGCCCGTACGACTCGTACCCCTGCTGCTGCGGATACCCCTGGCCCTGGCCGTTCTGCTGGTAGCCGTCGTACCCCTGCTGCCCCTGGTAGCCCTGCTGCTGGTAGCCGTACGGGTCCTGGGTGTAGACGGGCTGCCCGTACTGGTCGTACTGCGGCTGCTCGTACGACTCGTACCCCTGCTGCTGCGAATACCCCTGGCTCTGGCCCTGGCCCTGGCCCTGACCCTGGTACGGCTGCTGGTACTGCCCGGTGGACCAGTCCTCCGGCCGCTGCTGGCCGCCGCTGCGATCCGTCATGCGCCGCTCCTGGCTCAGGTCCCGCGCGGCGCGTACAGCGCCCGCTTGTCGATGTAGCGGACCACGCCGTCCGGGACGAGGTACCAGACCGGCTCGCCCTTGGCGACCCGGTTGCGGCAGTCCGTGGAGGAGATGGCCAGGGCCGGGACCTCCACCAGGGAGACCCCGCCCACCGGAAGCCCGGCGTCCGAGAGAGTGTGCCCCGGGCGGGTGCATCCGATGAAGTGGGCCAGCGAGAAGAGTTCGTCGGAGTCACGCCAGGACAGGATCTGGGCGAGCGCGTCGGCGCCGGTGATGAAGAAGAGGTCGGCGTCCGGGTGCAGGGCGTGCAGGTCGCGCAGGGTGTCGACGGTGTAGGTCGGACCCTGGCGGTCGATGTCGATCCGGCTGACCGAGAACTGCGGGTTCTCGGCGGTGGCGATGACCGTCATCAGGTAGCGGTCCTCGGCCGGGGTGACGTGCCGGTCGCTCTTCTGCCACGGCTGACCGGTCGGGACGAAGATCACCTCGTCCAGGTGGAACGCGCTCGCGACCTCACTGGCGGCGACGAGGTGGCCGTGATGGATCGGGTCGAAGGTGCCGCCCATCACGCCGAGGCGCTTCTTCACCGGTTCCGGTCCGCCGGGATTCCCGGCCTGCTCTCCCATGCCGCCACACATTACGCGACACCCGTTACGGTGCGGGAACGGCCGGGTGGGGGTCCTCCGCAGACCCGGTGGGGGCGGCCCGCAGACCCGGTGACGGACCGGCGACGACCCCGGCCACGGCCCCACGGCAACCCCGGTACCGGCCCCACGGCAACCCCGGTTTCGGCCCCGGCGGCGACGGCCCGCGCACCCGCCGGGGGTGTCCGCGGATATGCGTGAGGGAGCGGCCGGCCGGTGGCCGGACGCTCCCCGAGCGGTCCGCGGAGCGGGCTCAGCGGTCCCGGTTGAAGCGGGTGGTGATGAAGAGCAGGAGCAGCAGGATCACCAGGGCGGCGCCACCCGTCAGAGCCGGGTTCAGGCTGTCGTGGTTGCCCCCCTCGCTCTCGGCGAGCAGGTTCAGAACAGGGAGTGCGGCGGCAGTGCTCATCGTCGGCGGGACCTTCTCGGCTCGGTGAACGGACCTGGGGGGTTGTTCCGGGCCGGTGAGGGCCCACCCGTCATCGTACGGGGGGTCGCACCGCAACCGCTCGGCGGCCCACCGCCGCTGAAGGGGCGTGAGCCGGGGTGGCCCGGACCGGACCCGAGGGGCCCGCGAGGCCGGTCGCCACCGGGCCCCGGGGTCTAGTTTCCGCGGAAGGCGCGGGCCATCAGCCAGACCAGCAGGCCGACGCCCACGAAGGAGGCGACGATGATGATCCGCAGGAAGAGGCCCGGGCCGGCCTCGTCGGAGATGGGCGCGGCCAGGCTGACAAGCGCGTCGGTGGACATCTGGGGGCTCCTCGAACTGCTCGGTACCGCGGCCGGGTCCGGTCTCGGTGGTCCAGGGCAATCAGGGTAAACCGGCCTCACACCGGCACCCCTCACCGGCCCCTGTGGCGCGCCCCGCCCGCGCGTACGCTGGCGCCGGGGACGAGTACGCAACCACGGACGTTGCACAGACAGTCGTTGAAGGCGAAGACCAGCGGGGGGCCGGCCAGCGGGCCGTGGCCGCCGTCGACCAGGAGGTACTCAGACCATGACCGACACGACCGCGAAGACCCCGAGCCGTCGCCGCGAGCGCTTCCCCGGCATCTCCACCCGCGCCTGGGAGCACCCGGCGGACCGCTCGGCGCTGGTGGCCCTGCGCAAGCTGTCCGGCTTCGACGACATCCTGAAGAAGCTCGCCGGCCTGGTCTCCGAGCGCTCGATCCGGCTGATGTTCCTGGCCACCGCGGTGAAGACCTCCGAGCGGCAGTTCCCCGAGCTCCACACCATGGTGCGCGACGCCGCCTACGTGCTCGACCTGGAGCAGGTCCCGGACCTGTACGTGACCCAGGACCCGACGGTCAACGCGTTCACCATCGGCATCGACACCCCGATCATCGTGGTCACCAGCGGCCTGGTCGAGCTGCTCGACGAGGAGGAGCTGCGCTCGGTCATCGGCCACGAGGTCGGCCACGCGATGTCCGGCCACGCCGTCTACCGGACGATGCTGATGATCCTCACCAACATCGCCACCCGGATCGCCTGGGTGCCGCTCGGCAACCTGGCGATCATGGCGCTGGTCACCGCGCTCAAGGAGTGGTTCCGCAAGGCGGAGCTGTCCAGCGACCGGGCCGGCCTGCTCGCCGGGCAGGACCTCCAGGCATCCATGCGGGCCCTGATGAAGCTGGCCGGCGGGCACAACCTGGCCGAGATGAACGTCGACGCCTTCCTGGAGCAGGCCGAGGAGTACGAGAAGGCCGGCGACCTGCGCGACGGCGTGCTCAAGCTGCTCCAGGTGCTGCCGCAGACCCACCCCTTCGCGGTGACCCGGGTCGCCCAGCTGAAGAAGTGGGCGGAGAGCGACGAGTACCGCTCGATCCTGGCGGGCGCCTACCCGCGCCGCTCGGACGACCGGGACACCTCGGTCGGCGAGCAGTGGAAGGCCGCCGCCGACCACTACACGACCTCGGTGAAGGAGAGCAAGGACCCGCTGATGGGCCTGCTGCGGGACGTCGCCGGCGGCGCCGCGACCGTGGGCGGCAAGCTCCGCGACACCTTCACCGGCGCCACCAACCGCGGCGGCTCGAACGGGAACGGGAACGGAAACGGCTCGAACGGGTCCGACGACCGCAGCGGCAGCTGAACCCCGGCCGCCGAGCGCGGACACCGGGCGCGGGCTCCGGGCGCGCGGAGCACCGAACGCCGAACACCGCCGACGGCCGGTGACCCACCCGGGTCACCGGCCGTCCGGCCACCCAGCCATCCGAGTCGTCCGAGCCCCCTCAACCTCCGCCGGCGCGGCGGCCCCGGCCCTCAGCTCCCCGCCAGCACCCCGCACACCTGCCACCCGGGCCGGGCGTGGTTGCCGGGGTCGACCGCCGTCGGCGGCGCGACCACGGTGCCCTGCGCGGTGGCCAGCACCGGCTGCAGGAAGCCCGCCATCGAGGTGCCGCAGGGCTCCGGCCCGGCCTGCAGCACCGAGTCCACCAGCCGCAGCTGCGCCGAGGCCAGGTCGACCCGGTCGAACTGGAAGGTCAGCTGCCGCCGCACGGTCTCCAGGGTGACCGGCGCTCCGGCCGGGGCTCCGGCCGGCTTCAGCGCGTAGACGAAGGTGTGGTCGGTGGTGATCTGCAGCGTCCCGCTGTCCGCCTCGTCGATCCTCATCGCGCCGGCCACCTTGACGGTGTCCGAGGCCAGCGCGACCTGGGCCGGGTCGAAGCGGACCAGCCAGCCGGTCACCGCGTGGTGCCGGTCGTCCACCGGCTGGGTCACGCCCGCGTCGAACTCCGCCTGCTCACCGGGCGTGACGAAGGCCCGGACGTCCGCGGTGGCGCCCCGGACCAGGGCGGTCGGGGCCAGCGAGGAGGCGACCAGGTAGCGCTGGACGGTGTCGAGCGCCTTGGTCACCTCGACCCGGCCGAAGTGTTCGGTGGCCGCCCCGGTCGGGGTGTTCAGCCCGAGCGTGCCGTCCCCGTACCCGGGTGGCAGGGCGGCGAAGGGGTTCGCCGGGTCGGCGACCGGGCGCACGGCCGAAGCCGGGCTCAACGCGACCAGACTGACGGTCAGTTGGCTTCCTTCGGGCCGGGCCGGGATCCCCTTCGGCGAGCTGATCCCGAAGTACACCGCGGCCCCGAAGGCGAACAGGATGAGCAGCAGCAGGGCGAGCGCCTGGCGCGGGACGCTGCCCAGCGGGCCGAGCCGTACCCGCTGCCGGGTCGCCTTGCCGAAGGAGCCCGCCAGCCGCTCCCGGGCGGACAGCTCCTGGATCCGGGCAGCCCGGACGAACGATTCGTCGAACACGACGGACCGGAATTCGTCCTCGTTGCCGGAACCGCCCTCGGGCGGACCCTCAGGAGGCTCTCGCGGGTCACCCATAACACCAGGGTAGGCGGACACCCGCGCCGCCACGAGGGTCCTCGCACAGATTCCCGGGGACGCTCCGTGACCACCCGCCGGGGGCCCGCACCGCACCGCCGCCCGACCGCCCTCCGACTGCCACCCGACCGGCGGCACCCGGGGCAGCCGCAGCCGGTCCGGGGCCGGTCCGGGCCGGTCTAGCCGGCGGGTGCGGTGACCACCAGCGGCGGCTCGGCCGGGACGGGACGCTGGTCCACCCCGGCGCTGCTGCTGCCGGACTCCGGTCTGCGCGACGTGCCCGAGGAGCCGCCCACGCCCTGGGAGATCGCCGCGACCGCCACCGCGACCAGGCTCACGCCCATGATCACGGCGAGCACCCAGGCCACCGGCCGGTGCCAGCGCTGCTGGGCCACGTACCGGCCGCGGGCGCGCACCGGGTCGTAGCCGCGCCGCCACCGGCGTCGGCCGGGTCGGTCGACCGCCCGGCCCGGTCCCGACCAGGGGTCGGGGTAGAGGTGGTCCGCGTCGAGTCCGGTCGGGTACGGGCGCAGCTCCAGCGGCAGCCCGTCACCGGCCGAGACGTCATAGCTCCAGCCCGGGCCCGCGCTGTCCGACTCGAACCGGGCCTCGGCGGCGGCGAGTTGCCGCTCCTTGGCGGTCGGCTCGTGCACGGCGGCGGACCGGACGAAGGCCTCATCGAAGACCACGGTGGCGAACTCGTCGTCCGCACCACCGTGGTCGGCGCCGTCGGGGTACGGCAAGCCCCCCACATCCTCAGCCACGGATTCAGCGTATTACCGGTCGGGCGTTTTGTCTGTGGCTCCCGGCAGTTGGTCCGTCACACGTGTGACGGACGGCCCGCGGCGACGGCTCAGCGGGCGTCCGGGGTGCCACCGACGGTCTGCGTCGCCTCGCCCCGCACGTGCCCGTCACCGGTGACGATGTACTTGGTGCTGGTCAGCTCCGGCAGGCCCATCGGGCCGCGGGCGTGCAGCTTCTGGGTGGAGATGCCGATCTCCGCGCCGAAGCCGAACTCGCCGCCGTCGGTGAACCGGGTGGAGGCGTTGACGGCCACCGTGGTCGAGTCGACCAGTTGGGTGAAGCGGCGGGCGGCGGCCTGCGAGGTGGTGACGATCGCCTCGGTGTGGCCGGAGGACCAGCGGCGGATGTGCGCGACGGCGGCCTCCAGCGAGGGCACCACGGCCGCGGCCAGGTCCAGCGAGAGGTACTCGGCGCCCCAGTCCTCGTCGGTCGCGGGCAGCACGGTGGCCGGGCCGCCCTCGGCGGCCTTGAGCACCGCCTCGTCGCCGTGCACGGTCACCCCGGCCCCGGCCAGGGCGGCCAGCGCGAGCGGCAGGAAGGCGTCCGCGACGTCCTGGTGGACCAGCAGCGTCTCGGCCGCGTTGCAGACGCTGACCCGCTGCGCCTTGGAGTTCAGCAGGATGCCGACGGCCATCGCGAGGTCGGTCTCGGCGTCCACGTACACGTGGCAGTTGCCGGTGCCGGTCTCGATCACCGGGACGGTCGAGCCCTCGACGACGGTGCGGATCAGCGAGGCGCCGCCGCGCGGGATCAGCACGTCGACGAGGCCGCGGGCGCGCATCAGCTCCTGCACGGACTCCCGGCTCTCCCCCGGCACCAGCTGGATCACGTCGGCGGGCAGCCCGGCCGCGACGACGGCGTCCCGCAGGACGGCGACCAGCGCGGTGTTGGAGCGGTAGGCCGAGGCCGAGCCGCGCAGCAGCACCGCGTTGCCGGACTTGAGGCAGAGCGCGGCGGCGTCGGCGGTGACGTTCGGGCGGGCCTCGTAGATGATCCCGACCACGCCGAGCGGCACCCGCACCTGCCGCACGTCCAGGCCGTTCGGCAGGGTGTAGCCGCGCACCACCTCGCCGACCGGGTCGGGCAGGCCGGCCACGTCGCGCACGTCGGAGGCGATCGCGGCGACCCGCTCGTCGGTCAGCGTCAGCCGGTCGATCACCGACTCGGCCGTCCCGGCCTCCCGGGCCCGGGCGACGTCCTCGGCGTTGGCCGCGACGATCTCGGCACTGCGGGCCACCAGCGCGTCCGCGATCGCCACCAGCGCGGCGTCCTTCGCCTTGCGCGGCAGCGGGGCGAGCGCGGCGGCGGCCTCCCGGGCTCGGCGCGCTACGGCGAGGACGGGACTGTCGGCGGTGGCGAGGTCGCTGGTCATGCCGCCAAGGGTAGCGACTGCGCCCGCCCCGCCGATCCCCTATTTCGCCCGGTGAGACACCGTCCGGGCGCACGTCCGGGCGCACGTCCGGGCGCACCCCTCAGAACGACGCACCCCGCGCGGTACGGGTGCGCCCCGCCTCAGTACGGGTGCACCCCGCCCAGGTGCGGCGGCGGATCGCCGAAGCCCTCCGCCACCCGCTTGTGGTACGTCGCCCGGTCGACCACCTCCAGCCCGACGATCTCCCACGGCGGCAGCTTGGCGGTGACCTTGTGCTCGCCCCAGAGCCGCAGCGCTATGGCCGCCGCGTCGTGCAGGTCCCGGGCCTGTTCCCAGTACCGGATCTCGGCGTGGTCGGCCGCGTAGCGGGCGGTCAGGAAGAACGAGTGGTCGTGCGCCAGCCGTTCCAGTGAGGCGCGCAGCGCGGACAGCGGGGTGACCTGCCCGGCCACGCTCAGCACCACGTGCCACAGCCGTGCCTGCTCGGGCACGGTGGGCGGGTCCGCCGCGTCGGCGCGCTGGGGCCGTGGCCTGCGCGTCCCGCCCGGTCCCTGGGGCGGCGGACCGGCCGGCTCGGCGGGGCCGTCCCCGCGTCCGCCGTCGATGCTGGTCAGCCGCCGGCCCGCCGTCCCTCCGGTCAGCGCTGCCTCGCGCCTGCGTTCCACCGGCGGCCTCCTGTTCGGCGATCTCGTGTCGTCCCCACCGGCCCCGCCGGCCCTCGGCCGACCGGTCCGGCTGCGCCCCTCCTCGCCCGTGGCCGGGCCGCTCCGGGTACGGAGCGGCCCGCCGTCCGCGCTGCGCCGATCGGCCGGCGGCCGGTGCCGGCCCCTGGGGCCTGTCTCTCGGGTCCTTGCCGGGCCCGCGACGCCAGGGCACGCACCTCGCCGCGTTGTCGTCGGTCGCCGATGCTCCGCATGGACTCCCTCCTCCGCCTTGCGATGCACGCACCCTGACGCCGCGGCCTGATCCGACGAAACCCAAGAGACAGGCCCCGGGTCGGTCAGCCGCGCAGAACGACCAGGTCGTCGCGGTGGACGACCTCGCGCTCGTACGCGGCGCCGAACTCCTGGGCCAGGTCGCGGGTGGACCGGCCGAGCAGGCGGGGCAACTCCCTCGCATCAAAGTTGACCAGTCCGCGAGCCACGATGTGGCCGTTTTCACCAAGAAGGTCCACCGGATCACCCGCGGCGAACTCCCCGTCGACCTTGGTGACCCCGGCCGGCAGCAGCGAGGCACCGCCGGAGACGACCGCGTCGACGGCGCCCGCGTCCAGGTGCAGGGCGCCGCGCGGGCTGCTGGCGTGGGCCAGCCAGAGCATCCGGTCGGAGGTGCGGGCGCCGGTGCGCAGGAAGAGGGTGCCGGTGGGGCGGCCGGCCAGCGCGTCGGCGGCGTGGCTGGCGGCGGTGAGCACCACGGGGATGCCGGCGCCGGTGGCGATCCGGGCCGCCTCGACCTTGGTGACCATGCCGCCGGTGCCGACCCCGGCCTTGCCGGCGCTGCCGATCTCGATGCCGTCGAGGTCGTGCGGGCCGCCGATCCGGGCGATCCGGCTGGTGCCGGGCCGGGAGGGGTCGCCGTCGTACAGGCCGTCGACGTCGGAGAGCAGCACCAGCAGGTCGGCCCGGACGAGGTGGGCGACCAGGGCGGCGAGCCGGTCGTTGTCGCCGAACTTGATTTCGGCGGTGGCGACGGTGTCGTTCTCGTTGACGACCGGCATCGCGCCCATCGCCAGCAGCTGGTCCAGGGTGCGGTAGGCGTTGCGGTAGTGGGCGCGGCGGCTGGCGTCCTCGGCGGTGAGCAGCACCTGGCCGACCCGGATGCCGTACCGGGCGAAGGAGGCGGTGTACCGGGCGACGAGCAGGCCCTGGCCGACGCTGGCGGCGGCCTGCTGGCGGGCCAGGTCCTTGGGCCGCTTGTCGAGGCCGAGCGGGGCGAGTCCGGCGGCGATGGCACCGGAGGAGACGAGGACGACCTCCGGGGCGTCGGGGCGGCTGCGCACCTTGGCGAGCGCGTCCACCAGGGCGTCGACGCGGTCGGCGTCCAGGCCGCCGGCCGCCGTGGTGAGTGAGGAGGAGCCGACCTTGACCACGATCCGCCGTGCGGTCAGCACCTCCTCCCGCAGAGAGTCCTGGCTCATCTCGCTGTACGCCCTTCCGGTGTGGTGCGGGTACGGCGGACCCTGGCCCGGCCGTCACCCCCGAAATCTACGCGATTCGCGCAGGTCCCCCGCGGTCGTTTCACCGGCTGGACCCGACCTGGTCACGGACGTGCCACAGCCCGTACGGCAATCCGGATGGCTGGTATGGTCCCTGACCGAAAGCCAGATCGGGGGACGGCTTCTTGCCCGCTGGACCCATTTCGTCTTCGACCCTTCCTGTCACGAGAGGGCGGCGCCGCACTGGGCAGGCCGGCAACGGTTCGCGGCCGCGCGCCCGGGAGAAAAGCGCATCATGCGTTCGTACACCACCAAGCTGACCGTCGCCGCCCTGGCGGCGGCCACCGCCCTGTCCCTCGCGGCCTGCGGCCCGGACAACGCGGACACCCCGGCCGGGACCGGTGGCGCCACCGGCGCCGCTCCCGCCCCGACCACCGGCGGCCCGGGCGCCACCGCGGGGGGCGCGGCCGGCGGTTCGACCGCCGCCCCGACGGGCGGGGCCACCGGGGGCGCGACGGGCGGCGCCGCCACGGGCGGGGCCACTGGAGGCACGGCCACCCCCGGTGCCACGGGCGGTGCCGGTACGGCCGGCGCCGCGGGCGGCGGTGCGGGCGGCGGCAAGCTGCCGCAGGCCGGCACCTCGGTGAAGTTCGGCCAGCCCGCCACCGTGGACTTCGCCGACAAGACCTTCAACGCCGCCGCCAAGCTGGAGATCACCGTCACCGGTGTCGTCCCGGGCTCCGTCAAGGACCTCCAGGACGCCAAGGCCTCCACTGCGGGCCTGGACGGCCGTGCGCTGTTCTACGTCAGCTGGACCATGAAGAACATGTCGGACGCGAAGCTGACCTTCGCCGCCCCGAACTCCAAGTTCAAGGTCTACGACGCCGCCGGCAACCTCGGGATGTTCGCCGGCTCGGCCGCCAACCCGGTCGCCAAGTGCAACACCCCGAGCTTCTCGGGTGCCACCAAGGGCGTCGAGTTCAAGGGCTGCGACATCGTCAGCTTCCAGGCCGGTGCCACCCCGGTGATGGTCGGCTACGGCGACTCGACCGACATCAGCAAGGTCCAGGCCGCCTGGACCAAGTGACGCCCGGTCACCCCTGAGCACGACGAACGGCCCCCGCCACCTGTCGAGGTGGCGGGGGCCGTTCGTCACACCGGAGCTGTTCGCGTCAGCGGGCTCCGGATCCAGCGGACCCGGTCCGAGCGCGCTCAGTCCTCGTCGTCGTCGCCCTCGATGGCGGCCTGGCGGCCGCTGGACAGCGCCTCGAAGGCGAGGAACTCGGCCTCCGCCGCGTCCCGGCCCTTCTGCTTCTCGCGGCGGCGGTCGACCGCCGGGCGCTGGGTCTCCATCCGGTGGTCCTCACCGCGGCGGCCGAGCATCTCGGCGCCGGCGGCCATGGTCGGCTCCCAGTCGAAGACGACGGCGTTCTCGTCCGGGCCGATGATGACGGTGTCGCCCTCGTGCGCCCCGACCTTCCAGAGCTTCTCCTCGACACCGAGACGGGCCAGCCGGTCGGCGAGGTAGCCGACGGCCTCGTCGTTGGAGAAGTCGGTCTGGCGGACCCAGCGCTCCGGCTTGACGCCGCGGATGCGGAAGGCGCCGTCCTCCTCGGTGATGGTGAAGCCCTCGTCGTCGACGGCCTTGGGCCGCAGCACGATCCGGGTGGACTCCTCGGCCGGCTTGGCGGCGCGCGCCTCGCCGACGATCCCGGCCAGCGCGAAGCTCAGCTCGCGCAGGCCCTTGCGGGAGGCGGCGGAGACCTCGAACACCCGGTAGCCGCGCTCCTCCAGGGAGGCGCGGGTGAGGTCGGCGATGTCCTGGCCGTCCGGCACGTCGATCTTGTTGAGCGCGACCAGGCGCGGGCGGTCGTCCAGGCCGCCGTACTCGGAGAGCTCGGCCTCGATGGTCTCCAGGTCGGTCAGCGGGTCGCGGCCGGGCTCCAGGGTGGCGCAGTCCAGCACGTGCACCAGCACCGAACAGCGCTCGACGTGCCGCAGGAACTCCAGGCCCAGGCCACGGCCCTGGCTGGCGCCCGGGATCAGGCCGGGGACATCGGCGATGGTGTAGACGGTGTCGCCCGCGGTGACCACGCCCAGGTTGGGGATCAGGGTGGTGAACGGGTAGTCCGCGATCTTCGGCTTGGCGGCGGAGAGCACCGAGATCAGCGAGGACTTGCCGGCGCTCGGGTAGCCCACCAGGGCCACGTCGGCGACGGACTTGAGCTCCATCACGATGTCGCGGGCCTCGCCGGGCTCGCCGAGCAGCGCGAAGCCGGGCGCCTTGCGGCGGGCCGAGGCCAGCGCGGCGTTGCCGAGGCCGCCGCGGCCGCCCTGGGCGGCGACGAAGCTGGTGCCGTGCCCGACCAGGTCGGCCAGCACGTTGCCGGCGCGGTCCAGCACCACGGTGCCGTCCGGCACGATCAGGACGAGGTCGCCGCCGTCCGCGCCGGTGCGGTTGCCGCCGGCGCCGGGCTTGCCGTTGGTGGCCTTGCGCTTGGGCGAGTGGTGGTACTCGAGCAGGGTGGTGACCTGCGAGTCCACGGTGAGGATGACGCTGCCGCCCTCCCCGCCGTTGCCGCCGTCCGGGCCGCCGAGCGGCTTGAACTTCTCGCGGTGCACGGAGGCGCAGCCGTGGCCCCCGTTACCCGCGGCGACGTGAAGTTCGACGCGGTCCACGAAGGTGGTCATGGGTGTGCCTCCAGTGCGCGAGAGTCTGCTTGCTACCTGCGTAAAGCGTGAAGGGTGGACCGGAGAATTCCGGCCCACCCCTCACTGTGAGTCGTCACACGACTCGGGAGTCCGCGGGGACTCAGGCCTCGACGGCCACGATGTTGACGACCTTGCGGCCACGACGGTTGCCGAACTGCACGGCACCGGCGGTCAGCGCGAACAGGGTGTCGTCGCCACCGCGACCGACGCCCGCACCCGGGTGGAAGTGGGTGCCACGCTGGCGGACGAGGATCTCGCCGGCCGAGACGACCTGGCCGCCGAAGCGCTTCACGCCGAGGCGCTGGGCGTTCGAGTCACGGCCGTTACGGGTAGAGCTTGCGCCCTTCTTGTGTGCCATATCTCGCTATCCCCTTACTTGCTGACCGAGTCGATGCTGGTGATGCGCACCGCGGTGTGCTGCTGGCGGTGGCCCTGACGGCGGCGGTAGCCGGTCTTGTTCTTGTAACGCAGGATGACGATCTTGTCACCCTTGGTCTGGTCGACCACCTCGGCGTGAGCCTTCACGCCGGCCAGGACCCACGGGTCGGAGGTGACAGCGTCACCGTCGACGACGAGGAGGGTCGAGAGCTCGACCGAGTCACCCGGCTTGGCCTCGATACGGTCGATCTCCAGCACGTCGCCCACGGCGACCTTGTGCTGGCGGCCGCCTGCGCGAACGATCGCGTACATGCGGTACCTGCTTTCCTTGCTCGGTCGGAACCCCCGACGCCAGCCACCTGGGTACGGACACAGGAGCCTCTTCCCTCACTCGCCGCGCGAACGCGGTGACCTCGGGAAGGTGATGTGCTCGGGAGCATGGCGTAGACACGCCAGTGGTCAAGAATACGGACCGGCCGCCCGGGGGGCAAACCGGCCCGCACGGCCCGGGGCGGAAGTGGCTCCCGCCCCGGGCGTGGGCACTACTCGGCCGTCGTATCACCCTCGGCGGCCGCGGCCTTCTTGGCCGCCGCGCTCGTCCGCTTGGTAGCGGTCTTACGGGCGGTGGTCTTCTTGGCCGCCGTGGTCGTCTTCTTGGCGGCGGTCTTCTTCGCGGCGGTCTTGCGGGCGGCCCGCTTCTTCGGCGCCGGCGCCTCCTCGGCGGCGGCCTCCTCGGTGGCGGGAGCCTCGGCGGCGGGAGCCTCGGCGGCCTCCGCGGCCGGGGTCTCGACGGCCACGGCCTCCGCGACCACGACGGGCTCACCCGGCGCCTCGGCGACGGCCTGGGCGGCGGCCTCCGCGACGGCCGGGGCAGCGGCCTCCAGGGCCGCCTCCAGCGCCGCCTCGGCCTTCGCCTGGAGCACCACGATCTCGGCGGTGCCCGGCGAACCGGCCGGAGCCGTCGCCTTACGCACCGCGCGGCGGCGCTGACGGCCCGCCGGAGCGGCCGGCGCGGGCTCCGCGACGGCCGGGGCCTCGACGACCGGAGCCTGCGCGACGGCCTCCACGACCTCCACGGCCTCGACGCCCGGGACCTCCAGGGCCAGCTGGCCCTCGATCTCCTCGCGCACCGGCTCGGCCGGCTCGACGACGACCTCCACGGCCGCCGGCTCGGTCACGACGGCCACCGCGGCCTCGACGGCCTGCGGCTCCTCCTGGCCCGCGCCGCCCTTGCCCCGACGACGGCGCTTGCCGCCGACGGCCTCGCCCGCCGGGACGGACGGGGCGTGCACGTGGGCGCTCGGCTGCTCCATGTGGACGATGACACCGCGGCCGTTGCAGTGCACGCAGGCCTCGGAGAAGGACTCCAGCAGGCCCTGGCCGACCCGCTTGCGGGTCATCTGGACCAGGCCCAGCGAGGTGACCTCGGCCACCTGGTGCTTGGTCCGGTCCCGGCCCAGGCACTCCAGCAGACGGCGCAGCACCAGGTCGCGGTTGGACTCCAGCACCATGTCGATGAAGTCGATCACGATGATGCCGCCGAGGTCGCGCAGCCGCAGCTGGCGCACGATCTCCTCGGCCGCCTCGATGTTGTTGCGGGTGACCGTCTCCTCCAGGTTGCCGCCCTGGCCGACGAACTTCCCGGTGTTGACGTCGATGACGACCATCGCCTCGGTGCGGTCGATCACCAGCGAACCGCCGCTGGGCAGCCAGACCTTGCGGTCCAGCGCCTTCATCAGCTGCTCGTCGATCCGGTAGGTGGCGAACACGTCCACCTCGGAGGTCCACCGCTGGAGGCGCTCGGCGAGGTCCGGGGCCACGTTGGAGACGTACTCGTGGATGGTCTTCCACGCCTCGTCGCCGGAGACGATGACCTTGGTGAAGTCCTCGTTGAAGATGTCGCGGACGACCCGGACGGTCATGTCCGGCTCGCCGTACAGCAGCGCCGGGGCGTTGCCGGTGGCGGCCTTCTTGCGGATGTCCTCCCACTGCTGCTGCAGCCGCTGGACGTCGCGGGTCAGCTCCTCCTCGGAGGCGCCCTCGGCGGCGGTGCGCACGATGACGCCCGCGTCGTCCGGGACGATCTTCTTGAGGATCTGCTTCAGACGGGCGCGCTCGTTCTCGGGCAGCTTGCGCGAGATGCCGGTCATCGAGCCCTCGGGCACGTAGACCAGGTAGCGGCCGGGCAGCGAGATCTGGCTGGTCAGGCGGGCGCCCTTGTGGCCGATCGGGTCCTTGGAGACCTGCACCAGCACGGACTGGCCGGACTTCAGCACCGACTCGATCCGGCGCGGACCGCCGTGGCCCAGCGCACCGAAGTTGACCTCACCGGCGTACAGCACCGCGTTGCGGCCCTTGCCGATGTCGACGAAGGCGGCCTCCATCGACGGCAGCACGTTCTGGACCTTGCCCAGGTAGACGTTGCCGACGTACGAGGTGGCCTGCTCCTTGTTGACGTAGTGCTCGACCAGGACGCCGTCCTCGAGGACGCCGATCTGGGTCCGCAGGCCGTTCTGGCGCACCACCATGACGCGCTCGACCGACTCCCGGCGGGCCAGGAACTCGGCCTCGGTGATGATCGGCACCCGGCGGCGGCCCAGCTCGCGGCCCTCGCGGCGGCGCTGCTTCTTCGCCTCCAGACGGGTCGAGCCCTTGATGGACTGCACCTCGTCCGGGTCGAAGGACGGCTCGGTGGAGCGGCGGCGCGGCTCGCGCACCTTCACCACCGTGCGGACGCCGTCCTCGGTGGTCTCGGCGGTCTCGACGGCGCCGGCCTCACCGCTGCGGCGGCGACGGCGACGGCGACGGCGCGACGAGGACAGGCCGGCGGCCAGGTCGTCGTCGTCCTCGTCCTCGTCGAGGACGGCCGCGGCCGGCTCCTCGGCGACGGGCTGCTCGGTCTCGACGGCCTCGGCGGCGTCGAACTCCTCGGCCTCACCGCGACGGCGGCGACGGCCACCCCGGCGGCGACGGCGCGACGGACGGCCGTCCTCCCACTCGTCCTCGGCCTCCGGACCGGCGACGGGGGCCTCCACGACGGGCGCCTCGACGACGGGCACCTCGACCGGGGCCTCGACGACGACCGGCGCCTCGACGACCGGCTTGGCGGCGACGGGCTTGGCGGCGGCCGACCGGCCGGCGCCCTTGCGGCGGGTCGGCTCGACCCGGGTGCGGACCCGGCGGCGGCGGCCGACGCCGCTGTACTCGAACTCGTCGTCCTCGGTGGACTCGGCCTGCGCCGGGGCCTCGGCCTGAACCGGAGCCTGCGCCGGGGCCGGGGCGGCGACGGCGGGCTGCGCGGCCGCGGCCGGCGCGACGTAGGGGGCGGGCTCCTGGAAGACCGGGGCCTGGAAGACGGCGGTGGCCGGGCGGACGGCGCGGCGGCGCGTCCGGTGCGGCGGCTCGGCCTCGGCGACCGGAGCGGGGGCCGGAGCGGCGGCGGCCGGGGCGGCCTCCTCCTCGGGCTCCTCGGCGACGGCGGGCTCCTCGGCCTGCGGCTCCTCGGCGGCCGGCTCCTCGACCGGGGCCTCGACGACCGGCGCGGCCTCGACCACGCGACGGCGGCGGGGGCGACGGGCCGGAGCGGCGGGGGCCTCCTCGGCCGCCGGCTCGGCGACGGGGGCGGCGGCGGGCGCGGGGGTCTCGACGACCGTGGCCTCGACCACGGGCGCCTCGGCCTCGGCGGCGGGCGCACCGGCCGGAGCCTCGGCGCGCTTGCGGGCGCGGCGGGCCCGGGCGGGCTTCTCGGCCACCGGCTCGGCAGCCGGAGCGGCGATCGGCTCAGCGGGCTTCTCGGCGACCGGCTCGGCGACGGGGGCGGCCTCGGCCGGCGCCGCCTCGGGCGTCCCGGCCGGGGCCTCGGCGCGCTTGCGGGTCCGGCGGGCCCGGACCGGCTTCTCGGCGGCCGGCTCGGCGGCCGGCTTCTCGGCAGCCGGGGCCGGAGCGGCCTCGGTCGTCGGCGCCTCGGCCGGCACCACGGTCTCGGCCGCCTCGACGGCCGCACCCTGGGGGGTGCCCGCCGGGCGGGAGACCGCGCGGCGACGACGGCGCGGCGGCGCGGCGGACGCGCCCTCACCGCCGGTCGCGGTGGTTTCGTTCGGTTCCGTGGCCGCGGTCTGCTGCGGATCGGTGTTATCGAGCATGCGGGTGGATCTCCCGTCAGGCCCCCGGGCTCCGCATCCGGGCACGGCACGGCACCTGCGGGTGGCCGGCATCTCGAGGATGCTCGGGCCGGACCCGTTCACGGTGCCGCCGTGCGGACGCGAGGCCGCACAGGGGCTCGTAGTCTCGCTCGGCGCCCCGCGCTCGGCGGGGTGTCGAAAGTCTTCTGGTCTGACCAGTCTTCTGAGGTTTTCCCAAGCTGCGCCGTCCCCCAACCCCGGGTGGCTCCCGGACGGGGCCCCGGGCCCACCGGCCGTCCTGGCCGGCAGGCCCCGGGTGACAGGCCTGTGCTGCGACGACGCTCGCTCCCCTGGGGAGCCGCGGGAACCCTGGAGGACCATCGGGTCCAGTGAGGCACTGGACCCGGCCTCCGCCCGCTAGGCGGGCGCGGTAGCGCGCGGCCCGGCGTCCGGCTCCGAGCCGGCCGGGGCCGCGGCGCGGTCGAGCGCCAGCGGGTCGGTCACCGTGCCGGTCCCCTCGTCGAGCGGCCCCTGCGCCAGCCTGGTCACCTCTGCGGGGACCGGCGGCGCCAGGTCGGCCGTCGCACGGAGACCGGACAATACGTCGTCGGGTCGTACGGCGGGTGTGGCGTGTCGTACTACCAGGCGCAGTATCGCACAGGGACGGCCGGTCCGAACATCGCGGTCCGTTCCGGCCTCCGTGTCCGCACCGCCGTCGACCTGGGGCGGGAGGACGTCGAGCGCCGCCACCGCGCCGCGCGCGTCGAATACCCGCACGCCGTTCTTGGTGACACGTTCGACCTCGACCCGCTCCTCGGCCAGGAAGCGCGCCACGGCGCCGGCCGCCTCGTCCGGCTCCACGCCGTCGAGCCTGACCAGCCACTCGGAGGCCTCCAGGCGCTCCACGAAGTTCGGCGTGCGCACCTCGACCGCGTCGATCACGTCGAGGCCGTTCGGCAGCGACTCGTCCAGCTGCGCCCGCAACTGCTCCGGGTCACGGACGGCGGCCAGGCCGATCTCCAGGTACTCCGCCTCGCTGGCCACCCCGGTCGGGGCGGCGTTGGCGTAGGAGACCTTGGGGTGCGGGGTGAAGCCGGCCGAGTAGGCCATCGGAACGGCCGACCGGCGCAGGGCGCGCTCGAAGGCGCGCTGGAAGTCACGGTGGCTGGTGAAGCGGAGCCGGCCGCGCTTGGTGTAGCGGAGACGAATCCGCTGCACCGTCGGCGCGGGCGGCGGACCGTCGGGCGTACGGCGTGCCAGGGTCGCTCAGTCCTTAGTCAGTTGTCCCCGTCCGGCGCGGCGTCTTCCCGCCACTGCCCGGACTCTGTCACCTCAAAGGGTACGCGCCCCACCGCCCCGCTCGCTCCGCCCCTGGTCAGCCACGCCCCGGGCCCCGGCCGGAACCTTCCGACCGGGGCCCAGGGTGTGGGAACCGTCACTCGCCGACGACCACCGCCGACGCCCGCCGGCTACTTGTTGACGACCGTCAGCGGCAGCATCTTCTTACCGGTGGGACCGATCTGGATGTGGGTGTCCATCTGGGGGCACACGCCGCAGTCGAAGCACGGCGTCCAGCGGCAGTCGTCGACCTCGACCTCCTCCAGCGCGTCCTGCCAGTCCTCCCAGAGCCAGTCCTTGTCGAGGCCGCTGTCCAGGTGGTCCCAGGGCAGCACCTCCTCGTAGGTGCGCTCGCGGGTGGTGTACCAGTCGACGTCGACGCCGGTGCCGGCCAGGCCCTTCTCGGCGCAGGCGATCCAGCGGTCGTACGAGAAGTACTCGCGCCAGCCGTCGAAGCGGCCGCCGTCCTCGTAGACGGCCCGGATGACCGCGCCGACCCGGCGGTCGCCGCGGGAGAGCAGGCCCTCGATGATGCCGGGCTTGCCGTCGTGGTAGCGGTAGCCGATGTTCTTGCCGTACTTGCGGTCGCCGCGGATCGAGTCGCGCAGCTTGGCCAGACGGGCGTCGGTGGCCTCGGCGGACAGCTGCGGGGCCCACTGGAACGGGGTGTGCGGCTTGGGCACGAACCCGCCGATGGAGACGGTGCAGCGGATGTCGTTCTGGCCGGTGACCTCGCGGCCCTTCTGGATGACGTTCTTCGCCATCTCGCCGATCTGGAGCACGTCCTCGTCGGTCTCGGTCGGCAGGCCGCACATGAAGTACAGCTTCACCTGGCGCCAGCCGTTGCCGTACGCGGTGGCGACGGTGCGGATCAGGTCCTCCTCCGACACCATCTTGTTGATCACCTTGCGCATGCGCTCGCTGCCGCCCTCGGGGGCGAAGGTGAGGCCCGAGCGGCGTCCGTTGCGGGACAGCTCGTTGGCGAGGTCGATGTTGAAGGCGTCGACGCGGGTGGACGGCAGCGACAGGCCGATCTTGTCCTCGGTGTAGCGGTCCGCCAGGCCCTTGGCGATGTCGCCGATCTCGGTGTGGTCGGCGCTGGACAGCGACAGCAGGCCGACCTCCTCGAAGCCGGTCGCCTTCAGCCCGCGCTCGACCATCTCGCCGATGCCGGTGATGCTTCGCTCCCGCACGGGGCGCGTGATCATGCCGGCCTGGCAGAAGCGGCAGCCGCGGGTGCAGCCGCGGAAGATCTCCACGGACATCCGCTCGTGCACGGTCTCCGCGAGCGGGACGAGCGGCTGCTTGGGGTAGGGCCACTCGTCCAGGTCCATCACGGTGTGCTTGGACACCCGCCACGGCACGCCGGGGGCGTTCGGCACGACGCGGCCGATCCGGCCGTCGGCCAGGTACTCCACGTCGTAGAACTTCGGCACGTAGAACCCGCCGGTGCGGGCCAGGCGCAGCAGCACCTCGTCGCGCCCGCCGGGGCGGCCCTCGGCCTTCCAGGCGCGGATGATCTCGGTCATGTCGAGGACGGCCTGCTCGCCGTCGCCGACGACCGCCGCGTCCAGGAAGTCGGCGATCGGCTCCGGGTTGAAGGCCGCGTGGCCGCCGGCGAGGACGATCGGGTCCTCGTCGGTGCGGTCCTTGGACTCCAGCGGGATGCCGGCCAGGTCGAGCGCGGTCAGCATGTTGGTGTAGCCGAGCTCGGTGGAGAACGAGAGGCCGAACACGTCGAAGGCCTTCACCGGGCGGTGGGCGTCGACGGTGAACTGCGGGACCTTGTGCTCGCGCATCAGCGCCTCGAGGTCCGGCCAGACGCTGTAGGTGCGCTCGGCCAGCACGCCCTCGCGCTCGTTCAGCACCTCGTAGAGGATCATGACGCCCTGGTTGGGGAGGCCGACCTCGTAGGCGTCGGGGTACATCAGTGCCCAACGGACGTCGCAGGCGTCCCAGTCCTTGACGGTCGAGTTGAGCTCGCCGCCGACGTACTGGATCGGCTTCTGGACGTGCGGGAGGAGGGCCTCCAGGCGTGGGAAGACCGATTCGACAGTCATGTACTAGGAACCCTTACGACGTGATTCGGTGCCGCGAGTCGGCACGGGAGGGGTGACCCTCAAGGGTAGCCCAATCCGGGGATCGGACCGTCTGCCCCCGGGCGCGGGCCCACCGCGCTCCGGCGCGACCCGACCGCTCGGTGCCCGCCCCGGTACGCGCAGTGCGCGCCCGCCGCCCGGCGCCGTCCGCCGTTGACACGCCCGGACGGCCCGTGCGGTACTGACAGGGCTCCGCCAAGGGCAGGGCCGCGCCAAGGGCCCGGCTCCGCCAAGGGCAGCTCCCCGCCAGGGGCACGGCTCCGCCTGGCCCATCTGGACCCCTTCCGGACAAGGGAGTTGGGTCGTACGCTCGGGCCCTCGCCGGAGTTCCCCCCGGCGCTGCCCCTCTCCCTCCCCCACGCCCGCACGGCCCCGTCCACCCTCACCAGGCCCGTCCCGTGTCCGCCCGGCCGCCGTCCCCGGCCCGCGGTGCCCGTCCCCCGCCCGCGCCCCGTGCCCGGCGGCGCACCCGCGCGCCGGCCGAGGGCGCCCGGCCGCCGGGCGGGCCGTACGACCGGCGCAAGGAGAACCATGACCGACACCGGTCGGCGGATCCGCCCCCTCCGGCCCCTCGACTCCCGTCCGGCCCGCTACCCCACGGCGGCCCAGGCCGAGTGCGCGGCCCGACGGCTCGCCCTGCGCCACCCGGACCGCTGCCGGCTGCGCGAGGTGGGCCGGTCCCGGGCCGGGCGCCCGCTGCTGCTGCTCTCCGTGGACCGCGGCCCGCGCGCCGTGCTGGTGGTCGGCGGCCCGCATCCGAACGAGCCGATCGGCACCGCCGGGGCGGTCCGGCTGGCCGAGCTGCTGCTGGAGCGCCCCGCCCGTCCGGGGCTGTCCTGGCACCTGCTGCTCTGCCTCGACCCGGACGGCGCCGCGCTGAACGCCGGCTGGCTGGACGGCCCGCTCACCATGGGCCGCCACTACGAGCACTTCTTCCGGCCCTCCTTCGAGGAGCAGCCGGAGCTGTTGCCCGCCCCCGGCGGCGGCCGCCCGCCGATGCCGGAGAGCCTGGCGCTGACCGGCCTGATAGACGAGCTGCGCCCGTTCCTGCAGTGCTCGCTGCACGGGGTGGACTTCGGCGGCGCCTTCGTGCAGCTCACCGGCCCGGTGCCCGGTCTGGCCGAGCGGTTCGCCCGCTCCGCCGAGCGGGCCGGCCTGCCGCTGGACGTGGACTCCTACGACGCGATCGGCTGGGCCAGCCCCGCCCCCGGCACGTATCTGATGCCGGCGCCCGGCAGCCGGGAGGCCTCCCGGGCGCTGCCGGACGAGCCGGAGCTGTCGACCTGGTCCTACGCCGCCCGGCAGGGGGCGGTCACGGCCGTGCTGGAGGTGCCGATGTGGGCGGTGGACGCGGTCGGCGACGGCCGCCCCCACCCGGCCGGGCCGCGGGCCCTCGCGGCCGCCGCCCGGGACCTCACCGCGCGCGCCGAGGAGCTGCGGGCGGTGCTCGCCCGGGTCCCCGCGCACGGCCACGAGGCGTACGGCCCGCTGGTGCGCACCGCCGAGTTCAGTCTGGCGGTGGCGCCGCGGGTGGCGCAGGAGTGGCTGGACCGCTGGAGCCCCGAGCCGCTCTCCTGTTCGCGGGTGACCACCGTCGGGCTGGTCGCGGCCCGGTTGCCGCTGCGGGTCGCGTCGGTGCTGCTGCGGCTGCTCGCGGACGCCCGCGGCCCTGGCGCGGAGGCCGCCCGGGAGCGCGCCCGGGGTGTCGTGGCCGACAGTCTGGACCGGCTGCGCAACCGCTTCGGCGCCCGCTGGGTGCCGGTGCAGGAGCAGTTGGCGCACCAGACCCGCGCCGTCCTCGCGGCCGCCGACTGCCTGCTCCAGGCAACCTGACGAGGCGTCAACTCCACTGGAGAGAAAGCGAAAGGGCCGGTCCGGGATTCCCCGGACCGGCCCCGCCGCGCACCCGCTCAGGCCACTCAGGCCGCTATCGGCCGCTGGCTGCGCACCGCCTGGAGCAGCCCGATCGCCAGCCAGTTCGCGAACATCGACGACCCGCCGTACGAGACGAACGGCAGCGGGATGCCCGCGACCGGCATGATGCCCAGGCACATCCCTATGTTCTCGAAGGCCTGGAAGGACAGCCAGGCGACGATCCCGGCCGCCACGATCGTGCCGTAGAGGTCGGTCGCCTGCCGGGCGATCCGGCAGGCCCGCCACAGCACCACGCCGACCAGCAGGATGATCGCCAGCGCTCCGACGAAGCCCAGTTCCTCGCCGGCGACGGTGAACACGAAGTCGGTCTGCTGCTCCGGCACGAACTGCCCGGTGGTCTGCGTCCCGTGGAACAGGCCCTTGCCGGTGAGTCCGCCCGAGCCGATCGCGATCCGGGCCTGCGCGGTGTTGTAGCCGACGCCGTTGGGGTCCAGCTGTGGGTTGGCGAAGGCCGCGAAGCGGTCGATCTGGTACTTGCTGAGCAGCCCGAACTTCCAGATCGCCACGCAGCCGGCGGCGCCCGCCATCAGCAGTCCGAGGACCCAGCGGTTGGCCGCGCCGGAGCCGAGCAGGATGCCCAGCACGATCGCGGCCATCACCATCACCGAGCCGGCGTCCGGCATCAGCATCACGACGGCCATCGGCAGGCCGGCCCAGACCAGGCCCCGGAACACGGCCCGGTGCGAGGGGAACTCCCGCTCCCCCGCGTCCACCTGGTCGGACAGCACGACCGCCATCGCCAGGACGATCGCCAGCTTCGCGAACTCGGCGGGCTGGATCGAGAAGCCGCCGCCGAGCTGGATCCACGAGTGCGCGCCGTTGATGGTCGAGCCCAGCGGGCTGAGCGTCGCCGCCAGCAGCACGATCACGCCGACGTACAGGAACGGCACCAGGGTGCGGAAACGCCGGCTCCCTATCGCTATCACGACGGAGCACAGCACCAGCCCGACCACGAAGTTGGTCAGGTGCCGGTACAGGAAGTACTGCGGGTCCCCGTGGGTGAGGGAGTCGCGCCCGCGGGTGGCCGACCAGACCAGCAGCGAGCTGCCCGCCGAGAGGGCGAGCGCGGCCAGCAGCAGTATCCAGTCCAGCCGCCAGAGCGGGGAGTCCTTGGCGAGGGTCTTGGGGACCCCTCTGCGCTGCGGGGCCAGCCGCAGCTGCCGGTAGGAGCCGTAGGAGGTCATGCCCGTCCCCTTCCCGGGCCGCGGCCGGGTTCGAGCGCGGCGTCGGCCGCGGTGTACGACGCCGGACGGTCGGTCGGCGGTGCCTCGTCGAGGAAGGCCGACGCGGGGGCCGGGGCCGCCTGCGCCGAGGCAGCCGGAGCAGCCACGGCAGCCGGGGCGACCGGGGCACCGGCGACGCCCTGGACGCCCGGCGCACCCGGCGCACCCGCCGCCACGCCGACGGAGTACCCGACCGGCTTGATGATCGCGGTGCCGTCCGGGTTGAACTTCGGCAGCTCGGCCTGCGGGGCGGGCAGCAGCGCCTTGCCGTTGTCGATGTTGCCCTTGTCGTCCACGCCGTACAGCGCCTGGTAGATCCGGCGGATGGCGTCACCGGAGCCGCCGGAGCCGGTGCCGCCCTGGCTGATCGTCATGACGACCGCGTAGTCCTTGCTGTACGTGGTCAGCCAGGAGGTGGTCTGCTTGCCCTCGACCTCGGCGGTGCCGGTCTTGGCGTGCAGCGCGATCTTGTCCTGCGGCCAGCCGGCCTGCACGAACTTCCAGGCCGCGGTGCCGCTCTTGACGACGCCCTCGGTGGCCTGGTTGATGTAGCTCAGCAGCTTCTCGTCGCCGGGGAACTTGGCGTCCGCCTGCGGGGCGATCTCGCGGACGAGGTCCCCGCCCGGGCTTATCACCGCCTTGGCGATGGTCGGCCGGTAGAAGGTGCCGCCGTTGGCCAGCGCCGAGTAGATCCGGGCCATCTGGACCGGGGTGACGAGGGTGTCGCCCTGGCCGATCGCGAAGTTGACGGCGTCACCGGCGCGCATCTGGTAGCCGTCGACGCAGTTCTCCCGGGCGATCTGGTCGGAGAAGCTGGTGCCGCCCTTCTTCGCCTGGGCGCACCAGGCGTCCTTGTTGTTGTCGTAGAAGGACTGCTTCCACTGCCGGTCCGGCACCCGGCCGGTCACCTCGGACGGCAGGTCGATGCCGGTCTTGGCGCCGAGGCCGAACTCGTGGGCGGTCTTGAAGAACCAGTCGGCCGGCTCCTTCTTCGGCTTGATGCCGCCGTCCTTCAGCCACTGGTCGTTCGCCAGGCCGTAGAAGACGGTGTCGCAGGAGACCTCCAGCGCCTTCTCCAGCGTGATGGAGCCGAAGTTCTCGCTCTCGAAGTTCTTGAACTCGCGGCCGCCGATGGTCAGGCTCTTGGGGCACGGGTAGGTGCCGTCCAGGGAGTAGCCGGCCTGCACGGCGGCGGTGGTGGAGATGACCTTGAAGGTCGAGCCGGGGGCGGACTGACCCTGTATGGCCCGGTTGAGCAGCGGGAAGTTGGACTCCTTGCTGGTCAGCGACTGGTAGTCCTTGCCGCTGATGCCGCCCACCCAGAGGTTCGGGTCGTAGGTCGGGGCGCTGGCCATCGCGACGATCCGGCCGGTGTGCACGTCCATCACCACGGCGGCGCCGGAGTCGGCCTCGTAGTTGCGGTTGGTGACCTTGTCGAAGGTGTTCCGGGCGTCGTTCATGGCCTGGACGAGGTTGTCCTCGACCACCTTCTGCACCCGGGCGTCGATGCTGGTGACCAGGTTGTCGCCGGTCTTCGGGGAGACCGTGCCGGCGGTGCCGATCACCCGGCCGAGGTTGTCCACCTCCAGCTTGGTGATGCCGGCGGTGCCTCGCAGGTCGCGGTCGTACACCGATTCCAGGCCGGCCCGGCCGATCTGGTCGGCGGGCAGGTACCGGTCCAGGCCGCTCCTGTCGGCGGTCTTGCTGACCTCCTCGTCGGTGACCGGCGAGAGGTAGCCGAGCACCTGGGCGAGGTTGGCGCCCTCGGCGCCGGTGTAGCGGCGTACGGCGGTGGGCTGCGCGGTGACCCCGGGGAAGTCCTCGCGGCGCTCCATCATCTGCATCGCCTGCTGGGTGGTCGCGTCCTTGGTGACCGGGATCGGCTGGTAGGGCGAGCCGTTCCAGCAGGGCTGCGGGGTCTTGGCGTCGCAGAGCCGGACCTTCTCCTGGACGTCCTTGGCGGGCATCCCGAGCACCTCGGCGAGCCGGGCCAGGACCGCCTTGCCGCCGTCCTTCTGCTGCAGCAGCGAGGTGCGACTGACGGAGACCACCAGGCGGGTCTCGTTGCCGGCCAGCACCCGCCCGGAGGCGTCCAGGATCTCGCCGCGGACGGCCGGTTCGACCACCTCGCGGATGTGGTTGCCGGTCGCCTTGGCCGTGTACTCCTTGGCGTTGCGGATCTGCAGGTACCACAGCCGCCCGCCGAGGGTGGCGAGCAGCGACAGCACCAGGATCTGCAGCACCACCAGACGGATCGTCACCCGCCGGGTGCGGCCGGTCTCGGGGATGTTGCTCACGTCTCGTGCGCTCCAGGGTGCGGGGAAGTCGGGAGGTCGGGGCCGGACCGGTTACGGGCGGCGGGCGAAGCCGGGCACGCGCCGCTTCCGGTAGCCCGGCCCGGAGGAGACCTCGCGGGTGGTGCGGTAGCGGGCCAGCGAGCCCAGGCCCAGGCCGGGGCCGCTCTCGTCGTCGTCGGCGGCGGCCACCGGGTCGCGCCCGAAGCGGCGGCCGAGCAGCATCACCAGCGGCACCACGAACGGCGCCAGCAGCAGGTCGTAGAGCAGGGCGCTGATCACCAGGCCGCCGAGGCCGACGTGCCGGGCCGCGGTGTCGCCGACCAGGGCGCCGACCGTGGCGTACAGCAGCGTGGAGGCGACCGCCGCGGCGCCCACCACCAGCAGCGCGCTGGCGACGGAGCGCTGGCGGCCGTGGTCGGGGCGCAGCAGTCCGGCGGCGTAGCCCATCAGGCAGAGCACCAGCGCGTAGCGGCCGATCGCGTGGTCGGAGGGCGGTGCGAGGTCGGCCAGCAGGCCGGCGGTGAAGCCGACCAGGCAGCCGCCGGTGGGCCCGTAGACCATGGCCAGGCCGACCACGACGAGCAGCAGTATGTCCGGGGTGGCTCCCGGGAGCTGGAGCCGGCCGAAGACGCTGACCTGGAGGATCAGGCCGAACAGCATCAGGACGGCGGAGACGGGGATGCGGGCGAGGCGCATGGCTCAGTTCCCCCCAGTGGGCTTGGCGGGCGGGGCGGCGGGCGCGGAGGCCGGGGCCTGGCCCGGGGCGGGCGCGGCGGGGGCCTGGCCCTGGCCCGCGGCGGGGGCCGGCGGCAGGACGGCGTCGCGGGGGTCGGCGCGCGGGGGCACGACCACGACGCCGACCAGGTCCAGCCGGGTGAACTGGACGAAGGGCTCGACCAGGACGGTCTTGGTCAGCTGGCCCGCGTTGGCCTGGACCTCGGTGACCTTGCCGACCGGGACGCCGGGCACGAACGGGCGGCCGCTCTGCGAGCCGAAGGTGACCAGCCGGTCGCCGGCCTTGACCTGGGCCTTGCCGTTGAGCAGGGAGACCTTCATCGGGCTGTCGCCGCCGCCGGAGGCGAAGCCGATCTCGCCGGTGCCCTCCAGCCGGGTGCCGGCCGAGAAGCCGGGGTCGGAGGCGAGCAGCACGGTGGCGGTGGTCGGGGCGACGGTGGTGATCCGGCCGACCAGGCCCTGGCCGTTGATCACGGTCATGTCGCGGGTGAGGCCGTCGTCGCCGCCGGCGTCGATGGTGATGGTCCAGGAGAAGCCCTGGGCCGGGCCGATCGCGATGACCTGGGCGGCCTTGACGGTGTAGCCGCCGGCGCCGGCGGTGCGCAGCAGGTCGTCCAGCTGCTTGGTGCGGCCGGCGGCCATGTCGGAGGAGGCGAGCTTCTGCCGCAGTTCGGTGTTCTCGCGGGCGAGCTGGTCGGTGCGGCCGCTGTTGGTCGCGGTGTCCCGGAAGGCCCGGACGGTGTCGGCGACGGGGTCGACGACGGTGGCGGCGCCGCGCTCGACCGGTCCGAGGACGGTGGCGGCCGCGTGCCGGGCGGGGCCGAGCGGGGAGTCCTCACCGCCCTTGATGTCCACGGTGATCAGCGCGAAGGCGACGGCCACCAGCAGGATGAGCAGCAGCCGGCTCTCTCGTGTGTCCCTCACGGTGCTGGTACTGCCCCTTCGTACCTGGCGGCCGCCCGGGGCTGTGGGGCCCGGGCGGCGGCCCGTCGGTCGAGTGTCGGATGTGCGGTGGTGCTGGCGCTGGTACTAACGGCGCGGCTGCGCGTCGAGTACCTGCTGGAGGGCCTCGAACTCCTCGACGCACTTGCCGGAGCCGAGTGCGACGGAGTCGAGCGGGTTCTCGGCGATGTGGATCGGCATGCCGGTCTCGCGGCGCAGCCGCTCGTCGAGGCCGCGCAGCAGGGCGCCGCCGCCGGTGAGGACGATGCCGCGGTCCATGACGTCGCCGGCCAGCTCGGGCGGGCACTGGTCGAGGGTGGTCTTGACCGCGTCGATGATCGAGTTGACCGGCTCGTCGATGGCCTCGCGGACCTCGGCGGCGGAGATGACCACGGTCTTGGGGAGGCCGCTGACGAGGTCGCGGCCGCGGATCTCGGCGTGCTCGTCCTTCTCGCCCTCCATGCCGAAGGCGCTGCCGATGCTCATCTTGATCTGTTCGGCGCTGCGCTCACCGAGGAGGAGCGAGTACTCCTTCTTGATGTGCTGGACGATCGCGTTGTCCAGTTCGTCGCCGGCCACCCGGATGGACTGGGCGGTGACGATGCCGCCGAGGGAGATCACGGCGACCTCGGTGGTGCCGCCGCCGATGTCGACGACCATGTTGCCGGTGGCCTCGTGGACGGGCAGGCCGGCGCCGATGGCGGCGGCCATCGGCTCCTCGATGATGTGCACCTGGCGGGCGCCGGCCTGCGAGGAGGCCTCGATGACGGCGCGGCGCTCGACGCCGGTGATGCCGGAGGGCACGCAGACGACGACGCGCGGGCGGGCCAGGTAGCGGCGGCGGTGGATCTTGAGGATGAAGTACCGCAGCATCCGCTCGGTGATCTCGAAGTCGGCGATCACGCCGTCCTTGAGGGGGCGGATGGCGACGATGTTGCCCGGGGTGCGGCCGATCATCTTCTTGGCCTCGGCGCCGACGGCGAGGATGCCGCCGGTGTTGGTGTTCACCGCGACCACCGACGGCTCGTTCAGGACGATGCCCTTGCCCCTGACGTACACCAGCGTGTTGGCAGTTCCGAGGTCGATCGCCAAGTCGCGGCCGATGAACGACAGGTTGCTCGCCATGGGGTGTAGGTGCCTTCCCGGGCTCGGAGTTCATGGGGGGTGGACGACTGCGTGCGCCCACGCTTGGGCGGAGACCAGCTGAGCTGCCTTACCGGGCCCTTGAGTCGCGTCCATCGTAGTCACGCCGTGCGGTACGGACGTCGACGTGGGGCATACCGTCCATTGTCCGGAGCGTGATCGCTTCTCCCAGGATTGGGACGCCGTGTCGGCCCCCCCAGTTCCCTATTTCCCGATAAGAATGCCCCGGCCGGGCCAATGGTCCCGACCGGGGCAGTCCCAAGGTCCTCCGGGCGTGTCGCCCGGGCCGGCTCAGGCGTGGGCCGGGAAGAAGATCTTGATCTCGCGCTCGGCGGACTCCGGGGAGTCGGAGGCGTGGATCAGGTTCTCGCGGGTGATCGTCGCGTAGTCGCCGCGGATGGTGCCGGCGCCGGCCTCCAGCGGGTTGGTGGCCCCGGCGAGCATGCGGATGCCCTTGACGACCTCCTCGCCCTCGACGATCAGCGCGATCGACGGGCCGGAGGTCATGAACTCCAGCAGCGGCTCGTAGAACGGGCGGCCGACGTGCTCCGCGTAGTGCTGCTCCAGCGTCGCCCGGTCGAAGGTGCGCAGCTCGACGGCGCCGAAGCGCCAGCCGGCCTTGCGCTCGATGCGGCTGATGATCTCGCCCGCCAGGCCGCGGCGGACGGCGTCGGGCTTGAGCAGGACGAGAGTGCGCTGGGACACGGTGCGTCTCCTGGGGATTCGGTTCGACGGACGGTCGGGTCGACGAGTGGGCCGACACGGCAGAGGTTACCTTGCGTACACGGCGTGTCGGTGCGCTGGTCCGGGCCCCCGGACCGCTACGGCCGGGCCTATGCGGCGGCGGCCTCGGCGGCGGTCTCGGTGGCGGCCGCGCGGGCGGCCTTGAACGCGTCCACCTTGCGGCCGTAGTGCACCGAGCACCACCAGAGGCCGGCGAAGACCACGCCGAGGCCGAACATCGTCGGCAGGACGAAGCCGGCGGCGATCAGGCCGATCTGCAGCGCCCAGCCGATCTGCACCGCGCCGGGCCGGTCGATCATGCCGCAGAGCGCGACGCACAGGGCCATCGCGATGCCGCTGACCGTCCAGATCTCCCCGGTGGAGACGTCGGTGAGCCGCATCGCGACCAGCGCCGCGAACATGATCAGCAACGCCTCGCCGATCAGCGTCGAGGAGCAGAGCGTCCTCATGTCACTTCCTCCCGAGCAGCAGGCGGGCCTCGCCCACCGTGATGACCGAACCGGTGACCAGCACCCCGGCACCGCCGAGGTCGCCCTCCTCCTCGGCGAGGGTGACGGCCGCGGCGATGGCGTCGTCGAGCCTGGGCTCGACCTGCACGCGGTCCTCGCCGAAGACCTCGACCGCCAGGGCGGCGAGCGCGTCCACGTCCATCGCGCGGTGGGTGGAGTTCTGGGTGATGACGACCTCGGCCAGGATCGGCTCGAAGGCCTCCAGCACGCCGGCCACGTCCTTGTCCCCGGAGGTGCCGATCACGCCGACCAGCCGGGTGAAGCCGAAGGACTCGGTGAGCGCGGCGACGGTGGCCTGGGCGCCGTGCGGGTTGTGCGCGGCGTCCAGGAGGATCGTGGGGCTGCGGCGCACGATCTCCAGGCGGCCCGGGGAGGAGACGCCGGCGAAGCCCTGGCGGACCTTGTCCACGTCGAGCTGTCCGCCGCGGGCGCCGCCGACGCCGAAGAAGGCCTCGACCGCCGCCAGCGCCAGCGCCGCGTTCTGCGCCTGGTACTCGCCGTGCAGCGGGATGAAGACGTCCTCGTACTCCTCGCCGCCGAGTCCGCGCAGCGTCACCAGCTGGCCGCCGACCGCGAGTTCGCGGCGGATCACGCCGAACTCCATGCCCTCGCGGGCGACCGTGGCGTCGACCTCGACGGCGCGACGCAGGATGACCTGGGCGGCGTCCAGCTGCTGCTGGGCGACGACGGCGACGGCACCGGACTTGATGATCCCGGACTTCTCGCCGGCGATCTCGCCGGTGGTCTCGCCGAGCTTGTCGGTGTGGTCCAGGCCGATCGGGGTGATCACGGCGACGCCGGCGTCGATGACGTTGGTGGCGTCCCAGGAGCCGCCCATGCCGACCTCGACCACGCCGACGTCCACCGGGGCGTCGGCGAAGGCGGCGTAGGCCATGCCGGTGAGCACCTCGAAGAAGGACATCGGCACCGGCTGCGCCGCGTCGACCATCCGCACGTAGGGCTCGATGTCGCGGTAGACCTCGACGAAGCGCTCGGGGCTGATCGGGGCGCCGTCGAGGCTGATCCGCTCGGTGACGGACTCCACGTGCGGGCTGGTGTAGCGGCCGGTGCGCAGCTCGAAGGTGTTGAGCAGCTGCTCGATCATCCGGGCGGTGGAGGTCTTGCCGTTGGTGCCGGTGATGTGGATGGAGGGGAAGGACCGCTGGGGCTGGCCCAGGATGTCCATCAGCGCCTCGATCCGGTCGAGGGAGGGCTCAAGCTTGTTCTCCGGCCAGCGCTCGGAGAGTTCCACCTCGACGTCGCGCAGGGCGTCTCCGGTGCCGCCGTCGGCGGGGCGGATGGTGTACGGATTCGGGTCGGCCTTGTCACTCACGTCCACAGTCTACGGAGCGGTGGCGGGGCGTCCTCACAGGGTGAGAGCGGGGGTGAGGGCTGGGGTGAGGCCTGGGGCGAGGGCCGGGGTGAGAACGGCCACTTTGTCCGGTCTTCCACCACACCTTCCAGTTTGATCGCTTTACTATCTCTTTGGCGAGTTTGAACCGCAATGAAGCATCGATTCGCAGCCGACAGGAGCCACCAGCCTTTGATCACAAGGAGCACCGCGCCATGCCCGACGCCCTGCACGAGTGGATCGAGCTTCGCCAGGACGCCGTCGTCTGGGTCGCCGGACTGATCTCGCTGGCCCTCGTCGGCTACATGGTGCTCGTCTTCGGACGCTTCCTCGTGTACTGGGCCGGCTCCCGCCACGCCTTCAAGCACGGCCGGCCCGCCGAGCCCGGCGACCCCGCCGCCTTCGAGTGGCACCTGGTGATCCCCTGCCGCGACGAGGAGGCCGTGGTCACCCAGACCCTGGACGGCCTGCGGGCCGCCGCGCCCGAGGCGCACCTGTGGGTGATCGACGACGACAGCGAGGACGCCACCCGCGAGCTCGTGCTCGCCGCGGCCGTCCGCGACCCGCGCGTCCACCTCGTCCAGCGCCGCCGCCCGCACGCCCGGATCGGCAAGGGCGCCGCCCTCAACGCCGCCTACCGGGAGATCTCCGACCGGCTGCCCCGGTCCACCGACCGCTCCCGGGTGGTGATCGGCGTGGTCGACGCCGACGGCCAGCTCGACCCCGGCACCCTCGCCCAGGTCTGCAACGCCAAGGCGCTCGGCCGGCCCGACACCGGCGCCGTCCAGATCGGCGTCCGGATGCGCAACGCCGACGACGAGCTCCCGCTGCCCGGGCGCGGCCGCGCCGCCAACGCGCTGGCCCGCGCCCTCGTCCGGATGCAGGACGTCGAGTTCCAGGCCAACAACGCCGGCATGCAGCTGCTGCGCCGCCGCACCGGCAGCGTCGGCCTCGGTGGCAACGGCCAGTTCGTCCGGCTCACCGCCCTCGACTCGCTCACCGCCGAGGAGGGCCGGGCCGGCCGCCCCTGGCCCGAGCGCGCGCTGCTGGAGGACTACGAATCCGGCCTGGACCTGCGCCTGGCCGGCTGGCGGCTCACCCACGTCACCGAGACCCAGGTCTCCCAGGAGGGCCTGGTCTCGCTGCGCCGCTTCCTCACCCAGCGCACCCGCTGGGCCCAGGGCAACATGCAGTGCCTGCGCTACACCGGCCGGGTGCTGCGCTCCCCGCACTACACCTGGTCCGGCAAGGCCGAGGTGATGTACACCTTCCTGCAGCCCGTGGTCTGCGTGCTGCTGGTGCTGCTGTTCCCGCTCTCGCTCGGGATCACCGCCGCCGGGCTGGTGCTCTTCCCCGCCGAGACCGCCGACTTCCAGCTCCGCTTCGGGCCGTGGATGCTGCTCGCCTTCCTGCTCGCCACGCTGCCGATGGTGTTCTGGGGCCTCGCCTACCGCCGGGCCGTCCACCCCGACCGCGGCCGGCTCACCGGGCTGCTCTGGGGCGTGCTGGTCTGGCTCTACGCCTACCACCTGTTCGTGGTCGCGGCCCGGGCCGCCGTCCGGATGCTGCTCGGACGCAACGGCTGGGCCAAGACCCGCCGCAACGCCGAGCAGGTCGGCCTCGGCGCCCCCACCGCGCTCGAGTCCTGAGCCGCCGCCCCTCCCCCCTCGCTTCCTCCCCACGTCCCCACCGGAGCCCCCGCATGAGCACGTGTCTGCCCCCGTCCAGCGTCGCCGTCGTCCTCGGGACCCGCCCCGAGCTGGTCAAGCTCGCCCCGCTGATCCACGAACTCGGCGACGCCACCCGACTGGTGCACACCGGCCAGCACTGGGACGAGGCGATGTCCGGGCGCTTCCTGCGCGACCTGGACCTGCCCCGGCCCGAGCTGCTCACCGGTGTCGGCGGCCGCCCCCGGGCCGGCCAGATCGCCCAGTCCCTGGGCCAGCTGGACGCCGCCTTCGCCGAGGACCGGCCCGTCGCCGTGGTCGTCCAGGGCGACACCAACGCCACCCTCGCCGGGGCGCTGGCCGCCAACGCCCGGGGGATCCCGCTGGTCCACGTCGAGGCCGGGCTGCGCAGCTTCGACCGGGCGATGCCGGAGGAGCACAACCGGGTGATGGTCGACCACGTCTCCGACCTGCTCTGCGCCGCCACCGGGGACAACGTCGCCAACCTGCGCGCCGAGTCCCTGGCCGAGGAGCGGATCGCGCTCACCGGCAACACCGTCGTCGAGGTGGTCCGCCGTCAGCTGCCGGACGCGGCCGCCCGCGCCGCGCTGCTCGCGGCGCACGGGCTTCGCCCGGACGGGTACGTGCTGGCCACCGTGCACCGCCCGGAGAACACCGACACCGCCGAGGCACTCGGCGCCGTGCTCGCCGAACTGGACCGGATCGCCCGGGCCGGCACCCCGGTGCTGTTCCCGATGCACCCGCGCACCCGGGCCGCCGTCGAGCGCTTCGGCCTGGACGGCCTGCTGGAGCGGCTGGCCGTCACCGGGCCGGTCGGCTACGGCGACTTCCTGGGCCTGGCGAGCCACGCGGCGCTGCTGGTCTCCGACTCCGGCGGCGTGCAGGAGGAGTGCACCGTGCTCGGCCGTCCGCTGCTGGTGGTGCGCCGCTCCACCGAGCGCCCGGAGGCCGTGGCGGCCGGCTTCGCCGCGCTGGTGGGCCCGGGCGAGGAGCTGGGCGGGCTGGCCCGCGACTGGCTCACCGACACCCCCGAACGCCTCGCCCGGCTGGCGGCCACCCCTAGCCCGTACGGCGACGGCCTGGCCTCGGCCCGGATCGCCGCGCTGACCGCCGCGCTCGCCGAGCCCGCCGACGCCGAGGCACGGCCGCTCGCCGCCTAGGCGTGTCCTGACCGCGGGACCGATCCACTCCACCGTGTGGGGCAAGTCGCTTTTCCCGAAGGGGACTTGAGTTATCAACAGGTCGGAGCTCAGACCCCGGCCCGGGCCTCCGGCACATGCGCGGCGGCGCCGTGCCGACGGCGCAACTCGGCGGTGATCTCGGCGAGTTCGCCCTCCGGCAGCAGCGGCAGCATCATCGCCACGCCCTGCAGCAGACCGCCCAGCAGGAAGGTGGTGTCGGCCGTCGAGGCGACCAGGCCGCGGACCTCGCCCACCTCGCCGGCCGCCACCGCCTCGATCAGCCGGGCGGCGTTCGCGCTCTCCTCGTCCACCGCGACCGCGCCGGTGTCGGCCGGGGCGCGCCGGGCCATCGCCCGCAGCACCCGGTCGCCGACCTCGGGCGCGTACGCCTTGCGGACGGCCTCGGCGGCGATCCAGGCGAGCAGCGTGGTCACCTCGCGTTCGGCGCGCTCGGCGAACAACAGGTCCAGCTCGTGGTCGAACGCGAGCTGGTTCCCGTGCCGGAAGGCGAGCAGCAGGGTCGCCGCCCTGGCCTTGGCCTCCTCGACCATCTCGGCAGGCAGTTCGTCGGCCAACTCCTCGGTCACCACCACGCCGTGCCCTCCCGTCCGTCGCCCATCAGGAACACCCCGCAGGAACGCTCGGAAGAAACGTCCTTCGGAAACTCCGTGCACACCGTACACATCCGACCTGCAAACTTCGGCGAACGCGCGCGGGCAAGACCGGAATCAATTCGCTCGGAATAGGACCTCACCCGGTCCAGGATGAATATTCGCCGGAAGGGAGCAATGTTGCTGCGCTATTAGGCGTAACGAAAGCGCCCCCGAGGCGGAACCGGGAGCACGGGGCGCGAAACGCCGAAGGGGCCGCACCCCGCGTGTCGCGGAGTGCGGCCCCTCTCGGGCCGGTGGCGGCTCAGCCCTGCGGCAGCGCCGCGAGCTGGGCGGTGATCCGGGCGATGTCGGCCTCGGCGGCCTCCTGCCGCGTCTTGATCTTGGCGACCACCTCGTCCGGCGCCTTGGCGAGGAACGCCTCGTTGCCGAGCTTGGCGGTGGTCTGGGCCTTCTCCTTCTCGGCGGCCGCGAGGTCCTTGGCGAGGCGCTTGCGCTCCGCCGCGACGTCGATGGTGCCGGAGAGGTCCAGCGCCACGGTGGCGCCGGCGACCGGCAGCGAGGCGGTGGCCGCGAAGCCCTCCTCGGGGGCGGTCAGCCGCAGCAGCGAGCGGATCGCGTCCTCGTGGGCGGCCAGCGTGGTGCCGTCCAGGTCCAGCTGGGCCGGGACGCGCTGGCCCGGCTTGAGGCCCTGGTCCGTGCGGAACCGGCGGACCTCGGTGACGACCTGCTGCAGCGTGGCGATCTCCGCCTCGGCCGCGGCGTCGCGGAAGCCGCTGTCCTGCGGCCAGTCGGCGATGACCACCGACTCGGCACCGGTCAGCGTGGTCCACAGCGTCTCGGTGACGAAGGGGACGATCGGGTGCAGCAGGCGCAGGGTGACGTCCAGGACCTCGCCGAGCACCCGGCGCGCGGCGTCGGCCTGCGGGCCGCCCTTGGCCAGGGTGGTCTTGGAGAGCTCGACGTACCAGTCGAAGACCTCGTCCCAGGCGAAGTGGTACAGCGCCTCGGAGAGCTTGGAGAACTGGTAGTCCTCGTACAGCCCGTCCACCTCGGCGACGGTGCTGTTGAGGCGCGACAGGATCCAGCGGTCGCTCGCGGTCAGCTCCTCCGGCGCGGGCAGCGGGCCCTCGACGGTGGCGCCGTTCATCAGCGCGAAGCGGGTGGCGTTCCAGATCTTGTTGGCGAAGTTGCGCGCCGCCTGGACCCAGTCCTCGCCGATCGGCACGTCGACGCCCGGGTTGGCACCGCGCGCCAGGGTGAAGCGCAGCGCGTCGGAGCCGTACTTGTCCATCCAGTCCAGCGGGTTGACCACGTTGCCGAAGGACTTCGACATCTTCTTGCCGTTCTGGTCACGGACCATGCCGTGCAGCGCGATGGTGTGGAACGGCGGGGTGCCGTCCATCGCGTAGAGGCCGAACATCATCATCCGGGCGACCCAGAAGAACAGGATGTCGTAGCCGGTGACCAGGACGGAGTTCGGGTAGAACTTCGCGAGGCTCTCGGTCTGCTCCGGCCAGCCGAGCGTGGAGAACGGCCACAGGCCGGAGGAGAACCAGGTGTCCAGGACGTCGGTGTCCTGGTGCCAGCCCTCGCCCGTCGGCGGCTGCTCGTCGGGGCCGACGCAGACGATCTCGCCGTTCGGGCCGTACCAGACCGGGATGCGGTGGCCCCACCACAGCTGGCGCGAGATGCACCAGTCGTGCAGGTTGTCGACCCAGTCGAAGTACCGCTTCTCCATCTCCTGCGGGTGGATCTTGACCTTGCCGTCGCGGACCGCGTCACCGGCGGCCTGGGCGAGCGGGCCGACCTTGACCCACCACTGCATGGACAGCCGCGGCTCGATGGTGGTCTTGCAGCGCGAGCAGTGGCCCACCGAGTGGGTGTACGGGCGCTTCTCGGCGACGATCCGGCCCTCGGCGCGCAGCGCGGCGACGATCGCCGAGCGGGCCTCCAGGCGGTCCAGGCCGAGGAAGGGGCCGTGCACGGTGATGACGGCGTGCTCGTCCATGACGGCGATGTTCGGCAGGTCGTGCCGCTGGCCGATCTCGAAGTCGTTCGGGTCGTGCGCGGGCGTCACCTTGACGGCGCCGGTGCCGAACTCCGGGTCGACGTGGGTGTCGGCGACGATCGGGATCCGGCGGCCGGTCAGCGGCAGCTCGATCTCGGTGCCGACCAGGTGCTTGTAGCGCTCGTCCTCCGGGTGGACGGCGACCGCGGTGTCGCCCAGCATCGTCTCGGCGCGGGTGGTGGCCACGACGATGGAGTTCTCGCCCTCGCCGTAGCGGATCGAGACCAGCTCGCCGTCGTCGTCCTGGTACTCCACCTCGATGTCCGAGATGGCGGTCAGGCAGCGCGGGCACCAGTTGATGATGCGCTCGGCGCGGTAGATCAGCTCGTCGTCGTAGAGCTTCTTGAAGATGGTCTGGACGGCCTGGGACAGGCCCTCGTCCATCGTGAAGCGCTCGCGGGACCAGTCGACGCCGTCGCCCAGGCGCCGCATCTGGCCGGAGATCTGGCCGCCGGACTCCGCCTTCCACTTCCAGACGCGCTCGACGAAGGCCTCGCGGCCCAGGTCGTGGCGGGACTTGCCCTCCTTGGCGAGCTCGCGCTCGACCACGTTCTGGGTGGCGATGCCGGCGTGGTCCATGCCGGGCTGCCACAGGGCCTCGAAGCCCTGCATGCGCTTGCGGCGGACCAGGGCGTCGATCAGCGTGTGCTCGAAGGCGTGGCCCAGGTGCAGGCTGCCGGTGACGTTCGGCGGCGGGATGACGATGGTGAACGGGGGCTTGTCGCTCTTGGCGTCCGCGGTGAAGTAGCCACGCTCTACCCAGCGCTCGTACAGCTCGCCCTCTACGTCCGCTGGGGTGTAGGTCGTCGGGAGGGTCGCCGCGTCGTCCCCGGTGGTGCTCACGGGGCGCTGGTTCGTCGTGTCGGTCACGACGCACAGTTTACGTAACCGTGGGGGCGGGTCACGAACCGCTTTCGGTCCGTGGACCCGCCGCGCCCGAACGGGCCCCGGACGGGTGCCGTGCGGTACCGTGCCCGGGCGTTCGTCCGGTTGACCGGGCGTACACGGAACGACTCCACACCGAGACAGGCCGCGGGTGCGGCGGGGGAGCACAGACGCAGATGTACGGCCAGGGACAGCAGTATCCGCAGGGACAGCCGCAGCAGCCTTACGGTGGCCAGCCGCCGTACGGCCAGCCCCCGCAGCAGCCCTACGGCGCCCCGCAGCCCCAGTACGGCTACCCGCCGCAGCAGCCCTACGGCGCGCCCCAGCAGCCGTACGGGGTGCCGCCGCAGGCGCCGTACGGGCAGCCGGGTTACCCGCAGCCGCCGCGGAAGGGCAAGGGCGGCCTGGTCGTCGGCCTGGTGATCGGCGCGCTGGTGCTGGGCGGCGGCGGCTTCGCCGCGTGGAAGTTCCTCGGCGGCGACAAGGGCGGCCAGTACAAGATCACCGCCCCGCAGACCCTGGCCGACGGCTACGTCCAGAAGTCGGCCAAGGAGCAGGCCGCCGACATGAGCAAGCCCGGGGCCTCCAAGTTCGGCACCGACCTGCAGGTCCTGGTGGCCAGCTACAGCAAGGGCTCGGACCCGATGGACACCTTCTCGGTGGTCGGCGTCTACGGCAACCTCAACGACCCCGCGCAGATCATCGAGGACTCCAAGAAGGACGGCGACGGCCTGTCCACGTCGATGGCCGACTTCCCGGCGCAGGACGCCAACAACTCCGGGGCGAAGCTCTCCTGCGGCACCTCGACCATGCTCGGCAAGCCCGGCCCGACGATCTGCGTGTGGGCGGACAAGTCCACCACCGGCCGGGTCTCCTTCACCAAGGTCAGCCTGACCGGTGGCGGCGGCCAGGCGCTCACCGCGGAGCAGGCGGCCGCCAAGACCCGGACGATCCGCGACGCCATGGTCGTCGCCAAGTAGCGCCCGCGCCGGACGGCGCGCGCACGCGAGAGGGGCCCCGCACCGGATCCGGTGCGGGGCCCCTCTCGCGGAACGGCCTCGGTCAGGCGCTCTTGTCGCGGCGCTCGCGCTTGATCATGTCGCGCGGGACCAGGGTGGGGATGGCGTGCTTGGAGACGACGTCCCCGGTGACCACCACGCGGGCGACGTCCTGGCGCGAGGGGACCTCGTACATCACGGACATCAGCACCTCCTCCATGATGGCCCGCAGACCGCGCGCACCGGTGCCGCGCAGGATCGCCTGGTCGGCGATCGCCTCCAGCGCGTCCCGGGAGAACTCCAGCTCCACGCCGTCGAGTTCGAAGAGCTTGCGGTACTGCTTGACCAGCGCGTTGCGCGGCTCGGTGAGGATCTGCAGCAGCGCCTCGCGGTCCAGGTTGTGCACGCTGGTGATCACCGGCAGACGGCCGATGAACTCGGGGATCATGCCGAACTTCACCAGGTCCTCGGGCATCACCTGGCGGAAGTGGTCGCTGGCGTCCGACTCCCGCTTGGAGCGGATGTTGGCGCCGAAGCCGATGCCCTTGGCACCCGCGCGGCCCTCGATGATCCGCTCCAGGCCGGCGAACGCGCCGCCGACGATGAACAGCACGTTGGTGGTGTCGATCTGGATGAACTCCTGGTGCGGGTGCTTGCGCCCGCCCTGCGGCGGCACCGACGCGGTGGTGCCCTCCAGGATCTTCAGCAGGGCCTGCTGCACGCCCTCGCCGGAGACGTCCCGGGTGATCGACGGGTTCTCGCTCTTGCGCGCGACCTTGTCGATCTCGTCGATGTAGATGATCCCGGTCTCGGCCTTCTTGACGTCGTAGTCGGCCGCCTGGATCAGCTTGAGCAGGATGTTCTCGACGTCCTCGCCGACGTAGCCGGCCTCGGTCAGCGCGGTGGCGTCCGCGATCGCGAACGGCACGTTGAGCATCCGGGCCAGGGTCTGCGCCAGCAGCGTCTTGCCGGAGCCGGTGGGGCCCAGCAGCAGGATGTTGGACTTGGCCAGCTCGATGGCGTCCTCGCGGCCGTTGCCGCCGCTGCGGCCCGCCTCGCCGGCCTGGACCCGCTTGTAGTGGTTGTAGACGGCCACCGACAGCGCCTTCTTGGCGAGGTCCTGGCCGACGACGTACTGGTCCAGGAACTCGTAGATCTCGCGCGGCTTCGGGAGTTCCTCGAAGCGCACCTCGGAGGTCTCGGCGAGTTCCTCCTCGATGATCTCGTTGCACAGGTCGATGCACTCGTCGCAGATGTACACGCCTGGGCCGGCGATCAGCTTCTTCACCTGCTTCTGCGACTTGCCGCAGAACGAGCACTTGAGCAGGTCGCCACCGTCTCCGATGCGTGCCACGAGGTGCTTCCCCTTCGCCAGGGGCCCCGCAGGGGTTCCGGGGCCTGGTGCTGTGGACCGTCAACGCCGACGGCGCTCGGTCTCGCTATCCGACGGTACTCTGCCGGGCCCTTGATTCCGTCCTCTTCGCCGGGTCTGCCCTACGCCCTGGGCGAATTGATACCGAACAGATGCCGTGGCACGGCGCCGCCGACGGGTCGGGGCGGGACTCGCACCAGGGGTGCGTGCCCCGCCCCGACGGGTCCTCCGTGCCCGCCCGCGGACCCGGAGGGAGCCGGCCTCAGGAGGTCAGCGAGGTCTTGCGGGTGGAGATGATCTGGTCGATCAGGCCGTACTCGGCGGCCTCCTCGGCGGTGAGGATCTTGTCGCGCTCGATGTCCTCGCGGACCTGCTCCACCGACTTGTTGGAGTGCTTGGAGAGCATCTGCTCCAGCTGCTCGCGCATCCGGAAGATCTCCTTGGCCTGGATCTCCAGGTCGGACACCTGGCCGCGGCCGGTCTCGGTGTACGGCTGGTGGATCAGGATCCGGGCGTTCGGCAGCGCCATCCGCTTGCCGGGGGTGCCGGCGGCGAGCAGCACGGCCGCGGCGGAGGCCGCCTGGCCCATGCAGACCGTGGTGATGTCCGGCTTCACGTACTGCATGGTGTCGTAGATGGCCGTCAGGGCCGTGAACGAGCCGCCGGGCGAGTTGATGTACATCTGGATCTCGCGGTCCGGGTCCATCGACTCCAGGCACAGCAGCTGGGCCATGATGTCGTTCGCCGAGACGTCGTCCACCTGGGAGCCGAGGAAGATGATGCGCTCCTCGAACAGCTTGGCGTACGGGTCGTACTCGCGGATGCCCTGCGTGGTGCGCTCGACGAAGCGCGGGACGATGTAGCGGCCCTCCGCGCGCATGTCCTCGACGCGGGCCTGGGCGGACGACAGGCTGGGGATGTTCATGGGGATTCTGGTCCTCCGGGGCGTTGTGGCTGTGGTCTCGTGGGCCGGGCCGAGGCTCAGGCGCCCGTGCCGCCGCCGCCGGGGACGTCCGCGGCGCTGTGCATGATCGCGTCGATGAGGCCGTACTCCAGGGCCTCCTCCGGGCTGAACCAGCGGTCGCGGTCGGAGTCCCGGGTGATCTGCTCGAAGGACTGGCCGCTGTGGAAGGCGATCAGCTCGGACATCCGCTTCTTGGTGCGGAGCAGCTGCTCGGCCTGGATGCGGATGTCGGTGGCGGAGCCGCCCAGGCCCGCGGAGGGCTGGTGCATCAGGATGTTGGCGTTCGGCAGCGAGAAGCGCTTGCCCTTGGCGCCGGCCGTCAGCAGGAACTGGCCCATCGAGGCGGCCATGCCCATCGCGATGGTGACGACGTCGTTCTTGATGTACTGCATGGTGTCGTAGATCGCCATGCCGGCCGAGATCGAGCCGCCCGGGGAGTTGATGTAGAGGAAGATGTCCTTTTCCGGGTCCGCGGCCAGCAGCAGCAGCTGCGCGGTGATCTTGTTGGCGATGTCGTCGTCGACCTGCTGGCCGAGGAAGATGATCCGCTCGTTCAGCAGCCGGTTGTAGACCTGGTCGCCAAGGCCGCCGAGCACGTCACCAGCGGCGGCGTGCGGCGCCATCGGGCCAGGCATCTGCATCTGCGGGAACGTCACTTAGCCACCTGCTCAGTCGTTTTGGACGGTCGCTCGACGGCCGTCACGATGTCGCACAGCTTCCGGGTATCACGTCGTGATTGTCGCTGTCCAAGGACCCTAACGCGCAGGCCGGGCCGCAGAATCCCTCACGCAGAACTGTTCGCTGTGAGCGCAGGGTCGCGACGGCCCGCGGGCGGGAAGACAGCGGGCCCGGACACCATGACGGCGTCCGGGCCCGCTGTGTGCCTCAGGGGGCTGCCGGGGCTCAGGCCTCGGTCTTCTCCTCGGCGGCCTCGGCGGCGGGGGCCTCGACGGTCTCGGCCGTCTCGTCCTCGTCGTCGAAGTTGATCTCGTTGCCCTCGGTGTCGACGACCTTGGCGGCCTCGACCACCGTGGCCAGCGCCTTGCCACGGGCGACCTCGCCGACCAGCAGCGGCACCTGGCCACCCTGGACGACCTGCTGCGCGAACTGGTCGGGGGTGAGACCCGAGCCGGCGGCGCGGCGGATGAGGTGCTCGGTCAGCTCCTCCTGGTTAACACCCAGCTCCTCGTCGGCGACGATCTGGTCCAGGACGAACTGGGTCTTGATGCCCTTCTTCGCCTGCTCCTCGATCTCCGCGTCCCACTCCTCGCGGGTCTTGCCCTGGGTCTCCAGGTAAGCCTCGAGGTTCAGGCCCATCGGCTCCAGCTGGTGGTGCTCGACGTTGTGCTTGCGGGTCTGGATCTCGTCCGCGAGGAGCTTCTCGGGGTACTCGATCTCGACCAGCGCCAGCAGGGCGTCCAGCACCTTCTCCTGGGCCTGGGTGGCCTGGTCGTACTCCTTCATGCGCTCCAGGCGCTTGCGGGAGTCGGCGCGGAGCTCCTCCAGGGTGTCGAACTCGCTGGCCAGCTGGGCGAACTCGTCGTCCAGCTCCGGCAGCTCCTTCTCCTGGACGGTGGTGACGGTGACGGTGACCTCGGAGGTCTTGCCCGCCTGGGTGCCACCCTTGAGCTCGGTCTCGAAGGTCTTCTCCTCGCCGGCCGACAGGCCGACGACGGCCTCGTCGATGCCGTCGATCAGACGGCCCGAGCCGATCTCGTAGCTCACGCCGGTGGCGGTGCCGTCGTCCGGCACCTCACCGTCGACCTTCGCGACGAGGTCGACGACCACGATGTCACCGGCGGCCGCGGCGCGCTCGACGTCCTTGACCGACGAGAAGCGCTCGCGCAGCTGCTCCAGCGACTTCTCGATGTCCTCGTCGGCGACGACGATCGGGTCGACCGTCACCTCGATGGAGGAGAACTCCGGAAGGGTGATCTCCGGACGGATGTCCACCTCGGCGGTGAACTTCAGGTCACCGCCGTCGGCGATCGTCTCGACACCCTCGATGTTGGTGATGTCGGGCTGGCCGAGGACCTCGATCTTGCCCTCGTCGACGGCCTGCGTGTAGAAGCGCGGCAGGGCGTCGTTGACGGCCTCTTCCAGCACGGCGCCACGGCCGAAACGCTGGTCGATGACGCGAGCCGGGATCTTGCCCTTGCGGAAGCCCGGAACCGTGACCTGCTGGTTGATCTTCTTGTACGCCGCGTCGAGGCTGGGCTTGAGCTCCTCGAAGGGCACCTCGACGGTGAGTCGAACCCGCGTGGGGTTCAGAGTCTCGACGGCGCTCTTCACGGTTAGGTCTCCTAGGGGCTTGCGGTCAGGTTGTCTCCGCCCGGCCGCGCCGCCCGGCCGGAGCCGGAAGGGTGGGTCGGGCGAGACGGGCGATGGGCGGTTGGAGCTGCATCTCCCGTGGGGTGGACGGTGAGCTTGACTCCTCGCCCTCGTGCGGTTGACCTGGGTTGACGCCGCAGGGACTACCGCCAGCGCCCCATCCTACCGGTACCACGAAAGGCGGACGCCAGGCGCCACCGTACCGGCCGAACAGAACAGGGCCCCGCCCCGGTGGGCGAGACCCTGCCGCACTGTCGGGGTGGCCGGATTCGAACCGACGGCCTTCCGCTCCCAAAGCGGACGCGCTACCAAACTGCGCCACACCCCGTGGTGCCGAGAGGAAGCGTACACGGCGGGCCTGTTCGGCTCGCCGGGTATTGCGCGCGGGCCATTCCGCGCGGGCGCGGGGCGACGCGGGCGGACGGGCGCGCGGGGGTGCGCGACGGGGGTTCCCGAAATGGAGTGTGCACGCGGGCGGCCGGACCAGGTACGCTGTTGCCCGAACTTCCGGCCGGTGACGGCTGGGGGGTCACGCGGGCGTAGCTCAATGGTAGAGCCCTAGTCTTCCAAACTAGTCACGCGAGTTCGATTCTCGTCGCCCGCTCCTCGTCCGGCCCCGGCGCGCATTCCGCGCCGGGGCCGGTTGCGTTTCCGGGGCCCGTGCGCCCCTCCCCCGCCCCGCTCAGAGTCCGAGGCGGGCGGCCCTGGCCGCGGCCCGGTCGAGCAGCAGGTGGACGTCGCCCTCCCGGGTGGTGGGGCGGTCGTTGAACTCGTCCGGGGAGCGCGCCGGGCGTCCGGTGCCGTGCAGCACCTCCATCAGCTGGACCCGGGCGGTGCGGACCGTGGCCGGGGTGCCGTAGCCGTGCGCCAGCACGGCGGCCTGGGCGCCGAGCAGGCAGACCCGACCTCCCTCGTCCCACATCGCGCCCTGCAGCCAGCCGTGGACGCCGATGTAGCGGGAGGCCAGCCGGAGGTGGTCGGCCGCGGTGACCGGGACCGGACGGGGCGGGCGGCGCAGCGCCCGGTCGAGCAGGGTCGCCCGGGGCACCGGGTGGCCGGCGAACCAGGGGCTCGCGGTACGGCCGTACGGGCAGACGTACGGTCCGGGGGCGCGCGCGGGGGCGGGCAGCGAGGCGAGGTAGGCCTCGATCTCGGCGACCAGGCCGGAGGCGTCCGGGCGGAGCGGGAACGGGCGGGACGGGAACGGGCCGGACGGGTGCGGGCCGGGCGGGTGCTGCCGGAGCGGGTGCGGCCGGGCCGGGGGCGGAGGGGGCGTCGGGTCGGTGGTGCGGGGCATGCGGGCTCTCCGGGCGGAAGGCGTGCGGGTTCCGCTGCCCAAAGTGGGGCATTCAGAACAATTCCGCGACCGGAGGGCCGGGAAGTCCGAATGGTTTCCCGGTTGGGTGTCGGGCCGATAGCCTCGGCGGCGTTCGAGTGCAGTTCGAGCGCGAGCTCAGCCGCCGCGCTCCCAAGGTGGAGGAGTCGCGGTGGGTCCGCAGGAGCGACTGGCCGTCATACAGCGCTGTGTGGTCCGGGAGATGGCGCGACTGGGCCAGGTGTTCAGGCTGGACGGCGAGGTGGTGCGCGGCCCCGGCACCACGGCGGTGGCGGTGCGCGAGCACCCCGGGGACGACGGCGCCGGCCACGTGGACCTCGGCTTCGTACTGCAACTCGGCCGGGCGGACGCGCCGGTGGTGTGGGACTGCGCGGCCGGCCTCGGCAAGACCGAGGAGGAGAAGCTCGCCAACGCGGTGAAGATGTGGGCGACCACCACCGCCTCGGTGCTGGTCGAGCTCGCCGAGGGGCGCGGGGTGCACGCCGACCACCCGGACCTGCCCGAACTCCCGGGCTGGCGCGCGGTCCAGGGGCCGGCCGCGGTGTTCGGCTTCGGCAACGAGCACTTGGCGGGGTGGCTCGCCGAGAACCGGGTGCTCCCGGCGCTGGCCCCCGCCCTGCGCGCGGAACTGACCGGTCCGGGGCCGGTCGGGGTCAAGCTCTTCCTGGGCGGGAAGGCCGGGGACGACGTCGCCGAGGTCCGGGTGGGCGGCGAGGTGTCGGAGGCGGCGTCGGCCGCGCTGCGCGCGCTGGACTGGCCGCGGGGCGAACGGCTGTGCTGGGCACGCCTGTTCGTCCTGTTGACGGCCGAGCGGACGGCCCCGGAGCGGACCACGCCGACGGGCGCCGTGGCACCCGCGCCGATGCGCGCCCCGGCCCCGGCGGCCGCACGCCCCCGGGGACTGTTCGCTCGCTGGCGGGAGGCCAGACGGGCCGGGCGGTGAAGGTTGCTCGCCCGCTCCGACCGATGAGCGGGCGATGCGGTCGGATCAGCCCCCGGTGATGCTGGAGATGCTGTGCGCCAGGTTGGCCAGCAGGGAGTTGATCGAGGTCGCGACCGTGGTCTCGTGCAGCATGAAGCCGAACAGGGCGGCGACGATCGCGTGCGGGATCTTCATCTGCTTGTTGCGGATGAAGATGATGCTCAGGATCGCGAACAGGACCAGCGCGGAGACGGAGAGTGCCACCCGGACTCACTTCCTCGTTTTCATAGCGGGGTGCCACCACCCGGCGACACCAGCGAAAGCCGGACCCCGGCATGTCCCACGGTCCCGAGGCGGAATCGCGGACCGTCCGACACACCGCCGGTGAGGGAGGCCACGGTCGACCGCTGTCTGTCGTGCCGCATGTGACGCCCCCTATCCCCCGAATCCTGAACAGTCCCGCCCGGACTCAGTGTGGTCGACCGTGCCGATTGCGTAAAGGTCTGACAGTCAGCCCAGCGCCGATATCCTGCGATGCGAGACGAGTTTCCGCCGACCGGGACGATAGCCGAGCCGCGCTGACGGATCGTCGGCGGGGCCGTGCTGAGCGGCCGGGAAGCGGTCGGGGGCGGGTAGCGGAAGCCGCTGGTCCGGTCCGTCGGCGGGCCGTCCGATTTGGCCGAAGATCAGCTGCCTGGCTTGACAGCCGATGCCCGCGGCATGTGCACGCGAGCGGGTCGCGGCTCAGTCGCGCCAGAGCAGCAGCACCGCGCGGTCGTCGTTGATGTCCCGGGCCACGGTTTCGATCAGCGCGGCGGCGGCGCCCGCACCCGCGCCCCGGTCGGCACCGGGCACCAGCCGGTCGGCCTCCCCCATCAGCCGGTCCATGCCCTCCGTGAGGTCCCGCCCCGGCGCCTCGACCATGCCGTCGGTGCACAGCAGCAGGACGTCCCCCCGGTTCAGCCGGCCGCGCACGCCCTCGAACTTGGCGCCGTCGTAGATCCCCAGCAGCGGGCCCTCGGCCTGCTTGACCTCCCAGCGCCCGGCGCCGGCCAGGCGCTGCATGCCCGGCAGGTGCCCGGCCGACAGCAGCTCGTACTCGCCGGTGTCCAGGTCCAGCACCAGGTGGACGGCGGTGGCGAAGCCCTCCTCCCAGGACTGGCGCAGCAGGTAGCCGTTGGCGGCGGGCAGGAAGTCGTGCGCGGGCAGCGAGCCGACCAGGCCGCCGAAGGCGCCGGAGAGCAGCAGCGCGCGGGAGCCGGCGTCCATGCCCTTGCCGGAGACGTCCGCGAGGACCACCTCCAGCAGCCGCTGGCCGGGGCCGGTCCGAGCGGCGACCACGAAGTCCCCGGAGAAGGACTGGCCGCCGGCCGGGCGCAGCGCCATGTCCGCGTGCCAGCCGGCCGGCAGCGCGGGCACCCGGCTCTGCACCCGAAGGCGCTCGCGCAGGTCGAAGAGCATGGTGGAGCCGCCCCACCAGGGCACGCCGACCCTGGCCCGGAACTGGGCCAGCAGCAGTCCGCCCACCCCGGCGGCGCCGACCACCAGGGCCGCGCCCGGGGTCACGCCGTAGACGTAGGCCTCCGGGTTGTCGCTGGCGACCCGCTGGCCGGTGTGGATCACGGACTCGGCGGAGAGGCCGAGTGCGGCGAGCGCGTAGAGCACCACCAGGCTGCCGGGGCGCAGCAGCAGCGCGCCGGCCAGGATCGGCAGGACCAGGGAGGTGGGCGGGGCCCAGTCGGGCATCCAGATGTTGAGCAGGATCAGCAGGGGGACGAGCAGGGCGAGCGCGCAGAGCACCGGCCAGTCGGCGGCGCCGCCGCGGAAGTAGTCCACACCGGCGTTGCGCAGCCTTCGGCGGACCCGGCGGAGCTTCTTGCGCAACCGGGCCGTCACGGGGTCGGACGCCGTGGTGGCGCCGGGCCTCGTCGCAGTCGTCTGGGGCGGTGCGCCCGGCGGTCTGCCAGCCATGGGGTCCGACCCTATCCACGGGCACGGCCCGGCGTCGACGGCTCGGACGCGGGCGGGTGCGCCGGGGTGCGGGGCGCTCAGTGGGTTTCGGCCGATCGGGGTGGTCACGGGCGCGTCGTCAGGAGGCGTACACCGGTTGGGCGTACGAATCTCGTGGTCGGCGCGTGCGCCCCGCGCGCGGGGCCGTCCGCGCGCCGGGGCCTGTGTCCGATCCCACAGGGCGACCGGGGCCCGGGACGGCGGCGGCCGGGGACGGCGGCGGCCGGCCGCACGGGAGCGTGCGACCGGCCGTTGGCGGACGGGGGGTGGGATCAGCCCTGGGGGTGGTGGGCCGGGATCGGCGGGAGCTCGCCGGTGGTCTCGTACTCGCTCAGCATCTCGATCCGGCGGGTGTGCCGCGGCTCGCCGCTGTACGGGGTGGCGAGGAAGACCTCGACGAACTTGGTGGCCTCCTCCTCCGTGTGCATCCGGCCGCCGATGGAGATCACGTTGGCGTTGTTGTGCTGACGGCCGAGCTCGGCGGTCTGCGTGCTCCAGGCCAGTGCGGCCCGGACGCCCTTGACCTTGTTGGCGGCGATCGCCTCGCCGTTGCCCGAGCCGCCGATCACGATGCCCAGGGCCTCGGGGTCGGCGGCGGTGCGCTCGGCGGCGCGCAGGCAGAACGGCGGGTAGTCGTCCTCGGCGTCGTAGATGTGCGGCCCGCAGTCGACCGGCTCGTGGCCGGCCCCCTTGAGCCACTCCACGAGGTGGTTCTTCAGTTCGTATCCGGCATGGTCGGAGCCCAGGTACACGCGCATGCCATGAGTGTGGCACGCGGGTGCGAGCCGGGCGCGAGCGGCCCGATCACGGCGGGCCCTCAGCGCTTGCCGAGGAGCTTCCAGGCGAGCGGCAGGGCCCCGGCGGCGAAGGCGGCCTTGAGGGCGTCGCCGACCAGGTACGGGTAGAGGCCGAGCTCGGCGGCGCGGGCGAGCGGCACGTCCAGCGCGAAGGCCAGGTAGGGGACGCCGACCGCGTAGATGGCGAGGCTGCCCAGGACCATGGTGACGGCGGTGTTGACCGGGCTGCGGTCGGCGCCGCGGCGGGCCAGCGCGCCGGTCAGGGCGGCGGCGAGGACGAAGCCGAGCACGTAGCCGAAGGAGGGCATCGCCCAGCCGGAGGTGCCCTCGGCGAACCAGGGCATCCCCGCCATGCCGGCGAGCAGGTAGAGGGCGAGCGAGGCGACGCCGCGGCGGGCGCCGAGCGCGGTGCCGACCAGCAGGGCGGCGAAGGTCTGGCCGGTGACCGGTACCGGCGAGCCGGGGACGTTGACGGACAGCTGGGCGGCCACGCCGGTCAGCGCGGCGCCGCCGGCCACCAGGGCCAGGTCGCGGACCTGGCCGCCGAGGCGGGTGGAGGCGGCGGGCAGCAGGTCGGCGAGGACGGCGCGGCGCGGTATCGGGGTGGTGGCAGTGGCCATCGGGGGTCCCTCCGTGGGGTCCAGGTGAGTGAACACCTGTGAACCTACGCGGTGATCCACTGCGCGACCTGCACGGTTTCGGACAAACCCCCACCCCGGGGCGTTGTCGGAACCGGCCCGAAGCGACACGGGGTGACCACTCGGGCACCCTCCGTTCCGGCCCGGTCCGCAATGTGGTCCCGAACCGGAGGTGGTTGGCATGAACAGAGGCCCCACCGGATATTGGACAGCTCATGCCGCATACCGCACAGTCTGGAACCACCCCTATGGCCCCCACCTCCGCGCCCCCGGCGCCCGGGACCACCGACGCCGCCACCCCGGCACCGGGCAGCCAGCAGCTCTCCCACGGGCTGAAGCAGCGCCACCTGTCGATGATCGCCCTCGGCGGCGTGATCGGCGCCGGCCTCTTCGTCGGCTCCGGCGCCGGCATCGCGGCCGCCGGCCCGGCGATCATCCTGGCCTTCGTGCTCTCCGGCCTGCTGGTCATGCTGATCATGAGGATGCTCGGCGAGATGTCCGCCGCCCGCCCCGCCTCCGGCTCCTTCTCGGTGCACGCCGAGAAGGAGATCGGCCCGTGGGCCGGGATCACGGCGGGCTGGATGTACTGGGTGATGCTCTGCTGCGGCGTCGCCGCCGAGGCCACCGCCGCCGGGAAGATCGTCAACGGCTGGATACCGGGCGTCTCGTCCTGGGTCTGGGTCGCCCTGTTCATGGTCTTCTTCTGCGCCAGCAACCTCACCGCGGTGAAGAACTTCGGTGAGTTCGAGTTCTGGTTCGCCACCGTGAAGGTCGCCGCGATCGTCGCCTTCCTGGTCCTCGGCGGGCTCGGCGTCGCCGGGGTGCTCGGCCCCGGCGCCCCCGGCACGGCCAACCTCACCGGCCACGGCGGCTTCCTGCCCAACGGCGTCGACGGCCTGATCGTCGGCCTGCTGGCCTCGGTCTTCGCGTACGGCGGTCTGGAGACCGTCACCATCGCCGCCGCCGAGTCCGACGACCCCAAGAAGAACGTCGCCAACGCCGTGCGCACCGCGGTGTGGCGGATCGCGATCTTCTACATCGGCTCGATGGCCCTGGTGGTCACCCTGGTCTCCTGGCAGGACCCGGCGGTCGTCGCCGACGGCCCGTACGTCACCGTGCTGCGCCACCTCGGGGTGCCCGGCGCCGGGGCGATCATGCAGGTGGTGGTGCTGGTCGCGCTGCTGTCCGCGATGAACGCCAACATCTACGGCGCCTCCCGGATGGCGTACTCGCTGGTCGGCCGCGGCCAGGGCCCCAAGGCGCTGGCCAAGGTCAGCGGCGGGGTGCCGCGCCGGGCCGTGCTGGCCTCCTGCCTGTTCGGCTTCGGCGCCGTGCTGGCCGCCAAGTTCTGGCCGGACACCGTGTTCACCTGGCTGATGAACACCACCGGCGTGGCGATCCTGGTGGTCTGGCTGTTCATCTGCGCGGTCCAGCTGCGGATGCGCCGCCGGCTGGAGCGCGAGGCGCCCGAGCTGCTCACCGTGAAGATGTGGGGCTACCCGTACCTGACCTGGGTCGCGATGGCCGCCGTGGCCGGCATCCTCGCGCTGATGACCACCACCGAGGGCAACCGGGAGCAGCTGTACGCGGCCGGGGTGCTGGTCGCGGCGCTGGTCACCGCCGGTCTGTTCAAGCAGCGCCGGGACGCCGCCGCCCGCTGAGCCGCCGTCCACGCGCAGGGCCCGGTACCGCTCGCGGTACCGGGCCCTGCCGCGCTCCGGCTCGGGGCCGGGGCCGGGGACTACTCGAAGGACGGGCCGGCCGTCCGGGTGCGCTTGATCTCGTAGAAGCCCGGGGTGGAGGCCACCAGCAGGGTGCCGTCCCAGAGCCGGGCCGCGGCCTCGCCCTTCGGGGCCGGGGTGACCACCGGGCCGAAGAAGGCGACCCGCTCGCCGTCCGCGCCCTCGACCGCGATCACCGGGGTGCCGACGTCCTCGCCGACCAGGGTGATGCCCTCCTTGTGGGAGGCGCGCAGGGCCTCGTCGTGGATGTCCGTGCCGGCCGCGTCGGCCAGCTCGGCGGGCAGGCCCGCGGCCACCAGGGCGGCCTGTATGGTCTCCCGGTCCTGCGGCAGGCCCTGGTTGTGGAAGCGCACGCCCAGCTCGGTGTAGAGCCGGCCGAGCACCTCCTCGCCGTGCTTCTCGGCGGCGGCGATGCAGACCCGCACCGCGCCCCAGGCGTTGTTCAGGAGCTCGCGGTAGTTGTCCGGCAGGTCCCGGTGCTCGTTCAGCACCGAGAGGCTCATCACGTGCCAGCGCACGTCGACCGGGCGCAGCTGCTGGACCTCGATCAGCCAGCGGGAGGTCATCCACGCCCACGGGCAGGCCGGGTCGAACCAGAAGTCGGCGGTCTTGCGCTCAACGGCAGTGGTCACTGCGTGTCGTCCTTCGTGAGGTGATCCGAGGCAGGGGTGAACTCCCCCGCAGGACCCCAACGCCCGCTCGACGCCGCTGATTCCGCCCCGGGCGCGTCGGCCTGTGCAATGGTACCGACGGCGGAACGCGTGAAAGGATGACCCCGCGTGCGCGGCCGACACCCGTGCGCCGAGACCGCACCACCCATCCGCGCACCACCGTGCGAGCCGGACAAAGGAGTACCGCCGTGCCGGGCAAGAACCTCAGCCGCGACGAAGCCCAGCAGCGGGCCAGCATCCTGGCCGTGGACGGCTACCGGGTCCGGCTCGACGTGACCTCGGCCCCCGACCCGGCGGCCGCCACGTTCCGCTCCACCACCACGGTCGCCTTCCGCTGCACCCAGCCCGGCGCCGGCACCTTCCTCGACCTGCTCGCCCCCGCCGTCCGCTCGGTCACCCTCAACGGGCGCGCCCTCGACCCGGCCACCGCCTACGACGGCGCCCGGGTGCACGTGGACGGCCTGGCCGCCGAGAACGAGCTGACCATCGAGGCCGACTGCGCCTACAGCCGCACCGGCGAGGGCCTGCACCGCTTCGTCGACCCGGTGGACGGCGAGACCTACCTCTACACCCACTACGAGCCGGCCGACGCCCGCCGGGTGTTCGCGACCTTCGAACAGCCCGACCTGAAGGCCCCGTTCACCTTCACCGTGACCGCCCCGGCCGCCTGGGACGTCCGGTCCAACGCGCCGCACGAGTCCGTCACCGCCGAGGACTCCGCGCGTACCTGGGAGTTCGCGCCGACCAAGCCGATCTCCACCTACCTCACCGCGGTCGTCGCCGGCCCGTACCACGTCGCCCGCGACCACTACAGCCGCGAGCTCGCCGACGGCACCACCCTGGAGATCCCGCTCTCCGCGATGTGCCGGCGCTCCCTCGCCCCGTACTTCGACGCGGAGGAGATCCTCGGCGTCACCAAGCTCGGCCTCGACTTCTTCCACGAGGAGTTCGACTACCCGTACCCCTTCGGCAAGTACGACCAGGCCTTCGTCCCCGAGTACAACATCGGCGCGATGGAGAACCCCGGCTGCGTGACCTTCCGCGAGGAGTTCGTCTTCCGCTCGAAGGTCACCGACGCCGCCTACGAGGCCCGGGCCAACGTCATCCTGCACGAGATGGCGCACATGTGGTTCGGCGACCTGGTCACCATGCGCTGGTGGGACGACCTCTGGCTGAAGGAGTCCTTCGCCGACTTCATGGGCTCCTACGGCCTGATCGGCGCCCGCACCCGCTACTCCTCCGCCTGGGTCACCTTCGCCAACCAGCGCAAGGCCTGGGCGTACCGGCAGGACCAGTTCCCCACCACGCACCCGATCACCGCGGACATCCGGGACCTCGAGGACGCCAAGCTCAACTTCGACGGCATCACCTACGCCAAGGGCGCCTCCGTCCTCAAGCAGCTGGTGGCGTACGCCGGTTCGGAGGCCTTCTTCGAGGGCGCCCGCCGCTACTTCAAGCGGCACGCCTTCGGCAACACCGAGCTCACCGACCTGCTGGACATCCTGGAGGAGACCAGCGGCCGCGACCTCAAGGCCTGGGCCGCCGCCTGGCTGCAGACCGCCGGCGTGAACTCGCTCACCCCGCAGGTCACCACCGACGCCGAGGGCCGGATCACCGAGCTCGCCGTGCTGCAGGACGGCGAGGTGCTGCGCCCGCACCGGATCGCACTCGGCCTGTACGACCGGGACTCCGACGGCGCCCTGGTGCGCACCGAGCGGATCGAGCTGGACGTCACCGGCGCCCGCACCGTCGTCACCGGGGCGGCCGGCCGCCCCCGCCCGGCGCTGGTCCTGCTCAACGACGACGACCTGACCTACTGCAAGATCCGCTTCGACCAGGACTCCCTGGAGACCCTGCGCACCGGCCTCGGCGACATCCGCGACGAGCTGTCCCGCGCCCTGGCCTGGTCCGCCGTCTGGAACCTCACCCGGGACGGCCTGATGCCGGCCCGCGACTACGTCGCCCTGGTGCTGCGCTTCGCCGGCCAGGAGGGCAACATCGGCGTGCTGCAGTCGCTGCACCTCCAGGCCAAGACCGCCGTCGACCTGTACGCCGACCCGGCCTGGCGCGCCGAGGGCGGCCGACTGCTCGCCGACGGCGCCCTGCGCGAGCTGCGCGACGCCGTCCCCGGCAGCGACCACCAGCTGGCCTGGGCCCGCTTCCTCGCCCAGACCGCGGGCGGCGCCGAGCATCTCGGCCTGGTCCGCGGCCTGCTGGCCGGCAGCGCCCGGATCGACGGCCTGGAGGTCGACCAGGAGCTGCGCTGGTCGCTGTGGCTGGCCCTGGCCGCCGCCGGGCAGGCCTCCGACGAGGAGCTGGCCGCCGAACTGGCCGCCGACAACACCGCCGGCGGCAAGCGCCAGTACACCCACTGCCTGGCCGCCCGGCCCACCCCGGAGGCCAAGGCCGCCGCCTGGTCGGCCGTGGTCGACTCGGACGAGCTGCCGAACGCCCTCGTCGAGGCCAACATCGCGGGCTTCGCGGTGCCCGCCCACCGCGATCTGACCGCCCTCTACGCGGCTCCGTACTTCAAGCTGCTGGAGCGGATCTGGGCCGAGCGGACCATCGAGGTCGCGATGCGGTTCGTCGCCGGCTTCTTCCCGAGCGCCCACACCGACGAGTCGACCCTGGCCGAGGCCGACGCCTGGCTGGACGGGCACCCGCAGGCCGCGCCGGCGCTGCGCCGCCTGGTGCTGGAGCGCCGGGACGACCTGGCCCGCGCCCTGCGGGCACAGGCCTGCGACCGGGCCTGACGGTCCTGACGTCCTGACGTCCGGGGGCCCGCCGTGTTCGTCACGGCGGGCCCCCGGGCGTAGGGGCCCGGGGGGTCCGCCGTAGGGGCCGCCGGGTCAGTCGCGGCGCAGGCCGCGGTCCAGGGCGGCGATCGCGCTGCCCCGGGCGTCGTCGCCGTCCAGCGACCAGACCATCACGCCGCCCAGGTCGTTCCAGCGCGCGTACCGCGCCTTCCGGGTGAGCACCTCGGCGGTGTCGTAGCTGTAGAAGGTGGTGCCGTCGTACTTCCAGGACGCGCCGTGGTCGCGGTCCACGTAGACCTTGCCCGGCAGCGCGTTGATCTCCTGGTACGAGTGGTCGGGCGCGGCGGCGGTGGCGCTCTGGTAGAGGCCGCCGCGGTCGCCGGGGGCGACGCCCGTCCAGCCGTGGCCGTAGAGCGGGGCGCCGAGGACGAGCTGCCGGGCGGGCAGGCCGCGCTCCTGGTAGTGCGTCACGGCCGTGTCGGCGCTGCGCCGGCGGGGGTCCGGGTCGGCCGGGTCGGGGTAGAGGTTGGCCTGGTGGTTCGCCGGGCCCGTGCCCTCCCAGGGACCGTGCAGGTCGTAGGTCATCACGTTGAGCCAGTCCACCGACCGGCTCAGCTCCGGGAGTTCGAGCCGGTCGGCGACGGTCTCGTTGGCGGCGACGGCGGCGGTGAGCAGGTAGTGCCTGCCCTTCTTGCCGCCGGTGCCGGAGCTGCTGCTGGTGCCGGCGCTGGTGCCGGAGCCGGACAGCGCGTCCAGCTGGGTGCGGAACTCCCGCATCAACAGGGTGTAGTTGCGGCCGTCCTCGGGGCGGACCACGTTGCCCGCGTCCCCGCCGCCGCCCGGGTACTCCCAGTCGATGTCGATGCCGTCGAAGACGCCCGCGGCCGCGCCCTTGCCGCCCTCCGGGGAGCCGGCCAGGACCGGCACGTTCCCCTTGAGGTAGAGGTCGATGCAGGAGGAGACGAACTTCTTCCGGGCCTCGTCGGTGGCGGCCGCGTCCGAGAAGTACTTGGACCAGCTCCAGCCGCCCAGCGAGATGACCGTGCGCAGCTGCGGGTTCTTCGCCTTGAGCTTGCGCAGTTGGTTGAAGTGGCCCTTCAGCTTCTGGCCCGGGGCGTCGGCGACGCCGTCCACCGACTCGGCGGCGGAGAAGGCGCGCTGGTAGTCGTTGCGGGCGTCGCCCTGGCCCGCGTCGTCGCTCTCGAAGCAGGTGCCGTCGGCGGAGACGTTGCCGAAGGCGTAGTTGACGACGGTGAGCCTGGCCGCCTGGCCGGACTCCTGGACCCGCTTGGCGGAGCTGTCGGCGCCCCACTGGGTGAAGTAGCCGACCCGCTGGCCCTTCAACGTCGGGCCGTGCCGTCCGTCGGCGGCGTCGGCGGTGGCGGGGGCGGCGAGCAGCGCGGCGACGGTGGCGGCGGCGAGCAGGGCTGAGGCGCGAGTTGGCATACCGGACCCGTTCTCTGAAGCGGCGTCAAATGGTCTGGACCAGATGGGACAGAGGTTTAGTCCATCCGCCGTTCACCGCACAAGGGGGCGGGCCGGGTCGGCGCAGCATGCAAAAGGGGGCCGGGCCCGCGGAGTCGCGGGTCCGGCCCCCTTCAGGAGCTACTGAACCGGAGTTCAGCCGATGAGCGAGCGCAGCACGTACTGCAGGATGCCGCCGTTGCGGTAGTAGTCCGCCTCACCGGGGGTGTCGATGCGGACGACCGCGTCGAACTCCACATCCCCGGCCTTGACCTTGACGGTCTTCGGGGTGCGGCCCTCGTTGAGCTCGGTCACGCCGGTGAAGGAGAAGGTCTCCTCGCCGGTCAGGCCGAGGGAGTCGGCGTTCTCGCCCTCCGGGAACTGCAGCGGCAGGACGCCCATGCCGATCAGGTTCGAGCGGTGGATGCGCTCGTAGGACTCGGCGATGACGGCCTTGACGCCGAGCAGCGCGGTGCCCTTGGCGGCCCAGTCACGGGACGAGCCGGAGCCGTACTCCTTGCCGGCCAGGACGACCAGCGGGGTGCCGGCGGCCTGGTAGTTCTGCGAGGCGTCGTAGATGAACGACACCGGCGCGTCGGCCTGGGTGAAGTCGCGGGTGTAGCCGCCCTCGGTGCCCGGCGCGATCTGGTTGCGCAGGCGGATGTTGGCGAAGGTGCCGCGGATCATCACCTCGTGGTTGCCACGACGGGAACCGTAGGAGTTGAAGTCGCGCTTCTCGACACCGTTGGCGGTCAGGTACTGCGCCGCCGGGGTGCCCGGCTTGATGTTGCCGGCCGGGGAGATGTGGTCGGTGGTGACCGAGTCGCCCAGCTTGGCCAGGACGCGGGCACCGGCGATGTCGGTCACCGGGCTCGGGGTCTTGGCCATGCCCTCGAAGTACGGGGGCTTGCGGACGTAGGTGGACTCGGCGTCCCACTCGAAGGTGTTGCCGGTCGGGACCGGGAGCGACTGCCAGCGGTGGTCACCGGCGAAGACGTCCTGGTAGCCCTTGTCGAACATCGCCTCGTCGATGGAGCCGGCGACGGTGGCCGCGACCTCCTGCTCGGACGGCCAGATGTCGGCGAGGAAGACGTCGTTGCCGTCGGCGTCCTGGCCCAGGGCGTCCTTGGTGATGTCGATGTTCATGTTGCCCGCGAGGGCGTAGGCGACCACCAGCGGCGGGGAGGCCAGGTAGTTCATCTTGACGTCGGGGTTGATCCGGCCCTCGAAGTTGCGGTTGCCGGAGAGCACCGAGACGACCGCGAGGTCGGCCTCGTTGACGGCGGCCGAGACCTCCTCGGGCAGCGGGCCCGAGTTGCCGATGCAGGTGACGCAGCCGTAGCCGACCAGGTTGAAGCCCAGCTTCTCCATGTACGGGAGCAGGCCGGCCTTCTCGTAGTAGTCCATGACGACCTTGGAGCCGGGCGCCAGGGTGGTCTTGACCCAGGGCTTGACGTGCAGGCCCTTCTCCACGGCCTTCTTCGCCAGCAGGGCGGCGCCCAGCATGACGGAGGGGTTGGAGGTGTTGGTGCAGGAGGTGATCGAGGCGATCACGACCGCGCCGTTGTCGATCTCGTAGGTCGAGCCGTCGGGGGCGGTGACGGTGGTCGGCTTCGAGGCCTCGGCGGAGTAGGTCGGCAGCGCCTCGGCGAACTTGCTCGCGGCCTCGGCCAGGATCACGCGGTCCTGCGGGCGCTTCGGGCCGGAGATCGACGGGACGACGGTGGAGACGTCCAGCTCGAGGTACTCGGAGTAGACCGGCTCGACCGACGGGTCGTGCCAGAGGCCCTGCTCCTTGGCGTACGCCTCGACCAGGGCGAGCTGCTGCTCGTCGCGGCCGGTGAGCTTCAGGTAGCTGATGGTCTCGGCGTCGATCGGGAAGATCGCGCAGGTCGAGCCGAACTCCGGCGACATGTTGCCGATGGTGGCGCGGTTGGCCAGCGGGATGGAGCCGATGCCGTCGCCGTAGAACTCGACGAACTTGCCGACCACACCGTGCTTGCGCAGCATCTCGGTGATGGTGAGCACCAGGTCGGTGGCGGTGGTGCCGGCCGGCAGCTCGCCGGTCAGCTTGAAGCCGACGACGCGCGGGATCAGCATGGAGACCGGCTGGCCGAGCATCGCGGCCTCGGCCTCGATGCCGCCGACGCCCCAGCCCAGCACGCCCAGGCCGTTGACCATGGTGGTGTGCGAGTCGGTGCCGACGCAGGTGTCCGGGTAGGCCTGGCCGCCGCGGACCATGACGGTGCGGGCCAGGTGCTCGATGTTCACCTGGTGGACGATGCCGGTGCCCGGCGGGACGACCTTGAACTCGTCGAAGGCGGTCTGGCCCCAGCGCAGGAACTGGTAGCGCTCCTTGTTGCGGCCGTACTCGATCTCGACGTTCTGGGTGAACGCGTCCTTGGTGCCGAACTTGTCGGCGATGACCGAGTGGTCGATGACCAGCTCGGCCGGGGCGAGCGGGTTGATCTTGGCCGGGTCGCCGCCCAGCTCCTTCACGGCCTCGCGCATGGTGGCGAGGTCGACCACGCACGGCACGCCGGTGAAGTCCTGCATGATCACGCGGGCCGGGGTGAACTGGATCTCCTGGCTCGGCTGGGCGTTCTCGTCCCAGTTGCCGAGGGCGCGGATGTGGTCGGCGGTGATGTTCGCGCCGTCCTCGGTGCGCAGCAGGTTCTCCAGCAGCACCTTGAGGCTGTACGGCAGCCGCTCGGAACCCTCGACGGCGGAGAGCTTGAAGATCTCGTACGACTCGTCGCCCACCTGCAGCGAGCTGCGGGCGTCGAAGCTGTTCGCGGACACGACTGACTCCTTCTGGGTGCTTCGTGCGATATCCGGCCGCCACGCGGTGGTAAGGTCAGCCTTACTTAGGCTTACCTTGCCCGCATCGCCGGTGAGCGCCTCTCGGCAAGTATCTTGATGTCGAGATATATCGTAAGGGTGAGTTATCTCGATGTCGAGATAAACCATAGTGCATGCCGTGGCTCACTCGCCGTCCGGGCCGCGCCGCTTGCGCTCCAGCCTGATCAGCCAGACCGCACCCGCCACCACCGCGGCCGCCATCAGCAGCACCACCACAAGCTCACCACCGGAACCGCCGGTCGGCGAGGGGGCGATGTCCGCCAGCAGGATCGTCCTCATCTCTTCACCTCCACTCCATCCACGCTCCACTCCGTACCGGACCGCGCGCCGGCGCCGAGCACCAGCGTCAGCAGCACCGGGAACTCCAGGTACGCGTGGTAGCTCGCCAGCGCCGCGTACAACGACCGGCCCTGCGCGTAGTCCACCGCGAACAGCACCGCCAGCAGCACCCCGGCCCCCGCGCCCAGCAACCACGCCCGGCCGCCGCGCAGCACCGGCACCCGGGCCTCGAAACGCTCCGCCGCCTCCGGCGCGTACCGCGGCAGGAACCAGACCCAGACCACGTAGTGCATCGTCTGGAGGAAGGCGAACACCGCCAGGAAGCGCAGCCCCGCCTCCGGCGTCAGCCAGGCCGGCGGGGTGTACGCGGCGGCCAGCCGGTCCGTCCAGCCGCCCGGGCGCCCCGACAGCGGGCCGTTCAGCAGCCCGTCCAGCAGACCGCTCAGCAACAACGCCGGCACCAGCAGCACCCAGACGCCCTGCAGCACCAGGAACGCCGCCCGCCCGCGCCGCAGCCGACGCGACCACTCGGCCAGGAACAGCAGCGGCACCACGTTGTGCAGGTGCGCCAGCGCCACGAAGTGGTACGCCGGGAAGGCCAGCGAGGCCGCGCCGGCCGCCGCCAGCAGCACCGCGCTCGCGGTCAGCAGCCACGGCCGCCCGCGCAGCCCGTACCGGCAGGCCGCCGCCAGCAGGCCGTAAGCGAGCAGGATCTCCGCCGACTGGGACAGCCGGGAGGGCGGCAGCAGCCGGCACAGCACGATGCCCGTCACCAGCGCCAGCAGCAGCCGCAGCAGCGGCCCGGCCAGCACGGCGGCGAAACGGCCCGCCACGTAGCGCAGCTCCAGCACGTTGTGCAGCAGACCGAAGGCGGCCAGGCCCAGCACCGCCAGACCGGTCGGCGCCCGCAGGGCCAGCGCCAGCGCCAGGACGGCCGACAGCGCGAAACCCGCGAACGGCGCGGCGCCCAGCCGGACGGCCGGGCCCGGCGCCGGCCAGACCGGCCCGGACGCGCCTGCTCCGTCGGCTCCTCCGACCGTCGACGCCGACGCGGGTACCGCCCCGGTGGTCATGCGCCCCTCCCCGTGGCACGATCCCCGCCGTGCCCTACGCCCTCGCCCTCGCCCTGACCCTGCTGGTCGAGGTGCCCGTCTACACCGTCGCGCTCACCCGGGCCGGCGGACTGCGCCCCTCCCGGGCCGCCGGTGCCGCCGTCCTGGTCAACCTGGCGACGCACCCGCTGCTCTGGTGGTCCCTGCAGCCGTACGCCGCCGGGCCCGCCGCAGCGTACTGGACCGCCTTCGGGCTCGGCGAGGCCGGCGTCTGCCTCGCCGAGGGCGCCCTGCTCGCCCCGCTCACCGGACTGGCGCCGCGCACCGCACTCCCCTGGGCCGCCTCCGCCACCGCCAACGCCGCCTCGGTGCTCGCCGGGCTGCTGCTCGGGGGCTGAACCGGCCCCCCGCCACCCGAACCGGCGGGCCCGGTACGGTGATCGGTGACGTGACCGGTGACGTGCCCGGTCCCGTGACCGGCGGAGGGGACCTGAAGATGATCGTGGTGGACGCGTCCGCGCTGATGCTGGCGCTGGCCGACGAGGGCCCGCGCGGGGCCGCCGCCCGGGCCGAACTCGCCGCCGACGGGGAATGGCTGGCGCCCGAGCACATCACGGTCGAGGTGATGCAGTCGCTGCGCGGCCTCTACCTGGCCAAGGAGCTGACCGCCGAGCGGGTCGCCGAACTCACCGGCGAGCTGGCCGCGGTGGCGATCCGCAAGGTCGAGGTGGCACCGCTGCTCGGCCGGATCTGGGAACTCAAGGACAACCTGACCCCGGACGACGCCGCGTACGTCGCGGTCGCCGAGCGGTACGGCGCGCCGCTGGTCACCGCCGACCTGCGGCTGATGCGGGCCAGCGGGCCGCGCTGCGAGATCCGGGGCATCCGGCGCGAGCCGCAGTGAGCGGCGGCGCGCCCACCGGGGTGTCCCGGGCGGCCCGGCCTCGTTGAGCAGGGCGACCGCCCCCCTGCTCCAGAAGGTCCGCCGATGACCGCTCCGTTCGCCGCCGCCCTGCTGCCGCTGGCCCTGCTCGCCCCCGCCACCTCGCGGGTCTCCGTCGTCGAGGCCGCCTTCGACCCGGCCACCGCCTTCGTCCCGCCGACCGCGGTCAGCTACGCGGACGACCTGGTGCCGTACGGCTCGCACGTCCGGGTCGCCACCGACCGCTCGGTGCCCGGGCGGACGGTGCTCACCCTGACGGTGTCCGGGCTCGCCCCCGACCACGAGTTCCCGGCGCACCTGCACACCGGCAGCTGCGGGGCCGACCCGGCCTCCTCCGGCCCCCACTACCAGCACGTGGTCGACCCGGTGCAGCCGTCCACCGACCCGGCGTACGCCAACGGGCGCAACGAGCTGCGCCTGGTGCTGCGCACCGACGGGCACGGCAGGGGCACCGCGACGGCGGCGGTGGACTGGCAGCCGCGCCCGGGCGGGGCACGCTCGCTGGTGCTGCACGCGGGCACGCCGGCCGGCCCGCACGCGGCGGGCGACCGGGTGGGCTGCGTCAAGCTGGACGGCTGACCGGGGGCTCCTCAGGCTGCCCCTCGGCTCGTCAGGCCGTTCCTCGGGCGGCTGCTCAGGAGCCGAGGGTGGCGACCAGGACCGCCTTGATGGTGTGCAGCCGGTTCTCGGCCTGGTCGAAGACGATGGAGTGCGGCGACTCGAACAGCTCGTCGGTGCACTCCAGCTCGGTCATGCCGGTGGCCTCGAACATCTGCCGCCCGACCACCGTGCCCAGGTCGTGGAAGGCGGGCAGGCAGTGCAGGAACTTCACGGCCGGGTTGCCGGTGGCCCGGACGGTGTCCATGGAGACCTGGTAGGGCTTGAGCAGCTCGATCCGCTCGGCCCAGACCTCCTTGGGCTCGCCCATCGAGACCCAGACGTCGGTGTAGAGGAAGTCGGCGCCGGCCACGCCCTCGGCCACGTCCTCGGTCAGCGTGATCCGGGCGCCGGTCGACTCGGCCAGGGCCCGCGCCGACTTCTGCACGTCCTCGGTCGGCCAGAGGGCGCGCGGGGCGACGATCCGGATGTCCATGCCGAGCAGGGCCCCGGTGACCAGCAGTGAGTTGCCCATGTTGGAGCGGGCGTCGCCGAGGTAGGCGAGGGCGACGTCGGTGAGCGGCTTGACGGTGTGCTCGGTGACGGTGAGCACGTCGGCCAGCATCTGGGTCGGGTGCCACTCGTCGGTGAGGCCGTTCCAGACCGGGACACCGGCGTGCTCGGCGAGCTCCTCGACGACCTCCTGGCCGTGACCGCGGTACTCGATCCCGTCGAACATCCGGCCGAGCACCCGGGCGGTGTCCTTGATGGACTCCTTGTGACCGATCTGCGAGGCCGCCGGGTCCAGGTACGTGGTGGTGGCACCCTGGTCGTGGGCGGCCACCTCGAAGGCGCAGCGGGTGCGGGTCGAGGTCTTCTCGAAGATCAGCGCGATGTTCTTGCCCCGCAACCTGGGCTGCTCGGTGCCCGCGTACTTCGCCGCCTTGAGCCCGGCGGCGAGGTCCACCAGGAAGCGGAACTCCTGGGGCGTGAAGTCGAGCTCCTTGAGGAAGTGCCTGTTCCGGAGGTTGAAGGCCATACCGGGCTCCTGGGGTGACGGGACGAGGGGGAAGGCTGGCAAGTGTATACGATACTTGGAATTTCTATACAGACATGGGGATGAGAGAGGGGAGTCCCGTCGGACGGGACTCCCCTCTGCCCGGTTCCGCAGGCGCCGCGCCGCTACAGCCGCGGGTCGACCGGCTCGGACTCCAGCGCCAGCACCGCGAACACCGGTTCGTGCACCCGCCACAGCGGCTCCCCGGCCGCCAGCCGGTCCAGCGCCTCCAGCCCCAGCGCGTACTCGCGCAGCGCCAGTGAGCGCTTGTGGCCCAGCGAGCGCTGACGCAGCCGGTCCAGGTGCTCGGTGTAGTCCGGGCCGTAGATGATCCGCAGGTACTCCCGCCCCCGCACCTTCATCCCCGGCTGCACCAGTCCGCCCGGACGGCCCTCACCACGCGTGGTCCGCACCAGCGAGGCCAGCGGCTTGACCACCATGCCCTCGCCGCCCGCACCGGTCAGCTCCTCCCACCAGGCGGTGGCGGCCGCCGTCGAGGCCTCGTCCTCGGTGTCCACCAGGACCCGGCCGGTACGGTGCAGCACCGGCTCCTCCCCGTCGTCGGCCGCCACCAGGCGGTCGATCCAGGCCAGGTGCTCGTCGTGCGGACGCACCGCCAGGTTCGCCCCCTCGGCGGCCAGCAGCTGGAACGGCGCCAGCCGGATGCCCGACAGGCCCTCGGTCGGCCAGCAGTACCGCCGGTACGCCTCGGTGAACGCCCCCGCGTCGGCGGAGCGCTGCCGCTGGCGGGCGGTCAGGTCCGCGAGGTCCAGGCCGCGCCCGGCCGCCCGCTCCAGGGCGGACAGCACCTCCGGCAGGGCCGCGCCCGCCGCCGCGCCGACCGCCGCGTACTGGCGGCGCAGCAGCTCCACCGCCTTCAGCGACCACGGCATCAGCTCGGCGTCCAGCAGCAGCCAGTCGGTGCCCAGCTCCTCGAACAGCCCGGCCCGCTCGGCGGCCGACCGGACCCGCCCCAGCACGGCGGCGGTCAGCCCGTCGTCGTCGAGGAACGCCCGGCCGGTACGGGTCCAGATCGCACCCGGGCCGGCCACACCGAAGCGGCGCTCCAGCGCGGCACCGTCCCGGGCGACCAGCAGCACCGCGCGCGAACCCATGTGCTTCTCCTCGCACACCAGGTGGCGCACGCCGTCCGCGCGGTAGGCGAGGAACGCCTCCTCCGGGTGCTCCAGGTAGCCGTCCCGGCGGGAGGTGGCGCTCGGCGCCATGGTCGGCGGCAGGTAGGCCAGCAGCCGCGGGTCCAGCGCGAAGCGGCTCATCACCTCCAGTGCGGCCGCCGCGTTCTCCTCCCGGACGGCGACCCGCCCGTGCAGGCGGGTCTCAACGATCCGGCGCCCGGCCACGTCGGCGAGGTCCAGCGGACGGCCCTCGCGCGCACCCGGCGCGTCGGTGATCAGCGGACGCACCGGGGCGTACCACTCGCGCTCCGCCTCCACGCTCACCAGCTCGCGCTCCGGGTAGCGCAGCGCGGTCAGGCTGCCGCCGAAGACGCAGCCGGTGTCCAGGCAGAGGGTGTTGTTGACGAAGCCCGCCGTCGGCACCGGGGTGTGGCCGTAGACCACCAGCGCCCGGCCGCGGTACTCCTCCGCCCACGGGTAGCGCACCGGCAGGCCGTACTCGTCGGTCTCGCCGGTGGTCTCCCCGTACAGCGCGTGCGAGCGGACCCGGCCCGAGTTGCGGCCGTGGTACTTCTCCGGCAGACCGGCGTGGGAGACCACCAGCGCGCCGCCGTCCAGCAGGTAGTGACTGACCAGGCCGCGCATGAACTCCCGGACCTCGGCCCGGAACTCCTCGGACTCGCCCGCCAGCTGGTCCAGCGACTCCTTCAGGCCGTGCGAGACGGTGACCTTCTTGCCGTCCATCGCCCGACCGAGCTTGTTCTCGTGGTTGCCGGGCACGCAGATCGCGTGGCCCGCCGCGACCATGCCCATCACCAGGCGCAGCACGCCCGGGGTGTCGGGGCCGCGGTCGACCAGGTCCCCGACGAAGACGGCGGTACGGCCCGCCGGGTGCGCGGCGTCCACCGGGCGGCCCTCGGCGTCCCGGGTCAGGGAGTAGCCGAGACGGGTCAGCAGGGTCTCCAGCTCCGAACGGCAGCCGTGGATGTCGCCCACGACGTCGAACGGACCGGTGAGGTGGCGCAGGTCGTTGTAGCGCTTCTCCGGCACGACCTCGGCCGCCGCCACCTCGGCCTCGCCGCGCAGGATGTGCACCTTGCGGAAGCCCTCGCGCTCCAGGCCGCGCAGGGAGCGGCGCAGCTCGCGGTTCTGGCGCGGGCTGACATGGGCGGGCAGCTGGCGGTCCGGGCGGGACCGGTTGCGCTCGGCACACACCCCCGGCGGAACGTCCAGGACGATCGCGATCGGCAGCACGTCGTGCTCACGGGCGATCCGGACCAGCTGCCGGCGGGCCTCGGGCTGGACGTTGGTGGCGTCCACGACGGTCAGCCGGCCGGCCGCCAGGCGCTTGCCGACGATGTAGTGCAGGAGGTCGAAGGCCTCGGCGGAGGCGGACTGGTCGTTCTCGTCGTCCGCGACCAGGCCCCGGCAGAAGTCGGAGGAGACCACCTGGGTGGGCAGGAAGTGGCGGCGGGCGAAGGTGGACTTGCCCGCGCCGCTGGTGCCGATCAGGACGACGAGCGAGACGTCGGTGACGGGCAGGAGGCGGGGGGCGGTGCTCTCGGTCGTCGCGTCGACCGTGGCGTCGGTCATCGGGGTTCGCCTCCTTCGGGCGTCGTGGTGGTGGCTGCTCCGGTGGTGGCCGCTGCTCCGGTGGTGGCCGGCGCGTCGACGGCAGTGGGCGGCGCGTCGACGGCAGTGGCCGGCCCGTCGACGGTGGCCGTGAACAGGGCGAGCTGGGTCGGTGCGCCGACCTCCTCGTCCTGCGGGCCGACCGGGCGCAGCACCACGGTGTAGCCGTAGGCGGCCGCGACCTTCTCGGCCCAGGCGCCGAACTCGGCGCGGGACCACTCGAAGCGGTGGTCGGCGTGCCGGACGGTGCCCGCCGGCAGGGTCTCCCAGCGGACGTTGTACTCGGCGTTCGGCGTGGTGACCACCACGGCCCGGGGCCGGGCCGCGCCGAACACGGCGTACTCCAGGGCGGGCAGCCGCGGCAGGTCCAGGTGCTCGATCACCTCGCACAGCACTGCCGCGTCGAAGCCCTTCAACCGGGCGTCGGTGTACGTCAGCGCGCCCTGCGCCAGCGTCACCCGGGCCGCCTGCCGCTCGGGCAGCCGGTCCAGGCGCAGCTTGCGGCTCGCCGCCTGCAGCGCCCGCACGGACACGTCCACGCCGAGGATCCCGGTGAACCGGGCGTCCTTCAGCAGCTCGCCGATCAGCTCGCCCTGGCCGCAGCCGAGGTCCGCGACGCGGGCGGCCCCGGTCTCGCGGAGGGCGTCGAGGATCGCGGCACGGCGCTGCTCGGCGAGGGACGGCGGACGGGGCCGCTCGGGCTCCGCCGGCCGCTCCCCGCTCCCCTGAGTGCCCTCCTCCTCGGGCCGGGCGCCTTCCTCCTCGGGCCGGTCGTCGACCGCGTTGTCGACCTCCTCGACCTCACGGTCGTCCGCCTCGGCGAGCCGGGCCAGTTCCAGGCGCTCCATCGCGGCCCGGGTCAGCGACCAGCGCCGGGCCAGGTAGCGACGGGTGATCAGAGCACGCTCCGGGTGGGCGGCCAGCCAGCCCTCGCCGGCGGCGAGCAGCTTGTCCACCTCGTCCGGGGCGACCCAGTAGTGCTTGGCGCCGTCCAGCACCGGCAGCAGCACGTACAGCTGCTGGAGCGCGTCGGCGAGCCGCACCGCCTCGGAGACGAGCGCGATCCGCACGTACCGGGAGTCGCCCCACTCCGGGAACGACTCGTCCAGCGGGATCGCCACGGCCTCGACCCGCCAGCCCAGCGGCTCGAACAGCCGGGCCACCATCGCCGGGCCGCCGCCCTCGCCCGCGCCGTTCGCGGGCACGGCGGGCAGCTCGATCCGCAGCGGACGCGCCCGCCCCGGCAGTTCGGGGCGGGCCGGGCAGGCGCCCTTCATCGCGGACCGGAACACCGTCCGCAGCGCCACCGCGAGGAGCGAGGACGCGGCGTACGGGCGGTCGTTGACGTACTGGGCGAGCGCGAAGTCGGGCGAGCCGCCGCGCCCCCTGCCGTCGCCCCGGCCCTTGCGGACCAGTGCGACCGGGTCGATGTCCAGCAGCAGCGCCGCCGTGCAGACCTCGTCCCCCGCCTCGGGGTAGAAGACGTGGGCCTCACCGTGCGACGTCGTGAAGCGCTGGACCTTGCCGGGATGCTTGTGCAGCAGGAACCCGAGATCCGTGGCCGGGTCCTCGGCGCTGCCGATGGTGGAGATCGACATGAACACCCGCCGAAGTATTGCTCAGCGAAACGGCGCTGAGCACGGGGTTTTCCCGCCCGGGGCCCCGAGGCCGGGAAGTCCGCCGGGCAGGTCCGGACGGTGGGCGTGTTCGGCACCGGGGCCCCGCATTGGTTAACGTGCACGATGTGACTGCTGAATCCACCTCGCTCGAATCCACCTCCCCGGCGAACGGCGCCGTGGCCACCGGCCTGGCCACCATCGCCGCCGACGGCACCGTCCTCGACACGTGGTACCCCGCCCCCGCTCTGGCCGCCGAGCCCGGCCCGGCCGGCACCGTCCGCCTGACCGCCGAGCAGGCCGAGGCCGAGCTCGGCACCGGCGCGGCCGAGGCGCTGCGCGCCGACGCGCGCCGCGGCGTCGAGGTGGTCGCCGTGCGCACCACCATCGCCTCGCTGGACGAGAAGCCGCTCGACACGCACGACGTGTACCTGCGCCTGCACCTGCTCAGCCACCGCCTGGTCAAGCCGCACGGCCTGAACCTGGACGGCATCTTCGGCCTGCTGGCCAACGTCGCGTGGACCAGCATCGGCCCCGTCCCGGTGGACAAGGTCGAGCAGGCCCGCCTCGCGGTGCGCGCCCAGGGCGGCCAGCTTGCCGTGTTCGGGATCGACAAGTTCCCGCGGATGACCGACTACGTCGCCCCGACCGGTGTGCGCATCGCCCACGCCGACCGCGTCCGGCTGGGCGCGCACCTGGCCGTCGGCACCACCGTGATGCACGAGGGCTTCGTCAACTTCAACGCCGGCACGCTGGGCACCTCCATGGTCGAGGGCCGGATCAGCGCGGGCGTCGTCGTCGGCGACCACAGCGACATCGGCGGCGGCGCCTCGATCATGGGCACCCTGTCGGGTGGCGGCAAGCAGGTCGTCTCGGTCGGCGAGCGCTGCCTGCTCGGTGCCAACGCGGGCATCGGCATCTCGCTCGGCAGCGACTGCGTGGTCGAGGCCGGCCTGTACGTCACCGCCGGCACCCGGGTCACCACCCCGGACGGCACGGTGGCCAAGGCCGTCGAGCTGTCCGGCCAGGACAACCTGCTGTTCCGCCGCAACTCGCAGACCGGCGCGGTCGAGGTCATCGCCCGCTCCGGCTCCTGGGGCGGCCTGAACGCGGACCTGCACGCCCACAACTGACGTACGGGCCACGACGGTCGGGGTCCGGCGCCGGTGGCGCCGGGCCCCGCTCGCGTCGTCGGACGTCGTCAGGCGCCCGCGGGGCGCCGAGGCTCGCCCGGCCCGGCACCCGCGCCACCCGCCGCGCGTCACGCGCAGCAACCGGGCGACGGGCGGCTCCCCGCTCCCCGCTCCCCGCTCCCGGCGGCGCCTCACACCCCGCGGGGCTTGCGGTGGCGCCCCGGTGGCTTGGTCGGCCGCGGCGCCCGGTACCCGGGGCGCCGCAGGCCGTCGCCTTCGACGCCGTGCAGGATCCGCTGGGCGGCCGCGTAGTCCTCGGCCACCGTCTCCGGCAGCCACTGGTAGCCGTCCCAGCGCACGATCAGCCGCGGCTCGCCCGGCGCCACGTGGGCACCGCCCGGCCGCCCGTCCGCGAGCCGGACGGCCCGCAACTGCCCTACCGGCCGCAGCCGTTGCTCCCGCCTGGCCGCCCACGACGCCAGCGGTTCCTCCTCGTCCATCGCCCCAGTCTGGCGTCCGGGAGCCGTCTGCCGACACCCGCGTCACTCGACCGGGCGACGGGCGGTACGGCCCCTCCGCACGCTCGGCTCCCCTCCGCTCCCTCCTGTTCACCACTGTTCACTCCCGTCTCACGAGCTCCTGAGGACCACCAGCCGCTGGGTCGCCCTGGTCATCGCGACGTAGCGGTCGACGGCGCCCTCCACGCCCCCGCCGAACGCCTCCGGATCGACCAGGACGACCAGGTCGAACTCCAGCCCCTTCGACAGCTCCGGGGTCAGCGACCGCACCCGCGGCCGGGCCCGGAAGTCAGGGGCGCCGATCACACAGGCGACACCCTCGGCGTGCTCGGCGAGCCAGCCGTCCAGGACCGCGTCCAGCTCCGACACCGCCCCGTGCCCCACGGGGATGCCGCTGCTGCGGACGGAGGTCGGCACGTTGGCGTCCGGCAGGGCGGCCCGGATGGCGGGCTCGGCCTCGGCCATGACCTCCTCCGGCGTCCGGTAGTTGATGCTCAGCGAGGCCACCGTGGCGCGGTCGAGCCCGATCCGCTCCAGCCGCTCCAGCCACGACTCCGTGAACCCGTGCCTGGCCTGCGCGCGGTCCCCGACGATGGTGAAGCTCCGGGACGGGCAGCGCAGCAGCAGCATCTGCCACTCCGCGTCGGTCAGCTCCTGGGCCTCGTCCACCACGACGTGCGCGAACGGGCCGGCCAGCGGCTCCGGATCGGCGACGGGCAGGGCGGTCTCGTCCACCAGGCTGTCCTGGAGGTCCCGCCCGCGCAGCATCGTCACCGCGCCCTCGCCGTCGTCGTCGGCCTGGAGCAGGTCACCGATGACGTCGGCCATGCGGGCCCGCTCGGCCGCGACCGCGGCCTCGCGCCGGCGCTGCCGCCGCGCCGCCTCCGGATCGCCGAGCCGCTGCCGGGCGGCGTCCAGGAGCGGCAGGTCGGACACCGTCCAGGCCTGGGGCGCCTCCTTGCGCTGCAGCTTGCGGACCTCCTCGGGGTCGAGCCAGGGAGCGCACATCCGCAGGTAGGCGGGCACCGACCAGAGGTCGCCGACCAGGTCGGCCGCTTCGAGCAGCGGCCACGCGCGGTTGAGGGTCTCCACCAGCTCGCGGTCCTGCCGCAGCGAGCGGCGGAACAGCTCGGGCGACACCTCCTCCTCGTCCTCGCCCAGCTTGTCCAGCAGGATCGTGGTGAGCTCCTCCCAGATCTGCTCGCGCGCCTCGTTGTGCGGGGTGCCCGGGTCCGGCGCGGCGAAGGCGTCGGACCAGTCCTCGGCGCTCAGCCAGAGGTCGGACCAGTGGGTCGTGACCGCCATGCCCTCGGTGGGCGGCTCCTCGTAGAAGCGGACGGCCTTCTCGATCGCCTTCACCATGTCGACCGTGGATTTCAGCCGGGCCACCTCCGGATCGGCCTCGGCCCCCGCCTTCGCCCCTTCCGCGACCAGGTCCCGCACGGTGCAGGTCCGCACGCCCTCCTCGCCGAGGCTGGGCAGGACGTCGGCGACGTACGACAGGTACGGCTGGTGCGGGCCGACGAACAGCACACCGCCCCGCCGGTGGCCGAGGCGCGGGTCGGAGTAGAGCAGGTACGCGGAGCGGTGCAGCGCGACGACGGTCTTGCCGGTGCCCGGACCGCCGTCGACCACCAGGGCGCCCCGGGACCCGGCCCGGATGATGGCGTCCTGGTCGGCCTGGATGGTGGCCAGCACGTCCCGCATCCGGGGCGAGCGGTTGCCGCCCAGGCTCGCGATGAAGGCGGACTGGTCGTCCAGGGCGGCGTGCCCCTCCAGGGCCTCGGTGGTGAACACCTCGTCCCAGTAGTCGCCGATCCGGCCACCGGTCCAGCGGTACCGACGGCGGCTCACCAGCCCCATCGGATCTGCGTGCGTCGCCGCGAAGAAGGGCTCGGCCGCGGGCGAGCGCCAGTCCACCAGCAGCCGGCGCCCCTCGCTGTCGGTGAGGCCGAGCCGCCCGATGTACACCGGCTCCACGTCGTCCGCGCGAACGACGTGGCCGAGACAGAGGTCCAGGCCGAAGCGGCGCAGCGCCCGCAGGCGACCGGTCAGCCTGTGGACCTCGATGTCCCGGTCCATCGCCTCCCGGCCCTTGCCGCCCGGTGCCCGGCGCACGGCGTCGAGGCGGTCGGACAGCTCGGCGATCGTCGCTTCGAGGCTCTCCGCGATGGCCGCGAAGTGCCGCTCGTCGTCGCCGATCAGTGCCGGGTCGGCCTTGGCGGCGAGGCGGTCGGGAAGGTCGAACGCGCTGGTGGTCAGGGGGGTCATGGCATCAACTCCGATCTGAGGCCTGCGATTGTGCGCCACCACGGGGGCCTTGCCGCAAGACCCCCCTTGCGCTATACCTTGAGAGTGGCAAGGGGTGGGTGTTCCCCCTTCTCCGCCTTCCTCCACCTCCGTTCGTCCTCGTCGCCGAGTCGTGGCGCGCTGCGCCGGGGCATGCGATCTGCGTGCCATCTGTCTCCGGGCCTCACCGCACCGCACCGCACCGCACCGCACCGGGCCACCGCCTAGCCCAGGCCGCGGCGCGGCGGCAACCCGGGCTCACCCGGGAGGCTTACGGCGTACCGGAGTCGGACCGCATCGGGTGGTGCCCGGTGACCCGCCACCGGCGCGGTTCGTTGGTCGCTGCGGCACACCGCACCACCGATCCGAAGAGGTCCCGCCATGTCCGAACCCTCTGCCACGCCGCAGCCCCCGAGCAGCCCGACGGGCTCGGCCGACGGCGCCTGGGCCGGGCCCGACGCCCCCAAGAGCCTGCTGGAGCAGATGCAGGAACTGCTCGCCTCGGTCACCGCGGATCTCGCCGCGCTGCGGTCCTCCGGCCTGCGGGACACCGAGCCCGCCACCTATCCGACCGGCACGGACACCTCCGGGGCTCCGACCGTTCCGGGCGCCCGGTAGCCGGCCGCCCGCTCCCGCTCCGACGGCCCGCCCTCACCCGGCGGGCCGTCGTCGTCCGGCGGGCGACTCTCCCCCGGCGGGCGGCCGTCGTCGACCTCCCGTGCCCCGCCGCCATCACGGGACTCGCTACCGTCCCGTGCGTCGTGGTCATCCGGCGGGCCGAGCCTGACGACGAGTAACGGAGAGCCGCAGTCGGCCCGTTCGGGCCCCGCCCCGCCGAGCGGCGCCCGCTCCGTTCCCTCGGCCCGGCCGGCTGCCTCACACAGCCGCCCGGCCAGGTCCTTGCACTCCGACACCGCGTCGACGCCGTCGATGCACGTCCAGTAGAGGCTCTCGGTTTCGGCCCCGCAGGCCAGCACCACCAGCGTCTCCCCGACCTCCTGCAGCAGCCCGTCCAGCGCGCCCAAGGCCGCGGCCGGCTCTCCGAGTCCGGTGAGCCGCGCCGCCCGGCCGCCGCTCACCAGGGCGGCCCGGACGACGGAGCGGTCCAGGCAGACCGCCGCGTGCGCCCCGGCCTCGGCGAGCTGCTGGCCCAGCCCGGTGAGCTCCTCGTCCGCCGACTCCGCCAGCCGGGCACCCACCGCCTCGGTGAGCAGCGCGGCCTGCCGCGCCTCGGCCAGCACATCCGGTACGTGCCTGGCCTCGGTCAGCGCGTGCCGGGCCGTCTTGATCAGTCGCAGCGCCTCCATGGCCACCGCTCCTCTCGCTCGCCGTCGCCCCGGCCGCCGAGGAGGCGGCCGGATGGTCACGGCGACAGCGTGCGAGGAAGCGCGGAAACCCGCATCCGCCTTGTCAGAAGCTGTGGATAAGTCGGGGGTTGTGGATAACTTCGTCCCTCACAAGGGTTGATCGCTCGCGTCCGAGTTGACGTCAGCCGCTTCCTCCGGCACCGGGAAGCGGTGCTCGTTGCGCTCGATCTTGGCCGCGAGGGCCTCCAGCGGGTCCACCCCGACCGCCGTGCAGAACTGCAGCAGATACGCCATCACGTCCGCGACCTCGTCGCGCACCCGGTGCGCGCGCTCCGGCTCGGACATCACCGCGGCCGCCTGCTCGGGCGTCAGCCACTGGAAGATCTCCAGCAACTCCCCCGCCTCCACGCTCAGCGCCGCCGCCAGGTTCTTCGGCGTGTGGAAGGGCTCCCACCGCCGGGCCGCCGCGAAGTCCACCAGCCGCTGCCTCAGGGCCTCCAGGGTCGGCTCCCCCGGTCCCGTCACTCGTTCGCTCACCCCTCCAGGTCTACCCCATCGCAGCCCGCCACCGGCCCGGGCCCCTCCACCCCGAACCCGTCCGCCGCCGTCCCCGCCCCTTCCCCCGCCCCGTCGGCACCGCCGGCACCGTAGGCGCTGTCAGCTCCGTCAACCCCGTCGGCACCGTCGGCCCCCTCCCCGCGCCCGCCCTGGAACGGGACCCGGGCCGGCACCCGGGCGGTCTCCGGCCGCAGCACCGTGAACCCCGAGCCGGGATCCCGCCGGCACTCCACCACCGCCACCCCGCCCGACTGCGGATCGCCGCCCAGCGCCTCCCGCACCGCCCCCGGCTCCTGCAGCGCCGCCACCACCCGCAGCTGGCTTCGGTCCGCCATGTCCCGGGCCAGCCGCAGCAGCGTGGCGGTCTGCTCGGTGGACAGCCCCGCCCCCAGGTCCTCGGCCAGCACGGTGAGCTGCCGGTGCGCCCACGGCACCTCGGCGGCCACATCGAGGTCGAGCACCCCGGCCCCGGTCAGCAGCACGGCGGCGAACGCGAGGTGGCGCAGCATGCCGTCGGAGGCCTGGTCGGCCCCGGTGCGCCCGAGCACACCCTCGTCGAAGACGGCCAGGACCCGCCGCACGCCCTCGTCGCCCGTCCGCTCGGCCACGGTGAGCCCCAGCAGCGGATGCGGCGCGGCGGACTGCACGACGCGCAGGAGCTGCCCGTACCGGCGCTGACACTCGTCGCCCAGCCGGGCGATGACGGCGGAGATGTTGGCGGCGTTGCCGCGCAGCCTGGCCTGCGGGTCGGCCCGGGCCCAGCCGCGCATCAGGGCGGGGACGGGGTGCAGCGGGAAGACCTCGCGCAGCGCGGTGAGCAGGTCCTCGGTGGCGGCCAGGACCAGGCACTCACCGGCCGACGAGCCCGCGACCCGCAGCGGCAGCTGCGCGGTGATCATGGTGCCGCTGGGGAAGGGCGCCCGGATGTCGCCCTGACGGGTGTCGTTGTGCCAGCAGACGTTGACCCGCTTGTTGCGGACGTCCTGCTCGCCGGTGTCCATCAGGGTCCGGCCGTCGAGGGTGAGCGACTCCCGGGCGATCCGGACCGGGCCGTCCGTCCGGATCACGACGTCGAGCCGGATCCGGCCGTGCGGGGAGCGGACGGTGCAGCCGAGGATGATCGCGTCCCGCCCGTGCGGGACGCAGCCGTGCAGCCCGCCCCGGACGGGCAGGGCGAGCGGGCCGGCGCGGTCGGGCAGCCCGTCCAGCGAGTCGGCGAGCTCCTCGCCGAGCGCGAGCCGGGACAGCACCGCGAGCGCGTCGAGCGCGTTGGATTTGCCGACCCCGGCGGGCCCGTGGAGCACGGTCAGGGGCGCGAGGGGCAGCACCGCGCGCCGGTAGGACTTGAACGAGGTGAGCCGGAGCTCCTCGACGGTGGGGCGTGGCACGGGCGACCGGCCGGGCCCCGGGGTGTCCGGTCGGAGGGGGGCCAGCCCGGCGGGCCTGGTGGCGTCGCGGTTCACCCGTCGGACGTTAGCCGCAGGCCGACCGGCGGAAACGTGCCTGCACGACAGATTCATCCCAACGTGGCGCCCCTACCCCGCCCCGATGACCACCCACCGCACCCGGAAGCGACGCCGAAGCGCCATCGAAGAACGCGGAAGCACCGTCGAAGAACGCAGAAGAACTCCGAAGCACTCAGCAGCGACGCCGAACGAGTCCCGGGCGCTCAGCGCCGGTAGGCGGCCACCGTCACCGAGGCGGTCACCTCGACCGGGTCCGGCAGGGCCGCGAGCGAGGCCTCCAGCCGCTCCGGGTCGGTGTGCCAGGCGCTGGGCCCCATGCCGACGACGGTGCGCACGTCCTGCGGGCCGAGCCGCAGGGTGAACTCGACCTCCCGCCGGTCCGCGGGCGTCAGGTACGGCCCGAGCTTCTCGTCGATCCGCCGCTGCTTCTCCTCGTCCACCGACAACAGCCCCAGCGCGTCGACGAGTTCGCGCAGGTGGCGGGCGGTGGGCGAGACCAGCAGCAGGGTGCCGCCGGGGCGCAGCACCCGGCGGATCTCGGGCCCGTTGCGCGGCGCGAAGACGTTGAGCATCAGCTCGGCGGAGGCGTCGCGCAGCGGCAGCGGGCGCCAGGCGTCGCAGACGACGGCGCCGATCCGCGGGTGTGCCTTGGCGGCGCGTCGCAGCGCGTACTTGGAGATGTCGAGGGCCGCGCCGACCCGGTCGGGCAGGGCGTCGAGGACGTGGGCCAGGTAGTGCCCGGTGCCGGCGCCGAGGTCGGCGACCAGACCTCCGGACTCAGCGGCGGGGCCTCCTGCGCGATCACCGGCGGTCGCCGCGGCTGCGGCCTCGGCGAGGGCGTCCGCGATGGGCCGGTAGTGCCCGGCGGCGAGGAAGTCGGAGCGGGCGGCGACCATCCCGGCGGTGTCCCCGGTGCCGGTGTGGGCGTCGCCGGCGAGGAGGCTGACGTAGCCCTGCTTGGCGAGGTCGAAGCTGTGCCCGGAGGGGCAGCGCAGGCTGCGGTCGTGCCGGGTGAGGTCCTGCGCGCAGAGGGGGCAGGCCAGGTAGCGCTCGATGTCCTGCAGCAACGTTCCGTCTTCTCTCGCCGTACGCCCCGGCCGGTCGGGGCGCCAGCCAGCCTAACCATCCCGACCCGCCGGTCGCCCCTCACGACCCCGACGGCACCGCCAACCGCCCCACCGGCGTCCGCCCGCGCCCCGCCGCGACCCGCAGCGCGAGCGCGGCGAGCGCCTCGGGCGCGCCGGCCCGGCCGCGGATCCCGGGGAAGGCGTTGACGTCCACGATGACGGGCTCGGCCGGCCCGTCGAGCAGGTCGACCCCGTACACGTCGAGCCCGAACACCTCGCCGACGCGCAGCGCGAGCGCGGCCCGCGCGGCGGGCGGTTCCCAGTCCTCGGCCCGGCCCGGCTCCCCCGATCCGGTGGCGAGCTCGGACCGTCGGCGGGCGGCGAAGACCCGCCCGTCGACCACCCACAGCTTCTGGTCCCAGCCGGTCCCGGGGACGAACGGCTGGGTGACGACGGGCTCCTCGGGCCACTGCTCGGCGAGTTCGCGCAGCCGGTCCGGGCCGTCGACCCGGGCGACCAGGTCGTGCCGCCTGCTGTGCCGGCTCTTGACGACGAACGGGTAGGCCGGGGCGGCGAGTTCGCGCAGCGGCCCGGCGGCGACGGTGGCCGCGAAGGGCAGTCCGGCGGCGGCCGCGAGGTCGGCCATCCGCACCCGGTCCTGACAGAGTCCGGTGGCCGCCGCCGAGTTCACCACGGGTACGCCCCGCTGCTCGAACTCCCGTGCCAGCGACAGCGCTCGGGGCGTACGGGCCTTCAGCAGACAGACGTCCACGGGGCCGTCCGCCACGTCCGCGAACGGCCCGGCGGACGCGCCGACCGGCGCCTCAGCAGACGCCCCGACCGGCGGCACGACCACCAGCTCGTGCCCGCCCTCCACCAGCAGCGCCGCGGTCGCCGCCAGCACCGGGTGCCCGGGGTTCCCAGTGATCAGCCCGACCTTCACAGCAACTCCCCCTCGCCGAAGCCCAGTTGCCCGTACCGATCGGCGCCGCCCGCCGACACCAGGGCGGCGGGCTCGCCGGGCACCGACACGGCGGTCCCGCTGCGGGCGAGCCTCAGCACCGCGCGGGCGACCCGGGCCACGGCGTCCGGCACCTGCCGGAAGCTCGGGAAGTCGTTGATGTCGACCACCACCGGCCCGTCCGGCCCGAGCAGCACGTCGACCCCGTACAGGTCCAGCCCGAACACCTCGCCGACCTGCGCGACGATCCGCGCGACGCTCCCCGGCAGCGGCACCTGCCGCTCCCGGACGCCCTGCCCGAGGTGCAGCGGGGAGGAACGTTCCGTCGCGAAGAGCTCGCCGTCGACGCAGTACACCTTCAGGTCGGTGCCCGAGTTCGGCACGTACGGCTGGGCGATCAGCAGCCCCTCGCCGGCCAGTTCGGGCCCGACCTCCAGCAGGTGGTCCGGGCTGCGCACCAGCCGGACGGCGCGCCCGGAGCTGCCGTCGGCCGGCTTGACCACCAGCGGGTACTCGGCGGTCGGGATCTCCGCGAGCCGCTCCCAGCGCGCCGCCGCGTATGTCACCGGAACGGGCAGCCCGCGGGTGCGGCCGATGACCGCGGCGAGCGCCTTGTCCCGGACGCCCCGGATGGAGCGCACGTCGTTCACCGTGGTGAGGCCGACGGCGGCGGCCGCCTCCAGCAGGGTCAGCCCGGGACCGCCGGAGACGGTCTTGAGCACCCAGGCGTCGTGGCTGCCGGCCCGGACCGCCTCGGAGATCGCCATCAGCGAGTCCCCGGGGCGCAGCACGTCCACCCGGTGCCCCCACGCGGTGAGCTGACGCGCCACGTCGAGCGGCATGCCGTCGCGCCGGTAGTGTTCCTCCACCAGAAAGCAGAGCCTCATGGGCCTGTCTTCCCCCTTGCCTCGCCGAATGCAGACGTCCGCCGTCCCCCTCGGCAGAGCTGTAAAAGCATCAGCATGCACGCTTTGTCCGCACAAGATCGCTGCGGGCCGGTAAGCGTTCGGCAACAATCCCCGCCCGCACCCCGCACAGCCCCCGCCCGCACCCCGCCGAACCCCCGTCCGAACCCCGCCCGAACGCCCCGCTCCACCACCCCGGCCCCTACCCCGACGCCCCGCCCCGACGCGCGGCAAATCGGTGGCAGCCCGCCCGCACCCCTGCTTTGATGCACGCCGTGACTTCTGACGATCATGCTCCCGACCGCCCGCTGCTCGACGAGATCGAGCGCTACTACGACGCCGCACCGCGCAGCGCCGCCCGTGCCGAGGACTTCGGCCCGCTGACCCTCTTCGTCCGCGAGGGCGACACCGGCTGGCACTACTACGCCCGCCCGACGCCCGGCCACACCGGCCCGGCGGCCACGGCCGAGGACGTCCGCCGGGTGCTGGAGCGGCAGCGCGAGGTGGGCGCGCCGGAGGCCTTCGAGTGGGTGGCCGAGCAGAATCCCGAGCTGCGCGCGGCCGTCGAGGCGGCCGGCCTGACGGTGCACGAGCACCCGCTGCTGGTGCTGGGCGCGCAGGACGAGCCCGCCCCGGCGCCGGTACTGCCGGAGCGGGTGGAGGTGCGGGTGCTGGGCCCGGACGCGCCCGAGCTGGCGGAGGCGGTGGCCGTCCCGCGCGTGGCCTTCGGAACCCCGGGCACCGCGATCGGCGCGGCCGGTGCGGCCGAACTGGCGCAGAGCGTGGCGGGGTTGGCGGCCGACGGCGCGGTGGCGCGGATCGCGCAGCGGATCACCGACGGCGTCACCGTGCAGGCGGCCGCGCTGGAGGGCGGTTCGGTGCTGTGCGCCGGCCAGTACAACCCGGTGGGCCCGGTCGGCGAGGTGGTCGGCGTGGGCACGCTGCCCACCGCCCGTCGGCGCGGCCTGGGCCTCGCGGTCACCGCGGTCCTGGTCGCGCACGCCCGGGCCAACGGCGTCGGGACGGTGTTCCTGTCCGCCGCCGACGAGGACGTCGCCCGGATCTACCGCCGGGCCGGCTTCCGCCCGTTCGCGACGGCCCTGATCGCCGAGCCGGCCGACGCACCGCAGGCCTGACCGGACGGCGGCGGGGCACAGCGGGCACGCCTCGGTAGGGCCGACGGGCACAGCGGTGGCACCCCGCTCCGGCCGACGGTCGCAGCGGTCACGCCCCGGTACGCCTCCCGGCCGCAGCCGTCACGCCCCCGCTGCGACGCCCGGGAGGGCGGCGGTCAGTCGTCGTCCTCCTCCTCGTCGTCCGCCCCGCTGACGCCCTCCCCCTCGGCCTCGTCCACCACCCACGCCGCCAGCCGCTCGGCGACGCCGGACACCCCGAGCCGCCCCTCGCGGATGGCCCGGGAGAGGCTGCGCACCTCGCGGGCGGTGGTGGCGACGGTGCAGCCGCTGGCGACGAGGTAGGCGTACGCGACGGCGGTCGCGAAGAGCTCGTTGGTCTTCTCCAGGGCCGGCACCCGGATCAGCTGGTGCATCAGGGCGGCGGCGCGGTCGTGCGGTTCGGGGTAGACGGCGATGTCGAATATCTCGGCCTGGTGCCGGGTGACGGCCGCGAGCAGCGAGCCGTAGTCGGTGACCTGCGGGTCACCGGGCGTGTACTGCTCGGCGGTCATGAGCAGCCACGAGAGGTCGACCTCCAGTTTCAACGGCGCACGTCCTGGAGGTCGCCCGGCTCCCCGAACTCGGCGAGGAAGGACGTCTCGTACTCCTTCATGAACTGCGCGGCCGCGTCGACGAAGGCCCGGCCGGACTCGCCCATGTCCTGCTGGACCAGGCGCTCGATGTACTGGTTCATGCTGATCCCCTGCTGCTCCGCCCGTTCCCGGGCAATCTCCGCGGTCGTGGCGTCCACGCGGACGTTCAGCTGCTTCTTGGCCATGCCCTTCAAGCTAGCGCCGAAGTGCTAGCACAACAAGGGCGCGCGCACACCGCCCGCACACCTGCCGCACGCCCCCACGCAACCTCCCCGTCACCGACCACCGCTCCGGGCCGCCCACCTCCCATACCCGCCCGTCGCCGCCCCACCCCACCAGGACGAGTGAGACTTGAAGAGTCCTGCACCATCCGGGAATCTGATCTCCCCTGAGCGTTCCACTGAGCGGCACCGACCGGTGTGGAGGCCGGCAGATGACAGCCATGTTCGACCAGGAGCTGCGCGAGCAGCTCGCCCAGGCCCGGCAGGACCTCGCGGCGGCACGGGCCGAAGGGGACGCCGACGGCGTCCAGGCATACGAGGGCCGGATCGCCTCACTCATCCGGCTCGCGGCCCAGCACGGCATCGACCTCCCGCACGACGCCGACGAGGAGGAGCACAACGAGCCCTGACCGGCCCGGCCGGCAACGCCGAGGAGGCGGCACCCGCCGAGCGGGTACCGCCTCCTCACCGGCTGCTCCACCGGCTGGTCAACCGAACGGCCGAACGGGACCGGCCGAAAGGGAACCGGCCCAACGGGCCACCCCCGGAATCACTCCCCGGCCGGCTCCAGGATCGCCACGCACTCGAAGTGGTGCGTCATCGGGAACAGGTCGAAGGCCCGCAGCGAGACCAGCCGGTAGCCGCCCTCGCGGAAGAACTTCAGGTCCCGGGCGAGCGCCGCCGGGTCGCAGGCCACGTACGCGATCCGGCGCGCCTCCAGGCCGACCAGGTGCGCCACCGTCTCGCGCCCGGCGCCCGCGCGCGGCGGGTCCAGGACGATCAGGTCGGTGGCGGTGATGCCGGTGCGCGGCAGCAGCGTCTCGACCCGGTCGCACTCGATCTGCACGTTGTCCAGCGCGGCCAGGTTGTGCCGGGCGTCGACCACGGCCTGCTTGGAGGACTCGATGCCGAGCACCGCGCCCTCCTCGCCGACCCTGTCGGCCAGCGCGCCGGCGAACAGGCCGACACCGCAGTAGAGGTCGAGCGCGCTCTCGCCCCACTGCGGGTCCAGCCCGTCCAGCACGGCGTCGACCAGGGTGTCCGGCGCCTCCGGGTGGATCTGCCAGAAGCCGCCGTTGCTGACCCGCCAGGTCCGCCCGGCCGCCCGCTCGCGGACGAAGCCGCGCCCGTGCACCTTGTGCACGTCGCCCTGCTCGTCCACCCGGGCGATGGACACCGGCTTGTCCAGCTCGACCAGCGGCAGCTGGGCGCCGTCGCGCGGGGTCAGCACCACCTGGCGGTCCGAGGAACCGGTCGCGGCGATCACCTCGACGCTGGCCACGCCCGGCCAGTCGCGGGACTCGATGCCCAGCTCGGTGACGCCTTCGGCGGCGATCAGGCAGCGGTCCACCGGCTGCACCTCGTGCGAGCGGTGCTTGCGCAGGCCGACCTTGCCCGTCTCCGCGTCCACCGCGTACTGCACCCGGGTGCGCCAGGCCGGCACCTGGCCGGACGGGAGCTTGCCGCCGACCGGCTCGACGCTGCCGTCCCAGCCCGCCTCGGCCGGGGTGAGCCCGGCCAGCTTGGCCAGCTGCTCGGTCAGCACCGCCGCCTTGAGCTTGCGCTGCCCGCCCGGGGTCACGTGCTGCCAGTCGCAGCCGCCGCACTTGCCGGGCCCGGCGAACGGGCACGGCGCCTCGATCCGGTCCTTGGCGGGCTCCAGGATCTCCACCGCGTCGGCCCGCAGGAACCGCGAGGTGGACGTGCCGTCGGTCACCAGCGCGACGACCTTCTCGCCGGGCAGCGCGTGCCGCACGAACAGCACCCGCCCCTCGTGCCGGGCCACGCAGTGCCCGCCGCCGTGCGCGACCGGGCCGACCTCGACCTCGTAGCGCTGTCCGGCGAGCGGCTCGCCGGACGGCGCCTCGGGCCGGGAGGGCCGCGCGGCGGCGGTGCGCAGCGCCTTCGGCGGCCGGACGGCCTGCTTGCGCGGCGCCTTCCGGGCCCCGCCCTCGGCGCCCGGCCCGCTCGCGTCCCTGCCCGCACCCTTCGCCGCGGCACCCTTGCCGGCGGAGCCCTTGCCCGTGGAGCCCTTACCGGCGGCGCCCTTGCCAGCCGCGCCCTTGACGGCGGACCCCTTCGCCGAGGAGCCCTTGCCGGCCTGGCCCTGGCCCGGTCGGCGGTCCTCCTCCGGCTCCCGCTCCCCCGGCACGACCGGCGCGGTGCGCGCGGTCAGGCCGTCGCGGTCGGTGGCCTCCGGACGGGACGGCCGGCCCCAGCGCGGCCGGGAGACCTGCCCGGGCTGGGAGCCGCCCCGGCGGGAGCCCTTGCCGGAAGAGCCCGAGGAGCGGGACGGAGTGTTGCGCGTCACTGGGAGGAGTCCTTGCTGCGGTCGGAGGTGCCACCGGCGTTCGTACCGGTGGAGACGGAATCCTTCGACTTTACGGCCTTCGGGGCCCGAGGCTCGCCACGCCGGACGGCACCCGGCGCCGACCAGGCCTTCTGCGGCTTGCGCCGCTCCGAGGACTCCAGCTGCCAGGGCACCGAGGTGACCATCACACCGGGCTTGAACAGCAGCCGCCCCTTGAGCCGCAGCGCGCTCTGGTTGTGCAGCAGGTGCTCGTACCAGTGGCCGACCACGTACTCGGGGATGTAGACCGACACCACGTCGCGCGGGCTGCTGCGGCGCAGGTTCTTCACGTAGTCCAGGACCGGCCCGGTGATCTCGCGGAACGGCGAGTCCAGCACCTTGAGCGGCACCTCGATGCCGCGCTCGTCCCACTCCTGGCGCAGCGCCGCGGTGTCGGCCGGGTCCACGTTGACCGTGATGGCCTCCAGGGTGTGCGCACGGGCCAGCTTGGCGTACGCGAGGGCGCGCAGCGCAGGCTTGTGCAGCTTGGAGACCAGCACGATGGCGTGCACCCGGGTGGGCAGCACCACGTCGTCCGGCTCCTCCGCGGCGATGAGCTCCTCGGAGATCCGGTCGTAGTGGCGGCGGATGCCCTTCATCATCACGAACAGCACGACCATCGCCGCGATCGCGATCCAGGCGTGGCTGATCTTGGTGACCAGGACGACGATCAGCACCGCCATGGTCATCACCAGGCCGAAGGTGTTGATCGCCCGGCTGCGCTGCATGTGGGCGCGCTTGGCCGGGTCGGTCTCGGTGCGCAGCAGCCGGGTCCAGTGCCGGATCATGCCGGACTGGCTCATGTTGAACGACACGAAGACGCCGACGATGTAGAGCTGGATCAGCCGGTTCGGGTCGGCGTCGAAGGCGATGACGAACAGGATCGCGGCGATCGCCAGCAGGATGATGCCGTTGGAGAACGCCAGCCGGTCACCGCGGGTGTGCAGCTGGCGCGGCAGGTAGCGGTCCTGGGCCAGGATCGAGCCGAGCACCGGGAAGCCGTTGAAGGCGGTGTTGGCGGCCAGCACCAGGATCAGGCCGGTCACGGCGGCGACGAAGTAGAAGCCGGGCGTGAAGTTGCTGAACACGGCCTCGCTGATCTGGGCCAGCGCGGTCTTCTGGTGGTAGCCCTCCCCGGCGCCGCCGAGCTGCTCGGCCGGGTTCTCGGCCATCTGGACGCCGGTCAGCCGGGCCAGCCAGATGATGCCCATGAACATCACGACGGCGATGCTCGCCATCATCAGCAGGGTGGTGGCGGCGTTCTTGCTCTTCGGCTTGCGGAAGGCCGGTACGCCGTTGGAGATCGCCTCCACGCCGGTGAGCGCGGCACAGCCGGAGGAGAACGACTTCAGCAGCAGGAACACCAGGGCGATGCCACCCAGCGACGCGTTGCCCGGGGTGGCCTCCAGCGTGAAGCCGGAGCTCTCGGCGGGCATGTCCTGGCCGAGCACGAAGTGCCGGACGAACCCGTAGCCGACCATCCCTATGACGCCGATCATGAAGGCGTAGGTGGGAACGGCGAAGGCGGAACCGGATTCGCGCACACCGCGCAGGTTCATCCCCATCAGCACGATGACGACGATCACCGACACGACCAGTTCATGGCCGCGTAGGGAGGGAACGGCGGAGACGACGTTGGCGACGCCCGACGTGGTCGACACGGCCACGGTGAGCACGTAGTCGACCATGAGCGCGCTGGCGACCACCAGACCGGCGGCCGGCCCGTGGTTGACGGTCGCGACCTCGTAGTCGCCGCCACCACTGGGATAGGCGTGCACGTTCTGTCGGTACGAGGCGACCACGGCGAGCATCACGACCGCGACGACGACGCCGATCTGCCACGAGAAGTGGATCGCCGAGGCGCCCGCGACTGAGAGCGTGAGCAGGATCTCCTCGGGGGCGTACGCGACCGAGGAGAGCGCGTCCGAGGCGAACACGGGCAGCGCGATCCGCTTGGGAAGAAGTGTTTCGCCCAACTTGTCGCTGCGCAGCGCGCGCCCGATCAGGATGCGTTTCGGAAGGTCTTTCGGCATAGGCACGGTAAGGAATCGTAGGGGTTCCCCGGACAAGGCTCCGCCGTTTGTCCCCCCCTTCGTCGCGACTGCGTTCTACGGACCGGCTAGCGTGTCGGATACGAGTCGGTGGGCAACACTCGGGTTGTCGGATGTTGCCGAGGCCGGCACCCCACGAGAACGCTCGCCCGGCAAGGCCCGGCGGGAAAGGGAGATGAACGGTGTTTGCGCAGGTCAGTACCCCGACGGAACGGGTGAGGTAGCGCCGGTGCACATCGTCATCATGGGCTGTGGCCGCGTGGGCTCGGCCCTCGCGAGAGCGCTGGAGAAACAGGGCCACTCGGTGGCCGTGGTCGACCAGGACCCGACCGCGTTCCGCCGGCTGGGCGCCGGGTTCAACGGGCGCCGGGTGACCGGCGTCGGCTTCGACCAGGACACCCTGCGCGAGGCGGGCATCGAGGAGGCCGGCGCGTTCGCCGCGGTCTCCAGCGGCGACAACTCCAACATCATCGCCGCGCGGGTGGCCCGGGAGAACTTCGGCGTCGAGAACGTCGCGGCCCGGATCTACGACCCCCGCCGCGCCGAGGTGTACCAGCGCCTGGGCATCCCCACCGTCGCGACGGTCCGCTGGACCGCCGACCAGATGCTGCGCCGGCTGCTCCCGAGCGGCGCCGAGCCGCTGTGGCAGGACCCGAGCGGCGGCGTGCAGCTCGCCGAGGTCGCCTACGACCCACGCTGGGTCGGCCACCGGATCGGCCTGCTGGAGGAGGCCTCCGGCGCCCGGGTGGCGTTCGTCACCCGGCTCGGCGAGGGCGTCCTGCCCACGCCGCAGATGGTGGTGCAGGAGGGCGACCTGGTGCACGTGATGCTGCGCCGGGGCGACCTGACGGCCGTCGAGGCCGCGTTCGCGCAGGGGCCGAAGGAGGAGGGTCACTGATGCGCGTCGCCATTGCCGGGGCCGGTGCCGTGGGCCGCTCGATCGCGGGCGAGCTGCTGGAGAACGGCCACGAGGTCCTGCTGATCGACAAGAACCCCAACTCCATCTCGGTGGAGCGGGTGCCCATGGCCGAGTGGCTGCTGGCCGACGCCTGCGAGATCACCTCGCTGGACGAGGCCGCCCTGCAGCGCTGCCACGTGGTGATCGCCGCCACCGGTGACGACAAGGTCAACCTGGTCGTCTCGCTGCTCGCCAAGACCGAGTACGCGGTGCCGCGGGTGGTCGCCCGGGTGAACAACCCCAAGAACGAGTGGCTCTTCAACGAGTCCTGGGGCGTGGACGTGGCCGTGTCCACGCCGCGCCTGATGTCCGCCCTGGTCGAGGAGGCGGTCAGCGTCGGCGACCTGGTCCGGCTGATGCGCTTCAGCCAGGGCAACGCCAACCTGGTCGAGCTGACCCTGGCCTCCGACACCGAGCTGGTCGGCACCCGGGTCGGTGACGTCGCCTGGCCGCAGGACACCGCGCTGGTGACCATCATCCGCGAGGGCCGGGTGCTGGTGCCGGGCAAGGACGACACCCTGGAGGGCGGCGACGAGCTGCTCTTCGTCGCCGCGCAGGAGCGCGAGGAGGAGCTGGAGGAGCTGCTGTCGGCCACCTCCGGCGCCCAGTAGCAGCGCGAGCACGGCCGAGGGCCCGCACACCACTCCCCGGATTCCAGGGGTGGGTGCGGGCCCTCGGCCTTCGCGGGAGCGGCTACTTCACCGGCTCTTCCTCGTCGTCCAGCTGCGCCTTGATCGGCGGCGGCGCCTTCAGCAGGATCTGCCACGTCACGTACATCGCCAGCAGCAGCGGCGGGATGCCGAGGGCGACCTTCAGCCAGCCCAGCAGATTGACGTTGTGGGTGAAGTACAGCGGGAAGAGGACCAGCGGCTTGAGGCCCATGATCAGCACCCAGGCCCAGGTCGCCTTGGTGTAGGCGGCCAGTCGGCCCGGGTTCTCCTTGCGCCAGGTGAACATCTCACCGGTGATCGGGCCGAGCATCACGCCGATCATCGGCCAGCGCACCAGCGCGGACGTCGCCAGCGCGATGCAGTAGCCGACGTTCCAGAGCAGGCCTGGCAGGTAGAAGTCCTCGGCCTTGCCGCTCTTCATCGAGATCCAGGCGCCCAGCGCGACGCCGAACACCCCGCTGAAGGCGTGCTGGATGGTCTCCCGCTTCGCCAGCCGGGCCACCACGAACAGGGCGCTCAGTCCGAGCGCCGCCCACGCCGAGGTGCTGACCTGGTGGGTGAGGTTGTACGTGACGATGAAGACCAGGCCGGGCAGCGTCATGTCGATCATGCCGCGCACGCCGCCGAAGGCCTTCAGGACGGTGTCGGCGGCCTCCTTGGAGGCGGCCTTGCGGGCGGCTTCCTCCGCCGCCGCGTCGACGACCGGGTCGAGCTGGGCGGCGGTCTCGCCGCCGGGCAGGTTGCTCACGCTCATTCGCTCCCGTGTCCGACCGGACGCAGCTCGTAGCGGGGGTTGAACAGCACGCGGCGCCCGCGCGCGTGGCTGATCCGACCGCTGGCGACCAGCCTGCGGCCGGGCTCTATGCCCGCGATCGAGCGGCGTCCGAGCCAGACCACGTCCAGGGGCTCGGTGCCGTCGAAGAGTTCGGCCTCCAGGGCCGGCACCCCGGCCCGCGGGCGGAGCGTCACCGTGCGCAGCGTGCCCGCGACGGTGACCAGCTCGCGGTCGCCGCAGCCGGCGATCGGCGTGCAACCCGACTCCGCGGCACTCTCCTGGCGCAGATCCTCGGCGTCCAGTTCCTCGGCCGAGGAGGTCAGCCTGCTGAGCATGCGGCGGAACCGCCCCTGCGGCTGGCCGCTGCTGTTGTCACCACTCATGCCCGAAGGGTACCGGGTTCCGGGGCCCCGGCGGCAGGTCGTTCAACCACCGGGGGCACCGGCCGTCAGCTCTCGAACCGGTATCCCATTCCCGGCTCGGTGATGAAGTGGCGCGGGTGCGAGGGGTCGCGCTCCAGCTTGCGGCGCAGCTGCGCGAGGTAGACCCGCAGGTAGTTGGTCTCGGTGCGGTAGGCCGGGCCCCACACCTCCTGCAGCAGCTGGGTCTGGCTGACCAGCCGCCCGGCGTTACGGACCAGCACCTCCAGCAGGTGCCACTCGGTCGGGGTGAGGCGGACGTCGGCGCCGTCCCGGTTGACCTTCTTGGCCGCGAGGTCGACCGTGAAGCTCTCGGTGACGACCAGCGAGTCGGCCTCCCCGGCCACCGGCTCGGCCCGCCGCACGGCGGCCCGCATCCGGGCGAGCAGCTCGTCCATGCCGAACGGCTTGGTCACGTAGTCGTCGGCGCCGGCGTCCAGGGCCTCGACCTTCTCGTCCGAGGCGTGCCGGGCCGACAGCACGATGATCGGGACCCGGGTCCAGCCGCGCAGGCCGCGGATCACCTCGACCCCGTCCATGTCGGGCAGGCCCAGGTCGAGGACGACCACGTCCGGATGGCGGGCGGCGGCCAGTTCCAGGGCGCTCGCGCCGTCATGGGCCGCGTCCACCTCGTACTTGCGGGCCTTGAGGTTGATCACCAGCGCGCGGACGATCTGTGGTTCGTCGTCCACGACGAGGACCCGGGTCATGTGCGGGCTCCGCCTTTCGGGGCTGTCTGAACTTTCGGGGCTGTCTGGGCTTGCGGACTGTGGGACTGGATCGATGAACCGGATCGACGAACCGCCTCGATCGCGGGAGGAGTGGCTCTCGGGACGGCGGGCGGCACCGGGGTGACGGGCCCGACCGGTGCGCCGCCGGTTCTCAGGTGATCAGCTCCGGCAGCGGATCACTCCCGTCGCCGTGCGACGCACCCGGTTCCTCCGGCTCGGGCGGCCGTTCGACGGCGGGCAGGCTGACGACCATGGTGAGGCCGCCGCCGGGGGTGTCCTCGGCGGTGACGCTACCGTCCATCGCCTCGACGAAGCCGCGCGCCACCGCGAGCCCGAGGCCCACCCCGGCGCCGCGTGGCGCGTCGCCGTAACGCTGGAACGGGGCGAAGATCCGCTCCTTGGCCTCCTCCGGCACCCCCGGTCCGCGGTCGACGATCCGCAGCTCGACCCGGTCCGGCAGCCCCGGCTGCTCCAGCACATCGGCCTTCACCAGCACCCGGACGCCGTCCGGGCTGTACTTGACGGCGTTCTCGACCAGGTTGGCCAGCGAGCGCTCCAGCAACCCGCCGTCGGCCCGCACCATCGGGAGCGTCTCCGGCACGTCCAGCCGGACGGACTCCAGCGGTACGCCGCCGAGCGCGAACGGCACCACCTCGTCCAGGTCGGTCTCCTGGATCAGCGGGGTGACCGTCCCGGTCTGCAGCCGGCTCATGTCGAGCAGGTTGTTGATCAGGTGGTCCAGCCGGTCGGCCCCGTCCTCGATCCCGGCCAGCAGCTCGGCCTCGTCCTCCGGGGCCCAGTCGACATCCGCCGAACGCAGCGAGCTCACCGAGGCCTTGATGCCCGCCAGCGGGGTGCGCAGGTCGTGCGAGACGGCGGCCAGCAGCGCGGTCCGGATCCGGTTGCCCTCGGCCTCCCGGCGGGCCGCCGCGGCCTCCCGGGCCAGCCGGCGGCGCTCCAGCACCACCGCCGCTTGCGCGGCGAAGGCCCCCAGCAGCCGCCGGTCCGCCCCCGGCAGCACCCGGCCGCGCAGCACCAGCGCCAGGCTCTCGCCGACCGGGACGTCCACGTCGGCCTCCTCCGGCCGCTCCGGCGGCCGCGGCCCGGCGGTGGCCACCGCCACCCACGGGCCGAGCGGATCCGGGCGTTCCAGCAACGCCGCGCTCTCCTGCCCGAAGGTCTCCCGGACCTGCTCCATCAGCGCGGTCAGCACCCCGTCGCCGTTCGGCGCGCCGCGCAGCATCGTGCCGGCCAGCGCGCTGAGCGTCTGCGCCTCGGTCTGGCTGCGGGCCGCCTGGTGGGTGCGCCGGGCCGCCAGGTCCACCACGGAGGCCACCGATATGCCGACGATGGTGAATATCGCCACCGCCATGATGTTCTGCGGCTCGTTGATGGTGAAGGTGTGCAGCGGCGGCGTGAAGTAGTAGTTGAGCACCGAGGAGCCGACCAGCGCCGAACCGATCGCCGGCAGCAGCCCGCCGACCAGCGCCGCGCACACCGTCAGCGACAGGAACAGCAGCATGTCGGTGGAGAGCCCCAGCCCGCCGATCGCGGTCAGCACGATCGCCATCAGCGGCGGACCGCCCAGCCCGATCAGCCAGCCGGCGATCGTCCTGGTCCGGCCCAGGTCGGTGATCCGGCGGACCGGAATCCTGCCGCGCCCGTGCCCCGCGTTCTCGTGGGTGACCATGTGGACGTCGATGTCCCCGGCCTCCCGGGTCACCGTGGTGCCCACGCCCGGGCCGTACAGGTACTGCCAGCCGGGCCGGCGGCTGGTGCCCAGCACGATCTGGGTGGCGTTCACACCCCGGGCGAAGTCCAGCAGGCCGGCGGCCGGGTCGTCGCCCAGCACCGCGTGGAAGGAGCCGCCGAGGCTCTCCACCAGCGCCCGCTGCTCGATCAGCATCTGCGGCGAGCCCGAACCCACGAGGCCGTCCGAGCGGGAGATGTGCACGGCGAGCAGCTCACCGCCCGACACGCGGGCCGCGATCCGGGCGGCCCGCCGGATCAGCGTCGCCCCCTCCGGCCCGCCGGTCAGGCCCACCACGATCCGCTCCCGGGCCTGCCAGGTGCCCTCGATGCCCTGCTCGGCCCGGTACTTCTGCAGGTACTCGTCCACCCGGTCGGCGGTCCACAGCAGCGCGAGTTCGCGCAACGCGGTGAGGTTCCCGGGACGGAAGTAGTTGGCGAGCGCCGCGTCGATCTTCTCCGGCGCGTACACGTTCCCGTGCGCCAGCCGCCGCCGCAGCGCCTGCGGGGACATGTCCACGAGCTCGATCTGATCGGCCCGCCGGACCACCTCGTCCGGGACGGTCTCGCGCTGGCGCACCCCGGTGATGCCCGCGACGGCGTCGCCCAGCGACTCCAGGTGCTGCACGTTGACGGTGGAGATCACGTCGATCCCGGCCGCCAGCAGCTCCTCGACGTCCTGCCAGCGCTTCTCGTTGCGGCACCCCGGGACGTTGGTGTGGGCCAGCTCGTCCACCAGGGCCACCTGCGGCCGGCGGGCGAGGACCGCGTCCAGGTCCATCTCGGAGAACCGCGCGCCCCGGTGCAGCACCTGCTGCCGCAGCACGACGTCCAGCCCGGCGACCATGTCCGCGGTGCGCCTGCGGCCGTGGTCCTCCACGAACGCCACCACGACGTCCGTACCGCGTTCCTGCCGCCGGTGCGCCTCGGCGAGCATGGCGTACGTCTTGCCGACCCCGGGGGCCGCCCCGAGGTAGATGCGCAGCCTGCCTCGTCCCATGAGCACCATTCTTGATCCGGCCGTGTCCGGGAGCCACCCCCGGACACCTGTTCCCCTGCCCTTCGAGACTACGGCGTGAGCAGCGATTTTCCGCGGATCAGTCCGCTGATCAGGCGGTTTTAGCGGCATATTGACGGTGCACCAGCCACTCGGCGGGGGTCACTCGGCAGGGGTCCGGCCCGCTTTCCCGGAAACGCAAAAAGCCCCATCCGGGATCCGGATGAGGCTTTTTGGAATGATTGTTCGGCGGCGTCCTACTCTCCCACAGGGTCCCCCCTGCAGTACCATCGGCGCTGTGAGGCTTAGCTTCCGGGTTCGGAATGTAACCGGGCGTTTCCCTCACGCTATGACCACCGAAACACTATGAAACTGTCAACCGACACCCGAACATTTTCGGGTGGGTCGTTGTTTCAGAACAACACAGTGGACGCGAGCAACTGAGGACAAGCCCTCGGCCTATTAGTACCGGTCAACTCCACCCCTTACAGGGCTTCCATATCCGGCCTATCAACCCAGTCGTCTACTGGGAGCCTTACCCTCTCAAGGAGGTGGGAGTGCTCATCTCGAAGCAGGCTTCCCGCTTAGATGCTTTCAGCGGTTATCCCTCCCGAACGTAGCCAACCAGCCATGCCCTTGGCAGGACAACTGGCACACCAGAGGTTCGTCCGTCCCGGTCCTCTCGTACTAGGGACAGCCCTTCTCAACACTCCTACGCGCACAGCGGATAGGGACCGAACTGTCTCACGACGTTCTAAACCCAGCTCGCGTACCGCTTTAATGGGCGAACAGCCCAACCCTTGGGACCTACTCCAGCCCCAGGATGCGACGAGCCGACATCGAGGTGCCAAACCATCCCGTCGATATGGACTCTTGGGGAAGATCAGCCTGTTATCCCCGGGGTACCTTTTATCCGTTGAGCGACGGCGCTTCCACAAGCCACCGCCGGATCACTAGTCCCTACTTTCGTACCTGCTCGACCCGTCAGTCTCACAGTCAAGCTCCCTTGTGCACTTACACTCAACACCTGATTGCCAACCAGGCTGAGGGAACCTTTGGGCGCCTCCGTTACCCTTTAGGAGGCAACCGCCCCAGTTAAACTACCCACCAGACACTGTCCCTGATCCGGATCACGGACCCAGGTTAGACATCCAGCACGACCAGAGTGGTATTTCAACGGCGACTCCACAACAACTGGCGTTGCTGCTTCAAAGTCTCCCACCTATCCTACACAAGCCGAACCGAACACCAATATCAAGCTATAGTAAAGGTCCCGGGGTCTTTCCGTCCTGCTGCGCGAAACGAGCATCTTTACTCGTAATGCAATTTCACCGGGCCTATGGTTGAGACAGTCGAGAAGTCGTTACGCCATTCGTGCAGGTCGGAACTTACCCGACAAGGAATTTCGCTACCTTAGGATGGTTATAGTTACCACCGCCGTTTACTGGCGCTTAAGTTCTCAGCTTCGCCCCACCGAAATGGAGCTAACCGGTCCCCTTAACGTTCCAGCACCGGGCAGGCGTCAGTCCGTATACATCGCCTTACGGCTTCGCACGGACCTGTGTTTTTAGTAAACAGTCGCTTCTCGCTGGTCTCTGCGGCCACCCCCAGCTCAAGGTGCAAGACCCATCACCAGGAATGGCCCCCCTTCTCCCGAAGTTACGGGGGCATTTTGCCGAGTTCCTTAACCATAGTTCACCCGAACGCCTCGGTATTCTCTACCTGACCACCTGAGTCGGTTTGGGGTACGGGCCGCCATGAAACTCGCTAGAGGCTTTTCTCGACAGCATAGGATCATCCACTTCACCACAATCGGCTCGGCATCAGGTCTCAGCCTCAATGAGTGACGGATTTGCCTATCACTCGGCCTACACCCTTACCCCGGGACTACCACCGCCCGGGCTGGACTACCTTCCTGCGTCACCCCATCGCTCACCTACTACCCTGTTGGGTCACCGGCTCCACCACTTCCCTTTGCCCGAAGGCTCCAGGACGGCTTCACGGGCTTAGCATCAAGAGGTTCAGCGTTGGCGCTTCAAAGCGGGTACGGGAATATCAACCCGTTGTCCATCGACTACGCCTGTCGGCCTCGCCTTAGGTCCCGACTTACCCTGGGCAGATCAGCTTGACCCAGGAACCCTTGGTCAATCGGCGCAAGAGTTTCCCACTCTTGTATCGCTACTCATGCCTGCATTCTCACTCGTATACCGTCCACGACTGGTTTCCACCGCCGCTTCACCCGGCACACGACGCTCCCCTACCCATCACAGCAGGCGTTGGCCCTTCATGCTGCAATGACACGACTTCGGTGATGTGCTTGAGCCCCGCTACATTGTCGGCGCGGAATCACTTGACCAGTGAGCTATTACGCACTCTTTCAAGGGTGGCTGCTTCTAAGCCAACCTCCTGGTTGTCTCTGCGACTCCACATCCTTTCCCACTTAGCACACGCTTAGGGACCTTAGTCGGTGTTCTGGGCTGTTTCCCTCTCGACCATGGAGCTTATCCCCCACAGTCTCACTGCCACGCTCTCACTTACCGGCATTCGGAGTTTGGCTAAGGTCAGTAACCCGATAAGGCCCATCGCCTATCCAGTGCTCTACCTCCGGCAAGAAACACGTGACGCTGCACCTAAATGCATTTCGGGGAGAACCAGCTATCACGGAGTTTGATTGGCCTTTCACCCCTAACCACAGGTCATCCCCCAGGTTTTCAACCCTGGTGGGTTCGGTCCTCCACACGGTCTTACCCGCGCTTCAACCTGCCCATGGCTAGATCACTCCGCTTCGGGTCTTGGGCATGCAACTGTATCGCCCTATTCGGACTCGCTTTCGCTACGGCTACCCCACACGGGTTAACCTCGCTACACACCGCAAACTCGCAGGCTCATTCTTCAAAAGGCACGCAGTCACGGCCCACCAGCAAGCTGATGAACGACGCTCCCACGGCTTGTAGGCACACGGTTTCAGGTACTATTTCACTCCGCTCCCGCGGTACTTTTCACCATTCCCTCACGGTACTATCCGCTATCGGTCACTAGGGAATATTTAGGCTTAGCGGGTGGTCCCGCCAGATTCACACGGGATTTCTCGGGCCCCGTGCTACTTGGGAGTTCTTCAAACGAGCCGTACAGATTTCGTCTACGGGGGTCTTACCCTCTACGCCGGACCTTTCGCATGTCCTTCGACTACCCATACGGTTTCTGACTCGCCGACCGGCCGGCAGACCGATCAAGAAAAATCCCACGACCCCGCATTGGCAACCCCTGCCGGGTCTCACACCAATACGGTTTAGCCTCATCCAGTTTCGCTCGCCACTACTCCCGGAATCACGGTTGTTTTCTCTTCCTGCGGGTACTGAGATGTTTCACTTCCCCGCGTTCCCTCCACACTGCCTATGTGTTCAGCAGCGGGTGACAGCCCATGACGACTGCCGGGTTTCCCCATTCGGACACCCCCGGATCAAAGCTCGGTTGACAGCTCCCCGGGGCCTATCGCGGCCTCCCACGTCCTTCATCGGTTCCTAGTGCCAAGGCATCCACCGTGCGCCCTTAAAAACTTGGCCACAGATGCTCGCGTCCACTGTGCAGTTCTCAAACAACGACCAGTCACACACCCTCAATGATCCGAAGACCACCTCAAGTGAGGCCGGCACTGAGACAACGTTTCCGTTCCCTCAGGACCCAACAACGTGCCCGACACAGTCAATCCCAGATCGCTTTCCACGCCGAAGCAGTACTCACGTCCGATCTCTTCCTGTGCCGAATAGTCAACGTTCCACCCATGAGCGACCGTGCAGAACATTCGCCTGCAAGCGGCCATGTGCTCCTTAGAAAGGAGGTGATCCAGCCGCACCTTCCGGTACGGCTACCTTGTTACGACTTCGTCCCAATCGCTGGTCCCACCTTCGACGGCTCCTCCCCTTACGGGTTAGGCCACCGGCTTCGGGTGTTACCGACTTTCGTGACGTGACGGGCGGTGTGTACAAGGCCCGGGAACGTATTCACCGCAGCATGCTGATCTGCGATTACTAGCAACTCCAACTTCATGGGGTCGAGTTGCAGACCCCAATCCGAACTGAGGCCGGCTTTTTGGGATTCGCTCCGCCTCGCGGCATCGCAGCCCTTTGTACCGACCATTGTAGCACGTGTGCAGCCCAAGACATAAGGGGCATGATGATTTGACGTCGTCCCCACCTTCCTCCGAGTTGACCCCGGCAGTCTCCTGTGAGTCCCCATCACCCCGAAAGGCATGCTGGCAACACAGAACAAGGGTTGCGCTCGTTGCGGGACTTAACCCAACATCTCACGACACGAGCTGACGACAACCATGCACCACCTGTATACCGACCACAAGGGGGCACCTGTCTCCAGGTGTTTCCGGCATATGTCAAGCCTTGGTAAGGTTCTTCGCGTTGCGTCGAATTAAGCCACATGCTCCGCTGCTTGTGCGGGCCCCCGTCAATTCCTTTGAGTTTTAGCCTTGCGGCCGTACTCCCCAGGCGGGGAACTTAATGCGTTAGCTGCGGCACCGACGACGTGGAATGTCGCCAACACCTAGTTCCCAACGTTTACGGCGTGGACTACCAGGGTATCTAATCCTGTTCGCTCCCCACGCTTTCGCTCCTCAGCGTCAGTAATGGCCCAGAGATCCGCCTTCGCCACCGGTGTTCCTCCTGATATCTGCGCATTTCACCGCTACACCAGGAATTCCGATCTCCCCTACCACACTCTAGCCTGCCCGTATCGAATGCAGACCCGGGGTTAAGCCCCGGGCTTTCACATCCGACGCGACAGGCCGCCTACGAGCTCTTTACGCCCAATAATTCCGGACAACGCTCGCACCCTACGTATTACCGCGGCTGCTGGCACGTAGTTAGCCGGTGCTTCTTCTGCAGGTACCGTCACTTGCGCTTCTTCCCTGCTGAAAGAGGTTTACAACCCGAAGGCCGTCATCCCTCACGCGGCGTCGCTGCATCAGGCTTTCGCCCATTGTGCAATATTCCCCACTGCTGCCTCCCGTAGGAGTCTGGGCCGTGTCTCAGTCCCAGTGTGGCCGGTCGCCCTCTCAGGCCGGCTACCCGTCGTCGCCTTGGTAGGCCATTACCCCACCAACAAGCTGATAGGCCGCGGGCTCATCCTGCACCGCCGGAGCTTTACACCAACCCCCATGCGGAGGAAGGTCATATCCGGTATTAGACCCCGTTTCCAGGGCTTGTCCCAGAGTGCAGGGCAGATTGCCCACGTGTTACTCACCCGTTCGCCACTGATCCACCCCGAAGGGCTTCACCGTTCGACTTGCATGTGTTAAGCACGCCGCCAGCGTTCGTCCTGAGCCAGGATCAAACTCTCCGTGAATGTTTACCGGTAATCCGGTCGACACCCGCGTTGAGCGGCACGGCAACCACCGGAATAGGGTGATCCCGCGCACTGCGTCCTCGCTAGTGTTTTACTTCAAAAGGAATCTCCAACCCCGATCAAGTGATCGAGGCCGGGGATGTCAACATATCTGGCGTTGACTTTTGGCACGCTGTTGAGTTCTCAAGGAACGGACGCTTCCTTCGGACTGCCTTCCAGCAGGCCCTCCGGGCTTCGTTCTTTCGTGTTTCCAGCTTATCAGATGTTTTCCGCTCCGTTTTCCGGAGTTTCATTCATCGAATCGGCTTTTGCCTTTCGGCGCTCCCGAACTCTACCAGAGTTTCTCGGGCCGTTTTCCCCGGTAGTTCTCGAATTCAGATTCGAGCCCGTTCCGAGGGGTCGTCCCGTGGGGCAACCCGGAGAACATTACGCACCGGGCCGCCCCACGTCAAACCAGCCTCAGGCCTGCCTCAGCCGGGGACGAACGATCGACGGCGAGCGTCAGACCTCGACCACGACCGGCAGGATCATCGGCCGGCGGCGGTAGTTGTCCGCGACCCACTTGCCGATGGTCCGGCGGACCAGCTGCTGCACCTGGCGCGGCTCGATCACGCCGTCGCTCGCCGAGCGGTCCAGGGCTTCCTGGAGCTTGGCGACCACGGGCGCGAAGGCGTTGTCGTCGATGCCGGAGCCGCGGGCCTGGATGGTCGGGCCGCCGACGATCTTGCCGTTGGCCGAGTCGACCGCGACGAAGACCGAGATGAAGCCCTCCTCGCCGAGGATCCTGCGGTCCTTGAGCGAAGCCTCGGTGATGTCGCCGACCGAGGAGCCGTCCACGTAGACGTACCCGGCCTGGACCTTGCCGACGATCCGGGCGACGCCCTTCTCCAGGTCGACGCAGACGCCGTCCTCGGCGATGACCACCCGGTTGCGCGGCACGCCGGTGGCGATGCCCAGCTCCGCGGCCGCGCGCAGGTGACGCCACTCGCCGTGGACCGGCATCAGGTTGCGCGGCTTGCAGATGTTGAAGAAGTAGAGCAGCTCGCCGGCGGAGGCGTGACCGGAGACGTGCACCTTGGCGTTGCCCTTGTGCACGACCTTGGCGCCCCAGCGGGTCAGGCCGTTGATCACCCGGTAGACGGCGTTCTCGTTGCCGGGGATCAGGGAGGACGCCAGGACGACGGTGTCGCCCTCGACGATGCGGATCTGGTGGTCGCGGTTGGCCATCCGGGACAGCGCGGCCATCGGCTCGCCCTGCGAGCCGGTACAGATCAGCACGACCTCCTTGTCCGGGAGGTCGTCCAGCTGCTTGACGTCCACGACCATGTTGCCGGGGACCTTCAGGTAGCCGAGGTCGCGGGCGATGCCCATGTTGCGGACCATCGAGCGGCCGACGAAGGCGACCTTGCGCTTGTACTCGTGCGCGGCGTCCAGGACCTGCTGGATGCGGTGCACGTGGCTGGCGAAGGAGGCGACGATGATGCGCTTGTCCGCGTTCGCGAAAACGTTTCGCAGCGCCGCCGAGATGTCCCGCTCGTGCGGGATGAAGCCGGGGACCTCGGCGTTGGTGGAGTCCACCAGCAGGAGGTCCATGCCCTCCTCCGCCAGCTTGGCGAAGGTCGGCAGGTCGGTCAGGCGGCCGTCGAGCGGCAGCTGGTCCATCTTGAAGTCACCGGTGGCCACGACCATGCCGGCGGGGGTGCGGACGGCCACGGCGAGGGCGTCCGGGATGGAGTGGTTGACCGCGATGAACTCGCAGTCGAAGGGGCCGATGCGCTCGCGCTCGCCCTCCTTGACCTCCAGCACGTACGGACGGATCCGGTGCTCGGCGAGCTTGGCCTCGATCAGGGCCAGGGTCAGCTTGGAGCCGATCAGCGGGATGTCCGGGTTCTCCCGCAGGAGGAACGGGACGGCGCCGATGTGGTCCTCGTGGCCGTGGGTGAGGACGATGCCGTCGACCTTGTCGAGGCGGTCCCGGATGTAGGTGAAGTCCGGGAGGATCAGGTCCACGCCGGGCTGCTCGTCCTCGGGGAAGAGGACGCCGCAGTCGATGATCAGCATGCGGTCCCCGTATTCGAGGACCGTCATGTTGCGGCCGATCTCGCCGAGGCCGCCGAGCGGAGTGATGCGGAGGGCGCCCTCCTTCAGGGCCGGGGGTGCGCCGAGTTCGGGGTGCGGGTGGCTCAAAAGACTCTCCTCACGACGCACGCCATATGCCCGGGGTCCTCCCCCGGCGACATATGGCGTGCGTACTCAGTGTCGTTTTCCTACTGGGTCTGTGCTTCCGCGCCTTCGGTCCGGTCCAGCGGCGGACCCGGGAGGGTCCGGCGAGCCGGGGCGCGCACGTCCGTGTCTGCTACAGGTGTACCCCGCCGGCGGCGAGATCCTGCTTCAATCGAGCGATCTCCTCGGGCGTCGCGCCGACCAGCGGGAGCCGCAGCGGTCCGGCCGGCAGGCCCTGGAGGTCCAGCGCGGCCTTGGTGAGGATGACGCCCTGCGTGCGGAACATACCGCTGAACACCGGCAGCAGGCGCTGGTGGATGCTGGTGGCCTTGACCACATCGCCGGCCAGGAAGGCGTCGATCATCGCGCGCAGCTCGCCGGCCACGACGTGCCCGACGACGCTGACCACGCCGACGGCTCCGACGGACAGCAGCGGCAGGTTCAGGATGTCGTCGCCGGAGTACCAGGCCAGGTCGGAGCGGGCGATCGCCCAGGCCGCGGCGCCGAGGTCGCCCTTGGCGTCCTTGTTGGCGACGATCCGCGGGTGCTCGCCGAGGCGGACCAACGTCTCGTGGCTCAGCGCGACCCCGCTGCGGCCCGGGATGTCGTACAGCATGACCGGCAGCTCGGTCGCGTCGGCGAGGGCGACGGTGTGCCGGTACAGGCCCTCCTGCGGGGGCTTGCTGTAGTACGGCGTGACGGCCAGCAGGCCGTGCGCCCCGGCGGCCTGCGCCTGCCGGGCGAGCCCGATGCTGTGGTGGGTGTCGTTGGTGCCGACGCCGGCCACCACGTGGGCGCGATCCCCGACCGCCTCCACCACGGCGCGGACCAGCTGGGACTTCTCTTCGTCGCTGGTGGTCGGGGACTCACCGGTGGTGCCGTTGACGACGAGACCGTCGTTGCCGGAGTCGACGAGGTGCGTGGCGAGGCGCTGGGCGCCGTCGAGGTCGATTCCGCCGTCGGCGGTGAACGGGGTGACCATCGCGGTCAGGACCCGGCCGAAGGGCGTCTGGGGGGTGGAGGTCGGAGCCATGTGTCCAAAACTACTCGTAGGCGGTGGGGCGGTATCCACACCGGTCCAGGGTTCGGACGGGGGCAGCGGCGCCGAGCGGTGGAAACAGGCGCTGGGATGGGATCCCGGTGCTGCCCGCTCGGGGGTTCAGGCAGCACCGGGATCCGTGTTCACGAATGTAGGGAGCGGCTAGAAAAGCCGCAATCCAGACATGCCAGACACTCGGTCCATATGCCCGTCGTCCCAGGTCAGGGGGCGACCCGGCCGTGCTTCTCGAAGGCCGCATGGGTGAGCGGCATGAGCCGGGCCCACTGCTCCTCCATCTGCTCGGCGACCATCTCGATCTCGCGCTGCGGGAAGGACGGCACCGCCGAGTTCTCCCGCTTGGTCCGCAGCGAGAGGAAGTGCATCAGCGAGCGCGAGTTGCAGGTCGCGTACATCGACGAGAACAAGCCGACCGGCAGCACCGCGCGGGCCACCTCGCGGGCCACGCCGGCCGCCAGCATCTCCTGGTAGCGGGCGTAGGACTCGCGGTACGAGGCCTCCATCGCCGCGGTGGTGGTCGCGTGCTGCTCGGGCGTGCCCTCGGTGAACTCGTACTTGCCCGGACGGCCCTCCTGGACCAGCTTGCGGTCCTCGGCCGGCACGTAGAAGACCGGGTCCAGCTGGCGGTAGCGGCCGGACTCCTCGTTGTACGACCAGCCGCTGCGGTGTCGGTGGAACTCCCGGAACACGAAGATCGGCGCGCTGATGAAGAAGGTCATCGAGTTGTGCTCGAACGGCGTGCCGTGCCGGTCCCGCATCAGGAAGTTGATCAGGCCCTTGGACTTCTCCGGGTCCTGCGAGAGCGCCTCCAGGGACTGCTCCCCCGCGGTCGAGACGCGGGCCGCCCAGATGACGTCCGAGTCGGAGGCGGCGCTGCGGACCAGCTCCACCGTCACGTCGCTGCGGAAACTGGGGGCCGTCGGTTCGTCGCTCACGCGTTGCTCCTTGCGGGTTCGGTGCTGTGCAGCTTGATGGCGTGCTGCATGGTCTTGCGGGCGCGCGGGGTGTCGCCGGCGTCGGCGTAGGCCACGGCGAGGCGGAAGAAGACCCGCCAGTCGCCCGGCGCCTCCTCGGCCTCGGCCCGGCGGCGGGCGAAGACCTCGTCGGCCGAGGCCCGGTCGATCCGCCCGCCGGTGGTGCGCTTCAGCTCGTCCACCGGCAGGCCGCCCTCGGCCTCCAGCTCACGGGCGAGCCGCTCGCTGTCCCGGCCGAAGCAGACGGTCTGGCGCAGGAACCAGACGCCGATCACCGGGATGACGAAGGCGCACACGCCGATGCCGATGCCGAGCGGCTTGCCGGTCGCGATCAGCTGGACGCCCTCCCCCACGCAGAGCAGGGCGACCAGCAGCAGCACGCCGGACAGGACGAAGAAACCGGTACGGGAGGTCATTCAGGGCTCACAGGTCCAGGAAGTGTTCGAGGCCGAAGGTCAGCCCCGGCGTCTCGACGACCTTGCGCACGCCCAGCAGGATGCCCGGCATGAAGCTGCTGTGGTGCAGCGAGTCGTGCCGGATGGTGAGCGTCTCGCCGGTGTCGCCGAACATCACCTGCTGGTGGGCGAGCAGCCCGCGCAGCCGTACGGCGTGCACCGGCACCCCGTCCACGTCGGCGCCGCGGGCGCCGGGCAGGCTGTGGGTGGTCGGGTCCTGCTGCGCCGGGCGGCCGGCCTCGGCCCGGGCCGCGGCGATCAGCTGCGCGGTCCGGGTGGCGGTGCCACTGGGGGCGTCCGCCTTGCGGTCGTGGTGCAGCTCGACGACCTCGACCGACTCGAAGTACTTCGCCGCGACCTGCGAGAACTTCATGCCGAGGATCGCGCCGATCGAGAAGTTCGGGGCGATCAGCAGGCCGAGCTCCGGGGCCTGCTCCAGCCAGCCGCGGACGGTGGCCAGCCGCTCGTCCGTCCAGCCGGTGGTGCCGGTGACCACGTGGATGCCGTGGTGGAGGCAGTGGTCGAGGTTGCCCATCACCGAGTCCGGGTGGGTCAGCTCGACGGCGACCTGCGCCCCGGCCTCCGTCAGCTCCTCCAGCCTGGAGCCGCGGCCCAGGGCGGCCACCAGCTCCATGTCCGGTGCGGCCTCGACGGCCTTGACCGCCTCCGAGCCGATCCGGCCCCCGGCCCCGATCACGGCGACACGCAGCGTCATTGCGAAAGTCCTCTCACACCAGCAGGTCGGCGAGCTTGGCGGCCCGCTTGTCGTTGATCGGGCCGATCAGCGCCAGCGACGGCCGGTACGCGCCCAGCACATCACGGGCCACCGCGTGGACGTCCTCCAGGGTCACCGCCGCGATCCGGTCCAGCATGTCGTCCACCGACAGGTGGTGGCCGTAGCTGAGCTCGGCCTTGCCGATCCGGTTCATCAGCGAGCCGGTGTCCTCCATGCCGAGCACGGTGGAGCCGGAGATCTGTCCGATCGCGCGGCGCAGCTCCTCCTCGGTGATGCCGTCGGCGACCACCTTGGCCAGCTCCTCGCGGCAGATCCGCAGCACCTCCTCGACCCGCTTGGGCTGGCAGCCGGCGTAGATGCCGAACAGGCCGCTGTCCGCGTAGGACGAGGAGTACGAGTAGACCGAGTACGCCAGGCCGCGCTTCTCCCGGACCTCCTGGAACAGCCGGGAGCTCATCCCGCCGCCCAGGGCCGCGTTGAGCACGCCCATCGCCCAGCGGCGCTCGTCGTGCCGCGGCACGCCGGGCACGCCCAGCACCAGGTGGGCCTGCTCGGTGGACCGGTTGAGCACCTCGACCTTGCCGGCCGTGCGCAGCGCCTTCACGCCGCGGCGGGCCTCGGCGGGGGCCGCCTCCGAGCGGGCCAGGACGGCCGCGAAGGCCCGCTCGACCTGCTTGACGACCTTGCGGTGGTCGAGGTTGCCGGCCGCCGAGACGACCAGGTTCTCGGGCCGGTAGCGGCGGTGGTAGAAGCCGGCGATCTGGTCCCGGGTGAGCGCCTTGATGGTCTCCTGGGTGCCGAGGATCGGACGGCCGAGCGGGCCGCTGCCGTAGATCACCTTGGCGAACAGGTCGTGCACCACGTCGCCCGGGTCGTCCTCGGCCATCGCCATCTCCTCGAGGATGACGCCGCGCTCGGCGTCGACGTCCTCGGGGCGGATCAGCGAGCCGGTGAGCATGTCGCAGACCACGTCGATGGCCAGCGGCAGGTCGGTGTCCAGGACCCGGGCGTAGTAGCAGGTGTTCTCCTTCGCGGTGAAGGCGTTCATCTCGCCGCCGACCGCGTCCAGGGCCGCCGAGATGTCCAGCGCGCTGCGCCGCTCGGTGCCCTTGAAGAGCAGGTGCTCCAGGTAGTGGGTGGCGCCGTTGAGCTGCGGGGTCTCGTCCCGCGAGCCGACGCCGACCCAGATGCCGAAGGTCGCGGAGCGCACCGTCGGCAGGGTCTCGGTGACGACCCGCAGGCCGCCGGGGAGGACGGTGCGGCGCACCGTGCCGGCGCCGTCGACGCCCTTGAGCAGGGTCCGGGTGGTGCCGGGACGCTGCTTTACCGCCGGGGCCTGCGCCACGGGGGGTACCTCCAGAGGATTCGCACGCGGGGTGAGCACACGTGCGGACGAAAGCGTGGACAACGGGGTGCGGCCCGCACGCCGTGAGGCGTACGGGCCGCGGGGGTCAGCTAGCGGCGCTTCACTCGGAAGCGGCCTCGCCGTCCTCTTCGCCCTCGATGACCGGGATCAGGGAGAGCTTGCCGCGCGGGTCGATCTCGGCGATCTCGACCTGGACCTTGGCGCCGACGCCGAGGACGTCCTCGACGTTCTCGACGCGCTTGCCGCCGGCCAGCTTGCGGATCTGCGAGATGTGCAGCAGGCCGTCCTTGCCCGGCATCAGCGACACGAACGCGCCGAACGTCGTGGTCTTGACCACGGTGCCCAGGTAGCGCTCGCCGACCTCCGGCATGGTCGGGTTGGCGATCTGGTTGATCGTGGTGCGGGCGGCCTCGGCGGCCGGGCCGTCGGCGGCACCGATGTAGATGGTGCCGTCGTCCTCGATCGTGATCTCGGCGCCGGTGTCCTCCTGGATCTGGTTGATCATCTTGCCCTTGGGGCCGATGACCTCACCGATCTTGTCCACCGGGATCTTGATGGTGATGATGCGCGGCGCGTTCGGGGACATCTCGTCCGGGGAGTCGATGGCCTCGTTCATCACGTCGAGGATGTGCAGGCGGGCGTCCTTGGCCTGCTTCAGCGCGGCGGCGAGCACCGACGCCGGGATGCCGGTCAGCTTGGTGTCCAGCTGGAGGGCGGTGATGAAGTTGCGGGTACCGGCGACCTTGAAGTCCATGTCGCCGTACGCGTCCTCGGCGCCGAGGATGTCGGTGAGGGTCACGTAGTGGGTCTCACCGTCGATCTCCTGGGAGATCAGGCCCATGGCGATACCGGCGACGGCGGCCTTCAGCGGCACACCGGCGTTCAGCAGCGACATGGTCGAGGCGCAGACCGAGCCCATCGAGGTGGAGCCGTTGGAGCCGAGCGCCTCGGAGACCTGGCGGATGGCGTACGGGAACTCCTCGCGCGTGGGCAGCACGGGCAGGATGGCCCGCTCGGCCAGCGCGCCGTGGCCGATCTCGCGGCGCTTGGGCGAGCCCACGCGGCCGGTCTCGCCGACCGAGTACGGCGGGAAGTTGTAGTTGTGCATGTAGCGGCGACGCGTCTCCGGGGAGAGCGTGTCCAGCTGCTGCTCCATGCGCAGCATGTTCAGCGTGGTGACACCCAGGATCTGGGTCTCGCCGCGCTCGAACAGGGCCGAGCCGTGCACCCGCGGGATGGCCTCGACCTCGGCGGCCAGGGTGCGGATGTCGGTGACACCGCGGCCGTCGATGCGGACCTTGTCCTTGATGACGCGCTCGCGGACGGTCTTCTTGGTCAGCGCGTTGTAGGCGGCGCTGATCTCCTTCTCGCGGCCCTCGAACTCGGGGAGCAGCTTCTCGGCGGCCAGCGCCTTGACGCGGTCCAGCTCGTTGTTGCGCTCCTGCTTGCCCGGGATGGTGAGGGCCTGGGCGAGCTCGTCCTTGACGGCGGCGGTCAGCGCGGCGAGGACGTCGTCCTGGTAGTCCAGGAAGACCGGGAACTCACCGGTGGGCTTGGCGGCCTGGGCGGCCAGCTGGGCCTGCGCGGCGCAGAGGACCTTGATGAACGGCTTGGCGGCCTCGAGGCCGGAGGCCACGACCTCCTCGGTCGGCGCGTCGGCGCCGCCCTCGACCAGCTTGATGGTCTTGTCGGTGGCCTCGGCCTCGACCATCATGATCGCGACGTCGCCGTCCGGCAGGGCGCGACCGGCGACGACCATGTCGAAGACGGCCGACTCCAGCTCGGTGTGGGTCGGGAAGGCCACCCACTGGCCGTTGATCAGCGCGACGCGCACGCCACCGATCGGGCCGGAGAACGGCAGGCCCGCCAGCTGGGTGGAGGCGGAGGCGGCGTTGATCGCGACCACGTCGTACAGGTGGTCGGGGTTGAGCGCCATCACGGTGACGACGACCTGGACCTCGTTGCGCAGGCCCTTGACGAAGGACGGGCGCAGCGGGCGGTCGATCAGGCGGCAGGTGAGGATCGCGTCCTCGGAGGGCCGGCCCTCGCGACGGAAGAACGAGCCGGGGATGCGGCCCGCGGCGTACATCCGCTCCTCGACGTCCACGGTCAGCGGGAAGAAGTCGAAGTGCTCCTTCGGCTGCTTGGACGCGCTGGTGGCCGACAGCACCATGGTGTCGTCGTCCAGGTAGGCCACGGCGGAGCCGCCGGCCTGACGGGCCAGACGGCCGGTCTCGAAGCGGATGGTACGGGTGCCGAAGGAACCGTTGTCGATAACGGCCTCGGCGTAGAACACGTTCTCTTCCACCTGGAAGATCTCCTCTTTCGTACGTCTCCGGGAGAGCGTCCCCGCGTCGTTGCCTGGGGTTGGCCCTGGGCCCTCCCTGCCGGGGAGGACGGGCAGTCGGGCCGGTCTTCGATCGAAGCCTCCGGAGTGCCCCGCTCGGTCTGCGGGGGTTCCGGCGGCCACTACCGAGGACCGGCGCCTCACGGCTGCCGGGCCGGGACGGGCGGTCCGCGTCTGGACGCTCTCTCGGATGCGGGCGGCTTCCGTTTGAAGCCTTCGTCCCGCGGGGGGTTCGGGTCTGTCTGCCCGGGTGGCGCGCTGGTGCGCCATCACCCGGCATGCCCACAACCCTACGGTGCAATCCTCGGGCACCCGGGGAGGTGCGCGCGAGTTGTTATGTCCGGGCGCCGCGGCCCGGGGGTCGCGGCATACGCGCGAAGGGCGGCTCCCCGGTGTGGGGAGCCGCCCCGAGCGGCGGTCTTAGCGGGCGCCACCGGCGGCACCGCGGCGGATGCCCAGGCGGTCGACGAGCGTACGGAAACGCTCGATGTCCTTCTTGGCCAGGTACTGCAGCAGGCGGCGGCGCTGGCCGACGAGGATCAGCAGGCCACGACGCGAGTGGTGGTCGTGCTTGTGCTGCTTGAGGTGCTCGGTCAGGTCCGAGATGCGGCGGGAGAGCATGGCCACCTGGACCTCGGGGGAACCGGTGTCGCCCTCCTTCTGGCCGAACTCGGCGAAGATCTGCTTCTTGACGTCAGAGGCGAGAGCCACTGCAACTCCTTCGGGTGTACCGAGCGGTCCTGGTCGACAACACAGGACTCATCGAGAACTCGGTGTCGCGAGCGCGGCCGGCACTCTGCGGCCCACGGAGGGGCGACGGACACACGGCTGCGCTCGAAGGCCAGCGTACCAGTGCCGCCCACCTCGCCGGTCGGCGGGTGGGCGGCGGGGTGGGCGGCGGGGTGGGCGGCAGGTGGACGACGGGCTGCGCCGCGGGGCCGGACGGGTCAGCCGGTGGCGCCGCGGACCAGCCGGTACACGTCCAGGACGGCGAGCGCCAGCGGGACGAGCGAGATCAGCGTGAGGCTGTCGACCAGGTCCAGGATGCGCCCCCAGAACGGGGAGACGCCGAGCCGGGGCACCACCAGGGCGATCGCGACCAGCAGCGCGGCGCCGAAGGCGATGGAGGCGGCCAGCCAGACGGTGCGCAGGTCGAGCTGGGTGGTGGAGCCGGCCACCCGCAGGAAGAACTGCGGGGTGTGCAGGGACAGCCCGACGATCAGCAGGCACAGGCCGAGCAGGCCGGCCACGGTGAGGCTGAGCACCTGCGCGGTGTAGCGGAACAGCCGGGCGCGCAGCATGGTGGCCAGGCCCAGCGCGAGCGCGAGCAGCTCGGGGAAGGTCTCGTCGGTGAAGCCGAGGACGGCGCAGGCGCCGACCACGACCGCGGCGCAGCCGCCGACCAGGCCGACCAGCACCTCGTGGCCGCGGCGGGCCTGGTGGGCGATCCGCTCGTACTGGACGGCCTCGGCGCGCTCGGCCTCCTCGTCGTAGTCGCGGCTGCGGGTGCGGGTCTGGCCGGGGGCGCTGAAGCCGACCGGCAGCCGGGCGAAGCGGGCCGAGAGGCTGGGCAGGAAGCCGACGGCGGCGACGGCCGCGACCCCGGTGACGGCGGCGATGTGCCCGGCCGGCGTCGCCGGCATCAGGACGGCGGCGAAGGTGGCGAGCGCGCCGGCGGTGGCGACCAGGGCGGCGGCGACGAACACCGCGTCCTTCTCCGGCAGCAGGCCGGTCAGCAGCACGGCGACCACCAGGACGGCGACGCAGCCGGCCAGGAACTGGAGCCGGCCGGGGCCGTCCCACGGGTGGGCGACGGCGATGACGCCGCTGCCGCCGATCATGGCGTGCGGCAGCGCGCCGAGGCCGAGGGCGAGGCCGGCGTGGGCGTCCTGGTAGACCCGGGCCCGGACGCCGGCCAGCGCGGTGAGCACGACCGCGGTGACGCCGGCCAGCACGCCGGGCAGGCCGTGCATGTCGTGGCGCAGGTCGGAGAACCAGAGCGCGAAGCCGAGCAGGGTGAGCAGCACCCCGGCACCGATCAGGCCGAAGCCGCGCATCAGCTCGGCGGTCCAGAACCGGCGGTCGGCCTCGACGGCGCTGGCGATGGCGTCGGCGACGTCGTCGTAGACGGCCGGCGGCAGGGACTCGGCGAAGGGGCGCAGCGCGAGCAGGTCGCCGTCGCGGACCTGCTGGGCGGCCAGCGGCAGGCCGCTGTCGAGGACGGTGCCGTCGCGGCGGACCAGGTGGAAGCCGGTGGGGGTGCCGTCGGGCTGGTTCTGGTTGGCCAGCCGCAGCACCTCGGGGTAGACGTCGGCGAGCGGGACGTCCTCGGGCAGGGCGACGTCGATCCGGCGGTCCGGGGCGACGACCGTCACCCGGCAGTAGCCGGTCGCGGCAGCGGTGTTGCTCACGCTCCCGCCTCGCTTCGCTCGGCAGGCGCTTCGCACAATGCGCGGCATCCGACGACGAGCTCGCTTCGCTCGCCCGTGCCTTCCGCCTCGTTCCTTCGACGCACGTGGCGCTCCCCCTTGTTGACGGTGCCGAGGCACGGCGGCGCTCGGTGTGGCTGTGGAACCGGCCCGACCGGGCCGCGAGTTGGCGCGGCGTTACCCTACCCGTTCGGTTCGTGACCGGGGCCTGGCGGGCGGCGCGGGGGCGACCGTTAGGATCGGCGCCTGCGCGAAGGTCACGGGGGCTGCGCCGTGTGGGGCGTCCTCGGCCGCCGGATTCCCGTACGACCGTGCGCAGTCGCGTGAGGGCTGATGCCGAAGTGATCGATCGACGCCACGGGGTGGATGACACATGGGTGTGATCACGGTCAAGCGACCGGCAAGGGCCTATCCGCCCACCGTGCCGGACGAGCCGGTGGAGCTGGTGAGCCCGCCCGAACTGCCCCGGCAGGGCGGCGAGGACTGGCTGATGAGCATCCTGCCGATGCTCGGCATGGGCGGGTCGGCGGTGTTCTTCTTCGCGCCCGGCGCGGCCGCCCCGATGAAGGTCATGGGCGGTCTGATGATCGTCTCGACGGTCGGCATGGCGCTGGCCCAGATCGTGCGGGCCCGGAAGGGCGGCTCGACCGCGATGGCGGACGAGCGGCGCGACTACCTCAAGTACCTGCAGCAGACCCGCCGCCAGGTGCGCCGCACCGCGGAGCGCCAGCGCGGCGCGCTGCTCTTCCTGAACCCGGCGCCGGACCAGCTGTGGTCGATCGTCGAGGACGGCCGGCGGCTGTGGGAGCGGCGCACCGGGGACGGCGACTTCGCGCAGATCCGGGTGGGCCTGGGGCCGGTGCAGCTGTCCACCCCGCTGGTCGCGCCGCAGACCGCGCCGATGGACGAGCTGGAGCCGATGTCGGCGGCCGCGATGCACTCCTTCCTGAAGGCGCACGGCACGCTGCAGGACCTGCCGCTGGCGGTGTCGCTGCGGGCCTTCTACCACATCACGGTCTGCGGGGACCCCGACTCGGTGTACGGCAACGTGCGCGCGATGATCGCCCAGCTGACCACCCTGCACTCGCCGGACGACCTGATGGTCGCCGTCGCGGCGGCGCCCGGCGCGGCCGAGGAGTGGGAGTGGACCAAGTGGCTCCCGCACAACCAGCACCGCAAGGAGGCCGACGGCGCGGGCTCGCGCCGGCTGTTCGCCACCGACCTGGGTGACCTGGAGTACCTGCTGCAGGACGAGCTGGCCGGGCGCCAGCGCTTCATCCGGGACGCGTCGCCGGCGGCGGACCAGCCGCACCTGGTGATCGTCATGGACGGCGCCGGGGTGCCGCACGACTCGCTGCTGGCGAGCCCCGAGGGCGTGCAGGGCGTGACCGTCATCGAGGTCGTCCCGGGTGAGGTGGACGAGCCCAGCGGGCACCTGATGGTGACGGTCAACTCCGAGGAACTGGTGTTGCGTTCGGCCTCCGGCGCGACGTACACCGGCACCCCGGACCTGCTCTCGGTGTGGCAGTCCGAGGCGCTGGCGCGGCAGCTGGCGCCGTACCGGGTCTCGGCCGGCGGGGACGACGAGCCGCTGCTGTCCAACCTGGACTTCACCGACATGATGAGCTCGGGCGACCCGGGCTCCTTCGACGCCAACCGCAGCTGGCGCCAGCGCGCCCAGCACGAGCGGATGCGGGTGCCGATCGGTGTCGGGGCCAACGGCGAGCACGTCTACCTGGACATCAAGGAGGCCGCGCTGGAGGGCATGGGCCCGCACGGCCTGTGCGTGGGCGCGACCGGCTCCGGCAAGTCCGAGCTGCTGCGCACCCTGGTGCTGGCGCTGGCGATGACCCACTCCTCGGAGATCCTCAACTTCGTCCTCGCCGACTTCAAGGGCGGCGCGACCTTCTCCGGCATGGCCGACATGCCGCACACCTCCGCGGTGATCACCAACCTGGAGGGCGAGCTCACCCTGGTCGACCGCATGCGCGACGCGATCGAGGGCGAGCTGCACCGCCGCCAGGAACTGCTGCGCTCGGCGGGCAACTACGCCAACATCCACGAGTACGAGCGGGCCCGGGCGGCCGGCGCGGCGCTGGACCCGCTGCCCTCGCTGGTGCTGATCATCGACGAGTTCTCCGAGCTGCTCACCGCCAAGCCGGACTTCATCGAGATGTTCATCCAGATCGGCCGGATCGGCCGCTCGCTGGGCGTGCACCTGCTGCTCGCCTCGCAGCGCCTGGAGGAGGGCAAGCTGCGCGGCCTGGACACCTACCTCTCCTACCGGATCGGTCTGCGCACCTTCTCGGCGGCGGAGTCGCGGGCGGCGATCGGCGTGCCGGACGCCTACCACCTGCCGCCGGTGCCGGGCGTCGGCTACCTCAAGTTCGGCGAGGACGTGATGGACCGGTTCAAGGCCGCCTACGTCTCGGGGCCGTACCGGGCGCCGGGGCAGCAGCGGTCGACCGGCGGGCGGCGGGTCGACGCGCGGCCGGTGGAGTTCACCGCGGCCTACGTGGAGCTGCCGGACCCGGTGCAGGAGGAGGCGCCGCCGGTCCCGGAGACGGACGACGCGCTGGTGGACACCGTGCTGGACGTGTTCGTCCAGCGGATGGTCGGCCAGGGCCCGGCCGCGCACCAGGTGTGGCTGCCGCCGCTGGAGGAGGCACCGAGCATGGACCACCTGCTGCCGCCGCTGCAGGTGGTGGCGGAGCGCGGGCTGACCGCGCCCGGCTACCCGGTGGGCCGGCTGCGGGCGCCGATCGGCATCGTGGACAAGCCGCGCGAGCAGAAGACGGACATCCTGGAGGTCGACTACGCGGGGGCGGCCGGCCACGGCCTGATCGTGGGCGGTCCGCGCTCGGGCAAGTCGACCGTGGTGCGCACCACGGTGGCCTCGTTCGCGCTCACCCACACCCCGCTCGAGGTGCAGTTCTACCTGCTGGACTTCGGTGCGGGCAGCTTCCAGTCGGTGACCGGGCTGCCGCACGTCGGCGGGGTGGCCGGGCGCCTGGACGTGGACAAGGTGCGCCGGATGGTCTCCGAGGTGCACGGGGTGATGAACCGGCGCGAGGAGCTGTTCCGGGTCGCCGGGATCGACACCATCGGCACCTACCGGGCCCGCCGGGCGGCCGGCGGGCTGCCGGACGAGGCCTTCGGCGACGTGTTCCTGGTGATCGACGGCTGGAACACCTTCAAGCAGGAGTTCGAGGGCCTGGAGCCGGTGATCGGCGACATCGCCCAGCGCGGCCTCGGCTACGGCGTCCACCTGATCATCACCGCGGCCCGGTACGCCGAGGTCCGTCCGGCGCTGAAGGACCTGCTGCAGAACCGCACGGAGCTGAAGCTCGGCGACGCGATGGAGTCCGAGGTGGACCGCCGGGTGGCGCAGAACGTCCCACCGCTGGCCGGGCGCGGCGTCACCCCGGAGCGGCTGCACTTCCTGTCCGGGCTGCCGCGCCTGGACGGCTCCTCCGGCGTCGACGACCTGCAGGACGGCGTGTCCGGGCTGGTCGGCGCGATCGACGGGGCCTGGGCCGGGCCGCGCGCCCCGCAGGTGCGGATGCTGCCGGCCGTCCTGGACGGGACCTCGCTGCCGAAGGGGTTCGAGCACCCGGAGCGCGGTGTGTCCTTCGGTGTGGACGAGGCGGAGCTGGCACCGGTCTTCGTGAACTTCGAGACCGACCCGCTGTTCATCGTCTTCGGCGACACCGAGTCCGGGAAGTCCGCGGTGCTGCGGATGCTGATCAAGCAGATCACCGAGCGTTACACCCCGGAGCAGGCGGGCATCGTGGTCGGCGACTACCGGCGCGCGCTGCTGGGCACGGTGCCCCCGGAGTACCTGGTCGAGTACGCGGCCGCGCAACCGGCCATGTCAGCCGTGGTGGAGATGCTGCGCGGGGCCTGTTCCCGCCGCCTGCCGGGCCCGGACGTGACCGCCGAGCAGCTGCGCAACCGCAGCTGGTACAGCGGCAAGGACATGTTCGTGATCGTCGACGACTACGAGCTGGTCGCGACGAGCTCGGGCAACCCGCTGGCGCCGCTGGCCGAGTTCCTGCCGTTCGCCCGGGACATCGGCCTGCGGGTGATCGTGGCCCGCAGCGCCGGCGGCGCGGGGCGCTCGCTGTACGAGCCGGTGCTGCAGCGGATGCGCGAGCTGGGCGGCCAGGGCGTGATCCTCTCCGGCAACCGGGACGAGGGCGCGCTGCTGGGGACGGTCCGGCCGCAGGCGCTGCCGCCCGGCCGCGGGGTGTTCGTGTCACGCCGCGCGACCAACGGGCAGATGGTCCAGACGGGCTGGCTGCCGGTGGTGTAGCCGCGCCGCCCGTCACGGACGGTGATCGAAGGGGTCGGACCCGCCGGGGTCCGGCCCCTTCGGCGTCCCAGGTTCTGAAACGTTACCTAGATCTTTCCGGCCGGGTGCTGCGGTTCCCGTACCCGCCCGGGGAGTGGTCGGGCCCTTCGGAGCCGCCTGGGCGTACCGCTGTACAGCGCCACACCAGCCTTTGAATCTCCGGCCGCAATGTTCCGTTCACCTTTGATTCAAGTGCAATGTGCCCAAGGTAACAAGTCGGACATAGCGCACAATGACCGAACGTGATCATCGGATCGCATGTTTATGCCGTGCGCCGCAACGGATTCCGAAGCAGTTCCGACGTTGACGCAGTCAATACGCCCAAGGTTCCATTGCGGCCCGGGAGCGACTGGACCAGAACCGAGCGACCAGCCAGCGGAGGCGATACCGCTCCCACTCCAGGACCGCACAGAGCCGATCGGAAGCCACATGACCGACACGCTTCGCCCGCCACAGAACGTAGCCGCCACGGCGGCAACGGCGGCAGCGCCCCAGCAGCTCAAGCGCTCGATCGGCGTCGTGGGCGGCACACTGCTCACGCTGTCCTGCGTCACCCCGGCGTCGACGCTCTTCGTGATCGTGCCGGAGCTGTTCTCCAGCATCGGCAGCGCCACCGCCCTGGCCATCGCCATCGGCACCGTGCTCTGCGTCGCGGTCGCGTTCTGCTACTCCGAGCTCGGCACCCTGATCCCCAGCGCCGGCGGCGAGTACGCGATGGTCGGCACCCTCGCCGGACGGCTGATGGGCTGGCTGGTCTTCGTGCTCTCCCTGATCGTGGTGATGATCGTCCCCTCGGTCATCGCCCTCGGCACCGCCGACTACCTCGCCCCCGTGCTCCACCTCGACAAGGCCATGACCGGCGCCGCCGTGATGCTCGCCGCCACCCTGGCCGGCCTGCTCGACCTGCGCGCCAACGCCTGGATCACCGGCGTCTTCCTGGTGCTGGAGGTCATCGCGGCCGGCGTGGTCTCGGTGCTCGGCTTCTCGCACGCCAACGGCAACGCCCCCAGCCTGCTGCACGGCGTGGTCGCCGGGGACGGCGGCGCCACCACCACGGTGGGCGTGGGCGCGATCGTCGGCGCGCTCGGCATCGCCCTCTTCATCACCCAGGGCTTCTCCACCGCCGTCTACCTGTCCGAGGAGCTGGAGAACCCCCGCCGCAACGTCTCCCGCACCGTGCTGTGGACGCTCGGCATCTCCGCCGCCGTCATCCTGATCCCGGTCGTCGCCATCACCGTGGGCGCCCCCGACCTGCAGACCCTGACCTCCGGCGACATCTCCGGCATGGTCACCGCCTGGAGCAACTCCGCGGTCGGCACCTTCATCAGCCTCTGCGTCGCGCTGGCCATCATCAACGCCGGCATCGTCATGGTCATCCAGAACTCCCGGGTGCTGTTCGCCTCCGCCCGCGACAAGGCCTGGCCGGAGCCGGTCAACAAGGCCTTCGCCACCCTCGGCCGCTTCGGCTCCCCGTGGATCGCCACCCTGGCCGTCGGCCTGCCCGGCGCCGCGCTCTGCTTCGTCAAGGGCGAGCTGCTGAGCAACATCACCGGCGTCGCCGTCACCGGGATGTACCTGCTGGTCGCGATCGCCGCGCTGCTCTCCCGCCGCGGCCACCACAAGCACGCCGCCGCCTGGCGGATGCCGCTGTGGCCGGCCGTCCCGGTCGTGCTGATCGCCGTCCTGGTCTACGTGATGACCCAGCTGGACGCCGAGCCGCTGCTGTGGACCGGCGGCATCACCGCCGCCGCCACCCTCTACTGGCTGTTCTACCTGCGCCCCCGGCAGGACACCCGCTGGGTGATCAGCCTCCCCGAGGACCAGCAGGACTGACCCCGGCAGGACCGACCCCAGCAGGAGCGACCCCCACCCTCCCCCACACCGCGGTGCCCCGGGCTTCCCCAGCCCGGGGCACCGCCGTGTGCACGGGCGTCCGGGTCAGTCGGCGGACTTGCGCCGGTGGTCGCGCAGCACCACGCCGCCGCCGATCAGCAGGGCGACCAGCAGCGCGCCGACGCCGAGGACGTACGTCGCGGTGCGGCCGTCGCGGTCGGCCTGGGTCTCACCGAGGCCGACCGGCCGCGGCACGATCGGCGCGGAGGCGAGCTGCACCGGGGCGTCCGGGACGGCGGCCGTCGGCGCGACGTCCGGGGCCTTGGTGACGGCCTTGACCGGGTCCACCACGCCCCAGCCGACGAAGACGTCCGGGTCGCGCTTGGTGCGCTGGGCGGTCTGCTCGATCCAGGCCCGCACCTGGGCGGGCTTCCAGGCCGGGTGGGCGCCGACCAGCAGCGCGGCGAGCCCGGAGACGTACGGGGCGGCGAAGCTGGTGCCGTTGTCCACGCACTGGCCGCTCCCGGGCACGGTGGACAGCATGTCGACACCGGGCGCGGCGACCTTCACGAAACTGCCGTACTGGGAGAACGGGGCGCGCTCGTTGTTGCGGTCGGAGGCGCCGACGGCCAGCACGGTCGGGAACGCACCCGGATAGGTGTCGCCTTCCTTGCCGTCGTTGCCGGTGGAGGCGACCACCACGACGCCGGCGTCCTCGGCGGCCTGGATCTCGGCCTTCAGCTCCGGGTAACCGCCGAAGTGGGCGTCGCCCGCGCCGCGCACGTCCTGGGAGATGTTGATGACCTTGGCCTTGGCGGCGACCGCCTCGTGGATCGCCCTCACCAGGGTCGAGACGTCGCCGTTGCCGTCGCTGTCGTTCTGCCGGATCGACAGGATCTGGGCGTCGGGGGCCAGCCCGACGAAGCCGGTCCGCTCGCTCCGGCGGGCCGCGATGATCCCGGCCACCTTGGTGCCGTGACCGACCGGGTCCTCGGTGGACTTGCCGGGGACCGGTTCCTTGGTCTCCCGGTTGACCAGCAGGTTGGAGCCCTCCTGGACCTTGTCGACCAGCTGCGGGCCCGCGTCGCCGGCCACGACCTGACCGGCCAGCTGCAGGTTGTTCCGGTCGACCCCGGTGTCGATGACCGCGACCTTCACGCCCTTGCCGGTGGTCCGTCCGCCCTGCCACAGCTCGTCCAGCAGCAGGCGCTGCAGCGACCACGGCACGGTCTGCACGTCGGGCGCGTTCTTGGGGCAGTCGCCCGCGGCGGCCAGCCCGGGCCCGCCGTCGGCGTACGCCGGGGCGGCGAGCGGGCCGCCCAGCACCGCGAGCGCGGCCAGTGCCGCGGCCGTCTTCCGGTACCCGCGTCCGGACACCCTGCCACCCCTCATGTCGTCCACCCGTGCCGCGCGCCGAGGGGCGGGTGCCCGGTCGCCGGGTACCCGCCCCTTGTCGTTCCCCTCGGGGAACCCGTCGTCAGTGCGCCCAGAGCTTGGCGTTGCTGTCCTCGGTGGTGCGGTAGCTCTGCGCGGCGTTCTCCAGCGAGGTCGCGATCTGCGTGGTGGTGGTGTGCAGGTCGGCGGCCGCGGAGTCCCACTTGGCCTGCTGGACGTTGTAGCCCTCCTGGGCCTTGCCCTGCCAGCTCTGGGCGATCCGGGTGACGTCCTTCTTGAGGTCGCTCAGCATGCTCTCGATGCGGCCGGCCGAGGCCTTGACCTCCTCGGCGGCGTTGTGAACGGTCTCGAAGTTGACGAGGATGTGGTCGGACACGTTGTCTCCCTTGACGAGGGTGCGGGGCGCCCCGCGGTCAGTGGCGGACTCCCCGCCGAGCGGCGGTTCGGAACAGAGAGGTGATCAGCGCGGGTACGGCGATCAGCCCTGGGCGTTGGAGAACATCGCCTTCTGCTCTTCCTCGGTGCTCGAGTAGTGCTTGGTGGTCTGCTCGATCGCGTGCTTGATCGCCGACAGCGACTCCTTGAGCTTCGCGATGTCGTCGTTGACGTGGTTCTGCAGATTCGTGTAGGCCGTCGCCGCCTGACCCTGCCAGCCATTGGTGATGCCCGAGACCGTGCTGATGAGCTTGACCCGCTCAGCCTCGATCTTGCCGATGGCCTGCTCGATCTTGTTGGCGAAAGCCAGCATCTCCTGAGCAGTCATCGTGAACTGACCCTGAGCCATGCTCCACCGTCCCCCATGAGACAAACAATTGCGTGCACGGAGGGCCCCGGAGGGCCCCACCGCTGCATCACCTGTGTGATGCCCAGCAGCACTGTAGTCGGCACACGCAGCTCGCCCAACATCGATCACCGAGTAGTTACCAGACCATGACACTGCGGCCAATTCCGTTGCCGCGCTTGGCCGCTCAGGCGTTCTGCGGCTGGGCGGCGCTCTTCGCGGTCAGCGGCGGTCCGGCCGGCACCAGGTCCGACCACTCGTGCGGCACCGGCAGCGGCTGGAGCCCCTGGTAGCCCAACCGGGCCTGGTTGCCGCCGGTTTCGTCCGGCTTCTCGCCGGGCTGCTGGCCTGCCTGCTGACCCTGCTGCTGGCCGGACTGCTGGTCGGGCGCCCCCGGCTTCGGGGCGCCGCTCTGCCCGGGCTGCCCGCCCGGCGCGGGGGTGGCACCGCGGCCGCCGTCGCCGTTGGCCGGGACGGCGTAGCGCAGCCCCGTCTCGGTGATCAGGAAGTCGGTGCCGGAGCCGCCGGCGGCGTTGTCCAGCGCCCGGTAGAACAGCCCGTGACCGGGGGTCACGTACCCGGCGCCGGCCCCGTTGTTGTACTGCGCGGGATACGAAGTCCCGGCCCAGACACTGCGCTTGGGCGTACGGCCGTCCTCGGCGACACCGTCGAAGGTGCTGCACACGACCGACCGGGCGTCCTGCGGGTCCTTCCAGTTGTTCACCGGCGCGCCGGCCTTCAACGGCCAGTCGGCCGCGGTGCCCGGCAGCCGGGTCTCGCTGTCGAACTGGGAGTGGTCGAGCGGGGTCATCCCGTCGCTGCGCGGGTTCTTGTCCTGGTCGTACTTGTAGAGCATCTGGTACGCCGGGTTCTGCCGGATGAGCTCCGCCTGGAACGGGGTGACCAGGTAGAGCCGGTCCTTGCCGACCACGTAGTGGCGGTCCTGGTAGTGCACCAGCCGGCCGACCCGGCGGTCGGCGGCGTTCCCCAGCCCCACCGAGGAGTTGGGGCCCTGGCTGTCCGCCACCCCGTCGATCTGCGGGAAGGTGATCGGGGAGCCGTTCACCAGGGTGTCCAGCCACTCCCGCTTGACCCGCTGCGCCGCCGCGTTGGGCCCGAAGACCGCGGTGATCAGCGACCTGCGCTCCTTGTCGTCCGACTGCGGGGAGCCGATCTCGTGCTTGCGGCCCTGGGCGTCGACCAGGTACGTCTTCGCACCCCCGGCGGCCTGCTGACCGGGCACCGGCGCGGCCGACACCTGCTGGTCGTCCGCCTGCTGCACCAGCATCAGCTGGTCCGGGCCGAGCATCCGGTCCTTGGCCGCCAGCGCCGCCGCGTCCTGGCCGGCCGCCACGAACACCGCCTGGTTGACGGTCTCGCGCTTCTCGTCCGAGCCCGGACGGTCGCAGACCGCCCACTTCATCGACTGGCTCGCGTTGTCCTTGCTCGGCAGCTTGTCCGGCGCGTACGGGATGCCGATGGTCGGACCGTGGTTCGGGTACCGGTCCAGCACCCCGTCGTCGACCACCACGACCTTGGCGTCGACCGGCAGCACCAGCCGCGCCGAGGACATGTTCAGCACCTGGTGCAGCCGCTTGGTCTTGCCGTCCGGATCCGTCAGCACCACGTACCGGGTGGTCGACTGCTTGCCCTGGATGACGTTCTTGCCGTCGTCCCACTTCAGCGGGGCACTGGGCTTGAACACCCCCCAGAGCCCGAACCCGGCCACCACCACCGCGCCGGCCAGGATGCTCGGCAGCACCGCCTTCACCGGACGCGGCGCGTCCTCGTCACTGCCGCCGCCCGCGGGCAGCAGGAACGCCCCCACCGTGCGCTTGCGGGCGAAGGTGTACGCGTTGAGCTCGTCCCGGCGCGAAGCCATCCTCGTCGTCCCCCTTGTCAGACGTTGTCGGACGTTGTCAGACCGACCTGCCCCTGGTCCACCCGCCGGGCGCGAACCGGCACGAACCCTCTACGATGCGGCAGCAGACGGTGAGTACGGTACGGGTACGGTCCGCGAACCAGCCAGCCGGGCCGCGACAACGGATCAAGAGAGGGCCATCGGGGGATGCCAAGCCAGACCGCTCCAGGACGCCGCCGCACCACGGGTGCCGGGAGGCCGCGCCGGTCCGGCCGGGCTCAGCACGGCGGCCCGGCCGCCGAGCCGGGGCCCGTCCCGCCGCCGAGCAACCCTGGCCGCGGCGGCGCCGTCCAGGTGCGCGTCAACCCCCGGCCCGGGCTGCTCGGCGGCCGGTTGAAGCTCCAACAGCTCGTGCTGATCGAGGTCGCGGCGGCACTGGTCGCGGTCGGCTGGACGATCAGCCGCCCGGTCGCGGCCGGCTTCGGCGCGGTCGCGCTGGTGCTGGTCGTCCTCGCCGTCGTGCCCCTGCGCGGCCGGACCGTCCCCGAGCTGCTGCGGGTGCGCTCCGCCCTCAAGTCCCGCCGCAAGCAGGCCCGTACGCTGCTGCCGCCGGCCGGCACCGACCCGGCGCTGGCACCCGCGCTGGAACTCGAACCGGGGCTGCGCACCTGCACCCACGCCACCGAGGCCGAGTTCGGCGGCCGGCCGGTCCGCCGGGAGACCGGCATGGTCGGCGACGGCACCTTCCTCACCTCGCTGCTGCTCGTCCAGGCCAAGGACCAGCCGCTGCGCCCGGTGCGCACCGCGCTGCCGCTGCCGCTGGACGTCGTCTGCTCGGCGCTCACGGTGGACGACATCACCCTGGAGTCGGTGCAGCTGGTCCAGCACACCCAGCCCGCCCCGGCCCCGCACCTGCCCGAGCAGTCGCTGGCCGCCCGTGCCTACCGCGAGCTGCCGGACGGCACCTCCACCCCCGGGCTGCGGCTGACCTGGGTCGCCCTCAAGCTCGACCCGGAGCGCGCGGCGACCGCCGTCCGGGCCCGCGGCGGCGGCGAGGAGGGCGCCCGCAAGGCGCTGCAGCGGGTGACCGACCAGCTGGCCGGACGGCTCAACAGCGCCGGGTTCAACGCGACCGTGCTGGACGAGCGCGAACTGATCGCCGCCCTGGCCATCTCCGCCTGCGCCAACCCGATCGCGGTGGCCGGCCGCCAGGGCACCGGCAGCGGCGGCGGCACCACCCGCCGCACCCAGGAGGGCAACCGGTTCTGGCGGATCGACGACCGCTGGCACAGCACCTACTGGATCTCCCGCTGGCCCCAGCTGAGCCGCCCCGGCGGCGCCCCCGGCCGGATCGCCGCCCCGGACCTGGTCAACCTGATCACCGGCTCCCCGGCCCTGGCCAGCACCTTCAGCCTGACCGCCGGGCACGGCACCGGCGACTCGGTGACCGTCAGCGGCCACCTGCGGGTGACCGGGCGCAGCGAGAGCGAGGTCGGCCAGGTCGGCCGCCAGGTGGAGACCCGGGCGCAGAGCGCCGGCCTCGGCCTCGTCCGGCTCGACCTGGAGCAGGCCCCCGGCATGCTCGCCACCCTGCCGCTGGGAGGAACGTCCTGATGGCGTACCAGAGCTATCCCGCCCTCGGCCCGCAGCCCGGCGCCGAACAGCGCCGGACCCGGCCGCGGATCCTGCCCGGCTTCGGCCTGCGCGGCCCGCGCCGGGAGAAGCACGTCCTCGAACCGGCCGACCTCGCCGCGCTGGCCTTCCCGGTCGGCGACGACGGCGTGGTCATCGGCGTCGACCCGCAGGGACTGCCCGCGGTGCTCGGCCTCTTCCGCCCCAGCGCGTACGACCTGGTGCTGATCGGCGGCATGTGGACGGCCCAGGTCATCGCACTGCGGGCGGCCGCGATCGGCGCCCGGGTCGTGGTGGAGACCGCCCGCGGACAGCTGTGGGGCCCGATGGCCCAGGCCGCCGGCGGCGGCCAGCCCTGCGTGACGGTCCACCAGGTCGGCCGGCTCGGCCCGCAGGGCGCCTCGGTCGCCTCGCCGGTCCTGGTGGTGCGCGACCTCGGCGCCCGCCCGCCGCGCAGCCGGCTCTCCGCCGCACCCTGGCAGACCACCCTGACGCTGCTCCCGTACCTGGGCCCGAACGCCGCCCGGGTGCTCAACGCGGCCGACCTGGTCGGCGTGCAGCGGATCTCCCCCCAGGAGGCGGAGCTGACCGGCCGGGTGCTGTCGCTCCCGCCGGAGGACGTGGCCACCCTGCCCACCCTCGGCGACGACCTCACCCTGTGGGCGACCCGGGTGCGGCGCCAGTACGTACGGACGGTGGCCGGACAGGCCGAGCAGCAGGTCCTCGGCGGCCCGCGCCGGATGGACTGACCGGACGGACTCTCCGGACGGGCTGCGCGGACGGCCTGAACGGACGGTCCGGGCGGACGGTCCGAGCGGCGGCTCGCCGCACCCGGCGGGGCGCCGCGGAACCGAAGCCGCCTTCAACAGGGGTTGCCGTACGGCCTAGTCTGGGATGCGGCAACGGCACCGCTGAACAAGCGGCGGCGAACACGAGGGAGCCAGAGTGAGCAGCGATCGGGACGGCGTCTACGTCGGCGACAACGCGGCGGAGGACGACGACGACTGGTCGGACGCGCCTGACTACACTCCCCCGTCCTGGTACGTGCAGACGGAGACGCCGGCGGCTTCGGCGACCCCGGCGGCTCCGCAGGCTTCGGCAGCGGCTCCGGTGGGCGCGCCCGCCGGGCCTGCCGACGCGCAGCCCGCCGCGCCCGCGCCCGTCGCGGCGGCGGTGCCTCCGGTGGCCCCGGTGGCCCCGGTTCAGGTGGCGCAGGCTCAGGCTCCGGTCCCGCAGCAGGCCCAGCCTCCGCTGGCCGCGCCGGCCCCTGCCCCCGCGCCGCTTCCCGTCCCGACTCCGGCTCCGGCCCCGGCCCCCGTGCCGCAGGCAGAGGCGGTGCCCGCCCCCGTCCCGGCCCCCGCGCCCGTGGCACCGGTGCCGCCGGCGCCGCCCGTCCAGGCCGAGGCCCAGCACGTCCCGTTCCCGGTGGCGGCCCCCGTGCCCCCCGTGCCCCCGATGCCCTCCCCCACCGCCGAGCAGCCGCAGCCCGCCGCCGCGGCCTGGCCGACGGCCGAGGCCCTGGCGCAGCCGCCCGCGCCCCAGCCGTACCCGGCGGCCCCGGTGGCGCCGCAGCCCGGGCCGCCCGCCCCGCCGCAGTCCTACGCGCAGCCGCCCGCCCAGCCGGTCCCGCCGCAGCACCCGCTGGGCCCGCAGTACCCCCAGAACCCGCAGGACCAGCCGGCCGCCTGGGACCCGCAGGCCGCGTGGGCGGCCCAGCAGGCGGCGGCCCCGGCCCAGCAGCCGCCCGTCGCTGCGCAGCCGCAGCCCGCGCCGGTCCCGCAGCCCGGCCCGGTGGACCCGCGCCAGGGCGGCTGGCCGCAGCCCGCCGCCTACCCGCCGCCGGCGCAGCCCCAGCCCGGCCAGCCCCTGCCCGGCCAGCCGCAGCCGGGCCAGCCCGCCCAGCCGCAGCAGGCGCAGCAGCCCGCCCCCGCGCAGCCCTGGCAGCAGCAGCCGGCCCCGCAGCCCGCCGCGTTCCAGCAGGCCGCCGCCCCGCAGCAGACCGCGCACGGCGCGCCGCTCGGCTACACCGCGGCCGTCGAGCTGTCCTCGGACCGGCTGCTGCGCAGCCAGCCCAAGCAGCAGCGCCAGCAGCCGCGGTTCCAGTTCGGCGGCAAGGCCGCGGCGGCCGAGAAGTCCCGCAAGCTGGAGATCATCCGCACCCCGGTGCTGAGCTGCTACCGGATCGCCGTGATCAGCCTCAAGGGCGGGGTCGGCAAGACCACGACCACCACCGCGCTCGGCGCGACCCTGGCCAGCGAGCGCCAGGACAAGGTGATCGCGATCGACGCCAACCCGGACGCCGGCACCCTGGGCCGCCGGGTCAAGCGCCAGACCGGCGCGACCATCCGCGACCTGGTGACGGCCATCCCGCACCTGCGCAGCTACATGGACATCCGTCAGTTCACCTCGCAGGACCTGAACTCGGGCCTGGAGATCCTGGCGAACGACGTCGACCCGGCGGTGTCCACCACGTTCAACGACTCGGACTACCGCCAGGTCATCGACGTGCTGGGCCGCCAGTACCCGATCATCCTGACCGACTCCGGCACCGGCCTGCTCTACAGCGCCATGCGCGGGGTGCTGGACCTGGCCGACCAGCTGATCATCGTCTCCACCCCCAGCGTGGACGGCGCCTCCAGCGCCTCGACCACCCTGGACTGGCTCTCCGCGCACGGCTACGCCGACCTGGTGCAGCGCAGCATCACGGTGGTCTCCGGGGTGCGCGAGACCAGCAAGATGATCAAGGTCGAGGACATCGTCGCGCACTTCCAGACCCGCTGCCGCGGCGTGGTCGTGGTGCCCTTCGACGAGAGCCTGGCGGCCGGCGCCGAGGTCAACCTCGACATGATGCGGCCCAAGGTCCGCGAGGCGTACTTCGAGCTGGCCACCCTGGTCGGCGAGGACATCGCCCGGGCCCAGCAGGCCGCCGCCCAGCAGGCCTCCTGGCAGCAGCAGCCGGCCCCGCAGCCGCAGCCCTACCCGGGCCAGGCGCAGGCCCCGCAGCCCGCCCCGGGAGCGCCGTGGGCGCCGCAGCCCGGCCAGACCCCGCCGCCCCCGGCCGGGTACGGCTACCCGCAGCAGCAGCCCTGGCCGCCGCAGCAGGGCGCCCCGCAGCAGCCCGGCTACGGCTACCCGGGCGCCCAGGGCCAGCCGCCGGTGCCCGCCCCGCCCGCCGAGCCGGACGGCTACCAGCCCCCGCCGCCCGGCTACGGCTACCCGCCGCAGGCGCCCCCGCGGTGACGAGCCGGTGAGAGCCGGTGAGAGCACGGGAAGGGCCCGCCGACACAGGTCGGCGGGCCCTTCCGGCGTTCTCGGGGCGGGCCCCGATCAGAGCCCGTCGGTCAGCTCGCGGGCGCGCTTGACGTCGTCGGCCATCCGGTCCAGCAGCGCGTCGATGGAGTCGAACTTCTCCATCCCGCGCAGGTAGGCCAGGAAGTCCACCGCGACGTGCAGCCCGTACAGGTCCAGGCCGACCCGGTCGATGGCGTACGCCTCCACGGTGCGGGCGGTGCCGTCGAAGGTCGGGTTGGTGCCGACCGAGATCGCCGCCGGCATCCGCTCGCCGTCGGCGGTCAGCCAGCCCGCGTACACGCCGTCGGCCGGGACGGCGCTGTGCGGCACGGTCTCGACGTTGGCGGTCGGGAAGCCCAGCTCGCGGCCACGCTGCGCGCCGCGCACCACCTCGCCCTCGACCCGGTGCGGGCGGCCCAGCACCTCGTTGGCGCCGGCCATGTCCCCGGCCTCGACCAGCCGGCGGGTCAGGCTGGAGGAGAACGGCTCGCCGTCCCCCGCCGTGCCGCACACCTGCAGGTCGACCACCTCGACCTCGAAGTCGTCCGCCCCGCCGAGCTCGGTGAGCAGCGCGACGTCCCCGGCCGCCCGGTGCCCGAAGCGGAAGTTGGGGCCCTCGATGACGACCCGCGCGCGCAGCGCGTCCACCAGGACCTGCCGGACGAAGGTCTCCGGGGACTCCTGCGAGAACTCCGTGGTGAACGGCAGCACCAGGACCGCGTCCACGCCGAGCTCGGCGATCAGCTCGGCCCGCCGCGGGTGCGGCGCGAGCAGCGGCGGGTGGCTGCCCGGGCGGATCACCTCGCGCGGGTGCGGGTCGAAGGTCACCACGACCGACGGGAGGCCGAGCTCGCGGGCGCGCTCGACCGCCTGCCCGATGATCAGCTGATGCCCGCGGTGCACCCCGTCGAACGAGCCGATGGTGACGACGCTGCGTCCCCAGTCACCGGGGATCTCCTCCAGGCCACGCCAGCGCTGCACCTGACCGCTCCTTGTTCCGTACGGCGCGTACCCTCTGTACGCTCAAACGCTCAAAACCCGAACCCCTATAGCGTGCCATGCGCCTGCCCCGGCTCAGGCACCGGAATGCGGGTTGAGCGCACCGGCTGCCGTACGGGCCGGTCGGGCGCGGTCCGTTCCGCCTCCGCGGCGGCGTACTGCGGGTCCCGGCCGACCGCCGCCAGGGCCCGCATCCGGGCCAGCCGGGGGCCGTCCGGCGCGGCCGGGGCGACGTCCCGCGGCCACCGGACCAGCAGCCGGGCGAAGGCCGCGGAGCGTCCGGCGCAGCGCACCAGCAGCTCGTCGGCGCCCGGCAGCGCGGGCGTGGTCCTGGCCAGCACCGCGCGCGCCCGGGCGGGCCGCTCGGCCGCGCAGTGCTCGGCCAGCCGCTCCACGACGGCGGTCAGCACCACCGGGTCGGTCTCGGCGGCGAGCAGGGTGTCCAGCAGCTCGCAGCGGAGCGCGTCCGCCGCCGGGTCGGCCACCGGGACGGACAGCACCTCGGCGAACGGCCGCCGCACGGCCGCCGTCCGGGCGCCCAGCGCGGCACCGAGCACCACCCGCAGCTCCAGCCGGTCGGCCGGGCCGACGGCCGCGGCGCGCGCCAGCCGGCGGCCCAGGTAGTCGACGGCGACCGGGCCGGCCAGCCCGGGGTGCGCCCGCAGCAGCCGGGCGGCCAGTTCCGCGCCCCGCCGTACGGCCACCGGCGCGACGGCGTCGGCCAGCACCCGCAGCGTCTCGGCGGTGGCCGGGCCGGGTGCCGCCACGTGCTCGGCGAGCACGGCCAGGACGGGCTCCGGGTCGCTCTCCAGGGCCGGGGCGAGCGCGCTCGGGGTGAGGAAGGCGTCGCCGCCCGCCCGGTGCAGGGCGAGCGCGGCCGGGAGGTGCTCGGCCCGGGCCGCCGGGTCGCCGACCAGCAGGGCCAGCGCCGCGCCGTGCAGGCCCGGTTCGTCCTCGCGGGCGAGCAGGGTCAGCGCGGTGAACCGCAGCAGTTCGGCGCCGGCCCCGGTCGCGTAGGGCGCCGTCCGCAGCGCGTGCACGGCGGCCGCGACGTGCCGTTCGGGCCGCCGGTCGTGGCTCCAGCGGTCCACCGCGCGGCAGAGCGCGGACGGCTCCTCCGCGGCGAGCACGGTGAGCAGCGCGTCCGCCCTCGGGTGCGCGGCCGCGGCCAGGGCGTCGGCCAACTCGTCCAGGGCGAGCCGCCGGTGGGCGTGCAGCAGGTCGTGGGCGAGGTCGGCGACGGTGCTGCCGGGGCGGCCCGGCAGGCCGCGCGGATCCTCGAACCAGGCGCAGAGCAGCGGGAACACCGTGACCGGGTCGGCCCGCAGCCGCTCGGCCACCGTCCCGAGGAAGCGCTGCCCGGGGCCGTCGGCGGGCACCAGCCGGCGCAGCAGGTCGAGTTCGGCCTCGGCCGGCAGCCCGAGGCCGGTCCAGAACGCCGGTCCGAAGCGGCCGAGCCCGGCCGGGAGCGTCGCCGCCCCGCCCGTCGCGGCCGCCCGCTCGGCGATCCGACCGGCCAACTGGTCGAGCAGCGCCCGGTGTTCGGACCGGTCCGGGCTGGCGGCCAGCCCGCTGGTGAGCAACCGGGCCGCCCACCAGGCGGGTTCGCTGCCGGGCGGGCGCAGGTCCAGCGCGCGCCAGATCCGGTGCAGCCACGGGTCCAGGGCGGGCGCGCCCCAGGTCTCGGCGACCCGGCGCAGCGCGGCGGCGACCGGGCCGATCCGGTGCCGGGGCACCCGGTTCACTCCGGCGGGCCGCCGGGGACCGTCGGTGCCGTCCCCGGACCCGGGCGGCGTGTCCGCGGCCTCGCCGAGCAGCAGCCGCAGCGCCGCGTCCAGGTCCAGGTGCAGGCCCTGCAGCCAGTCGGCGAACTCCCCGTGGGCGAACCGGAATCCGGGCCCGGCGGGGACGAACAGGCCCTCGGCGAGCACCGCCGTGGCCCAGCCGCCGTCGACCGGGAACAGCTCCTCGAAGACCGTCCGGTCCAGCCCGCCCGGCTCGCTGCCGAGCATCCGCCGGGCCGCCTCGTGGACCCGGCCCGCCACCGCCGCCGCGAGCCGGCGCACCCGCCCGTGGCGCGGGCCGCCGGGCCGGGCGGCGCCCCGGCGGTGGGCGCCCGGGCGGCGCGGCCGGCCGTCCTCGGCCAACCGCTGGGCCACCCGCAGGCAGCGCAGGTCCAGGAAGGCGCCGAACAGCTCGCCCCGGTGCACCGGCGCGTCCCGCGGCCCCTCGTCCCGCAGCCCCTCGGCCCACAGCTCCCCGGCCAGCCGTACGGCCAGCGGGTGCCGGGCGTCCTCGGCGGCGGCCGGCCGGCCGGGCGGCAGCCCGTACCGGCGGCGCACCCGCTCGGCGGCCTCGGCCGGCAGCGGGCCCAGCCGGTGCCCGGCCAGGCTCGGGCCGCCCGGGCGGCCGCCGTCCATCCGGACGGTGGGCGCACTGCTCAGGTCCCCGGCCGGGTGCGGCTCCTCCGCCCGGTGCGGGCCGCCGGCGCCGTCGCCCCAGTCCTCGTCCGCCAGACGCTCCCAGAGCTCCTCGCCGCAGGCGGTCAGCAGCCGCGCCCCGCAGCCGGTCAGCCACTGCCCGGCGCCGCGCAGCCAGCGCGCGTCCAGCCGGGCCGGGGCCTCCTCCGGGCCGTCCAGGACGACCAGCAGCGGCCGGCCGGCGGCCGCGCACAGCGCCGCCACCGGCTCCGGCGCGGGTGCCGGGGTGCCCAGTTCGGCCGCCGCCGCGGCCAGCGCCCGCTCCACCGGTTCGGCCAGCGAGCGGTCCCCGGCGCGCAGGTCGGCGCCGCGCAGCCAGAGGGTGGGCAGCGGGTGGGCGCCGCCGGTGCGGCGGACGGCCAGCGCGGCCAGTTCGGTGGAGCGCCCGCTGCCGGGTGCGCCGACCAGCGCGCTGACGGTCGCGGCCGGCTCGTCCCCGGCCAGGCCGTCCGGCCGGTCCACCCGGTCCGCGGCCAGCCCGGCCACCCGCCCGGGCCCGGCCCCGGCGGCCGCCAGCTGGGCGGCGGTCAGCCGCAGCACGCCGGCCAGGTTGAGCGCCGGCCCGTACGCGGGCACGCCCGCCGCGTTGCGCGCCAGCACCCCCGCCAGCGCCTCGGCGACCTCCAAGGCCCCACCACCGACCGCCACCGCCGCCAGCTCCCCGCCGTGCCACGGCCCCCGGACGGCGGGCGCGGCCAGCGCCACCACGGCGCCGCTGCGGGCGTCCAGCACCGGCGAGCCGGCCGGCACCGAGACCCCGCCGACCACCGGGACGTCCAGCAGCAGCACCCCGCCCAGCGGGTGCCCGCCGTACCCGGCGCCGGTGACCCCGAGCAGCCCGCAGCGCAGCGCGACCACCCGCCCGTCCTCGCCCGCCAGCGCGGGCAGCAGCACCTCGTGCCCGGCCCCGACGGCGGCCACCGGCAGCGGCGGCACCGGCAGCCCGCCGACCGCGTCGGTGCGCAGCAGCGCGAGCCCGTGCTCGGGCAGCGGCAGGACGGCGTCCGGGCCGAGCACCCGGGTCTGTCCGCCGGGGGTGTGCAGGACGACCCGGTCCAGTCCGGCCACGCTCTCGTGCGCGGTGAGCACCGCGCCCTGCGGGTCGGCGACGAACCCTAAGCCGTGCAGCCGCCCGTTGAGGTCGCGGATCCGCAGCAGGTGCCGCTCCGGATCGCCTTCCAGAAACCCCGGCATGAGTGCCCCCTCGACCGTCGCTCGCCCGCCACCGGGAGCCTTCCCGCCGGGGCGGCGCTCCGACCGCGCCCGCGCCGCTCACCACGGGCGTTCACCTCGTGCGCTCCCTCGCGCGGGTGACCTTTCCCGTTCGGGTGAAAGGGGCCCCCGGGAACGCGAAACCCCCGTCGGGAGGACTCCCGACGGGGGTGACGATTGGCGGGCGATCAGCCGACGAAGACCGCGACCGGCTTGGCCTGCCCGTCCCGCTCCTCGACCAGCGCGAGGAAGCGCCCGTCCGGCCCGAACACCGCGATCGGCCCGTCCACGCCCAGCCCGGGCGCCTTCAGCCGGGAGCCGTGCGACAGCTTCTGCGCCGACGCCTCGTCCAGGTCCCAGCGCGGGAAGGCGGCCGCCGCGGCCTGCGCGATCGGCAGCACCTGCAGCCCCTCGGCGGGCTCGCCGGTGACCGCGGCCTCCAGCTGCTCCAGGGTGTGCGCCGACTCCACCCCGTACGGCCCGACCTTGGTGCGCCGCAGCGCGGTCAGGTGCCCGCCGACGCCCAGCCCGGCGCCCAGGTCCCGGGCCAGCGCCCGGATGTAGGTGCCGGAGGAGCACTCGACGGTGACGTCCAGGTCGATCACCGGGGTGCCGTCCTCGGCGACCGCCGCGCGCTGCTCGTGCACGGTGAAGGAGTGGATCGTGGTCGGCCGGGCGGCGAGCTCGAAGTCCTCGCCCTCGCGCACCCGGGCGTACGAGCGCTTGCCGTCGATCTTGATCGCGCTGACCTTGGACGGCACCTGCATGATCTCGCCGGTGAGCGCCGCGATCCCGGCGTCGATCGCCTCCCGGGTGACGGCGTCGGCCGGGGCCGAGGCGGTGACCTCGCCCTCCCGGTCGTCGGTGACGGTGGTCTGGCCGAGCCGGATGGTCGCCTCGTACGTCTTGGCGGTGAGCATCAGGTGGCCGAGCAGCCGGGTGGCCCGTTCGACGCCGATCACCAGCACGCCGGTGGCCATCGGGTCCAGCGTGCCGGCGTGCCCGACCTTGCGGGTCCCGGCCAGCCACCGCAACTTGGCGACGACCCCGTGGGAGGTGATGCCCTCGGGCTTGTCGACGATCACCAGGCCGTCCGGGCCGGTGCCTTTGCGCTTCATCGGGTTCTTTCTCTGGAGACTTCGGACAACCTGCAAACTTCGGAGGACGTCAGCGGACGGTCAACGTACCGGCCGCAGCGCGTTCCGGAACCGCTCGACCACCGCGGCCACGTCCTCCCGGACGCTGAATCCGGCCGCGTAGACGTGGCCCCCGCCGCCCAGTTCGGCACAGGCCGCGGCGACGTCCACCCCGCCCTTGGAGCGCGAGGAGCCGCGCAGCGTGCCGTCCGGGTCCTGCTTGAGCACCAGCGCCACCTCGGCCTCGGCCGGGCGGCGCAGGATGTCGATCAGCCCCTCGATCTCCTCGACCGTGACGCTGAACAGCACCAGGTCCTGGTACGGCACCCAGGTCCACACCAGGCCGAGGCCGTCGGCCGCCTCCGGCTCGTAGACGGCCCGGTCGAGCGCGCCCGCGAGCACCTTGAGGTAGCCGAACGAGGAGGTGTCCCACAGCCGCCGCGAGATCAGGTCGTGCCGGATGCCGGTGGCCAGCAGCCGGCCGGCGAGCTCGTGGGTGGCGGGCGTGGTGGCCCGGTACCGGAACGAGCCGGTGTCGGTGGCGACGCCGGTGTAGAGGCAGGTGGCCAGGTCCCGGTCGAGCTCCACGCCGAGCCGGCGCAGCAGTTCGTCGACCAGGACGGCGGTGGCCGGCGCGGTCGGGTCGATCAGCTGGTGGGTGCCGAAGCCCGGATTGGAGGCGTGGTGGTCGAACACCACCAGGACGGGCGCGGCGAAGGCCTTCTCGTGCAGCAGGCCGAGCCGGCTCTCCGCGGCCACGTCGAAGCAGAGCACCAGTTCGGGCTCGTCCGGCACCTCGGCGGCCGGCACGATCAGCTCCTGGCCGGGCAGGAAGGTCAGCGACTCCGGCACGATCTGCGGGTCGTCGCCGAAGGAGACCCGCACCTGCTTGCCGAGCGCGCGCAGCGCCAGCGCGGCGGCCAGCGAGGACCCCAGCGCGTCACCGTCCGGGCAGATGTGGCAGATCAGGTCGATCGAACGGGCCCGCCCGATCTCCGCCACCACCTGCTGCCAGACCAGCTCGAACCCGCTCTCCTCGGCGCGCGGGCCCGGGAGCGCCGCGAGGGCACCCTCCACCGTGCTGGTGGAGGACGCCCCCGTGGTCGATCCGGCTCGCGAGGCGGCCTGCGCCGGCTCACCCGCCATGACTACTCGTCCTCGTCGTCACGCTCGGACGCCGGGACCCGGTACGGGTCCGCGTCGCCGGCGTAGCTCGCCCCGGCGGCCTGCGTGCGCACCTCGGCGTCGGAGTGCCGGGCCCGGTCGAGCAGGTCGTCGATGTTCCGGGCGTTGTCCGGCAGCGCGTCCGCGACGAAGGTCAGCGTCGGGGTGAAGCGCACCCCGATCTTGCCGACCTCGGAGCGGATCACGCCCTTGGCGCTCTCCAGCGCGGCCGCGGTGGCCTCGCGCTCGGTCTCGTCACCGAAGACGGTGTAGAAGACGGTGGCCTCGCGCAGGTCGCCGGTCACCCGGGTGTCGGTGATGGTCACGAACCCCAGTCGCGGGTCCTTGATCCGCCGTTCCAGGGTCTGGGCGACGACCACCTGGATGCGGTCGGCGAGCTTGCGCGCCCTTGCGGTGTCGGTCACGTTGCCTCCTCGTGCAATGGGCCAGGTACCCGGGCGAGTTGCGCACCCGACGGGGCCCACGCCCCAAAGTACCGGCCCGCGCCCGGCCTTGCGGGCGCTCTCGGTCCTGATCTGTGTGAGAACGGCGACTTCCGCCGAGCGGCTCCACAGCTCTCATTCGTCGTCGTCGTTGTGGTACCTCCTCCTCGCGGAGAGGAGCTGTACCTCGGGGCGGCCGGCGACCAACCGCTCACAGCTGTCCAGGACCTCGGTGACGTACCCGGCTTCGCCGGAGACCACCGCCAGGCCGATCTCGGCCCTGCGGTGCAGGTCCTGGTTCCCGGTCTCGGCAGCGCACACGCTGTACTTGCGCTGCAGTTCGGCCACGATGGGCCGCACGATCGAACGCTTCTCCTTGAGCGAGTGGACGTCGCCCAGCAGCAGGTCGAAAGTGAGTGTTCCCACGAACATGTATGACAGGTCTCGCCGACCTGGAAGGCCTCGGGGACGTTACGGCCCGGAAGAACCGGACCGCCGCCGTGACCGGCGGGTACCCGGACCCTACACAGCGAGACCGGGGCCGGTCGACGGAAATACCACCCGTCGACCGGCCCCGGCTGACACCGACTAGGCGCGCGGCTTCTCGCGCATCTCGTAGGTCTCGATGATGTCGTCGACCTTGATGTCGTTGAACGACCCCAGGGTGACACCGGCCTCGAAGCCCTCGCGGACCTCGGTCGCGTCGTCCTTGAAGCGGCGCAGACCCTCGATGGTGAGGCTCTCCGCCACGACCTTGCCGTCGCGCAGCAGGCGGGCCTTGGTGTTGCGGCGGATGATGCCGTCGCGGACCAGGACACCGGCGATGTTGCCGAACTTGGAGGAGCGGAAGACCTCGCGGATCTCCGCGGCGCCGAGGCGCACCTCCTCGTACTCCGGCTTGAGCTTGCCCTTGAGGGCGTTCTCGATCTCCTCGATCGCCTGGTAGATGACCGAGTAGTACCGGACGTCCACGCCTTCCTTGTCGGCCGCGGTGCGCGCACGGCCTTCGGCGCGCACGTTGAAGCCGATGATGATGGCGTCCGAGCCCATCGCCAGGTCCACGTCGGACTCGGTGATGGCACCCACACCGCGGTGCAGGACCCGGAGCTCGACCTCCTCGCCCACGTCCAGCTTGACGAGGGCGTCCTCGAGGGCTTCCACCGAACCGGAGACGTCACCCTTGATGATGAGGTTGAGCTGCTCGATGGAGCCGGCGGCGATGGCCTTGTCCAGGTCCTCCAGGGACACCCGGACCCGACGCTGCGCGAAGGCGGCGTTGCGGTCGCGGGCCGAGCGCTTCTCGGCGATCTGACGGGCGGTGCGGTCCTCGTCGACGACGATGAAGCTGTCGCCGGCGCGGGGCACCGAGGTCAGACCGAGCAGCAGCACCGGACGGGACGGGCCGGCCTCGGCGAGGTTGTTGCCGTTCTCGTCCAGCATCGCGCGGACGCGGCCGTAGGCGTCGCCCACGACGATCGAGTCGCCGACGCGGAGGGTACCGCGCTGGACGAGGACGGTCGCCATGGCACCGCGGCCCTTGTCGAGGTGGGCCTCGATGGCAATACCCTGCGCGTCCTGCTCGGGGTTGGCCCGCAGGTCCAGCGAGGCGTCCGCGGTCAGGACCACGGCCTCCAGCAGCTGGTCGATGTGCAGGCCCTGGCGCGCGGAGATGTCGACGAACATGGTGTCGCCGCCGTACTCCTCGGCCACCAGACCGAACTCGGTCAGCTGACCGCGGACCTTCGTCGGGTCGGCGCCCTCGACGTCGATCTTGTTGACGGCGACCACGATCGGCACACCGGCGGCCTTGGCGTGGTTGAGCGCCTCGACCGTCTGCGGCATGACACCGTCGTTGGCCGCGACCACCAGGATCGCGATGTCGGTGGACTTGGCACCACGGGCACGCATGGCGGAGAACGCCTCGTGACCCGGGGTGTCGAGGAAGGTGATCGGGCGCTGCTCGCCGTTCACCTCGGTGACGACCTGGTAGGCACCGATGTGCTGGGTGATGCCACCGGCCTCGCCGGCCACCACGTTGGACTTGCGGATCGCGTCCAGCAGGCGGGTCTTACCGTGGTCGACGTGACCCATGACGGTGACGACCGGCGGGCGCGGGGCCAGCTGGTCCTCGTCGCCCTCGTTGGCACCGAAGTCGATGTCGAACGACTCCAGCAGCTCGCGGTCCTCGTCGTCCCGGCTGACGATCTCCAGCTGGAAGCCCATCTCGCCGGCCAGCAGCTCGAGGGTCGCGTCGGAGACCGACTGGGTCGCGGTGACCATCTCACCGAGGTTGAACATGACGGAGACGAGCGCGGCCGGGTTGGCGTTGATCTTCTCCGCGAAGTCCATCAGCGAGGCGCCGCTCGACAGGCGAACGGTCTGGCCGTTGCCGCGAGGGAGCATCACACCGCCGACGGACGGGGCCTGCATGGCCTCGTACTCCTGGCGCTTCGCCCGCTTCGACTTGCGACCGCGCGCCGGGCGACCGCCCGGGCCACGACCGAAGGCACCCTGCGTGCCACCACGGGCACCCGGGCCACCGGGACGACCGCCGAAGCCGCCGGGACGGGGGCCGAAGCCGCCGCCACCACCGGGGGCACCGCCACCCGGACGCGGACCGCCGAAGCCGCCGCCACCGGCCGGACGCGAGCCCGGACCGGCCGGACGACCCTGGAAGCCCGGACGGGCGCCACCGGCACCCGGACCACCCGGACGGCCACCGGGGCCACCCGGACCACGGCCGCCGGGGCCCGGACGCGGGCCCGGAGCCGGACGCTGCGGCATCATGCCCGGGTTCGGGCGCGGCATGCCGGACGGGGACGGCGCGCCGGGGCGCGGACCGGCCGGACGCGGCATGCCGTCGGGGCGCGGAGCGCCACCGGGACGCGGCGCACCGGCACCCGGGGCACCGGCGGGACGCGGACGGTCACCACCGGGACGCGGGGCGCCACGGTCGGCACCCGGAGCGCCACCCGGACGCGGACGGTCACCGCCGGGACGCGGGGCGCCACGGTCGGCACCGGGGGCACCGGCGGGACGCGGACGGTCGCCACCGGGACGCGGACGGTCGCCGCCCTGCGCACCCGGAGCACCCGGACGGGCACCCGGCGCGCCCGGACGGCGGTCGCCGGGGCGGGCCATGCCGGTCGCACTGCCCGAGGTGAACGGGTTGTTGCCCGGACGCGGGCCGGCCGGACGCGGGCCCGGACGGGCGCCGCCGGAGGCCTGGCCGCTCGGCCGCTGGGCCTGGGTGGCCGGACGCGGGGCGTCGGCACCGGCCGGAGCCGGCGAGGAGAACTCGGCCGCGGGCGCGGCCGGGGCCGCCGGAGCGGCGGGACGCGCGGCCGGGCGCGGGCCCGGAGTCGGCGCACCCGGACGCGAGGCGGCGGGGGCGGCCGGAGCCGCGGGGGCGGCCGGGGCGGCGGGAGCCGCGGCGGCCGGGGTGGGACGGGGACCCGGGGTCGCGGCAGGCCGCGGTCCCGGGGTGGGGGCGCCCGGCTTGGGCGCACCCGCGGCACCTGCCGCGGGCTGGGGCGCCGCGGGCTTCCGCGGGCCCGGCTTGGCAGCGCCACCACCGGTGGGGGCCACACCAAGCGCGTCAGTCAACTTGCGTACGACCGGCGCCTCGATCGTCGAGGACGCCGAACGGACGAACTCACCGAGCTCGGTGAGCTTGGCCATGACGGCCTTGCTCTCCAAGCCAAGCTCCTTGGCGAGTTCATAAACCCGGACCTTAGCCACTTCACTCCTGTCTTGAGTCCGGGGGTCTCGTCCGCCGGACTGTCGCTACTTCATGGGCGTACCCATCGCGTACTCATCGCGTACTCATCGAGAGCTCATCGCAATCTCGACCTACTTCCACATCGCGAGGTACCTGACTGGTGGCACGGCGCGCGGCTGCCCGAACGCTGTGCTTGTTGCGGTGGTTCTCCGCCGCGTGGAGCGGCGGCCGTCGCGTGAGGCGGCCTTCTACGAGGCTCCGCCCGCCCGCTCCCCGATGAACCCGCGGAGCCGCTCGGTGTCGAGCGCGCCCTGGAGCCGGAAGGCCCGGGGGAACGCCCGACGGCGGACCGCGAGGTCGAGGCAGGCCGGATCGGGGTGCAGGTGAGCGCCCCGGCCCGGCAGTGCGCCACGGGGATCGGGGACGCACTCGCCCTCGACCGCCGTGACACGCAACAGCTGGTGCTTGGCCGCGCGCTTGCGGCAGCCCACGCAGGTGCGTTCCGGGCGTGCTCGGACATGCGTCCGGCCAGACGAAGGCAAGTCTACCCCTCCGAAGCGACATGGCGCCGCCCCGTAGATCCCAGGGGACCCACGGGGACGACTACGACAACACCGACTACTGGTCGTCCGATTCCCGGCCGCGGTCCTCGGACTGCCCCTCGGTGTCCGGTCGGATGTCGATCCGCCACCCGGTGAGACGGGCGGCCAGGCGGGCGTTCTGGCCCTCCTTGCCGATCGCCAGCGACAGCTGGTAGTCCGGCACGATCACCCGGGCGGAGCGCTGCGCGGCGTCCACGATCTCCACGCTGGTCACCCGCGCGGGGGACAGCGCGGCGGCGACCATCTCGCGGGGGTCCTCCGACCAGTCCACGATGTCGATCTTCTCGCCGTGCAGCTCGCCCATCACGGCGCGCACCCGGGAGCCCATCGGGCCGATGCAGGCGCCCTTGGCGTTCAGCCCGGCCCGGCGCGACCAGACCGCGATCTTGGTGCGGTGGCCGGCCTCACGGGCGATGGCGGCGATCTCCACGCTGCCGTCCGCGATCTCCGGGACCTCCAGCGCGAACAGCTTCTTCACCAGGCTGGGGTGGGTGCGCGACAGCGTCACCGAGGCCCCGCGGACACCGCGGCGGACCGCCACCACGTAGCACTTCAGCCGGGTGCCGTGCCGGTAGTCCTCGCCCGGGACCTGCTCCTGCGGGGGCAGGATGGCCTCCAGCTTGCCGATGTCGACCAGCACGTTCTTCGGGTCGTTGCCCTGCTGGACGACACCGGTGACGATGTCGCCCTCCTTGCCCGCGTACTCGCCGAAGGTCTGGTCGTCGGCGGCGTCGCGCAGGCGCTGCATCATCACCTGGATGCCGATGCTGGACGCGATCCGGCCGAAGCCGCTCGGGGTGTCGTCGAACTCCTTCGGCTCGACGCCCTCGTCCAGCTCCGTCGGGTCCTCCACGGCCCACACGGTGACGTGGCCGCTCTTGCGGTCCAGGTGCACCCGGGCCCGGCGGCGCGAGCCCTCGGTGCGGTGGTACGCGGTGAGGAGGGCGGACTCGATGGACTCGACCAGCAGGTCGAAGGGGATGTTCTTCTCGTTGACCAGCGTGCGCAGGGCACTCATGTCGATGTCCACGGCTACGCCTCCTCGTCTTTCGTCACGTTCGTCATGGTCGTACGGCAGCCCGGGGTCACTCGGCGCCGTCGTCCCCCTCGTCGAAGTCGGCGGCCTCGTCCAGGAGGTTCTCGTCTTCCTTGCGGTTGAACTCCACCTGGACCCGCGCCCGGGCCACCTCGCCGTACTCCAGACGGCGCTCCTTCGGACGGCCGCGACCCTTCACCGGCTGCACCTCGACCAGCGCGCCGTCCTCGTCCGCCTCCAGCACCCGGGCGACGACCTCCCCGCCGTCCGCCAGGTGGATCTTGGCCAGCCGGCCCTCGGCCCGCTGCCAGTGCCGGGGCAGCACCAGCGGACGCTCCGCACCGGGCGAGCCGACCTCCAGGAGGTAGGCCTCGTCACCCATCAGGTCCGAAGCGTCCAGCGCCTCGCCGACCACCCGGCTGAACTCGGCGATGGCGTCCATGTCCACACCGCCGTCGGTGTCGACGTCGATCTGCACCTGACGGCGGTTGCCCGCCTTGGTGACCCTGACGTCCTCCAGGTCCAGTCCGGCCTGCACGGCCAGCGGCTCCAGCAACGCTCGCAGCCGGTCGGTGTGGGTGGTGCTCATCCGGGTGGACTCCTCGGCCGCGTCTGCTGTTGTCAGAAGGTCGCCCCGCGCCCCCGGCGCCACACCGGGTCACGGCAGCTCGGCCCAAAGCCTATCCGGTGAAGTACCCAACCACCGATTCCGGACCATCCGCGACGGCTCGCACACCACCCACTGCGAGCAAGGTCACACCCGCCCGTCCGGGGCCCCGTCGGCCCGATCCGGGCCCGGGAACGTGGGGATTCTGTAATCATTCACGCCAACGAGGGCAGGCGGGGAGGCCGTCCTCCCGTACACGCCCCGGAGTGACCCCGATGCAGCCGCCCAGCCGACGGACCTTCCTGGCCCTCGGACTGTTCACCCTCACCGCCTGCACCGCCGACCGCACCGGCCCGACCGCCGGCGGCCCCGGCCTCCGCCCCGATCCGGACGTCCCCGTCCGGCTCCGCGCGATCGCCGCCGTCGACGCCCTCCTCGCCGGGTACGACGCCCTGACCCCGCCCGACGCCCGCACCGCCGAGCCGCGCGCCGAGCACGTCCGCCACCGCGCCGCCCTCGCCGAGGGCCTGCCCTCCTCGACCCCGTCACCGTCCGTGACCACCACCGGCACCGGCACCGGAACCGGCGCGGGAACCGGCACCCCGACCGCCACCGGGACGCCGACCACCCCCGCCACCCCCGCCGCCGGCGGACCGGCCGCGCTGGAACTGCGGACCGCCGACTCCCTCCTCGCCGACCTCGACGCGGCGAGCCCGTCCCTGGCCCGACTGCTGGCCGCCGTCGCCGCCGCCGACACCCGCCACGCCCTGGTCCTGGGCACCCCCGTCCCGCCGGCCCCCGTCCAGCCCGCCACCACCCCCTCGGCCCCGCCCACGGCCACCCCGACCCGCGGCCCGTCCGCCGAGGCCGTCACCGCCCTCCAGAACGCGCTCGGCGCCGAGCACGCCGCCGTCTACGGCTACGGCGTCGTCGGCGCCCACCTGCCCGAGGACCCCCAGCGGGCCGACGCCCGCACCGCCCACGCCGCCCACCAGGCCCAGCGCGACGGCTGGCAGCGCCTGCTCACCTCCCTCGGCGTCTCCCCCGCCCCCGCCGCCGGGGGCTACCAGCTGCCCTTCCCGGTCGGCTCCCCGGCCGACGCCGCCAGGCTCGCCGCCCACCTGGAGACCCGGCTGACCACCGTCTACGCCGACCTGGTCGCCGCCGTCCCCGTCCCGCACCGCCGCGCCGCCGCCCTCGCGCTGCGCGACTGCACCCTGCGCGCCCACCGCTGGGGCGCCCCCGGCCGGCCCTTCCCCGGCATCGCCGACCCGGCCCCCTCGCCCACCGCCACGCCCTCCGCGGGCTGAGCCGGGGGCGTCCGGGCGCACCGACGGGCGCGCCTGGCACGGCCGGCCCCCCGCCGACCACCGACAATGGACCCATGTCGGGAGCCGAAACCACCATCACCGTGCCCACCTGGCTGACGAACGCCGTCACCGCCGCCCACGGCGAGACCGGCCGCGCGTGGCTCGCCGCCCTCCCCCACGGGGTGGCCGCCCACCTCGCCGGCTGGGACCTCACCCTGGAACGCGTCCTCGACCCGGGCGGCAGCCTCAGCCTGGTCGCCTACGTCCACCGCGACGACCTGTCCCCCGCCGTCCTCAAGGCGGGCCTGCTCACCCCCGAGACGGCCCACGAGCACGCCGCGCTCACCCACTGGGCCGGCCGGGGCGCCGTCCTGCTCCTCGCCGCCGACCCCGCCGAGGGCGTCCTCCTCCTGGAACGCCTCCACGGCGAGATCCCGCTGCGCTCCCTCGCCGAGCCCAAGGCGATGCTGGAGGCCACCAGCCTGCTGCACCGGCTCTGGGTGGAGCCGCCCGACGGGCACCCCTTCCCCGTCCTCGCCGAGCGGGTCGCCGCCACCGCGGACCGCGTCGGGGAGCAGCGCTCGCACCCCGCGGCCGCCGAGGCGCAGGCCCTGGTCACCGAGGCCCTGGACACCGCCCGGGACCTGGCCGGCTCGGCCGGCGAGTCCTTCCTGCTGCACGGAGACTTCCACCACGGCAACGTCCTCGCCGCCGACCGCGCGCCCTGGCTGGCCATCGACCCGCGCCCGGTGGTCGGCGAGCGCGCCTACGACCTGGCCCGCCTCGCCATGGACCGCGCCGACACCCTGCTCGGCTCCCCCGGCGTGCCCGCCGCCCTCCGCCGCCGGCTGCACCAGCTCTCCGAGGCCCTCGACGTCGACCGGGACCGCCTCCGCGGCTGGACCCTCTTCCGCGCCGTCGACCTGGCGCTGCGCGCGCTCGCCGCGGACCGCCGCGAGGACGCCGAACTCCACCTGGAACTCGCCGGCTCGCTCTGAGCCCTCAGTAGGACCTCGTTGGACCTCGGTAGCCCTCGGTCTCAGGCTCCCGTCCTCCGCAGCGGCAGCCGGGCGCCCATCACCGCGTACAGCCGGTCCGTCGCCGGGAACCGCACGGCCCGCGCCAGGTCCTGGTAACCCAGTGCCCGGTACAGCCGTCGCGCCGGCGTCTCCGCGTCGATCGCCGAGAGGATGCTCCGGTCCAGCCCCGAGCGCTCGCACAGGGTCCTGATGATCCGCGAGCCGACCCCCTGCCCCTGGAACTCCGGCAGCACGTGCAGCTCGGTGACGGCGAACACCCCGTCCAGCCAGTCCCCGTGGCCGCGGGCGGTCAGGTACGGCTCGATCACCGTGCTCCACCAGTGCTCCCGCTGGTTGGGCATCCCGTACCCGAAGCCGACCAGCCGCCCCCCGCTCATCGCGCCGAGGGCGATCACCCCCGGCTGCTGGGCGTGCCGCCCGACGATGTGCAGCCGTACCGCGACCTCCTCGGGCGTGAGGCCGAACGCCACCGCCTGGACCTCCAGCGCCTGCGGCGCCCAGGCCGCAAGGTCGATGGCCTCGATCGTCACCCCGGTCAGCTGATCCATGCTCCGGACGTTACTACCAGCGGCCCCCGGACGCGGCCGAAGATCCGAACCCGGCCGCCCGCCGCCGTCGGCGCCCTCGGAACAGCACGCCCACGGCCCTCAGAAGAGAACGCTCATGAACGCCCCGACCTCCTGGAAGCCCACCCGCCGGTAGGCCGCCCTGGCCCGCAGGTTGAAGTCGTTGACGTAGAGCGACACCACCGGCGCAACCTCCCGCAGCGCGATCGCCAGGACCGCCGCCATGCCCGTCTCGGACAGGCCCCGGCCCCGGTGCTCCGGGGCGACCCAGACCCCCTGGATCTGGCAGGCGCCCTCCGTCACGGCCCCGACCTCGGCCTTGAAGACGACCTGTCCGTCCTCCCCGAACCGCGCGAACGACCGTCCGGTGGAGACGAGTTCGGCCACCCGGGCCTGGTAGAGGAGCCCGCCGTCGCCCGCCAGCGGCGACACCCCGACCTCCTCGGTGAACATCGCCACGCAGGCCGGCATCAGCGTCTCGACCTCGTCGCGCCGCACCCGGCGCACCAGCGGATCCGGGGCGATCTCCGCCGAGGGCACCGAGGTCGCCATCAGCGGCTGGTGGCCCCGCACGTCCCGGGGCGGGCCCCAACTTCGTTCCAGCAGCGCCCAGAAGGCCGCGGTGGCCGCGGCCGGTCCGACGATCGAGGAGCAGCGCCGGCCCTGCCGACGGGCCCGCTCGGCGAACGCGGCGACCGCCTCCGGCCCGGCGTTGACCAGGACGAGGTTCGCACCGGCGTAGCAGAGGGCGTCCAGGACGCCGTCCCCGTCGTACCAGCCCCACAGCTCTCCGCCGAGGCGCCACGGGTCCAGCCCGACGGCCTCGACCCGGGTCGCGACGAAGGCGTTGGAGACCGGGTCACGGTGGAGGATCTCCAGGGCGTCCGCGAGGTCGGGCGGCTCCAGCACCCGGGTGGTGGCCAGGGCCCGGGCGGCCTGGAAAGAGCTCGGGAGCATCACACCTCGATCGAGCATCGAGACAGCACCTCACTGAGACGACTCTGGCCGCACCCTACTCCGTGGCCCCACCCGGCTACGGCTGCGGGGCCGTCCGCGAACGGACGGCCCCGCTTCCGGAAAACTTCACGCGGGCTTCCCCGCGTCATCAGGACACGCTACGCGGGGGTCACTCCCCCGCGACGACGGTCGGGGCCCCCGACTCGACGCCGGCCGCCTGCATCTGCTCGGCGAGCTTGAGCGCCTCCTCGATCAGGGTCTCGACGATCTTCGACTCGGGCACGGTCTTGATGACCTCGCCCTTGACGAAGATCTGGCCCTTGCCGTTGCCGGAGGCGACGCCCAGGTCGGCCTCGCGCGCCTCGCCCGGGCCGTTCACGACGCAACCCATGACGGCCACCCGCAGCGGCACCTCCATGCCCTCCAGGCCGGCGGTGACCTCCTCGGCGAGCTTGTAGACGTCCACCTGGGCACGGCCGCAGGACGGGCAGGAGACGATCTCCAGGCCGCGCTCGCGCAGCCCGAGCGACTCCAGGATCTGGTTGCCGACCTTGATCTCCTCGGCCGGCGGGGCGGACAGCGAGACCCGGATGGTGTCGCCGATGCCCTCGGCCAGCAGCGCGCCGAAGGCGACCGCCGACTTGATGGTGCCCTGGAAGGCCGGCCCGGCCTCGGTCACGCCGAGGTGCAGCGGGTAGTCGCAGGCGGCGGCGAGCTGGCGGTAGGCGTTGATCATCACGACCGGGTCGTTGTGCTTGACCGAGATCTTGATGTCGCGGAAGTCGTGCTCCTCGAACAGCGAGCACTCCCACAGCGCGGACTCGACCAGCGCCTCCGGGGTGGCCCGGCCGTACTTCTCCAGCAGGCGCTTGTCGAGCGAGCCGGCGTTGACGCCGATCCGGATCGGGATGCCGGCGTCCTTGGCCGCCTTGGCGATCTCGCCGACCTTGTCGTCGAAGGCCTTGATGTTGCCCGGGTTGACGCGCACCGCGGCACAGCCGGCGTCGATCGCGGCGAAGACGTACTTCGGCTGGAAGTGGATGTCCGCGATGACCGGGATCTTCGACTTCTTCGCGATGATCGGCAGCGCGTCGGCGTCGTCCTGCGACGGGCAGGCGACCCGGACGATCTGGCAGCCGGACGCGGTGAGCTCCGCGATCTGCTGCAGCGTGGCGTTGATGTCCGCGGTCACGGTGGTGGTCATCGACTGCACCGAGACGGGCGCGTCGCCGCCGACCGGCACGTTGCCGACCATGATCTGCCGGGAGTACCGACGCTTGGCGAGCGGCTTGAGCGGCAGGGACGGAATACCGAGCGAGATCGCGGTCATGTGCGCAGGGTTCCCCGGGGTAGAGGTGTGGTCGACCGCCCGGCCGTTGGAACGGACGGGGCCGGGCGCGCTGACGATCGCGCACCCGGCCTCCACGGTACGGCACGGCGACGGACCCCAGCACACCCGCCGTACCCGAACGTCCTAGCTGATCTTCACCGGGTTCACCAGGTCGGCGACCATCACCAGCAGGGTGAAGCCGATGAAGATGCTGGCCACCACGTACGCCACCGGCATCAGCTTGGCGACGTCGAACGGGCCCGGGTCGGGCCGCTTGAACAGGCGTGCGAGCCGGCGCCGGACCGACTCCCAGACGGCGCCGGCGATGTGCCCGCCGTCCAGCGGGAGCAGCGGCAGCATGTTGAAGAGGAAGAGCGACAGATTGATGCCGGCCAGCAGGTTCACGAAGAACGCGATCCGCTGGGTGCCGGGGATGTCGAGCGAGAACACCTCGCCGCTCACCCGGGCGGCGCCGACCATGCCGATCGGCGAGTCCGGGTCGCGCGGGGCGTCGCCGACGACGGCGTTCCACAGCCCGGGGATCTTGCCGGGCAGGGCGATCAGCGACTTCACCCCGTTCTCGGTCATGTCGTACATCCGGTCGAGCGACTGCCCGAAGCCCAGCCGGACGACACCACTCGCGGGGGTGAATCCAAGGAACCCGGCCTTGACGGTCTGGCCCTTGAGCGGGACGTTGTTGCCGTCGTACTTCTGGACGTCGTTGACCGCGATGGTCGGGTTGAGGGTGAGCTGCTGCCCCTCCCGCTCGACCACCACCGGGACGGTCCGGCCCGCCGAGCGGCGGATGTCCGCCTGCAGCTGGTCGTAGGTGCGGATCCGGTCGCCGTCGAAGGAGACGATCCGGTCCCCGGCCTTCAGCCCGGCCTGGGCGGCCGGGGTCTGCGGGGCGTCCGCCGGGCAGTTGTCGGTGGGCTGGCCCGCCTTGACCACGCACTGGGCGACGGTGCTGACCGTCGGCACGTTCATCGAGACGCCGAAGCCCATCATGACGGTCAGGAAGAGCCCGAACGCCAGGACCAGGTTCATGAACGGCCCGGCGAACATGACGATGACGCGCTTCCACGGCTTGCGGGTGTAGAAGAGCCGGTGCTCGTCACCCTCCTGGAGCTCCTCGTAGGAGGCCTCGCGGGCGTCCTCGATCATGGTCCGCCAGGGCGAGCTGCTGCGCTTGGTGATCCGGCCGTCCTCGCCCGGCGGGAACATCCCGATCATCCGGATGTACCCGCCGAACGGGATCCCCTTGATGCCGTACTCGGTCTCGCCCTTCCGGCGCGACCAGAGGGTCGGGCCGAACCCGACCATGTACTGCGGCACCCGGATGCCGAACAGCTTGGCCGTGGAGAGGTGGCCGAGTTCGTGCCAGGCGATCGAGACGAGCAACCCGATGACGAAGACCAGGATGCCGACCACCGTCAAAACCGTTGCCACCGCTGGTCCTCCGTCATGCCGCTCCGCTCATCGTCCGGTCCTACCGCGATCGAGGCCATCGGCCCGCCGTCAGCCCGCCGCCAGCTCGCGGGCCCGGGCGCGCGCCCAGTCCTCCGCGTGCAGGACGTCCTCCACCGTCAGGGAAGTTCCCGACGCGGGCACGCCGTGCTCGGCCACGACCTTGGCAACAGTGTCCACGATCCCGGTGAAGGCGAGGCCGCCCCTCAGGAAAGCGTCCACGCACTCCTCGTTCGCCGCATTGAACACCGCCGGGGCCGTTCCGCCCAGGGTGCCCACCTCGCGGGCCAGCTCGACCGCCGGGAAGGCCTCGTCGTCCAGCGGGAAGAACTCCCAGGTGGCGGCCTTCGTCCAGTCGCAGGCGGGGGCGGAGTCCGGCACCCGGTCCGGCCAGCCCATGCCCAGCGCGATCGGCATCCGCATGTCCGGCGGGCTCGCCTGCGCCAGGGTCGAACCGTCGGTGAACTCCACCATGGAATGCACCACCGACTGCGGGTGGACCACGACCTCGATCCGGTCGAACGGCACGTCGTACAGCAGGTGCGCCTCGATCACCTCCAGGCCCTTGTTGACCAGGGTGGCCGAGTTGATCGTGACCACCGGGCCCATCGCCCAGGTCGGGTGCGCCAGCGCCTCCTGCGGGGTCACCCCGGCCAGCTGCTCACGGGTGCGGTTACGGAACGGACCGCCGCTGGCGGTGACCACCAGCTTGCGCACCTCCGCGCGGGTCCCGCCCGCCAGCGCCTGGAACAACGCCGCGTGCTCGGAGTCCACCGGCACGATCTGGCCCGGCTTCGCCACCGCCTTCACCAGCGGGCCGCCCACGATCAGCGACTCCTTGTTGGCCAGCACCAGCACCCGGCCCGCCGCCAGCGCCGCCAGCGTCGGCCGCAGCCCGATCGAGCCGGTGATCCCGTTCAGCACCGAGTGGCACTCCATCGCGGCCAGCTCCGTCGCCGCGTCCGGACCGACCAGCACGGCCGGCAGCGCCCGGCCCGCCGCCTTGGCGGCCAGCGCCTCGCGCAACGCCGGCTCCGCCGCCGGATCGGCCACCGCCACGGTGTGCACACCCAGCCGCAGCGCCTGCTCGGCCAGCAGCTCCACCCGGCCGCCGGCCGCCGACAGGGCGACCACCCGGAACCGGTCCGGATTGCGGAGCACCACGTCGATGGCCTGGGTCCCGATCGAACCGGTGGACCCGAGGATTACCAGCTCCCGGGGGCCGGAAGGGTCCGCCACGGTGGGCGTGAAGCGCAGCTGCGGGTGGGCGAGCGAAGTCATGCGCCCATTGTGTCCTGTCCGCGACCGCGCCCAGCACCTCCCCGGGCACGATCACCCCTCGGGGGGCTTCCCCCCGGCTCCCCCGGCTTCCCCGGGCTTCCCCAGGACGAGCCGGCGCCCCTCGGGCTACCGTCGGAGCCATGCGTACCGTCATCGCCGGAGGCCACGGACAGATCGCGCTGAGACTGGAACGGCTGCTCGCCGACCGCGGCGAGCGCCCCGCCGGGATCATCCGCCGCCCCGAACAGGCCCAGGACCTGATCGACGCCGGAGCCGAGCCGCTGCTGCTCGACCTGGAGGCCGCCACCGCGGCACAGCTCGCCGACCTGCTCACCGGCGCCGACGCGGTGGTCTTCGCCGCCGGCGCCGGACCGGGCAGCGGCGCCGCCCGCAAGAACACCGTCGACCGCGACGCCGCCGTCCTGCTCGCCGACGCCGCCGAACTCGCCGGCGTCCGCCGCTACCTGATCGTCTCCTCGATGGGCGCCGACGCCGACGCCCACCACCCCGCCGACGAGGTCTTCGAGACCTACCTGCGCGCCAAGGGCGCCGCCGACGACGCCGTACGGGCCCGCACCGCGCTCGACTGGACGGTCCTGCGCCCCGGACGGCTCACCGACGGCCCCGGCACCGGCCTGGTCCGCCTCGCCCCCTCCGTCGCGCGCGGCGCCGTGGACCGGGCCGACGTGGCCGCCGTCCTCGCCGCCCTGCTGCGCGAACCCGGCACGGCCGGGCAGACCCTCGAACTGGTCGCCGGGAACGCCACCGTCGACGAGGCGGTCGCCGCCGCGGCCGGACACGACGGCTGACCGGGCTCAGCACCCGGGGGGCAAGCGCAGCCCCGGGAACGCGCGAAGGGCCCGGTTCACGGAACCGGGCTCTTCGTCAACGGGTCGATCAGAGGTCGAGGCCGGTCAGGACCAGCACCTTCTCGACCGTGTAGTCGTCCATCGCGTACTTGACGCCCTCACGGCCGACACCGGAGTCCTTGACGCCGCCGTACGGCATCTGGTCGGCGCGGTACGACGGCGCGTCGCCGATGATCACACCGCCGACCTCCAGCTCCCGGTGGGCGCGGAAGGCGGTCTGCAGGTCGTGCGTGAACACGCCCGCCTGCAGGCCGAAGGCCGAGTCGTTGACGGCCGCGAAGGCCTCGTCCACGCCGTCCACCTTGTGCAGCGACAGGACCGGGCCGAACACCTCGGCCGTGGCCAGGATCGCGTCCCCGGGCAGCTCGGCCAGCACGGTCGGGGCGTAGGTCGCGCCCTCCCGGGTGCCGCCGGTCAGGACCTTGGCGCCCTTGGCGATCGCGTCCTCCACCCAGGACTCCACCCGCTTGGCGGCGTTCTCGTCGACCAGCGGGCCGACGTCCGTCGCCGAGTCGTTCGGGTCACCGGTGACCTGGGCCTTCACCTTGGCCACGACCTTCTCCACCAGCGCGTCGTACACCGACGCGTCGGCGATCACCCGCTGCACCGAGATGCAGGACTGGCCGCCCTGGTAGTTGGCGAACATCGCGATCCGGGTGGCCGCCCAGTCCAGGTCGGCCTCCGAGGACCAGTCCGCGAGCACCACGGCCGCGGCGTTGCCGCCCAGCTCCAGGGTGGTGTGCTTGCGCGGCACCGAGTCCATGATCTGGTAGCCGACCTTGTCCGAACCGGTGAACGAGATCACCGGCAGGCGCTCGTCCCGCACCAGCGCCGGCATCCGGTCGTTCGGCACGGTCAGGATCGACCAGGAGCCGACCGGCAGGTCGGTCTCGGCCAGGATCTCGCCCAGCACCATCGCCGACAGCGGGGTCGCCGGAGCCGGCTTCAGGATGATCGGGGCGCCGACCGCGATCGCCGGGGCGACCTTGTGCGCGACCAGGTTCAGCGGGAAGTTGAACGGGGCGATGCCCAGCACCACACCGCGCGGGAACTTGCGCACCACCGCGAAACGGCCCACGCCGCCCGGGTCGGTGTCCAGCCGCATCGTCTCGCCGTTGGTGCGGCGCGCCTCCTCGGCGGCCCAGCGGAAGACCGACACCGCGCGGCCGACCTCGCCACGGGCCCACTTGATCGGCTTGCCGTTCTCGGCCGTGATCAGCTGGGCGAGCTCCTCGGTGCGCTCGGCCAGCCGCTTGGCCACGTGGTCCAGGGCGGCGGCACGCTGGTGCGCCGGCGTGGCGGCGAACACCGGCAGCGCGGCGACCGCGGCGTCCAGCGCCTCCTCGACCTGGGCCTCGGTCGGGATGCTCACCTTGCCGACCAGACGGCCGTCCCAGCTGTTGTGCACCTCGAAGTCGGCGTCACCGCTCGCCCGGCGGCCGGCGAGCCAGAATTCGTACGTGGTGGTCACCGTGGTACCGGCCCTCTCCTCGTCGTCGTACGGCCCGCACGGACGTGGGACCAGAACCCGAGGGTAGGTGGGCCGACGCGCCGACCGGATTGGCCGAGCAGGAGTGTTCGGCTCCGGGGCCACTCCACCGCGTCCAGCCGGGGGTTCCGCGGCTGTCCCTGGGGCGCGCCTGGGCCAGGCCTCGGTCGGGCCAGGGCCAGGCCTCGGTCGGGCCGGGGTCACTCCGCGGTCACTCCTCGCCGGAGCGCAGCGCCAGCCACAGCTCCATGCGCACGTCCGTGTCGTCCAGCGAACGCCCCAGCAGCTCCTCGACCCGCCGCATCCGGTAGCGCAGCGTGTGCCGGTGCACACCCAGGTCCGCCGCCGCCGCGTCCCACTGGCCGTGCCGGGACAGCCACGCCCGCAGCGAGGCCACCAGGTCACCGCGCGCCGTCCGGTCGTGCTCGCGCAACGGCCGCAACAGCCCCTCCGCGAACGCCGTCACCGCGTCCTCCCCGAGCAGCGGCAGCAACGAACCCGCACCGACCTCCTCGTGGTCCACCGACCGGCGGCCACCGCGCAGCGCCACCGCCAACGCCCGCTCGGCCTGCGCGTGCGCCGTCCCGGCCTCCTCCAGCGCGGCCGGCGCCGACACGCCCAGCGACAGGCCCTCGTGCTCCTCCACCGCGCCCAGGCACGCCCGGTGCACCGCGCCGTTGTCCAGCGCCAGCACCATCAGCCGCGGCCCGTGCGCGCCGTCCTCCCGCGCCACCAGCATCTTCTCGCCCACCCGGGAACCCGCCTGCTCCGCGCGGTCGCCCAGCTCCCCCAGCGCCTCCGCGGCATCCGCGTTCGCCGGCCCGGCCCCCGCCACCAGGACCCGTATCGTCCCCTCCGGCAGCCCCCCGAACAGCCCCACCGCCACCTGCCGCGCCGTCGCCACCTCACCGGCCAGCACCATCCGCAGCAGCGCCGCGCCCATCCGCTCCTCCGCCTGCCGCAACTCCCGCGAGCGCTCCAGGGTGAGGGTCAGCAGCGCCACCGCCGCGTTCAGCACGTACCGCTCGGTCGGCGTGATCCGGTCCTCGGTCCCGACCGCCAGGAAACCCCGGGCCCGCCGGTCCGCCCCCAGCGACTGGACCACCACGTAGTCCTCGTCCGCCGTGTCTATCCCCGGCGCGCGCCCCTGCAACGCGGCACTCGACGGCGCCGGCCGCCGGCGCAACCGGTCCACCTCCGCGGCCAGCCGCCCCGCCCGGCGCGCCGCCCAGTCCGGCGCCACCACCGACAGCGCCCCCGAACCGTCGTACAGCGCAGCCCAACCACCCAGCCGGGCCGCCAGCCGGCGCACCACGGCCGTCGTGCCGTCCTTGCCCAGCGCGGCCCGGGTCAGCTCCTCCTGCGCCTCGAAGCTCGTCGTCACCGCCTCGTACTGCTCCGCGGCCAGCGCCGCCGACACCACCTTGCTGATCGCGATGAACGGCGTCGGCTCCGGCACCCGCAGCAACGGCAGCCCCCGCTGCTGCGCCGCGTCCACCAACGGCTGCGGCACCTCGGTGTGCGACAACCCCACCCCGAGCCCCAGCCCCACCACCCCGGCATCGGCCAGCCGGTGCACGTACGCCTGCAACTGCGCCGCCGTACGGCCCAGCTTGATACCGGTGGTGAGCAGCAGCTCGCCACCCTCCAGGAACGGCGTCGGGTCATCCAGCTCACTGGTGTGCACCCAACGGACCGGCCGCTCCAGATGGTCCGCACCGGCGAGAACCGTCAGATGGAGCGAGCTGTTGCGGACGACGGAGGCGAGTGTGGGGGGCATGGCACCTTCGGGGGATCGACCTGACCGCGCCGTTGCGGCCGGGCGAGGAGAGGGACGTGGGACTGGTGAGGGTCTCTCCCCTTCATTATGGACGCCCCGGACAACCGGCACTGCCGAATCCACCTCGAAGGCGACTTCGGCCCCGGCCCCGGACCCGTCCCCCGGCTCACCCCCGGATCACCCCCGCAGATCCACCAGCAACGGCGGCACCTGCTCCCCCGACACCGCCGTCAACGACACCACCGCGTGCCCCGCCGGCAACGCGTGCGCCAGGTCCGACGGCGACCACCGCAACCGCTCCACGTCCCGCGTCGTCACCGACTCCGTCTGCGCCGTCGTCCCCGACAACGCCTTCCGCCCGACCCGCCCGGCCCGCCGTATCACCCCACCGGAGGTGTCGGGGGTGTGGGTAACGGCGGTCTCCTGCACCAGGTGCGTCCCCCAGGCCTCCGAGAACAGCCGCCCGTCCCACGGAGCGATCCCCGGGAACGCCATCCGACAGCCGACCGCGCCGAACAGCGGCGCCCGCAGCGCCTCCGGCAGGTCCACCAGCGACCGCAGCAGCAGCACCGCGCCCGCGTTCGCGCCGCGCATCCGCTGCAGCCCGCGCACCGCGGTGCCGTCCAGCGCCGCCGAGGCGTCGTCCACCACCAGGCCCGCGAACAACGAGCGGTCCTCGCGCGCCCCGGCCGCCTGCACGAACTGACCCACCACCAGCCGGGACAGCATCCGGGCCGCCTCCGGGTGGCTGCGCTCGGGCAGCTTCACCCGCACCCGCAGCGGATGGTCCAGCACCCGCATCGCGAACGGCGGCCGACCGGTGCCGTCGGTCGCGAAGGCCCCCTCGAAGGCCGGCCGGTCCAGCAGCGCCAGCCGGTCCGCCAACAGCGCCCCGGGGTCGTCCGCCCGGTCGCGCTGGCGCTCGCGGAACTCCAGGTCCCGCTCGTGGAGGGCCAGCCGGCCGGCCGTGCCGAGCGCCTTCACCAGGGCCGCCAGCGCGTCCGGCTCGCCACCCAGCAGCGCCCGCAGCTCCCGCACCCCCGGGTAGCGGGCGTACGCGGCGTGGAACGGGCCCACCACCTGCTGCAACGCGGTACGGGCGTTCTCCGCGCGGGCGGTCAGCTCGTCCGGCAGCAGCGCCTCGGCCAGCCGGGCGGCCGCCTCGTCGGGGTCCTGCGCGGCACCGTAGAGGTCCAGCCCGTACACCGAGGACGGGTCGCCGGGCGCGATCACCACGTCGTACCAGGCGTCCGGGCCGAGATCGGCGTCGGCCGCCCCGACCACCACCGCGCAGGCGGTTCCGGCCAGCGCCTGCAGGCACAGCGCCTCCGCCACCGGCCGGGCGAGCCGCGTGGTCTTCCCCGTCCCGGCCGGGCCCACCGCCAGCACCGAGGTGCCCAACACCGCCGGGTCGAGCGCGAAACCGGCCGACCGGTGGCTCAACGGGTTCTTCGGCACGTCCTGCGCCGTGCCGAGCCGGACCTGACCGAGCAGCAGATCGTGCTGCTCGACCCGACCGGGCAGCTCGCGCGCCTCCGAGGGGTGGGCGAAGGCCGCCGCACCACGAGCGGCCACCTGCTCGGTGAAGGCCGGCACGAACACCGGGTCCGCCTGCGCGGACTCCCACGCACGCCGGATCCGCACGTAGTCGACGTCCCCCAGGGCCTCGGCGTCGAGCCGCGCCGCCGCCTCCGCCGCACCGCCGTGCCGCAGGCCGTCCCACGGATCCCGCTCCCGCGCCGCCTCCGCCACCGCCGGGGCGCCCTCCGCGGCCCGCTCCTCCTCCGTCACCGTCCGCGACAGCAGCGGCGCGGCGTAGCGGCGCCACACCTCGGGCCAGCGGCCCATCCGGCCGAAGACCTTGATGACAGCTGCCGCCACCACGAGGTTCACGGACAGTCCGACGACGGTCACCAGCGTCCCGGATGGGTGTTCGACCCAGACGGTCATCACGATCAGGTGGAGCATCAGCTGAGTGCCGTAGACGAAGGCCAGCCACGCCACCACCGCGTTGAGCCCCGCCCGGAGCAGCAGGGGCCAGGCCGCGACCTTGGCCGCTTCGGCCCGCTCCGGGTCGATCGGGCGGTAGCCGATCCGGTAGACGCCCGGTTCGGCTTCGGGGCGCGGGGCGCAGGCCCAGCCGGGGAGGTCGAAGGATCCGTCAGCGGACGTGCCGGGCCGTTGGTGGGGCAGGGGGGTCGGGGGTCTGGTGGTGGTGCGCTCGCCGTGGTGGTGTGACCCGTCCTGTGCCATGTACGGTCCCGCTCCCTCGCCCGCCCGGCCCGACCGCCGTCGGTGCCGCCATACCCATGCCGCCGTACCGACGACACGCCCGCGCTCAGGGTAGTGGAGCGGGGTCTGCGGGTAGTCGCGCCACTCGCGCTGGCCGTGCCGGACAAGTCGGAAGGCGCACTGCTACCGAGTGGCGCATGCCTGGGCGGGGAGGGCGGCCGTAGCCTGCGAACCACCGAGCCGAGAAGTCTGGAGAAACCCCATGAGCGCCGCAACGCCGCTCCCGCAGGAGCGCCGCCTGGTCACCGCGATCCCCGGTCCGAAGTCGCAGGAGCTGCAGGCCCGCAAGCTGGGTGCGGTGGCGGCCGGCGTCGGCACCACCCTGCCGGTGTACGTGTCCCGTGCCAACGGCGGTGTGCTGGAGGACGTGGACGGCAACTCGCTGATCGACTTCGGCTCCGGCATCGCCGTGGTCAACGTCGGCAACAGCGCCGAGGCCGTGGTGGCCAAGGCGAGTGAGCAGCTGGCCGCCTTCACCCACACCTGTTTCATGGTGACCCCGTACGAGGGTTACGTGGCCGTCGCCGAGCAGCTGAACGAGCTGACCCCGGGTGACCACGACAAGCGCACCGCGCTGTTCAACTCGGGCGCCGAGGCGGTCGAGAACGCGGTGAAGATCGCCCGTGCCTACACCAAGCGCACCGCCGTCGTGGTGTTCGACCACGGTTACCACGGCCGCACCAACCTCACCATGGGCCTGACGGCGAAGAACATGCCGTACAAGCAGGGCTTCGGCCCGTTCGCCCCGGAGATCTATCGGGTGCCGGTGGCCTACCCCTACCGCTGGCTGACCGGTGCGGAGAACTGTGCCGCCGAGGCCGCCGCGCAGGCGATCGACATGATCAACAAGCAGATCGGCGCGGAGAACGTCGCCGCGATCATCATCGAGCCGATCCAGGGCGAGGGCGGTTTCATCGAGCCGGCCAAGGGCTTCCTGCCGGCGATCGTGGAGTACGCGAAGGCGAACGGCATCGTGTTCGTCGCGGACGAGATCCAGACCGGTTTCTGCCGCACCGGCCAGTGGTTCGCCTGTGACGACGAGGGTGTCGTCCCGGATCTGATCACCACCGCCAAGGGCATCGCCGGCGGTCTGCCGCTGGCCGCGGTGACGGGTCGCGCCGAGATCATGGACGCCGCGCACGCGGGTGGCCTGGGCGGCACCTACGGTGGCAACCCGGTGGCCTGCGCGGCCGCGCTGGGCGCCATCGAGACGATGAAGGAGCAGGACCTCAACGGCAAGGCGCAGCGGATCGGCGAGATCATGCTGGGCCGCCTGCGGGCACTGCAGGAGAAGTTCGAGGTGATCGGCGAGGTCCGCGGTCGCGGCGCGATGATCGCGATCGAGCTGGTGAAGCCGGGTTCCAAGGAGCCGAACCCGGAGCTCACCGCGGCCGTGGCGAAGGCCTGCCACGCCGAGGGCCTGGTGGTGCTGACCGCCGGCACCTACGGCAACGTGCTGCGCTTCCTGCCGCCGCTGGTGATCCCGGAGCACCTGCTCGAGGAGGGCCTGGACATCATCGAGGGCGCCTTCGCCCTGCAGGGTGTGACCGCCGCCTGATCCAGGCGCCGCCTGCCCGCCGGAGGGTTGTCCGGACAGCGCTGAACGGCCCGTGGGGACCTCTGGTCCGCACGGGCCGTTCGGTTTCGCGCGGGGCCGGGCACGCGGTCGGGCATGATCGTCGGGAGGCCCCGGAGGTTGCCCGGCCCGGGGTGAAGATGATGTGCGGAATCGCTGAAGGCGCTCGGCGCGGAAGGGCTGTTGACGTAGTGTCATCGCAGATGGACAGCGAGCCTCAGCCATTGGCGGAGCCGTCCGCGGAGCCCCCCTCGGGGACGGTTCCGCGGGTGCCCCGCGAGGACAACCAGGCCGCCCCGGGAGGGGTGGCGCATACCGAAGGCCGATCGACCGACCGTCCGACCCACACCCCCCGGGGCGCACGGAACGGCGATCATCAGAGCCGCCCCGGAGCTCTCCCCCCTGCTCCGGGGCGGCTGTCCGCTGTCCCGGCGCGACTGTCCCGGGCGGCCCGGTCGGTGGCCGTGCCGGCGGTGGCGGTGGTGGTGCTGCTGGCGGTGTCCTGGCAGGTGGCGGTGGACGGGCCGCTGCTCGGGCTGGACCGCTGGGTCCGCCGGGCCGTGCACACGGCGCGCCATGACCTCCCGAGCGCGTTGCCCGACCGCCTCGGCCACCTGCTGTCGGACCTGGGCAGCAGTGTCCCGGCGATTCCGGTGCTGCTGCTGGCCGGTGCGCTGGCCGCCTGGCGGTGGCGCCGGTCCGGGTCGGGCCGCTGGTGGCTGCCGCTGCCGGTGGCGGCGTTGACGGCCGGTCTGATCCCGTTGCTGGTGGTCCCGGCGAAGTCGGCCTTCGCCCGGCCGGGCCCGCTCGGGGAGGCGCTGACGCCGGGGCAGTGGGGCTGGTACCCGTCCGGGCACACCGCGACGGCGGCGATCTCGTACGGGGTGGCGGCGCTGCTGCTGGCCCGGGTGTCGGGGCCGCGCGCCGCACGGGTGGCGACGGCGGTCGCGGCGCTGTCGGCGGCGGGGGTGGGCGCGGGGCTGGTGTGGAGCGATTTCCACTGGCTGCTGGACGTGGTGGCCAGTTGGTGCCTGGCCGTCCTGGTGCTGTGGCCGTTCGACCGGTGGCTGCCCCGGCCCGGCGCCGGGGGGCGTCAGGCCTCGGGGTCCTCGTTGCGGTGAACCAGGCCGGCTTCGCCGTTGTCGCGCTGCCACTCGACGACGAGTTCGTCGCGGGCGCCGAAGCGGACGAGGTGGCGGCCGACGACGTCCTCCAGGCCGGGCAGCTTGTCGCGCTCGCCCTCGACGGTGAGCAGCAGGGCGTCCGGCCGGGCTTCCAGGGTGGCGGTGCCGGCGCTGAACACCAGGGTGCCGCGGCCGGTCTCCTCGGAGTAGGTGGCCTCGATCTTGCGGCCCATGTGGGCGGCGAGCTGCTTGGCGTAGCGGCCGGGGCGGTCGGTGGAGACGTGTGCGGTGGAAACGGGCATGGGCCCTCCAGGGTAGGGGAGGGAACTTAGGGTCCCCTCACTCGGATCTACGCTAACGCAGATACTGAGCTAAGCTCAACATATTTCCGCGACCGTCGTCGGCCGACCACCGAGAGCTCCGGACCGGTCGCTACGCTTGGCCGGACACCAGCCGAGGAGACCGCCGATGACCACCACGCCGACCGACGACCCGGCGGACTCCCCCGGCACTCCTCGCGCCTCCGCATCCGCCACCGTCGGCGTCCCGGGCGTCCCCGGCGCGGTCGGCGGCGCCGCCGAGCTGGCGGACGCGATGACCAGGGCGATCAAGCGGATCCGCCGCCAGACCGGCTGGCGGCTGGAGCCCTACGGCATCACCCCCGGCCAGGCCCGGGCGCTGCGCACGCTCGCCCACGTGCCGGGCTGCGAGACGCCGGACCACGCGATGCGGCTCAGCGACCTCGCCGACAAGCTGCACATCGCCCCGCGCTCGGCCACCACCGTGGTCGACGCGCTGGAGGACGCCGGCCTGGTCGAGCGCAGTCCCGACCCGGCGGACCGGCGGGCCGTACGGATCCTGCTGACCGAGGCCGGCCGCGCGGCGGTGGAGCGGATCGGGCAGGTCCGGGACGAGGTGGCGCAGGAGTACTTCGGCGAGGTCAGCCCCGCGGACGAGGAGGTGCTGCTGCGGGTGCTGCGCTCGGCCGAGGCCCGCTTCCTCGCAGCCGGGCCGCCACGGCGCTCGGCGTCCCCGGACTCAGCGCGGTGATCCCGATCCCGGCGACCACCAGCAGCGCGGCCCCGGCGGCGGCCGGGCTGACCCGTTCGCCGAGCAGCAGCCAGGCCGAGGACATCCCGAACACCGGCACCAGCAGCGAGTACGGCGCCACGGCGGTCGCGTCGTAGGTGCGCAGCAGGAAGCTCCAGGCGACGAAGCCCAGCAGGGTGGAGACCAGCCCGACGTAGCCGATCGCGCCGAGCCCGGCGGGGGTGATGTCGCGCAGCGCGCGCAGGTCCGCCGCGGGCCCCTCGACCAGCAGGGACAGTCCCAGCAGCGGCAGCGGCGGGACGGCGCTGACCCAGACCATCCAGCGCAGCGCGTCCGGCGGCGCCGCCCTACGGGTCAGCACGTTGGCCAGGCCCCAGGCGACAGCGGCCAGGACGACCAGCACGAAGGCGCCCAGCGGACCGCCGGCGCCCTGGTCGTAGGCGCTCAGCCCGATGCCCGCGAAGGCGATCGCCAGGCCCAGCAGCCGCTGCCGGCCGGGGCGTTCGCGCAACAGCACGGCGGCGAACAGCGCGGTGAACCCGGCCTGCCCCTGGAGCACCAGGGAGGAGAGGCCGGCCGGCATCCCGGCGTGCATGCCGAGGAAGAGCAGCCCGAACTTGACGACCCCGAGCACCACGCCGACCGCCACCACCCAGCGCCAGGCCACCTTGGGCGGGCCGACGAAGAACACCGCCGGCACGGCGACGACGGCGAACCGCAGGGCGCAGAAGAGCAGCGGCGGGAAGTTCTGGAGGCCGACGTGGATGAGGACGAAGTTGAGCCCCCAGACGGCGGCGACCAGGACGGCCAGCGCGATGTGCGGCGCGCTCATGCTCGCGCCGCCCGTACCGGCCGTGCCGGCCGTGCTGCTCGTCCTACTCGTCCTACTCGTGCTGCTCGTGCCGCTCACGGCGGCGGGTGTCGCGGTCATGGGTCGAGCATGGTGGCGCGGGACCGTGTAGCACCAGCGATGAATACTGAAGGAGACACTTTAGGATCGCTGCATGATGGATCTGGGGCGCCTGCGGGCGCTGCACGCGGTGGCGGTGCACGGCTCGGTCGGCGGGGCGGCGGCCGCGCTCGGGTTCACGCCCTCGGCGGTCTCGCAGCAGATCGCCAAGCTGGAGCGGGAGACCCGGACGGTGCTGCTGGAGCGGCAGGGCCGGGGCGTGGTGCTGACCGACGCGGCGCGCGAACTGGCCGCCACCGCGCAGACCGTGCTGGGCCTCGTGGAGCGGGCCGAGGTGCGGCTGGAGGAGCAGCGCGGCCAGGCGGTCGGACGGCTGCTGGTCGCCGCCTTCGCCTCCGGCGCGCGCGGGCTGATGCCCGCGGTGCTGGCCGATCTGCGGCGGCGCTGCCCCGAGCTGGACGTCCGGCTGCTGGAGCGCGACCCGTACCCGGCGGCCGAGCTGGTGGCCCGCGGCGAGGTGGACCTGGCACTGGTGCAGGACTGGCCGACGGTGCCGCTGCCGGTGCAGGACGGGGTCACCCGGCTGGACCTCGGGACGGACCCGGTCGACCTGCTGCTGCCCGCCGACGACGAGCTGGCCGCGCTCGACCCGGTGCCGGTGGAGCGGCTGCGCGGGCAGCGCTGGATCAGCGTGCCGCCGGGCAACATCTGCCACGACTGGCTGGTCCGCACCCTGCGCGAGGTCGGCGAGGAGCCGGACGTGCGCTACCAGGTCGGCGAGTTCGAGACGCAGATCGCACTGGTCGCGGCCGGTCTCGGGATGGGCCTGGTGCCGAAGCTCGGGCGGGGGCCGCTGCCGCCCGGGGTGGCGGCCCGCCGGGTGACGCCGGAGCCGAGCCGGCGGGTCTTCGCGCTCTGGCGCTCCCAGGCCTCCCGTCGGCCGGCCATCACCGAGGCGCTGGCGTCGATGCGGGAGTGCTGGGGGCGGCTCTAGGAGGTTTCGTCAGGCGGGCAGCGGGCTCACTTGGCGAAGCCGATCACCAGCCACATGAAGCCGACCCCGGCGACGGTGCAGAGCAGGGTGCTGCGCGAGGGGTGCGGGCTGTGGGCCTCGGGGAGGATGTCGGCGGTCGCCAGGTAGAGCAGGAAGCCGGAGAAGAAGCCCAGGTAGAGGCCGAGCAGGTGCTCCGGGATGGTGAACGCCAGGGTGATCGCGGCGCCGGACACCGGGGCCAGCGCGTCCGCCGCGAGCAGGGTCAGCGCCCGCCGCCGGTTGTTCCCGTAGAGCCGGGTGATCGTGTACGTGTTGAAGCCGTCGGCGAAGTCGTGCGCGACGACCGCGATGGCCACCACGGTGCCGACCGTGCTGCCCGCCTGGAACGCGGCGCCGATCGCGAAGCCGTCCATCACGCTGTGCCCGACCAGGGCGAGCGCGGCGGTCAGCCCGACGCCCTGGTGCCCGGTGCTGTGGGAGTGCCCGTGGTGGTGGCCGCCGTGGGTGTGCTCGGCGTACTCGCCCTCGTGGCCGCGGTGGATGGCGACCGCGCGCTCGACCACGTGGATGGTGAGGAAGCCGGCCGCGAACATCAGCAGCGCCTGCGGCACGCCGTGCACCTCGCCCGGCGCCTGGTGGATGGCCTCGGGCAGCAGGTCGAAGGCGACCACGCCCAGCATCAGGCCGGCCGCGAAGCCGAGCACCAGGTGGCGGCGGTCGCGGGTGCGCTGGGCGACGAAGCCGCCGATCAGCGTCATCAGGAAGGCCCCGGCGGCGACCAGGACGGCGGTCATCGGGCCGCCTCCGCCGCGGGTGCGGCCGGGTTGCCGGTGCCGCCGTGTGGTCTGCCGAGCGCTCTGCCCATTCCTCTCCCCCTGGGGTCCGCCCGTGGCCGGGCCGACCGCCGACCGTACCGGACCGAGGTTCGACGGCTGTCGACCGGGGTGCCGGGCGAGGCCGGGGCCCGTTCCCCAGCGTCGGTCCGGGGGTGGCGGGGCGCCCGCCGGATGGGCCGTCGGGGTGACCCCGCAGGTGGGGCGTGCAGCGGGCTGGGGCAGGGGTGGAGGAGCCGCGGAGGCGAGCAGCAGGCGGCACGCGGTCAGCGGTCGGCGGCGAGCGGCAGGCCGAGGTGGGTGCGGGCGAGTTCGCGGACCCCGTCGCCGTCGATCAGGTGGATGTGCCGGTGGCTCTCCTCCGCGGTGAGGTCCAGGGCCTCGTCGGCGAAACGGCCGGTGGTCAGCCGCAGGCCGCGCTCGGCGGACTCCTCCTGGACGGCGTCGGCCAGGGTGGCGATCTGCTCGGCGGGGACCGGCTCGGTGCCCCGGGAGGCCCAGACCACCCAGCGGCCGGGCAGCGCGCTGCCGGGCGCGCCCTCGCCGGTGGCGACCAGCCCGGCCGGGCCGCGCAGCCGGACGCTCCACTCGGCGAGCCCACCCCGGGTGAGCAGGTCGCGCACCAGCTGGACGAACTCGTTGGCGGACAGATCGGTCGCGGCCGGCACGGCGGCCCCGGCCTGGGCGGCCGGCTGGACACCCGACCGGTCGTACGGATCCGGGGTGACCGCGGCGCCCAGCTGGCGCAGCCGGACCAGGGCCTCGTCCTGCTCGGCGTCGGCGTAGACGCCCTCGTCGTCGCGCTCCTCGTACGGGGTCTCCGGCGGCAGCAGCCGGGTGCGGGCCAGCGCGTCACGGTCGGCGTCCACGCTGACCAGGCAGAGCGGCTCGGCGGTGCCGGGCTCGCGCAGCCAGCCGTTGAGGACGACGCCGGCGAGTATCTCGTCGGTGTCCACCGCGTCGGCGGCCTGCAGGGCGCGCAGCGCGAGCCGGGCGACCAGCCTCAGGTAGTCGGTGGCCCGGTCGGCCGGCGGACGCGGTACCGGGACGATGTCGCCGTCCGGGGCGAGCCGGTAGCCGGCGAGCGAGGGCACCAGGTCGAGCGGCGGCAGGTCGAGGTCCAGCACGGCGGTGCGGGTGAGCGGGCGGAACACCGCCCGGCAGGGGGCGGGCAGGTCCTGGGTGGCCGTCTCGGCGGCGGCCAGCGCCCGCTCCATCAGCGACTCCACGGCGGCCGGCTCGGCCAGACGGTAGGCCCGCCGGCACTCCTCCAGGCTCTCGTTGTACTCGCGCACGGCGCGGGCCCTGGCCTCCTCGGCCGCCTCGTGGACCCGCCGGGACTCGTCGGCGGCCGGGCTGCCGGCCTCGGCCCGGCGGGTGCGCCACTCGCGCAGGGCGCGCTGGTGGGTGAGCCGGGCCTGGGCCAGTTCGCGCTGGTAGCCGGAGTCGAGCAGGCGGCTGGACGGACCGCTCCCGGGGCCGGTCACGGCCGGCTCGGCGGGCGCGAAGTCCGCCCAGCGCGGCTCCGCCCCGTCGGCGGTTCCGGCACCGGGGCCGTCGGCCGGGTAGGGGCGGGGCTCGTAGTGGCGCAGCTGGCTCTCGAAGTCCATGGCCGAGACGGGCAGGGCGGCCCGTCGCAGCAGGTCGGCGAGCCGGTCGTGCTCGGCCTGGACGGTGACGGTGCGGTGGTGGGTGAGGGCGGCAGCCCGGGCGTGCGCCGCGACGGCCTCCTCCGGGTCGACCGGGCCGGACCCGGTGCCGCCCGGGCCGCCGCCGTCCCGGTCGGCTTCCGGCTGTTCGGCCCGGTCGGCCCGGTCAGCCGGGGCCGCCCGGTCGGCCGGATCGGTCTCGGCGTGGTCGGCGGCGGTCCGGGCGGTGCCGGCGGCGCCGAAGCCGCCCTCGTCGACGGGGCCGGCGGGGCCCGGGACGGACGGACCGTCACCCGCCGCCCCGACGGCGGCGCGGCCGGTGACGGCCTCCGGCTCCGGGGCCCCGTCGACGCCGAGGTCGCGGAAGACCGAGGCGAGGAAGCCCGGTTGGGGGATCCGAACGGTGGCGGTGCCGTCGGGCCGGCCGTCTGCTGAGTGCTGCATCGGTCGTCGTTCCCCCATGCTCGTCCGGCGGCTGCCAGGGGGCGGTCGACGAACCCGCGGACCCACCCCTGCCGGACATTGTCCACCGAACGGGCGCAACGGTCAGCCAAGCCGGTCAGTTGGTCCTGGTGTTGGTCAGGTGCAGACCGATGTAACCGACGTAGATCCGGCCACTGCCCGAGCAGTCGTCCAGGTAGTGCAGCCGGGGCGCGGTGCGGCCGCCGCCGATCCGCAGGTGCGCCCCCATGAACGCCCGACGGGAGGCGTCCACGCATTCCGGCACCGGCAGCATCCGTTCGCGCTTCCACTTGGTGTGGCTGAACACCGTTCTGGACTCCCCGCGCACGGCCTTGCGGGGCGGGAAGCGGTGACAGCCCTCCGGGGTGTGCTCGCACCACTGCTTGAAGTCCCCACCGGCCGTACCGCGGACGGCGGCCTCGGCGTACTCCTGAAGGGCGGTCAGACCGTCCCAGGCAAGCCGGGCCCAGCCGGCGCCGGTGCGCTGGAGCTCGTCCAGGGCGAGCGTGGCCTTCTGGTCCCCGGTGAAGGTCAGCAGCGGGAACTCGCCCAACCGGGAGATGAGTTCGGTGAAGTTCCCGGGCTTGCCGAAGCCGTCGACGGGCGGGGCGACGGGGTGCTGCCCGACGGCCGGTCCGGTGCCCGAGGTGATGCAGTGGCGGCCGGTCAGAGCGCGGCCCCCGGTGCGCGGGCGTGCCTCGCGGGCCTCCCGGCCGTCGTGGCCCTCCCGGCCCTGGCCCCGGTCACGGCGGTCGTGGCGCTCCAGCCGCAGGGTGCGCCGGACCTGCTCCAGCTCGTCGGCCCTGGCCTGCTGCTCGGCGCGGTCCTGCTGCTCCTCGCGGGCGAGTTCGGCCAGCTCGGTCAGGTCGGCCGGCGCGGCCGGGGTGGCCGGCGCCCTCAGGCTGTCCGGCGCGGCCGGGGTGGCCGACGCGGCCGAGCGGGCCGGGGTGGCCCGCGTGGCCGGTTCGACCGGCCCGGCCGGGTCGGCGGCCCGGCGGAGCTGTGGCGCCGGGACCCGCAGGACCGGGACGGCCGCCAGCGGCGGCGGCAGCGGCTGGTCGGCGGCGAGCCGGCGCGGCTCACGGGCGAGCAGTCCGGCGGCCCGGCGCAGGTCCTGCTCTATTCGGCCCCGGGCGAGCACCGGATGTCGGGCGGAGTCCTGCCGGGAGGCCGGGTCGACCTCGGGCAGATAGGTGCGCACCGCCCCGCCGTAGACGGTGTGGTACTCCAGCGCGACGTTGAACCCGGTGCGGGCGCCCGGGTCCAGGACGTAGGCGGTCGCGAGGCCGGGCAGCTGGTGGCAGAGCGGGCCGACGACGTCCTCGACCCAGTGCTCGAGCGGGAGGTTCACCGGGACGCTGGCGACCACGGTGGGCAGACGGCGCTCCGGATCGCACAGCTCGTCGATCAGGGCGTCCACCTCGTCGGCCGTGATCACCCGGGGTGCGGTGCGGACGGCGGTCGGACCGTCGGTGGCGTCGAGCAGCGGCAGGAGCGAGCGGGCGAGCTCGGGCACCGGCACCCGGCACGGGGTGCGCACGCCGCTGCCGGTGCTGTGCGTCTCGGCCTCCAGCCGCAGCCAGGTGGGGCCGCCGGCGGCGGTGGCCACGGTGAGCGTGAGCTGCTGGGTGCCGTGCGCGGCCGGGGTCCTCAGCCGGCGACGGTCGTAGCGGCCGGCGCCAGCGCCGCCGCGCAGCGGGCCGTGGTCACGGTCGAGCAGGACCCGGTCGCCCAGGCGGAGGCGCTCGGCGAGGCCGGGGGCGGAGGCGGGAGCGGTCGAGGGGGTCGACGGGTCGGGCGGCGCTCCGGGGGCCGGTGCGGCGAAGGGCTGCCCGGTGGGGACGCGGACGGTCGGCGGGGGCTCGTCGCAGCCCTCCTGCTTCAGCCAGGAGGCGAGCTGTTCGTCGGCCAGCGCGACGGCGTCGGCGTGCGGGAGGGCCGTGGTGACGGTCATCCGGTAAGGAGTCGCGGGGCCGCGGGGGCCGGGGAGATCGGCACCGACGTGCGAACGGACGTGGTTCGAGGTCGGGCGATTCGAGGCTGAACGGTCTGGAGTCGAACGGTCTGAGGCCATGCGCATACCTCCGTGGTGCGGGGTGGGGTCCTGTGTCCTCCATCGATGGGTTTCGTCCGGTTCCGCCGGATCCTTGCCCAGGAAACGCCACGGCCCGGAGCGGAAGTTCCAACTCCGGGCCATGACCCTACGTTCGGGTGAATATGTTCAAGCCGTCTTCCGCGTGGCGCGGGGCCTGGGCTACGGAGAACGGCCTGCCGCGGGCGGCACGGGCGACCTCGGCGCCAGGGTCCGTCAGACCCCTGCGGGCCCGGTGGGACTGCGGTTCCAGGCGGGTTCCGCGACCGGCACGGCCAACGGGTGGCCCGCCGGGGCGGCGTAGTTCGCGATCAGTACCACGGGTTCGGCCCCGAGGTTGCGGCCGACGTGGATGTGGACCGGCCCCGCCTCCTCGACCAGGGTGTCCCCCGCGCGACTGACCTCGACCCGGCCGTCGTGCAGGGTCCGGGTCAGCGTCCCGGAGAGCACCACCACGTCGACCCGGCCCGGGTGGTAGTGCCAGCCGGTGCCCGCACCCGGAGGCAGGGTGATGGTCCGGACGACGGGCATCGCGACGGCTTCCTGGCGAGGCGTCCTGGGCGGGCCGGACGGTTCCCGGCTGCTGGGCGGACGGGCATCGACGGCCGGTTCAGGCTAGGCAGGCCCCCGGGAGACCGAAACGGGCCGGGGGCGTTGTGGCCGAATCTCTGTCCGGAACCCAGCGGCCCGACGATGGCAGGACGACGCCGGCAGGACGACGCCGGCGGGGCGACGGCGGCGGGCGGCCGGGGGTGGCGCCTCGGCTCAGACCGGCACCTCGACGTAGGTACGACCGGCCGGGACCGCCACCGAGCCGCCCCCGGTCGCCTCGGCCAGCCAGGTGTGGAAGGCCGCCGCCTCGGGCTCCGGCACCCCCACCTCGATCCGCACCCCGGTCGCCTCGTAGGCGAGGTCGCTGACCGCGTACCCGGCCGCCCGCAGGTCGTTCTCCACCCGCCCGGCCCGGACGTGGTCCACCGTCACCGCGAGCAGCGCGACCGGCCGCCGCTCCAGCAGACCGATCTCGTCCACGGCCTCCGAGACCGCGTTCCCGTACGCCCGCACCAGGCCGCCGGCGCCGAGCTTGATCCCGCCGAAGTACCTGGTGACCACGGCGACGGTGTCGGTCAGGCCGCGTCGGCGCAGCACCTCCAGCATCGGCACCCCGGCCGTGCCGCCGGGTTCGCCGTCGTCGCTGGAGCGCTCGCGGCGCTGCTCGTCGCCGACCACGAAGGCGGTGCAGTTGTGCCGGGCGTCCCAGTACTGCTTGCGGATGCCGGCGATGAAGGCCTGCGCCTCCTCCTCGTCGGCGACCCGGGCGAGGTGGCAGATGAACCGGGACTTCTTGATCTCGATCTCGTGGCTGCCGGCCCGCCGGATGGTGAGGTACGGCCTGGCGGTGGGCTCCGGCGTGGCGGACATGGCGCGGTGGTTCTCCCGGGAACGGCGAAAGGCTGGCGGCGCGCACCCCGGGGACCCGGGGCGGCACCGCCAGCCTAGTTGGCGCGCGGGCGGGGCATCAGCGGCCGGCGGGGACCACCGGCCGGGGGGTCGGCTCACCGGGGGCCAAGGGCCGGACCGCAGGGGAGCAGGCTGCGACGGGCCGGGGCTTCGGAGGGCCGGGCCTCAGCGGCCGGCGAGGGTGTCCAGCCGCTCGCGGTCCAGGCCGGTCAGCGCGGTGACCTCGGCGAGGTCGACGGCGCCGCAGTCCAGGCCGCGCAGCAGGTAGCCGCTGAGCGCCCGGGCGGTGGCCGGCTCGTCCATCACGTCGCCGCCCGCCTTGGCGACGTACGCGGCCAGCCGGGCGGCGGCGGCCGCCAGGCCCTCGCGGTAGAAGGAGTACACCGCGACGTAGCGGGTCGGCAGGTGCGCCGGGTGCATGTCCCAGCCCTGGTAGTAGGCGCGGGCGAGCGAGCGGCGGACCAGGTCGTGGTGGAGCTTCCAGGCCGCGTGCACCTGCTCGGTGGAGCCGGTCGGGATGACGTTGGTCGAACCGTCCGAGAGCCGGACCCCGGTGCCGGCCGCGGCCACCTGCATGACCGCCTTGGCGTGGTCGGCGGCCGGGTGGTCCATGCTCTGGTGGGCCGCGCTGACGCCGCAGGCCGCGCTGTAGTCGAAGGTGCCGTAGTGCAGACCGGTGGCGCGGCCCTCGGCGGCCTCGATCATCCGGGCGACGGTGGCCCGGCCGTCCGGGCCGAGGATGGCCTGGGTGGTCTCGATCTGGATCTCGAAGCCGATCCGGCCGGCGGGCAGCCCGGCCCGGCGCTCGAAGTCCTCCAGCAGCCGGACCAGCGCGGTGACCTGCTCGGCGTAGGTCACCTTGGGCAGGGTCAGGACCAGCCCCTCCGGCAGGCCGCCACCGGCCAGCAGGGTCGCCAGGAACAGCTCCAGGGTGCGGATGCCCCGGGCGCGGACCGGCGCCTCCATGCACTTGATCCGGATGCCGACGTACGGCGGGGCACTGCCCTCGGCCACGGCCGCGGTGATCAGCTCGGCGGCCCGGACCGCGGCCGCGTCCTCCTCGGCGTCGGGGCGGGGGCCGTAGCCGTCCTCGAAGTCGATCCGCAGGTCCTCGACCGGCTCGCGCTCCAGCTTGGCACGGACCCGGGCGTGCACGTCGGCGAGCAGTTCGTCGTCGGCGACGCCGAGGGCGCGGGCCAGCTCGGCGGTCGTGCCGGCGTGGGTGTCGAAGGCCGCCAGGGCCTGACGGCCCCACTCCCGTACGGTGTCGGCGGCGAAGGCGTCGGCGGGGACGTAGACGGTGTGCACCGGCTGCCTGGTCCCGGACTCGCCGGGGTAGCGGCGCGCCAGGTCGGCGTCGACCGGGGCGAGCAGCGCCTCCACGGCGGCCCGGGCGGCGCTGGAGAAGGAGGCCCCCTCAGTCGGCCCGTTACCGTCGACCTCGACCTGCGACATCCGCACTCCTCCATGCCGAACCAGCGCCCGCGCCGAACCGGCGCTTCAACAATTTGTTGAGGCGAAGGTAACTCCGGCGGGATCGGGCGTCAATGGCCCGACCGAGCGCTGGACGGGTGGCGGCCCCGCTCAGTCCCTCCCGGCGGCCTCGTAGCGGTCGCGCAGCTCCGGGTACAACTCGGCGACCTCCTTCGGGTGGACCGAACCGTCGAGCCCCTTGCCGGTGACGCCGTACTCCCTGGTCAGCCAGTCGGCGAGGCGCTGCGGGTCGGGCTGGTGGTTGTGGTTGTCCATGTAGGTGACGAGCGCCTCGTAGGCGAGGTCCGGGTCGAGGCGCGACGGGGCCTGGTGGGACTCGGGCAGGTCGGCTGGGGCGGGCTCCTCGGCCGGGACCGGCTGCTCGGCCCCCACGGGCTGCGCCTGCTGCTGGGCCGGCTGCCGGGCGGGCCCGGGCTGCGGCTCGACGGGCTGCTCGGACTGCTGCGGGCCGGCCGGGTGCTGGGCCTGCGTCCGGGACCCGGAGGCGGTGGGCGCCGGACCGGCGGTGGGGACCGGGACGGGCGCGGCGACCGGAGCGGCGGCGGCGACCGAATCAGCGGGCTCCTCGGCGACCGGGCGCGGGGGCTTGAACCAGGGCGAGGCCTGGCCGGGCACCCGTCCGCCGGGGGCCGCGTCGGTCGGGTGGCCGGTGGTGCGGACCGGACGCTCGGTCCAGACGTTCAGCTCCTCACGGTGCGGCTGCGGGACGACGTCCGCCGCCTCCTCCGGCTCCTGCGCGGCCCGCAGCCGGACGGCCGCCAGCTTCGCCAGCATGGGCGCGGCCACCTCGGCGGGCAACGGCGCGGGAGCGGCGGCTTCGGCCTGGGCGACCTGGGCGACCTGGGCCGCCTGAGCGGTCGCCGGCTGCGGCTGCTGGGCCTGCGGCGCCTGCTGCGGGAGCTGCTGCGGGTGCGTGAGCTGCTGCGGCGGACCGGCCTGGGCCGACGAGCCGGCGGCCGCCGGGGCGAGGGCGGCGGCGCGGCCCTCCTGGCCCGGGAGCGCCTGCGGCTCCTGCCCCGCCGGGACCTCCGAGGCCTCGCGCTCGCGGGCCTGGTCGTCCAGCCGGTCGAGCAGCGCGGGGTCCAGCGGCACGCCGAACTTGGCCAGCTTGAGCGGCAGCAGCGCCTGGATCGGCGCCGAGCGGCGCCAGCCGCGACCGTAGCGGAAGCGCAGCTGCGCCCGGTAGACGAGGCGGTTCTGCTCCAGCCGGATGACCTCGTCGTAGGAGCGGAGCTCCCAGAGCTTCATCCGCCGCCAGAGCCGGAAGGTCGGCACCGGGGACAGGATCCAGCGCATCACCCGGACCGATTCCATGTGGCGGTCCGCGGTGATCGCCGCGATCCGGCCGACCGCATGACGGGAGGCCTCGACCACGACGACGAAGAGCACCGGGATGACGGCGTGCATCCCCATGCCGAGCGGGTCGCCCCAGGAGGCGGCGGCGTTGAAGGCGATGGTGGCGACGGTCAGCACCCAGGCGGTCTGCCGCAGCATCGGGAAGGGGATCCGCAGCCAGGTCAGCACCAGGTCGAGCGCCAGGAGCACGACGATGCCCGCGTCGACGCCGATCGGGAAGGCGTAGGAGAAGGCGCCGAAACCTTTCTCCTGGGCCAGCTCGCGCACCGCGTTGTACGAACCCGCGAACCCGATGCCCGAGATGATGAAGGCGCCGGCCGCGACCAGGCCGAGCAGGCCCCGATGGGCCTTGGTGAGCGTTGGGCGTGCCATTACGTCTATCAACCCCTGGATGTCGGCTGCGGCCGTACGCTGCCTCGACTGCCCGGTCCCGCTGTTCGGGCCGCCGGACGGTCGAGCGACCTCCGGGCTCGGCCCACCGGAGTTTACTCGTACACCTGTTTAAGCGTTCCCGCAGCCTGGGGTGTCACGGGTTCGCGGTGCGGCGGCGGCCCGCGGAGCCGGACGGCCCGCCCGGAGCGACCGGCCGGACCGTCAGCTGCTCTGCCCCGCCGTGCCGTTGAGGTAGGTCAGCACGGCCAGCACCCGGCGGTTGGCGTCCTCGTCCGGGGCGAGTTCGAGCTTGGTGAAGATGTTGGCGATGTGCTTGGCCACCGCGCCGTCGCTCACCGAAAGCCGGGCGGCGATCGCCGAGTTGGAACAGCCCTCGGCCATCAGCTCCAGCACCTCCCGCTCCCGCGGGGACAGCCGCAGCAGCGGGCCCGGCCGGCGCGAGGTGGTCTGCATCAGCTTGGCGATCACGTCCGGGTCCATCGCCGTCCCGCCCGCCGCCACCCGGCGGACCGCGTCGATGAACTGCCCCGCGTTGAACACCCGGTCCTTCAGCAGGTAGCCGATGCCGCCCGTGCCGTCGGCCAGCAGCTCCCGCGCGTACAGCTGCTGGACGTGCTGTGACAGCACCAGGACCGGCAGGCCCTGGATCTCCCGGCGGGCCTTGAGCGCCGCCTGCAACCCCTCGTCGGTGAGCGTCGGGGGCAGCCGGACGTCGACCACGGCCACGTCCGGGCGGTGGGTGAGCAGCGCCTCCAGCAGCTCGGGCCCCGTCTCCACCGCCGCGACGACGGTGAACCCGTGCGCTTCCAGCAGCCTGATCAGGCCTTCGCGAAGGAGGTAGAGGTCCTCGGCGAGGACAACTCGCACGGCAACTCCAAGGTGATGGTGGTCGGACCGCCCGACGTGCTGTCGATGGCGAGGACACCGTCGAAGGTACCCAACCGCTTCTCGATGCCGCGCAGTCCGGTCCCCCGGGAGGGATCGGCCACGCCCACGCCGTCGTCCGTCACCGTGACCCGCAGGAAGCCGGCCCGGTACAGGATGTCCACCCATACCTGTTCCGCCCCGGAGTGCTTGGCCGCGTTGGCCAGCAGCTCGCAGATGCTGAAGTACACGGCGGCCTCCACCGGCGCCGGCGGCCGGTCCGGCAGGCTGACGAACACCTCGGTCGGCAGCGCGTTGTCCAGTGCCAGCGCCCGGACGGCGTCGCCCAGCCCGCGCTCGGCGAGCACCGGCGGGTGGATGCCGCGGACCAGGTCCCGCAGCTCCTGTAGGGCCCGCGCCGAGGACTGCCGGGCCTCGGCCAGCAACTCCCGCGCGGCCGCCTGGTCGGTGTCCATCAGGTGCTCGATCGTGCCCAGCGTCATCCCTATCGCGACCAGCCGGGCCTGAGCGCCGTCGTGCAGGTCCCGTTCGATCCGCCGCAGCTCGGCCGCCTGGTTGCCCGCCGCGTCCGCCCGCGTCTCGGTCAACTCGGCCACCCGCCTGGTCAGCTGGGCGTGCGACGCCCGGCCGTCCTGGTCCAGCACCCGGCGGGCCACCTCCGCGTACGCGCGCAGCGCGAACGGTGCCACGAGTATCCCGGCGGCGACCATGGCGGCCCCGATCCCGAGGCTCAGCAGCACCGACATCATCCGCGAGCTGAACGGCCCGAGCCCGTCCGGCATGACCGGCCCCGCCAGGGCGTAGGCCGTCCCCAGCACGAGCAGGGCGGCCACCGGCCCGGCCAGGACCAGCGTGAGGAAGGGGTTCACCGCGAGCCAGGCCAGCTCACCGCGGGTGGTGCTGTCCCGCAGCCCCCAGTGGACCAGCTGCGCGTACTTCGCCACCGTCTGCGAGCGGTGGTACGAGTACCCCGTCCACCAGTGCCCGCGGTCGTCCAACTCCAGCCCCGGCCGGTGCCCGTACACCGCCGGCAGCCGGACCCCGTACCAGCGCGTCAGCTGCCCGCGCGTCCGGCTCGCGGTGTGGCGGATGTTGGCCGCGGCCACCACGATGCCGACGGCCGCCCCGACCACCAGGGCGAAGAAGGCCTCCAGGTCGTACGACTGCGTCAACTCGGCGGTGACCACGCCCGCGAAGATCGCGGCGCCCACCGGCAGCACCGCCCCCGGCACCGCCGCGCACACCACCAGGGCAAGCCGTGCCAGCCCCTCACCGCCGGCCACGAAGGCCGCCTGGGTCTGAGCACGTACGGACGTGCCGTTCGTACGACTCGCTGTTGTCACGGGAAGCTCCTGATGCCAGTACCGATCGTCCTCCATCAGTGTTCACGAACCGGCGGCCACCCACACTGGCCATGGCACCCCAAAACCGGGGTGGACCTAGGACCACCTGCTGGTGGTTGCAGCAACACCGGGCCGGTGGGCTGATCCGGAAATGCGAAAAGCCCCTGATCCGAGTGGATCAGGGGCTTTTCAGCAATGATTGTTCGGCGGCGTCCTACTCTCCCACAGGGTCCCCCCTGCAGTACCATCGGCGCTGTGAGGCTTAGCTTCCGGGTTCGGAATGTAACCGGGCGTTTCCCTCACGCTATGACCACCGAAACACTATGAAACTGTCAACCGACACCCGAACATTTTCGGGTGGGTCGTTGTTTCAGAACAACACAGTGGACGCGAGCAACTGAGGACAAGCCCTCGGCCTATTAGTACCGGTCAACTCCACCCCTTACAGGGCTTCCATATCCGGCCTATCAACCCAGTCGTCTACTGGGAGCCTTACCCTCTCAAGGAGGTGGGAGTGCTCATCTCGAAGCAGGCTTCCCGCTTAGATGCTTTCAGCGGTTATCCCTCCCGAACGTAGCCAACCAGCCATGCCCTTGGCAGGACAACTGGCACACCAGAGGTTCGTCCGTCCCGGTCCTCTCGTACTAGGGACAGCCCTTCTCAACACTCCTACGCGCACAGCGGATAGGGACCGAACTGTCTCACGACGTTCTAAACCCAGCTCGCGTACCGCTTTAATGGGCGAACAGCCCAACCCTTGGGACCTACTCCAGCCCCAGGATGCGACGAGCCGACATCGAGGTGCCAAACCATCCCGTCGATATGGACTCTTGGGGAAGATCAGCCTGTTATCCCCGGGGTACCTTTTATCCGTTGAGCGACGGCGCTTCCACAAGCCACCGCCGGATCACTAGTCCCTACTTTCGTACCTGCTCGACCCGTCAGTCTCACAGTCAAGCTCCCTTGTGCACTTACACTCAACACCTGATTGCCAACCAGGCTGAGGGAACCTTTGGGCGCCTCCGTTACCCTTTAGGAGGCAACCGCCCCAGTTAAACTACCCACCAGACACTGTCCCTGATCCGGATCACGGACCCAGGTTAGACATCCAGCACGACCAGAGTGGTATTTCAACGGCGACTCCACAACAACTGGCGTTGCTGCTTCAAAGTCTCCCACCTATCCTACACAAGCCGAACCGAACACCAATATCAAGCTATAGTAAAGGTCCCGGGGTCTTTCCGTCCTGCTGCGCGAAACGAGCATCTTTACTCGTAATGCAATTTCACCGGGCCTATGGTTGAGACAGTCGAGAAGTCGTTACGCCATTCGTGCAGGTCGGAACTTACCCGACAAGGAATTTCGCTACCTTAGGATGGTTATAGTTACCACCGCCGTTTACTGGCGCTTAAGTTCTCAGCTTCGCCCCACCGAAATGGAGCTAACCGGTCCCCTTAACGTTCCAGCACCGGGCAGGCGTCAGTCCGTATACATCGCCTTACGGCTTCGCACGGACCTGTGTTTTTAGTAAACAGTCGCTTCTCGCTGGTCTCTGCGGCCACCCCCAGCTCAAGGTGCAAGACCCATCACCAGGAATGGCCCCCCTTCTCCCGAAGTTACGGGGGCATTTTGCCGAGTTCCTTAACCATAGTTCACCCGAACGCCTCGGTATTCTCTACCTGACCACCTGAGTCGGTTTGGGGTACGGGCCGCCATGAAACTCGCTAGAGGCTTTTCTCGACAGCATAGGATCATCCACTTCACCACAATCGGCTCGGCATCAGGTCTCAGCCTCAATGAGTGACGGATTTGCCTATCACTCGGCCTACACCCTTACCCCGGGACTACCACCGCCCGGGCTGGACTACCTTCCTGCGTCACCCCATCGCTCACCTACTACCCGTTGGGTCACCGGCTCCACCACTTCCCTTTGCCCGAAGGCTCCAGGACGGCTTCACGGGCTTAGCATCAAGAGGTTCGACGTTGGCGCTTCAAAGCGGGTACGGGAATATCAACCCGTTGTCCATCGACTACGCCTGTCGGCCTCGCCTTAGGTCCCGACTTACCCTGGGCAGATCAGCTTGACCCAGGAACCCTTGGTCAATCGGCGCAAGAGTTTCCCACTCTTGTATCGCTACTCATGCCTGCATTCTCACTCGTATACCGTCCACGACTGGTTTCCACCGCCGCTTCACCCGGCACACGACGCTCCCCTACCCATCCACACAGCCGTTAGGCCTTCGCATGTGAATGACACGACTTCGGTGATGTGCTTGAGCCCCGCTACATTGTCGGCGCGGAATCACTTGACCAGTGAGCTATTACGCACTCTTTCAAGGGTGGCTGCTTCTAAGCCAACCTCCTGGTTGTCTCTGCGACTCCACATCCTTTCCCACTTAGCACACGCTTAGGGACCTTAGTCGGTGTTCTGGGCTGTTTCCCTCTCGACCATGGAGCTTATCCCCCACAGTCTCACTGCCACGCTCTCACTTACCGGCATTCGGAGTTTGGCTAAGGTCAGTAACCCGGTAAGGCCCATCGCCTATCCAGTGCTCTACCTCCGGCAAGAAACACGTGACGCTGCACCTAAATGCATTTCGGGGAGAACCAGCTATCACGGAGTTTGATTGGCCTTTCACCCCTAACCACAGGTCATCCCCCAGGTTTTCAACCCTGGTGGGTTCGGTCCTCCACACGGTCTTACCCGCGCTTCAACCTGCCCATGGCTAGATCACTCCGCTTCGGGTCTTGGGCATGCAACTGGGTCGCCCTATTCGGACTCGCTTTCGCTACGGCTACCCCACACGGGTTAACCTCGCTACACACCGCAAACTCGCAGGCTCATTCTTCAAAAGGCACGCAGTCACGGCCCACCAGCAAGCTGATGAACGACGCTCCCACGGCTTGTAGGCACACGGTTTCAGGTACTATTTCACTCCGCTCCCGCGGTACTTTTCACCATTCCCTCACGGTACTATCCGCTATCGGTCACTAGGGAATATTTAGGCTTAGCGGGTGGTCCCGCCAGATTCACACGGGATTTCTCGGGCCCCGTGCTACTTGGGAGTTCTTCAAACGAGCCGTACAGATTTCGTCTACGGGGGTCTTACCCTCTACGCCGGACCTTTCGCATGTCCTTCGACTACCCATACGGTTTCTGACTCGCCGACCGGCCGGCAGACCGATCAAGAAAAATCCCACGACCCCGCATTGGCAACCCCTGCCGGGTCTCACACCAATACGGTTTAGCCTCATCCAGTTTCGCTCGCCACTACTCCCGGAATCACGGTTGTTTTCTCTTCCTGCGGGTACTGAGATGTTTCACTTCCCCGCGTTCCCTCCACACTGCCTATGTGTTCAGCAGCGGGTGACAGCCCATGACGACTGCCGGGTTTCCCCATTCGGACACCCCCGGATCAAAGCTCGGTTGACAGCTCCCCGGGGCCTATCGCGGCCTCCCACGTCCTTCATCGGTTCCTAGTGCCAAGGCATCCACCGTGCGCCCTTAAAAACTTGGCCACAGATGCTCGCGTCCACTGTGCAGTTCTCAAACAACGACCAGTCACACACCCTCGATGATCCGAAGACCACCTCAAGTGAGGCCGGCACTGAGACAACGGAAACCGTTCCCTCAGGACCCAACAACGTGCCCGACACAACCAGACCTGATGCTCTCTTCCACGCCGAAGCAGTACTAGGAGAACAAGCCTTGCTGTGCCGAATAGTCAACGTTCCACCCATGAGCGACCGTGCAGAACATTCGCCTGCAAGCGGCCATGTGCTCCTTAGAAAGGAGGTGATCCAGCCGCACCTTCCGGTACGGCTACCTTGTTACGACTTCGTCCCAATCGCTGGTCCCACCTTCGACGGCTCCTCCCCTTACGGGTTAGGCCACCGGCTTCGGGTGTTACCGACTTTCGTGACGTGACGGGCGGTGTGTACAAGGCCCGGGAACGTATTCACCGCAGCATGCTGATCTGCGATTACTAGCAACTCCAACTTCATGGGGTCGAGTTGCAGACCCCAATCCGAACTGAGGCCGGCTTTTTGGGATTCGCTCCGCCTCGCGGCATCGCAGCCCTTTGTACCGACCATTGTAGCACGTGTGCAGCCCAAGACATAAGGGGCATGATGATTTGACGTCGTCCCCACCTTCCTCCGAGTTGACCCCGGCAGTCTCCTGTGAGTCCCCATCACCCCGAAAGGCATGCTGGCAACACAGAACAAGGGTTGCGCTCGTTGCGGGACTTAACCCAACATCTCACGACACGAGCTGACGACAACCATGCACCACCTGTATACCGACCACAAGGGGGCACCTGTCTCCAGGTGTTTCCGGCATATGTCAAGCCTTGGTAAGGTTCTTCGCGTTGCGTCGAATTAAGCCACATGCTCCGCTGCTTGTGCGGGCCCCCGTCAATTCCTTTGAGTTTTAGCCTTGCGGCCGTACTCCCCAGGCGGGGAACTTAATGCGTTAGCTGCGGCACCGACGACGTGGAATGTCGCCAACACCTAGTTCCCAACGTTTACGGCGTGGACTACCAGGGTATCTAATCCTGTTCGCTCCCCACGCTTTCGCTCCTCAGCGTCAGTAATGGCCCAGAGATCCGCCTTCGCCACCGGTGTTCCTCCTGATATCTGCGCATTTCACCGCTACACCAGGAATTCCGATCTCCCCTACCACACTCTAGCCTGCCCGTATCGAATGCAGACCCGGGGTTAAGCCCCGGGCTTTCACATCCGACGCGACAGGCCGCCTACGAGCTCTTTACGCCCAATAATTCCGGACAACGCTCGCACCCTACGTATTACCGCGGCTGCTGGCACGTAGTTAGCCGGTGCTTCTTCTGCAGGTACCGTCACTTGCGCTTCTTCCCTGCTGAAAGAGGTTTACAACCCGAAGGCCGTCATCCCTCACGCGGCGTCGCTGCATCAGGCTTTCGCCCATTGTGCAATATTCCCCACTGCTGCCTCCCGTAGGAGTCTGGGCCGTGTCTCAGTCCCAGTGTGGCCGGTCGCCCTCTCAGGCCGGCTACCCGTCGTCGCCTTGGTAGGCCATTACCCCACCAACAAGCTGATAGGCCGCGGGCTCATCCTGCACCGCCGGAGCTTTACACCAACCCCCATGCGGAGGAAGGTCATATCCGGTATTAGACCCCGTTTCCAGGGCTTGTCCCAGAGTGCAGGGCAGATTGCCCACGTGTTACTCACCCGTTCGCCACTGATCCACCCCGAAGGGCTTCACCGTTCGACTTGCATGTGTTAAGCACGCCGCCAGCGTTCGTCCTGAGCCAGGATCAAACTCTCCGTGAATGTATACCCGTAATCGGGTCGACACCCGCGTTGAGCGGCACGGCAACCACCGGAATAGGGTGATCCCGCGCACTGCGTCCTCGCTAGTGTTTTACTTCAAAAGGAATCTCCAACCCCAGAACAATCTGAGGCCGGGGATGTCAACATATCTGGCGTTGACTTTTGGCACGCTGTTGAGTTCTCAAGGAACGGACGCTTCCTTCGGACTGCCTTCCAGCAGGCCCTCCGGGCTTCGTTCTTTCGTGTTTCCAGCTTACCAGATGTTTTCCGCGCCGTTTCCGGGCTTCCTCATCCAACTCGCCGGTGTCTTCTGCGGCTTGATGCCCCGTCCGACGTTTCAAACTCTAGCCGATCCCCGCTCCGAAAAGCGAATCGACCGCAACCCATTAAAACGAGCACGCCGAATAAGAACCGAGCCACGACGCGGAAATGCGAACGCGACCCAGCCCGAACTGGGAAGTGGTGTTTCAGAGGATTGGCCGCCCCGGAACCGTCCGCGCCGATGCGTGTCCGGTGCTCCTGTCGAGCGACTAGGAAACACTACCCCTGTCCGGTGCCGGAGGCAACCCGGTCGAGCCCGCCGGTCCCGGGGACGGTCCGGGTGCAGAGCGCCCGGCCGGGCTTCACGTACTCGCCGTTGGGGTGGTCGTTGCCGGTGACCCAGTGGCGGGCGGTTGCCTCGTCGCGCCCGCCGTCGCGGTGGCGGCCGAGCAGGCGTTCCTCGCGGACCTGGTCGTCGGTGTGGACGTACCAGAGTTCGCGCAGCAGCCGGCGGGCGTCGGGCCAGGGCGTGTCGCTGGAGGCGAGGTAGTTGCCCTCGGTGATGACGAGGCGGGTGTGCGGGCGGACCACGTGGCGGGCGGCGACCGGTTCGTCCAGGGTGCGGTCGAAGTCCGGTGCGTAGATGTCCTGGAATCGGTCGGCGGCGATGCGGCGCAGCAGGGCGACGTAGCCGTGGGCGTCGAAGGTGGCCGGGGCGCCCTTGCAGTGGGCCAGGCCGAGGCGGTCGAGCTGGGCGCCGGAGAGGTGGAATCCGTCGAGCGGGACGTAGGCGGCGGTGCCCGGCCCCTCGGCCCGCTCGACCTCGGCCACCAGGTGGCGGGCCAGGGTGGACTTGCCGGCGCCGGGCGGGCCGGCAAGTCCCAGGATCGTGCGGGCGTTGCTGCCCGGGCCCCGGAGGAAGCCGAGGGCGAGCGAGGTGAGGGCGGGTGAGGTGAGGCGGTCCTCGTTCATGGCCGCACCCTACTCACCCGGGGTCCGCGGAACCGGGCCTTCAGTCGCCCCCCTGATCAGCCCCCTGCCCCCTGCCGCTGCTGCCCCTGCTGCCACCGCGGCCACTACCGCCGCTCGGCCAGCGCGGGCAGGTCCAGGGTGAGCGTGCCGGCGTCGGCGTCGAGGACGGCGGGGACGCCCAGCGGAACGGTGAGGGTGGACGGGGAGTGTCCGAAGCCCAGCTCCCAGAGCACCGGTATGCCGAGCCCTCCGAGCCGGTCGAGCATCACCTCGCGGACCCGCTCGGGACGTCCGCAGCCCTCCCAGGAGCCGAGGGCGATGCCGGCCACCCCGTCGAGGGCGCCGGAGCGCCGGAACTGGGTGAGGATCCGGTCGAGCTGGTACGGGTGCTCGTTCACGTCCTCCAGCACGAGGATGCTGCCCGCGTACGAGGACCGGGCGGCGGGGGTGCCGCGCTCCGCGACGAGGACGTGGGTGCACCCGCCGGCGGTGACGCCGTGGGCCCGGCCGGGGACGAGCGGGGTGGCGGTGGCGGAGGTGAGGACGGTGGTGGCGGCGGGGTCGAACAGGGTGCGGCGCAGGTGCTCGGCGGTGGGGGCGTCGGAGATGAAGGAGGAGGCGGCGGCCATCGGCCCGTACAGGGTGGCGAGGCCGAGTCGCTGGGCGAAGGCCTCTTGCAGGGAGCTCACGTCGCTGAAGCCGATGAAGGGCTTGGGTGCGGCGGCGCGCATCGCCGTCCAGTCGAGCAGGTCGACCATGCGGTGCACGCCGTAGCCGCCACGGGCGCAGATGACGGCGTCCACGGTGGGGTCGAGCCAGGCGGTCTGGAGGTCGGCGGCGCGGTCGGCGTCGGTGCCGGCGAGGTAGCCGAGGGCGGGGTGGGTGTCGAGGACGTGCGGGGCGACGGTGACGCGCAGCCCCCAGGAGCGGAGGATCGCGCAGCCCGCGGTGAGGCGTTCGGGGTCGATCGGGCCGCTGGGGGCGACGACGACGATGTGGTCGCCGGGGCGCAGGTGTGGCGGACGGGTCAGCCCCTGGCCGGGTGTGGTCGGGTGCTGGTCCATGGGCCGGGCCGCCTTTCGGGCGCGGGAGCGGGGTACGGCGGCCGCGCTGTGGCGCGGCCGCCCGGTGACGATATGCCCCCGCCCGGCCCGGCGGATGTCTGCGGGGTCCTATGGGCCTCGGTGTGAGGTCGGTGAGGTCGGTGAGGACGCTTCAGATCACGGCGCCCATCACCTCCCGGACTTCGGCGAGGGTGGCGTCGGCGACGGCGTTGGCGCGTTCGGCGCCGTCGCGCAGCACCTGCCGCAGGTGGCCGCGGTCGGCGGCGAGTGCGGCGCGGCGGGCGCGCAGCGGGCGGAGGTGCTCGTTGACGGACTCGGTGACGACGCGCTTGAGGACGGCGGCTCCGCCGTCGCCGACCTCCTCGGCCACGGCCTCGGGGGCGCGGTCCTGGCAGAGCGCGGCGAGCAGGACGAGGCTGGACACCTCGGGGCGGCCGGCCGGGTCGTAGCCGATGCGACGGTCGGCGTCCGTCCTGGCGCCGCGGATGATCCGGGCGGTCTCGTCGGCGGTGGCGCCGAGGGCGACGGCGTTGCCGCGGCTCTTGCTCATCTTCCCGCCGTCGGTGCCGAGCAGCATCGGGGCATCGGAGAGCAGGGCCTGCGGGCGGGGGAAGACGCCGCTGCCGTCGGTGTGCGGGTAGCGCTCGTTGAAGCGGCGGGCGACGGTGCGGGCGACTTCGAGGTGGGGCAGCTGGTCCTGGCCGACCGGGACGAGGTCGGCCTTGCAGAAGAGGATGTCGGCGGCCTGGTGGACGGGGTAGGTGAACATCAGCCCGCTGACGGCGGACTGGCTGGAGTGGGCGATCTCGTCCTTGACGGTGGGGTTGCGGTTGAGTTCGGCGACGCTGACCAGGCTGAGGAAGGGCAGCAGCAGCTGGTTGAGGGCGGGTACGGCGCTGTGCGCGAAGATCGTGGCCCGCTCGGGGTCCAGGCCGGCCGCGAGGTAGTCCAGGACGAGGTTCTCGGTGTGCTCGGCGAGCCGGTCGGCGAGGTCGCGGTCGGTGATGACCTGGTAGTCGGCGACCACGACGAACATCTCGACGCCCTGGTCCTGCAGTCGGACGCGGTTGCGCAGGGTGCCGAAGTAGTGGCCGAGGTGGAGCGGGCCGGTCGGGCGGTCCCCGGTGAGGACGCGGTGGGAGGTCGGGTCGTCGACGGTGGTGGTCGCGGTGGCAGCAGCGGCGGTGGCGGTGGCAACGGCGGTGGCGGTGTTCACGGGTACTCCTCGGTTCGGTACGGCGGCGGTGGCGGTGGTGGTCGCGGCCGTCCGGGGCGAGGGGCCCGTCCCGCTGGAGAGCGGGGAAACGCGACAGGGCCGTCCATCCCGGACGGCCCTGGTCAGGCGAGTGCTGGTGGCCGTCCTAGGACGGCCACCAGTTCAGGCCCACGAAGCGCTTCATGCGATCAAGCGTAGCGTCAGTCCTCCACCACCAGCGCGGGAGTTTCCCGGCGAAGCGTCTCGCCGCGGAAGAACTCCGGCCGCACCAGGCCGTAGCAGGTCATCAGCGCGGCGCCGAGCAGCAGGATGCCGACGCCGATGACGAACACCGAGCCGATGCCGAGGACGGCGCCGCTGCCGTAGTCCGGGGACCAGGCGTCGGTGAGGGTCTGCAGGAAGACCGCGCTCAGCAGCACGCCGCCGAGCAGCGGGGCGACGCCCTTGAGCAGCAGGTCGCGCGGACCGGTGCGCAGCGAGCGGCGGAAGTACCAGACGCAGGCGAACGCGGTCAGCGCGTAGTAGAAGCAGATCATCAGACCGAGCGCCAGGATGGTGTCCTGGACGACGTCCTCGCTGATCAGGCTCATGCCGACGTAGAAGACCGCGGTGGCGACGCCGGCCGCGACGGTCGCGTAGCCGGGCGTGCGGAAGCGCGGGTGGACGGTGCCGAAGCGCGGCGGCACGGCCCGGTAGGCGCTCATCGCGAGCAGGGTGCGGGCCACCGGGATGAAGGTGGTCTGCAGGCTGGCGGCGGCGCTGGCGACGACGGCCAGGAAGAGCAGGACACTCCACGGCGAGCCGAGCACCGGGCGGGCGAGCGCGGCGAAGACGTTGTCGGCGGTCTCCGGGTTGCCGAGGCCGGTGCCGGCGGTGCCGACGCCCGCGAACATCTGGGCGGCGACCGCGACCAGCAGGTACGAGCCGACCAGGGTGACCATGGTGAGCATCGCGGCGCGGCCGGGGGTCCTGGCGCCGCCGAGGGTCTCCTCGTTCATGGTCAGGCAGGTGTCCCAGCCCCAGTACATGAAGATCGACAGCGACAGTCCGGCGGTGAACGCGCTGAAGGAGCTGACCTGGAGCGGGTCCAGCCAGGAGAAGGAGAAGCCGATCGAGTCGGGCAGCTCGCCGGTGGCGGCCTTGCCGACGGCGATCGCCGCGAAGAGCAGCAGCACGGCCAGCTGGAGCCCGACCAGGCCGTACTGGAACCACTTGGTGGCGGTCATCCCCCGGTAGCTCATCGCAGTGGCGCCGGCGATCAGCAGGACCACGGTGAGCAGGTGGACGGCCTGGTTCCCGTCGAGGTCGGCGATCCGGTCGCTGCCGGTCATCTCACCGAGCATCAGGTAGAGGAAGTCGGTCGCGACCCCGGCCAGGTTGGAGAGCACGATGATGGTCGCGACGGTCAGTCCCCAGCCGGCCATCCAGCCGATCCGGGGGCCGAAGGCCTTGGCCGTCCAGGTGAAGGACGTTCCGCAGTCCGGGAAGTCCTTGTTCAGCTCCTTGTACGCGAACGCGACGAGCAGCATCGGCAGGAAGCCCACCAGGAACACCGCGGGCATCTGGACGCCGACCGCGGTGACGGTCGGACCGAGCGTCGCGGTCAGGCAGTAGACCGGGGCGACCGTCGAGACGCCCAGCACCACGCTGCCCAGCAGGCCCACGGAACCGCCCCGTAGACCCTTGTCCCCCGCTCCCCCGGCCGTCCCCGGCTCGGGGACTCCACCACTGGTGCCACTGACCGGGGCACCCTTCGGAGCGTCGGGCGCCGTTGCCCGGCCGCTGCTCGTGTGCTCTGAGAGCTGCTGATCAAACACCAGCGCACTCTAAGTGCGGACACGGAAGGTTGAATAGACCAACTCTTGGTGATTTTATGCACTTCGATGACCTTTGCCTCCCTCTGCCCGCCCCTGGCGGGAGTGTCCGGCGCCGGTCCCGGCCCCGGCCCCCGGCGGAGCGTCCGGTCCGTATCGAGATAGGTTTGCCTCACCTAAGTTCGATCGGTCCCGACCCGTGAAGGAGCGTCGCGTGGCCCCCACCTCCGACGACCTGGCCCTCGTCCCCCGCACCCCCAGCCGCCGCAGGTTCCTCACCGCCGGGATCGCCGGCGGGGCGGTCCTCGGCCTCGGCGGGCTGCTCACCGCCTGCGGCAGCTCCGGCGGATCGGGCGGCTCCGGCGGCTCCGGCGGATCGGCCCCCGGTGGCGGCGGAGCCACGCCTGACCAGAAGTCGGTCAAGCAGGGCGGCGACGACTACGCCACCGTGATCGAGAAGATGAAGGGCTTCGGCACCGACGCCGCCCCCGGTGTCTACCCGCGCACCGTCCGGCACGCCATGGGCGAGACCGTCATCCCGGCCAAGCCCGTCCGGGTCGTGGTGCTGGACACCGGCGAACTCGACAACGTCGTCTCGCTCGGCCTCCAGCCGGTCGGCGTCGTCCACACCGACGGCTCCAAGACCATGCCGTCCTACCTCAAGGACAAGGCCGGCAGCCCGGCCGCCGTCGGCACCATCAACAGCCTCAACCTGGAGGCCATCGCCGCGCTCAAGCCGGACCTGATCCTCGGCAGCCAGCTGCGCGCCCAGGACCAGTACGCGCAGCTGTCCAAGATCGCGCCGACCGTCTTCTCGCTGCGCCCCGGCTACCCCTGGAAGCAGAACTTCCTGCTCAACGCCAGCGCGTTCGGTCTGCAGGCCGAGGCCCAGGCGCAGCTCGACGCGTACCGGGCAGCGGCCACCGCGATCGGCGCCGGGCTCGGCGACAAGCGGCCCACCATCACACCGCTGCGCTTCATGCCGGGCCGCACCCGGCTCTACGCCGAGCTCTCCTTCATCGGCACCATCCTCACCGACGTGCCGCTGCCGCAGCCCAAGATCGAGCAGGTCAAGGAACTCGCGGTGGAGGTCAGCCCGGAGCAGATCGACAAGGCCGACGCCGACTGGGTCTTCTACGGCGTGTACGGCAGCCCCAGCTCGACCAACCAGGACGCGGTGCTGGGCGGCGCGCTCTGGAAGACCCTCGGGGCGGTCAAGTCCGGTCAGGCCCGGCCGGTTTCGGACGAGACCTGGTTCCTCGGGCTCGGCGTCATGGCGGCGAACGCGGTGCTCGCCGACCTCAAGGGCTTCGTGGCGCCCGGCAGTTGAGCCGGAGCCGCCGGTCGGGGCGGGCGGGGGCCGGCGCGGCCGGGACGGTGATCGGCCGGTGATCGGCCGGTGGTCCCGCGGGGCCCCAGGGGGCGGCCTCGCGGGCGCCGCGCGGTGGTCCTGCGGTCTTCCCCCGGTGGTCGCCCGCACGGCATCGGGTTCGACGCTTGGAGCTGGTCGCGCGGTGCGGGAGGATCGTCGGGACCATCCCCCGAAGGGCCGCCGATGACCTCGCTCCATCCCACCGCAACCGACCCGTCCCTGCCCGACCCGCCCGGCCCGCACGGCGCACCCGGGCAGCCCGCCGCGGCCGTCCCGATGTGCTCGATCGCGACGGCCGCCGAGGCCGTCACCACCACGTCCGGTACCGCCGACGGGGTGATCCGCCACGACTCGGTGCCGCAGCCGCGCAGCCGGGACGACGCGCGGGCGTACACCCTCCCCGCGGCGGCTCCGGCCCCGGCTCCCGTCACGGCCCCCGGCGGGGAGCCCGGCGCGGAGCCCGTCCCCGCGGACGGCGGTCCGGCCGCGGCGAGCCTGCGGGCGGCGTTCGCCGAGCGGCTGCGGGCCGCACGTGCGCAGGGCCGTTCGATCACCGAGCTGGCCGAGGCGTGCCGGCGACCGGTCGACGAAGTGCGGGCGCTGCTCGGCGAAAGCGAAGACGTAGGCGTAGGCGTGGGCGTGGGCGAAGCGGGCGTGGGCGTGGCCACGCCGCCTGCCGACGCCGGTGAACGCTTCGGTGAACACGGCGAAGCGCACGGCGACGAGCAGGGCGACGGGACCGCGGTCGGTGCCGGGTCCGAGGCCGGGTTCGTCCGGTTCCCGTCGGCGTCCGCGCCGGCGCGGCGTGCGGCGCGCGAAGAGCCGCGGATCCTCGGGTCCCGGCGGCCGTCGCCCTCGCGCCGACTGCGCCGGATGCACCCCCAGTCCGCTCCGAGCGGGCAGGAGGCGACCGCACGGGAGACGGCCGCGCCCGGCCCGGCCGGGGTCGGCTTCCCTGGTGCCGCCGAGTGGACGGGTGAACCCGCCGGTCCGACGGGAACGGTGACGGACCGGGTGCCGGACGCCCCGGCCGCGTTCGACGGGGCGTCTCCCGGCGAAGCTCCGCTCGGCATCCTGATCGGTGGCAGCCCCGGCCAGTCCGAGGCCCTCGGCCGACCGGAGGAGCGAGCACCCGTCCGGGTGGCGGCCGAGGTGATCCGGGCCGGACGCGGCACCAGTCTGGTGGTGCTGCCCTCCTGGCGCCCCGCCATCGCCGTCTCGGTGCCGACCGACCAACTGCTGTCCGCGACCGGGCTCGGCTCCGGGCGACTCGTCGGCGCCCGGCTGACGGTGCTGATGAACCCCGGCGCGCTGCACGACCGGGAGCTGGAGCTGCACGGCTGGGAGGCCGGTCCGGCCCCCCGGCCCCGGCGCGGCGGGCGGCCCTAGCCGGTCCGCGCGGCGCCCCGCCGTCCGACGGCTTCCCCCCGGGGGCGGCCGCCGATCGGTCGTCGGAGCCCCGGCCGCCGGGGCTCCGCCCGTCGGAGCTTCGGCTGTGGGTGTTCGGTGGTCAGCCGGTCGCCGGGGTGTTCGGGATGTACCCGAGGTCGACGGGCACCGGGGGCTGCCGGTCGGCGGCCCAGCTCTCGCGTACGGCGTCCAGCAGGTCCGGCAGCCTGGGCGGCCAGAGCGCGTCGGCGTTCTCGTCGGCGAGGTCGGCCGTGGTCCACCAGCGCCAGTCGAGGATCCGGTCGACGGCGTGCACCGCGCTGACGTCGCCGACCGGGCCGCGGTGCGGTCCGTCGGTGAGGTAGATGTGCTCGTGCTGGCGGACCGGGGTGCCGTGCCAGGTGAAGTCGTGTTCCCAGGTGCAGAGCAGCGGGCCGGGTTCGAGGTCGCTCCAGCCGGTCTCCTCCCACAACTCGCGTCGGGCGCCCTCCCACGGGGACTCGCCCGGCTCCAGCCCGCCGCCCGGCATGGTCCAGTGGACGCCCACCTCGTCGTTGTCCGAACGGAGCAGGAACACCGAGCCGTTCTCGTCCAGGACCACCGTGCGGGCGGCCTGCCGGGGCACCCGCCTGCCGGGCCGCAGCAGCTTGCGCATCGGGTTTCGCAGGGGATTTCGCATCGGATCACTCTCGCAGCGGCCGTTCGGGGCGTCGAGCCGATTCACCGTCCCGGGCCGGTGTCCTCGGGGTCGGCACCGGGTCTCGGGCCGTACCCTGACGGCCATGCCCGTACCCGCGATCTTGTTCCCCGCCGATCCGCTCAACCCGCGCCGACCCGATCCGCACTTCGCCTGGGAGGCCAGACTGCTGCGGGAGTCGGGCGGCGAACACCATCTGGTCGACCACGACGCGCTGCTCGCCGGGCAGGCCGAGGAGGCGGTCCGGCGGGTGCCGAGGGACAGCGGCCCGCTCTGGTACCGGGGTTGGATGCTCCCCTCGGCCCGGTACCGCGGCTTCGGCGCCGCGCTCACCGCCCGCGGCGGCAACCTGCTGACCAGCCCGCCCGGTTACGCGGCGGCCCACGAACTGCCCGGCTGGTACGGCGTGTTCGAGGGGGCGACCCCGGCCAGTGCGTGGATCCCCTCCGCCGGACCGGTGGCGCCCGGCCCGGCGGAGCTGGCCGCGGCCGCGGCCCGGCTGGGCGGGAGCGGCCCGGCGATCGTCAAGGACTACGTGAAGTCGCGCAAGCACGAGTGGCACGAGGCCTGCTACGTACCGGACTTGGCCGACCTCCCGGCCGTCGGCCGGGTGGTGGCGCGGTTCGTCGAACTGCAGGGCGAGTTCCTGGCCGGTGGCGTGGTGCTGCGGCGGTACGAGGAGTTCGAGCGCGCCGGTGGCGGCCCGGAGAGCGCCGACCGCGGCACCGGCGACAGGGGCTCCGGGCGCACGGGGGACGCTGCGGGCGCCCGGAGCACCGGGGACGCTGCGGGCGGCGGGCCGGGCGCGGGCGGGCGGGCCGTGGAGGCGCGGGTGTGGTGGCTGGACGGTCGGCCGGTCCTGGTCGGACCGCACCCGGACGCCCCGCACCAGAGCGTCGAACCCGACCTCACCGAGGTCCGGGCACTGGTCCGGACGCTCGGCTGCCGCTTCGTCACCACCGACCTCGCCAGCCGGGCCGACGGCTCCGGCTGGCGGGTGGTCGAGGTCGGGGACGGACAGGTGAGCGACCTGCCGCGCGGGATCGACCCCTCGGGGCTGCTCACCGCGCTGATCGCCGCCTGACAGCAGGCAGAGCAGCCGTCACCTCCGCCCGGCCGAAGGGTTTCCGAGGGCTCCCGGCCCGGCGGCCGATCCGGCTCCCGACCCGGCGGCCTACCCGGCGGTGACGGTCTCGGCCGCCGGGTGGCCGTCCGCGATGAACGCCTGCCAGAGCCGGGCGTACGTGCCGCCCCGGGCGAGCAGGTCGGCGTGGGTGCCGTCCTCGACCACCCGGCCGTGGTCCAGCACGATCACCCGGTCGGCGCGCTCCGCGGTGGTCAGGCGGTGGGCGATCACCAGGGTGGTGCGACCGCCGCTGAGCCGGTCCGCGGCATGGTTGACCGCCGCCTCGGTGGCCAGGTCGAGTGCCGCGGTGGCCTCGTCGAGCAACAGGATGTCCGGGTCGACCAGTTCGGCCCGGGCCAGCGCGATCAGCTGGCGCTGCCCCGCCGAGAGGTTGCGGCCGCGGCCGGCCACCTCGTGGTCGTAGCCGCCCGACAGCCGGACGATCATGTCGTGCGCGCCGACCGCCCGGGCCGCCGCCTCCACCTCGGCCGCCGAGGCGTCCGGCCTGCCGTAGGCGATCGCCTCACGGACCGTGCCCGCGAACAGGTAGGCCTCCTGCGGCACCACGCCCAGGCGGTGGCGGTACTGCGCCAGGTCGTAGCGGGTGAGGTCGACCCCGTCCACCCGGACGGTGCCCTCGGTCGCGTCGTAGAAGCGGGCGACCAGCTTCACCAGCGTCGACTTCCCGGCGCCGGTCTCCCCGACCAGGGCCACCGTCTGCCCGGCCGGGATGTGCAGGTCCACGCCGGACAGCACGTCCGGGGCGCCGTCCGCGCCGCCGTTGTAGGCGAAGCCGACCCCCTCGAAGGTGATCTCGCCGCGCAGCCCCTTGGACACCGGGACCGGTTCGGCCGCCTCCGCCGTGGTGGTCGGGGTGCGCAGCAGCTCGCGGATCCGGCCGAGGCCGACCGAGGCCTGCTGGTAGCCGTCGAAGACCTGGGACAGCTGGTTGACCGGGGCGAAGAACAGGTCGATGTAGAGCAGGTAGGCGACCAGCGCGCCGACCGTCAGCGTCTGGGACTCGACCCGGGAGGCACCCACGATCAGCACCAGCGCGGCGGCCACGCTGGAGAGGAACTGGACGAACGGGAAGTACAGCGAGATGTACAGCTGCGCGCGGACCCGGGCCTCGCGGTAGGCGATGCCGCGCGCCACGAAGCGGTCGGTGTTGGTGTCCAGGCGGCGGAAGGCCTGGACGATCCGCATGCCGGCCACGTTCTCCTGCAGGTCCGCGTTGACGGTGCTGATCAGGTCGCGGGAACGCTCGTACTGGTCCTTGGACTTCCGGCGGAACACCAGGGTCGCGATCACCAGCAGCGGCAGCACGGCGAAGACCACCAGGGCCAGGCCCGCGTCGATGATCAGCAGGGCCGCGAAGATCCCGGCGAAGGTCAGCAGGCTGACCACGGCGGTGACCATGCCGGTCTGCAGGAAGGACGTCAGCGAGTCCAGGTCGGTGGTCATCCGGGTCATGATCCGGCCGGTCAGCTCGCGCTCGTAGTAGTCCAGGCCCAGCCGGTTGAGGTGGGCGAAGATCTTGAGCCGGAGCGTGTAGAGGACGCGCTCGCCGGTACGGCCGCTGATCCGGTTCTCGGCGCCCTGCACCAGCCAGTCCAGCAGGACCACGACCAGCGCGGTGAGCGCGGCCACCGCGACACCGGACATCAGGCCCTTGCGGACGCCCTCGTCGATGCCGTGCCGGATCAGCACCGGCAGGACCAGGCCGGCCCCCGCGTCCAGGGCGACCAGCAGGAGCGCGATCAGCAGCGGGGTGCGGAAGGGGCGCAGCAGGCGGCCCAGGGAGAAGTCGGGGTCACCGGCCTCGGCCTCGGCCCGGGGGACGTCCGGGCTGTCGGCGGCGGGCGGCAGCGCGGCGACCTTGGCCAGCAGGTCGGGGTCGGCGGCGCGGGCGGCCTTCGCCAGGGCGGGGGTGGGGAGCGCGGGGATGGGGAGTGCGGGGGTGGACGGCTGTTCGACGGGCGGGGGGCCGGCGGGGGTGTCGGCCTTGGTGACCGTCGGGGCGTCGGCCTGGGCTTCCGTCGACGTGCCGGTCGGCCCTTCGGCCGGTGTGCCGGCGGCGGGGTGCTGGGTGGCGCGGCCCGCCTCGGGGTCGGTGATCAAGGCCCGGTACTGGGGACATCGGGCTTCGAGTTCCTCGTGCGTGCCGATGTCCAGCAGCCGGCCGCGTTCCAGGACGGCGATCCGGTCGGCGAGCTGGAGGGTCGAGCGGCGGTGGGCGATCAGCAGCGTGGTGCGGCCGGCCATCACCGAGCGCAGCGCGTCGTGGATCTCCGCCTCGACCTGCGGGTCCACCGCCGAGGTGGCGTCGTCCAGCAGCAGGATCCGGGGGTCGGTGAGGATCGCCCGGGCCAGCGCGATGCGCTGGCGCTGGCCGCCGGAGAGGGTCAGACCCTGCTCGCCGACCTTGGTCTCGTAGCCGTCCGGCAGCGCGCGGACGAACTCGTCGGCCTGGGCGGCGCGGGCGGCCGCGACGATCTGCTCGTCCGTGGCGTCCGGGCGGCCGTAGGCGATGTTGGTGCGGACCGACTCGGAGAAGAGGAAGCTCTCCTCGGGGACTATGCCGACCGTCGCGCGGACCGAGTCCAGGGTGAGGTCGCGCAGGTCGTGGCCGTAGAGGCGGACGGCACCCTCGGACGGGTCGTAGAAGCGCGACACCAGTTGGGCGACCGTCGACTTGCCGGAGCCGGAGGCGCCGACCAGGGCGAGGGTCTCGCCGGGGGCCAGCTCCAGGCTGAGGCCGTGCAGGACGGGGGCGGGGTGCTCGGGGTCGTACCGGAACTCGACCCGGTCGAACTCCAGGGCGACGTCGGAGGTCCGGGGGCCGACGGCCGTGCCGTGCGGGGTAGCGCCGTGCGAGGTCGTCCCGTGCGGGGTGGCGCCGTGCGAGGTCGTCCCGTGCGGGGTGGCGGCATCCTGGGTGAGGTCCAGGGTGAGCGCTTCCGGGCGCTCCTGGACCAGCGGGCGCTCGTCGATCAGCTGCAGGACGCGTTCCACGCCGGCCCGGGCCTGCTGGCCGACGGTGATGATCATGGTCAGCATCCGGACCGGGCCGGTCATCTGCGCGACGTAGGTCGAGAAGGCGACGAAGGTCCCGAGCGAGACCCGGCCGTCGACGGCCAGCCAGCCGCCGAAGGCCAGGACGGCGACCTGGGCGAGCGCGGGGATCGCCTGCATCGCCGGGTTGTAGCGGGCGTTGAGCCGGATCGAACGGAGCCGGGCCGCGAACAGGTTGTGGGAGGCCTGCTCCAGCTTGTCCAGCTCCTGCGCCTCCTGGCCGAAGCCCTTGACCACCCGGACGCCGCCGATCGCACCGTCCACCACGCCGGCGACGGCGGCCGCCTCCTGCTGGGCCGCCCAAGTCGCGGGGAACAGGCGCTTGCGGCTGAACGCGGAGACCCACCACAGCGCGGGCGCCATGACGAGGGCGACCAGGGTGAGCGGCGGGGACAGCCAGATCATCACGGCCAGCGACATGACGAACATCAGCAGGAAGCCGGTCATCATCGGCACCATCGAGAGCAGGCCGTTGACCAGCTGGAGGTCCGAGGTCGCGCGCCCGACCACCTGGCCGGTGTCGAGCCGGTCCTGGCGGTGGCCGTCGAGCCGGCCGAGCGAGCGGAACAGGTCGCTGCGCAGGTCGTGCTGGACGTCGAGGGCGAGCTGACCGCCGTAGTAGCGGCGGACCTGGGTGCAGCCGAAGACCACGACGGCGGCCAGCAGCAGCACCACCGCCCAGGGGGTCAGCGAGCGGGTGCGGGCGACGATGACGTCGTCGATGATCAGCTTGGTGACCAGCGGCACCAGCGCGGTGACGGCCATGCCGAGGAGCGAGGCACCGAAGGCGAGCAGCAGGCTGCGACGGGACCGCCAGCTGTACCCGACCAGACGGCGCAGCCAGCCGGCGGGCTCGGCGCGCCCGGTGCCGGTGTCCGCTCCGGTGGTGTCCGCTCGGGCGGTGTCCGCTCCGGTGGTGTCCGCTCGGGCGGTGTCCGTTCCGACGGCGTCCGCTCGGGCGGTGTCGGCTCCGGTGGCGTCCGCTCGCGCGGTGTCCGAACGGGCGGTGCGCTCGTCGACGAGGGCCTCCGGGGCAGGGCCCGGGGCCGGTGAGCCGCTCGGGGATGGCTCCACCGTGGATCCGTGAGTCTCAGGCATATTTAGGGATGCTAACCATTTCGTCGGGTGGCCGCCACGGCGTTTCCGCCCCGGTGGGGTCGGGCGGGCCGGAGCAGCCCGGATCGTCCGGTCCGGCGGACTGGGCAACAGCCGGCGGCCGACGGAGATTCCCGATCGAACGCCCGCACGGCCGGCCTCGACGGCCGCCCGCCTCCAGGGTCGCCCCATCGTCCGCCGAACGCCCAGCGACCGGGGGCGGTCGGCCACCCTCCTTTGGGCCTAGGCCTCTCGGCGGGGCGTTCGGGCGAGGACCCGGCGGGAGAAGTCGCCGGGCGGAGGGGTCAGTCCTGTGCGGGGGCGTCGCCGCCCGAGGGCGACCCGTCGACGGCGGCCGAGCCCGTGGTGGCGGCGTTCGCGGCGGCGGCGAACGCGCCGTGGGCGAGGGTGTGCAGCAGGGCGGCCATGCCGTCCCGCTGGAGACCGGAGCGCTCACCCTGACCGGAGCGCTCACCCTGGCCGACGCGCTCGACGGAGCCGGGGTTCGGGCCGGAGCCCGAGCCCGGATTCGACCCCGGGTTCGAGCCGAGGCTGTGCGGGGTCGAGTTGATCAGGCCGAAGACGGCGTGCACGGTGGCCCGCGCCACCGGCTCGGCGGCGGGGTCGGCCAGCGGCGGGTAGGCCTGCCGGACCACGTCCACCCACAGTTCGACGTAGCCGCGCTGGAGCCGGCGGACGGTGCGGCGGTCCTCCTCCTTGAGGTTCAGCAGCTCGCGGTCGTGCAGGGTGATCAGGTCGCGGTCGTCCAGGGCGAAGTCGACGTGGCCGCCGATCAGCGCGTCCAGCGCGGCCGCCGGACCGTCGCCGCCGCCCGCCCGGCGGCGCCCCTCCTCCAGCAGGCGCTCGCTGATGCCGATCAGCAGGTCGGCGAGCATCGCGTCCTTGCCGGCGAAGTGGCGGTAGAGCCCGGGGCCGCTGATCCCGACGGCCTTGCCGATCTCGTCCACGCCCACGCCGAGGAAGCCCCGGGCGGCGAACAGTCGCGCGGCCTCCCGGCGGATCTGGTCGCGACGTGGGAGCGCGGAGGTTGCGGGGACGTTCGGCATGCCGTCCATCGTAGACAGTCGGGTTATCCGTCGTTAACCTGGGCGGCGTAAGTTAACGTTAATTAACGTCGGACTTCGAGGGCGCACGGCATCCGGCGCCCACCTGGTGCCGAGGGCAAGGGAGCTCTTGGGAATGGTCATCTCAACCGCCGGCACACCCACCGGCCTCCAGATCAGCGCAGCGAACGGCACCGCGACATCGCCGGTCCCCGTACCGCCCGGAGCCGCCGCCCCGGCACCCCGGCTCGGCACCTCGGTCGACCCGGGCTCCGCGGCCTACCGCGCGAACACCGAGGCGCACCAGGAGCTGGTCGCCGAACTGCGCGCGAAGCTCGACGCGGCCGCTCTGGGCGGCGGCGCCAAGGCCCGCGCCCGGCACACCGCGCGCGGCAAGCTCCTCCCGCGCGACCGGGTGGACACCCTGCTCGACCCCGCCTCCCCCTTCCTCGAACTGGCCCCGCTGGCCGCCGACGGGATGTACGACGGGGCGGCGCCCGCGGCCGGGGTGATCGCCGGCATCGGCCGGGTCGCCGGACGCGAGGTGGTGGTGGTCGCCAACGACGCCACCGTCAAGGGCGGCACCTACTACCCGATGACGGTGAAGAAGCACCTGCGCGCCCAGGAGGTCGCGCTGGAGAACCGGCTCCCCTGCCTCTACCTGGTGGACTCCGGCGGCGCCTTCCTCCCGATGCAGGACGAGGTCTTCCCGGACCGCGACCACTTCGGCCGGATCTTCTACAACCAGGCCAGGCTCTCCGCCGCGGGCATCCCGCAGATCGCCGCCGTGCTCGGCTCCTGCACGGCCGGCGGCGCGTACGTCCCGGCGATGAGCGACCAGGCCGTGATCGTCCGCAACCAGGGCACGATCTTCCTGGGCGGCCCGCCGCTGGTGAAGGCCGCCACCGGCGAGGTGGTCACCGCCGAGGAGCTGGGCGGCGGCGAGCTGCACTCCCGCACCTCGGGCGTGACGGACCACCTGGCCGAGGACGACGCCCACGCCCTCTCGATCGTCCGCACGATCGTCGCCGGGCTCGGCCCGCGCACGGCCCGGCCCTGGCCGCTCACCCCGGTCGAGCCGCCGGCCGTCGACCCGGCGGGCCTGTACGGCGCCGTCCCGGTCGACCCGCGCACGCCCTACGACGTCCGCGAGGTGATCGCCCGGCTGGTGGACGGCAGCCGCTTCGCCGAGTTCAAGGCCGAGTACGGCGCGACCCTGGTCACCGGCTTCGCCCGGATCCACGGCCACCCCGTCGGCATCGTCGCCAACAACGGCGTGCTGTTCTCCGAGTCGGCCGTCAAGGGCGCCCACTTCATCGAGTTGTGCGACCAGCGCGGCATCCCCCTCCTCTTCCTGCAGAACATCACCGGCTTCATGGTCGGTCGGCAGTACGAGGCGGGCGGCATCGCCAAGCACGGCGCCAAGATGGTCAACGCCGTCGCCTGCACCCGCGTCCCGAAGCTGACCGTGGTGATCGGCGGCTCGTACGGAGCCGGCAACTACTCGATGTGCGGCCGGGCCTACTCACCCCGCTTCCTGTGGATGTGGCCGGGTTCCAAGATCTCCGTGATGGGCGGCGAGCAGGCGGCCTCCGTGCTGGCCACCGTCCGCCGCGACCAGCTGGAGGCGCACGGCGAGCAGTGGCCGGCCGAGGCGGAGGAGGAGTTCAAGCGCCCGGTCCGCGAGCAGTACGAGCGGCAGGGCAGCGCCTACTACGCCTCCGCCCGGCTCTGGGACGACGGTGTGATCGACCCGATGGACACCCGCACCGTCGTGGGCCTGGCGCTCACCGCCTGCGCCAACGCCCCGCTGGCGCCGCCCGCCCCGTACGGCGTCTTCCGCATGTGACCGCCGGGCCGCCCCCGCGGTCATGACCCCTTCGTCGTGACCCCTTCCTTCCGGGTGCGACGTCCGCGGCGCCGGTCCGGCCCCGGGCCGGCGCCCGACTTCCCACCGACACCTCCTTCGTACGGCTCCCCTCGACCCGGAGGAACGCCTCCCATGTTCGACACAGTTCTGGTCGCCAACCGCGGTGAGATCGCCCTCCGGGTGATCCGCACCCTGCGGCGGCTCGGCGTCCGCTCGGTCGCCGTGTTCAGCGACGCGGACGCCGACGCCCCGCACGTCCGCGAGGCGGACGTCGCGGTCCGGCTCGGCCCGGCCGACCGCAGCGACAGCTCGGCCGCCGAGACCTACCTGCGGACCGACCAGATCCTCGCCGCCGCCCGCCGCACCGGCGCCCAGGCCGTCCACCCCGGCTACGGCTTCCTCGCGGAGAACCCCGGCTTCGCCCGCGCCTGCGCCGACGCCGGCCTCGTCTTCATCGGACCGCCGCCCGGCGCGGTCGAGCTGATGGGCGACAAGATCAACGCCAAGGAGGCCGTCCGGGCCGCCGGCGTCCCGGTGGTCCCCGGCAGCCAGGCCACCGCGCCCACCGACGAGGAACTCGTCGCCGCCGCCGAGGAGATCGGCTACCCGGTGCTGCTCAAGCCGTCCGCCGGCGGCGGCGGCAAGGGCATGCGCCTCGTCCGGGACCCGGCCGAGCTGCCCACCGAGATCGCCGCCGCCCGACGCGTCGCCCGTACGGCCTTCGGTGACGACACCCTGCTGCTGGAGCGCTGGGTCGACCGGCCGCGCCACATCGAGGTGCAGGTGCTGGCCGACGCCCACGGCACCACCGTCCACCTCGGCGAGCGCGAGTGCAGCCTGCAGCGCCGCCACCAGAAGCTGATCGAAGAGGCTCCCTCCGTTCTCCTCAATGCCGAGACCCGCGCCGCGATGGGCGCCGCGGCCGTCCGCGCCGCGGAGTCCTGCGGCTACACCGGCGCCGGCACCGTGGAGTTCATCGTCCCCGGCATCGACCCGGACGCCCCCTCCGCCTCCGCCGCCGAGGGGGTGCGGGACTTCTTCTTCATGGAGATGAACACCCGTCTCCAGGTGGAACACCCCGTCACCGAGCTCGCCGTCGCCGTCGGGCCCGACGCGACCCGGCTCGACCTGGTCGAGTGGCAGCTGCGCGTCGCCGCCGGCGAACCGCTCACCTTCACCCAGTCCGACATCTCCTTCCTGGGCCACGCCATCGAGGCCCGCATCTGCGCCGAGGACCCGGAACGGGACTTCCTGCCCACCGGCGGCCGCATCCTCACCCTGGACGAGCCCCGGGGCGAGGGCATCCGCGTCGACTCCGGGGTCGCCCCCGGAACCGTCATCACCAGCGCCTACGACCCGATGCTCGCCAAGGTCATCGCGTACGGTCCCGACCGACCGACCGCGCTGCGCCGGCTCCGCGCCGCGCTGGCCGACACCCGCATCCTGGGCGTCACCACCAACACCGGCTTCCTGCGCCGGCTCCTCGCACACCCCGAGGTCGTCGCCGGCCGACTGGACACCGGCCTGGTGGAGCAGACCGCCCAGCAGCAGCCGGCCCTGCTCACCGCGCCGTACTCCCCCGTCAACGCGACCGACCCGGCCGGGACCACGACGCCCGCCCACCCCGGGACCGGGGCCGACGCCGCAGCGACCGGATCACCGTCGCCCGCTCACCTCCTCTACTACGCGGCCGCGCTGGCACGGCACCTGGCACTCACCCCGGCCGCCACCCCCGACGGCTGGGCCGACCCGTTCTCCCTTCCCTCCGGCTGGCGCCTGGGCGGCACCCCCGCCTGGACCACCCACCGACTCCGTACCCCCGGCCAGGACCCGGTGTCGGTGCGCATCCGTTCGATCACTGCGGGCAACGTAACCGATGCCACTGACAATCCCGCCGGGCCCACCCGCGAGGTGGAGCTCCGGCTCGGCGACGGGCCGTCGCACCGCGCCCGCGCGACCCTGGCGGGCGACCGGCTGCACCTGACCGTCGACGGCCTGCAGACCGCGTTCTCGCTGGCCACCGACGCCACCCCCGGCCTCGCCGCCGGGCCGGTGACCTGGCTCGGCATCGAGGGCGACGCCTGGCCGCTGCACGCCCACGACCCGGTCGGCGAGGCCGCCGCCGGGGCCGGCGCGCACCACGGCGCCCTCACCGCGCCGATGCCCGGCACCGTCACCGTCGTCAAGACCACGGCGGGCGAGACCGTCCGCAAGGGCCAGCCCCTGCTCGTGCTGGAGGCCATGAAGATGGAGCACGTGATCGCCGCGCCGCACGACGGCGTGGTGGCCGAACTACGGGCCACCGCCGGTGCCACCGTCGCGATGGAGGACCTGCTGGTCGTGGTCACCCCGGCCGAGGAGGCCACGACCGGAACGGTCACTGCCCCCGCCGAGCCCGCGGAGGTGCGGTCGTGACCACCCCCGCCCACGAGCCCGCTTCCGCCCACGAGCCCGACGCCCTCGACCTGGGCCTGCCCGACCCGGTCCGCGCCCCCGGCCTGCCCGAGGAGGTCCGGATCCACGAGGTCGGACCGCGCGACGGCCTGCAGAACGAGGGCTCCCTGGTCCCGGTCGAGGTCAAGGCCGAGTTCATCGCCCGGCTCGCGGCGGCCGGCCTGCGCACCGTCGAGGCCACCAGCTTCGTCCACCCGAAGTGGGTGCCGCAGCTGGCCGACGCCGAGGAGCTGATGCCCAGGCTCGCCGGCCTGCCGGAGCGCCACCCCGGCCTGCGGCTGCCGGTCCTGGTGCCCAACGAGCGCGGCCTGGACCGCGCGCTCGCCCACCGGGCCGGCGACGTCGCGGTGTTCGCCAGTGCCACCGAGACCTTCGCCCGCCGCAACCTCAACCGCTCCGCGGACGAGGCCATGGCGATGTTCCGCCCGGTCGTGACCCGGGCGGCCGAGGCCGGGATCGCGGTCCGCGGCTACCTGTCGATGTGCTTCGGCGACCCGTGGGAGGGCCCCGTCCCGGTCCCCCAGGTGGTCCGGTACGGCGTGCAGCTGCTGGAGATGGGCTGCTCGGAGCTGAGCCTCGGCGACACCATCGGCGTCGCCACCCCGGGCCAGGTCGGCGCCCTGCTGGCCGGCTTCGCCCGGGCCGGGGTGGCCGCCGACCGGCTCGCCGTGCACTTCCACGACACCTACGGCCAGGCGCTCAGCAACACCCTGGCGGCGCTGCGCGAGGGCGTCACCACCGTGGACGCCTCGGCGGGCGGCCTGGGCGGCTGCCCGTACGCGAAGAGCGCCACCGGGAACCTGGCCACCGAGGACCTGGTCTGGATGCTGCACGGCCTCGGCATCCGCACCGGCGTCGACCTGCGCGCCCTGGTCGCCACCAGCGGCTGGATGGCCGAGCGCCTCGGCCGCCCGAGCCCCTCCCGCACCGTCCAGGCGCTGCTCGGCGCCGCCCGGGGCTGACCCGGCCCCGCCACCCGCTCCGGCGCCGGCCGCGCCCCCTTCGGTCCGGCCGGCGCCACGCACCACGTCCGTCCCGGACCGCCCATCCCTCAACCGCACCGCGCGACCGTCGGACCGCACGACGGCGCCGGTCGTCCCGCCCACGCCCGCGGCCACCCGGCCGGGCACCAGGAGGATCACCATGCTCGACCACCGACTCAGCAGCGAGTACGAGGAACTGCGGCGCACCGTCGCCGAGTTCGCCCAGGACGTGGTGGCGCCGAAGATCGGCGAGCTCTACGAGCGGGAGGAGTTCCCCTACGAGATCGTCCGCGAGATGGGGCGGATGGGCCTCTTCGGCCTGCCCTTCCCGGAGGAGTACGGCGGCATGGGCGGCGACTACTTCGCCCTCGGCCTCGTCCTGGAGGAGCTCGCCCGCGTCGACTCCTCCGTCGCGATCACGCTGGAGGCCGCCGTCTCGCTCGGCGCGATGCCGATCCACCGCTTCGGCACGGAGGAGCAGAAGCGCGAGTGGCTGCCCCGGCTGACCTCGGGCGAACTCCTCGGCGCCTTCGGCCTGACCGAGCCGGAGGGCGGCTCTGACGCCGGGGCCACCCGCACCACCGCGCGGTACGACGAGGCCACCGACGAGTGGGTCATCAACGGCACCAAGTGCTTCATCACCAACTCCGGCACCGACATCACCGGTCTGGTCACCGTCACCGCGCTCACCGAACCGATCGCTCGTTCGAGTGAAGAAGGCGAATTCCGCTCGCCCACGCGGGAGATCTCCTCCATCATCGTGCCCACCGGGACCCCGGGATTCCAGGTCTCGAAGAAGTACTCGAAGGTCGGGTGGAACGCATCCGACACCCGCGAACTGTCCTTTACCGACTGCCGCGTCCCCGCGGCCAACCTGCTGGGCGAGCGTGGCCGAGGCTACGCCCAGTTCCTGCGGATCCTCGACGAGGGCCGCATCGCGATCGCGGCCCTGGCCACCGGCCTGGCCCAGGGCTGCGTCGACGAGTCCGTGAAGTACGCCGGTGAGCGCCGGGCCTTCGGCCGGCCGATCGGCGCCAACCAGGCCGTCCAGTTCAAGCTCGCCGACATGGAGATGCGCGCCCACACCTCCCGCCTGGCCTGGCGGGACGCCGCCTCCCGGATGCTGCACGGTGAACCGTTCAAGAAGGAGGCCGCGATCGCGAAGCTGTACTCGTCCGAGGCCGCCGTCGACAACGCCCGCGAGGCGACCCAGATCCACGGCGGGTACGGCTTCATGAACGAATTCCCCGTCGCCCGTTTCTGGCGCGACAGCAAGATCCTGGAAATCGGCGAGGGCACCTCCGAGGTCCAGCGGATGCTCATCGCCCGGGAGCTCGGCATCACCTCGTGACCGCACGTCACCTCGTGACCGCACGTCGGTGAACCACGCGGTCGTGGCGGCGACTTCGCAGCCGCCACGGTCGCGGAGGTCACGTCCTGAGCCGAGTCCCCCGGATCGGCACGGTGCTCCGCAACCGGCGTCGAGGAGCGAGCCCACGGTGGAGGAGGCAACAGGAGGAGACGAACCGAACGGTCCCTCAGGGGATCACGATCACCGGGCGGTTGGCCCGCCGCGCCAGCCGGCCGGACACCGAGCCGAAGATCTTGCCGAGCAGGCCGTGCGTCGTGCCGACGACGATCGCGTCGGCGGCGTACTCGCGGCCGACCTCCTCGATCTCGTGGCAGATGTCGCCGCCGCGCTCGACCAGGATCCACGGCACCCCGGCGAGGAAGTCCGCGCAGGCGAGCTCCAGGCCGAGGACCTCGGTCCGGTGGTCGGGCAGGTCGACGAACACAGGCGGCTCACAGCCGGCCCAGACCGTCGCGGGCAGGCGGTTGGCGACGTGCACGATCACCAGGCCGCACTGCGACCGGCGCGCCATGCCGACCGCGTAGGCGAGGGCGCGCTCGCTCGACAGCGAGCCGTCGAAACCCACCACCACACCGTGCTGGAAGGTCGGGTCGAGGGACGGCGCGGGGTTGTCCTGTGCCGACGGCTCGGTGCGGCCGCCGAAGGCGCTGGCTGCGCCCGAGGCCGCCTCCGGGCGCTCGGCGCCCGGGCCGAGGCGGCCCGTCACCGGAGGCCCCGCAGGGTCGGCCGGGGGCTCGCCACGCCGCTGGCGGGAGCCTGAACGGTCACGGCGGGCGAGGTTGCCGCGACGGGCGAGGCCGCGCAGAGCGCGCGCGAGGCCTTGGGGGCCGTCATGCCCGTCGTCCGGCTCCGCCCGCTCCGCGAGGTCACCCGGTCCACCGGGTCCGCCTGGTCCACCGGGTTCGTCCGGCTGGGCCGCAGCGGCGGCACCGGTCCGCTCACGGCCGATCGACTCGCTGCCGGTCCGCTCGCTGCCGGTCCGACCGGACGGGACGCGCCCTGGGGCCTCCGCAGGTGCGCCGGCCCACACGTCTGCGTGCCCGTCGTCGTTCCCACTGGCGTGCGCGCCCCCGAGGCCGCCCTCAGCACGGCCGAGAGCACCGTCGAGGCGCTCCGCGGCGTGGCCGTCGACCGGGCCGGGGTTCGTACGGGCGCCGTCTCCCCCGGTCGCTGCGCCCGCGCCGCGGGGCGTGTCCGGTTCAACCGGTCGGGGAGGCTCAAAACCAGCCATGGCTCACGGCTCTTCGATGGAGAGGGGCCGACAGGAGAGGACAACGCTGCCCGTGCGGCAGGCCCGCCCACGGGATGACGTCGGTCTGCGCCGCGCAGCACCGTATGTGACCTGTTCCTTTCAGAGTACGACGGGCAGGGGGCCCAGCCCAGTGGCGAAGCCCCGGAGCGACGTTGTTCCCGCGAAAGGGGGATGCGCCCGCCGTGGCAGTGCGCCCCGCCCGCAGGCCATCGCGCCCCCTCCGAGAAGGAGGTTCTCTGGAGCTTGACTGAGCGGACCGGGCGGCGCAACAGCCCCGCGGGACACCGTGACCGGACTGTCATGGATCGGCGACGATCCGTTGCGGCACGTCGCGAACCGTTACGCCCCGCCCGTCGCGAACCACCACGTCCCACGGCTCTCCGGCCGCCCCGCGGGCCCGCCCGCGCACCGCCCGTACCCGGCCCGCGCAGGATCCGTACGTCAGCCGTCGGAGCCCGAATCAGCCACTTCGTACGGCTTCGCGACGTGCTCTGGCATTTGCCACGTGCATAGGCGCGGGCGCTGGCACCATGCTCGGCATGCCCCTGCTCCTGTTCGACCTCGACAACACGCTGCTCCCCCGGGACGCCGCCTTCCGGGCGTGGGCGCAGGACTTCCTGTCCGACCACGGTCTGCCGCCCGGTGACCTCGACTGGTTCGTCACCCTCGACGGGGGCGGCTACGTACCGCGCAGCACCGTACTGTCCGCGGTCCGGCGCCGCTACGGCCTGGACGTGTCCACCGACTTCCTGCTCGCCCACTACCGACGCGGCATCAACTCCCACATCCACTGCCCGCCCCGGCACATCGAGGCGTTGCGGGCCGCGCGGGCGGCGGGGTGGACGCTCGGGATCGTCAGCAACGGCGGCACCGGGCCGCAGTTGGAGAAGATCCGCCGGACCGGGCTGGGGCCGCTGGTCGACGGCTGGGTCATCTCCGAGGAGGCCGACTGCCTCAAGCCGGACCCGCGGATCTTCGAGATCGCCGCCCAGCGTTGCGGTGTCGCGCCCAGCGGGGACTGGGCCGCGCGGACCTGGATGATCGGGGACCACGCGCCCGCGGACATCGCCGGGGCCGAACTGACCGGGCTGCGCAGCGTCTGGCTGCACCACGGCCGCCCGTGGGCGGAGATCGGCTACCGGCCGACGCTGAAGGCGGCCGGACTGCCGGAGGCCGTCGGCCAGGTGCTGGCCGCGCGCAGCGCGCCCTCGCCCCGGCCGGGGATCCGGGCCGGCGGGGCGTCCCGCCGGGGCGCGACCGGGGTGCCGGTGCGGGCGACGGCGCTTCTCGGCGCGCGGTCCGGCGCACGCCTGACGGCGGCCGCCCCGCAGGGCGCGAGTGCGCCCGTTCCCGCGAACGCCGGGACGGGCCGCGACCCGGGCGTAGCAGCCGGCTCGGGTGTCCGAAACCGGTCAGGCGGGTTTGCCGTGATCGCCGACGCCCGCACCGACGCGGGGGCGCTCTCCGGGGCAGGGGCGGAGGCCGGGCTCGGCGGGGGCGCAGACGACCTCGGGCGCGCGCCGGTCGTGCGCCCGGCGCCCCTCCGTACGGCACCTCTCCAGGCGGCGACCGACGGGCGGCCGGCAACCGCCCGGACCGTCTTCGCCGTGGCGCCCGGCGCGGCAGCCTCCCCGGGGTCGGCCCCGGCACCCGCGACGGCCGCCGCCGGATAGCAGCCCTTCGGCCCCACCGGCCCTACCAGTCCCAGGGGCCCCACCCACACCGGTGACCCCACCAGCCTCAGGGCCCCCGGGTCCCGCTTCGAACCCCCCGTCGTCCGCTCCGAGGGCGGGGCGGGGCGGGGTCGGGGCACCCGCGTCGCCAGGCGGGGGTTCGGAGACGGCTCCAGGGGCCCCGGCAGCGCTTGGCGGCCCCGGGGGGCCCAGGGGCCCACCACCAGCCGTGATGGCGCTCGGCCACCGACCGGCCACGGACCAGCCATGGACCGGCCACCGCTCGACAGTCCACCGGTCACGGACCACCGACCCGACCACTGACGACCGGCCACCGACCACCGCCCGGCCACTCCTCCGGCCCCCCGGTCAGCCCGCCGACGAGGTGCGGCTCCACCAGCAGGTGCGGGCCTGCTCGGTGAACCCGAGCTTGCGGTAGAGCGGTTCGCCGAGCGAGGTGGCGACCAGGGTGGCCGGGCGGTCCGGGTGCGCGTGGACCAGGGCGGTCTGCAGGACGACCTTGGCGACCCCCCGGCCGCGCCAGGCGGGCAGGGTGGCGACCCAGTACACGCCGGTGGCCCGGCCGTCGTCGTAGGTGAGGCAGGTACCGGCCACGGCGCCGTCGACCCGGCCGAGCCACGCCCGCCAGCCGGGTTCGGCCAGCAGCCGTTCCGGGAGCGCCTCGCCACGGACCCAGGGCTGGCGGGCGGGCAGCGGGAATCCCTCCACGATCGCCCGTTCGACCTGCGCGAAGCTGTCCCCGTCGACGGCCTCATCGACCGTCAGGGAGCCGCCCCCGTGCGCCTCGAAGACCGCGGGCAGCACGTCCGGCACCCCTTCGACCGGCGCCGGGTCACGGACCATCACCGGCATGACCGACGTCCGGTCGGCCCCGAAGCGGGTGAGGTCGAGCCCGCCGTACGGGTCCTCCAGGGTGAGGGATATGGTCGACCACTCGTCCAGCAGGTCAGCCAACTCCCGTTCCACCAAGCCTGGTTCGGCGTACGGGCGGGTGACCACGAAGCGGTGCGGGTCGCCCGGGGTCCGGGCGCAGCGGATCGCCGTCAGCCCTGGGAGGACACGGGTTCGCCAGCCGTGCGCACGGGCCTGGGCGAGCCAGAAGGCGGCGGCGTTGTCGTTGGCCCGTTCGAGCCGGCTGTCGGTGGTCACGGCAGGACCGTAACCCGACGGTCCGGATAGCGGTTCCACCCCGCCAGGCTTGGCCGGATGAAGCCTGGGAGGCGCACGACTCATCTCCGTGCGCCCTCTCGTGCACCGCCGATTTTCGGTCAATTTCGCGCCACTCTCTCCCGCTTGGGCAAATCCGCAGCCCAGACCCGCCGATCGGGCGCACGGGGGCCGGACGTCCCAGGAACGGCCCCGCGACAACCAGCCACCGTTGCCACGGCCCTCTTCCCAGAAGGGTCGACGGGTGCCACGCTTCGTGATCGAATGCATCACGCCAAATTGCCATGTCGACATAGCGTCGGATGGTGAACTTGTCACAACGGCAACGGTCCACCCGATAGATTTCGATCTTGGCCAGCAGTGCCGCACCACCCACACCACACCACCGAGGGGGCTTGAGCGCCTTGAGCAGGGTGAGCAGGAGCGACGCGGGTCCTGACAGCGGCCAGGCGACGGCCGGCACCGCGGGTCGGGCCGCGAGAAGCACCGGCACCTCCGCGATCGCCGCCACCACCCGCGCCTCCGGCATCCCGGGCCCCTCGGGCGCCGCCCCGCACCCCTCGTACCCCGCAGCGCACTCGCCCGCCGGCGGCCCGGGCGCGGTCCCGGCCCCCGCCGAGCACGGTACGGCGGCGAGCGGGAACCACCAGCCCTACGGGGGCCAACCGGCGTTCGGCGGACACCCCACCGGCGGGCACACCGCCAACGGACACCCCACCGGCGGGCACACCGCCAACGGACACCCCACCGGCGGGCACACCGCCAACGGGCATCCCACCGGCGGGCACACCGTCAACGGCGGACAGCCCGTCAGCCGAGGCCTCGTCAGCCACGCCCCGGCCTACGGCGGCGAGTACCCGGGCTACCCCGGCTACTCCGGCCATCCCGCCTACCCCGGCGGCGCTCCGGGCCAGAACGGCGCCTCCGGTGCCGTCGGCGGGGGCCCGCTCGGCAGCGGAGGCCCGCTCGGCGGCCTGGCGCTCGGCACCGCCCCCGGCCACGGTCCGCTGGGCCACGGCGGCCACGGCAGCCACAGCGGTCACGGCGGCCCCGGGGCGAACGGTGCCTCGGCGACGGTGACCTCGGCCGCCCCGCGCAAGCTGTCCGGCCGGCGCCGCCGGGAGACCGTCGCCGTGCTGATCTTCGGCGGCGCGCCGATCTTCGAGAGCTCCATCCCGCTCTCGGTCTTCGGCGTGGACCGCCAGGACGCCGGGGTGCCCCGCTACCGCCTGCTGGTCTGCGCCGGTGAGGAGGGCCCGCTGGCCACCACCGGCGGCCTGACCCTCTCCGCCCCGTACGGTCTGGAGGCCCTCGCCCGGGCCGGCACGATCGTCGTACCGGCCTGGCGCTCGATCTCCCAGCCCCCGCCGGTCGAGGCGATCACCGCCCTGCGCAAGGCCCACCACGAGGGCGCGCGGATCATCGGCCTCTGCACCGGCGCCTTCGTCCTGGCCGCCGCCGGTCTGCTCGACGGCCGCCCGGCGACCACCCACTGGATGTACGCGCCGACGCTGGCCAAACGCTACCCACGGGTCCACGTCGACCCGCGCGAGCTGTTCGTCGACGACGGCGACGTGCTCACCTCGGCCGGCACCGCCGCCGGCATCGACCTGTGCCTGCACGTGGTGCGCAGCGACCACGGCGCCGAGGCCGCCAACGCGCTGGCCCGCCGCCTGGTGGTGCCCAGCCGTCGCGGCGGCGGAGGACAGGCCCAGTACATCGATCAGTCTTTACCGGAGGAGATCGGCAACGACCCGTTGGCCGAGGTGGTCACCTGGGCGCTGGAGAACCTCAACCAGCAGTTCGACGTCGAGGTGCTGGCGGCTCGTGCCTACATGAGCCGGCGCACCTTCGACCGGCGGTTCCGCACGCTCACCGGCAGTGCGCCGTTGCAGTGGCTGATCACCCAGCGGGTGCTCCAGGCGCAGCGGCTGCTGGAGACCTCGGAGCTGTCGGTGGACGACGTCGCGCGCCGGTGCGGGTTCCGTTCGCCGGTGGCACTGCGCGGGCACTTCCGGCGCCAGCTCGGGGTCTCCCCGGCCGCGTACCGGACCAGCTACCGGGCGCGCCGCCCTGGGCAGCAGCCGCCGACGGCGGCCGGTGCGCACGGCGGCGACCTGCGGCTGCCCGGCGCGCTGCAGCACGCGGCGGCCGGGGCGGCGGCGGGCGGTCAGCTGTTCGGCGGGGCGCACGGCGGGCAGTCGATGCAGCCGTTCCCGGCCGGTCCGGGGATGCCGGTGCCGGCCGGTGCCCACGGGCAGCCGGTGCCGCACGGTCAGCCGGTCGGCCACGGCCAGCCGGGAGCGCACGGCCAGACGCCCGGGTTCGGCCCGGGGCAGGCCGTGACGCCGGCCGCCCAGGCCTTCCACGCCCGGGCCGGTCAGCCCTACCCGCAGTCCGCGCAGCAGCCGCACCCCGGGCAGCAGGGTGCGGCGGGGCGCGGTCCGGCGCGGCCGCCGCTGGTGCCGCCGCAGGCCGGTGCGGGGACGGGACGTCCGCCGCGCACCGCCGAGCACGCGGCGGCCGAGGACGGCCTCCCCCAGCCGGGGGCGCGCGGCCAGGGCCAGGGGCACCGCAGCGCGGTCGAGCGTCCCGCGGACGAGCCGGGTGCGGCCGGACGCGGGCACGGCGCGGCCGGCGGCCGGATGCCCGCTCCCGGTGGGCAGCCGGCGCCCGGGTCGGGCGAGCTCCGCGGCCGTCAGGCGCGGGCGCCGCAGGTCCGCACCCAGGGCGGCCGACCCGCCGCCGAGGGTGCCCGGCCGGCGCGCGAGACCCGTACCGGACGGGACGGCCACCCGGTCCGCACCGGCCGGGAGGGTGAGCACCCGGACGGCCACGGCGCGCACGGCGGGGCGGAGGAGCACCAGGCCGAGGCCTGCGCTCCGGCACCCCGCTCGGCTCCACCGGTCCCCGCGGCGCGTGATCGCGCCGTAGGGTGAGTTGCGTGAATGACCGTTTGGTATGGATCGACTGTGAAATGACCGGCCTCGACCTCGACCGGGACGCCCTGGTCGAGGTCGCGGTGCTGGTGACGGACTCCGAGCTGAACGTCCTCGGCGAGGGCGTGGACGTCATCGTCCGCCCGCCGGCGGAGGCGCTGGCGAACATGCCCGAGGTGGTGCGCGCGATGCACACCGCCTCCGGCCTGCTGGACGAGCTGGAGCAGGGCGTGACCCTGGCCGAGGCGGAGGCGCTGGTGCTCGCGTACGTGCGCGAGCACGCGCCGGAGGCCGGGAAGACGCCCCTGTGCGGCAACTCGGTGGCCACCGACCGCGGCTTCCTGGCCCGGGACATGCCGGCCCTGGAGAAGCACCTGCACTACCGGATCGTGGACGTGTCCTCGATCAAGGAGCTGGCCCGCCGCTGGTACCCGAAGGCGTACTACAACAGCCCGCAGAAGGGCGGCAACCACCGGGCGCTCGCCGACATCCGGGAGAGCATCGACGAACTGCGGTACTACCGCGAGGCCGTGTTCGTCCCCCAGCCCGGCCCGGACGCCGACACCGCGCGCGCCATCGCCGGGAAGTACCAGGCCTCGGCCGACTGATCCCGGAACACCCGGGCGGGTCCCGTCGCGGGTCCAGTCGCGGGTCCCCCGTCAGGGGGCCCGTCACAGGGCCCGCCGCAGGACCGGTCGCAGACCCGCCGCAGGACCCTCCGGGGTGCCCGCGTCCGCCGGAACGAAACCGTGGCGCGAGCACCCTCTCCGATCCTGTAGAGTTCTCTCTGTCGGCACGGGAACGCGAGAGCGGGAACGGACCGGACAGATGGTGGGTATAGCTCAGTTGGTAGAGCACCTGGTTGTGGTCCAGGTGGCCGCGGGTTCGAGTCCCGTTACTCACCCCAGAGCCCGAGGGGCCGATCTCTTCAAGAGGTCGGCCCCTCGGGCGTTTTCGCATGCCCGCGTCCGGCGCGGCTTCAACTGCCCCCGCCGGCCCGGCTTTTCCGGTCGACCTCGGCCGACCCCTGCCGCCGGAAGCTACCGGCTAGTAACATCGTCGCCATGACCACACCTACGATCGGCCAGATGCTCGACTCCACCGTGCCGATGGCGCACACCCTGAAGCTCGAGTACCTGGAGACCACCCCCGAGCGCGCCGTGCTCCGGCTGCCCGACCAGCCCGCGTACCACAACCACGTCGGCGGCCCGCACGCCGGCGCGATGTTCACGCTCGCCGAGTCCGCCAGCGGCTGCATCGTGCTCGCCGCCTTCGGCGACCAGCTCTCCCGGGCCGTGCCGCTCGCCGTGAACGCCGAGATCGCGTACAAGAAGCTCGCCATGGGCGAGGTCACCGCCACCGCCGTGCTCGGCCGCCCGGCCGCCGAGGTCGTCGCCGAGCTGGACGCCGGCGGCCGCCCGGAGTTCCCGGTCACCGTCGAGATCACCCGCGCCGACGGCGCCGTCACCGGTGTGATGACCGTCACCTGGACCCTGCGCCCCAACTCCTGACCGCCGCGCGGTCCTCGGCCCCGGGAACACCAGCCCGGGGCCGCTCGCGCGATGACTGTCCGTGACGGCGGGCGTGACCTCACCCCCCGTCCGCTCGTTCTCAACTCACGTGCGAGCCAATCACGCGACCAAGCCCCGGGCACCCGCCCCCCACGGCATCACCGGAGCCCGGCGCGGGCCCACCCGGTGGCTGCGCCGCCCCCGCGCCCTCGCGGCCGGCTGGGCCCTGCTCGCGCAACTCTGGGGGCTCGGCGCCGCCGGCGCGTACGCGGCCTCCGCCGAACCGCTGCCCGACCCCGCCCAGCCCGCCGTCCGCCGTGCCCTGCACGGCGCACCGGCGCTCGACGGACCCGCGCTCGACGGGTCGTCAACCGGACGCCCCGCCGGACCGGGGCAGTCCGCCACCGACCCGGCGGGCCGCTCCCCGGGGCTCGTCGGGGAGCTGACCGGCGACGGTCCGGCCGAAGGGGCCACCGGGGCGGTCCGCGACACCCTCCAGGACCGGATCCGGGCCGGCGGACTGCCCCTGCCCGGCCAACGGGCGGCCCTCCCCGACGCCTTCGCGATCGCCTCCGGCCTGCTCGACACCGTCCCCGCCCAGGCCAGGCCCGCCGAGACCCGTGCCTCCCGCGAGGGCGAACCCACCGGACCGCCCGCCGGCCGGCCGCGCCCCGGCACCGACCGGGCCGCCGTGCCGAGGCAGCGCGAGGTCGCGGAGGCCGCCACGGAACCGCAGGCCGCCGCGGCGACCGTCACCACGCCCGGGGCCGCGGCCGACCGCGACGGAACGGCGCCCACCACCGCCCCCGCCGGCCCGGGCGACGCCGGGACGCCGGGAACACCCGAGACGCTCGCCATCGCCGACACCGCCACGGTGACCGCCGTGGACGACGGCTCCGCCACCGCGACCGCCGTCCTCGCCCCCATCGCCGCCGGACTCCTGCTCACCGGGGCGGCCATGTGCAAGCACCGCGGGCTGCCGCGCGGGCACTGAACGGGCCGGCGCCCAACGCACGGGCAGCAGGTCCGAGAGCGTGTCCGACGACGCGCGGCGGATCAGCGCGCGGCGCCGGGGTACGGGCGGTGCGAGGCGGCGGGTAGGGGCGCCGCCCTAAGCCCCGGACACCGGTTCCAGCGCCAGCAGCGGGAGTTCACGCCCGGGGATCGAAGCGGACGGGGTGCTGCCGATCCGGACCGCCCCCATGGCCCGGTAGAACGGCTCGGCGTGCGGGTCGGAGTCGATGGTGAGCCGACGCAGCCCGAGCGCCGTCGCCCGCTCGCGGACGTGTCCGAACAGGGCCCGGCCGACGCCCCGGCCGATCGCCCCGGGCTCGACGAAGAGCATCTCCAGCGACCCGCTCGGCGGCCCGCCGGACAGCAGGGCGAACCCCAGCACCCGGCCGTCCTCCTCGGCCACCGCCGTGAACGACCCCTCGATCGCGGCGGCGTCGACGGTCAGCTCCTCCCGGCAGGCGGCCATGAAGGCCTCGTCGTACCCCCAGTACGCCTTGGACCGCAGCGCGATGCCGGTGAGCAGCGCGGCCTCGTCCGGTCTGGCCGGTCTGATCTGCACGGGGCAACCCCTTCGGTCGGCGACGACACGGACGGGGCCATTGTCGGCGGCGGTCCGGTCGCCTGCCAACGGTTTCGGTCCGCCGGCGGGCGGCGAGCGCGCAGCCGTCAGCGGAAGACGCCCGGGGGCGGTTCCGGGGACGGGGCGGCGGTGGCGTCCGTGGCCGGGGCGGCCCCGGCGGCGAAGTCGGTGAGGGCGCGGCCGTGTTCGACGCGGGCGTGGGCGGGGTCGGAGGCGGCGCGGCGGGTGAGGTCGGCGATCGGCAGCGGGGTGTGGGCGGCGGCCAGGACGAGGTTGCCGAAGCGCTTGCCGCGCAGCACGGCGGGGTCCGCGATGAGGCAGAGCTCGGGGAACACCGCGCCGAGGGTGGCGACCTGGGAGCGGGCGAAGGGCAGGGCCCCGCCGTCGGCGATGTTCGCGGCGTACCAGCCGCCGGGGGCGAGGGCCCGGGCGGCGAGGGTGGTGAACTCGACGGTGGTGCAGTGGGCCGGTGTACGGGCGCCGGAGAAGACGTCGGTGATGACCAGGTCGACGGTGCCCTCGGGGGTGCGCTCCAGCACGCTGCGGGCGTCCCCGCCGCGCACCTTGATCTGCCAGCTCCGGTCCAACGGCAGTTCGGCGCGGACGAGTTCGGTGAGCGCGGTGTCGATCTCGGCGACCTGCTGGCGGGAGCGCGGCCGGGTGGCGGCGGCGTAGCGGGCCAGGGTGAGGGCGCCGCCGCCCAGGTGCAGGACGGTCAGCGGGCGGCCGGGCGGGGCGACCAGGTCGATCAGGTGGCCGAGCCGGCGCTGGTACTCGAAGCCGAGGTGGGTGGGGTCGGCGAGGTCGACCAGGGACTGCGGGGCGCCGTCGATCAGCAGCGACCAGGCGGCGGGGCGGTCGCGGTCGGGCCGGAGTTCGGCCAGGCCGGAGCCGACGGGACGGGAGAGCGGGCCCTGGGCGTGGGTACGCCCGCCCGCGCCGGTGGCGGCCGCCGTCTCGCCGCCGCGCGCGGCCTTGCTGCTGCTTCGTCCCATGACGGCCATTATCGCCGCCGGGGCCGGGAACCCCTGGTCGGGCCAGGGCCAGGGCCAGGGCCAGGGCCAGGTCCGGCCGGGAACCCCTGGTCGGGCCGGAACCGCCGCTCCCCCGGTCGGGCCGGGACCGGCCACCCGCGCGGTCGCCGCCCCCGCCGCGGGAGCGCGCGTCGGCTAGAACGGGCCGAGGCCGCCCGCGGTGAGCGTGCAGGCGGCCTCGCAGAGGGCGGAGCGGAGCACCCAGGCGTCGGTGGGGCGCGCGGTGCAGCCGGCGCCGGCGGGCGGGATCACCCAGCGCGGGTCGGTGGCGGCGGGCACGAGGGCGCCCGCCGTACAGGAACTGCCGGGCAGGTGCCAGGTCTCCCAGGTGCCGGCCGGGACGAGGAAGGCGACCGTGCTGCCGTTGCGGCTCTGCAGCACGACCCCGCAGGCGCGGCGCAGCCTCAGGATGTCGACGGCTTCCAGGCCGTGCCGCAGGGCGACCGTCACGGTGTCGCAGCCGGTGACGAGGGTGCTCTCCTCGGGGACGGCGCGCTCGCGCCGGTGGCCGCCGCAGGGGGCGCGTCCGCCCTCGACCGGTCCCCGGCCGGGGATCCGGTCGTCGGCGGGGTCGGGCAGCAGGGCGGGGGCTGCGCCGGCGAGCACGCCCCCGGCAACGGGTCGGTACTGCGGCAGTCCGGTGGCCATCACGGGCCCTCCTGTACCTCGTCGGATCCGGAAGCCCAGCCGCCCGGAGGGGCCACCGGGCTGGGGACGGACCGGGGCGACGGCCTGGGCTTCCACGTATCAGGACAACGCGGCGGACGCACCCCAGGCCACGGGGCGCATTACAGCAAGGCATGGCATTTCATGGCGGATATCCCGCAACATCGCCCGTTTTGCCCGGTATTGTCAGCAGATCTCCCGCGAACCCCATGTGTCCACTCGGTAACTCCGAGTACTCTCAGCGCCATGGCAGCCACCCCACCGGCCGAGCCGAACCGACCGTCCCCCAACACCGTGATGCGCGCGCTGCGCGGCGACCGTTCGCCCGGAGAGTTCGCCATGGCGGTGCGCCGGGCCGCCCGTGAGATCGGCGAGCACGTCTCCTGCGACGCCCGCTACGTCGGGCGGGTCGAGTCCGGTGAGATCCGCTGCCCCAACTACGCCTACGAGCGGGTCTTCCGGCACATGTGGCCGGACCGCACGCTCAGCGACCTCGGCTTCGCCTCCCGGACCGACGTCCGCCGCCGCTCGGCGGACGTCGGCACCGGGCGGGCCGAACCGTCCCCGCTCCACCCGCCGTTCCCGCCCCTGCCCGCCCCGCGCTCACCACTCTCCACTCAACTCCCGTACGCTGCCTCGCCGTACGTGGATCCAGCCGCACCGGTCGGCCCCCCGTGGCCGAGCCCCGGCGCGGTGCCCCGGGGGCCCGATGGATCGCCCTATCTCGACGAGGAGAACGACGACGTGCGTCGCCGTACGTTCCTGGCCGGCGGCACCACCGCGCTGGCCGCCGTGATCGGCATCGACCGGTCGGCCGCGGCCGCCGGTCGACCGGCCGGTGCCGACGGCGCCTCCGGTGTGCTCACCGGACAAGGCGCCCTTCCCGGTACGGAGTTCGCCGTGCCGTCGCTGCTTCCGGCCGACCCCCCGGTGCCCGGCCGGCCCGGGCCGGTGCCGCCGCCGCGCCGGGTCGGCGCCGCCGAGGTGCTCGGGGTCGAACAGGCCGTCCGGGACATCCGGTTGGCCGACGACGCGCACGGCGCCGACGCCCTGTACGAATTCGCGGGGCAGTCGCTGCGCACCGCGTACGTCCTGCTCAACGAGGGCGAGTACAGCGCCGAGACGGAACGCCGGCTGCAGGCCGGAGCAGGTGAACTCGCCATCTCGGTCGGCTGGTTGGCCCACGACTCGAACCGGCTCGCGGACGCCCGCTCGTTCTACTCCGAGGCGCTGGCCACCGCCCGGATGGCCGCGGACCCGGCCCTGGAGGCGCACGTCTTCTGCAACAGCGCCTTCCTCGCCCGGGACGCCGGCCGCCCCCGCGAGGCGCTGCGCGCCGCCCAGGCCGGACAGGTCGCCGCCCGGGAGCTGGGCTCCGACCGGCTGCTCGCCCTGCTGGCCATGCGCGAGGCCGGCGCCTGGGCTCTGCTGCAGGACCGCGCCTCCTGCGAACGCGCGCTCGGCCGGGCGTACGGGCTGTTCGACCGCGGCCCCGCCGAGGCCGACCCGGAGTGGATGTCCTTCTTCGGCGAGGCCGAGATCGCCGGCCTCCAGTCGCAGTGCTGGTCCGCGCTCGGCGACTGGGACCGCGCCAGCGAGCAGGCCGGGCTGGCCATAACGCTGCAGGAGCCGCACTTCGTCCGCAACCGGGTCCTCTACACCGCCGAACTGGCCCACGACCGGCTCGGCCGGGGGGACGTGGCGGGCGCGGCCCACCACGGCTCCGCCGCCGTCGCGCTGTTCGGCGACGTCCGCTCGGCCCGGATCCGGAGCATGCTCGCGGACACCGCCGGGCGGCTGCGCCCGCACGTCGCGGTGCCCGAGGTGCGGCGGTTCCTGACCGCGTACGACCGGGTGGCGGCCGCCTGACACCGCCGGACCGGACGCGGGCGGCCGCCCGTCGGTGCCCACCAGCGCCGGTCAGTGCCCGGCGGTCAGCCCCTCCAGGTGGGAGAGGTCGTTCCAGATCTCCACGGCCGGGGCGCCGTACTCCCAGGACAGCACGCACAGCGCCGCCGTGCCGAGCTTGAAGCGCTGGGCGTACTCGGGCGGCAGGCCCAGCCAGCGGGCGGCCAGGATGCGCAGCAGGTGGCCGTGCGCGAACAGGACGACGTCCCGGTCGGCGCAGTGCATCACGGTGGTGTCCGGCTCCGGGACGCCGTGCTCCTGGTTGAGGCCGGCGAGGAAGGCGTCCACCCGGGCGGCCACCTCGGAGAGCTTCTCGCCACCGGGCACGCCGTCCCGCCAGATCAGCCAGCCGGGGTGGTCGGTGGCCCGGATGTCCACGCCGGTGCGGCCCTCGTAGCGGCCGTAGTCCCACTCCATCAGCTCCGGCCGGTCCACCGCGCGGTCGCCGAAGCCGGCCAGGGCGCAGGTCTCCTTGGCGCGGCCGAGCGGGCTGGTGTAGACGAGCGCGTCCGGCATCCCGTTCCAGGGGGCCTTGGCGAGGCGGGCGCCGAGGGCCCGGGCCATCGCGCGGCCCTCCTCGGTCAGCGGGATGTCGGTGCGGCCGGTGTGACGGCCGGTGGCGGACCACTCGGTCTCGCCGTGGCGGACCAGCACGATTCGGGCGGGCATGGGGGGCTCCTCGCAACGGGGCGGCGGCAACGGTCGGTCTCACCCTTGAGCACCGGGTTCCATGATCCCCCACCCGGACGGCGGACACGATCGCGGGCCGGTGCGGACGGCGTCCGGTCGGCCCGCGACCGATCGGCGGCCCGCCCGCGAACGATCGGCGGACGCCCCGCCGACGACGCGCCGACAACGCGCCGACGGCCGGATCCGACCGCCCGCGTGCCCTCCGGCGGCCCGTCCGCACCGGGTTGTCGGACCCGGATGCGACACTGGGCCGCACCATGAACGTCTCGACGAACGTCCCGCCCGGCGGGTCCGCTGAGCCGCTCGCCCAGCGGCTCGCCGAGCTGCGCGGACCGGCCCCGCAGCGCAGTCTGAACGCCCGCTCCCTCGCCGCGCTGGCCGCCAATCCGGGCTGCCACCGCCGCGCGGTGCTCGACGCGGCCGGGGTCGACAAGTCGGCGCTGGCCGCCCGGCTCGGCCGCCCCGCCCCCTTCGGCCAGTCCCCCTTCGCGATCGCCCGCGGCGTGATCTTCGAGTCCCGGCTGAAGGCGGACGACTACGCCGCGCTGCTGGAGCCGCTCCGCCACCACCTCGGCGTCCCGGCGGACGGCCACGCCCCGCTGGAGGTGCCGGACCTGCTGCAGCGCTCCGGCCCCGCCGTCCGCGCCGACCGGACGGCCCAGGCGCTGGCCCGGGCCGCCGCCGACCCGGACGCCTGGACGCTGCTGGACCACCCCCTGCTGCGGCTGGACGTGGCCGGCGGCACCTCCTACCTGGAGCCGGACGCGCTCGTGGTGCACGGCGGGCGGTGCACGGTGGTCGAGATCAAGTCCTTCCCGGTGCTCGACGGCAGCGCGGACCCGGCCAAGGTCGGCGCCGCCGCCCGCCAGGCCGCCGTGTACGTGCTGGCGCTCCAGCGGGCCGCCGCCGCGGCGGCCGGGGTGCCCCTGAGCGACGACCCGTACACCGAGCAGCGGCTGCCGGGCAGCCCCCGGACCAGCGTGCTGCTGGTCTGCCCGAAGGACTTCGGCAACCGGCCGACGGCGGTCGCCGTCGACGTCCGCCGCGAACTGGCCACCACCCGCCGCCAGCTGAGCCGGATGACCGGCATCGGCCGGCTGCTGGAGGCGCTGCCCCCGGACGCGGGCTTCGACCTGGCCTGCGACGAGGCGGGCGCGCCGGCCCGGACGGCCGAGCAGCTGACCGCCTCGGTCGAGGCGGTGCCCGCCGCGTACAGCCCGGACTGCCTCTCCACCTGCGAGCTCGGCTTCCACTGCCGCGCCCGGGCCCGCCGCGACGACCGGGTCGAGCAGCTCGGCCGGGGCGTGCGCGGCGAGCTGGGCAGCATCCGGACGGTCGCCGAGGCGCTGGCCGCGGCCGGCACCAAGGCCGAGGACCTGGCCGGCACCGACGACGACACCGACGGCGGCGCCGACGACGCCGCCGAACGCCTGGCCTACGCGGCCGCCCTGCGCGCGGAAGCCCTGGCGGCGGGAGCGACGGCATGAGCGGGAGCGACGGCATGACCGGGCGCGACGTGGGGATCGTCGAGGGGCGCGCGCGGACGCACGCCCCGGCCGGGCGCCGGGGGGCGGGCGCATGAGCCTCCTGACCACCCTGGCCCGGCTGGAGGCCGTCCGCAGCGGCCGGGCCGAGCCGCTGGCCACCGTCCGGCACCGGCACCTGTCCGACCGCCCGATGGTGCTGGTCCCGCTGACCGCGGCCGGCGAGTCCGGCGCGCCGCTGGCGGTGCTGCTGGGCACCGACCGGGAGGCGCCCCGGCTGCACCTGGTGCCGCAGCCGCTCAACCGCACCCTGCGGTCCGACTTCCTGGCCGGGCTGGCCGCCGACCTGCTGCCCTACCTGGAGTCCTTCGCCGAGGACGTGGAGCAGATCGAGGGCTCCGAGAAGGACCCGGAGACCGGCGAGAAGACCCAGGTGTTCCGCGAGCTGTGCGCGGACGCCCCGCAGCTGATCGTGCCGAACGGCGCCGGTGTGCGGCACCTCGCCCTGATCGGCCGCTCGACCCGTTTCCGCCGCACCGCCGAGGACGCGGACCCGGGCCCCTACCCGGCGCCGGTCCGGGTGCCGCTGCTCGGCCGCTGGCTGACGCACTTCACCGACCGCGCCCAGGTGCCCGGCTCCAGCCTGCTGCTGCCGATGACCAGCCTGCTGGCCCGGCACTGGGCCACCGGTCAGAGCCACCTGGAGGACCAGCACCTGGCGGCCCGGCTGGCCTGGCACCGCCCGCCGCCCGGCCTGACCGGTGCCGAGGCGGCCGAGCTGGCCGAGTCCGCCCGGGACGACGCCGGACAGCTGCTGCACCCGCCGGCCGGCCCGGCCACCGACCCCCGCTTCGACGAGGCGGTGCTCGCCCCGGCGATCACCCGCTACGACTCCGCCGCGGGCGCCCTGCGGCACGCCGCCGAGCAGGGCGACGAGGCCGCCGCCGAGCGCGCCCGGGCGGCCGTGCGGGCCGCGGTCGGGCAGCTGGAGGAAGCGCTGACGGCCGTCCTGCTGCCGACCTGGCGGGACGTCTGGTACGGCCTGGACCTGCTGCGCGCCCTGCCGCCGGCCGGGCACCTGGCGGAGCGCTGGACCGGCGACCGCTGGTCCTTCACCGGCCACCGGGACCGCCTGGCGGCCGGTGAGCCCCCGCAGCCCCGGCAGGACGACGCCGTCACCGCCGCCCGCAAGCTCGCCCAGCGCGAGCGCGAGCAGGCCCGGCTGGACGTCCAGGAGGCGCTGGACGACCCGCTGGCGATGGCCGAGCACCGGCTGGCCGGCGAGGCGTTCAGCGGGGTGGTGACCGAGGTGGTGCCGGACTGGGACACCACCGGCCGCTCCCCCAAGCCCCGCCCGCTGGTCACCCTGCGCACCACCGACCGTCCGCACGCGGACCTCGGCCGGGAGGCGCACCGGGTCTGGGGGTCTCCGCGGCCGGAGGGCGGCGCCGGCCCGTCGGCGCAGAAGGCCGAGATCGTCGCGGTCGACCCGGCCGGGGGCACCGTCACGCTGCGGGTGCTGTCCGGCATGGGCCGCCGGAAGGAGCCGGAGCCGGGCAGCCTGCCCGAGCCCGGCGAGGCGGTCACCTTCACCCTGTTCGAGTTGACGGTCCGCCAGTCCGCGCCGCTGCCCGAGCCGGACGACACCCCGTGGACGCACGGCGGCCCGCCCGGCGCCGCGCCCGTACCTGCCCCGTCCACCTCCGAGGAGTGGGAGTGATGGCCACCCCGCCCCCTGTGCCGACCCCTGCGCAGTCCCCCGAGCGGTCGCCCGCGCCGACCCCTGCGCCGACCCCCGAGCCGGCCGCCCGGCAGGCCCCGGGCGCGGCCGCCGACGCCGCCGTGGCCGGGATCCTGGCGGCGACGGTCCGCCCGCCGGCCGGCGCCCCGCGCGGCGTGGTGGTGGACTCCCCGCCCGGCGCCGGGAAGTCGACGCTGGTGGTCCGGGCCGCCCGCGAGCTGGTCGAGGCCGGCGAGCGGCTGATGATCGTCGCCCAGACCAACGGCCAGGTGGACGACCTGGTCGGCCGACTGGCCGAGAAGGCGCCGGGCCTGACGATCGGCCGGCTGCACGCCGCCGACTCCAGGCCGGGCCCGGAGGTGCTGAAGCACGCCAATGTGACGCCCTCCGACAAGGTCGGCGAGCTGGCCGGACACGACGTGGTGATCTCCACCGCGGCCAAGTGGCAGTGGGTGCGGGCCGAGGCGCCGTGGCGGCACGCGATCGTCGACGAGGCGTACCAGATGCGCTCGGACGCCCTGCTCGCGGTGGCCCGGCTGTTCGAGCGGGCGCTGTTCGTCGGCGACCCGGGCCAGCTGGACCCGTTCACCGTGGTCGGCACCGAGCAGTGGGCCGGGCTGTCGTACGACCCGTCCGGCAGCGCCGTGGTCACCATGCTGGCGCACAACCCGCAGATCGAGCCGCACCGGCTGCCGGTCTCCTGGCGGCTGCCCGCCAGCGCGGCGCCACTGATCTCCCGGGCGTTCTACCCGTACACGCCGTTCCGCTCCGGCACCGGTCCGGACGACCGTCTCCTGACCGCCGCCGTCCGCCCCGACGGCTCGGCGCTGGACGCGGCGATCGACCGGGCCGCCGAGCACGGCTGGGCCCTGCTGGAGCTGCCCGCCCGGCACACCGTGCGGACCGACCCGCAGGCGGTGGCTGCGGTCGCGGCCACCGTGCGCCGGCTGCTGGACCGCGGGCTCACGGCGCACTCCGAGCAGGGCCGGACGCCGCTCACCGCGGACCGGGTCGCCGTCGGCACCGCCCACCGCGACCAGGCGGCGGCGGTGCGCGCGGCCCTGCTGAAGCTGGGCGTCCCGGTGGACGGCGCGGCCGGGCCGGCCGTCACGGTGGACACCGCCAACCGGCTGCAGGGCCGCGAGTACGACGTCACCGTGGTGCTGCACCCGCTCTCCGGCCGCCCGGACGCGACCGCCTTCCACCTGGAGACCGGCCGGCTCTGTGTGCTCGCCTCCCGTCACCGGCACGCCTGCATCGTGGTGGCCCGGGCCGGGATCGCCGGGCTGCTGGACGAGCACCCGGCCACCGAGCCGGTGCAGTTGGGGGTCCCGGTGGCCTTTCCGGACGGCTGGGAGGCCAACCATCAGGTGCTGGACCACCTGAGCGGCCACCGGGTCCGCCTGCGGTAGGGACCGGTAGGCGTCAGTCCTCGGTCTCGCAGACCGCGAAGGCCTTGACGGCCGTGTGGTCGGCCCGCGCGTACCAGCTCTTCGCGTCGACGGACGGGCCGTTGTAGGTGACGGTGTCGTGCGCCCCGGGCGGCAGCTGGTACCCGCCGCCGGTCAGGTGGGTGCCGCTCGGGCAGGTCGCCTGCGACAGGCCGCCGGGCGGGCTCGGCTCGCCCTGCACCACCAGCGCCGTCTCGGCGGCGAAGGCCGGAGTCGCCGTGGCCGGTCCGAGGGCCGGGGTGATCAGCAGGAGGCCGGCCGCGAGGCCCTTCCGTACGCGCATGGGGTTCTCCGTGGGGTTGTGGGCGACCGGAACGCCCGGACGGCTGGACGCCGGGAACACCCGGACAACCGATTCGCATGCGATCAGGTCACCCCGCGCCCGTTGCGCGCCCCGGGGCGCACGCCGGGGAATAGCGCCCGCACGCGCACCGTTCCGTTACCGGCCTTCGCCGCGAGACAATGGACGACGGCCACAACCCGGGCGGCGCAGCCCGGTGCAGCTCTGCCCGCCCCATCGAGACCCCGGAGGTGTCCGTCCATGCCCGACTCCCCTGCTGAGTCGACCGAGCCGACCAGGCGCAGGCGTCCGGTGCAGCTGCTGTTCGAGCCGCAGTCCGCCGAACCGGAGCCGGAACGATTCTTCGACCTGGAGTCGATCGCGGACCCGGCGGAGCTGCTGCGCCGCTCCACCGAGCTGGCCCTGGCCTTCCGGGCGGCGGCCGAGCGGGCCACCGACTTCCAGGCCGTCGCCGCCGCCCAGCTCGCCGACCCGCGCCGGTTCGACGCGCTCTCGGACGCCGACATCGCCGTACGGGCGGACTGGACCCCGGACTACGCCGCCAAGATGATCGAGTACGGCCGCACCCTGCTCGAACCGCGCCGCCACGAGGACTGACCGCCGGCCCGTTGGCATATGCCAGTGGCGGAGGGTACGCGATGCCCCGCCGCCCTGTCCGGCGAACACCGCTTTCCACCGTTCCCGGGGCGCGCACGGCGCACGCTGCTGTGCGTGGACATCTGGACCTATCAGTCGGTGGAGTACGTCAGCGCGGCCGGGGAGGCCTGGCTCGCCTCCGCCAGCGAGTACCCGCGCAGCATGCGCGCCCTCTGGGAGACCCGCCCGTGGGCGCCCTCGGTGCTGCCCTGCGGGCGCGCCTTCGACGTGATCAGCATGCCGGCGCTGTTCGGCCGCCGGGTGCTGGACGAACTGTGGGCCTCCGGGCCCGGCTGCGGGCCGGTGGCGAGCCACCGGGGCCGGACCCTGCTGTTCGTCCAGCCGGGCGCGGCGCCCCGGCTGCGCCGGCTGCTGGCCTGGGAGGAGTGGGCCCGGGACGTGCCGCCGCTGCTGTGCCACGGCAAGGGCGACGCGGTGACCGTGCCGCCGCTGCAGCGGATGCTGAACAGCCCGGACTCCCCAGGCCGGGGCGCCGGGCGGTGGATCGTCGCCCCGGACGAGCGGGAGCCCTGGCTGCCCGGCGCCTCGGTGCTGCTGTGGGCCTGCGTCCGGGCGGCGCGCGAGCCGGGCGCGCCGGTGCCCGCCGGGGCGGCCGTCGTGTCCGGCGGGTGAACGCGGGACGGCCGGTATTCGATTTTGGCCCGGACGCACGGCGCTGCTAGAGTCTTCTCTGTCAGCAGGCGCCGCTAGCTCAGTTGGTTAGAGCAGCTGACTCTTAATCAGCGGGTCCGGGGTTCGAGTCCCTGGCGGCGCACAGCGAGGCAATCGCCTGACCTGGGCGTCCTTCCTTCGGGAAGGACGCCCATTGGCGTTTCTGGGCCTGGGTGCTAGCGAACGGCTAACCACGCCGTCGTCCGGCCGCGCGGGCTTCGGTTGGGGTACCAGCTGCGCAGCCGCCTCGGCGTTCTGCTGGGCAACTTCCGGCAACACCGACGTGTAGGTGTCGGCCGTGATCTGGATGGTCGAGTGCCGCAGCATCGCCGAGATGACCTTCATGTCTCCTCCAGCGGCCAGCGCCAGCGTGGCCGCGCTGTGCCGCAGGTCGTGCAGCCGGATGGGCGGCAAGTAGCCCGGGTGCGGGTACGGCCGCAGCGGCTCGTCCGGCGTCAGCAAGTACCAGGTGTGCGGGTCGACGATGCCGTTGGCCACCAGCCCGCGCTCGCGCTGGAAGTCGCGCACTGCCCGGCGCAGCTCGTCACCAAAGCGGCCGGATTCAGTGAAGCCAAGCGCCCGCTGCACGTCGGCCACGGCCGGGCCTTGGTCGCCGACGCGCAGGGTGTTGGCCCGCTTGACCATCCGGATGAAGTGCCGGCTGACATAGTCCGGGTGCAGCGGCTTGCCGTCTTCGGTGGTGAAGACGTGGACCGTGTCGCTCCAGGCCGGCCCCAGCGCCAGCCGTTCAGCCGCCTGCCGAGCCCGGTGCGCCCGGAGGACCTCGACCGTCACCGAGTCGAGCGCCACCACGCCGCCACTGTCATCCTTGGGCCGGGTGACGGCCGTGGCCCAGCCAACCTGAATGATCTGCCACTCCACGGCCAGGGCTCCGGCGTCCAGGTCCACATCAGCCCACGGCAGGCCGATGCCCTCACCCCGGCGCAGGCCGCGGAAGACGAGCAGGTGGTAGTAGGCATAGAGCCGGTCGGTGGCGACCAGGACGAGAAACGCCCCGATCTGCTCCGGCCGCCAGACCGCCACCCGGGGCCGGCGACCGGTGGCCATCCACGCGATAACGCGGTGCTCGGTCCACAGCACGGGCTTCGGCCGCGGCGCGGTTTCGATCTCCACGAATAGGGCCGGGTTGTCCACGATGCGGAGTTGACGCTTGGCGTCGTTCAGCGCCGCCCGGAGCGTGGCGTGGATGCGGGCCAGGGTGGCCGGACCAACCGGCCGAGCGGTGCCCGCCGTGGTCGCCAGGATGGCGTCGTAGGCGGTGCGGATATGACCGGGGCGAAGCTTCTCCAGATCGAGGTCGCCCAGGTACGGCTTGAGCCGACGCTCGATGTGGCCCTCGTAGCTGCGCCGGGTATTGGCGGCCAGCTTGCGCTTAGCGCTCAGCCACTCGTCCAGCCATTCGCCGACGGTCTGCCGCAGCGACAGCGACAGCCCTGCGCCGAACCGGCGCTTCGTCTCGGCGTAGTCCGGCAGCTGCTGAAACTGGCGGTAGTGCGCTCGGACGGCGGTCAGGATGTCGAGTCGACCGGCATCGTCGCCGAGCTCCGGGATGGCCAGCAGCCGAATGGCCTGGTGGAGTTCATCGGTGGCCTCGCGCTGGGTGGCGAAGCCGCCCCGGGTCAGCTGCTGGCGACCGTGCTCCTTCCGGCCGACGTCCGTCAGCGGGATATCGACCACGTAGGACCAGGTGCCGTGCTTCTTGCTGCACGCCAGCCGCTTGCCCGCCTCGTTGTAGCGCGGTGGGCACTTGCAGCGCTTATACGTCGTGCCTTTCATGCCTTGCCTTGCTTTCGGGCTCCGCTGAGCCCTGGCTCGCCCCCGCCTTGAGATCGTCTTCCAGTTCGGTCAACAGCTCCCGGGTGATGTGCCCCCTGAGTGCCTGGAGTTGACGCGGCGTGGCCTCGCCCACCCGGCCAGCCAGCCGCCGGTCGCGCTCTTCCGACCAGGTCCGCTCCCAGCGCGCCAGCGCCACCAGGTTGACCCACTCCGGTGATGTGCCGACCTTACGGGCCACGTGCCGCTCCGCATCGCTGACGGCCGCGATAGCCCGCTCGACCAGGGCTGGGTCAGCCGGCCCCGACCGCCGGGCTTCCTTCAGCAGCTCGGCAGAGCTCACCATGACAGTCGGCTTGTCCACAGGCTGTGGAGTCAGTCTGCGCGCGGCCTGCTGGTCGCCCGACAGCAGCGCCCGCAGGGCGGCAGCCGCCAGGTGGGCACCCGGAGCCAGCTCGATGAGCTGGTCGTCCGGTCCAGTGATGAAGTCGGCCGGGGCGGCGTCCAGGGCCAAAGCGAGCAGCAACAGTTCCTCGACGGAAAATCGCCGCGCCCCGACTTCGGCCTGAGCCACGGTGCCCCGAATCCACGAGGTGAGGCCCTGCTGCCGGATTCGAGCAGCCACTTCCTCCTGGCGCAGACCACGAGCCTGCCGGAGGGCCTTCAGGCCGGCCGCCAGCACCTCACGCAGGGGCACCGCCGTGGACTCCATGGACCACCTCTCTCGACCGCACTGGAGCCATCTACGGTACGCCTTCATCCGCTCGCATGACAGAGCGTTTCATTTGTTACAAGTTGGGGCATCATGCGCTCGCAAACCAGAGCACACCACGACGAGGTGAAGCCATGGGCGGCATGACCCGAGAAGAGCTGCTGCGACTGCCGGTCATCACGGACCTGGTCACGGCCGGCCGAGCGCTGGGCATCGGGCGGACGAGGGCATTCGAGCTGGCGAGGCGCGGCGAGTTCCCGGTACCGGTGCTGCGGGTGGGGGTGACCTGGCGGGTGCCGACTGCGCCACTGCTGCAGCTACTCGGCCTCTAGCGTCGTTCCCGATCAGGCTGGAAGAGCTGCCAATTCGACACTCAGACAGCGCTCCCGAGATGCGCACCTGCGCGAGCGCGAGCAGCGTGGGATCAACTGCACCGAGCGCAAAGGCCGACGATGAACATCCTGGGAAAACACAACTTTCAAGACCCCAATGATGTTGTGCACGTCATTGGAGGAAAGCGCTCTATGACCCTGTCTGACTTGATGGGCCTCCTCGACTGTCAATTGGAATCCAACCTTGATAAGAGTGAACCAGACAATGGGTTCCTGCCAGGCGAGGAGAGCGACCTATCGCGCGCCAGGCTCTCTACATTTGCAAGTGAATCTTTCTACGAGGTCACACCGGAAGACACCCCTGACGACTTCTCCCCGGACTGGTGGCTTGAAGCAAGGTATATCGATTCCGAGAAAAAAGAGCTTGTAGCCTACCCAAACGACAAGAGTGACACCCCGCGCCTCATGGCGTATGCCGTCACCACCGAAGCAGATGGCACAGAAACACTTGAGATCGTCATCCTTGAACTTCGCCCGGCATCCGGCCTCGAAAGAGTCAAATGGGTAGTACATCGCATTTTGCGTCGTCGAGAGCGATGCAGGTCAAAGGACGGCACGAATGCTTGCTTGGGGAAATGTCCGCCCGGTAAACTCTGCCGCACAATCCGCCTTCGCGGAAGCGTAATGGGTGACGATATGACCTGCCGCTGCAAGGTGCCGAAGCCTCTGACGCCATGACGATCCTTCAGCCCACCACCCCAATCCCAAGTCCACCATATCCGGTCAAGGTCTTGGATACCCCTTCAGAGGCACTCTCTGTATGGACAGATGTGGCTCTGATCATTGGAGCCTTTGGCGGCTTGGCGGCAGCAGCAATCGCCATCTTCATCTACTACGCATCCGGGCCGAAGGTCAAAATGCGAGCAGACTACGATGGGCAGACAATTCGAGTAATTGTTGCCAACAGGGGGAGAACTCCAGAAAAGATTAGCAAGGTTAGGCTGGGGACTGTAGAGAACAAGCTCAAATGGCGACACCTTTTCTCCAGGCGGCTGAGGCCGTTCTACCTAGATCCGCCAATTGAGGCAATAGACCTCCCCCCATTCACTCTGCAGCCCGGGGAATACCGGACTGTACGCATGCAGTGGCCGCCACCCGACGAGCCCGTCACCGCCTACAAGGAACACTTTTGGGGGAATGGAGAAAAGGAGTACACGCTAAAAAATGGTTTGAAGTCATGGCGACTTCGAGCAGTAGCAACTCACTATAACGGCTACATCTCGACTCGACTAAGCGACTCAAGCGAGCGGGGCGGAGTCTTCTTTGCCGAGGAAGACGCGGAGCCTTCTGCCCCTGAACTTCCAACTCTCGGGTCGACAGATACCTAAAAACCCGAGCTTCCACAACAAATGACGTTGCAAATGAAACTCGGGGCAAAGGTCCCTATAGGCAAGTCTTACGCCACCGGCTGGCACCTGCTACCCATAGGGGCTATGGTTTTCTGCTGCCTTGAACAACGAGCGCAGCGGCGAAACCATCTATATAGTGGTCGACGGACTCCAAGGAGGCCATATCCAGTAACATCCTGGTACGTGGCAATATCTCCTGACTCCCATATTGTCCACGCGTGACGCCATAGACACTTTGAGATCCTCACAGGCAAACCCCTTGCGCTACATTTTGCCAAGTGAGGACGGCTTCGATAAGGCGCGACCCCAAAATGGCTCGAATAACATCTCACCATTCAAGTAGGCGGTCAACCCCTTTCCTTGTCCTTAATGGAAATCCTGACCAATCCATAGGCATCGGCAGATCACTCGGACAACTAAGGCTCGAGGATCACTAGATTCATGTACCGCTGCGCCGGCTTATCCAGCCCAGCCCGTACTGCACGCATGTTGAAATATCCGGTGGCTGCGCCCACTGCCACCTCGCAGATGAAGCCGACCGTCCTAGGGTGATGTGCATGGCCACAATGTGGGCTTCCTGGGTCACATCGCCGATTCATCATGAACCACCCAGCAAGGTGACGATATCCGCCCAAAGTGCCGACCTGGCCCACCTTTGGGCGTAGGACCGTGGTCCGAACCCAGTCCTGTCATCCACTGCCAGGGTCGTAACCGGCCTGAACGATGACGGCTTCCGTCACGGCGGCTTGGTCGCTACTGCTCAGGCCGAGACCGCCTTCGGCGCATAGCGCAGCAGCACCACGTCGCCCACCGTCTCGGCCCCCAGCAGCTTCATCCGGTGGGTGCTGCCGCCGGGGAACTCGGCCGGGTAGACGAATCGCGGTGCGCCGGCCTCACCGACCAGCAGCGGGGCCACGGCCAAGTGGATCTCATCGGCCAGGCCGAGGCTGAGGAACTGGGTATGGATCTGGCCGCCGCCCTCGACCATCAGGCGGTTCACGCCGCGGGTCGCCAGGTCTCCGAGCATGGCACCAAAGTCCACCGTGTCGCCGGTTGCGACCACGTCGGCCAGGCCATCCAGAGTGTCGCGCAGCTTCAGCGCGCCGGCGTCGGTCGTGTAGACGACCTTCTTGTCCCCGAAGTGCCAGAACTTGAGGTCCCGGTCGAGGTCGCCGCTGGCCGTAATCGTGACCTTCAGCGGGTACTCGGGCTTGCCGGCCGCGACCCGAGCGGCCCGGCGCTCGTCGCTGTTGACCAGCAGGCGCGGGTTGTCGCTTCGCAGGGTGTTGCCGCCGATGAGGATGGCGTCCGACTCGGCCCGCACCTGGTCCACCCGGTCGAAGTCGTCGGCGTTCGACAACAGCAGTCGCTGCGGCGAGGTGTCGTCGATGTACCCGTCGATCGAGGTGGCAACGCTCAGCAGGACGAAGGGGCGCTCAGCCATCATGGCTCCGTTCTTCGCGGGTGTGGTGTCAAAAGTCTTGGGGAGATCACACTTCATGGAGCATGACGCTGTCGAGAGCCTGGCGGAACTGCATCACCTCGGCCACGTTTGCCCAGCGCTGCAACTGGCGGTCGAGTGAAGCCAGTTCACCGAAGATCCGACCGGAACCGGTGGCCACGGCCACTGACAGGGCTTCAGCACCAGTCAAGGCGGCCTGCTCGGGACCAACGGCGCGCAGCTGGGCTCCCGCCGACCGGGCCAGGTAGACGCCACGGTCCCGGCGGAACGAAGCCGGCAGTGCTCGGATGGCCTGGTCGAACCCACTGGCCGCCGCCTGGTAGTGGCCAAGGACGGCCAGGGAACGCGCCCGCTGGGCTTCGACGTAGGCGGCGTCCAACCAGCGGCCCCGACTCACTGGCGTTTCGTTCGGGCTCGACACGATCTTCAGGGCCTCGTCGTACGCCCGTTGGCAGGCCAGCTCGTCGCCCGCCAGCGCGTGGCCGTGTGCGGCATAGACCCGCGCCATGGCGACCAGCCGACTGCCCGGTGGGGCAATCCGCTGGGCCGACTCCGCCAGGTCGATGGCGTCGAGCGACTCCTTCATGTCGCCGGCCAGCTGGGCCTTGCGGGCCGTGATGTAGACGGCCAAGTCGTGGTCGCCGGCCGAGTTGGACCAGTCGAGCGCCCGATCCGCCCAGTACTGCGCCGCCCGGTGATCACCACTGTCCTGGAGCAGCCAGCTGCAAAATTCGGCGTACTCGGCCTGGACCTGCATCAGGCCCTGGCGGTCACGGCCGGCGGCATCACGCCGCAGCTGCTGGATCAGGCGCAGATGGTCCTGGACGCTGGCGATGACGTCGCGTGGCCCCAGCACGTTGTCGCACTCGACCAGCGACTTACGCAGCTGGCGCAGGTTCTCGACCGGGTGCACGTCGGGCGACAGCAGCGGCTGGGCCGTGGGGCCGGCGAAGGCGGACACCATCGCTGTGCCGGCGGCGGCCGTGGCGGTGCGCAGTAAGGCGCGGCGCGGCATGGTCACGAAGATGATCCTTCCGTCCGAGGTGCGGCAGCCGACTCTGACCTCATCGCCCATCAGGGTCATGGAGGAGCCGACCGCACCAGCCCCCGGCGGCGCAGCGCCTGAGCCCAGCTGATCGGTTCCAGCGTCCCCGAGGCCGAGCGGCTCCGTCAGGGCAGGTGGATCTTCGGCTCGTGGTCGCGGCACTGGCCGGGTGGCAACTGCCGGCTGATCCGGCGTGGAGAACAGCGCCCTCAGCTCGGCGGTGCTGATCTTCAGCAGCCGGGCCAGCTTGACCCACATCCACGGTTGCGGCTCGCCCTGGCCGCGCTCCCACCGCACCACCGTCGAACGGTGGACTCCCAACGCGTCGGCCAGCGTCTCCTGGGTGTGGCCAGCATCCTTGCGCCGCTCGGCGAGCCGTGCCCGCTTGACCGCCATCGGCTCCTGCCCTCTGCTTCGCCAAATCGTCTGTCCTGACAACGCGCCAGGTCACGCCCAGGTATGCGTCTTGGATGCGACATCAATGCGCCAATTCTGCTCTGGTTCCCGCTGGTTGGAGGCGGTTTGGTTGAGACCTGCCGGACGAAGTTGGCCCGGCAGCGACTCTGACCGCAGTTGGGTTCGGTTGGCCACTCCCCTCGTGCGGGCGTAGTCACTGAGACACGCCTGGTGAAAGGTCTGCATCCATGTCCGCGATCAACCACCCCGAGCCCGCGAGCGGGGACTGCCTGCCCGTCGCCTCTGGCGACGACGGTGTGGTGCTCCCGGCCCCGGACCGGTTCCACGTCGTGGCCGGCGAGCTGGCCGTGTATGCCGCCCGGGAGCGGATCGTGGCGGTTGCCACCAGGTGGGGCGTGCCGCTGAGCCGGGCTGCCCTGGGGGACGTGAAGCTCTGCGCCTCCGAGATCATCACCAACGCCCTGACCCACGCGGGCGGAGAATGCTGGGTCACGACCGCGTGGACGGGCCGGCACCTGCGGGTTGAAGTGGCTGACCGCTCGCTGCGGCTGCCGGTGACGGGCGCAGCTGGCCTGGGCGACCAGAGCGGTCGTGGACTGGCCCTGGTGGGCGCCTTCGCCTACTCCTGGGGCTGGGAGCCGAAGCAGCTCGGCAAGGTCGTCCACTTCCTGGTGGCCGCTGACACCATCCTGACCGGCGACCAGCGGCTAGCCGTCCTGGTTCGGACCGCCCACGGTCGCGCGCAGCCCGACGAGTCGCCGACTGCCTTGGTCGGAGCCACGCCGTAATCACGCCGAAGCGGCCAGCCGCTGCCCAAGACGGGCCAACCGGCTACTGATCGTCCACCCCCGCAGGACTCCCTCTCGAACGCGTCCAGGCACACCGGTCGGGAGGGATCTGGGTGCTGGCCAGGCTTCCTCCTAGGTCTGGCCAGCACCCCACCACCAAAGTCTTCCCACCGGAACCCCGGCGGGAGTGTCCACATAGAAGGGAAAGATCATGGTGCCCAACAGCACCCCGGCGGCCCCGGCCGCCAAGGGCGGTCTCGTCATCGCGGCGCGGCAGATCGCGGCGGCGCGGGCTCGCACCGAGCAGCCGTCCGACGTCAGCAGCGGCCGTTCCGACGGCAACGACTGATCCGGCCGCCCACGATGCGTGATGCTGCTTCGTGGGCGGCGCGTCTGGGCGGGGACTCGTTCCTCGCCCAGACGCTCAACCGCTCCTACGCCGTCATCCCCGGGCAGGCCGCCGATGTCGCCGGCCTGCTCTCCTGGGACGACCTCAACGCCATCCTCGCCACCCAGCGGCTGGAGCCCCCGCGGCTGCGGCTATCGCTGGACGGCGAGATGCTGCCGCTGCACCGGTACGCCCTGCCGGTGACCACCCGCCGGTCGGTGACCTGGCACCGCGTCCAGCCGGCCGAGCTGCACGCTCGCCTGGCCGAGGGCGCTTCGCTCGTCCTCGACTCCATCGAGAAGATCCACCCGCCCATCGGGGCGGCAGCTGAAGGACTGGAGCGCTTCCTCGGCACGCTGGTGCAGGTCAACGCCTACGCCTCGTGGACCGAGAAGGAAGGCTTCGGCACGCATTGGGACGACCACGACGTGGTGGTGGTCCAGATGTACGGAGCTAAGCGCTGGCGACTCTACGGTCCCACCCGTGAGGCGCCGACGTTCCGAGACGTCGAAAGCCCGGACACACCCGAGGGCGAGCCGGTCGCCGACATCGTCCTGACGGCCGGCGACATGCTCTACCTGCCGCGTGGCTGGTGGCACGCGGTTTCGGCCGACCAGGGCTCGGAGTCGCTGCACCTCACGTTCGGTCTGGTCACCACCACCGGAGCCGACCTCCTGACCTGGGTGGTCGACCAGCTGCGGTCGCGTACCGCCCTGCGCCGGGACGTGCCGCGGTTCGCTTCGCCGCCGGAGCAGGCCATCTACGTCGACCAGCTGCGCGCCGAGGTGCTGAGCGAGCTGACCGACCCCTACCTGGTCAACCGTTGGGCCGAGTCGGTGGACACCACCCACTACGGTCGGGCGGTCACCTCGTTGCCGTACATCGAGGGCCTGCCCGCCCGGGCCGAGGTCACGGTCCGCCTGACCACCCCGCGGGCCAGGCTGACGGAAAACGTGTCGGAGGGCATCGTCACCCTGGCCGCGGCGGGGACGGCCTGGGACTTCGCTGGTCAGGCCACCCCGCTGCTCCAGCAACTGCTCACCGGGGAGCCGGCCACGCTGGGGGCGCTGGCCGAGCTCGCCGACCTGGAGGTAGGGGACGTGGCCGCCCTGGTGTCGGTGCTCATCGAGGGCCAGGCGGCGGCAGTTGTTGGGACGGCGCTGTGACGGCCAGGTTGGGGCTGGGGACCTACCGGGTGCGCGTCGTCGGTGAAGCGGCGCGCACCGCCCTCGCGGCGGGCGCGGCCTGGGTCGATACCGCCCCGAACTATGCAGATGGCTTCGCTCAGCAGCAGCTGGCTCAGGTGGTGGGCGACTTCCCGGGCGTTCGCTTGTCGACCAAGACCGGTTTTTATACGGCGGCCCAGGGCCAGACCGCGGTCGCCGCCGGCGTGCTGACCACGGGCGAGGCCGCGGGCGGCCACAACCTCGCGCCGGCCTTTATCCGGTGGCAGACGAAGGCCGCGTTGCGCTTGCTCGGCCGCGCCAATCTGGTGTTCGTCCACAACCCCGAGCGGGTCGGCCACGATCGTACCCAGGTGCAGGCCGAGCTCCGGGCAGCCTTCGCGGTGCTGGAGGAGTTCGCCCACAACGGCCAGATCGGCGGGTACGGCGTCGCCACCTGGTCGGGCCTGAGTGCGGGTGCGTTCACGGTGCCCGACTTGCTCGGCCTGGCCCATGAGGCCGCCGGCTCGGCCTCGCACCACTTCACGGGCCTCCAGCTGCCGGTCAGCCTGGTCATGGCCGACCCCATCGACCAGGCGCTCGGTGGCGGTGGGCCGCTCGTCCAGGCGCAGGAGGCCGGCGTCATCACCTTCGCCTCTGCGCCGCTGCACGGCGGCGAGTTGCCCAGCCTGATGACCCCCGAACTGGTGGAGTTCATTCGGCCCGGTCTGTCGGCTGCCGCGGCTGCACTCCTGGCGGTTGCGTCCTGCCCCGGCCTTGATGTGGTCCTCGTGTCAGCCAGCACCCCGGAACACTGGAACGATGCGGCGAAGGCCGTGACCGTTCCCCTGACACCTGAACGTCTGAGGAGCATCCTTGATGAACTTGCCGCCGGATGAGGCGACCCAGACCCGCATGGCGGCCGCCCACCACACCGGTGCCCTGCTGCTGGGCCTGATCTGTACCGGCCCCGCGGCCTGGGGTTTCCAGGGCCGAACCATGGGTCGACGAGCCGGAGACCGGTGGCTGCGGGTCAACTGCACGACCAAGGCCAACGCGCAGCGCAGGCCGGGCGAAGGCATCGTCGGCGCGTCCACCCTGATCCCGGATGATGTCCCCCGGCCGCAGCTGCACGACCTGATCGACTGGCCGGAGGACGAGTACGTCTACCAGGCCGAGGTCACCGACTACGTGACCCACCCGGTCATCTCGCCGGACCGAGCTGACCTTGCCCACGACCCGAGCCTGCCGGACGAGTGGTGGAGCAGTCTGCACCGTGCCCTCGGCCGGCTCGGCCAGGCGGCGGGCGTTCGCACCACCATCCGGCCGGAGTGGATCGAGCGGGCCTTCCCGCAGTTCCTCGGCATCCCCGCACCGGAGAAGGTCGAGCGAGTCACCGGCCATGCTGATCTGCATTGGGGCAACCTGACGGCCCCGCTCACCCTGCTCGATTGGGAGCGTTGGGGGCTGGTGCCGGTCGGCTACGACCCAGGCCTGCTCCACGCCAACAGCCTGCTCGTCCCGGCGGTGGCTACCCGTCTCCGGTTGGAGTTCGCGTCGGTTCTGGACACTCCTGCCGGCCGGATCGGGGAGCTGGTCGCCCTGGCCGAGATGCTGCAAGCCGTTGCCCGCGGTTGGTACCCCGACCTGGCCCCTTTGCTGGCCGACCGCGCAGCCGAGCTGACCGGCGTCCGGCCGCCCACCAGCGCGAACCCCGTGCTCACTGGCTGACTGCGGCCTGAGCCCACGAAACACCCAAGCCCTCGGCGGGAGAACCTGCCGAGGGCTTGTGGTTGCGGGCACGAAGGCAAAAGGTCGTCCACATGGAGACACGCACCCGACGTAGCCGACTCACTCCGGTGGAGCCAGCTCAGCACTAGCCTATCCCGCCGCGTCGAGCTCGTACTTCTCCTTTAGCTCCCTGGCGAACTGATGTGCCCCCTGATCGAGCGACTCGTCAAGGTACTCAACAACGACCTCCACCTTGCGCTTATCTTCACGGGCCAAATAGTGGAGCGCCTCGACGAGAAGCGTCAGATGAAGACTGGCTATTTGGATTCTCCCGGCGGGACTGTCTAGCTGCTTCGAACGAGGTAGGCCCTGCCGCTCCTGGGCATCGGTAAGCATCCTTCGCGTGCCCAAGTAGAGCGCGGCGATGCTTCGCGGCGGCAGCAAATGCAAGTCGTCGAGCAGCTTGCCCGGATGTGGTAAATCACTCATATGTAGCCATGATTATGAATCACCTGACCACGATGGTCAATCATGAGCTGAATGACTTGGCGACTAGAAATCGTCCTCCTCTTCCAAGGATCTGAACTCAGCTTCGAGCTCCCTAAGCTCGTCCCGACACTCAGTTAGAAACTTGTGCCCCAGCTCGCGCCAGGGGGCCATCCTAGACATGCCAAGGTCTGCCAGAATCACCGTTCCCTCAGGCCCATGAGAGCAACTGGCGAGTAACAAGGAGTCGAGCTTGATCCTTAATGGATCAAGCCTGGTCAGGGGCTGCAGGTTAAGCCTGATTGACACCCTGACTGCCTATCAGTAGCCTGCTCGGCAACCTGCCGGGGGAAGTACATGGGCCAGCGAGCACAAACTCGCGTGACTTCGAGCCTTCCGGACGTTTCAGAATAGGTAACATGCCACGAATCCTCCTCGCCGGAATTGCCCTATTCGTGCTCTGGAAGTTTCAGCATACGCCGATAGGCCTGGGGAGCTTCCCGGCTTACGTGATTGCGCTGCTTATCGAGGAACGAGCCGTCGCTCAGTTCAGGCTCCATCAACGAGCTCCGAGCAGGCGGACGGCTATTTCTGACATTGACGGCTATTGGGAACCATCTCCACGCACACCAGAGCAGCTCCCCGCAAGCAACTTCGCAACTCTGTTCATTGCGGTATTTACCATGATGGTAATGGCTGACTCGTTCTTCATGACGAATTGGCTCGACCTGCCCGAGGCTTCGAACCCGTCTCACGGGAACGGATTTCTGACCTTGCTAAAGGGCATAACGTCGCTGCTGTGTCTGGCGACTGCCCTTATTGGGCCGGTAGTCCTCGGCGTGTTTACTTACATAGATTCGGCATCTCGGCAGGACAGCCGATCCCAGCTGCCGGCTGGCGGTATAGCTCCCTTCTTTTCCGCAGCCCTGGTTACTGTCCTCACGTACGGACACTTCTACGTGGCTCACCAGTTTTATGACGCGCTCGGGGCTCTTCGACCGTCATAGACAATCGCAGTCCAGCCAAGAAAGGCATAGCATGGCTACCCAGCGCCTCGTCGTGTGGAGCCTTCGGGACTTCGGGGGAACAAAGACGACCCAGCCGTTCGTCGTAGATTTGGAGTACAGCTCGCTCGTAACAAGGTATCCCGAGTTGGCAAGGGCTCTCGGGCAGGGGCGTATCACCTCGCATTCGATTGTGTACTGGGGTGTAGAGGGGCCGCTGATTACCTTCATTGTGGATGAGGACTAGTTCGAAGCACTTCCTTCGGCGTGCTGATCCTATTGTTCGAGCACTCGGGCTACACCATCTCCAGGCGGGGAAACTGGAGAGGTGCAGCCCGAAGGGCTAATTAGCCATTGACATTACTGGTCGAACAGAGTACGAATACTGTTAGCGATCTCCCGCCAAGACGAATGAGAAGCCCTGCGAGGGGCTTTTTTCGTCTTCACAGAGCAGAAATCGCCTCGTTCGAATGTATCGTTTCCGGACCCCACTTTCGGCAAGATTTCGGTCAGAATCCAGGTGGCACGAGGGTTGTACTGCGGCTGAAGCAGCTCTCCGTCCAGCGAGAGCTTGTCGAACAACTCAGTCATCAACTCTCGCTTCCGCTCGCCGTCCGTGGAGTGCGTGAACTCATCGGCTGCCCGCTGGGTCATCTCCACGAAGCTGAAGGCGGTGTCGAGGTATGACGTGTCCTCGGCTTCAAGCGACTTGAGCTGTCGGGCGAGGTCAGCCTGCTGGGCGTGCAGCGACACCGCTTTCAGGTCGTACTCACCAGCGTTGATGCGGCCTTCAAGGCGGTCGTCGTACAGGACGGTCAGCTTGCTCCTGATGCGGTCTTCTTCCTGCTTGAGACCTTCGGCGGCAGCCTCTTGCAGTGAGAGCTGGGACCGTAGGCCGGCCTCAAGCTCGTTCTTGAGCCAGGCCGTCAGGCGAGGCCGCGGTGCCTGGAGACGTCCCAGGGCACAAGCCACCTGCTGCTCGACCACTTCCTGCCGGACGAAGCGCCGCCGGCTGCATGCCCGCGGCTTCGGGCACTTGCCGTACCAGTAGCCCTTCTGGCTCTCCCAGACCAGCAACCCCTGGCAGGCCGAGCAGGTCACGAGGCCCTGGAACAGTGGGTGGTGCATCCGGTAGCGCTGGATCTCATGGGTACTGCGGGACAGCACCCGCTGCACCTGCTCGAACAGCTCCACCGAGACGATCGGCTCATGGCTGCCGGGGTACTGCTTGCCGTTCCAGCGGATGACGCCGACGTAGTACGGGTTGTGCAGCATCCGGAAGACCCGGTCACCCTTGATCGGCTTGCCGTCGATCAGCAGCCCGCGTTTGGTCATCTCCCGCGCTAAGGACTTCACCGTGAAGCGCTTCGTCTTGGCGAGCTTGAACATTTCAACCACGAGTGGCGCAACACCGGGCACGACCCGCTGTACTCGCTTGCCGCCATCCAGCACGTTCTCGTAGCCGGGTGGCGGGGCCGCCGGAAACCAGCCCTGGCGCAGCTTCTCCAACTGCCCTTTGCGCACTTCCTCACTCAGGTTGTCGGTGTAGTTTTTGGCCACCACCACGTGCATGCCCCAGACGAACTTGTCCTGGGAAGACGAGTTCTTGTGCAGCACGAGCGAGTTCTTGGGGCAGTGCAGCCGGCGGGTGTCGTCGCCCTCCAGCCACTCCTCCACCATGACCGTGTCCTTGAAGTTCCGCAGCAGGCGGTCGACCTTCTCGCAGACGAAGTGCAAGATCTGGTGCTTCTTTAGGTAAACCATGGTCTCGTTGAAGGTCTTACGCTGATCGACCTTCGATGCCGTCTCGGAAATATGGAACGGCTTAACAGCTTTCAGGCCAGATCGCTCGCAGTAGTCACGCAGGAAGCGCTCCTGAGCTTGCAGCGAGTAGCCCTCTTGTTCTTGCTCTTTGCTCGACACTCTGACCAAGATGACGGCTCGTTTTAAATTCTTACTCGTAGAACCTCCTTCTCCGGCATTGCCGGATAGTTAATGGGTTCCCCGCCCCGCTATTATGCGATCTTCCTGGGGTTAGTCAAGAGTTATCAGCCTTAGCGGCCTCATGCTCAGCTACTCGACGTTGCACACCAAGCTTGATTAAGGCGGTGTAGAACCTCTTTAGCCAGTCGGCGATTTCCGCAACCTCGGCCAACTCAAAATCTTGGCCGTAGTCTTCACGCAGGATCGACCGGAGTTCGTCCAGTCGCTGAGCCTGAGTCCGTACATTGGTGGTCATGACAAAAACCCTCGATTATTAGATGAGAAGACCCGGACCGGCAGAAGCCGACCCGGGCCAGATTTGAGCGTCAAAAGACGATCAGAGGAGCACCACCTCCCGCACCAGCCCCAGCGCCCGGGCCTTCAGCGGCTCCGGCTTGATGAGCGTCCGGTTGAGCTTGGTCTCCCAGCTCTTGGTCCGGCGGACGTGGTCCAGGTACTCGCCAGCGGCCTGTACGAGGCCGTAGGCCGTGTGCGCCACCGGCGCCGTGGTCGGCGACGCCAGAACGGCTCGGATGGCCTCACGGGCCTCCTCGACGTTCCGGGCGACCCGGTCCGTCACCAGCCCGTCCGGCGGCATCGGGATGAACTCCCGGACGAACAGCTCGCGCTGATGCGAGGTGACCGAGATGCCCAGCAACTCCGTGGCCAGCTCTTCGTAGGCTCGCATCTCCTGGCGAGCCCCAGTCACCGCCTCCCGGGCCTGGGCGACGCGGTTGCGCCAGCCCGGCTTGTGGATGAAGGAGAACGTGGTGCCCGTCCAGTCGCCTTCCAGTTCGGCGGCTCGGAAGGTGTTGGCGCAGACGATGCGCACCGCGGTGGCCCGCAGCGTGCAGCCGCCCGGTTGGCCGTGCCGGTTCGTGATGGCCAGGTACGGCAGCGTCAGGGACGTGTCGCCCGGCAGCACGATGGGCTCGTCCAGCAGGGCCAGGCACCAGACCGACCGGCCTTCGTCCAGCGAGCCAGCCGTTTCCCACGAGACGCCCGGCTGGGCCAGGACCGCCTCGACGATCTCGCCCATCTCGCCGTGGTCGATGACCGTGTAGGACTCCCGGTTGATCCACAGCGTGGCGTTCGTGTCGGACCGGGCGATGCGCTGCCAGCCTGCCACGGGCTGGTACACCGGCTGGCCCTGCTCATCCACCCCAACCAGCTCGTAGACCGGTTCGGTGACCGGATTCCAAGTGAGGCCGGCCAACTTGCGGGCCTCGTCCCAGGTCGTCGGGTGCTGGTCCAGCACCAGCCCCTCGCGGTGCCAGGGCATCTGGCGGACCGAGAACATCGATTCGACGTTGGCAGACATGGCTGCCGTCCTCTCTGCCTAAACGGCATGAGAAAGGGAGCCCACCTGGTGGTGGACTCCCAGAACTGCGGCTTGAGAAGGTGCGATCTACTCGGCGTCGACGTACTCCAGCGCCGTGATCTGGAACGTGCTGGCCGGGTGGATGACGTCGGCGTAGCCGGCGATCTTCAGGCCGGTGAAGAACTGGATTTGCTCAGCCAGCCATTGGCGGGCCAGCTCGATGTCCAGCTCCGGGCAGCCAGAGGCGAACGTGATGCGCAGGATGAGGTCCATGACGGTCCTCCGGGGGGACGTGGGAGAGGGGTTGCCAGACAGCAGACGGGCTGCTGCCTGGCGTGGGGCCGCAGACGGCCGTCAGATCGCGGTGACGTCGACGATGGTGACGTCGTAGGTCGACGATTCGTCGACCACGTCGTCCAGGCTCGACAGCTCGGGCTGGAGGTAGCCCTGGGCGTCTTCCTCGGCGAAGGTGGCGTCGTGGCCTTCCACCTCGTAGGAACCCGAGATCGTGTAGTCGACCCGCACCCGGGTGACGTACGGCTCGAACTCGAACTCCTCCAGGAAGCGGTCCAGCCCTTCGCGGCAGATGCTGCCGTCCTCGTGCCGGGCAATGGCGTACTGGCGGATGTCGGCCAGCGTCTGGGCGTGGCCCTCGCGCTGCTCGGCGTGGGCTTCGAAGGCGACCCGCCGGCAGATGGTCAGGGCCTCGACGGCTTCCGTCATGGCCGCGGCCTGAGCGGCCGGGTCGGCGACGGGTTCGAACTCCAGGGCCGCCACAGCCACGTGGGTGATCTGGGCGGCGTGGTACAGCTCGACGTGGGCAGCGTCGACCTGGCGCAGGATGACACCAGTGCGGTCGCCCAGCTGGACGGCGGTCGGCAGCATCGCTGCCAGGTCCTGCGGGGCAAGCTCGCACAGGATCTGAACTGTCAGGTCAGTCATGACTGACCCTCCTTCTCATGAAGGTGCAAGCGCTGATTCCGGATTGAGGCTCAGCACTCAGTAGCCCCGGGCAGACGCCCGCCCGACCGGCCGAACCCACAACGGCCGGTCGGGGGGACGCCTGCCCTCCCGTTGGCGAAGGAGGAGGGGCAGGCTGGTCGGGACGGAGCGCGGCCTCATCTCTGCTCACAGGCGTTCGTGGCAGCGGGAGCAGCGCTCGTTGTCTATCCGCTCCCAATCGGGCATCACCTTGGGGAAGCGGTAGGTGCTGTAGCTGTTTTCGTCCCAGCGGTTAATGCCCCAGCGCTTCGCGGTGAGGTCGAGCGACTGCTCGGTGGACGGCCACTCATCCGCGAATAGGTCAATGCTCTCGGGAACAAATACTTCTCTCAGGCAGTCGGGGCAATAGACTTGCTCCCCGTAGTAGTAAGCGGACACGTCGTTGTTTTGGGCCATGGCTGACCTCCTTGCCGGGGGCGGCGTTACGTTGATGGATCTGGGCTTTGGCACAAGCCAAGACAGCCTCCTTTCTCGTAAGTTGCAAGGTGGGTTTGGTTGAGTTATCGAAGATGTGGGCTAGACGGACGAATCAAGCACTGATACAGCGTCGTCCATAGTGCAGACGGTGAACAATTTTCTTACGCGTTCCGGCTGTCGATCAACGACTCGCTGGATGTGGTCGGCGTGGTCGTAGGTCTCAGCCACCAGGAGCACCCGGGACGGGATCGTCTCCTCGCGCTCCACCTGAAAGCGAGCAAAGTTGAAGTACTCATTGCAGGCGGTCGTGATTCGGGCATCCGTCTCAGAGCCGTCGTAGAAGGTCACGAGCCAGGACTCGACGGAGTCGGGAGTAAGCAGGCGGAAGGCTGCGTCAGGCCGGATGACGTACTTGTCATCCCGCTCGTCGTCTTTATCGATCAGGCCGATGAAACTGCGCCAGCCGTCGGGAAAGGCCCGAAACCGGTGCGGCCGTGACCCGCCATCCCGGTAGTGTTCAACCAGGCGGACGTAGAGCTCAGTGACTTTCAGGCGGTGCTGTAAGGCGACGCCGTACGGGATGCCAATGGGCGGCAAGGCGACCGGCTGGTCTTTCTCGACCCCGCTCAGCCAACTAAGGTTCTCGGTGAGCATGAGGGCTTGGCCCTGAACGCCAGGCCGGTTGTGTCGGGCGATTAAGCGATACCGTGCCAGCCGCTCGGCGTAGAGCCGCGCCTTGCGCTCCCTGGTGGCTGGAGAGCTATCAGGGAAGAGGTACCGACCCAATTGAGTAGTGGTCGCGACATAGACCCTGGCGAGCAGCCGGAGGGCATCGTGCTCCGCGGCTGACAACCCGACGGCGCGGCCACCCCTGAAGGGCACCAGCAACCGCTTGGTGGCCTCTATCGGGTTGACGGCCTCACCCCGCTTGCGGAGTTCGGCAGCCTGCTTGGCTATGTCGTAGTTTCTGGTGATGAATTTGAGCATGGGATAAGTTCCTTTCTTACGTGTTGGATCAAGACGATTCGGGAGCGGCTGCTTCGAGGCGACGGTGGAGGGCCTCGACAGCCTCTGACTCGATCGCCACCACGAACAGTCCTCGGGCATCAGCTGACTGCCCTGCGATCACCCGCCGGATGACGACGGCGCGGGCCTCATCGGGGACGACGAACATGACGCCGGGGAACACGTGGTGCTTCTGCTGTTCCAGGTCCGTCAGCTCGTAGGCGCGGTACACCCGGCACTTCTCGGCAAGCCGCTTCGGCGACTCGGTGCCGCGGTCGATCTCGATGAACCAGTTGAGACGGGGCTGCTGGCCGACGCGCAGCCGCACCAGGGCATCCGGTCGGCAGTACTCCTGCCGGTAGGTCATCGGGTCGCGGTAGGTCCGCCAGGCGTCAGTCTCGGCCTTGAACTCAAGCAGTTCGGAGGTGCCATCTCGTGCCCGCTCGACTAGCCGCACGTACAGCTCGGTGATCGCCAGCCGGTGGGTCAAGAAGGCATCGGCCGGCTGCCAGCCCTGTGCTCGGTTAGAGCCCGACGCGGCCGGGCCGACGAGCTTCGCCCCCGCGGTCGTCAGCATGTGCACGTAGCCCGGTTTGCCCGGCCAACGCTGGCGTGACAGGTCCCGGTATCGCCGCACCAGGCCGCAGTCGATCAGCCGGCGGAGGTTCCGGTGGGCCAGCGAGTGGGCGCTGGTCTGCTGGTAGTCGCCGAAGTCGGCCCGGGCCACTTGCAGCGCGGTGGCCAGATGCACCGTCGCCAGCGTCCGCAGAACGGCCCGCTCCCTGGGGGTCAGGGTGTCGGCCAGGAGGGCCAGACGGGATGAAGTGACGCGCCGCCGAGGCGGCTTGGGAACGTGAGGCATAAGGAGTTCTCCAGTGAGCTAAAGATGATGAAGCGAGGGGGAGAGAGTCGGACGGCTTACACCGCCGAATCACGGGCTTGACCAGGAAGGACAGCAAGCGGAAGCGGCACGACCTTTTGACAGGGTTTTGAACAGGCATCGTTGGCCCGCTAGCCGCTGCCACGTTGGCCGCCTGCCGCGCCGGCTGGACGTGATTGCCGCCGCTCGGCGATCTCCTGCTCGACCTGGTCACGGTCGCGGCCGAACACCTGCCGCGAGAAGGCGCGGGCTTCGGCACCGAAGCCGGTCGTGGGTGGCGGTGGGTTGGTGGCGATGGTGACGGGTGGGCTGACCCGACCGTTGGTGACAACGGCGGCCACGGCGGTCCGCGGCTCCAGGGTCAACAGGTCATCGGGCTTGACCAGGGGGCCGAGCGACCGGGCCAGGGTGGTGGCGTCATCCGCACCGGGCTGGAGCACGACCTTGGTACGGGCCTCGCTCAGTAGCGCAGCCCGCAGCTGCGGTGGCACCTGGGTGATGTGCTGGAGAGCGGCGATGATGCCGAGGACGTGGCCCCGAGCACGGGCCAGCATGTCGGTCAGGTCAGCGCCGCTGCGCAAGAAGCGGGCGGCCTCGTCGATGTACAGGAACGTCGGCCGGCGCTGGTCACGGGTGACGGCTGCCCGACGCATGACGGCGTTCCAGACCATGCCGACCAGGAGGCCGCCGAGCAGGTCCACGGCGTAGGAGCCAGCCAGGCCGGACGGCAGGGCCACGAGCAGGATCTTGCAGCGGTCGATGACCTGCTGCATGGTCCAGGCCGGTTTGGCTTGGCCGAGCATGGCCCGCAGCTGGCGGCGGTCGGTCAGGGGCGACACCTTGTTGATGACCGCGCTGACCGCTTGGCCCCGTTCGCCTTCGCTCCAGGCGTTGAAGCGGGCGAAGAACGCTCCCACGGTCGGGGCGAAGGCGGGATCGAGGCGGGCCAGGAGCCGGGCGCGGAAGGCGTCGTCGGTCAGGACGGGTTGCAGCTCGACCAGCGTCATGCCGGGCGTAGCGGCCAGCAGCACCAAGGACGCTTTGAGCACCTCCTCCAGCCGCGGCCCCCAGCTGTCGGCGTTGGCCCGGATCAGCTCCATGACCTGGTCGGCCACCAGCTCGGCGTCGTCCTTGGCGCAGGCCAACGGGTTGACGCCCACCGGCCGGTCGTCGGCCGCGTCGAGGTAGATCAGGTCGTGGACCCGGTGCTCGGGGATGCGGTCGGCCACATCCCGGGCCAGGTCGCCGCCCGGGTCGAGCAGGATGACACCGCGGCCGGCCTGAACGTCTTGGGTCAGCTGGTTGAGCAACAGCGTCGACTTACCCGAGCCGGTCGGGCCGGTGACGAGCTGGTGCATCAGGCCATCGACGGTGGTGACCGCGATGGGCCGCTGCATCCCCTCGTACGTCGCCGTCCCGAGGACGCGGCCCTGTGAGGCCAGCTCGGCAACCGGCGGAAACACCCGGCCACCGCTCAAGCTCAGTCCGGGCATGGTCGGCCCGTTCAAGGGCCAGCCCAGCATGGTGGCGGCTTCACGGGCGTTGACGTGGACCGGGGCCGCAGATATCCCCGTGGCGGCGCCACCCAGCCAGGCAGCGGCTCGCCGCGGCAACCAGCGCGGCACAAGCGATGCACCGTTCTGGTCGAGCTGGTGCAGCGTGGCCATGAGCCGGCCGACCAGGAAGTGAGCACGGGCCTGGTTTCCGGCTGCCGCCCCAACGGTGCCGACGACGGCGAACCAGGGCTCGGCGGTCTTGGCGGCAAAGTCGGCCAGGGCCTGCTTGTCGGGCTTGGCCGGCGGTGTCCCGGTCAGCAGCCGGACGGCGTGTTGCAGCCAGGGCGGCAGCAGCTGTCCTTCCGCCCGGTGGCGGGCCAAGGGAGCTGTGGGTGTCCGCACGGGATACATGACGAGCTGGTACAGCAGCGTCTCGTCCCGGCCGATGGGTTGGAAGGTGCTGAGCAGACTGGTGGCGAATACCTCCGGCGCGTCCGTCCGCAGTGGGCGGGCGGTCGTCGTCAGGTGAATGCGCCGCAGCCAACGGGCCGCCGGCAAGGCCGGGGCGTCGAGCTGCGTGGACCGCAGGCCCGGCACGATGCCGCGCAGCTGGCGCAGCAGGACGTCGGCCTGGTGCTCCGGCAAGCGCAGCCGGTGCTCGATGCGGCCGGCCAGGCCCACGACCTCGAACACGGCACTGTCGCGGCCAAACAGCCAGCCTCGTTCGGGGCGCAGCCGCGTGAGGGCGTGCAGAAAGGCCGTGACCTGCTCACGGGAGAGGTCACGCGGAAAGTCGAGCCGGTAGGTCAACCGGCGGGCGTCTCGGGCTTGTTGGTCGCGCAGGCGCAGAATCAGAATAAGTGCGATGGTGGCGCTAAAGAGCGCGGCGCTGGCGACGAGCGTTGTGGTGTCGCTCATGGACGGCCTCCATGACGGGGAGACCGCGGATGAGTAACGCCTGAGCCCGAGACGCTGCAAGTCGGCAACGTCTCACGTGGCATACACCCCCCAAAGCCACAAAAATCCGCCGAGGCGAAAATCGTGGCGGTTATGTAGATTGATTGTTGCTTCTTCAACCTACATCTATATCTTAGCATGGAAATGCCCCAATTGTCAATACTTTTAGGGCTTGGCGAAGCCTTTATATCTGTTAGCAGAGAATGTCGAGACGCTAATTCTGGATGGCTCATCCGCCATTTCTTGGCTGATGAGCCAGGCAGGCGGCGACGCTATGTTCGGGCTGAAAAGCCGAACACTTCCCCGCTTCCCAGATGGAGGCTTACCGTCGTCCGACAAACCGGCTGATGATGGCCCAGACCACCAGTCCGGCGATGAGGTAGCCGATGACGTGCTGGAGCAGCTGGCCGGCGAGGATGACAGCGATCGCCAGCGCTACGCCGCGCCACAGCGAGCCGTAGCGCGGTGTCACGGCTGGTCCGTGGTGCCGAAGTCAGCCAGCTCGCCGGCCAGGGCACAGGCGACGGCCAGGATCTCGCTGATCTGGGCGTAGGCCGCTTCCAGCAGCTCGCTGGCCTCGGGGGAGATCATCTGCTTGGTCACGATCACGGCCCGCAGACGGCAGCCGACCGTGATGATGGCGGAGGTGTCGGCGTGGGCCGACTCCCGCAGCGCGTCGTACGCCGCGATGGTCGCCTTGAGGCTGGCGACATCAGTGCCGGCGGCGGAATGAAGATGGTCCTGCATGGTGTTTCAGCGTCCTTGAGGCATGACGGGTCGACTCCACGGGGTGGAGGACCACACGTCAGGGTCGGGTCATGGCGCATGCAGTCGCTTGCGCCGCTGCCGGGCCGAGCCAGTCGAAGCGCGGGTTGGGCGTCTTTCGTGGCCTGAAGCTCGTAGCCACCAGCCTGTCGCTGCGGCACAGGGCGTTCAAGGACAAGATCTGCCAGTTCGCCCGGCTGGCCGCAAGAACATGCGGGGCGGATGCCGGACCGGCAAGATCTTGCTATGGAGGCTCTGCGCATCCTGATCGCCTCAGCCCTCGGCCAGGTCATCGCTCCCGTCTTGGAGCAGGAGATCGCCGGGGCCTCAGTGGTGACTGCCACTCAGGAAGCCGACATCCGCCGGGCCGTGATCCACCAAGTCCGGTTCGACGCCGCGGTGATTGACCTGACGTGGAACGACTACCGGATCGAGCACGACTTCGACGGGCTGGACGTGTTAGCCCTCCTCCGCACTGCCGACCGCACCGCACCCGTCATCTTCGCTGCCCAGGGCCACGGAGCCGAGCGCGAGCACGTCCAGGAGGCCATCCTCCAGCCCGAGGTCGCCTGCATCGTCCAGAAGGCCGACGGCACGGGGCCGCTCATCCGATCCGTCCAGGCCGTCGCCTACCGGCACCCGCCGCCAGCAGCCACAGCCGTGGAGCGGTTCAAACCCGACCCCTACTCCATCCATGCCTACTTCAGCTGGCCTCGCAGTGGTGCAACAGCGGCCCGCATCGCCGGGGCCATCGCCGCCGGCCAGGCCACCGACGCAGAGTCCTTGGCCGCTGCCACCGGCCTGCCTCTCAACACGGTCAACAAGCTCGTGCAGGTGCTCGGCCCGCTCATCCAAGCCCGCGGCGAGCACGACCCCGACCTGCGGCTGAACGCTCAGGTCATCTACCGGTGGTGTGGCCAGCACTCGTGCTACATCGGGAGCTGGTGCCGGCGGCATTGCGAGCCTCGACGCCCGCCAGCTGATGGCCGCAGTTACGTTTAGTAGCCATCCACCGCGCGCCGTCCACTTCTTTAGCCTATGTTCTAGCCCAGGGTATGCGATTTTTTGGCACGCCCCTCCCCGCCAGCGGAACGATCGCTGTTCAGCAGCGAATCCGTGAGCCATTAGAGCTACGCGTTGCAGGCGACACCTGTCGCGCAATCGAGCAACCGATGCGGGAGTTTAACCACTGGAAGGAAACGTGTGAGTTGGTGCCATAAGCGTTGGCGAGCTGCGTTGTCGATCGTGGCCGCAGGGCTACTAGTTGCTAGCTGTAAATCGGATGGGGACTCTGGATCGACAGCGAGCTCTAGCAAAAGTCACAGCCCAACTTCATCCGTAGCGCCGGTATCGAATCCGTCAAGCGGTGTTGGCTCTGCCAGCGCCATGTGCCCTCCTGACATGGCCTACTCGGTACTGGTAAATCAATCTGATCCAGTCAAGCTGTTCACGCGCACCGACTGCGGTAGGACCGTCAAGCCGATTACGTCCCCCCTCAACCAGGCGATTGATCCTGCCATATCGCCCAATGGCCAACAGCTAGCGGTCAGCGAGACCGGGCCAAATTCCAATCGCGTGATTACCGTCATCGACTTGGCATCCGGCACGCCTCTCAGGTTGGACACTGGTCCAGACGACGCCCGCCAGCCAGCTTGGTCGCCAGACGGCTCTAAACTTGCCTTTGTGGCTAACGACTACGTAGGCAAAACCAGCAGCATTAAAGTTGTCAGCCCTGCTGGAGGCCCTGTCACGTCGCTATCAGATGGAACCGCTGATAAGCCGGTGCGCCAGCCAGCCTGGGCGCCCACTGGCGATATCGTCACGTATGCAGTAGGACAGCCAGACGGGCCGGCAAGACTCGAATCAGTCTCTGTAACCGGGGGAAGCCAATCGACGCTATTCGATGCAGGAATCGATGGTGCGTTTGGCCCATCCTATAGCCCCGATGGGCAGTACCTAATTTTTAGCCGCCACCACGGAGGCAGTTGGCAGATCTGGTCGAGGACACTCGCCACGGGGGCGCTCAACCAGCTCACTCTCGCCACATATGATGTGCTCCGAGCCGCGCTCGGGACTGACTGGACGCTCTACTACAGCGTAGGCGCTGGGCGTGAGGAGCCAGCCCCTTCTAAGCTCCAAAAACAGTTTGGCCTCCATGCTCTCAATCTGAACTCTAACGTGGAGACGATCCTCGCGGCCGATAATATCCAAGGATTTGGTACGGCCCGCGGCGGCCATACCACCAACCTTGCGCCGGACGCGTTCACTAGATGCCCCTCGCTAGAACTGGTAGGCGCACGTGGATCTCGCGCAAATGCCCAAGACACAAATGACTGGGATCAAATCATCGGCCCCATGAAAGCGTCACTGGAAAAGGCAGTTCCAGGGCTTCGCTCCTATCCGATCCACTATGCAGCAATCCCACTAGAGATCCTAAATCCCGTTTATAGTCCGGCATACGTCACAAGCATTGAAGGCGGACAGAGTCAGCTTGCCAAATATTTGGATGATTTTACCACTGCGTGCCCATCAACCTACATTGCGATAATCGCCTGGAGCCAGGGAGCCCATGTGGCGACCAACACGATCCCGGTTCTGAGCATCAAAATCCGAAGCCACATTGCCGCAATGGTCCTTTTGGGAGATCCGAAATTCATCCCCAGTCTAAGCCCAATCGACCGCGGCGATTACGACCCTGCGCTGAAAGGAGTATTTGCGGGAATCTTGGCGGCACCAAAGCTAGTGCCGGACGACATGACCAGTCGCGTCCGCGACTACTGCTCGCAAGGTGATCCGATATGCAATTTCAGCATCGATAACGCACTGCATTGCGGCCCCTCCTGTCCGCATTTCTTGTACGCAGATCGAGGATGGACGGATGGGGCGGCTGACTGGATCATCGGGCAGTGGCGTGGCTCTGCCCCTTTGGATTGACGCCATTCCAGTCGACCACTGTTCCCTTGATTGCCATTCAATGGTAATTTAAACTAATGAGGGTAGTAATTGCAAAAGCAACGGCATGTCTCGGCGTAGCACTTTTCCTGTATGGGCTGCTCTATGGAATTAGTATTCGAATTACAGACAATCCGCACGCCTACCAAGACTCCTCGCCCATTCTTGCAAGCGCAATTATTATTGGGCCGGCTCTTTTCGTTACATCGCTGCTGATTTTGCGGGACTTCAAGGCCGCTGCTATTGCGTTCACCATCATTGCTCTCGCTGCTGTGTGGCTCGCGTTGCTCTAAGGAGCGGGCCCATTGCCGTCTTCTCTGCCCGGCACCTACTCACCGCCGCAGCGCCACCACACTCCCGTCCGCCCCAATGACGAAGACGCGCTGCTCATCGGCCGCCGCGAAGATCGGCTCCAGCGCTGGTGTGGCGCTCCAGACCGTTCGGCCCGTGAGGCTGTCGACTGCCCACAGCCCCGCGTTGCCTGACTCATCCGCCCAGTGCAGCAAGGTGCTGCCGACCAGCGACTCTGCCGGCGGCCGGTCGATCTCCCACCAGGCCGCGGTGGACGTCCACAGCTGCCGGCCCGTGGCCGCGTCGTAGGCGACCTCCTGCTGCGGGGTGCCGTCAGTGCAACCGCCCAGACAAACGTGGGCGAGGAAGATCTGGTCAGAGACTATTGGCCACAGGTTGAGGTGCCCGACCAACGGCACCTGCCACACCACCTGGCCCGTCGCGAGCGACCGCGCCTCAATGCCGTCGCTCGTGCCGAGGAGCGCCCGCCCCCCAGCTATGCCCGCCAGCTGCACCTCGCCACCCAGCTGCCCCAGGTCCTGCATCCACAGGATTCGCCCTGTCGCCAGGTCCAGCGCTTGTGCGGCCCCGTCTTCCATCGCCACCAACGCGTGGCCATCGGCAGCAAGGGACTGGACCGGGCTGGAGCGGGCAAGAGCCGTGCTCCACACCGACGCACCCGTATCGGCGCGGAAGGCGTGGAGCCGCCCATGGAGGCCGTCAGCGACGACCACCAGGCCGCTCGCCACCACAGGCTTGACCGAGCTGGCCAGGCCGCCCGGCCAGGACTGGTCCCACTTCACCTGGCCGCTCTCAGCATCCAGACCGAAGAACCCGGTACTGCTCTCGCTGACCACGACGCCAGCGGTCACGTCCGGTGCGGCCGCCCAGCTGGCCTGCGGCGGACCAGCAGCGTGAGCGCTCTGCCACAGCGCCCGACCACTCTCCAGGTCCACAGCCCGGATGACGGTGCGCCCATCAGAAGAACCGGCCGCCTCGTACAGCCGGTGGCCCGTGACCGTCACCCGCGGTGGGGGCACGGGCGAGGTGTTCTCGACCAACGGTCCGACCTGCCACACCACCGGATTCGGCGCAGCCGCTGGGCTACCCGAAGCCTGGCTGCCTGTCGCAGCGGGCCGGGGCGCAGCCGAATGGTGTGGCCAGGCCAGACCAAGCAGCTTGGTCCCGCCCACGGCCAGCACCACCACGGCCAGGATCACCAGGACGCCCACCAGCCACCGAACCGGGTGGCGGTACCAGTCACCCGCCTTCGGGTCGGTCGCCGGGGCTGGCGGTGGCGGGGTTGGTTGGGGTGCGGGCTCGACAATCGTGACGGTCAGATCCAGCGTCGCCGTGACCTCATCCAGCTGGACGCGCAGCTGGTCAGTGGCAGGTCCCACCGGCGCATCCGGTGGTATCCGCTGGCTGTAGAGGTGAAGTGTCACCTCCGGTATGTCCCGGAACTCAGCCGGCCCGACGAACCAGAACAGCCCCGACTCATCCAGCACGATGGCTCGGCGGATCATGGCGCCGTCCGCGAACCGGATCGTCACGGCGCGCTCGGCCGACCGCTGGCCCCCGGCAACCTCGCCGAAGTCGATGACCGGGGGTGTCCAGATCACGGACCGTGGTGGCGGAGGTGGTGGCTCCTGACGTGGTGCACGGGCCGACGACCGGCGGCTGGCGTCGTAGGTCGCCCGCTTGCCCGGATCACTCAGGATCTCGAACGCCAGGTTGATTCGGGCCATGTCCTCATGCGCCCGAGCTGCTTCGGCGGCGGGCCGCCGGTCGGGGTGAGCGTGGCGGACGCAGACCCGGTACGCCCGGCGGATGGTCGCCAGATCGGCGTCGGGCCGGATGCCGAGCACGGCGTAGTGGTCGGTGGCCGCCGTCCTCATGGCCGCCGCCTCACGGCGAGGGCCAGCACCAACGGGCGCAGCCGGGCTAGCGCGGGGCTAACGGCCGCGCCGGACCACCCCACTCCAGCCCGGTAGCACGCGGTACGGTCTGACACCGGCTGACCTGCGAAAACGGTTCGAGGCGACATCACTCGTCACCGTCCGACTCGTCCTCCGTCGGACTCTTAATCAGCGGGTCCGGGGTTCGAGTCCCTGGCGGCGCACAGACAGCCGGAAGGCCCCTTGCGAAAGCAGGGGCCTTCCGGCGTTTTCGGCTTCCTGTTCCCGGAACACGGGACGGCCGGAGCACGGGACGGCCGCGCAACCGGACCGCCCGCCGGAGCGGACGGCCCGGCCGGGGGCTCAGCGGCCGCGCAGCGCCCGGTAGCGGGCGACCAGCTCGGCGGTGGAGCTGTCCAGCTGCTCGGCGCCCTCGCCGGTGAGCAGCACCGGCTCGATCCGCTTGGCGAGTACCTTGCCCAGCTCGACGCCCCACTGGTCGAAGGAGTCGATGTTCCAGATCGCGCCCTGGACGAACACCTTGTGCTCGTAGAGCGCGACCAGCTGGCCGAGCACCGACGGGGTCAGCTCGCCGGCCAGGATCGTGGTGGTCGGGTGGTTGCCCTTGAAGGTCTTGTGCGGGACGAGCTCGGCGGGCACGCCCTCGGCCGCGACCTCCTCCGGGGTCTTGCCGAAGGCCAGCGCCTGGGTCTGCGCGAAGAAGTTGGCCAGCAGCAGGTCGTGCTGGGCGACCAGGCCCGGGAGCAGGTCGGCGACCGGCCGCGCGAAGCCGATGAAGTCGGCCGGGATCACCTTGGTGCCCTGGTGCAGCAGCTGGTAGTAGGCGTGCTGGCCGTTGGTGCCGGGGGTGCCCCAGACCACCGGGCCGGTCTGCCAGTCCACCGGGGTGCCGTCGCGGGTCACCGACTTGCCGTTGGACTCCATGTCCAGCTGCTGCAGGTAGGCGGTGAACTTGGACAGGTAGTGCGAGTACGGCAGCACCGCGTGCGCCTGGGCGTCGAAGAACGCGCCGTACCAGACGCCCAGCAGGCCGAGCAGCAGCGGGACGTTCTGCTCCGCCGGGGCGGTGCGGAAGTGCTCGTCGACCAGGTGGAAGCCGTCCAGCATCTCGCGGAAGGCGTCCGGGCCGATGGCGATCATCAGCGAGAGGCCGATCGCCGAGTCGTAGGAGTAGCGGCCGCCGACCCAGTCCCAGAACTCGAACATGTTGGCGGTGTCGATGCCGAAGTCCTGCACGCCCCGGGCGTTGGTGGACAGCGCGACGAAGTGCTTGGCCACCGCCTCGGTGCCGGCGCCCAGGCCGTCGAGCAGCCAGTCGCGGGCGGAGACCGCGTTGGTGATGGTCTCGATCGTGGTGAAGGTCTTCGAGGCGACGATGAACAGCGTCTCGGCCGGGTCGAGGTCGCGGACGGCCTCGTGCAGGTCGGCGCCGTCCACGTTGGAGACGAAGCGGACCTCCAGGTCGCGCCGGGTGAACGAGCGCAGCACCTCGTAGGCCATCGCCGGGCCGAGGTCGGAGCCGCCGATGCCGATGTTGACGACGGTGCGGATCCGCTTGCCGGTGTGGCCCGTCCACTCGCCACCGCGGACGCGCTCGGCGAAGGCCGCCATCTTGTCGAGGACGGCGTGCACGGCGGGCACCACGTTCTCGCCGTCGACCTCGATCACGGCGTCGCGCGGGGCGCGCAGCGCGGTGTGCAGGACGGCGCGGTGCTCGGTGTTGTTGATCTTCTCGCCGCGGAACATCGCGTCCCGCAGCTCGGCGACGCCGGTGGCGGCGGCGAGTTCGCGCAGCAGCGCCAGCGTCTCGTCGGTGACCAGGTGCTTGGCGTAGTCGACGTGCAGGTCGCCGACCCGCAGGGTGAGGCGGCGGCCGCGCTCCGGGTCGGCGGCGAACAGCTCGCGCAGGTGGGTGTCGCCCAGCTCGGCCCGGTGCTTGGCCAGGGCGGCCCACTGCGGGGTGCGGTCCAGCGGGGTGCGGGCGTCGGCGCGGGTCTCCGACATCGGTGGGTCCTCGATTCATCTGGGTGCAGGAACCGGCAGGGCCAGGCGTGAGCCCTGGGAAAGGCGAGGGTCTCTGTGCGAGGTCGTGCGGGTACTGGTGGTGCGCCGACTCCGTTGACGGCCTGCCCGGGTTCAGCCTATGCAACCCCGGGGGCGGTCGCGCACATTCCGCCCGCGGGCGGACGACTCGTCACTTCCGCTCCGAGCGCAGGTCGAGGCCGCGCAGCACCTGGTCGACCAGTTCCGGGTCGGCGCCGAGCTCGCTGCGGGCGGCGAGCATCTCGCGGCGGGAGGCGGCGATCATCTCCTGCTCGACGTCCCGGGCGGCCCGCCACTGGGACAGCCGCAGCTTGGCCTCGGCGGCCTCCTCCTCGGCGTAGTTCTCCGGGCAGAGCCGGGCCAGCCGGTCGTGCTGACGGTCCCGCAGCCGGTCGGCGACCTCGACGGGCAGCCGGTCCTGCTCCTCCAGCTCGCCGAGCCGCTTGAGCCCGGCCTTCGCGGCCCGCCACCAGAGCTGGCGGACGGCCTGCTCGTGGCGGTCCTGGTCGATGTCCAGCCGGAGCCGCTTGGCCAGCCAGGGCAGGGTCAGGCCCTGGACCAGCAGGGTGAAGAGCACCACGCTGAAGGCGATGAAGACCAGCCGGCCGCGCTCGGGGAAGTCCTCGCCGGAGTGCAGGGTGAGCGGGATGGCGAGCGCCAGGGCGACGGTGGCCACCCCGCGCATGCCGGACCACCAGAGGACCACGCTCTCCTTCCAGCTGAACGGGGTGTCCTCGTCGTCGCCGCTGCGCAGCTTGCGCGACACCCAGCCGGCCGGCAGCAGCCAGAGCAGCCGGACCCCCACGACCACCACGATCACCACGGCGGCGTCGCCGATGAACCCGGTCCAGCCGCTGCCGGCCTCCTTGAGCACGGTGGCCAGCTCCAGGCCGATCAGGCCGAAGGCGACGCCGGTGATCAGGATCTCGACCACCTCCCAGAAGGCGTTGCCGACCAGCCGGTAGGAGACGGCGTCGGCGTCGGTGGCCCGCTCGGCCAGGTAGAGCGCGCAGACCACGACGGCGAGCACGCCCGAGCCGTGGATCTCCTCGGCGACGGTGTAGGCGGCGAAGGGCACCAGCAGGTTGAGCGCGACCTGCTGGGTCGGGTCGTCCAGCCGCTCGGCGAGCTTGGCGTTGACCCAGCCGAGCACCACCCCGACGACCACGGCCAGCACCGCCGACAGGACGAAGCGCAGCACCGCGTGGCCGACCGAGAAGTCGCCGCTGACCACGGCCTCGATCGCCAGCGAGTAGATGACGATCGCGGTGACGTCGTTGAACAGGCCCTCGCTCTCCAGGATCGCCACCAGGCGGCGGGGCAGGCCGACACTGCCGGCCACCGCCACGGCGGCGACCGGGTCGGGCGGGGAGACCAGCGCGCCGACCGCGATGGCCGCGGCGAGCGGCAGGGCGGGCAGCAGCCAGTGCACCGTACTGGCCACCGCGACGGTGGTGACCACCACCAGGGCGACGGCCAGCAGCAGGATCGAGCGGACGTTGGCCTTGAAGTAGCGCACCGAGGAGCGCCGGGCGACCGCGAAGATCAGCGGCGGCAGGACCAGCGGGAGGATCAGCTCGGGTTCGATGCTGACGTCCGGGATCTGCGGGACGAGCGCCATGACGATGCCGAGCAGGGTCATCAGGACCGGCTGCGGCACTCCCGTCTTGCGTCCGAGCGGCATGGTGACCACGGAGGCGAGCAGCACCAGGAAGAACAGGGGCAGCTGGCCCACGGGGAGGTTCCTCTCGACGACGGACGGCTGAGCGCCGTCCAGGATAAATCTGACAATGCGCCCATCGGTGAAGACGCGCCGAACAAGGACTTGACCTCAAGTGGACTTCACGTCCGAGGATGGGGCCGGTCGACGGGAGCTGTCGGGCAGTCGAGCGGTCCAACGGTCGAGAGGGCGGGGAGCAGACATGAAGGCGGTCACGGTGACGGGGTCCGGCGGTCCGGAGGTCCTGCGGGTCACCGAGGTGCCCGATCCGGAGCCCGGCCCGGGCGAGGTGCGGGTGCGGGTGTACGCGGCCGGGGTGCAGCCGGTGGACCTCGCGATCCGGGAGGGGTTCCGGCCGCCGGGGCTGACCGTCGAGCCGCCCTTCGTCCTCGGCAACGAGTTCGCCGGGGTGGTGGACCGGCTGGGACCGGACAGCGGGGACTGGAAGGTCGGCGACGAGGTGATCGGCTTCCGGCTGCTGGACAGCCACGCCGAGCTGGTCACGACGGACGCCGCCCAGCTGGTGGCCAAGCCCGCCGGGATGCCCTGGGAGCAGGCCGGCTCGCTCTCCGCCTCCGGCCAGACCGCGCACACCGCGCTCGACCTGCTCGGGGTCGGCCCCGGCGACACCGTCCTGGTGCACGGCGCCTCGGGCGGGGTCGGCACGGTCGCCGTCCAGCTGGCCCGGGCCCTGGGCGCCACCGTGGTCGGCACCGCGAGCGAGCGCAACCACGCGTACCTGCGCGAGCTGGGCGCCGTCCCGGTCGCGTACGGGGAGGGGCTGGCCGAGCGGGTCCGGGCGGCCGCGCCGCAGGGGGTGACCGCGGCCTTCGACGCCGCCGGGCGGGGCGCGCTGGAGGCCTCCGTCGAGCTGGTCGCCGACCGGGAGCGGATCGCCACCGTGGTCGACTTCGAGGGCGCCGCACGACTGGGCGTACGGGCCGTCCGCACCCTGCGCACCGCCGCCCGGCTGACCGAACTGGTCCGGCTGTGGGAGGCGGGCGGGCTGCGGCTGGAGATCGCCGAGGCCCTCCCGCTGGAGCGGGCCGCCGAGGCCCACCGGCTGGTCGGCACCGGGCACGTCCGGGGCAAGGTGGTGCTGACCATGTGAGCCCCGGGGCCGGACCGCGCGATCGGCCCGGAGGAACGGGGGACCTCCGGGCCGATTGTGTGTTTCGGCCGCTGACCAGGTAATGTTCTCCACGTCAGCAGGCGCCGCTAGCTCAGTTGGTTAGAGCAGCTGACTCTTAATCAGCGGGTCCGGGGTTCGAGTCCCTGGCGGCGCACAGACAGCCGGAAGGCCCCTTGCGAAAGCGAGGGGCCTTCCGGCGTTTCGGCGTACCCGCGCGGCGGTTGGCGTACGGTCCACGCGGCGCACCGCCCCAGCGGTGGCAGGAAAGGTGGGCCACAGGTCATTGCTGCCACCCCGGCCCGCTGACAGGCTGGCCGCATGGGAGCACGCACCGTGCTGGTCGTCCTCTACGAGGGCGTGCAGAGCCTCGACGTGACCGGCCCCGTGGAGGTGTTCACAGGCGCCGGCAACGCCTCCGGGCGACCGGGGGCGTACCGGGTGGTCACCGCCTCGCCGGGCGGCCGCCCGGTGCGCTGCACCAGCGGGCTGCGGCTGCTGCCGGACACCGGCCTCGACGCGGTCGGGCCGGTGGACACCCTGCTGGTCCCCGGCGGGCCGGGCACCCGGGCGCGGCTCTCGGACGGGCCGGTGCTGGAGTGGCTGCGGGCCGTGGACGCGACCACCGCCTGGACCACCTCGGTCTGCTCCGGTTCGCTGGTGCTGGCCGCCGCCGGGCTGCTGGCCGGCCGGCGGGCCACCTCGCACTGGGCCTGCCTGGAGGAGCTGGGCAAGCTCGGGGCCGAGCCCACCGGCACCGAGCGGGTCGTGGTGGACGGCAAGTACGCGACCGCGGCCGGGGTCTCGGCCGGGATCGACCTGGCCCTGTCGCTGACCGGCCGGCTGGCCGGGGACCCGGTCGCGCAGTCGATCCAGCTGCTCATCGAGTACGACCCGCGGCCGCCGTACTCGGCGGGCTCCACCGCGAGCGCCCCGGCCGAGCTGGTCGCCCGGATGCGGGCGAACGGGCTGGCGATCGGCTGACGATCGGCTGACGACCGGCTGACGGAGGCGAACGGGCGGGCGCACGGCTAGCCGCGGACCGGGGGGAAGGCGTGGCGGCGGGCGCCGGCGACCACCGCGAGGACGGGCAGCATCAGCGCGAGGACCGTCCAGGGCAGGGCGCCGGCGCCGAGCCGGCTCAGGACGACGCCGCCGGCCACCCCGCCGCCCGCCATCGCGGCGTTCCACAGGGTCACCAGCACGGCCTGGGCGGCGTCCGCCTGCTCGCCTCCCGCGTCTCCGAGGGCGGTCTGCAGCAGGGTCGGGGCGCCGCCCCAGCCCAGGCCCCAGAACGCCGCCGCCAGGTACACCAGCGGCGCGTCGCCGGAGCGCACCGCGAGGACGCCCGCCGCCACCGCGACCAGCAGCGCGCCGCCGATCGTCAGCCGCCGCAGCCGGCGGTGGATGTGGGCGCCGGTGAGCCAGATGCTCGCCAGCGAGGCCAGGCCGAAGACCAGCAGCACGGTGCCGGTGGCGCCGCCGAGGCCGGCCCGGTCGAGCAGGGGTGCGATGTAGGTGAACAGGATGGTGTGCGCGAGCACGAAGAGCACGGTCACGGTGAGCACCGGCCGCACGCCGGGCACGGTGAGCGCGCGCCGGACCGGGGCCCGCTCGCCGTCCGGCTGCCCGGGCTGCTCGGGCAGCATCGCCGCGATCCAGCCGATCACGACGACCGCCAGTGCCGTCATGGCCAGGAAGGGCACCCACCAGGCGAGGATCCGGCCGAGGAAGGTGCCGACCGGCACTCCCAGCGACAGCGCCACCGGCACCCCCGCCATCGCCACGGCCATCGCCCGGCCCTGCTGCTCGACCGGCACCAGCCGGCGGGCGTACCCGGCCAGCAGGGCCCAGGCGAGGCCGGCCGCCACGCCCGCGAGGAAGCGGGCGGCCATCGTGAGCGGGTAGTCGCCGGAGACCGCGGTCACCGTGTTGGCCACCGCGAAGCCGCCCATCGCGGTGAGCAGCAGCCGCTTGCGGTTCCAGCCGGCGGTGGCCGCGGTGAGCGGGATCGCGGTGACCGCGGTCCCGATCGCGTAGACCGTGACGGTCTGCCCGGCGGCCGACTCGCTGACGCCGAGGGACTCGCCGATGCCGGGCAGCACCCCGGCGGGCAGGGTCTCGGTGAGCGCGGTGACGAAGACCGCGGTGGCCAGGGCGAGCAGGGCGGGGAGCGGAAAGGGCTTGCGGGGTACCGGAGTCGGGAGCTGTGTGGTCGCCATGGGGACCATGCTTGGACCTCACACCGGTGTCAGGTTCAAGCACGGCGTCAGGTTCAAGCACGGCCCCGTGGACGTTCCGGCCGGCGGGTGCCGGGTCAGCGGCCGAAGTAGCCGTCGAAGTTCCTGGAGAACTCCTGGCCGCCGAACCGGTCCCAGTTGATCGACCAGGTCATCAGCCCGCGCAGGTTCGGCTGGGCGCCCGAACGCGGCACGTACGTCCCGCAGTTGGTGAGCTTGGTGAGGCAGTCCAGCGCCTTGTCCACCTCGGCGGGGGCGATGTAGCCGTTGCCCGCGTTGGTGGTGGCCGGCATGCCGATGGCGACCTTGGCGGCGGGCAGCGCCGGGAACACGTTGTTCGCGTTGCCCGCCACCGGGAAGCCCTTGAGCAGCATGTCGGTCATCGCGACGTGGAAGTCGGCGCCGCCCATCGAGTGGTACTGGTTGTCCAGGCCCATGACGGAGCCGGAGTTGTAGTCCTGGACGTGCAGCAGGGTGAGGTCGTCGCGCAGCGCGTGGATGACCGGCAGGTACGCCCCGGCCCGCGGGTCCTGGCCGCCCCAGGGGCCGGATCCGTAGTACTGGTAGCCGAGTTGGACGAAGAAGGTCTCCGGCGCCATGGTCAGCACGAAGCCCGCGCCGTACTTGGCCTTGAGGGTCTTCAGCGCGGAGATCAGGTTGACCACGACCGGGCTGGTCGGGTTCTTGAAGTCGGTGTCGCCCGTGTTGAGGGAGAGCGAGTGGCCCTCGAAGTCGATGTCCAGGCCGTCCAGACCCCACTTGTCGATGATCGCCGAGACCGAGCTGACGAAGGCGTCCCGGGCGGCGGTGCTGGTCAGCTGGACCTGGCCGTTCTGGCCGCCGATCGAGATCAGCACCTTCTTGCCCCGGGCGCGCTTGGCCGCGATGGCGGCCTTGAAGTCGGCGTCCGACTCGACGGTCGGGCACTCGGTGACCGGACAGCGGTTGAAGCGGATGTCGCCGGAGGTGACGGAGGTGGGTTCGCCGAAGGACAGGTCGATGAAGTCCCAGGAGTCCGGGACGTCGGCCATCCGGGTGTAGCCGGAGCCGTTGGCGAAGCTCGCGTGCAGGTAGCCGACCAGGGCGTGACTGCCGGCGGGCGGGCTGGTCGGGGTGCCGGTGGGCGTGCCCGTGGGGGTGCCCGTCGGAGTACCGGTGGGCGTGCCCGTGGGCGTCGCGGTCGGCGAGGTGGTCACGGTGGGCGTGGGCGTGGGCGTCGGGCTGGGGGCGCCCGGGCCGTCCAGCGAGACGTCGTCCGCGTAGTAGGTCCCCTGGCCGTACCAGCCGTGGGTGTAGACGGTGGCGCTGGTCTGGTTGGCGCCGGTGGTGAAGCTGACGCTGAGCTTCTGGTACGAGCCGCCGGTGCCGGGCGTCCAGGTGCTGGGGCCGCCGTCGACGCCCAGGTAGACGTAGGAGCCGTTGACGTACGCGCTGAGCGTGTACGTGGTGCCGGGGGCGACGGTGACGGTCTGGCCGCACTGGGCGGTGTCGCCCGACGAGGCCGCGGCGGCGAGCGCCCGGCTGCCGCCGTGCACCGGGCTGGTGACGACGCTGCCGGAGCCGCCGGTGCAGCTCCAGGGGCCGAGCGAGCCGGATTCGAAGCCGCCGTTGACCAGGAACTCGCCGGCCGAGGCGGCGGGGGCCAGGCCCAGGGTGACGCCGACCAGGGTGGCCGCGGCGACGGCGGAGGCCGTGCCGGCGGCGAGCGCGGCACGGCGGTGGGCCCGGCGAACGGGCGAGTAGCGGGGTCTGCGCATGCGGGTGCTCCTGCGATGGCGCGGTCGTGGGGGACGTCCGAGGGCACGCCGGAGCACGCGCCAGTGGGGGGAACGGCCCGGCCTGGCACCCTAGTTGGACTAGACCACTGAAGTGGATCCGGCTGTACGGTGTCAATGGTCCAGACCGGTTCGGGGCCTCCTCGCCCGCCGTTCCGGTTGCCGGGTGTGACACCCCGTCGAAGGATGGAGGGGTGACCCCGCCCGGCTACCTCCGCCACCCCCACCTGCACGGCGGCCTGCTCACCTTCACCGCCGAGGACGACGTCTGGATCGCCCCGCTGGACACCGGGGGCACCGTCACCGGACGGGCCTGGCGGGTCACCTGCGACCGCACCCGGGTCAGCCACCCCCGCTTCTCCCCCGACGGCACCACCCTCGCCTGGACCGGCTGGCTGAGCCTCACCCCCGAGGTCTGGGCCGCACCCGTCGACGGCGGCGAGGCGCACCGGCTCAGCTTCTGGGGCAGCCAGGACACCCGGGTGCGCGGCTGGCTGCCGGACGGCGAGGTGCTGGCCGTCACCTCCTTCCACGAGCCCTTCGGCCACTACACCTGGGCGCACGCCCTGCCGCCGGACGGCTCCCCCGGCCGCCGGATGCCCTGGGGGCCGGTCGGCGACGCCCAGATGAGCCGGGAGCGCACCGTCCTGCTCACCGGCGCCGCCCCGCACGAACCGGCCGCCTGGAAGCGCTACCGGGGCGGCGCCGTCGGCCGGCTCTGGGCGGACGGCGAGCGGATCCTGCCCGACCACACCGGCCACCTCGCCTCCCCGATGCCGGTCGGCGGGCGGATCGCCTTCCTCTCCGACCACGAGGGCGTCGGCAACCTCTACTCCTGCCGCCCGGACGGCACCGACCTGCGCCGGCACACCGACCACGCCTCCTACTACGCCCGCGAGGCCGCCACCGACGGCACCCGGATCGTCTACCAGCACGCCGGCGACCTCTGGCTGCTGGACGGCCTGGACGCCCCCGCCCCGCACCGGCTGCACGTCCCGCTCGGCGGCGCCCGGGCCGGCCGCCGCCCGTACCAGGTCGGCGCCGCGACCCAGGTCAAGGACCTCGCCTGCGACCGGACCGGCCGGGCCGGGGTGATCACCGTGCGCGGCAGCCAGTACTGGCTCACCCACAAGGACGGCCCGGCCCGCGCGCTCGCCGACACCCCGGGGGTGCGGACCCGGCTGCCGGTCATGCTCGGGCACACCGGCGAGGCGGCCTGGATCACCGACGCCGAGGGCGCCGACGCGATCGAGGTGCTGCCACTGCCCGGCCACGAGGCCGCCCCCGAGCACGGGCACGAACACGAACACGGTCACGCCGGCACGGCCACCCACGCGGGCGGGGACCGCCACCGCCACCGGGTGCTCGCCGCCGGCCGGCTCGGCCGGGTCCTGGAGCTCACCGCCTCCCCCGACGGCAGCCGCCTCGCCGTCTGCGCCTCGGACGGGCGGCTGCTGCTGGTCTCCGCCGCCGACGGCGAGGTCCGCGAGCTGGCCTCCTCCGCGTACGGCCCGGTCTCCAGCGCCCGGTTCTCCCCCGACTCGCACTGGATCGCCTGGTCCCAGCCGGTCGCCGGACGCTCGCTGCGCCGGATCCGGCTCACCCGCACCGGGGCGCCCGCGCCGATCACCGAGGTCACCGACGGCCGGTTCGAGGACGAGCAGCCGGTGTTCACCCGGGACGGCCGCTACCTGGCCTTCCTGTCCTGGCGCGGCTTCGACCCGGTCCACGACGTGCACACCGGCGACCTCTCCTTCCCGCTCGGCTGCCGCCCGTACCTCGTCCCGCTCACCGCCGACACGCCCTCGCCGTTCTCCGCGCCCGCCGAGGAGCCCGCCCCGCGCGGGGACGGCGGCGGCGACGGCACCGTCCTGGTCGAGCCGGAGGGCATCGGCGAGCGGCTGCTGCAGTTCCCGGTGATCGCCTCCAAGTACTCGGCCACCGACGCGGTGCGCGGCGGCCTGGTCTGGCTGCGCTGGCCGATCTCCGGCACCCTCGGGCAGACCTTCGCCAGCCCCGAGGACACCTCGGGCCGCCCCTCGCTGGAGTACTTCGACCTGGCCCGGGGCACCCGCAGCACGCTGGTGGACAAGCTGGACGGCTACGCGGTCTCCGGGGACGGCGGCTCGGTCGCCGTCTACTCGGCCGGGACGCTCCGGGTGGTCCCGGTCTCCGCGCCCTCCGCCGGCACCGGCGTCGACCTGCGCCGGATCACCCACACCGTGCACCCGGCCGCCGAATGGCGCCAGGCCTACCACGAGGCGGCCCGGATCGTCCGGGACCAGTTCTGGGACGCGCGGATGTCCGGCCTGGACTGGCCCGCCCTGGTCGCCCAGTACGAACCGTTGCTGGAACGCGTCTGCTCACCCGACGACTTCGCCGACCTGCTGCGCGAACTCCTCGGCGAGCTGGGCACCTCGCACGCCTACGTCACCACCTCCCGGCGCGCCGAGGGCCCGTCGCTCGCCCAGCAGCCACTCGGCCTGCTCGGCGCCAACGCCCGCCGCTCCCCCGACGGGCGCTGGCTGGTCGAGCGGGTGCTGCCCGGGGAGTCCTCCGACCCGCGCGCCCGCGCCCCGCTCGCCGCCCAGGGCGTCCGGGACGGCGACGAGCTGCTCGCGGTCGGCGGCCGCCCGGTGGACCCGGTGCGCGGACCGCTGCCCCTGCTGGCCGGCACCGGCGGCACCACCGTCGAACTGGCCCTGCGCACCGGACCGGACGGCCCGGTGCGGCGGATCGCGGTCACCCCGCTGACCGATGAACGGCCCATCCGCTACCAGGACTGGGTGACCAAACGCCGCGCCCTGGTACGGGAGTTCAGCGACGGGCGGTGCGGCTACCTGCACATCCCGGACCTCGGTGGCTCCGGCTGGGCGCAGTTCAACCGGGACCTGCGGCGCGAGCTGGACAAGCCCGCACTGGTCCTGGACGTCCGCGGCAACGCCGGCGGCAACGTCTCCGAGCTGGTCCTGGAGAAACTCACCCGGCACGTCCTGGCCTGGGACTTCACCCGGGACCGCCAGCCCGTCCGCTGGCCCCGGCACGCGCTGCGCGGCCCGCTGGTGGCCCTCGCGGACGAGGCCACCAGCTCGGACGGGGACGTGATCATCGCGGCCATCAAGCTGCTCGGGCTCGGACCGGTGATCGGCAACCGCACCTGGGGCGGGGTGGTCGGGATGTCCGGACGGCACACCCTCGGCGACGGCACCCAGATCTCGGTGCCGAAGAACGCCTCCTGGTTCAGCGGCGGGCTCGGCTGGTCGGTGGAGAACCGCGGCGTCGAACCGGACGTGCACGTGCTGCGCACCCCGCGGGACTGGGCCCGCGGGCGCCACCCCGAGCTGGTCACCGCCGTCCAGCTCGCCCTGGAACTACTGGAGGACGCGCCGGCCGCGGAGCCCCCGCCGGAGTCCACGCCCCGGCCGGACCTGCGGCGCCCGCCGCTGCCGCCGCGGGCGCGGTGACCAGCCGGGCCGGGTCCGCTCCTGCGGCGCCCGGCCCGGCTCAACCCCGGGGCTCAGTCCCAGGGCATCAGTCCCAGGGATCGCCCTCGGCGGTCATGTTCTCGGCGGCCCGCCGGTCGGCCTCCTCCTGGGAGAGGCGCTCCCGGGAGAGCCGGTCCTCGCTCTGGCGGGCGCGCTCGACGTCGTCGCCGAACGCGTCGGCGGCCTCGTCGTGGGCGAGGGCCGCCCGCTGCATGGCGTCCTCACCGGTGGCCTCGTGCTGCGGCGGCCGGTGGAACAGCCTGTCGAAGATGCCCATGACTCCTCCTCCTACGGACGGAATGTCGGAACTCCGGGCTGTCCCCCACTCTCACACCGGGCGCTCACGGACGCACGTTGAGCCTTTGGTCCCGGTGGAACGCGTCGAAGGGCCGTAGTCGGGGGCGCGGAGCGGGCGGAGGGTGGCGGTGTGAGGAACCCGATCGAGGAACTGCACAACGGACCGCGCCGCCGGGTCGGCCCGCTGGCCGCGCTGGACGGCCGGCTGCCCGGCGCGCACGACCTGCTGCTGATGCAGTGCCCCGGCTCGCTGCGGCCCCTCACCGGCGGCGAGCTGCCGGACTGGGCGCGCGCGGTGCTGCGGGCACACCCCTGGGTGACGGTCGGCCGGGCGCCCGCGGTGGTCGGCCACCCGGTGGACCCGCCGCACCCGCGGCAGTGCGCCCGGGACCCGGAGGCGGCGCCCGAGCTCTGGTCCCCGGTGACCGTGCGCGGCCCGCGCCCCGGACAGCGGCTGGACGCGCTGGCCCCCTGGGCGGCGGTGGCCCGGACGCTGCGCCCCGAGCAGCTGGTCGAACGGCGCGCCCGCCTGGCCCCCGAGCGGCTCACCACGATCCCGGCGCTGGCCCTGCTGCCGGAGGTCGGCCGGCTGGTGGCGGACCACCGGCTGCCCTGGGGCCCGATCGGCGCGGCCGGCTACGAACTGGGCAGCGGGGTGCCGGTCACCGGACCGCTCAGCCCGCTGCGGCTGGTGCTGCGCGCCCCGCAGCCGGTCAGTCGGCGCGACGCGCTGCAGCTGCGGCGGGCGCTGAGCAAGCTGCCGCTGCCGGTGCAGGCCGAACTGGAGACCCGGCACGGCTCGGTGCAGCTGGCGGAGTACGCGGCCGGGCAGCCCGCCCTCACCCTGCTGACGCCGTACGGGCCCCGGGAGGTCCACGATCCGTGGTTCCCCCGGGGCCCGTACCTGTGAGCGATGACGCCGGCTCCGCCCCCCGGTCGGAAAATGGTCCGGGGCCGATGTCAATCCGGCCGGGTCCGCTCCGACGTCATGGCGTGCGGCGCCCCGCCGCGCGACGACACGGACGGACCGGACGAGGGAACCCATGGATCAACTGCTCAGAGTCATGAACTTCAACGTCTCCAGGGACGGCATCGGCGCCGGTGAGCACCAGACCTTCGAGCGGCCGTTCGGCCAGGACCGCCCCGAGCGGCTGTTCGGCTGGGCCGGAGCCACGGCGAGCTGGCCCATGCGCACGGATGCCGGGGGGAGCCGTGGTCTCGACGACTACTTCACCCGGGACTTCGCCCGCAACATCGGTGCCGAGATCATGGGCCGCAACAAGTTCGGGCCGCAGCGCGGGCCGTGGCAGGACCACGAGTGGCGCGGCTGGTGGGGTGACGAGCCCCCGTTCCGCACCCCGGTGTTCGTCATGACCCACCACGAGCGCCCGTCGTTCACGCTCTCCGACACCACGTTCCACTTCGTCGACGCCGACCCGGCCACCGTCCTCGCCCGGGCGCGGGAAGCCGCCGGGGGCAAGGACGTGCGACTCGGCGGCGGGGTCACCACCATCCGGCGGTTCCTCGACGCCGACCTCGTCGACACCCTGCACGTGGCGGTCTCGCCGGTGGAGCTCGGGTCCGGCCTGCGGCTCTGGGAGTCCCCCGACGAGCTCCTCGACCGCTTCCACTCGGAGGTCGTGCCCAGCCCGAGCGGCGTCACGCACCACCTGTTCTGGCGGAGGTGACGACCTGGCCCGGCGGAGGTGACGCGAGGCCCCTGGAAACCGCCCTGCCGGGTGGTGGGGCCTCGCGTTCCGCGCGGTGCGGGCGGCCGTCAGCCGCTGACGCTGGGGGTGCCGGTCTCCAGGTGGCCGGTGAACCGCTGCGACCAGCTGCTGTCCGCGTCCACCGTCACGGTGAGGTCGTACCAGCCGTCGGTGTAGGCCACCACGTTGAAGAAGTCGCTGACGCTGCCGCCGGCCGGCACCTGGTACGTCCAGGGGCCGTCCGTCCGGTAGTTGTTCGACGCGATGGTGAAGGTCATCGGCGTGCCGCCGTTGTTGGCCAGCTTGAAGTAGACGGCGAGCTTGCCGGTACCCGGCTCGACCGCGTACGAGGCGGTGACGGCCGCGTTCTTGCCCGCCTTGGTGGCGTCGCCCTTGAAACGGCGCAGGAAGCGGTTGGGGCCGACCACCGTGAGGTCGTACGGGCCGCCGCCGAAGCCGGTGCCACAGTTGAAGAAGTCGCTGGTGCTGCCGCCCGGGTCGACGGTGTACTGCCAGGGGCCGCCGCTGCGGTAGGCGTTGGCGTAGGCGGCGAAGTGCGCGGACTTGGCGGCCGCGGCGCCCTGGTTGGCCATCGCGATCCAGACCTTCATCACCCCGCCGGAGCCGAACTCCAGGTGGTCCAGGTTGGCGTTCGGCTGGTACGGCAGGGCGCGGGCCGGGCGGGTGCCGGACTCCTGCACCGGGAGCTGGTTGTTCACCGGCGCCGGGTTGGGCAGCGGGCCGCAGGCGGACAGGCCGATGGTCTGCGAGGTGTCGGGCAGCGCGGGCAGGCCGTACACCGGGTTGGCGAAGTCGAACACGCTGGTGAGGTCGCCGCAGACCCGGCGGCGCCAGTCGCTGATGTTGGGGCTGGTGGCCGGCGTGCCGAGGGCGGCCGTCCAGACCTCCAGGAAGCGCAGCACCGAGGTGTGGTCGAAGGTCTCGGAGTTGACCCAGCCGCCGCGGGTCCAGGGCGAGATCGCGAGCATCGGGACGCGGAAGCCGAGCCCGATGTTGGTGCCGCTGTAGAACTCGCCCGGGGTGCCGGCCGGGGCGACCGGCGGCGGGACGTGGTCGAAGAAGCCGTCGTTCTCGTCGTAGTTGACGAACAGCACGGAGGAGTCGAAGACGGCCGGGTCCGCGTTGAGCGCGTCGATCACCATGTGGACGAAGTGCGCGCCGTCGGCCGGGGTGGCGTACGGGTGCTCGGAGGAGGCCTGGTCCGGGACGATCCAGGAGACCTGCGGGAGGGTGCCGGCCAGCACGTCGGCCTTGATCGCGGCGGCGATGTCGTCCGGGGTCCGGCCGGTGACCTTGGGCACCGAGCCCATGCCCTTGACGGCCAGCGGGCTGCCGGCCGGGGCGCCCGAGAACTGGCTGAAGTAGGCGAGGGCGTTGTCGCCGTAGTTGTCGGCGGCGTTCTGGTAGACCTTCCAGCTGACGCCGGCGGCCTCCAGGGCCTCGGCGTAGGTCTGCCAGCGCAGGCCCTTCTCGTCGCCGCCGTCGTAGGCCGGGCCGCCGGCGGTGCCGGCCGGGTCGATCTGGCCGGACCAGTGGTAGGTGCGGTTGGGACCGGTCGCGCTCAGCACCGAGCAGTGGTAGGCGTCGCAGACGGTCCAGTTCTCGGCCAGCGCGTAGTGGAACGGGATGTCCTGGCGGGTGAGGAAGCCGAGCGTGCGCACATTGCCCTTGGCGGCGACCCAGGAGTCCATCTTGCCGCCGTTCCACGCCTTGTGCTGGTCGCTCCAGCCGTGGCTGAGGTCACCGTTGCACTGGGCGAGGCGCTCGGGGTCGGCGCCGCCGGCCGGCTTGGTCTGGCTGAACTGCCACGGGTACTGGCGGGAGAGCAGGCCGTTGGGCTGGTTGAAGACGCTGTAGCCGCCGGAGATCTGGATCGCGCTGCGGTCGGCGAAGCCGCGTACCCCGCGCAGCGTGCCGAAGTAGTGGTCGAAGCTGCGGTTCTCCTGCATCAGGATCACCACGTGCTTGGCGTCGGCGATGGTGCCGGTGGTGGCGAGCGCGGTGCCGACGGCGGGCGCGGTGCCCGCGGCGCCGGGGGCGGCCCCCGCCGCACCGGTGCCGGCCACCGCGAGACCGGCCGCGGCGGCACCGGACAGCGTGACGAACTTCCTACGACTCAGCTCGGCCATCAGCCCGGCCCGTCCCTTCGCTGGCGATGTTGTTCACACAACTCGGCTCACTCGATCGCGGAGCAGTCTCCCCCTCCGGCGGAGCGGACCACCAGAGGCGTGCGGCAGGTTTGGCGGACTGTTCGTCCGGGGGTCACCGAGCGACGCGGGGCTGAACGCACGACGGAATCGCCGGGGAGGGCCGGCGGACTGGGGCGGCGGGCAGGGGCGGTCAGCGGTCCTGCACGTCGATGCCCAGTGCCTGGGCGAACTGCGGTGCCAGCTCCAGCAGTTGGGTGGAGCTGATGACCGCGCCACGCAGCCCCTGGTGGCCGTCGGCCAGCCCGAGCCGGACGGCGCCGCGCAGATCGGTCCCGCTCAGCGTCGCACCGCGCAGCCGGACCTCCTCCAGCGTCGAGCCGGGGAAGGACACCCCGGTCAGCTTCGCCTCGCCGAAGTCCACGTCGCGCAGCAGGCAGTCCTCGAAGACCACGTCCCGCAGGACGGCGGAGCGCAGGTTGACCGCCTCCAGCTTGCAGCCGCGGAACACCACCCGGCGCAGCGCCGAACCGTACCCGGCGACCCCGGCCAGCACCCCGCCGACGAAGGCGCTGTCCTGCCACTCGGTGTCGCTGAGGTCGCAGGCCACCCAGCGGCCGGCCTGCACCCAGACCTCGTTGAACCGGGCCTGGCGCAGCTTGACCCCGCTGAGCGCGACACCGGTGAAGGCGCACTCCAGGAAGGCCGCCCCGGCGCCCGACTCGTCGGTGTGCTCGCCACCGTCGAAGTGCGCGGTGTCGTACCGCTCGTCGCTGCGCAGCGGCCCGGTGTGCGGGCGCAGCAGCTCGGCGTACGGGAGGTCGGTGAGCTGGTCGGGGACGGTACGGGCCATGGCGGCACACCTCGCGGTCGGGGGCGGACTGGTCTCGCCCGCATGCTCGCACGCGGCACCGACAGCGCCGCTTCGGCCACGCACGCCGGCCCGGCCGCAGCGGTGTGCGGCCGGGCCGGGGCTCAGCGGTGGGGTCAGCCGCGCGCCCAGAGGGAGTTGACGCGGCTGCGCTCGGTGCTGTTCGGGTAGGGGTTGGTGCAGGAGGTGCCGGGGCCGCCGCCCGACATCAGCTCGCTGCACGGGCCGGAGTAGTGGTCCGGCAGGCCGAGCACGTGCCCGGTCTCGTGGGCGGTCACCCGCACCGAGTTGTACTGCCGGTTCTGCTGGTAGTCGAGGAAGATGTAGCCGCGCCCGTGCCCGTCGGTGCTCGCGTACGAGCCGCGGCTGTCGTTGCCCTCGTAGTACTTGAAGTCGGCGGCCGAACCGGAGCGCAGCTGGACGTTGGCGACCGAACCGTTCCAGATCTGCGCGGCCTGGGATATCTGGTTGCGGAAGGTCGGGGCCGAACTGGCGTCGTAGGTGACCACGACGGTGGCCAGGCCGGGGTTGGCGGCCTGCTTGGCCTTCGCGGAGGCCATCACCGCCTGGAAGAACGCCTGGTTGTCCGCGGTCTCAACGGCCGAGCCGGCGTACGTCGAGGCGGTGTAGCCCTGCGCGGCCGGGGCGGCCGGGGCGGCGGCCGCGGCCGTGGCCGGCAGCACGGCGAGGCCGGCCGCGAGCGCGAGGCCGAGGGCGGCGGACAGCATGGATCGCTTCATGGTGGGGGCTCCGATTCCTGTGGTGCCGTGGCCGGATTGGGGGCCGGCCCTGGGGGACACCTGGTCAACGGGTGATGTCCCCAGAGCTTCGGGCAGCCCGGCGGGCGGGCGGATGATGTCAATCCGCGATAGCTCCGTGCAATACCCCTGCGTCGGCCAGGAATTGACGCGTCTTTTCCGTACCTTGACCCAACCGTGCCCCTGGCATTCCGTTCCGGCGGGGGCTAGGCTCCGAAGCGGGGAAGTACCCGAGCGGCGGGCCGCTTGATTCCGGCCGAGCGGCCCGCCGCGCCCGGCCCCGCCCAGCGGACGGGGCCGGTTGCACCGCCGCGGGGCGGTCGGCGCGGGTCACCGTCCCGGCGGGGTCAGTGGACCGCCGCGAGACCGTTCGCCCAGAGGTAGTCGACCTGGCTCCGCTCGTCGGCGTCGGGGTAGGGGTTGGTGCAGGAGGGGCCGGGGCCGCCGCCCGACATCAGCTCGCTGCACGGGCCGGAGTAGTCGTCGGGCAGGCCGAGCACGTGCCCGGTCTCGTGGGTGGTGACGCGCACCGAGTCGTACTCCTGGTTCTGCTGGTAGTCGAGGAACACGTAGCCGTGGCCGTGGCCGTCGGTGCTCGCGTAGGAGCCCTGGCTGTCGCTGCCCTCGTAGTACGAGAAGTCGCCCTGGCCGCCGGTCTCCTGGAGCCGCACGTTGCGCACGGAGCTGTTCCAGATCCGCGCGGCGGTGGCTATCTGACTCGCGAAGGAGGGCGCGTTGCCGGTGTCGTAGGTGACGGTGACGGACCGCAGCCACGGGTCGGCGGCCCGCTTGGCCTTGACCGAGGCCACCACGGCCCGGAAGAAGGCCTGGTTGTCGGCGGCCTCCGCGGCTCGCGCGGCGGCACCGGCGTGTGCCGCCGGGGTGTAGCCCTGGACGGCCGCGGGCGCGGCCGGCGCGGCGACTGCGGTGGTGGGCAGGGCGGCGAGGCCGGCCGCGAGGGCGAGGCCCAGGGCGGCGGACAGCACGGATCGCTTCATGTGGGGGCTCCGGATTCGCGGTGCGCCGCCTCGCCGGAGCCGGTGGGGGCCGGGTACGGCGGTGGCGCACGGTGGGGGCCGCCCCGGTCGGCGGCCGGGGCGGGTTGCTGCCCCCGAGCTTCGACCCGCCCGGGCCCGCCACGGATGATGTCAACCGGCGATAGCCCCGTCGCATACCGGTGGGGTCCGCCGTGGCTTGTCCCGGCTCAGACTTGATTGACTGTCATGTCCTTGGCGAGGAGGCTCGATGGCGTCTATGCTCCCGACGTGGAGCTCGACGTGAGACACCTCCGGGTGCTGTGCGCGATCGCCGACAGCGGCAGCCTCCGCAAGGCCGCGCTCCAGCTCGGCATGACCCAGCCCTCCCTCACCACCCAGCTGCACCGCATCGAACGGTCCATCGGCGGCACCCTGTTCACCCGCGAGCAGACCGGCAGCCGGCCCACCGCGCTCGGCCACTCGGTGCTCTCCCGGGCCCGGCCGGTGATCACCGAGATGGCCGCGCTGGTCGCCGCCGCCCGCCAGGAGGCCCGCGACGCGAGCGGGCCCGGCCGGCAGCGCCGGCTGCGCATCGGCAGCGTCGGCAGCCGCGCGGTCGCGGCCTGGCTGCGCCGGGTGCACGACCGGCTGCCGGACACCGACACCACCATCCACGTCGACGTCTCCGCCAGCGCGCTGCTGCGGATGGTCGCCGCCGACCAGCTGGACGTGGCCTTCGTGCACGAGAGCGAGGGCTTCCCGCTACGGGTGCCGCCGGACGCCGAACAGCGGGTGCTGATGGCCCGCGAGCCGCAGTACGTCGAGCTCGCCGCCGGGCACCCGGCCGCCACCCGCCCGGTCGTCCGGCTCACCGACCTCGCCGAGGACACCTGGATGGTCGACCCGACCGCCGACCACGAGTACGCGGCGATGCGCCGGGTGTTCAGCGAGGCCGGGCTCAACCCCCGGGTGCTGCAGGTGCGGGACAACGCCACCGCCGCCGAGCTGGTCGCCTCCGGCGAGGCCGTCCGCCCCTGCCAGCCCACCTCCCCGCCCGGCCCCGGCACGGTCGTCCGCCCGGTGGACGGGGACCCGCTGGCCGTCCGGCTGCTGTTCACCTGGCGACCGCGCGCGCTCAGCCCGCCCGCCCTGGACGCGCTCTACGGCGAGCTGCGCGCCGCCTACCTGGACCTGGCCAAGGTCAACCCGGCCTACCTGGCCTGGCTGACCCGGCACGAACCCGTCCTGCTCGGGCGGGGCTAGAGCCGGGCCCCGGCCCGGCTCTCCCGGCCGTGGACCAGCACGCCCGCCGCCACCATCAGCGCGCAGACCAGGCCCGCCGCGAGCACCCCGGAGCCGCCGAAGGCGGTGCAGGCCAGCACCAGCGCGGCCCCGGCCGGCGCCAAGGCCTGGGCGAGCGCGCCGCGCTTGGTGTGCCGGGAGTGCAGGAACCAGACCGTGACCAGGTAGACCGCGGTCGGCACGGTGACCGTCGCGGTGGCGGCGGTCTCGGAGATCTCCGCCTTGTGCACCGCCGACTCCACCGCCACCTCCAGCCCGGCGCCGATCGCCGCCGCCGAGCCGAACACCAGGTAGTGCCCGTACCCCCAGGCGAAGGCCTGCCGGTTGGAGCGCAGGTGCTCGTGGACGGGCCGGGCGAAGTAGATCCACCAGGCGGCGAAGCAGATCAGCAGGCCGCCGACGGCCACCGGCACCAGCCTGCCCAGCTCCTCGTGCTCGTCGACCGCGGACTGCACCGCGACGGTCGCCGCCGCCACCGTCTCGCCGAGCACGATCAGGGTGAACAGCCCGTACCGCTCGGAGATGTGGTGCGGGTGCCAGGAGGTCTGCATCCGCAGCTCCGCGATCACCGGCACGGCCAGCTCGCACAGCACCCCGACCGGGATGACGTACGGGCGGGCGCCGTGCGGCAGGAGCAGCAGCACCACCCAGCCGAGCTGGCAGACCGTGATCCCCACCGCGTACCGCACCGCGACCCGGCGGGCCTCGCCCTGCTCGCCGGCCGCCGCGCGCAGCCACTGGGTCACCATCGCGAGGCGCATCACCACGTACCCGGTGATCGCCAGCGCCAGGTCCTGGGTGGCGAACAGCCGGGGCACCCCGGCGGCGAGGATCAGCACCCCGGCGATCTGCACCAGCGTGGTGATCCGGTACGGCACGTCGTCGCAGTCGTACGCGGAGGCGAACCAGGTGAAGTTCATCCAGGCCCACCAGATCGCGAAGAAGGCCAGCGCGTAGCCGCGCAGCCCCTCCCCGTAGTGCCCGGCCGCGAGGGAGTGGGCGAGTTCGCGCCCGGCCTGGCCGACGGCGACGACGAAGCAGAGGTCGAAGAACAGTTCCAGCGGGGTGGCGACCCGGTGCGGCTCGTCGCGGTCGCGCGGGATCATCGGGCGCACCGGCGGCGGGTCGACGTGCTGGGCGCGGGGTGCCGCGGCGGCGGGGTCACTGGCCATCGGGGCTGCTCCGGGGTCGGGAGGGCGGGTCGTCCCGCGCATCCTGGCAGCGCCCCGGGCCCGGCGCACGCACCGGCGCGGCGCGCGCGCCGGGCAATGCGCCGGTCGGGGGCCGGTCGGGGACCTGGGGCCGCGCCGACGGGGCCCCGGGGCAGCCCCGCCTCAATGACCCCGTATGTCCCTTTTTTCCTTGCCGTCAGCCGTAGTTGACGCTCCGGTGCGCGAACCGGGTGACAGCGCGGCGGGTTTCCGGGCGCGCCCCGCGCGCTGCGCCGCGAGGGGCCCCGGCGCCGCTAGATTCATCCCGGTCGGAAGGACGCGGGCCCTGCGGGGCCCCATGACACGGGCGGCCTGCGGGCAACGCGGAAGGTCAAGGCGGGTGGCGGGACAGCGGGGGCGGCGGAGCCGACCTTCCCGTGTCCGCGCCACCGGCCTCGTGATCACCGCGCTGCTCGCCAGCGCCTGCCGTGCGGCCCGGCCCGCCGCGTGCGCGGCGGTTACTTCTCCCAGCCGACCTTGGAGTAGTCCACGCCGGCCAGACCGAACGCGCCGTAGTTGGCCAGGCCCTTGCGGGCCGCCACCACGGTCGGCCGCTGGTAGAGCTCGACGGTGTGGCCGAGCTCCCAGATCTTCGCGTCGGCCTGGTTGTAGAGCTTCGCGGCCTCCGCCGGGTCGAGCGTGCCGGCCGCCTTCTTCAGCAGCGCGTCGATCTCCGGCGTGCCGAGCTTCGAGAAGTTGCCGAAGACGTTCTCCCCCACCGGCAGGCGGAAGTTGAGGAGGGAGCTGGAGAGCGGGAACGAGTCGGTGTTCCGCCAGCTGGCGATCTCGAACTTGCCCGGGTTCACGTACTTGGTGAAGAAGTCGTTGGAGGGGACCTTGTCGAGGTCGACCTTGACCCCGGCCGTCAGCCACATCGCGGCGGCGGCGGTGGCCAGGTCCAACTGCGCCTGCGGGGTGGCGTCGTTGACGACCCAGTGCAGCTCCAGCTGCTTCCCGTCCTTGGTGCGCGGCTGACCGCTGCCCGCCTCCTTCCAGCCCGCCTCGTCGAGCAGCTTCTTGGCCGCGCCCAGGTCGAACTTCGCCCAGTCGCCGGAGTTGTCCTGGTAGCCGGTCTGGTTGGGCATGATGATGTGGTTGCCGAGCGGCTTGAACTCCACCGGGACGCCGTTGTTCGCGATCTTGATCAGCGCCGAGCGGTCCAGCGCCCTCCCGAGCGCCTGGCGGACCTTCTGGTCCGCCAGCGCGCCGCCCTGGCCGAACGAGATGTGCACCTCGTCCCACGGACTGGCGGTGCGGATCACGGCGTCCTTGGAGTCCTTGAGCTGCCCGTACGCGGCGGCGGTGCCGGCCGTGGCGTAGTCGATCTCGTTGTTGAGGAACGCCTGGGTGGTCGCCGACTGGGACATCACCCGGAAGGTGATCCGCTCGGCCTTGGGCTTCGTCCCCCACCAGGCCGGGTCCGGGACCAGGGTCAGGGTCTGCGCGGTCTTGTCCGCGGTCCCGACCTTCAGCGGGCCCGCGGTGATCGGGATCTTCTCCACCCAGCCCTGGTTGAAGTCGTCCGGGGTCCCGATGCCCGCCGCCGGGATCAGCGGGCGGAACAGGTTCTGCCAGTCGGCGTACGGCTCGGAGAAGGTCACCTTGACCTCGGTCGGGTCCGCTCCCTGCTCGACGGCGGAGATCAGCTCGTAGCCGGCGGAGTCGGCGATGTTGTAGCCGTCCTTCTTGCCGTTGCTGGCCTCCCAGTCCGCCTTGAAGTCCAGGTAGCTCAGCTGCTTGCCGTCCGACCACTTCGCCTTGGGGTTGAGCTTGTAGGTGATCACCTGCGGGGAGGTCGAGGTGACCTTGGCCTCCTGCAGGTAGTCGGTGACCGGCTGGAAGTTGCCGGCGGCGTCGGTGGTGAAGAGGTCCGGCTCCAGCGTGCGCATGATCTCGACGGCGTCGCCGTACCGGCCGTCCACCTGGAACGGGTTCCACTGGGTGATCCACTGGTACAGCGGGAAGCGCACCTCACCGCCGTCCTTGACCTGGTCCAGCGGCTTGGCGTTGATGTCCTGGGAGTCCTGTCTCGGCGGCTCGCTCTTGGCCACGCCGTCTCCGGATCCGCCCCCGCCCGAGGTGCACGCGGTGACCGCCAGCGCGGCGGCGACGGCGAGGGCGGTGGCCCGGCCGAGGCGGCGAGCCGTGGTGGAAGCGTCCATGAGGGTCCCCCTGGTGAGGTCTGCGGAACAGGAGTTGCGGCGCGACAGGCATGACCCGGCTTGAGCGTGGGCACTCAATCCGGCATCGAGCCAGAGGAACGTAACAGCGGATCAGACCGGCCACCAGGGGGAGGAGCGCACACCTGATCCAAACGTCACCTGCGGCAACGCTGCCGCAACACGCCCGCTGTCCCCGGGTGCTTCACTCTGACCTGCGCTTTCCCGACTCCCCTGCCACCTCCGCCACCTGACGCCCGATCCGGGCCCCGACCGAAGGCCACCACCCGATGCCCACCAGACGCGTCGGCCCCGCCCCCGCCACCCCGGGCGGCCGCTGATGCTCCGCTACCTGGCGAAGCGCCTGGGCTACTACACGGCGCTGCTGATCGCCGCCGTGTTCCTGGCGTACGCGATATCCGCGACCGCCCTGCAGCCGCGCACCTACTTCGACGCCAAGGTCCCGCGCCCGGCCGCCGAATCGGTCGAGCACCAGCTCACCGCGCTCAACCTGAACGACCACACCCCGGTCGTCGAGCGCTTCGGCCACTGGGCCGGCGGGCTGCTCCACGGCGACCTCGGCCGGACCATCCACGACACCCCGGTCTCCGACGACTTCGGCCGCCGGGTCTGGGTCTCGCTGCGGCTGCTGCTGCTCGGCAGCCTGCTCGGCATGGTCCTCGGCGTCGCCGCCGGGGCCTGGAGCGCCGTGCGCCAGTACCGGTTCTCCGACCGGCTGCTCACCGTGCTGTCCTTCGTCCTGCTCTCCACCCCGGTCTTCCTGGTCGCGCTGTTCCTCAAGAACGGCGCCATCGCCGCCAAGGACGCGGCCGGCCACGACGTGATCCCGTTCACCGGCTACGAGACCCCCGGACTCACCGGCGGCCTCGGCACCCACCTGGCCGACTGGGCGCTGCACCTGCTGCTGCCGACCATCTCGCTGGCCCTCGGCGGCCTCGCCACCTACAGCCGCTACCAGCGCGGCACCATGCTCGACGTGCTCGGCTCCGACTACCTGCGCACCGCCGAGGCCAAGGGCCTCACCCGCCGGCAGGCGCTGCTGAGGCACGGGCTGCGGACCGCCGTGATCCCGATGTCGACCATGTTCGCCTACAGCTTCCTGGGCATCTTCACCGGCGCGATCTTCACCGAGACGATCTTCGGCTGGCACGGCATGGGCGAGTGGCTGATCCAGTCGATCAACGAACAGGACGTCAACTCCGTCGTGGCCGTCAACCTGTTCACCGCCGTCGTCGTCCTCGCCTCCGGCTTCCTCGCCGACACCCTGCACGCCGCCCTCGACCCGCGCGTGCGGTCCTGACCGGAGGTGACCTGAGATGACCACCACCGTCGCCGAGCCCTCCGCCTCGGCCACCGCACCCCGGTCCACCGGCCGGGGACGGCTCGTCCTCGCCCGGCTGCTCACCGCCCGCGGCGCCGTCACCGGGACCGTCGTCGTCCTGCTGCTGTTCGCGCTCGCCTTCGGCGGCCCGTACCTCACGCCCTGGGACTACGCCGCCCCGGACTTCTCCGCTCTGCACCAACCCCCGTCCGCCGACCACTGGTTCGGCACCAACGGGGTCGGCCAGGACGTGTTCGCGCAGACCGTCCGCGGGCTGCAGAAGTCGCTGGTCATCGGCCTGCTGGTGGCGCTGTTCTCCACCGTGCTGGCCTCCGTGGTGGGCGCCTGCGCCGGCTACTTCGGCGGCTGGGCCGACCGGGCGCTGATGTTCCTGGTGGACCTGATGCTGGTCTTCCCCAGCTTCCTGATCATCACCATCGTCTCGTCCCGGCTGAAGAGCGCCGGCTGGATCGCCTTCGTGCTGCTCCTCGCGCTGTTCAACTGGATGATCACCGCCCGGGTGGTCCGCTCGATGACCATCTCCCTGCGCGAGCGCGAATTCGTCCGCGCCGCGCGGTTCATGGGCGTGCGGCCGCTGCGGATCATCAGCCGGCACATCCTGCCGAACGTCGCCTCCTTCCTCATCATCGACGCCACCATCGCCGTCGGCGGCGCGGTGATGAGCGAGACCGCGCTCTCCTACTTCGGCTTCGGGGTCAAGGCGCCGGACGTCTCGCTCGGCACCCTGCTCGCCGCCGGGACCAGCGAGGCCCCGGTCTTCCCCTGGCTGTTCTACTTCGCCGCCGGCCTGCTGGTGGTCTTCGTCCTCGCCGTCAACCTGATCGGGGACGGGCTGCGCGACGCGCTCGACCCCACCTCCGGGGCCGCGCCCCGCCGTCGCCCCCGTAGGAAGCGCCCGTGACCACCGCCCTCGACACCACCACCGTCGACACCCCGCTGCTCGCCGTCCGGGACCTTCGGGTGGACTTCGCCGGGCCGCACGGCCCGGTCCCCGCCGTCCGCGGGGTGGACCTCACCCTGCGGCGCGGCGAGACCCTCGGCATCGTCGGGGAGTCCGGCTCCGGGAAGTCCGTCACCGCGCTCTCCGTGCTCGGACTGCTGCCCGGGACGGCGCGGGTCAGCGGGTCGGTGCGGCTGGACGGCCGGGAGCTGGTGGGGCTGCCGGGCAAGGAGCTCGCGGCGATCCGCGGCCGCCGGGTCGCCATGGTCTTCCAGGACCCGCTCTCCGCGTTCACCCCGGTCTACCGGATCGGCGACCAGATAGCCGAGGCGGTCCGGATCCACCAGCGGGTGGACAAGGCCACCGCGCGGCGCCGGGCCGCCGAACTCCTCGACCTGGTCGGCATCCCCGCGCCCGACCGGGCCCTGGACAGCTTCCCGCACGAGTTCTCCGGCGGCATGCGCCAGCGCGCGATGATCGCCATGGCCGTCGCCAACGAGCCCGACATCCTGCTCGCCGACGAGCCCACCACCGCGCTCGACGTCACCATCCAGGCCCAGGTGCTGGACGTGCTGCGCACCGCCCGCCGGGAGACCGGCGCCGCGCTCGTCCTGGTCAGCCACGACCTCGGGGTGATCGCCGGGACGGCCGACCGGGTCGCGGTGATGTACGCCGGACGGGTGGTCGAGACGGCCGGCGTGGACGAGCTGTTCGAGGCCCCGCACCACCCGTACGCGCTCGGGCTGATCGGCGCGCTGCCCCGGCTGGACGGGCACGGCGGTCCGCTCGTACCGATCCCCGGCGCCCCGGCGCCGATGGCCGAGCTGCCGCCGGGCTGCCCGTTCGCGCCGCGCTGCCCGCTGGCGCAGGACCGCTGCTCGACGGCGGAGCCGGTGCTGGAGCCCGCTTCGGAGGGGGCGGGTGACCACCTGTCGGCGTGCGTGCGGTCGGCGGAGCTCGCCGGCCGCCGGCCCGCGCCGGCCGAGGTGTACCCCGTGCCCGAGCTGCCCGTGCCTTCCGGCGGCTTCGACCGCTCCGATGGCGCTGATGGCTCCGACGGCGGCGACCGCTCCGGGCGGGCGCCGGTGCTGGCGGTCAGCGGCCTTGGCAAAACGTTTCCGCTCCTCAAGGGCACGGTGTTCAAGCGCAAGGTCGGCGAGGTGTACGCGGTCGACGGCGTCGACCTGGACCTGCGGGAGGGCGAGACCCTCGGCCTGGTCGGCGAGTCCGGCTCCGGCAAGTCCACCACGCTGTTCGAACTGCTGCGGCTCGGCGCCCCGGAGAGCGGCCGGATCGAACTGCTCGGCCACGACACCGCCCGGCTCACCCGGGCCGAGGCCCACCGGCTGCGCGCCGAACTGCAGATCGTCTTCCAGGACCCGATGGCCAGCCTCGACCCCCGGATGCCGATCGGCGACATCGTCGCGGAACCCCTGCTCACCCAGCGCGCCCCCCGCGTGGAGATCGCCCGCCGGGTGCCCGAGCTGCTGCGCCAGGTCGGCCTCGACCCGGAGCACGCCGTCCGCTACCCCCACCAGTTCTCCGGCGGCCAGCGCCAGCGCATCTCCATCGCCCGCGCCCTCGCCGTCCGCCCCAAGCTGCTGGTGCTGGACGAACCGGTCTCCGCGCTGGACGTCTCCATCCAGGCCGGGGTGCTCAACCTGCTGCAGGCGCTCAAGGCGGAGCTCGGACTCTCCTACCTGTTCGTCTCGCACGACCTCTCGGTGATCCGGCACCTCGCCGACCGGGTCAGCGTGATGTACCTCGGCCGGACGGTCGAGCAGGGCGAGGTCTCCGCCGTCTTCGACCGCCCCCGGCACCCGTACACCCGCGCCCTGCTCTCCGCCGTCCCGCTGCCCGACCCCGCCGCCGAACGCGCCCGGGACCGCGTCCTGCTCGCCGGCGACCCGCCCTCCCCCACCGAGCGCCGCGCCGGCTGCCCCTTCCGCACCCGCTGCCCCCGCTACGCCGGGCTCACCACCCCGGCCGACCGGACCCGCTGCGAGCAGGAACGACCGGCGCTGACCGGCGATCCCGGGGCCGACCACCAGGCGGCCTGCCACCACCCGGAGCCGCCGCCCGCCGACGCTCACGGCGGGTGACCGCCCGCGTACGATTCGGTGGATCGGGCCCGCGCCGTGTAATGTCTTCGACGTCAGCAGGCGCCGCTAGCTCAGTTGGTTAGAGCAGCTGACTCTTAATCAGCGGGTCCGGGGTTCGAGTCCCTGGCGGCGCACATGGCAAGGTCTCAGGCCGTCCACTCCGGTGGGCGGCCTGAGTCGTTCCCGGACGTTCCCAGACGTTCCGGGACGGGTAGACCTGGGCTCCGTGAGCCTCTCCGACGTCCTTCCCCTCCCCGAGGAACTGCTGCTGCTCTGCGCCCATCCCGCCCACGGGCGCTTCCGGGTGCCGGCCAGCCAGTTCCACCACGTGGTCGCCGGTGCCGTCCTCGCCGAACTCGTGCTGGGCGGCGCGGTCACCGTCGAGAAGCACCGCATCACCGGCTACCAGCCCTTCGGCGCGCGGGACGAGGTCGCGGCCGGGGTGCTGGCCCGACTGGAGGCGAGGGGCAAGAGCCGCTTCCGCCCCGGGCTCGACCAGGCGCTCGCCCAGGTCCCCGACCCGCCCGGGCACCGGTTCCACCTCGACCGGCTGACCGCGGCGGGGTACTACGCCGTGGAGGAGAAACGCTTCCTCGGTCTGCCCTGGCGCACCCACCGGCTGCTGCGGCCCGACCTCAGGGAAGAGACGGCCGCACGGGTCGCCGCCACCCTGCTGGCCCCCGACGGCGGAGCCGGCCGGCCGACGGCCGAACGGGACCGGCAACTGGCCGCCCTGATCCACGTCGCCTCCCTGGACCACCGCCTCTACCCCGGCCGGCCCGGCGCCCCGGTCCGGCGCGCCGCGCGGAAGCTGGCCGGGGAGCTGCCCGTCCCGCGGGCCGTCCAGCGGATCAGGTCCAGCAGCGACTGAGGGTGTGCTCAGCGGGTGTCGAGCACGGTGCTCAGCGGGTGTCGAGCACCGCCGAGGCCACCGCGTCCGGACGGTCGAACATCACCAGGTGCCCGGCCGGAGCCGTCGTACGGAAGTCCGCGCGGAGCAGGGCCGCGAGCTCCCGCTGCTCGGCCAGCCAGGTCTCGGTCCGGCGGGTCCGGCAGCCGTCGTCGGCGGCCAGCACGGTGACCGGCAGGTCCTCGGGCAGCGGCCGGGTGCGCCGCAGCTCCGCCAGTTCGGCCGCCACGTCGAGGTAGCGCGCGTTCTCCCGCAGCAGCGCGCGCAGCGCCCGACCGGTGCGGTAGCAGTGCCGGACCAGCGGCGCCGGGGCGAGGTCCTCGCGGCGGACGGTGGACAGCCGGGCCGTCGTCCGGCGCGCGGTCGGGCCGAGCAGGTAGGGCACGGCGAGGGCGGAGGCGACACCGGCCACCGCCCGGGCCGCCAGGTCCCGCGCCCCGGGTGCCGGGTACGGCCGGGCCGCCGGTTCGACACTGCCGTCGACCAGGACCAGCCCGGCGGTCCGCTCCGGGTGCAGCCGGGCGAAGGCCTCCACGTGGAAGCCGGCCAGCGAGTGGCCGACCACCGTGCAGGGCCCGCGCAGCCCCAGGCCGTCCAGCACCGCCAGGATCCGCCCGGCCTCGCCCACCGCCGTCGGGGCGGGCCGCCCGGTGGCCGGCTCGGCGGCGCTCAGCCCGTAACCGGGCCGGTCGAAGCGGACCACGGTGCGGTAGGGCGTGAGGAACGGGACGACGAGGTCCCAGTCGAACCAGCTGCTGCCGAGACCACCGCTGAGCAGGCAGACCGGGCCGCTGCCCTCGGTGCGGACGTGCAGCGGGACGCCGTCGACGCGCAGGAAGCGCGCGTGGGTGCGGGGGTCGCGGGAGGTGGCGGGGGTGCCGGGGGTGCCGGGGTCGCCGGGGTCGCCGGGGTCGCCGGGGGTGGTCATGCCGGCCTCCGTTCCGGGGACGGCTCGGCCGGGCGGCGCGGCTCCGGTCCGCCGTCCTGGTCCTGCTGGTGCTCCCGGTCCCGTCGGTCCTCCCGGTCGGAGCGGGCGACGCCCAGGGCCAGGACGGCCAGCCAGAGTGCGACCAGCAGCACCTGCAGCCGCTGCCCGGCCCCGAGCGCCCAGTGGCCGTGCCCGGCCTGGAAGGCGGCGATCGCGGCGAGGCTCCATCCGGTGGCAAGCAGTTCGGCGCCCAGCAGCCAGGGCCCGAACCGGCGCACCGGCGGCCACCGGCCGTAGCGGCGGGCGGCGACGGTGAGGGCGACCAGTGCGGTGAGGGCGCCGGCCATCGCGAGGCTGCTGGTGACGGCGTGCGCGGTGTGGGTCGCGGGGACGAGCCCGGCGGTCTCCCGGGCGGCGCACATCTCGTCGCTGGTGGGGGTGCAGCTGAGCGGGAGCCGGGAGTCGGCGGCGGTCGCGGCGCCGAACAGGGCGAGGGCGGACCAGCCGACGAGTGCCCAGCGGCGGTGCCGGAGGCGGTCGGCCCACCCGGCGGCGGGGCCGGTGCCGAGGCCGGTGCCGAGGGCCGCGCCGGCGGCGGCGAGCAGGCAGAGCCCGGCGACCAGGTCGGTGGCCCGGAAGAGGCCGCCCAGTGGTTGGTCCTCGGCGGCGAGTTCGCTGATGTACGCCTGCACCGGGTCGAGCCCGGTGCTCAGCACGACCTCCAGCACCCAGGCGGTGTACGCCACGGCGCTGAGCAGCAGCAGCGCGGCGACCGTCGTCCGCCCGGTGCGGCGTCCTGGCTGGGGGCTGGGCACGGTTCCACCCTAACCAGCGGCGAACTCCGGCCCAACCGGAAGGAAAGGGACGGATCGGGCGGGGGTGACCGGGGCCGGTTCGAGGCACCCCTCGGGACCGTGTATTGTTTTCCAGGTCAGCAGGCGCCGCTAGCTCAGTTGGTTAGAGCAGCTGACTCTTAATCAGCGGGTCCGGGGTTCGAGTCCCTGGCGGCGCACAGACATTGGGGAGCCTCTCGCAGCAGCGAGGGGCTCCCCGATTTTTTGGCCCTCGAAGTCCGATTTGTGTGTGATGTCGGTCTCGATTGGCGATCCGGCGGAGCCATCCGGCCCGCCCCGCTCGTCCAGGGCAGTACAACCGGAAACCGGGGCAAAGGTCCCGAACCACCGATGTCCCCCCGCCCGTGCAGGCTGCTTCGTCCCGCTTGCAGGAAAGGCCGCGCTTTGCCCAGGAATGCCCAGAGCGGCCCTCGCACGCCGTCGATCAGTCTCCGCCCGGTCAAGCGGTTCAAGCGCCCCGCCGGCGGGTCCGGTGCGGCCGGTTCGTCCAGCGGTTCCGGCGGGCCCGGCGGCAAGAAGGCGCGCCGTCCGAAGCGGACCGGCTGGCGCCGGCTGATACCCACCTGGCGGATGACCCTGCTCGGCTTCGCCTCGGCGCTGCTGCTCGGCGTCGGCCTGTTCGCGCTGGGGATCGCCCTGGTGAAGGTCCCGGACGCGCACGCCGCCGCGACCGCGCAGAGCAACACCTGGCTCTACTCGGACGGTTCGGTGATCACCCGCACCGGCCAGACCAACCGGCAGAACGTCACCCTGGACAAGGTCTCCCCCGCCGCCCAGCACGCGGCGCTGGCCGCCGAGGACCGCAACTTCTACAACGAGGGCGCGGTCAACGTCCAGGGCCTGCTCCGGGCCGCGGTCAACACCGCCAAGGGCGAAGGCACCCAGGGCGGCTCCACCATCACCCAGCAGTACGTGAAGAACACGTACCTGAACCAGAAGCAGTCGGTCACCCGCAAGGTGAAGGAACTCTTCATCGCGATCAAGGTGGACGCCACCGAGAGCAAGGACGAGATCCTCTCCGGCTACCTGAACACCTCCTACTACGGCCGCGGCGCCTACGGCATCCAGGCCGCCGCCCAGGCGTACTTCGGCATCGACGCCTCGGCGCTCAACGCCGCCCAGGGCGCCTACCTGGCCACCCTGCTGAACGCGCCGAGCGCCTACGACGTCGCCACCGCGACCGCGGCCGGCAAGCAGAACGCCGTCAACCGCTGGAACTACGTGCTCGACGGCATGGTCAAGGAGGGCTGGCTCCCCGCCGAGGAGCGGGCCGCCACCACCTTCCCCGACGTCCGCGACCCGCAGCCCAACCCGGGCCTGTCCGGCCAGGCCGGCTACCTGGTGAACGCGGCCACCCAGTACCTGACCTCGACCGGGGTCATCAGCGAGACCGAGCTGGCCAAGGGCGGCTACACGGTCAAGCTGAGCATCGACCCGGGCCGCCAGCAGGCCCTCCAGGACTCCGTCCAGACCCAGCTGCACGACACCCTGAACCCGGACAAGCGGAAGAAGGACGCGGCCGCCCAGGCCGGCGCCGTCTCCGTGGACCCGAAGAGCGGCGCGATCGTCGCCCTGTACGGCGGCGTCGACTACGTGAAGCACTACGTGGACAACGCCACCCGGCGCGACTACCAGGCCGGGTCGACCTTCAAGGCGATCGCCCTGGCCGCCGCCCTGGAGAACGACGCCAAGACCCAGGACGGCCGCACCGTCACCCCGCGCACGGTCTACGACGGCACCAGCGGCCGGAAGGTCCGCGGCGGCAAGGGCACCGCGTACGCGCCGCCGAACGAGGGCGACAAGAGCTACGGCCAGATCACCCTGCAGCAGGCCACCGACTGGTCGGTCAACTCGGCGTTCGCCCAGCTCGCGCAGGACACCGGGCTGCAGAAGGTCAAGGACACCGGCATCGCGCTGGGCCTGCCCGGCAACACCCCGGGGCTCGACCCGCTGCCGTCCATCCCGCTGGGCACCGCCACCCCGAGCGTGCTCGACATGGCCGGCGTGTACGCCACGCTGGACAACGGCGGCAAGCAGATCACCCCGTGGCTGGTGCAGTCCGTGGACCGCGAGGGCGAGAGCGTGCCGCTGCCCGCGCACAAGACCACCCAGGCGATCAGCGCGGACACCGCCAACGAGGTCACCTCGATGCTCCAGGGCGTGGTGAGCGACCCCGGCGGCACCGGCTGGCGGGCGAAGGCGCTCGGCCGCCCGGCGGCGGGCAAGACCGGCACCACCGACGACCAGAAGTCGGTCTGGTTCGTCGGCTACACCCCCGAGCTGGTCACCTCCGTCGCCCTGTTCGGCCAGGACCCGGGCACCGGCGCCCAGGTCAGCCTGAGCGGCGTCGGCGGGATCGACGGCGCGGCGGGCGGCCAGTACCCGGCGCAGATCTGGACCGGCTACATGAAGACCGCGCTCAAGGGCCAGCCGGTGACCGACTTCCCGACCCCGGCCGACGACGACCCCTCCGGCGCCACCGACCTGCCGACCGCCCCGAGCACGCCGAGCGGCACCCCGTCGACGGGCGCCCCCACCGGCGGCCCGAGCACCGGCGCCACCCCGCCGGGCGGCTCCGGTCAGAGCACCCCGACGGGCGGCACCGACGGCGGACCCACCACCACACCGACGGCCCCCGCGACCGACCAGCCGACCAGCACGCCCACCTCCCGGCCGACCGTGCGGCCCACCCCCAAGCCGACACCCACCACCCAGCCGACCCCGACACCGACCACCCAGCCGACCGTCCAGCCCCCGGTCGGGGCGGACTCGCTCACGGGGGCGGGGTCGGCGGGCGGGTGATGGGGTGGCCCGGGTGATTGTGCCGCTGCGCACAGTTCTGTGCAGGACCAAATGACGAAATGGCGCCTTACCGAAGCATCGGTATGACTGTCACAATGCGTCGGTGCACAGATCAACGGCCTCGCCCACCCTCCCTTCGGGCAGAACCCTCGGCCTCAGCCTCGCCCTGGTCTCCGCCCTCGCTTTCGGCGGCTCCGGCACCGCGGCCAAGCCGCTGATCGAGGCCGGGCTCTCCCCGCTGCACGTGGTGTGGCTGCGGGTCGCCGGCGCCGCCGTCGCCCTCCTCCCGATCGCCTACCGGCACCGGGACGCCGTCCTGCACCGTCCCGGCCTGCTGCTCGGCTTCGGCCTGCTCGCCGTGGCCGGGGTCCAGGCCTGCTACTTCGCGGCGATCTCCCGCATCCCGGTCGGCGTCGCCCTGCTGATCGAGTACCTCGGGCCGCCGCTGCTGATCGGCTACGTCAAGTTCGTGCAGCGCAAGCCGATCAGCCGGGGCGCGGCCATCGGCGCCGGCGTCGCGGTGACCGGGCTGGCCTGCGTGGTCGAGGTCTGGAACGGCCTGAGCTTCGACGCGCTGGGCGTGCTCTTCGCCCTCGGCGCGGCCTTCTGCCAGGTCGGCTACTTCCTGCTCGCCGACGCCGGCCGCCGGGGCGAGCGCCCGGTCGACCCGCTGGCCGTCAGCGCCTACGGGCTGCTCATCGGCGCCGTCCTGCTCACCGCCTTCACCCGCCCCTGGCAGGCCGACTGGAGCCTGCTCGGCGGCGACGTGGTGATGAACGGGCACAGCCTCCCCGCGTACGTCCCGGCCCTGTGGATGGTCCTGATCGCGACCGTGCTCGCCTACCTGACCGGCGTGATCTCGGTCGGCTACCTCTCCCCGCCGATCGCCGGGGTGGTGGCCAACCTGGAGGCAGTCGTCGCCACCGTGCTGGCCTGGGTGCTGCTCGGCGAACACCTCGGGCTGCCGCAGATCGCGGGCGGCCTGCTGGTGCTGGCCGGGGCCTTCGCGGCACAGGCGAGCAAGCCGGCGGACGTACCCGAGGCAGCTGCGGTCACGGCTCCTGTCGCGGCTGCGGAGCCGGCACCGGGGCCGGCTCCGGCCTCAGCTCCGGTTCCCTAGACCCGGGGCGGATCCGCCGGGGTCGGCGACGGGCCGGGCCCGCGCGAGCGGGTGACCGCCGAGCGCCGGGTCAGCGGCCGGTCCAGCCGAACCAGTCGAGGTGATCGAGCGGCCACACGACGCCCGACACCGGGCCGACCACGTTGCCCACCGGCACGGCGCCGCCACCGGGGCCGTGCTGGTGGAAGCGGGAGTCCGCGGAGTCACTGCGGTGGTCGCCCTCCACCCAGACGTAGCCGGCGGGCACCTTCACCGGGCCGAAGTCCAGGCCCGCGCAGGAGTCGTCCCCCGGGTGCAGGTACGGCTCGTCGACCTTCCGCCCGTCGACGCTCAGGGTGCTGCCCTCGCACTGGACGGTCTGGCCGCCGGTCGCGATGACCCGCTTGACCAGGTAGTTGTCGTCCTTCGGCGGCACCAGCCCGACGAAGCTGAGCGCCGAGCTCACCGCGTTGGTGAACGGGTTCGGGTCGGCGGGCTGCGGCGGCAGCCAGCCCCCCGGGTCCTTGAACACCACCGGCTGCCCCGGCTCCGGCTCCCAGCCGGTCAGCGGCGCCAGCTTGTTCACGCCGACCCGGTCGCCGATCCGCAGCGTGTTCTCCATCGAACCGGACGGGATGGAGAAGACCTGGAACAGACAGGTCTTGATCAGCAGCGCGACCACCAGACCGACCGCGGCCATCACCGGCAGCTCGATCCACCACGGCCGGGGACGACGGCCGGAGCGGCCCTTCCCGTCCGGGCGGGCGGCTCTGCGGCCGCGCGAACCGCGGGCCCGGCGGCGGGCCTCGGCGCGGCCGCCGGACACCTCCTGGACGGCGGAATCGCTGGGGGCTCCGCTGGGCGTTTCGGGCAGGTTCACCGCCATCGTCGCTGCTCCACCTCTCCGGCTGGGGAAACCCGCACGCTACGCCAACCGTGGAGCCTGACGAAATCGGTCATTTAGTCGCCACCGACATCGCCGGGAGCGCCCGCCGCCCGCTGTGAACGTCGCGGCGGCGTTCCGTGAAGGCTCCCGCGGTGCTCCGGGCGTGCGCCGGACGTCCCTCGGGCTCGCTCCGGGCGGGCGCCGGACGCCCCTCGGGCTCGCTCCGGGCGTGGGCGGGACTCCCGTCAGCCGACGCGGTCGCCCCTTCAGGCGCGGGCGATGGCCTCGTGGTGGCGGATCACCTCGGCGATGATGAAGTTCAGGAACTTCTCGGCGAAGACCGGGTCCAGCTTCGCCCCGGCGGCCAGCTCCCGGAGCCGCTTGATCTGGTCCCGCTCGCGCGCCGGGTCGGCCGGCGGCAGCTTGTGCTCGGCCTTGAGCCGGCCGACCCGCTGGGTCGCCTTGAAGCGCTCGGCCAGCATGTGGACCACCGCGGCGTCGATGTTGTCGATGCTCTCGCGCAGGCTGGTCAGCTCGGCCCGTACGGCGTCGTCGATCCCCTCGGTCACGCCGGCGTCGGGGGTCGTGGGGTGGTCCGTCATCGGGTCGGCTCCCGGTGTCTGAGTGGGCGCCCGACCGTACGGCGGCCGGGCTCGGGCCCGGGCAAATCTAACAGGGCGCCCGCTGCGGGCCCGCACCGCTGGACGGATCCGTCCACGATCCGGACAGCCGCCCGGACCTCCGGCGCCCCGCCGGAAACCCTCGCGCCACCAGGCCCACGGCACGGCGTGACACGCCGGGCCGGCGGCGGGGCTGCCCGTAGGCTGGTGCGTGCATGACCGGAAGTGACCGCTGAGCAGTCCCCCTGAAGGCCCCCGCATGGCCCCATGCGTGGCCCCGGCAATGGAGGTACCGATCGTGGCAACCACCCGCACCGCCCGTACGGCCTGGGAGGGCGACCTCGTCCACGGGCAGGGCCAGACGACCTTCGTCTCCTCCGGGATCGGCACCTACCCGGTGTCCTGGCCCGCCCGCACCGAGCAGCCCAACGGCAAGACCAGCCCGGAGGAGCTGATCGCCGCCGCCCACGCGTCCTGCTTCTCGATGGCCCTCTCGCACGGCCTGGCCGGCGCCGGCACCCCGCCCCGCACGCTGGACACCCAGGCCGACGTCACCTTCCAGCCGGGTGAGGGCATCACCGGCGTCCACCTGACCGTCACCGGCGACGTCCCCGGCCTGGACGAGGCGGGCTTCGCCAAGGCGGCCCAGGACGCCAAGGCCAACTGCCCGGTCAGCCAGGCCCTGACCGGCACCACCATCACCCTCACCGCCCGGCTGGCCTGACGCAGCCCCGGCGCGGCCCGGCTCGGTTCGGCTGGGCTCGGCCGCGCCGTAGTCCGCTCTTCCTCCGCTACCGCCCCGCCCCGGCGCGCAACCGGCGCCCGAGGGCGCGGCTTCGGCGCGCACGCCCCTGGCGCACATCATGTGATGTGTACCGGGGGCGTCTGCACGTACCGCCATCCATGATCACAAAGAGGGCGAATCACCCTGGCGGCGGTCACCGCGCGTTGCCGTCGCGGCCTATGATCGGCCGAAGCGCCCTGTTCCTTCACGCGGGTCCCCGCGCGACAACGCCCCGCGGCGGGCGTCCCGCAGCGGACCGACCCCGAGGACCGCGACAGAGCGCGGAGCCGGCCGCCGGGAGCCCGAATGACCGGCCGGAATCATCGTCAAGCGTCAGCAGCGGACGGGAGCATGCCGTGCCGGGCCAGAACGAGGGGGCCGACGCACACCACCCGGGCGTGCGGCACGAGGAATCACCGCACCACCGCCACCTCGCCGCGCCGGTCCTCGACCCGGCCGCCGGTTCCGCTGCCGCCGGTTCCGCTGCTACCGGTTCCGCTGCCGCCAGTCCCGTTGCCGTCGGCCCCGGTGTCGCAGGTTCCGTCGCCGTCGGCCCCGGCGCCTGCGGGACCTTGGAGGAGCCCGAGGTGCTGCTCTGCCCCACCTGCTCGGCCCCGCTCGCCGACGGCATCCACCGGGGCGCCGCCGCGGGAGCCGGCCGGGCGGACGGCGGCGGGGCCGACCGGCTGCTGGCCGCCCTGCGGGCCAGCGAGTCCCGGTTCCGGGCCGCCTTCTGCGACGCGGTCATCGGCATGGCGCTGATCGACCCCGAGGACCGGATCATCGAGGTCAACCCCGCCTTCGCCAGCCTGATCGGACGGAGCGTCGGCGAACTCGTCCGCACCCACCTGCACGAGATCATCGACCCGGAGGGCATGCCGGACCGGCTGTTCTCCGAACTCGTGCGCGGGGAGCGGGAACGGTTCCGCGTGGAGAAGCAGCTCAAGCACCGCGAGGGCCACGAGGTCTGGAGCAAGGTCACCGTCTCGCTGATCCGGGACGGCGCCGGACGCCCCCTCTACACGCTCGCGCTGGTGGAGGACATCACCGAGCAGCGGCGGCTCGGCGACCGCCTGGAGTACCAGGCCCTGCACGACCCGCTGACCCGACTGCCCAACCGCACCTACTTCTTCGAACGGCTGGACGCCGCCTGCCTCTCGGTGGCCGGGGAGCCCACCCCGGCCCCGGCCCTCGGCGACGCCCGCCGGGTCGGCGTCTGCTACCTGGACCTCGACGGCTTCGCGGCGATCAACGAGGCCCTCGGCCACCACATCGGCGACCAGCTGCTGATCGCCGTCGCCACCCGGCTGCGGCGTGGGTTCGACGGGCACGACACCCACCTGGTGGCCCGGATGGGCGGCGACGAGTTCGCCGTCCTGGTCACCGACAGCCTGGGCAGCGAGCAGCTGACCGAGCTGGCCGGCCGGATCCTGGAGGCGCTGGAACGCCCCTTCGACATCGCCGGGCACCGTCTGGTGATCACCGCCAGCGTGGGCGTGGTCGAGCGGTCCGTGCACGAGACCACCCCGACCGACCTGGTCAAGGACGCCGACGCCACGCTCTACTGGTCCAAGGCCGACGGCCGCGCCCGCTGGACCCTCTACGACCCGGACCGCGGCGCCCACCAGCTCACCCGCCAGCTGCTCGCCACCGCACTGCGGCCGGCCCTGGAGCGCGGCGAGTTCACCATCGAGTACCAGCCGCTGGTCGGCCTGGCCGACGGCGCCGTGCACGGGGCCGAGGCTCTGGTCCGCTGGCGCCACCCCCGCTACGGGACGCTCTCCCCCGACCGCTTCATCCCGCTCGCCGAGGAGTCCGGCGCGATCGTGCCGCTCGGGAAGTGGGTGCTGGAGGAGTCCTGCCGCCAGGCCCGGCAGTGGCTCACCGAGTTCCCGGACACCGAGACCTTCGTGAGCGTCAACCTGGCCGCCCGTCAGATCTGGGACTCCGACATCGTCGCCGACGTCGCCCGCGCCCTCGAGCTCACCGCCCTGCCGGCCCGGCTGCTCCAGCTGGAGATCACCGAGAGCGCCCTGCTGGGCCCCGGCGGACGCCCGCTGCAGGCCCTGCAGGCGCTCGCCGACATGGGCGTGCGGATCGCGATCGACGACTTCGGCACCGGCTACTCCAACCTGGCCTACCTCTCCCGGCTCCCGGTGCACGTGCTGAAGCTCGACGGCACCTTCATCGAGGGCTTCCGCGACCCGGCCCCCGCCGCCGACCGCCCCGGCCTCCCCCGGCTCGGCTCCCGCCGCAGCGACGCCGACGAACAGATCGTCGGCGCGATGGTGCAGCTCGCCCACACCCTCGGCCTGACCGTCACCGCCGAGGGCATCGAGAGCGCCGCCCAGGCCGAACGGCTGCGGCTCACCGGCTGCGACACCGCCCAGGGCTGGTACTTCGCCCGGCCGGGCGAAGCCGCGCTGGTCGCGGCCATACTCCGCGAGGGCCGCCCCGCCCTGGACGGACGGTAGCGGCGGGCGGGAGGCGTCGGGCTGCCAGGGCGCGGGCGTCGGGCCGTGGGTCTCGCGGTACGCCTCGGCGGTGGGCGTCGGGCCTTGGACTGCCGGGGCCCCGGGTTGTCGAGCCCCGGGTCGCCGGCGTCGGCCGTCAGGCGTCGGCGGTGAGGCCGTACGCCTCGGCGATCAGGCCGTAGGAGCGGAGACGTGCCTCGTGGCCGTGGATGTGCGAGGTGACCATCAGCTCGTCCACCCCGGTCCGCTTGCGCAGGGCCTCCAGTCCGTCGGCGACCCGGCCCGGGTCGCCGAGGACGACGTTGTCGAGCCAGCTGTCGACGAAGTCCGCCTCGGCCGGGCTGTACGGGTACTGCTCGGCCTCCTCCGGGGTGGGGATCGCGCCGGGGTTGCCTCGGCGCAGCCGGAGCATGCCGAGGGCCGCGGAGCGGGCGAGCCGGCGGGCCGAGGGCTCGTCGTCGGCCGCGACCGCGCTGACCCCGATCAGCGCGTACGGCTCGGCGAGCACCGCGGAGGGGCGGAAGGACGACCGGTAGAGGTCCAGGGCCGGGAGGGTGTTCGCGCTGCTGAAGTGGTGGGCGAAGGCGAACGGGAGGCCGAGGCGGCCGGCGAGCTGGGCGCTGAAGCCGGAGGAGCCGAGCAGCCAGATCGGCGGGCGGCCCTCGCCCTTGGGGACGGCGGTCAGCCGGGCGTAGGGGTGACCGGAGGGGAAGTCGCCGTCGAGGAAGTGGGTCAGCTCGGCGAGTTCCTGCGGGAAGTCGTCCGCGCCCTCGGCGTGGCCGCGGCGCAGCGCGCGGGCGGTGGCCGGGTCGGTGCCGGGGGCCCGGCCGAGCCCGAGGTCGATCCGGCCGGGGTGCAGGGCCTCCAGCAGGCCGAACTGCTCGGCGATGGCGAGCGGGGCGTGGTTGGGGAGCATCACCCCGCCCGAACCGAGTCGGAGCGTCGTGGTGTTCGCCCCGAGGTGGGCGAGCAGGACGGCTGGGGTCGAGCTGGCCACCCCGGGCATGCCGTGGTGCTCGGCCACCCAGAAGCGGTGGTAGCCCCACTGCTCGGCCTTGCGGGCCAGCGTGGTGGTGGCGGCCAGGGCCTCGGCGGGCGTGTAGCCGACGCCGACGGTGGCCAGGTCGAGGATGGAGAGCGGAGCGGGTGCCGTACCTCGGGCGGTGCCCCGGACCGCCGCGCCGACCGTCGGCGCGGTCCCGTGCTCCTGCTGGTCCTCGCTGGTCATGCCGTCCGCCCTTCTGGCCGTCCTTGAGCCGGCCTTCGTGTGGCGGCCGCGCGGGCCCGGACGGCCCGGCGGTCGCTGCTGCCGACCGGGGTCAACCACGGCCGGGGGCCGACTGTTCCCGTCCGTGGGGTACCGGTCGTTCCAGGTCCGGGTACGTTTCGGCCATTCCTCTCCGTACTGCCGACCGCCCGTCCGCCTGACGGAGAGCCAGTGGACGGACACGGTGAGCGACTTCGCACCGGTGTCGGGGCCTCCGGCGCCGAGGCTCGCGACGGGGGCCGGTGCGCGGCGGGCCGGCGACCAGGAGGGGACCGTACGGCCGGATCCCCGCGCCACCAGCAAGATCGTCGGGCCAGGACAGCTCCGAACGATCACTGCGAGCCCTCGGGGCGACACGTGCCCAGGGGGCTCGTCCGCCGTCCGGCGGCGCCCCGCCCCGCGGACGCCCCCTGTCCCATCCCTCCACCGCCGGTCCGCGCCCGCGCCCCGGCAGTCCGGCGGACGGCCGGAACCTGCGGTCGTGACCTGCGGCATACCGGGGTGCTTCAGGGCATGAAAAGTCGAGGCGCTAGCGTTGACCCCTACAGCCACCTGCTCGCTCGGGCGGCGTGGAGGGAGTAAGGGCCTTGAACTTCGTGGCGGCGATCGGATCCTCGTGGATCTGCGCCCTGGCTCTCGTTGCCGTACTCGGCGACGCCCTCCTCCCCTTCATCCCCAGCGGAACGCTGGTCATCCTGGCCGTGCTCAAGACGGCGCAGATCAACGGCGCCCCGCTGATGCTCGGCCTGGGCGTGGCGGTCGCCTCCTTCCTGGGCGACGTCCTGCTGCTCCACCTGGCACGGCGCGGCGCCCCGGTGCTGCACCGCAGACTCGCCCGGCGCCCCAAACTGGCGGCCAGCGTGGCCCGGGTCCAGGAGGCCCTGGTCGAACGCCCGCACGGCACGGCCGCCGCGATGGTGGTGATCGCGCGGTTCGTCCCCGCCGGGCGAACCGTCCTCGACGTGGCCATCGGCCACTCCCCCGCCCATCCGCACCGATTCCTGCACTGGTCGGCACTGGCGGCGCTGGTCTGGGCCGCCTACATCGTGACGCTGGGCTGGCTGAACAGCCACTGGTTCAACACCGCCTGGCTCAGCCTGGTGGTCTCCTGCGCCGCAGCCACCGCGATCAGTACCGCAATCGCGCGGATCGTGCGCCGCAACCGCCGGCTCGTCGCCCTCTGACCGACCCGGCCGGCCCCGGCCGGGTCGGCCCGCCCTGGCCGCCCGCGCAGTTCCTCGTCCCCTCCCTCTTCCCCCTCTCCCTTCCCTCCCCTCTTCCCCCTGCCTCGTCGCTCTCGCGCGCCTTTACCGCGCTTCGGGCCGCCCGGCCCATCAAGGGGCAAAAGTTTTCCCAAAAGGGCGATCAACCCGGCCGAACGCTGACGAACTGCCCCTGGAACCGGGCAGACCGCCGGTACCGTACTGCCCGGGCGACGAGGAGTGCGAAGCGTCACAGGACGGCAACAGACCCCGGATCCTTGCAGCCCAGCCGGACATACCCGGCGTGTTGAGAGTCGTCGGAGCTCGGCGACCTTGGTGGCCGCCGTAGCGACATGACATGCTAACGGCGGAATACTCATCAATTGCCCGATTTGACCGGTGCGGCTGCGGGCCGCCCCCACCACCGGCATCGGCACCCAGGGGAGACCATGACCAGCATCTCGCGCAGGACGGTGCTCAGTGCGACCGCTGCGACCGCGGCCCTCGGCGCGGTCGCGGCCTGCTCCAGCGGCGGATCCGGTTCGGGCCAGGGCTCCACCTCTCCGAGCTCCGGCGGCGGCGCGAGTTCCGCTCCGGGCGGCAGCACCGGCGATCCGACCCAGGCCGTGGTCCCCAAGGGCACCCCGATCGGTGACGGCTCCAACGCGGACACCGGCCCGCAGCCGAACCAGCCCAAGCCCGAGAAGCTCAAGCCCGGCGAGAAGCCGCCGCAGTTCGTGGTGTTCTCCTGGGACGGCGCGGGCGGCACCGACGACGGCCAGTTCCCCCGCTTCCTGAAGCTGGCGGAGCAGTACAAGGCCACGATGACCTTCTTCCTCTCGGGGATCTACGCCCTGCCCAAGGGCAAGGCCGACCTGTACCACCCGCCGAAGCACTCGGTCGGCGCCTCCGACATCCCGTACCTGTCGGACGGCGCGGTCAAGAGCACCATCAAGCTCATCAGCCAGGCCTGGCTGGCCGGGCACGAGATCGGCACCCACTTCAACGGCCACTTCTGCTCCAGCCGCCCGGACAAGAACGGGGTCAACATGTGGACCCCGGAGGACTGGCAGAGCGAGATCGACCAGGCCATCGGCTTCGTCACCCAGTGGCGGACCAACACCGGCTTCACCGACGTCGACCCGCTCCCCTTCGACTACAAGAAGGAGCTCATCGGCGGCCGCACCCCGTGTCTGGAGGGGCAGAAGGCGCTGCTGCCGACCATCGCCAAGCTCGGCTGGAAGTACGACGCCAGTTCCTCGGGCGGCCTCCAGATATGGCCGCAGAAGGTGCAGGACGGCAAGGTCTGGGACTTCCCGCTGCAGTCCATCCCGTTCCCCGGGCACACCTTCCAGGTGCTGTCGATGGACTACAACATCCTGGCCAACCAGTCCAACGGCAGCACCAAGGGCGACCCGTCCAAGTACAACGACTGGCGCACCCAGGCCACCAACTCCTACCTGGCCGGCTTCGAGCGCGCGTACAACAGCAACCGGGCGCCGTTCTTCGTCGGCAACCACTTCGAGCAGTGGAACGGCGGCATCTACATGGACGCCGTCGAGCAGACGCTCAAGGCCGTCGCGAGCAAGCCCGACGTCCGGCTGGTCTCCTTCAAGCAGCTGGTCGAGTGGCTGGAAGTGCAGGACCAGTCCACCCTGCGCAAGCTGCGCTCGCTCAACGTCGGCCAGGCCCCGGCGGGCGGCTGGGAGACCTTCCTCGGCACGGCCGGCTGACCTGTCGGGAGCGGTACGGCCGGCGGGGTGTCCGCACCCCACCGGCCGCCGTCGTCCCGGCCCCGCCGTCCCGTGCCGGCCGATCGGGCCGGCTATCCCGCGGCGGGGGCGTCCGCGAGCAGGCTGCGGACGATGCGGTCGGCCCCGGCCCCGCCCCAGAGGATCGAGTAGTGGTTGGTGTCCGGCACCGGTGAGGCCGGAACCCGTTCCGGGTCCAGCCGGGCCAGCCCGATCCGCCCGTGGTCGTAGAGGCCCTGCGGCTCGTCGAGCAGGCCGCGCTCCGCCCAGAGCAGTTCGGCCGGGCAGGGCAGTCGGTGCACCGCGGTGGCCGCCTCCTGGTCCAGGAGGACCTGGGCGCCGTCGGTCCGGACGGCCTCCAGTACGCAGGAGGAGCGCAGTTCGGGCGCCGAGCCGACGAGGTCGCGCTGCGTGTAGGCGTCGATCCCCTCGGACCACGCACCGGCGAAGGCCGGGTGCTTGCGCCAGAACTCCCGGTAGGCGTCACGGTCCGGGAAGGTCATGGACAACCGGGCCAGCGCGGGGCCGAGCACCGCCGCCAGGGCGTCCTCCTCCTGGACGGCCTCGGGCAGCGGGAACGTCACCGCACCGTCCACCAGCAGCACCCGGCGGACGAGTCCGGGGTGCCGGACGGCGGCCAGGGCGGTGACCCAGGCCCCCATCGAGTGGCCGACGAGCACGACGGGCCCCACGCCCAGGGCGGTGATCAGCGCGGCCACGTCGTCGGCGTGCCGGGCCAGCCCGTACGGTCCGGTGACCGAGCGACTGGCGCCGCGCCCCCGGAGGTCGGGGGCGATCAGGGTGACCCGCCCGGCGAGCCGGCGGGCGACCTCGTACCAGGCGAGGCCGTTGGCGGTGATGCCGTGCACCGCCACGACCGTCGGGGCCCCCGGCTCCTCGGCGGGCCAGCGCAGGACGGCCAGGTCCCCACCGGGCACGGGGACGGTCAACTCCTCCGGCTTCAACTCCTCCGGCTTCAACGGCGACTGGCTCACGCGGGAGTACCTCCGGTGGGACGGGCGGTCCGCACGCCGGCCGACGCGCGGACCGTGCGGGCGGATCGGGCGACGCGGACGCGGGCAGGCAGTCTAGCCAGGCCGCCGGGCAGCAGGTAGACCACGGCGACGAACAACGCGCCCAGCAGGAAGAGGGGTTGGGAGAGCGGCACGCGCAGCGCCGCGGGCAGGTCCGCGACGGCCGTCGAGTTGGCGAGGTCGCCGAGGCGGTGGCCCGCCCAGGTGTAGAGGACGCCGCCGAGCAGCGGCCCCCAGCGGGTACCGGACCCGCCGAGGACGACCATGACCAGGAGCGCGAGCGTGGCGTCCGAGGTGGCGGCCTGCGGGGTGGCGCCGCCGGTCAGCAGCAGGTAGACCACCCCGCCCAGCCCGGCGAGCGCGCCGGACAGCACGAAGGCGACCACCTTGTAGCCGTAGGGGCGCAGTCCGAGCACCTCGACCCGGCGCTCGTTCTCCTTGATGCCCTCCCAGACCCGGCCGATCGGCGAGTTGACGGCCCAGTGGACCGTGGCGACCGTCAGCACCAGGTAGCCGACGGCGATCCAGTAGAGGTTGGCCGTGTTCTCGATCCCGAGCAGGCCGGAGGGAAGCAGGTCGGCCGGGGCCGAGCGCCCCTCCTCGCCGCCGGTGACACCACCGGGGTTGCGCTGGACGAGGATCGAGCCGGCCTGGGCGAAGGCGAGGGTGACCATGGAGAAGCCGATCCCGGTGACGCGCAGGCTCACCGAGCCGAGCAGCAGGGCCAGCAGCACGGTGCAGGAGACGCCGAACACCGCGGCGGCGGCGAACGGCAGTCGCAGCTCCAGCATGCCGAGGTCCGTGGCGTAGAGGCCGGCCGCGAAGTAGAGCGCGTGGCCGAAGGAGAGCAGTCCGGTACGGCCTAGCAGGAGGTCGTAGCCGGTGGCGAGGGCCCCGTAGAGCAGGCACAGGGCGAGCAGTTGGAGACTTCCGGGGCTGCCGAGCGGGCCGTCGAGCAGTCCCGGGACGGGAAGCGCACTGTATGGGGCGACAAGGAGCGTGATCAGCAGGGCGATCGGCCACCAGCGTAGCGCTCTGTGCATCACTGTCCAGCGATTAGTGACTGATTCACCTGTTCGAGGGATGGCGCCAGGCTCGCGTGTGTGTTCACAATGGGTCTCGGCAAGGCTGGTGTCAGTCCCCCTTGCCACAGTGGCGGTGTCGGCGGAGCTGGTGTCAGTCCCCTCCGCGGACACGGTGGTCACGGCAGGGCCGGTGTCAGTCCCCCCTGTCGAGGCGGCGCCGCGGTCGGCCACGGGGCCACCGGTGCTCGTGATCGGCGTTTCGGCGCTCACGCGAGCCTCCCGGTGAGTCCACGGGGTCGGACCAGAAGCAGCACGGCGAGCAGGACGACGACCGAGAGGTCGCCGAGCCCGGCCCCGGTGTAGTAGTTGGCGAACTGCTGGACGAGGCCGACGCCCACCGAGGCGGCGGCGGCCCCGGTCACGGAGCCCATGCCTCCCATCACGACGACGACGAAGGCGAAGATGAGCAGGCCGGTCCCCTGGCCGGGATTGACCGAACCGAAGTAGAGGCCGCCGAGGGCGCCGCCGAGCGCGGCGGCCGCCCCGCCGAGGGCGAAGACGAGGGTGAACGCCCTCCGGACGTCGATGCCGAGCGCCGTGACCATCGCCCGGTCCTCGACGCCGGCCCGGACGATCAACCCGTAGCGGGTGCGGGCGAGGAACAACCGAAGAGTGACCAACAACAGCACAGCGGCAGCCACCAGCACGAAGCGGTTGACCGGGACGGTCGCACCGAACACGTGCCAGGTGCCGGACAGCAGGGCCGGCTGCGGGAAGGGGCGGGCGTCGGCACCCCAGATCCCCATGAGCAGGGCGGGTACGGCGAGCCCGACCCCGACGGTGGCGAGGATCTGGTCGCGTGGGCGGCTGTAGAGCGGCCGGATCAGGAAGAGCTCCAGCAGGACGGCGGCGACCGTCCCGACCAGGGTGCCGAACGGCACCGCGAGCCAGAAGGAGAGGCCGGCCTCGGCGCCGGCCCACCAGGTGGCGTACGCGCCGATGGAGAGCAGGGCGCCGTGCGCGAAGTTGAGCACGTCCATCAGACCGAAGATCAGCGACAGACCGGAGGCGACCAGGAAGTACAGCGCACCGAGACCGAGACCGGTACAGAAGAGGAGGACGACGGTGTCCATCAGGGCTTCACCTCCGTGGTGACGACAGGGGTGGCCGGGGAGGCGGCGGGCCGGGGCCCGCCGGCGAGCGGGTGACGGGAGCCGACGCCGAGCAGGCGGCGGGCGGCCTCCTCGTCGGCCAACAGCTCGGCGGTGTCCCCGCGGTGGGCGGTGCGGCCGTCGGCCAGGACGGCGCAGGTGCCGGCCAGCCGACGGACCAGGGCGAGGTTCTGCTCGACGAGGAGGACGGGCACGGCCTCGGCCGCACGCGCCAGCACCTCGGCCACCTCGGAGACGATCTTCGGTGCCAGGCCCTTGGTGGGCTCGTCGGCGATGATCAGCCGGTTGCGGTTGAGCAGCGTCCGACCGATCGCCACCATCTGCTGCTGGCCGCCGGAGAGCGTCCCGGCCAACTGTCCGGCCCGCTGCTTCAGTTCGGGGAAGAGCTCGTGGACGAGCGTGTAGTCCGGCTCGCCGCCCTCCTCCCCGCCACGGGCACCGCGCTCGGCGAGGCGGAGGTTCTCGGCGACCGTCAGGCCGGCGAAGATCCCCCGGTCCTCCGGCGCGTACCCGATGCCATGACGAACGACCAGATGCGTGGGAAGGGAGGAGAGTTCGGCACCTGCCAAGCGGACGGAACCGGTGCGCGGCACCAGGCCCATGACGGCCTTGACGGTGGTGGTCTTGCCCGCACCGTTGCGGCCGAGGAGCGCGGTGACCCCGGCGGGGGCCACGTCGAGGTCGACACCGTGCAGGATGTGCAGCCCGTCGATGACCACCCGCAGATCACGGACGGAGAGGAGGGGTTCGAGAGCCGACGACGTCGAGGCGGCCGCCCGCGGCGAGGAGGACGGAGAGAAGGAAGGAGAAGAGGTCACAGCGCCTCGCCCAGGTAGGCCTGCTGCACGGTCGGGTCGGCCATCACGGCCTCGGGGGTGTCCAGGGCGAGCAGGGTGCCGTGGTGCATCACCGCGAGCCGGTCGGCCAGGCCGAGCAGGACGTCCATGTGGTGTTCGACCATCAGGACGGTCCGGCCCAGGTCGCGGTGCACGGAGCGGATCAGCTCGGTGAGGGCGGGCACCTCCTCCGCGCTGACGCCGGCCATCGGCTCGTCCAGCAGGATCAGCCGGGGGTCGGAGACCAGCAGGACGGCCAGCTCCAGCTTGCGCTTCTCCCCGTGCGAGAGCGCACCGGCCGGGGCGTCCGCACGGTGGGTGAGGTCGGTGCGGTGCAGGGTGTCGGCCAGCTGCTCCTCGTAGCGGTCGGCGCGGCGCCAGAGCCGGTACGAGGCTCGCGGACCGGCCGCCGCCTGGGCGGCCAGGCGTACGTGGTCGGCGACCGTCATCCCCGGCCAGAGGGAGGAGGTCTGGAAGGTGCGGCCGAGCCCCCGGCGGGCCCTGGCGTGCACCGTCTCGGTGGTGACGTCGGCACCGTCGAGCTGGAGGCGGCCGCGCGTCGCCGGGTAGATGCCGGAGATCAGGTTGAAGAGGGAGGTCTTGCCGGCGCCGTTGGGCCCGATGAAGGCGATGAACTCGCCCTCGCCGACGGAGAAGGAGACGTCCTCGACGATCGGCACACCGCGGACGGACCAGCCGAGCCCGTCCAGACTCAGCACCGGGGAGGAGGAACGCGAGGAGGACGCGACAGAAGACCCATCGGGAGACAGGGCAGGAGACACGGCAGGAGTGGAGGCGGTGCGGGCGGTGGGCATCGGGATCAGCCCGCCATCGGGGTGACCGGGGGCGCCACCTCGTCCGCGGTCAGGGTCTTCTCCACCGAGGGCTTGGCCGCGGCCGCGGTACCGGTCAGCCGGACCTGGAACATCGGCTGGAGGAGGGCGTGGTCCTCGGGACGGACCGTGGTCCTCCCCTTCACCCCGTCGAAGCTCCAGCCCTCCAGGGCCTTGACCAGGGCCGAGGTGTCGTCGGCGGAGCCGTGGCCGGCCTCGACGGCGTGCACGATCATCTGGGCGGCGGTGAAACCGTCCGGGGTGAAGATGTCGGGCTTCCCTCCGGCGGCCGTGACGGCCTCGACCATGGCCTTCTCGACCGGGGTGCCCGCGGCGCCGCCGAAGTAGTGGTTCAGGAAGGAGATCTTCTCGCCGGCCGGTCCGAACAGCGGGTAGGAGGCGGCCAGGTCCAGGCCGGTGACGACCTTGGTGTCGGTGAAGACGTCCTGCTGGTTGAGCGCCGTCCACAGGGCCGAGGCGGTGTCGCCGGCCCAGGCGACGAACAGCAGGTCGGGTTTGGCGGTCTTGGCCTGGGTGGCGAAGGGGGTGAGGTCGGTGGCGCTCGGCGGGGCGAGCACCTGGTCGACCGTCGCCCCCTCGGCGCCCAGCACGGCCTTGACGGCGGCCACGTTGGCCTGCCCGAAGGCGTTGTCCTGAGCGAGCACGGTGACCTTCTTGCCCTTGGCGTCACCGACGAACGAGGCCGCGGTCCTGATGTCCTGGTAGGACTGGCGGCCGGAACGGAAGGTGTACGTGTTCAGACCGGTGACCTTGTCCGCGGCGGCCGGACCGCTGATGAAGAGCACCTTGTTCTGCGCGGCGATCGGGCCGACCTGGAGGGCCACGCCGGAGGCCGTGGAACCCGCCAGGACCTTGTAGCCCTTGCCGATCAGGTCCTTGGCGGCGGACACCGCCTTGGCCGGGTCGCCCGCGTCGTCCTGCTCCTCGACCTCGATCTTGTGCCCGTCGACCGCGCCGGTGCCCTTGGTCGCGTAGCTCAGGCCGGCCTTGAAGCCGTCCAGGTACTGCTTGCCGTAGGCGGCCAGCGGTCCGGTCTTGGAGTACACCAGGCCGACCTTGACCGGGCCCTTGCCACCGCCGTCCGCCGCACTCGTCCCGGCGGTGCCGGCCTTGGCGCAGCCTGCCGCGAGCAGCGCGCACGCCGCGAGCGCGGCGAGCTTCCGGGCCGGACCGCCGGTCAGGGACTCGCCCGGGCGGGCGCCGGAGGCGGTCCTGGTGGGGGCTGTCGAGCTGCGCATGGTGACCGACTCCTGAGGTGCGGCGGGGTGGATGCCGGAACCGTAGGTGTGCGGTGGGAACGGCGACATGTGGCCGGACGACGCATCAGCCCGATGTGTTGTGGCCCCGGCCGACATACCACCGCTCCGGCACCGCCTTCCGGCCGGTCGGGTGTGGGTCGCCGCCATGGGTCCGCGCCGGCCCATGGCGGAGGCCGCCATGGCTGGGACGGCCCGCGCCCGGTGACCGTGGAGGCAGTGCACCGGTGGCCTCGGACGGACCCCCGGGCCGCGGGCCGGGCATGCCCTGCCACCGCGCACGCTCACCGCCCTTCCACCCGCCTGCCCTCCCGTCCTCCCGTACTCCCGCCCGTCCGTCCGTCCGTCCGTCCTCCCACCGCCCGCTCCCCTTCCCCCTTCCCTTCACTCCCTCACGAGGTGATCCCTTGGACAAGGTCCTGGACTCCCCCGCCGATGCCGTCGGGGACATCCCCGACGGCGCGGTGCTGGCCGTCGGCGGCTTCGGCCTCTGCGGCATCCCGAGCACACTGATCGGTGCCCTGGTGGACGCCGGTACCACCGGGCTGCGCGTGGTCTCGAACAACTGCGGGGTGGACGACTGGGGGCTGGACCTGCTGCTACGGGCGGGCCGGATCGCCCGGATGACCTCCTCGTACGTCGGGGAGAACAAGGAGTTCGCCCGGCAGTACCTCGCCGGTGAGCTGGAGGTCGAGCTGACCCCGCAGGGCACGCTGGCCGAACGGCTGCGGGCGGGCGGTGCCGGCATCCCGGCGTTCTTCACCCCGGCCGGGGTCGGCACCCAGGTCGAGGAGGGCGGGCTGCCCTGGCGCTACGCGGCCGACGGCTCGGTGGAGCTGGCCTCTCCGCCCAAGGAGGTCCGGGAGTTCGGCGGTCGGCGGTACCTGCTGGAGGAGGCGATCACGGCGGACTTCGCGCTGGTCCGGGCCGAAGTGGCGGACCGGCACGGCAACTGCGTGTTCCACGCGGCCGCCCGCAACCTCAACCCGCTCTGCGCGACGGCGGGCCGGATCACCCTGGTCGAGGCGGACAGGATCGTCGAGCCGGGCGAGCTCCCGCCGGACGCCGTGCACCTGCCCGGGGTGTACGTCGACCGGGTGGTGGCCGCCGACCCCGAGGACCGTCGCATCGAGCGCCGGACCGTCCGCCCCGCACGCCAGGAGTCCTGAACCGATGCCCACGTCCGCAGCCGTACCCGCCCCCGCGCCTGCCCCCGCACCGACCGGCCCCACCCCCGAAGCCTCCGAAGCCCTCGACCCGCGCAACGCCCTGGCCGCCCGCGCCGCACGGGAGTTGCGCGACGGGCAGTACGTGAACCTGGGGATCGGCCTGCCCACCCTGATCCCCAACCACCTCCCACCCGGCGTCGAGGTGGTGCTGCACTCGGAGAACGGCATCCTCGGCGTCGGCCCCTACCCCGAGGAGGGCGCCGAGCACGCCGACCTGATCAACGCCGGGAAGGAGACGGTGACGGTCGCCCCCGGCGCCTCGTACTTCGACTCGGCCTTCTCCTTCGGCATGGTCAGGGCCGGCCGGATCGACGTCTCGGTGCTCGGCGCGATGCAGGTGTCGGTCGCCGGGGACCTCGCGAACTGGACGGTCCCCGGCAGGACGGTCAAGGGCATGGGCGGTGCGATGGACCTCGTGCACGGTGCCCGCCGGCTGATCGTCGTGATGGAGCACACCGCCCGGGACGGCTCGCCGAAGATCGTCGAGGAGCTGTCGCTTCCCGCGACGGGCCGGCGGGTGGTGGCCCGGATCGTCACCGATCTGGCCGTGGTCGACGTGACCCCCGAAGGGCTGCGCGTGGTGGAGACGGCGCCGGGAGTGGGGTTCGCCGAGGTCCAGGCGGCGACCGGCGCCACCCTGCTGCCGCCGCGCTGAACCCAGCCGGAACCACCGGAGCCAGCGCACGGAACCACCGGTCGGAACCAACGGTCGGATCGCCCTTCGGGATTGGTCCGGCCGTTCTCCATGCCGAATTCGCCGCAATAGCATCAGTGCCCGCCATATTGGCCGAGAACCGCGTCACCGTCACACTCAGGCGGTGATCATTGCCCGCAACGGTTGCCATCGCCGTTACGCTCCGGGAGAGTTGAGGTTGCAAAGGGTCCCGCGCACCCGGAGGGGAAGACTGGAAGTGCGCCGGGGTCCCGCATTCGAGACCGCCGCACGGGCGCACGACCAGACGGGTCGTACACACTGGATGTGCGGGACAACAGCCCCGGAAACTGCCGGAGAACCGCAGTTCAGGGGGCGGTGTTCCACCCGGACGGCGCCAGGTCCGGCCCTGCGGAGCGAAGCGGGGCCGGGCAGAGCCGAGCAAGCGAAGCAAGGCGCGAATTCCGGGGGGAGCACTCATGACCATGCCGTTCGCACGACGCAAGGGCGTCGGAACGGCCCGCGGGCGAGGTACCGGGCGACTCGACGAGAGCGCCCTGAGCGAGTTACCCATACCCGAAGCCCCGTACGACTACGGCCACTTCAGCCGCCTCGCCGGTCCGGCGCACGACCCGGACGAGGACGACGACCTCGGCGGCGGGGTCTACCGCCCCGAGCCGGCCACCCACCACCCCGCGCCGGACACCGGCCCCACCCCGGGCACCCACCCCACCGCCCAAGCGCCCTGGCCACAAGCACCCGGGGCCCTGGCTCCCCTGACACAAGCTCCCCGGCCCCGGCCCGAGTCCCAGCCCGAGCCCCCGGCGCCCCGGCCCGACCTCCCGGTGCCCCTGCCCGACCTCCCGGCGGAGCCCTACCGCGTCCGGTACCGCAGCCTGTTGCGCCGCGAGCCGCACCGGATCCGCGCCGCCCTGCTGATGCTGGCCGCCCCCGTCGTGGAGGCGGTGCTGCTGATCTGGCTGCTGCTGCCGGAGCACTGGCCGGAGCGGCTGGACGAGACGAACGTCCTGGTACTGCTCGGCGACAAGGTGATGATCGGGATCATCGCGGTGGTCGAGCTGTTCCGGCTGGTCAACGTGGTCTCCAACACCCATGCGACGCTGGTCGCCCGCGACCCGGTCCCGGTGACTCCGCAGCCGGGCACCCGGGTCGCCTTCCTCACCACCTGCGTGCCGGGCAAGGAGCCGCCGGAGATGGTCCGGGCCACGCTGGCCGCGGCCCGCGCGGTGCGGCACGAAGGACCGTACGACGTCTGGCTGCTGGACGAGGGAAACGATTCTGCAATGCGGGCGCTCTGCGCCGAGCTGGGCGTCCGCCACTTCACCCGCGCGGGCCGTCCGCACTGGAACCGCCCCGAAGGCCGCTTCCGGGCCGGGAGCAAGCACGGCAACTACAACGCGTGGCTCCAGGAGCACGGCGACGAGTACGACTTCTGGGTCTCCGTCGACACCGACCACGTCCCGCTGCCGGACTTCTGCGAGCGCATGCTCGGCTACTTCCGCGACCCCGACGTGGCATTCGTGGTCGGCCCCCAGGTGTACGGGAACTACCGCAGCTCGGGTTCGGCCGTCACCAAATTCGCCGAGAGCCAGCAGTACCTCTTCCACGCCCTCATCCAGCGTGCCGGAAACCGTTACGGCGCGCCCATGTTCGTCGGCACCAACAACGCCGTCAGAATCCGCGCGCTCCAGTCGATCGGCGGGTTGTACGACTCCATCACCGAGGACATGGCGACCGGCCTGGAGTTCCACCGGAGCCGAAACCCGGAGAGCGGAGAACGCTGGAAGTCCGTGTACACCCCGGACGTGCTCGCGGTCGGCGAAGGCCCGTCCTCCTGGACCGACTTCTTCTCCCAGCAACTGCGCTGGAGCCGGGGCACCTACGAGACCCTGCTCACCCGGTACTGGCGGGTGCTCTGGCAGCTGTCGCCGGGCCGGCTGCTCAACTACTCGCTGATGGTGCTCTTCTACCCGATGGCCGCGCTCACCTGGCTGCTCGGCGGTGTGTCCAGCGTGCTCTACCTGGGCTTCGGCGCCTCGGGCGTCCACGTCTCGTCCGAGCTCTGGATGATGCTCTACAGCGACGCCGCCGCGCTCCAACTCCTGCTCTACACCTGGAACCGCAAGCACAACGTGAGCCCGCACGAGCCGGCCGGCTCCTCCGGGGTGGCCGGGATGATGATGTCGGCCCTCTGCGGCCCGATCTACGCGGCCTCGCTGCTGCAGGCGCTGGTGCGCCGCCGCAGCCGCTTCGAGGTGACGCCGAAGGGCCGCTCGGCCAGCACCGACCGGCTCTCCACCTTCCGCTTCCACCTGTTCTGGACCCTGGTCCTCGGCGGGGCGATCGCCGCCTCCTACGTCACCGGCTACGACCACGTGGCGATGCGGGCCTGGGCCTGGATCGCCCTGGCGCTGACCCTCCTGCCGCTCCTGATCTCGGCCGGTGACGCCGTACGCCACCGCCGGACCCGGCCCACCGCCACCCTCACCGTCACCGGCGGCCCGGCGGCTCCGGGGGTCCTCCTGGAGAAGCGCCGCCCGCGCCACGCCCGCGACCCCCGGGCCCCGCACCACACCCCGCACACCCCGCAAGCCCAACGGGCCCCACAGACCCTCCCCGAACCCGACCGGGCCGAGAGCGGCACCCCCATCCACTGAGGGAGCAACCACCGTGAGGATCCACAAGACCGGCCGGACCAAGCGCTTCGCCCTCGGCAGCACCGTCGCGCTCACCGTGGCCGGGATGAACGCGCCGGCCGTCCTCGGCTTCGCGTCCGAGCAGTACCACCACTACGTGATCAACCGCCCCGAGTACAAGGCGCAGTACGGCCACTGGGAGACGCTGACGCTGCCCGCCGAGTTCCGGGTCAACGCCGTCCACGCGACCCTGCTGCGCACAGGCAAGGTCCTGATCGTGGCCGGCTCCGGCAACGACGAGAAGCAGTTCGGCGCGGGCACCTTCAAGAGCCTGCTGTGGGATCCGGCCCGGAACACCTACAAGCTGGTCCCCACCCCGGCCGACATGTTCTGCGGCGGTCACACCTCGCTGCCCGACGGCCGGGTCCTGGTGGCCGGCGGCACCCAGCGGTACGAGAAGCTGGCCGGCGCGGTGAAGCGGGCGGCCGGCGTGATGCGGGTGCGCAACGAGAGCCCCGAGCGGGCCCGGACCTTCCCGAAGGGCACCGTCTTCGTCGCCGCGAACGGCCGCGAGTACGCCACCACCGTCCCGGTGACCGTCCCGGCCGCGACGAAGACCGGCTCCGGCCAGCAGACCGTCGTCGCCGCCGGCGAGCAGCACGTGTTCGTGGAGGCGGTCGGCACCGGTCCCGAGTACGTCGCCGCCTCCTCCGCCCAGTACCGGATCAAGGGCCTGAGCGGGACCGACGCCCACAACCTGTACGGGCAGAGCGACAAGCTGACCCTGGACAAGCAGGAGTACCAGGGCATCCGCGCCGCCTTCGAGTTCAACCCGGACACCGAGCTGTACGAGCCGGTCACCGACATGACGTACGCCCGCTGGTACCCGACGCTGACCGGGCTCGGCGACGGCCGGGTGGTCACCGTCTCCGGGCTGGACGACACCGGGGAGATCCTCGACGGCAACGACAACGAGGTCTACGACCCGAGGACCAAGTCCTGGGCGAAGGCGCCCGACCGCTACTTCCCGACCTACCCGGCGATCTTCCTGACCGCCTCCGGCAAGCTCTTCTACTCGGGCTCCAACGGCGGCTACGGCCCCGCCGACAAGGGCCGCGAACCCGGCGTCTGGGACCTGTCCACCAACGCCTTCCAGCCCGTCCCCGGTCTGCGCGACCCGGGCCTGACCGAGACCTCCTCCTCCGTGCTGCTGCCGCCCGCGCAGGCCCAGAAGGTGATGGTCCTCGGTGGCGGGGGCGTCGGCGAGTCGCCGCTGTCCACGGCCCGCACCGACATCGCCGACCTGGCGGCCGCCGTACCCGCCTTCACCCCGGGGCCGGACCTGCCGGCCGGCGGCACCCGCTACCTCAACAGCGTGATCCTCCCGGACGACACCGTCTTCACCACCGGCGGTTCCAGCGGCTACCGCGGCCGCGGCGACAGCGACCTGCTCAAGGCGCAGGTGTACCACCCGGACACCAACGGCTTCACCCCCGTCGCCGAACCGACCGTCGGCCGCGACTACCACTCGGAGGCGCTGCTGCTGCCGGACGGGCGGGTCGCCGTGCTCGGCTCCAACCCGCTCTTCGCCGACAAGGCCGAGACCCAGCCGGGCGGCTTCGAGCAGCGCATCGAGATCTACACCCCGCCCTACCTCTACCGCGGCGACCGCCCGCGGGTGGACGCCGCCCCGCAGGCGGCGAAGCTCGGCGGCACCGTCCGGGTCGGCACCTCCCGGCCGGACGCGGTCGCCACCGCCAAGCTGATCCGGCCCAGTTCGGTCACCCACGTCACGGACGTCGAGCAGCGCTCGGTGGCCCTGGACATCACCGGGCGGACGGCGGACGGGGTCTCGCTCGCCCTCCCCGCCAACCCCAACCTGCTGCCGCCGGGCTGGTACATGCTGTTCCTGACGGACGCCGCCGGCACCCCGTCCGTCGCCCGCTGGATCCAGGTCACCGGCTGAGGACCGGCCGCCGCGAGGTCGACCCCGGCGCCAGACACCAGACACCAGACACCCGACACCCGGCCCCGGCGGCGGGCGCGGGCCCGGGGCGGCGTCAGCGCGCCGCCTGCGCCAGCCCCAGCGCGTACGGCAGCCAGAACTCGCCCGCCCGGGGCTCGCCGCGGCCGCAGTCGCCGTCCGACTCCCCCGGGTTCTTGATCCACAGGTAGGCGTCCACCCCGGGCCGGCCCGTCTCGGCGGTCGGCCGCTCGCCGAGCGCGCGCCCGGGCGGGTTGCACCAGGAGTCTCCGCCCAGCGCGCCGTTGCCGCTGCGGCTGGTGTCGATCACGAAGCGCTTCCCGCCCAGTGCGGCGGAGAGCCGGGCCCCGTACGCCACGTTCCGGTCGGTGTCGTAGAAGTTGGCGACGTTCACGGCGAAACCGTCCGCGGCGGCGATGCCCGACTTGCGCAGGGCGCCGGCCAGCTCCTCCGGGTCCTGCGACCAGCCCGGGTTGCCCGCGTCCAGGTAGACCCGGACGTTCGGACGCTTCTTCAACTCCTGGACGGCGAAAGCCAGCAGGCCGTACCGCTCGGCCGCCAGGTCGCCCTTGACGCCGCAGGTGTCCAGGGTGTGCGCGACGGCGTCCGGCTCCAGCACCACCCAGGCCTTGCGGTCGCCCAGGGCCTGCGCGACGTCGGTGATCCAGGCCCGGTAGGCGGCGGCGTCGGAGGCACCGCCGGCCGAGTACTGGCCGCAGTCCCGGTGCGGGATGTCGTACGCGACGAAGACCGCCGTCCGGCCCGCCTCGGCGGCCCGGCGGCTCACCTGCTCGGCGATCTGCCGGGCGCCCTGCTCGCCGAGCCACTGCGAGGAGGGCTGGGCGGCGATCCGCAGCAGCGTGTCGGCCTCCGCCGTGCGGCCCTGGCCGCGCAGCGCGGTCACCTGCCGGGCGGCGTTGGTCTGGTCGGAGACGTAGAAGGCCTGCCCGGGCAGCTGGGCGAGACCACCGGGCCCGGTGGCCGGGCCCGCTCCGTCGCCCCCGCTGCCGGCAGCAGAGCCGGACCCGGTACCGGAGCTGGAGCCGGTACCGGCTCCAGCAGCCGTGGCGGCGGCCGAGGAGCCCGGTCCCGGGCCCTTGCCGCCCCCGTCGGCGCCCCCGTCCGCGCCGCCGCACCCGGACACCGCCACCAGCACCCCGGCCAGCGCCGCCCCCACGGCCCAGCGCGGGGCCCCCGCCCACCGAAACGTCCTCGTCCGCCCCAGCCCGTGCACGTACCGCCCCTCCCAGGACCGGTCCGGCGACCGGTCGGCACCAGCTAAGCACACCCGGCACCGGCCGCCGGCAGCCGACGGTGAACGGCAAGTGGCCGTGGGCGAACGGGAGATCGACCCCGTCCGGCCCACGGCCACCCGGCGCTCCGGCCCCGCTCGCGGCGGGACCGGAGCGGCCCTCAGCCCTGCTTCAGGTCGGGCACCCGCCAGTCGATCGGCTCACCGCCGAAGCCGTCCAGCGCGGTGTTGATCTGCGAGAACGGACGGCTGCCGAAGAACAGCTTCGCGGACAGCGGCGACGGGTGCGCGCCCTGCACCACCACGTGCTTCTCGGTGTCGATCAGCGGCAGCTTCTTCTTCGCGTAGTTGCCCCACAGCACGAAGACCACCGGCTCCTCGCGCTCGCTCACCGCCTTGATCACCGCGTCGGTGAACTTCTCCCAGCCCTTCGCCTTGTGCGAGTTGGCCTCGTGGGCGCGGACCGTGAGCACTGCGTTGAGCAGCAGCACGCCCTGCTCGGCCCAGTGCATCAGGTAGCCGTTGTCCGGGGCCGGGATGCCCAGGTCGGCGTCCAGCTCCTTGAAGATGTTGCGCAGCGACGGCGGCGTCCTGGTGCCCGGCAGCACCGAGAAGCTCATGCCGTGGGCCTGGCCGTTGTCGTGGTACGGGTCCTGCCCGAGCACGAGCACCCGGACCTTCTCGTACGGCGTCGCCTCCAGCGCGGCGAACTCCTGGCCGCTCGGCGGGAAGACCTCGTGCTCCGCGCGCTGGGCCGCCACGAAGGCCGCCAGCTCGGCGAAGTACGGCTTCTCGACCTCGGCGCCCAGCACCCCGCGCCAGGACTCGGGCAGCTCCAGCCCGCCGCCCGCGCCGCCCTCGACCACGCCCGCCTCGACCGTGTCCGTCACGACATCTACCTCCCACACCGCGGCTGCTGCGCCGCACGCCCTCTTTCACCCCGAACGCTACACAGGCCCACCGACAACTCACTCCCCCGGAGCGGCAGCGGCCTCCGGAGCGGGAACCCGAGCGGCGGCCTCCGGCACGGGGGCCCGGGCGGCGGACCGGGCGGCGGACCGGGCGGCGGACCGGGCGGCGGACCGGGCGGCGGACCGGGCGGCGCGCTCCACCCGGAGGTGCTCCAGCACGTTGAGCGCCACCAGCAGTACGGCCAGAACCACCAGCACCACCAGCGCCGGCAGCCGCACCATCGCGGGCAGCAGCGCCAGCACCACCGCCGCCGCCGCGATCCGGGTCGTCGCGACCTGGCGGAACATCATCCAGCGGGTGTACCCGAAGGTCAGCAGGTACAGCCCGCACCCGCCGTACAGCAGCGTCACCGAGCCCGGGCCGAGCGCCTGACCCGGGTCCGCGACCGTCTCCCCGAAGCCGACCGCCACCCCGATCACCCCGGCGACCAGCGCCAGGTGCCCGTACTGGAAGACCCGCCGGACCATGTCCCGGCGCGAGTCGGCGATCACCACCGCGTGCCGCATGGCGTCCGCCGCGAACACGAAGTACTGCCACCACAGGCCCGCCGAGATGGTGAACGCGACCGCCACGGCGGCGAGTTCGGCCGCGTCCAGCCGGGCGGAGGCCGCCGTGCCGCCGATCCCGACGATCGACTCCCCGAGCGCCACCAGCAGGAACAGCGCGAACCGCTCCGGCATGTGCGCCGGGTGGTAGGCCACCTTCGCGAGCCGGCGCCGGAACACCAGCGGCGCGCCCAGGTCGCAGAGCGAGGCCGCCGCCCACAGGGCCAGCCGCGGCCCCTCCGGCAGCAGCCCGCCGGCCACCAGCAGCGGCCCGCTGACCAGCACGCCCACCCCGTACGGGCCGCGCCAGACGCCCGGGATCCGGACCAGCAGGAGCAGCAGCACCACCCGGGCCAGCCAGTACGCGGCACCGAGCAGCACGCCCCGCCCGCCGTACGCGCCCGGGACGGCGAGGGCCATGAACAGGCCGGTCAGGCCGACCAGCAGGATGCCCAGGCGGTCCCGCAGGTTGTCCACGTCCCGGATGTTGGCCTGCACGGTGGTGCCCACCCAGCACCAGTACACCGGCACGAAGACCACCAGCGCCCGGACCAGTCCGGCCGCGTCGTGGTGGTGGTGCAGCAGGCCGGAGACCTGGGTGATGGCGAAGACGAAGACCAGGTCGAAGTAGAGCTCCGCCCAGGTGACCCGCTTCTCCTCCGGGCCCTCCGACTCCGGACTCACCCGTTCCGGGCCCCCCGACTCCAGGCCCGTCACCTCCAGGCCCGGTGACTCCCCCGTCGTGCTCATCCGCGTCTTGCCTCCCCGCAAGCCGAAAACGTACGAATCGGGCCCCGCCCCGGCGAACGGCCGGAACGGGGCCCACGACAGCACCGCAGAGGCTAGACCAGCTCGACCAGGTCCGCGATCGACTTCACCACGCGGGTCGGCCGGTACGGGAAGCGCTCCACGTCGGCGGCGGCGGTCAGGCCGGTGAGCACCAGGATCGTCTCCATGCCGGCCTCCATGCCCGCGACGATGTCGGTGTCCATCCGGTCGCCGATCATCACGGCGGTCTCGGAGTGGGCGCCGGCGGTGTTCAGCGCCTCGCGCATCATCAGCGGGTTGGGCTTGCCGACGAAGTACGGCTCGACGCCGGTCGCCTTGGTGATCAGCGCCGCGACCGAGCCGGTGGCCGGCAGCACGCCCTCGGTGGAGGGGCCGGTCTCGTCCGGGTTGGTGCAGATGAACCGGGCGCCCTGGTTGATCAGCCGGATCGCCTTGGTGAGCGCCTCGAAGGAGTAGGTGCGGGTCTCACCGAGGACCACGTAGTCGGGGTTGTTGTCGGTCAGGACGTAGCCGGCCTGGTAGAGCGCGGTGGTCAGCCCGGCCTCGCCGATCACGTAGGCGGTGCCGTTCGGGCGCTGGCCCTTGAGGAACTTCGCGGTGGCCAGGGCGGAGGTCCAGATGCACTCCTCCGGCACCTCCAGGCCCATGCCGGCCAGGCGGGCGCTGAGGTCGCGCGGGGTGTAGATCGAGTTGTTGGTGAGGACCAGGAAGGGCTTGCCGGACTCCCGCAGCCTGCGCAGGAACTCCTCCGCCCCGGGGATCGGCGTGCCCTCGTGGATGAGGACCCCGTCCATGTCGGTCAGCCAGGACTCAATGGGCTTGCGGTCTGCCACGTGCGTGTCTCCCGGAATGTTGCAGCGTCTTGCGTCGTGCGAGGGCCCTGACGCGGCACAGCCTAATCCGCACACCTGGCCGACGGCAGTACGTCCCGCCCACCGGAACGGTGCCGGTGCCCCTCCCGCCGCGGTCGGCAGGGGCACCGGCACCGGGCGCGGGCCGGAACCGGCCGCCTAGCCGCGAACCGGGGCGGGCCCGGACGCGGGCGCGGGCGCGGGCCCGGGCGCGGGCGCGGGCGCGGGCGCGGGCGCGGGCGCGGGCAGCGGGACGGCCGGGAAGTCGATCTCGGTCCGGCCGACCGAGTTGAACCAGTTGGTGAACGAGTTCAGCGCGACCGCGCCCACGATCTCGCCGATCTCGCCGTCCCCGTAGCCGGCCGCGCGCACCTCGGCGAGGTCCTCGTCGGAGACGAAGCCCTTGCTGCGCAGGACGGCCCGGGCGAACCGCAGGGCCGCGGCCTCCTTCGGGTCGGCGGCCCCGGCGTGGCCGCCGGCCGCGAGGTCGGACGGGCTGACGCCCGCCTTGGCGCCCAGCACGTGGTGGGCGGCGTAGCAGTAGTCGCAGGCGTTCTCGACGGCGGTGACCAGGGCGATCTGCTCCCGCAGGCCGGCGCCGAGACGCCCCTTGGCCAGGGCGCCGCCGAAGGCCAGGTAGGCCTCCAGGACGGCGGGCGAGGAGGCCATGGCGCGCATCATGTTGGGCGTCACGCCGAGGGCCCGCTCGACCTTGTCGAGGAGGGCCTTGGCGGCGGGTTCGGCGGTCGCGGGGTCGACCGTGCCGAGTCGGGGCATGGCTGTGCTCCGTTCGCTTCGTTGGCAGTGCCAAGCGATTGTTGGCAGGGCCAAATATAGTTGGCACTGCCTAGAATGCAAGGGCGTCGAAGGACGTACGGCCCGCGGGCCGACCGAGGAAGCCGACCAGGGAAACCACCCAGAGGAGAGGACCGGACACATGGCCGACCCACTGCCCGGACTCTCCCCCGGCGAACAGCTGCTCCTCGGACTCACCCGGCTCGGCCAGGCCGTCCGCCTCAGCACCTGGCACAACACCGGCCCGGCCCGGCTCACCCCGCTCCAGGCCGACATCCTGCTGTTCCTGGCCGGCGACCGGCGGCCCCGCCGCCAGGGCGAGATCGTCACCGCGCTCGCCTCCACCGCGCCCACCGTCAGCGACGCCGTCCGCACCCTCGCCGGCAAGGAGCTGGTGGACCGTCAACGCGACCGCGCCGACTCCCGCGCCGTCACCCTGACCCTCACCGACGCCGGCCGGGCCGAGGCCGAGCGCCTCGCCCAGGTCCCGCCGCCGCTCGGCGAGGCGCTCGCCGCCCTCGACCCGGACACCGTGGCCGCGATGCTGCGCGGCACCACCACGATGATCCGCACGCTCCAGCGCCACGGCGCCGTCCCGGTCTCCCGCACCTGCGTCACCTGCCGCTTCTACCGGCCCGACGCCCACCCCGAGGACCCGGACGCACCGCACCACTGCGACTTCGTCGACGCGCCCTTCGGCGACGGCAGGCTGCGGGTGGACTGCCCGGACCACGAGCCGGCGGTCTTCCCCGAGGCCTCGGGCGACCCGACCGACCCCGCCGACCCCGCCGACGCCTGCGGCTGACCCGGCGGCCTTCGCCCTACCCCCGCCCTGCCCCCGCCCCGCCCCCTCCGGGCCGACGCCGAAACCGGGAGCAACCGGGCGCCTCGTGATTGAGTGGGCCGCATGAACCCGCAGACCTCCCACCGCCCGCTCGACCGGCCGCTGCGCGTCGGCCTGATCGGCTACGGCCTGGCCGGCTCGGCCTTCCACGCACCGCTGATCGCCACCACGCCGGGGCTGCGGCTGGACGCCGTGGTCACCGCCAACCCCGAGCGGCGCGAGCAGTTGCGGCGCGAGCACCCCGACGCCCGTGCCGTGGACACCCCCGAGCAGCTGCTCGCCGACCCGGACGCGCTCGACCTGGTCGTCATCGCCTCGCCGAACCGCACCCACGCCCCGCTCGCCGGCGCCGCCCTGCGGGCCGGCCTGGCCACCGTGGTGGACAAGCCGCTGGCGGGCACCGCCGCCGAGGCGCAGGAGCTGTGCCGGCTGGCCGAGGAGCAGGGCGTGCTGCTCTCGGTGTTCCAGAACCGGCGCTGGGACGGTGACTTCCTCACCGCCGGCCGGCTGGTGCGCGGCGGCGCGCTGGGCCGGGTGCACCGCTTCGAGTCCCGTTTCGAGCGGTTCCGGCCGAAGCCCAAGCCGGGCTGGCGCGAGCTGGCCGACCCGGCCGAGGTCGGCGGCACGCTGTACGACCTGGGCAGCCACCTGGTGGACCAGGCGCTCACGCTGTTCGGCCCGGTCGAGACGGTGTACGCGGAGATCGACGTGCGGCGCGACGGCGCGGTCGTGGACGACGACGCCTTCCTCGCCCTCACCCACGCCTCCGGCACCCGCTCGCACCTGTGGACCAGCGCCGTCACCCCGCTGATCGGCCCCCGACTGCGGGTCCTCGGCGACACCGCCGGCTACGTCAAGGCGGGCATGGACCCGCAGGAGGCCGACCTGCGGGCCGGCCTGCGCCCCGACGGCACCCGCCCCTGGGGGGCCGACGAGCCCGCGCACTACGGCACCCTCGGGACCGACGAGTCGGCGATCACCCTGCCGACCGACCCGGGCGACTACCCCGCCTTCTACGCGGGCATCGCCGCCGCCCTCACCGACCCGGGCACCCCGCCCCCGGTCGACCCGCGCGACGCGGTGGCCACCCTCACCGTCCTGGAGGCCGCCCGCACCTCCGCCGCGACCGGGACGGCGGTCCGCCTGGCCTGACAGGCCGTCGCACGGCCCGTCGCTCCCCTCCCCCGACCCCACCGGGCCGGACGGCGCGCCCGTACGGATCGCGGTGGTGTGGCTCGGGCGGTCCCGGGCCACACCACCAGACCCCTGAACGACGACGACCCGGTCGGACAGGACGGCACCGCCGCCCTCACACCCCGATGACCTCCACCGCCGAGCCCAGCCCCCGGAAGTCCGCCACGTTGCGGGTGTACAGCGGCAGCCCGTGGGCGGAGGCCACGGCGGCGATCATCAGGTCGATCCGCCGCGGCCGCGGCTGCCGTCCGGCGGCGATGGTGAGGGTGACCAGCGTCCCGTAGCGGGCGGCGGCGGCCGCGTCGAAGGGCAGCGGGTCGAAGTCGGCCATCGCCGCGCCCAGCACCTCCAGCCGGGCCGCCCGGCTGGCCGGGTCGCGGGCCATCGACACGCCCTGCTGCAGCTCCGCGAAGGTGATCGCGGTCAGCTCCGGCACGGCCGGCAGGTCCGTCGGATTGAGCAGCGCCAGGTCGATGTAGACACAGGTGTCCAGCACCCCGGCGGGCCGCCGCCGGGACGCCCTCCGGCGCTCAGCCACGTCGGCGCTCGAACGGGTCGTCGCGCTCGTCGCCCGCCAGCTCCTCGGGCCCGAAGTCCTCCTCGGCCTCCTTGCGCATCTGCTGGTAGTCCACCCGCGGCAGCTTCACGTGCCGCGCCACCAGCTCCTCCGCCGTGAGCCGCCGCCGCCCGGACACCGGCCGCAACTCCGCGACCTCGACCCCGTTCCTGGTGATGTGGAAGGTCTCCCCCGCCTCCACGGCGTCCATCACCGCGGCGGAGTTGTTCCGGAACTCCCGCTGGGAAATCGTCTTCATCCTCCCAAGGTAGCCCCGCGTAGCACCGATGGCTACACCCCTGCAAGGCCCCGCACGGTCCGGCAGTTCCGTAGGGGATTTCCCTGATGGAGGTGGGAACCCGGCGGGCCGTAGGATCGTCCTGCTTGTACGTCCGGTAGCCGGCGAGACACCGAGGGGGGGAGTGGCCGTGACCGTTGTCGCGATGGTGCTGGGGCTGCTCCGGGTGTTGACCGGGGATCTGGTGGGCGGCGACGGGACTTGGGCCTCCGTGGCCGCCGTCGCGGCCGTGGCGCTGGTGGCCGGGGCGGTCGCCGGGGCGTTGGCGGGGGCTCGGCTCCTGGGTGCGCGGGCGCCGGCGGCGGTGCGCAGCGGGGTGCTGCGACGTCGGGCGTTCCGTACGGCGTTCCTTCCGCAGCGTGATCCGGATGCCCGGGGCCGGCGACGCCCCAGGGCGCCGGGGGCGGCCCTGGCGGCCGCGTAAGCCTTCGCAGTTCCGTACGAGCAATCCCCGTACGGCTGTTCCGTACCTCTTCGCGGCCGTCCTCCGCCGATCACTCATGTTCTGAGACCCCGGAGGGCTCGCTTCACCATGTCCGTTCTCGCCGTTCTCGATCCCGCGGTCGCCGTCGCGCACACTGTCGTCGCCGCCATCGCCCACGTCCTTCCGACCGCCCTCGCGATCGTCCTGTTCACCGTGGCCGTTCGGCTCGCGCTGCATCCGCTGGCGCGGGCGGCGGCGCGGGGGGAGAAGGCGCGGGCCGTGCTCGCGCCGAAGGTCACCGCGCTGCGGAAGAAGTACGAGAAGCGTCCGGAGAAGTTGCAGGAGGCGCTGGCGGAGATGTACCGGAAGGAGCAGGTGTCGCCGTTCGCGGGGTGTCTGCCGCTGCTGGTGCAGATCCCGTTCTTCTCGGTGATGTACCGGTTGTTCACCACGCCGAACGACCTGCTCGACCACACCCTGTTCGGGGTGCCGCTGGGTCTGCACGTGGGCGGGGCGCAGGGTGCCGGGCAGGTGGCGGTGTTCGGGGTGCTGTACGCGGGGCTGGCGGCGGTCGGGTTCGTCAACTACCGCCGGGCCCGGCGGGCGGCCGCGGCGCAGCCCGCCCCGCAGCCGGGGGCGGGACTGCTGCCGTACCTGTCGTTCGGGTCGGTGCTGTTCGCGCTGCTGGTGCCGGTGGCCGCCGCGCTCTATCTGCTGACGACGAGCGCGTGGTCGGCGGCCGAGCGGGCCTGGCTGTACCGGGACGGGGCTCCGGTGTCGGCGGCCGCGCTGGTCGGCTGAGCGCCGGTCAGAAGTGGCGCAGCAGTTCGGTGAAGGCGCCGAGCTGCAGCGTCGCCTCGTCGGGGCCGAGTTCCTCGTGCTCCAGCACCCAGGTGTGCTCGTGCGGGATGTAGACGGTGCGCAGGCCGGCCCGGCGGGCGGGGGCGATGTCGGACTTGGGCGAGTTGCCGATCATCCAGGTCCGGTCCGGGTCGAGGTCGAGGTCGGCGGTCAGCTGCCGGTAGGTGTCGACGGACTTCTCGGCCACGATGTGGACGCCCCGGAAGTGGTGGTCGACGGTGGACACCGTCACCTTGCGCTGCTGCTCCTCCTGGTCGCCCTTGGTGAGCAGGAGGAGGTGGTGGCGGTCGGCGAGCGCGGCGAGGGTGTCGGCGACCCCGGGGATCAGCTCGACCTCCCGCCGGTTCAGCGGGGTGAGCAGTTCGTCGATCCGGGCGAGCTCGGCCGTGCTGGGGGTGCGGTCGTTCAGCCGCTGGAGGCAGTCGGCAAGGCTCTGCCGGAAGACGGTGGCGCCGTAGCCGAGGGCGGCGGAGTTGGCGGCCTCGATGCCGTCCAGGAGGGAGCGGGTGGCGGCCCGCTCGGCCGGGGTGGCGACCCAGTCCAGGAAGCCGTCGATGACCCGCTCGAAGAGGACGTTGTTCTCCCAGAGCGTGTCGTCGGCGTCGAAGATGAGGATCTGGTCGGTGTGCATCCGGTGGTCTCCAGGGGGAGGTGCGTCGGGCGGGAGGTACGTGGGGCGGGAGGCGCGTCAGGCGGGCGGGAGCAGGCGGGCGGCGCGGGCGAGGGTCTCGCGGAGGTTGTCCTCGGTGGTCCGCAGCGCGGCCTCCTCGACGGTGAGCCACTCCAGCGGGGAGGCCGGGTTCTCCGGCCGGGCCAGCTCCGGGGTGTCGGTGGCGAGGAGGAAGCGCAGGTCCGCGTGGACGTGGGCGGGTTCGACGGCCGAGGCGGGCACGGGGACGGCGACCAGGTGGACGAGGGCCGCGTCGGGCCACGGGGTGAGGTCGTCCAGGCCGGTCTCCTCCCGGCCTTCGCGCAGGGCGATGTCGAGCGGCCGGGTCTCCCCCGGGTCGCCGTGGCCGCCGATCTGCAGCCAGGCCTGCTGGCGGACGTGCCAGCGCAGCAGGACGCGGCGGGTCGGCGGGTGGACGATCAGCGCGGAGGCGGTGAAGTGGAGCGGGAAGGTGCCCCGGTTCCAGGGGTCGTCGGCGTCGAGGAGGCGGCGGGCCCGCTCGTGGTCGGCGGTCTCCACCGGGCCTTGCGGACGGTGGCCGTCCAGCAGTCGGGCCAGGTCGGGGCGGTGTGGCGCGGCGCCCGTGGTGTCCATGGGTCTGGCAACTCCTCGTTCCGGTCCGGGGCCGTTCCCCGGTCGCTCCGCGGCCGTTCCCCGGTCGTCCCGCGGCCGTTCCCCGGTCGTCGCGGTGCACGTCAACGGGCTTGCGGGGCAAGGGTGGTCGGGCCCGGTGCTTCCGGTTCCGGCGAACCCGCGCAGCCTAGCCCGGGGCCCGTCGGCGGGCCCACCGGTTTTCGCCCGGCCGCACCGGCGGCGGACGGGGCCGCGGGAGCCGTACCGGCTGGTCGGGGCGCTCCGTGCAGGCCGTAGCCTGTGGTGATCGTTACGGGACAGGTGGAGGGATGTCGTCATGGTGGCTGCTCCGGCGCTCGCCGAGCTTCGCGAGGTGTGCCAGCCGCAGGCCAAGCTGCAGAGCCGCAACGGTGAGCACTGGGCGGGTCGGCTGTACATGCGGCGGATCTCGCTGCGGACCACGCGGCAGCTGGTTCGCACCTCGGTGTCCCCGAACACCCTCACCTGGGTGATGGTGGTGTGCGGGGTCGGCGGCGGCGCCGCCCTGCTGATCCCGGGCCTGACCGGCGCGGTGCTGGCGGCGGTGCTGTTCCAGCTGTTCCTGCTCTTCGACTGCGTGGACGGCGAAGTGGCGCGCTGGAAGCGCCAGTTCAGCATCGCCGGGGTGTACGTGGACCGGCTCGGCGCCTACCTGGCGGACGCGGCGCTGATGATCGGCGCGGGCGTACGGGCCGCGCGCGGCGGCTCGGAGCTGTGGGTGTCGGTGGGCCTGGCGGCCGCGCTGGGCGTGGTGCTGCTCAAGGCCTCGACGGACCTGGTGGACGTGGCCCGGGCGCGCAGCGGGCAGCCGCCGGCGGACGAGGAGTCGACGCAGCCGCGTTCGCAGGGCATCGCGACGGCCCGCCGGCTGGCCTCGGTGTTCAAGATCCACCGGGTGACCAACGGCATCGAGGCCTCGCTGGTGCTGCTGGCGGCGGCCGCGGTGGACGCCGGACTGGGCAACCTGGACGCGACCCGGGCGACGCTCGCCGGGATCACGGTGATCACCTGGGGCATGGTGGTCGCGCACCTGGCGTCGATCCTGTCCTCCTCGCGCCTGCGCTGAGCACGGGCGGGGGCGCTCCGGCGGCGGGCGTTCCCGGCGGCAGGCGTCCCCCGGTGTTCCCCGACGGCGGACTGAGGCATCCCTCCCCCGCGCGGTGGTCCTGGCGGCCTCGCTCGGCGCGGCGGGGCTGGCCCTGCTCTGGACGCCCTTCGCCGGGTGGTGGGCGATGCCGGGGACGGACATGACCCCGGCGGGCCACTTCCTGGTGGGCTTCCTCTACCTGCCCACCGTGGCCTGGGCCCCGCTGCTGGCCGCCGTCACGGTCTCGTACCACCGCCGCCACCGGGCAGCCCTGCCGATTCCCCCGGCCGACCGGCCGATTCGTCGTTCCCGGAGCGGCGCTGCGCCCGCAGGGTCAAGAGCTGCTCAAAATCTCATCGCGCTCGAAGCGGCCCCCGTGGAACCCTCGCGCGGGGCCGAGGGCGCTTCCGTACTTGTCGTTCGCGCTCGCTAGACTCCGCCCGCCTACGAACTCCTGTGACGGTCACGGGAGTCAGGCGTTTCCGACATGGGGGGAAAGTGTGACGTTCCTGTCCACCGACAGGCGAACACGACACAGGGGGAGGAGAGCCTCACTCGCGGCTCCCGGCGCCCTGCTGCTCGCCGTCCTGGCCACCTTCGTGGGCCAGGCCAACCCGGCTGCCGCCGCCGCGCCGCCCGCAGCCACGTCATCCGCTAGCCCGGCCGCCGCGCCGCCCGTCACCCCGTCCCCGGCCGCCGCGCCCACCGCCGGACCGACGGCCGCGCCGACCCCGGACCCCAAGGCCGCGCAGGAGAAGGCGGCCCGCGAAGTCCAGCAGGCCGACCCGACCAACCCCTGCCCGGCCACCCTGGCCCCGGGCGTGGTGGCCAGTTGCTCGGTCGACCCGAACAAGTCGGCCACCTTCTCGCTCACCCTTCCGCAGCAGAACGACCTGGTCTTCGTCCAGGCGGTCGCGGCCAATTCCTCGGTCTACCCGGCGCTCACCGCACCGGACGGCTCCGCGGTGGCCTGCAGCACCTCGTACACCATGCTCCGCTGCGTCACCACCCAGCAGGGCACGTACAAGCTGGAGGTGCGGAACAGCTCCTACCAGGCGAACGGCATCTCGGTCTCGTACCTCCCGGTGCTCTCCGGCCCCACCTGCAAGACGGTGGACCCCGCCGACCGCACCCTCGGTGCTCCGAAGACCATCCACGGCACCTCGGCGACCGGCTGGGCGGGCGACTGCTACACGCTCGACCTGGCCGCCGGTGACATGCTCCGCAGCTACGCCGGGTACCTCACCCAGTACGTCTTCGACGCCACCGGCAAGGAACTGTGCAGCACGAACAGCGGTTCCGGCAGCGAGGTGCTCTGCCGCCTCGCGGGGACCGCGCCGTTCCGCGTCGTCGTCCAGCAGTCCTACGGCAACGCTCAGCCCTACGACCTCACGGTGGAACGCCTCTCCTCGCCCGAGGGCTGCCCGATCCTCCAGCCGCAGGCCTTCGGCACCGCCCCGGACCTGACCGGGACGGCACGCTGCCGGATCCTCCGGGTTGCCGACGCCGGCTCCTACACCTTCGGCTCCGTCAGGTCCGACAACACCTCCGTGTACGGCGTGCTGTACAGGTCCGACGGCGGTGACGTCGCCAAGTGCGGTCCGTCCAGCCCTAGCTGTGACCTGGCGCCCGGTGACTACACCTGGGTGGTGGGCGCCACGGTCGGACAGGCGGGAGCCTTCGGCACGTTCTTCCGCTCGACCGCGGAGACCCGGGGCTGCACCGCGACGGCCGACGACGGTCTGGCGTCCGGCCCGGCGACCGGCACCTTCGGCACCGTGGGGCAGGCGGCCTGCCTGACCCTGCCGACCGCCACCGGGACGGGCGTCTACCTGCTCAACCGGGTGCCCAAGGACGGCGTCAACGCCAACGCCGTCGTCTACGACGCGGCCGGCACCAAGCAGTGTGACAACGGCTCCGGCTACGCCTCCGCCGTCTGCAAGCTGACCGGGACGGCCCCGTTCCGTGTCGTCCTCAGCGGCACGCCGAACAAGGCGTACGCACTGGCGATCCACCGGACCGGCGAGACCACGGGCTGCGCCGCGTGGCCGCGGAGCGGGTTCGACGGCACGTGGGGCGCGGAGGCCACACTGTCCGTCGACGTGAAGCAGGCCTGCTTCGGCCTGCCCGCCGACCAGCACTCCACCGCGGAGCAGGTCGACTACACCAACACGGCGAACCAGCTCAACGCTTCGCTGCAGGTCGTCGACCCGCAGGGCAACGTGGCGTGCTCGACCTTCCTCAGCACCGCCTTCACCTGCGCCCTCACGGCCGGCGCCCCGTACACCGCACTGCTGACCAACTCGAACTGGGGCGACAGCTACAAGCTGGTCCGGCGGGACATCTCGCCCACCGCGAACTGCCTCACGCCGAACTCGACCGCCGTCGGCGGCCAGTCCGTCCAGCTGGACCTGGGCTCGGCCCTCGACGCCCGCTGCGTGCGGGTCACCGCCGCGGCCACGGACAAGTTCTGGCTCAGCGTGCGGACGGCCAAAGTCGGCAACGGGGCCCAGGGCGCGGCGACGCCGCTGGTGATCGACGCGAACGGCAAGAGCCTCTGCGGCGCCAACGGCCTCTACTGCAAGGTCACCGGCTCGACCTCCTACACCATGGCGGTGCTCGCCTCCGGGTACCGGGGCCAGAACATCCACGCCGCCGTGGACACCTGGAAGGTCGGCACGCCCGACGGCTGGGCGCCGGAGTGCACCGCCAACCCGATCTCGGTGCAGGGTTTCCCGCTCCGCAGCGGACTGCTCACGGAGTCCTCGACCGGCTACTGCGCCGTCGTCGACATGAAGCCCCGGCAGTCCTTCAACGTCGTCGGCACCAGCAGCTCCACCACCCTCGAGCAGCCGCTGCTGACCTTCCTGACCCCGGCCACCTGGAACGACAACGACTACTCGTACCAGTGCAGCGGGAACTGGGGCCAGTTCGGCGGCCGCTGCCAGGCCACCGACACCGCAGTTCCCGGAAAAGCCGTCCTGCTGCTCAGCGCGGGCAGCACGGCCACACCGGTGGAGTACAGCATGCAATCCGTGTGCGAGTACCCCACCTGCACCGGCCAGAACGGACCGTCCCTCACCGCGATCAACGGGACGACCGGCGCGGCCGGGACCCAGACCCAGATCGAGATCCGGGGCACGAACCTCACCCTGGGGACCAAGGTGAAGTTCGGCGGCTCCACGTACCCGATGTGGCCGGTCTCCGTCAGCCCCGACGGCACCTCACTCCACGTCATGGCCGACACCAACGGGATGCTGCCGGGCACCTACGACGTGGTGCTCGACGGGATCGGCTACACCACCGGCGTGCCCTCCCCGAACTACTTCCCGAAGGCCTTCACGGTGACCCCCGCCGCGACGGCCGCCAAGGGCAGGCTCGTCCCGCTCACCCCGAACCGCATCCTCAACACCGTCTCCGGTGTCGGCGCGCCCGCCGGGCGTCTCGGCCAGGGCGGGGTGGTGTCGCTCCAGGTCGCCGGGGTCGGCGGCGTCCCGACGACCGGCGTCACGTCCGTCGTCATGAACGTCACGGCCGTCAACCCCTCCCGCACCAGCGCCGTCTCGGTGTACCCGAGCGGACAGAAGGTCCCCGACCTGCCGACCGTCAGCTTCGCCGCCGGGCAGACCGTCACCAACCTGGTGACCGTCCCGCTCGCCGACGGCAAGGTCGACATCCGCAACGCCTGGGGCGACGTCGACCTCGGCGTCGACGTCCTGGGCTACTACACCGACGGCGGCGCCGGCTCCCTGCTGCGCCCGGTCACCCCGTCGCGCATCCTGAACACCGTCATGGGCGTCGGCGCCCCGGCCGGGCGGGTCGGGGCCGGTGGAGTCGTCCCGCTCAAGGTCACGGGCGTGGGCGGCGTGCCGGAGACCGGCGTCACCGCCGTCGTGATGAGCGTGACGGCCGTCAACCCGTCGCGGACCAGCTACCTCACCGTGTACCCGGACGGCCAGCCGGCGCCCGACGCCTCGGCGGTCAACTTCGCCGCCGGGCAGAACGTGACCAACCTGGTCACCGTCCCGGTCGTCAACGGCGTGGTGGACATCCGCAACGCCTGGGGCGACGTCGACCTCGGCGTCGACATCACCGGTTACTACACCGACTCGGGCTCCACCTACACCGCGTCCCCGCTGGTGCGGCTGATGGACACCCGTGACGGCGAGGGCGTCCGCGTCGGCTCCCTGGGCGGCGCGAACGACCTGGTCAGCCTGCGGGTGGCCGGCGTCGAGGGCATGCCCAGGACCGGGGTCACCGCCGTCGTCATGAACGTGACGGCGGTCTGGCCGACGGACACCAGCTTCCTGACGGTCTTCCCGCACGGGACGGCCCGCCCGGACGCGTCGAGCATCAACTACCGGCCGGGGCAGGTCGTCTCCGCGCTGGTGGTGGCCCCCGTGGTGGACGGCCGGGTGTCGTTCGTCAACCAGTGGGGGTCGACGGACGTGGTCGCCGATCTGGTCGGCTACTTCTCGTCCTGATCCACCTGTTGGGAGAGCCGGTGGGCCCGACGTCACGGACGTCGGGCCCACCGGCCTTTTCTCACTCGGTGTTCTCGGCCGCGCTGCGGAACCCCTCCTCGCCGCCCTCGACCCGCGCACCCGCCCCCGACCCGGCCCCCGGTCCGGACTCCGACTCGGACACCGCCCCGGACGCGGTGCGGTCGTGGGCGGCGAGGACGGTGTCCAGGAGGCCGGGGAAGCGGTGCTCCAGGTCGGCCGCGCGCAGTGCGGAGAAGCGGCGGTTGGCCTCCTCGCGCTGGCTGATCAGGCCGGACTCGCGCAGCACCTTGAAGTGGTGGCTGAGGGTCGAGGGCGCCACGTCCACCGGGAAGGTGCCGCAGGCCCGTTCCGGCTCCGCACGCAGAACACGCACGATGGTCATCCGGGTGGGGTCGGAGAGCGCATGCAGGACGTCGAAGAGGTCGATCTCCTCGGTCGCGGGGTGCGCGAGCGCCGGTCGGCGGCGGGTGCTGCGGGGCACGGCGGGACCTCCCTGATCTGCGATGTTCGACATCCATCGAAGCGACGTGGTACCACTGTCCCGCGTCAATTTCGTAGTTCGTCGAACATCGTAGTCGAGGGGGACCGACATGCGCGCACTGGTGATGACCGCACCCGGTGGGGCCGAGAACTCGCAGATCCGGGAGATCGAGGCGCCCAGGCCCGGGCCCGGACAGGTGACGATCGACGTCGCCTACGCCGGACTGAACTTCGTCGACGTGATGACCCGCCGCGGCGACGCCGCGTACGCCGCCGACTGGCCGTACCGGCCCGGCAAGGAGGTGTCCGGCACCGTCCGGGAGCTCGGCGAGGGCGTCACCGGGCTGGCCGTGGGCGACCGGGTGGTCGCCGCACCCGTCGGCGCCGGGCTCGCGGAGGTCGTGACCGCCGAGGCGGTGCTCACCGTGCCGCTCCCGGACGGGGTGGGGCTGCGCGAGGCCGCCGCCGTCCCCCTGGGCCTGGCCACCGCGATGCTGCTGCTGACCGACGCCGGCCGCTTCACCGCCGGGGACACCGTCCTGGTGCACTCGGCGGGCGGCGGGATCGGCCACGCCCTCGCCCAGCTCGTCCCGCTGCTCGGCGGCGGCCGGCTGATCGGCACCGTCGGCCGCCCCGAGAAGGCCGCCGCCGCGCTCGCCACCGGCTACCACCACGCCTTCGCCCGCGACGAGGCACTGGCCGAGGCGATCCGGACCGCCACCGACGGCCGGGGCGTCGACCTCGTGCTCGACCCGTTGGGCACCGAGGCCCTGGAACTCGACCTCGCCGTGGCGGCACCCGGCGCCCGGATCGTCCTGTTCGGCAACGCGGGCGGCGGCGCCGTCGCCGACCTGCCCCCGCTCGGCCGTCTGATGGCGGGCAACCTGAGCGTCACCGGCTTCAGCCACCGCGGCTTCGCGGCCACCGCCCCGGAGCGGCTCGCCCGGGCCATCCGCCGGGTCGTCGACCTCCTCGCCGACGGCGGCCTGGAGCTGCCCGTCACCGAACTGCCCGACCTGGCCGCCGTCCCGGCCGCGCACGACGCGATGGAGGAACGGCGGGCGACCGGCAAGTACGTGGTGCGGGTCGGCTGAGCCCCGGGCTCCGGCCCCGGCCCCCGGCCGTCAGACGGTGAAGGTCGCGCCCGGGTCCGCGTGCGCGACCGGGCCGGCGAAGTGGGCCTCCGCACGGCCGACGGCCTCGGCCGGGGTCATGGCGCGGCCCACGTGGGTGACCACCAGCCGGGCGGCGCGGGCCGCCGCGGCGGTGGCACCGGCCTGCTCGGGGGTGTGGTGCAGCCCGGCGCCGGCGTCCGGCTCGGGCTCGGCGCTCTCCGCCTCGCAGAGCAACAGGTCGCAGTCCCGGGCCAGTTCGGTGAGGGCGGGGCACGGGGCGGTGTCGCCGGAGTAGACCAGCGACCGGCCGCCGGCCGCCACCCGGAGGGCGAACGCCGGCATGCCGTGCTCCACGGACCGGCTGGTCAGCGTGAGCGGGCCGACCTCCACCCGGTGGCCGTCGGTCAACTCGGCGACGGCGAAGGCGGATTCGACCGGGCTGCGGCGCGCCGTGTTGGTCAGGAAGTCCGCCAGCCGGTCGGCGGTGCCGGGCGGGGCGTAGAGCGGGATCGGCGCGGCGAGCCGGAGGTCCGCGTAGAGGGCGCCGTAGTAGGCGGTGAGCAGGTCGGCGCAGTGGTCCGCGTGCAGGTGGGAGATCCAGATCGCGTCCAGCTCGTCCAGCCGGACGTGGCGCTGCAGCGGGCCCAGGGTGCCGGTGCCGGCGTCCACCCAGACCCGGGCGCCACCGCCGGACACCAGGTAGCCGGAGCAGGGGTTGTCGGCGCTCGGGTAGGGCGTCGCACTTCCCAGGACGGCGAGCCGCAGGTGTTCGTCGGGCATCCGGCGAGCCTAGCGCCCGGGGCCACAGGGCCCGCCCCGGTCTACAGGGCCGGCCCCGGCTTATTCGGGTGATCCGGCGCTCCCGGGCTGTTTGACTCCTCGCCATGAGCACCTCCCGAGCCCTTCCGGTCCTGCGGACGCCGGACCTGCGGGCCGCCCACGACGCCGCCCGGCGGCTGCTGGCGCTCGCCGTACCGATGGACGGCTTCCTGGTCGAGGGCGAGACCACCGCCCGGACGCCGGCCGAGGCGCGCCGCCTGTTCGCGGCCTTCCCGACCGGCCGGGGCGCCACCCCCTGGCCGAACCACCCCCGTCTCGGATACGAGGAGGTCCGGGGCCTGTTCGACGCCGGGGATCCCTGGTTCGACGGGCTGGGCCCGCTCGAGTTCCAGGCGAGGGCGGAGCCGCCCGGCGGGTTCGAGGAGCTGTTCCTGGACGTCGTCGGGAGCGGCCCCGGCTCGCTGTCCTGGACGCACTTCTTCTGGCCCGCCGTGCCGGAACTGGGCCTGGAGCCGCGCGCCAAGGACACCCATCTGCAGATCGCGGTCAACAGTCGCAACGTCGACTTCGACCGCCCCTCCGACGACCACACGCTGTTCGTCCACTTCCGTGGCGGCGACCTCGAACGGGCCCGATGGCTGGCCCGCCAGGTCGGCCTGGAGCCGGTCGGCCCGGAGGAGTGCGGCTGGTAGGCGACCGGGCGCAGCAGCTCGGACACGGCGCTCGGGCACAGCGCTCGGGCACAGCGCTCGGGCATAGCCCCCGGCCATCCGGTGTTGGGCCGGGCATGACCAAGATTCTGGTGATCGGCGCGAACGGCAGTGTGGGCAGGCACGTCGTGGCCTCGCTGGCCGAAGGCGGCCACGAGGTACGGGCGTTGGTGCGGGACAGCGCGAAGGCTTCGCTGCCCGCGGGGGTGGAGGCCGTACGCGGCGACCTGACGGACCCGGAGAGCCTGGAGCCGGCCCTGGCCGACGGGGTGTCGGCGGTCTACCTGATGTGGCCCGGGCTGCCGGTGGAGCCCCGGGTCGTCGAGCTGATCGCCCGGCACGCCGAGCGGGTCGTCTACCTGTCGGCGGACGTGGCCGACCTCGCGGACGACGAGCCGGCCGCGGTCTTCCACCAGGAGATCGAGCGGCTGATCCGGAATTCGGGCCTGGAGTGGACCTTCGTCCGGGCGATCGACTTCGCCGGCAACCTGCTCGCCTGGGCCGGCCAGGTGCGCGAGGGCGTGGTCCGCTGGCCGTACGGGCGGGCGCGCCGCTCGCTGGTGCACGAGCGGGACATCGCGGACGTCGCGGTGCGGGCGCTCACCGAGGACGGGCACGCGGGCGCCCGGTACGTCGTCACCGGGCCGGAGTCGCTCGCGCACGCCGACCTGGCGGCGATCATCGGCGAGGAGCTGGCCGTCGACCTGCGGTGGGAGGAGCTGGCGCCGGAGACGGCCCGCGAACAGCTGACGGCGGCCTGGGGGAACGCGGCGTTCGTGGACTCCCGGCTGCGGGCCTGGGAGTCGTTCACCCATGAGCCGGAGCGGGTGACCGACACCGTGGAGCGGGTGCTCGGGCGGCCGCCGCGCGACGTCCGCTCGTGGGTCCGGGACCACGCGGCGGACTTCCGGTAGGCAGCCGCCCGTCGTACGGCCGGGGCGCTGGGCCCACTCGGCCCAGCGCCCCGGCCTTCAGGAACCGGCTTCAGGGACCGGCGTCAGGAGCCGGCGGTCAGCACCGCCTTGCCGTGCAGCCGCCCGCCGAGCAGGGCGTCTCCCCCGAGCGCGTCGAGGCGGCGCTCCACCTCCTCGCCCACCGGCTGCTCGACTCCTGAACCCCGAGCCCCTCAGCCGCTGAGGCGTCCGCTCAACCTCCCGCCGGAACCTCCAGCGAGTCGAGCCAGCGCAGCAGTCGGGTGCCCTCCCGGGTCATGACGCCCGGGTCGCGCAGGGCGTTGGCCAGCAGCGACATGCCCTGGTAGCCGGCGACCAGGGTGAGCGCCAGGTCGTCCGGGTCGGGCAGGCCCAGCTCGCGGAACTGTCCGCCGGCCCAGTCCAGCAGGCGCCGGATCACCGCGCCGGCCTCCGCGTCGAGGACCCCGTCGGCCCGTTTGTCGAGCTCGACGGCCAGGGTGCCGGTCGGGCAGCCGAACCGGGCGGCGGTGTCGCGCTGCTCGACCCAGGCCTCGACCAGGGCCTTGAGGCGGTCCCGCGGGTCGGCCAACCGGCCCAGCTCCTCGGCGAGTTCGTCCAGGTACGCGCCGTGCTCGGACAGCGCGGCGCGGACCAGCTCGTCCTTGGTCTTGAAGTAGTAGTAGACGTTCCCGACCGGGACGTCCGCCTCGCGCGCGATGTCGGCGAGCGTCGTGCGCTCGACGCCCTGCTCATGGAGGACCCGGGCCGCGGCGGCCGTGAGCCGCCGGCGCTTCTGCGACGCCGCTACGCGCCGATTCACTGAGTCAGTCACCCAACTCACTATAGACAGCCGCCGGTGGGCACGTGCTACGGTCTTTCTAAGTCAGCCGACTAACTCACAACGGGAGGGGATCTCGATGATCACAGTGACGGGCGCCACCGGCAACATCGGACGGACGCTGGTGGAGCTGCTGGCCGGAGCGGGCGAAGAGGTCGTGGCCGTGTCGCGGGAGGCCCAGCCCGCACACCACTCGGACGGCGTCCGGTGGGCGCAGGGCACCGTCGGCGACGCCGCGAGCCTGCGGCCCGTCCTCGAAGGATCCCGGGCACTGTTCCTCGTGCTGGGCGGGGAGCTCAACAGCCGGGGCGAGAGCCCGGACACCCTGCTGTCCGCCGCCGCGGACGCCGGGATCGAGCGGGTCGTCCTGGTCTCCTCGCAGGTCAGCGCCACCCGCCCGGAGGCGGCCTCGCACGCCCGGCTGCGGGAGTTCGAGGCCGCTGTACGCACCTCCGGGCTCGACTTCACCGTCCTGCGCCCCGGCGGCTTCGCCTCCAACGCCTTCGCCTGGGCGGAGACGGTCCGCGCCGACCGCAGGGTCTTCGCCCCGTTCGGCGACGTGGCGCTGCCCGTCGTCGACCCGGCCGACATCGCGGCGGTCGCCGCGGCCGCACTGCGCGAGGACGGGCACGCCGGCCGGACGTACGAACTCACCGGCCCCGCGCCCATCAGCCCGCGCGAGCAGGCCGCGGCGCTGGCCGGGGCCCTCGGCGAGGAGGTGACCTTCGTCGAGCTCTCCCGCGAGCAGGCCCACGCCCACCTGGCGCGGTTCATGCCGGAGCAGGTCATCCCCGGCACCCTGGACGTCCTCGGCGTCCCGCTCCCCGCCGAACTGACGGTCAGCCCCGACGTGGCGGACGTCCTGGGCCGCCCGGCCGCGCCGTTCGGCGCATGGGCCGCGCGCAACCTGCCCGCGTTCCGGTAGCGAGTGAGGGCGTGCGCAGGAAGTCGGCCGGGCCGACTTCCTGCGCGGCCGCCGGCCCCGGGACCGCCTTGACCTGAAGTGAGCTTGAGGTTCTAGCGTGATCTCCAGTTGATCATCCGAACACCGGGGGGACACTCATGATTCTCGTTACGGGAGCCACGGGGAACATCGGACGCGCACTGCTCAAGGAACTGCGGGCACACAGCGCCGGGCCGCTCAGGGGCCTCACCCGCGACGCCGCGCGGGCCGGATTCCCCGACGGGGTCGAGGCCGTCGAGGGCAGCCTCGCGGACCCGGCCTCGCTGGAGCCCGCGCTGAGCGGGGTGCGTTCACTGTTCCTGGTGTCGCGCCTCGGCCCGGACGCCGACATCCTGGCGGCCGCCCGGGAGGCGGGGGTGGAGCACGTGCTGCTGGTGTCGTCCATCACCGTCCAGACCCACCCCCACCTCGGCCCCGCAGCGGAGAACCTGGCGGTCGAGCAGGCCGTCAAGGGCAGCGGCATGGACTGGACGATCCTGCGGCCGACCCAGTTCGCCTCGAACTCCCTGATGTGGGCGGCGTCGATCCGCGCGCACGAGACGGTCCACGCGCCGTACGCGGACGCCGCGCTCCCCACGATCCACCCCGCGGACATCGCGGCGGTGGCGCGGGTGGCGCTGACCGAGCCCGGCCACCACGGGCGGACGTACGCCCTGACCGGCCCGGAACCGGTGACCGCCCGGCAGCAGACCGAGGCCATCGCGGCGGCCCTGGGCCGGGAGGTGCCGTTCGCCGAGATCAGCCAGCAGGAGGCCCACGCCCGGATGGCCGCCGTCTTCGGGGAGGAGGCCGCGGACGCGGTGCTCGACGTCACCGGCGGAGACCTCAACGACGCGATACGGGCGGTGCGCGACACCGTTGAACAGGTCACCGGCTCCCCGGCCAGGCCGTTCCGGCAGTGGGCGGCGGAGAACGCCGCCGCCTTCCGCTCATGACCTTGCTCGCCCCAGCGCGGTCGCTGCCGTCGAGGCCGACGAAACCCAGGTCGGCGATCGCACCGAGGCCGGCCGCGCGCAGATGAGCGGTGCTGGTTTCCGCGGTCCTCTGTCTGTTGACGTGTTGTCATCTATGATCTAAATGTGACCGTCAAACCCCTGGGCACCGCCGGACCGTCACGCAACTCCGCTGCGGACGGCGCTGGTTGGCCTGTACGAACCGCCTGGGGTGCTCTCACGCTGCTGCTGGCCGCGTTCGCCGTTTTCGAGAGCCAGAAGTACGGCCTGCCGACCACGGCCGCGGCACTGGCGTTCCTCGTACTGCCCGACCTGGCGCGGCTCGTCGGCATCCGCCCGCCCAGCGTGCTCTACCGGACCATCAACCGTGGCTGGATCCCACTCGTGATACTCGTCGGCTACTCCGTCGGGCCGATCGTGTGGCCACCGCTCTTCACGGCCGGCCTCGGCTGGCTCACCCGCATCGCCTTCGACAGGACGCGTGGGCGCGGGCCCGCCTCGGCCTGACCGGCCTTCCCGATGGCCTGGTCGGTGCCCATCTCCTTGCGGGCGGGGTACTTCGGTGAAGATCGTCGGTCAGCGGGCGACTTCGCGGTTCGTCGGGACTGACAGGGCCTGCACCAGCGCGGTCGCCCACTTCGGGTCGGTACGGACCTTGCCGAGGACGCGCCAGTTCTTCAGGTGCGCGAAGCCGTGCTCGACCGGTGCCCGGACCGCGGCCGACGCCTTGTTGGGACAGCTTCTCGATTCGCCGTCGCCGCTCAACGAACTTGCTGGAACTTGCTCGATCCAGCCGCACTGGACATCAGGGCTCCCGGCACGGGCCGTGCCCCGAGATCTTCGGGGCGCGGCCCGTCTGTGCGGTCAGGCAAGGGCGGCTCGGACGATGTGGGCCCGGGCTTCGCAGAGAGCCCCAAGAAGGGCAGCCAGGAGGTTGAAGGTCAGGAGTCCGAGCATCGGGGGTGGGCGTCCCGGTGGCGCTTGTACTCGCGCATGAGCGCGAGGAGGTTGATCACGGTGCTCGCCGGAATGTTGCCGAGGTTGATCAGGCGACGGCCGTGGAGGTTGGTCTCGCCCGGGGCGGCGGAGGGCCAGAGGAGGCCGAACTCGCGGCCCTCGGTGCGGAGTTAGACGATCAACTCGGAGAGTTGACGGGAGGTTAGGTGGAGCAGGGCCGGGTCGGCGGGGTGGATGGGGTGGTGGGCGCTCACGCGGCACCGTCCAGCTCGAACCAGATCGTCTTGCCCAGCTGCTGGGGGTCGACGCCCCACCGGTGGGTGAGGCCGGCGACGAGCTGGAGGCCCCGGCCGGACTCGGCGAGGAGGGAGAGGGGCTTCTCCTCGGGGAGGCTCGGGCTGCGGTCGGAGACCGTGACCCGGAGGGTGTTGGGGAGGAAGAGGATGAGGACGACCGGGGAGGTCGTGTCCGCGTGGCGCCAGGCATTGACGATGAGTTCGACCATGGCGAGCTCGGCGTCCGCGATGGAGGAGGGCGGCCAGCCCGCGCGGGTCATGCCGTCCCGGAGGGCGTCGCGGGAGAGCGTGAGGGAGGGGGAGTTGAGGTTGCGCACAGGGGTCTCCCGAAGGGGAAAGGGTGAGACCGGCGGATGCGTCGCCGTGAACGAGCCCATTGGGCATGGGTGTTCTTCGGTGCCCGAGCGGCGTTTCTGACGATCCGTCCGGTGATCGGTGCATCACAGACTGTAGGGCAGATCTTGGCACCTGTGCCATACGGTTGGGAACATGTCCCCAAAAAGAGTGGCTGGACTCGCACCACTGCCGCGTTAGATGCTGGGTCCCATGCCCCACACCCCGAGCGCACGCAAGCAGCGGATCGGTATCGAGCTGCGGAAGATGCGCGATGCAGCCGGCAAGACCACTGCCGAAGCCGCCGCCGTCCTAGGGTTGAACCGCACCAAGATCACACTCATCGAGCAAGGGATGTACGCGATCACCCCTGATCGGGTGATCGCCCTCGCGTCCGAGTACGAGGAAGGCGATTCCGAGTACGTCGATGCCCTGGCAGCGATGGCTGGAGACAAGTCCAAGGGCTGGTGGGAGGACCACCGCGGCCTCGTCTCCAACGGTCTGCTTGATATCTCAGAGGTCGAACACCATGCATACGGCCTCTCGACCTATCAGATCTGCCATGTGCCCGGTCTGATGCAGACCGAGGACACCGCTCGGGAGATATTCCGCGAGGTCTATCCGCCATTGAGGCCACTGAACATCGAGGCGCGAGTAGAGAACCGCATGCGCCGAGCACAGCTCCTCACTCGCGAGGAGCCCATGCCCTACGAAGCGATCGTTCACGAGGCTGCCCTCCGAATGATGTTCGGCGGGGCAGCCGTGGCCCAAGCCCAGCTCGAACATCTACTGACGTTGTCAGAGCTGCCCAACGTGACGCTGCGCGTGGTGGAGTTCCGGGCTGGTGGATTCAAGGGAGCAGGCCAAGCAGTCATGTACGCACGCGGCCCAGTCGCCCGACTGGACACCGTGCAGCTCGACTCCATCGGATCACCGGCATTCCTGACCGATGTGAACCAGCTCAAGAACTACCAGAACGTTATTGCGGCGATGAGAGATCGAGCTCTCGGCCCCAACGAGTCAAGCGATCTCATCTCCCGCATAGTGAAGACCCTGTGAGAGGAACCATCATGGATGAACTCGCCTGGCGGAGGCCGGCTGCGTGCGGAGACGGAAACAACTGCCCAGAGGTAGCTGTCACTTCCCACGCTGTCTATGTCCGCAGCACTCTTCTGCCCGACGCCATTGCCCAACTCACCACTGACGAATGGCGTGACCTCGTTTCCGCCATCCGCGCCGGGGAGTTCGACGCCTGATCCTCACGGGCGGGCCGTTCGTCGAACGGCCCGCCCGGCCCACCGAGACGTGCCCGCACCGGCGTCAGCTGCGGCAGGCCACCGAATCCGTCAACCGCCCGACCGGCGCCACGCGGTGGACCACCTGCCCGGGGGGCGGGTGAGCGGGTCGCCCGTCCCGTCCGGCCAGGTGAGGGGGTGGGCGTCCACGTCCTCCAGTCGAACTCCCGGGCACTGGACGGGGATGCCCGCGCGGAACCGCTCGGCCCATGCGGGGTCGAGGCGGCGGAGCAGGTCGACCTGCTTGGCCAGCCAGCCGATTCGGCTGTCCCGGCCTTCGGGGAACCGGTGCCGCTGCCCCAGCTCCCAGCGCGTGGCCATCGAGCGGGTGGCATTGAGGGCGACCCAGTGCAGGGCCTCGTCGAGGTCGCCGGTGCTCCGGTGCTGGAGCACCTGGCCCCGCTCCTCCACGACCCAGTGGATGACCCCGTCCTGAACGAAGAGGTAGGGGTGGGCGCCGTCCTGGTGGCTGAACGCGGCCAGATCGCCCGTCGTCACGCCGTCGAGCTTGGCGGCCATGGACCGCACGGCGGCCTGCAGCCTCTTCATCGTTATCGTCACATAGACGATTATCGCCCGCGACTCTCCCCGCGCAAGGTCCATCGCACTACCTTGCTCCACCTGCTACCTTGTGATGCATGGTACCTGGCATCGCAAACCCCGACGGCCCCGGCGAGGCCTCCACCGAGCCCTCCGACGGGCCGGTGGCGACCCAGCTGCGCAAGGGCGTACTGGAGTACTGCGTGCTGGCACTGCTCCGGGACGGCCCTCGGTACGGGGTCGAACTGCTCCAGGAACTCGGCCGCTTCCCGATGCTCGCCACCAGCCAGGGCACGATCTACCCGCTGCTGTCCCGGCTGCGCCGCGCCGGACTCGCCGACACCTTCCTGCGGGACTCGGCCAGCGGACCGTCCCGCCGCTACTACACGCTCACCGACGCCGGCCGCGAGGCACTGCGGGAGTTCACCGCACTGTGGCCCGCCTTCCGCGAAACCGTCGACCACGTCCTCGCCCCGGGAGAGAACCCGTGAACAACCCCACCGAGCACCCCCTGGTCCGCGCCCACCTCGACGCGGTCGACCGCTACACCGCCCCGCTGCCCGACGAGCGCCGCCGCGAACTCCTCGCCGACCTGCGCGAACACGTCGAGGTCTCGCTCGCCGACCACGACCCGGCCGACGAGGCCGCCGTCCGACGCGTACTGGAGCAGCTGGGCAGCCCCCGGCGGATCGCCGACGCCGCGCTCGCCGAGGACGGCCTCACCCGGCCCGAACCCGAGGGCTCCGGCCGCACCAACCTGACCCTGCTGTTCGCCGTCCTCCCGTACCCGCTGCTGCTCGTCCCGGCCGTCGGGCCCGCGCTCGCCCTGGCGGCCGCCGTCATCGCCGCCACCCGGGTCGCCAGGTCCCAGGTGTGGACGCGCCGGCAGAAGAAGCAGGCGGCCGCCCTCCTGCTCGCCCCCGTCCTGACCACCCCGCTGGCCGCCGCCCTCTTCGCCGCCACCCCGCCCGGGCTGACCCCGGTCAACCTGCTCGCCGCCTGCGCGGTGGGCTTCAGCCCGGTCCTGGTCGCGGCGGCACTGCTGTCCCGCTCCGCCGCCCGCCTCCGCGGCGCCGCCACCACGGCCTGACCCTGGGGCCCGGCTTCGAACCCCGTCGTCCGCCCGCCAGGCGCGGGCGGGGCGGCGTTGGGGTGCGCGCATCACAAGGCGAAGGATGGGGGCACCTCCCGACCGCCAGGCTGGGGGACATCGGCGACCGACGGCAACGCCGCGAGGCGCGCTTGTGCCCCGGGGCTACCTCCCGGCCGAAAGCCGGGGAAGCGTCGGCCCGCAGGCGGAGGGTCGAAGACGCGCCCCTGGGGCCGTCAGCGTCGGCGCCTGAACTCCGCCAGCCACTCCCGTACCTGCGCCTCATCGTGCAGGTACGGACCCCCCGGCCCGTCCGGCCCGTCCGGCCCGGCCGGCAGGTCGATGCCGTGCAGCAGGTCCAGCGCCCACAGGGACAGCTCGTCCCACCACAGTTCGTCGTCGTGGAGCCACCGGCCGGCCCAGCGGTCGGCCGCGTCCCGGCTCACCCGGCCGTCCGCCACGGCGGCGAACCACCACTCGATCTCCTCCGGGCCCGGCTGCCCGGCCCCCTCCGCAGGGTCGCCGTTCACAGGGCCGCCGTACGAGGAACCGCCGTTCACAGGTCGTCGGGCCCGGCGACGGCCGGACCGAGGTCCGCGGGGACGTGCGCCGCAGCGAGGGCTGCCGCCTCTTCCGCCGTCCCGGCCTCGCCGATCAGGTACTCGTCGCGCCAGTCCTCCCCGCCCTGGAAGGCGAGGTTGCGCTGCACGCGGTACGGGCGGGTGGCGTCGCCCGGGATGACGACGACCGCCGGCGGATGCCCGTTGCCGAGGCCGGCCCGGAAGCCGACCCGCCACATGCTGGAGAACGGGAACAGCTGCCGCAGCCTCGGCTCGGCCCGCGTCGCCTCCACCAGCGCCCCGAACTCCGGGAACTCGGGCGCCTCCGCCGCCTGCTCCCCGAGCCGGCGCCAGGCCACCTCGACCGCGTCGGCCGGGCCGCGCTCGGCCGCCCGCGCGAACTCGCCGGACGCCAGCCACGGCAGCAGCTCGCCCAGCTCCCCCAGGCTCTTCCCGCTGCCCCAGGCCACGCCCGCCCGGACGACGTCCCCGAGGTCCGTGGTGCCGCCCGCGACCATCTCGATCCCCCGGCTCCAGCCGGTGACACCGAACCAGCGCCGCTCGGCACCGATGTGGACGGTGAGCGGCTTGCGCCCGTCGGCCGAGGCGGCGATGCCCGCCGTCACGTCCGAGTGCCCCGGCACCACCGTGATGTCCAGGGCCAGCTCGGCGGCCGTCCGCTCCAGCAGGGCACCCAGGCTTCCGGCGGCGACGAGGTCGGGGTAGAGATCGGCATCCATCCGGCCAGTATGGCGATACGACTTCCCCACTCCGAGAAAACGGCTTGATCGCATCGTTCCCGAACTCCCCGAGCGGAACGCGGTTTTCCGTCGCGGACCACCGGGGTAGTGGCCGAGGCGTTCGCACCCGTACGGATGACAAATCCGCTGCGGCCACTACTCCCTGACATTGTTTCAGCGAAAGGAACCCGCATGGACAGGCTCCTCCGGAACGCCCTCGCGATCGTCGTGACCGCCGGTGCCCTCGGCGCCGCCGCAGCACCCGCCGCCCTCGCCGCCGAACAGCCGGTGGCCGGGGTGCAGGCACAGGTCCGCAACCCCAAGACGGTCAAGGCCGACGCCTACAACCAGGCCCGCAGCATCCTCGCCAACGCGGGCAGCCAGACCGCGGCCAAGTCACACCCGATCCACGGAAAGAACGACGTCCCGGTCTCCTACGGCACCGGCCTGCTCGCCTCCGCCCGGGACGAATTCCGGACCGCGGACAAGAACCTGCCCGCGGGCCAGAAGAAGTCCGACATGTCGATCCCGCACTACAACGCCATCCACAACGCGGCGAAGGTCATGGGCATCGACCGCTGGTGACAGCCAGACGGGCCCCGGCCCCGGCCCCGGCCCCGACCCCGACCCCCGCGTGGCGGCTCCGTCGCGCGGGGGCCTACCCCTCCTGGAAGCGGAAACCCAGGGCGTGGACGAGGTCGAGCACCAAGCTCTCGGCGACCGGATCGGTGTCACGCTCCAGCACGGCGCGCACCTCGGCCTCGTCCGGCCGCAGCCCCGCGGCCTCGGCCCACCCGGTCGCGCGGGGCGCGACCTCCCCGGGCTCGCCGATCCACTTCTCGGGGACCTCGTAGTCCAGCGCCATGTCCGCGGGGAAGGCACAGTGCCAGCTCCGGCCGCCGGGGACGAACGCCCGCGCGAACACGACGTCGCTGTCGAGGACCTGGAACACGAGCGCCGGAGCCCCGGTCTCCGCCGCGAGTTCGACACCCGCCTCGACCGGCCCGGCCGTCTGCAGGATCCGCCAGTCACCGTCCTCGGCCTGCCACAGCGGCTGCGCCGCCTCCGCCCGCACCACCGACAGTTCGGCCAACGACCGCGGGGAGCGCGCCACCACGAAAGATCCGGAGAAACCCATGACCGGTGACGCTAGCGCCACCCACCGACAGGCGCCCCCTACCGCCGGGTGACCTCGGGCTCGCCCAGCCGGCCGTCGTCGCTGACGGTGTAGACCCTGGTCTCGTGCTCCGCCGTCACCGTGATCCGGCCCGGCCCGGACCACTCGGCCTTACGGAAGCCGTCGCCCTCGTTCCAGGTGCCCAGGTCCCAGTGGCGGGCCGTCCAGCCGCTGCCGGTCAGCAGCTCGACCCGGTAGATAGGGTCGATGGAGAAGGCGACGTCGGTGATGGTCAGGACGTGGTCGGGGCGGCTCGGGTCGGGTTTGCGGTCGACCAGCCGGCCGTCGTCACCGAAGAGGAACATCAGGCCCCCGATCCCCGCCGCGGCCACGATCAGCGGCGACAGGACGGCGGCACAGCCGAGCTGCGCCCACCTGGTCCGGAACTCGAACTGGACCACCATCGAGACCACCAGGAGCACCACCGCGGCCCCGAGCAGCAGCACCGGGTGGTTCAGCCAGCGTGCGACCTCCACCAGCCCGCCCGAGTGGGAGGCCTGGTAGCCCGGGAGGTACGTCAGGAACGCCACCAGCGCGGCGCCCCTGAACCACCACTCGATCCGTCTGTGCCACGCGGCGGCCGCCATGTACTCCCCCTGGGTGAACTTTTGCCCGGACTTTACTACGGGCACGCCCAGGGGTCCGACGTCGAAGACAGGCCCATTGGCCCGGGCGACGGTGGTTCCGTCGCCCGGGCCGCCGTCCACCGGCCGTACCCCCGTCACCGCCGGTGGAAGACGCTCCGCGACCAGAAGTAGCCGAGCAGCGTCAGCCCGGTGCACCAGGCGAGGGCGCTCCAGGCGCTGGTGCCGATCTCGGTGCCCATCAACAGGCCGCGCAGGGTCTCGATGATGGGTGTGAAGGGCTGGTACTCGGCGAACCAGCGCAGGACCGTCGGCATGGAGTCCGGCGGGACGATGGCGCTGCCGAGGAAGGGCAGGAAGGTCAGCGGCAGCGGCGTGTTGCTGGCGCTCTCCGGGGTCTTGGACACCAGCCCGATGCCCGCCGATATCCAGGTCAGCGCGAGCGTGACGAACATCAGCAGCCCGGCCGCCGCCAGCCACTCCACCGGCCCGGCGTTGGACCGGAAGCCCATCGCGAAGGCCGCACCCGTCACCATCACCAGCGCGATCACCGTCTGGATCACACTGCCGACCACGTGCCCGGCGAGGAACGCTGACCGCGATATCGACATCGTCCGGAAGCGGTTGACGATGCCCTCGGTCATGTCGACGCAGACCCCGACCGCCGTGGCCACCGCGCCCGAGGTCGCCGTCATCAGGACGATGCCCGGCGTGACGTAGTCGATGTAGCTGCCGCCGCCGATCCCCGCGCCCAGCGCTCCGCCGAAGGCGTAGTTGAACAGCGCCAGCATCATCACCGGCATCACCACGACCGAGAAGGTCATCGCCGGGTACCGCTGCGCGCGCTTGAGGTTGCGCCGCAGCATGGTCAGCGAGTCGCTGACCACGTAGCTCGTCGTCGCGCTCGTCGTCGCGCTCATCGCGCACCCTCCCCTGTCAGCGTGAGGAACACGTCGTCCAGATCGGCCGTCTCCACGACCAGCGACTCGGCCCGTACGGAGGCGTTGTCGAGCGCGTCCAGCACGGCCTTCACCGTGAGGACGGAGTTGTCCCCGGGGATGTCCAGCCGCAGTGCCTCCGTGTCGGCGGCGGCGTAGTCGAACAGCCCGGCGGCGGCGCCCAGTTGGGCGGCGTCGGCGAACTGGAGCCGGATCCGGCCGCCGGGGACGATCCGCTTCAGCTCCTCGGCGGTGCCTTCGGCGACGATCCGGCCGCCGTCCAGGACGGCTATCCGGTCGGCGAGTTCGTCGGCCTCGTCCAGGTACTGGGTGGTGAGGAAGATCGTCACCCCGTGGTCGGCGACCAGGCCCCGGATGATCTCCCACATGGTGCGCCGGCTGCGCGGGTCCAGACCGGTGGTCGGCTCGTCGAGGAAGATCACCTTCGGGTCTCCGACCAGCGTCATCGCCAGGTCGAGCTTGCGCCGCATGCCGCCGGAGAAGGTGCTGACGGGCTTGCGCGCGGCCTCGGTGAGGTCGAAGCGGCGCAGCAGCTCCTCGGCCCGCCTCCGCCCCTCCCGACGGCGGAGGTGGTTGAGGTCGGCCATCAGCATCAGGTTCTCTTCGGCGGTGAGCAGGTTGTCCACGGCCGAGAACTGGCCGGTCACCCCGATCGCCTTGCGCACCCCGTCGGGCTCGCGGTCCACGTCGTGCCCGGCCACCCGGGCCGTGCCGCCGTCCGCCGGGATCAGGGTGGAGAGGATCTGCACGGTGGTGGTCTTGCCCGCGCCGTTCGGCCCGAGCAGGGCGAACACGCTGCCGGCCGGGATCTGCAGGTCGATGCCCCTGAGCACCGCCTTGTCCCCGTAGGACTTGGTGAGCCCGGTGGTCGAGATCGCGGTCATCAGGCCCTCCGGACGATGATGTTGCCGACCTGGGTGCTGGCGCGGACCTCGACGGTCTCCCGGGCGTCGCCCGGGCCCTCCGTCTCGCCGAGGGAGTTGCGGACGCCGCCGAACTTGCTGTGCACGTCGAGCCAGGCCGCCGTGCCCTCGGCGACGCCGATCTCCACGTCCCCGACGCTGGTGTGCAGGCTGACCTTGCCCCGGACGACCCGGCCGACCCGGAGGTGGCCGTTCGCCGACTTGGCGTCCACGCCCGCCCCGGCGAGGCCGACGTGGATCCGGCCGTTGGAGGCGTTGGCGGTGAGCTCGCCGTGCACCTCGTCGATCTCGGTGTCCCCGTTGCTGTTCTTGACCGTCAGCGCGCCGCCGACGGTGCCGATCTCGATCCGGCCGGAGCCGGACGCCTCGGCGCCCCCGGTGACGGCGCCGACCCGGATGTCCCCCATGTCGGTCTTGAGCCGGGCGCTGTCGGCCCGGTCGACCTGGATCCGGCCCATGGAGGTCTTCAGCCGGCAGTCGCCGAGCAGGCCCTCGGTGACGAAGTCCGCCATCGGGGAGTCGGCGTGCACGTCGGAGCCGGCCGGCAGCTCGACCAGGACCTCGATCGAGCCCTTCTTGCTGGAGAACACGGTGCGCTGCTTGGGGCCCTTGAGGGTGAGCCGACCGCCGGAGAAGTCGACCTGGGTCAGCTCGGCGGCCTTGACGTCCGCCTCCCGGGCGGCGTTGGCGGGCCGGACCTCGACCACCGCGTCGGCGCGCTTGCCGGCGGTGATCCACAACGAGCCGATCTCGAACTCGAAGGTGGCGGAGATCGGTCCGTCGGTCTCGTACGTAGGCATGGGTGTCCCGTCCTCTTGGCTCGTGTGGGTGTTCCCGCTGGTCGGAGCGGGGGTGACGTCGAAGGGGTGCGAGGGGTGCGAAGGCTGTGGAGGGGTGTGGAAGGGTGCGGAAGCTACGGGCTCGTCGGTGTCAGTGGACCCAGCCGGTGAACCCCTGGCCGCCGACGGTGCGCGTGGTGCGGGTGCCGAGCCCGGCGGCCGGCCGGGCGGACGGCTGGCCACCCTCCAGCGCACCCGCGACAGCCCGGACCAGCCAGGCGTTGAGGGAGAGGCCCTCCTGTCCGGCGGCCTCCTCCGCCCTGGCCTTGAGGTTCGCGGGCAGGCGCAGGTTGATCCGGGCGGTGCCGCTCTCGTCGGACTCCGACACCGGCGGCACCACCGGCGGCACCACGAGCGGCGCGGATGGCGCCATCGGAACCACCGGCGGCATCATCGGCGGCACCACGATCGGCGCGTCGCCGTGGAAAGCGTCGGTGCCGGGCGGCGCCGTCACCACGAACTCCGGATCGAGCCCGCGCAGTCGCACGTCGACCGACCCGGGGGCGAGGTCGCGGGTGACCTCGCCCATGGCGGCCGAGAGCGCGTTGAGCAGGGTGAGCCGCACGGCCGACTCCAGCGGGAGCGTCAGCCGGTCGGCCAGTGCGCGGGCTTCGTCGCCGCCCGCGGCGGCCGCCACCGCGAGCTCGTTCCGGAGGTTTTCGACGTACGGCGTGAGGTCCATGGCTTCAGCATGGCACAGCGATGGTGCCATGTCGAGGCCTTTCTGGCACCACAGTGGCACCATCACCCGAACGGAGGTGCCATCGAACGCGAACCGCCCCGCCGACCGAGGTCGACGGGGCGGTGCACCGGGGGCGCGGGGCGCCGGCCCGGGGAGGGAACGAGGGGTCAGCGCCGCCAGCCCGCCAGGTGGGCGTCGATCTCGGCGACCAGCCGCTTCTTGCCCGCCGGGTCCAGGAAGGAGGCCTCGACCGCGTTGCGGGCCAGCGCCGCCACCCCGGCCTCGTCCAGCTCCAGCAGCCGCGCCGCCACCGCGTACTCGGTGTTGAGGTCGGTGCCGAACATCGGCGGGTCGTCGCTGTTGACCGTCACCAGCAGGCCCGCGTCCACCATCCGCTTGATCGGGTGGTCCTCGATCCGCTCGACGGCCCGGGTGGCGATGTTGGAGGTCGGGCAGACCTCCAGCGGGATCCGGTGCTCACCGAGGTGGTCGAGCAGCGCCGGGTCCTTGACCGCCTGGGTGCCGTGCCCGATGCGCTCGGCGCCAAGCACCCGGATCGCGTCCCAGACCGTCTCCGGCCCGGTGGTCTCGCCCGCGTGCGGGACGCTGCGCAGGCCGGCCGCCCGCGCCCGGTCGAAGTACGGCTTGAACTGCGGGCGCGGCACGCCGATCTCCGGGCCGCCCAGGCCGAAGCTGACCAGGCCCTCGGGGCCCAGCTCGGTGGCCAGCCGGGCGGTCACCTCGGCCGACTCCAGACCGGCCTCGCCCGGGATGTCGAAGCACCAGCGCAGCACGACGCCGAGCTCCTTCTCGGCGCGCAGCCGGGCGTCCTCGATGGCCTCCATGAAGGCGACCTCGGGGATGCCCCGCTTGACCGAGGAGTACGGGGTGATGGTCAGCTCGGCGTACCGGATGTTCTGGCGCGCCATGTCCTCGGCCACGCCGTAGGTGAGAGCCCGGACGTCCTCGGCGTCCCGGACCAGGTCCACGACGCTCAGGTAGACCTCGATGAAGTGCGCGAAGTCGGTGAAGGTGAAGTACTCGGCGAGCGCCGCCGGGTCGGTCGGCACCTTGGAGTTCCCGGCGTGCCGGGCGGCCAGTTCGGCGACGACGCGCGGCGAGGCCGAGCCGACGTGGTGGACGTGCAGCTCCGCCTTGGGCATCGCGGCGATGAACGCCTCGATGCCGGCGCCGCCGCCGCTGGCACCGGTGTCACCGGCGCTTCCGGTGGGGTTTCCGATCCGACTTCCGTCCGGCTGGACCACGGCGGTGCCCTTCTTCCTTCTCCGCGCTTCTACGCGCGTTCCGACAGTGCTGGCAAGCATAGGCCCGGGCCCGGCTCATCCGCCGAGCGCGACCGCCGCGGTGTGGATCAGGAGTCCGGCCAGGGCGCCGACCACGGTGCCGTTGATCCGGATGAACTGCAGGTCGCGGCCGACGTTGGCCTCGATCTTGCGGGAGGCCTCGTCGGCGTCCCAGCCGGCCACCGTGTCGGAGATCAGCGAGGTGATCTCGGTCCGGTAGGTGTCGACCAGGTACTGCGCGGCGTCCTGCAGCCAGCCGTCCACCTTGGCCTGCAGCTTGGCGTCGGTGGCCAGGCGCTCGCCGAAGCGGCGCACGCCCTCGCGGATGCGCCGGCGCAGCTCGCTGTCCTCGTCCTCGGCCGCGCCCATCACCAGGGTGCGCACGGCCGCCCAGGTGGAGTTGATCAGGTCCTGCACCTCGGGGCGGGCCAGCAGTTCGCCCTTGGCCCGCTCGACCCGGGCGATGGTCTCCGGGTCGGTCTGCAGCTCGGCCGCGAAGTCGACCAGGAAGTTGTCGATAGCACCGCGGGCCGGGTGGTCGGGATCGTCCCGGATGTCGGTGACGAAGCGCAGCAGCTCCTTGTAGACCCGCTCGCCGACCTGGTGGTCGAGGAACTTGGGCGTCCAGCCCGGGGTCTTCTGGGTGACCTTGCGCACCACGTCCTCGTGGTTCTCGGTCAGCCAGTCGTGCGCCCGGACGGCGACCAGGTCCACCACGCCGTGGTGCCCGCCGTCGGCGACCACCTTGCCGAGCATCCGGCCCATCGGCTCGGCCACCGAGGTGGCGGCCGCCCGCCGGGTCACCGCCTCGGCGACGACCGCCCGCACGTCGTCGTCGCGCAGCACGGCGAGCAGGCCGCGCAGCGCCGCCGAGGCCTCCTTGGTGACCCGTTCGGCGCTGCCCGGCGCGGCCAGCCACTCCCCCAGCCGGCGGCCGATGCCGAGCCCCGCGAGGCGTTCGCGCACCACGTGGCCGGCCAGGAAGTTCTCGCCGACGAAGTCGCCGAGCGAGCGGCCGAAGGCGTCCTTCTTGGTCGGGATGATCGCGGTGTGCGGGATCGGCAGGCCGAAGGGGCGGCGGAACAGCGCGGTCACCGCGAACCAGTCGGCCAGCGCGCCGACCATGCCCGCCTCGGCCGCGGCCGCCACGTACCCGGCCCAGGCGCCGGCACCGGCCGCCTTCGCCCAGGTGGACAGGGCGAAGACCAGGGTCGCGAAGGCCAGCAGGCCGGTCGCGATGGACTTCATCCGGCGGACGCCACGGCTCTTCCGCTCGTCGGCCGCGGTGAACCGGACCCCGGGGCCGGTCCCGTTGAAGGCTTCGTCACTCACCCCGCCAGTCTGCCCGGTGCCCGGCGCATCCGGGGGCGTGCCCCGCGATCACACGCCCTCGGTCCGCGATCCGCTCCCCGGGCAGGCCACCGCACGCCCTCTCTCACGCCCCGCCCGAGGGCACCACATCCCCGGCGGCGTCACGCCCCGCCCAGCACGATCCGCCGCACCCCCTCGACCGCCCACCGCGCCGGATCCGTGCACCGGCGCCCGTCCAGCAGCACCCGCACCCCCGGCAGGTCCTCCGGCGTCAGATCCCGGTACTCCGGGTGGTCCGCCTGCAGCACCGCCGCCACCACCGGCTCCCCGGCCCACGGCGGCAGTCCGAGCGCCGTCAGCTCGCGGCCCCCGTACAGCGGGTCGGCGACGTACGGCCGCGCCCCCGCCGCGGCCAGCTCCGCCGCCAGCGGGAACACCCCGGAGTACGCCGTCTCCTTGACCCCGCCCCGGTAGGCCGCGCCGAGCACCAGCACGCCCTGCCCGGCGATCCCGCCCGGCACCGCGCCGGCCAGCACGCCCACCGCGTAGCCGGGCACCGCCAGGTTGGCCTCCCGGGCGGCCCGGACGACCGTCGCCGCCGGGTCGTTCCACAGGTACAGCCGCGGGTAGACCGGGATGCAGTGCCCGCCGACCGCGATGCCCGGCCGGTGCAGGTGGCTGTACGGCTGCGAGTTGCAGGCGTCGGCGATCTCCGCGAAGTCCACCCCGACCCGGTCCGCGTACCGGGCGAACTGGTTGGCCAGCGCGATGTTGACGTCCCGGTAGGTGGTCTCGGCGAGCTTGCTGAACTCCGCCGCCTCCACCGAGGCCAGCTCCCACACCCCGTTGGGCCGGGCCAGGTCGGGGCGCGGGTCGAAGTCCAGCACCGCCCGGTAGAACTCGGCACCGCGCCGGGTGGAGGCCGCGTCGACCCCGCCGACCAGCTTGGGGTAGCGCCGCAGGTCGGCGAAGACCCGGCCGGTGCGCACCCGTTCGGGGCTGAACACCAGCGCGAAGTCCGCCCCGGCGGCGAGGCCCGAGCCGGCCGCCAGCCGGGGTGCCCAGCGGTCCCGGGTGGTGCCGACCGGCAGGGTGGTCTCGTAGCTGACCAGGGTGCCCCGGCGCAGTCCGGCCGCGACGGCGTCGGTGGCGGCGTCGAGCAGGGCGAAGTCCGGGGTGCCGTCGGCGGCGGTGACCAGCGGGACGACCAGCACGACGGCCTCGCAGGCGGCGACGGCGGCCGTGGTGTCGGTGGTGGCCCGCAGCCGGCCCTCGGCGACCACCCGCTTGAGCGCCTCGTCCAAACCCTCCTCCCGGGGGAACGGCGGTACGCCCCGGTTGACGCTCGCCACCACCCGGGGGGCGATGTCCGCGCCGGTCACCCGGTGGCCCTTCAGCGCGAACTGCACCGCCAGCGGCAGGCCCAGCTTGCCCAGCCCGACCACGCACACGTCGAGGCTCATCCCCGCCCTCCGTTCACCGAGTTGGCCAGCCGGCGCCAGGCCGGGTGGCGGCGCAGCCCGCGCCGCACCTGCGCCGGCACGGCGCCGCGCCACAGGTGCTGGGCGAGGTTGAGCGGCGGTACCGGGTCGAGCGGCGGGACGGCCCCGGCCGCCGGCTCCTCGCGCAGCAGGAACAGCCCGTCGGGCAGCCCGAGCCCCCGGTCCCGGAACGCCGGGAAGCCCGCGTAGTGCCGCCGCCCGTCCACCACCTCCGGCGGCTCGCCGTGCGCGGCCTCGTAGCGGATCTGGTCGCGCAGCGCCTCCGGCCGTACGGCGGCGGCGAGTTCGAGCCGTACCCGGGCGGACACCGGCAGCCGGTGGTACACCTCGCGGGCGCCGAACCGCTCGACCAGCCGGGCGGTTTGGGCGCAGACCCGCCGCTGTGTCGCGTCGTCCAGCAGCAGGAAGCCGTCCTGCAGCAGGCGCGGCACGTCCCAGGCGAAGGAGCGGGCCCGCAGGGCGTCCAACTCCTCTCCGGGCGCCGCGAGTTCTGCGGCGACCTGCTGGAGCGCGGCGATCCCGCGCAGCCGGTCCAGCACCCCGGCCCGCTCGGTGACGTTGCCCCGGTCCTCGCGCAGCACCAGGAAGTAGCAGTCGTAGTCGGCGAGGACGGACACCCTCCCCGCCCGCAGGCAGGCCTCCAGGGTGAACGGCTGGTCCGAGAAGACCTTCAAGGTCTCGTCGCGGCGCAAGCCGTGGCGCCGGACGAGGTCGAGCCGGAACAGCTTGGTGTCGGCCAGCGCCCAGGCCAGCGCGGAGTCGGCGAAGCCCACGGACTCGGCGTTCGCGTGGAAGATCCCCTGCGGCACCAGCCGTCCGTTCACCCCGACCTGCTTGGGCACCACCACGTCCGAGCCCCAGGCGTCGGCGGCCGCGACCAGCCGCTCCAGCGCCTCCGGGCCGAGCCAGTCGTCCGCGCCGAGGAACAGCGCGTAGCGGCCGCGGGCCAGCTCCAGACCGCGGTTGGTCGGGCCCGCCGGGCCACCCGAGTTGGACTGGTGCACCACCCGGAACAGCCCGGGGTGGCGGGCCGCGTACTCGTCCAGCAGCTCCCCGCCGCCGTCCGTGGAGCCGTCGTCCACGGCCACCACCTCCAGCCGCCCCGGCGCCAGGGACTGCCCGACCAGCGAGTCCAGGCAGGCGGTGAGGTACGGCATGGTGTTGTAGACCGCGACCACCACGGTCACATCGGGTACGGTCACGGGCGGCGGGCCTCCGGTCCTGGTCTGGGTGCGTGACGACCGGTCAACTCGGCGCGAAAGGCCGGGGTCACGACCCTCACCCGCACCGGCGACGGGGAACAGAACACGCTCCCGGCCGCCGTACGCGTGCACGCACGCACGACGGCCGGGAACCGTACGGGGACGCCTCAGCCGTACGGAGAGGCCTCAGCCGATCGCGACCTCCGCGTACATCCGGGCGATCACGTCCTCGATGGCCGGCTCGCGCACCGACAGGTCCACCAGCGGGTACCGCTCCGCGACCGCCGACACGATCGGCGCGGCGCTCTGCCGCGACGGGAAGGCGAGCCACTGGCGCGGCCCCTCGACCTTGACCACCCGGGCCCCGGCCACCTCGATCGGGGGCCGGGCCTCGGCGAGGTCCACCACCAGGGTCCGCTCGCTGCGCCCGGTGGCGTGCAAGCCGTCCAGCCCGCCGTCGTACACCACCCGGCCGTGGTCGATCACCATGACCCGGTCGCAGAGCTGCTCGATGTCGGTCAGGTCGTGCGTGGTGAGCAGCACGGTGGTGCCCCGGTCGCGGTTGACCTCGCGCAGGAACTCGCGGACCTTGCCCTTGCTGACCACGTCCAGGCCGATGGTCGGCTCGTCCAGGTAGAGCACCCGGGGGTCGTGTAGCAGCGCGGCCGCGAGGTCGCCGCGCATCCGCTGGCCGAGCGAGAGCTGGCGGACCGGGGTGTCCAGCAGCTCGCCCAGGTCGAGCAGTTCGACGCAGCGGTCGAGGTTCTCGCGGTACCGGTGGTCGGGGATCCGGTAGATCCGGCGGGCGAGTTCGAAGGAGTCGCGCAGCGGGAGGTCCCACCAGAGGGTGGTGCGCTGGCCGAAGACGACGCCGATCCGGCGGGCCAGCGCGACGCGTTCGCGGGCCGGGTCGACCCCGGCGACGCGCAGCCGTCCGGAGCTGGGGACGAGGATGCCGGTGAGCATCTTGACGGTGGTGGACTTGCCGGCGCCGTTGGGCCCGATGTAGCCGACGCACTCACCGGCCTCGACGTCGAAGCTGAGCCCGTCCACCGCGCGCACCTCGCGCTTGGTACGGCTGAACCGGCCGGCGCGGGCCCGTACGGTGAAGGTGCGCCGGACGTCCCGGAGTTCGATCAGTGCCATGGAAGCTCCTTGACTTGAGGGCGAGAGGGGTTCGACAGTCGCCTCGACTGCCGGTTCAGCGGCCCGCTCAGCTGCCGGTGCCGCGGTAGGCGCGCAGCCCGGCCCGCCAGGCGAACCCGGCGGCTGCGACGCAGAGGGCGGCGGCGACCGGCGAGGCGTACTGGAAGGCGGTGGGCAGGCCGAGCGGGTCAGGCCGGCCGAGGACGCGCAGGGCGGGCAGCCAGTTGACGAAGGCCAGCGGGACGCCGAAGACCACGCCGAGCACGAGGTCCTTGGCGAAGACCGTCGGCGGGTACTGCAGCATCAGGCCGCCGCCGTAGGTGAAGGAGTTCTGGAGCTCCTCGGCCTCGCCCCACCAGAACTGCAGGCAGGCGAAGCCCACCCAGATCGCGCCGAAGATGGCCGTGCCGCAGAGCAGCAGGACGGGCACCAGCAGGACCCGGTCCCAGGTCCAGCGCACGTCCAGCGCGGCGAGCGACCAGGCCAGCACCGCCGCCGCCTGGACCGGGCGGCCGATCCGGCGCAGCGAGAAGCGTTCGGCGCAGAGCTGGGCCAGGGCCGGGGCGGGCCGGAGCAGCATCACGTCCAGGGTCCCGGTCCGGATCCGCTCGCCGAGCGCGTCGACGCTGCCGATCAGCAGGTTGGCCATGCCGAGCGCGAACCCGGAGGTGCCGTAGAGGAAGCCGAGTTCGGGCAGGTTCCAGCCGCCGAGCGTGTCGGTGTGCCGGAACATCAGGATGATCACGGCGAAGTCGAGGAAGGCGATCACCAGGTTGGCCACGAGCATCATCGCGAACGAGGCCCGGTAGGACATGGTCGAGCGGGTCCACATGGCGGCGCACAGCCACCAGGAGCGCGCGGCCCAGCGGGCGCGGGCCACTCCGGAACGGACGCCGGCCCACCCGGGGCCGGTACGGGCGAAGCCGGTACGGGCGGAGCCGGGACCCGAGGGGGCGGGCACGAGGCCGGGGTCAGCCACCCTGGACCACCACCTTGCGGGTCGCGAGCGCCTGCACGCCGCGCCCGGCGCCGATCAGCGCCGCGGCCCAGCCGAGCTGGAGGCCGAGCGGGCCGAGCACCGCCGGGCCGGTCGCGTGCTCCAGGAACAGGTCGGCGGGCACCTGGGCCAGCGCCGCCCAGGGCAGCACCCGGGCGAGTTCGCCGAGCCACCCGGGGAAGAGCGTGAGCGGCAGCAGCATCCCGGAGAGGAACATCGCCACCACCAGGGTCACCGAGCGCACCCCGTCGGAGTCGTGCAGCCAGAAGCCGGTGAGCGCGACCAGGAACCGCAGTCCGAAGCTGACGACCTCGGCGAGCAGCACGGAGAGCAGGAAGACCAGCCAGGTCAGCGGCCGTTCGGGCAGTCGGAAGTGGAAGAGCAGCGAACCGGCCAGCAGCGGCGCGCCGCCGCGGACCAGCAGGTGGTAGCCGGCCCGGCCGAGGTCACCGGCCAGCCACCAGCCCTGGAAGTCGACGGGCCGGTAGAGGTCCACGGCGATGTCGCCGCTGCGGAACCGCGTCTGGACGTCGTTCTCGAACCCGCCGCCGAAGATCGCGGTGGTGGGCATCAGGGCCTGGCAGACCCAGATGAAGGTGACGGCCTGGTCCAGGTCGTAGCCGCCGAGGTCGGGGCGGGCCCGCCAGAGCGCGACGAAGGTGTAGGCGAGGATGCAGCCGAAGACGGTGTTGGTGACGGTGCCGGCCAGGGTGGCGGCCCGGTAGGTGGAGTAGCGGCGGAAGGCGCCGCGGGCGACGCTCGCGTACAGCCCGAGGGAGGCGGTCAGGTCCGCCCGGGGATCGGGAGGCCTCGTCTCGGCGGGGGCAGCGTTCAGCATATTGTCTCCTTGTCGACAAATGCGGGCAGAGGTGTGCCCGCACGCGTCCGCGCACGCCCCAGTGGCTCCGACCGGCCGTACCCGGGGGTGCCGGGCCGGACAGGCGGAGCTGACGAAGTGGGCGCGCTATGAAGTTCGCATCTTTCACCGTACCTCCGGCCCCCACGGCCCGCACCCGCTTTTCCTGCACACCCCGACACCGCACCCCGACACCGCACCCCGACACCGCATCCCGACACCGCGCCCCGACACCGCACCCCGAGACGGCGCTCGATGCGCACAACGGCGCACGTCAGCCCCCCACACGCCCTTGATCGGACGTCAAATAGCACATAATCGCGGCATGACCTTGAGCACCCGACGCCAGGCCAAACGGGCCGCCCGCCGCGATGCCCGCCGCGCCCTCCCGCTCTGGCGCCGGCTCCTGCCCACCTGGCGGGTCACCCTCGGCACCCTCACCGCGCTCTTCCTGCTCGCCGTGGGCGGCTTCGCCGTGCTCTACGTCATCGTCCCGGTGCCCGACCCCAACGCCCACGCCGTCGCCCAGAACAACATCTACCTCTACGCCGACGGCACCACCGAGATCGCCCGCACCGGCGCCGTCAACCGCACCGACGTCACCATCGACCAGATCCCCCTGCAGACCCAGCAGGCCGTCGTCTCCGCCGAGGACCGCACCTTCTACCAGAACCGCGGCGTCGACCTCACCGGCATGGTCCGGGCCGGCTGGAACACCCTCCTCGGCAAGGGCATGCAGGGCGGCTCCACCATCACCCAGCAGTACGTCAAGAACTACTACCTGACCCAGGACCAGACCATCGAGCGCAAGGGCCGCGAACTCCTCATCGCCCTCAAGGTCGACCAGCAGCGCGACAAGAAGGACATCCTGGCCGGGTACCTCAACAGCAGCTACTTCGGCCGCGGCGCCTACGGCATCCAGAGCGCCGCCCACGCCTACTACGGCGTCGACGTCTCCCAGCTCACCCTCGGCCAGGGCGCCTACCTCGCCTCACTGCTCCAGGCCCCCAGCCTCTACGACGTCAAGACCGCCACCCCCGCCAACCGCGAGAAGGCCGTCGCCCGCTGGAACTACGCCCTCGACGGCATGGTCCAGCTCGGCTTCCTCACCACCGCCGACCGCGCCGCCGCCACCTTCCCCGAACCCGTCGACCCCCAGCCCGCCACCGGCCTGGCCGGCCAGGCCGGCTACCTGGTCGGCGTCGCCGACGACTACCTGATCTCCTCCGGCACCATCGACGCCGCCACCCTCAAGGCCGGCGGCTGGCGCATCACCACCACCTTCGACAAGCCTCGGCAGGACGCCTTCGTCAAGGCCGTCCAGGACGAACTCACCGACGAGCTCGACCCCAAGTCCCGCCCCACCACCGACACCGACGTCCGGGTCGCCGGCGCCTCCGTCGAACCCGCCACCGGCCGCGTCGTCGCCGTCTACGGCGGCCCCGACTACGCCAAGCAGCCCTACAACGACGCGCTCCGCCAGGACAACCAGATCGGCTCCACCTTCAAGCCGATCGACCTCGCCGCCGGCCTCACCGCCCAGCACACCCTCGACGGCCACCCGATCACCACCGAGACCCGCTACGACGGCACCAGCGAACGCCCCGTCACCGGCGGCCCCACCCCGTACGCGCCGCCCAACGAGGACGACGTCGACTACGGCAACATCACCCTGCGCTACGCCATGGTGAAGTCCGTCAACTCCGTGTACGCGCAGGAGGGCGTCGACGCCGGACTCGCCCGCGTCCGGGACACCGCCGTGAAACTCGGCATCCCCGACAGCGTCCGCGGCATGGACCCGGCCAACACCTCGATGACCCTCGGCACCGCCACCCCCAGCGCCCTCGACCTGGCCGGCGCCTACGCCACCCTCGCCAACCACGGCCAGGCCCACACCCCGTGGTCCGTCCTCAAGCTCGAACGCGTCAACCCCGGCGGCGCCATCGACGTCCCCAAGATGCCCCGGCACGACCCCACCGACGCCCTCAGCCGCGGCGTCGCCGACTCCGTCACCGACGTCCTGCGCGACGTCGTCAGCCCCCGCGGCACCGGCGCCGCCGCCCTCGACCTCGGCCGCCCCGCCGCAGGCAAGACCGGCACCACCGACTCCAACCTCTCCGCCTGGTTCGCCGGCTACACCCCCGAACTCACCACCACCGTCGGCCTGTTCCGGGAGAACCCGAAGACCCACGCCAAGGAACCGCTGGCCGGCACCGCCGGACTCGCCCGGATCAACGGCGGCGCCATCCCCACCAAGATCTGGACCGCCTACACCGCCGCCGCCCTCGACGGCACCCCCACCCAGCAGTTCGACCTGCAGACCGGCCGCGACTCCCACGACAGCGACACCTCGCCCACCGACACCGGCAGCACGCCCCCGAGCCCCGGCAGCACCCCGGCCACCGTCCCCACCGCGCCAGGCGCCACCATCCCCGGACTCATCACGGTCCCCACCCACGCCCCCAGCACACCCCCCGCCACCACCGGCGACCCCGCACCCGGCCCGACCGTGCCCAGCCCGCCGGCCCCCCAGCCCACGGCCACCCACGAACAGCCCAGCCCCACCGCCCGGCCCACCCCGACCAAGCCGCCCAAGCCCACCGAGCAGCCCACCCCCACCGCCACCGGCGGACCCGCCACCCACCCGGCCGCGACGCCCACCCCCTGAGCACCCGGCCGCCCGGCCGCCCGGCCGTCCCGGTGGCGCGGGTCATCGGGCGCCGCGGGCTACCGCCGCGCCACCAGCCCCCGCTCCACCGGCGTCCGGAACCGCGGCGTCACCCGCACCTCCCCCAGCCACCCCGCCAACCGCTCCGCCTCCGCCGCGACCGCCCGCTCCGCCTCCGCCCCGACGTCCCGGAACAGCCGCCACACCAACTCCCCGTCGGCCCGCTGCGCCCAGCCGCCCACCACCTCGCCGCACCACCACACCGTCGGCCCGGCGTTGCCCGCCCGGTCGAACAGCGACGGCACGTCCTCCGGCCGCAGGTACCAGTCCCGCCCGCGCCAGCCCATCACCGCCGGGTCCAGCGCCGGCAGCAGAGCCGCCCACGGCTCCGGCTCCGGCACCGGCGCGTCGTCGCCCGGCAGCACCAGGGCGGCCGCACCGCCCGCCAGCTCCACGTCCCGCGCGCCGAGGTCCGCCAGGGCCTTGCGGACGTCCCCCAGCGTCCAGCCCGTCCACCACTTCACGTCCTCGACCGTCGCCGGGCCGTACCCGGCCAGCCAGCGGCGCACCACCTCCGCCTTCGCCTCCCGCACCGGCACGTCCGGCCACTGCGGCACCAGCGCCCACGGGTAGCTGCTGCTCAGCCACGAGCCGCGCGGACGGCAGCGGCGCACGTGCCCGTCCGAGGCCAGCAGCCGCAGCAGCCGACTGCCCACGCTCTGCTTCGCCTCGTACGGCTTGCCCGCCGACATCAGCATGGTCTCGCGCAACTGCGGGACGTCGTCGCCGAGTTCCTTGGTCGTCGCCTCGCCGCGCCGGTCCAGCGCGGCCAGCACCTCCCGCTCGGTCGCGGCCAGCCGCCGCTCGTCCCAGCCCTCGGCGTGGTCGCGCAGGTGCTTCAGCAGCGTCGCCCGCTCCTTGACCGCGATCGGCCGCGCCGCCGCGGCACTCACGTACGGGGCGAAGCCCTCCGTCACCGCGAAGATCGTCCGCCGCATCGACAGCAGCTTCACCAGCGAGACGTCCTCGTACAGCGCCCGGTCCACCTCCGCCGCCGAGGGCCCGGCCAGCCGGGCGCACGCCGACAGGTACACCGTGGCCGCGTCCGTCGCGTGCAGCCCGACCACGGCGTCGGCCACGTCCTCCACCCGGGCGGCCCGCGCCGAGGGCGCCAACAGCTGCCGCCGGCCCAGCCGGGCCCGCCGCTCCCCATCACCGATCACCGGCACACGCCTCGTCATGCCCGGACCCTAGCGGCTGCCACCGACAGTTCCGGCCACCGACAGCTCCGGGCCCGCGCCCGCACCACCCGCACCGCTCACCGACAACTCCGGCCCGGCGCCCGCACCGCCCGCACCGCTCACCGACAACTCCGGCCCGGCGCCCGCACCGCCCGCCGCGAGTTCCGTCGCGAGCTCCGCGAACTCCGCCAGCAGCGGCGAGGTCCGGCCCGCCGCCCACGCCAGGCAGACCCGGTTGGGCGCGATGTCGGAGATCGGCACGTGCACCACGTCCGACCGGGTGTAGAACGCCGCCACCGACAGCGGCAGCACCACCATCCCCTCGTGCGCCGCCACGTACTCCAGCTTCTCCTCCACGGTGTCCGCGCTCGGCCGGGCCCGCTCCGGCCGCCGCCCGGCCGGCACCGGCAGGTCCCGCCACTCCGGCACCGCGTCCGGATCCTGCAACAGCCGCTCCCCGCCCAACTCGGCCATCACCACCGACGGTTCACCCGCCAGCCGGTGCCCGGCCGGCAGCGCCACCACCCGCGGCTCGGCGAACAGCGGACGCAGCGCCAGCCCCCGCTGGTCGACCGGCAGCCGTACGAAGGACACGTCCACCCGCCCGTCCAGCACCACCTGCGCCTGGTCCGCCCAGGACGTCCGGACCACCTCCACCGCCAGCCCCGGATGCCGCCCGCACATCGCCCGCGCGACGGCCGTCACCGTGATCCCCGGCATGAACCCCACCACGAACCGCGTCCGGTCGTCCGCCGACCGCTCCACCCGGCGCCGCAACGCCTCCGCCGCCGCCAGCAACTGCGGCGCGTCCTCCAGCAACTGCCGCCCCGCACAGGTCAGTTCCGTGGACCGGCGGTCCCGCCGGAACAGCTGCGCACCGAACTCCGCCTCCAAGGCCCGGATCTGCCGGGACAGCACCGGCTGCGCGATGTGCAACTCGGCCGCCGCCCGCCCGAAATGCAGCTGTCGAGCCACCGCGACGAAGTACCGCAGCTTCCGCAGATCGACGTCCATCGCCCGCCCTCCGGGTTCCCCACCTCGACTGATACCCCGAGGGTATGACAGCGGACGGAACAGGTCTTGGACGCCCGCGCCCCGCGCGACCCAGGATCGACACACCCCCCCGGAACACACCCCGGAACACCCCCGGCACACCCCCCGAAGCACCCCCCGAAGCACCCCCCGAACCGCTCCCCCGGCCCGAAAGGCACCACCGTGTCCCTCACCGACCAGCACGCCGTCGTCCTCGGCGGCACCTCCGGCCTCGGCCTCGCCACCGCCGGCCTCGCCGCCCGCCGCGGCGCCCGCGTCACCGTCGTCTCCAGCCGTGCCGACAGCGCCGAACGCGCCCTCGCCACCCTGCCCACCGGCACCACCGCCGAGGTCGTCGACCTCACCGACAGCGCCCTGGTCACCGCCCTGTTCGACCGCCTCGGCCCCGTCGACCACCTGGTCTTCACCGCCGGCGAGCCGCTCGCCCTGACCCCGCTCGCCGACCTGGACCTCGACGCCGCCCGCCGCCTCTTCACCCTGCGCTACTTCGGCGCCCTCGACGCCGTCCGCGCCGCCGCGCCCCGGCTGCGCCCCGGCGGCTCGGTCACCCTCACCTCCGGCACCGCGGGCCTGCGGCCGGGACCGGGCTGGAGCGTCGCCGCGAGCATCTGCGGCGCCGTCGAGTCCCTGGTCAGGGCCCTGGCCGTCGAGCTCGCCCCGATCCGGGTCAACGCCGTCCGGGCCGGCGTGATCCGCACCCCGCTCTGGTCCGGCCTGCCGGACGCCGACCGCGAGCAGCTCTACGCCGCCACCGCCGCCGGCCTCCCCCTCGGCCGGATCGGCGAACCCGAGGACGCCGCCGAGGCGTACGCCTACCTGATGGAGCAGCGCTTCGCCACCGGCACGGTGGTCACCGTGGACGGCGGCACACTGCTGGCCTGAGCGCCACCGGGGCGGCGACCGCTCACCTGGGCGGCCGCAGCCGGTCCACGACCGTCCACTCCGGGCCGAGCTCCCCGCGCAGCGCCTCCAGGGCGGCCCGGGCGGCGGCCTCGAAGCGGACCCCCTCGTCCCGCGACCACGGCGAGGGGCCGCCCGGGTCGTCCCAGTCGAGCGAGGACTGGAACCAGGAGGACAGCCGGTCCAGCTCGGCCGCGAGCGCGGCACTGATCGGCAGGAGGTCGAGCTCGGCCGGGTAGCCGTACGGGCTCTCCACGTCGTCCGGCCACAGCGCCGTGCCGACCACCCCGGCCTCGAAGAAGTACCGCAGACGCCGCGCGGTCACAGGTACAGCCCGGTCGACCCCTCGGTGTCACCGAAGCGGGTCGCGGCCACCGCGTGCAGGTCACGCTCACGCAGCAGCACGTAGGTGGCGCCGCGGACCTCGACCTCCAGCTTGTCCTCGGGGTCGTACAGCACCCGGTCGCCCGGCTCCACCGAGCGCACGCTCTGGCCCACCGCGACGGCCTCGGCCCACGTGCAGCGCTTGGACAGCTCCGCCGTCGCCGGGATCAGGATGCCGCCGGTGGAGCGGCGTTCACCCTCGCTGCCCTCGATCCGCACCAGCACGCGGTCGTGCAGCATCCGGATCGGCAGCTTCTCACCCAGCCGGTCGTGGCGGGTGGCATCGTGCCCGTGGTCGGAGTGGGTCTCGTCGTTCGTACTCACGGTCCCGAAGGTACCGCCCCCGGGCGCGGAGCGTGACGCTGGCCCGGCATGCGGAAGGCCGGGCGCGCGCCGAAGGCCGGGCGCGCGGAAGGCCGGGCGCGCGGAAGGCCGGGCGCGCGGAAGGCCGGGCGCGCACCGGCGCCCGGCCCTTGCCCTCTCCCGCGGTCGCGCCCGCTGTCGCGGTCGCGGGTCAGTCCTTGCGGCGCCGGCGGGAGGAGGCGACCAGCAGCACCAGGCCCACGCCGACCAGCGCGGCCGGCACGATCCGCTCCCGCCGCGGCTGCCCCTTCTCGTCCACGAACTGCGCCTTGACCTTCTCCACCATGCCACTGGCGGCCACGTACGCCCGGGCCGTCTTCTCCTCGACGGCGGCCGCGGCCTTGGCCTTGACCTGGGCGGAGATCGTGCTCGGGTGGACGCGGACGGCCAGCTCGTCCAGGGTCGACGCCAACCGGTCGCGCGCGCTCGCGATGTCCGCCTCGATCTGGGCGGTCGTCCGCGCCGACTTGTCCTGCGTGCTCGCCTCGCCCACTCGGGCCACCCCATTCACTTGCCGATGTTGTTCCGTGCGTTCCGTTGCGCACGGTGCGACGGCCCCAGTGTGTCAGCTGCCGCACTCGGCCGCGCGGCCCCACCCACCATCAGGGGTAAGTTTGCCGTGGTACGACCGCCCGTCCCAGCAGCACGCACCAGGAGAGTCCACCCATGACTGAGCGTCTCCAGCCCGGTGACACCGCGCCCGCCTTCAGCCTGTCCGACGCCGACGGAAACCAGGTGTCCCTCGCCGACCACGCGGGCCGCAAGGTCATCGTCTACTTCTACCCCAAGGCGCTCACCCCGGGGTGCACCAAGCAGGCCTGCGACTTCACCGACAACCTGGCGGTCTTCGCCGGCGCCGGCTACGACGTCATCGGCATCTCGCCCGACCAGCCGGAGAAGCTCGGCAAGTTCCGCGAGACCGAGAACCTCAAGGTCACCCTGCTCTCCGACCCGGACAACAAGGTCCTGGAGGCGTACGGCGCCTACGGCGAGAAGCAGAACTACGGCCGCACCTACCAGGGCGTGATCCGCTCCACGGTCATCGTCGACGAGCAGGGCAAGGTCGAGCGCGCGCTCTACAACGTCAAGGCCACCGGCCATGTCGCCAAGCTGCTGCGCGACCTCAAGATCGAGGCCTGACCCCTTCCTCACCGGCGTCCCGCCGGAAACGGAGCGGTGGCGGCACACCCCCCGACCGGGTGCACCGCCACCGCCGTCCCTCACCTCAGTGGGCCGCCGTCAGTTCAGCAGGCCCCGAGGTCGCTCCAGACCCCCCACGCGCCGCTCGCCGTGGGGTCGTCGCCCTTGGTCCACCACTTGTTCTGGTAGTAGTGGCCCTTCCACGAGACCTTGGTGGTGCTCGCGTAGGTGGTACCCGCGTCCCAGCCCGGCGCACCCGCGCAACCGGCCGGCGTGGTCGGCGGGGTGGTGGGCGGAGTGGTCGGCGGGGTGGTGGGAGGCGTCGTGGGCGGGGTGGTCGGCGGGGTGGTCGGCGGCGTCGTCGGAGGCGTCGTCGGAGGCGTGGTCGGCGGGGTCGTACCGCCGTCCGTCGCACCCCGGGTCAGGTCGCCCTTGATCCCGTACAGCGTGCCGCCCACGTTGACCGTCCAGTTCGACGGTGTGGACACCGGCAGGTAGTAGACGAAGTCCATGTCCACCGAGGCGCCCGGCGCCAGCGACTGCCAGCCCGGCAGCTTGACCGACACCCGGTTGTAGGTGCCCTTCAGGCCGCCCACGTTGCCCGGGCCCGGGTTGTCCTGCCTGATGACCTGCAGCCCGAAGCCGGACTGGTCCTTGGCGTTGCCCGGGGCCGAGTTGCCGTAGTCGAACTGGAACTCGGTGCCGCCCGGCAGGGTCAGCGTCGAGTTGTTGACGATGTGCAGCTTCGGGTTGATCGGGTAGTTCGAGTCGCCCAGCGCGAAGTTGGTGAACGACACGTCGACCGGCAGGGTCTGCTGCGGCAGCGCGGTCGTGGCACGGGTCGCGCCGTACGGGGCCGCCGACTTGAACTTGTCGTACATCAGCGAGGTCAGCGTCGAGCCGGGGACGTACTCGCCCTTGCCGCCGTTCGCGGCGGCGTCCCACTTGTAGTCGCCCGCGAGCTCCCAGATCATCGCGCCGCCCGCGCCCTGGTTGACGATGTAGTCGGCCTTGGCGCCCACCGACTGCTCGTCCTCGGTGGAGAGGAACACCTTCTTGGCGTCGTTCCACAGCCACGGCGCCACCAGGGAGGAGCTGTAGTTGCGGGCGTAGCTGCCCTGCAGCGCGGTGTCCGTCACGCCGTACTTGGCCAGGTAGTCGGGCAGGATGCCCTTCTCCAGGTTCTTGGCGTGCCACATCGGGTTCGACCCGGCCGGGGACTCCTTGCCCGCGTCGTCCTTGTCGTTCCAGATGTTGTCGATGCCGACCGCGCCGTCACCGCAGGCGGTCAGGCCGGAGCCCACCGGGCAGGTGGTCGCGGAGGCCGTGCCCCAGAGGCCGTTGGTGCCGCCCTGGACGTTCTTGAAACCGCGGGTGTAGTACGGCAGGCCGACGTTGATCCGGCCGCCGGGCATCGAGCCGCGGAAGTAGTGGTACGACCAGTCGGCGTTCAGGTAGCCGATGCCGCCGTACTGGCCGGTGCCGTAGACGTTGGCCGCCGCCAGCTCGCCGTCCTTGCCGTCGTCGAACAGCGAGGCGTTCGGGCCGACGTACTTGTTCCAGGCACCGTGCAGGTCGTACGACATGATGTTGACGTAGTCCAGGTACTTCGCCACCTGGAAGGTCTCCATGCCGCGCAGCAGGTAGCCGGAGGACGGGGCCGCGACCGACAGCAGGTAGTGCTTGCCGTCGGCGGCGCCCGCCTTGTCCAGACCCTCCCGCAGCGACTTCATCAGCGCCGCGTAGCCCTTGGCCAGCGAGCCGCGCTTGGAGTTGGCCAGCTGCCAGTCCAGCGGGTTGCCGGCGTCCTTCATCGAGGTCGGGTACTCGTAGTCGATGTCGACGCCGTTGAACCCGTACTTGCGGATGAAGTCGACCGACGAGGCGGCGAAGGTGTCGATGCCGGCCTGGTTGACACTGCCGTCCGGATTGACGGTCATCGAGTAGAAGCCGCCGGTGTTGACGCGCTTGCCGTCGTCCCCGAAGTAGCCGCCGGTCTCGGTCCAACCACCCACCGAGATCATGGTCTTGACGTTCGGGTACTGCTTCTTGTACTTCGTCAGCAGATTGAAATGGCCCTTGTAGGGCAGCGTCGGGTCGAGCTCGGCCCCGGGCACGCCCGGGAAGGAGATCCCGGTGGCCTCGTTGGTCGGGCCGTCCGCGCCGACGGACAGCTTGTTGTCGCCGCCGACGTGCCCGAAGGCGTAGTTGAGGTGGGTGACCTTGTCCCAGGGCACGTCACTCACCAGGTACGGCTGGTCGCCGTTCTTGCCGGTGCGCCAGCCGGTGAAGTAGCCGATGATGCGGCGCTGGTGGTCCGCGCCCATCTTCTCGCGCCCGCCGGTGTCGTAGACGGAGCAGTACGGGACGTCCACCCCGGGGGTCTGGTACAGCCCGTCCGGGCGACAGGCCGCGTTGTCGACGGCCGCCGACGCCTGCGAGGGCGCCGCACCCAGCGTCGCCATCAGCAGCCCGGCCAGCGACGCCGCCGCCAACGAGGCCACACCCGCCCGGGCGCTCTTACGGCGGTGCGCAGCGGTGGGACGCCGCTCCGCCGTGGATCGGATCAACACTCGGTCCTCCAGGAGAGAGTGCCTGCGCGTACCTGTGGGGGAGCACGCACGTGGGGGATTGCAATTGGCGCCGAAGCTATGTGGTCTGAACCACATAGGTCAATAGGTCTGTACCAATTGGTAATCAACAGCCAAACATCCGGGAGACCGTAACCAATCGACCCGCCGCTCGTTCGCACACCGGGGAAGGGGTTCCACCAGCCCACAGGGGGACCCGTGCAGGTCAAGTACACCCGCGAACTGCTGGCCGCACTCGCCGCCGAGTCCGGCAGCGTCAACGAGATGATGCGCAAGCTCGGCGTGCCGATGGCGGGCGGCACGCACAGCTACCTGAGCAAGCGGCTCCGCCACTACGGCATCGACACCTCGCACTTCAACCAGGGGCGACCCGACTACGGTCGCCGCCGCTACTCGCGCGAGGCACTGGCCGATGCCGCGGCGCACAGCTACAGCATCAACGAGGTGATGGCCCACCTGGGCGTCACCCCGTACGACAGCCTCTACTCGTACCTGAAGAAGCGGCTGGCCGAACTCGGCATCGACACCGGACACTTCAGGCTCAGGAGTGATGGCCGAAGCAGGGTCGAGGCCATCCCCAAGGACACCCTGGCCCGGGCCGTGGCCGCGCACCGAAGCGTGCGCGGCGTGATCCTCGCTCTCGGGATGACCGATTGCGGCAACTCGCGGACGCTGGTGCGGGAGGCCATCGACTTCCACCAGCTCGACACCGGCCACTTCACCGGACAGGCGCACAACAAGGGGCGGAAGACCGGTCCACGGCGCACTGCCGAGGAGTTGCTCGTGCAGCGCCCGCCGGGCAGCCAGCGAGTCCCCGGCGATCGGCTTCGCACCATGCTCGTGCACATCGGGCACCCCGACCTCTGCGAGTCGTGCGGCACCCCTCCGATCTGGCTCGGGCAGCCGATGACCCTGGAGGTCGACCACATCAACGGCGACTGGCTCGACAACCGGCGCGAGAACCTCCGCCTCCTGTGCCCCAACTGCCACTCCATCACACCGACCTACTGCGGCCGCAACAAGAACCGCACCGACCCCCGGACGGACATCGCCGCATAGCTGATCCGATTCCGAGAAAGCGGCCGCGACGGGATCCGTCTACCGGTACGCTTGCTTTGACGTGCGCCCGTACTCCAGCTGGCTAGAGAGATGCGGTTTAGGTCCGCAGTGTCGTGGGTTCGAGTCCCACCGGGCGTACTGAGCGAAATGGCCCGCTTCCCTTCGAATCGAAGGGAAGCGGGCCATCGTCGTTCCTGCGAAGCGTCAGCCGATGAGGGCCTTGACGACCGGGGCCAGGGCGCGGAAGGCCTGGCCGCGGTGGCTGATGGCGTTCTTCTCGGCGGCGGTGAGTTCGGCGCAGGTGCGGGTCTCGCCGAGGGGCTGGAGGATCGGGTCGTAGCCGAAGCCGCCGTCGCCGGCCGGGGTGGTGCGGAGGGTGCCGAGGAGGCGGCCCTCGACGACGCGTTCGGTGCCATCGGGGAGGGCCAGGGCGGCGGCGCAGAAGAAGTGGGCGCCGCGGTGGGGTTCGGCGATGTCGGAGAGCTGGGCGAGCAGCAGGTCGAGGTTGGCGCGGTCGTCGCCGTGCTTTCCGGCCCAGCGGGCGGAGAAGATGCCGGGCGCGCCGTTGAGCACGTCCACGCAGAGGCCGGAGTCGTCGGCGACGGCGGGCAGGCCGGTGGCGCGGGCCAGGGCGTGGGCCTTGAGCAGGGCGTTCTCGGCGAAGGTGACGCCGGTCTCGGGGACGTCCGGGATCTCGGGGTAGGCGTCGGCGCCGACGAGTTCGACGTCCAGGCCGGCGTCGGTGAGGATGGCGCGCAGCTCGGCGACCTTGTGCTGGTTGCGGGTGGCGAGGATCAGACGGGTGGACATATCGCCCACCCTATCCAGGAACCGGGGGCGGTCAGCCGGTGCAGGCCGAGGTGAGGTTGCCGGCGGCGCTGCCGAGTGGCTTGAGGTCGGGGACCTCGTTCTTGTCGGCGGCCCGCTGCACGTTCTCGACCTGCTTCTGCAGGTCCGTCACGGCCTTGGCGACGTCGGTGCTCTTGGAGTTCTTGCCGACCTGGTCGAGGTCGGTCTTGAGCTTCTGCAGCGCCTTCCCGGCGGCCGCGGAGTCGTTGCTCGCGTTGTCGTAGGCCTTGGTGACGTCGGCGATGTCGCCGGTGATCTTCACGGCGGTGTTGCCGCAGTCGATCGCCTTCTGTGCGGCGGAGCAACTCACCATGCTGAGCGGGAGGATCGCGATCAGTCCGGCCACGGCGAGGGCGGCGGGGCGGGCGATGCTGGACGGCATCCGGTCCTCCTGTGGGGCGCGGGTTCCGTGGTGGGGGACGCGCGCCGGGGGGTGCGCGGTTCCCGCAGCGGGGGTGCTGCGGGAACCGTACGGTCTCCGGGCCCGGCCTGTACAGCAGACGGCGCGGCGGGGCGTCCGTCCGGAGTCACGGTTGCGGGGCCCGCGCGGGTTCAGGCCTCCAGGGCCTTGCGCTGGATCTCGTCCAGCTCCGCGCAGCCGAGGGTGCCGAGGTCGAGCAGCCGGTCGAGCAGGGCACGGTCGAAGGGTGCGCCTTCGGCGGTGCCCTGGACCTCGACGAAGCGGCCGTCGGAGGTGCAGACGATGTTCATGTCGGTCTCGGCGCGCACGTCCTCCTCGTAGCGGAGGTCGAGCATCGGGGTGCCGTCGATGATGCCGACGCTGACGGCGCTGACGCCGCCGGTGATGGGCTGGCCCTTGGCGCGCAGGAGCTTCTTGTCGCGGGCCCAGGCGACGGCGTCGACGAGGGCGACGTAGGCGCCGGTGATGGCGGCGGTGCGGGTGCCGCCGTCGGCCTGGAGGACGTCGCAGTCGAGGACGATGGTGTTCTCGGCGAGGGCCCGGTGGTCCACGACGGCGCGCAGCGAGCGGCCGATGAGCCGGCTGATCTCGTGGGTGCGGCCGCCGATGCGGCCCTTGACGGACTCGCGGTCGCCGCGGGTGTTGGTGGCGCGCGGGAGCATGGAGTACTCGGCGGTGACCCAGCCTTCGCCGCTGCCCTTGCGCCAGCGGGGGACGCCCTCGGTGACGCTGGCGGTGCACAGCACCTTGGTGTCGCCGTAGGAGATCAGGACGGAGCCTTCGGCGTGCTTGCTCCAGCCCCGCTCGATGGTGATCGGGCGGAGCTGTTCGGGGGTGCGGCCGTCGATGCGTGACATAGGCATTGAGCGTAGTGGTTCCGGACGGCGGTTCGGATACGGCTCGGCCCTGCGCGCGGAGGCCCTGCATGCGGAGGCCCGCCGCGACGGGCCCTGACGGGCCGCGGGTGCGGGGACCGCGGCTGCGGGGGCCGCGGGTGCGCCGCGGCCCGCCGTCCCCTGGGCGGGGCGGCGGGCCGGGGCGGGTGAGCCTGGGCGGCTCGGTGGGTGAGCCCGGTGGCTCAGCTCACATCATGTCCTCGATGTCGGCGGCGATCGGGTCGGCGTCGGTGCCGATGACGACCTGGATCGCGGTGCCCATCTTGACGACGCCGTGGGCGCCGGCGGCCTTGAGGGCGGCCTCGTCGACCAGGGAGGCGTCCTTGACCTCGGTGCGCAGGCGGGTGATGCAGCCCTCGACCTCTTCGATGTTGTCGATGCCGCCCAGACCGGCGACGATCTTCTCAGCCTTGCTGGCCATTGGTTTCTCCCTCTGTCTCGGCCCGCCGGCCGCTCTGCCGGGTGCCGTCGTGCGCTGTGCTGTGGGGGTCGTCCCTCGGCCTGAGCGGCGAGGTCCGGGTCGGTGACTGACGCGGGTTCAGCTGTGGTCGCGCTGCCGGGCAGCGCGACCAGCATCACCCGCACAGGACCGGTTTGCCACGTTAGTCCACTTTTGGCCCAGCCCGGCGGGCAGGCTCCGGATCGTCGCCCGAGGATGACGATCAGCGGGGCCGGCGCCCCGGAGTGCGGCCTGCGTCCCAAAGTGGTCTACACCAATATATGTGTACTCCGATGAACGCAGAAAGGACCCCGGGGGTTCCTGACCCCGCCCGAGGGTCCCGCAGGGGGCCAGCGGCCGGCAACTGCTCCCGGAGGTCGAAGGATGAGTTCGGCAGGCGCCACGGCCCCGCAGACCACGTGGTGGCACACCTTCTACGGCGGCCTCCAGAAGATGGGCCGTTCGCTGCAGCTGCCGGTGGCGGTGCTCCCGGCGGCCGGCATCCTCAACCGGCTCGGCCAGCCGGACGTGTTCGGCAAGGACGGCCTGGGCTGGAACAACGTCGCCAAGGTCTTCGCCGCGGCCGGCGGCGCGCTGCTCGACTCCTCCCTCGGCCTGCCGATGCTGTTCTGCATCGGCGTGGCGATCGGCATGGCCAAGAAGGCGGACGGGTCGACGGCGCTGGCGGCGGTGGTCGGCTTCCTCGTCTACTACAAGGTCCTGCACGCCTTCCCGGAGAGCTGCAAGAACGGGACCGTCCTGGTCCCCGACGCCTGGACCGGCCAGTGCGTGGACTACACCTCGGCGAAGGCCGCGGCCGCGACGTACCAGAACCCGGGGGTGCTCGGCGGCATCCTGATCGGCCTGATGTCGGCCTGGCTGTGGGTACGGTTCCACCGCACCAGGCTGGTGGACTGGCTGGGCTTCTTCAACGGCCGCCGCCTGGTGCCGATGATCACCGCCCTGGTGGGCCTGGTGGTCGCCGTCCTCGCGCTCTGGGTCTGGCCGCCGATCGGCCGCGGCCTCAACGACTTCTCGCAGAACCTGGCCGATCTCGGCGCGGGCGGCGCCGGCATCTTCGGCCTGTTCAACCGCGCGCTGCTGCTGATCGGGATGCACCAGCTGCTGAACACCTTCGTCTGGTTCCAGTTCGGCGAGTTCACCAAGGCCGACGGCACGATCGTGCACGGCGACATCCCGCGTTTCCTGGCGGGCGACCCGACGGCCGGCCAGTTCCTGTCCGGCTTCTTCCCCATCATGATGTTCGCGCTGCCGGCCGCGGCGCTCGCGATCGCGCACGCCGCCAAGCCGCACCGCCGCAAGGAGATCTACGGCCTGATGCTCTCGGTCGGCCTGACGTCCCTCGTCACCGGCGTGACCGAGCCGATCGAGTACTCCTTCGCCTACATCGCCCCGGCCCTGTACGCCGTGCACGCGCTGCTGACCGGCGCCTCGATGGCGGTGACCTGGGGGCTCGGGGTGCACGACGGCTTCAGCTTCTCGGCGGGCCTGATCGACTACGTGATCAACTGGGGGCTGGCCACCAAGCCGTGGCTGATCCTGATCATCGGCCCCTGCTTCGCCGTGGTGTACTACGCGCTCTTCCGGTTCATCATCGTCAAATTCGACCTGAAAACCCCGGGGCGGGAGGACGAGGGCGAGGTCGAGGACGTCACCAAGGCCTGAGGCGGGACGCCGCCGCCCTTTCCTCCGCAATGGCCTCCGGACCCGCCGGCCCGGGGGCCTTCGGCATTTCCGGAAAGGACCGAATTCCCTACCGGATACCCGGTCCACGGTAATTCGGCCGCGATCCGGCGAGCCGCGGCGTCACCGAGCGCGACCGGCCGCGCGCGGAACACCACGGTCGTCCGGATCCGCGACGTCACGGTCACTCTCGGCACTCGCCGCACCGTGCGCACCCGTCCGGCGCGCCGCCCGCGCCGCCCCTCCGTCCGCCGCCGACCGGACCGCGGCCGGCGGACCGGCTCTTTTTGTTGCGCAAATAGCCAAAATCGCAATCCCTACGCTAATCATGATCGTCGTTCCGCACGTAGGTTTCGATTTCATAGCGCTTCCGTGCGTCAGCGCTTTCCAGGGTTCCCCGCCTTCTCCACCCGTGCTACAAAACTGGTCTACACCACACGTGGTGTAGACCAGTTCGCGGTTCGGCCCCCTGTGCCTTCCCCCGACCGACCGCCATGCCGTTAGGAACCCACCCCCATGAGTCAGTCTGCGCAGGCACCGGCGCCCGCCACGGCTCCGGCCCAGCCAAGCCCCGCCAAGAAGATCGGCCAGAACGTCCTCCAGGGCCTGCAGAAGATCGGCCGGAGCCTCCAGCTGCCGGTCGCCGTCCTGCCGGCCGCAGGCATCCTGCTCCGGCTCGGCCAGCCCGACGTCTTCGGCAAGGACGGACTCGGCTGGGGAAAGGTCGCCGAGGTCTTCGCCACCGCCGGTGACGCCGTGTTCAGCAACCTGGCGCTGCTGTTCTGCGTCGGTGTCGCCATCGGCTTCGCCAAGAAGGCCGACGGCTCGACCGCACTGGCCGCCCTGGTCGGCTACCTGGTCTTCAAGCAGGTGCTCACCGTCTTCCCGATGGACGGCACCGTCACCGAGGCGCTGCCGAAGGGCAAGCCACAGGACCCGGGCGTCTTCGGCGGCATCGTGGTCGGTCTGCTGAGCGCGATGATCTGGCAGCGGTTCCACCGCAAGAAGCTGGTCGACTGGCTCGGCTTCTTCAACGGCCGCCGCCTGGTCCCGATCATCATGGCCTTCGTGGGCACCCTGCTCGGCGTCGTCATGGGCCTGCTCTGGGGCCCGATCGGCACCGGCCTGACCCACGCCAGCGACTGGCTCACCGGCCTCGGCGCCGCCGGCTCCGGCATCTACGGCGTCGCCAACCGCGCGCTGATCCCGGTCGGCATGCACCAGTTCCTGAACACCTTCTTCCAGCAGCAGGTCGGCAGCTTCACCGACGCCTCCGGCCACGTCTGGACCGGCGACATCCCGCGCTTCTTCCACAACGACCCGACCGCCGGCCAGTTCATGTCGGGCTTCTTCCCGATCATGATGTTCGGCCTCCCGGCCGCCGCCCTGGCGATCGCCCACGCCGCGCGCCCCGAGCGCCGCAAGGCCGTCCTCGGCATGATGGTCTCCGTCGCGCTGACCAGCTTCGTGACCGGTGTCACCGAGCCGATCGAGTTCTCGTTCATGTTCATCGCGCCGGTGCTCTACCTGATCCACGCGCTGCTCACCGGCCTCTCGATGGCCGTCACCTGGGGCCTGGGCGTGCACGACGGCTTCGGCTTCTCGGCCGGTCTGATCGACTTCGGCCTGAACTGGAACCTGGCCACCAAGCCGTGGCTGATCATCCCGATCGGCCTGGTCTTCGGCGCCCTGTACTACTTCCTCTTCCGCTTCGCGATCACCAAGTTCGACCTCAAGACCCCCGGTCGCGAGGACGACGACGAGATCGAGGACGTCACCAAGGCCTGACGCCCGCGCCACCCCGCCCGAAGGCCCCGCCCCGCCGCCGCTCCCCCAGCGGCGGGGCGGGGCCTTCGGCGTGTCCGGACCGCCCCGGACTGCTCCGGACTGCTCCGGACCGCCGGAAACGCAGGTTGACGAACCGCCGGAAGCCCTGGTCAACTGAAGCGGTGAACGCCTCGTGCCCGCTGGTCACCCGCAGCCACATCGACTTCGGTCGCGTGTGGTCCGCGGCGTGTCGCGGCTGACCTGACCGTTCCCCCGCCGCCGCCCGGCTGACGTCCCGCCCGGCGCGCCCCTCCCCCCTCCCCGCCCGTACCGGCTCGCGCCCACGGGCCGTCACCGCGCACCCGCGTACCCACGCACACCCCGGCCCCGTACGGACCGGCGGTGCGCGCACGCGTCCGCACGAGGAAAGTCAGGCCGACCATGCCCCGCCAGCTCCACCTGTCCGCCGCCCTCGACAGCCCCGACAGCCCGGGCCGCTTCGACGCCGGGCGCTACACCGCCCTCGCCGGCCTCGCCGAGCGGGCCACCCTGGACTTCGTCACCCTCGACGACTCCTTCGACCCCGAGCCCGGCCGCCCGGACGCGCTCGCCGCCCTCGCCCGGATCGCCCCGCTGACCGGCCGGGTCGGACTGGTGCCGACCGTCACCACCACCCACACCGAGCCCTTCCACACCTCCATCTCCGTCAACACCCTGGACTGGGTCAGCAAGGGCCGGGCCGGCTGGCTGGTCGGCGTCTCCACCACCGAGGCCGAGGCGAGGGCCTTCGGCCGCCGGCCGGTCGCCCCCGCCGACGAGCTGTGGGCCGAGGCCGCCGACGCCGTCGAGGTCGCCGCCCGGCTCTGGGACAGCTGGGAGGACGACGCGGAGATCCGCGACACCGCCACCGGGCGGTTCATCGACCGCGACAAGCTGCACTACATCGACTTCGAGGGCCGGCACTTCTCGGTCCGCGGCCCGTCGATCACCCCGCGCCCGCCGCAGGGCCGCCCGGTGGTCGCGGTACCGGTGGCCGCGGCCGACCTCGCCCCGGACGCCTCCCCCGGCGGACGCGCCCGGGTCGCCGCCGCGATCCGGCACGCCGACGTCGTCCTGCTCGACGCCCCCGACCGGGACGCCCGGCTGACCGCCGCCACCGAGCTGCGGCTGCGCGCCGGCGAGCACCTGCGGATCCTCGCCCGGCTCGACACCGCCCGCTCCGCCCTGCCCGACCGGGCCGCCGAGGAACGCCTGCTCGCCGAGCTCACCGCGACCGGCACCGGCGTCGACGGGTTCCACCTCGTCCCCGCCGACCCGGTCCGCGACCTCACCGCCCTGGCCGACCGGATCGCCCCCGCCCTGCGCGCCGCCGGACTGCTGCGCACCGGCTACACCGGCCGCACCCTGCGCGACCACCTCGGCCTGGCCCGCCCGGCCGGCCGCTACACCGCCCCGCCCGCCGCCGCCGCGACCGCCGCCCCCGCTCTCGCACTCGCCGAGGTGACCCGATGACGGACCGCCCGCTCAAGCAGATCCACCTCGCCGCGCACTTCCCCGGCGTCAACAACACCACGGTGTGGAGCGACCCGGCCTCCGGCAGCCACATCGAGTTCGACTCCTTCCGCCACCTCGCGCAGACCGCCGAGCGCGGGAAGTTCGACTTCTTCTTCCTCGCCGAGGGCCTGCGGCTGCGCGAGCACAAGGGCCGCATCCACGACCTGGACGTGGTCGGCCGCCCCGAGTCGATCACCGTGCTGAACGCGCTGGCCGCCGTCACCGAGCGGATCGGGCTGGCCGCCACCGTCAACGCGACCTTCAACGAGCCGTACGAACTGGCCCGCCGCTTCGCCTCGCTGGACCACCTCTCCGCAGGACGCGCGGCCTGGAACGTGGTCACCTCCTCGGACGCCTTCACCGGGGAGAACTTCCGCCGCGGCGGCTACCTGGACCGCGCCGACCGCTACACCCGGGCCGCCGAATCCGTGCAGCTGGCCAGGGAGTTCTGGGACGCCGGGGAGGAGGGCGTCCGGCACCGCGGCCCGCACTTCGAGGTCGAGGGCCGGCTCTCGCTGCCCCGCCCGCCGCAGGGCCACCCGGTGGTGATCCAGGCCGGGGACTCCGACGAGGGCCGGGAGTTCGCCGCCGCCACCGCCGACGTGGTGTTCACCGTGCACTCCACCCTCGCCGCCGGCCAGGCCTTCCACGCGGACGTCAAGCGCCGGCTCGCCGCGTACGGGCGCGGGCCGGAGGAGCTGAAGATCATGCCCGGGGCCACCTTCGTCCTCGGCGACACCGACGCCGAGGCGGCCGAACGCGCGACCGAGGTCCGCCGGGCCCAGGTCGGGCCGCGGACGGCGATCTCCTTCCTGGAACAGGTCTGGGGCGTCGACCTGTCCGACCACGACCCGGACGGGCCGCTGCCGGAGACCGACCCCGACCCGGACAGCGCCCTCGCCCAGGGCCGGGTCCGGTTCGGCGACCCGCTGGCCGTCGCCGAACGCTGGCGGGCGATCGCCGCGGAGAAGCGGCTCACCACCCGCGAGCTGGTGATCGAGGTGACCGGCCGGCAGTCCTTCATCGGCTCCCCCGCCACCGTCGCCGGGCAGATCGACCACTTCGTGCAGAACGACGCGGCCGACGGCTTCATCCTCGTCCCGCACCTCACCCCGGGCGGCCTGGACGAGTTCGTCGACAAGGTGGTCCCGCTGCTCCAGGAGCGCGGGGTGTTCCGCACCGACTACACCGGCCCGACCCTGCGGGACCACCTCGGCCTCCCGGTGCCGGTGCCCGGCAGGGGTTAGATCCAGCCCCGCCGAGCGGCGGGCACGCCGGCCCGGAAGCGGCTCTCCGCACCCAGGCCGGCGGTCGGTCGGGCCGGGGGCCGTCAGTTGGCGCGGCGGCGGCGGAACAGGGCGACCGTGGCGACACCCGCGCCGAGCAGCAGCGCGGCGACGCCCGAGATGAGACCGGTCCGGTCACCATCGGCTCCGGTGGCGGCGAGCCGGCCGTCCGGGGCCGCGGCGGCGACCGCGCCGCCGGTGGTGGTGGGCACGAGCACGTCGGTGGCCGCCGAGGCGATGGCGGCAGGCTGTGTGACGGGGCCGGCGGGGGCGCTGGTGATCTGGCCGGCCGGCTTCACGACGGGCGCGCCGCCGGGGTGGGACACGGCCGAGGTCTTCGCCGGAGCCGGGGTGGTGGGCTGCGCCGTGGGGGCCGCGGTGATCTCGACGTCGGCGCCCGAGGAGCAGAAGTAGGTGCCCCGGATCTGCCCGTTGTCGTCCGCCGGCTCGTTGACGGTGACGCAGGGCTGCAACTGCGCCTGGTCCGTCGTGGTGCCGGCGGCGTAGCCGACCCGGACGCGCTTGGTCTCCGTGCTGCCAGGAGCGGCAGAGGAGTTGTGGCCGTCCAGGTGGAAGCTCCCGGTCGAACTGTCCAGGAACACGACCGGGGAGAGGGTGGTCCAGGAGCCGTCGGCGCCCCGGACCTCCACCTTGGCGCGCTTGTCCGTGATCAGCAGGCTGTCGAGGTTCGTGTAGGCGGACGGGGTCGGGTTCTTGAGCGCCACGTCGAACTCGATCGGCTCCCCACCGGCGACGGCCTTGGCGGGCACGCCGGCGAGGCTGTTGGAAACGGCACCGACCTTGATCTCACGACTGTCCTGCACCGCCGGCTCGACCGGGAGGTCCTGCCACCAACCCTTGACCTCCGAGCGGAGGTTGACGGTCGGGATCATGCCGCGGTTCGGGGTGCCGTCGTGTGGCGTACCCATCGGGGCACCGATCCGCAGGTGGACCTCCTTCTTCTCCCCCGCCGGCACGATGATCTTGCCCGCGACGGTCTCGAACACAGCCTTGCCGCCCTCCGCGTGGTACGTGAGCGGAAGCGCGTCCCACTGACCGTTGAGCTCGTTCTGCCACTCCAGGCTCATGAACTCCGGCGAGCTGCCGAAGCTGGTCTCGGCGGTGAGCCGCAGGGCCACTGCCCAGCCCTCCTTGTCCTGGTTGCTGATGGTCTCGGTGAACTCCACCGGACCGCCCGCGGCGCCGATCGAGGACGGCGGCTGGACGGTGAGGCTGAGCGGCGCGGTCCCGGCGACGGCCGGGGCAGCGGTCATCGCGCCGCCGGCGACCAGGCCGGCGGTGAGCACGACGACCGGAACGACGCCGCGGGCCTGGCGCAGGGCACGGTTGATCTGACGCATGGGAATCCCCCCTGGATTTCCTGCCTGGTCGGCGAAACCGCTTCCGGGCAGCATCAAGTAAGCCTGGTACGTAACGTGATGGCGGCCACGCCCGACGGGGCTGGCCGTGTCGAGCGGCTTCCCCCCGCTCACTCACATAGACGTGCGGGGGCCGCGAGGGTTGCAGGTGTTTCCGAAGTTTTTTCCGGAGCCTCGTGAACCGCCGGCCGCCCAGGTCAGAGCTCGTACACCGCGCCCGCGCGGGCGATCTCGACCGGCCCGGCGTAGGCGGCGGCCGCGTCGCGGCGGTTGTGCTCGGCGTCGGTCCACGGGGGGATGTGGGTGAGGACGAGCCGGCGGGCGCCGGCGGCGGTGGCGTGCTCGCCGGCCTCGCGGCCGTTGAGGTGGACGGCCTGGTAGGTGTCGCGGCCGTCGATGTACGCGGCCTCGCAGAGGAAGAGGTCGGCGTCGCGGGCGAGTTCGACGAGCTCGGCGCTCTCGCCGGTGTCGCCGCTGTAGACCAGTGCCCGGCCGCCGTGTTCGAGCCGGAAGGCGAAGGCGTCGACGGGGTGGTTGACCTGGGCGACCTCGACCCGGAACGGGCCGAGCCGGAAGCTGCCGGGGGTGAGGGTGCGGAACTCGAACACCTCCTTCATGCCGGGGTTCTCCGGCATGTCGTAGGCGCGGGCGAGCCGCTCGGCGGTGCCGGCCGGTCCGTACACGGGCAGCAGCTCGGGGCAGCCCTCGGCGCGGTAGTTGCGGGCCACCCAGTAGGCGCAGAGGTCGACGCAGTGGTCGGCGTGCAGGTGGCTGAGCAGGACGGCGTCGACGTCGTAGAGGCCGGTGTACTTCTGCAGGGCGCCGAGGGCTCCGTTGCCGAGGTCGAGGACGACGCGGTAGCCCTCGGCCTCGACCAGGTAGCTGGAGCAGGGCGAGTCGGCGGACGGGAAGCTCCCCGAGCACCCCACCACGGTCAGTTTCATCCGAGCCCCTCCGCCCCGACACGTCCTGGCTGCTGCTGGAAAACGGCATGGAAAACAGCATGGAAAACGGCAGGCCGGGCCGGTGGACCGGCCGGTAGCACTGCGTTGGTGTGTCGAGGGTAAGGGCGGAGGGGCACTTTGCCCCCGTCCCCGTGCCGGGCTGTGGCTGGAATCACCAGAACGCCGGGGACGCGGGCGGGGCGGTGGCCGGGGGTCCCCGAGGGGGTGGGGATCAGCGGTGGCGGGGGCGGTTGCGGGCCCAGGCGCGGATGGTGTCGGGGTACCAGCGGGGGTGGCCGTTGTCGTCGGTCAGGTCCGGGTCGGGCAGCAGGCCGTGCCGCCGGTAGTTGCGGACGGTCTCGGGCTGGACGTTGATGTGGCGGGCGATCTCGGCGTAGGACCAGAGCGTGCTTCTCGTCACGCGGTACCTCCGGGACGGGGGCGGACGTTCGTGACGCAGCCTCCCCGGGGGCGGGCGGGGCCTCGGGTACGGAACGGGCACGGTGGCCGTTCCGTGACGAACCGGGAGCAACACGCGGACAAATACTCAACTGTCACAGCCGTCACGGTGGTGGCGTCCACCCCCGGCCCGGTACGGTTCGCCGCATGAACGGCATGACTGCTACCTGGGTCGTCCTGGCACTGGCCGGCATCGCGCTGGTGGCGGCCGTCGCGGCGGTGCTGGCGCGGCGCACCCGCCCGGCCCCGCGCCCGGCCGGGCCGACCGGCCCGCGGCCGCGCCCGGGCACCAAGGCCGGCCCGGAGCCGCAGGAGATCTGGTGGGCGGAGGTGCCGTTCGAGGACGGCCCCGGCGCCAAGGACCGTCCCTGCCTGGTGCTGCGGGTGCACGGGCGGACCGCCACCGTCGCGAAGATCACCAGCAAGCACCACACCGAGCGCCCCGGCGTGCTGCCGCTGCCGCCCGGTTCGGTGGGCGACCGGCAGGGCCGGTCCAGCTGGCTGGAGACCGACGAGCTGCGCGAGGTGCCGCTGTCGGCGTTCCGCCGCCGGGCCGGCACGGTGGACCGGCAGGTGTGGGCCCGGGCCCGTCAGGTGCTGGGCTGACCGTCGGCGCGGGTCAGGCCCAGAGCTGGCCCTGCAGCGCCTCGACCGCGGCCTCGGTGGACTCGGCGGTGTAGATGCCGGTGGACAGGTACTTCCAGCCGCCGTCGGCGACCACGAAGACGATGTCCGCGCGCTCCCCCGCGGCCGCCGCCTTGCGGCCGACGCCGATCGCGGCGTGCAGGATGGCGCCGGTGGAGACGCCCGCGAAGATGCCCTCCTGCTGGAGGAGTTCGCGGGTGCGGCGGACGGCGTCCGCGGAGCCGACGGAGAAGCGGGTGGTGAGCACCTCGGCGTCGTACAGCTCGGGGACGAAGCCCTCGTCCAGGTTGCGCAGCCCGTAGACCAGGTCGTCGTAGCGCGGTTCGGCGGCGACGATCTTCACGCCGGGGACCTTCTCGCGCAGGTAGCGGCCGACGCCCATCAGGGTGCCGGTGGTGCCGAGGCCGGCCACGAAGTGGGTGACGGTGGGCAGGTCGGCGAGGATCTCGGGGCCGGTGCCGGTGTAGTGGGCGCCCGCGTTGTCGGGGTTGCCGTACTGGTAGAGCATCACCCAGTCGGGGTGCTCGGCGGCGATCTCCTTGGCGATCCGGACGGCGGTGTTGGAGCCGCCCGCGGCCGGGGAGGGGATGATCTCGGCGCCCCACATGCGGAGCAGCTCGCGCCGTTCCTCGCTGGTGTTCTCGGGCATCACGCAGACCATCCGGTAGCCCTTGAGCTTGGCGGCCATGGCGAGCGAGATGCCGGTGTTGCCGCTGGTGGGCTCCAGGATCGTGCAGCCCGGGGTGAGCCGGCCGTCGGCCTCGGCGCGCTCGATCATGTGCAGCGCCGGACGGTCCTTGATCGAGCCGGTCGGGTTGCGGTCCTCCAGCTTGGCCCAGAGGTTGACCAGGCCCTCGGTGTTGCCGGGGACGGCGGCGGACAGCCGCGGCAGGCGGACCAGCGGGGTGTTGCCGACGGCTTCGAGCGGGCTGTCGTAACGCAAGGGAGGCCTCCGGCCACGGCGGTGAGGGTCACACGGCGTTGGGGGTCACGGGGTGGTTCCCCCGCCGGCGGCGGCGGGGGAACCAGGAGGTCAGCGGGCGGACCGGCAGGTCAGCGGGAGCCGCCGGCCACGGCGGGCAGGATGGTGACGCTGTCGCCGTCGGCCAGGGCGGTGGAGATGCCCTCCAGGAACCGGACGTCCTCGTCGTTCAGGTACACGTTGACGAAGCGGCGCAGCTCGCCGCCCTCGAGCAGGCGGGCGGCGATGCCCGGGTGCCGGGCGTCGAGGTCGGTGAAGAGTTCCCCGATGTTGCTGCCGTTGCCCTCGACGGCCTTGGCGCCGTCGGTGTAGGTGCGGAGGATGGTCGGGATGCGGACCTCGATGGCCATGGGTGCGGCGCTCCTGTGCGAGTCGTGGAGTGGGTGGGCCGCGAGGGGCGCGGCAGGGCGGACGGTGCCCGGGGCTCGGCGCCGCCGGTAGGGGCGGCGGGGCCCGGGTGGGGCGAGGCGGCTCTCAGCGCGAGCGCGCGGGCGTGCCGGGACAGATCGCGCCGGCGTGCCGGCACAGGTCGACGTGCAGGCGCGCCACGAGGCGGGTGCCCGGGGCCTGGTTGCTCACATCGACGGAACGCATGGACTCATCGTATAGATTCCCGGCCCCGCTCCGACATGCCCGTCTCGGGATCCGGATGTTCCCGTTCCCAGTACTGAGACGGCACGGCCCGCCGACCGGGCGCGAGCGGTCGGCGGGCCTCGTCCGGGTGGGTGCCGGTCAGGCCTCGTGGGCCTCGACGACCTGGACGTCTTCCTCTGTGATCTCGCCGTCCACGATGCGGAACGAGCGGAACTGGTACGGGTCGTCCTCGCCGTTGCCGTCGGCGGTGGAGACCAGGACGTAGTGGGCGAACGGCTCGGACGCGTAGCTCACGTCGGTGCGCGAGGGGTAGGCCTCGGTGGCGGTGTGCGAGTGGTAGACGATCACCGGCTCCTCGTCGAGGTCGTCCATCTCGCGGTAGAGCTTCAGCAGGTCGCCCGAGTCGAACTCGTAGAAGGTGGGCGAGCGGGCGGCGTTGAGCATCGGGATGAACCGCTCGGGCCGTCCGCTGCCGGCCGGTCCGGCGACCACGCCGCAGGCCTCGTCCGGGTGGTCGGCGCGGGCGTGGGCCACGATCCGGTCGCGGATTTCTCGGGTGATGGTCAGCATGTGGTCAGGATAGACACGCCCCGGCGAGTGATCGCCGGGGCGTCCGAAGCGCGGTCGGCCGGTGTCCGCGAGGCGGTCGGCCGGTGTGCGCGCGGCGGTCCCGGTGTCCGCGTTGCGGTCGGCCGGTGTCCGCGTTGCGGTCGGCCGGTGTCCGCGTGGCGGCCGGGTTCAGCCCTCGTCGGCCGTCTGCAGGTCGCCCCGGGCGGACCCGGCGGCCGGCTCGGCGGCGGGGCCGGTGACGGCCTGCGGGTTGCGGCTCCGCAGGACGCGGTAGCCGATCACCAGCAGCAGCGCCCAGCCGGGGAAGACGTACAGCGAGATCCGGCTGTCCTCGTCCAGGCCGATCAGCACCACGACCAGGGCGAGGAAGGCGAGCGCGGCCCAGCTGACCCAGGCGCCGCCGGGCGCCTTGAAGGAGGGGGCCGGCAGCCGGCCGTCCTGCCAGGCCCGGCGGTAGCGGATCTGGGAGATCAGGATCATCGCCCAGGTCCACAGGCCGCAGACCGTGGCGACCGAGGTGATGTACTCGAACGCCCGTGCCGGGACGAGGTAGTTGAGCACCACGCCGACGCCCATCAGCAGGCTGGAGAGGGTGATCGCGAAGGCCGGGGTGCGGCGGGAGTTGAGCTTGGTGAGCTGCCCCGGGGCCTGGCCGCGCAGCGCGAGGTCGCGCAGCATGCGGCCGGTGGAGTACATCCCGGAGTTGCAGGAGGAGAGCGCCGCGGTGAGCACCACGAAGTTGATGATGCCGGCCGCCGCCGGGATGCCGATCTTGCCGAAGGCGGCGACGAACGGGCTGACGCCGGGCTGGAACTCGGTCCACGGGACCAGCGAGAGGATGACGACCAGGGCGCCGATGTAGAACAGCGCGATGCGCCAGGGCAGGGTGTTGATCGCCCGCGGCAGGGTCTTCTCGGGGTCCTCGCTCTCGCCCGCGGTGACGCCGACGAGCTCGACGCCGAGGTAGGCGAACATGACGATCTGAAGGGTCATCACGGTGGCGCCGATGCCCTTGGGGAAGAAGCCGCCGCCCTCCCACAGGTGGGTGATCGACGCGGTGTCACCGGCCTTGCTGAAGCCGAGGGTGAGCACCCCGACGCCGATCAGGATCATGCCGATGATGGCGGTGACCTTGACCATGGAGAACCAGAACTCGATCTCGCCGAACAGCTTCACCGAGATCAGGTTGGCCGCGTAGAGGACGACCAGGAAGGTCAGCGCGCTGGCCCACTGGGGGATGTCGGGCGCCCAGAACTTCACGTACACGGCGGCGGCGGTGGTCTCCGCCATGCCGGTGACGACCCAGAACAGCCAGTACGTCCAGCCGGTCACGTAGCCGGCGAAGGGGCCGAGGAACTCCCGGGCGTACTCGGCGAAGCTGCCGGACACCGGGCGGTAGGTGAGGAGTTCGCCGAGGGCGCGCATGATCACGAAGATCACCAGGCCGGCGACGGCGTAGGACAGGATCAGGCTCGGGCCGGACTTGGAGATCGCGGTGCCGGCCCCGAGGAAGAGGCCGGTGCCGATGGCTCCGCCGATCGCGATCATCTGGATCTGGCGGCTGCCGAGTCCCCGCTCGTAGCCCTCCTCTTCCGGTGGGGTGTCGACCACGTGGTCGTACGACTTCTCGGCCATGGGTACACCGTCCTGGTCGGTCTCGGGGGTGGAGAAGTCGTACCACGCACCATCCGGACAGCGGTGTTCATCTGAGCGATATTTGAGCATGACCTGATAGGGCTTGCCCCGTTTTGGACGGGAAAGCCCCGGCAGACCGTCCACATGCTGGACGAAACCGCCGGGGCCTGCCCGAAAGCGGGCACGCTTGCCCCGCAAACGCGAACGGGAGCGGCCACGGCCGCTCCACGTCCACCCGGAGTTCCTTCCCGGTTCACCCCGCGTTCACCCGCGCGGGGACGGGCTCAGCCGGCCATCGCCTCCAGCAGCGACTCCTGCATCGCCCCCAGCCACAGGTAGGCCATCACCAGCGGCTTGCGCTCGTCGCCGTCCGGCAGGTCGTAGAGGCCCTCCTCGTCGTCCTCGGTGACCTCCAGCCGGACACCGAGGGCCAGCCGCAGGTCGTTCAGGGCGCCCAGCCAGCGCTGGCAGTCGGAGGTGGTCGGCTTGAGCACCCCCGCGCCGCCGAGGCCGTCCAGTGCCCGGATGACGAACAGCGCGTCGTCCCGTTTGCGGGCCCGCAGGTCCAGCTCGGTGAAACGGCGGAACTCCCCGGACGCGGCCACCGCCTCGTCGTCGGCCGGCTTCTCCGGGTCGCGGTAGGCGTCCGGGAAGAACCGGGCCAGCACCGGGTCGGCGGGCGCCTCGGTGGGACCCTCGGCGAACAGCGCGGCCAGCGGGTCGCCGCCCTCCCCGCCCGGACCGGGGCCGATCAGCTCCAGCAACTGCACTTCCAGCGAGCGCAGGATGGAGACCTCCCACTCGTCCAGCGCGATCGCCGCGCCGCCACCGCCGGTGCTCTCGAACAACCCAGCCATCTGTATCGGTCAGCCCGTCTTCGTCGTCTTCGGTCGTACGGCCGGTGGGCCGGCGTCAGTCGTGCTGCAGCGTCGCCCAGAGGCCGTAGCCGTGCATCGCCTGGACGTCGCGCTCCATCTCCTCGCGGGATCCGCTGGAGACCACCGCCCGCCCCTTGGTGTGGACGTCCATCATCAGCTCCCTGGCCTTGTCCTTCGGGTAGCCGAAGTAGGCCTGGAACACGTGCTGGACGTAGCTCATCAGGTTGACCGGGTCGTTGTGCACGATGGTCACCCAGGGGGTGTCCGGCTCTGCCACCGGCAGCCCCTCGACCTCGGGGCGCTCGATCTCCGCGGGCGCGACACTCACGCCGGGTCCTCCTCACTGCACGCTCGTCCGTTGCCCATCAAGCCCCATGCTGCCATCCGGGGGACCCCCGGGCGATTCCGGCCCGGCCGACCCGAAAAGAAATCGTCAATCTGACGCTAAGTGGTAGTAGCATCATCCTCATGGACGCCACTTCAGTGCGCGCGGCCGGCTCGACCGCGCTTCTCACCGACCGCTACGAGCTCACCATGCTGCAGGCCGCCCTGCGCAGCGGGGCGGCGCACCGCCACTCCGTCTTCGAGGTGTTCACCCGCCGCCTGCCGGGCGGCCGCCGCTACGGCGTCATGGCCGGCACCGGCCGGGTGCTCGACGCCGTCGAGAACTTCCGGTTCACCACCGCCCAGCTGGACTGGCTGTCCGACCAGGACGTGGTCGACGAGGAGACCCTGCGCTTCCTCGCCGACTACCGCTTCCGCGGCGACATCCAGGGCTACCCGGAGGGCGAGGTCTACTTCCCCGGCTCGCCGCTGCTCACCGTCGAGGGCAGCTTCGCCGAGGCGGTGATCCTGGAGACGGTGATCCTCTCGATCCTCAACCACGACTCGGCGATCGCGGCCGCCGCCTCCCGGATGACCGCCGCCGCCGGCGGCCGCCCGGTCATCGAGATGGGCGCCCGCCGCGCCCACGAGCAAGCCGCCGTCGCAGCCGCCCGGGCCGCCTACGTGGCCGGGTTCGCCGCCACCTCCGACCTGGAGGCCGGCTTCACCCACGGCATCCCCACCACCGGCACCGCCGCGCACGCCTTCACCCTGGTGCACGACAGCGAGCGGGACGCCTTCCGCGCCCAGATCGCCTCGATGGGCAAGGGCACCACGCTGCTGGTCGACACCTTCGACCTGCGCGAGGCCGTGCGCACCGCGGTCGAGGTGGCCGGCCCCGAACTGGGCGCCGTCCGGATCGACTCCGGCGACCTCACCCTGCTGGCCCACCGGGTCCGCCGCCAGCTGGACGAACTCGGCGCCGCGGACACCCGGATCATCGTCACCTCGGACCTGGACGAGTACGCGATCGCCGCCCTGGCCGCCGCCCCGGTGGACGGCTACGGCGTCGGCACCAGCCTGGTCACCGGCAGCGGGCACCCGACCTGCGCCATGGTCTACAAGCTGGTCGCCCGGGCCGGGGCCGACGGCGGCCCCCTGGTCTCGGTCGCCAAGCGCTCGGCGGGCGGCAAGACCAGCACCGGCGGCCGCAAGTGGGCGGCCCGCCGGCCCGACGCCGACGGCGTCGCCGAGGCCGAGGTGGTCGGCACCGGGCCCGTCCCGGAGGAGCTGCGGCCGCACCTGCTGCAGGTGCCGCTGGTACGGGCCGGCGAGACCGTCGGCCGGGAACCGCTGACCGCCGCCCGCGAACGGCACGTCCGCGCCCGGGCCGCGCTGCCGCTGTCGGCCACCCAGCTCTCCAAGGGCGACCCGGTGCTGCCGACCGAGCTGCTCCTGCCCGCCGACGTGGTGCTCTGAGCCACGCCCGGCCGGCGGGTGGTTCGGGTCCGCCCCGGCCGCCGACCGGCGGGTCACCGTCCGACCTGTCACCGTCCGACCGGGGTCCCGTCACCCTCCGGACGGCGGGCGGACGCCCCGGGCCCGGCCGCCGCACCGGCTGCCGGACCGGCCCCGGGGCTTCCGCCCCCGCGCGGCACTCCCTAGAGTCAGCCGTAGAGTTCCCCGGAGCTCCCCCGAGAACCCCCGAGCCCCGCACAGCCGGGCCGAGTACTCCCGAGGGCTCCCCCACACCGGGGCGCCGCCTCCCGCGGGCCCCCGACATCCGAGGATGCGAGCCATGCACCGGGCACTGATCGTCGTCGACGTTCAGAACGACTTCTGCGAGGGCGGCAGCCTGGCCGTCGCCGGCGGCGCCGAGGTGGCCGCCGCCATCACCGATCTGATCGCCGAATCCTCCCCCGGCTACCAGCACATCCTCGCCACCCGCGACCACCACATCGACCCGGGTGCGCACTTCTCCGCCGAGCCGGACTACGTCGACAGCTGGCCGCCGCACTGCGTGGCCGGCACCGAGGGCGTGGGCTTCCACCCCAACTTCGCGCCCGCCGTGATCTCCGGCGCGGTCGAGGCGGTCTTCGACAAGGGCGCCCACTCGGCGGCGTACAGCGGCTTCGAGGGGCTGGACGAGAACGGACGCGGTCCGGTGGCCTGGCTGCGCGAGCGGCAGGTCGACGAGGTCGACGTGGTGGGCATCGCCACCGACCACTGCGTCCGGGCGACCGCGCTGGACGCCGCCCGGGCGGGCTTCGCCACCCGCGTCCTGCTGGACCTCACCGCCGGGGTGGCCCCGGAGACCACCGCCGCCGCGCTGGAGGAGCTGCGGGCGGCCGGGGTCGAACTGGTCGGCACGCCGCTGGTCCGCTCCTGACGGCCGGGGTCGAACCGGTCGGCACGCCGCTGGTCCGCTCCTGACGGCTCCGGCTCAGACCACCAGCAGCTCCACCACGTCGGTTCCGCCGACCCGGAACGCCTCGCGCAGCTCGCCGCCGACCGCGTCCGGGTCGGCGGCCAGCCGGTCACCGCAGACGTACACCACCCGGATGCCCAGGTACTCCATCCGGTGCTGGCCGCCGCGCACCCAGGCGGCCTCGCCCTCGCTGACGCAGCGCAGGTCCGAGTCCACCTCCACCGCGACACCGCGCTCCGGCCAGTAGAGGTCCGGGACGCCGATGTAGGTGCCGCCGCGCATCCGCAGCTCGGGGGCGTTCAGCGGGACCGGCAGCAGCCACTCGTCCACCAGGTGGCCGACCCGCTCCAGCACCGAGTCCCGCTCGGCGGCCAGGAGTTCGTCCAGCGCGGCCCGCACCCGGGGCTCGCCGGTCAGCCCGGACTCGATCAGCTCGGCGGCCAACTCCCGCACCGAGCAGCCGTTCTCGGGACGGGAGACGGCCTCCCGCAGCACCTCGCGCACCGGCGCCGGCTGCCCGGGGTCCGCCGTCCACTCGCCGAGCGCGTCCGCGACCGCCCGGGCCACCGGCGCGCAGGCCAGACCGTGCACCGAGCGGGCCACCAACTCCCGCTCCGTACGCCGGATCCGCACCTCGCCGACGTCCTTCAGCCGGCGCTGACGGGGCACCAGGACGTCCACCCCGGTCACCGCGGGCAGCCGGGGCACGGCCGCGAAGCCGTACAGCGCCAGCGCGGCCGCTCCGGTGATCACCGCACCCTCGCGGCGGCCCTCCTCGCGGCCGTTCTGCGCGGCGTACAGCAGCGCGGCCCACATCCGCTGCTCCGGGGTGGGCTCGTCGGACTGCAGCAGGTAGACCCGGGGCAGCAGCCGCTGCCAGGGCCCGCCCCGGCGGCAGTGCCCGGTGACGACGCGGGCCGGCACGCCCCGGGCCCGCAGCTGACTCGCGGTGACGACGTTCTGCTGACGCTTCGCCAGCTCCTCCAGCGACGGCGGAGGCGAGGGAATCCGGTAGCTCATGCCGACACCATCCCCAACCGTCCGGACCCGCGACCGGGAGCCTGACGCACTGTTACTCAACCGTCGCGAAACCGGGACCAGCCCGCACTAAAGTCCTCATACCCTCACTCATTTGGAGTAATTGACGCTCATCCGGTTGTCATACCTGATCGAAAACGATCGCCGACCTGGTCGTCTGACCCAGAGTGATCAAAGGCATACGGCGAGGGACCCTCCGAGCGTCAATCCCGCCCCCGGGATTGCCTAGGCTTACGTCATGTCACGTGACGAGACCGCCGGCCTCCGCGCGGCCCAGCTCCGCCTCGGCCGCCTGCCCGGATACGTCCGCCGCCCGGACCCCGCCCGCCGCAGCGGCGAGAAGGGCCATACGTACAAGAAGGGCTGGGAGGTCCGCTTCACCGCCCGCAGTGAAGCCGAGATAGCAGAGATCCGCGACCTCGTGGTCGCCGCCGGGTTCGCCCCGGCCAGACCGTTCTTCAAAGGCCACCAGCTCATCCAGCCGGTCTACGGCATGGCGGCGGTGCAGGCCTACCTGGCGGCTAGACAGGCGGCCGAGGAACACGCCGCCCGGACCGCGGGCGGCCGGCGGCGGCGCGCGGGGCACGGCGCTGCGGGGCACGGCACCGGGGGGCACGGCACCGGGGGCGGGCACGCTCCCGGGCACTCGGCGGGCCCGCACGCGGCCGGTACCCATGCCTCCGGTGCGCATTCCTCCGGTGCCAACTCCTCCGGGGCGACGCACCGGTGCGAGCGCGAGGAGGCCGCCGCCGGAGCGGCCGCGGCGGCTGCGGCGGCTGCGGCCGTGGCCGCGCAGGCGGCCCGACGGCGGGCCGTCGAGTCCTTCCCCACCCAGATCGAACGGGACACCGCCGCGGACCGCATCTCCCCGTCGGAGGCCCGCACGACCACCTGACGGCAACCCCCGACGGGCAACCGCACGGCCCGTCCCCACGCCCCGGCCGCCGAGGCCGATTCCAGGCCGCCGGGGCACGGTCGAGCCGCACGGTGACCGCCGACGGGCACGGACCGCCCGGACCGGCGCCGGATCCGCGGGCCCGGAGCGACGGCGCGCGACCGCCCCTGTGCGCGCGCCGCTCACCACCACGTCCGCCCCGGCGCGCAGCATGTGCCCGACCCAGCGCATCCGCCGCGCGCTCACCCCGCCGCCACCCCGGCACCCACCGCTGCGCGCACACCCCCGCGCACACCGGGCCCGCAGGACCCGGCTTCCGAGAATGTGCGGCGCAATGTTCACCGTCCCGCGCACACCGGGCCCACGGGCCCCGGTACCGCCATGCGTGTGGTCGTGACACCCCCCGATCGCGCCCCGCCCCCGCGACCGGCGCGACCGCCACGGGGATCGCGAGCACGGTTGCGCGGGTGGTTGTGCGGGCCCGGCTTCGCGCCGTGGGCGTGGACGCCAGCCGCCCCAGGGCCTACGGTGGCACATCAACCGCCTTGCGGCGACAGCCGTCCTACACCCTCTGACCAGCTGCGACGCGCTCGCAACTACGCCTCCCCCGCCACTGCGCAGCACCACCCCGCCGGCCCCGCGCCGGCCACCCGCCAGCCCCTGCCCGGCCCGCTCCACCGCCGTGCCGCACCCGGTCCTCACCGGAACCGGCCGGGCGGCGGCGGGTTCCGGGCATTCCATCGGATTGGTCACCCAGCGCACCGAGGGCCTACCGTAGAGTGAGCACAGATGATCGACCGTCAGAAACCCATCTCCCTTTCCGAGAAGACGAGATGACCAACCGTCACACGCGTTCCGCCGAGCCACCCCCGGGGCCCGGCGAGCCGGAGGACGCACCACTGGAGTTCACCGCGTTCTGCGAGCTCCACCGCCCCCGGTACCTCAGCTATGCCCGGGTCTGGCTGACCGAGCACAGCGACGCGGCCACGGCCGTCCAACAGGCGTTCGCCGAAATCGCGGTGCACTGGCGCGAGTTGATGGGGAGCTCCAACCCGACCGCGCACGCCTGGGAGATCCTGCGCGGCACCGTCGCCGCACACACCCGCCGGGAATCGCCCGACCCGGACCGCCACCCGGCCGACGACGACCTGGCGATCCTGCACTACGTCGTCGGCCTCGCCGCCCCCGAGATCGCCGACGTCATCGGCACCGACGCCGCCAGCGTCGCCGGACGACTGCGCCGCACCATGCTGCGCGAGGCCTCCGGCTGGTGACCGCGCGCCCCGCGTGCGCCCCCTGAACGCCTCGCGCGCCGCCGCGCCCGCCGGGCCGGGCCGTCCGTCGTGTCCGGCTGGCCCGTCGCGTCCGGTCCGGGACGGCCTCAGACCCGCTCGCCCGTCACATCGACCAGGTGGTGCACCGGGTCGTGGATCAGGTACCGGGCGAACGACTCGACCGTGAACCGCGCCCCGTCACTACGGTTCCCCGTACGCCGCCACTGCTCGCCGGCCACCCGCTCGAAGGCCCCGGCCAGCGCCTCCGCGGCCTCCGCCAGCTCCCCGGCCACCACCCCCGGCAGCTGCTCCCCGTAACGCTCGGCGACAGCCGTCTCGTCCTGGTCCCAGTTCGGGAACAGCGGGTCCTCCCCGTCCAGCATGAGGTTCAGCCGGACCAGGAACAGCCGGAAGACGTCCCGGACGTGGCACGCGTACTCCAGGTCCGACCAGACGCCCGGCTCCGGCCTGCGCCGCAGCCCCTCCTCGTCCCCGGCCAGCACCGTCAGCCAGCCCTCGGCGTTGACCCGGATCATCCCCGCCACGTCCTCCCGCACCACCCCCGGCGTGTCCAAGCCGCAGTCGGAGCACGGGCGTTCGAGCACCCAGGTCCAGTCCTTGGTGTCGGGGACGATCTCCCCCGCGGCGGCTGCGTCGGCGGGGTTCGCGGCATTCTCGGAAGCACTCATGGGCCCCAGCATGGCCGCCACCGGGGCCACCCCACCAGCGGCAGGAACGCCAGCGGCCGCCGAAATGCGGCCACCTCCGCCACCCGCCCGCCACCCGCCCCCTCAGTGCCCGCGCTCGTACTCCGCCCGCGCCGCCAGCAGGCCGCCCAGGTTCTCCCGGCTCCACGCGCACACCGCGTCCATCGGCCCCAGCAGCGTCCGGCCCAACGGCGTCAGCGCGTACTCGACCCGCGGCGGGTTCTCCGCGAACTCGGTGCGCTCCACCGCACCGTCCCGCTCCATCGACCGCAGCGACTCCGCCAACACCTTGGCGGTCACACCCACCAGCGGCACCCGCAACTCCGAGAAACGGCGCGGACCGCCCTCCAGACACCGCAGGATCTTCCACGCCCACTTCCGGCTGCCCAGCACCGGCACGGCCTGCACCGGACAGTCCGGGAAGAAGTCCGCCGTCAGCGGCGCCAGTACCGTTGAAGTAACCGGCACCCCCCGGTCTACCGTCACCGCACCGGCGGGCACCGACACCCGCCCCCCAACGGACGGGAGACCCCCTTGAACACCACCAGCACCGACGGCACCACCGGCCCGCACCGCGCCGACCTCATCGTCTACGGCGCCGGCGGCCAGATCGGCCGAGCCCTCGTCACCGAAGCCCTCCGACGCGGACTCACCGTCACCGCCGCAGTCCGCGCCCCCCGACGCCACGCCGACCTCGCCCGCCCCGCACCACCGGCAGCAGATCGCCGTCGCCGCATGACCCCCTCAGCCCCGCCCCCGCCGCCGCGCCCGCACCACGAGCGCGACCACCAACGCACCCAAGAGCACCACCCCACCGGCCGCCACCCCCACGACGACCCCCATCCCGTTCCCGCTGCTCCCCCCACCGTCCGCCCCGGGCGCGACAGCCACATCCGAAGCCTCATCCGTCGGATCATCCGCCGGCGGCGCCCCCCGCGACTCCGCCCGCTTCACCAGCGGGTTCTCCCGAGACCCGCCGTCCACCGCCGGATTCGCCTCCAACGCCTTCGCCGGCGCGAGGATCCCGTAGCCGTAGTGGCTGTTGGGCACCACCGTGCCATCGGCCGGCGGCGTGGCCGACTTGATCATCCGATTGATGACCTGCCCGGCCGACAGGTTCGGGTACTTGGAACGGATCAGCGCGGCAGTGGCGGAGACGTAGGCGGTGGAGTCGGAGGTGCCGTCCGCGACCCCGTAGCTCGTGGGCGACTTCGCCGTGGCTCGGTAGATCCCCACGCCGGGCGCGATGAGCGTGGTCTCAGGGCCCGGCGTGGAACTGTCCCAGACGACTCCCTTGGAGTCCACGGCCCCCACCGCCATCACCCCGGGGAAAGCGGCCGGATAGTTGACGCCCAGGTCCGAACCGCTGTTGCCCGATCCGGCGACCAGCACGACATCCTTCGACACCGCGTACGCAACAGCCTTCCGCACCTGTGATTCGAAGCGCGAGGACCCCGCGATGGACATGTTGATGACCGTCGCTCCATGATCCGCCGCAAAACGGATCGCCTCCGCGAGATCGTTCTGCTCAGGAATGGGGCCGCCGTCGCTCGTCCGCACCTTTACCGGAAGGATCTTCGCTTTCGGAGCCAGGCCCATCACCCCGGCTTGAGCTCCGTGCCCATGCCCCGCGATCAAGCTCGCCATGCCGGTGCCGTGGCCGTCGGTGTCGATACGACCGTCCGACTGGGTACCGGAGAAGTCGGCCCCCGGAAGTACCTGGCCGGTCAGGTCCTGATGCTCCGAATTCACCCCGCTGTCGATCACCGCGACGACGACTCCGTCACCCTGGCTGACCGGCCAGATCTTCGTCTCGGCCTCGAGGCTCTTCAAAACCCACTGCTGATCCCTGATCTGATCGGCCGAGGCCGCCGGCACGACGACGCTCCAGGCCAACGTTCCCGCGGCAAGGGCCGCCGTGCCGCGCACCAACCGACGGCTCGCCAAATCCGCTCACCCCACTCAACGAGGCATCCCGCAGATCACCGATCTGCGGGATGCGATCAGATCGCCTGTCCGTCCAGGGACCGGCTCATTCCACCACGTTCGGGTTGGCCGGCTTGTCCGACGCCCAGGTCTCCTCGTCCTCGACCAGGTAGTCCGGCCGCTTGCCGCCCTTCTCCCGATCCTTCTTCCGCCCCTGTACCCCGCTCAGCGGAACACCGGGCGCCATGCCGTTCGAACCCCCGACAACCGGCTCGGTCCTGGGCCGGTTCCGTCCCCCCAGGCCGGAGCCGCCTTCCGTGAACGCCTGCTTGCCTCGTGGCCCGGCCACGGGCGGGAGTGTCTCGCGGCCGGCGGATCGCGCCGGAGACCCACCGACCTGCCTGGATCCGGACGCCCCACGGCTCCCCGTTCCGATACCGGGAATGACCTCGCTGCCACCACCGGTGCCGACGGCCCGGCCTCCACGCGGGCTCTTCGCCTCTACCGGCGTTTCGCCGCTCCCCACGAGTCCGGCTTTCCTCTCGCCGAGCCCTGGTAGGCCGGACGGATTCTGCGCGGGCGCCCCCGCAGGGCTCGTGATCGTCTGACCAGGTCCGCCGGGGGCCGGCCCGCTCACGGGGCCTGCGACGGGCGCGCCGTTCAATCCGGAGGTCTGGGTCCCGGAGGTCGGGGTGCTCGGCACGCTGCCGCCCGGCCGAGACAAGGGAGTGCCGGAAATACCCGAATCGGAGCCACGGCTCGTCGCGTTCGAGGGTTTCGTCGGTGCCTGCGCCGTTCCTCCCTTGATACCGGCGTCGGTCGGCACGGCCGCGCTCTTGGCCTTGGATCCGGCCACCATAGGAGTCTGCGGGGGCTTCGGCCGCTGCGGTGCAGGAACCGCTGTCGACCGAGGCGCGGTTCCCCCGGCTCCGAATGAGGTACCCGAAACCATTGCGGCGGCCGCTGCGGCGGCGCCACTCGCGTCGGGCTGCGGTCCTACGTCATGGACGTCATCGTTCGGCGGCCGCAGATTGAGCGGCGGAGCCTTCAACGCCGGGGTCGCGATGCGGTAGTGCATGGCGAGGGTTTGCATGATGGCGGCGGCTTCGGCCTTCTTGCGGTCGGCGATGGGGATGTGGTCGTCGTCGCCGTCGCCGAAGACGGCGGAGACGCCGTCGCCGACGGTGTCCTTGAACTTGTCCCAGTTGCCGGGTTCTTCGGGCATCTCGCGTTTGGCCTTGGCCATGGCCTCGGAGACGCTGTGGAGGATGTTGGCCGCGTCGTTGGCGTAGGCGGCGGCGTTGTTGATGCTGGCGGCGAGGTTGAGCATGCGGGTGTGGAAGGCGTCGCTGGTGGTGCCTTCCCAGGTGGTGGCGGCTTCGGTGCTGGCTTTGGTGAGGGTGAGGCGGATCTGCTTGAGGGTGTCGGAGGCGGTGCGCCAGGGGTCTCCGGCGGCCATGACCGCGCCGGGGTCGAGGGCCTGCGCCATGGTGCGGAGTTGGGCGTGGCTGTATTTGGTGAAGTCGGTGTAGACCACGGGCGGTCGGCCTCCGTTCGGGTGCGGGTGGGTGGGTGTGCGGGTCAGAGGGTGGCGTTGCCGCGGTTGGACGGGGTGAGGTTCTTCTCGTACGCGGCTTGGCTGGTCGCGGAGGGTTTGTCGACGGACCAGCCGTCGGCGGCGAGTTTGAGTTTCTGCGCGGTGTGCTGGTCGTGTTCCTCGTAGTTGGTGGCGGTGAGGTCGGCCTTCTGCTGGGCTTCGTTCACGGCTTCCTGGAGTTGGTTGAGGACGTCGCGCAGTGCGTCCCGCATGGTGCTGTAGCGGCCGTGGATCTCGGTGGCTTCGGCGAAGGTGCCGAAGGCGTTCTTGCCGACGCCGCTGCGTCCGTGGGTGCCGGTGCCGTCGGCGTGTTTCTGGAAGTCGGCGAGCAGGAGCCGTACTTGGCCGGCGAAGGCGCGGAGTTGTTCGACCTCGACGCGGTATCCCTGTCCGGCTCCGCCGGTGGTGCCGGTGCCGGCGCTGTTGTTCTTGCCCGTGCCTGATCCCATTGCGGCGCCCCCGTGCGTCCGTCCTCGATGGTCGGGGCCGGGCCCCGGTGTCTCATGTCTAACACACCGGGCCCGGGCCCGTTCGGGGCTTGGTCAGTTCGCGGTCGTCCGGTCGTTGAGGGCTTCGGTGAGGGCGCGGCGGCAGAGGGAGTCGGCGTGTCGGGTGGTTTCGGGGAGGCGGTACCGGCGGGCGAGGTCGAGGGTGGTGCGGACGGCGGTGTCGAGGCCGATCCGGTGGCCGACGGAGACGAAGACGGGTTTGACGCCGGGGCGGGTCCGGAGGGCGCGGCCGACTTCTTCTCCGGTGGCGGGGTCGGTGAGCGGGGTGGTGGAGCCGCGGGGCGCGTCGGGTTCGCGGTGGTCGAAGGTGAAGGGGGTTTTGGCGACGCCGAGGGTGCGCAGTCCGGTGAGGACGCCGAGGTGGCTGGCGAGGCCGAGGCGGCGGGGGTGGGCGAGGCCGTAGCCGTCGCAGACGACGGTGTCGGGGGTGCGGGTGAGGGCGGCGAGTGCGTCGAGGACGGCGGGGAGTTCGCGGAAGGCGAGCAGTCCGGGGACGTAGGGGAAGGCGATCCGGCCGACGGCGGTGGCTTGTTCGACGACGTCGAGGGTGTCGCGGTGGAGCAGGACGGCTGCGGCGACGACGAGGTCGTGGTCGTCGTCGTAGGCGACGTCGACGCCGGCGACGAGGGGGCCGACGGGTTCGTCGTGGTCGTCGTGGGCCTGGACGAGCGGGCGGAGCCGCTGTTGTTCGGCGAGTGCCTCGGCCTCGGTGGTGGGCCAGTCGGCGGGAATGGGCACGGTCGGTTCCCCCGGTGTGTGGTGGCGTGCGGTGGTGCGGTGGTGCGCGGTGCGTGGTGGTCGCACCGCGGCGGGCTGGTCCGGTTCACCGTACCGACCGGGCCGGACGACCCCGGGGTGAGCCCGTGCGCCCCCCGTGCCCCCGGCGGCGGGGGTTAGCCTGGAGGTTCTGAACTGCCTTGCCGGGTAGGACTCCTGGAACCGGCACCATTCCCGCCCGTTTCCCCCGACGTGCGAAGGACCCCCGCCATGCCGCGTCCCTCCGCTGCCCAGGTCTGCCTCGGCTCGTTCACCGTCGTCGCCACCGCGGTGGCACTGCTGGCCGTTTCGGGCGCCGAGGGCGTCCTGGCGGTGACGGTGCTGGTGGCGGTCGCGCTGGCTCTCGGCACCGTGGCCACGGTGCTCGCGCTCTCCTCGTCGTCCGCCGCCGCCGCGGGGCCGGGCACGGCCGAGGCCCCCGGCGTGGCCCAGGCCGGCCCCGCCGCTCCGACCGACCCCGCCGCTCCGGTCTCCCCCACCGGCCCCGAGCGCGCGTACGCCCGGCAGCGCTGATCCGCCGCCGGGCGCGGGCGCGTTCCGCGCCGTCGCTCAGACCTCCGTGGTGACCACCACGGTCTTCGCCGCCTTGTCGTGGACGCACTGCCGGTACGGCTTGTCGAAGACACCGAAGAGGCCGTCGACGACCCACCAGATCGCGGCGCAGCAGAGCACGGCCGGGAGGATGAAGACGGCCGAGCGGGTCCAGGCGGCGGACTGGGTGGGGGTGCTCCCGTCGATGAGCATGGCGACGCGGATCTTCATCGCCTTCTTGCCGAGGGTCTGGCCGTCCCGGCTGAGCATCAGGGCCTCGTAGATGAGGTAGAGGGCGCAGCCGAGCCAGAACGCCTCGGCGGAGCCGTTGCGTTCACTGAGGTCGGCGAACGGCCCGACCACGACGACGCCGATGATCTGCATGAGGAGGTAGTCGATCAGCCGGGCGAGGATGCGCTTGGGCCAGGTGCCGATCGGCGGCATGCCGGGGACGGGTCCGGCGCCGGGGGTCCCGTACGCGCCGGGGCCGTAGCCGGTGCCGTGGCCGGGCGGGGTGCGGTCGTACGGGTTCTGGCCGTAGGGGTCCTGACCGCGGGTCGGGCCGCCGTACGTGGTTCCGCCGTAGGTGCCCTGGTAGGCGCCGGGGCCGCCGGCCACACCCTCGGACGGGCCTTCCGGCGTGCCTTCCGACGGGCTGTGGGACGGGGTCGGGCCTGACGGCTCGCCTTCCGGCGTGCCGCCGCCCGGCTGCGGGGACTGCTTGTCGAAGGAGGGCTTGCCGCCCCCCTCCGGCTGGGGGCCTGAGGGGTCGTGGGTGCTCATGCCCCGAGTAGAACATCACACATTCTCAAGGTTTGGGATATTCTGCCCGTTTTGCCATCGCGGACACGAGCACGGGCGCGGAGGCGAGCACGGACGCAGGCACGGACGCGGACGCAGCCCCACCCCGCTCAGGCCCGCACCACCCGGGTCCGGGCCGCACGGTCCTGCCAGCCGCGCCGGGCCGGACGGTCGAACACCGGCCAGACCAACCCCAGCAGCAGCACCGTGCCCGTCTGCCGGACAGTCCACCGGATCAGCGAGCGGCCGAGGCTCAGCCTGCCCTTGGAGGTGGGGGCGGCGGCGTCCACCACCCGGATCCGGGCCAGCCGCTTGCCGAAGGTCTGGCCGGTACGGGCGATCGGCAGCACCTCGTAGAGCAGGCTGACGAACAGCAGGATGCCGATCAGCACGGCGATCTTGCCCACCACCACGTCGTCCACCAGCCAGACCTGGACCTGGCGGCGGGTGAGGGCGCTGGCCATCCGGGCCTGGTCGAGCTTCTGCTGGATGTGGTCGGACACCGAGCTGCCGAGCGGGATCCCGGCGGCGACGGCGACGACGAGCAGGACGGCGGTGTCGATGGCGCGGGCCGCCAGTCGCCGCCCCAGTCCGGCCGGTACGGCGGCAGGGGCGGAGCGGCGGCGGACGGCGCCCTGCCGGGCGGGACGCACCGCAGGCAGCGGTGTGGTGCGGACGGCCGTGGTGGGCACCGCACGCCCCTTCGGCCTGACCGACCCGGCCGACCCGGCCGCCTTCACGGACGCCGCCGATGCCACGGACGCCGCGGACGCGAGCGGACCCGACGTGGAGGACACCTCCCCCGCCTCCCCCGGCGCCTCGACCACCGGCACCGCGCCCGAGGCGTCGACGGACGGTGCCGGTGCCTCCCGCACGGCCACCGCCAGGGCAGGCGCGACGGCGGTGACCGGCTCCACGGCAACAGGAGCACGCTCCTGTTCCGCGCGCCCCTCATCCGCCTCGGACGCCCCCGGAAGCACCCCCCAGGAGACCCAGGGCGAGGGGTCGCCCGTGTCCATCAACCCCCGCTGCGCCAGCGGATCGACATGCCACCCGGACTCCCCCGGCACCGCAGCCGCCACCTCAGCCACCGGCTCGTCGACCCCTCCCGCCGGACCCCGCACCCCGGCCGGAATCCCGGCGCCCACCGGCACCCCCACCGGCACCCCCACCGGCACCCCCGTCGACCCCTCCACCGAAGACCCCGCCGAAGACCCCGCCGAAGCCCCCGGCGCCGCACCGCCCCCGCCGCCCGGCTCCGACGCCGGCCCGACCGTACGGAACACCGGCCCGCCGATCACCTCCGCCACCCGCGGCCCCAACACGAAGGACGCCCCGCCCGAGGTCTGGTCGAAGTACACCGGCCCGGTGTCGCCCCCACCGGCGGGCGGCTCGCCCTCCGGCGCCGGGGCGGGGACGGGGGCGGGCGCCGCGGCCGCCGGCACCACCGGTGGCGGCACCGCCCGGGCCGGCGGGACGAGGTCCGGGACCGGGCGCCGGGTCGCGTAGCGGGGCGGTTCGAGCACCTCGCCCTCGGCGGGCGCGGGCCGGCTGGTGCCGGGCACCCAGGCCGAGCCGCCCCAGTACCGGACGAAACCGGGGATGGACGGGTCGGGGTAGTAGCCCGGCCCGGGTGCGACGGCCGGGTCGCCGCCGGCGGCGAATGAGCGGTCCGTCATGGGGGTCTTCTTTCCTGGCAGGTCCTGACGAGGGCAAGGAAGGACGGTGGACGGCGGTACGGGCCGCGGGCGTGGCCGGTGCGGGCCGCCCGGGGCCGACGGCGCGGTGGTGCCGGTGACGCCGGTCCCGGCGCTCGGCGCGCGTGCGGGCACCACCGGTGGGCGGACAGTCGCCGGGCAATCACAAAGGGTAGTACCTCGCCGGAGCCACGACGGGAAGTTCGCGAATCCCCGGACGGCGGAGGGCCCGTCGCGGTAAAGAACCAGGCGCGCGGAGGTCACTCGCGCGCCGCGCGACCGCCCGTTCACCACCCCTGGCCGAACTTCCCGAAGAAATCCCGGAAACGTGTGTAAGAACCGGTGCGGACCGCCCTCTCAAAGGTCACAGGGCCCGGAACCGGGCACGAACCGAAGGCAGAGAGGAAGACGATCATGGAGCGCCCCGTCGGCGTCGTCGAGCACGAACTGGAGCTCAACCTGGTGCTCTCGCCGGAGCACACCGTCCCCGTCCCGGCGCGGCTGTCCTACGGCAGCCACGACCCGTACGCCGTCTACATCACCTTCCACCTGGACACCGGCTCCCCGGTGACCTGGGTGTTCGCCCGCGAGCTGCTGGTCGAGGGCACCTTCCGCCCCTGCGGCCAGGGCGACGTGCGGATCTGGCCGACCCGCTCGGGCCGGCGCAGCGTGCTCTGCATGGCGCTGAGCTCGCCCGCCGGGGACGCGCTGCTGGAGGCGCCGCTGCCGGCCGTCGCGGCCTGGCTGGAGCGGGCGCACCGGCTGGTCCCGCCGGGCAGCGAGATGGCCGCGCTGGACATGGACGGCTCGCTCGCCGAGCTGCTCGCCTAGGCGTGCGTTCCGGCGTGCACGAGCACGTACCCCAGAACCAGCACGTACCCGAGAACGCGTACGTACCCGGGAGCGAGCACGCCCCCGAGGGCGAGCACGCACTCGAGCGAGGTGGCAGGAGCGGCGCCCCCGCCGGCTCAGCGGGCCGCGGGGGCCTGCTGACGACCGCGGGCGGCGTCCGGGCCGCCGCCGTCGCGCTGTCCGGGCAGCCGGACGAGCGGCGCGCCGGCCGAGCGGCGGCGCGCCCTTATCCGGACGGCGGCGGCGAGCAGGAAGCAGAGCCCGACCCACGGGTAGACCGAGGTCGGCAGCTGCCGCCACGGTGACAGGTGGAGGACGGCCGCGCCGACCGGCTTCGCCGCCCACATCGCGAAGGAGAGGAAGGCCACCAGCGTGGCCCAGAAGACCGCCCGCCAGCGCAGCCGGCGGACACCGGCCGGGCGGGCGTGCTCGACGGAGGCCTCGGCGGCGAGCAGGACGAGCAGCGGCACACACCAGACCCAGTGGTGGGTCCAGCTGATCGGCGAGATCAGCACGGCGGTGACGGCCGCGCAGCAGACGCCCCAGGCCTCGGCCCGGGGCAGCCAGCGGCTGCTGCGGGCGGCCCAGGCGGCGACGGCGAGGCCGGCCAGGGCGACCAGGCCTGCGCCCAGGGTGGCGACGGTGCCGGGCTCGGCGGAGTGCAGCAGGCGGGCGAAGGCGCCGCGCAGCGACTGGTTGTCGACGATCCAGGTCTTGCCGACCCGGGAGGAGTCGTAGAGGTACTTGGTCCAGAAGCCCCAGGTGGCGTCGGGCAGGACGAGGGCGCCGAGCAGGAAGGTGCCGAGGAAGGTGAGGCCGGCCACGAAGGCGGCCCGGATCCGGCCGGTGATCAGCAGGTAGACGGCGAACAGGCCGGGGGTGAGCTTGATGCCGGCGGCGATGCCGATGGCCACGCCCTTGCTGCGCCGCCCGTCCGGACGGGTGAGGTCCCAGAGGATCAGGCAGGCCAGCGCGAGGTTGATCTGGCCGTAGCGGAGCGTGGTGAAGACGGGCTCCAGCCAGACGCCGAGGCCGGTCACCAGGATCACGCCGATCGGCCGCAGCTCGCGGCGCGGCCAGCCGACCAGCTTGAAGGACAGGTGGGTCAGCAGGGCGAGCAGCCCGAGGTTGCCGAGAGTGATCGCCACCCGGAGGAAGGGGATCGGGAACCAGGTGGTCGGGACGAACAGCATCGCCGCGAACGGGGGGTAGGTCGCCGGCAGGTTCCACTCGGTGACGCGCAGCCCGTACAGGTCGGCGCCGTCGGCGACGGCCGCTCCCTCGGCCCGGTAGACGACCATGTCCACCATCGAGGTGTGGACGAAGTGGCGCACCACGGCGTACACGACCAGGGAGAACAGCGCCAGCGCGGAGGCGGCCAGCAGCGGGCGGCGGGGCGCCTCGCGCACGGCCCGGACGGGGGCGCCGAGGGCCCGGCGGAGCCGGTCCGACAGGGGGCCGGGCGAGGGGTCGGGTGCGGTCCGCACCGGGCTTCGCTCGTCTTGCACCGCTGTCACTGTCCACTCCGTCCACCGCTCGGCCAACCAGCGACGATACCGGATGCCACCCGAACGGAGCTGGACACGATCGACTACGCACAGTGACAAAGGTGCCCCGACCGGCCACGCTGGGCTGCGGACTCAGCGTGGACGGCCGGGGCCGACGGGGAACCCGGCGGGCCTCAGCCCGTGTACGCCCCGAGGGCCCGGGTGAAGTCCAGCGGCTGCTGGACGATGCTGCTGCAGCTCGCGTCGGCGTACGCCTTGGCGCCGCCCTCGCAGGCCTTGTCCCGGGTGCCGGACCACATGGCCAGCCAGGCGAGGTGCTTGGCGGAGGCGAAGTCGGCGAGCTGCTTGGCGTCGGCCACGGTGAAGACCTCGCTGGCCACGTCGTTGACGCCGATCATCGGGGTGACCGCGACCTTGCGCCAGGCGGCCGCGTCGTCCAGCCCCAGCACGCTCTTGACCTGGGCCTGGGTGGCGGTGGCCGCGGCGATCGCGTACTGGCCCATCCGGCCTTGCGGGTTGGGGGCGACCCCGTCGCCGAAGTCCATCGCCATGATGTTGACGGCGCCGATCGCGACGCCGGCGGCCTTGGCGCCGACCACCAGGTTGACGCCCTCCTGGGTCAGGCCGGAGGGCAGGGCGGGCAGGGTGAAGGAGACGTCCAGCGCCTTGCCCTTGGCGGCGGCGGTCTTCTGCAGCTGGGCGACGGCCTGGGCCCGCCGGGTGTTGGCGGCCGCGTCGGCGATCGCCCCGCCCTCGACGTCGAAGTCCAGCCTGGTCGCGCCGTACGCGTCCACGACCTTCTGGTACGCGGCCGTGAGGTCGGCGGTGGAGCCGCAGGCGAGGGCCAGTTCGCTGCCGTTGGCACCGCCGAAGGAGATCCGGACGTCGCCGCCGGCCGCCCGCAGCGCGCCGATCTGGGCGGCCACCGCGTCGGCGGCGAGATCGCTGACACCGCCCCACTTGGGCGCGCAGCCGCCGCCGGACACCACGAAGGCGAGGGTGAAGTTCTTCACGCCGCTCGCCTTGGCGGTGGCCACCAGGTCGTACGGCGGGTAGAGCGAGGTGTCGACGTAGGGGGCGAAGCCGGCCCCGGCGCCGGCCGGGGGAACGGGCACACCGGTCGTCGTGGGGGTGACGGTCGGGGTGGCGGTCGGGGTGGCGGTCGGCGCCGGGGTGGTCGGCTTCGCCGTGGGGCTGGGCTTCGCGGTCGGCGAGGCGGAGGCCGTCGGGGAGACGGAAGGGGTGACGGACGCGGAAGCGGTAGCGGTCGGACGCCCCGAGGGGGTGGGCGCGGTCCCGTCGCCCGCCTTGCAGGAGGCGTTGTTGATCAGGCAGTTGGCCGGCTCGGCCTGAGCCGCGCCCGCGCCCTGGGCGACGAAGCCGACCACCACGCTCCTGCCCGGCTCCAGCCGCTTGCTCCAGGCCTCCGGCTTGACCATCACGTGCTGCCCCGCGGCGGTGAAGGTGGCGTTCCAGAGCGAGTCGATCTTCGCCCCGGCCGGCAGGTCGAAGCTGAGCGTCCAGTCCTCGATCGGGCTGCTGTCCGGGTTGGTGACCAGGTACTGGCCGGTGTAGCCGGCGTCCCAGCTGCTGGTCCGGCTGTACACGGCGCCGAGCGAGGCGGCACTGGCCGAGGATGCGAGGACGACGGTCCCGCCCGCGACCAGGGCGGCGGCGACCGCGGCGGCGCCGACGATCGCACCCTTGCGGCCGCGCCTGCGGTGGCCGGAGCGGCGGGTGGGCTGGGTGGTCATGGCGCGTTACCTCCGCGGGTGCCTACGGTCGGCCGCCGTCCGGGCACGGGGTGCCTGCGGACCTCGGGGCGGCCGGCCCGGCTCGGTCGGGTGACCGGCGCGACCGACGCTAGCGGCGCGCCGGGGGCCGGACCGGCGGGCTGAGCGAGGGGTAGAACTCCCTTAGGCCGCCGTTAAGGAAGACGCCCTCCCGGACGCCGTCCCACCACCGACACCGCACCTCCGGCACACCACTTCACCGCCGCACCACCGCACGTCCTCGCCACCACACGTCGTCACCACAGCGCTGCGCCACCGCACCCCTGAGCCGCACCTCCGCACCGCCTCACCGCCGCACCGCCTCACCGCTGGAAGAGCGCACCCCGGCTCCGCCGCCGCCCGGCCCGCGCGGGCTCCGCCCCCTCCGGCCGGGTGCGCAGCCGCAGCCGGGTCTCGGCGCCGCCGAGGACGGCGGAGCGGCCGAGCGCGAGGTCCCCGCCGGTGGACTCGGCGAGCTTGCGGACGATGTCCAGGCCGAGGCCGGTCGAGCCCTCCCCGCCGTGGCCCTGGCCTCGCTTGAGGGCGGCGGCCGGGTCGCTGTACCCGGGGCCGGCGTCGCCGACCAGCACGATCACCGAGCTCCCGGTGGCCAGCACGTCCACCGAGAAGGCGGTGCCGACGGCGGTGTGCCGGAAGACGTTGCCGAGCAGCGCGTCGACGACGGCCGCCAGGTCGCCGCGCTGGACGGGGACGGGCGCCGCCCGTTCGGCGCCGGCCAGTTGCCAGCGGCGCCCCTCGTCCTCGGCCAGCGCGGACCAGAACTCGACCCGTTCGCGGATCACCTCGGCGGCGTCGCAGCCGACCGCGACGGCGGGCGCGTCCTCGGGGGCGCGGCGGGCCGAGCGGATGATCTGGTCGACCTCGCGCTCCAGTTGGGCGACCGCGTGCCGGGTGGCGTCGGCCGCGTCGCCGTTGCCGAGCGAGGCCGCGTTGAGCCGCAGCACGGTCAGCGGGGTGCGCAGCCGGTGGGACAGGTCGGCGGCCAGTTCCCGTTCGGCGGCGAGGAGTTGGACCACCCGGTCGGCCATGGTGTTGAACGCGTGGCCGGCCTCGCGCAGTTCTTCGGGGCTGCCGTCGACCTGCTTGCCCGCCACCGGGACCCGGACGGCGAGGTCGCCGGCGCCGAGCGAACGGGCGGCCGCGGCGAGGCGTCTGGCGGAGGCGACGATCCGGTTGCCCATCCGGTCGGCGACCAGCACGGCGATGGTGACCAGGCCGAGCGCGACGGCGGAGAGCACCAGCCAGGCGGTGGAGACGCCCCGGGTGAGGTCGCTCTCGGCCACGAACACCTCGACGACGGCGGTGCGGCCGGTGTCCACCGCGACCGGCTGGAGCAGCGCGTAGCCGCCGGGCACCTGCACGGTGAAGGAGCGGCCCTGCCCGCCGGCCGTGGCCACGTCGCCGTCGGCGGCCCGGGCCTCGCCCAGCGTCGGTCCCGCCGGGCCGCCGGTGCCGGGGGCCTCGGGCTGCCCCGCCGCGGGCAGGTGGACCGCCATCCGTCCCTGTCCGCCGGCGTCGGTGCTGGCCAGGGCGCGGGTGACGGCGTCCTGGTCGGTGGTGATCGCCAGGGCCGGTCCGAGCGCCGCGGCCTGCCGCTCGGCGGCGGTGAACGCCCGGTCGCGCGCGGTCTGCTGGACCATCAGGCCGAGCGGGATGAGGAAGGCGAGCGCGACCATGGTGGTCCCGGCCACGGCGGCCTTGATCATGGCCCAGCGCAGCGAGCGCCCGAACCTCCTCATGTCCGGTGCTCCGCCGCGCCCCCGGCGGCCTCCAGCCGGACCCCGACGCCCCGGACGGTGTGCAGGTAGTACGGGTTGGAGGCGGTCTCGCCGAGCTTGCGGCGCAGCCAGGAGAGGTGGACGTCGATGGTCTGGTCGCCGCCGTAGGTCTGCTGCCAGACCTCGGCGAGGATCTCCTTGCGCGGCACCACCACGCCGGGCCGGGCGGCCAGGAAGGCCAGCAGGTCGAATTCACGGCGGGTCAGGTCGAGCCGGCGGCCGTCCAGGGAGGCCTCGCGCCGCTGGAGGTCGATGGCCAGTCCGCCGACCCGCAGCACCTGGGCGACGGGGGCGGCGCCGCTGCCGAACCGGCGCAGCACGGCAGCCATCCGGGCGCTCAGGTGTTCCCCGGAGAAAGGTTTCACCAGGTAGTCGTCAGCGCCGTCGTTGAGCAGTCGGACGATCTCGGCCTCGTCGTCCCGGGCGGTGGAGATGATCACCGGCACGTCGGTCAGGCCCCGGATCATCTTGAGCGCCTCGCTGCCGTCCAGGTCCGGCAGGCCAAGGTCGAGGATCACCAGGTCACAACCGACCTGGGCGACCTCCCGCAGCGCCTCGAGTGCGGTGCCCACGCTGCGGACCGCGTGACCGGTGTCGGTCAGGTGGCGGATGAGGGCGGAGCGTACGAAGGGGTCGTCCTCGACCACGAGCACTGTTGCCATGGCCCTGCACGGTACGCCATCGGCCCGCAGTGGTCTGTACCTCGGGGCCCGGTCCGGACATTGTGCAAGCCCCCTGAGGAATGGGGAGTTGCCGGACGCCCCGGGGCACGGGTGCCCGGTCCCGGCCGGGGTGGAAATGCGGCAGGATGTGCGGACGATGCGGAACGGACTGGTACAGCTCGGCGCCTGGGCGGCGGCCACCGGGGCGGCGGTGGCGCTGTCCTGGTTCGGCGTGCACGCGGTGCTGACCGGCGCCGCGTTCGAGCAGCCCACGGCGCTGCCGCTGCCCTCCCCGAAGGCGGGCGGCACGCCGTCCCCGGCGACCACCGCCCCCGAGCAGCCGCGCTCGGCCGCGCAGTCCGCGCCCCCGGCCCAGCCCGCCTCCCCGGCCGCCGCCACGACCCACGGGCCGACGCCGGTCGCACCCGTCCCGCCGCCGACCCGCCGGCCCACGCCGACGGCCGGGGCGACGTCCACGGTGAAGAGCTACCCGATCCCGGGCGGCAAGGTCGCGCTGGACTTGAAGCCCGACCACGCCTCGCTGGTCTCCGCCACCCCGGACCCGGGCTGGCAGATGCAGGTCTGGAACGGCGACCAGTGGATGCGGATCGACTTCACCAAGGACAACCAGGCCAACTCGGTCTTCGTCTACTGGAACGGGCACCCGCCGGTCGTGGAGACGGCCGTCCGCTGAAGCCCCGCCCGGCCCCGCCGCGCACCGCCCCGCCACACACCACCCCGCCGCGCACCGCCGCCCGTCAGAACCCGGCGTGCGGCACGAACCCCGGCAGGTACGGCCCCGCGTAGCCGGCCCGGTCGACCAGCGTGTGCCTGGTCCCGCCGGGCACCCCGATGGCGGCCAGCACCACCGAGCCGTACGCGTCCCGGGTCTCGTACGGCTCGGCCAGCGACAGCGCGCCCCGGTCGACCGCGTAGTCGTAGGCGTAGTAGACGTCCGGCACGCTGACCGCGACGTCCAGCACCCCGTCCCCGTACCGCTCCAGGTACGCGGCCAGCTCCCGGCCGCGCGGGCCGATCGCCCGCACCAGCGAGGTGAGCACGATCCGCGTCCCCGGCGCGGCGAGCACGTACGAGACGGTCTCCGGCTCACCGGTCTCCGGCCCCGCGTACGCGGTGCAGCGCAGCCCGAGCGCGGCGCAGTAGCGGCGGGCGGCCCGCTCGGCGTCGCCGACCGCGAAGACCACCGCGTCCGCACGGCCCACCGGCAGCGCTCCCGGGTCGCCGTCGTCCGGTGCGAGGCCGGCCGCGAGCAGGACGGGTTCGGCGGCGGTGTCGGTCATGACGGCCCTCCCGGTAAGGCGTACGGACCACGCTGGGGCCCCGGCACCGGGGCGGGGGCCCGGAGCACAGGGGTGTGGCTGGAGGGTGGCGCCGGGCCGACTTACGCGCAACTGTTCCGTTTCCTCCTGGTCAAGCTGTGCCCCGGGGCGGGAGAATCGGCCGCACCGCTGTACAGAATGCCCACCGGAGGACGGTGCCGCGATGCCCCCCGCCCACTCCCCGAGCTCCCCCGGCTCGCCCAACTCCGCTGCCCCGCAAGGGACTTCCATCGTGGGCAGTACGAACAGTACGAACGACACGATCGACACCCTGGACGGCCGGCTGATCCGGCTGCTCGCCGAGGAGCCCCGGATCGGGGTGCTGGAGTGCTCGCGCCGGCTGCAGGTCGCCCGGGGCACCGTGCAGGCCCGGCTGGACCGGCTCCAGGCCAAGGGGGTGATCGGCGGCTTCGGCCCGGAGGTGGACCCGGCGGCGATCGGCTACCCGGTGACGGCCTTCGCCACCCTGGAGATCTCCCAGGGCCAGGGCTCCGACGTGCGGGCGCACCTGGCGGGCGTGCCGGAGGTGCTGGAACTGCACACCATCACCGGCATCGGGGACATGATGGTGCGGATCGTGGCCCGTTCCAACGCCGATCTGCAGCGGGTGATCGACCGGGTGGTGGGCTTCGACGGGATCGTCCGCTCGTCCACCGCGATCGTGCTGGAGAACCCGGTGCCGTACCGCATCCTGCCGCTGGTGGACCAGGCCGCCGCCGAGTAGCACGGTCCGCCCGGCGCGGGGCGGCTCCCGGTCCGCCCGGTCAGCAGGCGGGGACGCTGCCGCCGCTCCTGAGCGCCTGCAGCGCCGAGACCGACTCGGTGAGCGTGCCGACCGGCACCAGCCGCAGCGTCTTCGGCAGGTTCACCTTGGCGTCCGTGCACTCGTCCTTGGGCAGCAGGAACACCGTCGCGCCGTCCCGGGCGGCCGCCTGCGTCTTCAGCGGGACGCCGCCCACCGGGCCGACGGTGCCGTCCTTGTCGATGGTGCCGGTGCCCGCGATCGTGAGGCCACCGGTGAGGTCGCCGCCCTTGCCGTCGCCGGCGAGCTTGTCGATGATGCCCAGCGCCAGCATCTGGCCGGCACTGGGGCCGCCGACGTCGCCCAGGTCGACCTTGACCTTCACCTGGTCCGGCGACAGGTGGAGGTAGTTCAGCGCGGCCGCGGAGGCGCTGTCCTGCGACTCGGCCATCTGCTGGGCGATCACCTCGTTGGCCTTCGCCGGGTTGCTCTCCGCGTAGACGGTGTCCGTCGGGCGGACCGCCTCCTTCGGGTCGAACCAGGCCTGCATCGACCGCAGGAAGGTGTTCCGCTGGTCGGCGTTGGTCGCCGTGATGGTGACCATCCGCAGCTCGCCCTGGGTGGTGCGCAGCGGCGCCCCGGTGATGGTGAGCACCGGCTTGTCCTGGTAGGTGCCCAGGACGTCCGCGGTCGACCCCGGCCAGGTGATGGTGTACGGCAGCGGGACGAAGGCGGTCACCCCGAACAGCGCGGTGACCAGCGCCCCGCACAGCGCGAGCGCGCGGGTCCGCGGGGAGCTGAGGGCCTTGGAGAGCTTGGTGTCGGACACAAAAGGAATCCAAACACACCCTGTTGGTCGCCCGCTCGCCTCCGGGCCGCTCTGACCCGGTGCCGACGGTCGGCGCTCCAAGGCCCTCGTCCCTCGGACCTCCTCGCTTCTCCCTTTCGGCACCGGCGCAGCCCTTCGGCTCGGGGCGGGTCGCCGGCCCGCTCATGCCATCGCCCGGGGCGGGCCCGGCGTCCGGGCCCGCGACCGGCTACCTCAGGGCGTCGGCCACCTCGGTCGCCGCCTCCACCACCCGGGGGCCCACCCGCTCCGGTACCAGGCCGTTGAGCATCACCACGCCGACGCTGCCCTCGATGCCGCTCAGTCCGAGCAGCGCCGCGGCGGCCCCGCACGCCCCGGACTGTTCCTCCGCCCGGGTGATGACGAAGCCCTGTTCGGGCCGGCGCTGGCTGGGGAAGGCGCGCGCCTCCAGGATCGCCCGGCCGGCCGCGCTCTCGGTGAGCGGGTGGCGCAGCCCGGTCCGGTAGGCGACGTGGAAGTCGGTCCAGCTCGGCTCGACCACGGCGACGGCCAGTGCCTCGTTGCCGTCGACCAGGGTCAGGTGGGCGGTGGCGCCGAGGTCCTCGGCGAGGCTGCGCAGGGCGGGCAGCGCGGCCTCGCGCAGCAGCGGGTGCACCCGGTGCGCAAGCCGCAGCACGCCGAGGCCGACCCGGGCGCGGCCGCCGATGTCCCGGCGGACCAGGCCGTGCTGTTCCAGGGTGGCCAGCAGGCGGTAGACGACCGTGCGGTTGACGGCCAGCCTGGCGGCGAGCTCGGTGACGGTCAGCCCCCGCTCGGAGTCGGCGAGGAGTTTGAGGACCCGGACGCCGCGGTCCAGGGTCTGGGAGGTCTCTGCTGTCACGACGGGCGATCCTTTCCGCGGCGCTCGCGGGGCGGGCGACGCCGGTCCAAGGGCGGTGTCGCGCGCAGGTGGGGGTGGCCGCGCTCGGGCCGCACGCTGTCGACACTGACGGCCGTGCGGTCCTGCGGAGCCCGTCCCTCGGGGGTTGCCCGGCGGAAGAGCGTGGGGGAAAGGTAGTGAAGGAAATGTCGCGGCGGAAGTGGTTGTCCAAAATTCGGGCGTGATCGACTTCAACGGCGTCGCGAAACCGGGACGAAACCACCCGATCCGCCGCGCGTTTCAGGGCATGAGTTCGATCCCGCTCCGAAGTCCGGACACCCGGGGACGCGAGCCCCCCTCCCGGCGGAGGGGGGAGCGAGGGAGGAGGGCGGGCCGGTGCCGGCCTGCCGGACCGTTACTTCGCCCACTCCCGGATCTTGGCGATCCGCGCCTTGAGCTGGTTGGCGGTGGCCTGCGCGGTCAGCGGCCCGCCGCACTGGCGGCGCAGCTCGTTGTGGACGGTGCCGTGCGGCTGGTTGGTGCGGTGGTGCCAGGCGGCCACCAGCGCGTTCAGTTCCTTGCGCAGCTCGCGGAGCTCCTGGTGGGTGACGACCGGCCGCTGCTCGGCCGGCAGCTCCAGCAGGTCGGCCTCCTCGGCGGGCTTGGTCTTGCTGCGCTGGATCTGCCGGTGCTGGCGCTTCTGCAGCAGCATCTGCACCTGGTCCGGCTCCAGCAGGCCCGGGATGCCGAGGTAGTCCTCCTCCTCCTCGCTCCCCGGGTGGGCCTGCATGCCGAACTCCATGGCGTTGTACAGCACCCGGTCGAAGACCGCCTCGGAGCCCAGCGCCTCGTAGGAGAACTCCTCGCCGCCCGCGCCGTCCGGCCCGTCGTTGGCGCGCTCGGCCTCGGCGAGCAGCCGGTCCTCCTCGTCGAAGAGGCCGTCGCCCTCCTTCTTCGGCCGGTCCAGCACGTGGTCGCGCTGGAGCTCCATCTCGTTGGCGAAGCCCAGCAGCATCGGGATGGTCGGCAGGAACACCGAGGCCGTCTCGCCGCGCTTGCGGGCGCGCACGAAGCGGCCGACGGCCTGGGCGAAGAACAGCGGGGTGGAGATCGAGGTGGCGTACACCCCGACGCACAGCCGGGGCACGTCGACGCCCTCGGACACCATGCGGACGGCGACCATCCAGCGCGAGGTGCCCTCCGCGTAGTCGGAGATCCGCTTCGAGGCCTCGGTCTCGTCGGAGAGCACCAGGGTGACCTTCTCGCCGCTGATCTCGCGCAGCATCTTGGCGTAGGCGCGGGCCACGTTCTGGTCGGTGGCGATCACCAGTCCGCCGGCGTCCGGGATCGCCTTGCGCACCTCGGTGAGCCGCCGGTCGGCGGCCTGGAGGACGGACGGGATCCACTCGCCCTGCGGGGACAGCGCGGTGCGCCAGGCCTGGGCGATCAGGTCCTTGGTCATCGGCTCGCCGAGCCGGGCCTCCAGCTCGTCGCCGGACTTGGTGCGCCAGCGCATGTTGCCGCTGTAGCTGAGGAAGATCACCGGGCGGACGACGTGGTCGGCGAGCGCGTGCCCGTAGCCGTAGGTGTAGTCGGCGATGGACTTGCGGATGCCGTCGCTGCCCGCGTCGTAGGCCACGAAGGGGATCGGGTTGGTGTCCGAGCGGAACGGCGTACCGGTCAGCGCCAGCCGGCGGGTGGCCGGCTCGAAGGCCTCGAAGCAGGCCTCGCCCCAGGACTTGGAGTCACCGGCGTGGTGGATCTCGTCCATGATCACGAGGGTCTTGCGGGCCTCGGTCCGGTTGCGGTGCAGCATCGGGTTGACCCCGACGCCCGCGTAGGTGACCACGATGCCGTGGTAGTCCCGGGACAGCGGCCCGGAGGAGTACGCCGGGTCCAGCCGGATGCCTATCCGCGCGGCGGCCTCGGCCCACTGCTTCTTCAGGTGCTCGGTCGGCGCCACCACGGTGACCTGCTGCACCAGGTGGTTGTGCAGCAGGTACGAGGCCAGGGTGAGCGCGAAGGTGGTCTTGCCTGCGCCCGGGGTCGCGACCGCGAGGAAGTCGCGCGGCTGCGTCTCGATGTACTTGTCCAGGGCGCCCTGCTGCCAGGCCCGCAGCTTGCCCGCGGTGCCCCAGGGGGCTCGGCCGGGGAAGGCCGGGGACAGGTGGTGCGAGCCGGCGGGCGCGGCATGCCCGACGGACCGGACGGGAGCCTGGCTCTCCTGGGCGTCGGAGAACAGCGGCATCGAGGAGGCGGCGGCAGTACTCACGGTCTCCGAGGGGGATCATCGCAGGTCAGAGGCGGTCTAGCGGCCCCGTCCCGCGGTCGGGCGGCGATCGGACAACCCGCCCAGCCTACCGGGCCGACGCCGTTCGGGCCTCCAGGCGAGCCTCCGCGCCGGGCCCACACGGCCGGAAATCGATGTGACGCGGATCACATCCGGTCGTCCTCGAAACCCGGTAATCACGGGAGTCACCGGGACTCTCACCAGGGTGAGGCCGCACCACCCCTGCCCCGGCGCGGCCCCGCTGAACCGAAGGGACCCATCCGTGCGCACCGTCGAAGAGACCGTCCAGGCCTGCCTGATCCTCTCCCCCCACCGCTCCGTCCGGCTGCGGGTCGTCCTGTCCTACCTCCGGGAGGACCCGCTCGCCGTCCGGATGGCCTTCCCCGCCGAGTTCTCGCTGGACGAGGCGGAGGAGCACCCGGACGGCGAGGACATCGTCTGGGTCTTCGCCCGCCAGCTGCTCTCGGCCGGGATCGAGCTGCCGGCCGGCGTCGGCGACGTCCACGTCCGGCCCGCCCCCGGCCGGAGCACCATGGTCGAGCTGCGCACCCCGGAGGGCACCGCGCTGCTCCGGTTCGACACCGGCGACCTGCGCCGCTTCCTGTGGCGCAGCCGGCTCCTCGTCCCCGAGGGCGAGGAGCACCTGCACCTGGACTCCGACCGCGCCCTCGCCCAGCTGCTCGGCTGAGGGGGGCTGTGATTCGCCCGCTCGCCTCCGGGGCGCTCGGACCCGGTGCCGACGGTCGGCGCTCCCCTTCGGCTCGGGGCGGGTGACTCGCCCGCCCCTCAGCCGAACAGCTCGCGCATCAGCCGGACGGCCCGCCCCTCAGCCCGACAGCTTGCGCATCAGCCGGACGCCCTGCGCCGCCGTCAGGTGCGGCAGGTACGCCTTGCCGATCGCCCTGGTGATGCCGGGCAGCGCGGCCGGGTCGGGGTAGGCCATGTACATCGGCCGGTACTCCGGCTGGAACTTCGCCTTGAACGCGAGCAGCGAGCGGAAGCCGTACACCGGCTCCAGCACCTTGCCCATCCAGTCCAGCATCCGCTGCAGCCCGGTGGGCTCCCCCTCCTGCCCGGTGCGGGCCAGCGGGGCGCCCGACAGGGAGAGGAAGCGCGCGCCCTCCTCCTTGAAGCCGAGCGCGGCCGAGGCGATCAGGAACTCGCTGACGCCGCGGAAGCCGTCCGAGCGCCGGCGCATGAAGTCCAGCGTCCAGCCGACCGGCACGCCGTCCTCGTACACCGGCATCCAGCTGGTCAGCCCGTGCACGACCCGCTGCTCGTCCACCGCGACCAGCACCCGGACGTCCGGGTCGTCCAGCTCCTCCAGTCCGCCGAGCGTGAAGCCCATCTCCGGCAGGCCCTTCTCGGAGACCCACTCCTCGGAGATCGCCCGGATCTGGTCCTTCAGCGCCAGCGGAGCCTCGTGGTAGGCCCACCACTCGGCGGTGATGCCCTGCTTGCCGGCCTTGTTGAGGGCGGTGCGGATGTCCTGCCACTTCTTGCCGGTGAAGGCCAGCTCGGGCAGCGCGACCACGGTGTCCTCGGCGACCTGCACCGAACGCCAGCCGAGCCCCGTGGCGGCGTCCCTGGTCTGCCCGCAGACGCTGTAGAAGCACGGGGTCCAGCCGCGCGCGTCGCAGAAGCGGGCGAAGCCGGCCACCGCCCGGGCCCGCTCCTCCGGCGCGCCGAACGGGTCGCCGGTGGTCAGCGCGACGGTGCCGACCACCCGGTAAGCGACGGCGGCCCGGCCCTGCTCGTCGAACCAGTAGTGGTTGCCGTCCCAGGTGGTGATGAAGGACAGCGTCCCGCCGCCGTGCTCGGTCAGCAGCGCCCTGGCCCGGGCGACCGCCTCGGCATCGGTGTGCAGCACCGGCCGGCGGAAGGCGGACAGCAGCACGGCCAGCGCCACCACCCAGAAGGCCAGCCCGCAGTACGTCTCCAGGAAGCGCGCCAGCGGCCCGACCGCGATCGGGTAGTCCGGTGTCAGGTCGTTGTACGCGGGCGGCAGGAACTGCGCCGGCAGCCCGTGCAGCAGCCGGCGGACGGTCGCCCCCGGCTCGAACTGGCCGGCCGCCAGCCGCCCGAGGCCGACGTACGCGGCCGAGGTGACGAACAGGGCGCCGCCGACCACCACGGCCAGCCGGCGCACCGAGCGGGCGGCCAGCCGCAGCCGGAAGCGCTTGCGGGTGGCCAGCAGCAGGGCGGTGGTCAGCAGCGGCAGCAGCATCGCCTCGACGAAGTACTGCACCACGTCCCGGCTGACCGGGCCGGCGTCCAGGTACAGCCAGCCCAGCAGCGCCGCCCAGAGCAGTTCGGTGGCGATGGTGACCAGCCAGGCGAACCGCAGCCCCCGGCGCAGCCCCTCGGCGAGCACCAGCAGCAGGGCCGGGAACAGCGCGGCCATCAGCCGGGCGGGGGTGTCGAAGATCCGGACGACGGCGTGCGCCCGGGCGCAGTCGTGCGCCGACAGCGAGCAGAGGTCGGCGATCTCGTCGGGGCTGAGCCGGTGCGAGAGGTACAGCTCGGAGAAGGTGTTGAACGGCCCGGTGGCGTTGTCGTACAGCGAGGCGAGCAGCGGCCCGACGGCGGCGGCGACCAGGCAGAGCGCGACCAGCACCCGGGTCTCGGAGTGCGAGGAGCGGTGCGAGCGCAGGTACGGGCGGCCGCGGCTGAGCAGCGCGCCCAGACCGAGTCCGGCCAGCGCCGCGGCGCACCGCTGGACGCTCTGCAGGTGGCCGACGTACAGCGTCATGACCAGCGGGAGGAGCAGCACCAGCAGGTGCAGCCGGCGGCGCCAGAGCACGGTGAGCCGGTAGCCGACCACGCCGGCGAGCGCGAACAGGGAGACGCCGGGGCCGACGGATATCTGGTCGGCCACCGAGGCGGTCCACTGTTCCCCGGCGGCGTTGCCGAACGCGACCAGCCCGGTGCCCAGCAGGGTGCCGGCGATCTGCCCGCCGACCAGCACCCCGAGGGTGCGCAGCCGGCCGAGCCGGTGCTCGGCGGCCGGGCCGACCAGGAGCAGCATCAGGCTGGTGAACACGTACGAGCCGGTGCCGGAGCACCAGAACATCGAGGTGAACGGGGTCCACCAGTGGCCCTCGGTGAGCGTGGGCAGGCCGACGCCGACCCGCTCCAGCAGCCGGTCCGGCGGCCCGTGGCGCAGGCTGCCGGTGGCCGCGCCGAGCAGCCAGAGCCCGGCCAGCAGGGTGAGCGTCAGCGGCGCGGCGCGCAGCCGGGAGCCGAGCGCCCGGGCCGCCCGCCGGACGCGCTGCGGGCGCGGCTCCGGTGTCCGGGTGACCGGCGCGCGGTCCGCGGACCGCTCGGAGCCGCGCTGCGCGACCACCGGCTCCGGCTTCTGCTCGCGTTCGCCGGTGGCGACCGTCGTGCCCGCCCGGGTCACCGGGTCAGCCCGGTCTGCTGGGCGAGCCACGGGACCTGCTGGGCGATGCCGGGGCGGAACACGACCCAACCGTGGCCGCCCGGCATCAGTTCGAGCTTCGCCTTCATCCCGGCCCCCTGAGCAGCCTGGTAGACCTTCTCCATCTGCGGCCTGAACTCCTCGTCCGTCTCGCCGACGACGAACGCCACGTTGGTGTCCGGGAACTTCTTCCGGGCCATCACCTGCACGGGGTCGACGGCGTCGAACTTCTTCCCGTCGCCGCCGAAGGCGGCCTTGACGGTCTGTTCCCGGGTGCCCAGGGTCGGCTCCTCCTGCCCGGACATGTCCAGGACGGTGCCGTACACGTCGGGCGCGTTGACGCCGAGCTGGAGGGCGCAGGTGCCGCCCATCGAGGCGCCGCCGACCGCCCAGGCCTTCCGGCCGGTGGCGGTCTGCAGGTTCTGGTGGATCCAGTCGGGGACGTCCACCGCCAGGTAGGTGTGCGCCTTGGCGATCTTGGAGTCCAGGCAGAGCGTGTTGGCCCAGGTCGAACCGAGCTGATCGGGCATCACCACGATCGGCGCGAGGCCTCCGTGCGCCGCCGCGAACGCGTCCAGCGACTCGTTCACCTGCCCGCCGAGCACCCAGTCCCCCGGGTTGCCGGGCTGGCCGGTGATCATCACGACCACCGGCAGCAGCGGCCGCGGGTTGGCCTGGTAGGCGGGCGGCAGGTAGACGTACGCGTCACGGGCCTTGAAGCCCGACCGGAGGCCCGGGATTGGCACCACCGAGACGGTGCCCTTCTCGGGGAGGTCCGCCGGGGGCTGCCAGACCTCGTCGAGCACCTTGCCCGTCGGGGCGGCCAGGGTCTGCCCGACCTTGGGGACCAGCCCGTCGGTCTTGGTGAGCCACGGCGCCAGCATCACCCGCCCGCTCGGGAACTGTCCGAAGCCGATGTTGATCTCGGAGGCGGCCATCAGCAGCACCAGCCCGCTGAGGCCGAACGCGATGCCCCGGCGGCGCCAGGCGAGCCGGCGGAACCGGTAGCCGAACAGACAGAACCCGAGCAGGGCGATGGATATCCACCAGCCGACGTACTCGGGGGTGCCCTCCGGGAAGGGGTGCCACCAGCCGTCGACGACGGCGTCGAGCAGCAGGCTGAGGGCGGCCGCGGTGAACAGCGCGGCGGGCAGGCGGAACCGCCACCAGCTCCGGTCACGGCCGACGGCGAGCGCGAACAGCGCCGCCCAGCCGGCCACGGTCACGGCGTGCGGGATCGGGCCCTCGGTGAGCGGCCAGTCGATCGGGTTCCAGCGGGTGGCGAGAGTGATCGTGGTCATGCGGCTTTGCCCGGCGGGGTGGTGTCGGCCAGGAAACCGTAAGCGACGACGTTTCCCTCGTAGCCGTGTTCCGCACTGTACGAACCGCCGCAGGTGATCACCCGCAGCTGAGCGTCAGTGGCCTGACGGTAGACCCGATCGTCCGGGAAGTCCTTTCGGTCGTGCACTTCGATGGCGTACAGCTGGTAGACGGCGATGGCGCCGTCCGCCCTGGCGATCTCGATCCGGTCCCCCCGACGGAGCGCTCCCAGATGGTAGAAGACGGCCGGACCGGACGTGATGTCGACGTGCCCCGCGAGGATCGCGGTGCCGCGCTGGCCGGGGCTGGCGCCGCCCCGGTACCAGCCCGCCAGGTTCCGGTCCGTCGCGGGCGGGACCTGCAGGTGGCCGGTGGCGTCCAGCCCGAGCGCGGTGACCGGGGCGTCCAGCCGGACGGCCGGGATGCGGATCCTGGTCGGCGTGGACGGTCCCAGCGGGGGGACGACGGAGACCGGCGCGATGCCGGCCTGGGCCTGCCCCGAGCCCGGGGCGGGCGGAAGCTCCGGCGAGCCGCCGTCGCGCAGCAGCCAGGCCCCGAGCACCAGCGCGGCTCCCGCCGCCAGGGTGCCCGGCCATGGGCTCCTGCTCTGCCGGACGCCCACGGGCACTCCCCTCTGCCGACGGAATCCCGGTTCCTGGGAGTTTCCTGGGAACCATTGAACCGGATCGGACTGTATGACACGTCCATACGACGGTCGTATCGACACCCCCCGATCGGCAGGGCTGCCGACCGCGATCCTGCGCCGTGTGGGCGCCCGGTCGCGGAGCGCGACGAACGCCTCCCACCAGCGATCATCGCGGGACCGAGCCCGCCACGACCTACCGACGGTTCTACGGCCGGGTTCGGTTGCGTCGTTCGAGGGATCGATCTCGACCGTTCGCTGCGCCTCTTCGACCGGTTCCGCCCGCGTGCCATGCTGTCGCGGTCACGGGTTCGATCCCCGTCCGCCCGGCCGGGCCGGCTCCCCTCGCACGCCCCCGATCGGGCCGCACTCCCGCACGCCGCCGCACGCCTCTTGAACGGAGTGACCATGGACGCTCTCTCCCGCCGCACGCTGCTGACGGCCGGCGCCGCCACCGCCGCCGCGCTCGCGGCCGGCTGCGGCAACGACCACGCCACGGGCGGGGAGCGGACGCCCGGGTCCGTCGCCCCCACCGGCGCGGGCGACGGGCAGGGCGCCTCCCCCACCCCCGCCCCGGTCCCCAAGCCGCAGGCCGTGCTGATCGGCGACGGCTCCACCTCCGACACCGGCGAGCAGCCGCACCAGCCCGTCCCCGAGCGGCTGCGGCCCGGACAGCGCCCGCCGCAGTTCGTGGTCTTCTCCTGGGACGGCGCCGGCGAGCTCGACAACGGCCTGTTCGCCCGCTTCCGCCGGCTGGCCCAGGAGCACGACGCGAAGATGACCTTCTTCCTCAGCGGCCTCTACCTGCTGCCCGAGTCCAAGAAGGACCTGTACCGCCCGCCGCAGCACAAGGTCGGCGCCTCCGACATCGGCTACCTGAGCGACCAGCACATCCGCGACACCCTGGAGAACCTGCACGCGGCCTGGCTGGAGGGCCACGAGATCGGCACCCACTTCAACGGCCACTTCTGCGGCGCCACCGGCGTCGGCAAGTGGTCCCCCGAGGAGTGGGACAGCGAGATCCAGCAGGCGATGGACTTCGTGACGAACTGGCGCACCAACACCGGCTTCACCGACCTGCCCGCGCTGCCCTTCGACTACCGCAAGGAGCTGATCGGTAGCCGCACCCCGTGCCTGGAGGGCCAGCGCAACCTGCTGCCCACCGCGGTCAAGCGCGGCTGGCGCTACGACAGCAGCGGCAACGGCACCCAGGTGTGGCCGCAGAAGATCCAGGGCGGCGCCCTGTGGGACCTCCCGCTGCAGTCCATCCCCTTCCCCGGGCACACCTTCCAGGTGCTCTCGATGGACTACAACATCATGTACAACCAGTGCGGCCCCAACACCAAGGCCGACCCGGCCCTCCACCCCGGCTTCCAGACCCAGGCCCGCGACGCCTACCTGATGGGCTTCGAGCGCACCTACAACGGCAACCGGGCGCCGTACGTCATCGGCAACCACTTCGAGGAGTGGAACGGCGGCATCTACATGAACGCCGTCGAGGACGTGCTCAGGGCGATCGCGGGCAAGCCGGAGGTCCGGCTGGTCTCCTTCCGCCAGCTGGTCGACTGGCTGGACGCCCAGGAGCCGGCGGTGCTGCGCAAGCTGCAGACCCTCGCCCCGGGGCAGGCCCCGGCGGGCGGCTGGGAGGCCTTCCTCGGCGTCCCGGCGGCGGCGCCGGCCCCCGCCGCCACCACCGCCGCCGCCACCGGCTGACCGGTCAGGACCGGGTGCGGACCCGGCCGGAGAGCAGCGCTCCCAGGAGCGCCACCCCGGCCATCACCAGCAGGATCACCGCGAAGGCGCCGGGCGGACCGGCGCCTTCGGCCGTTCCGTGGGCCGCCGCCAGGGCGCCGCCGCCCAGCGCCGCGAACAGCACCCCGGCCAGACCGGTCAGCAGCACGTTGCCCAGCGCGTCGCTCATCTGCAGCGCCGCCGAGTTGGCCCCGGCGTCCTCGGGCGCGGAGAGCTTCATCATCAGCACGCTGACGCTCGCGACGGCCAGGCCCATCCCGACGCCGCCGATCCCCCAGGCCACCGAGGCCGCCCAGGCCGGCACCCCCGGGACCAGCACCAGCGCCGCGCCCGCGATCGCCAGCGCGGTCAGCACGAAGCCGCCCCGGATCATCGCCTCGCGGTAGCGCTGGGCCCCCGGCCGGCCCTGCAGCCAGGAGCCCAGCGCCCAGGAGAGCCCGCCGCTGGTCAGGGTGAGCCCGGCCAGCGTCGGCGAGAGGCCGCGCTGGGTGGTCATCATCAGCGGGATGAAGGCCTCGGCGGCGAAGAACGCCCCCGCCGCCACCCCGCGCAGCAGGATCACCGTCGGCAGTCCGCGCCCGGCCCGCAGCGTCCCCTTCGGCAGCAGTCCGAGCACGGCCGGCACCAGCAGCGCCGCCCCGGCGACCCCGGGGAGCAGCCCGACCAGGTCACGGCGCTGGCCCGCGTACTGCAGCAGCGCGGCGCCGAGGGCCGCCATCGCGGCCAGCAGGGTGCGCCGGCGGTCGAAGTCCGCGCCCCTGGCCACCGGGTGCTCGCGCTCGGAGCGGGCCAGGGCCGGGCCCATCACGGCCAGCGGCAGCAGGATCAGCACCGGGACGGCCAGGAACACCCAGCGCCAGCCGAGGTGCTGGGTGACCGCCCCGGCGACCAGCGGCCCGACGATCGAGGGCAGCACCCAGGCCGAGGAGAAGGCCGCGAACACCGACGGCCGCAGCCGCTCCGGATAGGCCCGGCCGACCACCACGTACAGCGCGACGATCACCAGCCCGCCGCCCAGGCCCTGGACCGCCCGTCCGGCCACGAACACCCACATCCCGGGCGCCGTCCCGGCCACCAGCAGTCCGACGCCGAACACCGCGATGCCGGCGAACAGCGGCTGCAGCGGCCCGCGCCGGTCGCACCACTGGCCGGAGACGACCAGGGCGAACAGCGTGGTGGTGAAGTAGCCGGAGAAGGCGAAGGCGTACAGCCCGAGGCCGTCCAGCTGGCGGGCCGCGGTCGGCATCGCGGTGTTGACGGCGGTCGCCTCGAAGGCGATCACCAGGACCACTGAGACGATCCCCAGCGTCAGCGCGCGGTAGCGCCCGCCGAGCACCCCGCCGCCGGGGTCGTCGTCCAGGGGTATCGGTACGGGGTCGACCGAGGTGGGGGAGGCAGTGGTCATACGTAACATCGTAAGGGCCGTCCGCCCCGATGACCCCTGACCGGAGTCGGTGATCGACTAGGCCCCGAGACCTAGGACGCGGTCAGTGCAGCACCTTGAGGCCCACCACGCCGGAGACGATCAGCAGCAGGCAGCCGATCCGGGCCATGGTCACCGCGTCGCCCAGGACGGCCATGCCGTAGACCGCGGTGCCGACCGCACCGATGCCGACCCAGACCGCGTACCCGGTGCCGATCGGAATGGTGCGCATCGCGTACGCCAGGCCGCCCATGCTGAACAGCAGTGCGACGCCGAAGACGAGGGTGGGAACGAGCCGGGAGAAGCCCTTGGACGATTCCAGGGCGACCGCCCAGACGGTCTCCAGGAGACCCGAGACGATCAGAACGAGCCAGGCCATGACGGCGTACCTCCGCAGTCCACAGCGGCCGGATTGCCGCTGAACTGCGCCGTCTTGTCGTCACCGGGTACGACGCGCTCGTCCGGGGTGGCGGAATTGCCGCCACCTGTCTTCGACGGTAGCACACATTGCCATACAGAATTTACAAAACTTCATTGACCGGCCGAGTCGTGATCCGCCACCATGAATTCACTGGCCGTGTGCCCGAGTGGCTGAGGGGACCGTCTGCAAAGCGGTGTACGCGGGTTCAATTCCCGCCACGGCCTCACCGGAAAAGGAATTGCCGGTCGACTCCGAGAAGTCGACCGGCAATTCCTTTTCGCTTTTCCCGGTTCAGGCCGTGACGGCGTCCTCCGCGCGGATCGGCAGCCGGCCGACCGGCAGGCCGGTGGCGGCGCGCACGGCCGCGGCGACGGCCGCCGGGGCGACCACCGCGGGCGCCGCGCCGACCGCCTTGGCCCCGAAGGGGGCGACCACGTCGCGCTCCTCCAGCAGCGCCGCGATCCGCACCTCGGGCGTGTCCAGCGCCGTGGGCAGCCGGTAGCCGGTGAGCGAGGGGTTCTGCAGCACGCCGCCCTCGGTGCGCAGGTCCTCCAGCAGCGCCAGGCCGACGCCCTGGGCCACGCCCGCCTCGATCCGGTCCTCGATCTGCCGCGGGTTCAGCGCCCGGCCGACGTCCTGGGCGACCGTCATCTCGACCACCCGCACGGCGCCCAGCTCGATGTCCACGTCCACCACCGCGCGCATCGCGCAGAACGAGATGGAGACGAAGGCGTCGCCCTGCCCGGCCTCGTCCAGCGGCTCGGTGGGGTGCGGGCGGCACTGCGCGGTGGCCCAGAGCTCCTTGCCCTCCAGGGCCTCGGCGACCGGCATGCCGAGCACCCCGTCGTACGAGGTGATCTTGCCGTCGGCGATCTGCAGCAGCTCCGACGACATCCCGAAGTTGGCCGCGATCGGCTGCAGCAGCTGGTGGCGGACCATCAGCGCGGCCCGCTCGACGGCCCCGCCGGAGACCCAGGTGTGCCGGCCGCGGGCGGAGGGCCCGGCGATCGACTGGTCGCTGTCGGCCGGCGCGATGTAGACCTCGCTGACGCCCAGCACGGTCTGCACGATCTGCCGGGCCAGCGTGGCGAAGCCCTGCCCGGCGTCGACCGCCGCGCAGATCACCGTGGCGTGGTCCCCGCTGACCCGGACGGTCGCGGTGGACACCTCGTCCTCGCCCTCGGCGCCCAGCATGTGCACCATGCCGACGGCGTAGCCGATGCCGCGCCGCACCGCCGCCGGGTCGCCCGCACCGCCGGGGCCGCCGGGCAGCAGCCACTCGGCGTCCGGGTCGTCCACCGGCAGGGCCGGCAGCGGCTCGTCCGCGACGGCGTCCAGCAGCGCGCGCACCGGCGCCGGGCAGGTGACCGCCTGTCCGGTGGGCAGCGGGTCGCCGGTGGACATCGCGTTGCGCCGGCGGATCTCCACCGGGTCCACGCCCACCCGGGCGGCGAGCTGGTCCAGCTGCGACTCGTACGCGAAGCAGGCCTGCAGCGCGCCCTCGCCGCGCATCCGCCCGGCCGGCGGGTTGTTGGTGCGCACCGCCCAGGCGTCCACGAAGACGTTCGGGCAGACGTACGGGCCGGCCGAGAACGCCGTCGCGGCGGCCAGCGCCTCGGCGGAGACGTCCGCGTAGGCGCCGCCGTCCAGCAGGATCTGCGCCTCGACCTTCACCAGCGTGCCGTCGGCGTCGGCGTGGTGGCGGTAGCGCAGCAGCGCGGGGTGGCGCGAGGTGTGGGTCTGGAAGGACTCCTCGCGGGTGAGGGTCATCTTCACCGGACGGCCGGTGCGCAGCGCCAGCAGCGCCAGGGTGACCTGGAAGGAGAGGTCCTCGCGGTCGGTGGTGGCGCCGGGCACGCCGGTGACCACCAGCCGGACCCGGTCGGGCTCCAGGCCGAGGCAGGCGGCGGTGCGGTCGCGGTCGCCGTGCGGGTCGGTGGAGGACAGGTGCAGCTCAACGCCGCCGTCCGGGCGCGGCACGGCCAGCCCGGCCTCGGCCCCGAGCGGCGCCGGGTCCTGCCGGCCGACCTGGTAGAGGCCCTCGACGACGATCTCGCCGACCGCGTCCGGGTCCCCGGTGCGCAGCGGCAGGTGGCGGAAGAGGTTGCCGTCCGGGTGCAGCGCCGGCGCGGTGAAGGCCTGCTCGGGGTCGGTCACGGCCTCCAGGGGCTCGTAGTCGACCACGATCAGACCGACCGCCAGCCGGGCGGTGTCCGGGTGGTCGGCCGCCACCGCGGCGATCGGCTCGCCGTGGTGGCGCACCACGCCGGCGGCCAGCACCGGCCGGTCGGCGACGACCGGACCGGCCGGGGCGCCGTCGGGGGTGCCGTCCGGGCCGGGCGGCAGGTCGGCGGCGGTGACCACGGCGTGCACGCCGGGCAGCGCCAGCGCGGCCGAGGTGTCGATGCCGCGGATCCGGGCGTGCGGGTGCGGCGAGCGCAGCACCGCGCCCCACAGCAGCCCCTCGGCCCACAGGTCGGCCGCGTACGGGTAGATGCCGAGCGCCTTGGGCAGCGCGTCGCTGCGCAGCGGGGAGCTGCCCAGTCCGAACGGCTCCGGTGCGCCGCCCTCGCCACCGTCCTGCTGGGGTGCTGCGCCGATGTCGGTAGGCGACGTCATGATGCGTGGTCGTCCTCGGGGAGCCGGATGCCGTGGGCGGGGGTGGCACCGTACGGGACGCCGGCCGGGGCACCGCCCTCGACCGGGGCGCCGTGCGGGTGCTGGGCGGCGTACGGGGTGCCGTGCGGCGGCGTGCCGTCGAAGGCCGTGCCGTCGAAGGCGGCGCCGGGCAGCGGGGTGCCGTGCGCGGGGGTCGGCTCGTACACCGGGGCGTCGTACCCGGTGTCGTAGCCGTTCTGCTGCTGGTGGCCGTCCGGGTAGGGCAGGTAGGTGCCGTGGGCGGGGGTGCCCTGGTACGGCTGCTCGGGGTAGCCCTGCGGCGGGTAGTAGACCTGGTCGCCGCCGGCCTGGGCGGGGATGCCGGCGTGCGGCGGGACCGGCCCGGCGGTCTCGTACACGCCGGTGTCGTAGCCGCCCGAGCCGTCGCCGTACGGCGCCCCGGCCAGGACGTGGGCCTGCTCCGCGGGGTGCGGCAGCACGGACTGCGGCATGCCGGGGTGGGCGGCCCCGGGCTGCGGCTGCGGCTCCACGGACTGCTGCGGCACGGAATGCTGCGGGACGTGCTGCTGCGGGACGTGCTCGATCCAGGCGTCGGCGTCGGTGTAGACCGGCGGCTCGACCACGGACTCGGGCTCGACGGCGGCGCCCGCCGCCCCGGCGACCGCCTCGACGGGCCGGTCCGCGGCCTCCGGGCCGGGGGCGGCCTCGACGGGCGCCGCGGCCTCCTCCGGCTCCTCGGCCTCCAGCGCTCGGGCGTCCGCGACGGTCTGGACGGCGGCCAGCACGCCCTTGTAGCCGGTGCAGCGGCAGAGGTTGCCGCACAGCGCCTGCCGGGCCTCGACCTCGGTGGGCCGGTGGTTGCGCTGGAGCAGGTCGTGCACGGCCATCGCCATGCCGGGGGTGCAGTAGCCGCACTGGACGGCGCCGGAGGCGGCCAGCGCCTGCTGGACGTCGCTCGCGCCACCGGCGGCCGACAGGCCCTCGACGGTGTTGATCTCGCTGTCCGCGGCCAGCGCGGCGGGCACCAGGCAGCCGGCCACCAGCTGGCCGTCCACCTGCACCGAGCAGGCCCCGCACTCGCCCTGCTCGCAGCCGTCCTTGGCGCCGGCCAGGCCGAGCCGCTCGCGCAGCACGTAGAGCAGGCTCTCGCCGATCCAGGCGTCGGTGACGGGCCGTTCGAAACCGTTGACCCGCAGCGTGTAGGAGGCGCACGGGCGCAGCTCGCGGCTGACCTGCGGGGAGAGGCCGAGCGGGTCGGCGTCGAGGGTCTCGATGGGGTCTGTGGTCACTTCAGCGCCCTTCCCAGTGCCCGTCGGGCCAGCACCGCCACCGTACGCCGCAGCCGGACGGCCGCCGCGGTCGGCCCCTCGGTCACGGCCTCCCAGGCGCCCTCGGCCCCGTAGTTGTCGGGGACGCAGGCGGTGGCGACGTACTCGCCGAAGGCGGCGTTCGCCGCCGGGTCGATCTCCCGGCTGCCGTCCCAGTCGATGCAGCCCGCCACCCAGGCCTCGGCCTCCAGCGGGCGCAGCGGCACCGGGGCGACGGCGCCGACCGCGCAGCGCACCGAGCGCCGGGCCGGGTCGAGGACGAGCGCGACGGAGGCGGTGGCGCGGGCCGGGCCGCTGCGGCCGGTGGCCTTGAGGAAGACCTGCGGGGCGTGCAGCAGCGGGACGCGCACCCAGGTGAGCAGTTCGCCGGGGCGTACCGGGTCGAGGCCGGTGAGCAGGTGGCTGACCGGCACCTCGCGGCTGGCGCCGGCCCGGGCCAGGGTGACGGTGGCCTCCAGCGCGGTGAGCACCGGGAGGGTGTCGCCGGCCGGGGCGGCGGTGACGATGTTGCCGCCGAGGGTGCCGACGTTGCGGACCTGCGGCGGGCCGGCGGTGCGGGCGGCGTCGGCGAGCGCGGGGATGAGCGCGGCGAAGTCGGGGCGGTCCATCCGGGCGTGGGTGAGTCCGGCGCCGAGGACGGCGGTGCCGCCGTCCTCGTAGCGCCAGCCGCGCAGTTCGGTGATCCGGCCGAGGCCGACCAGGGCGGCGGGGCGCAGCCGGCCGGCGTTGACGGCCTCCATGAGGTCGGTGGCTCCGGCCACCGGTACCGCGGCCGGGGCGGCGGCCAGCGCGTCGACGGCCTCGTCGAGCGAGGCCGGCAGCATGATCGTCCGGTTCACCTGGGTCCCACCGTGCTCCACTTGCTCATCGATCGCCTGCCGCCCGCGGCCTTGGGCCGTGGTGTCCGCGTCAGCAGTCCGGCCTGGCCCGTAGGGTACGGGCGATCGGGCCGGGTTGGGCAACTCTGGCACACAATGCTCGATGATCATTTCGGGGCCGGTGAACGGGACTGCCCGATTGGGACGGATACCGGGCGGTATCTGCCCCGACCTGTTCCGGGCCTGGGCAGATGTTCATCTGTTCTTGACGTCCGACGACCACTCAGAAGTTCCCGGCCGCTCTCCGGGCCGACCGGCGCGGCGCCGGGTCCGGGCGCCCGGAGCGCCCCCGGCGGCTGCGATCAGCGCACCGGCGGCGGGCCCTCGATCGGCCGGCCCGCCACCCCGGGCCACCGCTGCCAGGGCAGCGGCCCGTCGGCCGGGCGGTACTCGACGCCGAGCGCGTCCAGCGCCTTCAGGTGCGTCGCGAGCCGGCGCTCGAAGCCGGCGAAGTCGCGCTCGGCCGGCTCGGCGGGCAGTGCGGACCAGGCGACCTCGGCGAAGGCGACCAGCCGGGGGAAGGCCCGGTAGTCGATGTCCCGGGCGCTGTCCGTGAACTCGCTCCACAGGTTGGCCTGGGTGCCGATCACGTGCCGGGCCTCGGTTCCGTCCAGCTGCGCCGGCACCGGCTCGAAGCGGTAGACGTCCTCCAGCGTGCGCACGAAGCCGACCGGGATCGGCTCGTCCGGCCCGTCCGCCTGCCGGTGGTCGAAGTAGACGTGCTGCTCGGGGCACATCACCACGTCGTGGCCGGCCTTCGCGGCCGCGATCCCGCCCCCGAAGCCGCGCCAGGAGGAGACCGCGGCACCCGGGGCGAGTCCGCCCTCCAGGATCTCGTCCCAGCCGATCAGCCGGCGGCCGCGCTCGGCCAGCCAGCGGTCGAAGTGCCGGATCAGGTGGCTCTGCAGCTCGTCCTCGTTGGCCAGGCCCAGCTCGCGGATCCGGGCCTGGGCGGCGGCGCTGTCCTTCCACTGCTCCTTGGGGCACTCGTCGCCGCCGAGGTGGACGAACTCGGACGGGAAGAGCTCCAGGACCTCTTCCAGCACCCCCTCGAAGAAGCGCAGGGTCTCCTCGGAGGCGTTGAGCACGTTGTGGCTCACCCCCCAGTCCGTCCAGACGCCGAGCGCGGCGGTGTCCACCACGTCGGTGTTGCCCAGCTCGGGGTAGGCGCAGATCGCGGCCTGGGTGTGGCCGGGCAGGTCGATCTCCGGGACGACGGTCACGCCGCGCGCGGCCGCGTACCCGACGATCTCGCGCAGGTCGTCCTGGGTGTAGTAGCCGCCGTGCGGCCGGTCGTCCCGGCGGCCGCCGGAGCGGTAGCCGACCATGGAGCGCTCCCGCCAGGCGCCGCGTTCGGTCAGCCCCGGGTAGCGCTTGATCTCGACCCGCCAGCCCTGGTCGTCGGTGAGGTGCAGGTGCAGCACGTTGAGCTTGTGCGCGGCCAGCAGGTCGACGAAGCGCAGCACGTCCGACTTGGGCAGGAAGTGCCGGGCGACGTCGAGCAGCGCGCCGCGCCAGCCGAACCGGGGGGCGTCCTCGATGTCCGCGCCGGGCAGCACCCAGCCCTCGCGGCGCAGCGGCGAGCGGCGGTAGGCGTCCGGCCCGAGCAGCTGCCGCAGGGTCTGCGCCCCCCACAGCGCGCCGGCCGGGCCGCCCGCGGCGAGCAGCGCGCGGCCGGGGCGCACCGTGATCCGGTACGCCTCGGCGGCGAGCGCCTCGTCCTGGACCAGTTCGATGCCCGCGCCCGGCCGGCCCGGGCCGAACGGCAGCCCGGTGGCCGCGGACAGCGTGGTGCGCAGCCAGCGCTCGGCGTCGGCCAGCGCGGGCGGTGCGGTCAGCGTGGTGGCGGCGTCGAGCGGGAAGTCCCCGTCCGGGCGGCGGACGGCACTCGAAGGTGCGGGAATGAGGTCCATTCCGACATCCTGCCCACGCCCGGAACGATTGGCATAGACCACCTCGGGATCGCGGTGCTATGCAAAACGGCACCGCGCGACCCGGGGACTACTTGTCGCCGTCGCCGTCCTGCGGCTTGCCGATGCCGTCGTAGATCTCCTTGCACATCGGGCAGACCGGGTACTTCTTCGGGTCGCGGCCGGGCACCCACACCTTGCCGCAGAGCGCCACCACGGGAGACCCGGAGAGCGCGCTCTCCATGATCTTGTCCTTCTGGACGTAGTGCGCGAAGCGCTCGTGGTCGCCGTCCCCGTGGGACACCTGCGGGACGGGCTCGACCAGGGTTCCGGTGCCGAGGCCGCGCTCGGGTTCAAGAGTGCTCATGGGTGACAAGTCTATGGGGGCCCCGGGAAACCGGGCCAGTGTCGCGCGGCGGGCCCGCCGCTCAGTTCATCGTCGGGTCGTCCGGGTAGGTCGCCAGCAGGGCCAGCGGACCGCGCTGGCGGCGCAGCACGGCCCGCCACAGCCGCTCCGGCTCGGGGCTGGAGACGTCCCCCGGCTCGCAGTCCACCAGGTACCAGGCACCGCTCTCCAGCTCGGCCTCCAGCTGTCCCGGCGACCAGCCGGCGTACCCGGCGAAGATCCGCAGGCTGCCCAGTTCGCCGGCCAGCACCTCGGGCGGCGCCTCCAGGTCCACCAGGCCGATCGCGCCGTGCACCCGCCGCCAGCCCAGCGGCTCGCCGGTGCCCGGCTCGCCCGGCGCCACCGCGAGGCCGAGCGCCGAGTCCAGCGCCACCGGTCCGCCCTGGAAGACCACCGCCGGCTGTCCGACGAGTCTTCCCCAGCCGTCCAGCACGCTGCCCACCTCGACCGGCGTCGGCCGGTTGAGGACCACACCGAGCGCCCCCTCGGCGTCGTGGTCGAGGAGGAGCACCACCGCCCGCGCGAAGTTCGGGTCGGTGAGCATGGGCGTCGCGACGAGCAGACGGCCGGTGTGGGACCGGCCTCCGTGCGAATGGGCCGCCGTCATGCCACACATGATCCCGCAGAACGGCACCCGCCGGACACCGCAACGCCCGAAACCCCGCCACGCCGGACGAACACCCGTACGGCCGCACCGGCGGGCGCCCCGGGGACCGGAGAGAGCACCATCACGGGAGAGGCTCACGGGAACCAACGGCACTCCCATTACCATCTACGTCTGGTGGACGCCCTTCTACGGTGCCGACTCGGTTACGCCGGGGGCCCGAACGCGCCCGTACGACCGGTCCACCACCGGCTCTCTCCCGGAGCCCTCCGAAAACTCCTCTGGCACCCCGGATTGCGAGAACGATGACCGACGACGTCCTGCTGGTCCACGGCGGAAACCCGCTCGAAGGCGAGATCCGCGTCCGCGGCGCGAAGAACCTGGTCCCCAAGGCCATGGTCGCGGCCCTCCTCGGCCAGGGCCCCAGCAGACTGCGCAACGTCCCGGACATCCGCGACGTCAAGGTGGTCCGCGGCCTGCTGCAGCTGCACGGCGTGACCGTGCGCACCGGTGACGAGGACGGCGAGCTGATCCTCGACCCCTCGCACGTCGAGAGCGCCAACGTGGCCGACATCGACGCCCACGCCGGCTCTTCGCGGATCCCGATCCTGTTCTGCGGCCCGCTGCTGCACCGCCTCGGCCACGCCTTCATCCCGGGCCTGGGCGGCTGCGACATCGGCGGCCGCCCGGTCGACTTCCACTTCGAGGTGCTGCGCCAGTTCGGCGCCAGCATCGAGAAGCACCCGCAGGGCACCTACCTGGTGGCCCCGCAGCGCCTGCGCGGCACCAAGATCGAGCTGCCCTACCCCTCGGTCGGCGCGACCGAGCAGGTCCTGCTCACCGCCGTCCTCGCCGAGGGCGTCACCGAGCTGCGCAACGCGGCCATCGAGCCGGAGATCGTCGACCTGATCTGCGTCCTGCAGAAGATGGGCGCGATCATCACGCTGGGCACCGACCGCACCATCCTGATCACCGGCGTGGACGAGCTGAACGGCTACAACCACCGCGCGCTGCCGGACCGCCTGGAGGCCGCCTCCTGGGCCTGCGCGGCGCTCGCCACCAAGGGCGACATCTACGTCCGCGGCGCCCGCCAGCTGGAGATGATGACCTTCCTCAACACCTTCCGGAAGGTCGGCGGCGCCTTCGAGGTGGACGACGAGGGCATCCGCTTCTGGCACCCGGGCGGCGAGCTCAAGGCGATCGCCCTGGAGACCGACGTGCACCCGGGCTTCCAGACCGACTGGCAGCAGCCGCTGGTCGTCGCGCTGACCCAGGCCACCGGCCTGTCCATCGTCCACGAGACGGTGTACGAGTCGCGGCTGGGCTTCACCGGCGCGCTGAACCAGATGGGCGCGCACATCCAGCTCTACCGCGAGTGCCTGGGCGGCACCCCGTGCCGCTTCGGCGCCCGCAACTTCCTGCACTCCGCGGTCGTCTCCGGCCCGTCCAAGCTGATCGGCTCCGAGCTGGTCATCCCGGACCTGCGCGGCGGCTTCTCGTACCTGATCGCGGCGCTGGCGGCCGAGGGCACCTCGACCGTGCACGGCATCGACCTGATCAACCGCGGCTACGAGAACTTCATGGAGAAGCTGCGCGACCTGGGCGCCCACGTCGAGCTGCCCAGCGAGCAGCTGGTCGACGCGTAACGACCGCGCACACGGCGAGAGGCCGGGCTCCCCACACGGGGAGCCCGGCCTCTCGGGCGTTCAAGGGGTGGCTCAGGCAGCGCCCTTGGCGGCTTCCTTCAGCTTGGAGCCGGCGCTCACCTTGGCGCTGTAGCCCGCGGCGATCTGGATCGGCTCACCGGTCTGCGGGTTGCGGGCGGTGCGGGCCGCGCGGTGGGTGCGCTCGAAGGTCAGGAAACCGGGGATGGTGACCTTCTCGTCGCCCTTGGCGACGACCTCGCCGACGATCTCGGCGAAGGCGGCCAGAACGGCGTCGGCGTCCTTGCGGGTCACCTCGGCGCGCTCGGACAGCGCGGCCACCAGCTCACTGCGGTTCATGTGTACTCCTGTGGTCTGTTCGCTTGCGGTGTGCGGGGGCCCATCGGTGCTCCCACCGGGGGGCACCCGGATAGGCCGCAGGTCCGCACACTGTGCTCATGCAGGCAATGCGTGGTCGCAGGCCGGGTCCGTACCCGATGCCGCGCGCCGGAGCCTTCGAAGGCCCGCCCGCCTGCCTGGATACGAATCCTGCCCCGACCGGCCCCGAGAAAGCCAATCGGGCCCCGGCGGAACCACCCGAACATCGCCCGCCCGTTGGAGGTGTGACGCTCCGTCGGCTCCGGCGGACCGGGCGCGGACGGCGGTCGGGACGACTCGCCGGAAGACCAGGGGGACGTTCCGTACTTGTCGGACACGCCTGCCCCGTGCAGGGCTACCGTACGCCCTAGGACTGACAAGCCCAAACACGCCCCTCGCCCTTGTGTCGCAAGGGTTCGGGGCGGGCTGGGCGGGTATGACCCCTATTCGCACATTTGAGCGACCGACGGCACGCCCGCGCGTGCGTCCGTCAGAGCTTGACGGTGGGGAAGGCGGAGGTGTCCAGGGTGCCGACGATGCCCGGGGTCGGACGGGACGGCACGGGGGCCTCCTGGGCGCCGGCCAGGGCCGCCTCGCGCACGGCGGCGGCGACGGTCTTGGCGACGTCCTTGTGGAAGACGCTCGGGATGATGTAGTTCGCGTTCAGCTCGTCGTCGGCGACGGTGGTGGCCAGCGCCCGCGCGGCGGCGATCATCATCTCGGTGTTGACCGTACGGCTCTGGGCGTCCAGCAGGCCGCGGAAGACCCCCGGGAAGACCAGCACGTTGTTGATCTGGTTCGGGAAGTCGCTGCGGCCGGTGGCGACCACGGCGGCGGTCTGCCGGGCGACGGCCGGGTCGACCTCCGGGTCCGGGTTGGCCAGCGCGAAGATGATCGCGTCCTCGGCCATGGTGGCCAGGTCGTCGCCGTCCAGGACGTTCGGGGCCGACACGCCGATGAAGACGTCCGCGCCCGCCACGGCCTCCTTGAGGGTGCCGGTGCGGCCCGAGCGGTTGGTGTGCTCGGCGATCCAGCGCAGGTTCTCGTTGAGGTCCCCGCGGCCCCGGTGGACCACGCCCTGCACGTCCGCCACGGTGGCGTGCTCGACCCCGGCCGCCATCAGCAGCTTGAGGATCGCGGTGCCGGCGGCGCCGGCGCCCGACATCACCACCCGGATGTCGGAGATCTCCTTGCCGACCACCTTCAGCGCGTTGGTGAGGGCGGCCAGCACCACGATCGCGGTGCCGTGCTGGTCGTCGTGGAAGACCGGGATGTCCAGGGCCTCGCGCAGCCGGGCCTCGATCTCGAAGCAGCGCGGCGCCGAGATGTCCTCCAGGTTGATCCCGGCGAAGCCCGGGGCGATCGCCTTGACGATGGCGACGATCTCGTCGGTGTCCTGGGTGTCCAGGCAGATCGGCCAGGCGTCGATGCCCGCGAAGCGCTTGAACAGGGCCGCCTTGCCCTCCATGACCGGCAGCGCGGCCTCCGGGCCGATGTTGCCCAGGCCCAGCACCGCCGAGCCGTCGGTGACCACGGCGACGCTGTTGCGCTTGATGGTGAGGCGGCGGGCGTCTTCGGGGTTCTCGGCGATCGCCATGCAGACCCGGGCGACACCCGGGGTGTAGATCATGCTCAGGTCGTCACGGTTGCGGATCGGCAGCTTGGACGACATCTCGATCTTGCCGCCGAGGTGCATCAGGAAGGTGCGGTCCGAGACCTTGCCGATCGCCACGCCGTCGATCGCCCGGAGCTTCTCGACGATCTCCTCGCCGTGCGCGACCGAGGAGGCCGCCACGGTGACGTCGATCCGCAGCGCCTCCAGGCCGGAGGCGGTGACGTCGAGACCGGTCACCGATCCGCCGGAGGACTCCACGGCCGTGGTGATCGCGCTGACGGCGTTGCCCCGGGCCGGGACCTCCAGCCGTACCGTGATCGAGTTGGAGACACTGGGCACCGTCGCCATCGACGCTTCCTTCTTCCGTCTGTCCCGCAGGCTCAACATTTTGTTGAAGGCATCGCCTGCGCATGCTAGACCTCGATCGTCGCACCTTCCAAGGGATAGCCAGAAATATCGTTCATTGAGTGTGTGGATCCGACAATCCGTTTCACCTCCACCGAACGCCCGCGGCTCACTCCTTGCCTCTCCGGGCCGATGCGTTACATTGGACGGGACACCGGCTCGATCCAAGCCCCCGGGCCCAACCTTCGTCCCTTCGAGGGACCACTTGCCGCGAGGCGAGCATGGCGGGTCGGTGTCGTAAACGTCTGAAGGCCCCTCACCACTCGGTGGGGGGCCTTCTTCCGTCGGTACCCGTGGGTACCCTCCGGCACCCGTCGGCACCGGAGGGTCCGTCAGCCGTGCAGCAGCGCGGGCACGCCGGCCGCGTCCGGCAGGTCGTCCGGGCCGGACAGCACGGTCAGCCGCTGGGTCGCCCGGGTCAGCGCGACGTACAGCACCCGCAGACCGGCCTCCGACTCGCCGGCGATGCCGGTCGGGTCGGCCACCACGGTCGCGTCGTACTCCAGGCCCTTGGCCTCCAGGCTGCCCAGCACCACCACCCGCTCGCCCAGGCCCCCGGTCCACCCGGCCGCCTCGGCCCGGCGGTCCATCGGCACCACGATCGCCACGGTGCCGTCCACCTCGGCCAGCAGCCGCTCCAGCTCCGCCCTGGCGCCCTTGCCGAAGGCCTCCGGCGAGGGGTCGGTGACGGCCGCGAAGCGCGGCTCCACACCGACGTGGCGCACCGCGGTCGGCGAGGGCGTGCCCGGCGCGGCCAGCGCCAGCACCTTCGCCGCGACCTCGGCGATCTCGGCCGGGTTGCGGTAGTTCACCGTCAGGGTGAAGCGCCGGCGCGGCTTGCCGGCCAGCACCTCGTCCAGCGCGGACTGCGCCTCCTGCGGGAACGGCCAGGAGGACTGCGCCGGGTCGCCGACGATCGTCCAGGTGGCCATCCGGGACCGGCGGCCGATCATCCGCCACTGCATCGGGGTGAGGTCCTGCGCCTCGTCCACGATCACGTGGGCGTACTCCTTGCGCTCCACCGGCTGGCGGTCGCGCCGGGAGGTGGAGCGGTCGGCGAAGGTGGTGACCTCCTCCAGGCCGGTCAGCAGGTCCACCGCGTCCACCTCGCGGAACTTCGGCCGGGCCGGCTCGCCGAGCAGCACCTGGAGCTCGTCCAGCAGCGCCACGTCGTGCGCGGACAGCGCACCCTGGCCCTCCGGGGACAGGTGGCGCCAGGAGGCCGCCAGCAGCCTCGCCTCGTCCGGGGAGACGACCCGGCGGGCGATCCGGTTGGTGTGGCGGTGCTGCTTGAGCGTGGCCAGCACCCGGCGCGGGGTCAGCGGCGGCCACCAGGCGTCCAGGAAGTCCAGGAACGGCGCCTCGTCCGAGACGTACTCGTCGAAGCTCTCCTTCTCCTCCTGGCGCTGCTCCCGGGCGTAGTGGTCGGTGGGCTTCGGCAGGTCCTTGACCGCCTCCTGCCACAGGGCGTCCAGCAGCAGCCTGCGGGCGCGCGGGCGCAGCAGGTTCAGCGGGGTGCCGCCGGAGCCCACCACGTTGCCGCGGACGGCCTTCAGGCGGCCCGCGTCCAGCTTCAGCACCTCGCCGCGGGCGACCACCTTCAGCTCCTGCGGAGCGCGCAGCTCCAGCGCCGCCCGGGCGGCCCGGCGCAGCAGCTGCACCATCCGGGCCGAGCCCTTGACCCGGGCCGCCTCGGGGGTGTCGTAGGTGTCGGCCTCGATGCCGTCCACCAGCGAGCCGATCGCCCGGATGGCGACCTGGCCCTCCTCGCCGAGCGCGGGCAGCACGCCCTCGGTGTAGGAGACCAGCAGCGCGGTCGGCGAGACCACCAGGATGCCCCCGGCGTAGCGGCGGCGGTCCTGGTAGAGCAGGTACGCGGCGCGGTGCAGGGCGACGGCGGTCTTGCCGGTGCCCGGGCCGCCGGTGACCAGGGTGGCTCCCGCGGCGGCCGCCCGGATGACCTCGTCCTGCTCCTTCTGGATCGAGGAGACGATGTCGCGCATCGAGTGGCTGCGGGCGCGGCCCAGCGAGGCCATCAGCGCGCCGTCGCCGACCACGGCCAGCTCCTCGCCGTCCAGGGTCGGGGTGAGGTCGGGGCGCAGCAGGTCGTCCTCGACGCCGACCACCTTGCGGCCCTTGGAGCGGATCACCCGGCGGCGGATGACCCGGCCCGGCTCGACCGGGGTGGCGCGGTAGAACGGCGCGGCGGCGGGCGCTCGCCAGTCGATCACCAGCGGGCCGTACTCGGCGTCCAGCACGCCCAGGCGGCCGATGTGGAGGGTCTCGGCGACGGCCGGGTCGGCCGGGTCGAGCGGGGTGTTCGAGGGGATGCCGTGCTCCTCCGGGGCGTCCGCCCGCTGGAGGTCGATCCGGCCGAAGAGGAAGTCCTCGAACTCGTTGTTCAGTCGCTGGAGGTGCGCGCCGGCCCGGTAGACCTGGGCGTCGCGCTCGGCGAGCGCGCCGGGAGTACCGACCTGGACCCGCTTGGCGGCGTCCTCCAGGATGTACTCCGCCTCGGCGAGCTTCTCCTCCAACCGGTGGTAGACGGTGTCGAGGTGCTGCTGCTCACCGGCGATCTCGCGCGCGCGGACGGTCTCGTGATCGGCGGTGGGGGTGGTGTCCGTGTTGCTCTGCATGGCCTCGGTGGTTGCGGCGGAATCCCGCTCCGGAAAACGAGCGGACGGATGATCCTACGCCGCGACCCCCCGGCCGCGCTGCTCCGGAACGTACAAAAATCAGAAGGCCGCCCACCGCGGAGCGGTGGGCGGCCTTCTGTCAACATGGGGTGGTGGAGATGCCGGGAATCGAACCCGGGTCCAGTGGAGTTAATTCAGGGCTTCTCCGAGCGCAGTCCGCTGTGATTTTCTCGGCCCTGGCGGTCACGCGGACAAGCCGCCAACAGGCCCAGCTGCTGTTTGATTTCCCATCCACCCTCGCAGCCCGGGCGGACGGTTGAGTTCCCTAGATTATGCCAGGGTCCGGGTCGGGAACTCCCCGGTCTGACACCCAAGCGCTATCGGTGCTTATTAGGCAGCGAGAGCGAACTGCTGGGAATCGCGCTTAGAGTTGGCGATTATTTTTTTGCGACACGTGGTTTACGAGATCATTGCCGCGTTCCTCGGCTCGCTTCCCCTGTTTCAACATCCCCTGTCGAAACCGATCATCCCCATGTTTTGTTGAGAAACAGCTCGGACGATGACCGTCCGTGTTGCTTGCGCCATAGTACGCGAGGCGACGGGCGAGGGTCCAGCGGATTAACCCTGGCGTCGCCGGGCCGCCGCCACCGCGCGCGCCGTCTCGCGGGTGTCCTGCTTCTCGCGGAGCGTCTGGCGCTTGTCGTACAGCTTCTTGCCGACGGCCAGCGCCAGTTCCAGCTTGACCCGGCCGTCCTTGAAGTACAGCGAGAGCGGGACCAGGGTGTGGCCCGCGTCGCGGACCTTGCTCTCGATCTTGTGGATCTCCAGCCGGTGCAGCAGCAGCTTGCGCTTGCGCCGGGCCGCGTGGTTGGTCCACGTCCCCTGGGTGTACTCGGGGATGAAGACGTTGTCGATCCACGCCTCGTGGTTCTGGATGTAGGCGTACCCGTCGACCAGGTTGGCCCGCCCCTCGCGCAGTGACTTGACCTCGGTGCCGGTGAGCACGAGACCGCACTCGTAGGTGTCGAGGATCGTGTACTCGTGCCGCGCCTTCTTGTTCTGCGCGATCAGCTTGTGTCCGGTTTCCTTTGCCATAGCGCGGCCATTCTCGCACTTCGGGGCGCGATCGGGCAGCGGTTTTGAGGGCGGGCCGCCGCTCCGGGCGCGGCGGGCGCCTCAGGCCCGGGCGCTTCGGGGCCCGGCCGCCTCAGGCCCGGGTGCCCAGCCCGGCCAGCACCCGCAGGGCGAGCGCGTCGGCGTCCTCCCCGCCGGCGGCCGGGACGTCGGGGGCGAGGCCGGTGCCCTCCGGGGAGCGGCCGGCCGGGGTGAAGTAGCGGCCGACGGTCATCTCCAGCACCGCGCCGTCGGCGAGCCGGCTGGGCCGCTGGACGGTGCCCTTGCCGAAGGTCCGGGCGCCCACCACCACGGCGCGGCTGCGGTCCTGGAGGGCGCCGGCGAGCAGTTCGGCGGCGCTCATCGTGCCGCCGTCCACCAGCACCACCAGCGGGGTGCGCTGGTCGCCGCCGCGCGGGGCGGTCAACTCCCGGGTCTCGCCGCGCTCCTGGTACGAGCCGACCGGGCCGCCGTCCAGGAAGATCCCGGCGGTGCCGGCCGCCTCGTCCACCAGTCCCCCGGAGTTGCCGCGCAGATCGAGCACCACACCGGCGTGCGGGGCGCGCAGCGCGGCGCGCACCCGGTCGGTCACGCCGCTGGTGAAGGCCCGTACGGCGATCCGCAGCACGCCCCCGTCCAGGTGCTCCGCGGCGACCTGCTGGCTGTCCAGCAGCGCGCGCCGCAGCCGCAGTTCGCGCACGTCCCCCTCGCCGCGCCGGACCTCCAGGGTGACCTCGGAGCCGGCCCTGCGCTCGTCGCCCTGGCCGCGCAGCCGCGCGACCACCTCGGTGACCGGCAGGTGGTCGGCCTGGTCCTGGCCGACCCGCAGCAGCCGGTCGCCGGCGGCGATCCCGGCCGCGGCGGCCGGGCCGCCAGCCACGACCTGGGAGACCTCGGTGACGCCGTCCTCGCCGCGGCCGACCGAGAGGCCGACGCCCAGGTAGCGGCCGTCCAGGCCCTGGCTGAACTCGGCGTACTCCTGCGCGCTGTAGTAGGCGCCCCAGCGGTCGCCGTTGGCCCCGAGCAGGTGCTCGGCCTGCTGCTCGGACAGGGCACTGCCGGCCGGGTCCCCCGGGAGCCCGCCGCCGACGGCCCGGGCGGCGTCGGCGGAGGGGCGCGGCGGCAGGTCGCTCGGGTCGCCCCACGCACCGGTCGCCGCGCCAGCCAGCAGGACGGCACCGAACACCAGGCTGAGGGCGGCCACCTGACGTGCCCTGCGCGGAGTTTGCAGCATGCCAACGGAGTGTAGACACCGCTCCGCGCGCGCCGGGCCGGAACGAGGGAGCGCGGAACGGCGGCGGCCCCGGACGGCGCAGTGCCGTCCGGGGCCGCCGAGGCGTCCGGGGATCAGACCTTGAGGTACTTGCGCAGCGTGAAGAACGCCGCGATGCCGGCCATGCCCATACCCACCACGATCAGCAGCGGTATCACCGCGAGCACCGATCCGAGGCCGATGAAGTGGATGAACTGCACCCGGTCGGCCAGCCAGTTCTGGACGAAGAAGTGCCCGCCGATCAGCAGTCCGGAGGCCATCGCCGCACCGAGCAGCGCGGAGAACGCGGCCTCGGCGATGAAGGGCATCTGGACGTAGAAGTTCGAGGCACCGACCAGGCGCATGATGCCGGTCTCGCGCCGCCTGCTGTACGCCGACACCCGGACGGTGTTGACGATCAGCAGCAGGGCGACGAAGAGCATCAGCACCATGATCACGAACGCCGCCGTCTGCAGACCGTTCAGCAGGCCGAAGAGGTTCTGCAGGATCTTCCGCTGGTCCTCGACCGACTTCACGCCGGGCTTGCCGGCGAAGGCGCTCTGGATGACGTCGTACTTGGTCGGGTCGTTGAGCTTGACCCGCCAGGACTGCGGCATCGCGTCCGGGCCCAGGACGGGGATGAGCGGGTTGTCCGGGTTCATCTCCTTCCAGTGCTTGTACGCGTCGGCGGAGCTCTCGTACGTCGAGGTCTGGACCACCGAGGTCATCTTGTCCAGCTGGTCCTTGATGTCCTGGACCTGCTGGTCGGTGGCCGAGCCCTTGTCGCACTGGGGCGAGTTGCGGGCGTCCGCCTTGGTGCAGAAGTAGATGCTCACCTCGACCTTGTCGTACCAGTACCCCTTCATGGAGTTCACCTGGTCGCGGACCAGGAGCGAGGAACCGGCGAGGGCGAGGGAGAGCGCGACGCTGACCACGACCGCGATGGTCATCGTCAGGTTGCGTCGGAGACCCACACCGATCTCCGACAGGACGAACTGGGCACGCATGCGGGAAACAACTCCAGGGTCGGTACTGCTCGGTCGGACGGTTCGGGCCGGCGGCCCTACGGTTCAGCGCTGGCGGTCAGTGCTGGTACCCGTAGACGCCGCGGGCCTGGTCGCGGACGAGGAGTCCCTTGTCGAGCTCGATGACGCGCTTGCGCATCTGGTCGACGATCGCCTGGTCGTGGGTGGCCATCAGCACCGTGGTGCCGGTGCGGTTGATGCGGTCGAGCAGCTTCATGATGCCGACCGAGTTCTGCGGGTCGAGGTTGCCCGTGGGCTCGTCCGCGATCAGCAGCATCGGCCGGTTCACGAAGGCGCGGGCGATCGCCACGCGCTGCTGCTCACCACCGGAGAGCTCGCCCGGCATGCGGTCCTCCTTGCCGCCGAGGCCGACCAGCTCCAGCACCTCGGGCACCACCTTGGCGATGGCGCTCTTGGGCTTGCCGATCACCTCGAGGGCGAACGCGACGTTCTGCGCGACCGTCTTGTTCGGGAGCAGGCGGAAGTCCTGGAAGACGGTGCCCAGCTGGCGGCGCATGTGCGGCACCTTCCAGTTGGACAGCTTGCCGAGGTCCTTGCCCAGGACGTGCACCGCGCCCGTGCTGGGGCGCTCCTCGCGCAGGCACAGGCGCAGGAAGGTGGACTTCCCCGAGCCGGACGAGCCGACCAGGAAGACGAACTCACCCTTCTCGATCTCCAGCGAGACGTTGTCCAGGGCGGGACGGTTCTGCTTGGGATAGGTCTTGGAGACGTTGTCGAATCTGATCACGGCTGCATCACGGAGGCCATCCTAGGCGGCGCCAGTCCTCGGTCGGTCCGCCCCGGAGGCCCGGCCCGGGGGCGGGCGAAAGGAGCGCAGAGGGCCGCTCCCGGTCTGGGACCATACGCGAATCGGCGACCGGCCCGCAGGGGCGGCCCGTGACAGCTCCCGCACTCTGGGGGAGAATGTCTGCTTATGCCCCGAATATTGCGAGGCATCTCACAGCCCGGGAGCCGGAACCGCCGGAACCTGGCAGAGTGGGAGGTGGCGACCGCGTCCGGCCGCTCCCCCGTACAGGGCAAGAACGGGAACCAAAGCCCCGTCCGGCGCGTTGGCAGTAGCAGCGAGGAGGAGATCGCATGACCTGCGACCATCTGGTGTGCGCCAACTGCAACGGCCGCGTCAGCGACGGGCGTTGCCCGGTGTGCCGCGCCAACCGGGCCCGGCTGCAGGAGCAGCAGGGGCCGTTCGCCGCGCTCTCCCCCGCGATGCTGCTGGCCCTGCTGGCCGGACTGCTCGCGGTGGCGCTGATCGCCCGGCAGGCACTGGCCTGAACCCCTGATCCACGACCGGCGCCGCCCGGCCGACCGGACGACGAAGGGCCCCGACCGCAGCGGTCGGGGCCCTTCGCCCTGTCGTCTCGCTCTGTCGTCCGCCGTTACTCGGCGCTGGTCTCGCGCTGCTTGCGCCACCGGATGCCGGCCTCGATGAAGCCGTCGATGTCGCCGTCCAGCACGGCCTGCGGGTTGCCGGCCTCGAACGCGGTCCGGACGTCCTTCACCATCTGGTACGGGTGCAGGACGTACGAGCGCATCTGGTTGCCCCAGGAGCTGCCGCTGTCCTTGAGCGCGTCCATCATCGCCTTCTCCTCCTGGCGGCGCCGCTCCAGCAGCTTGGCCTGGAGGACGTTCATCGCGGACGCCTTGTTCTGGATCTGCGAGCGCTCGTTCTGGCAGGAGACCACGATGCCGGTCGGGAGGTGCGTGATGCGCACCGCCGAGTCGGTCGTGTTGACGCCCTGGCCGCCCGGGCCGGAGGCGCGGTACACGTCGACCCGCAGCTCGCCCTCGTCGATGTCGACGTGGTCGGACTGCTCGACGACCGGCAGGACCTCGACACCGGCGAAGGAGGTCTGCCGGCGGCCCTGGTTGTCGAACGGCGAGATGCGGACCAGGCGGTGGGTGCCCTGCTCGACCGAGAGGGTGCCGTAGGCGTACGGCGCCTTCACGGTGAAGGTCGCGGACTTGATGCCGGCCTCTTCGGCGTACGAGGTGTCGTACACCTCGGTGGGGTACCCGTGCCGCTCGGCCCAGCGCAGGTACATGCGCATCAGCTGCTCGGCGAAGTCGGCGGCGTCCACGCCACCGGCCTCGGCACGGATGTTGATCAGCGCCTCGCGGGCGTCGTACTCGCCGGAGAGGAGGGTGCGGACCTCCAGCTCCTCGACGGCCTTCTGGAGCGAGACCAGTTCGGCCTCGGCCTCGGTGCGGGTGTCCGCGTCGTCCTCGGCCTCGGCGAGCTCGAACAGCACGCCCAGGTCGTCGATGCGGCTGCGCAGGCCCTCGACCCGGCGCAGTTCGCCCTGGAGGAAGGAGAGCCGGCTGGTCACCTTCTGCGCGTTCGCGACGTCGTCCCACAGGGTGGGGGCGGCTGCCTCCTCCTCCAGGACCGCGATGTCGGCCCGGATCTTGTCCAGGTCGAGGACGGCCTCGATCGACCCCATGGTCGTATCGAGGTTCTTGAGCTCTTCGGAAGGATCGACGGCTGCCACGCCCCCAGCGTAATGGTTCCGGGGGTGGTCATGACGACACCCCCGCTCCTGGGCCCGGCCGTCCGCCCGCGACGGGAGGCCCGGACGGACCCCGGGGCACGCCCTACGGCGCCCGCGGCGCGGTGCCGTGCACGGCCGGGCGGGCCGGGTGGCCGGCGTCCGGGGCGGTGGCCGCGAAGGCCGTCCAGGCCGCGGCGGCGCCCGCCAGCAGCAGGACGGTGGCCAGCAGGACCGCCAGCAGCCGGCGGCGGCGCAGCAGGGCCTGGCGGTCCCGGCGGTGGCCCGGGGCGGTGCGCTGGGCGCGGGACTCGGCGGCGTACGCGGCCAGCTCGTCGGCGGACGGGCGGCGCAGGCTGGTGTGGGTGTCCCGGGTGGAGTCCGGGGCGGTGCCGGGCACCAGCGGGACGGCCGGGCCGCGGCGGCGCTTGTGCAGCCCGGGGCCGGCGTCGACCTCGGCGTAGACGGCCTCGCCGGGGGTCAGCTGCTCCTCGGCCGGGGCGCGGCCCTGGGTGGGCACCACGAGCACCGGCAGGCCGGCCAGCGAGGGCAGCTGCTCGCGCAGCCGGGCGGCCAGCTCGGCGGCGCGCAGCCGGGAGGCGGGGGCCTTGGCCAGGCACTCGGAGATGATCCGCCACAGCCCGTCCGGCAGGCCGGGGATCGGCGGCACCTGCTCGGTGACGTGCCGGCGCAGCACCGCGCCGGTGTGGCCGCCGCCGAAGGGGGTGAAGCCGGCCAGCAGCTCGTACAGGACGGTGGCGAGGGCGTAGATGTCGACGGCGGCGCGCGGCTCCAGGCCCTCGATGATCTCGGGGGCGAGGTAGTCGGGGGTGCCGATGATCCGGGTGGCCCGGGTCCGGCGCGGGGCGTCGACCAGGCGGGCCACGCCGAAGTCGGTGAGCTTGGCGCGCGGGGCGCCGCCGGGGCCGGGGGCGGCGGCCAGGTCGAGCAGGACGTTCTCCGGCTTGACGTCGCGGTGCACGATCCCGGCCGCGTGGGCGGCGGCCAGGCCGTCGGCGACGTCCGCGATGATCGAGGCGGCGGTCTGCGGCGGCAGCGCGCCGTCCCGCTCCAGCCGGGAGCGCAGGTCGGTGCCCTGGACCAGCTCCATCACCAGGGCGAGGTCGCTGCCGTCCACGACCATGTCGCGCACGCCGACCACCCGGGGGTGGTCGAGGCTGGTCAGCGCGGTGCGCTCCTGGACGAAACGGCCGACGAGCACCTGGTCGGAGGCGAGGTCCTCACGCAGCAGCTTGACCGCCACCGGGCCGTCGGGCCCCTCACCGAGCCAGACCGTCCCGGCCGAACCCCGGCCGATCACCTGGTGGACGGTGTACCGGCTGCCGATCTTGCGTGCCAATGCTGCTCCGTGGGCGGCGCGGGAGCGCTCCGGGGGTCCGGTGCGCTCGGTGGGGCGGGACAACAGCGACCAACCTACGCGCCCGGAGGCCCCGCGGGGGCCGCCTGAGGGGCCAGGAGCGGGAGTCTACGGCGAGAAATCTCGTGGATTGTCGACAAAGCGTCAATCTCGCCGTCCGGGCCCCGGATCGGCCCCCGCGGACCCGGCACCGGCCCCGTACAGACCCGGCACCGGCCCCGCGCCGACCCGCTTCGGACGGGTCGGCGCGGGCTCCGGGCCGGGCCGGGCCGCCGGGGCGCTACTTGCCGAAGACGCTGTTCACCCAGTCGCGCGCCGAGTCGAACCAGCCCACGACGTTGTCCCAGTAGTGCGGCAGCGGCGTGAAGTTCCACGCCGCCAGCGCGGCCACGGCCAGCACCAGCAGCACCATCAGGCAGCCCTTGAGGCAGCCGAGGCCCGGGATGTACATCCGGTTGCGGCTGCGCCGACGCGGCTCGCGGGCCGGCGCGGGCTCACGGCGGGACTGCTCGCGCGGCGGCTCCTCGCGACGCGGCGGGGCCTCCCGGTACTGCGGCGCGGGCGGCTCGGCCCGGCGCGGCGCCGGGGCCGGGGCCGGGGCGGGCGGGGGCGGCGGGTAGCCGCCCTGCTGCCGGCCGTACCCGGCCGGGGCCTGCCGGTAGCCGCCGGGCGGCTGCGGACGGCCGCCCTGACCGCCCTGGCCGCCCTGGGGGCCGTAACCGGCCTGGCCTCCCTGGCCGCCCGGTCCGCCCTGGTACGGCGGCGGGGCCACCGGCGGGCGCTGGGCATAGCCGGGCGGCGGCGGGGCCTGCCGGTAGCCGGCCGGCGGCTGCGGCTGGTACCCGGGCCGGCCGCCCGGTGCGCCCTGGCCGCCCTGGCCAGCGGGCCCGGCCTGGTAGGGCGGCGGCGCGACCTGCGGATCGCCGTAGTCCTCGTAGTCCTCCGGCCCGAAGTAGCCGACCTGGGTCTGCTGGTTGCGGTCCCGGGCCGCGCGCAGCTGGGTCTGCCACGGGTGCGGCGCCTCCTCCTTGGGCCCGGGCGGACCGGGCGGCGCGGCGGGCGGGGGCGGCGGCACGGCGGTGGGCGGCATGACCTGGGTGCGGTCCGCGGCGCCGTACGGGGGCGCGGGCGGCGGCTGGGTGCCCATCACCCGGGTCGCCGCGGCCGGGTCGTACTCCGGGGCGCCCGGGGCGCCGGGGACGACCGGGGGCAGCAGCCGGGTGCGGTCCTCGGTGCCGGCCGGCGCGCCCGGGACGGCCTGGACGGTGCCGGGGACGGCGGTGGGCTGCGGGTCCGGCTGCAGCAGGGCCGCGACCGCCAGCGCCTCGTCCACCGCCGCCGGGGAGGCGTGCACGCCGACCCCGGCCGCGACCACCCGCAGGGCGCGGGCCAGCGAGGTGGCGCTGGGCCGCTGGGCCGGGTCCTTGCGCAGGCAGCGCTCGATCACCGTCCAGAGCGGCTCGGGCATGGTGCTGGGCCGCTGCGGCTCCTGCGCCAGGTGGGCCTGGAGGACGGCGAGCGCGCCGTCGCCCTGGAACGGCTGACGGCCGGTGACCAGCTCGTACAGCATGATCCCGGCGCCGTACACGTCCACCGCGGAGGTCTGCGGCCGGCCCTCGGCGGACTCCGGCGCGACGTAGGCGGGGGTGCCGACGAACTCGTGGGTGCGGGTGACGCCCGGGGAGTCGGCGAGGCGGGCGATGCCGAAGTCGGTCAGCAGCGGGTGCATCCGCTCGACGCCGTCCACCATGGTGGAGGCGAGCAGCACGTTGGCCGGCTTGAGGTCGCGGTGGACGATCCCGTCCGCGTGGCTGGCCGCCAGCGCGTCGGCGACCTGGGCCATCAGCAGGGCGCCGGCGATCGGGCTGAACGGGCCGTTGGCGCGCAGGTAGCGGGCCAGGTCGGGGCCCTCCACCAGGTCCATCACCAGGGCCAGCAGCTCGCCCTCGACGACCAGGTCGCGGACCCGGACGATGTTGGGGTGGGTCAGCCGCAGCAGCAGCGAGCGCTCGCGCAGGAAGCGCATCACGACGTCGGGGTCGGCGGCCAGCTCCTCGCGCAGCACCTTGATCGCCACCAGCTGGCCGGGCTCGCTGCCCGGCACCTGGACGTCCTCGCGCACCACGCCGCGCCAGACGGTGCCGGTCGCACCCCGTCCGAGGGTCTCATCCAGCAGATACTTGCTGCCGACTGGCCGCACCTGTCGCACTCCTCGCCGTGCCGCCCGCGCGGGGCGCTCCTCCGCCGGTGCGGTGAGCCTGCCGGGCCCGTGTCTGCGGCCACTCTAACGGTGTCCGTTCAGGTTTTCGGGGTGACCGGCGGGGCATCCGAGCAGGGTCGGGGACATCCCCTAGGGGAGCCCCCGGAGCGGTCGGCGGGCCTGCTCAGGGGACCCGCGGGGAGGCGGTTGACCTGACCCACCGTCGCCTCCACCATGGCGATGATCGCAAGATCGTCAAATCCGGTACCGTGCGCGGACCGTCCGTGCCGGATGGCAGGATGGACACTCGCCACTCGTGTGGCCCAATGGGGTCGCCGCGGCCGCCCGGTGCGTCCGCGACGGCGCCGGGGTACCAGGCTTCACACCAGCAGAAGGGACCCGCGGGCGAGATGCAGATCCGGCTGACCGTCCTCCGACCGCGCAGCGGCCCGGCCGCCGCCGGCTCCGCCATCCCCTACGTGGACGTGCTGGTCACCGCGCCCGTCGGCACCGCGCTCGGCGCCATCGCGGGCGCCCTCGCGGGCGCCGTGGGCGTGCGCGGGCCGCGGGCCGCCACCCATGTGCACCTGTACGCCGGGGCGCACCGGGTGGACGAGCACACCCTGCTCGGCCACCCCCCGCTGCTCGACGGAGCCGTCCTCAGTCTCAACGAGCCCGACCCGACCGCCGACGACCCCGACGACGCCCCGGCCGCCGCCGAACTGCGCGTGGTCGGCGGCCCGGACGCCGGCGGCGTGCACCGGCTGCACGGCCGGGAGATCCGGATCGGCCGTTCCGGCGAGGCCGACGTCCCGCTCGACGACCCGGACGTCTCCCGGCTCCACCTCGTCCTGCACCTCGCCGAGGACGGCCGGGTCTCCGTCCGCGACCTCGGCTCCACCAACGGCACCACCCTGGACGGCCGGCTCGTCCCGCCCGGCCCGCCCGAGGCCGCCGTCCCGCTGGAGCCCGGCGCCCTGCTCCGGATCGGCGAGTCCACCCTCCAGGTGACCGCCCCCGGCCCGGCCGAGACCACCGGAGCGGCCCGCGCCGCCCTGCCCGACGGCCACGGCCACCTCCAGCTCGCCGCCCCCGGCCCGGCCCGGCCCGCACCGCCGGTGGCCGAGCCGCCCACCGCCCCCGAGCCCGCCCCCGGGCGCGGCCGCGGCCTGTTCTCCCTGCTGCCCGGCCGCGCCGCCGAACCCCCCGGCCAGGAGAGCGCCGACCGCCACCACGCCGCGGTACGGCTGCGCCAGGCCGCCGCCCAGCGCGAGCGCTGGCCCGACCTCGCCACCCTGCTGCTCAGCGCCGTCGGGCCCGGCCCCCGGCTCTGGGAGCGCGGCCCCGGCCACCCCGACGCGCTCACCCTGCGCCTGGGCACCGCCGACCGCCCCGGCGGCCCCGGCACCACGCCCGGCACGATGCTGCCCGCCGTCCCGGTCACCCTCGACCTGCAGACCGCCGGCAGCCTCGGACTGTGCGGCCCGCGCGAACGCCTGGACGCGCTCACCCGCGCCGTCGTCGCCCAGCTCGCCGCCCTGCACCCGCCGACCGGCCTGAGCCTGGTCGTGGTCGACGCCGACCCGGCCCGCGCCACCGAGGACCGCAGCGACACCTGGGCCTGGGCCCTGTGGCTGCCCCACCTGCGCCCGGTCGACGGCCAGGACTGCCGGCTGCTGATCGGCCTGGACGACGAGCAGGCCACCGCCCGGCTCACCGAGCTCACCGCCCGGCTCAGCGGCCCGAGCGGCCTCGGCGGCCACCCCGCCACCGTGGTCGTGGTGGACGGCCGACCGGCCACCGAGACCGCCCGGCAGGCGCTCGACCTGCTGCTGCGCCAGGGCCCGGCGGTCGGCATCTTCCCGATCTGCCTCGCCGAGCAGCCCGAGCTGCTCCCCCGGGGCCTCGGCGCCACCGCCCTCATCACCGGCGAGGTCGGCACCCAGCTCTCGCTGGACCGCCCGGTCGCGCGCGGCCGCGAGACCCTGCACGAGGTCTCGCTGGACGCCGTCTCGGACGCCTGGGCCGAGCGGCTGGCCCGCGTCCTCGCCCCGCTGCGCGAGGCCGCCCCGGCCGCCCGCGGCCCGCTGCCGGACGCCCTGCGCCTGCTCGACCTGCTGCAGCTCGACACCGTCACCCCGGCCAAGCTGTCCGCCCGCTGGGCCGCCCATGCGGGCGGCATCGGCGCGGCCACCGCACTGCTCGGCACCACCCGGGACGAACTGTGCACGCTCGACCTGGCCGACCCCGAACTCGCCCTCCCCTCCCCCGACCCCGGCGGCCCGCACCTGCTGATCGGCGGCGCCCGCGGCTCCGGCAAGACCGAACTGCTGCGCACCCTGATCGCCTCGCTCGCCGTCTCCGAGCGCCCCGAGCGGCTGGCCGTCACCGTCATCGAGGGCCGGGCCACCGAGGACGGCCTGGACGGCTGCACCGAACTGCCGCACGTCACCGGCCTGGTGAACGCCGCCGGCGACCCGCGCGCCGCACTGCTCGCGGCCGAGCGCCTGGAGGACGAACTCGCCCTGCGAGAACGGCTGTTCGACGGACTGGACTTCGCCTCCTGGCACGCCGCCCGGATCCTGGACAGCCGGCACGAGCTGGACGGCCAGGCCGACCGGCAGGAGGCGTCCGACCACCCGCAGGTGCCGGTGCCGGCCACCGTCGGAGCCGGGTCCGCCGCCACGCCCCGGATCATCCAGCCGCGCAGCGCGGAGGGCCCCCGGCCCACCGCCGCCCCCGCGGCGCCGGCGCCCGCCCCACCCGTCCCCGCCCGACTGGTCGTCGTCGTGGACGACTACGACGCCCTGCTCTCCCCCACCTCCCCGGCCGGCCGCCCGCTCGCCCGCGCGCTCGCCGACATCGCCCGCCGCGGCGGCCCGCTCGGCATCCACCTCGCGGTCGCCACCGGCCGCCCGGAGGAGAGCGCCGGCACCGAGGTCGACGAGGCCGCCCTGCTGCGGATCGCCCTGCGCACCGACGACCCGGCCGACTCCGACCTGCTGATCCACCTCGGCGACGCGGCCGCCCTCCCCGAGGACACCCCCGGCCGCGGCTACCTGCGGCTGCCGGACGGCGGCGTCACCGCCTTCCAGACCGCCCGGATCAGCGGCCGCATCCCGCGCACCGCCACCCTCCGCCCGACCGTGGTCGCGATAGACCCGCTCCAGCTCGGCGCCCCACCCGCCCGCCGCCCCGTCCGCGAACTCGGCAACGGCCCCACCGACCTCGCCCTCCTCGCCAGCGCCCTCCAACGCGCCGCCGCCCGCTGACCCCGAGCCTTCCCCTTGATCGCCCCGTTCATCTCACCGCCCCGCCGCGATAGCGATCGCGGCGGGGCGGGGCGGTGCGGTGCGGTGCGAGGCGGAACACACCGCTGGGCCGCCTCGGAACGGATGAGAACCCCACCCGCCCGTCGCCGCTTCGGCGACGGTACTGCCCGAGCTCTTCTGCGTAGGAAGTCGGCCAGACCGACTTCCTACGCAGAACAAAGGGAGAACGGCGGCGATGTTGGACGCTGTCGGGATTGATCCAGTTTCTGCATCACCACGAAGAATCGAGCGCTGAAACATGGTGCTGGCCTTCGAGATGATCTCGAAGGCCAGCACACGAGATGACGGAACGATTCAACCGACGAGGAACAAGAACCGCCGAATTCAGACGCTGCGAGATCCGCCGGAAACAGGGCGACCAGCAAAGCCCTACCGTCGGCGACGGCCTTCAAGGCGGCTTCCTGAGCCCGCCGCGAGCAGGTAGAGGGCGTGCCCGGTCTCACCGTGCAGCCTGTGCTCGGTGAAGTACCACGTCCAGGGCGGCCCGGACCGGCAACCGCGCAAGCGCACCGGGACGTCTCCCCCTCGGGTGTGACGGTCCAACTGGGCTCTCCAGACAGGCGCTAGCGTGGACCGGACGACGTCCGCGAACAGAGGAAGCGCCCCGTGACGCAGCACAGCAGCGAGCCGTTCCGGCTGATCGTGACCGGAGGCGGCACCGGCGGTCACACGTACCCCGCCCTGACCGCGGTCCGGACCCTCCAGGCTCGGCTCGCCGCGACGGGCCGCTCGCTGGAGGTGCTGTGGGTCGGCGTCGACGGTGGCTTGGAGAACCGCGTCGCCGCCGGCGAGGGCATCCCCTTCCGCGCGGTCGCGACGGGCAAGGTTCGGCGCTCCTCCAACCCCCTCAAACTCGTGTCGCCCGCGAACGTGCGCGACATGAGCCGCGTTCCGCTCGGCGTGGCCCAGGCCCGCGCGATCGTCGCCGACTTCCGGCCGGACGTCGTCCTCGCCACCGGCGGGTACGTGGCGGTGCCGGTCGGTCTGGCGGCGAAGGTGTGCCGCAGGCCGCTGGTCGTTCACGAGCAGACTGTGCGGCTCGGGCTGGCGAATCGGTCGCTCGCGCGCGCGGCCACCAGGTTCGCGGTCTCCTCGGAAGCCACCCTCGAACTCCTGCCGGAGTCGGTGCGCGGCACCACGGTGGTGACGGGCAACCCGGTCCGGCCCGAGGTGCTGGCCGGCCACGCCCGGAAGGCGGTCGACGCGCTCGGCCTGCACGCCTTCGCCTCCGGGCTGCCGACCGTGTACGTCACCGGCGGCGCCCAGGGCTCGCAGCAGATCAACGAACTCGTACGGGACACCCTTCCGTGGCTCCTCTCGCGGGCGAACGTGATCCATCAGTGCGGGCCCGCGAACCTCGACGCCCTCAGCGCGACGGTGCACACCCTGTCTCCGGACCTGGCCGCCCGCTACCACCTGACCGGCTACGTCGGCCCCGAGCTCCCCGACGTGCTGGCGCTGGCCGACGTCGTCCTGTCCCGCAGCGGCGCCGGAACGATCGCCGAGCTCACCGCCCTGGGCAAGGCCGCCGTACTCGTGCCGCTCGCGACGTCGGCCGGCAACGAGCAGGCCCAGAACGCGATGCACCTGCAGCGGCGACGCGCAGCGGTGGCGCTGACCGGAGAGGTCGACACCACCATGCTGCAAGACGCGATCGAGCCGCTCCTCGCCGACCCCGGACTGCGGGGCCAGATCGCCGACCAGGCCCGGCAGATGGGCCGCCCCGACGCCGCCGAGCGACTGGTCGACGTGCTGCTGTCCGCCGCCTCCGCCTGATCAGCAGGCCTGGGGCGTCGGCGTCCGATGTGCAGGGCTGTTGCCAAGGCATGCGGTCAGGGTCTTGCGCATCACGGTCCTCCTGCCGATGTGAGGGCCTGTTCGAGGGAGTTCACCACGCGGTCGATGTCGGTTTCGGTGAGGTGCTGGTGGAACGGCAGGCTCAGGATCTCCTCGCTGACCTTCTCGGTGACCGGCAGCGGCCGGTGCCAGGGTTTGAAGGCTGCCTGGAGGTGGTTGGGCGGGTAGTGGACGCCCACCGCGATGCCCCGGGTCCTCATCAGCCGGAACACGTCCTCGCGGTGCGGCACCCGGACCACGCACAGGTGCGGCACCGTGCGGGTCACGTCCACGTCCACCAGCTCCACCGCCGGGATGCCGCACAGCGCGTCGCGGTAGGCGACCCACAGCTCCCGCCGGGTCTTCTCCGTCTCGGCGAAGCGGCGCAGCTGCGCGAGGCCGATGGCGGCGTTGATGGAAGACATCTGGTAGCGCAGCCCGAAACCCTCCACGCTGTAGCTGGTGATGGCCTGGCGTTCGGCCTGGGACTGCACTACACCGAGCATCCGCACGCCGCGTAGGAAGTCGGCCTCACCGGGGTTGCGCGGGATGACCATGCCGCCCTGACCACAGGTGAGGTTCTTGATGGGCCCGAACGAGAAGCACGTCAGGGCTCCGGTCGCACCGACGCGCCGGTGGTTCAGGTGCGAGCCGAAGGCGTGCGCCGCGTCCTCGATCACGGCGATGCCGCGCTCGTGGAGGGTGTCGTAGGCCGCGCCCAGATCCACGGCCCGGCCGCCGTACAGCACCGGCAGCACCGCATGAGTGCGGTCGGTCACGGCGGCCATGACCGTGGCGGCCTCCGCGCACAGGGTGTCGGGGTTGACTTCAACGAAGCGGGGGACCGCGTCCACGGCGCGGATGGCCTGGACAGTGGCGCAGAACGTCATGGACGGCACGATCACCTCGTCCCCCGCGCCGACCCCGGCGGCCAGCAGGGCACAGTGCAGGGCGGCCGTGCCGGAGGCGGTGGCCACAGCGTCCGGGACACCGAGGAACCGGGCGACGTCCTGCTCGAACTGCTCGGTGACGGCGGTGTGCCCGTACTGGCCGTCAGCCAGGACGCGCCCCACGGCCTCCAGTTCCGTCCCGTACAGGTACGGGCTGGCGTTGCGTGCGGCGTCGGGCCGTGACGGGGTGATCACGATACCTCCCGGGTCGGTCGGATGATCGGTCGGAGCAGTGAGACGGCCTTGTCCAGGGCCGCGGACACATCTGCGGGCGACGGTCCGGCGGCGGTGATCATGCCGATCTTGTGGCCGGACTGGTCATGCGGGTGCACAGGGTCTCCGGGCTGGGCGTACAGCTCGATACCGGTGACACCGGGGACGTTGCGGGCTTCGGCGACCCCCTCCCAAGTGGCGAGTTCGCCTTCCACGTCGAGGGGGGAGCCGAGCAGTTCCACCCCCGCGTGCGCGTTGCGCGTCGGCCTCAGATAGGCGTCGAACGGCTCACCGAGCGCGAGTGCGATGAGCGCGCCCACGACATTGACGCCGTAGGCGGCCTCGTGCAGGCGCGGGATGCTGTCCCCGCTCAGGCGCGGGTTGGCTTCGACGATGCGGCCCTGGCCGTCCTCGCCAAGGACGAGGTCGAAGTTCGCGGGCCCGTTGACGATGCCCAGCGCGGCGCACAGCCGGACGGCGATGTCCTCAAGGTGGCAGTGCTCCTGCGGGGAGAGCTGCGCCGTTCTGATGCGCCGGACGACGCTTCTGCCGGCCACGAGGTGTTGGTCCTTGATGCAGGTCATGGCCGGCGTGCCGTCGCGGAGGAAGAGGTCAATGGTCAGCTGGCGGCCGTGGACGTACTCCTCGGCGATCACGGTCCGGGAGGTGGAGTAGGTGCGTGCGTGGGCGATGGCGGCGGGGAGGCCGTCCGGGTGGGTGAGGCGCGTGATGCCCTTGCTGCCCGATCCGTCCACCGGCTTGACCATGAGCGGGAACCGCAGCTCTGCCGCCTTCCCGGCGATCTCGGCCGGGTCGTCCGACGCGGCCCACCCGTACCCGGCGACGCCGCAGGACGCGGCGATCCTATGGAAGGCGGCCTTGTCGAGACCCGCCAAGGCCGCCTCCGGGTACACGTAGGTCATGCCGTAGCGCAGGCCCAGGACCCGCCAGGTGAGCAGCGCGGCGTCGCTCGCACCGACCACGATCCCGGCGGGCCGCGTGTCGCCCAGGGCTTCGGCGATGGCACCCGCGTCCCGGGTGGAGACCTTCATGGCCGCATCGGCGAAGGGGAACGCGGGGGCGTCCGACCGCATGTCGACAGCGATGGTCGGGATTCCTCGCCGTCCCGCCTCCTGGTACAGAGGGATGTGCTCCTCCGATGCGCCGAGCACGAGCAGCGCGTTCTGTGGCAACTGGTCACCGGGCACGGTCACGCTCCGGGCTCGGGGCCGTGGTGTGGACGGCGGGTACCGGGAGCTGCGGGTTGCGGGCCTGCGGGGCCCAGCGGTCCGGGTGGTGCTGGTACCAGGCGACGGTCTCGGCGAGACCGTCATCGAGAGAGCGGCACGGCCGGTAGCCGAGCTGCTCGGCCTTGGCGCAGTCCATCGCGTACCGCAGGTCGTTCGCGGTCCGATCCGGGACGTACACCACGCGGCTCCAGTCCGCGCCGCAGGCGCGCAGCAGCAGCGCCGTCAGCTCCCGGTTCGTCAGATCCGCCCCGAGGCCGAGGTTGTAGGCCTCGCCGGGCATGCCGTCGCGCAGCACGAGCTCGACGCCGGCGCAGTTGTCCTCGACGTGCAGCCAGTTCCGCACGTGCTGACCCTGTCCGTGAACGGTGACCTTGTCGCCCCGCATCAGGGCGGAGATGAACCGGGGGACGACCTTCTCCGGGTGCTGGCCGGGCCCGTAGTTGTTCGAGGAGCGGGTGACGCACACCGGCAGCCCGAACGTGACCGCGTACGACAGGGCGACCAGGTCCGACGCGGCCTTGCTCGCGGCGTAGGGGACCGTCGGGCGCAGCGGCGCGTCCTCAGTCGCGGCACCGTCCAGGAGCGGTCCGTAGACCTCGTCGGTGGACACGTGGACGAACTTGGACACCTCGGCCTTGGCCGCGGCCTCCAGGATCCGCTGGGTGCCCAGCACGTTCGTCGCCGCGAACGCCCCGGCGTCGGCGAAACTGTGGTCGACGTGGGACTCGGCGGCGAAGTGCACGACCGCGGTGTGCCGGGCGATCAGGTCGGTGACGAGCGTGGTGTCGAGGATGTTGCCGTGGACGAACGTGAGCTTCGGCGAGTCGAGCGCCGAACCCAGGTTGTCCAGGTTGCCCGCGTACGTGAGGGCGTCGAGGACGGTGATCCGCTCGACATCGTCGGCGGCAAGCATCCGCTTGGCGAAGTGGGATCCGATGAAACCGGCGCCGCCGGTGACGAGCAGCTGGCGCATGCGCGCCTCCATTCCGGGGGACGGCCACCCCTGCCCTGTCGCGAGGAGCGGTCCGACCGGCTTCCAGAACACTCCCGGGAGGGTGGCGTCCGGCAGGCACACAGAGGGGGCCCACAAATCACGGGAGCGGTAACGGTGTTGGTTCCTGCGGGCCTACCCTCGAAGCCCGGCCACCGGCAGGCAGGAGACCCTTCATGGCGCCGGCACCACGCAGGACCCGCGAACCGAACCACCGCCTCGGCGCGCTCCTTGCCGCGAGCGGCCGCAGCCGCAAGGGCCTCGCGCAGCGGGTGAACGAGCTCTCCGCGCGACGCGGTCAGTCGCGCGCGTACACCCATACGAGTGTCGGCAACTGGGTGGACAAGGGCATGATCCCCGACGCCCCTGCGCCCGAGCTCATCGCCGTTGCGCTGGGAGAACGCCTCGGACGGCCTGTCACCCTTACGGAGATGGGCATGGTCGGCCTCCCCGCTGACCCGGCCGCGATGGGGTTGGATTTCCCCAGAGACCCCGGCGACGCCGTGCGCAACGCCGCGAACTTCTGGAGCACCGTGCACCGACGCGACTTCATCGGCGGCGCGTTCGCCGTCGCTGCCTACACCACCCCGGTCACCCGCTGGCTGGTCCGACCCTCCGCGCCGCTCCCTGGGCACCGTGGCAGCCTCCAGGTCGGCCGCGCGGACGTGGAGGAGCTCTGGCAGGCCGCGAGCGAGGCTCGCTCCTGGGACTCGAAGTACGGCGGCGGCAGCTGGCGCTCCAGCAGCGTCGCGGACTGCCTCCGGCACCGCGCGAGCCCGCTGCTGGTCGGCACCTACCCGGAGAAGATCGGCGCCGAGCTGTACCGCGTGACGGCCGAGCTCGCCCGGGTCGTCGGCTGGACCGAGCTGGACATGGGCCAGCACGACGCCGCGCAGCGGCACTTCATCCAGGCCCTCGCGCTCGCCCGCGCGGCCGGCGACACCGAGGTCGGCAGCCACGTGATGTCCACGATGGCGCTGCAGGCCATGCTGCGCGGCTACCCGAGCGAGGCCATCGACATGGTCCAGGGCGGCTACGAGCGCGCGAAGGGGTCGTCGAGCCCGCGGGTGCTGGCGTTTGCGAAGATGGTCGAGGCCCGGGCACACGGCCGGTCGCGCGACCCGCGGGCGGCGTCGCGCGCCCTGTCGGAGGCGGAGACGCTCCTCGGCCGCACACGGCCCGGCGACGATCCGGAGTGGATCAGCTACATGAGCCACACCCGCCTCGCATCGGATGCGGTCGAGGTGTGGCGGGACCTCGGCAACCCGAAGGCGGCGTTCACGTGGAACCGGCACGCCGACGCGATGCCTGAGGGCTCGTTCGCCCGCTCGGTCGGGCTGCGCCTCACGGTGCTCGGGACGGTGCACCTGCAGGGCGGCAGCCTCGAGGAAGGCGTCGCGATGGGGCACCGGGCGGTCGACATCCTCGCGCGGGTGCAGTCGACGCGGGCGCGGGACTACGTGCGGGACTACACGACGGAGTTGCGGCGCTGGCCGAAGGAGCCGGCAGTTCGGGACCTACTGCAGCGGGCACGCGCGGAGCTGGCCATGGCCAGCTGAGCGGCCAGGCGACGACCGCTTCCGCGCGATGCTCGCCGCAACTCGACCCCACCGCCGCAACTCCCACGGGCGCGAACTCCTCGAACGTGCCCACCCCCTGGCTACCGGCCACCGGATCTGACCAGCAGGCAGACCGCGCCGTACGCCCGGCCTCTCCGGCTGCGAAACCAGTGAACGCTTGGCACTCCGCGTAGTTGATGTGCTACTTTCCGCATCATCAACAGAACATAGAAGACCCCGGCGGTGTTAGAGCACCCCGGGGTCTGGCACCAGGAGCAGCAACTCCCCATGCACATTCATCGTAGCGCTCACGCGCGCTGTTTCACCGTACTTCCGAACGGCCTTCTCCAGGACCGTCGCCTCAGCTACACCGCCCGAGGCCTCCTCGCTGACCTCCTCTCCCGTCCCGACGGCTGGCGCGAGGACGGGCGGCACATGGCCGACACCAGCCCGCAGGGGCGGGGCGCCGTTCGCCGGGCGCTCAACGAGCTCAAGGAAGCCGGGTACTACCGGGTCGAGACGGTCCGGCTGCCCGACGGCACGCTCCGTACCGATGTGCACGTGTACGACACTCCGCAGCGGCCGGAGTCACCGAGTGACCGGCCCTCGGACCCCGGTGAGCCCGAGACCGGTCCTCCTGACAGCCAAGTAGTAAAGAACCCGGGAGAAGTACCCACCCTCCCCGCCCAGTTGACGCGAGCGGACGAGCAGACCCGCAGGGCGGTGGCCATACTCTTCCGTGCGATCCGGCCCGAACCCCGCCTGCGCCTCGGCGAGGCCGAGGCCCTGCGACTGGCACCCCTCGTCGCCCAGTGGCTGGAACGCGGCAGCACGGCAACCGAGCTGGCCCACGCCCTGCTCCCCGGCCTGCCCTCGCCCCTCCACTCCCCCGTGGCGATCCTCCGCGACCGCCTCCAACGCAAGATGCCGCCCGTGCCGTCGGCCCCGCCACCCCGGCCGGCCTCCTCCCCCGAGTGCGCCGAGTGCCACGACCCGGTGCCTCGCCCCGGCATCTGCCGCCCGTGTGCGGGCCTCGGCGCCAGAACCGTCGCGGTCGGCACCGGTGCGGCCGCCACTCCCCGCGGTGTCGCCCGCGCCCGTGCGGGGCTGCGCGGGCGCGGTCCCCTCACCGTGGCGCCCGGCTTCTGAGGCGGCGGATCACGGTGGAGGGCCCCGACGGACCGCGTGGTTCGTCGGGGCCCTCCACCGGCCGGTCCGTCGGCCGGTCGGTCAGCCGGTCGGTCAGCCGGTCAGACGCACTTGAGGTCGCGGTTGACCACGGCCATCCCGGCGACCTTGCCGCCGTCCATGGTGAACTCGTACTGCCAGCCCTGCTGACCGTCCACCGGGAACACGTACTTGCCGCTCTTCGCCAGCTGGAGGCCCTTGGCGCCGTAGGCCTGCTGCAGGGCCTCCAGGGTGGCGCCGGCACCGATGCCCTCGGCGGTCTTCGCCTCCGCCGGGGCGACCAGCTCGCGCAGGCCGGCGGCGGCGAAGGAGACCCGGCCGGTGGCCAGGTACGCCTTCTCCTTGGTCTCCCGGGCCACCATCTGGTCGACCAGCGACTGTGTGGCGTCCGCGATCAGCTTGGCGTTGGCGGCCGAGTTCGCCGCCGCGGCGGCCGAGCCGGCGGCGGCGTCCGCAGCGCCCTTCGCGGAGGTGTTCGGCCCCACCGAGCCCGCCGGGGCGGGCGCCTTGCCGGTGGCCGCGTCCGCCTTGGCGTTGAGGTCCTTGTAGCGGGCCTCGGTGGCCGCCTCGGCCGTCATCCGGGCCTGGTCGGGTGCCGGGCCGCCCTTGTAGACGAAGTCGGTGCAGCCGTCGAGCAGCGAGACCGGCGCGGTCTCCAGCGCGCCGGTGGCCAGGCCCGCGTCCTTCGCCATGCCCGGCTTGAGGCCGCGGTAGCCGGCCGCCGCGAAGGCCTCCGGCCCCTTCGTCGTGGGCGCCGCGGAGGGCGCGCCCGTCTGGGCCGCCGCCGCGGTGTCGCCCTTCGCCGTGTCCTTCTTGTCGTCCGACGTGCAGGCCGCCGCCCCGGCGACCAGCAGTGCCACCGAGATGCCCACGCCCACCGCGCGGACCGAGGCTCGGTTCTTCCCCATGTCCTAAACCCCCACTTGATCGTTCGAGGGTCACCGTAGCGAACGCCCGCTCACGACCCACAATCCATTTCCGGAGCCGGGAACAGCCGGGCACGCGGAAGGGCCCGCGTCCGGCGGGGACGCGGGCCCTTCCGTGCGGCTGTCCGTCAGCGCATCGAGCCGGTGCGCAGCAGCGTGCGGATGACGCGCATCGCGACCGAGAGGCTGGACAGCTCGTAGTTGTCCGAACCCCTTATGTCGTCGAGGGTGCTCTTGGCGCGGTTCAGCAGGGTGCCGTTGAGCTCCGCCCAGGCGGTGTAGCGCTCCTCCGGGGTGGCGCCCTCGGGGCCGCAGGCCAGGATGTCGTTGGTCAGCGCCGCGTGCGCCGCGAAGAGGTCCTCGCGGATCGAGGCCCGGGCCATCGACGACCAGCGGTCGGTGCGGGGCAGTTCGATGATGCGGTCGAGCAGGTGCGAGATCTGGAGCCGGTCGCCCAGGTCGTAGTAGAGCTCGGCGACCTCGGCGACGTCCTTGCCGGAGCGGTCCGCGACCTCGGTGATGTCCAGGGTCGGGAAGACCGAGGAGAGGCCGGCGATCCGGGTGGCCAGCTCTTCCGGCACACCGGCCGAGGCGAGCTCGTTGTACACCGACTCGTACCAGGTCAGGTCCTCGCCGCGGAGCGGCTTGGGCAGCGAGCCCCAGACCTGGTTGACCCGGTCGTGGAAGAACTCGATGGTGCCGGCGATGTCGAGCGGCTGGCGGCGGTTGTTGAGCATCCACCGGGTGGCGCGCTCGACCAGGCGGCGCGAGTGCAGGCGCATCTTGGTCTGCACCCGGGCCGGGACCTGGTTGTCCAGGCCCTCGATCTCGCCCCAGATCGTCTCCAGGCCGAAGACGGCCCGCGCGGCGGTGTGCGTCCGGGCGATCTCCTCGTAGGTCGCGCCGGTCTCCTCCTTCAGGCGGAAGGCGAAGGTGCAGCCACCGCGGTTGATCGTGTCGTTGACGATCAGCGTGGTGATGATCTCGCGGCGCAGCGCGTGGCCGTCGATCGCGTCGGCGAACCGGGCCCGCAGCGCGCTGGGGAAGTAGTCGTGCAGCGCGGCGCGGAAGTACGGGTCGTCGGGGAGGTCGGTGGCGAGCAGCTCGTCGGCCAGGATGATCTTGGTGTAGGCGAGCAGCACGGACATCTCGGGCTGGGAGAGCCCGCGGCCGTTCTGCTGGCGCTCGCGGATCTGGCGGTCGGTGGGCAGGAACTCCAGCGCCCGGTCGAGGCGGCCGGCCGCCTCGAAGCGGTTGATCATCCGGGCGTGGACGTTGACCATGCTGTGCGCCTGGGCGACGGCGTTGGCCAGCACCACGTTCTGCGCGTAGTTGTTGCGCAGCACCAGGTGGCCGACCTCGTCGGTCATCTCGGCCAGCAGGACGTTGCGCTGCTTGACCGTCATGTCGCCCTCGGCGACGACCTGGTTGAGCAGGATCTTGATGTTGACCTCGTGGTCCGAGGTGTCCACACCGGCCGAGTTGTCGATCGCGTCGGTGTTGATCCAGCCGCCGGTGCCCTCCGGGCCGCCGGTGGCCGCGTACTCGATGCGGCCGAGCTGGGTGCAGCCGAGGTTGCCGCCCTCGCCGATGACCCGGGCCCGGACCTGCTCGCCGTTGACGCGGATCGCGTCGTTGGACTTGTCGCCGACCTCGGCGTTGGTCTCGGCGGAGGCCTTGACGTAGGTGCCGATGCCGCCGTTCCAGAACAGGTCGACGGGCGCCTGCAGGATCGCCTTCATCAGCTCGGCCGGGGTGAGCCGGCTCTCCGTGATGCCGAGGGCGGTCCGGACCTGCGAGGTCAGCTGGATCGACTTGGCGCTGCGCGGGAAGACCCCGCCGCCGGCGGAGATCAGCGACTTGTCGTAGTCGTCCCAGGAGCTGCGCGGCAGGTCGAACAGGCGGCGGCGCTCGGCGTACGAGGCGGCCGCCTCCGGGTTCGGGTCGAGGAAGATGTGGCGGTGGTCGAAGGCGGCGACCAGGCGGATGTGCTCGCTGAGCAGCATGCCGTTGCCGAAGACGTCGCCGGACATGTCGCCGATGCCGACGACGGTGAAGTCCTCGGACTGGGTGTCGACGCCGAGCTCGCGGAAGTTGCGCTTGACCGACTCCCAGGCGCCGCGGGCGGTGATGCCCATGCCCTTGTGGTCGTAGCCGGCCGAGCCGCCGGAGGCGAACGCGTCGCCCAGCCAGAAGCCGTACGACTCCGCGACGCCGTTGGCGATGTCGGAGAAGGTCGCGGTGCCCTTGTCGGCGGCGACGACGAGGTAGGTGTCGTCCTCGTCGTGGCGGACCACGTCGGCGGGGTGCACGACCTCGCCGCCGACCAGGTTGTCGGTGATGTCCAGCAGCGCCGAGATGAAGGTCTTGTACGAGGAGACGCCCTCGGCCAGCCAGGCGTCGCGGTCCACCGACGGGTCCGGCAGCTGCTTGGCGACGAAGCCGCCCTTGGCGCCGACCGGCACGATCACGGTGTTCTTGACCATCTGGGCCTTGACCAGGCCGAGGATCTCGGTGCGGAAGTCCTCGCGCCGGTCGGACCAGCGCAGACCGCCGCGGGCGACCTTGCCGAAGCGCAGGTGCACGCCCTCGACCTGCGGCGAGTAGACCCAGATCTCGAACGCCGGGCGCGGGGCCGGCAGGTCCGGGACGGCCTTCGGGTCGAACTTCATCGACACGTAGGAGTGCCACTCGCCGTCACCGGCGTGCTGGAAGAAGTTGGTCCGCAGGGTGGCCTTGATGAGGTTCAGGAAGGAGCGCAGGATGCGGTCCTCGTCCAGCGAGACGACCTCGTCGAGCGCGCCGGACAGCTCCTCCAGGATGCCCTCGGTCAGCTCCAGGGCGCCCGAGCGGTGGCTGGGGCTCAGCCGGGCCTCGAACAGGTTGACCAGCAGCCGGGTGGTGTGGGTGTTGTTGCGGAGCGCGTCCTCCATGTAGTCCTGGGAGAACGTGGAGCCCGCCTGGCGCAGGTACTTGGCGTACGCGCGGAGCATCATCGCCTGGCGCCAGGTCAGCCCGGCGGTCAGCACCAGCTCGTTGAAGCCGTCGTTCTCGGCCTTGCCGGTCCAGGTGGCGGCGAAGGTCTCCTGGAAGCGCTCGCGGGCCTCGTCGTTGAGCTCGGTGGCCTCGCGCAGCTTCAGGCCGAAGTCGTAGACCCACGCGGTGGTGGCGTCGGAGCGGCGCAGCGCGTACGGGTGCTCGTCGAGCACCTCGACGCCCAGGCGCTGGAGCACCGGCAGGACCTCGGTGAGCGAGATCGGGCCGCCGACCCGGTAGATCTTGAAGCGGCGCTCGTCGTCGCCGGCGCCGACCGGCTGGTACAGGTTCAGGCGGAAGTCGCCCTCGCCGTGCAGCGACTCGATCTGCTTGATGTCGGCGACGGCGGTGCGCGGCGGGAAGTCGGCGCGGTAGCCGTCGGGGAAGGCGTTGGCGTACTTGTGGCCGAGTTCGGCGGCCCGCTCCTCGCCCAGTTCGACGTGCAGCTGGTCGTGGAAGCCGTCCATCCAGAACCGGGCGGCCTCGGCCAGCCGGTTCTCGATCCGCTCGATGTCGGAATCGCTGAGCCGGGGCAGCTCGGTGCCCGGGGCGACCCGGACCACGAAGTGCAGACGGGTCAGCACCGACTCGGTGGCGTACACCGTGTAGTCGATGGTGGCGCCGTTCAGCTCTTCCTTGAGGATGTCGGTGAGCAGCAGCCGGATCCGCGTGGTGTAGCGGTCGCGCGGCAGGTAGATGAACGCGGAGAAGTAGCGCCCGTACTCGTCCTGGCGCAGGAAGAGGCGCAGCTTACGGCGCTCCTGCAGGTAGAGCACGCTGGTGGCGATGGAGAGCAGCTCGGAGGCCGGGGTCTGGAAGATCTCGTCCCGCGGGAAGGTCTCCATGATCTGCAGCAGGTCGCGGCCGTCGTGGCTCTCGCCGGAGAAGCCGGACTCGTCCAGCACCGCCTGGACCTTGCGGCGCACGACCGGGATGCGGGTGACCGACTCGGTGTAGGCGGCGGAGGAGAACAGGCCGAGGAAGCGGCGCTCGCCGATCGGCTCGCCGGCGGCGTTGAACTTCTTCACGCCGACGTAGTCCAGGTAGGCCGGGCGGTGCACGGTGGCACGGCTGTTGGCCTTGGTGAGGACGAGCAGCTTCTTCTCGTGGGCCTTGGCGCGCACCGGGGCGGAGAGCCGGCCGAAGGCCTCGCTGACGGCGTGGTGGCGGTCGTCGTGGCTGTGCGGGTCGGAGCGCAGGATGCCCAAGCCCGTCCCGGCGACGGCCTTGAGGACCTCTTCGCCCTCGTGCTCGACCAGGTCGTACTCGCGGTAGCCGAGGAAGGTGAAGTGGTCGTCGGCGAGCCAGCGCATCAGCTCCCAGGCCTCGCCGACCTCCTGCTCGGGCAGGCCGGCCGGGGGCTGCTCGGCCAGCTCGTCGGCCAGGCGCAGGGCGCTCTCGCGCATCTTGCCCCAGTCCTCGACGACCTCGCGGACGTCGCCGAGCACGCGGCGCAGGTCGGACTCGATGGCGCGCAGGTCGTCGCGGTCGGTCTCGCGGTCGATCTCGATGTGCATCCACGACTCGACGGTCGCGTCGGCCGGCCACTCGGTGCCGGCGGCCTGGCTGCGGGAGCAGGCGTCGACGTCCAGGATCTCCAGCAGCTTGCCGGTGATGTCACGGCGGACGACCAGCTGGGGGTGGATCACGATGTGGATGCCGCGGTCCTGGCGGGACAGCTCGTTGGTGACGGAGTCGACCAGGAAGGACATGTCGTCGGTGACGACCTCGACGACCGTGTGGCCGCAGGACCAGCCGTTCTCCTCCACCGAGGGGGTGTGGACCCGCACCTCGGCGGTGCCCTGCGGGCGCTTGAGGCCCAGCCGGTAGTGGGAGGCCGCCGCCCCGTAGACGTCGACCGGGTCGCGGTCGACCAGGTCCTCGGGAGCGGTGTGGAGGTAGTAGTGGTGCAGGTACGCGGTCAGAGCGCCGTTGCTCAGACCTTCCCCGGGCGCCGCTCCCCCCACCTGGCTGTTCTCAGCGGCTGCGGCTGCCTTCTTGAGCAGTTCGGCCTTGGCTGCGTCCAGCTTGGTCTGCATGACTTCTTGGCTCCTGTCGCGCGCCGTTGCGTGACTCGGTGGTGTGTGGATGTACACCGCCGGGTCAGCCGCAATCCTGCCGCACTATCCGACTGAAAGGGGCTCATGGCGCGCATGAAACGTCCTCCCAGTGGGTAGGACGACACGTTCGTCCTGCAAGCCACCCGACGACGCCAGCCAGCCTAACCGGATCAATCGAAGGTGCACAGGGACGGGGAGGCGCAAAGCTGCAGGATGTCGGGTCCGTCCTGGACAGCATGTCCAAACCGGAGGCTGATGTTCACTCTCAGCCCATGTGCGGGTATCGGTGGTGGATCGGCGGCACGAAGGTCTCCTTGATCGAGCGCGCCGAGGTCCAGCGCAGGAGGTTCTGGGCGGCGCCGGCCTTGTCGTTGGTGCCCGAGGCCCGGCCCCCGCCGAAGGGCTGCTGGCCGACCACGGCACCGGTCGGTTTGTCGTTGATGTAGAAGTTCCCGGCGGTGAAGCGCAGCTCCTCCACGGCCTGGGCGATGGCGTAACGATCCTGCGCGATCACCGCGCCGGTCAGCCCGTACGGGGCGCCGCCGTCGACCCGGCGCAGCACGTCGTCCCAGCGGGAGTCCTCGTAGACGTGGACGGCGAGGATCGGGCCGAAGTACTCGGTCCGGAAGATCTCGCCCCGGTGGTCGGAGGAGACCAGGACGGTGGGCCGGACGAACCAGCCGATCGCGTCGTCGTACTGGCCGCCGGCCGCCAGCTCGATCGTCGGGTCCGCCTTGGCCCGCTCGATGGCGTCCCGGTTCTTCTCGAAGGCGCGCCGGTCGATCAGGGCGCCCATGAAGTTGGACAGGTCGGTCACGTCGCCCACCGCGAGCGCGTCCACCTCGGCCAGGAAGTCGTCCTTGATCCGCTGCCAGAGGCTGCGCGGCAGGTAGGCGCGGGAGAGCGCGGAGCACTTCTGGCCCTGGTACTCGAAGGCGCCGCGGATCAGCGCGGTCCGCAGGATCTCCGGATCGGCGGAGCGGTGCGCCAGCAGGAAGTCCTTGCCGCCGGTCTCACCGACGATCCTCGGGTACGTGCGGTAGCCGCCGATGTTGGCGCCGATGCTCTGCCACAGCGACTGGAAGGTGGCGGTGGAGCCGGTGAAGTGCAGCCCGGCGAGGGCCGGGTCGGCCAGCGCGACCGCGGAGACCTGCAGGCCGTCGCCGGTCACCAGGTTGATCACCCCGGGCGGCAGACCGGCCGCCTCCAGCAGCCGCATCAGGTGGTGGGCGGCCAGGGTCTGGGTCGGCGCGGGCTTCCAGACCACGGTGTTGCCCATCAGCGCGGGGGCGGTGGGCAGGTTGCCGGCGATCGCGGTGAAGTTGAACGGGGTGATCGCGTAGACGAAACCTTCCAGCGGACGGTGGTCGGTGCGGTTCCACACGCCGGGCGAGGAGATCGGCTGATCCGCCAGGATCTGCCGGGCGAACCCGACGTTGAACCGCCAGAAGTCGATCAGCTCGCAGGCCGAGTCGATCTCGGCCTGCTGCGCGGTCTTGGACTGGCCGAGCATGGTGGCCGCGTTGAGCGTCTCCCGCCAGGGCCCGGCCAGCAGGTCGGCGGCGCGCAGGAAGACCGCCGCGCGGTCGTCGAAGGAGAGCGAGCGCCACTGCCGGCCGGCGGCCAGCGCCGCGTCCACCGCCGCGCGGGCGTCCTCCCGGGTGGCGTTGCCGAGCACGCCCAGCTTGGCCGCGTGGTGGTGCGGCTGGACGACCTCGATCCGCTCCCCGCCGCCGAAGCGCTGCTCACCGCCGATGGTCATCGGCAGCGGGACCTGCTCGGCCGCCAGCTCGTCCAGCCGCCGGACCAGCCGGTCCCGCTCCGGGCTGCCCGGCGCGTACGCCCGCACCGGCTCGTTGACCGGGATCGGCACCTCGGTGACTGCGTCGATGGGCATGGCGGCTCCGTCCGGCTGGCTGATCGGGTGACGGGCCCTACCCGACCCACGGGACGGGCCCTGGTCCAGCCTGACCAGCGGCGGCCCGATCCGCCCGCTCAGACACGCGGACGGCGGACGTGGCGCCCGCCACTGCGGGCCGCCGGCCGGGTCGCCCTTCGGCCCGCTCCGGAAGCTCGCTCAGCCGGCCAGCCGGCCCGCCAGCTCGACCGCCTCGGCCAGGCTGTCCACCACCGGGACGCCGACCGGCTCCAGCTTCTCCCGGGTGTGCGAGCCGCCGGTGTACAGCACCGCGTGCGCGCCCACGCTCAGCGCCGCCAGGGCGTCGTCCGCGGCGTCGCCGATCAGCACCGTACGGGCCGGGTCCACCTGCTCGCCGAGCGCGGCCAGGTGGCGGACCAGGTGCTCCGCCTTCTGCCCGCCGGCCGGGCCGCTACGGCCGTCCACCCGCAGGAAGTGGCCGGTCAGACCGAAGGTGTCGACCAGCGGCACCAGCTTCTCGTGCACGTACAGCGACAGCAGCGACTGGCTGTGCCCGGCCGCCCGCCAGCCGTCCATCAGCTCGCGCGCGCCCTCGGTCAGCCCGCAGGCCTCGCTCAGCTCGCGGTAGCGGTCGTGGAAGGCCTCGTCCAGCTTCAGCCACTCCTCCTGGGAGGGCGCGCGGCCCAGCAGCCGCTGGTAGAACCGCGGGATCGGGATCTCGTACTGCTCGCGGTACTCCCGCAGGCTCATCGGCCCGACGCCGATGGTCTCGAAAGCGGCGTTGCTCGCCCCGAGCACCGCTTCCATGTCGTGGAAGAGAGTGCCGTTCCAGTCCCAAACGATGTGAGTGCGCACGGGGGACAACGGTAACGCCGGGCGTCGGCGGACCGGTAGGGCGGAGCTCACGCGGGGGCCCCGCCCAGGGCCGCGCTCGGGCGCCGCGCTCAGGCGCCGCGCTCAGGCGAGCAGCGAGGGGATCTCCTGGGTCGCGAACCAGAGCAGGTCGTGGTCCTCGGCGCCGTCCACGGTGAACTGGGCGTCCTGGTCGCCCGCGTCGGCCGCGGCCACCGCCGCCACCGCTGCCGCGACGTCCGTGACCACCTCGTCGTCGGCCACGTCGGCGTGCACCGCGGCCGCCTTGGCCAGCCGCACCGGGCCGGCCAGCACCACCCGGCCGAGCGAGGCCTGGTCCTGGTACTCGTCGCCCGGGAAGGGCCGTACGGACGCGTCGGCCACGTCCAGCGCCACCACGACCCGGCGGCGCGGGGCGTCCGGGTCGGCGGCCAGCAGCCGCAGGGAGGACTGGGCGGCCCGGTTCAGCGCCGCGTACTCCAGCTCCTCGAGGTCGTCGCTGACGTACCACTCGCGCAGCGCGGGCGTCACGGCGTACGCCGCGGACTGGTCCAGGGCACCGCCCTCGTGCGCCGCCGCCAGGCCGGACAGGGTGGTGGGCAGGTACACGCGCATCGGTGGCACTCTCCGGTTCGGTCCAGCGGTCCCGGTCCAGCGGAACGGATTCCCCAGCGCCCCAAGAATAAGCGCCGCGGGGCTCCCGTGATCACCTCCGGTCCGGGATCCCGACCGATCACCGGGCGGCCCGCAGCGCCTCCCGGCTGGTGCGCAGGGCGCTCTCCAGGACGGCGCCGCGGCGGGCCGGGTCCATCATGTTCGGGCCCGCCACCGCGAGGTCGGCCAGGGTCGGCGCGAGCAGCCGCACCCGGACGCCCTCGGCCCGCAGCAGCGCGGCCTCGCGCAGCAGCTGCCGGGTGACGGCACGGCGGTAGCGGCTGACCAGCTGGGCCAGCACGCCGCGCGGGCGGTCCCGGGCGCGCCACTCGCGCAGCGCGGCCAGGGTGTCGCGCCCGCGGTCGAGCGGCCCGGAACCCTCGCGCCCGGCCCCCTCGGCGCGCCCGGGCCGCTCGGGCCTGGGGTCCAGCCGCAGGGCCATCGGGGCCAGCACGTACACCTCGTCCAGGCCGCGGCCGAGCAGCAGGTCGGCGTTGGTGGCCGACCAGCAGCCGCCGTCCACGTACGCCGAGCCGTCCAGGCGCACCGGCGCGAACCAGCCGGGGATCGCGCAGGAGGCCATCACCGCGTCGGCGACCGGGACCGCCGGGGCGTCCGGGTCGCCGAAGACCACCCGGTGGCCGCTGCGGTAGTCCACGGCGGCCACCCGCAGCGCCGCGCCCGGGACCGTACTCGCCGCCGGGCCCACCGCCTCCGAGTCCGCGCCCGGGCCCACCGCCTCCGAGTCCGCGCCCGGGGCCGGCCAGCCGCCCGGGCCGAGCAGGCCGCGCACCAGTTCGCCGACCGGCGCCAGCGAGCCCCGGCCGTGCGGCGCCATCGCCGAGACCATGGTCAGCAGCGGGTACTCGCGCGGGTGCCGGACGGCGTCGCGCAGCAGGCCGGGCGAGCCGATGCCGGCCCGGGGACGGGGCGGCAGCGCGCCGCCGACGGCGGTGTCGTAGTCGAAGACCACCCCGGCCAGCGGGCCTTCGGTGATCGGCAGGCCCCGCTGGTGGTCGCGCAGCTGCTCGGGGCGCACGCCGCCGGACAGCAGCGCGGCGAGGATGGCGCCGGCCGAGGTTCCGAGCAGGAGGTCGGCGTCGCCCGGCGGCTGCCCGGTGGCCTCCTCGACGGCGCACAGCGCACCGACCGTCCAGGCCGCGCCGAGCATCCCGCCGCCGCCCAGCACCAGGCCCCGCCGGGGTGCGCCCCCGGTGGGCGGGGCGGTGCCCGCGGCCACCGGGGCCGGCACCGTTGCTGCTACCCGTGTCGTCATACCGGCCGCCCGTCGTCGTCGGGGGCGGCTGTCCCACTCCCCGCGGTTCCCGGTCAGGCTCCGATGGTGCGCGCCGGTCCGGGGCGGCGCAACGCGGCGGTGGCGCGCCGACCCCCGGTGCGGCCCGGCCGGAACGTCCCCTTTCGAGCCGTACGGCGCGCTCCGTCACGTCAACCGAGCGCCTCGGGGCCGCCTCACCGGCCCTTCGCCGCACTGGCCCGTTCACCCGGATAGGTGACACCGGAGCCCGGCTCGGGGCGCCCCGGAAAGCCGTTGCCGCCGCACCTGGGGCACCACCAGCCTGGACCCGTCCGTACCCGCACCACCCCGTCGAGGAGCCGTCGTGACCGCCCACCTCCCCGCCCACCTCCCCGCCCGCCTCCCCGCCCGCCTCCCCGCCCGTCCGCACCGCCGCCCGCGCACCGTCGACGGCGGCTGCGACCCGGCCGGACGCCGTCCCCGGCACCCCCGCGCCGCTTGCGCCGGCGACCCCGGGCACGACCCCCGCGCGCTGGCCTCCCGGTTCGCCCACCAGCTGGTCGAGGTGCTCACCGGCGCCCGGCCCTCCGGTCAGCTGATGCGGCACACCAGCCTGGACGGCTACGGGCAGCTCGCCTCGCTGGTGCGGATCGGCGCGCTGCGCCGCGGCGGGGCCGCCGACCGGCCCCGGCTCGGCCCGGTCCACGACCGCTCGCCCTCGCCCGACGCGGTCGAGGCCTGCGTCCGGGTCGACCTCGGCCGGCGGCACCACATGGTCGCCTTCCGGCTGGAGCAGCGCGGCCCGGCCGGGCAGTGGCAGTGCACCGCCGTGGAGGCCCGGTGACGGCGCCCGGCCGCACGGCGGCCCGGGGAACGGCGGCCCGGGGAACGGCGCAGGGCGCCACCCCCGTACGGGAGCGGCGCCCTGCTCGGCGTCCTGCCTGCGGTCCCACGGCCACCGGCCGGGCGGCCGGTCCGGCCCTTGCGACCAGTCCAGCCCTTGCGGCCGGTTCAGGCCCTGCGACCGGTTCAGCCCTTGCGGCGGCGGCCCTTGGCCGACTTGGCGGCCTTGCGGCGCTCGGCGCGGGTCATCCCGTCGCCCTCGTCCTCCGGCGCGAGGTCCTCGAAGTCGCCCTCGACCACACCGCCGCCGACCTCCTCCGAGGGGGCCGTGTAGTGCAGCCGCTGCGGCTTCGGGGCCTCCAGGCCCTTGGCCTTGATCTCGGGGCGGGCGGCGTCCTTCTCCAGCTTGTCGAGCACCACCTGGGCGTCCTCGACCGGGACCTCCTCGACCTGCTGCTCGACCTGGACCTCCAGGTTGAACAGGTAGCCGACGGACTCCTCCTTGATGCCCTCCATCATCGCGGTGAACATGTCGAAGCCCTCGCGCTGGTACTCGACCAGCGGGTCGCGCTGCGCCATGGCCCGCAGGCCGATGCCCTCCTGGAGGTAGTCCATCTCGTAGAGGTGCTCGCGCCAGCGGCGGTCCAGCACCGACAGCACGACCCGGCGCTCCAGCTCGCGCATGATCTCCGCACCGAGCTGGTCCTCGCGGGCGCCGTACTGCGCCTGGATGTCCTCCTGGACGACCTTGACCAGGAACTCGGAGGTCAGGCCGGCCGAACCGCCGGCCTCCTCCTCCAGGTCCTCCAGGTCCAGGGTGACCGGGTAGAGCTGCTTGAGCGCGGTCCAGAGCTTGTCCAGGTCCCAGTCGTCCTCGAAGCCCTCGCCGGTGGCCGCCTTGACGTAGGCCTCGACGGTGTCGTCCATGAAGTGGCCGACCTGCTCCTGCAGGTCCTCGCCCTCCAGCACGCGGCGGCGCTCGCCGTAGATGACCTCGCGCTGGCGGTTGAGCACCTCGTCGTACTTGAGGACGTTCTTGCGGATCTCGAAGTTCTGCTGCTCGACCTGGGTCTGCGCGGAGGCGATCGCCCGGGTGACCATCTTGGACTCGATCGGCACGTCCTCGGGCACGTTGGCCATCGAGAGCACGCGCTCGACCATGCCGGCCTTGAACAGGCGCATCAGGTCGTCGCCCAGCGACAGGTAGAAGCGGGACTCGCCCGGGTCGCCCTGACGGCCGGAGCGGCCGCGCAGCTGGTTGTCGATCCGGCGGGACTCGTGCCGCTCGGTGCCGAGGACGTAGAGGCCGCCGGCCTCCTTGACCTCGTCCTGCTCGGCCTTGACCGAGGCCTTGGCCTTCTCCAGCGCGGCCGGGAAGGCGGCCTCGTACTCGTCCGGGGTGTCGGTCGGGGTGATCCCGCGCTGCGCCAGCTCGGCGGCGGCCAGGTGGTCGGCGTTGCCGCCCAGCATGATGTCGGTGCCGCGGCCGGCCATGTTGGTGGCGACGGTGACGGCGCCCTTGCGGCCGGCCTGCGCGACGATCTGCGCCTCGCGCTCGTGGTGCTTGGCGTTCAGCACCTCGTGCGGGATGCCGCGCTTGCGCAGCTCCTGCGACAGGTACTCGGACTTCTCGACCGACACGGTGCCGACCAGCACCGGCTGGCCCTTCTCGTGCTTCTCGGCGATGTCCTCGACCACGGCGGCGAACTTGGCCGGCTCCGACTTGTAGATCAGGTCGGGCTGGTCGATGCGCAGCGGCGACTTGTTGGTCGGGATCGGCACCACGCCGAGCTTGTAGATCTGGTGGAACTCGGCGGCCTCGGTGGTGCCGGTACCGGTCATGCCCGCGAGCTTGTCGTACAGGCGGAAGAAGTTCTGCAGGGTGATGGTGGCCAGGGTCTGGTTCTCGTTCTGGACCTCCACCCCCTCCTTGGCCTCGATCGCCTGGTGCATGCCCTCGTTGTAGCGGCGGCCGGCCAGGATGCGGCCGGTGTGCTCGTCGACGATCATGACTTCGCCGTTCATGACGACGTAGTCCTTGTCCGCCTTGTACAGCTCCTTGGCCTTGATGGCGTTGTTCAGGAAGCCGACCAGCGGGGTGTTCACCGACTCGTAGAGGTTGTCGATGCCCAGGTAGTCCTCGACCCGGGTGACGCCCTCCTCCAGGATGCCGACGGTGCGCTTCTTCTCGTCGACCTCGTAGTCGCGGTCGATCTTCAGGCGCTGCACCAGCTTGGCGAAGTCGGCGTACCACTTGGTCGCCTGGTCGGCCGGGCCGGAGATGATCAGCGGGGTACGGGCCTCGTCGATGAGGATCGAGTCGACCTCGTCGACGACCGCGTAGTTGTGGCCGCGCTGGACGAGCTCGTCCTTCGACCAGGCCATGTTGTCGCGCAGGTAGTCGAAGCCGAACTCGTTGTTGGTGCCGTACGTGATGTCCATCGCGTACTGCTGCTTGCGCTCGGCGGGCGTCATGTTGCCCAGGATCACGCCGACCTCGAGGCCGAGGAAGCGGTGCACCCGGCCCATCCACTCCGAGTCGCGCTCGGCGAGGTAGTCGTTGACGGTGATCAGGTGGACGCCCTTGCCGGTCAGCGCGTTCAGGTACGTCGGCAGGGTGCCGACGAGGGTCTTGCCCTCACCGGTGCGCATCTCGGCGACGTACCCGTAGTGCAGCGCCGCACCGCCCATGAGCTGCACGTCGTAGTGCCGCTGCCCGAGCACGCGCTTGGCGGCCTCACGGACGGTGGCGAACGCCTCGGGGAGGATGTCGTCCAGGCTCTCGCCGTCCGCGAGCCGCTGCTTGTACTCGTCGGTCAGTGCGCGCAGCTCGGCGTCGGTGAGGTTGACGAAGTCCTCTTCGATGGAGTTGACCTGGGCAGCAATCCGCTGCAGCTTGCGAAGGATCTTGCCCTCGCCGGCGCGCAGGATCTTGTCGAAGACGGACACTTGAGCGGGCTCCTTGCCTGTATTGGCACTGGACGACTGCACGGGGGGTCCACCCCACCGCACGGGCCATCGTATGCGAGGAGTCCAATGCCCCGGGAGGTGCGTCAGCACGGTATTCCCGTGTCACCCGCGCGAGCACATGGCCCGATAGCACCGTCCACCGGGACAAAACGGTCGGCGGGCAAGGTAATCGGGCGGATAATCGGATGCCCGCCCTCCTTATCGGGCGGAATAATCCGTGCATGGACGAACCCCGCACCGAACCGGCCACCCTCACCACCGAGCGCCTGGTCCTGCGCGCCCCGCGGGAGTCGGACGTCGACGCCGTGTTCACCGCCTGCCAGGACGCGGAGATCCAGCGCTGGACGGTGGTTCCCTCCCCCTACCGGCGTGAGGACGCGGAGTACTTCGTGCGCGATCTCGCCGTCAACGGCTGGCTCACCGGCGCGAACCGGGTCTGGTGCGTGTTCGAGCGCGAATCCGGCGCCCTGGTGGGCGCCCAGGGACTCGTCCTGCGCGACCACGACCCGCGCTGCGCCGAGATCGGCTGGTGGGCCGTGAAGGAGTTCCGCGGCCGCGGCTACACGACCGAGGCCGCCCGGGCCGTCTCCCACTACGGCCTGCGCGAGCTCGGCCTGCGCCGCCTGGAGTGGCAGGCCTACGTCGGCAACGCGGGCTCCCGTGCGATCGCCGAGAAGGTCGGCTACCGCTTCGAGGGCACCCTGCGCTCCTACGCCGAGCAGCGCGGCGTCTTCCACGACGCCTGGGTCGGCTCCCTGTTGGCCTCCGACCTGGACTGACCCGGACCGACCCGGCCTGCCCCGGACCGACCCGGCCGCCCCCGGCCGCCCCCGGCCGCCCGCAGCCTCCGTCGGCGCCCCCGCCCGTTGTCGGTGCCCGGAGTTAGGCTCCCCGGCATGACCGCCGCAGCCCCGCACAGCGCCCCCGTCACCGTCCTGAGCGCCGAGGAAGCCCGCCGGATCGCCCTGCGCGCCCAGGGGCTGCTCGGCGCGCCCGACCGCCGGTCCGGGGTGCGCGGGGTGCTGCGGCACCTCGGCGCCGTCCAGCTGGACACCATCTCGGTGCTCGCCCGCTCGCACGAGCTGGTCCCGTACGCCCGCCTCGGCGCGGTCGGCCGCCCGGCCGTCGAGGCGGCCTACTGGGGCGGCGGCACGAGCTTCGAGTACTGGTCGCACGCGGCCTGCGTCCTGCCGGTCGAGGAGTGGCCGCTGTTCGCCTTCCGGCGCCGCCGCTACCGCGACCGCGGGCACCTCTGGGGCCACCAGGTCACGCCCGAGGCCTACCGGCTGGTGCTGGACAAGCTGCGCGCCGAGGGGCCGTTGACCTCCACCGAGCTGGGCGGCGCCAAGAAGACCGCGGAGTGGTGGGACTGGTCCGACACCAAGATCGCGGTCGAGCGGGCGCTGGCCTTCGGCGACGTGGTCTGCACCGAGCGCCGGAGCTGGAAGCGCGTCTACGCGCTGGCCGAACAGGCCATCCCGGACGCGCTGTTCGGGCAGGAGCGGTCGGACGAGGAGTGCGTGCGCACCCTGGTCGCCCAGGCCGGCGCCGCGCTCGGCGTGGCCACCCGGGCCGACCTGCAGGACTACCACCGGCTGCGCGCCGAGCAGTTGGACCGGGCACTGCCGGACAGCGGGCTCGTCCCGGTCGAGGTGGCCGGCTGGGGCCCGGACGGCACCGCGGCCCAGGCCTGGGCCGACCCGGCCGCCCTCACCACCGCCCCGCGCGGCCGCCACCGCACCACGCTGCTCTCGCCGTTCGACTCGCTGGTCTGGGACCGCCCGCGCACCGAGCGGATCTTCGGCATGACGCACCGGCTGGAGGCCTACACCCCCAAGCACAAGCGGGTGCACGGCTACTTCGCGATGCCGCTGCTGACCGGCGGCCGGCTGGTCGGCCGGGTCGACCCGGCCCGCGAGGGCCGCACCCTGGTCGCCCGGCAGCTCTCGCTGGACTCCGCGAAGCACGTCGAGGCGCTGGCGACGGCGCTGCGCGAGGCCGCCTCCTGGGTCGGCTGCGACACCGTACGGGTCGAGGCGCTGCACGACGAACGGCTGCGCCCGGCCCTGGAGAAGCTGCTGGCGGACTGAGGCCGCCAAAGGACCGAAGCCGCCCGGCGTGCCGGGCGGCCCGTCCCGGCTCAGCCTATTTCGAGGATCTTCTCCCGCATCGCGTACACCACCGCCTCCATCCTGGAATGCAGTTGGAGCTTCTCCAGGATGTTGCGCACGTGGTTCTTCACGGTGTTCTCGCTGATGAACAGCTCCTTGGCGATCTCCCGGTTGTTCATCCCGGTCGCCACCAGCTTGAGCACCTCCAGCTCCCGGTCGGTGAGCCGGGGCGCGGGCACCAGGTCCCGGTCGTCGGAGCGGCGCTGGATCATCGACTTGAACTCGGTGAGCAGCTTGGAGGCCATCGAGGGGCTGATCTGCGACTGCCCGTCGGCGACCGCCCGGATCGCGGTGGCGACCTCGTCGGTGGAGATCTCCTTGAGCAGGTAGCCGGTGGCCCCCGCCTTGATCGCCTCGTAGAGGTCGGCCTCCTCGTCGCTTATCGTCAGCATGATGATCTTGGTGCTGGGCGCCACGTCCTTGATCGCCGTGCAGGCCTCGATCCCGCTGCGCCTGGGCATCCGGACGTCCATCAGGATGATGTCGGGCAGCAGGTCGGCGGCCTTCAGCACGGCCTCGGCGCCGTCCCCCGCCTCGCCGACGACCTTGATGTCCGGCTCCTCGGCGAGGACGATCTCCAGCCCCCGCCGGAACAGGGCGTGGTCGTCCACCACCAGCACACGGATCGGCTCACCCCGGTGCGGCGCGTACGCGGGTTCCTCCTCCGGCCCCAACGGCAGCCCGGATCCAGCCGCGGGCCCCAGCCCGAAGTGATCCCCCATCCGCTCCTCCCCCTTCGCGGGTCGTCGTGCGCCAATCATTCCACGCCCGACCGTCGCCAAGGTCACCCTCCGGCGCCGATTCCCCCGCATCGGGTGACCCCCGCCCCGACAGCGCCCCCACACCGCCCCCACACCGCCCCGGCACGCCCCTGTCACCCGCACCGACAGCCGCGCCGGCACCCGGCCGCGTCCGAACCACCCGGCCCCGGAACGCCGGTGACCCCGGCGGCCGCGGCCACCGGGGTCACCCCTCCATCACTCACTGCTCGGACGGTCAGTCCTCGTCGTCGACCCCGCCGATCGCTCCGCCCGCGCCACTGCCCGACCCGGCCTGCAGGTCTGTCTGCAGGTGGATGACACCGTAGTGGTAGCCGTGTCGGCGGTAGACGACGCTGGGCAGGCCGCTGTCCTTCTCCACGAAGAGGTAGAAGTCGTGGCCGACCAGCTCCATCTCGTAGAGCGCCTGGTCGAGCGCCATCGGGGCGGCCGGGTGCGTCTTCTCCCGGACCACCAGCGGGCCTTCGCCCTCCACTTCCAGGGATCCCATCATGGTCTTGCGGACGGCGCCGTTCGTCCCGGCCTCCGGCGCCGTGGTGGCGGGCAGCGCGGCCAGGGCCGCGGTCGCCTCTGCGACGCTGATGGGGGTGCGGCCGTTCGCGCCGCCCTTGTGCACCCGGCGCCGGTCTGCGGACTTGCGCAGCTGCGCGTCGAGCTTCGCCGAAGCCAGGTCGAGCGCCGCGTACGGGTCGCCGGCGGCGGCTTCGGCCCGGATCACCGGCCCGCGGGTACGGAGAGTGATCTCCACCCGCTCGGACCGGTCGGCCTGCCGCGGGTTGTGCTCCTTGGACACCTCGACGTCGAGGCTGATCACCTTGCCGTCGAACTTCTGGACCTTCTCCAGCTTCTCGGCCACGTGCTCGCGGAACCTCTTGGGCACCTCGGTCTTGCGGCCCTTGACGACGATGTCCACGCAGAACTCCGATCCCTCGTGCTGACGCCGATCCGGGTGCTACCGGACCGGACTGAGACCCAGCTGGACCAGCCCATCCACTGCCGGCCGCCCGCCCCCCGCCACCGGCGGGAAACGACTGGCCCTCACCTCACTTCCTCCCCACCAGGGACGGTTGAAACCCCCTGGAGCCTTATCGAACACCTCACGCGGGGTTTTCGCCTCCCCGGGCGGGAAAGTGGGTATGACCCGATACTGCGAGCGGGCGGTCAAGCTGTTGCACCCTGTCTACCCTCCTGCGAGTGAAGTAACGGTAAATACCTGGACAACGCCCCCCATACGGCGGATCCTTTGCTCACTCCCCGTGCCTGCCGCCGCCAGGAGCAGCCGTGCCGCCGTGTTCCTCCCCCACCTGTCCGCCGTCCGCCCACGGACCGTTCGGCCACGCACTGGCCGGGCTGCTGGACGTCCTGCTCCCCGCGAACTGCGCGGGCTGCGGCGCCGAGCGCACCCAGCTCTGCCCGGCCTGCCGCGAGGTCCTCGCCACCGCCCGGCCCGCCCCCACCCTGCTGCCCTGGGCGCACGCCGCCGCCCCCTACACCGACCCGGTCCGGCAGCTGCTGCTCGCGCACAAGGAGCGCGGCGCGCTGCGGCTGGCCGGGCCGCTCGGCGAGGCCCTCGGCCGGGCGGTGCGCTCCGCCCTGGGGTCACGGGCCGGGGCCGCGCCGCTGCTGCTGGTACCGATGCCCTCGGCCCGCGCGGCCGTCCGCGCCCGCGGCCACGACCCGACACTGCGGCTGGCCGGGGCCGCCGCCCGCTCGCTGCGCCGGGCCGGCCTGGACGCCCGGGCCGCCGCGCTGCTGCGGCACGCCCGTCCGGTCGCCGACCAGACCGGGCTGAACGCGGCGGAGCGCCGCCGCAACCTGCACGGCGCGCTCACCGTACTGCCGCGCGCCGGGGCGGGCCTGGCGGGCCGCCACCCCGTCCTGGTGGACGACCTGGTGACGACCGGGGCCAGCCTCGTCGAGGCCGCCCGGGCGCTGGCCGACGCCGGCCTGCCCGCCCGGGCCGCCGCCACCGTCGCGGCCACGGTCTCCGCCTCCGCGGCGCGCCCGGCGGACTGAGGCTCCGCCGGAGGCCGGCCGGCCCGCCCGGCCGCGCCGTCAGCGCACGGACGGACCGGAAGCCGACCGGTCGTCAGCGCACAGGCCGACCGTTCGTCAGCGCACGGTCCGATCGGAAGCCGACCGCCCGTCACCCCGCGTAGAAGTACGACCGGGGCTTGTCGATCAGCGGGACTTCCCGCCACTGGTTGTTGACCAGCCGGTAGGCCTTGACCTCGCTCGGCTTGCCGTCCGCCTGCTTGACCTCCGCCATCGCGAGCACCGGCGGCGCCTGGGTCAGGCTGTCCCCCCGGGACTCGGAGGCCGCGACGGTCATCATGCTGTCGGCGCTCTGCAGCTGGGTGTCGGTGCTCCGCGAGCCGTCGGTGCTGATGAAGTACAGCTGCTGGGTCCGGTCGGTCTCCTTGCCGAGCACCAGCAGCTGGTCGGTCTCCGCCCAGGACACCGAGGCGACGTCGGTCAGCGTGGGGGCGGCCCGGCGCAGTCCGGTGATCTTCACGGTCGGCGCCTGCGGGGTGCCGCCGTGCACCACCAGCCCGAACATCAGCGAGCGGATGGCCACGCCCGGGGTCTTGACCACCAGGGCGGCCCGGACGCCGTCCGAGGAGATCTTCAGCGCCTGCACGGTCTGCCCGGCCAGCCCCTCGACCGGCACGGTGTACGGCTTGTTGCCGCGCACCATCACCACCCGCTGGCCCTGCTGGTTGCGGTCCACCACCCAGAGGTCGCCGCGGCCGTCCCAGCTGGGCGAGGCGAAGCCGTCCTCCTTGTCACCGGACTTCGCCGCCGAGCTGAGCACCGGGTCGCCCAGGTTCACCGTGTTGTCCGTCAGCTGCACCGAGTAGACCTGGTGGCCGTCCTCGCTGATCGCGGCGGCCTGGAAGCCGCCCCGGCTGACCGCGACGGCGCCGAGCGGCGGCTTGGAGTTCGACTGCGGCTTGCCGAGGACGCCGCGGACCGGGTCGCCGGCGCGCCCCTCCTCGGTCGCCACCAGGGCGCCGTCGGCGCGCTGGTAGTACTGGATCGCGGGCGTCGGCCCGGCCAGGGCGCCGGGTCCGGTGGCCGGCTCGTCGGCGCGGCTGGCGGTGCAGGAGCCGCGCTGGCCCTTCAGTTCGAGCCGCTCGACCTGGCCCTTGCCCTGGTCGGCGAGGGTGTAGAAGAGCTGGGTCGCCATCCGCCGGCAGCCCATCGGCTCGCTGAGGTCGGCCGAGCCGAGCTGCACGTGGGCGACCTTGCTGTCGTCGATGGTCACCCGGTCGACCTTGGCACCGTTCGGGAAGGCCGTCCGGACCACGGGCGAGAGCCAGGTCGAGGGCCCGTCGGCGACCGCCTGGGCGGCCGAGGCCAGCGGGTCTATTCGGCGCCGCAGGTAGATCGGGTCGGCGACCAGCACCTCGTGGCCGGAGTTCCCGGCGGCCACCGCGGACGGGTCCGGCGCGGTGTAGAAGAACCGCTCGACCTGCCGGAAGCTGTTCCGGAAGTTGGTCTCGTTCATGATCACGCCGGACGGCAGCTTGTCGATCCGCCACTCGTCCTTCTCCCGGACGAAGGTGAAGTCGGACGAGACGTTGTTGTTCTGCCCGGCCACCAGCAGGTACGAGTGCTTCTCGTCGACGCTGGCGACCAGCTGGCCGCTCACCGTGACCGTCACCGGGGCCTGGGCGTCCGCGTCGGTGACGTCCGCGCCGCCGGGGATGGTCGTGGACGAGAGCACCCGGATCCCGGCCTCCGGCTTCCAGGCCGCGGCGGCGCCCTCGGTGAGGTACTTGCGGGCGGTCTCGTACCCCTCGTCGGCGGTCACCGCGTCCAGGAACCCGGTCAGCAGCTCGTGCGGCTTGGCGCCCTTGCCGGGCGCCATCGGGTAGACCCTGGCCTGCAGGTTCTTGTCCGCCGAGCCCTGGGACAGCTCCACCCTGGTGATGCCGCCGGAGTCCGGCATGGCCGCGCAGCCGCTCGCCGTCAGGGCGAGCAGCACGCCGGCCACCGCGAGGAGCCGCGGCTCAGTCCTCTTGCTCGTCCCTCGCACGCTGCGACCCCTCCACGTCCGTCCCACCCGTCACGTCCGGCTCCGCCGTCCGCTGTGCCACCGACGGCCGTCCGGGCGTCGGGTCCACCATGACCTGGGCGCCGGTCGCCCCGTAACCGGCGCCCGCCGTCCGCACGTCCGAGGGGTCCGCGCGCGGGCCCTCGGGCAGTCGGTTCCGGCCGAGGCCGGGGCCGATGTTCAGTACCCCGCCGAGGCCGCTGCCGAGGCCGCCCATGCCCTCCGGCGCCTCCGTCGGCTCCTCGGCGACGGTCATCGCCGTCGAGCCGACCGGGCTGATCGCCCGCCGGTACGGCGTTCCGTACGCGCCCAGGCCCCGGTTGTTGCGGGAGTCCTCGGGCTCCAGCCGGAACGGCGCCCGGGAGATCTCGCCGCCGCGGGTGCGCGGCAGGGTGAGCCGGAAGTGCGAGCCGCCGCCGGGCTCGCCCCAGGCCTGGAGCCAGCCGCCGTGCAGATGGGCGTCCTCGACGGCGATGGACAGGCCGAGGCCGGTGCCGCCGGTGGTCCGCACCCGGGACGGGTCGGCCCGCCAGAACCGGTGGAACACCCGGGACGCCTCGCCCGGCTTGAGGCCGATGCCGTAGTCGCGGACGCCGACGGCGACCGCGCCGTCCGCGGAGCCCAGCCGGACCACCACGTCGCGGCCCTCGCCGTGCTCCAGCGCGTTGACCACCAGGTTGCGCAGGATGCGCTCGATCCGGCGGGAGTCCACCTCGGCCAGCACGGGCTCGCCGTCACCGCGGATCACGACGGCGCTGCCCTTGGCCTCGGCCAGCGGTTCGGCGGCCTCCACCACGCGGCCGACGATCTCCCGCAGGTCGACCGGCTCGGCGTCCAGGATCGCGGCGCCGGCGTCGAAGCGGCTGATCTCCAGCAGGTCGGCGAGCAGCGACTCGAAGCGGTCCAGCTGGCCCTGCAGCAGCTCCGCCGAGCGGGCCGCCATCGGGTCGAGGTCCTCACGGCTGTCGTAGATGAGGTCGGCGGCCATCCGGACGGTGGTCAGCGGGGTGCGCAGCTCGTGCGAAACGTCCGAGACGAAGCGCCGCTGCACCCGGGACAGCTCCTCCAGCTGGCGGATCTGCGCCTGCAGGGCGTTGGCCATCCGGTTGAACGATTCCCCGAGGCGGGCGATGTCGTCCGTCCCGGTCACCTTCATCCGCTCTTCCAGGTGCCCGTCGGCGAGCCGCTCGGAGATCCCGGCGGCCATCCGGACCGGGGTGACCACCTGGCGCACCACGACCCAGGCGATGCCGCCCATGAGGATCACCACGAACACGCCGGCGGTCGCCAGGGTGCCGGTGACCAGGTTGAGGGTGTCGGTCTCCTGGCCGAAGGAGAACACGTAGAACATCTGGTAGCTGTTGCCGCCCGCGCCCGGGCCGGCGAACTGCATGCCGAGGGCCAGCCCGGGCTCGGACTTCCCGCCGCTCTCGGGCGAGCGGTGGATCCGGGTCGGCTGGTCGAACATCTGGGCGGGCTCGGCGACGAGCTTGGCCCGCAGGGCGTCCGGGATGCTGCTGGGCTGGATGTCGCCCGAGTAGCGCGGCGCGAAGCCGCCGCCGTCGGGGACGACGGCGTCGCTGCCGGGGGCCATCGCGATCACCGAGTAGACGGTCTGCCCGCTGCCGGCCAGGTCGTTGACCTGCCGCAGCAGCCAGGTGCCGGGGTCGTCGACGGTCGGGTCGGCGGTGCCCCGCAGCTTCTGGTCCTTGGCCTCGTCGATCTTCTTCTGCTCGACCTGGAAGCCGATCCTGGCCTGGGCCCGGGCGGCGTCCATCTTGGTGTCGAGCAGGCCGGTGCGCACCTGCGCCACCACGACCACGCCGAGCACCAGGACCACCGCGATGGAGGCCAGCAGCGACACCGCGACCACGCGCAGCTGGATCGACCGCCGGTACAGCGCGGACGCCCGGTGGGCGGGTCGGCGCAGCTGACGCTTCACCAGCCCGACGATGCCGAAGCGGCCGCGTCGGTGGCGGGTGGTCGAACTCAGCACGTCCCCGCGCACGGCCCCGGCCCCGTCGGTCGCGGTACCCGACGGGGTCTCGTCAGCCCGGTCCGTCACGTCAGCTGGGTCCGGCCTTGTAGCCGACGCCGCGGACGGTCACCACGATCTCGGGACGCTCCGGGTCCTTCTCGATCTTGGAGCGGAGGCGCTGCACATGGACGTTGACCAGCCGGGTGTCCGCCGCGTGGCGGTAGCCCCAGACCTGCTCCAGCAGCACCTCGCGGGTGAACACCTGCCAGGGCTTGCGGGCCAGCGCGACCAGCAGGTCGAACTCCAGCGGGGTCAGCGGGATGCCCCGGCCGTCCCGCTTCACCGAGTGGCCGGCCACGTCGATCACCAGATCGCCTATGGTCAGCTGCTCCGGCGTCGGCTCCTCGGCACGGCGCAGCCGGGCGCGGACCCGGGCCACCAGCTCCTTGGGCTTGAACGGCTTGGTGACGTAGTCGTCGGCACCCGACTCCAGGCCCACCACGACGTCGACCGTGTCGGTCTTCGCGGTCAGCATGACGATCGGGATGCCGGACTCGGCCCGGATCTGCCGGCACACGTCGATGCCGTCCCGGCCGGGCAGCATCAGATCGAGCAGCACCAGATCGGGCTTGGTCTCCCGGAACGCGGCTAGCGCCTTGTCCCCATCCGCGACGAAAAACGGCTCAAAACCCTCACCACGCAACACGATGCCGAGCATCTCGGCCAGTGCGGAGTCGTCATCAACGACGAGGACGCGTCCCTTCATGGCTCCATCTTCTCATTACCGGATTGTGACCTGCCGCACAGCAGTGCCATTGCTCCAGAACGGCCAACTCGCCCGCCGGTGCATTCCGGCCATACCGGGCGAATGACCCCGGCCGGAGCACCTCCGAACCGCCCGCGGCCCGCCGCCCGACCCGCGGTGACCACCCGTTGACGATCAGCGACCGGATCCCCCTGAGGCCGCCCCCGGCCCCATGGCACGATGGGCGCTGCGCGCGGACGGAAGATCGTTCGGAGCCGCACCCACGACGCCCCTCCGAGGAGCAGTGATGACCGACACTCCGGGCTGGGCCTCGCCCGGCTCGTCCGAGCCGTCCCGCGACGGCGCCCGGCCCCCGGCCGACGCGCCCGCCGCCGTGCCCGGGCCGTCGGCACCACCGCAGGCCACCCCCGGCCCGCACACCCGGCCCGGCCGGCCGCAGTGGGGGCAGCAACCCTCCGGCGGCCACAGCCCGTACGGCTGGGGCGTGCCGCAGAGCCCCAAGCCGGGCGTCATCCCGCTGCGCCCGCTCCTCGTCGGCGAGCTCCTCGACGGCGCCGTCGGCACCGTCCGCCGGCAGTGGCGGACCGTCCTCGCCCTCTCCCTCGGCATCGCCGTGGTCGCCCAGGGCGGGGCCGTCCTGGTGGACCTGCTGGTCAAGGGCAAGACCGGCGCCGCCACCCAGACCCTGCGGCTGGTCGCCGCCATGCCGCTGCAACTGCTGCTCGACGTGCTCGCCGCCGCGCTGCTCACCATCGTGGTCAGCCGCGCCGTCCTCGGCCGGTCCGCCACCGCGGGCGAGGCCTGGCGGGACGCCCGACCGCGGCTCCTGCAGCTGTTCGGGCTCACCCTGCTCACCGTCCTGATGGGCCCCGGGGTGGCACTGCTCGGCTTCGCACCGCTGATCGGCTACAGCGTCAGCGGCGCCAACGAGCCCGCGACCACCGGGCTGCTGTTCATCGTCGGCGTGCTGGCCCTGCCGGTCGCCGCCTGGCTGTGGGTCCGCTACAGCCTCGCCGCCCCCGCGCTGATGCTGGAGAAGCAGGGCGTGGCCACGGCGCTGTCGCGCTCGCGGCGGCTGGTCCGCGGCTCCTGGTGGCGGGTCTTCGGCATCACCCTGCTGAGCAAGGTGCTGTCGCTGGTCGTCGCGGTGGTCATCGCCGTCCCGTTCCGCTTCATCGGCCTGCTGCTCGGCATCGACAGCCTCGACGACCGGGGCCTGGGCGGCGCGACCCAGCAGGGCGTCTGGATGGTGGTCGTCATGGCCGTCGCCGGGATCATCGCCGGCACCCTGACCACCCCGTTCATGGCCGCCGTCGGCGTGCTGGTCTACGTCGACCAGCGGATCCGCCGCGAGGCCCTCGACATCGAGCTCGCCCGCGCCGCCGGTCTGCCCGAGTACGGCGGCACCGGCTGGGGCGAGCAGGCCGGCCCGACTCCGGCGAGGCGCTGAACCGGATGTCCGACTGGGGGGACAGGCTCCTCGCCGCGGGCGGTGCCCCGGTCACCGTCCCGCGCGATCCCGCGCGCGACGCCGCCCGGGACGAGCTGCTCAACGCCGAGTACCACAAGCACGACCCGTCGCTCCTGCAGCGGGCCACGGACTGGATCTGGGAGCACATCGCCGGCGCGCTCGACAGCATCTCCGGCGACGGCGCGGACGGCACCACCGGCCTGGTGCTGTTCCTGGTCGTCGCGGTGCTGATCGGCGCCGCGCTCTGGTGGCGCCTCGGCGCACCCCGGCGCGCCGCCCGCACCACCGGCGACGTGTACGGCGTCGAGGGCCCGCGCAGCGCCGCGCAGTACCGGGCGGACGCGGCCGGGCACGCCGCCGCCGGACGCTGGGCCGAGGCCGTCCGCGACCAGATGCGCGCCCTCGTCCGGGGCCTGGAGGAGCGGACCCTGCTCGACTCCCGCCCGGGCCGCACCGCCGACGAGGCCGCCGCCGAGGCCGGCCGGGCGCTGCCCGAGCACGCCGCCGCGCTGGCCGCGGCCGCCCGGAGCTTCGACGACATCGCGTACGGCGAGCGCACCGCCGACGAGGCCGCGTACCGGGTGCTGCACGAGCTCGACCGGACGCTGGAACGCGCCCGGCCGGTGCTCGCCCCGGACGGCGCCGCGACCGCTCCGGCCCCGGCCGCAGGCCCGGCCGCCGCTTCGTCCGCCGCTTCGTCCGAGGCTTCAGGAGGAGCGGCATGACCGACACCGTCCTCGCACCCCCGTCCGGGACCGGGACGCCCAGCACCGCCCCGACCAGCCTCGCGCCCACCCCGCGCGGCCTGTGGCGGCGGGCCCGCTGGTACCTGGCCTTCCTCGTCGCCCTGCTGATCGGCGCCGTCGCCGTGACCGCCCTCGGCCAGGACCACAGCTACCCGCCGCTCGACCCCCGCTCGTACGACCGCGACGGCGCCCACGCCGTCGTCGCACTGCTCGAACACCAGGGCGTCACGGCCGAGTTCACCGCCGACCCGACCGGCAGCCCGGCCGGACCGGACACCCTGGTGCTGCCCGAACCCGACCTGCTCAGCCCCGCCCAGCTGCGGGCCGTCGCGGCCGCCCGGCACCGGCGGCTGGTCCTGATCGCCCCGGGCCCGGCCGCGCTCACCGCGCTCGCCCCCGGCATCCGGCTGTCCGACGAGGACGGCGGCCTGCCGTACGCCTCCGTCCACAGCACTCCGGCCGACTGCCCGGTCATCGAGGCGGCCCGGGCCGGCAGCGCCCAGCTGGGCGGCATGCTCTACACCAGCGGCAGCCGCGGCGAGGGCTGCTACCCGCGCGGCCACGGCTACTCGCTGGTCAGCACCCCGGGCGCCGGCGGCGACGTCATCGTGCTCGGCACCGGCGCCTTCCTGCACAACGAGCAGCTGCCCAAGGACGGCGACGCCTCCCTCGCGCTCGGCCTGCTCGGCTCGCAGCCCCGCCTCACCTGGCACCTGCCCGACTACTCCGCCCCGCTCCCCGACGGCGTCCGCGCCCGGAAGACCTTCGGCGACTACATCCCGAACGGCTGGCACTGGGCCTACTACCAGCTGGTCGTCGCCGCCGTGCTCGCCGCCCTGTGGCGCGGCCGCCGGCTCGGCCCGGTGGTCAGCGAGGACCTGCCCGTGGTGGTCCGAGCCTCCGAGACCACCGAGGGCCGCGCCCGCCTCTACCGGCGTGCCAAGGCCCGCGGCCGCGCCGCCGAGGCCCTGCGCCGCGCCGCCGGCCACCGCCTCGCCCCGGCCCTGGGCGTCCCGCTCCAGGCCGGCGCACCCGACCCCGACGCCCTCTGCGCGGCCGCGGCCGCCCGTCTCCCCGACCGGCCCGTCGGGGACGTCCGGGCCCTGCTGTACGGCCCGCCCCCGACCGACGACACCGCGCTGCTGCGGCTCGCCGACGACCTCGACACCCTCGAAAGGCAGGTACGGAACCCGTGACCGACCAGGCAACCGCCCAGCTCCGCGCCGTCCCCGGCCCGGCGACCGCGACCCCGGGCGCCACCACCGACCCGCGGGCGGCGCTGACCGCCCTGCGCGCCGAGATCGGCAAGGCCGTGGTCGGCCAGGACGCCGCCGTCACCGGACTGGTGGTCGCGCTCCTCTGCGGCGGCCACGTGCTGCTGGAGGGCGTCCCCGGCGTCGCCAAGACCCTGCTGGTCCGCACCCTCTCCACCGCGCTCAGCCTGGAGACCAAGCGCATCCAGTTCACCCCCGACCTGATGCCCGGCGACGTCACCGGCTCGCTCGTCTACGACGCCCGTACCGCCGAGTTCTCCTTCCAGCCCGGCCCGGTCTTCACCAACCTGCTGCTCGCCGACGAGATCAACCGCACCCCGCCGAAGACCCAGGCCGCCCTGCTGGAGGCCATGGAGGAGCACCAGGTCACCGTGGACGGCGAGCCGCGTGCGCTGCCCGTCCCGTTCCTGGTCGCCGCAACACAAAATCCGGTCGAGTACGAGGGCACCTACCCGCTGCCCGAGGCCCAGCTGGACCGCTTCCTGCTCAAGCTGGTCCTGCCGCTGCCCGACCGCGACCAGGAGTTCCAGGTCCTCTCCCGGCACGCCGCCGGCTTCGACCCCCGCGACCTCGCCGCGGCCGGCGTCCGCCCGGTCGCCGGGCCCGAGCACGTCGCCGCCGCCCGCGAGCAGATCGCCAAGCTGACCGTCGCCCCCGAGGTCCTCGCCTACATCGTCGACCTCTGCCGGGCCACCCGGCAGTCCCCGTCGCTGTCCATCGGCGTCTCCCCGCGCGGCGCCACCGCCCTGCTCGCCGCCTCGCGCGCCTGGGCCTGGCTGGCCGGCCGCGACTACGTCACCCCGGACGACGTCAAGGCACTCGCCCTGCCCACCCTGCGGCACCGCGTCGCGCTGCGCGCCGAGGCCGAGATGGAGGGCGTCACCGCCGACTCCGTCATCCAGGCCGTCCTCACCCAGACGCCCGCACCCCGCTGACCCACCGCCCGCCGATCCACCGCCTGTTGATCCACCACCCGTCGGCCGTCGCCCGCAACCGTCGCGGGCCCCCGGACGACGGGTCTCCGAAGGAGCGCACCGCATGGCCCTCACCGGGCGAACCGCCCTGCTCGCCGCACTCGGCGCGCTCGTCGTGGGCCTGCTGCTGCCGTCGGCCGCCGGGATCTGGCTGGTCACCGGCGCGGTCCTGCTCGCCGTCGCGGTCGACCTGGTGCTCGCCGCCCCCGTCCGCGACCTGCGGTTCGGACGGGGCGGCACCACCACCGTCCGGCTCGGCGAGCCCGCCACGGTCGAACTGACCGTCACCAACCCGTCCGGGCGCCCGCTCCGGGCCCTGCTGCGCGACGCCTGGGCACCGTCCGCCTGGCGGCCCGGCACCGCCGGGACCGCCTCCCGGCACGCCCTGACCGTCCCCGGCGGCGAACGGCGCCGGGCCGTCACCGTGCTCACCCCGAGCCGCCGCGGCGACCACCACGCCCACCGGGTGACGGTCCGCTCCTTCGGCCCGCTCGGCCTGGCCGCCCGCCAGGGCTCGCACCTCGTCCCCTGGACGGTCCGCGCGCTCCCCCCGTTCGCCAGCCGCAAGCACCTGCCCTCCCGGCTCGCCCGGCTGCGCGAACTCGACGGCCGCACCTCGGTGTTGACCCGCGGCCAGGGCACCGAGTTCGACTCCCTGCGCGAGTACCTGCCCGGCGACGACGTCCGCTCCATCGACTGGCGCGCCAGCGCCCGCCGCAACACCGTCGCCGTCCGCACCTGGCGCCCCGAACGCGACCGGCACATCCTCGTCGTCCTCGACACCGGCCGCACCTCCGCCGGGCGAGTCGGCGACGCCCCCCGACTGGACGCCGCCCTCGACGCCGCCCTGCTGCTGACCGCCCTCGCCACCCGCGCCGGCGACCGCGTCGACCTGCTCGCCCACGACCTCCACAAGCGCGCCGCCGTGGCCGGCTGCTCCGCCCACGAGGTCCTGCCCGCCTTCACCAACGCGATGGCCGGCCTGGAGCCCGCGCTGCACGAGACGGACCTGCGCGCACTGGTCTCCACGGCCCTCAAGATGGCCCCCCAGCGGTCGCTGATCGTCCTGCTCACCGGCCTCGACGCGGCGCCCGTCGAGGACGGCCTGCGCCCCCTGCTGCCGCTGCTCACCAAGCGCCACGAGGTCGTCCTGGCCTCCGTCGCCGACCCCCGGCTGGACGTCCTCGCCGCCGGCCGCGGCACCGTCGAAGCCGTCTACGGCGCGGCCGCCGCCGAGCAAACCCGCGCCGACCGCCGCGCCACCGCCGACCGGCTCACCCGTCACGGCGTCACCGTCCTCGACGCCCCGCCGGCCCAGATCGCCCCCGTCCTGGCCGACGCCTACCTGGCACTGAAGGCCGCCGGCCGGCTCTGACCCGCCCGCCCTGCTTCAGCGGGGCCGGCGGTCGTTCGACTCCGCGTTGATCCGGGCCGCCTGACGCGTCAGGTGGTCCCGCTCCGCCAGGTTGGACGCCCGGTGCGCCGCCTCGACGTACAACCGCGCCGCCCTCTCCAGGTCCCCGTCCCGCTCGTGCAGGTACGCTGCCACCGCTGTGTACCTGGGCAGCGATTCGTCCAGCTGGGCGAGCGCCGCCAGCCCGGCCCTCGGCCCGTCCGCCTCACCGACGGCCACCGCACGGTTGAGCCGGACCACCGGACTGTCCGTCAGCCGCACCAACTCGTCGTACCACTCGACGATCTGCACCCAGTCGGTCTCCGCCGCGGTCGGCGCGTCGGCGTGCAGGGCCGCGACGGCGGCCTGCGCCTGGAACTCGCCCAGCCGGTCCCGGGCCAGCGCCGCCTGCAGGATCCCCACCCCCTCGGCGATCAACCCGGTGTCCCAGGTGCCGCGGTCCTGCTCCGCCAGCGGCACCAGGCTGCCGTCCGGCGCCGTCCGCCCGGCCCGCCGGGCGTGGTGCAGCAGCATCAGGGCCAGCAGTCCCGCCACTTCGGGGTCGTCGACCGCCGCCGCGAGCTGCCGGGTGAGCCGGATGGCCTCGGCGGCGAGGTCGACGTCCCCGGAGTAGCCCTCGTTGAACACCAGGTACAGGACGCGCAGGACGGTGGACAGGTCACCGGCCCGGTCGAACCGCACATCCGAGACGGTCCGCTTGGCCCGGCTGATGCGCTGGGCCATGGTCGCCTCGGGCACCAGGTAGGCCCGGGCGATCTGCCGGGTGGTCAGACCGCCCACGGCCCGCAGCGTGAGCGCGACCGCCGAAGACGGCGTCAACGACGGGTGGGCGCACAGGAAGTAGAGCCGGAGCGTGTCGTCCGCCTCCGCCGCAGGACCCGGCTCCGGCTCCTGGTCGACCAGCTCCTCACGCCGCCGACGGGCCGTCTCCGACCGGGCCGCGTCGAGGAACTTGCGCCAGGCCACCGTGACCAGCCAGCCCTTCGGATCCCGCGGCCGGTCGGTCGGCCATAGCCGAACCGCCTCGACCAGGGCCTCCTGCACGGCGTCCTCGGCCGCCGCGAAGTCTGCTCCGCGGCGGACGAGGATCCCGAGCACGCTCGGCGTGAGGCTCCGGATCAGGGCCTCGTTCATCGGAGAGGTCACTCCGTGATGGTCGGCGGCTCGGCCAGGAACGGCCGCAGCTCCAGCCACTCGTGGATCGGCTCCCCGCCGGCCCCGGGCGCGGCCGACAGCTCCCCGGCCAGCTCGACCGCCCGCTCGTAACTGTCGACGTCGATCACCATCCAGCCGGCGATCAGGTCCTTGGTCTCCGCGAACGGCCCGTCGGTCACCGGCGGACGGCCCGCACCGTCGGAGCGCACCCACGTCCCCTCGGGTGCGAGCGCCTGACCGTCGACGAACTCGCCGGTCTTCTCCAGCCGGGCCGCGAAGTCCTGCATGTACCGGATGTGCGCGGAGATCTCCTCCGGCGTCCACCGGTCCATCGGCACGCAGTTGACCGCCTCCGGGGCGCCTCGGTAGTGCTTGAGCAGCAGGTACTTGGCCATCGTGCTTCTCCCTCGGTGCTGGTGCGACCCATTGTGGCCGCGTCCACCCCGGGGACGAAGCCGGCCACGGCTTCTCGACACCATCGACCAAGATTTTTTCCAGCACCTTCCGGCTCCGTCCGGCCCGGAAACGCGAAGAACCCCCATCCGGGATCCGGATGGGGGTTCTTCTGAATGATTGTTCGGCGGCGTCCTACTCTCCCACAGGGTCCCCCCTGCAGTACCATCGGCGCTGTGAGGCTTAGCTTCCGGGTTCGGAATGTAACCGGGCGTTTCCCTCACGCTATGACCACCGAAACACTATGAAACTGTCAACCGACACCCGACCAAGAATCGGGTGGGTCGTTGTTTCAGAACAACACAGTGGACGCGAGCAACTGAGGACAAGCCCTCGGCCTATTAGTACCGGTCAACTCCACCCCTTACAGGGCTTCCATATCCGGCCTATCAACCCAGTCGTCTACTGGGAGCCTTACCCTCTCAAGGAGGTGGGAGTGCTCATCTCGAAGCAGGCTTCCCGCTTAGATGCTTTCAGCGGTTATCCCTCCCGAACGTAGCCAACCAGCCATGCCCTTGGCAGGACAACTGGCACACCAGAGGTTCGTCCGTCCCGGTCCTCTCGTACTAGGGACAGCCCTTCTCAACACTCCTACGCGCACAGCGGATAGGGACCGAACTGTCTCACGACGTTCTAAACCCAGCTCGCGTACCGCTTTAATGGGCGAACAGCCCAACCCTTGGGACCTACTCCAGCCCCAGGATGCGACGAGCCGACATCGAGGTGCCAAACCATCCCGTCGATATGGACTCTTGGGGAAGATCAGCCTGTTATCCCCGGGGTACCTTTTATCCGTTGAGCGACGGCGCTTCCACAAGCCACCGCCGGATCACTAGTCCCTACTTTCGTACCTGCTCGACCCGTCAGTCTCACAGTCAAGCTCCCTTGTGCACTTACACTCAACACCTGATTGCCAACCAGGCTGAGGGAACCTTTGGGCGCCTCCGTTACCCTTTAGGAGGCAACCGCCCCAGTTAAACTACCCACCAGACACTGTCCCTGATCCGGATCACGGACCCAGGTTAGACATCCAGCACGACCAGAGTGGTATTTCAACGGCGACTCCACAACAACTGGCGTTGCTGCTTCAAAGTCTCCCACCTATCCTACACAAGCCGAACCGAACACCAATATCAAGCTATAGTAAAGGTCCCGGGGTCTTTCCGTCCTGCTGCGCGAAACGAGCATCTTTACTCGTAATGCAATTTCACCGGGCCTATGGTTGAGACAGTCGAGAAGTCGTTACGCCATTCGTGCAGGTCGGAACTTACCCGACAAGGAATTTCGCTACCTTAGGATGGTTATAGTTACCACCGCCGTTTACTGGCGCTTAAGTTCTCAGCTTCGCCCCACCGAAATGGAGCTAACCGGTCCCCTTAACGTTCCAGCACCGGGCAGGCGTCAGTCCGTATACATCGCCTTACGGCTTCGCACGGACCTGTGTTTTTAGTAAACAGTCGCTTCTCGCTGGTCTCTGCGGCCACCCCCAGCTCAAGGTGCAAGACCCATCACCAGGAATGGCCCCCCTTCTCCCGAAGTTACGGGGGCATTTTGCCGAGTTCCTTAACCATAGTTCACCCGAACGCCTCGGTATTCTCTACCTGACCACCTGAGTCGGTTTGGGGTACGGGCCGCCATGAAACTCGCTAGAGGCTTTTCTCGACAGCATAGGATCATCCACTTCACCACAATCGGCTCGGCATCAGGTCTCAGCCTTAATGAGTGACGGATTTGCCTATCACTCGGCCTACACCCTTACCCCGGGACTACCACCGCCCGGGCTGGACTACCTTCCTGCGTCACCCCATCGCTCACCTACTACAGACTTGGACCGGCTCCACCACTTCCCTTTGCCCGAAGGCTCCGGGACGGCTTCACGGGCTTAGCATCAGGTTCGACGTTGGCGCTTCAAAGCGGGTACGGGAATATCAACCCGTTGTCCATCGACTACGCCTGTCGGCCTCGCCTTAGGTCCCGACTTACCCTGGGCAGATCAGCTTGACCCAGGAACCCTTGGTCAATCGGCGCAAGAGTTTCCCACTCTTGTATCGCTACTCATGCCTGCATTCTCACTCGTATACCGTCCACGACTGGTTTCCACCGCCGCTTCACCCGGCACACGACGCTCCCCTACCCATCACAGCAGGCGTTGGCCCTATATGCTGCAATGACACGACTTCGGTGATGTGCTTGAGCCCCGCTACATTGTCGGCGCGGAATCACTTGACCAGTGAGCTATTACGCACTCTTTCAAGGGTGGCTGCTTCTAAGCCAACCTCCTGGTTGTCTCTGCGACTCCACATCCTTTCCCACTTAGCACACGCTTAGGGACCTTAGTCGGTGTTCTGGGCTGTTTCCCTCTCGACCATGGAGCTTATCCCCCACAGTCTCACTGCCACGCTCTCACTTACCGGCATTCGGAGTTTGGCTAAGGTCAGTAACCCGGTAAGGCCCATCGCCTATCCAGTGCTCTACCTCCGGCAAGAAACACGTGACGCTGCACCTAAATGCATTTCGGGGAGAACCAGCTATCACGGAGTTTGATTGGCCTTTCACCCCTAACCACAGGTCATCCCCCAGGTTTTCAACCCTGGTGGGTTCGGTCCTCCACACGGTCTTACCCGCGCTTCAACCTGCCCATGGCTAGATCACTCCGCTTCGGGTCTTGGGCATGCAACTGGGTCGCCCTATTCGGACTCGCTTTCGCTACGGCTACCCCACACGGGTTAACCTCGCTACACACCGCAAACTCGCAGGCTCATTCTTCAAAAGGCACGCAGTCACGGCCCACCAGCAAGCTGATGAACGACGCTCCCACGGCTTGTAGGCACACGGTTTCAGGTACTATTTCACTCCGCTCCCGCGGTACTTTTCACCATTCCCTCACGGTACTATCCGCTATCGGTCACTAGGGAATATTTAGGCTTAGCGGGTGGTCCCGCCAGATTCACACGGGATTTCTCGGGCCCCGTGCTACTTGGGAGTTCTTCAAGCGAGCCGTACAGATTTCGTCTACGGGGGTCTTACCCTCTACGCCGGACCTTTCGCATGTCCTTCGACTACCCATACGGTTTCTGACTCGCCGACCGGCCGGCAGACCGATCAAGAAAAATCCCACGACCCCGCATTGGCAACCCCTGCCGGGTCTCACACCAATACGGTTTAGCCTCATCCAGTTTCGCTCGCCACTACTCCCGGAATCACGGTTGTTTTCTCTTCCTGCGGGTACTGAGATGTTTCACTTCCCCGCGTTCCCTCCACACTGCCTATGTGTTCAGCAGCGGGTGACAGCCCATGACGACTGCCGGGTTTCCCCATTCGGACACCCCCGGATCAAAGCTCGGTTGACAGCTCCCCGGGGCCTATCGCGGCCTCCCACGTCCTTCATCGGTTCCTAGTGCCAAGGCATCCACCGTGCGCCCTTAAAAACTTGGCCACAGATGCTCGCGTCCACTGTGCAGTTCTCAAACAACGACCAGTCACACACCCTCAACACTCCGAAGAGTGCCTCGAGTGAGGCCGGCACTGAGACAACGGTTACCCGTTCCCTCAGGACCCAACAACGTGCCCGACACACCCCGCAGTGCTCTGTTTTCCACGCCGAAGCAGTACTAACAGGCCCTTACGAGCTGTGCCGAATAGTCAACGTTCCACCCATGAGCGACCGTGCAGAACATTCGCCTGCAAGCGGCCATGTGCTCCTTAGAAAGGAGGTGATCCAGCCGCACCTTCCGGTACGGCTACCTTGTTACGACTTCGTCCCAATCGCTGGTCCCACCTTCGACGGCTCCTCCCCTTACGGGTTAGGCCACCGGCTTCGGGTGTTACCGACTTTCGTGACGTGACGGGCGGTGTGTACAAGGCCCGGGAACGTATTCACCGCAGCATGCTGATCTGCGATTACTAGCAACTCCAACTTCATGGGGTCGAGTTGCAGACCCCAATCCGAACTGAGGCCGGCTTTTTGGGATTCGCTCCGCCTCGCGGCATCGCAGCCCTTTGTACCGACCATTGTAGCACGTGTGCAGCCCAAGACATAAGGGGCATGATGATTTGACGTCGTCCCCACCTTCCTCCGAGTTGACCCCGGCAGTCTCCTGTGAGTCCCCATCACCCCGAAAGGCATGCTGGCAACACAGAACAAGGGTTGCGCTCGTTGCGGGACTTAACCCAACATCTCACGACACGAGCTGACGACAACCATGCACCACCTGTATACCGACCACAAGGGGGCACCCATCTCTGGATGTTTCCGGCATATGTCAAGCCTTGGTAAGGTTCTTCGCGTTGCGTCGAATTAAGCCACATGCTCCGCTGCTTGTGCGGGCCCCCGTCAATTCCTTTGAGTTTTAGCCTTGCGGCCGTACTCCCCAGGCGGGGAACTTAATGCGTTAGCTGCGGCACCGACGACGTGGAATGTCGCCAACACCTAGTTCCCAACGTTTACGGCGTGGACTACCAGGGTATCTAATCCTGTTCGCTCCCCACGCTTTCGCTCCTCAGCGTCAGTAATGGCCCAGAGATCCGCCTTCGCCACCGGTGTTCCTCCTGATATCTGCGCATTTCACCGCTACACCAGGAATTCCGATCTCCCCTACCACACTCTAGCCTGCCCGTATCGAATGCAGACCCGGGGTTAAGCCCCGGGCTTTCACATCCGACGCGACAGGCCGCCTACGAGCTCTTTACGCCCAATAATTCCGGACAACGCTCGCACCCTACGTATTACCGCGGCTGCTGGCACGTAGTTAGCCGGTGCTTCTTCTGCAGGTACCGTCACTTGCGCTTCTTCCCTGCTGAAAGAGGTTTACAACCCGAAGGCCGTCATCCCTCACGCGGCGTCGCTGCATCAGGCTTTCGCCCATTGTGCAATATTCCCCACTGCTGCCTCCCGTAGGAGTCTGGGCCGTGTCTCAGTCCCAGTGTGGCCGGTCGCCCTCTCAGGCCGGCTACCCGTCGTCGCCTTGGTAGGCCATTACCCCACCAACAAGCTGATAGGCCGCGGGCTCATCCTGCACCGCCGGAGCTTTACACCAACCCCCATGCGGAGGAAGGTCATATCCGGTATTAGACCCCGTTTCCAGGGCTTGTCCCAGAGTGCAGGGCAGATTGCCCACGTGTTACTCACCCGTTCGCCACTGATCCACCCCGAAGGGCTTCACCGTTCGACTTGCATGTGTTAAGCACGCCGCCAGCGTTCGTCCTGAGCCAGGATCAAACTCTCCGTGAATGTATACCCGTAATCGGGTCGACACCCGCGTTGAGCGGCACGGCAACCACCGGAATAGGGCGGCCCCGCGCACTGCGTCCTCGCTAGTGTTTTACTTCAAAAGGAATCTCCAACCCCAGAGCAATCTGAGGCCGGGGATGTCAACATATCTGGCGTTGACTTTTGGCACGCTGTTGAGTTCTCAAGGAACGGACGCTTCCTTCAGGCCGCCTTCCAGCAGGCCCTCCGGGCTTCGTTCTTTCGTGTTTCCAGCTTACCAGATGTTTTCCGCTCCGTTTACCCGGAGTTTCATTCATCCGATTCCCGTTGGGGGGATTTCCTGCAAACTTCGCTACGAAGCTTATCAAAGCTTCGGATGTGCTCAGTTCGCGGGATTTGCTTCGTCGGAGGGCGCGCATTTCGTGAAACGCGCTCGCCTCGATTTCGGCGGTGTCGTAGACACTAACGCCCGGGCCCGACCGTTGTCCAGTCAGTCCCAACCGTTCAAACCTACTAGCCCACCCTCACCACGTCAATGGTTCGGCCGGGGTGAGAAGAAGACTAGCAGGTCAGAGGGAGTGTCGATCACATCGCCTCAGGCCGCGACGGGCTGCAGGTCCGCCCGGTCGGCCGCGTCGACGTCGCCGGACTCGCCGTCCTCCGCCGCCTTCCGGCCGAGCACCAGGGCGTAGAGCAGGAACGCGATCTCGGCCAGCACGCCGATGGCGATCCGGGCCCAGGTCGGCAGGCCGGACGGGGTCACGAAGGCTTCGAGGACACCGGAGACCGCCAGGACGGTCGCGAGCCCCATCGACATTCCGATGATCGAGCGCCCCTCTTCCGCCAGCGCCACCCCGCGCGTCCGCGGGCCGGGGTCGATGACGGTCCAGCCGAGGCGCAGGCCGAGGCCGCCGGCCACGAAGACCGCGGTCAGTTCCAGCAGGCCGTGCGGGATGAGCAGGCCGAGGAAGACGTCGAGCCGTCCGGCGGAGGCCATCAGCCCGACGCCGAGGCCGAGGTTCACCACGTTGGTCCACATCACGTAGATCACCGGGATGCCCAGCGCGATCCCGAACAGCAGGCACTGCACGGCGATCCAGGCGTTGTTCGTCCAGACCTGTGCGGCGAAGGAGCTGGCCGGCCGGTCCGAGTAGTACGCCTCGTACTGTCCGCCGGGGCGGGTCAGCTCCTGGAGGTGTTCGGGGGTGAGGAGGCCGTTGCGGACCTCCGGGTGGGTAGCCATCCACCACGCGATCAGGGCGGTGCCGATCAGCGAGACGACCGCGACCGGCCCCCACCAGCGGCGCGCGCGGTAGAGCGCGGCCGGGAAGCTGACCGTGTAGTAGCGGGCGACGTCCTGCCAGCCGTTGGTGCGGGCGCCGGTGACGGCGCTGCGGGAGCGCGAGACCAGGCTGGTGAGCCGGCTGAGCAGCGCCGGGTCCGGGGCTGCGGCCTGGACCTTGGCGAGGTGGCCGGTGGTGCGCTGGTAGAGGGTGACCAGTTCGTCGGCCTCCTCGCCGCTGAGTCGGCGCCTGCGGGCGAGGGCGTCCAGCCGGGCCCACTCCCCCTGGTGGGTGGCGACGAAGACGTCCAGGTCCATTCGGCGGCTCCATGATCGGCGGTGGGCGCGGACGCGCGTGCGCGGGCGGGCGGGCAGGTGCGGACAACCGCGGCCCAGCATGCCAGCAGCGGGCCCGGGGACGGCCCTCGGGATCTCACTTCCCGTGCGCCCACCGGGCCCCGTATGTTTGCGGCTGCGGATCAGACTGCGGAGAGCGGGTCGTGGGGGGCCGATCCGGGACGATCCCCTCCCCGGCGCTGCCGCTTCCCGGCGGTCCCGGATCTCCATGGACGAGCCGTACGGGCTCCAAGAGCGTGAACGGACAGGTGTCTTGAGCGACCTGGTGACGGGTGAGGCGGTCGTCCTCGGCCTGCAGACGGCGAAGCTTCCGAGCCGGGCACTGGCGATCGTGCTCGATCTGCTCGTGGAGTTCGCCGCCCTGTTGGTGGTCACCCTGCTGTTGAGCGTCGCCCTGGTCGGCCTCGACGGCGCGGCGCTGGCGGCCACGATGATCGGCCTGACGGTGTTCTTCCTGGTCGCCGTTCCGGTGATGGTCGAGACCCTCACCCACGGCCGCTCGCTCGGCAAGGCCGCGCTCGGCCTGCGGGTGGTGCGCACCGACGGCGGACCGGTGCGGTTCCGGCACTCCCTGGTGCGCGGGCTGGTCGGCTTCTTCGAACTGATCGCGCTGTCCGGCTCCCCGGCCTTGATCACGTCGGCGGTGAGCGTGGAGGGCAAGCGGCTCGGCGACATCTTCGCCGGGACGGTGGTCGTCCGCGAGCGCACCCCGGGTGCGGGCGGCTCCGGCACCCCGCTGCCGCCGGTGCACCCGCACCTGCTGCAGACGATGGGCCATGACCTGGTCGCGATGGACTTCTCCGCCGTTCCGGAGCCGCTCTGGCTCGCCGTCCGCCAGCTGCTGGGCCGGATCGGCCAGTTGGACCCGGCGGTGATGCACCGGATGACGGCCGGGCTGGCCGAGGACCTGTCGGCCCGGATCGGCCGGCCGATACCCGCGGGGCTGCACCCGGCGGCGTACCTGGGTGCGGTGCTCACCGAGCGCCAGCGCCGGGAGTGGACGCGCGTCCAGGAGCAGCTGTGGGCGGCCGGGCGGATGCCCGCGCAGATGTCCGCTCCCGGACCGGCCGCCGGCCCGGCGCCCACCCCGGCCGACGGACGGCCTCTGCGGGTGCTCGGCGTCCCGGCCGCGCCCGCACCGACCACGCCCTTCCCCCAGGCCGCCCCCGTCACCCCGGCGGCACCCGCCCCGGTCGCACCGGCGCCCGTCGCATCAGCGGCCCCGGCAGCACCGGCAGCTCCGGCCGCACCGCCGGCCCCGTCCTTCGAGAAGCACGCCGCCGGCACCGGCTTCGCCCCGCCCTCCTGACGGCCCGGGGCCCGGGCGGCCGGCTACTCCTCGCTCCCCACCCGCCAGGCGTTCGGCGCCGACTCCAGCTCCTCCAGCTCGACCCCGTCCGCCGACAGCACCACGTCCCCGGCCAGGTGCACGACCTGCTGCTCCCCCGTCTCCAGGTCCGCGACCTGGTAACGCTCGACCAGCAGCGGCCCCGAGTCCGTCGCGTGGGTGTCGACGCCCTCCAGCAGCCACCCCTGGTCGAGGGTGCGCGGCGCCAGGACCGGCTCGGTGAACGCCACCAGCCGCACCCGCGCGCTCGCCCCCTCCCGCAGGCGCAGCAGCCGGGCGGTGGCGACCAGGAAGCCCGGCGAGCGGCCGGTGAAGGCGTGCGCCCGGTCGTGCCCCTCCACCGTGTGCTCGCCGCCCGGGTCCGCCGCGGCGGTCCGGACCCAGGCGACCCCGTCCACCGCCCCGCCGCGCACCTGCCAGCCCCCGGCCCGCAGTTCCATCCGCAGCGGCCGGGCCCGCGAGTCCAGCGTGAGGTCGACACCGCCGATCACCCGGCCGTCCGGCGCGTAGGTCTTGGAGACGTACCGCCAGCCGGCCGCCCCGGGGGCGCAGCTGAAGCGCTCCTCGCCGAGCAGGACGTGGTCGTGCGTGTCGTGGAGCGAGTACCGGCCATTGGGCATGCCCGAAAGCCTACGTGCGCACTCGCATGCAACATTCGCCGGTGGTGCGCGCATTAGGGGGGTGGACGGCACCGGACGGGTGCCGCCGCCACGACGAGAGGGGGTGCGGATGGCGAAGCAGACGCGCGACGAGGAGTTCACGGAGTACGTGGCCTCCCGGAGCGGCTGGCTGCGGAAGGTCGCCTATCTGCTGTGCGGGGACTGGCACCGGGCCGACGACCTGGTCCAGGAGACGATCACCAAGCTGTACGTGAACTGGGCGAGAGCCGCACGGCTGGAGAACCGGGACGGCTACGCCCGCCGGGTGCTGGTGAACACCTTCCTGGGCGAGCAGCGCACCGCGTGGTGGCGCCGCACCGTGCGGACCGACAGCGACCCGGACACCGCCGCCGTGGGGGTCGACCTGGACGCCGCCCTCGACCTGCGCCGGGCCCTGGCCGCCCTGCCGCCGCGCCAGCGGGCCACGGTCGTCCTGCGGTACTACTGCGATCTCTCGATCGATCAGGCCGCCGAGGCCATGGACTGTTCGCCGGGCAACGTGAAGAGCCAGAGCTCCCGCGCGCTCGAAGCCCTGCGCAGGACCGTCGTTCCCCACCCCTCCGTCGCAGAGAGGACGTCATGACCATCGGACCGGACGAGCTGACCGACCGCCTGACGGCCCTGGCCGAGGAACCGGCCCCGCCGCCCACCTTCGACCCGACCGCGTCCATCGTCCGCGGGCGGTCCCGGCTGCGCCGGCGCCGTGCGGCCGTGTTCGGCACGGTGGCCGCGGTCACGGCCGCCGTGGTCACCACCACCCTGCTGCTGCCCTCCGGCGGCAACGCACCGGGCACCACCCGGCTCGTGCCGGCGGGCCAGGGCGAGGCGGGCATGCCGGCCCCCTCCGCCCCGCCCGCGACGCCGGTCGGCGACGACACCGACCCGCTGGTCAGCGGTGGCACCTTCGGCTGGCTCCCGGACTGGCTGGACCGTCAGCACGCCATCGGCTACCAGGCCGGCGGGGGCCTCGTGATCACCCGGGCGGGCCAGGCCGGCCCGTCCGGGCGGCAGCTCGAACTCATCGTCCATCCGGACGGCGCCGAGCCCCCGCTGGTCCGGACGTCACAGCAGCAGGAGGAGAAGGTCCCGGCCCCGGCGGTCAACGGCCGGACGGCGTACTGGGTGACCAGCCCCGCGCAGCCGACGTTCGACAGCGGGCGGCGCACCCTGCGCTGGCAGACCCCTTCGGGCCAGTGGGCGCAACTGGTGTCGAACCGCCCGCAGGGCGCCGAAGTCCCCGACGATGTGCTGCTCCGGGTCGCGGCCGACGTCAAGGTCGGCGCGACGCCCGTCCCCCTGCCGTTCCGGCTGTCCGGACTGCCGGACGGTCTCCGGCCGACCTTTGCCGAACTGCGCCGGGCCGACAACGGGCAGCCCTGGTCCGTCACCCTCGGCTTCTCGGTCGACGAGATGGGCGTCGGGATCATCGTGGCCCCGGCGGGCGGCCCCGCTCTCGGGAAGAGCCTGACCAGCTGCCGGACGGAGCAGGACCTGCAGATCTGTGCGACCGCCGAGTCCGACAGCCTGGCGCTGGTCGAGCGGTTCGGGGGCCTGGCGGCCGTGACCGCCCTGGTGCGTCCGGTCGGCGCGGACGAGCGCGCCTGGACCACGAACGTCCTGCGCTGACCCGACGGCCCGGACATGCCGGTGGCCGGCACCCCGTGCGGGGGTGCCGGCCACCGGCGTTCGTACCTCAGCGGCGCCGCATCAGTAGCGGTACTGCTCCGGCTTGTACGGGCCCTCGACCGGGACGCCGATGTAGTCGGCCTGCTCCTGGCTCAGGGTGGTCAGCTTCACGCCCAGCGCGTCGAGGTGCAGGCGGGCGACCTTCTCGTCCAGGTGCTTCGGCAGCACGTAGACGCCGATCGGGTACTCCTCGGTCTTCGTGAACAGCTCGATCTGGGCGATCGTCTGGTTGGCGAAGGAGTTGGACATCACGAAGGACGGGTGGCCGGTCGCGTTGCCCAGGTTCAGCAGGCGGCCCTCGGACAGCATGATGATGGTGTGGCCGTCGGCGAAGCGCCACTCGTGGACCTGCGGCTTGACCTCGGTCTTCACGATGCCCGGCAGCTTCGCCAGGCCCGCGATGTCGATCTCGTTGTCGAAGTGGCCGATGTTGCCGACGATCGCCTGGTGCTTCATCTTCTCCATGTGCGAGGCAAGGATGATGTCCTTGTTGCCCGTGGTGGTGATGAAGATGTCCGCGATCGAGACGACGTCCTCCAGGGTGGTGACCTGGTAGCCGTCCATCGCCGCCTGCAGCGCGCAGATCGGGTCGATCTCGGTGATGATCACGCGGGCGCCCTGGCCGCGCAGCGACTCGGCGCAGCCCTTGCCCACGTCGCCGTAGCCGGCGACGACGGCGACCTTGCCGCCGATCAGCACGTCGGTGGCGCGGTTGATGCCGTCGATCAGCGAGTGGCGGCAGCCGTACTTGTTGTCGAACTTCGACTTGGTGACGGCGTCGTTGACGTTGATGGCCGGGAACAGCAGCTGGCCGTCACGGTGCATCTCGTACAGGCGGTGGACACCGGTGGTGGTCTCCTCGGTCACGCCCTTGATGGTGGCGGCGACCTCGGTCCACTTGTTCGGGGTGTCCTTGAGGGTGCGGTTGAGCAGCTCCAGGATGATCCGGAACTCGTCGTTGTCCGCGGTGGACGGGTCCGGCGCGGCACCGGCCTTCTCGAACTCGACGCCCTTGTGGATCAGCAGGGTGGCGTCGCCGCCGTCGTCGAGGATCATGTTCGGGGTCTTGCCCTCGGGCCAGGTCAGGGCCTGCTCGGTGCACCACCAGTACTCGTCCAGGGTCTCGCCCTTCCAGGCGAAGACCGGCACGCCCTGCGGGTTCTCCGGGGTGCCCTCCGGACCGACCGCGATGGCGGCGGCCGCGTGGTCCTGGGTCGAGAAGATGTTGCAGGAGCACCAGCGGACCTCGGCACCGAGCGCCGTCAGGGTCTCGATCAGCACGGCGGTCTGGATCGTCATGTGCAGCGAGCCGGTGATGCGGGCGCCGGCCAGCGGCTTCGACTCGGCGTACTCGGCGCGGATGGCCATCAGGCCGGGCATCTCGTGCTCGGCCAGCTGGATCTCCTTGCGGCCGAACGGCGCCAGGGAAAGGTCGGCGACCTTGAAGTCACCGGTGATGTCGGTCGACATGCGTCTGCTCCTCGCTGATGGGGTGGGGCCAAAGGTCCGGTCGTGTGTCGCGCGCGGCCGGCCGTACGGGTGCACGGCCGCACCGGGGCCACCGGATCCCCGCGGTGGCGGACCGGCTCCCTTGCGCAGCACAAACCGTCGGAGGACCTCTCTCCCTCGACCGGCGCACACCCTACGGGTGCGGACCGCCGATCGACCGCCATCAGCAGCGACGTTCTGGCTCTGGTGACGAATCTACACCGATGGCCCCGCCGGCCGTCCGGCGATGACCGATTTCGGTCCCCGGCCCGACCGGTCCTCAAGCGGTGTCACTCGCCCGCTCGCCTCCGGGGCGCTCCGACCCGGCGCCCGGACCGTCAGTGCGCGGCGTCGGGGCCCGGGCCGCCGGGCGTGGCGGCCGGGTCCTCGCCCGCCGCGGCCTTCTCGGCGCTGTAGACGTCGGGCTCCAGGTAGATCGACCGGGCGATCGGGACCACGGCCCGGACCCGCTCCTCGGCGGCGTCGATGGCCTCCGCCACCCGGGCGGCGCTGTCCTCCGCGTTGACGGCGATCTTGGCGGCCACCAGCAGCTCCTCGGGGCCGAGGTGCATGGTCCGCATGTGGATCACCCCGGTGACGGACCGGCCGTCGACCAGCGCCTCGCGGATCCGCCGCACCGACTCCTTGTTTGCGGACTCGCCGAGCAGCAGCGACTTGGTCTCCAGGGCGAGCACCACGGCGATCACCACCAGCAGGACGCCGATGCTCAGGGTGCCGATGCCGTCCCACACGCCGTCACCGGTGATCACGGTGAGCCCGACGCCGAACAGCGCGAGCACCAGGCCGACCAGCGCGCCGGTGTCCTCCAGCAGGACGACCGGCAGCTCCGGGGCCTTGGCGGTACGGATGAACTGCGTCCAGCTCTGGCCGCCCTTGACCTTCGCCGACTCGCGCACCGCCGTGAGGAAGGACCAGCCCTCCATCGCGATCGCGAAGACCAGCACGCCGACCGCCCAGCCCCAGGAGTCCAGCGCCTCCGGGTGGTTGACCTTGTGCCAGCCCTCGTAGATCGCGAACAGGCCGCCGACGCTGAACAGCACGATGGCCACCAGGAAGCCGTACACGTAGCGCTCGCGGCCGTACCCGAACGGGTGCTCCTCGTCCGCCGCCCGGCGGGCCCGCTTGCCGCCGACCAGCAGCAGCACCTGGTTGCCGGAGTCGGCCACCGAGTGCACGCCCTCGGCCAGCATCGAGGAGGAGCCGGTGAAGCCGAAGGCGGTGAACTTGGCCGCCGCGATCGCCAGATTCGCGGACAGCGCCGCCACCAGTGCCTTGGTGCCGCCTTCGGTGCTCATGCCTACAAGTCCTCACGGGTCGGGTCAGCGTCGTCGAGCGCCTACCGTACCGGCCGGGCGGCCGGGTCCGTCCGAAGGTCTCAGGACTGCGCGGCGGCGAGGCCCAGGTAGACGGCGGCGAAGTCGGTCAGCGCGACCAGGTCGGCCAGCGCGTGCAGCGCCTCCGGCCGGGTGCTCGCGTACTCGGTGAGCCGGACGTCGTGCGCGGCGGCCAGCCGGTGCGCCCGGGCGACGCCGAAGCTGCGCGGGCCGGCGTCCTCCTCCGGCACCTCGGCCGGGCCGTCCTGCTCCTCCGTCGCTCCGGCCGGGCCGGGGGCCTGCCGCAGCAGCAGGACCTGCAGGTGCAGCGGGTCGGGCTCCTCGACCCGGTCGCGGAAGAAGTCGTCCGGGTCCGCGCCCGCGCCCAACTGCCCGGTGAACATGCCGCGGTGGGCGGTGAGCACCTGCGGCAGCGCGCCGGCCAGCGCGGGCCGTCCGGCCCGGTCGGCCAGCTGGGCGGCGAAGCGGGCGGCGGCGGCCCCGGCGACCGGGCCCTCGGCCCACAGCAGCGGGACCGTCCCGGCCAGCCGGGCGGCCAGGCTCTTCGCCGGGTTGGTGTACGCGGCGGCGTCGGGGCGGCAGCGCACGGCGGTGGCGTCCAGCAGGTCGGCGACACCGGGCAGCGCGTCGTACGGCAGCTGGGTCAGGCCGATCTTCTGGGCGAGCGCCAGCAGCGGGGTGAGGTGGGACCAGAGCGCGGCCGGGTCCTCGGCCGGCAGGTCCGGCTCGGCGGCCGCGGCGGGCGGGCCGTCCTCGGGCAGCACCGAGGTCACGTACGGCAGCGGCAGCGCGCGCACCTGCAGGGCCGCCGCTGCCAGCGGGCTGCCCTCGGGGGCGGTGACGACGATGGCGCAGCCGCGCGCGTAGGCCTGCTCGGCGAGCGCGACCAGGCCCTGCTCGCCGCCGTCGGCGGAGCTGATCGCCAGCAGGTCGAGCGGTCCGGCCCAGCCGGGCAGCTGCCAGCCGAGCCCGGCGGTGAACGCGGGCGGGGCACCCGCCCGGTCGGCGCGCGGGGCGGCCGCCTCGGTCGGCGGCAGCGGGACGACCAGGCTGGCGGTGCCGGCCAGCGCGGCCAGCATCTCGGCCGCGGTCAGCGCGCTGCCGTGCCCGGCGACCAGGACGGCGCGCGGGCGGCCGTCGGGGCGCAGCCGTTCGAGGCCGGCCGCGTCGGCCTGCCGCAGCGCGGTGCGGACCCGGGCGCCGGCGCCGGCCAGCGCCAGCAGGGCGCGGTCCTGGTCGGCGCGCTGGAGGGCGGCCGGATCGTCGAGCAGGGTGTCGTCGAGCATGCGGCGGGCCTCCGGCTGCGCTCCTGGACGGCTGGCGGGCTGGCGGGGTGGGGCTTCGCGGGACGGGACTCAGCGGGGTGGGGCTCGGCGGTGCGGGCTTCGCCCCCAGGATCAGGCCGGGCGGCGGGCCTCGTCCACCAGGAGCACCGGAATGCCGTCGCGAACCGGGTAGATGAGGCCGCACTCGGCGCCGGTGCAGACCAGTTCGGGCTGCTCCTCGGTGCCGCCCTCGACGAGGCCGGCCCGGCACTGCGGGCAGACCAGGATCTCCAGGAGGAAGGATTCGAGCTTCATGGGGCTCTCCAAAGATCGGTGACGGCACGGAGGTGCCCCGGCCGATAGGCAACCCTACCGGCCGGGGCACCGCCCGCTGAGGTCAGGCGCGTCCGCTCGACGGCGTCCGCTCAGGCGCGGCCGCTCACGTGCGTCCGCTCAGGCTCCGTCGGCTCAGCCGCGGACGACGGCGAGCACGCCGTCGCGCAGCTCGGCCATCTTCGCCGGGTCCTTGGCCTCGACGTTCAGGCGCAGCAGCGGCTCGGTGTTGGAGGCGCGCAGGTTGAACCACCAGTCCGGGCCGGCCACGGTGAGGCCGTCCAGCTCGTCGACGCTGGTGCCCTCCAGGCCGGCGTAGGCGGCGCGGACGGCGGCGGTGCTGGCGGCCTGGTCGGCGACGGTGCTGTTGATCTCGCCGGAGGCGGCGTAGCGGTCGTACTCGGCGGTGAGCGCGGACAGCGTGCCCGGCTGCCCGCCGAGCGCGGCCAGCACGTGCAGGGCGGCCAGCATGCCGGTGTCGGCGCGCCAGAAGTCGCGGAAGTAGTAGTGCGCGGAGTGCTCACCGCCGAAGACGGCGTCGGTGACGGCCATCTCCTGCTTGATGAAGGAGTGGCCGACCCGGGTGCGGACCGGCTTGGCGCCCAGCTCGCGGACCACCTCGGGGACGGTCCAGGAGGTGATCAGGTTGTGGATGACGGTCGGCTCGGCCTCGCCGGCGGCCTGGGCGCGGGCGATCTCGCGGGCGGCGACCAGGGCGGTGATCGCGGACGGGGAGACCGGCTCGCCGCGCTCGTCGACGACGAAGCAGCGGTCGGCGTCGCCGTCGAAGGCCAGGCCCACGTCGGCACCGACCTCGCGGACCTTGGCCTGCAGGTCGACCAGGTTCTTCGGGTCGAGCGGGTTGGCCTCGTGGTTCGGGAAGGTGCCGTCCAGCTCGAAGTACATCGGGACGAGCTCGATCGGCAGGCCGTCGAAGACGGTCGGCACGGTGTGGCCGCCCATGCCGTTGCCGGCGTCCACGGCGACCTTGAGCGGGCGGATCGCGGTGAGGTCGACCAGGCCCAGCAGGTGGTCGGCGTAGCCGCGCAGGGTCTCCTGCTCGGAGAGCGCGCCGGGCTTCACGTCCTTGGCCGGGACCGTGACGGTGTCGTCCTCGGCCGTCCAGGACTCGACCAGCTCGCGGATCTCGGACAGGCCGGTGTCCTGGCCGACCGGGGCGGCGCCGGCCCGGCACAGCTTGATGCCGTTGTACTGGGCCGGGTTGTGGCTGGCGGTGAACATCGCGCCGGGCAGGTCGAGCTTGCCGCTGGCGTAGTAGAGCTGGTCGGTCGAGCAGAGCCCGATCCGCACCACGTCGGCGCCGTAGGCCGCGGCGCCCTCGGCGAAGGCCAGGCTGAGTGCCGGGGAGGAGGGGCGCATGTCGTGGCCGACCACGATCGCGGTCGCGCCGGTGACCTGCACGAACGCGGCACCGAAGGCCCGGGACAGGCTCTCGTCCCACTGGTCCGGGACGACGCCTCGGACGTCGTACGCCTTCACGAGCTGCTTGAGGTCGCGCACTGCGGCTCCACCCTGGTCTCTGTACTGGTCGGTCACGGTACGGCCACCGCCCGTCCGGTCGACGGGCGCGGTGGCGGTAGACCGGCAGCGTACCCGGGCCGGACGAACGTCCCGTGCCGGGAGAGTCCTCAGTTGTCGGGCGAGCGCAGCACCCGGAGGTGGCCGCGGCGGCTGCCCTCGGTGGACTCGCCCTCGGGCGCGCGGCCCTGACGGGGGGTCTGCGGGCGGGCGGCCTCGCGCACGGCGTTGGCGAGGGCCTCCAGGTCGTCGCTGCTGCGGCGCAGCGGCCCCGGCGAGAGGGCGAGCCGGACGACCTCCCAGCCGCGCGGGGCGGTGAGGCGCTCGGCGTGCTCGGCGCACAGGTCGTAGCAGTGCGGCTCGGCGTAGGTCGCGAGCGGGCCGAGGACGGCCGTCGAGTCCGCGTAGACGTACGTCAGCGTTGCGACGGCCGGCCGGCCGCACGCGGTCCGCGAACAACGACGTACAGAGCTCACGAGGGTGGACGGTACCGCACTCCCCGCCGGGGAGCGAAGACCGCCTGCCCGGAGGGTGTGCCGTGTCGCCCTCCGAGCGCCGGGGCCGCGTATCGGCCGCCCCGGGCGATTCCCCGCCGGAGTGGTCCACTTCCGACCGTCCAAGGACTACTCTCGGCAGTGATATGGACAGCTCCGCACCGCAGTCATCGACAGGCCCAGCGCGCCGCCCCCGGCACCGCGACCGGCACGGCAGGGGGCTGCGCGGGCCGCTGGCGCCGCCGCAGGTGCCGATCTCGCTCACCCGCTCCGAACTGTTCGACGACTACGTGCGCGAGTCGGTGGAGCGGCTGGAGCGGCGTTGGCCGCAGCTGATCGAGGTGGAGTTCGCCGTCCAGGAGGTGCCGCTGCGCGATCCGGACGGCGCCGACGCCGAGGACGGCGTGCCGCTGGGGCGGGTGTCGCCGGGCAAGCAGGGCCGCAAGAGCCAGATCGTGGTGTACCGGCGGCCGGTGGAGATCCGGGCGAAGACCCGGGAGGACCGCGCGGCCCTGGTGCACGAGATCCTGATCGAGCAGGTCGCCGAGCTGCTGGGGCTCTCGCCGGACGCGATCGACCCGCGCTACGACGAGGAGTGAGCTGACGGAGGGGGGTGGCACCCGCGGGTGCCACCCCCCTCCGTCAGCCGTCCGTCGGCTCAGCGCAGGACGTCGGATCAGCGCAGGAGGACCGCTCAGCGCAGGACGACCGCTCAGCGCAGGACGACGCCCGGGTCCTGGGCGGCCTGCGGGACCTTGACGGTGCTGTGGTCGTCGCGCAGCGCCTGGACGGTGAACATCGGCACGTCCTTGGCCGGGATGGAGAGCATCCGGGCCGCGACCACCGGGCCGCCGGAGAGGGTCTCCACGGTGAGCGCGAAGACGCCGTTCAGCCCGGCGGGCTCGGGCGCCGGGAGCGCGACGGTGCCGCCGGCCGGGACCTGGACCTCCTTGGTGGCCGGGGTGCCGCCGCCGCTGCCGGCCGAGGCGGTGACCCGGACGGTGGCGGCGTCGCCGGCGGAGGTCAGGAAGAGCGTCGAAGCGCCGGCCCGGTTGTCGGCGACGGTGGCGCGGGCACCGACCGGGTTGCTGCCGGTGAGCCAGGCCGCGTCGCTCTTGCCGTTGCCCGCCGCCCGGTCCACCCGCAGCCCGGCCACGATCGGGGTGGGGTGCTTGTCGTCGCTGGGCGACAGCCGCAGCCCGGCGACCTCGTCACGGGTGACCTTGCCGAGGTCGACGGCGGCCACCATGCCCGCCTTGACGTGGATCGACTCGTTGCCGGCGGGGGTGAACCAGCCGTTCTTGCCGGACAGCTGGATCTTCAGGTCGGCGTCGTCCTCCGGCGGAGCCCAGACCACCAGGCGGGCGCTCGAGGTGTCCGCGGGCAGGCCGGGCAGCACCTGGGTGGCGGCCGGGGCGGCCGAGGCCGGGATCCAGTCGGCGCCCTTGTTGCCGTCGGCGGCGTGCAGCGCGGCGCCGATCCGGCCGGAGCGGACCACCACGTGCACGGCGAGGTCGGTGACGGCGCCCTTGCTGAGGGTCGACAGCAGGACGGACTGGGAGCTGCCGGGGGCGACGGTGAGGCCGTTGGCCGCGTCGTTCTCGATCAGGCCCTTGTCGCCGTACAGCTTGATGTCGACGACGGCGGCGGAGGACTCGGTGTTGACCAGGCTGAGGTAGTCGACCCGGTCGCCGGCCGTGCTGGCCCCGGCGAACCAGAAGCCGGTCCCGGCCGGGGTGCAGGTGAGGCCGGACAGGCCGAGGCCGCGCTGCTCGGTGACCACGGTGGTCTGGGTGACGGTGAAGCCCGGGGCGAGGACGCCGCTGCCGACCGCCCCGGTGCCGGACGCGGTGTCGCCGTTGGCCGCCGGCCCGCTGGCCGGGGTGCCGGGCTTGGCCAGGGTCAGCCGGGCGTCCGCGGGCGCGGCGTTCTTGTCCGGGACCGGCGCGGCCGGGGCGCCCGAGCCGGTCGCGGCCGGGGTGGCGGGCGCGGTGGGCGTCGGGGTGGCCGCCGCCGAGGGGGTGCCGGAGGGCTGCGCGGCGGGTACGGCGGGCGCGGCCGCGTCGGCGAGCCAGCCGGCGCCGCCGGTGGCCGGTCCTGTCCCGGGCGGGGTGTACGCGGTGAGCGTGGTCGAGCCGGTCAGGCCCTGCAGCGGCTGCGGGCAGACCGCCGCCGTCCGCTCGACCTGCGCGGTGCTCGGGGCCGCGGCCGCGTCCGCCCGGGCCGGGGCGGCCGGCGGGCGCACCTGGGCGATCCCGAACACCGCCGCGAGCACCACGGCGGCGGCGAGCAGGGACGGGGTGGTCCTCGTCCCGCCGGCCTTCCCGGCGAACCGGCTCGCCCCGGCGGCCGGGGCGGCCTCGGCCGGCTCCGCCGGGCGGGAGCTCCCGACGGGCTCAGGGGCCTCGTCGGGGCCGGACTTCTTCCTGAATGCGGGCTTCTTCATCGCGGGTCAGCTCCCCGATCCGGGCTGGTGCGGGTACCGGCCGGTGCCGTTGGGGTCGTTCGGGTCGTAGTACGGGTCGGCCTGCTGCTGCCCCGGCACCCAGGGCTGCTGGTGCTCCGGCTGCTGGTACGGGTCGTAGCCGTAGGGCTGCTGCTCCGGCTGGTACGGCTGCTCGAAGCCCTGCTGCTCGTAGCCCTGGTCGTAGCCCTGCTGGGGGTGGCCCTGCTGGGGGTGGCCCTGCTCGGGGTAGGCCTGCTGCTGGGGTGCCCCCCAGTCGCCCTGGCCGCCGTACGGCGCGGTCACCGGCTGCTGGGCCGCGTACTGGTCGTAGCTGTACGGGTCGGCCTGCTGGTACGTCTGGTACGGGTCGGTGTACGGCTCGGCCTCCTGGACGGCGGCGGCCGCCTGGACCGCCCCGGTCACCGGTTCGCCGGCCGGCTGCGCCGGGACGGCGCCGGGCCTGCCCTCGTACACCCCGGACTCGTCGGTGCCGGGCTCGCCGCCCTCGCCGCGCTCCGCCATCCGGCGGGCCCGGCGGCTGCCGGGGGCGGGCGCCTGCGCCTGGGCGGCGGCGGCCAGCGCGGCGGCGGCCACCACCTCCTCGGGCAGGTCGTCGTCGTTGTGGTTGCGGCGGCCGGGCAGGGCCAGCACCAGCACGGTCAGGCCGAGCAGCACCTGGGCCCAGATCCAGCCGGTGTGGGCGAGGCCGCCCTCCCGGGTGACGGCGAGCTTGCCGCCGCCGGCCGGGAGCTTGAAGCCCTGCGCCCAGCCGTCGACCGTGGTGGGCTCCAGCGCGGTGCCGTCCAGGGTGGCCTTCCACTCCGGGGCCGCGGACTCGGCGAGCCGCAGCACCCGGCCGTCCGGGCCGGCCGGGACGGTGGCCGCGAGGTCGCGGGTGCCGGACGGGACGACCACCGGCTTGCCGCCCGGGGTGGTGATCACCGCGCGGACCGCGGGGACGCCGCTGACCTGCCAGAGCGCGGCACCGTTGTCCTGGTTGGCCTTGACCAGGCCGGGCGTGGTGTCCAGGACGTCCTTGAAGACGTCGATCACCGGCTGCCGGACCAGCACGTAGGCGATGCCGTAGCCGGCCAGCGCACTGGCCTGGTCGGCGCCGGACCCGGCCAGCAGGCTGCCGACCGTCTTGTTCAGGCCGTCCTGGGTGCCGGTCGCCGGGTCCACCGTGGACTCGGCCTGGCCGAGCGTCAGGCCGGCGCCGCGCAGCACGGTGTAGCGGACGGAGCCGCCGGTCTTCTCCCCGGTGACGACCAGGGTGCGGGCCCGGTCGGTGGTGCCGGCCTCCTCGGCGATGAAGGCGGGCACCTGGCCGGCCTCGCCGCGGTCCAGCGGCTTGCCGGGGCCGGTCAGCGCCCACCACAGGCCGGTGCCCAGCGGGGCCAGCACGGCCGCGGCCACCACCAGGGCGGCCACCGGCTGGCGCCAGCCGAAGGCGATCCCGGCGACGCGGGCGTTGGCGCCGTCGGCGCCGATCGCGGCCGCGGCCAGCAGGGCGATCCCGGCGATCAGGGTGGCCGGGCCGGCCCAGGCGGGCACCGCCGGGCCGCCGGAGGCCGGGGTGACGGAGGTGCCCGCCACCACGACCGAGAAGACCAGGCCGGCGCCGGCCGCGCCCCAGGCGGCGAGCACCGCGCGGCGGCGGTCGGCGCGCAGCAGCGCGGCGAGCGCGGCGAGCACGACGCCCGCCGACAGCCAGACCGGCGGCACGCCGGCGCCGCCCGGGTTGACCAGCAGCAGGCCGGCCGCGCTCGCGCCGGCGCCGTTCAGGCCGGGCAGCCCGGCCTCCAGCAGCAGCCACTGCGGGTGCGACAGCACGCTGAGCGACCACGGGGCCAGCACGCCGACCGGGACCGCGAGGATCACCAGGACGCGCAGGCCGAGCAGCCGCAGCGCCGTACCGCCGGAACCGAACGCGCCGCCGCGGACCACCGCGACGACCAGCATCGCCAGGCAGAGCGGCACCGCGAGCGCCCAGGTCAGCGGGACGAAGGCGGTGGCCAGGGTGAGCAGCAGGACGGCCATCCAGACCGGCCGCCAGCCCGGGCGGGCGCCCTTGGCGGCGCTCTCGTCCCGGATGCCGAGGCCGGCCGCGATCGCCGCGGCGCGGGCCAGCGGCGGCAGCAGCACGGCGAGGACGGCGGTGCCGATCCGGCCCTGGGCGAGCGCGCCGGTCGCGGCGGGCAGCAGCGCGTAGGTGGCGCTGGCCCAGGCGCGGACGAGCTTGGAGTCCAGCAGCGGCCGGGACACCAGGTAGGCGCTGACCGCGGCCAGCGGGACGGTGAGCACCACGAGCACGGTGAGCGCGAGGTCGGCGTGGCCGAAGAACAGCCAGGAGAGCACCGCGAGCACGCCGAGGTACGGCGGCGCGGCGGAGGTGGAGCCGGTGCCGACCGGGTGCCAGGCGTCCGCGTACATCGACCAGAGGCCGCCGGCGCCGTCGGAGGCGGGCAGCAGCGCGCCGCCGAACAGCGCGCCGCTGCCGAACAGGCCCCGGCAGGCGACCAGGGCGAACACCAGCAGGGCCGCGAACAGCACCGGCGCCGGGCGCCGGGCGAGCTTCTTGACCAGCGCGAACTGCTCGACGACCAGGTCCTCGGAGTCCTCGTCGCCGCCGGCCTCGGCCGAGCCGTGCCGGCCGCCGGTGTCGTCGCCGCCCCCTATCCCGAGCGAGCCGATGACGCCCTCGACGGCGAGCCGGGTGGTGGCGCCGGGCGCCGGGAAGAGCGTGCGGTCGTCCAGGGCGTCCGCCGCCCTGGTCCGGGCGCGCCGTTTGCGGGCGGCCAGCAGCCTCGGCAGCCGGACGAGTTCGTGGCCGAGGCCGGCGAGCTCGTCGAAGGCCTGCCGCGGGTCCTTGCCGAGCAGGTTGGTGACGGCCCGCACCAGCGTGCCGAGCACCAGCCGCAGCAGGACGTAGGGGAACAGCGCTCCCCGGCAGTTGGCGAGCAGGGTGTAGACGGCGCCCGCCTTGTCCACCCGGTGCGGGTGGCCGCCGCCGCAGTCGATGGCGCGGCGCTCGCGGCTGGCCGCCTCGGCGTGCCGCAGCACGGCGTCCGGGGCGATGACGACGCGGTGGCCGGCGGCGTTGACCCGCCAGCAGAAGTCGGTGTCGTCCCGCATCAGCGGGAGGGCCTTGTCGAAGCCGCCGAGCTCCTCGAAGACGTCCCGGCGCACCAGCATGCCGGCGCTGGAGACGGCGAGCACCGGGCGGACCTGGTCGTGCTGGCCCTGGTCCTGCTCCCGGCGGTCGAGGCCGGTCCAGCGCCGCCCGGAGCGGGCGATCGTCACGCCGACCTCCAGGAGCTGGCGGCGGTCGTACCAGCTGCGCAGCTTGGGGCCGACCACCGCGGCGCTGGGGGTGGAGTCGGCGACCTGGAGCAGGCGGCGCAGCGCGTCGGTCTGCGGCTCGCAGTCGTCGTGCAGCAGCCAGAGCCACTCGACCGGCTCGGTCTCGCGCGGGCCGCCGCGGCCGAGGTCGTCCTCCTGGGCGAGCGGGTCGCCGAAGTCGTCCCAGCCGCCGGTGACCGGGTCGTAGCCGGAGGGGTCGAGCCGGTACGGCAGGTCCTCCGGGCGCAGCGGCGGGCTGTTGAAGACGGCCTCGGCGACGGCGGTGCCGAAGCCGGCCCGGCGGCCGAGGACGAGCGGGCCGCTGTCCGGCAGCCAGTCGGCGAGGGTGTCCGCGAGCAGCTGCGGGGAGTTGTCGGTGGAGCCGGTGTCGACCGCGAGGACGCGCTGGACCTGGCGGTCCTGGCCGAGCAGGCCGGCCATCGCCTGCGGGAGCCAGCGGGCTCCGTCGTGCGAGACGATCACCGCGGTGACCAGGTGGCGCGGATAGGCGGGTGGCCTGGAAGCGGTGAAGCCGCTCTGGTGGCTGTAGACGGTCATCGAGTGCGCGGGCCCCAGTTCTCGGTGGACACAGCCGGTGAACGGCAACCGGATGGCGCACCACACTAACGGCTCCCGGTGGACGGTTCGTCCGGGAGCCGGTGCGGGGACGGTGAAGGCGGGGGCCGGGCGGCGGCGGGAGCGGGGGCCGGGAGAGGGCCGGGAGGGGACGGCGGCGGGGCTACCGGGAGCCGGTGGGACCGGGCCGGGAACACGAAAGCGCCCCACCACCGCGGTGAGGCGCCCGTACGGCTGTGCGGTTGTCCGTCGTTGTCGAGGGATCAGCGGGAGCCGGGGCCCGCCCGCTCAGACCGCGCTCTTCTTGAGCCGCCGGCGCTCGCGCTCGGAGAGGCCGCCCCAGATGCCGAACCGCTCGTCATTGGCGAGGGCGTACTCCAGGCACTCGGACCGGACCTCGCAGGCGAGGCAGACCTTCTTGGCCTCGCGGGTTGAGCCGCCCTTCTCGGGGAAGAAGGACTCCGGGTCGGTCTGGGCGCACAACGCGCGCTCCTGCCAACCGAGTTCCTCTTCCTCCTCCGCGATGCCGTCCCCGATCAACAGCTCAAAGAGCTCGCTCATGTGGCGCGCCTCCTCTGCCCCTACTTGGCGTCCCCGTGGTTGCCGTTGCCTCGTGCGGCTGACGACACGAGTGAAATTACAGTTGCGTCACTCTGGCTCAGTCAAGCCGAGCTCTGGTATTGGAGCCAGGATTCACTCCCCGGCACCAAGCCGTTACGAATAGTGTACATATTCGGACACAACGGACCTTCTGCTTCAAGGTCCTGAACAGCGCCGAACCGTCCGCAACCATTCGCCAGGTGACGCCCGGTCACCACCACAGGCCGGTCATCGGCCTGCCTTCCCGGCGATCTTCCCATCGAAACATAGACAGTGATGAATCACCCCATCAGGGCAAGATCCGGATCGAACCCACTCGAATGCCGCATCGATCGGTTTGACACCGGCCCTGCGGATGCGGTGTCCTTTTCCCTATGTCAGAGTTCGCCAGCCCCCGGAGCGGTTCCACGCTTCGCCGTGCCGTGAACTCTTGTTGTCGCCTCTGTTCCTGCTGTATCTAGGCGCCCGCGTCCCACCGCGCGCCGCCCCCAGGAAGCACAGAGGCCGCCCGCGATTCCCGCCCCAGGACATCCCGGACCCGGCTGATCCCGACGAATCCAGCCGACTCCTCCGAGGACGACTCCCGTGCGCATGATCCGCATCCGCAGGCGGAACCGCGACCGCAACAAGCTCGCCCGCCTTGGCCTCTCCCCCGCCCGCACCGGCCGCCCCGCCGACGGACGCCGCTGGGCGGACGGCCTCAGCGACGTCTCCATCGCCGGCGACCCGCTCGCCTTCCCCCACCTCGCCCGCACCGACCTGCCGGCCCACCCCACCACCGTGGCCGAGTACGCCAGGCTGGTCCGCGAGATCGCCGCCGACCGCGCCCGCTGGGAGCCGCTGGTCCGCTACGACGCGCTGACCCGCTGGTACGCCCGGCTGGAGACCGGCCCCGGCTACGAGGTCTGGCTGCTCAGCTGGCTGCCCGGCCAGAGCAGCGGCTTCCACGACCACGGCGAGTCCTCCGGCGTGATGACCGTCGTCCGGGGCGAGCTCATCGAGCGCTCCCTCACGCACGCCGGCGAGGGCGCCCGCACGCTCAGGCCCGGCGGCCACCGGGTCTTCTCCTCCGGCTACCTGCACGAGGTGGTCAACGGCGCCCTCGAACCCGCCGTCTCCATCCACCTCTACACCCCGGGCCTCACCGAGATGAACCAGTACGGCACCCACGCCGTCCCCGAGCAGCACCCGGAGCCGCTGCGGGCGCCGTCCGAGAGCCACTGAGCCCGCGCTGACGGAGGGTCGGGCCGTGGCAGGATGACCCCATGCGCATCGTGGCACTGGCAGGCGGGATCGGCGGGGCGCGCTTCCTGCGCGGACTCCTCGCGGCGGTCGGACCGCAGGACGAGATCACCGTCATCGGAAACACCGGCGACGACATCCACCTCTACGGGCTCAAGGTCTGCCCCGACCTCGACACCGTGATGTACACCCTCGGCGGCGGCATCCACGAGGAACAGGGCTGGGGCCGGACCGACGAGACCTGGTCGATCAAGGCCGAGATGAAGGAGTACGGCGTCGGCCCCGAGTGGTTCGGGCTCGGCGACCGGGACTTCGCCACCCACCTCGTCCGCAGCCAGATGCTCACCGCCGGGTACAGCCTCAGTCAGGTCACCGAGGCGCTCTGCGTGCGCTGGAAGCCCGGCGTGCGGCTGCTGCCGATGAGCGACGACCGGGTCGAGACCCATGTGCGGATCACCGACGAGCAGGGCACCCGGGCCGTCCACTTCCAGGAGTACTGGGTCCGGCTGCACGCCGCCGTGGACGCCGAGGCGATCGTCCCGGTCGGCGCCGACACCGCCAAGCCCGCACCCGGCGTGCTGGAGGCGATCGCCGCCGCCGACGTCATCCTCTTCCCGCCGTCCAACCCGGTCGTCTCGATCGGCACCATCCTCGCCGTCCCCGGCATCCGGGAGGCCGTCGCCGCCGCCCCGGCGCCGGTCGTCGGCCTCTCCCCGATCATCGGCGGGGCGCCGGTGCGCGGCATGGCCGACAAGGTGCTCGCCGCCGTCGGCGTCGAGGCCACCGCGGAGGCCGTCGCGCTGAACTACGGCTCCGCGCTGATCGACGGCTGGCTGGTCGACACCGCCGACGAGGCCTCGGTGGCCGCGGTCGAGGAGGCCGGGATCGCCTGCCGGGCCGTCCCGCTGCTGATGACCGACGTCGAGGCCACCGCCGAGATGGCCCGGGCCGCGCTGGCGCTGGCCGAGCAGGTCCGCCGGTGACGCTGGAGATCCTGGGCGTCGACGGCATCCCCGAGGTCGACGCGGGGGCCGACCTCGGCGCCCTGATCGCCAAGGCCGGGACCTTCGAGGACGGCGACATCCTGCTCGTCACCTCGAAGATCGTCAGCAAGGCCGAGGGCCGGCTGCTGCACGCCGCCGACCGCGAGGCCGCGATAGACGCCGAGACCGTCCGGGTCGTCGCCCGGCGCGGACCGGTCCGGATCGTCGAGAACCGCAACGGCTTCGTCATGGCCGCCGCCGGGGTCGACGCCTCCAACACCGCCCCCGGCACCGTGCTGCTGCTCCCCGAGGACCCGGACGCCTCGGCCCGCGCCCTGCGGGCCCGGCTGCAGGGACTCACCGGCCGCCGGCTCGCGGTCGTCGTCACCGACACCTTCGGACGGCCCTGGCGCAACGGGCTCACCGACGTCGCGATCGGCGCCGCCGGGCTCTCCGCCCTGGAGGACCACCGGGGCCGCGTCGACAGCCACGGCAACGAGCTGGCGATGACCGTCACCGCGACCGCCGACGAGCTCGCCGCCGCCGCCGACCTGGTCAAGGGCAAGGCCACCGGCGTCCCGGTGGCGGTCGTGCGCGGGCTCGGGCACCTGGTCACCGCCGAGGACGGCGCCGGCGCCCGGCCGCTGGTCCGGCCCGCCGCGGACGACATGTTCCGCATCGGCACCTCCGAAGCCCTGCGGGAGGCCGTCACCCTGCGGCGCACCGTCCGCTCCTTCACCGCCGAACCGGTCGACCCGGCCGCCGTCCGCCGCGCCGTCGCGGCCGCCGTCACCGCGCCCGCCCCGCACCACACCACCCCGTGGCGGTTCGTGCTGCTGGAGTCGCCCGACACCCGCACCCGGCTGCTCGACGCGATGCTCGCCGCCTGGCAGCGGGACCTGCGCGAACTCGACGGCTGGGACGAGGCCAGGATCGCCCGCCGCACCGCCCGCGGCGACGTCCTGCGCGACGCGCCGTACCTGGTGGTGCCCTGCCTGGTGACCGACGGCTCGCACGACTACCCCGACGCCCGGCGCGCCGCCGCCGAACGGGAGATGTTCACCGTCGCCGCCGGCGCCGCCGTGCAGAACCTGCTGGTCGCCCTCACCGGCGAGGGCTACGGCTCCGCCTGGGTCTCCTCCACCATGTTCTGCCGCGACACCGTCCGGGCCGCCCTCGACCTGCCGGACGGCTGGGACCCGATGGGCGCCGTCGCGGTCGGCCGCCCGGCCGAACCCCCGCGCGACCGCCCGGCCCGCGCCGCCGACACCTTCATCGAGGTGCGGTAGCCGCTGCCCCGGGCCCGCACCGCCGCTGCTCAGCGGCGGCGGTGGTCGTTGGGCGTGAGGCGGGGGCCGTAGCGGGGGGCGTGGACGGCGGTGGCCGCCAGCAGGCGGCAGACGCGGTGGCGGTGCGGACGGTAGGGCTCCAGCAGGGCGAGCATCTGGGCGTCGTCGCTGCGGGGGCGGCCGGCCAACGCCCAGCCGACCAGGTTGGGCAGGTGGAAGTCGCCGACCGAGACCGCGTCCGGGTCCCCGTTGCTGCGCTGCAGGGTCTCGGCCGCCGTCCAGACGCCGATGCCCGGGACGGCGGTGAGGCGGGCGAAGGCCTCCTCGTGACCCATCGCGGACGCCTCCTCCAACCGGGGCGCCAGCCGGACCGCGCGCATCACCGTCGCGGACCGCTTCGGGTCCACGCCCGCCCGGTGCCACTCCCAACTCGGGATCAGCGCCCACTCCCGGGCCGACGGCGGCACCCGCATCCCCTCGGCCGGGCCCGGCGCCGGGGTGCCGAAGTCCCGCAGCAGGGTGCGCCAGGCACGGTAGGCCTCGTCGGTGGTGACCTTCTGCTCCAGGACCGCCGGGACCAGCGACTCCAGCACCAGGCCGGTGCGGGTCAGCCGCACCCCGGCGGTACGGCGCTGGGCGTCCCGCAGCGGACCGGGCGGCAGCACCAGCGCCTCCGGTTCGTCCTGCGCGCCCAGCAGGACGGGGAGCCGGTTCAGCAGCCACTCCGCGCCCGGGCCCCAGGCGGTCGCCTCGACCTCGCCCGCGGCGGGGCGCGCCAGCACCCGCAGGGTGCCGATGCCCCCCGGGGTGCGGGAGGCGCGCCAGACGGCGCCGTCGCCGGTGGTGCGGTACGACGGGTCGGCGGGGCCGCGGCGCAGCGGCAGCAGGGTCCGGGCCGCGTCCAGCGGGAAGCCCGGCCGCCAGCGCCGCGCCGAGCCGCCGCCCGTACCGTCCGCCCCGCCCGTCACTGCCGTCGCCTCCTTCGCCGCCGTCGCCGACCATGGGGATATGAACGATACGCGGCTGCCGGAGCTGCCCTCCGGGGACGAGATCGCGGTGCGGGGGCTGTACCGCCGGATGCTGGACGGGTGGAACCGGCGGGACGGCGCGGCCTTCGCCGGGCCGTTCGCGGAGGACGGCGAGGTGATCGGCTACGACGGGAGCGGGCACCGGGGCCGGTCGGCGATCGCCGCCGAGCTGGGGCGGGTCTTCGCGGACCACCCGACGCCCCGTTACGTGGCGGCCGTCCGCCGGGTGCGGGCGCTGGGGGCGGGGGTGGCGCAGTTGGAGGCCGTCGTGGGCATGGTGCCGGCCGGCGCGCGGGAGCTCGACCCGGGGCTCAACGCGGTGCAGACGGTGATCGCGGTGAACGCGGGGGCGGGGTGGCGGATCGCGCTGCTGCAGAACACCCCGGCGCGGTACGACCTCCGGCCGGACCTGGGGACGGTGCTGACGGAGGAGCTGCGGGAGCTGGTACGGCGGTGGGGCGCCGTGGAGAGCGCCGGCTGAGCGCCGGGGCCGGCACGTTCCCCGCGCCCCCGGACGGGGCGCGGGGAGGGGAGCCCGGGAGCGCCGCGGTCAGGGCGTCGGCGGGACCGGCGGGGTCTGCAGCCGGGCCGCGGCCGTGCGCAGGGCGGGGAGCCGGTCGTACAGGGCGTTGCCGGGGCATTCGGTGTTGAAGGCGTCGCGGTGCCCGGAGACGGCGTCGAAGTCGACGACGGTGCCCTTGGGGTAGCGGCTGGCGTCGGAGGTCGAGGTGAGCGGGGTGCGGCCCTCGGCGGGTTGGCCGGTGAGGCCGAGCTTCCAGGCGGCGACGGCGGCGAGGCCGTCGAGGAGGGGCTGGGGCGGCTGGTCGCCGACGTAGGTGCCGATCGCGGCGACGCCGGAGGAGTCGGTGTTGAAGCCGAGGGTGTGGGCGCCGTGGACGGGCAGCTCGACCCCGCCGGCGCGGCCCTCGTAGACCGTGCCGCAGCGGTCGACCAGGAAGTTGTAGCCGATGTCCCGCCAGCCGCTGGTCTTGACGTGGTACTGGTAGATCGCCCGGATCACCCGGGGGGCGTCGCCGCAGGCGTAGTCGGTCGCGGTGGCGGTGTGGTGGACGAAGACCTCGCGGACCGGGCCGGTGTACTCGAAGGCCTGGTCGCGCAGCGACTCGTCGGCGCCCCAGCCGGCCCGGGTGACGATGGCCGGACGCGGGACCTGGCCGGCGTCGGCGGGCCGGGCGGGCTCGGCGGGCAGGGTCCGGGCGGCCGCCGCGGCAGTGCCCCGGCCGGGGTCGACCAGTTCGAGGCGCAGACCGGGCGGCGGTCCGCCGGGGCCGGGCCGGACGTCGACCTCGACGCCGTCGCTGCGGCCGGTCCACAGGGGAGCGGTGGCTCCGTGCGGCGCGTGGTCCGGGCCATCCTCGGCGTCGGTCTCCAGCGGGTGCCAGCCGCCCCATTCCCCGCTCTCCGCGTCCCGGGTGCGGACCCGGATCCCGGTGCCGGCCAGCGCGTCCGGCGGGCCGTCCCAGCCGACCCCGAGGAGTTCGAACGGCGGGGTGTCGCGCGCGGCGAGGCCGTGGCCGGCGGGGAGCGGGATCGAGGTGGTCGAGGCGCCGGCGGCGAAGTCGCGGCGCCGGGGGCCCGAGGGGTCGGCGGAGGCGGCGGAGGCGGGCTGGAGGAGCAGGGCGGCGGTGCAGCCGGCGAGCAGAGCGGCCGGCAGTGCGAGGTGCGCGGCCTTGGTCGAGAGAGGCATAAACCGGATCGTCGCCGCAAAACGGACCACTCGCCACGCCGCCCCGCGGCCGTTCGGCCACCCCTCCCGGCCTGCCACTCGAAGGCCTTAGGCTGGGGCGCACCATGACTGCGCCTTTCGCTGCCGATGCCCGCACCCCCGTCGAGCTGCTGCACGCATTCCTGCGCGGCGGCACCCCTTCGGTCGATCCCGCGGCCCCGCTGGTCACCTTCTACGACGACGCCACCGGCGAACGGGTGGAGCTGTCCGCCCGGACCTTCGACAACTGGGTGGCCAAGACCGCCAACCTCCTCCAGGACGAGCTGAACGCCGGCCCGGACGACCGGGCCGCGCTGCTGCTGCCCGCCCACTGGCAGAGCGCCGTCTGGCTGCTCGCCTGCTGGTCGGTCGGGGTGACGGCGGCGCCCGCCGGGGACCCGTCCACCGCCGACCTGGTGGTCAGCGGCCCGGACGGGCTGGAGGCCGCCCACGCCTGCGAGGGCGAGCGGGTCGCGCTCGCCCTGCGCCCGCTCGGCGGCCGCTTCCCGCAGCGCCCGGACGGCTTCCTGGACTACGCCGCCGAGGTGCCCGGCCAGGGCGACCGCTTCGCGCCGTACTCCCCCGTCGCCCCCGAGGGGCAGGCGCTGGAGACCGCGGTGGACGGGCTGCCGCTGAAGCTGACGGGCGAGCAGACCGTCGCGCTGGCCCGGGAGGGCGCCGAGCGCCTCGGCCTGAAGCCCGGGGACCGCGTGCTGTCCACCCTCTCGTACGACGACTGGACGGGCCTGGAGGCCGGCCTGCTGGCGCCGCTGGCGGCCGGTGCCTCGGTGGTGCTCTGCCGCAACTCGGGGTCGCTCAGCGCCGAGCAGTGGGAGAAGCGGATCGAATCCGAACGGGTGACACTGCGCCTCGGGTGACCCCCGGGCCCGGCCCCGGCGGGTAGGGATTCCCGCCATGGCCGAGGACGACACCGAACACCCCCCGACCGACACTCCCCCGACGGACGCCCCCGAGGGCCGGACCGGACGCCCGCGCAAGCGCCGGCGGTGGCTGATGATCACCGCCGGCGCCGTCGCGTTCCTGCTGGTCGCCTGCGGGGTGCTGCTCTGGATCGCCTACCGCAAGCTGGACGGCAACATCCGGACCGACTCGGCCACCGACCGGCTGCTCGCCAAGCTGGAGGCCGAGCGGCCGAGCCGCAGCGCCGGCGCGCGCGGCGCGGAGAACCTCCTGCTGATCGGCAGCGACGACCGCTCCGGCGCGAACGGCTCCTACGGCGCCGACGCGGGCACCCAGCGCTCGGACACCACGATCCTGCTGCACCTGTCGGCCGACCGCCGGCACGCGACGGCGGTCTCCGTCCCGCGCGACGTCATGGTCTCCGTCCCCGCCTGCGAGAAGCCGGACGGCACCCGCAGCAGGCCGGCCCTGATGCAGTTCAACTGGGCGTTCGAGACGGGCGGCCCGGCCTGCTCGATCCGCACCGTCGAGCAGCTGAGCGGGATCCGGATCGACCACTACGTGATCCTCGACTTCAGCGGGTTCAAGACGATCGTGGACGCCATCGGCGGGGTCGACGTGTGCGTGCCGCAGCCGATCCACGACAAGGACGCCAAGCTCGACCTGCCCGCCGGCCGGCAGACCCTGCACGGCGAGCAGGCGCTCGGCTACGTCCGGGCCCGGGAGTCCCTGGGGGACGGCAGCGACACCCAGCGGATGGGCCGTCAGCAGCAGTTCCTCGCCTCGCTGATCCGCAAGGTGGAGTCGCAGGGGGTGCTGCTGAACCCGGCCCGGCTCTGGCCGGTGCTGGACGCGGCGACCTCCTCCGTCCGGGCGGACGGCGGGCTGTCCTCGCTCGGGGCGCTGTACGACCTCACCCAGGACCTGCGCTCCGTCCCCACCGCGAACGTCGTCTTCCTGACCGCGCCGCGCCGCCCGTACCGCTACGACTCGGACCGGGACGAGTTCGTGCAGCCGCAGACCGGGCAGCTGTTCGCGGCGCTGCGGGACGACGGGTCGGTCGCCGTGCGGCCGCCCGGGCCGACGCCGTCGGCGGGCGCGGACCCGGGCGCCGGGGCCAGCCCGGGTGCGGGGCCGGGCGCGGACTCCGCCGGGGCGGCGTTCGCGGCGGCGTCACCCTCGGCGGGTGCCTCACCCACGTTCGAGGGACGCACCGCCGACGTGGACGCCTGCGCCCAGCACTGAGCCGAGCGACGGGCGCGGCCGCGCCGCAGGTCGGCGCGGGTGTTCCGGCAATTGCTCGGCGATTAACGGAATTTACCCCTTCTTTGTTCAAACATGATGCAGATCACAGCGGGGACGTTTCCTTCATTTCACTCGTCTAATGTGTCCGGATCGGCTTGTCGGAATGGCGGGCCGCGGCAGTGACCGGTCGAACGTAGGGAACCCCCGTGCACGAGGAGCAACCGGAAAGCGGCCGGTACCGGGTGGACCCGGCTCCCGGTGTCCCCCGGCAGCGCCGCCGCCGGGCCGCCGAAGCGCCCGAGGCTCCGGCCGGGGAGGGCCGCCGGGACAGCCGGCGGCGGGCGGCCGCCGCCGCCAAGCGGACCCGGCGCCGGCGGGTGCTCAAGTGGACGGCCGGGACCGGCGCCCTGGTGCTGGTCGCGGGCTGCGGCGGGGCGTACTACCTGTACCGGCACTTCAACGACAACCTGACCTCGGTCAAGGTCGAGCTGGGCGACGAGGCGGAGCGGCCCAAGGCCGCCGGTGAGGCGCTGAACATCCTGGTGATCGGCACCGACAGCCGGGAGGGCCTCGGGCGCGAGTACGGCGACGAGGGCAGCGCCGGGCACGCCGACACCACGCTGCTGTTCCACATCTCCAAGGACCGCTCCAACGCGACGGTGATCAGCCTCCCGCGCGACCTGATGGTGCCGATCCCGGAGTGCCAGAACGCCCAGGGGAAGAAGATCCCGGGCTCGCCGCGGGACGAGTTCAACATCAGCCTCGGCCAGGGCGGACGGGACGCGGGCTGCACCTGGAAGACCGTCGAGAAGAACACCGGGATCCGGGTCGACCACTTCGTGCAGGTCAACTTCCAGGCGGTGAAGACCCTCTCCACCGCCGTCGGCGGGGTCGAGGTCTGCGCGGCCAAGGACATCAACGACTCGGACTCCCACCTGAAGATGACCAAGGGCCGGCACGTGGTCCAGGGCGAGGAGGCGCTGGCCTTCGTCCGCACCCGGCACGCGGTGGGCTTCGGCGGCGACCTCAGCCGGATCCCGCTGCAACAGCAGTTCATCAGCTCGATGATCCGCAAGATCAAGAGCGACGACACCCTGACCAGCCCGACCAAGCTCTTCAAGCTCGCGGACGCCGCCACCAAGGCGCTCACCGTGGACTCCGGCATCGGCAGCGTGGACAAGCTCAAGGACCTCGCGCTGGACATCAGCAAGGTCGACACCAAGAACATCACCTTCGCCACCGTTCCCGTCCTGGAGGACCCCCAGAACAAGAACCGGGTGATCTTCAAGCAGCCGGACGCCAAGCAGCTGTTCGCGATGGTCGCCGGCGACCGCTCGCTGACCGAGACCGCTACCCCGCCCCCGGCCGCGGACCCGGCCGCCACCCCGGCCGCCACCACCCCGGCCGCCGCCCCCGCGGTGGACACCAAGGACGTCCAGCTGACGGTGCGCAACGGCAGCGGCAAGCGCGGACAGTCCGGGCCGACCGTCGACAAGCTCCAGGCGAAGGGCTTCGCCAAGGCCGCGGTCGGCAGCGACGCGCCCGTCACCGCGACCACCACGGTCACCTACCAGGCCGGCCAGGAGGCCGCGGCCAACGCCCTGGCCGCCGCCCTCGGGCTGCCGGGCGACGCCGTGAAGCCGGCCGCGAAGGCGGACCCGAAGGCCGGGCTGCTGCTGGTGCTCGGCAAGGACGCCCTGACCGCGCCGGCCGCCCCGGCGGCGGTGCCGACCGAGGCGCCCGAGGACCTCCAGCGGGTGCAGGCCGACGACACCGACGCCTGCGCCAAGTAGCCGGACGCCGAGCAGCCGGGACGCCACAGAGCCGGGACGCCGAGTGGCTACTCCGGCAGGAGGGTTCCGTCCGCCTCGCGGTAGCGCTCGCCGGTCCGGGGGCACCGCCAGCGGCCGTCCCCCTCGTCCCGCAGCGGCTCGCCGGCGCGGCCGACCCAGCCGATCCGGCGGGCCGGGACACCGGCGACCAGGGCGAAGTCCGGCACGTCCCGGTGCACCACGGCACCGGCCGCGACCAGGGCCCAGCGGCCGACCGTCACTCCGGCGACCAGCACCGCGCGGCCGCCGATCGAGCAGCCCTGACGGAGCGTCACCCCGTCGGCGTGCCAGTCGGGTTGGCCCTTCGGCCGGCCGTCCGGGGTGACCGCGCGCGGGTAGCGGTCATTGGTGAGGACGGCGGCCGGGCCGACGAACACCCCGTCCTCGAGCACAGCCGGTTCGTAGACCAGCGCGTGGTTCTGCAGCTTGACCCGGTCCCCGATCCGCACGCCCGGCCCGACGTACGCGCCGCGGCCGATCACGCAGTCCGCGCCGACCACCGCGTCCTCGCGGACCTGGGCGAGGTGCCAGACCGTCGTCCCGGCGCCGATGGCGGCCCGTTCGTCGACGTCCGCGCTCGGCTCGATCCTCGCCGCACCCTCAACCGTCCCCATGCGGAGCGACGATAGCGGGTGCGGCGGGGCGTCAGCCGGTCTTGGAGAGCACGTCCTCGGCGGTCGGACGGACGCTGGCGATCACCCGGCGGGCCAGCGAGCGCGGCGAGGTGAGGAAGCCGAAGCCCCAGCTGAGGTGCATGGTCGCGAAGGCCACCGGCAGCAGCGTCCGCGCCTTGAACGACAGGCCGCGGCCCTCCGTCACGGCGCCGCCGACGATGCCGGCCAGGTACGCGCCGGGCACCGCCAGGAAGGCCGGGTGGACGGCGGCGCCGAGCACCAGCCCGAGGGTGACCGCCAGCAGCGCGGCCGGCGGGGCGAGGTAGCGCAGGTTGACCGAGCCCCGGTGGTAGCGGGTGACCACCCGGCGCCAGCGGCCGTAGTCCTTGTACTGCTTGGCCAGCGCCCACACCGAGGGCCGGGGCCGGTACGTCACCCTGAGCTGCGGGGTGAACCAGACCAGGCCGCCGTCCTGGCGGATCCGGTAGTTCAGCTCCCAGTCCTGGGCGCGGATGAACTCCTCGTTGTACCCGCCGAGCTTCTCCAGCACCTCGCGCCGGAACACGCCCAGGTAGACGGTGTCCGCCGGGCCGGCCAGGCCGCCGGTGTGGAAGGCCGCGTTGCCGACGCCGAGCTTGGAGGTCATCGCGGCGGCGACCGCGTTCTCCCACTCGGTCTCGCCCTCGGCGTGCATGATGCCGCCGACGTTGGCCGCGTCCATCTCGCCGAGCAGCCGGACCGCGGTCGCGACGTAGCCGGGGGTGAGCAGCCCGTGGCCGTCCACGCGCACCACTATCGGGTGGCGGGAGCCGCGGATCGCGGCGTTCAGTCCGGCGGGTGTCCGACCGGTGGGGTTCGCGACCGTCCGCACCCGCGGATCCTCGGCCACCAGCTCGGCGGCGATCTCGTCGGTGCGGTCGCTGGACGGACCGAGGGCGATCACCACCTCCATCGGCCCCGGGTACTCCTGGTCCAGGATGCGCCGGACGGCCGTGCGCAGGTGACGTTCCTCGTTGAGCACCGGCATGATCACGGAAACAGCCGGCAGCTCCTCAGCAGCCTTGGTGTTCATCGGGGCCAACCGTACCGGTGCGGACGCGTCGCCGTCTCGTCCCGGTTCGGGCGAGAGTGGGCACCCGGCGGCGCCACGGCGGCACTGTGATCAAGAACACTGCGCTCCCCGTGGGCGGGCCGCCCCGGCCCGGGTGGGTCCGGTGTGGATCGGGTGCCGATTCAGAGTGCGTAGTGGGCCACGGTGAACACCGCGTAGCCGGCCAGCGCGAGCCGGTTCACCAGGTGCTGCGGGCCGCCCAGCCGGTCCGGGAGGGCCCGGTCCGGGCGCAGGTCCGGGCGGTGCGCGGCGGTGGCCACCGTCCGGGCCAGCGCCACCGGGTCGTACCGGTCGCCGAAGTGGCCGGCCAGCCAGACCGCCGGGCGGCTGGCGAAGGAGAACTCCCCGCCGCCGCGCAGCCGGATGGTGAGCAGGTTGCGGTGCACCGCGGCCGCGCTGATCTCCGCCCAGCGGAAGCTGCGGGTGCGCAGCGCGGTGGCCACCCGCAGGCCGTCGCGGTCGGCCACCACCTGCCAGGAGAGCGTCTGGGCGCAGGCGATGATCGCCGTCGAGCCGATCCAGAGCGGGCGCAACAGGTTCTCCCACCAGCCGTCGTCGTCGAGCAGCACGACGGCCGCGGCGACCACCAGCGCCGCCAGCGGGCCGGCCGCCGCGCGCAGCGGCGTCGGCATCTCCCAGCGGCGGGCGGCCACCGGCTCGGTGCCCGGCCCGGCCTCGGGGGCGGCGGCCAGGGTCTCGGCGGTCAGGACGGCGACGGCGAGTTCGCGCTCGCGGTAGTGCTCGGTGCGGCGGCTGAGCCGCGGGGCCCGGGCGGCGGGCGCGACCACGGCCGCCACCCAGAGCGGGTCGCCGTCCAGCAGGCCGGGGCGGACGAGGACCTGGTGGTCGTCGCCGTCGGGGCCGCGGTAGAGCACGGCGGGCACGCTGCGGCCGGCGTGGGCCAGCCAGGCGACGGCCTCGTCGGGGGTGGCCCGGTCGAGCAGTTCCTCGTGCTCCTCGTACTCCTCGTACTCCTCGTACTCCTCGTACTCCTCGTCCGAGTCTTCGGGGTCGAGGTGGACCGGCGGGTCCGGGTAGTCGGCTTCGTCGCACTCGATCCTCAGGTGCTCGGGCACCCAGGCCGGGCCCTCCCCGTCCGGGGCGCCGTACCGGGCCCAGCGGTAGCGGTCGCGCTCGACCAGGCGCCAGAGCCCGGGGCCGTCCGGCGGGCCGTCCAGCGGCTGGACCAGCAGGTCGCCGCGGGCGTCGGCGCGGACCCGGACGGCGAGCGCGGGGGCGGAGCCCTCGAAGGCCGGCCGCCCGCGGCGGGCGGTGGCGACGGCGGCCGAGCCGAGCAGCACCAGGCCGGGCAGGGCGATCAGGCCGCCGGCGCTCAGCTGGCCGGAGAGGTCGTAGTCGTCGCCCAGGGCGTGCGCGGAGTCGCCGTCCACCAGCAGCGGGACGGGCTCGCCGGGCTGCGGCCGCCGCTGCCACCAGACGTCCAGGGCGGCGGTGCGCTCGGGGCCGCCGCCGGGCGGCTGGAAGCGGACGGTCAGCACCCCGTCCCGGTCGGTCGTGCCGGCGGTGCCGGTGACCCGGACGGCCCGCTCGTCGGCGGCGTCCGCCCGGGCCTGTGCCCAGAGCCCGTACAGCGGGAAGGCCGCGGCGACGAGGAGCAGCAGTGCGCCGAGGGCGCGGCGCAGCACCGGCGGGCCGTCCCCCAGGACGGGCGAGGGCGCGCCGGCGGCCGTCCACGGGAAGGGGACGGGCGGGGCCATCAGCTCGTCCAGCTGCTGGCGGGCGCGGCGGCGGCCGGCTTCGGCGCCGAGCAGGACCGCGGCGAGCAGGACGTGGACCAGCACCGCCGACCAGCGGGCGAGCGGGGTGACCAGTCCCTCCGGGAGGTACCAGAGCAGGGCCAGGACGACGGGCGGGACGAGCGCCCGGATCCGGACCCTGGCTGCCAGCAGGACCACCTCGGCCAGCACCGACCAGCCGGCCAGGGCCGAGCCCCAGGTGTCCCGGCAGACGCCCTGGGCGTTGCACCGGGCGGCGCTCGGCTCCACGGCGGTGGCCAGCACCGCGAACGCGACCGGCAGCAGCGCGAGCCAGCGGCCGTCCAGCCGCCAGGCGGTACGGGCGGTGCGCCAGCGGTGGGCGGCCGCGACGGTGAGGGGCGCGGCGCTGGGCAGCGGCGGGGCGTCCGAGGGGAACATCGGACGATCATCTCAGCCGCCCGGGGGCCGGACACGCGTCAGGGGAGGGGCCCCGAACGCCCCCTGCCGTGGGCCCGCCGCCACTCTCGTGGCCGCACGGCGAAAGGGCCGGGCGCTGCGCGCACCCGGCCCTTGTCCCCGTCTCCCGCTCCGGCCCCCCGGCGCCCCCCGGCGCCGGGTCGGTCCGTCGCCGGTCCGTCGTCGGTCAGTCCGTCGCGATGGCGGAGAGGACGTTCATCCGGCCGGCCCGGAAGGCCGGGACGAGGGCCGCGACCAGGCCGATCACCACCGAGGAGACCAGCGTGACGGCGATCGTGACGGTCGGGACGGACAGCGTCCCGAGGCCCTGGTCCCGCAGGACCCGCTGGACGGTGACGCCCCAGGCGAGGCCCAGCCCCGAGCCGAGGACCGCGCCGAACACCGCGATCACCACGGACTCCAGCCGGATCATCCGGCGCAGCTGGCGGCGGGACAGCCCGATCGCCCGCAGCAGACCGATCTCCCGGGTCCGCTCGACCACCGACAGCGCCAGGGTGTTGACCACGCCGAGCACCGCGACCGTGATCGACAGCGCGACCAGCCCGTAGATCAGGTAGAGCAGGGTGTTGATCTGGGACTGCACCAGCTCCTTGTAGCCGGCCTGGTCCTTGACGACCAGCTGCGGGTACTCCTTGAGCCCGTCCTGCAGGGCGGTCAGCGTCCTGGCGACGTCGGTGCCGGCCGAGGCCTTGGCGAAGAAGGTCCACACCGGCGGCTGCTCGGCGGCCGGGACGACCTGGGCCATGGTGTCCATGGCGACGAACGAGCCGTCACCGAACAGCTCCCCCTTGGCGAAGACCGCGCCGACCGGCAGGGTCTGGGTGCGGCCCCTGCCGTAGTCGACGGTCACCCGGTCGCCGACCTTGAGGTTGTGGTCCTTGGCGAAGACCGCGCCGATCCCGAGCGAGCCCTGCTCGATCGACGCCGCCGTGCCGGAGTCGAGGCTCGGGTGGAAGTCGCTGCCGAAGAAGGCCGGCGGCACGGCGGTCAGCTGGTTCTTCGCCGACTGGCCGTCCGGCAGCCCGAGCTTCGCGGGGAAGAACTTCTGGGTGGTGACGTGGTCGATGCCCGGGGTCCGGCGCACGATGTCCAGCATCTCCGGGGTCACCTCGGTGCGGCCGCCCTGGACGATGTAGTCCACGCCCACCGACTTGTCGATCTGCGCGCTGGCCGAGGTGACCGCCGAGGAGCTGAACACCGAGGAGGCGATCACCAGCGCCAGGCCGATCATCAGCGCGGCGGCGGTGGCACCGGTACGGCGCGGGTTGCGCATCGCGTTGCGCTGGGCGAGCTTGCCGGACGGGCCGAACACCGCCGGCAGCACCGCGCCGAGCACCCGGACGACGGCCGAGGCCAGCAGCGGGCCGAGCACCACGAAGCCGACCAGGGTGAGCACCACGCCCAGGCCCAGGTACTGGCCGCCGGTGGCCGCCTTCTCCGACTGCCCGCCGAGCACCAGCAGGGCGCCGCCGCCCGCCGTCAGCAGCAGGCCCACGACCGTACGGACCAGGTTGGCCTTGGCCTCGGCCGGGGTGCCGTGGTCGCGCAGGGCGGCCATCGGCGAGATCCGGCTCGCCCGGCGGGCCGGGACCCAGGCCGCGACCAGGGTGACCACGATGCCGAGCGCGTAGCCGGCGACGAACACGTCCGGCCCGATCTGCAGGTCGGCGGCCTTGAGGTCCATCCCGATCGCGTTCATCAGCTTGATCAGGCCGACCGCGACGCCCAGGCCGGCCGCGACCCCGAGGGTCGAGCCGAGCACGCCCAGGATCAGTGCCTCGACCAGCACCGAGCGGTTGACCTGCCGGCGGCTGCCGCCGATGGCGCGCAGCAGGCCGATCTCCCGGGTGCGCTGGGCGACCAGCATCGAGAAGGTGTTGATGATCAGGAAGCCGCCGACGATCGCCGAGACGAACGCGAAGCCGAGCATCGCGTACTTCATGAAGTCGAGGCCGCTGCCGATCTGCTTGGTGTTCTCCTCCTTCTGCTCGGCCGCGGTCTTGACCTGGTAGCCGCCGCCGACCTTGGCCACCGTGTCGGCCTTCAGCTGGTCGTTGCCGCGACTGCCGTCGCCGAAGGCCTCGACGGAGGTGTAGGCCGCTTCGCCGAGCAGCACCTGCTGGGCGGTCGGGGTGTCCAGGAAGCCGAGGGCCGCGCCCGGGTTGGTGGTGGTGAAGGTGGCGATGCCGGCGATGGTGAAGTCGTGCTTGCCGCCGGAGTTCTCGACCCGGACCTTGTCGCCGAGGCCGAGCTTGGCCTTCTTCGCGGTGTCCGCGTCCAGCACCAGCTCGCCGGCGCCCTGCGGCGCGTGGCCGGAGGTGATGGTGACCGGGGTGCGCGGGGTCTCGGTCCAGTTGCCGAGCATGGTGGGCGCGCCGCTGGTCGGGCCGACCAGCTTGTTGGTGGCCGGGTTGACCAGGGTGGCGTTCTGGACCATGACCTGGCCGACGGCCTGCTTCACGCCGGGCACCGAGGCGACCTGGCCGGCCACCGCGACCGGGACGGTCGGCGGCCTGACGGCGGCCTGCTGCTCCTCGTCCTCGGCCGGTTTGGGCGGCTGGACGGCGACGTCGGAGGCGGTCGCGGCGAAGAGCTTGTCGAAGGTGCTGGTGGCGGTGTTGGAGAACACCAGGGTGCCGGAGACGAAGGCCACCGACAGCACGACGGCGATGAGCGAGAGCGCCATCCGGCCCTTGTGGGCGAAGAAGCTCCGCAGTGAGGTCTTGAGCAGCATGATCGTGTCGTCCCGTCGCTCAGCTGGTGCGCTTGCCGTCGAAACGGCGCATGCGTTCGAGGACGGAGTCGGCGGTGGGCGCGTGCATCTCGTCGACGATCAGGCCGTCGGCGAGGAAGAGCACGCGGTCCGCGTAGCCGGCGGCGACCGGGTCGTGGGTGACCATCACCATGGTCTGGCCCAGCTCGTCCACCGAGCGGCGCAGGAAGGTCAGCACCTCGGCGCCGGCCCGGGAGTCCAGGTTCCCGGTGGGCTCGTCGCCGAAGATGATCTCGGGGCGGGCGGCCAGCGCCCGGGCCACCGCGACGCGCTGCTGCTGGCCGCCGGAGAGCTGGGTCGGGCGGTGCTTGAGCCGGCCGGCCAGGCCGACGGTCTCCACCACCTGGTCCAGCCAGGCCTGGTCGGGCTTGCGGCCCGCGATGTCCATCGGCAGCGTGATGTTCTCCAGCGCGTTCAGCGTCGGCAGCAGGTTGAACGCCTGGAAGATGAAGCCGATCTTGTCGCGGCGCAGTCTGGTCAGCTGCTTGTCCTTGAGGCCGGTGATCTCGGTGTCGCCGATCCAGATCCGTCCGCCGCTGACCGTGTCGAGCCCGGCCAGGCAGTGCATCAGGGTGGACTTGCCGGAGCCCGAGGGGCCCATGATCGCGGTGAACCGGCCGCGCTGGATGTCGACGTCCACCGCGTCGAGCGCGGTGACCTTGGTCTCGCCCGAACCGTACGCCTTGGTGACCTGACGGGCCGAGGCGGCGACGGCGGAGGCTCCGCCGGGAAGCTGGGGGTCGTACACGGCTGCTGTTGCCGTCGTCACTGGAGTCTCCTATGGAAGATGCGCTCACCCGTCGGCCCCCAGCCTCACGGGCCCGCCCGCCTTCGCGACATGGCGCAAGCGGTAGTCCTCGACCGGGAGTTGTCTCCACCCTCCCGGTGGACCTGGCCACCGGACCCGACCTGATCGGGCCGCTTCCTGGCGGGTGGGGATGTGTGAACCACGTTAGGAGTCGACGGCGGGCCGCTCGTCATCCGACGGAATGAAGCGGTTCAACCAAGGTTCTACGGGGTGCGGCGCGCCGCCCCCTAGGGGTCCTCGCGGCCCGTCTCGGGGACGCCCCGTACGGGCCGCGAGGGCGGTGGCGCCGCCGGTCAGCAGCCGGTCAGCGCCGCGGTGGGCAGCCGCTCCAGCGCCGTGGCGAAGCCCTCGACGACCGGGGTCAGCAGGGTCTCGGTCTCGCGCTCCAGCAGGGTCGAGCCGTCCTCCCGGGCGGTGATGTGACGGTCGAGCACGAACCAGCCCTGGGTGATGTGGCCGGCGCCCATCGAGCTGAGCACCGGGCGCAGCGCGTAGTCCACCGCGAGGACGTGGGCGGGCGAGCCGCCGGTGGCCAGCGGCAGGACGGTCTTGCCCGCGAGCGCGTACTGCGGGAGCACGTCCAGCAGGGCCTTCAGCAGGCCCGAGTAGGCGGCCTTGTAGACGGGGGTGCCGATGACGACGCCGTCCGCGCGGGCGAACAGCTCGGTGACGGCAACGATCTCCGGGTGGTCGAAGTCGCCCGACAGCAGCGCGTGCGCGGGCAGTGAACGCGCCTCGAAGGGGACGACGTGGTGGCCGCGGTCCGCCAGCCGCGCGTCGACGTGGCGCAGCAGGCGGGTGGTGCGGGAGGTGGCGGACGGGGAGCCGGAAACGGACAGGACGACGGCCATGGGTTCACCTCTGGCTGGGAGCGGGGCGGCGCTGCGCAGCGGGGGGAGGCGCTGCGGTGGGGTCACCGGAGTGGGGTCCGGTACCGGGGGCGCCACGTCCGTGGACGTTCGGACGGGGTCCGTCTACGGGTGGACGGTGTCCGTGGACGTGCGGACCGGCGGGAATCTGCGGGCGCGCGTCAGCCGCGACAGAGCGAACAGGCCACACCGCGCCGCAGGTCGACGTGCCGCCGACGCGTGAGTGCCCAACGCTGATCCATGCCTCGAATGCAAACACGCGGCGTTCGAGCCGGTCAAGAAACGTTTCAGCCTCTGGAACGCCGGGTGTCCGGACGTTGCGGCGGAACGATCCGGTACGTGCATCAAAACGGCTACAAGAGGCCCGCGGAGCCCCCCGGGGGGAGTCAGCCCGAGCGGGGTCGGGCATCCTCGACGGCATGAACACGTGGCAGGAGGGCCGCCCGGGGGGCGGCGGGAACCCGTACGGCGGCAACGGCGGAGGCGGCGCGGCGGCCGAGCCGCCGCTGCCCGCGTCGCTGAACCCGCGCGGGCCCGGGGCGTCCGCGCCGCGGCCGCCGGAGCAGCCGCCGGGACCGTCCCGGCTCGGCGGCGTCCCCCAGCAGGGGGCCGGCGCGCCCGCCGGCCACCCCGGTGTCCGCCCCGGCGGCCCGGCCGGTCCCGGACGTCCGGGCGGGCCCGGTGGGCCTGGTGGTCCCGGCGGTCCGGGTGGCCCGGGCGGCCCCGGTCCCGGCGGCCCCGGCAGTACCCGGCCGGCCGACGCCCGTCCCACGTGCTGGCCACGTCGACGGATCGTCAAGTGGTCGGTCTTCGGCCTGCTGATCGCCGTCATGGTGACCTCGGTCTCCACCTGGTTCTGGGCGGACTCCAAGCTCAACCACGAGAACGTGCTCGCCGACTACCCGGGCCGCCCGGCCGCGGGCAAGGGCACCAACTGGCTGATCGTCGGCTCCGACAGCCGCCAGGGCTTGAGTGACTCCGAGCAGGACGACCTGCACACCGGGCACGACACCGAGGGCAAGCGCAGCGACTCGATGATGATCCTGCACGTCGGGGACAGCGGGAACACCCTGATGAGCATCCCGCGCGACTCCTGGGTGCCGATCCCCGAGCACCAGGGCGGCAACGGCAAGCCGGTCAAGGGCACCACCGCGAAGATCAACTCGGCCTTCGGCGCGGGCGGCGGACGCCTGCTCGTCCAGACCGTCGAGCTGAACACCGGCATCCGCATCGACCACTACGCCGAGATCGGCTTCGCCGGCTTCGTCGGCATCGTCGACTCGATCGGCGGCGTCGAGATGAAGATCGACCAGCCGGTCAAGGACAAGGACTCCGGCCTCGACCTCCAGGCCGGCGACCAGACCCTCACCGGCAAGCAGGCCCTGGCCTTCGTCCGCCAGCGCCACCAGATGGCCGACCAGGACCTCGGCCGGATGCGCAACCAGCAGAAGTTCCTCGGCGCCCTCGCCCACCAGGCCGCCTCCCCGGGCAACCTGCTCAACCCGTTCACCTTCTACCCGCTGGTCGACTCCGCGCTCGGCACCCTGATCGTCGACGACGACTGCGGCCTCACCGACCTCGGCTCGATGTTCCTCGCCATGAAGGACGTCAACGGCGGCAGCGGCAAGAGCATGACCGTGCCGATCGGCAACCCGGACTTCCGGACCAAGACCGGCGAGTCCGCGGTGCAGTGGGACGCCAACAAGTCCAAGCAGGTCTTCGACGCCTTCAAGAACGACACCGCCGTGCCCGAGTTCAAGTGATCGGTCACTTCCAGTGACGACAGCACCACAATGAGTGGATGTCACTCGTCACCGCACTGATCTACCGCCGTCGCCACCGCCTCCTGGGCCGCCTGGTCCAGGAGGCGCTCGCGTTCTACGGCATGGAGGTGCCGGCCGCCTGCGAGATCGGGCCCGGACTCACCGTCTTCCACCGCGGCTTCGGCACCGTGCTGCACCCGTACACGACGCTCGGCGCCGACGTGACGCTCTACAACGGCGTCACCATCGGCCGGGCCGACCCGTGGGTGCCGCAGGAGCGCAGCGCGATGCGGCGGGTGGTCGTCGAGGACGGCGCGGTGCTGTGCGCGGGCGCCAAGGTGGTGTGCAAGGACGGCGTGCTGACGGTGGGCGCCGGGACGGTCGTCGGGGCCAACGCCGTGCTCACCCGCTCGACCGGGCCCGGGGAGGTCTGGGCCGGCGTGCCGGCGCGCAAGGTGGGCGTACGGGCGGGCGGCTGGGTGCCGTCACCGGTTCCGACTCATCCCGCCTCGGACTGTCCCGCCGCCCCGGACCATCCCGCCTCGGACTATCCCGCCTCGGCCTGACCGGCGTACGGCAGCAGGCCGGTGCCGCACTCCGGGTGGCGGACCAGCCACTCCCCCTCGCCGCCCTCGGCCTCGGTGGCACCCGAGTAGCCGTAGTGGATCGGCTGCCCGTCCCCGCCCAGCCAGCGGGCGTGCGCCAGCTGCACCGACAGCGCGGCCGGGCGGTGCGGCGCGGCCTGCTCCAGGACCAGCTCGTGCTCGGTCTCGCCGGGCCGGAAGACCACCGCCGTCTCCGTGCTCGGGCGGCGGGAGAAGACCCGCGCCCCGTCCGTCCAGTAGGCGGCGACCGTCACGGCGAGCGTGCCATCCAGGCTGCCGGAGTCCGGCCGGACGTACTCCTCGTCGGCGACCCAGCGCGCGTGGTGGCGGACCTCCTCCTCGTCCCGGCACTCGTCCCAGCGCACCCAGTAGCCCGCCACCCGCTTGACGGTCATGGCCTCGCGGACGACCCGGACCGCGAACCGCGCCGGGCCGACCGGGGCCGGCCCGCCCGGGGCCGGCCGGTCGGCGGACGGCCGGCCCGGAGACGGCCGGCCCGAGACCGGTTCGCAGGAGGTCAGGGAGACCACCGTCACCTGCTCGTACGTCACCTCGCCGTCGTCGGCGCCCTGCTCGATCATCGGTGAACCACCTTGCCGGGAAGTCGGGTTCGGCCGCGCCGGGGTCGGCCCCGGTGCGGCCCTCGTCCGAGGGGAGCGTAGGGCGGCTGCTCCACCGGCCGGAGTGATTGCCCGGTTCCGGCCCGAACGATCGCGGGCCCGGCTACCCTGCCCCGCCGGCCTCGGCCCGGCCGGGCAGCCGGTCTGGCACACGCTCGGGCAGCCGGTCGAGCGTGATGCCGAAGTGCTCCCGGTAGGCAGCGAGCGCCTCCGGGCCGGTGAGCGTCCGCTCGGTGCGGGTGCCGTCGGGCGCGGTGCGGATCAGCCGGGTGCCGCTGAGCGTGGTCCGGCCGCCGTCCCCGGTGAGCACGGAGCAGGTGGTCGAGCGGGTGAAGTGCGACTCCGGCGAGGTGCTCTGCCACCAGCAGGTCGGCCCGAAGTCGGCGAGCGGGTACGGCCGTGGGTCGAGGCGGTACTGCGGGGCGCCGTCCATCAGGACGTCCAGGTCGCCGTGGGCGCCGTACGGGCGGACGGTGAACGTGCCGTGCGGGTCGGACTGCGGACCGCGCTCGTCCAGGCGCAGCGGGAGCCGGCTGAACCGGCCGAAGCCGACGTCGACCAGCCAGGGCTCGTCCAGGTCGACCCGCAGCGCGAGGTGGTCGAACGGCGGCCCGGGGCGCTCCCCGTCGAAGACCCGGCCGCTCAGCAGGCTCACCCGGTAGCCCAGGGAGCGCAGCAACTCGGCGAAGGCGCCGTTCAGTTCGTAGCAGAACCCGCCGCGCCGGCGGTCCACCAGCTTGGCCACCAGGGCCGCCGGGTCCAGCACGACCGGCTCGCCGAGGTGGATGCTCAGGTTCTCGAAGGGGACGGCCCGGAGGTGGGCGTGCTGCAGCCGGGCCAGCGCCGGGGCCGACGGCTCGCCCGGGTCCGGCACGTCGATGTGGGCCAGGTACGCCGTCCGCTCGGCGGGCGTCAGGCCCTCGTACGCCTTGTCGCGATCCATCGCCTCGTCGCGATCCGTCGCCTCGTCGCGATCCATCGCCTCGTCGTGATCCGTCGCCTCGTCGTGATCCATCCGCCCATTCCAGCCGGAGCGGGGGCGCCCGGCCATCGGTCCTTGGGCTTAGGACCTCTCAGCGGACATGCCACCGCCCCGGAGTGGGAGGTCGGCGGAGCCGACTTCTTCCGGGGCGGTACGCGTGTCAGGAATGACGGTGACTACTCGACCACGCCGGACTTGGCGATCTTGATGACGGCCGAGGTGCGGCCGCTCTGCGAGCCGAGCGACTCGATCTTCTTCACCAGGTCCAGGCCCTCGACGACCTCGCCGAAGACGACGTGCTTGCCGTCCAGCCAGTCGGTCACGATGGTGGTGATGAAGAACTGCGAGCCGTTGGTGTTCTTGCCCGCGTTGGCCATGGAGAGCAGGCCCGGGCGGTCGTGCTTCAGCTTGAAGTTCTCGTCCTCGAACTTCGCGCCGTAGATGCTCTTGCCGCCGGTGCCGTTGTGGTTGGTGAAGTCACCGCCCTGCAGCATGAAGGACGGGATCACGCGGTGGAAGCCGGAGCCCTCGTAGCCGAAGCCGTTCTGGCCGGTGGCCAGCTCGCGGAAGTTCTGGGCCGTCTTCGGGACGACCTCGTCGAACAGCTTGAAGACGATGCGGCCGGCCGGCTCGTCGTTGATGGTGATGTCGAAGAAAACGTTGGAACTCATGCAGGGATCATGGCACGAGCGGTCCGCTCCCGCTCGGTACCCCCGGGCGGGAGCGGGTGCGGGGCACCGTGTTATCCGGCCACCAGACCGGCCACCGGACCGTTCAGCGCGGGGTAGTCGGTGTACCCCTCGGCGTCGCCGCGGTACATCAGCCCGTCGCGGACCGGATTGAGCGGAGCGCCGGTGCGCAGGCGCTCCACCAGGTCCGGGTTGGCGAGGAAGCCGCGGCCAAAGGAGATCAGGTCCGCGCCCGCCGCCAGCAGCCGCTCGGCCGCGGCCCGGCCGCCGTCCTCGGGCAGCGGCCCGCCCCAGCCCAGCACCGGGTTGGCGATCAGGGTGCCCGGCCAGGTCTCGCGCAGCTCCCGGAAGACGGCGTCCTCCGGGTCGGCGAAGACCACGTGCAGGTAGCCGAGGCCGTCGTCGGCGAGCTCGCCGACCAGCGCGCGGTAGATCTCCGCGGTGTCCCCCTCGTCCATGCCCTGGCCGGTGAAGCCGGGCGAGACCCGCAGGCCGACCCGCTCCGGGCCGATCTCCGCCGCCACCGCCCGGACCACCTCCACCACGAAGCGGATCCGGTTCGCCACCGGGCCGCCGTACGCGTCGGTGCGCCGGTTGGTGTTCCGGGCGAGGAACTGGTGCAGCAGGTAGCCGTTGGCGCCGTGCACCTCGACCCCGGCGAAGCCCGCCTCGACGGCGTTGCGGGCGGCCGCCGCGAAGTCGGCCACCGTCTGCCGGATCTCCGCCGCGGTGAGCTCCCTCGGGACGACGGCCTCCCGGGGCCCGCCCGGGGTGTGGACGGGCTCCGGGAACGCGATCGGCGAGGGCGCGACCGGGTGCAGCCCGCTGTTCTCCGGGTGGCCGATCCGGCCGCCGTGCTGGAGCTGCAGGAACATCCGGCCGCCGGCCTCGGCGACCGCCCCGGTCACGGTGCGCCAGCCGGCCACGTGCTCGGGGGCGTGGACGGCCGGGATGTTGGCGTACGCCTGGCCGACCCGGTTCGGGGTGGCGGCCTCGGCGACGATCAGCCCGGCCCCGGCACGCTGCGCGTAGTACTCGGCCATGATCGGCCGCGGAAAACCGTCGGCGCCGGCCCGGGTGCGGGTCATCGGGGCCATCACCAGGCGGTTGGGAAGGTGCAGCGGGCCGATCTCGGCGGGCTGGAAGAGGCCGGCGGTTTCCGTGTTCGTCGTCATGCCGGAACCGTAGAAGCTAACATCGATGTCAGGTTCAAGGCCCCGCACGGCTCGACTCTGCACGGCCGGGGGGCGCGAAGCGGACGACGGGGTCGACGACGGGGTGGACGGCATGCGGATCGGCGAACTGGCCCGGCGGACGGGCGTGAGCGAGCGCTCGTTGCGCTACTACGAGCAGCAGGGCCTGCTGGTGGCCCGCCGCACCGACGGCGGCCACCGCGAGTACCCGGAGATGGCGGTCGACCGCGTCGTGCACATCCAGGAGCTCTACGCCGCCGGACTGAACAGCCGCACCATCTACAAGATCCTCCCCTGCATGCGGGACTCCGACGGCGGCCCCAGCGAGAGCGCCACCCCCCAGCTGGTCGAGGAGCTGACCTCGGAGCGCGCGCGGATCGACCGGATGATCACCGACCTGCTGCGCTCGCGCGCCGTGCTGGACGAGGTGATCCTGACCGCCTCCGGGGAGTCGTCGCAGCCGTCCGCCGAGGCCGCTTAGCCGGCCTGGCCCGCCTGGCCGTGGGTGGTCGGCTTGCGGGCCAGCAGATAGGCCTGCGGGACCCGCTCCCCCTCGTCCGGCTCGCGGACCGTACGGGAGGTCATCAGCAGGCCCGCCCCGCGGACCAGCTCCTCGACGCGCTCCGGCCGCAGCCGGCGGAAGTCCAGCGACACCGGGTGGCCGAAGGGCTCCTCCAGGCGCAGCGGCTCGTCGCCGACCTGGAAGGCGACCAGCAGCCGCCCGCCGGGGGCCAGCACCCGGGCGAACTCGGCGAACACCTCCGGGAGGCGCTCCGCCGGGGTGTGGATGATCGAGTACCAGGCCACCGCGCCGGTCAGCTCGCCGTCCCGGAAGGGCAGGTCGAACAGCGAGCCGACCTCGAACGGCACCTCCGGGTAGGCCGCCCTGGCCAGCTCGACCATCCGCGGCGAGAGGTCGATCCCGCGGACGTCCAGGCCGAGCCGGTGCAGGTGGTCCGTCACCCGGCCCGGGCCGCAGCCGAGTTCGGCCGTCCTGGGGTCCGGGCGTTCCGCGCGGACCAGGTCGGCGAAGAGCGCCAGCACCGCCCGGTCCACCGGCATGGTGTCCATCGCGTCCCGGAAGCGGTCGGCGTACTCGGTGGCGATGGCGTCGTAGAACGCCCTGGTCGTGGCGAGGAAGTCCGGCTCGGTCATGGACCGGCACCCTACCCGCCACCCCTGGACGTAGCATCGCCTTGGCCAACCAGCCTGAGGGGGACGGAAGATGGGCACCATCGGGGTCTACCTGGCGCATCCGCGACCGGGCAGCTTCAACCACGCGCTGTACGAGGCCGTGGTGGACGAACTACGGGGGCGCGGCTGCGCGGTGCGGGCCCACGACCTCTACGCGGAGGGCTTCGGGCCGCTGCTGACCGCCGAGGAGACCGGGACGGTGGACCCGGCGGCCCCGTCCGCCGACCCCCTGCTGGCCGCGCACCGCGCCGAAGTGGCCGGCCTGGACGCGCTGGTCCTGATCCACCCCAACTGGTGGGGCATGCCGCCCGCCGTCCTGGCCGGCTGGGCGCAGCGGGTGCTGGCCCCCGGCGTCGCCTACAAGCTCGGCACCGCCGACGGCGAACCGGCCGGGCTGCTGCGGGCCGGGCGGGCCCTGGTGCTCAACACCTCGGACACGCCCGAGGAGCGCGAGCGCGACGAGTTCGGCGACCCGCTGGAGCGGATCTGGGCGGCCTGCGTGCTGCCGTACGTCGGCGTCACCGACGTACGGCGGACGGTGTTCCGCACCGTCTCCGACTCGCCCGCCGGCCTCCGCGCCGAGTGGCTGCGGCAGGCGCGCGAACAGGCGGCGGCGCTGCTCGGCTGAGCCGGGCCGGCGGGTGCCGAGGGCGTCAGAGGTCCAGCTCCGCCACCGCCTGGTCGCCGCTCAGCTCGCCGGTCGGGCGGAAGCCCAGGCGGGCGTAGAACTCCGCCGGGCCCTCGGGGCCGGGCACGTAGGTGACGGTGGCGCGGGTGCCGCCGCGGCGGCGGATCTCGGCGCACACCTGCTCGACGGCGAAGCGGCCGTAGCCGCCGCGCTGCGCGTCGGCGTCGACCAGCAGGCGCCACAGGCCGGAGCGGGGCCGGTCGTCGGGCTGCTGGAAGCGGACGTCGAAGAAGGCCATCACGAAGCCCACCGGCCGCCCGTCGTCCAGGATCAGCCGGGGCCAGGCGGTCTCCCCGTACGCGTAGGCCTCGGCCAGCGACTTCACCACCGGCGCGACCAGGCCCTCCTGGTCGGGGCGCACCCGCAGGGCGAGGGCGGCGTCGATGGTGTCGGGGGTGATGACGGCCAGGCTGAGCGTGGAGGACATGGCGGGCAGCCTAAGGAGCGGGGCTGCCCGCCGTCACCTGCATTTCCCCTCGTCAGGAGGTCTGCGCGGAGGCGCCGCGGAGCCCCCGGGGACCCACCGCGAAGGCGTCAGGGGCTCACCGGGAGGCGCCGGCGGCTCACTCCCCCGCGGGGAAGTCCGTGGCGCGGCCGACCGCCGCCCAGGCCTCGGCCTCCTGCCGCGCCCCGTCCAGGACGCCGAGGACGCCGTCCACGGCGTCGCTGCCGAGCGCGAGCCGCAGCGGGGTGTGCTCGGCGTCCAGGGCGGCCAGGATCGCCGCGGCCGCCTTCACCGGGTCGCCGGGCTGCTTGCCGTCGGAGTCCGGCAGGCCGTTGCGGACCGGGCCGACCACCGCGTCGTAGGCGGCGATCGGAGCAGCGTGGGCGAGCGCGCCGCCGCCCGCGAAGCCCGTCCGGAACGAGCCCGGCTCGACGACCAGCACCTTGATCCCGAACCCGGCGACCTCCTGGGCCAGCGCCTCGGACAGCCCCTCCAGGGCGAACTTGGTGGCCGAGTAGGCCCCGACGCCCGGGAACGAGAAGCGGCCGCCCATGCTGCTCATCTGCACCACCGCGCCCGAGCCCTGGGCCCGCATGTGCGGCAGCACCGCGCGGGTGAGCGCGGCCGGGCCGAAGAAGTGCAGTTCCATCAGGTCCCGCAGTTCGCGGTCGGTGTACTCCTCGACCGCGCCGATCAGGCCGCGTCCGGCGTTGTTCACCAGGACGTCGATCCGCCCGTGGCGCTCGACGGCCTCCGTGACGACGGCGGGGATCCGCTCCGGGTCGGTGACGTCCAGCCGGACCGGGACCAGCCGCTCCGGGTGCGCGGCGGCCAGCTCCGCCAGCGCCTCGGGGCGCCTGGCGGCCGCGACGACGGTGTCGCCGGCCGCCAGGGCGGCCTCGGCGATCGCCTGGCCGAAGCCGGAGTTGGCGCCGGTGATCAGCCAGACCTTGCCGGCGGGGTGCTGCTCGGGGGTGTTGCCCATGATCCGTAATCTCCCGCGATCGTCGTTACGCCGTACGTGAGTTGACGATCATTTATGACATCGGTCAGCTGGATCCGTCCAGGACGGTTCGACGCCGGACGACAACTCGCCGGAACGCGAACGGCCCCCGACCGCGGACGGGCGGTCGGGGGCCGTGCGCCGGACCGTTCAGGTGCGACGGGCTCTGGTTACGGGAGGTTACGGGAGGTTGCGGGCCATCACGATCCGCTGGACCTGGTTGGTGCCCTCGTAGATCTGCGTGATCTTCGCGTCCCGCATCATCCGCTCCACCGGGTAGTCACGCGTGTACCCGTACCCGCCCAGCAACTGCACCGCGTCCGTCGTGATCTCCATCGCCGCGTCCGACGCGAAACACTTCGCCGCCGCCCCGAAGAACGTCAGATCCCCGTCCCCACGCTGCGACTTCGCCGCCGCCGCATACGTCAGCTGACGCGCCGCCTCCAGCTTCATCGCCATGTCCGCCAGCATGAACTGGACCCCCTGGAACTCCGCGATCGCCTTCCCGAACTGCTTGCGCTCCTTCACATACCCCTTCGCGTAGTCCAGCGCCCCCTGCGCGATCCCGATCGCCTGCGCCGCGATCGTCACCCGGGTGTGGTCCAGCGTCTTCATCGCCGTCGCGAAACCCGTCCCCTCCGCACCGATCATCCGGTCCGCAGGAATCCGCACATTGTCGAAGTACACCTCACGCGTCGGCGACCCCTTGATCCCCAGCTTCTTCTCCGGAGCACCGAACGACACACCCTCGTCGCCCTTCTCCACCACGAACGCCGAGATGCCCTTCGACCGCAGCTCCGGGTCGGTCACCGCCATCACCGTGTAGAACTCGGACACACCCGCGTTGGTGATCCAGCGCTTCACACCGTTCAGCACCCAGAAGTCCCCGTCGCGCACCGCCCGGGTCCGCATCCCCGCCGCGTCCGAACCCGCCTCCGGCTCCGACAGGCAGTACGAGAACATCCCCTCACCCCGCGCCAGCGCCCCCAGGTACTTCGCCTTCAGCTCCTCCGAACCCGACAGCTGCACCGGCAGCGACCCCAGCTTGTTCACCGCCGGGATCAACGACGACGACGCGCACACCCGCGCGACCTCCTCGATCACGATCACCGTCGCCAACGCGTCCGCACCCGCACCGCCGTACACCTCCGGCACGTGCACCGCATGCAGATCGTTCCCCTGCAACGCGTCCAACGCCTCCTGCGGGAACCGCCCCTGCTCGTCCACCTCCGCCGCGAACGGAGCGATCTTCGCCTCGGCCAGCGAACGCACCGCCTCACGGAGCATCTCGTGCTCCTCGGAGATACGGAAGAGATCGAAGTCAGCCGCCCCTGCGCTGCCAGCCATGATGCCTGCCTCGTCGTCCAGTGACCGGAGTCCCAGTGACCGAAGTCGGATCCGGTCCGATCGAACCGGTCCGATCGCCGTCGAATCCGGTGTTAACTACCGTTCAGTAGAGATCCTAGGGCTCCCACCTGCGGCTGCCTAGCGTTCCGGGCGTGCGGCCGGTCCCGGTGCGCCCTGGCAGGGCGGATAGCATCAGGGGCATCCGTACCGGTCGGGTCCGCGACCCGGACCGGTCGAGTCCGCCTCCAGGGAGAACCCGTGACCCTCCGCATCTCCGTGATCGGCACCGGCTACCTCGGCGCCACGCATGCCGCCGCGATGGCCGAGTTCGGCTTCGAGGTGCTGGGTCTGGACATCGACCCCGACAAGATCGCCATGCTCACCGCGGGCCGCGTCCCGATGTACGAGCCGGGACTGTCCGAGCTGCTGCTCAAGCACGTGGCCGGGCACGTGGGCCCCTCCTCGCCGAAGGCGGGCAAGGAGGGAGGATCGACCGGGCGACTGCGCTTCACCACCTCCGTCCAGGAGGTCGCCGAGTTCGCCGACGTGCACTTCGTCTGCGTCAACACCCCTCAGCGCAAGGGCGAGTTCGCCGCCGACATGTCCTACGTCGACACCGCGATCGACGAGCTGGCGCCGCACCTGACCCGCCCGGCCCTGGTGGTCGGCAAGTCCACCGTCCCGGTCGGCTCGGCGGCCCGGCTGGCCGAGCGGCTGGCCGCGCTGGCGCCGGTCGGCGAGGGCGCCGAACTCGCCTGGAACCCGGAGTTCCTACGCGAGGGCTTCGCCGTCCAGGACACCCTGCGGCCGGACCGGATCGTGGTCGGCACCCAGAGCGAGCGGGCCGAGCGGCTGCTGCGCGAGGTGTACGCGGAGCCGATCGCGGCCGGGGTGCCGTTCCTGGTCGCCGACTACGCGACCGCCGAGCTGGTCAAGGCGGCCGCCAACTCCTTCCTGGCCACCAAGATCTCCTTCATCAACGCGATGGCCGAGGTCTGCGAGGCGGCCGGCGCGGACGTCACCCTGCTCTCCACCGCGCTCGGCCACGACGAGCGGATCGGCCGCAAGTTCCTCAACTCCGGCCTCGGCTTCGGCGGCGGCTGCCTGCCCAAGGACATCCGCGCGTTCATGGCCAGGGCCGGCGAGCTCGGCGCCGACCAGGCACTGACCTTCCTGCGCGAGGTCGACTCGATCAACATGCGGCGCCGCTCCCGGATGGTCGAGCTGGCCCGCGAACAGTGCGGTGGCGGCTTCCTGGGCCGCCGGGTCGCCGTCCTCGGCGCCGCCTTCAAGCCCAACTCGGACGACATCCGGGACTCCCCCGCCCTCAACGTGGCCGCCCAGATCCAGCTCCAGGGCGCCCAGGTCACCGTCTACGACCCGAAGGCCGTGGACAACGCCCGCAAGATGTTCCCCTCCCTCGCCTACGCCGACTCCGCACTGGAGGCCGCCGAGGGCGCCCACGTCGTCCTCCACCTCACCGAGTGGGCCGAGTTCCGTGAGCTGGACCCGGCCGAACTCGGCGCCGTCGTCGCCGAACGCCGCCTCCTCGACGGCCGCAACGTCCTCGACGCCGACGCCTGGCGCGCCGCCGGCTGGACCTACCGCGCCCTCGGCCGCCCCAGCTGACCTCTGTTCCGAGCGCCCCGCCCCGTACCCGGGGGCGGGCGCTTCCGTGTTCCCCGGTCCGAGGACGAGCCTCCGGCACCTGCCCCCGCCCCGGAATCCCGCACCCGCGCCCGTCGTTGCTACCGGCATGACGAGCTACGGCGACGAAGCGACGGTCCGCGAGATCCTCACCGGCACCGGTGACACCTGGGCCGTGGTCGGCCTCTCCACCAACACCGCCCGGGCCGCCCACGGCGTGGCCCGGGTGCTCCAGCGCTACGGCAAGCGCGTGGTGCCCGTGCACCCGAAGGCCGAGACGGTCCTCGGCGAGCAGGGCTACGCCTCGCTCGCCGAGATCCCGTTCCCGGTCGACGTGGTGGACGTGTTCGTGAACAGCGCGCTGGCCGGGGAGGTGGCCGACCAGGCGGTGGCCGCCGGGGCGAAGGCCGTCTGGTTCCAGCTCGGCGTGATCGACGAGGCCGCGTACGAGCGGACCCGGGAGGCCGGGCTGGCCATGGTGATGGACAAGTGCCCGGCGATCGAGATCCCGCTGCTGGCCTAGGGCGTGTCTGACAATTCCCGCCGGGCGCGCGACGCCGGGGCACGCACCTCGCCGCGTTGTCGTCGGTCGCCGATGCTCCGCATGGCCTCCCTCCTCCGCCTTGCGATGCACGCACCCCAACGCCGCGCGCTGATCCGACGCGAATTGTCAGACACGCCCTAGGGCGCGCCGGCCTCAGGGCTTGGTGCCGTCCAGCTGGGCGATGGTGGCGATGGAGGGGCGGCGGGTGGCGCGCAGGGTGGTGGCGGCGGATTCGGCGTCGCGCAGGACGCGGACGGCGTTGTGCCAGGTGAGCTTGGCGAGGTCGGCCTCCGACCAGTGGCGGCGCAGGAGTTCGGCGACGAGGTTGGGGTAGCCGGCCACCGAGTCCAGGCCGTCCGGGAGGAAGGCGGTGCCGTCGAAGTCGCCGCCGATACCGATGTGGTCGATGCCGGCGACCTCGCGCATGTGGTCGAGGTGGTCGGCGACGGTGGCCGGGGTGGCGATCGGGCGGGGGCGCCCGGCCTCGAAGGCGCGCTGGCGTTCCATGGCCGGCGGGGTGGTGTCCAGCGGGTGGAAGCCGTGGGCGCGCATGTTCTCGTCGGCGGCCAGGGTCCATTCGATGGCCGCGGGCAGGATGAACTTGGGGACGAAGGTGGCCATCGCCACGCCGCCGTTGGCGGGCAGCTGGGCGAGCACGTCGTCCGGGATGTTGCGCGGGTGGTCGCAGACGGCGCGGGCGGAGGAGTGCGAGAAGACGACCGGCGCCTCGGTGACCCGCAGGGCGTCCCGCATGGTGTCGGCGGAGACGTGCGAGAGGTCGACGAGCATGCCGAGCCGGTTCATCTCCCGGACGACCTCCTCGCCGAAGCGGGTCAGCCCGCCGGCCACCGGCTTGTCGGTCGCGGAGTCGGCCCACGGCACGTTGTCGTTGTGGGTGAGCGTCAGGTAGCGCACGCCGAGCTCGTACAGGGCGCGCAGGGTGGCGAGCGAGCAGTCGATGGAGTGGCCGCCCTCGGCGCCCATGAGGGAGGCGATCCGGCCCTCGGCGCGGGCGGCCTCCATGTCGGCGGCGGTGCGGGCCAGGCGGAGCCGGTCGGGGTAGCGCTCGACGAGGGCGTGGACGAAGTCGACCTGTTCCAGGGTGGCGCTCACCGCGTGGTCGCCGGCCAGCGAGGCGGGCACGTAGACGGACCAGAACTGCGCGCCGACCCCGCCCTCCGCGAGGCGGGCGAGGTCGGTGTGGAGGCGGTCGCTCTGGTCGGCGGCGAGGTCGAGCGCGCCGAGGTCGTACCCGGCCTGCTCACGCATCGCCCAGGGGAGGTCGTTGTGGCCGTCCACCACGGGGGCGGTGCGGAGCAGGGCGCGGGCGCGGTCCAGCGGGGTGCGGGGGTCCGGGGCAGAGGTCATGCGAGCTGTTCTACCCCACCCCCGCACGGGGGCGAACCACCTGCCGTACTACTTGCCGAAGCTGAAGGGCCGGACTACTTGCCGAAGCCGAAGGAGGAGGATCCGGCCACCTTGGCCCGGAGCTTCTTGCCCTTCTCGGTGGCCTGGTTGTTCAGCTCGGCCTGGAACTCGGTCATCCGCTCGGTGAGCTCGGGGTCGAAGGCGGCGAGCATCCGCACGGCGAGCAGGCCGGCGTTGCGCGCGCCGGCCACCGAGACGGTCGCGACCGGGACGCCGGCCGGCATCTGGACGATCGACAGCAGGCTGTCCATGCCGTCCAGGTAGCGCAGCGGCACCGGCACGCCGATGACCGGCAGCGGGGTGACGGAGGCCAGCATGCCCGGGAGGTGGGCCGCGCCGCCGGCGCCCGCGATGATCGCCTTCAGGCCGCGCCGGTGGGCGTTCTCGCCGTAGGCGACCATCTCGCGCGGCATCCGGTGGGCGGAGACGACGTCCACCTCGTAGGCGATCTCGAACTCGTCGAGGGCCTGGGCGGCGGCCTCCATGACGGGCCAGTCGGAGTCCGAGCCCATGACGATGCCAACGACAGGGGAGGAGGTCATTCGGTGATCGTTCCTCGCAGGTAGGCGGCCGCGTGGCGGGCGCGCTCGCGGACGTCTTCGAGGTCGTCCCCGAAGACGTTGACGTGGCCGACCTTACGGCCAGGCTTCACGTCCTTCCCGTACATGTGGATCCGCAGCCCGGGGTCGCGGGCCATGCAGTGCAGGAAGGCGTGGTACATGTCCGGGTAGTCGCCGCCGAGGACGTTGACCATGACGGTCCACTTGGCGCGCGGCCGGGGGTCGCCGAGCGGGAGGTCGAGGACGGCCCGCAGGTGGTTCTCGAACTGCGAGGTGACGGCGCCGTCCTGGGTCCAGTGCCCGGAGTTGTGCGGGCGCATGGCCAGTTCGTTGACCAGGATCCGGCCGTCGCGGGTCTGGAACAGTTCGACGGCGAGGTGGCCGGTGATGCCGAGGTCGCCGGCGATCCGCAGGGCGAGCTGCTGGGCCTCGTCGGACAGGGCCGGGTCGAGGGCCGGCGCGGGGGCGGTGACCTCGGCGCAGACGCCGTTCTCCTGGACGCTCTCGACGACCGGGTAGGCGACGGCCTGGCCGCTGGGCGAGCGGACCACGTTGGCGGCCAGTTCGCGGACGAAGTCGACCTTCTCCTCGGCCAGCACGGGGACGCCGGCCAGGAACGGGGCCTGCGCCTCCCGCTCGTCGTCGACGACCCAGACGCCCTTGCCGTCGTAGCCGCCGCGGACGGTCTTGAGGACGACCGGGTATCCGGAGCCCTCCTCGGCGAAGGCGGTGACGTCGGCCGGGTCGGCGACGATCCGGTGGCGGGGGCAGGGCACGCCGATGGAGTCGAGCTTGGCCCGCATCACGCCCTTGTCCTGGGCGTTGACGAGCGCGTCCGGGCCGGGGCGGACGACGATGCCGTCGGCCTCCAGGGCCCGCAGGTGCTCGGTGGGGACGTGCTCGTGGTCGAAGGTGATCACGTCGCAGCCGGCGGCGAAGCGCCGCAGGGTGTCGAGGTCGCGGTAGTCACCGAGGACGACCTCGGAGACGACCTGCGCGGCGGAGTCCTGGGGCGTGTCGGCGAGGAGTTTGAACCTGACCCCGAGCGGGATGCCCGCCTGGTGTGCCATGCGGGCCAGCTGCCCGCCACCGATCATGCCCACCACTGGAAAATTCACATTGCCCGGGGAAGTCACCCGGCCAGGATATCCGGGCCGGTGGGGGGCGGTGGAGCCGCCGGTGGGGCCTCGACGGCGGACGCGCGTAGATGTCAAGCCCGGCCCCTCGGGGCTGAGCCGTTCGGCGGAAGCGGGTAGCCTGGTCCGCTAGGTCCTGGTACGCGCGGTCAGATGATGTGCGCGCACGGAGGACTTCCAGGGGTCAGCCACGCATCCGGTCCGGCCCCCTCGTCGGCAGGCACATGGAGGCAGCCCGGTATGACGACGACCGCCCCATCGAGCACCTCACTGGTCCAGCGGCTGCGCGGGGTCTCCGGCGAGGTCCTCAAGTTCGGCATCGTCGGCCTGGTCGGCGTCTTCGTGAACTTCGGCGTCTCCAACGCCGTCCTGCACCTGACCGGCTGGGCGCCCGTGCGCTGCTCGGTGATCGGGACGGCGGTGGCCATCGCCGCCAACTACCTCGGGTACCGCTACTGGGTCTACCGCGACACGGACGCGGCCTCGCGCCGGCGTGAGATCACGCTCTTCCTGATCTTCAGCGGTGTCGGGATGCTGATCGAGAACGGCACGGTCTGGTTCGCGACCTACACCCTCGGCCTGCACGGGCCGCTCGCCTACAACGTCTCCAAGGCGTTCGGCACCGGCCTCGGCACCCTCTTCCGCTTCTTCTCGTACCGGACCTGGGTGTTCACCGCGCTCCCCGAGCCGGCGGCCGCCGAGCAGCCCGGCAGCGGGCTCGCGACCGCGGAGGAGCCCGGCAGCGGGCTGGCGGCGCAGGCCGAACTGATGCTGGCGGCCGAGGAGATCCGGTACGCCAAGGCCGAGTAGCCCTTCCGCTTGCCGTACCTCTCCCCCCGAGAGGACAGTGGTGACAGAGGGCGAGCACGGCCCGCGGACGATCGTGGCCGAGGGGGGTCCAGGAGGCTCGCCATGACCTTCGTCCAGATCATCGACTGCAAGACCGACCGGCTCGACGACCTCAACCGGCTGATGGACAGCTGGGTCGAGGCTTCCCGGGGCCGGCGGACCGCCTCCCACGCGGTGGTGGGCACCGACCGCTCCGACACCAAGCACGTGGTGGAGATCGTGGAGTTCCCCTCCTACGAGGAGGCGATGAAGAACTCCCACCTGCCGGAGACCGACCGGATCTTCCGCGAGATGGTGGCGCTCTGCGACGTACCGCCGACCTTCACCGACCTCGACGTGGTCCGCGACGCCCGGTTCGACAAGGCCACCGCGAGCCGGGTCCTCGACGGGCTGTCCCGCGGCAACCTCGACGTCATCGACGAGTGCATGACCGCCGACTACCTCGACCACGACTACGGCAGCGAGGGCGACGCGACGGGCATCCGGGCGTTCCGGGAGCGCTGCGCGGGCTACGTGGGCGCCTTCGACTTCACCTTCGAGACCGAGAGCCAGATCGCCGAGGGCAACGAGGTCGCCACCCGGTGGACCTGGCACGCCACCCAGAAGGCCGACTTCATGGGCGTGCCGAACAGCGGCAAGTCCGTGGTCGGACGCGGCACGACCACCTTCCGCTTCCGGGACGGGAAGATCTGCGAGGGCTGGTGGCAGTGGGACGTGATGGGCCTGATGCGCCAGCTCGGCGTCCTGCCGGGCTCCTGAACGGCGCGTCCCCGCACCCGGCCCCCGGGGAGTCGGAGCCGGTCCTCAGCGCGTCTGGCTGCGCCCGAGGAAGATCGCGAACACCGGGGGCTTCAGCGAGAGCAGTTCGAGCCGCCCGCCGTCCGCCTCCGCGAGGTCGCGGGCGACGGCCAGGCCGATGCCGGTGGAGTTGCGGCCGCTGACCGCCCGCTCGAACACCCGGTTGCCGAGGTCCGGCGGCACCCCGGCACCCTGGTCCTGCACCTCGACGACCACCGAGGTGCCGGACGGCCGGACCCGCAGGGTGATCGTCCCGGCGCCGTGCATCAGGGAGTTCTCGATCAGGGTGGCCAGCACCTGGGCGACCGTCCCCGGGGTGCCGACCGCGGTGACCCCGCGCAGCCCCTCCAGGGACAGCACCCGGTTCTTCTCGCGCAGCGTCGGGCCCCACTCCTCCACCTGCTGCTTGATCACGTCGTCCAGGTCGAAGGCGACGGCCGTGGGGCTGCGCGGGTCGCGCTGGGTGGTGAGCAGCCGCTGGACGACGTCGGTGAGCCGCTCGACCTGCTGGAGGGCGATGGTGGCCTCTTCCCGGACGGTCCGCGGGTCCTCGGCGAGGGCGGTGATCTCCTCCAGCCGCATGGAGAGCGCGGTGAGCGGGGTGCGCAGCTGGTGCGAGGCGTCGGCGGCGAGCCGGCGCTCGGCGGTGAGCATCCGGGCGATCCGTTCGGCGCTGGTGTCCAGCACCTCGGCGACCCGGTCGAGTTCCGGCACGCCGTAGCGGCGGTCGCGCGGGCGGGGGTCGCCGGAGCCGAGCCGTTCGGCGGTCTCGGCGAGGTCGGTGAGCGGCCGGGCGAGCCGCTTGGCCTGCCAGACGGCCAGTGCCACGGCGGCCTGGACGGCGAGCAGGGCGACCACGCCGAGCAGCAGCAGGTTGTTGGCGATCTCGTGGTCGACGTCCTCGCGGGACTGCTCGACGGTGACGGTCTCGCCGCTGTTGCCGCGTTCGACGGCCTTCAGCAGGTGGTCGCCGGCCGGGCGTTCGCCGGCCGAGACGACCTGCTGGCCGGGGACCTGCACCTCGACGTAGCTGCCCTCGGTGACCTGGCTCTCGAAGGCCCGCGCCTCGGTGACGGACTCGCCCGCCGCGATCCGGCTCTCGACCAGGGCGAGCACCCGGACGGCGGCGGCGTCCACCCGGTCCTGGGCCGAGCTGACGATGGTGCGCTTCTCGACCAGGGCGAGCGGCACGCAGAACACCACGACCACCACCAGGACGACGCCCAGCAGCGAGTTGATCATCCGGCGTTTCACGCTGCCGCTCCCCGAGGTGTTTCCGCTGACGCGGGCCGTGGGCCCGATCCCCGCAAGGGGCTAGTTCTTCTCGAACCGGAAGCCGACGCCGCGCACGGTGGCGATGTAGCGCGGGTTGGCCGCGTCGTCGCCGAGCTTCTTGCGGAGCCAGGAGATGTGCATGTCCAGGGTCTTGGTGGAGGTCCACCAGGTGGTGTCCCAGACCTGGCGCATGATCTCCTCGCGGGTCACCACCCGGCCGGCGTCCCGGACGAGCACGCGCAGCAGCTCGAACTCCTTGGCGGAGAGGGTGAGCTCCTCCTCGCCGAGCCAGGCGCGGTGGGACTCGATGTCGATCTTCACCCCGTGCGCGCCGGTGGTGAGCTGGTCGACGTTGCCGCGCCGGAGCAGGGCCCGGACCCGGGCGAGCAGTTCGGCCAGGCGGAAGGGCTTGGTGACGTAGTCGTCGGCACCGGCGTCCAGGCCGACCACGGTGTCCACCTCGTCGGCGCGGGCGGTGAGCACCAGGACGGGGCAGCTCTTGCCGTCGGCGCGCAGTCGGCGGCAGACCTCCAGGCCGTCCATCTCGGGCAGGCCGAGGTCCAGGACGACGAGGTCGACCTCCTCCGTGAGGCCGGCGGCGAGCGCGGTCGGACCGTCCTCGCGGACGAGTACCTCATAGCCCTCGCGTCGCAGGGCCCGGGCGAGCGGTTCGGAGATCGCCGGATCGTCCTCGGCAAGCAGCACACAGGTCATGTGGTGATGGTAGTCCGCCGGGGTATGCCCGTACGCCCTGTGAGGTAGTTCACAGAGCGTGATCGTTATACAAGCATCCAACTGGGCCCAACGGGGCGTTGCGGACCGCCGGTTCAGCGAAGAAAACCCTCCCGGATCTTGAATCCGAAGGAAGAAGACCTCGTTTACCATGGATCAACTGGGAAGATCTGTGTATCTCTTTGCCATTCGGATACCTGATTCATGACTTTTGTCAGCTGATAGAGCCAAATATCGCCACGTAGAGTGGTTTCGTCCACGTCCGCCGCCACCCCCCTAGGCGGACGCTGTCAGGCAAGGAACCACTACACATGGCGTCTACCACCCGGGACGCCGGCCTCGCGTCGGCCCCTCCCAGCGGCAAGACCTTCCTCGGCCACCCCCGAGGTCTCGCCACGCTGTTCATGACCGAGATGTGGGAGCGCTTCTCCTACTACGGCATGCGTGCCCTGCTCATCTACTACCTGGTCTCCGGCGGCGCGGATGCGGCCACCGGCAGCCAGGGCGGCGGCCTCGCCATGACGGCGGCGACGGCGACGGCGATCTACTCCGTCTACGTCTCGATGGTCTACCTCATGGCCTACCCCGGAGGCTGGTTCGGCGACCGGGTCTGGGGCGCCCGCAAGACGGTCGCGATCGCCGGCTTCGTGATCATGGGCGGCCACATCGCGCTGGCCGTCCCGGGTCAGGCGGCGTTCTTCCTCGGCCTGCTCCTGGTCGCGCTCGGCTCCGGGCTGCTGAAGGCCAACATCTCCACGATGGTCGGCCACCTGTACAACGGCCCCGAGGACCCGCGCCGCGACGGTGGCTTCACCGTCTTCTACATGAGCATCAACCTCGGTGCCTTCGTCGCGCCGTTCGTCATCGGGACGATCGGCAAGGAGCACAACTGGCACCTGGGCTTCGGCCTGGCCGCGGTCGGCATGGGCCTGGGTCTGATCCAGTTCCTGCTGGGCACCCGCCACCTGAGCCCCAAGAGCAGCCTGGTCCCCAACCCGCTGCAGCCCGCGGAGCGCAAGAGCCTGCTGGTGAAGGCCGGCGCGGTGTTCGCCGCCGCCACCGTCTTCTACGTCGCCATCGTCGCGATGGGCGTCTACACCCTGAACTGGGCCCTCGTCCCGCTGACCCTGGCCGGTCTGCTGATCCCGGTCGCCGTACTGGTCCGGATCAAGCGCGACAAGGATCTGAGCGCCGGCGAGCAGTCCAAGATGTCCGCGTACATCTGGTTCTTCGCCGCGGCCGCCATCTTCTGGATGATCTACGACCAGGGCGGCTCGACCCTCTCGCTGTTCGCGGACAAGAACACCGCGGACTCCGTGTTCGGCTTCGGCTTCTCGGCCACCTGGTACCAGTCGCTGAACCCGCTGTTCGTGATGGCGCTCGCGCCGGTGTTCGCCTTCCTGTGGCTGTGGCTGTCCCGCCGCAACAAGGAGCCCAACACCATCACGAAGTTCGCGATGGGCCTCGTCCTGATCGGCGCCTCGTTCTTCGTCTTCGTCGTCCCGATGAACATGGCGGGCGACGGCGGCAAGGTCTCCCCGATGTGGCTGGTCTCGATCTACATGATCCAGACCATCGGCGAGCTGTGCGTCTCCCCGGTCGGCCTCTCGGTCACCACCAAGATGGCGCCGCAGAAGTACGCCTCCCAGATGATGGGCGTCTGGTTCCTCGCCGTCACCGCCGGTGACTGCACCACCAGCCTCCTCTCGCTGGCCGGCATCAGCCTCGACGGCATCGGGATCATCGCGGCCCAGGCGGCCCTCGCGGCCCTCGCGGGCTTCGCGGTCTACACCTACCGCAAGAAGGTCCAGGCCCTCATGGGCGACGTGCACTGACGCACCGACGACCGGGTCACGACTCCGGGGCCGCCGTGGATTCCTGAGATCCACGGCGGCCCCGGCCGTTTTCTGCCTACCGTGCCCGACATGACGACCGACTCCTTCCCGCGCCGGCTCGCCCGCACCCGCCGGTTCACCCTCGGCGTGCCTGTTCGGCCGGAACCCTCCGCCGACGGCGCCACCGTGCTCTTCCTGCGCAGCCGCGGCAGCACCGACCCGCTCAGCTGCCTCTGGGCGCTGGACACCGCCACCGGCGAGGAGCGGCTGGTCGCCGACCCGGCCGCCCTGGGCTCCTCCGGTGGCATCGCCTCGTACAGCACCGACGCCTCGGGCTCATGGGCCGCCTTCGCGCTGGACGGCGCGCTGTGGCTGGCCGACACCCGTACGGGCTCGGTGCGGGCGGTCCCCTCCGGCGGCCCGGCGGCGGACCCGAGGCTCGACCCGACCGGCCGCCGGATCGCCTACGTCAGCGGCGGAGCGCTGCGGGTGGTCGGCGCGGACGGTACGGGCGACCGGGCGCTCGCCGAGCCCGAGGCCGATGACGTCTCATACGGCCTCGCCGAGTACGTCGCCGCGGCGGAGATGTACCGCGACCGCGGCCACTGGTGGTCCCCCGACGGCCGCGCCCTGCTCGTCGCCCGGGTCGACAACCGCCCGGTCACCCGCTGGTTCCTCGCCGACCCCACCGACCCGCAGCAGCCCCCGCGCGCCATCCGCTACCCGCTGGCCGGCACCGCCAACGCCGACATCACGCTCTGGCTGCTCGGCCTCGACGGCAACTCATACGACGGCCGCACGGAGGTCCGCTGGGACCGCGCCGCCTTCGAGTACGTCACCGCCGCCGGCTGGGACGACCACGGCCCGTACGCCGCCGTGCAGAGCCGCGACCAGCGGACCGTACGGACGTTGGCGATCGGGGCGGACGGCGCCACCCGCGTACTCGCCGAACGGTCCGACCCGCACTGGGTGGAACTGCTCCCCGGGGTGCCGGTCCGGACGGCGGGCGGCGCGCTGGTCGACACCGCCGATCGCGGCGACACCCGGCACCTGACCGTCGACGGCAAGCCGGTCACCCCGGCGGGGCTGCAACTGCGGGCCGTCATCGGGACGGACGGCGAGCGGGTGCTGTTCACCGCCTCCGACGAGCCCACCGAGACCCACCTCTGGACGTACGAACCGGGCACCGGCGTCCGGCAGCTGAGCGACGGACCCGGCGTACACAGCGGCGCCGAGCAAGGCGGCACCCTGGTGCTCACCACCGGCTCCCGCACCACCGTCCTCCGCCAAGGCCGTCCGCCGCTCCCGCTCACCTCCTACGCCGAGCCGCCCGTCCTCGCCGCCCGGCCCGAACTGCTCCACCTCGGCCCGCGCGAGCTGCGCGCCCATCTCTTCCTGCCCACCGGCCACCGTCCGGACGACAGCCCACTGCCCGTGCTGCTCGACCCGTACGCGGGGCCGGCCATGCAGAAGGTCACCACCGGCGGTGCCTGGTACGAGCAGGTGTCCCAGTGGTTCGCCGACCAGGGCTTCGCGGTCCTGGTGGTGGACGGCCGCGGCACCCCGGGGCGCGGGCCGCGCTGGGAGAAGACCATCTGGGGCGACAAGGCCGGGCCGGCCCTGGAGGACCAGATCGAGGGCCTGCGGGAGACCGCCCTGCTGCGGCCGGGGCTGCTCGACCTCGAGCGGGTCGGAATCCGCGGCTGGTCCTACGGCGGGTTCCTCGCGGCGCTCGCGGTGCTCCGGCGCCCGGATATATTCCACGCCGCCTCGGCCGGCGCCGCCCCGACCGACCACCGGCTCTACGACACCCACTGGCAGGAACGCTTCCTCGGCCACCCGGACGAGCACCCCGAGCACTACGACTCCTGCGACCTCGTCAATGAGGCGCCGAAGCTGACCCGCCACCTCCTGCTGATCCAGGGCTTGGCAGATGACAACGTCTTCCCCATCCACACCGTGCGCCTCTCAGCCGCCCTGCTCGCCGCCGGCCGCCCCCACGAGGTCCTGCCGCTACGCGACGCCGGCCACCGCCCGACGGATGAAGCGGTGGTCGAGAACCTCCTCCTACACGAACTGGACTTCCTGCGCCGGTCGTTGCCCAGGTAGAACCTGAACGCGCAGGAAGTCGGCCCGGCCGACTTCCTGCGCCAGGCAACCGGGCCGGCCTGTCTGTGGTCAGGGCCGCCGCAGCGGGCACGGAAGTCCTGGCGGTGGAGATCCGAGACACCTTGGAGATGGGTCAGGTCAGCTTGTAGTCGTCGTGCGGCGTAGCCCGCTCCCACACGGCCTCAAAGGCAGAGCTGACCAGATCCACAACGGCCTGATCCGTCCGCCACTCCCTGTCCACGACCTCCCCGACGCCGGAAAAGTACGTGAACAGCACGGCGGACCTGTCGAACATCCACAGGTCCGTTCCCGGCAGCGCGATGTCGGCAGCCCCCCGTCGGGGCAACCAGCGGACCAGCTCACCCGCTGCGACGTTGGCGAATGTGAGGTCATGCTCGTACCGGATGTAGTCCGTTACCGGCTCCGAGACGATCCGGGCCCGTCGCATGACCACGCCACGCCCGGTTGTGTCGGCTACCAGGTCAGCCCAAGAGCCCCACCAGTCAGGCAGCTTGGCCGGATCATTGTCGTACCGATGGCCGACACGCCAGCGAGCGAACTCCGGATCATCCGGCGTGTAGCTGTCACGCATCTCCAGATGCACGGCGGAGCGGTGCGCCCCAGCCAAGCCCTCACGTACGAGGTACTTCATCATTTCCGACCTCCGGTCGCGGGATGCACTCCAGCATCGCAGCCGGAAGCCGGGTGATCGTCGCTAGATCAAGAACATTCGTACTGTGACCGGGAATTGACCCATCCTCCTGGCGCCCGTTCACCCTCGCCAAGAGCGCCCGAGGAGCAAGGGGCCGCCGCATAGGTCAGAGATTCCAGTGGCGAGACGTGCCGTCCGGAGCCGTGTAGCCCACGAACTGGCCTCCTTCCGGCCCGGCTTCGACCGTGAACCACTCGCGGCGCGGCCGGTTCTCGTCGAGCCAGTGCCGGTGCGCGGCCTCAACGACTTGCCAGAGGTCGCGGGGACCGCCGAGGGCAACGGTGGACGAACCGTCGGGGTGGTCCAGCACACGGGCGACGGACCCGTCCGCGAGGTCGTGGAGCGTACGGCTGTGCCGGATGACGGTGGGCGCGAGATGGAGACCCGCCCAGAAGGAGAATCCGGGATCGTCCAGCTCCCGGGCGCTGATCCTGGTGAGCCGATCACCCGCCTGCCGTTCCGGAAACTCCGGACAGATGTCCTCCCCCGAGCGCAGCGGCATGAAAGCGGCTGGCCGGTGGAGGAAGCGCCCGGCCGCGCGGCCGTCCGGCAACTTGGCCAGCCTGGCCACCGCGCCGCCGACCGGGGCGACGATGAGGCCGCCGGGGACGCACTGGTCGAGCCAGGCCTGGGGGAGGCGGCGGACTCCACAGGTCGCGATGATCCGGTCGTACGGTGTGCCGCCCGGGTGACCGTCCGCCCCATCGGCCCGGACGACGACGGGCTCGAAGCCGACCTCGTGCAGCCGGGCGCGGGCGGCGGCCACCAGCTGCTCTGTACAGTCGATCGTGGTCACGTTCGGCGCTCCGGCCAGGTGGCAGAGCAGCGCGGCGTTGTAGCCCGTCCCGGTCCCGATCTCCAGCACCCGGTTCCCCGGCCGGACATCCAGCGCGTCGAGCATGTCGGCCATCAGGCTCGGAAGCGTGGACGAGGAGGTCGCCACCCCGTGCCGTTCCTCCGGACCCGCGCCATCCGCGTGTACGCCGTCGACCTCGGTGACGAGCACCTGGTTCGCGTAGACCTCCCGAAGCCACGCTCCGCCCGCCGAATCCTCGGCCCGCCACGGCCGGTGGAGGCCGCCGTCCTCCCGGTAGAACGCGGGAACGAACGGATGACGGGGCACGTTCAGGAACGCCTCGACCACCCGCGAGGACAGCACCGCGCTCCCCCGCTCGATCTCCGAGGCCAGCCCGATGCGCGCCCGCAGGAGTTGCGCTTCGTCGTAGTGGACGGTCGTCATGCCCGGTCGGTCCCTTCCAAGTAGTCACAGATGGCGGCGGTGATGGGCAGACCGGTGGCCTGCTCGATGAACCCGTACTGCCCGTTGGGATTCACCTCAAGGAACGTCCAGTCGCCCGGGCGAGACGACGAAGTCGAACGCACCGTAGGGGAGCCCGAGTCGGTCGAGCATGCGATGAATGCCGTTCGCCACGGCCGGCGGCGTCTCGCAGAGCCGGTAGCTCAGGCTGTCGTAGTCGCTCCGCCAATCAACCCTTGCCGCATCGGAGTCGGCGTGGATCTCGGCCGCGAACAGCTGCCGGCCGACGGCGGTGAGCCGCACCTCGTGGGCCTTGGGCACCCACTCCTGGAACAGGTGTGCCGTGGTGGCGATCGACGGATCGCCGATGTCGTCGGCTGCCAACACGCTCGCGTAGACGGCGACCGATCGGCCGTCGAGCGTCCCGCGAATCGGCGTGAAGGGCTTGTACACCACTGGAGTTCCGATGTGAGACGCGAACTCCCTGGCGGATTCCGGGTCGTTGGTGATCAGCGTCCGGGGGACTCGCAGCCCGGCCTCGACCGCCGCTCGGAGCTGCAGCGGCTTGTACTCCGCGTCGGCCGCGCGGCCGGGTGGTGGCAGCCAGCGGCAGGGCAACGCCGACAACAGGCCTCCGAACCCGCGCCGCGCCTCGGCGGCAGCCACATTGCGTGCCTCAACGGACATCGCCTCCGGGAACGCCGGTGCGGTCGGCCGTCGGTAGTAGACCGCGCGCACGGCCGAGAGGTCGAGCGTGCGCCGTGCCGTGGTCAGCGTCCCGCCCCAGCCGGCAGCCCCGTCGAGGCTGGCCGCCAGGGCCAGCCTCGACGGGAACCACGCCGTGTCCGTCCGGAAGACGGGGGTTCCGCGCCGGTTCAGTTCCTCGATCACGAGATCGGCGGTGGGATCGAACGTCCCCGTGAGCACGAGGACGGAATCGGCCTTCGGCATCTCAGTCGTTGCTGCTTCCGGGGTCGTCCGGCGCGTCCATCTGCCCAGTTGGCTGCGTGGGGCCGTACGTCTTGGGCGGGGTGCTGGTCATGTAGACGCCCGGGGGGAGTCCCTCGTAGGTGCAGGTCTGCGTCTCGTCGTCGTAGCCGATGTCGGAGGGCAGGATTCCCCCGGCCCCGGTGACCGGCACCAGGAACCGGAAGGCGAACGGGCTCTCCGGGCCACTCTCGCCGTCCAGTTCGGCCAGGGCGGTCGCCCCGGCCGCCCCCATCGGCAATCGGGACTCCGCCCGGTCGAAAACCGGGACGCCTTGCGGTCGGATCAGAACGGTGGTGGGCATGAGTACCTCCGTGTTGTCGCGCTCCCGTTTACCGGGCAGGCGCCAACATAGACGCAATTCAGGGACATCCGGAAGGAATTTCCTGTTCGCTCAACAATTCACCAAGGTTCCTACTGCCGCAGGAAGTCGTCCCGGATGCCTTCGACCATGCTCCGCATCTCGCGGCCCGTTATAGCTGCCAGCTCGAACGCCTGGAACTTGGCAGCGTACTGATCCACATCCTTCGGCTCGCTTGTCGTGATTTCCGCGTGTGGAATTTCCACGACGACCAAGCGCGAGTCGAACATCACGAACGAGCAGGTCGGAAGATGTGTTTTCGGATCCCCCTGGGGCACCACGCCGACGATGATGTTGGGCAGTCTGGACATGGTCACGAGCTTGTCCAGCTGTGCGGCCATCATGGACGGCGGGAGGATCTCCCACCGCAGCACGGACTCGGTGATCAGGAAATGGAATGCCCTGGCCCGGTCGAAGAGGATCTCCTGGCGACGCAATCGGGCGCCGATCATCTTCTCCAGAACCTCGGGGGTGATTTCGGAGTGCTGCTGTACGGCCCTGATGTACTCCGGAGATTGCAGCAGGCCGGGGATGCAGGAGGGCTGGAAGACGCGAAGAAGCTGCGTTTGGGCCTCTATCGCCCTGATCTCCTCCTGGTGCTTGTGCAAGCCGGCCCGGCGATAGATTCGCCATGCCGTGGCCTCCGTCGCGATGGCGCGGGCGGCCTCGGCAAGTCGGGCTTTGACCTCCTCCGAGACTTCCAAGGCCGTGAGGATGCGCTCCACATCGATAACGCTGGGCGCGAGCCGGCCGTTCTCGATCTTGCTCAGTTTGCTCGGAGACATAGCAGCACTGCGGGCGACCGCTTTGGCCTCCTTCCCACCGGCCAGCCGCAGTTCCCGCAGTGCTCTACCGAGATCTATGCCTCTCACGCGTTTCCGTACCGCTCCCACCAGTCGGCGAACGGCACCGCGTGCCTCAGAGCGGTGTCGCGGTACTTGAGCCACTTCTCGGCGGTCGGCTCCCGGTCGGCACCGAGGAAGGTGCCACCATCGTCGTAGCGCATGGTGACGACCGTCGACTCGTCGAAGGCCCAGAAGTCGGGAACGCCTTCGAGCGGGTTGGGCTGCTCGGTGGTGTCGAGGATGAAGAACTCCTCACCGGCGGTCAGGTTCTTGGTGTACCCCCAGCCAAGTTCGTACCGGAGGTACGGAGTCAGCGGTCGGGCAACGATGTGGACCCGGTACATGCGCTTGCCGCCGCGGGTGTTCGCCCGGACCTCGTCGGCCCAGTCCTGGTTGTAGTCGGCCGGCCGCGGTTCGCCGTCGAGGAACGACCGGAGGTACTCCGGATCCGACGATCCGCTGTAGTCATCCAGCGTTTCGAGCCTGAACGCCTCTCGCCGGAACGTCGAGAACAGGTTCTCGAAGTCTTCACCCGAGATACTCATCGGGCACCCTCCGAATCAGCGCAGCCGGAATGCGAACCGCGGTCTCCCCGGCGGGAAGCCCGATCGTCGCCAGTGCTGCCGGGTCGGCCACGACGTATCCCTGGATGATGAGGTCTTCCGTGCCGTCCACGGCATACACAGCCGGGCAAGTGCCCTTCTCACACTCTCCAGCAAGGCGTGTCAGCTTCATGATTGAGCTCCCTCCTCTACGGCTGGCGTCTCGTTCGATACTCCCGAGGCCGTGACTACAGGGTCAAGGCTCGGCAGTTGAGAGAACGGGAAACCGCTCTAAGGTCACCGAATCGGGTGATCGAACCCTGGCCGATCCCCGAAGGACATCGGACGGTCGGCCCGCACTCCCGGGAACTACGTGACCCGGGCAGCTCTTTGCTCCTCAAACGCGGTTGGCGCATCGCCGGTGATCAGCTGCGGTGAGTGACGCCGGCCTGGCTCGACGGGACGAAGTGACGGAACGATGTGCTCAGGCGTCGGCGATGAAGTGGTCGAACTAGCCTGCCTTTGCGCGCTGAAGGATCGCGACGGACTTGGAGTCGGCCGTGCAGACGATGATGTCGGCGGACGTCCACGACTGGGTGTTCCGGATGATGCCCATCTTCAGGGAGGCATGTGATGCTATCGAGCGTGCCCAACTTCGCGGAACTGCTTGAGCAGTGCGAGCGGTCAGCCGTCCATCTGGAGCTGCGCGACTCCTACGCCCCGACAGAACGCTTCCAGGCATGGCAGCACGGCGAGCGGATCGACTGGGAGGACCGGCAGTCCTGGTGGCACCCCTATGACCAGTTGATCACGGACGCGGTGGCTCGGGGTGTGGTCATCCGTCGAGCTCGGGTCGTCTCCGAGCCCGTGTCCGAGTACATCCGATGGGAGCACTACGTCACCCGCGCCAACGTCACGGCGGGCGAGCAAGTCCGCTGGCTACCACGGCGACACGCCACGAGCATCCCACTGCCGGGGAACGACTTCTGGCTGTTCGATGGTGCCCTGCTCCGGGTTCACCACTTCTCCGGCACCGGCGCAGTAGTCGAGGACGAGATCACGGCAGATCCGAAGACCGTGGAACTGTGCTCCACTGCGTTCGAAGCAGTCTGGGAGCGAGCGATCCCGCATCACCGGTACGAGATCTGACGAATGCCAGATCCATAGCCGAACCGGCTGGTCGTGGCGGCGTCCGCTGTCGCGACGGATCCCGATGGGCGGATCCAGGGCGATCCCGTGTCTCGGCTGACAGAGGGCGCCCGCGAGGCCCTCGCCCGGGGTGGGCGAGGGCCTTCGCATGGTTCAGCGCTGCTCGTCGCGGTCTTCGGGGCGGGGCATCTTGAGGGTCGCGATGGCGCCGAGGGCCACGGTGGCGATCGCGAGGGCGAGGAGGGCGACCAGGACCGCGCCGACGAAGAACCTCACCGGTGCCACGACTCGTCCCGCTCCAGGTCGCGGAGCAGGTGGAGGAGGTTGAGCAGAGTGCTCACCGGCGCGTTGCCGAAGTCGACCAGGATGCGGCCGTCGAGGGTGGTCTCGCCGGCCGCGGCGGAGCCCCAGAGGAGCCCGTGCGGCAGGCCGCGCCGGTGCAACTCGCCGAGAAGCGTGGTGATCTGGGGTTCGGTGTAGTCGCGCGTCCTGGGGTCGTCCGGCGCGATGGGGTCGCGGGTCACGCGAGGGAGTCCAGCTCGTACCAGGTGGTCTTGCCGCGCTTCTGGGGGTCGACGCCCCAGCGGTGGGTGAGGCCCGCCACGAGTTGGAGGCCCCGTCCGTGCTCGGCGAGGTCGGAGGGCCTTCGCGGCTGCGGAAGGGCGTCGCTCTCATCGGAGACGGTGACCCGGAGGGTCGGGCCGAGGATGGAGAACCAGACGACGGGCGCGGGGGTGTCGGCGTGGCGCCACGCGTTGGAGATGAGCTCCATCAGGGCGAGTTCGGCGTTGAAGATGACCTCGGCGTCCCAGCCGCCGCTGCGGGTCATGGCGTCCCGGAGAGCCTGCCGGGAGAGGGTGAGCGAGGGGGTGTTACGGATGCACACGGGAACCTCCGTGAGGCTGTGGTGTGGGGAGAGAAGAGGGAGGGATGACGGTCGTCGCCGTGAGCCAGGCCGGGGCATGGCTGCTCTGCGGCGCGCGAGGGCAGCAGGCGCCTACTGCCCTGAATGCAGGCATTACTGACGATCCGTCGGATCGAGCTGAGGATGACGATAGCCGATCGACTCTTTAATTAAAGCCGGATGGGAGAAGGTTCCTCCCCATGGGGGAACGCGCGCCCCCTGCTCCCAGATGGATCCGCTGGCGACCTGCACGGCACACTGGCCTCAGCACCAGCAGAGAGGACGCCATGGCCCTTCGAATCCCCACCCTTCGCCAGCGACGTCTCGGCGCCGAACTGCGAAGGATGAGAGAGCAGGCCGGCTTCGGCGGCAGCCACCTCGCCAGGCTGCTCGGGGTGACTCCCGCACTGGTGAGTCAGATGGAGATCGGAAAGTCGGCCGTCAGCGTGGCTCGCCTGCACGAGATCGCGGAAGCCTGCATGTGCGCCAACGCGCCTCTGGTCGAAGCACTCGCCGACATGGCCAGGGAGCGGGACTCGGCCTGGTGGGATGAGTATCGAACGACACTCGCAGCCGCCCCGATCGATGTCGCGGAGATCGAAGGACGCGCGAAGCGGCTCAAGAGCTTCACCATCGGCATCATCCCGGGACTGCTGCAGACGAACTCGTATGCGACCGCGGTGTTCGCGACAGGGTTCACCCCTCTCCCCGAGCGAGAGGTCGATCGCCGAGTGAAGTTCCGGCTGCGGAGGCAGCAGATCATCCAGGCCGGCGAAACGCCGTACACAGCACTCGTCCACGAAGCGGCGTTGCGCATCCAGTACGGCGGGCCCACGGTGCTCAGGGAGCAGCTCGAATCCCTCATCCGGGACTCCGAACGCCCAGCCGTCTCATTGCGAGTCGTGCCCTTTGCGACAGCCAACTTCCCCGGCCCCAGTGAGAACCTGCTCTATGCGGAGGGACCGGTACCAGAGCTGGACACGGTCCAGGCCGACTCGTCTCATGGCTCCCACATCTTCGACTCACCCGCCCAGCTGGCGGGCTATCGCGCAACCTTGGAGCGCATCGAGGCCGTCGCGCTCCAAGAGAGCGAGTCACGGGATCACATTCGCTCGATCATGAAGGAAATGAACGACAGGCATGAATAGCACCGAGTGGCAGAAGTCCAGTTTCAGCGAGGCGAACAACAACTGCGTTGAGGTGCGCGCACGTGAAGAGGTGGTCGAACTCCGGGAGTCCGACGACGCGGACGTCATAGTCCGGACCACCCGCCTCAGGTTCGCCGCCTTCCTCCAGGGTGCCAAGGTCGGCGAGTTCGACCACCTCACCACCAACCCCTGAGCGAATCGTTCCGGCGGCCTCTTGCGCCCCGCAAGAGGCCGCCGGTGACTACCCTGGCTCCATGACCGGTTCTGCGTGGCAGAAGTCCAGTTTCAGCGAAGCCGCCAGTAACTGCGTCGAGGTGCGCGCTCTTGCCGGGGCGATCGAACTTCGCGAGTCCGACGAGGGCGATGTCATCGTCCGCACCACCCACTCCAAGTTCGCCGACTTCCTCCGGGGTGCCAAGGCCGGCGAGTTCGACCACCTCACCGCCAACCCCTGAACGAATCGTTCCGGCGGCCTCTTGCGCCCCGCAAGAGGCCGCCGGTGGCTGAGGGGCGGTGGGTAGCAGGCGCCTCCTCCCGGCCACGTGCAGGCCTCCCGACCTGGGGAGATGAGCAGGGCCCCTGTTATCGTGCGCCGATGTCAACGATCAGACAGTTCCAAGTGACCTTCGACTGCGCGGACCCTGTCCGCCTCGCCGCTTTCTGGTGTGAGGTGCTGGGGTACGTCCTGCCGGCGGTCCCGGAGGGCTTTGCCACGTGGGAGGAGTGCTACCGCTCGCTGCCGCCCGAGGATGCGGTCTACTTCGCGTGCACCGATCCCTCGGGTGTGGCCCCGCGTTTGCTGTTCCAGCGGGTTCCCGAGGGCAAGGTCGTCAAGAACCGGGTGCATCTCGACGTGCGGGCCGGCGTCGGGCTCGTGGGTGAGGAGCGCCTGGCCACGCTTGAGGCCGAATGCGCGCGGCTGATGGCGCTCGGTGCGAAGCACGTGCTGACGCAGCGCGCCGACGGCGTCAACGAGTCGTGCATCACGATGCAGGACATCGAGGGCAACGAGTTCTGCCTCGCCTGATTCTCCTCCGGGGCGCCAAGGCCGGCGAGTTCGACCACCTCACCGCCAACCCCTGAGCAGCACATCGCCCCGTCGAGCACCGGCTCGACGGGGCAACGGGGCGACGAGAAGCAGTCGGCCCGTCTTGGGGCGTCAGGACATGCCGCCGTGTAGGCGGCGGTCATCAGCAGGGTCGCCACGTCTCCCAGTACGCTGCTGAAGCTGGCCGACCAGCCCAGCGCCCGCACTTGCCCGGTCTGTGGGTCGGGCGCCACCTACCAGACGATCGACGGCCGATGGGGCTGCACCGCTTGCGGCTCCACCTGGGCCTGACCCCGGGGAGGACCCGATGGCGGCCTGCACGCAGTGCTCCGCTCCTGCGGTGATCGAGGACCTCGACGCACAGCCGCCGAAGCCCTGGTGCCTCGGATGTGCGACCGCCCTCGTACGAGCCGGTGATCCGGTGCTCAACTACCGCCAGCTCAACGGCGGGAGCGAGTACCGGCACATCCTGGCCGGTGGCAGCACCCAGGTCCTGCCCTTCGGCTGACGGACACACCGGAGCGGCCCGCTCCCTGCGCGCAGGGAGCGGGCCGCTCGTGACCATGGTCGCGGACTCAGACCTCCCGGGCGCCCGCGCGCCAGACCGCGGCCGTCAGCGGCACGCCCGGGCGGTACGCCAGGTGGACGTGCGAGGGCGCGTCGAGCAGCAGCAGGTCCGCCCGCGCGCCGACCGCCACCGTCCCCACGTCCGTCCGCCGCAGGGCGTGGGCGCCGCCCGCGGTGGCCGCCCAGACGGCCTCGTCCGGGGTCATGCCCATCTCCCGCACCGCCACGGCGACGCAGAACGCCATCGAACTGGTGAAGCTGGAGCCCGGGTTGCAGTCCGTCGAGAGCGCCACCACCGCCCCCGCGTCCAACAACCTGCGCCCGCTCGGGTACTCGGCCCGCGTCGAGAACTCCGCCCCCGGCAGCAGCGTCGCGACCGTCGCCGATCCCGCCAGCGCCGCCACGTCCTCGTCGGTCAGGTGGGTGCAGTGGTCCGCCGAGGCGGCCCCCAGCTCGACGGCGAGCTGCACGCCCGGCCCGTACGTGAGCTGGTTGGCGTGCACCCGCGGCGTGAGGCCCTTCTCGATCCCCGCAGTGAGGACGGCCCGCGCCTGGTCGCCGTCGAACGCGCCCTTCTCGCAGAACACGTCCACCCAGCGGGCGTGCGGCGCGCAGGCGTCCAGCATCTCGCCGGTGACCAGGTCGACGTACCCGGCCGGGTCCTCGGCGTACTCGGGGGCCACGATGTGCGCCCCCAGGTACGTCGTCTCCGGGGTGTGCTTGGCCGCGATCCGCAGCGCCCGGGCCTCGTCCTCGACCGTCAGCCCGTAGCCGGACTTGCACTCGATGGTGGTGGTGCCCTGCCGCAGCGCCTCCCGGACGAACCCGGCCAGCCTGGCCTCCAGCTCGGCGTCCGAAGCCGCCCGGGTGGCCGCCACCGTCGTGCGGATACCGCCCGCCGTGTACGCCTGCCCGGACATCCGGGCGTTGAACTCGGCCGTACGGTCCCCCGCGAACACCAGGTGGGCGTGCGAGTCGACGAAGCCGGGCAGCAGGGCCCGGCCCTCGGCGTCGAAGCGCTCGTCCGCGGCCGGGGCCTGCGCCGCCGGGCCGACCCAGGCGATCGTGTCGCCCTCGACCACCACGGCCGCGTCGGCCAGCAGGCCGAGCGGCCCGGTGCCCTGACCGGGGTCGTTGGTGACCAGGCTGCCGATGCCCGTGATCAAGGTGGTCCTGGTGCTCAAGACAACGCCTTCCGAAGGGAGCCAAACAGAGGAATCAGTAGTCCAGCGCGCGGATGGCGGACCGCAGCGCGCCCGGCACGTCGGCCACCAGCTGGTGCACCCCGTCCCGGACGACGTGCCGGCCGCCGACCACCAGGTGCCGCACGTCCGCCGCCGAGGCCGCGAAGACGGCGATCTCGGCGCCGAGCCGGGGCGGCGGCCCGGCCGTACGCACCGAGTCCAGCGCGATGACCGTGAAGTCGGCGAGCGCCCCGGCCTCGATCCGGCCGGCCTCCGGCCAGCCGAGCGAGGCGTGCCCGTCCTCGGTGCCGGCCCGCAGCAGCGCGTTGGCCGTCCAGTGCCCACGGGTACGGGTGCGCAGCCGCTCGTCCAGCTCCAGCGCGCGGGCCTCCTCGAACGGGTCGATGACCGCGTGGCTGTCGCTGCCCAGGGTGATCGGGCTGCCGCCCGAGGCGAGTCGGCGGGCGGGGCCGATGCCGTCCGCGAGGTCCCGCTCGGTGGTGGGGCACATGCAGACGGTCGTGGAGGAGTCGGTGAGGAGCCGGACGTCCTCGTCGGTGAGGTGGGTGGCGTGCACGACCGAGGTGCGCGGGCCGAGCGCGCCGTGGTCGGCGAGCAGCCGGGTCGGGGTGACGCCGTGCGCGGCGAGGCAGGCGTCGTTCTCGGCGGTCTGCTCGGACAGGTGGACGTGCAGCGGCGCTTGGCGCATCGCCGTCCAGTGCGCCACGGTGGCCAGCTGCTCCGCCGGGACGGCCCGGACGGAGTGGATGGCGGCGCCGATCCGGGCGTGCTCGCGCGGCTTCAGCGCGTCCGCCCGCTCGGCCCAGGCCTGCGCGTCGCCGTCGCTGAACCGCTGCTGCGGCTTGGTCGGCTCGGCGCCGAAGCCGGCCGACAGGTAGCAGGTGTCCAGCAGGGTGATCCGGATGCCGGCCCGGGCGGCGGCCTCGATCAGCGCCTCGCCCATCGCGTTCGGGTCGTCGTAGCGGGCCCCGCCGGGCGCGTGGTGCAGGTAATGGAACTCGCCGACGGCGGTGATCCCGGCCAGCGCCATCTCGGCGTAGACGGCGGTGGCGAGCTCCAGGTAGGTGTCCGGGTCGAGCGCCCCGGCGAACCGGTACATGGTGTCGCGCCAGGTCCAGAAGGTGCCGGAGCCGACCTGCACGTGCCCGCGCAGCGCCCGGTGGAAGGCGTGCGAGTGGGCGTTCGCCTGGCCGGGCAGCAGCAGCCCGTCGAGGCGGACGGCGCCGGGCGGGCAGGGCCCGCTGTCCGGCGTCACCGCGGTGATCAGCCCGCCCGGGCCGGTGGCGATCAGCACGTCCCGTTCGACCACCGGACCGTTGGGGTGCGGCAGCCACGCGTACTGCGCCCAGTAGCTCACTGCGGTCGCTGCGGTCACTGACACGCCAGGTCCTCCAGTACGTCGGCGAGGGCGGTCACCCCGGCCAGGCAGTCGGCCACCTCTGCGTGTTCGGCCGGGGAGTGCGAGACACCGGTGGGGTTGCGCACGAACAGCATGGCCGTCGGGATGGCGGACGCCAGGATCCCGGCGTCGTGTCCCGCGCCGGTGGGCAGCACCGGGGCGTCCAGCAGCTTGGCGAGCCGGTCGCGCAGCGGGCCGTCGAAGTCCACCACCGGGGTGTAGGACTCGCGGACCAGCTCGACCCGGACGCCGTCGCGCTCACCGCGCTCGGCCGCGGCCCGCTCGATCTCGGCGACCAGCGCGGTCAGGGTGCGCTCGTCGGCCGCCCGGGAGTCCAGCCAGCCGCGCACCAGCGAGGCGATCGCGTTGGTGCCGTTGGGCTCGACCGCGACCTTGCCGAAGGTGGCCAGCGCGCCCGCCTGCGCCGCCTTCTTGCGGGCGGCGAGCACGGTGTTGGCGTAGGTCAGCATCGGGTCGCGGCGGTCCTCGATCCGGGTGGTGCCGGCGTGGTTGGCCTCACCGTGGAAGTCGAACCGCCAGCGGCCGTGCGGCCAGATCGCCCCGGCCACGCCGACCGGCTGCCCCTCGGCGAGGTAGCGGCCCTGCTCGACGTGGAGTTCGACGAAGGCGCCGATCCGGGCCAGCCGGTCGTCGTCCGCGCCGATCCCGGTCGGGTCGTAGCCGGCCTTCTCCATCGCGTCGGGCAGCCGGACGCCGCCGGCGTCGCGCAGCTCGTACGCGGCCTCCGGCGAGAGCACACCGGCGGTGAGCCGGGAGCCGATGCAGGCCACGCCGAACCGGGCGCCCTCCTCGTCACCGAAGTTGACGATCGCCAGCGGCCGGGTGAACTCGGCTCCCCGGGCGCGGAGTTCGTCCAGCGCGGCGAAGGAGGAGACCACCCCGAGCGGGCCGTCGAAGGCGCCGCCGTCCGGCACCGAGTCCAGGTGCGAGCCGGTGACGACGGCCCCGCCGGCCTGCGGGTCGCCCAGCCAGGCCCACTGGTTACCGTTGCGGTCCAGCTCGTACGCCAGGCCGCGGTCGCGGGCCTGCTGCTCGAACCAGGCGCGGCACTCGGCGTCGGCCGAGTTCCAGGCGAAGCGGCGGTAGCCGCCGGACGAGGCGGAGCGGCCCACGGGGAGCAGCTCCGCCCACATCTGCTCGAAAGAAGGAGCCGTCACAGCTCACCCATCGGGATGCGGACCCCGCGCTCGGCGGCGACCTCGTCGGCGCGGTCGTAGCCGGCGTCCACGTGCCGGATGACGCCCATGCCCGGGTCGTTGGTGAGCACCCGGCGGATCTTCTCCCCGGCCAGCGCGGTGCCGTCGGCGACGGTGACCTGCCCGGCGTGGATCGAGCGGCCGATGCCGACGCCGCCGCCGTGGTGGATGGAGACCCAGGAGGCGCCGGAGGCGACGTTGACCATGGCGTTGAGCAGCGGCCAGTCGGCGATCGCGTCCGAGCCGTCCAGCATCGCCTCGGTCTCCCGGTACGGGGAGGCGACCGAGCCGCAGTCCAGGTGGTCGCGGCCGATGACGATGGGCGCGGCCAGCTCGCCCGAGGCGACCATGTCGTTGAAGCGCTCGCCGGCCTTGTCGCGCTCGCCGTAGCCGAGCCAGCAGATGCGCGCCGGGAGGCCCTGGAAGTGCACCTTCTCCTGGGCCATCTTGATCCAGCGGTGCAGCGACTCGTTCTCCGGGAACAGGTCGAGGACGGCCTTGTCGGTCTTGGCGATGTCCTGCGGGTCGCCGGACAGCGCGGCCCAGCGGAACGGGCCCTTGCCCTCGCAGAACAGCGGGCGGATGTACGCGGGGACGAAGCCGGGGAAGGCGAAGGCGCGGTCGTAGCCGGCCAGCTGGGCCTCGCCGCGGATCGAGTTGCCGTAGTCGAAGACCTCGGCGCCGCGGTCCTGGAAGCCGACCATCGCCTCGACGTGCCGGGCCATCGACTCGCGCGAGCGCTGGGTGAACTCGGCGGGCTTCTCTGCCGCGTAGGTCGCCATGTCGTCGAAGGAGACGCCGACCGGCAGGTAGCTCAGCGGGTCGTGGGCGCTGGTCTGGTCGGTGACGATGTCGATCGGCGCGTCCATCGCGAGCAGCTGCGGGAAGAGCTCGGCGGCGTTGCCCAGCAGGCCGATGGAGAGCGGCTGCTTCTTGTCGCGGGCCTCGGTGGCCAGCTGCAGGGCGTGGTCGAGGTTCTTGGCCTCGACGTCGAGGTAGCGGTGCTCGATCCGGCGGGAGATGCGGGACGGGTCGCAGTCGATGCAGATCGCCACGCCGCCGTTCATGGTGACGGCCAGCGGCTGGGCCCCGCCCATGCCGCCGAGGCCCGCGGTGAGGGTGATGGTGCCCTCCAGCGTGCCGTTGAACCGCTTGTTGGCGACGGCCGCGAAGGTCTCGTAGGTGCCCTGGAGGATGCCCTGGGTGCCGATGTAGATCCAGGAGCCGGCGGTCATCTGGCCGTACATGGTGAGCCCGAGGCTCTCCAGGCGGCGGAACTCCTCCCAGTTGGCCCAGTCGCCGACGAGGTTGGAGTTGGCGATCAGCACGCGCGGCGCCCACTCGTGGGTCTGCATCACGCCGACCGGGCGGCCGGACTGGACCAGCATGGTCTCGTCCTGCTTCAGGCCCTGCAGCGTCTTCACCATCGCGTCGAAGGAGCGCCAGTCCCGGGCGGCCTTGCCGGTGCCGCCGTAGACGACCAGCTTCGACGGGTGCTCCGCCACCTCGGGGTCGAGGTTGTTCATCAGCATCCGCAGGGCGGCCTCCTGCTGCCACCCCTGCGTCGTGAGCCCCGTCCCCCGCGCGGCGCGCACCTCACGCGGTCCGCTCGTCTGCTGCTGCACCATGGTCCCGGCCTCTCTGCGGATGGATTCATTCATGTTCTCTTCGACTGAATATAACTAAACAGATGGGTTTCGACCAGACCCCGGAACAATCCGATCAGCCGGGAGCCCCACCGGCCCCCAGGCACGCCGAAGCGCCCGTCCGGCAGTGCCGTACGGGCGGTGCGGGCAGGGCTCAGGCCGCCGCGCCGCCGTCCCAGTCGATGCCGATCTCGGCCAGCCAGCGGCGGTCGGCGGCGTCGGGGGCGGGCGGGGACGGCGGGCGGGGGACGTTCTGGACGGGGCCGAGGCCGTACTTCTCGGCCGCCACGGCGGCGGCGTCGGGTTCGATGACACCGACGTGGACGGCGGACTCGTCGCCCGGATCGAGGACGGTCAGTTCGGGTTCGGGCAGGCGCCGCAGGGTGACGCGGCGTCCGCAGGCGGGGCAGGACCATTCGTCGGCGCCCGAGGAGAGGCGGGCGACGAACTTCATCTCGTGGATCACGCGCATGGGCGGCACCCCCTGCAGTAGGGGATGCCCGGGTTCGTGACGACTACTCTCCCGCCGCCGCTCCGGCCTGTGCTTGTTCCTGGCTTCGCCTATTCCGGCCCGCGCTTATTCCAGGCTGTGCTTATTCCAAGAAGAGCCCGCGTGCCGTCGCCGACTGCTCGATCGCCTCCAGGCGCGCCTCGGCGCCCGGGAGTTCGTCGCACATGGCCTGCAGCAGCACCCGGCCGAGCATCATCGGCGCGCAGGCGGTGTCGAAGACCAGGCCGGTGCCGACGGCGGCCGGCAGCATCAGGTCGGACAGCTTGGCGACCGGGGCGAAGGCGCTGTCGGCGACGGTGAGCACCGTCAGCCCGCACTCCCGGGCCACCGCCAGAGCGTCCATCAGCTCGCGCGGGTAGCGCGGCAGGGCGAAGCAGAGCAGTGCGCTGGCGCCGGCCGCGGTGGCCTGTTCCAGCCGGTCGGCGAGCATGCTGCCGCCCTCGTCCAGCAGCCGGATGTCCGGGTGCACCTTGGCGGCGAAGTACGCGAAGCCGCGCGCCTGCGCCGAGGCGGCCCGCAGGCCGAGCACCGGCAGCGGGCGGGAGGCGGCGAGCAGCCGGGCGGCCCGGATGATCGGCTCCGGGTCGGCGAGCAGTTCGGCGAGGTGGCGCAGGTGGGCGATCTCGGCGAGCACGGCCTGCTGGTGCTCGTTGCGCACGGCGTCGTCCGGGCTCTCCGGCGCGGCGGGTTCGCCGCCCCCGAGCTCGCGCAGCTGCTTGCGCAGCGCCGGGTAGCCGTCGTACCCGAGCGCGACCGCGAAGCGGGTGACGGAGGGCTGGCTGACGCCGGCGAGTTCGGCGACCTCGACACTGGACAGGAACGGCGCCTCGGTGGCGTGCCGCACCAGCGAGTGGGCGATCCGGCGCTGGGTCGGCGTCAGCCGGTGCCCTTCGAAGAGCTGGAGCAGTCGGGCGGAGGGGCCGACGCTGCCGGTCTCGTCGATGGCGGTCATCAGCGGTACCTCCGGATGCGAGCGGGTCGGACGACGACTGTGCAGCAGCGCGTCGCGCCTGGCAAAGACGTCTCGTACGGCGGGACGTCGGGTGAGACGTCCGATGGGGCGTTCGGGGAGACGTCCCGGCGGGACATCCGGGGAGACGTCCCGGGGAGCGGACGGAGGGAGGCGGCATCCGGACGGTGGCCGGCCCCCGGCTAGGGGTAACCCTGATTTGTCCCTGAGCCCGCCCGGATTCCCCCCGCGAACGGATGGACCGGACGCCCCGGCGGGCCCACGCTGTTCTCCATGGACACTCGCCAGGACGATCTGCGGCGCGACCTCGACGCCACCCTGCAGGCCCGCAAGGAGCTCGGCAAGGAGTACGAGGACGAGCTCGTCGACTCCTTCATGAAGCGTCTCGACGCCCGCCTGGACGCGCGGGTCGAGCGCTCCGTGGCCCAGCGGATGGACGACTACGAGCGCCCCTACCACCACCGGGACCAGCGCCCCCGCCGCCAGGGCTGGGGCAAGCGCTCCGGCAACGGACTCGCGGTGGTCTCGATGGTGCTCGGCATCCCACTGACCGCCATCGCCACCAGTCCGGGGACCGGCGGCTTCGCCGGCCTGATGGTCTGCTGGGCGGGCATCGTCGGGGTCAACGTCGCCGCCGCGTTCGGCGAGCGCCGCAACCGCGAGGAGCGCCGGCCGCGGAGCGACTGGGACTAGGGCCTGGCTCGTGGATCCTTGCCCGGCCCTGGTCCCGGCCGCCCCGCGGCGAGGGGGCGTCAGGCCAGCGGGCCGGTGACCTTCTCCACCGCGCGCACCAGCTCGCCGGAGGCGACCAGCGCCGCCGCCGCCTCCAGGTCCGGCGAGAGGAAGCGGTCGCGGCCGGCGCCGCCGACCCCAGCCTCCCGGGCGACGGCCAGCGCGGCCGCGGTCGCCGGGGCGATCCGGCCGGTGGTGTCGGCCTGCTGGCGGATCTCCAGCGCGCGGGCGGAGGCGGTGAGCTCGACGGCGAGGATCCGGCCGAGGTTCTCGACGGCCTGGCGCAGCTTGCGCGCGGCCGACCAGCCCATCGACACGTGGTCCTCCTGCATCGCGGAGGACGGGATCGAGTCGACCGAGGCGGGGACGGCGAGCCGCTTGTTCTCGCTGACCAGGGCCGCCTGGGTGTACTGGGCGATCATCAGGCCGGAGTCCACGCCCGGGTCGTCGGCCAGGAAGGCCGGCAGGCCGTGCGAGCGGGCCTTGTCGAGCAGCCGGTCGGTGCGGCGCTCGGAGATCGAGCCGAGGTCGGCGGCGGCGATGGCGAGGAAGTCCAGCACGTACGCGACCGGGGCGCCGTGGAAGTTGCCGTTGGACTCGACCCGGCCGTCCGGCAGCACGACCGGGTTGTCCACCGAGGCGGCCAGCTCGCGGGAGGCGACCAGCTGGGCGTGGGCCAGGGTGTCCCGGCCGGCCCCGGCGACCTGCGGGGCGCAGCGGATCGAGTACGCGTCCTGGACCCGCGGCGCGTCGTCCTGGTGGTGGCCGGTGAGGCCGGAGTCCTTGAGGACGGCGAGCATGTTGGCGGCGCTCAGCGCCTGGCCCGGGTGCGGGCGGATCGGGGCGTGCAGCTCGGGGGCGAGCACCTTGTCGGTGCCGAGCAGCGCCTCCAGGGACATCGCGGCGGTGATGTCGGCGGTGGTGAACAGCCGCTGCAGGTCGGCGATGGCCATGACCAGCATGCCGAGCATGCCGTCGGTGCCGTTGATGAGGGCCAGGCCCTCCTTCTCCAGCAGCTCGACCGGCTCGATGCCGGCGGCGGCGAGCAGCTCGGCGGCGGGCTTCTCCATGCCGTCCGGGCCGGTGGCGGTGCCCTCGCCCATCAGGACCAGCGCGCAGTGCGAGAGCGGCGCGAGGTCGCCGGAGCAGCCGAGCGAGCCGAACTCGCGGACCACCGGGGTGATGCCGGCGTTGAGCAGGGCGGCCATGGTCTGCGCGACGAGCGGGCGCACGCCGGTACGGCCGGAGGCCAGGGTCTTCATCCGCAGGAACACCAGCGCGCGGACCACCTCGCGCTCGACCGCCGGGCCCATGCCGGCGGCGTGCGAGCGCACCAGCGACCGCTGCAGCTGCGCGCGCAGCTCGGGGCTGATGTGCCGCACGGCGAGCGCGCCGAAGCCGGTCGACACGCCGTAGACGGGACGCGGCTCGGCCGCGAGGGCGTCGATCCGCGCACGGGCGGCGGCCATCTCGGCCAGCGCGTCGGGACCGATCTCGACCCGGGCGTTGCCCCGGGCGACGGCCAGAACGTCCTCGGCGCTGACGTCGGCCTTGCCGACCAGGACCAGCGGAGCGTCGGGGGCCACAGCACTGTGCATATCCATATACACCATCACATCAGGTGAATGAAGATATGACAACAGGTGTTCGCCATCCGGATTCACCTTCGTCCGGATTCTCCGCCGTCCGGCTCCGCGCCGCACGCCGCGCCCCCCGTACGCCCCCCGCCCCGCAGCCGCCCCCGTACGCCCCCGCCCCGAGGCCGCCCGGGTCTCACCGCCGCCCGAGTTCCGCCTCGATCAGGTCGGCCGCCCGGGCGGTGCCGCCCTCGGCCCGGCCGGCAGCGGACAGCTCCCGCAGCCGCCCGGCCACCGCCGGATCACCGACCAGCTCCAGCAGCGCGGCGCGCAGCGCCTCCGGCGTCGCCTCCTCGGTGTCCAGTCGGCGGGCGACGCCCAGGCCCACCAGCGCGTCCGCGTTGGCGAACTGGTCGGTGGCCTGCGGCACCGCGATCATCGGCACCGCGTGGAACAGCCCCTCGCTGGAGCCGCCCATGCCGGCGTGGGTGACGAAGGCGTCCGCCTGGGCGAGCACCGACAGCTGCGGCACCCAGCGGTGCACCTCGACGGTGTCCGGCACCTCGCCGAGCTCGGCCGGGTCGGTGTGCGCGCCGATCTGCAGCACCGTGTGCCAGCCCGGCAGGTCCCCGAAGGCCTGGACGCAGGCCCGGTAGAACGCCGGGTGGTGGGTGAACGCGGAGCCCAGCGAGACCAGCAGCACCTTCTCGGCGCCGGCCGGCCGCTGCCACCGCCCCTGGTGGGCCCGGTCGCCGAAGCAGGGGCCGACGAAGCTGATCCGCCGGTCGTCGACCCGGTCGGCGTTGGGCTGCAGGGCCCGCGGGACCAGCGCGACCGCCCGCTCCGGACGGTTCTTGAAGATGTCCACGTTCTTGAAGGCGTCCACGTCGCGCCGCACCGCGCCGGCCTCGGCCAGCCAGTCGGCGAACCGGCGGTAGTGCTCGGCGCCGCCCGGGCCGGTGCGGATGGCCTCGAACATCTCGGCCAGGTCCTGCTCGAAGCCCTCCCAGCCGACGAAGGTCGGCGACAGCTGCACCACCGGCACCCCCAGCCGCTCGCCGAGCGCCCGGCCCGCGTAGCCCGCGATGTCGCAGAGCACCAGGTCGGGCCGGTCCTCGGTGAAGGCCTCCAGCAGGACGGGCCACATGGAGAGCGCGTCGTCCAGGAACAGCTCCTGGATCGCCACCGGGTCCTCCATCCAGCCGTTGGGGTCGTCGGCGAGCGGCAGCTTCGTCGGATAGGGGACGAAGGTGGCGCCGGTGGACTCGACGGTCTCCCGGAAGGAGGGGTCGTTGACGTAGCTGACCCGGTGGCCCCGGGCGACCAGCTCGGTGATCACGGCGAGGCTCGGGTTGACGTGCCCATGGGCCGGGACGGAGACCATCAGGATGTGTGCGGGGCGGAACACGGGCACCTCCGGGGGTAGCGGATGAGACGAGACGGATCGTCTCGCACTGTTCGCGAGACGATCCGTCTCGCGAGGTCTTGAGGAGACAATACGTCTCGTCTCGCCATTTCGCCTAGACTTTTCCTCCATGACCTCCAGAACCGCTCCCGACCCCGCCCGCCGCAGCGAGCGCTCCCGCGCCGCCGTCCTCACCGCCGCCACCGAACTCGTCGCCGAGGTCGGCTACGGCAAGGTCACCATCGAGGCGATCGCCGCCCGCGCCGGAGTCGGCAAGCAGACCATCTACCGCTGGTGGCCCTCGAAGGGGGCGGTCGTCTTCGACGCCTTCCTCGCCGCCAGCGAGCACGAGGGCAGCCTCGCCCTTCCCGACACCGGCGACCTCGCCGCCGACCTCCGGACCGTCCTGCGCGCCAGCTCCGACGAACTCGCCGACCCGGCCACCGACCGCACCTTCCGGGGCCTCGCCGCCGAGATCCTCAACGACCCCGCGCTGCACGCCGAGTACCGCACCCGCCTGCTGGACCCGCTGCTGGAGATCACCCGCGACCGGCTGCGCACCGCCCGCGAGGCCGGCCAGATCGCCCCCGACGCCGACCTCGACCTGGCCGTCGAACTCTTCTACGGCCCGCTCGCCTACCGCTGGCAGTACCGGCTCGGCCCGCTCAGCCACGACCACGCGGACCGGCTCGTCGACGCCGCGATGCTGGCCCTCACCCCGCCCGCGGCCAGGACGGGCCCTAGCGGCGGTTCCGGCTCCTGACCCAGAGCACGACCAGGACCGTGGCCAGCAGGCCGACCAGCAGGACCACGGCCAGCCAGCCGAGGAAGCCGTGGAAGAACCCGTGGAAGAAGCCGCGCTTGACCTTCTTCTTCGTCTTGGACTTCGACTTCGACCCGGCGAGCTGGCTGATCCGGTGCGCCCGGACGCCGTCCCGCGCCAGCGGCGCCCGCTCCGGTGCCGTCCGTGCCGGAGCCGTCCGCGCCACACCCGCCGGCCGCACCACCGCGGCCGCCGACGCCGGAGCGGCCATCGCCACCCCGCCGCCGAGCACCAGCACCCCGGCGACCGCCGCGCCCACCAACCGTCTGCCCATGACCCGCCCCCGTTCCCGTCCGGCCGACCGACCGACCGACCGGCGGTCCACCATCCCACCGCCCCACCCACCCACGGCACCCTCCGACCCCGACCGCGACCCACCCGCGACGCGGCGGTCACCGAATCGACACATCCCTCCAGGGCCCACGGGCCCGACGGGGAAAGGCGAGTCCGGGACCGGCCGAGGCAATCCCGACCCCCGACGAGCGCCGCGTGGATATGCTGGAGCAGCGGAGTCCGGGGTGCCGAACCGGCGATCCGGGGAGCCGCCCAGAACGGTCGTCCGGGGGGCCTGTGTCGAACGAAGAAGCAGTCAAAACCGCCTGGCAGATCCATGGTTCGCTGACCGAGGTGACCGGCAGGGTCGACTCCAAGGCCTCCTTCGCCCTCACCATCGAGTCCGCCGCGCTCGGCGCGATCGTCGCCCTGTCCGGCACCGGCACCGCCCTCGGCCGCACCTCCGGTGCCCTACCCGCGACGGCCTTCTGGCTCGGCGTGGCCGTCCTCGCGCTGGCCGCGGTCGCCGCCGTGTCGGTGGTCGTACCACGCGGCGGAGGCAAGCAGGAGAGCGACCCGCCGAACTTCGTCTACTACGGCCAGCTCCGGCACTGGACGCCCGACCGGCTCGCCACCGAGCTGGACGGTGCGGACCTGCTCCCCCTGCTCAGCAGGCAGTTGGTGGAGATGAGCCGGATCATCTGGATAAAGGACCGCCGGGTGCGGCAGTCCCTCCTGCTCGCCGTCGCCGGCTGCGGGCTGGTCACACTGGCGGGGCTGCTGGGATGAGAGCGGCCGGACCGGCGTCAGGCGGACGCGTGCCGTTCTGGCAGCTGCTCGACGCCCCGGCCCGGGCCGAACTGGCCGCCGTCGCCCGCCGGGTGCACTACCCGGCGGGCTGCTCACTGCTCCAGCAGCACGAGCACTCCGACCACCTGCTGGTGATCGAACGCGGCTGCGTCAAGGTCCTGGTGGAGTCGGGCGCGGGCTACCGCGCGATCCTCGCCATCCGGGGCGACGGCGACCTGCTCGGTGAACAGGCCGGCCTCGACGGCGGCTCACGGTCGGCCACCCTGTTCGCGCTGACCGACGTCACCGCGCTGCACATCCCGCTCAGCCGGTTCGGTGCCATCAAACACGCCGACCCCGCCGTCGCACAGGCCCTCCAACAGGTGCTCTCCGGCCGGCTGCGGGACGCCGACCAGCACCGGGCGGCTACCGGTTCCGCCGTCGTCCGCCCCCGCCTGGCCGCCCTCCTGCTGGAACTGGCCGAACGCTACGGCGATTCGGCGCCCACCGGCGAGGTCAGGATCTCCCTGCCGCTGTCCCAGGACGACCTGGCCGGCCTGGTGCTCAGCTCCCGGCGGACCGTCAACCGACTGCTGGAGGAGTGGCGGGATGCCGGCTGGCTGCGCACCGGGCGCCGGGTGATCGAGCTGCTCCACCCGGCGGAGCTGGAGAGACTGGCCCGTTCCGAGGGCCGGCTGCCGCCTTAGCACCCGAAGTCCGGCATTCAGCGTCGTCAGGGACCTGCGTTCGGCGTTCAGATGGCGTCCGGGTCGCAGTGGGCCAGCCCGTAGCGGTCCGCCAGCGGGTTCCACCCGGCGGCGAAGGCCTTCTTGGCGGCGGTCGCCAGCTGGCTCTGGCCGTACGCCTCGTTCCAGTCCGCGGTGTGCGGCGCGTTGCCGTCGCAGCCGGCCACGTCGTCCGCCCACCGCGCGAACGCCCGGTCGGCCGCGGCGGAGGCCTTCCAGGCCGAGGACAGTTGGGCCACCAGGTCCGTGCCGCCTGGCAGCGCCGAGGCGTCGACGCCCTGCAATCGGGTGACCAGGGAGTCCCGGCCGACCGCCGCCTGGCGGAGCTGGGAGGCCCGGTACCTGACATCCACGGCGCTCCCGCAGCCGTCCGCGGCCTCGACGGCGGACGTGACGACCTTGCGCGTCCCGTCGTTCCGGTTCAGCAGGATGTCGATGGCCTTCGCCTGGTTGACGGGGTCGCCCACCGGTGTCCCTCCGCCGCCGACCGTGCCTCCGCCGCCGGTGCCGTTGCTCCCGTTCGGGGTCGTCCAGTACGTGGACACGGCGGTCGGCGAGGACTCGGTCGACGGCGAACCCGTGCCGGAGTGGTCCCCGAGCGCGGACACCCCCTTGACGCCGGCCCACGCGAGCAGGCCTGCCACCAGCACCGCCGCCAGCACCCGTCCCGGCCCGGGCGGGGTGGCGGGGGGCGAGGCGGAGGCGTCCGGCCCCCGCGAGTGGGACGTCGGGTTCCGCGCGTCCGCCGTCAGCGTCGCCCTGATCCACGCCGTCACCTCATCCGGGTCGGGGCCCGACGGCTTCCGCAGCTCCTCGATCGCCTGCAGCAACGGCCTTTCCCAGTCCGCGAGTTCGGGGCGGCCTCGCGGGTCCGTGCGGAGCGCCGCCTCGGCGAGCCGGCCGAGGTCCGCCGAGAGCGTCCCGACCACCCCGGTGTCCCGGCTGTCCTGCTCCCCGGCGAGCAGCCGGACCACCAACAGGCCGAACTTGTACGAGTCCCCGCGTCCGGTCGCCGGCGGCTCGCCCTCCGGCAGGCTCCAGTCCGGGGTCTCCCGCTGGTCGAGCGCGTCCCGGCCGTCGACCCGCATCGCGTCGCAGTCGATCAGGAAGCAGCTCGGTTCCGCCCCCAGCCGGAACAACACGTTCTTCGGCGAGAGGTCGCCCACCACGACGCCCAATCGGTGCAGGCCGGCGAGCGTCCGGGAAAGGTCGAGCAGCAGCTGGAGCCGCTGCTCGACCGTGATCGAGATCCCGACCCGGCGCAGGTAGCCCTCGTCGTTCAGCAGGAACTGGAAGCCCGCGAGGTTCCGCCCGGCCTGCGGCGAGTCGATGAAGAAGCTGTCGGGAACCAGGCGCATCAGGATGCCGCAGCGGCCCCGGTCGTCCAGCACGACGGCCGCCGGCCAGGCCAGCCGCTCGCACAGCCAGAGCCCGGTCTCGGTGGGCAACCCGGGCACGAACTCCACCATCGCGTCCAGGGCCGGGCCGTCCAGTTCGTTCCGGCAGACGGCGGAGTACTCCTTGTACGCCACCGGCCATTCGCCGTTGATCTTCCGGCCGGGCAGCTCCCAGACGGTGCCCTGGCCGCCCTGGCCGAGCTTGTCACCCCTGGTCAGCCGCTCGACCCGGACCTTCGTCACGACGGGACCTCCACGGCGGAGGCCGGCCAGACCACGAGCAGGGTGCGGTCGTCGTCGAAGGTCTCCCGGGAGAAGTCCAGCAGGTGGGCGAGCCCGCGCGGCTCCAGCGTGGGCGCCAGATGCTCGGCGAACAGCCGGCCGACCGGGCCGGTGCCGTCGCCGAGCGGGCCACCGAAGCCGTCCGTGCCGACCAGCAACCGGTCCGAACCGGACACGAGGACGGAGTGCACCCGGACGTCGGCGGACACCCGGGGCAGCGCCACCACCGCCGAGGAGGCCACCGGCCCGCCGGCGCCGACGGGTTCTCGGATCACCGACATGAACCGGCCGCCCGCCGACAGCAGCCAGGCCCCCGAATCCCCGGCGGAGACCAGGTGCACGTCCAGCCCGAGCCGGACGGGCACCGCCACCCCCGTCACCAACGTGGTGGCCATCAGGCGCTCGGCCGCCGCCGCGTCCTCCCGGGACAACCTGAGGATCTTCGCCGTCTGCGCGACCAGCTGGTAGGCGGCGTGGTTGAGCACCTTGGCCCAGTTGAGCCGGTCCGGGCTGCAGCCCTCGTCCAGCTGTCTGGTCACCGTGTCCACCGCCGTCCGGCAGGCAAGGGTGGCGCCCAGGTGCGACTGCTCGGCGCCGGAGACACCGTCCGCGACCGCGAAGACCAGGGTCCCGGAGCCGTGCAGCCCGACCGCGATGTCGTCCTCCCGCGGCCGCCCGTTGCCCCGGTGCGCGTAGCCCCGGACGGAGGCGAGCCGGACCCGCACGTGCTCGCCGGACCAGCCATCGAAGACCGTGTCCGGCCGGTACGAGGAACCGGACGGCGGCTTGGGCTCGAACCGGTCCACCGGGCGGTCCAGTTCGACCGGTGCCCAGCGCGAGGGGGGCACCGCGTACACCGAGTCGCCGACCGGAGGGACGGGCACCGCCGCCGGGTGCGACGACCGGACCGGGGAGGGCAGGAAGCCGACCGGGCCCGGTCCGGCGGCCGAGGGCTGCCCGGGCGGCAGCGGCGGACGCCGGACGGGCGGGGGCACGGGCGGCAGCGCGGCCCGGTCGTCCGGACCGGCCGCGCGGTGCTCGGGGCCCATCGTCACACCACGTCGATCGCCATGCGGAAGCCCTCCGGCTTGTCCACCACCAGCTCTGCGTTCCCAGAGGCGAGCGACATCCCGGACGCGATGATGCTCGTCGTCAGCGCCGAGCAGAACTTGGTGATCGCCGCGCCGATGTCGGCCCCCGGGATCTGCACGAAGGCGTAGTTCTGCTCGGTGGCGACGTTCAGGATCGTGGACGCGTCGGCGGCACCGATGCCGAAGGCCGCGATGTTCGGTGCCACGCCCCGGGACCGGTCGGTCAGCTGCCGGTGCACGCTCGCCCAGTCCTCGTTGCTGTTGGGCTGGCCGTCGCTCAGGAAGAACACCGTGGGCCGGTAGACCGTGTATCCGGCCCGCTTCAGCTCCTGCACGTCCTGCGGGATGCGGGTGAGCAGCGCCGTGAACGCGGCCCGGTAACTCGTCCCGCCGCCGGTGCTGGACAGTACCGGCAGCTCGTCCTCCTGCCGCAGGTCGGCCAGGCTCATCCGGACGTCGACTCCGTTGGAGAAACCGAGTACGGAGAATCTGACTTTCGCCGCCGCCATCGGTTCGGCCAGCAGCGCGCGGTGCAGCGAGGCCAGTCCGGCGTTGAGTTCGCCGAGGACGGGTGTCATCGAGCCGGACTCGTCCGCCACCACGTACATCGGGATGAGGTTGCCACGGTTGTCGGCCATGGTCGGGACTGCCTTTCGTCGGGTGTGGTTCAGCGGTCGGGTCGGGGGTGGCTCAACCGGTGCCGCCGAGCCGGCGCAGGCCGGGCGGGCACTCGATGAACAGGTCGGGTCGGCCGCCGGCGAGGCTGCGGCTCAGGTACAGCACGGAGTCGCGCAGCAGCGAGGCGAACCTCTCGGCTGCGGTGGTCAGGTCGAGCCCGGGCTCGGCGAGGAATGCGAGTTCCGGGTAGCGGGCGATGGCACGGATCTCCGCCTCGTCCGCCCGGCCGATGCCCACCGAGATGATCGTCGGATGACGGGGGTTGGCCACCGGGTCGGTCAACGCCCTGACCGTCTCCCGCCAACGCGCGCCCTCCTCGCAGACCCCGCCGAACAGCACGAACAGCACCGGGCGGTGAACCACCTGGTGCTCGGCCTTGAGTCGCGCCACGTCCTCCGGGACCAGCTTGCGCAGCCGCTCGAACGCCAGGTCGTGCCGGGCGCCGGCCCGCACCGTCAGCCTCGGCATCACGGTGGTCCATTCGACCGCCGACATCGGCAGGTGCGCCGTGGTGTCCCCGGCCGCGCCGAGCACCGACATCCGCAGCCCGCTGGCCGCCTCCGGCGGGGTCAGCAGGGCAGAATGCAGGCCGCGCAGCGCGTTGTTGAGGCCGTCGAGGCAGCCCGCGACGGCCGCTGACTCGTCGATCAGCAGGTAGACCGGGAGCACCCCGTTCGCCGGACCGCCCCCCTGAGCGTCCGCGACCACCGTCCCCACCAGCGCGGACGGCCCGGACGGCACGAACGGCCCAGACGGCGCGGACGGTACGAACGGCGCGGACGGGCCCGAGGAGCCGGCCGGACCGCCCCACCGGACGGGCGGCAGCGCCGTGGCCGCCCCGCCTGCGAGCGTCGCGCCCTGCGCCCGGTGCAGCGCCTGCTGCCGGATCACCTCGACGTCGGCCGGCTGGATGAGGTCGTTCGCGACCATGAACTTGAAGACCTCGACCGAGCGTTCGTCGAACTGCTCCTGTCGGCCGACCAGCGCTGTCTCCCAGCGGCTGCGCATCTCGACCGCCTCGGCGATCCGGTCCGGGTGCTCCAACACGAACAGCCGGATCAGACCACCGATGTCGAGGTCGCCCTCGCCCAGGAGCCGGCGCCGCTCCTCCTGCAGCTCCAGCTTCACCCGCTGTTCCTGCTTCTCCCGGGCGAGCCGGCCGTCCAGCTTGATCCGGTCGACCACCTGCTCGCCCCGGGCCTCGGCCTCGGCCCGCAGCTGCGCCGATTCGGCCAGCCGCAGCTCCCGGTCCGCCCTGGTCAGGCTGGTGATGTAGTGGCGCGCCGCCTCGTCGGGGCGCAGGTCGACCATGCAGCGGTAGATGGTGATGCCCTCCGGCAGCACAATCTCCCGGGCGCAGTCCTGGTTCATCCGGTGCTCGGCCAGGGCGGCCTGGTCGATCGGGTAGCCGCGGGCGATCACCCGGAGCACGGCGGCGATGTGCCCGTAAACCACGATCAGGGCGTCGGTGACGTTCCGTCGGACCACCTCGACCGGGTCATGGACCCGGAAACCGACGTCCACGACGGCGTCGAAGCAGTGGGCCTGATCCTGGGAGGGCAGCGGCCAGCTCTTCAGGTGCGCGGTGCGCCGGTGGTCGCTGAGGTCCACCTCGTACCTGGTCCGGTACTTGCCGAGGAACTGCTGGGACCAGCTCAGCGGTTTTCCCTGGAACCACGCGAGTTCGCCGTCGTAGGAGGCATACACGGCAGCGGCGCTCGGCTTCAGCGATTTCACCGGGCCGGACAGCCCCCGTGGCACCGGCTCCTCGCCGATGATCAGCGGCAGGGTGGGGGTCATCTCGGGCTCTCCTGTCGGTCCAGTTCGGCCGTGACCGCAGCGGCGGTCCTCGACGCCGGGGCGATGCTGTGGGCGCCGGCCCAGTCGGCGGCCTGGCGGCGCAAGATGGTGGCGGTCCGCGGGTCGCCGTCCGCCAGCGCGCCGACCATCCGCACGAGGAGCACCCGCAGCCCCGGGTCCGTCTCGGCCAGCCGGGCCCACAGCCGCAGGACGTACTCGGAGGCTGTCCGGTGGACGGCCTCGTTCAGCGCCGCGCGCCACAGCTGGACGAACGGGGCGCGCAGCACCGGCTCCCGGTCCGTCCGCACCAGCAGGGCCGGCCAGTTCGGCGCCACGGCCGGCTCCGGGAGCGTCTCGGTCTCCACCACCCACTGGGCGCCGACGGCCAGGAAGGCCAGCAGGACGGAGGGGCGGGCCCGGTGGTCGGCCAGTGCCGTGCACAGCCGGCCGAGCACCACGGCGGTCAGCCGGTCGTCCTCGGCGAGGATGTCGGCCAGGCTGTCGCCGACCGCGATGGCGACCTGGATGTGGTCGACGACGCAGAGCCGGGCCAGGGCGTCGACCGCGGCCAGCGGCCCAGCGCCGCTGAGGCTCAGTGCGTACACCCGGGCGGCCGTCGCCTGGGCCAGCGGCCGGTCGGTGTCGCCGAGCCAGCCGGCCGCCAAGGTCTTGACCATGCCGAGCAGTTCGGGGTTCTTCGCGCTCACCGACAGGGCGTGGGCCACTGCGGTGCGCCGCCGACGGTCCGGGCTGGCCGCCCAGGGGTGGAGCACATGGTCCAGCAGGTACTGGAAGGACCGGTCGGCGAGCACCCCGAGCGCCACCCCGGCGTGCGTGCGGACCTGTTCGGACGGGTCGGCGACCAGTTCGCCGAGCCAGTCCAGCAGCACCTCGTGCAGCGGGTACTCCGCCCAGACGTGCTGGATCAGCCGGCGCGGGTAGCCCGGGTCCTTGTACTCCAGGCCGTCCGCCGGCACCCGCCCGGTGGCGCTGAAGAACCGCACCTGCACCACCTGGGCGCGCAGTCGGGCGAGCCGCCGGCGGCGCGGCACCTGGTACGGCTCGCGCACCCGCGGCAGGTGGCCGTCCGCGTCGGCCAGGACGGTGTAGTCCTCCGTGCCCAGGCGGCGGTGGAACGCACGGGCAGCCGCAGCGACGTCCTCCTGCGGGAGGCCGTTGAGCACCGCCAGGGCGACGGCGTAACAGCGCAGGAAGGGCTCGTCCAGGTTCTCGGCCCAGATCTCGAAGTCCTCGACGCCGCGGCGGGCCAGCTTCTCCCGGACCTCCGCGAGGTCGGGTACGCCGCCGGCCGCGGACTCGGCGGACTCACACAGCGCGGAGGCGAGTCCGGCCGCCGCCCGGCAGGCGCCGTCCGCGCCGAGGTGCTCGTCGAGCAGTTCCGGTACGCCCGGGCGCGTCAGCAGCAGGGTGGCAGCGGGCTCGCCGAGCCGCCAGTCCAGGTAGTGGCGGACGATCCGGGCGGGGTCCGGCGGTGCGGACAGGTCGATGACGTGGCCGAGGACTTCGGAGTCGACCAGTCCGCTCTCCTGGCCAACCGTCAGGACCAGCCGGGCCCCGGCCCGGTGGAGGGCGCCGCCCAGCCCCTGCACGAGCGAGCCGTCCAGGGTGGAGCAGTCCCCCGGCTGGTCGACCAGGAAGCCGACCGGCTCGCCCGGGCCGTCCTGGGCATCGGCCTCCAACCGCTCGATGAGCGCTCCGAGGTCGGAGGTGCGGTCCAGGTGGTAGATCCGGTCGACCGAGCATCCGAGCAGGAGCCGCAGCGCGGCCGTGGTCTTGCCGGAGCCGGCCGGGCCGCGCAGGATCGCCAGGTCCTGTTTGCCGAAGGCGGCCCGTATCCCGTCCCAGTCGGCCGGATCCGCGAAGGCGCTGCGCACCCGTTCCAGGACCAGCGGGGAGACCAGGCGCAGGGGTGCCCGGCCGCCGCCGACCAGGAAGACGTTCTTGTCCCCCGCGACCATGTCGCCGTCGATGCTCGCGAGCGCGTGGCGCACGGTGTCGCGGCGCAGCATGCCCTGGGCGAACTGGGTGGCCTCCGCGCTCTCCCGGGCCGCTCCACTGCGGGCGGAGCCGCCCTCCGCCCGCTCCCCGCCGGCGTCGCCGGACGACCCGCCGTCGGCACCGTCGCCGACCGGCGGGCCGTCCGGGGGAGGCCCGTCCGGCCCGGCGGCGGGCGGTGCCGCCGGACCGGTGGAGCCCCCTCCCCCGTCGACCGGCGGAACCCCCGTTACCGCCGGCCCGGTGTCCCCGGGCGTCGTCATCGACGGCCCGGGGCGTTCGGTGCGTGGTGGACGTTCTTGTCACCGGCCACCTGGTCCCCGTGCACCACCCCGGCGTGGAAGACCACCCCGCCCTCGGGCCGGCCGCCGGGGATGGGACCGGACACGGGGATGGGTGCGGGACCGGAGGCGGGACCGAGGCCCGCGTCCAGCCCGGGCGGAGCCGGGTACCCGGGCACGGTGATCCAGCCGCGGGCGGCGATCCCGTGCTTGGCCTCGAAGCCGACCGGCAGGTAGGCGGCCGGATCGACGGTGCGGTACTCGTGCCGGACCACGGCCTGGTAGACCTCGTCGGAGACGATGAACGCCAGATTGGCCCGGCCTGCCCGGGCCAGCACCTCGCGCAGCGGCGCGGCGTCGACCAGCCGGAATGTCCAGTTCACCGCGTCCCCTGACCAGCCGTCCGTGTCACGGCTGACCAGCCCTTGGTGCAGCGCGACCCGGAAGCGCAGGGCATGCGCCTCATTGAAGATCCGCGCCTTCTCCGCGAGGCAGTCGTCCAGGGCCCGGACGAGCGCCCCGGCCAGCAGCACCGGCGGGACCTGCGGCTGCACCAGGATCAGCACGCCGTCCCCGCGGTCCTCGGTGGCGACCGCCCCGGCCGGCAGGCCGGCCTCCGCCAGCGCGTCCCGGAGCACCTCGTACATCGCTTCCCGCAGCGACCGCTGGACGGGGTTCGGCCGTGCGCTGAACCCCTCGATGTCGAGCACCACGATCCAGTGGTGCACGGCCGCCAGTGTCATCCCGGCTCCTCTCGGCTCGGCGTCGACCAGTACCCCATTGGTACGCCACCGGGAGGCACACTTCTGCGCCAAATGACGCACAGGAGGTACTTTCTGACTTCACGCCAGGTGGCAGGTCGCGGGCATCGGCCAGGGTACGAAGGGCGTCCGGGCGCCTGCTCGACCTTGTCCGGATCGTTACTCCCCCGCAGCAGACCGCCCGCGAACGCGCCCCCGCGTGCGCCCCGGCGCATAAGGCCTTCCGCCTGCGCCGCTCACACCGCCGGCGGTGAGGCCGCGCCCGACAGGGCGACGGCGACCAGGGCCCGCATGGCGCAGGCGGCCTGGCCGAGGGGCAGCGTCGCGTCGTCGGCGAAGAGTTCCACGAGCCAGCCGCCGGCCGGGTTCTGGCCGCCGGCGGCGACCATGCCGCGGTAGCCGGAGACGACGAGCATCGCCTCCTCCGCCGGGTCGTTGCCGGCCGCGCCGGCCCGGAGGGCGAAGGCGCCGCCGCGGACGGCGCGGCGGGTCAGCGGGTAGTGGCGCAGGTCGAAGACGGCGTCGGGGGCCTCGATCTGGGCGCGCTGGGTCTCCGCGCGGGAGCTGCTGGGCCCGCTGGTCATCCGGTAGACGGCGTGCTGGGCGGTGCGCATGAGGTGGGAGCCGGGCGGCACGTACGAGATCCACCAGCCGACGGCGTCGAGCAGCCGGGCGGAGGCCTCGGCGACGACGACGAGCTTGCCGAGGGTGTCGGCGGGGTGGACGGCCCGGGCGGCGGCGGCCTGGTCGAGGGCGGAGAGGACGGCGGCGAGCAGTTGGCCGGGGTCGGCGCTGTGGGCCGCGCCGCGGAACCGCCGCCGGTCGCCGGAGCCGGCCCGGCCGTTCGTTCCGCGCCGCCCGTCGGCCCGGTGGTGCGGGTCGGCGGCGTCGGCGAGCAGCACCGTGGGGTCGGGTGCGAAGCCGGGGCCGTGGCTGCGGCCGGCGACGACGGGGTGGGCGGCCCGGGCGGCCTTGGCCCGGTACTGGGCGGCGTCGGCGAGCCGGAAGAGCCGGTCGGGGGTGGTGACGGGCCCGATGGAGTCGCCGGTGGAGGCGACGCCGCAGGCCACGCCCTCGCCCTCGGAGAGCGCGAGGGCCCGGGCGCAGAGCTCCTCGGCGACGGCGACCACCTCGTCGGCCTTCTGGCCCTCGACGAGCAGGCAGAACTCGTCGCCGCCGAGCCGGGCGGCGAGGCTGCCGGGGAGTTTGGCGGCGGCCAGCGAGAGCTGGTGGGCGAACCGTTCCAGCAGCCGGTCGCCCATCTCGTGGCCGAGCTGGTCGTTGACCCGCTTCAGCCCGTTGACGTCGCAGACGACCAGCGAGACCACGGTGTTGTCCCGGTTGTGCGCCTCCAGCGCGCTCTCCAGCCGGGCGTCGACGGCCCGCCGGTTGGCGAGGCCGGTGAGCGGGTCGGAGAAGGCGAGCTTGCGCAGGTCGGCGAGGCGTTCGGTCTGGGCGAGTCCGGCCGAGACCTGGGCGGCGAGCAGGGTCGCGTAGTCGGCGTCGGCCTCGGTGAACTCGGGCATCCCGACGGCCCGGGCGAGGTAGAGCTCGCCCCAGGCCTGCCCGTGCAGCACGATCGGCGCGACCACGCAGCAGGCCCGCCCGCGCCGGCGCAGCGCGGCGGCGCGTTCCCGGCAGTACGCGCCGGCGGTCGGGTGGGTGTGGCCGGCGTGCGGTTCGACGTTCTCGGCGGACTGCAGCCAGGCGCGCGGCAGCCGCCCGGTGGTCCAGCGCTCCTCCAGGTACGTGACGATCTCGGGGAAGTCGGCGACGGGGTAGGACTCGTCCTCGGGCAGTTCCTCCTCGCCGGGGGCGAGGTCGCCGTGGTTGACCAGGACCCGCAGCCGGCCGGATTCGCGGTCCCAGACCGAGACGGCGGCCATGGTGGCGCCGAGCGCCTCGGTGGCCCGGGCGGCGGCGGCCCGGACGGCCTCCAGCGGGGTGAGCGCGCCGGCCATGTCCTGGGCCAGCTCGACCACGGACTGCAGCCTCAGGTCGGGCAGCGGGTCCGGGTGCCGCGAGCCGCGGTCCGTCATGATCGCCTCACTGCTCACCGGCTCGCCCCGCTCCTGTGCTCGGTCCTGCCGGGGCTCCGGTCGGCCCGGACCCCCGTCGGCCGGTCACACCCGACCGGCCGCTTGCACCAAGACTATGGCGGTTTCGTTCGGTTATGCCCCGTTTGCCCGGACGGACCCGCGCCGGACCGTACGGGTTTCAACCGTTCGGCACCCGGCAGCCCCCGGAGGCATCCGGAGACCGTCGGAGGCCGTCGGAGGCACCCGGAGGCCGCCGGAGTGGCCGCACCCTCGCGGCTACCCCGTTCGCGGCCGGCTACTCCGCCCTCAGGCGCCGGGTCAGCAGCCACGGCTCGACCAGCCCGAGCCCGCGCACCGGCCGCCGCCACATCGGCTGCAGGTGGAACCGGGCACCGGCGTCCGGCCCCGGCATCGGCAGCCCGGAGGCGGGCATCCCGGCGGCCGCCGACAGCGCCTCGGCCAGGCCCGGCCCCTCCGAGTCGGCCGGGGCGACGCTGCCGTTCTGCTCCAGCGCGGCGGCGAACTCGCCGTCGATCAGCACCGCGTCCTTGGGCGCGATCGAGGTGAGCCGGCTGGCCAGGTTGACGGTGGTGCCGAAGACGTCGCCCATCCGGGAGGTGACCGTGCCGAAGGCCATGCCGACCCGCAGCGGCGGGATGGCCTCGTCCCCGGCCAGCGCCTCGATCAGGCTCAGCGCGATCTCGGCGGCGGTCGCCGGGTCCTCGGAGACGTAGAGGATCTCGTCGCCGAGGGTCTTGATCACCCGGCCGCCCTGTCCGGCGATCAGGTCGGAGCAGGTGTTCTCGAAGGTCTCGACGAGCTCGCCGAGCTCCTCCTCCTCCAGCCGCCGGGACAGCCGGGTGAAGCCGACCAGGTCGGCGAAGCCGACGGCGAGCCGGCCGCTGGTGATCTCGTGGTCCTCGGCGGCCTGCACCACCCGGCCGGTGACGGCGGCCAGCTGGCGCCGCCAGACGTACACCAGGAACTGCTCCAGCTCCGGCAGCAGCAGCTCGACCAGCGGGTAGGCGACGTCGGCGCGGGTCAGCCCGGGCTCGACGGACTGGGTGAGGTTCTCCAGGAAGGTGTCCATCTGCCAGCCGGCCAGCCGGGCCGTGGTCTGCCCCGTGGAGCGGGCCACCTGGATCGCCATCGACTCGCTCAGCAGGCCGGACTCGACCAGACCGGCCAGCCGCCGCAGCGCGATCACGTCACCGTCGGTGAGGGCCCGGGACTGGCCGATGTCGGGGAAGCCCATGGCCCGCCAGAACCGGGTGGCCAGCTCCATCGGGACGTCGGCGGCGCGCGCGGCCTGGTACGGGGTGTAGCGGCGTGGCGCGTCCAGGATCAGGCGTTCCAGTTCGAGCGCGACCGTGGGGTCGTGGCTGCCCGCCGTCGCGCCGTTGCCGCCGTCCTCTGCCACCGGTCCGTCCCCGTGCGGTCGCCGCACTCGCCTCGTGTCCTACCTGTCCGGGCGCACCGCCCGCCACCCGGGCGGGCAGTGGCGCGCCTCACACCGTTGCCAGGTGGAATGTTCGCACGGAATCGCCGGATCCGGGGCATCAGCCCGGGTCAAGGAGAGGTGAAGACTGCCGTTCAGCGGGGTTCGGGGCGCACGTGGACGACGTCACCCGCACCGACCGCCCGGCGTGCGCCGTCGGGTGTACGGACCACCAGCCGGCCGTCCCCGTCGATCGCCACCGCCTCGCCGGCCAGCTCGGTGCCACCGGGCAGGTGGACCTTCACCGGGCGGCCCAGCGTGGTGCAGCGGTCGGTGTAGGCGCGCATCAGGTCGCTGGCGTGCGGGTCGCCGGCGGCGGCCGTCCACTCCCGGTACAGCCCGGCGAGTTCGCGCAGCAGCGCCCGCAGCAGGGTGCCGCGGTCGGTGGTGGCGGCCCCGGCCAGCGCGAGGGAGCCGGCGGTGGGTACCGGCAGTTCCTCGGCCCGCAGCGTGACGTTGATGCCGAGGCCGATGACCACGGCGCCGCCGGACAGCTCGGTGAGGATGCCGCCCAGCTTGCGCTCCGCGCCGTCGATCTCCATCTGCAGGTCGTTGGGCCACTTCAGCCCGACCTCGACCTCGGCGATCCGGCCGAGCGTGCTGGCCGCGGCCACCCCGACCAGGATCGGCAGCCAGCCGTAGCGCTCGATCGGCACCTCCTCGGGGCGCAGCAGGACGGAGAGGAACAGCCCGGAGCGGGCCGGGGCGGTCCACTGCCGGTCCAGCCGGCCGCGCGCGGCGCTCTGCGCCTCGGCCACCAGCACGGCGCCCTGGGCGGCGCCGGCCCTGGCGCGGGCGGCCAGGTCGCTGTTGGTGGAGCCGGTCTCGGCGACGACGTCCAGGGAGGTCCAGAGACCGCCCGGGACGAGCAGGTCGTGGCGCAGCGCCTCCGCGTCCAGCGGCGGGCGGTCCAGGTCGGTCCAGGGGGACGGTCCGGAGTGGCCGAAGCCGCGCAGTCCGCTGCGGCGGGGGGTGTCGGAGGCGTTCATGCGGGAAACCCTAGGACGTGGGCACGGCCGCGGGGCGTAGGCCGCCCCATCGTCCCGCAGAACGGCCGTCAACAAAACTGTGTCGATGGCCATAACGCCAGGACGTGCCGGATCGCCCTCCGCGCTGGCTACGCTACCCAGCGGTAGTTCGTAGCGCCGCCCTGCCCTCTTGCGCGGACCCCCACCACCCGGTCCGCTCGCACTCGAACAGGTCGCGGCCAAGGATCAGGGAGAGCCACCGGATGACCGAGGCGCCGTACGACCCCCACACCACCGCGGGCAAGCTCGCCGACCTGCGCCGCAGGCTGGACGAGGCGGTGCACTCCGGCTCGTCCAAGGCCGTGGAGAAGCAGCACGCCAAGGGCAAGCTGACCGCCCGCGAACGGGTCGTGGAACTGCTGGACGAGGACTCCTTCGTGGAGTTCGACGAGTTCGCCCGGCACCGCTCGACCAACTTCGGCCAGGAGAAGAACCGCCCCTACGGCGACGGCGTGGTGACCGGCTACGGCACCGTCGACGGCCGCCAGGTCGCGGTCTTCGCCCAGGACTTCACCGTCTTCGGCGGCTCCCTCGGCGAGGTCTTCGGCGAGAAGATCGTCAAGGTGATGGACTTCGCGCTGAAGACCGGCTGCCCGGTCATCGGCATCAACGACTCCGGCGGCGCCCGGATCCAGGAGGGCGTGGTCTCGCTCGGCCTGTACGGCGAGATCTTCCGCCGCAACGTGCACGCCTCGGGCGTCATCCCGCAGATCTCGCTGATCATGGGCCCCTGCGCGGGCGGCGCGGTGTACTCCCCCGCGATCACCGACTTCGTGGTGATGGCCGACCGGACCTCGCACATGTTCATCACCGGCCCGGACGTGATCAAGACCGTCACCGGCGAGGACGTGGGCATGGAGGAGCTGGGCGGCGCGCGCACCCACAACACCAAGTCCGGCAACGCGCACTACCTGGCCGCGGACGAGAAGGAGGCGGTCGAGTACGTCAAGAGCCTGCTCTCGTACCTGCCGTCCAACAACCTGAGCGACCCGCCGTCCTACCCGGAGCAGGCCGACCTCACGGTCACCGACGAGGACCTCGAACTCGACACCATCGTGCCGGACTCGGCGAACCAGCCGTACGACATGCGCAAGGTGATCGAGCACATCGTCGACGACGGCGAGTTCCTGGAGACCCAGCCGCTGTACGCGGGCAACATCATCACCGGCTTCGGCCGGGTCGAGGGCCAGTCGGTGGGCATCGTCGGCAACCAGCCGATGGACCTGGCCGGCTGCCTGGACATCAACGCCAGCGAGAAGGCCGCCCGCTTCATCCGCACCTGCGACTCGTTCAACGTCCCGGTGCTGACCTTCGTCGACGTGCCCGGCTTCCTGCCCGGCACCGAGCAGGAGTGGGACGGCATCATCCGCCGCGGCGCCAAGCTGATCTACGCCTACGCCGAGGCCACCGTCCCGCTGATCACCGTGATCACCCGCAAGGCCTTCGGCGGCGCGTACGACGTCATGGGCTCCAAGCACCTGGGCGCCGACCTCAACCTGGCCTGGCCGACCGCCCAGATCGCCGTCATGGGCGCGCAGGGCGCGGTCAACATCCTGCACCGCCGGGAGATCGCCGAGGCCGAGGCGGCCGGCACCGTCGAGGAGAAGCGGGCCGAGCTGATCGCCTCGTACGAGGACACCCTGCTCAACCCGTACCTGGCGGCCGAGCGCGGCTACGTGGACGCGGTCATCGCGCCCAGCGAGACCCGCCGGCACATCGTCCGGGGCCTGCGGGCGCTGCGCGGCAAGCGCGAGGTGCTGCCGCCGAAGAAGCACGGCAACATCCCCCTGTAGGCCCCACCCCTGTCGGGAGAGAACCAGCCATGTCCCCGATCCACGTGCTGCACGGGCAGCCGACCCCCGAGGAGCTGGCCACCGTTCTGGCGGTGGTCCAGGCCCGGGCCGCCGCCGCGCAGGCCGCCGCCGAGGCGGCGCGTCAGGCCGGCGCCGGCCCGGCCTCCCCCTGGAACGACCGCTCCCGCCTGCTCCGCCCCGCCCTCCGCCCGGCCGCCGACGCCTGGCGGACCTCGGGCTGGGCGCGCTGAAACCGGTACGGGAGCCGTAGGGAAGCCCTACGGAAGCCGTACGGAAGCCGTACGAGAACACCGAGGCCCTGCGGTGCGGGACGTCCCGCGCCGCGGGGCCCTTCCGTCCGGATCGCCGGAAACCTGAGTACGGATACTCAGGCGCCCGCACCCGGGCACGGCGCACTCTGGACGGGTGCTCTGGTCAGACCCCCGCGACGAGCCCTCGCCCGAGGCCCGTCGGATGCAGGAGCGGATGCAGCGGGCCGGCAAGGTGCTCTTCGCCATCGTGCTGGTGGGCTCCGTCCTGATCATGATCTCCCGGTCGTTCACCTGAACGGGGGACACCGGCACCCCCTACGCTGGTGGCCATGACCGACCAGCGCTCCCTCGTCCTCGCCTCCGCCTCCCCCGCCCGCCTCGGGCTGCTGCGCCAGGCGGGTCTCGACCCGCGCGTGGTGGTCAGCGGCGTCGACGAGGACGCGATCACCGCTGCCTCCCCCGCCGAGCTCGCGCTCGTGCTGGCCGAGGCCAAGGCGAAGGCCGTCGCCGCCGAACTCGCCGACGGCGAGCTGGTGATCGGCTGCGACTCCGTCCTGGAGCTAGACGGGCTGGCGCTCGGCAAGCCCGCCGACGCCGCCGAGGCCGTCGCCCGCTGGCAGTCGATGCGCGGCCGCGCCGGGGTGCTGCGCACCGGCCACTGCGTCATCGACACGGCGACCGGCCGGCAGTCCTCGGCCACCGCCTCCACCACCGTCCGCTTCGGCACCCCGGACGACGAGGAGATCGCCGCGTACGTGGCCTCCGGCGAACCGCTGTACGTGGCCGGGGCGTTCACCCTGGACGGCCGCTCGGCACCGTTCGTCGAGGGCATCGACGGCGACCCGGGCAACGTCATCGGCCTGTCCCTGCCGCTGCTGCGCCGGCTGCTCGCCGACCTCGACGTGCGCATCGTCGATCTGTGGACGACGTGACCTCCCGCACCCGGTGTCCCTCCCTCTAAGCTGACCGCCGTCCGGACGGGGGAGGGAGCGGCGATGACCGACAGCGTGCTCAACGTGGTGCTGGGGCTGGTGGCCAGCGCGATCAGCGCCGGCCTCGGCTGGCTCGCCCAGGCCGTGCGGCGGCGCCGCCGGGTCGAACGGGTGCGGGAGTTCCTCGGGCTGCCGGCCGACAGCGAGTGCCTGATAGTGGTGCCGCGCAGCGTCGGCGCGGGCTCGCACGCGAACACCGTGACCCGCCGGGACGCCTACGCCCTGATGTGGCTGGCCGGGCTGGTCGAGGAGTGCGGCGCGCGGCCCGAGCTGGTCGCGCACGACGCCGCGCACCGGGGCCTGGGCGCCAAGACCGAGCTCTGCCTGGGCGGCCCGGTCAGCAACGAGCGGATGGCCGCCCACCTGGCCTGGGGCCTGCCGGGCGTGCTGGTCACCTCGGGCCCCGGCCCGGGCAGCAACGTGCTGGTGGTGGGCGAGCGCGACTACACGGCCGACCAGGACCAGGCGCACACCCTGCTGGCCCGGATCGCCACCCCGGACGGCGGCCGTCCGGTGTTCCTGATCTCCGGCCAGACCGGCACCGCCAACCAGGCCGGTGTGCGCTACCTGGTCGCCCACCACCGCGAACTCGCCCGCCGGCACGGCCGCAACGGCACCTTCGCGCTGGTGCTCCGGGTCGTCAACCCGGAGGCGTACGGGCCGGACATGGTGGAGCTGGTGGCCGACGTGACGGCCGAGGCGGTGCAGCGGCCCGCCGCCCGCTCCGGCGCCGCTTGAGCGGTCCGGGCGAGAGTGTGGTCCATGCCACCGTCCCGCCACGCCGCCGCTCCGTCACCCCCTGTGGCCCCCTGCCGCCGCGGCCCCACCCCTACGAGCTGCGGAGTCTTCCTACCGGCCGGTTCCGACCCCTGAATCCCATCACCGAGCGTGTGGGATAGTTCACAACCCGGGGCTACTCGCCGGTACTGCCCAGGAATCCATAAACTCAACGAGGTTCAAGAAGGGAGCCACAGTGCGCAAGGTGCTCATCGCCAACCGCGGGGAAATCGCCGTCCGCGTCGCCCGGGCCTGCTCGGACGCCGGTATCGCCAGCGTCGCCGTCTACGCCGAGCCGGACCGGGATGCGCTGCACGTCCGCGCGGCCGACGAGGCTTACGCGCTGGGTGGTGACACCCCCGCTACCAGCTACCTGGACATCTCCAAGGTCCTGAAGGCGGCCGCCGACTCCGGCGCGGACGCCGTCCACCCCGGCTACGGGTTCCTGTCGGAGAACGCCGACTTCGCCCAGGCCGTCCTCGACGCGGGTCTGATCTGGATCGGCCCGCCCCCGCAGGCCATCCGCGACCTCGGTGACAAGGTCACCGCCCGGCACGTGGCGCAGCGCGCCGGTGCCCCGCTGGTCGCCGGCACGCCGGACCCGGTCTCGGGCGCCGACGAGGTCGTCACGTTCGCGCAGGAGCACGGCCTGCCGGTCGCCATCAAGGCGGCCTTCGGCGGCGGCGGCCGCGGCCTCAAGGTCGCCCGCACCCTGGAGGAGATCCCGGAGCTGTACGAGTCCGCGGTGCGCGAGGCGGTCGCCGCCTTCGGTCGCGGCGAGTGCTTCGTCGAGCGCTACCTGGACAACCCGCGGCACGTGGAGACCCAGTGCCTCGCCGACAAGCACGGCAACGTGGTCGTCGTCTCCACCCGTGACTGCTCGCTGCAGCGCCGCCACCAGAAGCTGGTGGAGGAGGCCCCCGCGCCGTTCCTGACCCCCGAGCAGAACGCCGAGCTGTACCGGGCGTCCAAGGCCATCCTGAAGGAGGCCGGCTACGAGGGCGCCGGGACCTGCGAGTTCCTGGTGGCGGTGGACGGCACGATCTCCTTCCTGGAGGTCAACACCCGTCTGCAGGTCGAGCACCCGGTCACCGAGGAGGTCACCGGCCTCGACCTGGTCCGCGAGATGTTCCGGATCGCCGACGGCGAGGAGCTGGGCTACGGCGACCCCGAGGTGCGCGGCCACTCCTTCGAGTTCCGCATCAACGGCGAGGACCCGGGCCGCAACTTCCTGCCCGCGCCCGGCACCGTGACGCTGTTCGCCCCGCCGTCGGGCCCGGGCGTGCGCCTGGACTCCGGCGTGGAGACCGGCTCGGTCATCGGCCCCGCCTGGGACTCGCTGCTGGCCAAGCTGATCGTCTCCGGCCGCGACCGCAAGCAGGCCCTGGAGCGGGCCCGCCGCGCGCTGAGCGAGTTCAAGGTGGAGGGCATGGCCACCGCCATCCCGTTCCACCAGGCGGTCGTCACCGACCCGGCGTTCGCGCCGGAGGTGCACGGCAGCGACGAGCCGTTCACGGTCTTCACCCGGTGGATCGAGACCGAGTTCGCCAACACCATCCCGCCGTTCGCCGGCGGCGCCGGTGAGGGCGAGGAGGCCGAGGGCCGGGAGACCGTCGTGGTCGAGGTCGGCGGCAAGCGGATCGAGGTCTCACTGCCGTCCTCGCTGGGCGTCGCCGCGGCCCCGGCCGCCGGTGCGGCGGGTGCCGCCAAGGCCAAGCGCCGGGTGGGCGCCAAGAAGGCCGGCTCGGCCGTCAGCGGTGACACCCTGGCCTCGCCGATGCAGGGCACCATCGTCAAGGTCGCCGTGGAGGAGGGCCAGGTCGTCGCCGAGGGCGAGCTGATCGTGGTCCTGGAGGCGATGAAGATGGAGCAGCCGCTGAACGCCCACAAGGCGGGCACCGTCGTCGGCCTCAAGGCCGAGGTGGGCGCGAGCGTCAGCAGCGGCGCCGCGCTCTGCGAGATCAAGGACTGACCCGTCCGGAAGCTCCGACCGGTCCGTACGCCCTCGGGGCGTGCGGCCCGGTCGCGTTTCGGAGCGTCTTGTTTCGGAGCGGTCGCGTTTCGGAGCGGCGGCGGCCCGCCGGGCTCAGCGGCCGCGCGGCAGGCCCAGTTCGGCCAGCCGGACCGGCATCCCGCCGTGGCCGACCGGCCCGCCCGGTCCGCCGTGGGCGCCGGGGCGGCGCTGGCCGGGCAGCGGGGCGCCGCCGGAGGGCGGGGCGGTGCGGCGGGCCAGCGGGCCGGGCTGGGTCTGGTGGACGGGCCCGCTGCCGGTGCCGTGCACCGGGGCGTCGCCGCTCGGGGCGGCCCCGATCGGCGCCAGGTCGATCTGCACCCCGCAGTCGGCCAGCGCGTCCAGCTCGCGGGCGGTGCCGTCCTCCGAGGTGGCCTGCTCGTCGGTGACCAGCCGGGTGATCGTCTCGGTGGCGACGGTCGGGAACATGCTGTCCGTGCCGAGCTTGGTGTGGTCGGCGAGGACGATGACCTCGGCGGCCGACTGCACCAGTGCCCGGTCCACGCTCGCGGACAGCATGTTCGCGGTCGACAGCCCGCGCTCGGCGGTCAGCCCGCTGCCGGAGATGAAGGCCTTGGTGACCCTCAGCCCCTGCAGCGACTGCTCGGCGCCGCTGCCCACCAGGGCGTAGTTGGAGCCGCGCAGGGTGCCACCGGTCATCACCACCTCGACCCGGTTGGCGTGCGCCAGCGCCTGGGCGACGAGCAGTGAGTTGGTGACCACCGTCAGACCGGGTACCCGGGCCAGTCGGCGGGCCAGCTCCTGGGTGGTGGTGCCGGCCCCGACCACCACCGCGTCCCCCTCCTCCACCAGGCCGGCGGCGAGGTCCGCGATGGCGCTCTTCTCCGCCGCGGAGAGGTGGGTCTTCTGCGGGTATCCGGGTTCGCGGCTGAAGCCGCCGGGGAGCACCGCGCCGCCGTGGCGGCGGTCGAGGAGCCCTTCTGCCTCCAGCGCCCGCACGTCCCGGCGCACGGTCACTTCGGAGGTCTGGACGACGCGGGCCAACTCCCGGAGCGAGACGGCTCCGTTGGCGCGCACCATTTCGAGGATCAACTGGCGACGTTCTGCAGCAAACACAGAACCGACGGTAACCTGCGTGACCGTCTGCTTTCAGGCGTTTGCAGCTCGTAGCGGGAATTGCTCACGCACGAGCGGCGCGTGACCGTACAATACGCGCCGTCAATAGCCCTGGACTGCGCCCGCCGTACGGGTGACGATCACCCGTACGCGAAGGGCGGCCACCGACCGGCAGCCGCCCCCAACTTCACGCCTTGAGCTCAGGATTCGCCGTCGGCCCGCTTGCGGATGTGCAGCTGCCGGGCGGCCTCGGCGGTCGAGCCGGAGACCGACGGGTAGACGGTGAAGGCGCTGGCCACCTGTTCGACCGTCAGATTGGCGTCCACCGCGAGCGAGATCGGGTGGATCAGCTCGCTGGCCCGCGGGGCGACCACCACGCCGCCGACCACGATGCCGGTGCCCGGGCGGCAGAACAGCTTCACGAAGCCGTCCCTGATGCCCTGCATCTTCGCCCGCGGGTTGCCGCGCAGCGGGAGCTTGACCACGACGGCGTCCATCTTGCCGCACTCCACGTCGGCCGCCGTGTAGCCGACGGTGGCGATCTCCGGGTCGGTGAAGACGTTGGAGGCCACGGTCTTGAGGTTCAGCGGCTGCACCGCGTCGCCGAGCGCGTGGTACATCGCGATCCGGCCCTGCATGGCCGCCACCGAGGCGAGCATGAAGACGCCGGTGCAGTCGCCGGCCGCGTACACGCCGGGGGCGGTGGTGCGGGAGACCCGGTCGACCTGGATCTGGCCCCAGTCGTTCAGCTTGATCCCGGCCTCCTCCAGGCCCATCTCGGAGGTGTTGGGGACCGAGCCGACGGCCATCAGGCAGTGCGAGCCCTCGATCACCTTGCCGTCGGCCAGGGTCACCTCGACCCGGTCGCCGATCCGCTTGACGCTCTCGGCCCGCGAACGGCCCATCACGTTCATGCCGCGGCGCCGGAAGACGTCCTCCAGCACCTCGGCGGCGTCCGGGTCCTCGCCCGGCAGCACCCGGTCGCGGCTGGACACCAGGGTGACCTTGGAGCCGAGCGCCTGGTACGCGCCGGCGAACTCGGCGCCGGTCACGCCGGAGCCGACCACGATCAGCTCGCGGGGCAGCTCCTCCAGGTCGTACACCTGGGTCCAGGTCAGGATCCGCTCGCCGTCCGGCTGGGCGTCCGGCAGCTCGCGCGGGTGCGCGCCGGTGGCGATCAGCACCGCGTCGGCGCGCAGCGACTGCACGGTGCCGTCGGGCGCGTCCACCAGGACCTCGCGGGAGCCGTCCACGTCCTGCCCGCCGGAGCCGAGCCGGCCGCGGCCGCGCAGCACGGTGACGCCGGCCCGGGTGACGGACTGGGTGATGTCGTGGGACTGGGCGATCGCCAGTCGCTTCACACGGCGGTTGACCTTGCCCAGGTCCACGCCGATGACCCGGGCCGCCTGCTCCAGCGGCGGGGTGTCGTCCGCGACGAGGATGCCGAGCTCCTCGTACGAGCTGTCGAAGGTGGTCATCACCTCCGCGGTCGCGATCAGGGTCTTCGACGGAACGCAGTCCGTGAGCACCGCCGATCCGCCCAGACCGTCGCGGTCGACGACGGTCACCTCCGCGCCGAGCTGTGCGGCGACCAGGGCCGCCTCGTAGCCGCCGGGTCCGCCACCGATGATCACGATCCGAGTCACGCTCACCATTGTCCCGCACGCCGGGAGCGCCGCCACGCCGGGGTCGGCGCTCTGTGCGAATCCGGGGGCCCGGACCGCCCGCCGACCGGGCTACCCTGGCCCCCATGCCCCTTTACGCCGCGTATGCCACCAACCTCGATGCCCGGCAGATGACCCGCCGCGCCCCGCACTCCCCACTGCGCGGCACGGGGTGGCTGGACGGCTGGCGGCTCACCTTCGGCGGCGAGCAGCTCGGCTGGGAGGGCTCGCTGGCCACCGTCGTCGAGGACGAGAAGGACCAGGTCTTCGTCTCGCTGTACGACGTCTCGCCGATGGACGAGGACGGGCTGGACCGCTGGGAGGGCGTCCAGCTCGGCATCTACCGCAAGATCAAGCTGCGCGCGCAGACCCTGGACGGGTCCATCCCGGTCTGGACGTACGTGCTCAACGACTACGAGGGCGGCCTGCCCGCGGCCCGCTACCTCGGCCTGATCGCCGACGCCGCCGAGAGCGCCGGCGCCCCGCACGACTACGTCATGGACCTGCGCCGCCGGCCCTGCTAGGGCGTGTCTGACAATTCCCGCCGGGCGCGCGACGCCGGGGCACGCACCTCGCCGCGTTGTCGTCGGTCGCCGATGCTCCGCATGGACTCCCTCCTCCGCCTTGCGATGCACGCACCCCAACGCCGCGCGCTGATCCGACGCGAATTGTCAGACACGCCCTAGCCCCTCGTCAGGCCCCGGTCAGGGCCTGGCGCCCCAGCTGCGCGCCGTCTCCGCCAGCACCCCGGCCACCACCGCGCGCCGGGCCGGCTCGGTGCGCAGCCCGTTGCCCAGCTCGACGTGCAGCCACGGCACCCCGACGCCGGCCGCGAACCGGCCCTCGACGTTCGTGGTGCCCTCCAGCTGCCCGCACTTCTCCCGCCAGGCCCGGCAGACCGCGTACCCGGCCCGGCCCAGCCCGGCCGCCGTGAGCTCGGCGGCCGGTCCGGCCTGCCCGGCGCCGCTGGAGACCACCGCGTCCTGCCCGGGCAGGCTGCCCTCGTCGAAGCCGTGCACCTGGATGCCGGGCAGCCCGCGCCCGGTGAGCGCCTCGACCACGGCGGCGAAGACGGTGTCCGAGCGGTGCGCGACGTCCGAGGAGCCGTCCGCCCCGGCCCGGCGGTGCGCCCCGGCGAGCACCAGCACGCCGCCGGGCGCGGCGCGGAACAGCTCCACGCCGAGCGCCTCGGTACGGGCGTCCGACACCGGGTGGGGCACCTGCACGGACCAGTTCGCCCGGGCCGAGAGGTCCAGGTAGACCCGGCCCCAGCCGCGGCCCCGGTCCTCGTCCCCGTCGGCGATCTCGGCGACCCGGCGGCCGGTCGCGGCCTCGGTGAACTCGGTGAGCCGGTAGCCGGCCCTGGCCAGCTCCCGGCCCGCCTGCTCGGGCTGCCCGTCCAGCGCGCCGAGCACGCCGTCGGCCACCGCCCGGCGCTGCGTCGCGTCCGGCCCGGTGTACGGGCCGCCCGCCGCGAAGTCGGCCGTGTAGTCGTCGACCCGGGCCGCCAGGTCCACCGGGGCCGGGCCGGAGGAGGTCGCCGGGACCACCCGCGGCCGCTCGGCCCGGCCGCGCGCGGCGAGGGTCAGCGCCCCCGCGAGCGCCGCCAGCACCAGCAGCACCGCCACCGGCAGCAGTGGCGAGCGTCGCGAACCCCGAGTCTCCATGGCGGTCGAACCTACCGTGCTTGCCGGTGGCGCCATGATCCATGCCGAGGAGGGGCGAATCGACACCAAAGCGGCACCTGATCGCAACCGATATGTGACAACTTTTTCGAAACCTCTTCGTACGCTGGTCCGGCTTGACCCTTTCTTGATCATCGCTTGACCGGGACGGCCGCGTCGCCCTCCCGAAGCCGGCACGGTGAGCCCGGAGGAGAACGAGGCCCCTCGTGAGCACGGCACCGACCCCGCCGCGGCAGCACCGCTACCGCCGTCGGGCCGACATGCCGCTGCTCGGAGGCATCCGCCCGCCCATCGCGCTGCTGCTGGTCCTGCTGCTCGCGGTCGCCGCGATCACCGCCCTGGCCGTCGGCGGACTGCGCGTCGACGACACCCCGCAGGCCGTCCGCGAGTCCCACCAGTACGCCGCCGAGGACACCGCCGCCTCGCTGCGCGCCGGACTGCACGAGAGCGCCACCGACCTGCGCCGGGCCGCCGCCCGCTACGAGAACGCGCCCGCCGAGCCCGCCGCCGTCCTCACCGCGCTCGGCCAGGCGTACCGCAAGTGGCGCGGCACGGTGGTCGTCCGTCCCGACACCGGCCGGCTGCTGGCCGCCCGCGGCGAGACCGTCCCGCTGGCCGGCCTGGACCTCACCAAGGTCACCGACACCGCGCCCGCCCCCGTCCTGGTGCCCTCCGCCGCCGGCACCCGGCTGCTCACCTTCGCGCTGGTCGCCACCAAGGCCGACGGCCACGCCCTGCTGGTCGCCTCCGACAACCTGCGGCTGCCCGGCATCGCCACCCGCAAGGAACAGACCATCCAGGTCCTCGACGCCGCCGGCGCCGTCCTGGACACCACCGGCGCCGAGCTCACCGCCGAGGGCGACCGCACGGTGGTCACCACCGCCCGCGAGCGCGCCGCCCGGCAGCGCCCGGCGCCCGGCGAGACGGCCTCCGGCAGCCTGGCCGGCACCCCGGACGACAAGGGCCTGCGCCGGGTCGCCGGCTGGGCCGCCGTCGCCGCCCCCGGCGGGCACGACCAGGCCGCCCCGCTCGGCCTGACCGTGGTCTCCACCAGCACCGTCGACGGCAAGCCCGGCAACCTGCGCCACCCGATGCTCGGCCTGGCCGCCGCCGGTGCCCTGCTCGCGCTGGCCCTGCTGCTCGCCTGGTACCTGAACCGCGGCCTGCAACGCCCGCTGCTGGCCCTCTTCCTGGAGTCCCGCCGACTCACCCGCGGCGACCGTTTGACGGACCGGGTGCGGGGCCCGAAGCGCGGCGAGCCCGCCCGGATCGCCCGCGCCCTGGAGGAGCTGCGCCGCCAGCTCCTCGACCCGGCCCGTCCGCCGGCCGCGGCCCCCGCCCGCCGGCGCCGCCCCGGCACCGCGCTGCCGCTCGCGCTCTGCGCCGTCCTGGTGCTCGGCTGGTCCGGCCCGCTGCTGTTCCTCGGCGGCAACGACCCGACCGTACGGGTGCCCGGCCAGGTCGTGGCCGGCCAGCGCGACCGCACCGACACCGCCGCCGACCGGGTCCGCCAGGCGCTCAACGAGGGCTACGCGGACCTGCGTTCACTCGCCCCCTCGCTCACCGACGCCTCCGTCGGCAAGGCCGAGAACCTGCTGCGCGACACCCTCGCCGAGCACGACCGCTACCGCTCGCTCTACGTCCTCGGCGCCGACGGCGCGGTGCTCGCCCACGCCGGCGACTCCCCGCACCGCACCGGCCCGGAGGCCCTCGGCCCGAGCGGCGTGCTGCTGCTCAACAGCTCCGGCAAGGAGCCCCGGATCGCCGCCCGCGCGGCCCTGACCGCCGCCCCGCCCGACGCCGAGGCGGAGGGCGCCCAGGAGGCCAAGGGGCCGGTCCTGGTGGGCGAGTTCAAGACCGACTTCCTCGGCGGCCTGCTGGTCCGGCCGGGCCTCGGCCGGGTCTGGCTGGTCGACGACCGGCAGCGGGTGCTCGCCGCCAACGAGGGCTACAGCTCCTTCGGCGACCTGCCGGACGGCCGGGCCCGGAAGATCCTCACCGACGCCAAGAAGTCCGCCGCCGCCGACGTGCTCCGCGACGGCGGCGACCCGGCCCTGCTCGCCGCCGCCCCGCTCGGCGGCAACGGCAGCGTCGCCAAGCTCGGCTGGTCCGTGGTCACCGACCACCCGGTGGCCTGGCTGCACCTCGACCAGAACCGGGCCGACCGGCGCGCGGTCCTGGCCGGCATGCTCGGCCTGGCCGCCGCCGCGCTCTGCCTCGGCTGGCTGTACATCGCCGTCGGCCTGCCGCTGCGCCGCCTCGCCGCGAGCGCCGAGGCGCTGGCCGCCGGGGACCGCCGCACCGTGCTCTACCCCGTCCACCACGACGAGGTCGGCGCCGTCGCCCGCAGCCTGGAGCTGATCCGCCAGGAGCTGGTGCGCGCCGACCTCGCCGAGCGCGCCGTGCGCCGCACCCCCACCGCCGCCGCCTCCACCTCCGCCACTGATTCCGCCGCCGCCACCCGCTGAGCCCCGCCCGAAGGACTTCCCGTGCTCTTCCTCTACGTCGTGCTGCTGGTGTGCTGCACCGTGCTGCTGGTGGCCGGCATCGTCGAGCAGCGCCGGCACTTCACCGCGCTGGAGCAGATCCCGACCCGGGTCCTGGTCAACGGCATCCGCGGCAAGAGCTCGATCACCCGGCTGTGCGCGGGCGCGCTGCGCGGCGGCGGGCTGGTGACGGTCGCCAAGACCACCGGCACCGCGGCCCGGTTCATCCACCCCGACGCCACCGAGGAGCCGGTCTACCGCAAGTTCGGCATCGCCAACGTGGTGGAGCAGATCGGCATCGTCCGCCGCGCCGCCACCTACCGGCCGGACGCCCTGGTGATCGAGTGCATGGCCGTCATGCCGGCGCTCCAGGAGGTCAACCAGACCAAGCTGATCCGCTCCACCGTCGGCGTGCTGTGCAACGTCCGCGAGGACCACCTGGCCGAGATGGGCCCGACCCTGGACGACGTCGCCCGCTCGCTGTCCCGTTCGATGCCGGTCGGCGGGGTGTGCGTCACCGCCGAGCGGGAGCGCGCCCACATCCTGCGCGCGGAGGCGGCCAAGCGGGACTGCCGGCTGATCGTGGTGGACCCGGAGACGGTCACCGACGAGGAACTGCGCGGGTTCAGCTGGTTCACCTTCAAGGAGAACGTCGCGATCGCCCTCGCCGTCGCCGAACTCCTCGGCGTGGAGCGGGAGACCGCGCTGCGGGGCATGTGGGCGGCCCCGCCGGACCCGGGCGTGCTCTCGGTCGAGCGCTACCGCACCGAGGACGGCAAGCGGCTGCGCTTCGCCAACGTCTTCGCCGCCAACGACCCCGAGTCCACGCTGATGAACGTCCGCCAGCTGGAGGACCTCGGCGCGATCCACCGCCCGCTCAGCGTGGTGGTCAACTGCCGCCCGGACCGGGTCGAGCGCAACGGCCAGATGGGCCAGATCGTCCCGGACCTCGACCCCGACACGGTCTTCCTGATCGGCCACCCCACCAAGAGCGCCCGCGACGGCATCCCGGCCGGCTGGCCGGGCCGGGTGGTCGACCTCGGCGGCGACAAGCGCGACCCGGCACGGCTCACCGCCGAGCTGCTGGCCGAACTCGGCCCGGACTCCTCACTGGTGGCCGTCGGCAACATCCACGGCCAGGGCGAGCTGTTCCTGGAGGAGCTCGCCCGGCTCGAACCCGACGAGGCCGCGGACGCGCCGGAGACGCCCGAGTACGCGTACCACGAGCCCGAGCCGCTCTACCCGGAGCCGGAGGACCACCCCTGGCCCGGGTACTACGCCGAGGCGGTGCCGTACCCCGAGCCGGTCCGGTACGCGGAGCCGACACCGTACGCCGCGCAGGCCCCGTACGCCGAGCCCGTGTACCGCCCCGAGCCGGTGTACCGCCCCGAGCCACTCCCCGAGTCCTGGTACGACCCCCACCACCGCACCGCCGCCCCCTACGGAGACCAGCCGTGATCCCCACCGAGCTCACCCCCGAGATCGCCGCCATCGGCATCGCGCTCGGCCTGGTCTTCTCGCTGGTCTGCTACCTGACCACCAACCTCTCCCCCGGCGGCATGATCACCCCCGGCTGGCTGGCCCTCACCCTGGTCGAGTCGCTCCAGCGGGTGGCCATCGTGATCGGCGTGACGGTGCTGACCTACCTCGCCATCCGGGTGGTCCAGAAGCTGGTGATCCTGTACGGCAAGCGGCTGTTCGCCGCCGTGGTGCTGATCGGGGTGCTGCTGCAGGCCACCGTGATGCTGGTCCTGCAGCGCGAGCTGCCCACCCTGTACGCCAACCAGACGCTCGGCTTCATCGTCCCCGGCCTGATCGCCTACCAGCTGGTCCGCCAGCCCCGGGCGGCCACCCTGATGGCCACCAGCACGGTGACGCTCGCCAACTACGTCGTCCTCACCGCCGGCGTCCTGCTCGGCGCCCTGCCCGGCACCTGATCCCGACGGGAACCCCCATGCCAGTGACCCGCAAGTCCCTGCTCAGCGGCGGCCTCGCCGTGACCCTGCTGGCCGCCAGCGGCTACCTCACCGTGCAGCTGCGGGACCGCGACCGGCAGCCCGCGGCCGGCAGTTCGGCGCCGCTGATCACCGCTGCCGCCGCGCCCGACTCGGCCACGGCCGCGGCCGCCGCCGCGCCCGCCCGGTACCGCTACGAGCGGCTGGCCGGGCCGGACCGCACGGTGGTCCGGGACGCCCGCGGCGGCGTGGTCGCCACGCTGACCGACAACGCCCGCACCGCCGTCCTGGCCGGCCCCAGCCGCACCTTCGCCGAGCCGGGCACCACCACCGCCACCGTGGTGACCGACAGCTGGGTCCGGCTGATGCCGCAGCCCTGGAAGCCGGGCGCCGAGCAGGAGGGCTGGTTCCGCACCTGGTTCCAGCAGTCGCTGGGCTCCACCGCCGACGACGTCCTGGCGGCGGCCGGCCAGTACGTGGCCGGCGCGCCCGCCGAGAAGGACGCCAAGGGCGTGCGCTTCAAGGGCGACGCCTCCTTCGGCCCGCTCAACCCCAACGGTTCGGCCGGCAACGACCTGCGGCTGGAGCAGACCGACTTCTTCGACTACCTCGGCGTTCCGTACACCTTCGCCGACAAGGTGACCCGGCAGCCCGACAAGGCCCGCTACGGCGCCTTCGACTGCTCGGGCTTCGTCCGGATGGTGTACGGCTACCGCTCCGGCTACCCGCTGCTCTCCAAGGACGCGGCCGGCCCCGGTCTGCCGCGCACCGCCAACGGCCTGGCCCGGCTCGGCCCCGGCGTCCCAGTGATCCCGCTGACCACCGCCGCCGGCTCCGACACCACCCTGCGCCCGGCCTCGATCGACCCGCTGCAACCCGGCGACCTGGTGTTCTTCGAGATCGACGCCCGCACCGGCGCCCGGCTCGACCACACCGGCATCTTCCTGGGCCTGGACACCGACGGCCACCCCCGGTACATCTCCAGCCGGGAGGAGGCGGACGGCCCGACCTTCGGCGACAAGGGCGGCACGGCGCGGCTGGACGACAACGGCATGTACGCGAAGGGGCTGCGCAGCGCGAAGCGGCTCTGAGCCGTCCGTGGTCCGTGCGCGTCCCGGGGGTGTGGAACCCCGGGGGCGTGGAACGCCGGGGGTGTAGAACCCCGGGTGTGTGGAAATCGACAAGGCGGGTCACCCGGAAAGCGCCACCGAGCTGTGCTTTCGGGTCAACCGGGTAACGATCCGGCACGCCGCGCTGGATTTTCTACGCGCGTAGTCGATTCCCGTCTATCCTCGGACCCGTGAACGCTTCTCCTCAGTCGGTCGTCTCCGCCGACCCCTACGCCGCCGCCCAGGCCGCCGCCGAGCGCCTGCGCGAGCTGACCGGTGCCGAGCGGCACGACGTCGCCCTGGTGATGGGCTCCGGCTGGGTGCCGGCCGCCGACGCCCTGGGCGAGACCGTGGCCGAGTTCCCGGTCACCGACCTCCCGGGCTTCCCCGCCCCCGCCGTCGCCGGCCACGCCGGCAAGATCCGCTCGGTGAAGATCGGCGACAAGCGCGCCCTGATCTTCCTCGGCCGGAACCACTACTACGAGGGCCACGGCGTGGCCACCGTCGTCCACGGCGTGCGCACCGCCGCCGCGGCCGGCTGCGGCATCATCGTGCTGACCAACGGCTGTGGCGGTCTGCGCCAGGGCTGGACCCCCGGCCAGCCGGTGCTGATCAGCGACCACATCAACCTGACGGCGGACTCCCCGATCGTCGGCGCGAACTTCGTCGACCTCACCGACCTGTACTCCAAGCGGCTGCGCGCGCTCTGCCACGAGGTCGACCCGTCCCTGGACGAGGCCGTCTACGTGCAGTTCCGCGGCCCGCACTACGAGACCCCGGCCGAGGTCAACATGGCCCGGGTGATCGGCGGCGAGCTGGTCGGCATGTCCACCACGCTGGAGGCCATCGCCGCCCGCGAGGCCGGCTCCGAGGTGCTCGGCATCTCGCTGGTCACCAACCTGGCCGCCGGCATGACCGGCGAGCCGCTCAACCACGAAGAGGTGCTGGAGGCCGGCAAGGCCTCCGCCGAGCGCATGGGCGAGCTGCTGGCGAAGGTCCTTGAGCGGATCTGACGCCCACCAGGCGCAGAATGCATGAGTGACGGGGCCCACGGGGCGGCGTGATCCGCTGATCACACCGTCCCGTGGGCCCCGTCCGCGTGCCCGACCCCTTCCCGGCGGAACCCCCGTCCCGGCGGACCCCGGTTCCGGCGAACCCCCGGTCTCAGCGAACCCTCCGGCCGACACACCGACGCACTCCCGATGGAGCTGGCATGACGCAGGCACCCACCACCGACCTCCTCGCCCGGGCCCGGACCTGGCTGGCCGAGGACCCCGACCCGCAGACCCGTGAGGAGCTCACCGCCCTGCTGGCCCGGGCCGAGGGCCCGCAGGCCGAGTCGGACAGCAAGATCGCCTGGTCCGAGCTGGCCGAGCGCTTCGCCGACCGGCTCCAGTTCGGCACCGCCGGCCTGCGCGGCGAGATCGGCGCCGGCCCGATGCGGATGAACCGCTCCGTGGTGATCCGGGCCGCCGCCGGCCTGGTCGCGTACGTCAAGCAGCAGGGCCTGGGCGACCTGGTCGTCATCGGGTACGACGCCCGCCACAAGTCGTACGACTTCGCCCGCGACACCGCCGCCGTGGTGGTCGGCGCCGGCCTGCGCGCCGCGCTGCTGCCGCGCCCGCTGCCCACCCCGGTGCTCGCCTTCGCCGTGCGCCACCTGGGCGCGGCCGCCGGCGTCACCGTCACCGCCAGCCACAACCCGCCGCAGGACAACGGCTACAAGGTCTACCTGGGCGACGGCTCGCAGATCGTCCCGCCGGCCGACGCCGGGATCGCCGCCGAGATCGACGCGATCGGCTCGCTGGACGAGGTCCCGCGCGCCGAGGACGGCTGGGAGGTGCTCGGCGAGGACGTGGTCGAGGCCTACCTCGCCCGCGCCGTGTCCATCGTGGACCCGCACAGCCCGCGCGAGCTCGACGTCGTCTACACCCCGATGCACGGCGTCGGCCGCGACACCCTGGTCGCCGCCTTCCGCCGGGCCGGCTTCCCCGCGCCGACCGTGGTCGCCGAGCAGGCCGAGCCCGACCCGGACTTCCCGACCGTGGCCTTCCCCAACCCGGAGGAGCCGGGGGCGATGGACCTCGCCTTCCGCACCGCCGCCTCGGTCGGCCCGGACATCGTGATCGCCAACGACCCGGACGCCGACCGCTGCGCGGTGGCCGTCCCCACCAACGGCAACGCGGCCGGCAGCGGCAACGGCACCTCCGGCTGGCGGATGCTGCGCGGTGACGAGGTCGGTGCGCTGCTCGGCTCGGCCCTGGTCGCGAAGAAGGCCGAGGGCACCTTCGCCACCACCATCGTCTCCGCCACCCTGCTCGGCCGGATCGCCGAGGCGGCGGGCCTGGGCTACGCCGAGACGCTGACCGGCTTCAAGTGGATCTCCCGCGCCGAGGGCCTGCGCTACGGCTACGAGGAGGCGCTCGGCTACTGCGTCGACCCGGAGGGCGTCCGGGACAAGGACGGCATCACCGCCGCCCTGCTGGTCGCCGAGCTCGCCGCCACCCTCAAGAAGTCCGGCCGCACCCTCTCCGACCTGCTGGACGACCTGGCGCTGGAGCACGGCCTGCACGCCACCGACCAGCTCTCCGTCCGGGTGCAGGACCTCTCGCTGATCGCCGACGCCATGCGCCGCCTGCGCGAGCAGCCCCCGACCGTCCTGGCCGGCCTGACCGTCACCCGCGCCGACGACCTCGCGGCCGGCTCCGCCGAGCTGCCGCCCACCGACGGCCTGCGCTACTACCTGGCCGGCGAGGCCGTCCGCTCGGCCCGCATCGTGGTCCGCCCCTCCGGCACCGAGCCCAAGCTCAAGTGCTACCTGGAGGTCGTCCTGCCGGTCGCCTCGGCCGCCGACCTGGCCGCCACCCGCGACCGCGCCGCCGAGCTCCTGGCGACCGTCAAGCGGGACCTCGCCGCGGCCGCCGGCATCGACGGCTGACGCTTCGTCCGCCGGTCGCACGAGCGCCTCCCGCCTGGGGGGCGCTCGTGCCGTGTCCGGGCCGACCGGCTGTCATAGGCTCGGCCCATGGACTACTCCGACCAGGTGAGCACCGAGCAGCGCCTCGCGGCGATCGAGGCCAAGCTCGACGCCGTCATCAGCCACTTCGGCATCCCCTACCCCCGCCCCGAAGGCCTGCCCCCGGCCGTGGCGTCCCACGACCCCCGCACGATGCCGGAGGTGGTCGAGTACGTGCGGCGCGGCAAGCAGATCCACGCGATCAAGGCCTACCGCGAGCGGACCGGAGCCGGCCTGGCCCACGCGAAGAAGGCCATCGACCTCCTGGCCGCCCAGCTGGGGTGTGTCTGACAATTCCCGCCGGGCGCGCGACGCCGGGGCACGCACCTCGCCACGTTGTCGTCAGTCGCCGATGCTCCGCATGGACTCCCTCCTCCGCCTTGCGATGCACGCACCCCAACGCCGCACGCTGATCCGACGCGAATTGTCAGACACACCCCAAGGCCCTGACCCGCCGCTTCCCGCGCCGAACACGACGGTGGCCCGCCGGGGAGTCCGGCGGGCCACCGATCACGTCACGGGTCTCAGGCGGCGATGACCGCGATCAGGGCGATCAGACCGGCCAGCGCGGGGGCGATCACCCACCAGCACCAGCGCACCACGACCGGGCCGGCCGCCTCGGGGCGCCCGGCGTTGCGCTCGGCCGTCCTCGTCAGCACCTCGGTCACCTGGTCGGACCAGGCCCGGGTGGGGTCCGAGGAGCCCTGGACGACCGGGTTGGTCCGGGCCGCGAGGCCCATCCCCAGCCCGGTGCGGGAGGCGTGCTCGGCGTTGCTCCGGCTCCGCGCCCGGTTGGCGCGCTTGCGCTGGCGCAGCGACACCGGGACCGCCCAGACCTGGTACTTCTTGCCGCCGGCGAGGAGTTCGACCGAGTAGCCGGCGCGCAGCGCGTCCACCGAGGCCCACGGCGCGGTGACGGTCCGCCACGGGTTGCGCACCACCAGTCGGTCGGCTGAGGCGCGCACCACCGGGCGCAGCGTGTAGGCGATCACCGGGAAGGCGAACACCGGCGCCGCGGCGAGCGCGACGTACGGGGTCTTCCCGGTGCCGGTCACCACCGCGTCGCCGATCAGCCAGGCGGCGACGGCCAGCAGGAACACGCCGGAGATCACGCCGGGGACGGAGCGGTACACGCGGTCCGCGTACTCGGGGTCCCCGCCAGGGGCGGCCGGGCCCGGGGTGGGCTTGCCGTCGGAATCGGTCATGGCGTCGATTCTGCCCCATGGCCCTCACCCCGAGGTCTCGGTCCGGCCACGAAAGGCGGGTGCCCTGGCGGCCCACTACGCGCGTAGATATGCTGGTCTGGTGACTATGTCCACTGTTGCAGCCAATGCCCCCGGCGTTGCGGGCAGCGGCCTTCAGGACGTTGCGGCGTCCGAGGCCTCGCTCCGCCGCTTTCTGCACGGCCTGCCCGGCGTCGACCAGGTCGGCCTGGAGGCGCGTGCCGCCGCTCTCGGTACCCGCTCCATCAAGACCACGGCGAAGGCGTACGCCATCGACCTGGCCATCTCGATGATCGACCTGACCACGCTGGAAGGCGCGGACACGGTCGGCAAGGTGCGCGCACTGTGCGCCAAGGGCAGGACCCCCGACCCGACCGACCCGACCACCCCCCGTGTCGCCGCGATCTGCGTCTACCCGGACATGGTCGCCACCGCCAAGGACGCCCTGAAGGGCACCGACATCCAGGTCGCCTCGGTGGCCACCGCCTTCCCGGCCGGCCGCGCGGCCCTCCCGGTCAAGCTCGCCGACACCGCCGACGCGGTGGCCGCGGGCGCCGACGAGATCGACATGGTGATCGACCGCGGTGCCTTCCTGTCCGGCCGCTACTTCGACGTCTACAACGAGATCGTCGCCGTCAAGGAGGCGTGCAAGCGCCCCGACGGCAGCTACGCCCACCTCAAGGTGATCTTCGAGACCGGCGAGCTGCAGACCTACGACAACGTCCGCCGGGTCTCCTGGCTGGCGATGCTGGCCGGCGCCGACTTCATCAAGACCTCGACCGGCAAGGTCGCCGTCAACGCGACCCCGCCGGTCACCCTGCTGATGCTGGAGGCGGTCCGCGACTTCCGCGCGGCGACCGGCGTCCAGATCGGCGTGAAGCCCGCCGGTGGCATCAAGACCACCAAGGACGCCATGAAGTACCTGGTGATGGTCAACGAGACCCTGGGCGACGACTGGCTCTCCCCGCACTGGTTCCGCTTCGGCGCGTCCAGCCTGCTCAACGACCTGCTGATGCAGCGCCAGAAGCTGGCCACCGGCCGCTACTCCGGCCCCGACTACGTGACGGTGGACTGATCACCATGGCCAAGAAGAAGAACATCGAGGAGCCCGCGGCCAAGCCCGCCGGAGGCCTCTTCACGTACGCCCCCGCCCCCGAGTCCCCCGCCGCCGCGGGCGACATCGCGTCCTCGTACGGCCACTTCATCGGCGGCGAGTTCGTCGACTCCTCCGGCAGCGAGGCGCTGAAGACGGTCAACCCGGCCACCGAGCAGGTGCTCGCCGAGTTCGCCCAGGGCACGGACGAGGACGTCGACCGCGCCGTCGCCGCCGCCCGCAAGGCCTTCGCCGACTGGTCGACGCTGCCGGGCAGCGAGCGCGCCAAGTACCTGTTCCGGATCGCCCGGATCATCCAGGAGCGCGGCCGCGAGCTGGCCGTGCTGGAGTCTATCGACAACGGCAAGCCGATCCGCGAGACCCGCGACTTCGACATCCCGACCGTCGCCGCGTGGTTCTTCTACTACGCGGGCTGGGCGGACAAGCTGGACTACGCGGGCTTCGGCGCCAACCCGCGCCCGCTGGGCGTGGCCGGCCAGGTCATCCCGTGGAACTTCCCGCTGATGATGCTGGCCTGGAAGATCGCGCCCGCGCTGGCGACCGGCAACACGGTCGTCCTGAAGCCGGCCGAGACCACCCCGCTGACCGCGCTGCGCTTCGCCGAGATCTGCCGCCAGGCCGGTCTGCCGAAGGGCGTCGTCAACATCGTCACCGGCGACGGCCGCACCGGCGCCGCGCTGACCGCGCACCCGGACGTCAACAAGGTGGCCTTCACCGGCTCCACCCCGGTCGGCCGGGCGATCGCCAAGCAGCTGGCCGGCAGCCGCAAGAAGCTGTCGCTGGAGCTGGGCGGCAAGGCCGCGAACATCGTCTTCGACGACGCGCCGATCGACCAAGCGGTCGAGGGCATCGTCAACGGCATCTTCTTCAACCAGGGCCACGTCTGCTGCGCGGGCTCGCGCCTGCTGGTGCAGGAGTCGGTCCAGGACGAGCTGCTGGACGCCCTGAAGCGCCGGATGTCCACCCTGCGGGTCGGCGACCCGCTGGACAAGAACACCGACATCGGCGCCATCAACTCGGCCGCCCAGCTGGCCCGGATCACCGAGCTGACCGACGCAGGCGAGGCCGAGGGCGCGGACCGCTGGTCCCCCGAGTGCGAGCTCCCGGGCACCGGCTTCTGGTTCAAGCCGACCATCTTCACCGGCGTCAGCCAGGCCCACCGGATCGCCCAGGAGGAGATCTTCGGCCCGGTGCTGTCGGTGCTGACCTTCCGCACCCCCGACGAGGCGGTCCAGAAGGCCAACAACACCCCGTTCGGCCTCTCCGCCGGCATCTGGACGGAGAAGGGCTCGCGCATCCTCTGGACGGCCAACCGGCTCAAGGCCGGCGTGGTCTGGGCCAACACCTTCAACAAGTTCGACCCGACCTCGCCGTTCGGCGGCTACAAGGAGTCGGGTTACGGCCGCGAGGGTGGCCGCCACGGTCTGGAGGCCTACCTCGATGTCTGACACGACCTTCGCGCGTCTTGACGTCCTCAAGACCTACAAGCTGTACGTCGGCGGGAAGTTCCCGCGCTCCGAGAGCGGGCGGGTGTACGAGGTGACCGACTCAAAGGGCGAGTGGCTCGCCAACGCCCCGCTGGGCACCCGCAAGGACGCCCGGGACGCCGTCGTGGCCGCCCGCGCCGCGGTCAAGGGCTGGGCCGGCACCACCGCGTACAACCGCGGCCAGGTGCTGTACCGGGTGGCCGAGATGCTGCAGGGCCGGCGCGAGCAGTTCGCCGCCGAGGTGGCGCTCTCCGAGGGCGTCGGCCCGAAGAAGGCCGCCGCGCTGGTGGACGCCGCGATCGACCGCTGGGTCTGGTACGCGGGCTGGACGGACAAGGTCGCCCAGATCGCGGGCGGCGCCAACCCGGTCGCCGGTCCGTACTTCAACCTGTCGACCCCGGAGCCGACCGGCGTGGTCGGGATCGTCGCCCCGCAGGCCGGGTACGGGCACTCGCTGCTCGGCCTGGTCTCGGTGATCGCCCCGGCGATCGCCACCGGCAACACGGTCGTGGTCGCGGCCGCCGCGGACGCCCCGCTGCCCGCGCTGTCGCTGGGCGAGGTGCTCGCCACCTCGGACGTCCCGGGCGGCGTGGTCAACATCCTCTCGGGCCGGACCGCGGACATCGCCCCCACCCTGGCCTCGCACCAGGACGTCAACGCGGTGGACCTCACCGGTGCCATCGCCGCCGACGGCCCCGGCGCGGCGCAGGCGCTGGAAGCGGCCGCCGCGGATACCCTGAAGAGGGTGGTCCGTCCGGAGCTGGACCCGTTCGCCCAGGACTGGACGAATGCGCCCGGTACGGACCGGCTACTCTCGTTCCTGGAGACGAAGACGGTCTGGCACCCGATGGGTATCTGACCCGCCGAAGCTCCACCGCTCCACCCGTTCCGCCCGGCGGAACGGCAGTCACAACTCCACAAGCTGGCCGTCCCCAGTGCCCTCTCCCCCCCAGGGCCCGGACGGTCATTGGACGGACCCGCGCCTCTCCCCCCCCTGGCGCGGGTCCGTCGGCGTTCCGGTGCGTTCCGCCCCGACCGCGTTCCGTCGACTTTCGTCACCCCCGCCGCCGACTTTCGACGATCCCGCGGGCCCGCCCGGCCGGGCCAGAATCGCCGGAGACGGAGACGGGGACGATCGAGGGGGACGCATGGGCGAGTTCATCGGCGAGCTGATCACACTGTTCGCGGACGGCTTCCACCGCAGGTGGCACGTGGCCCGCACCCGGCGCAGGCTGGCCGCCGGCCGTCCGGTGCGGATTCCCTGCTCCGCCCGGTCCGGGCCGCGGCCGGAGTACGTCAACGGCAGCCTGCACATCACGCCGGGCGCCCGGGCCGCGGCCTTCCGCGCCCGCGGCACCGACCGGCTCGACCTGCCCGCCGGGGGCACCTTCCACGAGCCCGAGCCCGACACCTGGCACAGCCAGGACTGGGCCGCCACCGCCTACCTGCCGCCCGGCGCCGAGCAGCCGGTCCACCTCCAGGTGGACAGCCGCTACCTCCCGATGGTCCACGTCGCCCTCGCCGACCCCCGCTCGCGGCAGGTGGCCTGAGTCACCGCCGAAGTCGTGCCGAACGGTTTCGGCATCGGGCCCGGATGCGTCAGACTGGTGTCCCGTGAGTGACTCCCCCATGAACCCCGCACCGGCCGCGCGCGCCCGGGTGATCCTGCTCTCCGGGCCCTCCGGGTCGGGGAAGTCCTCGCTCGCCGAGCGCAGCGGCCTGCCGGTGCTCCAGCTCGACGACTTCTACAAGGACGGGGACGACCCCACGCTGCCGCGGCTGCCGGACGGCGCCGTCGACTGGGACACCCCGCTGGCCTGGCACCGCGACCAGGCCGTCGCCGCCATCCGCGCCCTGCACGAGTGCGGCCGCGCGGACGTCCCGGTGTACTCCATCCCGGACAACGGCCGGATCGGCACCCGCACCCTGGAGCTGGACGGCGCCGACGCGTTCATCGCGGAGGGCATCTTCGCCGCCGAGATCACCGCCGAGTGCGCCGCGGAGGGCCTGCTCGGCGACGCCCTGTGCCTGCGCAACGGCGCGCTCACCACGGCCTGGCGCCGGCTGCGCCGGGACGTCCGGGAGGGCCGCAAGTCGCTGCCGGTGCTGCTGCGCCGGGGCCTGCGGCTGATGCGGGCCGAGCGGTCCATCGTCGGGCGGCAGGTCGAGCTCGGCTCGTACGCGTGCGCCGGCCCGGAGGCCGAGCGGCGGATCCGCGCCGCGTCCCGCTCGACGGAGCTCTCCGCGGCCTGATCCCCCGTCGGCCCGAGCCGCCGCGGCTCCGGCACGGCTCCGGCACGGCACGACGACGGGCCCGGTGCGTCTCCCCCGCACCGGGCCCGTCGCCTTCCCGAACGATCCTCGGCTCCCCCACGGGCATGCTCCCCCGAGCCGCTGCCCCCGGACCGTGACCGTCCGCTTCCCGTCCCCCGACGGGAGTCCTCGCCCGCGCGCCGTCCGGCCGCGTTACGCGACCAGCTCGCCGAACGCCCGGACGGTGTCGCCCGACTTGTTCAGGTGCTCGTCGTCGCGCAGCCGGCGCAGGGCGCGCCAGATGCTGCTCTTGACCGTGCCGACGCTGATCCCCAGCACGTCGGCGATCTCCGGGTCGGTCTTGCCCTCGTAGTACCGCAGCACCAGCATGGTCCGCTGGTTCTCCGGCAGCTTCGCCAGCGCCTGCCAGAGCACGGTGCGCAGCTCGGTGCCGCCCATCGCGTCGGTGTCGCCGGCCGTCTCCGGCAGCTCCTCGGTCGGGTACTCGTTGACCTTGCGGCGCCGCCAGGCGGAGATGTGCAGGTTGGTCATGGTGCGGCGGAGGTAGCCCCCGACCGCGGCCTTGTCGGTGATCCGGCCCCAGGCCCGGTAGGTGCTGAAGAGCGCGCTCTGCAGCAGGTCCTCGGCCTCGTAGCGGTCACCGGTGAGGTGGTAGGCCGTGGCGTACAGGGAGGCACGGCGCTCGCGCACGTACGCGGTGAACTCCGTGATGTGGTCCTCCGCGGCGGCCGAGTGCTCCCCCTGCGCGCCTCCCTGTCCGGCCTCGGTGGTGCGGGCCGCCGCGGGGTTCAGCCGCAGCAGCGTCGCACCGGCGGCCTCGCGCCCGGACGGTTCCCCCGAACCGACCGCGCGCAGACCGTTCCCCCCGGTCCCCCGGTTCCCCCCCGGGGTGTCCTTGCCCTCACCGCGCACGGGGAGGATCCCCCGCAGCGTGAGGGTGTTGGCGGAGTCGGCCGAACTCCCCAGCCGGCCGATCCCGTACAGCTCCCCCGTCCTGCCGCCTCCGCTCACCCGGTGAGCGGCAGGGTTTCCACCGGTGCTGTGCGCGCACCCCCGTACGGTCACGGCACCGGAGTTCTCGTCGGTCCTGACCTCGTAGCGGGTCCGGTGGGCGGTGGCTGACGAACGCGCGGTGCGGACAGCCGGGTTGGTCCGGGTCTGAAGCGTGGCGTTCATCGTGCGCCCCCTGGGTCGGTACGAGCGGTTCCGGTAGCCGCCCTCCAGCCGGCCTCTTCGGCCCGCTGTCCTGCGGCGACATGGAAAATCCTGCCCGCCGGTTGTGATGGCGCTGTCCGCCGACTGTCACAGGGGTGTCACAGGCGGGGGCCTTTCGTCCCGGTCCGCCTCCCTCCGAACCGGACGCCGGTGGCGGTGCTTCCGGTTCCCGTGCGGGACGTGATCGGCCCGGGGGGTGATTCGGGGCTGCGGGTGGGCCAAAATGGGGCCGTGCCTTTCCTCCTATTGATCGAGGACGACGACGCCATCCGGACCGGCCTCGAACTCGCTCTCACCCGCCAGGGCCACCGCGTGGCCACCGCCGCCTCCGGCGAGGACGGCCTGAGGCTCTTCAAGGAGCAGCGGCCCGACCTGATCGTCCTGGACGTGATGCTGCCCGGAATCGACGGCTTCGAGGTCTGCCGCCGGATCCGCCGCACCGACCAGCTGCCGATCATCCTGCTGACCGCCCGCTCGGACGACATCGACGTGGTGGTCGGCCTGGAGTCCGGCGCGGACGACTACGTGGTGAAGCCGGTGCAGCCGCGCGTGCTGGACGCCAGGATCCGGGCGGTGCTGCGCCGCGGCGAGCGGGAGAGCTCCGACTCCTCCGCGTACGGCAGCGTGGTGATCGACCGGGCCGCGATGACCGTCACCAAGGACGGGCAGGACCTCCAGCTCACCCCGACCGAGCTGCGGCTGCTGCTGGAGCTCAGCCGGCGCCCCGGGCAGGCGCTCTCCCGCCAGCAGCTGCTGCGGCTGGTCTGGGAGCACGACTACCTGGGCGACTCCCGCCTGGTGGACGCCTGCGTGCAGCGGCTCCGGGCCAAGGTCGAGGACGTGCCGTCCGCGCCGACCCTGATCCGCACCGTGCGCGGGGTCGGCTACCGGCTGGACCCGCCGGCCTGACCGGCGCCGACCGACCCGGCCCGACCCGTCCGGCCCGACCCGTCCGACTCCTGACCGCCCGCATCACGACAGGCTCCTGTGACTGACCATCAGACGACTGCCCGGCGCTTCCCGGCGGCCCGGTGGCGCCGGCTGCGCTCCCTGCGGGTCCGGCTGATCGCGGTGTTCGCGGCGGTTGCGCTGCTCGCCGCCGTCTCGGCCTCCGGCATCGCGTACTGGCTGAACCGCGACGCGGTGCTCAAGCGCGCCCAGGACACCGCGCTGAACGACTTCCGGGTCTCGCTCAGCCGCAACGTCTCCGAGCTGCCGCTGAACGCCGCCTGCCCGGAGCTGGCCGCACTGGCCTCCAACGTCGCCAGCTCCGGCCTGAGTTACGACGTGGTGGTGGTCGACCCGGCGCACCCGGAGTGCGCCGCGGCCTCCTCCGACCCGACCCGCTTCACGCTCGCCGACGTACCGGCCGCGCTGCAGTCCACGGTCGCCAAGCCGCGCGAGGTCTCCGAGAGCAACCCGTACCCGTACCACCTGTACTGGCAGCGGCAGAACCTGGGCGGCCGGCCGTTCGTGATCGGCGGCACCAAGGTGGTGCCGGGCGGCCCGACGGCGTACATGTTCAAGTCGCTGGAGAACGAGCGGGCCGACCTCAACACCCTGGGCTGGTCGCTGGCCATCGCCACCCTGCTCGCGCTGATCGGTTCGGCGCTGCTCGCCCAGGCCGCCTCGGCCACCGTGCTGCGGCCGGTCAAGCGGCTCGGCGACGCCGCCCGGCGGCTCGGCGAGGGCCACCTGGACACCCGGCTCGAAGTCGACGGCTCGGACGAACTCGCCGACCTGGCGCGGACCTTCAACCGCACCGCCGAGCAGCTGCACGAGCAGGTCGAGGAGCTGAGCGCGCGCGAGGCGCAGAGCCGGCGGTTCGTCGCCGACATGTCGCACGAGCTGCGCACCCCGCTGACCGCGATGACGGCGGTCACCGACATCCTGGAGGACGAGGCCGAGTCGCTGGACCCGATGATCGAGCCGGCCGTCCGGCTGGTGGTCAGCGAGACCCGGCGGCTGTCCGACCTGGTCGAGAACCTGATGGAGGTGACCCGCTTCGACGCGGGCACCGCCAAGCTGGTCGCCGACGAGGTGGACGTCGCCGACCTGATCATGTCCTGCATCGACGGCCGGGCCTGGTACGACGCCGTCGAACTGGACGCCCCGCGCGGGGTCCTCGCCGTGGTCGACCCGCGCCGGCTCGACGTGGTCTTCGCCAACCTGATCGGCAACGCGCTCAAGCACGGCGGCTCGCCGGTGCGGGTGAAGGTCCGGCAGACCGGGGAGTCGGTCGTGATCGAGGTCTCCGACAGCGGCCCGGGCATCCCCGAGGACGTGCTGCCGCACGTCTTCGACCGGTTCTACAAGGCGGACCGGGGGCGGGCCCGCTCGGAAGGCAGCGGTCTGGGCCTGTCCATCGCGATGGCCAACGCGCAGATACACGGGGGGACGATCACGGCGGCGAACGGGGAGGTCGGCGCGGTGTTCACCCTGACGCTGCCGCTGACCCCGCCGCCTCCGCCGTCCGCGGGCGTGGCCGAGGGCGGCCCCGCGCGCGACGCCGCCGAGGACAAGGACGCCACGTGACCGCCCCCACCCGCACCACCCTGCGCCGCGCCGCCGGCGTGCTGTTCCTGCTCGCGCTGGCCTCCGGCTGCGGCATCCGGCCGACCGCCGTACCGGTCGACGCGGGCGCCCCGGCCAGCCGCACGGCCTGCCCGACCACCCCGCACATACCGACGGCCCTGGTCACCCCGCCCGGCCCCGCACCGCTGGTGACCCCGGCCCGCGGCGCCGTCAAGGGCACCGCGAGCCCGAGCCCCTCGCCCACCCCGGTGACACCGGGCAGCCCGCCGCCGGACAACGTCTTCGGCGCGGTGCCGACGGCCGCCCCCTGCAAGTAGCCCGGGCCGGCGCGGGGAGCGCCGGGGGCGCGGCCTGGAATGTTCACGCCCGGCGTGGAACCGCCGCGCCACCGGCTCACGTCCTTCCCCCCGTGCAGCGAGATGGCACCAGGACACGCGACGAGCGTTCCGGCGCGGGGACCGAGAGCAGCCCGGCGGCGGTCGTGCACCGATCCCTCCGGTCTGCCGGACTGGCGGGCCTGGCCTGCCACCTGGCGCTGGTGCTCTGGCTGGTCCTGAGACCGCTGCCGGTGGCCTGGGTGTACGACGCCAACCTGACCCCGTTCGCCTCGCTCCGCTCCTCCAGCGCCTGGCAGGTGTTCGGCGAGTTCCTGCTGCTGGCCCCGCTCGGCGTCCTCCTGCCGCTGGCCGGCGGCCGCCTCCGGGCCCCCTGGCTGCCGTCCTTCCTGCGCACCACCGGCGTGTCCGCGCTGCTGGCGACCGGGCTGGAGTTCCTCTCCTCCTGGACGCCCGGGCACGTCCTCAACGTGGACCACATACTGTTCGCCGTGATCGGCGTGGGCGGCGCCCACCTGGCCCTGGTCCCCGGCCTGCGGCACCTGCTGCGGGAGCGGCGGCCGCGGGCCCCCCGGGCGGCCGTGCCGGGCGTCCCGCCGGTGTCCGCCCTCGCCCCGGTGTCCGCCGTCGCCAGGGTGGCGGCCGTCGCGCCCGCCGCCCGCCCGCGCGCCTACGCGGAGCCGACGCCGCCCGGACGCTGAGCCGGCCCCGGCACCACCCGGCCGCCGACCTCGATCAGCCCGCCCGGGCGCGGCCCGGTCAGCAGCAGCGAGCCGCGGCCCTGCGTGACGGTCAGCGCCCGCCCGAGCCGCGCGGTCAGCAACAGGGCGGCCGCACCGGTCGCCTCGTCCTCGTCGATGCCGTCCCCCCGCCCGGGGAAGCCCCGCGCCCGGACGGTGCCCGCCGCCTCGTCCTGCCAGGCCCAGGCGTAGACCCACTCCCCGGGCGGCGGCACCTCCAGCGCCTCCACCTCGGCCGCCGAGCCGTACTCCCGCAGCGTCCGCGGCGGGGCCCACTCCGGCCGGGCCTCGATCAGCGTCAGCCCGTCCGCGCGCCGTACGCCCACCACGCCGGCGGCCGTGACCAGCCGGTCCACGCCGAGCAGCCAGGCCGCGCCCACGCACGGGTGGCCGGCGAAGGGCAGGCGCAGCGTCGGGGTGTAGATGTCGATCTCCCCGCGCTCCGGGTCGTCGACGAACACCGTCTCGCTGAAGCCGAGTTCGCCCGCGATCCACTGCCGGTCCGCGCGCTCGGGCACGGCGGCGCCGTCGCGCACGACGCCGAGCTCGTTCCCGTACCGCCCGTCAGGCCCGCAAAAGACCCGCAGCACCTCATAATCAGTCATTTCCCACCTCGTCAATTGCCGCGGCGGCAGAGCGCAACGACACCGTGATGTAAAGGCGACGACGGATGTCGGCCGTCTCCAGTACTGTGCGCTCTCGTCCCCGAAACGGTTCTGCCGTTGTTTCTTCCCTCTCACAGGAAACCCCCCTTGAACAATCTCGATTTCAGCGCCGAACCGCTCTTCTCCTGGTACGCCGTCCTGCTGGCGGTCAGCGGCGTGCTCATGCTGGGCCTCGGCGCCGTCGCCGGCGGACTGAAGGTCGGCCTGCGGATCCTCAACGTCGTGGTCGGCCTCGGTTTCCTGGGGTACGCCTACTACCTCGTGTTCGTCTTCGAGGGCGGCACGTACTACATCTTCTTCAAGGTGTTCATCCTGCCGGTCGCGATCATCGTCGGCTCGGTGAAGGCGCTCGTGGAGCGCAGCAACGCCAAGCAGCTGCCGGCCCCGCAGGCCGCCGCGTTCGACCCCAACGCCCCGCAGGCGCCGTACAACCCGAACGCGCCGTACAACCCCAACGCCCCGCAGGCGCCGTACCAGCCGGGCGCGCCCGTCCCGCCGGCCGCGCCCCAGGCGGCGCCGCCCGTGCCGCCGCAGGGCGCCGCGGCCTACCAGCCGGCCGTCCCGCCGCAGCCGGTGGCGGACAACCCGTACGCGCAGCCCGCGCCGCCGGCCCAGCCCGGGCAGCCGCAGCCGCCGCAGGCGGGCTGACGGCAGGGCCCAGGCCCGCGCCCGCCGTACGAACGCCGGAAGGCCCGTCCGTCACCCGCTCACGCAGCGGGGACGGACGGGCCTTCCGGCGTGTCCGGGCTCAGATGTGCTTGCGGCGGCGCGCCACGACCAGCGTGCCCACGCCGAGGGCGATCGCGACCGCGCCGGTGATCGCCATCGGCTCCGAGGCGGAGCCGCCGCCGGTGGAGGCCAGCCGGGGGCCCGCTGCCGGGGCCTGGGCCGGGGCAGGGGCGGCGACCACCGGCATGCCGATCGCCACCGGGCTGGGCTCCGCGCTGGTGGCTTGGGTGACCGGGACCACCGGGGCGATGGACGGCCGGGCGGTGGTCGGCGTCGGGGCGGCCGGGGAGGTGGGGGCCGGCGGGGCGGTGGTCGCCGCGGCCTCGATCGTGAAGCCGGCCTTCGGGCTGGACGCCTCGGCGCCGCTCTCGCCGGCGCCGGGCAGGCTGCCCGCCAGCGCCGCCAGGGACTGGGCGCCGGCCGGGGCGTCCTTGGTGAAGGACAGCCGGACGTCGATCGTGCGGGTCTCGCCCTTCGCCAGGAGGATCACGTCGGTGCTCTTGTCGCCGGTCCGCAGCCCGTAGTAGAGCCAGCCCGGGTGCTCCGAGTTGCCGCCGGGGGTGCCCTCCAGCCACTCCCCGCCGACCATCCGGAAGTCGAACCTGACGGCTTCGGAGGGGAGTTCGGTGGCTCCCTGGAACACGATCGCGGGCAGGATCCGGAGGTCCCGGCCGCTGTTGTTCACGAAGACCAGCTTGAACGGCTTCGGCTCGCCGCCCGCGGTGAAGGCGGCGGGCAGTCCGTCGAGCCTGGCGTCGGGGGTGGCGGCGGGCGTGGGGGCCGGGGTGGTCGGCGCGACCGCCGGGGTGATGACCAGGTCCGGGTAGCCGCTCAGCGCGGTGGAGACGCGCTGTTCCGGCGGCAGCGTGGGGTCCGAGACGACGGCGGTGAAGCCCGGCGTCACCCGCCCGGCCGGGGCGTCGGCGGCGACGGTGAGCCGGAGCCGGTAGACGGCCTCGGCACCGGCCGCCAGGTGCGGCACGGCGGGCCGGCCGAGCTCCCAGACGCCGCCGACGCTCGCGGCGTTCACCTTGGCGTCCTGCCACTGCGTACCGCCGGGCGCCTGGTACTCCAGCTTGAACTGGCTCTGCTTGGTGCCGGTGCCGGTGTCCGCGATGACGAAGGTGGCCGCCGCCACGTCCACCGGGTGGTCGGCGGTGTTCTTGAGCGTCCCGGTGAACTCCACCGGCGCGCCGCCCGCCTTCACGGTGCCGGGCAGGCCCGCGAGCGCGACCGTGACCGGCGAGGGCTGGGCCTGGCCGCCCTGGGGCGTCGCGACGGCCCCCGAGGCGGCGGAGACGGCAGGGGCCTCGACGACGGCCACACCGGAGGCCAGTGTGACGGCGGCGGTCGCGGCCAGGAATCTGCGATGCCGAGTGCGCAATTTCAACCCCACGAGAGAATTCGGACAGAGCCCAACGGAACGTGAAATCGCTTGCGAGAGAGGCCATTTCCTGGCGATGGCGCGCCGATGTTCTGCCCCCCGACCAACAGCGACTGCGGCATCATACCGAGCCGTTTCCACGTGCCCGTGACGGGAGGGTGGCGGCCTTCGTCCCGGGCGCCGCGGGCGATCGTCCTCAGGGTGACCCTGAGGGGGACCCCGACGTCCGGCTACGCCTCCCCGGTGACCCGTCGGGGTACGGAATCACCTGGCGGGCGGAGGATTCCGGGGCGTCGACGGCGGAGTATGGACGTACGCCCGCCGGACCGGCCGGACCGGGCCGCCACCGTGCGGACAGATCAGGAGACCATCATGAGCGAGCGAAGCGAGCGAGTCGTCAGAAGGCTCGCATGGGCGAATGCCCCTGCCGAGCGCAGCGAGGTGGGAGCATGAGCGCGCGCCTCGCCCGTCCCCGCCGCAACCGCGTCATCGCCGGCGTCTGCGCCGGGATCGCCGAGCGTTTCGGCCTGACCCCGTGGACTGTCCGGCTGATCTTCCTGCTCTCCTGCCTGCTGCCCGGCCCGCAGTTCCTGCTCTACCTCGCCCTCTGGCTGCTCCTCCCCCAGGAGCCGTGAGCTGCGGAGGGCGCCATGACGACGGGCCGCCCGCCCCCGGTTCATCCCGGGGGCGGGCGGCCCGTCGTGGTGCCGCTTGCCGCTGATCAGCCACCCAGGCCGGGCAGGGGCAGCGCGCCGGTGAGCCCGCCGATCGGGGTCTTGTCGAGACCCGGAACGCTCGGGACGGCGCCGCGCTGCTGGGTGACGCCGGCGACCGGGGCCGCCTCGACCGGGGCGGCGTGACCGACGCTCGGGGCGAGGGTGCCCAGCGTGCCGGTGACCTTGTCGCCGCCGGGCAGCTTGGCCGCGGTGTCGGTGACCGCCCCGGTCACCGCGGGGTTCGTCACCGCGCCGGTGGGCAGCCCGAGGCCGCCGGCCGCCGGGGCGGCGTCGGCGGAGGCGGTGCCGGCGCCGACCGCCGCGATGGCGATGCCGAGCGCCGCGGTGCCTGCGGCCTTGAGAGCCTGCTTCATGGTTCGTCCCCTTGGGTCCTCGTCGGTGGCCGGCCACGTGCGCGGGAGCGACGGCCGGGCGGCCGCCATCGCGCCTGGTCGGTAATGACTGGCACACCGTAGTGAGCCGGTCGCGTGAGAACCAAAGGCCGTTCACTCACTGGAGTGAGTAGTCGGATGAACGCCAACTTCCGTAGCAGAGTTGGACGTTCATCCGACCGCCGGGAACGTGTTCGCCCGGCGGCTCAGTTGCCGCCGGTGCCCGCGCTGAACAGCCACTCCGCCTTCAGCTCGGCGTAGCCCGGCTTGATCACGTCGTTGATCATCGCCAGCCGCTCGTCGAACGGCAGGAACGCGGACTTCATCGCGTTCACCGTGAACCACTCCAGGTCCGCCAGCGTGTAGCCGAAGGCCTCCACCACGTGGCCGAACTCCTGGCTCATGCTGGTGCCGCTCATCAGCCGGTTGTCGGTGTTCACGGTGATCCGGAACTTCAGCCGGCTGAGCAGGCCGATCGGGTGCTCGGCGTACGAAGTGGCCGCACCGGTCTGGATGTTGGAGGTGGGGCACATCTCCAGCGGGATGCGCTTGTCGCGCACGTACGCGGCCAGCCGGCCGAGCTGGACCGAGCCGTCCTCGCCCACCGTGATGTCGTCGACGATCCGCACGCCGTGGCCGAGCCGGTCGGCGCCGCAGCACTGCAGGGCCTCCCAGATCGACGGCAGGCCGAAGGCCTCGCCGGCGTGGATGGTGAAGTGGTTGTTCTCGCCCTTGAGGTAGTCGAAGGCGGCCTGGTGGCGGGTGGGGGGGTAGCCCGCCTCGGCGCCCGCGATGTCGAAGCCGACGACGCCCTGGTCGCGGTGGCGGTTGGCCAGCTCCGCGATCTCCTGCGAGCGGGCGGCGTGCCGCATCGCGGTGATCAGCGTGCCGATGCGGATCCGGTGGCCGGCCGCGCGGGCGTTGGCCTCGCCGAGCCGGAAGCCCTCCTGGACGGCCTCGACGACCTCGTCCAGGGTCAGGCCGGCCTCCAGGTGCTGCTCGGGGGCGTAGCGGACCTCGGCGTACACGACGCCGTCGGCGGCCAGGTCCTCGGCGCAGTCGGCGGCGACCTTGATCAGGGCCTCACGGGTCTGCATCACGGCGCAGGTGTGCGCGAAGGTCTCCAGGTAGCGGACCAGCGACCCGGAGTCGGCGGCCTCGCGGAACCACTCGCCGAGCTCCTTGGGGTCGGTGGTGGGGAGGCCCTGGTAGCCGACGGCGGCGGCCAGCTCGACCACGGTCTCCGGGCGCAGTCCGCCGTCGAGGTGGTCGTGCAGCAGGACCTTCGGTGCGCGGCGGATCTGGTCGGCGGTGGGAATGCGCGGGCCGGTGCCCGCGGTGGTGACGGGGATCTGCTTCTCCATTGCGGAAATATAGCCCCTACGCGCGTAGACCGACCACCGGGCACAGGGCCGGATGGTCCAAACTCCACCCCGGATTCCACCTCCCGGGCCATACGATCCGCCAAACGGCCGCCCGTGCCGCCCGTGCCGCCCGGATCAGTCGTGCTGGAGCAGCCGGCCGCGCCGGGACAGCACGAAGTCCCGGAACGCCGCCGCCGGCGGGGTCAGCGGCCGCCCCGCCGCCCAGGCCAGCCCGACCGCCCGCCGGGTGCGCGGCGCCGTCACCTCCAGCTCCACCACCCCCGGCCGGGGCACCAGGGCCGGCGGCAGCAGCGCCACCCCCAGCCCGGCCGCCACCAGCCCGCGCAGCGTCTCCGCCTCCTCGCCCTCGAACGCCAGCCGCGGCACGAACCCGGCCTCCGCGCAGAAGCCGTCCGTGATCACCCGCAGCCCGTACCCCTGCTCCAGCCCGACGAACGGCTCCTCGGCCACCTCCGCCAGCCGGATCCGCCGCCGCCCGGCCAGCCGGTGGTCCGCCGGGACGACCAGGTGCAGACGCTGCTCCTCCAGCGGGCGGGCCACGAACGCCGGATCGTCCGGCGGCGGCGCCACCAGGCAGAGGTCCAACTCGCCCGCCCGCAGCCGCTCCAGCATCGCCGCGCCGTAGTCCTGCACCAGCTGGAACCGCACCCTCGGGTGCGCCGCGCGGAACCCCCGCAGCAGCGCCGGCACCGCGTCCGGCCCCATCGTGTGCAGGAAGCCGAAGGCCACCAGCCCCACCTCCGGGTCCGCCTCCGCCCGGGCCGCCCGCGCGCCGCGCTCGACCTCCGCCAGCGCCCGCTCCACCGAGGCCAGCAGCAGCCGCCCCGCCCTGGTCAGCCGGACCGTACGGCCCTGACGGGCCAGCAGGTCCACCCCCAGCTCCTCCTCCAGCCGGGCCACCGCGCGCGACAGCGTCGGCTGCGGCACCCCGAGCACCGCGGCCGCCTGCGTCACGTGCTCGAGCCGGGCCACCGCGGCGAACTGCGCCAGCCGCGGCGCCAGCAGGACGGCCGGCTCCTCCGGCCCCAACTCGGCCGCCCGGTAAGGCTGGTCCCCGCCGTCCGCCGGTTCCGTACCCGCCATTCCGCCACCACCTCGACTCATACGCCAGTGCATCGATCATCCCCACTTCATGCATTGGACGCATCAACGGGGGCAGGCCTACGGTCGACGCCATGCAGCCCTCCAGTACCAGGGCATCCGTCCCCGCCCCGGATGCCGCCGCCACCGATCCCGCCGGCCGCCCCGCCGAGGACGACCGCCACCGCCCCGGCCGGCCCGGCTTCCGCCGCGCCAACCTCGCGCTGTTCGCCGCCGGGGTCGCCACCTTCGTCCTGCTCTACTCCACCCAGGGCCTGCTGCCGGTCCTCTCGGCCGACCTCGACCTCACCCCCGGCCAGGCCAGCTGGACGGCCTCCGCCGCCACCCTCGGACTCGCCCTCGGCCTGCTCCCCGCCAGCGCGCTCTCCGACCGGTCCGGCCGCACCGCGGTGATGACGGCCTCCACCCTCGCCGCCTCCGTCCTCGCCCTCGCCCTGCCCCTCGCCCCGGACCTGACCACCCTCGTCGTGCTGCGGGTCGTCCAGGGCGCCGCCCTCGCCGGGCTCCCGGCCACCGCCATGGCCTACCTCGCCGAGGAGGTCCACCCCAGCGCGCTGGCCTCCGCGATGGGCCTGTACGTGGCCGGCAACAGCATCGGCGGCATGGGCGGCCGGCTGCTCTCCGGCTGGACCGCCGCCGCCCTCGGCTGGCGCTGGGGCCTCGCCGCCTCCGCCGCCCTCGCGCTGCTCGCCACGCTCGTCTTCCGGCTGCTGATCCCCGCCGCCCGGCACTTCACCCCCGCCCCGGTGGACCCCCGCGCCCTCACCCGCACCGTCGGACGGCACCTGCGCAACCCGCTGCTGGTCCGGCTGTACGCGCTCGGGCTGCTCTTCATGGCCGTGTTCGGCGCGGTCTACAACACCGTCGGGTACCGGCTGATCTCCGCGCCGTTCCACCTGCCGGAGTCGGTCGCCGCCTCGATCTTCGTGGTCTACCTGGTCGGCACCGGCACCTCCGCCGCGGCCGGACGCCTCTCCGCCCGCCTCGGCCGCCGCGGCGCCCTCTACGTCGCCATCGGGGTGACCTCGGCCGGCCTGCTGCTCTCCCTCGCCGGGTCCCTGGCCTGCGCCCTGCTCGGCCTGGTCCTGATCACCGCCGGCTTCTTCGCCGGCCACGCCACCGCCTCCGCCGCGGTCGGCCGCACCGCCACCGAGGGCCGCGCCCAGGCCTCCGCCCTCTACCTGATCGCCTACTACCTCGGCAACAGCCTCGGCGGCACCCTCGGCGCCGACGCCTACCACGCCACCGGCTGGCCCGGCGCCGCCACCGTCGGCCTCACCGCCATGACCCTCGCCGCCGGAGTCACCCTCTACGCCACCCACCGCGCCCATGCCACGGCGCAACGGACGGTCACCTGAAGCTGACATCGCGTGTCAGGCCCCGCCGATACACTCCGGAACATGAGCATCGATCCTGCTGTGTACGCCCGGCTGCGCGAGATCGCGGAACAGCTACCGCAGGTGCCGGGCATAGGGAAGGTCGAGATCGCCGATGGCGAGATCGTCATGATGATGTCGCCGGTGAAGCGCCACGAGCTCGCGGTCATCCGCCTGGCCCGGCAGCTCAACTCCCAATTGCCCCAGACTCATCCCGGCTACATCGCCCACGGCGGCGCGGACTTGGAGGACGTCGGCCTCGGCCGCCTCCGGAACCCGGACCTGATGGTGTTCCCCGAGGCGGATCTGGACGACGACAAGCCCGCCCTCCTACCCCACGAGATCCTCCTGGTCGTGGAGATCGTCTCCAAGTCCAATCCCGAGAACGACTACCACGGCAAGGTCCGCGACTACTCGGCCATGGGTATTCCGATGTATCTCCTCGTCGACCCCCGCAAGGGCACCGGAATCATCCACGACGGCCCTGGCTACACCTCCCGCGAGAAGTTCAAGTTCGGCGACACGATCACCGTCGGGCCCTGGACCCTCGACACCGGCGTCCTGCGGACGTACGCCTGAGCGCACGTCCGCAGGAGCCGGGCGTGATCAGGCGATGCGGTCCAGCACGATCGGGTTCGGGGTGAACGCCGTGCCGGCCGGGGCGACGGTGATGCCGCCGGCGAGGGCCTCGATGGCGTAGTCGTAGCGCTCGGGGGTGTCGGTGTGGAGGGTCAGCAGGGGCTGGCCGGCCACCACGGTGTCGCCGGGCTTGGCGTGCATCTCGACGCCGGCGCCGGCCTGGACCGGGTCCTCCTTACGGGCGCGGCCGGCGCCCAGGCGCCAGGCGCAGACGCCGACGGCGTAGGCGTCGAGCTCGGTGAGCACGCCGGAGGCGGGCGCGGGGATGACGTGCTGCTCGCGGGCGACCGGGAGCGGGGCGTCGACGTCGCCGCCCTGGGCGGCGATCATGCGGCGCCAGTGGTCCATCGCGGAGCCGTCGCGCAGCGCGTCCGCCGGGTCCTTGCCGTGCACGCCGGCCGCGGCGAGCATCTCGCGGGCCAGCGCGAGGGTGAGCTCGACGACGTCGGCGGGGCCGCCGCCGGCCAGCACCTCGACGGACTCCCGGACCTCCAGCGCGTTGCCGGCGGTGAGGCCGAGCGGGGTGGACATGTCGGTGAGCAGTGCGACGGTGTTGACCCCGGCGGTGGTGCCGAGGCCGACCATGGTGCGGGCGAGCTCGCGGGCGTCGTCGAGGTTCTTCATGAACGCGCCGGAGCCGACCTTGACGTCGAGGACGAGCGCGCCGGTGCCCTCGGCGATCTTCTTGGACATGATCGAGGAGGCGATCAGCGGGATGGCCTCGACGGTGCCGGTGACGTCGCGCAGCGCGTACAGCTTCTTGTCGGCGGGCGCCAGGCCGTCGCCGGCCGCGCAGATGACCGCGCCGGCGCCGCGCAGGACGTCCATCATCTCGTCGTTGGAGAGCAGGGCGCGCCAGCCGGGGATGGACTCCAGCTTGTCCAGGGTGCCGCCGGTGTGGCCGAGGCCGCGGCCGGAGAGCTGCGGGACGGCGGCGCCGCAGGCGGCGACCAGCGGGGCGAGCGGGAGGGTGATCTTGTCGCCGACGCCGCCGGTGGAGTGCTTGTCGCTGGTGGGCAGCGGCAGCGAGGAGAAGTCCATCCGGACGCCGGAGCGGATCATGGCGTCGGTCCAGCGGCTGATCTCGCGCGGCTTCATGCCGTTCAGCAGGATCGCCATGGCCAGCGCGGACATCTGCTCGTCGGCGACCTCGCCGCGGGTGTAGGCGTCGATGACCCAGTCGATCTGAGCGTCGCTCAGCTCTCCGCGGTCGCGCTTGGTCCTGATGACGGAGATGGCGTCCATGCGTGCTCCCAGTGGGGTTTCCAAAAACGTGAAATGCAGCGTGAAATGCGTAGAGTGCCGCGAGATGACCGGGTTCCGGCCCACTCGCGACACTCTACGCGCGTAACAAATGCAGATGCTAGGGCCCATCGGGTGGATCGACGCGCCCGGCCCGAGTCACCCGATGGGCCCTTACAGCCGCTCCGGCCCGAACGCCTCGGGCAGGACCTCGCTCATCGGCTTCACGCCGGAGGCCAGGTCGACCAGCAGCTCGGGCCCGCCGTGCTCGTACAGCAGCTGGCGGCAGCGCCCGCACGGCATCAGCAGCTCACCGGCGCCGTCCACGCAGGTGAACGCGGTCAGCCGCCCGCCGCCGGTGGCGTGCAGCGCGGACACCAGCCCGCACTCGGCGCACAGCGCGAGGCCGTACGAGGCGTTCTCGACGTTGCAGCCGGTGACCACCCGTCCGTCGTCCACCAGCGCGGCCGCGCCGACCGGGAACTTGCTGTACGGGGCGTACGCGTGGCCCATCGCCTCGCGCGCCGCCTCGCGCAGCCGCTCCCAGTCGATCACGGGGGCCGTCACTTGCCCTGGCCCTTGCGGTAGATCTGACCGTCCGCCTTGGGCATCCGCAGCCGCTGCGAGGCCAGCGAGAGCACCACCAGGGTGATCAGGTACGGCGTGGCGACGATCAGCGGACGCTGCACCTCGTCGGTCAGCGAGTACCAGGCGATCAGGCCGCCGGCGACGACGAAGGAGATCACCGTCGAGGTGTACTTGCGCCGGTACAGGTGCCACAGGGCGAGCAGGATCATCGCGATACCGACGATCAGGATCAGCACGTGCACCGACTCCGGGTCGCGCAGCTGGAGGCTGTCGGTGAAGCCGAACAGGCCGGCGCCCATGGCGAGACCGCCGGGCATCCAGTTGCCGAAGATCATCGCGGCGAGGCCGATGAAGCCGCGGCCCAGGGTCTGGCCGTCCTTGTAGAAGTGCGCGGCGACCAGCGAGAGGTACGCGCCGCCGAGGCCCGCGAAGGCGCCGGAGGCGATGACCGCCAGGTACTTGTACTTGTAGACGTTGACGCCCAGCGACTCGGCGGCGGTCGGGTTCTCACCGCAGGAGCGCAGCCGCAGGCCGAACACCGTGCGCCAGAGCGCGAAGTAGCTGACCACGATCAGCGCGCCCGCCAGGAGCACGACCACCGAGATGTTGGTGACCAGGCCGCCGAGCACGCCCGCGATGTCCGAGACCAGGAACCAGTGGTGGTTCTCGATGCTCTTCAGGCCCGAGGACAGCCCGGGGATGGTGATGTACGGCAGCGGATCCGCCGGCGGGGACTGGTTCGCCCCGGCACCGGCCGAGATGTAGTCCTTGTAGTAGATCCGGTTGACGTACGCGCAGATGCCGGGGATCAGCAGGTTGATGCCGACGCCGGAGACGATGTGGTCGACGCCGAAGGTGACGGTGACGACCGCGTGCAGCAGACCGCCGAGCGCGCCGCCGAGCATGCCGGCCAGCAGGCCGACCCACGGGTTGACCAGGTAACCGGCCCAGGCACCGCAGAAGGTGCCGGCGACCATCATGCCTTCGAGACCGATGTTGACCACACCGGCCCGCTCGGACCAGAGACCGCCGAGGCCGGCCATGCCGATCGGCACGGCGGCGCTGAGCGCGGCGGTGACCTGACCGGAGGAGGTCAGCGAGTGGTTGCCGGTGGCCATGCCCACGGCGGAGAACAGGACCAGGGCGCCCGCGATCAGGAGCAGGACCACCGGCCAGGACAGCTTGCGGTTCTTCGCAGGCTTGCCCGATGGCTCTCCTACCGGGAAGACGATCCTCTTCCAGTAGTCGGCCGTGAAGTTCTGGCTCATGCCGCAACCTCCTTGTTGCTGGCCGCGGCGGCCTGGGCGGCGAGCTGGGCGCCGACCTTCTGCTGCTGGCGCTTCAGGCCGTAGCGGCGCACCAGCTCGTACGCGACGACGACGCAGATGACGATGGTGCCCTGCATGACCGCGACGATCTCGGACGGGAAGCCGCCCTGCAGCGGGAGCTGCGAACCGGTGGCGTCCAGGAAGGCGAACAGCACGGCCGCGAAGACCATGCCGAACGGGCTGTTGCGGCCCAGCAGGGCGATCGAGATGCCCAGGAAGCCCAGGCCGGGCTGGAAGCTCTGGCCGTAGTTGAAGGAGTTCTGCATCAGCTCGGGCAGGCCGATCAGACCGGCGATCGCGCCGGAGACGGCCATCGAGATGATCACCATCTTCTTGACGTTCACGCCGGACGCGGTCGCGGCGGACTCCGAGCGGCCGGTGGCGCGCAGGTCGAAGCCGAAGCGGGTGCGGGTCAGGGTGAACTGGAAGACCACGCCGACCAGGATGGCGATGAAGATGAAGCCCCAGAGCGGGCCGCCGGCCGTGTCGAGCGCGAAGAAGTGGCTGGACTCCGAGAGCGGCGCGGTCTGGATCGAGTTGCTGGTGCCGCTCACCTTCGGCGCGAAGATGCCCGGGACGAGCAGCAGGCCGACGATCGCGACCGCGATCGAGTTCAGCATGATGGTCGCGATGACCTCGCTGACGCCGCGGTAGACCTTCAGCAGACCGGCGATGCTCGCGTACAGGCCGCCGACCAGCATGGCGGTGACCAGCAGCAGCGGGATCTGGATGAACGACGGCAGGTCGACCTGCCCGCCGACGTAGGCCGCGAACAGCGCCGCGACCTTGTACTGGCCCTCGACGCCGATGTTGAACAGGTTCATCCGGAACCCGAACGCGGCGGCCGCGGCGGCCAGGTAGTACGTGGTGGACCGGTTGAGGATGTTCACCTGGCCGTCCGACTTGGTGGCGTACGTGATCATCACGTTCCACGCGTCGAACGGGTTCTTGCCCGAGGTCGCCAGCAGGACGGAGCAGATCGCGACGGAGAGCACGACCGCGAGCACCGGCGCCGCCAGTGCGAGCACGATCCGCTCGCCGCTGATCCGCTGCGCGAGGCCGGGCTTGGCGGCCTTGGCGGCGGGGTTGGGACTGGTCATGTGGCTACTCCCCCGCCTGCGAGTCGTCGGCGGTGTCGGTGGGCGGGTGCTCGGCCTCGGCCTCGGTGCCCTCGGCGGCGACGGCCTGCGCCTCGGCGACGGCCTCCGGCTCGGACTCGATGTGGCCGCTGGCCGCACCGGTCATCGCGGTGCCCAGGTCCTCGGCGGTCACGGTGGCCGGGTCTGCGTCGGCGACCAGGCGGCCGCGGTAGATGACCCGGATGGTGTCGGAGAGCCCGATCAGCTCGTCCAGGTCGGCGGAGATCAGCAGGACGGCCAGGCCGGCCCGCTGGGCGACCCGGATGTGCTCCCAGATCTGGGCCTGCGCGCCGACGTCGACGCCGCGGGTGGGGTGCGCGGCGATCAGCAGCTTGGGCTGGTGGCTCATCTCGCGGCCGATGATCAGCTTCTGCTGGTTGCCGCCGGAGAGGGAGGCCGCGGTGACCTCGATGCCGGGGGTGCGGACGTCGAACTCCTCGACGATCCGCAGGGTGTCCGTCCGGGCCGCGCCGGGGTCGAGCAGCACGCCCTTGGAGTTGGGCTCCTCGGTGACGTGGCCGAGGATGCGGTTCTCCCAGAGCGGGGCCTCCAGCAGCAGGCCGTGCTTGTGGCGGTCCTCGGGGATGTACCCGATGCCGGCCTCGCGGCGGGCCCGGGTGAGGGTGCCGGAGAGGTCCTTGCCGTCCAGGGTGACGGTGCCGCCGTCCAGCGGCAGCATGCCCATGATGGCCTCGACCAGCTCGGCCTGACCGTTGCCCTCGACACCCGCGATGCCGAGGATCTCGCCCTTGTGGATGCGCAGCGAGATGTCGTCCAGGACGACGCGCTCGATGCCCTCGGCGTCGGTCTTGGCGATCCGCAGGTCCTTGACGTCGAGCATCTCGGTCGCGGTGACGGTCGACTCGCGGCTCTCCGGGGAGGGCAGCTCGGCGCCGACCATCATCTCAGCGAGCTGGCGGGCGGTGACGGCCTTCGGGTCGGCGTCGCCCACCGTGGTGCCGCGCCGGATGACGCTGATCGCGTCGGCGACCGCCAGCACCTCGTGCAGCTTGTGCGAGATGAAGATGACCGTGACGCCCTCGGACTTGAGCTCGCGCAGGTTGTCGAACAGCGCGTCGACCTCCTGCGGGACGAGGACGGCCGTGGGCTCGTCGAGGATCAGGATCTTGGCGCCGCGGTACAGCACCTTGAGGATCTCGACGCGCTGGCGGTCGGCGACGCCGAGGTCCTCGACCAGGGCGTCCGGGCGGACGCCCAGGCCGTACTGGTCGGAGATCTCCTTGATCTTCGCCTTCGCCTTGGCGCCGATGCCGTGGATCTTCTCGCCGCCGAGGACGACGTTCTCCAGCACCGTGAGGTTGTCGGCCAGCATGAAGTGCTGGTGCACCATGCCGATGCCGCGCGAGATCGCGTCGCCGGGGGTGTTGAACTCGCACTGCTCGCCGTTGATCGCGATGGTGCCCTCGTCCGGCTTCTGCATGCCGTAGAGGATCTTCATCAGCGTCGACTTTCCGGCGCCGTTCTCGCCCATCAGGGCGTGCACGGTGCCGGTGCGGACGGTGAGGTTGATGTCGTGGTTGGCCACGACACCGGGGAAGCGCTTGGTGATGCCGCGCAGTTCGACGGCCGGTGTCGCCGTCCCCGCGCTGGGGGTTCCGTCCTTGCGCAGGGGGACGGGGTCGGATGCGGTGATGGCGGTCTCCTGGTGGTCTGGAGGCGCGTCGTTGCGCTCGGAGGGCCAAGGGGGGAAACGGGGAGACGGAACGGGGCCCGGGGGTACGCCTTGAGCGCACCCTGCCGGGCCCCTCCCGTGAACTGTGTCGATCATCGCGCTGCCGGGCAGGCGGCAGGCGCTGTCGCGTCCGAGACGCGCGGTCCTACTGGACCGGCGCGGTCGGGATGGTGGTGGCGCCGCTCTTGATGGCGTCGGCGGCGGCCTTCAGCTTGTCCTGGATGTCGTCGATCTTGCCACCGGTGGTGGCGAGCGAGACACCGTCGGCCTTCAGGTCGAAGAGCTTGATGCCGGTGAAGGCGCTGCCCTTCTTGACCGAGTCGATGTACGCGAAGACCGCGTTGTCGACGTTCTTGACCATCGAGGTCATGATGCTGTTCTTGTACTTCGCCAGGGCCGGCTGGCTGGCCTGGTCGGAGTCGACACCGATGGCCAGGGCGCCCTGCTTGTTGGCGACGGCCTCGATGGCGCCGTTGCCGGAGGAGCCGGCGGCGGTGTAGATGATGTCCGCGCCCTTGTCGAGCTGGCCCTGCGCGGCCTCCTTGCCCTTGTCGGGCGAGTTGAAGCCGGTGAAGTCCGGAGGCGTGGTCAGGTAGGTGGTCTCGACCACGATGTTCGGGTCGACGGACTTCACACCCGCCTTGTAACCGGCCTCGAACTTCTTGATCAGCTCGGACTGCACACCGCCGATGAAGCCGACGTGCTTGGCCTTCGACTTGTTGGCGGCGGCAACACCGGCCAGGTACGAACCCTCCTGCTCGGCGAAGAGCAGCGAGGTGACGTTGGACGGCTGGTCCTTGTCGTTCGAGTCGATGATCGCGAACTTGACGTTCGGGTTGTCCTTGGCGACCTTGTTGACCGCCGGCTGGTAGACGAAGCCGACCGCGATGATGGTCTTGTAGCCGGCGTCGACCAGGTTCTTGAGGCGGGTCTCCTTGTCGGCCTCGGCCTCACCGGACTTGGCCTCGGCCTCGGTCACCGAGGCGCCCAGGTCGGACTTGGCCTTGTCGAGACCACGCGCGGCGGAGTCGTTGAACGACTGGTCGCCGCGGCCACCGATGTCGTAGGCCATGCCGACCTTGAGCGAGCCGTCGCCCGAGGCGGAAGAAGAGGTGTTGTCGGTGCTCTTTGCGCCGCAAGCGGCGAGCGAGGCCATGCCCAGGGAACCCGAGAGCACAACCGCGGCGAGCTTCATTGAACGGCGCAAGGGAGTTTCTCCTTCTGACACGCAACCGTTTGGCGTGGTCGGACGCCACCGTAACGCGCGTAGAACACGGTTGTGTTACGGGGTGCCAGAGCATTCGGGTTGTTATCAAACCGTGGTCTGAAGCCTGTCCCGAGGCTCTACACCCCTGCACGGATGGTGGTCCGAGGTTGGTTCGGCCCAGTTTACGGAACCGCCACCGAACCCCGAATCCGACAAACCGCCCACGTGTCGGCTCCCCGACCCGTGGGCGGCGCCCGGTCAGTCGCCTTCCACCTCCAGGGCCAGCGCCGCGAACAGCTCGGTGCCGATGCCGATCGCCCGCTCGTCCACGTCGAACCGGCCCTGGTGCAGGTCGCGCACGGCGGTGTCGCCGGGGGCGCGGACACCCAGCCGGGCCAGCGCGCCCGGGGCGTGCTCCAGGTACCAGGAGAAGTCCTCGCCGCCCAGGCTCTGCTCGGTGCCCTCCACGACCGTCGCGGGCTCGTGTCGATCGGTCAGCCCGAACCGGGCGTGCATCGCCGCGTCCAGCAGCGCGACCGAGACCGCCTCGTTGACCACCGGCGGCACGCCGCGGTGGTAGTCCAGCGTCCACTTGGCCCGGTAGGTCTCGGCGAGCTTGGCGATCAGCTCGTGCAGCAGGTCCGGCGCCTCCCGCCAGCCGTCCAGCTCCAGGCAGCGGACGGTGCCCTCCAGCTCGGCGTGCTGCGGGATGACGTTGGGCGCGGAGCCGGAGGCGATCCGGCCCCAGACCAGGCTGACGCCCCAGCGCGGGTCCATCCGGCGGGCGAGCGCGCCGGGGAGCTCGGCGGCCATCCGGGCCACCGCGGTCACCAGGTCGGTGGTCAGGTGCGGGCGGGCGGTGTGCCCGCCGGGGCCGTCCAGGTGCAGCACCAGGCGGTCGCAGGCCGAGGTGATCGCGCCGGTGCGCAGGGCGATCCGGCCGACCTCCACCTTCGGGTCGCAGTGCACCGCGAAGATCCGGCCCACGCCGTCCATCCCGCCGGCCTTGATCACGTCCAGCGCGCCGCCGGGCATGACCTCCTCGGCCGGCTGGAAGACCAGCCGGACCGGGCGGCGCAGCTCGCCGCTGCGGGCGGCCTCGGCCAGCACCAGGCCGGTGCCGAGCACCACCGAGGTGTGCACGTCGTGCCCGCAGGCGTGGGCCCGGCCGGGGACGGTCGAGCGGTACGGCACGTCGGTCTTGGCGTCGTCGATGGGCAGCGCGTCGATGTCGGCGCGGAAGGCCAGGAACTCGGCGCCCGGGGCGGTGCCGGCCGGGACGATGTCGACGATCAGCCCGGTGCCGCCGGGCAGCACCCGGGGTTCGAGGCCGGCGGCGACCAGCCGGTCGCGCAGCAACCCGGTGGTGCGGAACTCCTGGCGGCCCAGCTCCGGATGCCGGTGCAGATCACGGCGGAAGGCGATCAGCTCGGGCTCCAGCCCCCTGACCCGGTCGCGCAGTTCGACAACGGGGCGTGCGGCGGCGAGGGTGGCGCCCGGCTGAGCGGGCTCAGGACGGTTCATCTCCCCAATCGTAGGCCTGTTGGGGGGATTTGGCCCGACTTCCGGAAAATCAGTCCCCGGATGGGCGCATACCGGCCGGACAGGTGGGTATGACATCTCGTTTCAGCCGCCTTCCCCGGATTGCTTGCCCTGTGCAACGATCACCCGGGCCGGCGGTCACGGCCGCCATCGCCTTGACGACTCCCGGCCGTTGACGGCCGTTCAGGCGAATCTCAGAAGCGCTCCACCGGGACGTACGTCCCCCACACCTCCCGCAGCGCGTCGCACACCTCGCCGACGGTCGCCCGGGCGGCCAGCGCCTCCTTCATCGGGTACAGCACGTTCTCCGGCCCCTCGGCCGTCCGGCGCAACGCGTCCAGCGTCCGGGTGACGGCGCCGGCCGAGCGCTCGGCCCGCAGCCGGGCCAGCCGGTCGGCCTGCTGCCGTTCGACCGCCGGGTCCACCCGCAGCGGCCGGTACGGCTCCTCCGTGTCCGACCGGAAGCGGTTGACGCCGACCACGGTCCGCTCGCCGGAGTCGGTCTCCTGCTGGACCCGGTAGGCGGTGCGTTCGATCTCGCCCTTCTGGAAGCCCCGTTCGATCGCGGCCACCGCGCCGCCCTGGTCCTCGATCCGGTCCATCAGCGCCAGGACGGCGGCCTCCACCTCGTCGGTGAGCGACTCGACGGCGTACGAACCCGCGAACGGATCGACGGTGGCGGTCACGTCGGTCTCGTGGGCGAGCACCTGCTGGGTCCGCAGGGCGAGCCGGGCGGCCTTCTCGGTGGGCAGGGCGATCGCCTCGTCGTAGCTGTTCGTGTGCAGCGACTGGGTCCCGCCGAACACCGCGGCGAGCGCCTGCAGGGTGACCCTGGCCAGGTTGACCTCGGGCTGCTGCGCGGTGAGCTGCACCCCGGCGGTCTGGGTGTGGAAGCGCAGCATCTGCGAGCGGGGATCCTCCGCACCGAAGCCATCGCGCATGACTCTGGCCCAAATCCTGCGCGCGGCACGGAACTTGGCCACTTCCTCCAGAAGCGTCGTGCGGGCCACGAAGAAGAACGAGAGCCGCGGCGCGAAGTCGTCCACGGCCATCCCGGCGGCGATCGCGGTGCGGACGTAGGCGATGCCGTTGGCCAGGGTGAAGGCGATCTCCTGCGCGGGACCGGCCCCGGCCTCGGCCATGTGGTAGCCGGAGACGGAGATGGTGTTCCAGCGCGGCATCTCGGCCCGGCAGTACCGGAACACGTCGGCGACCAGCCGCAGCGAGGGCTGCGGCGGGAAGATGTACGTGCCGCGGGCGATGTACTCCTTCAGCACGTCGTTCTGGACCGTCCCGGTGAGCGCCGCCGGCGCCACCCCCTGGGCCTCGCCGACCAGCCGGTAGAGGAGCAGGAGCGGCGCGGCCGGCGCGTTGATCGTCATCGAGGTGGAGACCTCGCCGAGCGGGATGCCGTCGAACAGCACCGCCATGTCCTCGACGCTGTCCACCGCCACCCCCACCCTGCCGACCTCCCCGGCCGCGAGCGGGGCGTCCGAGTCGTGGCCCATCTGGGTGGGCAGGTCGAAGGCGACCGACAGGCCGGTGCCGCCGCCCGCGATCAGCTGCCGGTAGCGGGCGTTGGACTCGGCGGCGGTGCCGAAGCCCGCGTACTGGCGCATCGTCCAGAGCCGGCCGGTGTACATGGTCGGGTGGACGCCCCGGGTGAAGGGGTACTCCCCCGGCCGCCCCAGCCGGACCGCCGGGTCCCAGCCGGCCGGATCCCCGGGGCCGTACAGCGGCTCGACGTCGAATCCCGACTCGGCCCGGCGGGGCGCGGCGGCCATGGGTCCCTCCACGGGGTCGGCGGGCACTGGTCCTCGCGCTCCAGGGTCCCGGCCCGCCCGCCGGGACGCCGAGGCGGTTGAGATGATCGGGTGAACGACCGATGAGCCCCAGGGAGTGGCAATGACCGAGCAGAAGGTGGCCGTGGTCACCGGTGCCAGCAGCGGAATCGGCGCGGCTACCGCCCGCCGGCTGGCGGCCGAGGGCTTCGACGTGGTGCTGACCGCCCGCCGCACCGAGCGGATCGAGGCACTGGCCAAGGAGATCGGCGGCCGCGCCCACACCGTGGACGTCACCGACCGGGCCGCCGTGGACGCCTTCGCCGCCGAGGTCGGCCGGGTGGACGTCCTGGTGAACAACGCCGGCGGCGCGATCGGCGCCGAGACGGTGGAGCACGGCGACCCGGCCGACTGGCGGGCGATGTACGAGGTGAACGTGCTCGGCGTGCTGCACATGACGCAGGCGCTGCTGCCGGCCCTGCGGGCCACCGGCGACGGCACGGTGCTGGTGCTCTCCTCGACCGCCGCGCTGACCGCGTACGAGGGCGGCGGCGGCTACGTCGCCGCCAAGCACGCCGCGCACACCATCGCGGCGACGCTGCGGCTGGAGCTGTGCGGGGAGCCGATCCGGGTGATCGAGATCGCGCCCGGGATGGTGAAGTCCGAGGGCTTCGCGATCACCCGCTTCCGCGGCGACGAGTCCAAGGCGGCCGCCGTGTACGCGGGCGTGGCCGAGCCGCTGACCGCCGAGGACATCGCGGACACCGTGGCGTGGACGGTCACCCGGCCGTCGCACGTGAACATCGACCTGCTGGTGGTCCGCCCCCGGGCGCAGGCCGCCAACCACAAGGTCCACCGCGGCTGATCCGGGCCGGCGGGCGGGCCGGGGGCGATGATCGAACGCGTCACCACCCAGTGGTACACACGTGCGATGAGAACCTTCCGGGCCGCCCGCCCACGAGTCCTGCTGACCGCGGTGGCGGCGGGCACCCTCCTCCTCACCGCCGCCTGCGACGGCGCCGCCCAGCCCGCCCAGGACCGGGCCGCCGGCACCTCCGCGCCCGCCGCCGCGAGCTCCGCGGCCACCCCGGCGCCGACCGCCCCGGCCACCGCCAAGGCCACCGGCGAGGCCGACCCGGCTCTCAAGCCCTTCTACGGCCAGCAGATCGCCTGGGCCGCCTGCCCGGCCGACCCCAAGGCCGCGAAGATCAAGATCGACACCTCCGAGCTGCAGTGCGGCAAGCTGCACGTCCCGCTCGACTACGCCAACCCGGCCACCGACGCGATCGACCTCGCGCTGATCAAGTACCCGGCCGCCAAGCCGAGCCAGCGGGTCGGCTCGCTGATGGTCAACCCCGGCGGTCCCGGCGGCTCCGGCATCGAGATGGTCGAGTACGGCGCCAAGGACTTCATCGGCACCCTGCACAACCGCTTCGACGTGATCGGCTTCGACCCGCGCGGCACCGGCCAGAGCGCCCCGATCGTCTGCTACGACGACAAGCAGCACGACGCCGCCGAGCAGGAGGACGAGCCGCTGGACCCGGCCGAGCGCAAGGCCGCCCACGTCAAGCAGTCCACCGACCACGCCGCCGCCTGCCAGGCCAGGTCCGGCCGGCTGCTGCCCTTCGTCGGCACCCGCAACACCGCCCGCGACCTCGACGTGCTGCGCGCCGTCGTGGGCGACAAGAAGCTCAACTACCTGGGCATCTCCTACGGCACCTACCTCGGCGCCCTCTACGCCGAGGAGTTCCCGAAGAACACCGGCCGACTGGTCCTGGACGGCGCCGTCGACCCCGCCCAGGACACCCTGGACCACGGCGTCGACCAGCAGGTCGGCTTCGAGAAGTCCTTCGAGCGCTTCGCCGCCGACTGCGTGGAGAACCACGCCGCCGAGTGCCCGCTCGGCAAGGACAAGGCCACGGCCGCCAAGAAGGCCGCCGACTTCCTCGACGGCCTCCACGACAACCCGCTGACCGCCAAGGACGGCCGCAAGCTCGGCCGCGACCTGGCCTGGACCGGAACCATCCAGATGCTCTACGGCGACGAGAAGTCCTCCTGGCAGTACCTGCGGGTCGGCCTCGGCATGGCGATGCAGATGAAGCGCGCCGACCTGCTGCTGGCCTTCGCCGACGACTACAACGGCCGCGACGAGAACGGCCACTACAGCCCGATGGAGGAGGCCAACGGCGCGATCGGCTGCGCCGACGCCGCCCGCCCCGCCCCCACCCCCGAGCACGCCAAGGCCGCGGTGGACCGGCTGCTCGCCGAGGCGCCGCTGCTCTCCAGGGGCGTCACGGTGGACGACTACAGCGAGCCCGGCTGCGCCTACTGGCCGTTCAAGACGCAGGAGAAGCCGCACCCGATCCGGGCCGAGGGCAGCGCCCCGATCCTGGTGGTCGGCTCCACCGGCGACCCGGCCACCCCGTACGCCTCCGCCGAGTCGCTGGCCAAGGGCTTCGCGAACGCCACCCTGCTCACCCGGGTCGGCGAGGGACACGGCGCCTTCGGCAAGGGCAACACCTGCATCGACCGGGCCCTGGAGGACTACCTGACCGAGGGCACCATGCCGGCCACGGGCACCCGCTGCGACTGAGCCGACCGCCGGGCCGGGCGCCGAGCCGACCTGGGCCGATTAGCAGAAGAAGGTGGGGAGGGCGCTGACACGCAGGTGTCAACGTCACAACTTGATAGCTCGTCCGGATGAATTCGGCGCGCGCCCTCCCTAACTGATGACGGCTCAACTACCTTGGAGACGCTGCCCCACCGGCGCCGAGCGCCCCGCCGCAGCCCCATACTTCACGTGCTTCACCACCCCACATCACCGGCACCTTCCCGCCCTCACGAGGAGGACCCGCTGGCCAGCGACATCCCGTCACAGCGGCTCGACGTCAGAACAGAGCCGACCCTCCTCGGGTTGCACCGCTTCAACGAAGCCGACGCCGGCGCCGCCGAGGAGGCCCTGCTGGCCTGCTGCGGCAGTCACCGCTGGGCCCTGCGGCTCACCGCGCACCGGCCGTACCCCGACATAGAGTCCCTGCTGGCCGCCGCCAGCGAGGCCTCCTACGACCTCCGCCCGGCCGACCTCGCCGAGGCGCTGGCGGACGAGAGCTGGATGCCGCAGCCGCTGCTCGGCATGCGCGCTCCCGGCAGCCAGGCCGCGCACACCGCCCTGCGGGCGGCGCACGCCGCGTACGAGGCCCGGTTCGGCCACGTGTTCGTGGTCTGCCTGGAGGGCGTCGCCCCGGAGGAGATGCTCGACACCGTGCTCTCCTCCATCCGCACCCGGCTGGCCAACGACCCGGACGAGGAGCGGCTGATCGCGGCCGACGAACTCCGCCGGATCGCCCTCACCCGACTGGAGCACCTGGTCGCCACCCACTCGGAGGCCGGGGCGCACTGACCCCGCGTCGCGCGCCCACGCCGTCCGAGTGAACGAGTCGCCCGTACGGGTGAGGCCGACCCGCCGCGCCCCGCACCCTCCGGTGCGGGGCGCGGTCATTTGCTCACCCAGAGTGACCTGATCCGCCCCGGTTCCCGCCGCACTAGGCCAGAAGTGCCTGATTGATCACACCTGGGGCCCCCGGAGGCGGCACGCGAGAAGGCGTCGATAGGATGCTCGCGGCCGGTGGACCGTACCCGGCCGGGCTGACCGACACCGAAGCCGGCCGAGCCCCCAATCGCTTCCGGAGGGTTTTTCCGTGCCGGCTGGAACGCTGTACCGCGGCCGGGAAGGCATGTGGAGCTGGGTGGCTCATCGAGTCACCGGCGTCCTCATCTTCTTCTTCCTGTTCGCCCACGTCCTTGACACCGCCCTCGTCCGAGTGTCGCCGGAGTCCTACGACACCGTCATCCAGACGTACAAGACTCCTCTCGTGAACCTGATGGAGTACGGCCTCGTGGCCGCCATCCTGTTCCACGCGCTGAACGGCCTGCGGGTCGTCGCGGTGGACTTCTGGTCCAAGGGCCCGAAGTACCAGAAGCAGATGCTCTGGACCGTCGTCGGCGTCTGGGTCCTCCTGATGGCCGGCTCCTTCTACGGGATCCTGCAGCACACGCTGATCTCCTGGTTCGGGAAGTGAGTCGAGACATGACCACGGAATACTCCGACGCCATCGTCGTGCCGTCGAAGCAGGCGCACACCGGCAAGGGCCTCGGCACCGGCAACCCGGCCGACGCGTTCGTCATCGAGCCGCCGCGCAAGCGGACGGCCAAGACCCCGCGCCGCACCCGCACCAACTTCGAGATGCTGGCCTGGCTCTTCATGCGCCTGTCCGGTGTCGTCCTGGTCGCCCTGATCCTCGGCCACCTGATCATCATGCTGATCCTCGACGGTGGCGTCTCCAAGATCGGCTTCGCCTTCGTGGCCGGCCGCTGGGCCTCGCCGTTCTGGCAGGGCTGGGACCTCCTGATGCTGTGGCTCGCCATGCTGCACGGCGCCAACGGCATGCGTCAGGTCATCAACGACTACGCCGAGAAGGACTCGACCCGGCTCTGGCTCAAGGGGCTCATGGGTACCGCCACGGTCTTCACCGTGCTGCTGGGCACCCTGGTGATCTTCACCTTCGACCCCAACATCTGAGCCGCGAGCACCATCGACCATCGGCAGAGGCCAGAGGCGAGTTAACCCCCCATGCAGATTCACCAGTACGACACCGTCATCGTCGGCGCCGGCGGCGCCGGCATGCGCGCGGCCATCGAGTCCACGCAGCGCAGCCGCACCGCCGTCCTGACCAAGCTCTACCCCACCCGGTCCCACACCGGCGCGGCCCAGGGCGGCATGTGCGCCGCCCTCGCCAACGTCGAGGAGGACAACTGGGAGTGGCACACCTTCGACACGGTCAAGGGCGGTGACTACCTGGTCGACCAGGACGCCGCCGAGATCATGTGCAAGGAGGCCATCGACGCCGTCCTCGACCTGGAGAAGATGGGCCTGCCCTTCTCCCGCACCGAGCAGGGCCGCATCGACCAGCGCCGCTTCGGCGGTCACTCCCGCAACCACGGCGAGGCCCCGGTCCGCCGCTCGTGCTACGCGGCCGACCGCACCGGCCACATGATCCTCCAGACGCTGTTCCAGAACTGCGTCAAGCACGGCGTCGAGTTCTTCAACGAGTTCTACGTCCTCGACCTGCTGATCAACGAGGGCAAGACCGCCGGCGTCGTCGCCTACGAGCTGGCCACCGGCGAGATCCACGTCTTCCAGGCCAAGTCGGTCGTGTTCGCCTCCGGCGGCACCGGCAAGATGTTCAAGGTCTCCTCGAACGCCCACACCCTCACCGGTGACGGCCAGGCGGTGGCCTACCGCCGCGGCCTGCCCCTGGAGGACATGGAGTTCTTCCAGTTCCACCCGACGGGCATCTGGCGCATGGGCATCCTGCTCACCGAGGGCGCCCGCGGCGAGGGCGGCATCCTGCGCAACAAGGACGGCGAGCGCTTCATGGAGCGCTACGCCCCCGTCATGAAGGACCTCGCGTCCCGTGACGTCTGCTCCCGCGCGATCTACACCGAGATCCGCGAAGGCCGCGGCTGCGGTCCGGACGGCGACCACGTCTACCTGGACCTCACCCACCTGCCGCCGGAGCAGCTGGACGCCAAGCTCCCGGACATCACCGAGTTCGCGCGCACCTACCTCGGCATCGAGCCCTACACGGACCCGATCCCGATCCAGCCCACCGCGCACTACGCCATGGGCGGCATCCCGACCAACGTCGAGGGTGAGGTCCTGCGCAACAACACGGACATCGTCCCGGGCCTGTACGCGGCCGGCGAGGTCGCCTGCGTGTCCGTACACGGCGCCAACCGCCTGGGCACCAACTCGCTCCTGGACATCAACGTGTTCGGCAAGCGCGCGGGCATCGCCGCCGCCGACTACGCCAACGCCAACGAGTTCGTGGAGCTGCCGGAGAACCCGGAGCGGCTCGTCCAGGACATGGTCGACCAGCTGCGCGAGTCCACCGGCACCGAGTCCGTGGGGCAGATCCGCAAGGAGCTGCAGGAGACCATGGACGCCAACGCGATGGTGTACCGCACCGGCGCCACCCTGAAGCAGGCGGTCGAGGACATCGCCGCACTGCGGGCGCGCTTCAAGAACGTCTCCATCCAGGACAAGGGCTTCCGCTACAACACGGACCTCCTGGAGGCCATCGAGCTGGGCAACCTGCTCGACCTGGCCGAGGTGCTCGCCGTCTCCGCGCTGGCCCGCGAGGAGTCCCGCGGCGGCCACTACCGCGAGGACTTCCCGACCCGTGACGACGTGAAGTTCATGCAGCACACCATGGCGTACCAGGAGGTCGCCGCCGACGGCAGCACCTCCATCCGCCTCGACTACAAGCCGGTCGTCACGACCCGCTACCAGCCGATGGAGCGTAAGTACTGATGAGCACTCCGACCATGGAGAAGCACTCGGCCGCTCTGGACGCGGCCGAGGCCGGCGGTACCCAGCTGATCACCGTCACCTTCCGGATCCGCCGGTTCAACCCGGAGGAGCACCCGGACCCGGTGTGGGTCGACTACCAGCTGGAGATGGACCCGAAGGAGCGCGTCCTGGACGCGCTCAACAAGATCAAGTGGGAGCAGGACGGCACCCTCACCTACCGCCGTTCCTGCGCCCACGGCATCTGCGGCTCCGACGCCATGCGGATCAACGGCCGCAACCGGCTGGCGTGCAAGACCCTGATCAAGGACGTCGACCCGGAGAAGCCGATCACGATCGAGGCCATCAAGGGCCTCACGGTCCTCAAGGACCTGGTCGTGGACATGGACCCGTTCTTCCAGGCGTACAAGGACGTCATGCCGTTCCTCATCACCAAGGGGAACGAGCCGACCCGCGAGCGCCTGCAGTCCGCCGAGGACCGCGAGCGCTTCGACGACACCACCAAGTGCATCCTGTGCGCCGCGTGCACGTCGTCCTGCCCGGTCTTCTGGAACGACGGCCAGTACTTCGGCCCGGCCGCCATCGTCAACGCGCACCGCTTCATCTTCGACTCGCGCGACGAGGGTGCCGAGCAGCGCCTGGAGATCCTCAACGACCGCGAGGGCGTGTGGCGCTGCCGCACCACCTTCAACTGCTCCGAGGCCTGCCCCCGTGGCATCGAGGTCACCAAGGCGATCCAGGAAGTGAAGCGGGCGCTGGTCACCCGCCGCTTCTGACCCCCGCCTGACAGCCCGAAGGCCCCCGCCCGATCCTCGGATCGGCCGGGGGCCTTCGGCGTCGCCCGGACTTGCCAGGGGGGACTGACAGGGGCAACGGGATTCAGTCGGTCCTACGTTGTTGATGGGTTGGACGGGCCAGTCGTATGGTCCTGAGGCCCAGAGACGCCGGGTATGGCTTTCAGTCGGTTGCCCTCGATGGTTCCGGTCACCTGGCCGCCCGGCGCCTCACGACGACTCGGCCGCTGATTAGGAGCTGCGAGCCCCTCGGGTGCATCGCTGAGTAGGACCACGCTGGCGAGGTCGTCCGGAGCACTGAGCACGAGCGAGCGACCGGAGGAACAGGTGGCCCAGATCTGGGCGGGCACGGACATCGGCAAGACCCACCACCACTGCGTGGTGCTGGACGCCGAGGGTAGACGGCTGCTGTCGCGCCGGGTGCTGAACGATGAGCCGGAGCTGATGGCCCTGCTCGCCGACGTCCTCGCCCTGGACGAGGACGTGGTCTGGGCAGTGGACGTCGCAGACGGCATGGCCGCCCTGTGGATCAACATCCTGCTCGGCCACGGCCAGCAGCTCGTCTACATACCCGGCCTGGCGGTCAACCGGGCCTCGGCCGGCTACCGGGGCACCGGCAAGACCGACGCCAAGGACGCGACCGTCATCGCCGACCAGGCCCGCATGCGCCGCGACCTCACGGTGCTGCGGCCGGACGACGAGCACGCCGTCGAACTGCGGATCCTCACCGGCCGGCGAGCCGACCTGAGCGCCGACCGCACCCGCCGGATCAACCGCCTGCGCGGCCAACTCACCGGCATCTTCCCCGCGTTGGAGCGATCCCTCGACCTGGACAACCTGGGGCCGCTGATCCTGCTGACCGGCTACCAGACGCCCGCCGCGCTGCGGCGCGCCGGCCGCACCCGGCTGACGACCTGGCTCCGCAACCGCAAGGTCCGCGGCGCCGAGGCCCTGGCCCAGACCGCCACGGAGGCCGCCGAGCGCCAGCACACCACCGTCCCCGGGGAGAAGATCGCCGCACAGGTGATCCACACCCTGGCCAAGGAGGTGATGGGCCTCAACGAGCAGATCGCCGAGATCGACAAGCTCATTGCGGCCCGGTTTCGCGAACACGACCTCGCCGAGGTGATCGCCAGCATGCCCGGCATCGGCCCGCTGCTGGGCGCGGAGTTCCTGGCCGCCACCGCCGGCGACATGAGCCGGTACGGCAGCCCGGACCGCCTGGCCAGCCTGGCCGGAGTCGCGCCGGTCCCGCGCGACTCCGGCCACGTCAGCGGCAACCTGCACCGGCCACGGCGCTACCACCGCGGCCTGCAACGCGTGTTCTACACCTCCGCGCTGATCAGCATCCGCAGCTGCGAGGCATCCCGCCGCTTCTACGAACGCAAGCGCGCCGAGGGCAAGCGCCACACCCAGGCCGTGCTCGCGCTGGCCCGCCGACGAGTGAATGTCCTGTGGGCCCTGATCCGTGACGGACGGTGCTACCAAGGCGACCTCCCAGTCACATCAGCGGCTTGACAACAGCATTAGGAGGTGGCCGGGGTGCGGCGGGTGGCGCGTAGGCCGCGGAGGCCGATGGTGCCGACGGCGATGCCGAGGGCGAAGGAGGTGACGGCGAGCAGGAGGTGGACCCAGAAGAAGGCGGTGGGCTGGGAGTGGTCGCCGTTGGTGAAGGCCTGGCCGCCGGAGTCCTTCCACAGGTTCTTGACGAAGGTGGTCCAGATGATCATCGACCAGACCCCGAAGGCGGTCAGGAACCAGGAGGTGCGGCGGCTGAGCTTCATGGGTGGTCCTCGGCGGGGGGTGTGAAGGCGGTGTGCGTCCCCAGTATGCGCGGGCCGCCGATCGGCGTACGGCGGGCCCCTCCTGCGGAGGACGGGCCCGGTGCGGCGGACGGCCGGGGCCGGGAATGGGTACGGTCTGCTGGTGCCCACACCCCGTCACACGTTCGCCCGCCTGTGCGCCGCGGTCACCGCGGCCCTCCCGCTCCTGCTCGTCGCCCCGACGGCGGTCGCGGCCCCGCGGCAGCCGCCGCCGACCGCGGTCGGCGGCGAGCGGCTGGGGAGCCCCGGGGTCCAGGTCGCCCCGCTGGCGGGAGCCCCGGCACTGCCGACGGACCTCACCGGCCAGTCCTGGATAGTCTCCGACGCGATGTCAGGTGAGGTGCTGGCGGCCTACAACCCGCACCTCAGGCTGCCTCCGGCCAGCACCCTGAAGATCCTCTTCGCGGACACGGTGCTGCCCAAGTTCGACCGCAACGCGGTGCACCGGGTCGCCGACGAGGAGATCCAGGGGATCGGTCCGGGCAGCAGCCTGGTCGGCATCAAGGAGAACCTGGAGTACCGGGTCGAGGACCTGTGGCGCGGGGTGTTCCTGAGCTCGGGCAACGACGCGGTGCACGTCCTGGCGCACATGAACGGCGGCGTCCCGCAGACCGTCGCCGAGATGCAGGCCCGCGCCGAGGCGCTGCAGGCGAGGGACACCAAGGTGGTCTCCCCGGACGGCTACGACATGGACGGCCAGCTCTCCTCGGCCTACGACCTGTCGCTGTTCGCCCGGGCCGGCCTGCGCAACGCGGACTTCCGGATGTACTGCGCCACCCGGGACGCGATGTTCCCGGGCGCGGTCGACAAGAACACCGGCCAGCGCGGCAGCTTCGGCATCGCCAACACCGACCGGCTGCTGGGCAAGTACCCGGGCCTGATCGGGGTGAAGAACGGCACCACCACCAACGCCGGCTCGACCTTCGTCGGCGCCGCCGAGCGCGACGGGCGCACCCTGCTGGTCACGGTGATGCACCCGACGAGCTACCAGAAGGTGTACGACGAGACGGCGGCCCTGCTGGACTGGGGCTTCGCCGCGGCCGGGAAGGTCCAGCCGGTGGGCAGGCTGGTCGACGAGGTCGCGGGCGGCGAGGCCGAGCCGACCGGGCAGGCCGGTGGCGCGGCGGGGACGCCCGCACCGCCGCCGCACCCCTCCCCCGCCACGGCCGGGCCCGCCGCGGCGCCCGCCGCCGGGGGCGACGGGGACGACGGGCTGGGGCCCGTCGGCTGGTCGGCGGTCGTGCTGGCCGGCGGCGGGGCCGGAGCGGGCGCGCTGGTCCTGCGGCGGCGCCGTTCGGCCGGCTGACCGCCGGTCGAGCGGGCGGGCCCGGCCTCAGTCCTGGGGCCGGGCCCCGCCGTTCCCGGCCTTGCCGTCGGCCTTCGGCGCGGCCTTCCCCGTAGCCTCCGCGGCCGCCTGCTCGGCCAGCGCCTCCGCCTTGTCGGCCGCCTCCAGCAGCGCCCGTCCGTGCGCCCTGGTCCGCTCCCGGGCGGCCGCCGGGTCGGCCGTCGCCGTCCAGGCCACGCAGTACATCAGCAGCCGGCAGACGAAGTTGATCCACAGCAGCAGCGCCACCGGCGTGGCGAAGGCCCCGTACAGGCTGCGCCCGGCGACCGAGCCGAGGTAGGAGGCGAGCAGGACCTTCAGCAGTTCGAAGCCGACGGCGCCGATCAGCGCGCCCCGCAGGACGTCCCGGCGGCGCTGGCCGGTGATCCCGGGGAACGGCGCCAGCAGGTAGGCGAAGAGCAGGGTGTCGCACCCTATGGCGATCAGCACGCCGACCCCGGTCAACAGGTAGCCGCTGCCGAGGCCGATCGCGTCGGCAATCCGTCCGGCCAGGGTCGTCCCGGCGGCGGAGGCGCCGAGCGAGAACAGCGACACCAGGCCGAGGCCGCCCAGCACCACGACGTCCCAGGCCTTGCGCAGCACCGGGTTGCCGTCCTCCTGGGGCAGCTGCCACAGGTCCCGGATCGAGGTGCGCATGGTGTCCACCCAGCCGAGGCCGGAGACCAGCAGCAGCGCCCCGCCGACCAGCCCGACCGCGCCCGCGCTGGACACCAGGGAGGGCAGGTTCAGCGCGTCCGAGAGGCCCGGCAGCTGGTCGGAGATGCGTTTCTGGAGGTCGTTCACCTGGCTGTCGCTGAGGGCCGCGACGGCGACCGCCAGGCCGACGGTGAGCAGCGGGAACAGGGCCAGGAAGCCGAAGAAGGTGACGGCGCCGGCCAGCCGGTTGCCGCGGGCGGCGCTGAAGTACTCGTACACCCGGTACGGGCGGCTGCGCAGCACCCGGGAGACGAGCGGGCCGATGACCGGGAGGCGGGTCAGGAAGTCCACCCGACCGGTTATACCGGCCCGTCCCCCGAACGGCCGTCAGGCGCGGGCCGTTCGCGCCGGATCCGGCCCGCCGGATCCGGCCCGCGGGACCCTGCTCGCGGGCCCCTGCTCGCGGCCTCCGAAGGACCGGGTTCAGCGCTTGACGAGGCGGCGGGCCTTCGCGAGGGCGCGGACGGCCTGGTAGGCGCCGTAGCGGCCGTGGCTGAGGAGTTCGGTGCGCACGCCGTCCACGCCGGCCGGCGGGCGGTAGCCGGCCGGGCGCAGCCGGGCGCAGTGCGCGGCGGCGCGGCGGAAGTACTCGCGGCGGTCGCCGGGCGGGACCCGGCCGGGCTTGGAGACCACGGTGTTGAGGTGGTGCAGCATCCGTCCGTAGACGACCGGGCGCCAGCGGTCCAGGTCGGGGCGGCCGTCGAGGAAGGCGAAGACCAGGTCGTACTGGTCGAAGACGTCGAAGTGCTTGCGGCTGGCGGTGGCCAGGATGTTGCCGCCCTCCTGGCGCTGGCGGTAGTGCACGCCGACCCGGTCGAGCAGGGTGATCCGGGCGGCGGCGAGCAGCGCCGGGTACGTCCAGGGGGTGTCCTCGTAGTAGCCGGCCGGGAAGACCAGCCGCTGCTCGGTGACGAAGTCGCGGCGGTAGGCCTTGTTCCAGACGACCTGGAGGAGGTCGAGCAGGTCGGGGCGGGCGGTGAGGTCGAACACGTCCGGGGAGTCGGCGCCGAAGACGTGCGCGGAGGCGGCCCGGGTGATCCGCCCGTCGACGTAGGTGCGGGCGTAGTCGTAGACCAGGACGTCCGGGTCGCCGGTGGCGGCGAGCCGCCGGTCGACGGCGTCGAGCAGGCCGGGGGTGAGGGTGTCGTCGCTGTCGAGGAAGACCACGTAGTCGCCGGTGGCGACCTCCAGGCCGGCGTTGCGGGCCCGGCCGAGGCCGACGTTCTCCGGCAGGTGCAGCACCCGGACCCGGGGGTCGGCGGCGGCGGCCTCGTCGAGCATCGCGCCGCAGCCGTCCGGGGAGCGGTCGTCCACCGCGATCAGTTCGAGGTCCGGGCCGTCCTGGCGGAGCACCGAGTCGAGGCACTCGGCGAGGTAGTCCTGGACCTTGTACACGGGGACGATGACGCTGAAGCGGGGCACCCGGCCCAGCGTAGTGGCCCCGGGGGCGGCCTCCGGCCCGGAGGTAGGATCGGGTCGCACGTACGCACCGATACGAAGTGCGGTCAGGCCCCCACCGGGCTGCCACGCTCCTTCCCCAGAAAGGCCTGCGTAGCCGATGGCTCCCCGCCTCTCCATCGTCGTTCCGATCTACAACGTCGAGCGTTATCTCGTCGAGTGCCTCGACTCGATCGCCGCCCAGACCTTCACGGACTTCGAGTGCGTCATGGTCGACGACGGTTCGAAGGACGACAGCGCGGCCCTCGCCGAGGCGTACGCGGCCAAGGACTCGCGCTTCCGGCTGGTGCGCCAGGTGAACAAGGGCCTCGGCGCGGCCCGCAACACCGGCATCCGGCACATCGACCCGGACGCCGAGTTCCTGTGCTTCGTGGACAGCGACGACTCGATGCCGCCCAGCGCGTACGAGCTGATGATCAACACGCTGGACGAGACCGGCTCGGACTTCTGCACCGGCAACGTGCTGCGCTTCCGCGCCGTGGGCTACTACCAGTCCGGCGGCCACGTGAAGCCGTTCAAGGAGACCAAGCTCAAGACCCACATCACCGAGATCCCGGCGCTGGTCACCGACCGCACCGCCTGGAACAAGGTGTACCGCCGCTCGTTCTTCGACGCCGCCGGCATCCTGTACCCCGAGGGCATCCTGTACGAGGACGCGCCGGTCAGCGTGCCGCACCACTACCTGGCCAAGAGCGTGGACGTGCTCTCCGAGCCGATCTACCACTGGCGCGAGCGCGAGGTCGGCGAGATGTCGATCACGCAGATGCGCACCAACCCGAAGGGCCTGGTCGACCGGGTCACCTCGGTCGAGCTGGTCCGCGGCTGGCTGAAGAAGCAGACCGAGCCGCGCTTCGCCCAGTACCTGCGCTCCTACGACGAGAACACCCTCGTCGAGGAGATCCCGATGTTCTTCTGGTCCGTCGTGGACGGCGACAAGGAGTACCGGGCCGCCTACGTCCAGAGCGTCAGCCGGCTGCTCCGGGCGATCGGCCCCGAGCAGGTCCGCAAGCTGCGCGCGCCGCTGCGGCTGAAGTACCACCTGACCCTGGCGGGCCGGGTGGACGAGCTGGTCGAGCAGATCAAGTACGAGGGCGAGAGCGGCGGCGGCGTCCAGGCCCGCGGCGTGCTGCGCCCGTACGCCGACTACCCGTTCCTGCGCGGCGGGCGCAAGAGCGTGCCGGCCGGCGTGCTCAAGCTGGACAACTCGCTGGTCATGCGCAGCCGGCTGTACGAGAGCGCCTGGGTGGGCGGGAAGCTGCAGCTGACCGGGCACGCGTACCCGGAGCAGCTGGGCGCGGCCAACAAGCACGACATGGTCCGCACCCTGGTGCTGCGCGAGACCAAGGGCCGCCGGGTGATCGCGGTGCCGATGCGGACCACGTACAGCCCCGAGGCCACCGCGAGCTGCAACCACGACCTGTACAGCTGCGACTGGTCCGGCTTCAGCGTCTCCGTCGACCCGAAGAAGCTCAAGCACCGCGGTCAGTGGAAGGACGGGCACTGGCGCGTCCTGGTGGCCGGTGCCGGCAAGGGCGGGGTGTACAAGGGCCGGATCTCGGCCGGCTGGAGCGACACCGCGCACTACGTGCCGGCGCAGTGGGTCGAGCCGGACGTGCGGATCGTGCCGTGGGTCCGGGACAACTTCCTCTACCTGCGGGTGGAGACGGTCAAGGCCCGGGTGACCGGCCTGGCGGCGCACGCCGGCCGGGTGGAGGTCTCGGGCGCGGCCCGCTCCGGCCCGAGCTTCGCCGGGGCCCGGCTGCGGCTCACCCACGTCGAGTCGGACCGCGAGGTGACCGTCCCGCTGGAGCTGGGCGCGCCGGTCGGCTCGCTGCAGCCATTCACCGCGTCCTTCTCGATCGACGAGCTGACCGCCGTCCGCGAGGCCTGGGCCGAGCTGGACCCGGTCGCCGACGACCGTGCCCGGGACCGCTGGGACACCGCGCTGGTGCTGGCCGACGCCAGTGTCGTCTCGCTGGCCTGGGACGAGCGCAACGCGCCCGAGCAGCTGCACCTGCCGCTGAACCCGCAGGCCCCGGCCGCCGAGCGGCGGGCGCTCTACTCCAAGCCCTCCCCCAGCGGTTTCCTGCAGTTCTCCGACCAGCTGCTGCAGCCGCTGGTGGACGAGGTGTCCTCGCGCGGCGCCGACGGCTTCCTGCTCAGCGGCTCGTTCCCGCTGGCCGGTGCGCACCGCTGGGAGCTGGTGGTCCGCCACAACTGGCGCGAGGAGGAGCACGTCTACCCGGTGGAGATCACGGACGGCCGGTTCCGCACCGCGCTGCCCGCCGTGCCGACGGCCACGTTCGCCGGCCGGGTGCCGTTCGCCAAGGGCACCTGGGACGTCTTCTTCCGCCAGGTCGGCGGGCCGGCCGAGAAGCTGGCCGACGCCTCCGTGCAGGTCTCCCCGGCCTGCTTCGGCGCGCTGCCGCTGGAGGTGGAGTCCCGCGGCAAGCGCATCGTGCTGGAGCGGCGCCACCACGACGGCCTCTCGCTGGAGTCGCACGCGGCGCTGCTGCCCGAGGAGCGCTCCGGCTTCCGCCAGCGCCAGCTGCGCACCGCCGACTACCCGGCCGCCCGCCGGCTGCCGGTGCGCGACACGGTGCTGTACAACGCCGGCAACGGCAGCATGTACGCCGACTCGCCGCGCGCCGTCCACGAGGAGCTGGTCCGCCGCGGTCTGGCGCTGGACCACCTGTGGGGCAGCGACGACATGCAGGTCGAGCTGCCGCAGAGCGCGACGGCGATCCGGCTCTGGAGCCCGGAGTGGTTCGAGGCGCTGGCCACCGCCAAGTACATCGTGACCAGCACCCACCTGCCCGACTTCTTCGTCCGCCGCCCCGGCCAGGTGGTGGTGCAGACCTGGCAGGGCACCCCGCTGAAGCAGGTCGGCTTCGACTTCGAGAAGGTCTGGTTCACCGACTCCAACTACCTCAAGGGCCTGGCCCGGGAGGTCCCGAACTGGAGCCTGCTGGTGGCGGGCAACCGCTGGTCGGCCCCGGTGCTGCGGCGCGCCTTCGACTTCAAGGGCGAGATCCTGGAGAGCGGTTCGCCCCGCAACGACCTGCTGTTCGCGGCGGACCGGGAGAAGACCGCCGAGCAGGTCCGGGAGCGGCTCGGCCTGCCCGAGGGCAAGAAGGTCGTGCTCTACGCGCCGACCTGGCGCGAGGACCGGCGCCGGCCGAACGGCGGCTACCAGATCGACCTGCGGATCGACCTGGAGGCGGCCAAGGCCGCGCTCGGCGACGACCAGGTGCTGCTGGTGCGCCGGCACAACGTGATGTGCGGCCAGATCCCGGGCGCCGGCAACGGCTACGTCTGGGACGTCGGCAGCTACCCCGACATGGCGGAACTGCTGCTGATCGCCGACGTGCTGGTGACGGACTATTCGGCGAGCGTGTTCGACTTCGCGTCGACCGGAAAGCCGATGCTGTTCTTCACCCACGACCTGGAGCACTACCGGGACAACCTGCGCGGTTTCAGCCTCGATTTCGAGGCGGAGGCGCCCGGCCCGCTGCTGGCCACCTCCGAGGAGCTGGTCGCCGCGCTCGGCCGGGTGGACGAGGTCGCGGCGGAGCACGCGGACAAGGCCGCCGCGTTCCGCGAGGCCTACTGCGACCTGGACGACGGCAAGGCCGCCGCGCGGGTGGTCGACGCGATGCTCCGCAAGGAGTAGTCGCCGCGAGCGGTAGACGGGGCGCCCGACACCACCGGTGTCGGGCGCCCTTTCGCGTCCGGCCGTTTTCGAGGCCCGCCCGAATCGAAAAAGAATCGAATATCGCGGGAATCATCGAACCGGAGTTCCCCGGAATCAATTGACCGGGCAATTCGAAAAAGCGTTCAGTTGACCTTGGTGCCATTTCTGGATGGGATATGAATTTCCATTCCGAAGGGCTCCGATCACCATGCCTGTGCTCACCCGGCTCGTCCTGCCGCACGCCGCGCCCCGGGTGACCACCGACCGGCCCGAGGCCGACGAGGACGTGCTGTTCGGGCTGCTGCGCGCCCGGTGGTACGGCCGCGGCCTGGAGCTCACCGGCTTCGCCCGCCCCCGGGGCGTGGACACCGGCCGCCCCGGCTCCGCCTGGACCTGGCTGACCCTGCGCCACGAGGACGGCGCCGGGCCCCCGCTGCACCTGCGCTCCCGGCCCCGCCGGATGCCCGAGGTCACCGACGACAGCGCCCAGCCCGAGCACAACCACGACTGGTCCGGCTTCACCGCCCTGCTGGAGCCCGGACGGCTGCGCCGCGAGGGCCGGTGGCTGCTCGGCGACTGGCGGATCGAGACCACCCTCTTCACCCGCCCGCGCGCCACCCGGCTGCGCCGCCAGTACGGCGCCCTCGCCCCGCACTGGTGCGGCTCCGGCGAGTACCCCCCGGCCCACTGGGTGGACCGCGACGTGCGCCTGCGGCCGTACTTCGAGGACGGCCGGCTGCGGGTACGGCTGGAGCGCCCGGCCGTACGGATCACCCGGGCCGCCCGCACCCCCGGCGGCCTCGACCTGGGCGGCACCGCCGACACCTGCCCGGCCGGCACCGTCCTGCGGCTGCGCCACCGGCAGAGCCCGGCGGTGATCGAACGCCCGCTCACCCGCGGCGGCGACACCTTCACCGCCCACCTGCCGTACCGGCCGTTCACCGCCGGCGGCCGCGGCCGCGGCGGACTGGAGCACTGGGACGCCGAACTGCTGCGCCCCGACGGCGGGACCGACCAGCTCTGCCTCGACGAACGCGGCGGCCCGGTGACCGGCCAGCACCCGCTGCCCGGCGCCCCGGACCGGGTGCTCTACCTCAAGCACCTCGACGACGGCCGCCTCCAGGTCTGTGTCCAGCCCGCGGCCGGCCTGGTCGACCGGATCGCCGTCCGCGCCGACGGCTTCGAGCTGTCCGGCCACTGCCCGGCCCCGGCCGCGGACCGGCTGGACCTGGTGCTGCGGCACGACCGCACCGCGAGCGAGGTCCGCACCCCGGTCGAGACCGGCCCGGACGGCCGCTTCCTGGCCCGGATCCCCGCCACCCGCACCGGCTCGGACGGCGCCGCGCTGCCGCTGCGCAAGGGCCTCTGGGAGGCCGCGCTGGAACCGGCCGACGGCACCGGCCCCGGCCGGCCGCTGCTCGCCGCCCCCGCCGCGCTGCCCGCCGTCCCGGCCGCCACCACGGCCGGCGGCAAGCAGGTGCTGCTGCAGCGCCGCTGGCACGACACCCTGCTGGTGGACTCCACCCCGGTGCTCGGCGCGGGCGAGCGCAGCGCCTGGGCGCAGCACCGCCAGCGCACCGAGCGCTACCCGGCCGCCCGCCGCGAACCGCTCTGCGAGGCGGTGCTGTACGACGTGTTCGGCGGCCGCGGCTACGCCGACTCGCCGCGCGCGGTGCACGCCGAACTGGCGCGCCGCAGAACGCCGTTGGAGCACCTGTGGGCGGTCGACGACGCCCAGGCCGAGCTGCCGGCCGGGGTCACCCCGGTGCGGGTGTGGAGCCCGGAGTGGTACCGGGCGCTGGCCACCTGCCGGTACCTGGTCGGCAACACGCACTTCCCGGACTTCCTGACCCGCCGCCCCGGCCAGGTCGTGGTGCAGACCTGGCACGGCTCACTGCTGAAGCGGATCGCCCACGACGTCCCGAACCCCTGGCTGGCCGACCGCGGCTACCTGGAGGCGCTCGACCGGGAGACCCCGCAGTGGAGCCTGCTGCTCTCCCCCAGCCCGTTCGCCACCCCGATCCTGCGGCGGGCCTTCCGCTACCGCGGCGAGGTGCTGGAGTCCGGCTACCCGCGCAACGACGTGCTCGCCCGCCCGGACGGACGGACCGCCGCGGCCGTGCGCCGCCGGCTCGGCATCCCCGCCGGCAAGCGGATCGTGCTGTACGCGCCGACCTGGCGCGAGGACCAGCAGCGCGGCGACGGCGACGGCTTCCGGCTCGACCTGCGGCTGGACCTCGACCACGCCCGGCGCCTGCTCGGCGCCGACCACGTGCTGCTCGTCCGCCCGCACGCGCACGTGCGCGAGCCCCTCACGGGCGCCGGCGACGGCTTCGTGTACGACTGCGGGGACTACCCCGACCCCCAGGAGCTGCTGCTGGTCGCGGACGTCCTGGTGACCGACTACTCGTCGATCATGTTCGACTTCGCGATCACCGGCCGCCCGGTGTACTTCTTCACCTACGACCTGGAGCACTACCGCGACACCCTGCGCGGCTTCTACTTCGACTTCGAGTCCGACGCCCCCGGCCCGCTGGTGCCGACCTCCGCCGAACTGCTCGGCGCGCTGCGCGAACTCGCCGACGGCGGAGCCCGGTTGCCGTCCGGGTACGCCGCGCGCTACCGGCGCTTCCGGGCCGAGCACTGCGCGCTGGACGACGGCGGAGCGGCCCGCCGGGTGGTCGACCGGATGCTCGCACTGGGGCGCGCCGCCGTCCTTCAGCAGAAGGAGTAGCTCCGCCAGGGCCGCCAGACCTCGTCGGCGTCGAACCGGGAGATGCCGAAGCCCGGCACCACGAAGGACGCCCGGAAGCCGCGCGCCTGCTCGTACGCCTGGTCCAGCACGTCGTCCGGCAGGCCGTGGGCGACCGTCACGTGCGGGTGGTACGGGAAGGCCAGTTCGCGGGCCAGCGGGCCGGAGCGGACGTCCGCCTCCAGCAGCCGGCACTCCTGCGCGCCCTCCTCGACCCGGACGTACACCACCGGGGAGACCGGGCGGAAGGTCCCGCCGCCGCGCAGCAGCATCCGGAACGGCCGGTGCGCGGCCGCCACCGCCGCCAGGTGCTCCTCGATCTTCGGCAGCAGCTCGGCCGGCACCTCGGTCGGCGGCAGCAGGGTGACGTGCGTCGGTATCGACCGGGCCTGCGGGTCGCCGTGCCCGGCCCGGGCGTCCTGGATCGCCGTCCCGTACGGCTCCGGGACGCTCACGGACACGCCGATGGTGAGGAGCTCCCCCGGCAGGTGTGCGAGGGGCGTCACCGCTTGGCGGCCGGGAGGAAGCCGATCCGGTCGTACACCGTCTCCAGCGTCACCGACGCCACCTCGCGGGCCTTGTCGGCGCCGATCGCCAGCACCCGGTCCAGCTCGGCCGGGTCGTCCAGGAAGGTGCGGGTGCGCTCCTGGAAGGGCGTCACCCACTCGGTGAACAGCTCGGCCAGCTCGGTCTTCAGGGCGCCGTACATCTTGCCCTCGAAGTGCGCGACCAGGTCCTCGACCGACCGGCCGCTGAGCGCGGAGTGGATGCGCAGCAGGTTGGAGACGCCCGGCTTCCCCTCCTCGTCGTAGGACACGACGGTGCCGGTGTCGGTGACGGCGCTCTTGAACTTCTTGGCGCTGGCCTTCGGCTCGTCCAGCAGGCTCACCAGGCCCTTGGGCGAGGAGGCCGACTTGCTCATCTTGACGGCCGGGTCCTGGAGGTCCTGGATCTTCGCCGTCTCCTTGAGGATGTACGGCTTCGGCACCGTGAAGGTCGGGCTGTAGCGGGTGTTGAAGCGCTCGGCGATGTCGCGGGTGATCTCCACGTGCTGGCGCTGGTCCTCGCCGACCGGGACGGCGTCCGCCTGGTAGAGCAGGATGTCCGCGATCTGCAGGATCGGGTAGGTGAACAGGCCGACCGTGGTGCTGTCGGCTCCGTACCGGGAGGACTTGTCCTTGAACTGGGTCATCCGGGCGGCCTCGCCGAAGCCGGTGAGGCAGTTCATCACCCAGGCGAGCTGCGCGTGCTCGGGCACGTGCGACTGGACGAAGAGGGTGCAGTGGTCGGGGTCCAGGCCGGCGCCGAGCAGCTGGGCGGCGGAGATCCGGGTGTTCTCGCGCAGCGTCGCCGGGTCCTGCGGCACCGTGATCGCGTGCAGGTCGACGACCATGTAGAAGGCGTCGTTCTCCTTCTGCAGGTCGACCCACTGGCGCACCGCGCCGAGGTAGTTGCCGAGGTGGAACGAGCCGGAGGTGGGCTGGATGCCGGAGAGCACCCGGGGACGCTCCTTGACCGGACCGGTGACCGCTGCGTTGACCATGCGGGCCATTCTTCCAGTTCCACCGGTCGCTCAGGAAACGTCCGCCCCCGGAGGCTCGGCCAGTGTGACGGCACTCACCCTCACCCGGGCGATCCGCCGGCCCTCCACCTTGGCCACCGTCAGCAGCACCACGCCGTCGCCCTCCAGCGGCACCCGCACCTGGTCGCCGTCCCGGGGCAGCCGGCCGAGCGAGGCGACCAGGCAGCCGGCCACCGTCTCGTACGGGCCCTCGGGCAGGGTGACGCCGGTCTCCTCGGCGAAGTCCCCGAGGTTGAGCAGGCCGTCCAGCTCCACGCCGCCGCCGGCCAGCCGGCGGGTGGGCGCGGTCTCCGGCCGGTCGTACTCGTCCCGGATCTCCCCGATCACCTCCTCGACCAGGTCCTCCAGGGTGACGATCCCGGCGGTGCCGCCGTACTCGTCCACCACGATGGCCAGGTGGTGGCCCTCGCGGCGCATCTCGCCCATCGCCTCCAGCACCAGTTTGGTGCCGGGCAGCAGCTTGACCGGGCGGGCCAGGTCGCGGGCCTTGGCGGCCTGTTCGCCGCGCGCGCCGTACAGGTCGCGGACGTGCACGAAGCCGACCACCGCGTCCGCGCTGCCCTCGACCACCGGGTAGCGCGAGTGCGGGGAGGTGTCGGCCTGGTGCCGTACGGCGGCCAGCGGGCGCTCGGCGTCCAGGAAGGTCACCTCGGTGCGCGGGACCATCACCTCGCGCAGCTGGCGCTCCCCGGCGGCGAACACGTCGGCGATCATCGTCCGTTCGTCGCTGCCGAGTTCGGTGTTGGCGGCGACCAGGCCGCGCAGCTCCTCGGAGCTCATCGAGCCCCGGCCGGCCGTCGGATCGCCGCCGAGCAGCCGGACCATCAGGTTGGTGGAGTGGCCGAGCAGCCAGATCACCGGGCGCAGCACGACCGACATCACGTCCACCACCGGGGCGGAAGTCACCGCGATGGACTCGGCGCGCTGCAGGCCGATCCGCTTGGGGGTCAGCTCGCCGAGCACCAGCGACACGTAGCTGATCACCAGGGTGAGGCCGACCAGCGCGACCGCGTCGGCCATCCCCTCGGTCAGGCCGGCCCGGACGAACAGCGGGGCGACCTTCCCGGCCAGGGTGTCCGCGCCGAAGGCGGCGGAGAGGAAGCCCATGCAGGTCACGCCGACCTGGACGGCGGCCAGGAAGCGGTTGGGGTCGGCGGCCAGGTGCGCGGCCCGGGCCGAACGCCGGGTGCCGCGTGCCTCCAGTGTCCGGATCTGGCCCTCGCGCAGCGAGATCAGCGAGATCTCGGCGACGTTGAACAGCCCGCCCAGCAGGATGAAGACGAGGACGAGCGCGGCGTCCCCGAGGGTTTCGTTCACAGCGGGCCAGTGTAGGGCGGCCGGTGCCCGGCGGCGGGCCCCTGTGGCCGGACACGGCGGCGGCCCGCCGCCCCGGGGGAGGGGTGACGGGCCGCCGGAGTGCTCAGCGGGCTCAGATGAGGCCCAGCTCCTGCACCGCGTCGCGCTCCTCGGTCAGCTCCTTGACCGAGGCGTCGATGCGGCCGCGGGAGAAGTCGGAGATCTCCAGGCCCTGGACGATCGAGAACTCGCCGTCCTTGGTGGTGACCGGGAAGGAGGAGATCAGGCCGGCCGGGACGCCGTAGGAGCCGTCGGAGACGACGCCCATCGAGGTCCAGTCGCCCTCGGCGGTGCCGTTGACCCAGGTGTGCACGTGGTCGATGGCGGCGTTGGCGGCCGAGGCGGCCGAGGAGGCGCCACGGGCCTCGATGATGGCGGCGCCGCGCTTGGCGACGGTCGGGATGAACTCGTCCGCCAGCCAGGCCTGGTCGCTGCCGATGGCCTCGAAGGCCGGCTTGCCGGCGATCTCGGCCTGGAAGATGTCCGGGTACTGGGTCGCGGAGTGGTTGCCCCAGATGGTGACGCGCTTGATGTCGGAGACCAGGGCGCCGGTCTTGGCGGACAGCTGGCCGACGGCGCGGTTGTGGTCCAGGCGGGTCATCGCGGTGAAGCGCTCGGCCGGGACGTCCGGGGCGTTGCGCTGGGCGATCAGGGCGTTGGTGTTGGCCGGGTTGCCGACGACCAGGACCTTGATGTCGTCCGCGGCGTGGTCGTTGATCGCCTTGCCCTGCGGGCCGAAGATGCCGCCGTTGGCCTGCAGCAGGTCGCCGCGCTCCATGCCGGCGGTGCGCGGACGGGCGCCGACCAGCAGCGCGACGTTGGCGCCGTCGAAGGCCACGTTCGGGTTGTCGGTGATCGTGATGTCACGCAGCAGCGGGAAGGCGCAGTCGACGAGCTCCATGGCGGTGCCCTCGGCGGCCTTGAGGCCCTGCGGGATCTCCAGGAGGCGCAGGTTCACCGGCACGTCGGCACCGAGCAGGTGGCCCGAGGCGATGCGGAAGAGCAGCGCGTAGCCGATCTGGCCGGCCGCTCCGGTGATGGTGACGTTGACGGGGGTGCGAGTCATTTCTACCTTCTCCAGCAAATCGCCAGGTGCCCCAGGCACACCGGCGCACTGGAGCCGAGGATGGTCTCTCGACATCGAGAGACCCGCGTCAGGTTATCGCAAAGGGAAGCGTACGCCGCGTGTGCGGGCGTGGCTGATGCGTCACAGCGCTGATGCGCCACATCGCTGATGCGCCACGGAGCCGACGCGTCGCAGGGCGGATGTGTCGCGGGAACGCCGCGGCCCCCGCCCGGTGCCCCGGAGCGCGGGGGTCGGGCGGGGGCCGCGGCGTTCGGGCCGGTCAGTGCTTGGGCCGGCCCATCAGCTGGCCGATGTTGTCGAGCAGCGGGATCTGCAGCCACGGGTTCGGCTGCGCGACCAGGGTCAGCAGCACGATCGAGGCTCCCAGGAAGGTCAGCACGATCACGTCGGTGAAGCGGCTGCGCACCGCCAGCATCCCGACCTCGGGCAGCACCAGGCGCAGCACCGCGCCCAGCAGCACACCGCCGCCGAGGATCAGCAGCCCGTACTTGAAGCCGTCCTTGAAGTCGGCGAACCACGTGACCGCGAGTCCGGCGCCGACCACCAGCAGGACCAGCGTTATCGGCCACTGCCGGACCGGCAGGGCGTGCTCGCGCCCGAGGGCCGCGGCCGAGCCCTCGGGCGGCAGGGTGCCGGTGGTCTTGACCGGCCTGCGCCGGGTCCGCGCCGGTCGCGGTTCAGTCATGCTCGCCGTCCCTGGGGTGTCAGATGCCGGCGCGGCGCTCGGCCGCCTCGACGATGTTGTTGAGCAGCATCGCGCGGGTCATCGGGCCCACGCCGCCGGGGTTGGGGGAGATCCAGCCGGCCACCTCGGCCACGCCCGGGTGGACGTCGCCGACGATCTTGCCCTCGCTGCGGCTGACGCCCACGTCCAGCACCGCCGCGCCCGGCTTGACGTCCTCCGGCTTCACCAGGTGCGGCACGCCGGCGGCGGCCACGATGATGTCGGCCTTGCGCAGGTGGGAGCTCAGGTCCCGGGTGCCGGTGTGGCACAGGGTCACCGTGGCGTTCTCGGACCGGCGGGTCAGCAGCAGGCCGATCGAACGGCCGACGGTGATGCCGCGGCCGACCACGACCACCTCGGCGCCGTCGATCTCGACGTCGTGGCGGCGCAGCAGCTCGACGATGCCCAGCGGGGTGCAGGGCAGCGGGCCCTCGATGCCGAGGGCGAGCCGGCCGAGCGAGGTCGGGTGCAGGCCGTCGGCGTCCTTGTCCGGGTCCATCAGCTCCAGGACCGGGTTCTGGTCCAGGCCCTTGGGCAGCGGCAGCTGGACGATGTAGCCGGTGCAGGTCGGGTCGGCGTTGAGCTCGCGGACGACGTTCTCGACGTCCTCCTGGGTGGCGGTGGCGGGCAGCTCGCGCTGGATCGAGGCGATGCCGACCTCGGCGCAGTCCTTGTGCTTGCCGTTCACGTACCAGCGGCTGCCCGGGTCGTCGCCGACCAGGACGGTGCCGAGGCCGGGCGTGACGCCCTTCGCCTTGAGGGCCGCCACGCGGGCGGCGAGTTCGGACTTGATCGCGGCGGCGGTGGCCTTGCCATCGAGAATCTGGGCAGTCATGACACCATTCTCCCGGATCGCGACCGGTCGCCGTACCACGGCCGGACGGGTGGCCGGACAGGTGGCCGGGCAGATGACCGGGCGGGTGGCCGGGCAGGCGACGGTGCGGGTGGCCGGGCAGGTGACCGGACGGGCACGAAGGTCCGCCGGACGTTGCGGTTGCGCCACAGTCTTGGCCCGGCCCGCGGAACCGGCTGGACACGGCGCCGCCGTCCGGATCACGATAAGCGGGCATCTCCGCCGCGACCGGCCCGGTGACGGGCCGACGGATCCCGCGGCGGTGCGTACCCGGGGGAAAGAGCCAGTGAGTCGACCACAGCAGTCCGAGCAGCCCGAACACCGCGGCGCCGTCCCGCCCGCGTCGGGCCCGTCGACGGTCCCGCTCCTCCGGTCCTCACCACGTCGCTGAGCCGACGGCGCCCGGCACCGCCGCCGGGCCGTCACCCCGCTCCGCTACCGTCCCGTCCGGTCGGCGACCCGACTCACCGACCGACACCGGGCCGCCCGCCGTCCCGTCCCCGCGTCCCCGTAACTGCCCGGAGGCATCCATGAGTTACCCGCCCGACCCGAACAACCCGTACGGCCAGCCGCCGGCCGCCCCCGGCTACGGCTACCCGCAGCAGGCCCCGCCGGCCGCGTACGGCTACCCGCAGCAGGCCCCGGTCTACGGCTACGCGCCGGCCGTGCCGCCGTCCATGCCGGGCCTGGTGACGACCGCGCGGGTGCTGCTGTTCGTGGTGGGCGGCGTGCAGGTGATCCTCGCGATCGCCTACCTGATCGGCGCCGCGGCCGCCAAGGACGCCAGCACCACCCTCAGCAGGACCACCACCAGCGACAACCCGTTCAGCGCGATCGGCGACGCCGCCGCGGGCATCGCGGTGGTCTTCGCGATCCTGTTCGCGCTGGCCGCCGCGCTCTCCATCACGCTGGGCGCGAAGTTCGGCAAGGGCGGCAACAGCGTCCGCATCACCACCATCGTCTACGGCTCGATCGCCTCGCTGCTGGGCCTGCTGATCCTGATCGGCGGGATCAACGTCGGCAGCGCCGCGCTGCTGGTCTTCGGCCTGCTGTGGCTGGCGATCTGCATCATCTGGATCAGCGCCATGTGCGTCCGGGACGGCGTCAACTGGTTCAACCGGCCGAGGTACTGACCGGCCCGCGCGACGCGCGAGAGCGGCCCGGCCCCTCCTCGGAGGGGCCGGGCCGCTCTGTCATGCCGTCACGCCGTCAGCGGGCCCGGCGGGCCCGTCCGGTCACGGCCGGACGCGGCTCAGTGGAAGAAGTGCCGCGCGCCGGTGAAGTACATGGTCACGCCGGCCTCGGCGGCCGCCGCGACGACCTCCTCGTCACGGATCGAACCGCCGGGCTGGACGATGGCCTTGACGCCGGCCGCGATCAGGATCGCCGGGCCGTCCGCGAACGGGAAGAAGGCGTCCGAGGCCGCGTACGCGCCCTTGGCCCGCTCGCCGGCCCGCTCGACCGCGAGCTTGCAGGAGTCGACCCGGTTGACCTGGCCCATGCCGACGCCGACCGAGGCGCCGTCCTTGGCCAGCAGGATCGCGTTGGACTTGACGGCCCGGCAGGCCCGCCAGGCGAAGGCCAGCTCGGCCAGCTCGGCCGCGGAGAGCGCCTCACCGGTGGCGAGCGTCCAGTTCGCCGGGTCGTCGCCCTCGGCGTGCACCCGGTCGGTCTCCTGCAGCAGCACGCCGCCGGAGATCGGGCGGACCTCCTGGCGGTTGGCCGGGGCCTCGGGGGCGAGCAGCACCCGCAGGTTCTTCTTGCGGGTCAGCACCTCCAGAGCGCCGTCCTCGTAACCCGGGGCCACGACGACCTCGGTGAAGATCGGGGCGATCTGCTCGGCCAGCTCGACGGTGACCGGGCGGTTGACCGCGATCACGCCGCCGTACGCGGAGACCGGGTCGCACTCGTGCGCCTTGCGGTGCGCCTCGGCGACGTCGGCGCCGGTCCCGATGCCGCACGGGTTGGCGTGCTTGATGATCGCGACGGCCGGCTCGGCGTGGTCGTACGCGGCACGGCGGGCGGCGTCGGTGTCGACGTAGTTGTTGTACGACATCTCCTTGCCGTGCAGCTGCTGCGCGCCGGCCAGGCCGCCGGTGCCGTCGCTGTACAGCGCGGCGCCCTGGTGCGGGTTCTCGCCGTAGCGCAGCACGTTCTGCCGCTCCCAGGTCGAGCCCAGGAACTCCGGGAACCGCTCGTCGCTGGGGGCGTAGCCGGCCTCGAACCAGGAGGCGACGGCCACGTCGTAGGCGGCGGTGTGGGCGAACGCGGCACCGGCCAGGCGCTTGCGGGTGGCCAGGTCGAAGCCGCCGTCCTGCACGGCCTGCAGCACGTCGGCGTAGCGGGCCGGGTCGACCACGACGGCCACCGAGGGGTGGTTCTTGGCGGCGGCGCGCACCATGCTCGGGCCGCCGATGTCGATCTGCTCGACGCACTCGTCCGGGGTGGCGCCCGAGGCGACGGTGGCCTTGAACGGGTAGAGGTTCACCACGACCAGGTCGAAGGGCTCGACGCCCAGCTCGGCCAGCTGCGCGCGGTGCGACTCCAGCCGCAGGTCGGCCAGCACTCCGGCGTGCACGCGCGGGTGCAGGGTCTTCACCCGCCCGTCCAGGCACTCCGGGAAGCCGGTGAGCTCGGAGACCTCGGTCACCGGGACGGCGGCGGCGGCGATCCGGCCCGCGGTGGAACCGGTGGAGACGATGGCGACCCCGGCGGCGTGCAGGCCCTGGGCCAGCTCCTCCAGACCGGTCTTGTCGTACACGCTGATCAGCGCACGACGGATCGGACGGATGTTCTCGGAGACAGGGGGGGTGGTGGAGCTGGCACTCATGCCGGGATCCATACCTTTCGGTCCTCGATGCGGTGACCCTCGCGGGCCAGCCGGCCCACGACGTCGACGAGCAGCTTGCGCTCGACAGTCTTGATGCGCTCGTGCAGCGCGTCGCCGCCATCGGCGTGGTCGGCGTCGACGACCTCGACGACGCCCTGCGCGATGATCGGCCCGGTGTCCACGCCGGCGTCGACCAGGTGGACGGTGCAGCCGGTGACCTTCACGCCGTACGCGAGCGCGTCGGTGACGCCGTGGGCGCCGGGGAAGGCGGGCAGCAGTGCGGGGTGGGTGTTGACGATCCGCCCGGCGAAGGCGGTGATGAACTCGGGGCCGAGGATCTTCATGAAACCGGCCGTGACGACCAGGTCCGGCTCGTACTCGGCGACGGAGGCGGTCAGCGCGCGGTCCCAGGCGGCCCGGTCCGGGAAGTCCTTCACCCGGTGGACGAAGCTCGGCAGGCCGGCCTTCGCGGCGCGCTCCAGGCCGGCGATCGCGTCCCGGTCCGCGCCGACGGCGAGGATCTCGGCGCCGTACGCCTCGTCCGCGACGGCGTCGATCAGCGCCTGCAGGTTGGTGCCGGAGCCGGAGACCAGCACCACCAGGCGGGCCGGTCCGGACGTACGGGGCGGGAAGTGCTGGGCGGGGGCGGCGGCCACTGCGCGATTCTCCGTAGGTCGGGCGCCGTGCGCTGGTACGTCCACCGGTGGTGGGGCCACTACGAACGGCAGGTCGAGCGAGGGGGAACACCAGGAGAACCCGCCGCGACGCGGGCCCCGGGGAACCGATGTGAGCTGCTGACCGTCACCACGATAACGGCTGGTCGGAGGGCCTCCGCACCCTCCTGGCGGCGCTACGCGCGTAGTTGAGACGGGGATCTCCCCGGCCCCGGCACCCGGGTCGCTCCCGGCCGACCGGACCCGACCGGCCCGGAGCCCGGGCCGCCGGTGGAGCGACGGACGGCTGCGGGATCATTGGAGGGCGCGGGCGACCGCGCCGACCGCCAGGCCCCCGGGCCGGGCTCCCCCGGAGCCGCGGCCGATGACTGACCGAGGACTGACGAAGGACCTTCCGAGGCCCGACCCGGGCCCGCACGGACGACCGGCCGACGGACGCCCGACGGGCCTGCCGGGCGACGACGGACGCCCCCGACCGACGAACCGACGACCGACCGACCAGACCGACCAGACCGACCGGACCGACGAGGATTGGCTGAACCCATGAGCAGCGGCGACGACACCGACGAGCGCAACCCCTTCGCGCCGCCGCCGGCGGACGCCCCGGACCAGCCGTGGCAGCCGCGCAGCCCCTGGACCGGCGAGGGCCAGGACGGCGGCGGTCACGGTGGCGGCGGTCAGGGCGGCGGCCCGGGTGGCGAGCGCCCGCAGCTCCCGCCGCCGTGGGGCTCCGGCCAGGGCGACGGCAACCCCGGCCAGCGGCCGCCGGCCCCGCAGCCGCCCCGGCTCGACCCCGCGAACCCGGCCCACCGCCGGGCCCGCAACGCGGCGCTGGCCGGGCCGTTCGCCCTGGTCTGCCTGTTCACCGGCTTCCACTGGATCGCCCTGCTGGTCGGACTGCTGGGCATCGTCTGGGGCATCGGCGCCCTGCGGAGCCCGAAGGGCACCCCGGCGGCGACCGCCGCCGCGGCGGGGCCGTTCGGTCCGGTCGGCCCGGCCGGGCCGGTCCCGATGGCCCCGGCGCCCAACCCGCTCACCCCGGCCGCACTCGCCGGCATCCTGACCGGCGCGATGACCGTCGTCGTCGCCATGTCGGTGATCGGCCTCAACTACCACTACCGCGACTACGTCACCTGCGTGCGGGACTCGCTGACCACGGTCGGCGCCGAGAACTGCGACCGGTACGCACCGCGGTGGTACGTGGACTTCACCGGCAACACCGAGTAGCCGCGGGCGGGCGAGCGAGCGGTCGGGGGCGCGGCCGTCAGTCGGCCGGGCCCCCGTTCAGGCCCCCGTTCAGGCCCTCGTCCAAGCCCTCGTCCGGGTCCGAGGCCCCGGCGGCCGGCCCCGACAGCCGCAGCACCAGGGCGTACGTCCGGGCGCGCAGCCCCAGCGCACCCCGGCGCGCCCGCCACGCGAGCCGGGCGTACGCGCCCTGCCCGGCCGCCGGGCCCCGGTCCGCCGGCTGAAGGCCCGCCGGCTGCTGCTCCGCCGCCGTTCGCTCCGCCGCCTGCCGAGCCGCCGCGCCGAGCACCTGATGCCGCACCAGCAGCGCGCCCGGCACCGCCACCAGCACCACCCAGGCCGCCGCCGCCAGGCCCGTCCACCACGGCACCGGCCCCAGCCGGACCATCCGCCCGCCCGCCAGCGCCCCACCGGACAGCCAGCCCGACAGCACCGCCGCCGCCCCGACCACCAGGGCCGTCGCCACCGCGGCCGCCACCGTCGCGGCCGGCGGCCACGGCTCGGGCCGGTCCTCGACCCCGCCGTCCGGACCCCGCAACCCCGCCGCCGCACGGCCCAGCAGCACCGCCGGCACCACCCCGGCCAGCAACGGCAGCACCAGCACCGCCCATCGCCAGCCGCCCGGCCCGTCGGCCGGCAGCAGGGCGAACAACGGGAAGTCCGGCACCGGCCCCAGCGCCGTCCCGGCCGGGGACACCACCGTCCCGGCCCCCACCGCGAACCCCGGCCCCAGCGCGTACGCCGCACCCCACACCAGCGCGTTCGGCAGCAGCACCAGCGAGAGCAGCGACAACCCCAGCAGCGCGGCGGGCCCGCCCCCGAGCAGCGCCATCCCGCGCCCGCCGCCGGCCACCGCGTCCAGCACCGCCGACACCGCCACCAGCACCCCGCCCGCCGCGACCAGCCCGGCCCCGGCCGCCGACGCCGCCGCCCGCACCACCGGCGCGGCACCGTCCGGACGGTACGGCGGCGGGAGCCGGTCCAGCAGGGAACCGGCGACCGGGGTGGCCCCGGTGCCGGCCGAGCGGACCCCGGCCGCCGTCGCCAGGGCGGCCACCAGCGCCACCACCAGGACGTCCCACACCACCCGGCTGCGGAACAGCCCGGCACCCGCGCAGTGCAACGCCACCACGACCGCCACCGCGCAGTACCCCGCCCACAACGCCACCGGACCGCCCCAGCGCGACCGCAGCCCGCGCCGCGCCGCCACCCCGGCACCCGCCCGGTGGAGCCGCACCACGGCCAGGGCGCCGAGCAGCAACGGAGTGACCGTCAGCGGGGCGTCCGCCTCCCCGCGCAGCACCGGCGCACCGTGCCCGAGCAGCCACAACACCCCCGCCAACCGGGTGGCGGCCGCCGCGCCGTCGTCCGCGTCCGGGGTCACCACCCAGAGCCCGAGCACCGGCACCCCGACCACCGCCAAGCCGACCAGCGCCGTCCGCACCCCCGCCAACAGGTCGGCCAGCGCGGGGCGTCCGCCCAGTTCTCCCGGCGCCTCCAGGATCGGACGGCCCATCAGCTGCGTCATGCGCCTCATGGTGCCAAGGCGACTCGCCATGCTCCGTGAAGCGGCAAACCGCCGCCGTGTCCCAGATTATTGGCTTATGCGCATTTTCAGACCCTGCCCCCAAGCCGCCGGCGCCCCGGCCCGGAGCGTCTGATGACCACGCCGCCCACCGCCGACTCCCCCACCCCCGAGCGCCACCGCGGGCCTGACCGCGGTGGCCAGGACACGGCCCGCCTCCTGCGGAAGCTGACCCCCCGTGAGGCCCAGACCCTCGCCCACCTCGCCGCCGGCCACGACCTCCCCCGCACCGCCGCCGCCCTCGGCGTCACCCCCACCACGGCCCGCAGCTACCTGCTGCGCGCCATGCGGAAGCTCGGCGCCCCCACCCAGGCCGAGGCCATCACCCTCGCCGCAGGCGCCCTCCCCGACGTCCCGGCCGCCCTCGGCCCCACGAACTTCGCCGGCCTCACCCCCTCCTCCCTCGGCCCGGCGACCAGGGCAGGCGGCGACGGCGAGGCCGCCGACACCACCACCGCCGACCAGCGGGAAGGCGCCACCCCGGCCGCCGAGCCGGGCGCCGGCACCCGCCGCGGCCCAACGGCGCGCCGCACCCGAGAAGAGCGCGAGGACCCGGCGCACACGCCCGCGCGCGAAGACCCACCCGCCCTCGCACCAGGGGCCGACCCGGCCGCCGACGCCGCACGAGGGCCCCGCCCGGCCCGGGACCAGCGCACCGGCCCGACGCACCCTGCCCCGGCCCCGCCGACCGCCGACGGGCACGGGCCCTCCGGTGCCGGGCCGGACCAGAGCGAGGCGGAACACGACAGCGCGGCACCCGACCCCCTGGCTGTCCAGGCTCGGGAGGGTCAGCGGCCACAGGCCACCGCGTCCGAGGACACCCGCCCCCCTTCTGCATCGGGCAACCGGCAGCCCCCGGCGGCCGCCGCGCGTACGACCTCATCGCCCGCACCAGCCGCCGACGAGCGGAGCGGGCCCGACCCGGCCGACACCGCGAAGCGCGCCGACGCCGTGCAGGAGCCCCCGGCCGCCACAGCCCCGACGAACCACCAGCCCTCGGCCCCTCTCCACCCCGCCTCGGCGGCGGGCGATCGGCAGCCCCCGGCCGCCGATCGGCGGAGCCAGGCGGGCCCCGGGGGTGCCGAAAGGCGTGGCGGCGGGGCCGGGGACGCCCGAGCCTCCACCATGGCGAAGGGGTCGCGGCGCCCCTCCGGGGTGGCGTCGGCCGGCTCGGGCGGGCCCGGTGACGGGGTGTCCCCGGCCGGGGCCCCGCGTCCCGGCACGGCGAGCGGAGAGCGGCAGCACCCCGCGGGTACGGAAGGGCACGGCGAGATGACGCAGACGGCTCCGGTCGCAGCATCCGCGGGCGGGCGTGCCCGGACGGCCCCGGCCGTGTCCCCGCCACCCGCCGGGCACGGGTCCGTACCCGCCGCCCGTCCGGTGCCGGGTTTCGAGGAGCTGTACGAGACCGCGCACACCCGTCTGGTCCAGCAGGTGTTCCTGCTGACCGCCTGTCGGCACCGGGCGGTGCACTGCGTGCGGCGGGCGTTCGGGGAGGCGCGGCGGGGGTGGCCGGCGGCGGCCGGGTCGGGGGACCCGGAGGGGTGGGTGCGGGTGCGGGCGTGCGAGTTGGCGTTGTCGCCGTGGCACCGGGGCGGCCCGCGGCGGGCGCACGCGTGGGGTCTGCCGCACCGGCGGATCAAGGTGCGGCCGGCGGACGAGTCGCAGGCGGTGCTGCCGGACCACGACCGGCTGACCGACCGGGACCGGGCGCTGTTGAAGGCGCTGAGGCGGCTGTCGCGGCCGCAGCGCCGGGCGCTGGTGCTGCACGACGGGCTGGGGCTGCCAGCGGCGGCGATCGCGGTGGAGGTGGAGTCGACCCTGGCGGCCGCCGAGGGGCGGGTGTGGACGGCCCGGGCGGCGCTGGCGCAGTGGGTGCCGGACCTGGTGGGCCCGGATCCGGCGGCGCCGGGGTTCGCGGACGGGCTGAGCCGGTTGCTGCACCGGGCGGCGGTGCGCGGGTGTCCGGAGCCGCACCGGTCGCCGGTGCCGGTGCTGCGGGCCCGGCACCGGTTGTGGACGGCGAGCCGGACGGGCGCGGCGGCGCTGCTGACGGTGGCGGTGGGCGGGGCGACGCTGGCGACGTTGGCGGGGGTGCGGCCCGCGGTGCTGTTCCGGCCGCCGGCCCCGCCGGCGCCTTCGCTCTGCCTGCCCGCCGCCGAGGTGGCGGAGCCCGGGGTGCCGTTGTTGCCGGGCGGGGTGCCGAACGGCATCAGCAGCCTGTGGTGCAGTCCGGCGCCGGGGCTGGAGGCGGTGCTGGTGGAGCCGCACGCGCAGGCGGCGGCCCGCTGGGGGCTGCCGGGGTCGGCCCGGGGCGCGGACGCCCCGCCGCCGCAGGGGCCGTCGGCCTGTCCGTTGTGGGCGCCGCGGCCGTGCGCGACGGGGCCGAGGACGCGCTGAACGCGGCGAGCGCCCCCGCCCGGGGAGGGCGGGGGCGCTCGTCACGCGCTGAACGCGGGGATCAGGCCTGGGCGGCGATGATCTCGCGGGCCAGGCGGGCGGTCTCGGACGGCGTCTTGCCGACCTTGACACCGGCGGCCTCGAGGGCCTCCTTCTTCGCCTGGGCGGTGCCCGAGGAGCCGGAGACGATGGCGCCGGCGTGGCCCATGGTCTTGCCCTCGGGGGCGGTGAAGCCCGCGACGTAGCCGACGACCGGCTTGGTGACGTGCTCGGCGATGAAGGCCGCGGCACGCTCCTCGGCGTCGCCACCGATCTCACCGATCATGACGATGATCTCGGTGTCCGGGTCCTCCTGGAACGCCTTGAGGGCGTCGATGTGGGTGGTGCCGATGACCGGGTCACCGCCGATGCCCACGGCCGAGGAGAAGCCGATGTCGCGCAGCTCGTACATGAGCTGGTAGGTCAGGGTGCCCGACTTCGAGACCAGGCCGATCTTGCCGGAGCTGGTGATGTCGGCCGGGATGATGCCGGCGTTCGACTGTCCGGGGCTGATCAGGCCGGGGCAGTTCGGGCCGATGATGCGGGTCTTGTTGCCCTTGGCACCGGCGTACGCCCAGAAGGCGGCGGTGTCGTGCACCGGGACGCCCTCGGTGATGACGACGGCCAGGCCGATCTCGGCGTCGATGGCCTCGACGACGGCGGCCTTGGTGAAGGCCGGCGGCACGAAGAGGACCGAGACGTCGGCGCCGGTCTTCTCCATCGCCTCGGCGACGGAGCCGAAGACCGGGATCTCGGTGCCGTCGACGTCGACCGTGGTACCGGCCTTGCGCGGGTTGACACCGCCGACGATCTGGGTGCCGGAGGCGAGCATGCGGCGGGTGTGCTTCATGCCCTCCGCGCCGGTCATGCCCTGGACGATGACCTTGCTGTCCTTGGTAAGGAAGATAGCCATGGTGTGAAAGTCCCCTTCCTTACTTGTTGGCCAGCTCGGCGGCGCGGTCAGCGGCGCCGTCCATGGTGTCCACGCGCTGGACCAGCGGGTGGTTGGCGTCGTCGAGGATCTTGCGACCCAGCTCCGCGTTGTTGCCGTCCAGGCGGACGACCAGCGGCTTGGTGACGTTCTCGCCCTTGCTCTCCAGGAGCGCGAGGGCCTGCACGATGCCGTTGGCGACCGCGTCGCACGCGGTGATGCCGCCGAAGACGTTGACGAAGACCGACTTGACGTCGGGGTCGCCCAGGATGATCTCCAGGCCGTTCGCCATGACCTCGGCGGAGGCGCCGCCGCCGATGTCGAGGAAGTTGGCGGGCTTGACGCCGCCGTGGTTCTCACCGGCGTAGGCGACCACGTCGAGGGTGCTCATGACGAGGCCCGCGCCGTTGCCGATGATGCCGACCTGGCCGTCGAGCTTGACGTAGTTCAGGCCCTTGGCCTTGGCGGCGGCCTCGAGCGGGTTGGCCGCGGCCTTGTCCTCCAGGGCCTCGTGCTCCGGCTGGCGGAACTCGGCGTTCTCGTCCAGGGAGACCTTGCCGTCGAGCGCGATGATCTTGCCGTCACCGGACTTGATCAGCGGGTTGACCTCGACGAGGAGGGCATCCTCCTTGATGAAGACGGTCCACAGCTTCTGCAGGACCTCGGCGACCTGGTCGGCGACCTCGGCCGGGAACTTCGCCGCGGCGACGATCTCGGCGGCCTTCTCCGGGGTGCAGCCCTCGTTGGCGTCGACCGGGATCTTGGCGAGCGCCTCGGGGTTCTGCTCGGCGACGACCTCGATCTCCACGCCGCCCTCGACGCTGGCCATGGCCAGGAAGGTGCGGTTGGTGCGGTCCAGCAGGAACGAGACGTAGTACTCGTCCTTGATGTCCGCGGTCTGGGCCAGCATCACCTTGTGAACGGTGTGGCCCTTGATGTCCATACCGAGGATCGCCTCGGCCTTGGCGACGGCGTCGGCCGGGTCGGCGGCGAGCTTGACGCCGCCGGCCTTGCCACGGCCGCCGACCTTCACCTGAGCCTTGACGACGGCGCGTCCGCCGAAGCGCTCGGCGATGGCGCGAGCGGCTTCGGGGGTCTCGATGACATCACCGTCAAGCACGGGCACGCCGTGCTTGGCGAAGAGGTCCCTCGCCTGGTACTCGAACAGGTCCACGTGTGTTCGTCCTTGTTCGTGGTCGCGGATTGTGTCTCTACGAGCGTGCCACGGCAGGATCTTCGCTGCGGGTCGTCGGGGCGGTGCGGGTACGCAGAGGTACGGCCTTGCGGCCCACACAGCCACGGGCGCACACGTCAATCAACACGCGCGTCACGTCCGTCTGGCAGGTTATCCCCGTGGGACGGGAGTCTTTCGCCCGGGGCCTGCCCGTCTTGGGTGAGAACCGTCACAGACAGGCCGGAGTGTCCCGGTGAACGCCCCGTCCACCGATCGGGTGGATTCGCCTGTACGGGTGAGGCCGTCACAGCCCCGGCTCCGGCACCGGGATCGGACGCTTCTCGATGGCGGCCGCCATGATCCCGGGGAAGGCGTCCGGGGTGCAGGCGAAGGCCGGCGCGCCGAGGGCGGCCAGCGCGGCGGCGTGCGCGTGGTCGTAGGCGGGAGCGCCTTCGTCGGAGAGCGCGAGCAGGGCGATGAACTGGACCCCGGCCGCCTTCATCGCGGCGACCCGCTTGAGCATGCCGTCCCGGATGCCCCCTTCGTAGAGGTCGCTGATCAGCACGACGACGGTCTCGGACGGGCGGGTGATCTTCGACTGGCAGTAGGCCAGCGCGCGGTTGATGTCGGTGCCGCCGCCCAGCTGCGTGGCGAACAGGACGTCGACCGGGTCGGTCAGCTGCTCGGTGAGGTCGACCACCGAGGTGTCGAAGACGACCAGCCGGGTGTCCAGGGTGCGCATCGAGGCGAGCACCGCGCCGAAGACCGCCGAGTGCACGACCGAGGGCGCCATCGAGCCGGACTGGTCGATGCAGAGGATGACGTCCTTCTTCACCGCGCGCTGGGCGCGGGCGTAGCCGACCAGCCGCTCGGGGACGACGGTGCCGTGCTCCGGCAGGTAGTTCTTCAGGTTGGCCCGGATCGTGCGGTCCCAGTCGATGTCGCGGTGCCGGGGGCGATTGACCTTGGCGCTGCGGTCGAGGGCGCCGCCGAGGGTGGCCCGGGTGCGGTCGGCGAGCCGGCGCTCCAGGTCGGCGACCACCTTGCCGACCACGGTCCGGGCGGTCTCCCGGGTGGTCTCCGGCAGCGCGTGCTTGAGCGAGAGCAGGGTGCCGACCAGGTGGACGTCCGGTTCGACGGCCTCCAGCATCTCCGGCTCCAGCAACAGCCGGTCCAGGCCGAGCCGGGTGATCGCGTCCTGCTGCATCAGCTGGACGACGGTGGACGGGAAGTAGGTGCGGATGTCGCCCAGCCAGCGGGCCACCTGCGGGGCCGAGCCGCCCAGCCCGGCGCCGCGGCGGCCGCCGCGGCCCGCCCGGGCGCCCTCCTCGGGCGCGCCGCGGTAGAGCGCGGCGAGGGCGCCGTCCATCGCGGCGTCCCGGCCGCGCAGGGGGTGGCCGGTGCCGTCGGCCTCGCCGCCGAGCACCAGCCGCCACCGGCGCAGCCGTTCGTCGGTCGTGGGCGCTGCCATCTCGTCCTCCTTCAGGGGTCGGCCGGGTCGGCCGGGGTGTCAGGTGTCGCGGCCGGCGGGCTGCCGGGGGATCCGCGGGCGGACGCCGAGCAGCAGGGCCACCACGGGAACGGCGGCGTCGGCGCGGTCCCGGTCCAGTTCGCCGGCCGGGGCGAGGTCCGCCGGGGGTTCGCCGAGCGGGCCGGCCGCGACCCGGCCGCCGATGGTGGTGCGCACACCCGCTTCCAGGGCGGCGAAGGTGCGGCGCAGCAGCGGCAGGACGTCGGTGAAGACCTCGCCGCTCACCCCGGTCAGCCACTCGTCGAGCAGGGCGAGCAGCCGGGGGTCGTGCAGCAGCAGGGCGCCGCCGCCGGTGAGGAAGCCCTCGACCCAGCCGGCCGCGTCCGCCGGGGCGCTGGCGACGGACAGGACCAGCCGCAGTCGGCGGCCGGCCTCCTCGGAGTCGAGCCGGCCCTCGTCCAGCAGCAGTCGGACGGCCCGGCCGCGGAGCAGGCCGGGGGCGCCGGTGGCCGGTCCGCCGGACGGCTCGCGGGCGGCCAGCGAGCGCAGGGCGGCGGCCCAGCGGCCGGTCAGGCCGTCGGGGTCGTACGGATCGTCCCGGTCGGCCTGGCCGTGTTGGCCGTGTTGGCCGGCTTGGTGATCCGGGCCGTCTTGGCCGTTTTGGCCGTCTGGGCCGTCTCGGTGGTCCGGGCCGTCCGGGCTCCAGGCCCGCGGCGCGGCGGAGGTCAGCAGCCCGATCGCGCCGTGCACCTCGTCGAGGCGGGCGCGCATCGCCGTCGCGCCCTCCGCGTCCAGGCCGACGCAGGCGGACGGCAGTCCGACGCAGACCCGCTCGGCCAGGCCCGCCGCCGCCTCGGCGAGCGCGCCGTGGTCGGTGCCGCGCACATCGCCGTAGCGCAGCGCGCGGACCAGGGCGGGCAGCGCGCCCGCGAGGTGCGCGACGTCGGTGTCCAGGGCCGCGCAGTCGGCGAGCACCCGCATCACGGCGGGCAGCGCGCCGGACAGCCCGGCCAGCAGGCAGGACTCCACCAGGCCGGTCAGCTCGGCGAGTTCGACGGCCGCGCGGGCGGTGCCGACGGCCTTGTTGCCGGCCGCCTCCTCGACCGTGGTGCCCCACTGGGCGGCCTCGGCGATCCGGACCGCGAACTCCGGCTGCCAGCACAGCCGCCAGCTCTCCCGGAAGGTGCCGGTCGAGGTGACCGTGGAGCGGGCGGGCACGCCCCAGTCCACGCCCAGCAGCCGAAGCCGGTGCAGCAGCCGGGAGCGGGCCGCGTCGTTCTCCTTGCGCAGGTCGAGGTCGACCTCCTTCGGCGCGGCCTCGGGCTTGAGCCGCAGCGAGCGCTGCAGCCGGGCGAGGTCGCGCTGCAGCGGCACCGCCGGTGCGGTGTCCGGGACCTCGCCGAGCTGGTCGCCGACCACCAGGCGGTCCCGGACGAGCTCCAGGGCGACGTCCGAGCCCTCGCAGAGCACCGCGCGCACGGCGTCCAGGGTCTCGGTCAGCCCGGCGAGCGGGCGGCCGCGCATCACCGCCAGGGTCTCGGCGAGGCGCACCGCCTCGATCACGTGGGCGGAGGAGACCGGGTGGTCCTCGGCGCGCAGCAGGTCGGCGGCCCGGGTGAGCCAGCGCGGCACCGGGTCGCCGTCGGTGGTGAACAGGTGGTGGTACCAGCCGGGGGACTCCACGCCCGCGCCGTAGCCGGTGGCCTGGGAGAGCCTGCGGTGCGTCCACGGCACCCAGGTGATGTCCGTCCGGACCTTCTTCGGCAGCCCGGCGAGCAGCGCCCGGTCGTGCGCGACGGTGGGCATCGTCTCCAGCGCGGGGACGTGGAAGGCCCCGCAGACCACGGCGATCCGCTCGTGCCCGGCCCGGCGGGCGGCGCGGATCTGCTGGCGCATGTACGCCTCGCGCAGCAGGTCCCGGCGGGACTCGCCGAGGCCCTCGGCGCGCAGCGCGCCCATCGCCTCGGCGACGGCGGCGAACGGCGCCAGCGCGTCGGTGCCGGGCGCGCGGTGCTCGACCACGTCCTCCCACCAGCGCTCCGGGTCGTCGTGCCCGGCCGCCTCGGCGAGCAGCGCCACCGGGTCGGCGGGCGGCGCGGCCGGGCCGTCGTGGCCGGCGCCGTCCTCGGCAGCGGCGTCCGCGGCGTCGTCGACGTCGACGTCGACGTCGGGCGCTGGCGCGAAGCCGTACCCGGCGGGCAGGTCGATGAAGCGCACCGGCAGGTCGTGCGCCACGGCGTGCCGGATCGCCACCCACTCCGGGGAGAACTCGGCGTACGGCCAGAAGGCCGCCTTCGCCGGGTCGTCCACCGCGTGGGCGAGCAGCGCGACCGGCGGCACCAGGTCCTTCTCGGCGGCCAGGTGGACGATGCCGTCGGCCTCCGGCGGGCCCTCGATCAGCACCGCGTCCGGCCGCCACCGCGCCAGTGCGGCGGCCACCGCCCGGGCCGAGCCGGGGCCGTGGTGGCGGATGCCGAGCAGGGCGACCTCACCGGCGCTCATGCCCCCACCTCGCTACGCTCGGCGGGCGCTTCGCGCAAGCGGCACCCCTGGACCGTTCGCTCGCTCCGCTCGCTCATGCCCCCACCTCCCCGCGCCCGGCCGGCGCTCCGCGCAACCGGCCGCTCCCGACGGTCCGCTCGCTCATGCGCCCGCCTCGCGGGCGGCCCGGTAGAAGTCCTTCCAGCCGTCGCGCTCGCGCACCACCCCTTCGACGTACTCGCGCCAGACCGCCCGGTCCGCCACCGGGTCACGGACGACGGCGCCGACGATGCCGGTCGTCACGTCCCCGGCGCGCAGCACGCCGTCGCCGAAGTGGGTGGCCAGGGCCAGGCCGTTGGTCACCACCGAGATCGCCTCGGCGGTGGAGAGGGTGCCGCTCGGGGTCTTGACCTTCGTCCGGCCGTCCGCCGTGATCCCGGCCCGCAGCTCGCGGAAGACGGTGACCACCCGCCTGATCTCCTCGGCGCCGCCGGGCAGTTCGGGCAGCTCCAGGGAGCGGCCGAGCTGGTTGACCCGGCGGGTGACGATGTCGACCTCCTCCTCCAGCGAGCCCGGCAGCGGCAGCACCACGGTGTTGAAGCGGCGGCGCAGCGCGCTGGAGAGCTCGTTGACGCCGCGGTCGCGGTCGTTGGCGGTGGCGATCACGTTGAAGCCGCGCACGGCCTGCGTCTCGCTGCCCAACTCCGGTACCGGGAGCGTCTTCTCGGACAGGATGGTGATCAGGCTGTCCTGGACGTCGGCCGGGATCCGGGTCAGCTCCTCGACCCGGGCGATCTTGCCGTCGGCCATCGCCCGCATCAGCGGCGAGGGCACCAGGGCGTCCCGGCTGGGGCCGTCGGTGAGCAGCCGGGCGTAGTTCCAGCCGTACCGGACGGCCTCCTCGGGGGTGCCGGCGGTGCCCTGCACCAGCATCGTGGAGTCGCCGCTGATCGCGGCGGCCAGGTGCTCGGACACCCAGGTCTTCGCGGTGCCGGGCACGCCGAGCAGCAGCAGCGCTCGGTCCGTCGCCAGGGTCGTCACGGCGACCTCGACGACGCGGCGCGGGCCGATGTACTTGGGGCTGACCGGGGTGCCGTCGGGCAGTTCGCCGCCGAGCAGGTACGTCGCCACGGCCCACGGCGACAGTTTCCAGCGCTCGGGGCGCGGACGGTCGTCCTGCGCGGCCAGGGCGGCCAGTTCGCCGGCGAAGGCGTCCTCGGCGTGCTGCCGGAGAACGTCGGTCATGGGGGGCTCCTTCGGGTCGGCCGCGGGGTATACGGATGCCCGGGCGGCAGGGTGATCGGGGGGAGCCAGGTCGGCGGTCCCGGCCTGTGGAACCCACCCTGCACCCCGCCACTGACAACGGCGGGAGGCCTCCGGACGGACAGTCAGCGACTGTCAGTGCCACCGCCTACGGTCGGTCGCATGGAGGAACGCTGGAGCACCGAACACGTCCTGTCCCTGGCGCCTGACGCCTCGTCGCAGAAGGCCGCGGGCAAGCTCTCCTCGCCCGCGCCGTGGTCCGGCACGGGCACCGACGGCACCGCGCTCTGGGGCGAGTGCAGGGGCAGCGGCCGCGCGCCGTACCGCACCGTGGTCGAACTCGCCACGCCCGCCTACCAGTGCAGCTGCCCCAGCCGGAAGTTCCCGTGCAAGCACGCGCTCGGGCTCCTCCTGCTGTGGAGCGGCTCCCCGGAGGCCGTCCCGGCCGCCGCACCGGCCGACTGGGCCGCCGAGTGGCTGGAGGCCCGCCGGGACCGCGCCGAGAAGCGCGCGGCGGCCCCGGCCGACCCGGAGGCCGCCCGCCGCCGGGCCGAGAAGCGCGGCGCCCGGGTCGCGGCCGGCGCGGCCGAGCTGCGGCTGCGGCTGGCCGACCGGATCCGGCACGGCCTGGCCGACCAGTCCACCGCCGGCCCCTGGGAGGAGGTCGCCGCCCGGATGGTCGACGCCCAGGCCCCCGGGCTGGCCACCCGGGTCCGCGAACTCGACACCGTGCCGCAGGAGCGGCTGCTGGAGGAGTACGCGATGCTGCACCTGCTCGCCACCGCCGCCACCCGGATCGACGAGCTGCCCGCCGAGCTGGCCGCGACGGTCCGCACCCGGGTCGGCTACACCGTGGACGCCGCCGAGGTGCTGGCCGGCCCCACCGTCCGGGACCGCTGGCTGGTGCTCGGCAGCCGGGACACTGCCGACGAGCGGCTCACCACCCGCCGGGTCTGGCTGCGCGGCGCCAAGACCGGCCGCCCGGCCCTGCTGCTGGCCTTCGGCCGCCCCGGCCAGGCCCCCGCCCTCGCCCTGCCCACCGGCCACCTGCTGGAGGCCGAACTCGCCTACCACCCCGGCGCCCGCCCGCTGCGCGCCGCCCTCGGCACCCGCTACGGCGCCCCCGAGGCCGGGCCGGCCGGGCCGCCCGCCGGGCTCACCGTCGCCGAGGCGGTGGCCGGCTACGGCGCCGCCGTCGCCGACGACCCGTGGCTGGAGAGCCACCCGGCCGTCCTCGCCGACGTCGTCCCGGTCCGTACCCCGGACGGCTGGTACCTGACGGACGGCCGGCACACCGTGCCCGTCCGCGCCTCGGCCGTCCCGGAGGCGGCGCTGTGGCGGCTGGCCGCGGTCTCCACCGGCCGTCCGCTGGCGGTCTTCGGCGAGTACGGCCACCAGGGCTTCGAGCCGGTCACGGCCTGGCCCGCGGGCCACCGCCCGGTCGGCCTCACCAACGCCTAGAGCGCGTCGGGCCCGTCGTGCGGACCCCTGCCAGGCCCGTGGCCTGATCCGACGAAATCCACGAGACCCGCCCTAGGAGCACCGAGAATGACGATCATCCAGGACCCGTGGGAGACCCTGCGCACCAGCGCCCTGCTCGGCATCGACCGCCGCCCGCTCCCGGCGACCGCCCTGCCGCTCGCCGACGTCGTGGACCCGACGGACCCGGCCACCGCCCTGCTGGAGCTGGCCGCCCTCGCCACCGTCCGGCGCCGGGCGGGCGCGCTGCCCGTACCGGCCGCCGAACCGCCCGGGCCGCCCGCGCCCGAGGACACCCGCCCGGAGCTGCCCGAGCCGGCCGCCCGCCGACTGGCCGTCCTGCTGGCCGGCCGGGCCGGCAGTGGCAGCGGCGGCACCCTGGCCAACCTGGCCGAGCTGCTGCCGCAGTGGCTCGCCACCGCCCGGGCCCGGGGCCTGCGGCCGCCCGCCGCGCTGATACCCGGGCTGCTCGACGCCGCCCGCGCCCGCGGCGAACTCCGCTCCGACGCCGTCGCGCTGGCCGGCCCGCTGGGCCGCTGGCTGGCCGAGCAGAACCCGGACTGGCGGTTCGTGCTGCGCACCACCGTCGAGGAGGCGGCCCGGCAGGACGCCCCCACCGACCACCACCTCTGGCACGAGGGCCTGTTCGCCGAGCGCGTCACCCACCTCACGCTGCTGCGCCGCCGCGACCCGGCCGCCGGGCTGGAGCTGCTGCGGAGCACCTGGTCCACCGAGCGCGCCGAGGACCGCCTGCTGTTCCTGGACGCCCTCCAGGACGGCCTCTCCCCCGCCGACGAGCCGTTCCTGGAGGCCGCCCTCGGCGACCGCAGCAAGAACGTCCGCGCCACCGCCGCCGAACTGCTCTCCACCCTGCCCGGCTCCGCGCTGGCGGGCCGGATGGCCGAGCGGGCGCGCGCCGCCGTCCACCTCGCACCGGCCGGAACGCACCTGCTGGTCACCCCGCCCGCCGAGTGCGACGCGCGGATGCAGCGCGACGGCATCACCCCCAAGTCCCCCACCGGGCGCGGCGAACGGGCCTGGTGGTTCGGCGAGGTGGTGGCCGCGGCACCGCTCCCGCTCTGGCCGGAGAGCACCGGACTGACGCCGGATCAGCTGCTCGCCCTGCGGGTCGGCGACAGCATCGACGAGACCAGCAGCAGCTGGGCCGACGACCTGCGGGAGGCCTGGGCGCGCGCCGCCGTCCGCCAGCACGACGCCGACTGGGCCCGGGCACTGCTCGGCCCGGCCCCGGCACCGCCCGCCCGGGGCGCCGGCCGGGCCCGCGCCCCGCGCACCACCGGCGCCCCGGCCAAGCTGCTGGCCGTCCTGCCGCCCGAGGAGCGGGCCGCCTGGACGGCCGCGTTCATCGAGGTGCACGGGCTGGGCGAGGCGTTCCAGCTGCTCGGCGCCTGCGCGACCCCGTGGACGCCGCCGCTGTCCACCGCCGTGGTGAGCGCCCTGGCCCGGGCAGCCACCTCCGGCGCGTACCCGTGGAGCCACAGCGGGGTGCTCGGGATGACCGAGCGCGCGCTCGCCCCGGAGACGGCGGCCGCGGTGGAGCGGCTGGCCGCCGAGGCCGCCCCGGACTCCGCCTGGGCCGAGACCTTCGCCCGGCTGGCCGGCACCCTGCGCTTCCGGGCCGCGATGCTCGCGGAGCTGGCGGGCTGAGCCACCGTCACGGCAGAGCGGACCGTGCCCCGGGAACGGCGGAGCGGGCCGTTCCCCCGAGGGCGCGGCCCGCTCCGCCGTACGAAGAAGTCGGCTCGGCCGAGGCTCAGCTCGCCCGCAGGTTGGCCTCGACCCAGGCCACCACGTCCCGGGTCGGCGTGCCCGGGGTGAAGATGTCCGCGACGCCCATCGCCTTCAGCTCGGCGATGTCCTCGTCCGGGATGATCCCGCCGCAGAAGACCTTGATGTCCGCCGCGTCGCGCTCCTTCAGCAGCTCAAGCACCCGCGCGCACAGCGTCATGTGGGCACCGGAGAGGATCGACAGCCCGATGCCGTCCGCGTCCTCCTGGATCGCGGTGTCGACGACCTGCTCGGGCGTCTGGTGCAGCCCGGTGTAGATGACCTCCATACCGGCGTCGCGCAGGGCGCGCGCGATGACCTTGGCGCCACGGTCGTGACCGTCGAGCCCCGGCTTGGCGACCACCACACGGATGGGCCCCGACACACTCATCACTGCCTCCTGGACCTCGTCGTCCACCACCCCGCCGGGCCTCGTGGGCCACGGGCGCGGTTAACGGTCAATAACCAACCTGAGGGGAGGTTAGCGCCACCCGGCCCGGTTGACCGTGCCACCTCCCAAGAGGAGGGCAAAGTCACAGCTCCAGGCCTTGCTACCAGCGGGTATACCCACCCTTTCCGCAACCTCCCCACAGACCCCCCGGGCGACCTCTTGACAACCGGAGGTTTTTCCGGGGCGTCGGCCTTCCGGCTACAGTCGCGGCTGTCTGACCTCGCCCGACGACGTGCCCGAGGCCCACCGAGGAGGCAGCCCCCGATGGCTCCCGAAGCAGCCGCCCGTCCGACCCGCGCGGAGCTGCGCCTCGCCGCCCGCGAGCAGTCCCGCGCCCAGCGCCGCGGTGCCGCCAAGGCGGCCACCCGGACGGCGCTGCTGCGGGTCGCGCTGCCGTCGGTGGCCGCGCTCGGCGTGGCGGCCGCGGCGGCGATCACGGTGCAGGGGGAGGCCGACCAGCAGCGCGCCCAGGCCGCCGGACGGGTGCCCTCGCAGGCCACGGCGGACGACGCCCCGGACGGCACGGCGGCCCGGACGGCGGCCCAGGTGGCCGCGGACGGCGGCCGGACCCAGGCCTCGCGCGGCGACGCCCGTCAGCCGCTGGCCGGCACCCAGCCCGCCGAGGCCCCGCCCGCCCCCGCCCCGGCCCCCGAACCGGTCAAGCCGAAGGTGGTCATGCCGGTCGCGCAGCACGGCCTCGGCGAACTGTTCGGCGAGGCGGGCAGCCGCTGGGCCAACCGCCACACCGGCATCGACTTCCCGGTGGACGGCGGCAGCCAGGTCATGGCCGTCGCCGACGGCACGATCCGCACCCAGTGGAACCCGTTCTACGGCTACATGTCGATACTCAAGATGTCCGACGGCACCGAGGCCTGGTACTGCCACCTGCGCTCGTACAAGATCCGCAAGGGGCCGGTGAAGCAGGGCGACGTCATCGCCTTCGTCGGCAGCAGCGGCAACAGCACCGGGCCGCACCTGCACTTCGAGGTCCGGCCGGCCGGCAGCGGGCCGATCGACCCGCTGCCGTGGTTCCTCGCCAACGGCCTGGACCCCCGCTAGGAACCCAGGCCCCGCCGGGAACCCGGGCCCCGCCAGGAGCCCGGAGAACCGGCCCCGGCTACAGCTTCTCGACCGGCGCGTAGCGCAGCAGCAGCTGCTTGCGCCCGTCCGTGCCGAAGTCGACGGTGGCCTGCGCCCGGTCGCCCACGCCCGTCACGGCCACCACCGTGCCCAGCCCGAAGCTGTCGTGGGTGACCCGGTCGCCGACCGCCAGCGAGACTGCGTCGCGCTCCACGACCTTGCCGCCGCGCCGCGCCGACTGCCCCCAGCCCGCCTTCGGCGAGGCCGAGGCCGAGAACCCGGAGCCGGAGCCCGAGCCCGAGGAGCCCGAGGAGGAACGCGAACTCCCGCCCCCGGACGAGGACTTGCCCCAGGAGGAGCCCGAGGAGAAGCCGCGCTGGACGGGCGCCTGCGCCGCCCCGGTGCGCTTCCACTCGACCAGCGTCTCCGGGATCTCCTCCAGGAACCGCGACGCCGGGTTGTACGCCGGCTGCCCCCACGCGCTGCGCAGCACCGAGCGGGTCAGGTACAGCCGCTCGCGCGCCCGGGTGAGCCCGACGTACGCGAGCCGGCGCTCCTCCTCCAGCTCCTTGACCTGGTTGAGCGCCCGCATGTGCGGGAAGATCCCGTCCTCCATGCCGGTCAGGAAGACGACCGGGAACTCCAGGCCCTTGGCGGTGTGCAGGGTCATCATCGTGATGACGCCCCGCCCCTCCTCGTCCTCGTCCGGGATCTGGTCGGAGTCGGCGACCAGCGCGACCCGCTCCAGGAAGTCGGCCAGCGAGCCGACCGGCGGCGCGCCGTCCTCCCCGGCGTCCGGCCGCTCGCCCGGGTCCTGCTCGTACTCGAGGGCGACGGAGGCGAGCTCCTGCAGGTTCTCCACCCGGGTCTCGTCCTGCGGGTCGGTGGAGGACTGGAGCTCGGCCAGGTAGCCGGTCTCCTCCAGGACGGCCTCCAGCACCGCCGCCGGGCCCGCGCCCGACTCGACCACCTGGCGCAGCCCGGCCATCAGGGTGTTGAACTTCTTCACGGCGTTGGCCGAGCGCGCGGCCATCCCGTACGCCTCGTCCACCCGCGCCAGCGCCTGGGCGAAGGAGATCCGCTCCCGCGACGCCAACGCGTCGATCATCGCCTCGGCCCGCTCGCCGATGCCGCGCTTGGGCACGTTGAGGATCCGGCGCAGCGGCACGGTGTCCTCCGGGTTGGAGAGCACCCGCAGGTACGCCAGGACGTCCCGGACCTCCTTGCGCTCGTAGAAGCGCACCCCGCCGACCACCTTGTACGGCAGGCCGACCCGGATGAACACCTCCTCGAACACCCGGGACTGGGCGTTGGTCCGGTAGAAGATCGCGACGTCGCCGGGCTTGGCCTCGCCCTTGTCGGTGAGCCGGTCGATCTCGTCGGCGATGAACTGGGCCTCGCCGTGCTCGTCGTCCGCGACGTAGCCGACGACCTTCTCGCCGTGGTCGCCGGCCGTCCAGAGCTTCTTGTCGCGGCGGTTGGCGTTGCGCTCGATGACGGCGTTGGCCGCGCTCAGGATGGTCTGCGTGGAGCGGTAGTTCTGCTCCAGCAGGATCGTGGTCGCGTTCGGGTAGTCCTCCTCGAACTGGAGGATGTTGCGGATGGTCGCGCCGCGGAAGGCGTAGATCGACTGGTCCGCGTCACCGACCACGCACAGCTCGGCCGGCGGCACCTGGGCGAGGTGCGCGGCGGCCGGGTTCACGAAGTCGCCGTCCGCGGTGCGCTTCGGCGCGGCCCCGACGGACCCGCCACTCAGCTCCCGGACCAGCATGTACTGGGCGTGGTTGGTGTCCTGGTACTCGTCGACCAGGATGTGCCGGAACCGGCGCCGGTAGTGCTCGGCGACGTCGGGGAAGGCCTGCAGCAGGTTCACCGTCGTCATGATGATGTCGTCGAAGTCCAGCGCGTTGGCCTCGCGCAGCCGCCGCTGGTACAGCGCGTACGCCTCGGCGAGCTTCTTCTCCATCGGGTTGGCGGCCTGGTCGGCGAAGGTCTCCTCGTCGATCAGCTCGTTCTTGAGGTTGCTGATCTTGGCCGTGAAGGACTTCGGCGGGAACTGCTTCGGGTCCAGGTCGAGGTCTCGGCAGACCAGCGACATCAGCCGCTGCGAGTCCGCCGAGTCGTAGATCGAGAAGCTGGAGGTGAAACCCAGCTGCTTGGACTCGCGGCGCAGGATCCGCACGCAGGCGCTGTGGAAGGTGGACACCCACATCGCCCGGGCCCGCGGGCCCACCAGCGCCTCGACGCGCTCGCGCATCTCGCCGGCGGCCTTGTTGGTGAAGGTGATCGCCAGGATCTCCCCCGGCTGCACCCCGCGGGCGCCCAGCAGGTACGCGATCCGGTGGGTCAGCACCCGGGTCTTGCCCGACCCGGCGCCGGCCACGATCAGCAGCGGCGACCCCGCGTGCAGCACCGCCTCCCGCTGCGGGTCGTTCATCCCCTCCAGCAGCTGCGCCGGGTCGACCACCGTACGGGCGGCGCCGTTGCGGTACCAGGCGTCCCGCTCCGCCTCGGCGGCATGGTCGGTCTGGAACAGCCCGTCCGGGATCGCCTCCTCGTAGGCGTCGTACGGAGCCTCGTCCTCGTACGGCGGGGGCTCCTCGCCGACGGGCTCGGCGGGCTGCTTCGACCCGGCGGCGGGTACCTCGAAACCGGGGAGCGGAAGGTCGTCAAAGAGGCTACTCATGGCACAACGAGTCTATGGCCACCCACCGACAAGCCCGCCCGGCCCGGAGGAATCCGGACCGGGCGGGGCCGCCGCGCGAAACGAACGCGGAAGCGAACGCGGAAGCGGTCAGACCAGGCGGCGGGCGGTGGCCCAGCGGGTCAGCTCGTGGCGGTTGCTGAGCTGCAGCTTGCGCAGGACGGCGGAGACGTGGCTCTCGACGGTCTTCACCGAGATGAAGAGCTGCTTGGCGATCTCCTTGTAGGCGTAGCCGCGGGCGATCAGGCGCAGGACCTCGCGCTCGCGCTGGGTGAGGCGGTCCAGGTCCTCGTCGATCGGCGGGGTGTCGGTGGCCGCGAAGGCGTCCAGGACGAAGCCGGCCAGGCGGGGCGAGAACACCGCGTCGCCGTCGGCGATCCGGAAGATCGCGTTCACCAGGTCGGTGCCGGTGATGGTCTTGGTGACGTAGCCGCGCGCGCCGCCGCGGATCACCCCGATGACGTCCTCGGCGGCGTCCGACACCGACAGCGCCAGGAACTTCACCCCGCCCTGCTCGCCCATCACGCCGACCGAGCGGCGCAGCACCTCGACGCCGCCGCCGCCGGGCAGGTGGACGTCGAGCAGCACCACGTCGGGCCTGGTCTCGGCGACCACGCGGACGGCCGAGTCCACGTCGTCGGCCTCGCCCACCACGTCGATGCCGGTCACCTCGGTGCGGCCGATCTCCGCCCGGACCCCGGTCCGGAACATCCGGTGGTCGTCCACCAGGACGACCCGTGCAGTGCGCCCCGAGCCTTCGGCCGGGGGGACCCCCATCGGCGCTGCCTCAGTCATCAGTTCTCTCCATCTCCAGCTCGACCTCGGTACCGCCGCCCGCCGCCGGCCGCACCCGAGCGGTGCCGCCGTTGCGCTTCATCCGGCCGATGATCGACTCCCGTACGCCCATCCGGTCCTCCGGCACCGTGTCGGGGTCGAAGCCGGGCCCGTGATCGCGGACGAACACCGACACCGTCCTCCCCTCGACCTCGGCGTAGACCTGGACCGGTCCCCCGCCACCGTACTTGGCCGCGTTGACGGTCGCCTCCCTCGCGGCCTGCATCTGTGCCGCGATCTTCTCGTCCATCGGGCAGTCGCCGACGATCACCAGCTCGACCGGGACGCCGTGCCGGTCCTCGACCTCGGCGACGGCGGCCCGCAGGCTCTCCGCCATGGTGTCCGGCGCGGTCTCCGCGGCGGCCTCCGGCCGGTACAGCCACAGCCGCAGCTCGCGCTCCTGCGAGCGGGCCAGCCGCAGCACCTCCTTGGGGTCCTCGGCCCGGCGCTGGATCAGGGTCAGGGTGTGCAGCACGGAGTCGTGGATGTGCGCGGCGATCTCGGCCCGCTCCTGGGCGCGGATGCGGGCGGTGCGCTCGGCGCCGAGGTCCTGCCACAGCCGCAGGCCGTACGGGCCGAGCAGGACCAGCACCCCGGCGAGCACCGCGAGCGAGGCCTCGACGACCGAGCCGAGCGTGGAGCCGCTGCCCTGCATGGCGAGCAGCGCGATGGTGCCGGCCACCGCGAGCAGCACGCCGGCGCCGACCCGGGTGTAGGCGCCGCGCCGCTTCTCGCCCTCCTCGATGCCGAACCAGCGCTGCCAGCGCGAGTCGTCGGCCTGCCGCCAGACCAGCGCGACGCCGACCCCGATCGCCAGCAGCGGCCAGGTGTACGGCTTGGCGGTCTGCCAGCCGAGCACGTTGAGCAGCGCGATCAGGCCGATCACGACCATGACCAGGGCGGCGAGCTGGCCGAGGCCGCCCTGCCCGGCCTTGGCGGCGGGCGCCGCGGCCCCGCCCTCCGCGGGCGGCGCCACCGGCTCGCCCTGCAGGGTGTGCTGGAGCAGTTGGCGCAGCCGGCCGAGCCAGCCGCCGGACGGCCCCTTGCTCACCCGGCCGCCCTGCAGCCCGGGCGCGGCCGGGACGAACACGCCGTTGAGGTACATCCACTGGGCGCCGCCGCGGGCCGAGGGCTCGCCGATGCCGATCGGCACCACGAACCAGAACGCGGCGTAGAGCAGCGCGCCGATGCCCTGCGCGAAGAACAGCAGGACGAACGCGATCCGCACCCAGCGCACCGGCAGCCCGAGGTGCACCGCCAGGCCGTGCGCGACGCCGCCGAGCATCCGGCCCTGCGGGCTGCGGTAGAGCCGGCGGTACGGCGGCTTCACGCCGTCGGACGCGTTCGGGTCGGCGCCCGCCGACGACGGGGCGTCGGGGGCGGTGGGTCGGGGGTCGGTACCGGGGGCTGCCACGGCAACGATGGTTCCACGCGCGCCCCCGCGGGCGCATCAGGGTGTGTCCCTAGCCCGTATCAGGGACAAGTCAGGGTACGGGCAGGGGTACTCCCGGTTGGGCCGGACCGGCACCTGCCGGAAGGATGGTGCCCATGACCGAGGACCACCGCATCGAGGAGGCCGGGCCCGCCGCCCCGCCGGAGCCGGACCGCCCGCCGCTGACCAGGGCCGAGCACCACCGCGTGGTGGCCGGCGTCTGCGGCGGCCTCGGCCGGCACCTGGACATCGACCCGGTGGTCTTCCGGGTGGTCGTCGTGGTGCTCTGCCTCTCCGGCGGCCTCGGGCTGTTCCTGTACGGCCTGGCCTGGCTGATCGTCCCGACGGACGAGGAGTCCAAGGGCCGCGGCGGGCGCACCGAGCTGCAGCGGGTGCTCACCGGCCGGGTGGACGGCCAGTCGGTCGGCGCGGTGCTGCTGACCGTGATCGGCACCGGGGTGTTCTTCTCCTCGATGGGCGACGGGGACCAGATGTTCCCGCTGCTGCTGCTCGCCGGCCTGGTCTTCCTGGCGGTGCGCTACGACCCGGAGCGCCGACGCGGCCGGGGGCGGGGGCGCCGGCACGGCGGCCCGTACGACCGCAACTTCCCCGGGGCCGAGTCCGGTTCCGGTTCCGGGGCGGGCTCCGGCGCTGCGGGCTACGTCTGGCCGCGGCCGGAGCAGGACGAGGCGGCGCGCGCCGGCCGGGCTGCCGGGACGGTCCCCGCGGACGGCCCGGCGCCGAGTGCCGGCGGCTACCTGTGGGACCCGCGCCACCCCGAGCGCAACCCGTACGGCGCCACCTCCGCGAGCCCGACCCCGCCGTTCGGCACCCCGGTGCCGCCGGCCGGCGGCCCGGCCCAGCCCTGGTGGCAGCGCGCCGACCTGCCCGAGGGCGACCCGCTGCGCAAGGAGCGCCCGAAGCGCCGCTCCGAGCCCGCCGCCGTACGGCGCCCCCGGGAGCGCTCGGCGCTCGGCTTCTTCGGCTTCCTGCTGGCGATCGGCGCGGGCGCCGCGGTCTGGGCCGCCTCCGCGGACCACCACGACCCGACCGTGCTGGGCGCGACGGTGCTGGCCACCGCGCTGCTGGTGGTCGGCCTGACGCTGCTGGTCGGCGCGAAGTTCGGCCGGGCCCGCAAGCTGGCGGCGACCGGTCTGCTGCTCACCCTGGCGCTGGCCTTCGTCGGCCACTCGCCGGACTCGATGCGCAACGCGGCCGGCGAGCGCCAGTGGACGGTCACCGCGGTGACCGACCTGCACGACCGCTACAACCTCGGGGCCGGGCAGCTCCGCCTGGACCTGTCCGGGCTCGACCCGGCCGGGGGGACCCTCGCCACCAAGGCCGACCTCGGAGCCGGCGAGATGACCGTGACCGTGCCGGACGACGTGACCGTGCACCTGGTCGCCCGGGTCGGGCTCGGCGACGTCAGCGTCCCCGGCGACCGCAGCGACAGCACCGGACGGCACACCTATCTGATCGGCCCGGCCGGCGGCCGGGCGTCCAAGGGCACGCTCAACCTCGAACTCGGCATCGGGCTCGGCGACATCAAGGTGGTCCAGCAGTGAGGAAGCACCGGCTCGACCTGTTCTCGCTGATCGCGGGCGGACTGTTCACCGTGCTCGCGGTGCTCTACCTGGTCGCGGCGCTCAACGACCAGTCGGTGAACGGACGGATCGTCATCCCCGTCACCTTCATCGTGCTCGGCGTCGGCGGCCTGGCCGGCGCGGTCGTGGCGGTGGCCCGGCGCGGCCGTCCCGACCGCGAGGAGTGATCCGGCCGGGCGGTGAGCCGGGGCGGTCGGGCCTCAGCCCTGCTGCGGGCCCAGGGTCAGCTTGTCGCCGTCCTTGGTGACGGCGTACTTCGGCAGCGGCTTGACCGCAGGACCGTTCACCACCGCGCCGGTGGCGGCGTCGAAGCGGGAGCCGTGGCAGGGGCAGTACAGCTGGCCGTTCTTCGGGGCGTCCACGGCGCAGCCGGAGTGGGTGCACACCGAGGAGAGGCCGCAGTACTGGCCGGCCTTGGGCTGCACGATGTAGACGGCGTCGCCGGTGGCCGGGTCCTTGACCTGCGCGGAGCCGCCGACCGGCACGCTCGCGGCGGCCACCGTCGGGGCCGGTGCCTGGGCGTTGGCGACCGGGGGGTTGGAGACCGGGGCCGCCGACTGCCTGGGCACGGCCGACCGGTCCCGGCCGAAGGTGCGGGTCAGCGAGCCGCTGAGCAGCCCGGCGCCGCCGATCGCGACGGCCGCGATCCCGCCGTCCACCAGCGCCCGGCGCTTGACGTGGTCCTCGCCCAGCCCGCGCGCCCGGTCCCGGTCGGCCCGGCGGGCGAGGTAGCCGTCCACCGAGAGGTACGGGGTGCCGGCCAGCAGCAGCGGGGTCCAGGCCATCAGGTAGCCGAGGTCGTTGCCGAGGTAGTACGGCGAGACGCTCCAGCTGACGGTCAGCCAGAGGCTGAGGTTGAGGAGCGCGCCGCCGAGCGCCGCGACCCGGCCCCAGAGGCCGAGCAGGGTGCCGAGGCCGACCGCCAGCTCGCCGAAGGCGATGGCCAGCGCGAACAGGGTCGGGTGGTCGAGGGCGGGGCCGAGCAGGAAGGAGATCGGACTGCCGCCGGACTTGGCCGCCTGGGTCTGCGAGACGAAGGAGGCCGGGTCGCCCGCCCCGGCCAGGAAGTGCGCGTCGGAGAGCTTGTCGAGCGCGGCGTACACGAACGTGACGCCGAGGAAGAGCCGCAGCGGGAGCAGCGCGTACTTCGACGCGAGCGCCCTTCGCTGCGCCGCCCGGTCGGCCCGGCCGGTCGCTCCCCCGCCGGCCGGCACCGCGTTGCTGGCCTCCGACATCCCGTACACCTTCCCTCTCGCCTGCCACTCCCTGACAGGTCCGGTCCGCATTCTGCCCGGTCCTGCCAGCTTTCGGTGGGAGGTCCCACCCGGAGGGCGGCTCCCGCACCGCGAACGGTCGCGCCGCCGCTCCCTCCAGTACGGGAACGACGGCGCGACCGTTCAGGCCCTGGGGCGCGCCCGGCGGGATCCGCCGGACCGGCCCTGACGGCCGGGGGGAGTGATCACTCCCACTCGATGGTGCCCGGCGGCTTGCTGGTGACGTCGACGACGACGCGGTTGACGTCGCGGACCTCGTTGGTGATCCGGGTGGAGATCCGGGCCAGCACGTCGTACGGCAGGCGCGACCAGTCGGCGGTCATGGCGTCCTCGGAGGAGACCGGGCGCAGCACGATCGGGTGACCGTAGGTGCGGCCGTCGCCCTGCACGCCCACGCTGCGCACGTCGGCGAGCAGCACGACCGGGCACTGCCAGATCTCGCGGTCCAGACCGGCCGCGGTCAGCTCCTCGCGGGCGATCGCGTCGGCGTCGCGGAGCAGGTCCAGACGCTCCTTGGTGACCTCGCCGACGATCCGGATACCCAGGCCGGGGCCCGGGAACGGCTGGCGCTGGACGATCTCCTCCGGCAGGCCCAGCTCCTGGCCGACCATCCGGACCTCGTCCTTGAACAGCTTGCGCAGCGGCTCGACCAGCTGGAACTGGAGGTCCTCGGGCAGGCCGCCGACGTTGTGGTGGGACTTGATGTTGGCGGTGCCGGTGCCGCCGCCGGACTCCACCACGTCCGGGTACAGGGTGCCCTGGACCAGGAAGTCGACCGACTCGCCGTGCTCGCCGGCCTCGGCGATGATCTCGGCCTGGGCCTGCTCGAAGACCCGGATGAACTCCCGGCCGATGATCTTGCGCTTCTCCTCGGGGTCGGTGACCCCCTTCAGCGCGTCCAGGAAGCGGTCGGCGGCGTCGACGACCTTCAGCTGCACGCCGGTGGCGGCCACGAAGTCCTTCTCGACCTGCTCGGTCTCGCCCTTGCGCATCAGGCCGTGGTCGACGTAGACGCAGGTCAGACGGTCGCCGATGGCCTTGTTGACCAGGGCGGCCGCGACCGCGGAGTCCACGCCGCCGGACAGGCCGCAGATCGCGCGCTTGGTGCCGACCTGCTCGCGGATCAGGGCGATCTGCTCCTCGACCACGCTGCCGGTGGTCCAGGTGGGGGCGATGCCGGCGCCGCGGTAGAGGAAGTGCTCCAGGATCTGCTGGCCGTGGTCGGAGTGCAGCACCTCGGGGTGGTACTGGACGCCGTACAGCCGGGCCTCGTCGTTCTCGAAGGCCGCGACCGGGACCACGTCGGTGGACGCGGTGACGGTGAAGCCCTCCGGCGCGGCGGAGCAGGCGTCGCCGTGCGACATCCAGACCGAGTGCTTCGCCGGGACGCCCTCGAACAGGGTCGAGCCGGTCCGGGAGACGGTCAGCGGGGTGCGGCCGTACTCGCGGGAACCGGTGTTGTCCACGGTGCCGCCGAGGGTCACGGCCATCAGCTGGAAGCCGTAGCACATGCCGAAGACCGGGACACCGGCCTCGAAGATCGCGCGGTCGATCTGCGGCGCGCCCTCTTCGTAGACCGACGACGGGCCGCCGGAGAGGATGATCGCCTTGGGGTTCTTGGCGAGCATCTCGGCGACCGGCATGCTGCTCGGCACGATCTCGCTGTAGACCCGTGCCTCACGCACCCGACGGGCGATGAGCTGGGCGTACTGGGCACCGAAGTCGACCACCAGGACGGGGTCGTTGTCCGGCGCGGACTGGACGGGAATTGCAGAGGACACAGACGGCCTTCCGGCAGCGGTATCGGGGTGTCACGCGGAGCCGCCTCCCCCTGCGGGGCTGCGGTGGCGACGGGCGTGGGGTGTCTGGACACCGATTCTACCGGGCTGTCCGGTTTCACTCGTCTGCCCGTCCAAAGGACCGTGACCGCGCGGGCCCGCGGTTCGTTGCTTCACACGACCGCACGGCCCCGCCGCGTCCGCCAGACGCGCCGACCGACCCCCGCGGGGGCACCGCCGTACGGCTGCAGGACCACGCGTGGAGCTTCACCCCAGTCCACCGGCGCATGTGGCGCCGCCCGCCCGGAACACCGGGAGCGCGGCTCCGTGGGACCGTGCGCGGGTGCCGAGGCCGGTCAGCAGGGGACAGCGAACCCGGCCGCGACTGGGCCGCGAGGTGGGACGGCCGGAGTCCGGGGACGCCCGGGACCGGCCGTCGCACCCCCGGCCCGATCCGGGTCACACCCGGCGTACGCCCCCGTCCGGCTCGCGCCGCTACGCGCGTCCCCGTGCGCCGAGACCCCGCAGACCACTACGCACCGTGATCATCGACACCCGTGCCGACGGCAAATGGACCGGGTCGAACTGCGCCGAATCGGTTGCAGAGCGAGCCCTCCGTCCAGGACGATGCTCGGTGTAGGCGGTTCTCCCGGCGACCTGACGGCTCACCGAGGGGTCCGCCGACGATGGCTCCGCGGCCGCCGCCCAGGGAGGTGGCAGCGGTTTTCACTTCACGCTCCGTAAGCGAGCGACCGGCGCGGACCCGCGTGACGGCCGCCGCCCCAGGAGCGTGCGCGCCCCGCACCACCGTGCGCGCCCCGGCGCCACCGGCCACCCGCGCCGGAGCGGCGGGGGCGCGACCCGAAGCCAACCGACACGACGGCGCTCCTCCCCCGGCGCCGTCACCCCAGCACCGGCGCGGCCCTGACGCCGAGTGCTGAGCGACAAAGGGCCCCGTTCCCCCGCGGGGCCCTTTGCCCTGTCCGGACCTCTCCGCCCTCCGGCGGCGCTACGGGTGCTCGCGCCAGACGCTCGGGTCGACCGGCGCCTCGGCCCGCGGCGGCGGCAGGTCGGCGGGCAGCGGCGTCCCGGCGGCCGGCGTGGCCGGCGCCTCGTGCGAGGCCAGCACCTCGCTCACCCCCGAGCCCGGCACGGGCGGCTCCTCCCCCGGCCCGTCCCGCATCTCGTCCCGCTCGTCCCGCTTCTCCAGCGACGGCCCACCGGACACCGGAGCGCCCTGCGGCGGCACGCCCGGGACCGGCACGCCGTGCGGCGGCGTCGGACCGTACGGCACCTCCGGCGGCACCGGCGCGTACGGGTACGCGGCGGCGCCGGCGCCCTGGGGCGCGCCGTACGGCACACCGCCCTGCCCGGCCCCGGCGTACCCGGCGCCCGCTCCCCCGACCCGGGCGGCCGCCAGCAGCGGCGGCACCAGCAGGGCGCCGACCACCGCCCAGACCGCGTTGGCCGCCAGGACGGTGAGGAAGGTCAGCCCGACCGAGTTCTCCTGGGACACCTCCAGGTCGGAGGCCCCTCTCCAGCCCGCCGTGGACGAGGTCCGGGTCATCATCGCCCCGGCCACCGTCATCAGCAGGGTGAGCACCCCGGTGTGCACCACCGCCAGGCGGAGCCGGTCGGCCGCGTCCAGCCGGCGCCGGTACGCCGTCCAGCCGAGCAGGCCGGCCGCGACGAGCGCCAGCAGCCCCACCCAGCGCCAGTCGGCGCCCACCTGGTCGTGCAGGTCGAAGAAGGAGAACTCCACGTCCTCGCTGCGGTCGCCCCAGGAGGAGTCGGCGCCGGTCAGGCCGCTGTGGGCCTGGACGGTCGCGCCCGAGCCGAAGCCGAGCAGGGAGAGGCCGAGGTTCGGCAGGAAGGCCAGCGACAGCCCGATCTGCCCGCCGCTGGTGCTGTTCGCCGCGACCAGCACGAAGGCCGTCGCCGCGGACAGGCCCACCGACACCGCCAGCACCTGGCCCGCGGTCAGCGCCGCCACCGCCCAGCCGCGCACCGACCGGCTGCGCCAGGCGGCCCAGCGCAGCGCGTCGGTGCCGTGGACGAGGAAGGCGAGCAGGCCGGACAGCAGCACCGTCCAGCCGACCGCCTCCAGCCAGCCCGCGCCCGCGGTGAGCACCGGCCGGGCCAGGTCCCGGCCGGTACTGCCGGTGTAGTCGGGGTAGCCGTAGTCGTCCCGCGGCCGCCAGGTCGTGCCGCCGACCGCCCAGAGCACCGTGGTCACCCCGGCCAGCACCAGCGCGGTGCGCAGCGCCTCACCGGCCGCCTGGCCCCGGGTCAGCTGGCCCTCCACCGCCTTGCGCCGGCGCAGCCCGGCCCGCAGGCCGGACCAGAGCGCCAGGCACCACAGCACGGTGACGGTCATCGGCGCCACCCGGAGGACGATGTCCATCCGTTCGGCGCTGCCCCGGCTGAGCGGGCTCTGGTACCCGACCTTGAACGGCGCGCCGAGCGCGTTCAGCGCCATCGACAGGGTCGCGCCGAAGCGGTCCCCGAAGTCGGGCGAGCGGAACCGGTACTCGTACTGGTAGTCGCTCGGGAGGGCCGCGATCAGCGCCGCCAGCAGCAGCACGAGGGTCGGCGCGACGGCCGCCCGGAGCGCCGGCCGCCAGTCGGCCCCGGTCAGCAGGCGGTGGACGGGCGGCGGCTGGGTGTACGGCTGCCCGGCGCCCCAGCTGCCCACGGTCGGCGGGGCGGGCAGCGCCCCGCCCGGGCCGGGCGGCGGAGGCGGGTACCCGGGCGGGCCCGCGGGCGGCGCGACGGGCGGCGCGACGGGCGGTCCGGCCGGAGGCGCGACGGGCAGTCCGGCCGGAGGCGCCGGTGGGGGTGCGGGAGGAGGTGCGGGCGGTCCGGACGGAGGCGCGGGCGGTGCGAGCGGCCGCCCGCAGGAGCCGCAGGCCGCCACCCCCTCCGCCGAAGTCGCGCCGCAGGATGCGCAGTTGGTCATGGACCGGTCCCCCCGCTCGACGAGTCCCTGGGCCGCCCCAGGGAGCCCGTTTATCCCATCGGTCTCGAACGGATGTCAACCGGGAACCCCGGCAGGCGGGTTGGCCCCCGGAACCGGCTCCGACCGGCCTCAGTCCCGCTTCTTCGGGACCTCCGGGACGGGCAGCAGCGGCAGCCGCAGCGCACCGAACGCGCCCTCCGGCACGGCCGGCCGCACCGGCGCCACCGGGGTGACCCGCCGGTACCGCTCGTCCTGTGCCGGGCGCCGGTCCGCCTCGCCCTTGTTCGGCCACATCGACATGGCGCGCTCGGCCTGCGCGGTGATGGTGAGCGAGGGGTTGACGCCGAGGTTGGCGGAGACGGCCGCGCCGTCCACCACGCTGATCCCCGGGTAGCCGTACAGCCGGTGGTACGGGTCGACCACGCCGGTCTCGGGGGCGTCGCCGATCGGACAGCCGCCGAGGAAGTGCGCGGTCATCGGGATGTCGAAGATCTCGCCGACGGTGCTGCCCGCGAAGCCGTTGATCTCGTCGGCCAGCGCCTGGGCGCCCTGCTCGGCGGCCGGGATCCAGGTCGGGTTGGGGGCGCCGTGGCCCTGGCTGGAGGTGAGCCGGTCCTTGCCGAGCGGGCCCTTCTTCAGCGAGACGGTGATCGAGTTGTCCAGCGACTGCATCACCAGGCCGATGATCGTCTTCTCGGACCAGCCGCGCTGGTTCATCGAGCGGGCGAAGGTCACCGGGTGGAGCACCGAGTTGCCCAGGTAGCGCAGCCAGCGCGGGCCCCGCCCACCGCCCTTGACCTGGGCGATCGACAGCGCGCCCATCGCGTTGGAGCCCTTGCCGTAGCGGACCGGCTCGATGTGGGTGTTGGCGTCCGGGTGGATCGAGGAGGTGATCGCGACGCCCTTGGTGAAGTCCGCCTTGGTGCCGTAGCGCCGGTCGGTGGTCTGGGCGCCCACCAGGGCCTCGGAGTTGGTGCGGGTGAGCTCGCCGAGCCGGGCCGAGATCCGGGGCAGGTGGCCGTCCGCGCGCATCCGGTGCAGCAGCGACTGGGTGCCGTAGGTGCCGGCCGCGACGACGACCCGGGCGGCGGTGACGGTCCGCGCGCCCGCCTTCACCCGGTCGGTCTTCGACCGCGCGTCGGTGCGGCGCACGTCCACCGCGTAGCCCTCGCCCTGCTCCCGGATCCGGGCCACCGTGGTGAGCGGGTGGATCTCCGCGCCGCCCCGCTCGGCCAGGTACAGGTAGTTCTCGGTGAGCATGTTCTTGGCGCCGTGCCGGCAGCCGGTCATGCACTCGCCGCACTCCACGCAGGCCTTGCGGGCCGGGCCCGCGCCGCCGAAGTACGGGTCGGCGACCTCGTCGCCCGGCGCCGCCTTGGCCGTCCCGTCGGTGTCCTTGCCGTCGCCGAAGAACACCCCGACCGGCGCCATGTGGAAGGTGTCGCCGACGCCCATCTTCTCGGCGGCCGCCTTGAGGTGCACGTCGGAGGGGGTGACGGTCGGGTTGAGCCGGACCCCGAGCATCCGCTGCGCCTGGTCGTAGAACGGCGCCAACTCCTCCTGCCAGTCGGTGATGTGGCGCCACTGGCGGTCCTCGAAGAAGGCCTTCGGCGGCACGTAGAGGGTGTTGGCGTAGTTGAGCGAACCGCCGCCGACCCCGGCGCCGGCCAGGATCAGCACGTTGGCCAGCAGGTGGATCCGCTGGATGCCGTACAGCCCGAGCTGCGGCGCCCACAGGTAGTTCGGCAGGTCCCAGGAGTTCCTGGGCAGTTCGTCCCGGTCGAAGCGCCGCCCGGCCTCCAGGACGGCGACCCGGTAGCCCTTCTCGGTCAGCCGCAGCGCCGCGACCGAACCGCCGAAGCCGGACCCGACCACGACCACGTCGTAGTCGAACTCCGCCGCACCGCCGGACTCCACCATCTGCCACTGCTCCTTCGCCGGGATGAAACTGCCTGGGAGAACCGCGGGATCGGGCCCCCGCGCTGCCGGGAGCCCGCGATGCCGCCGGGCCACGCGACACCGCCGGGCCCCGCGGACCGCCTGGGTCCGGTCGCCGCCGGGGCCTACTTGAAGCGCAGCGCCTTGAGCGCGCGCAGCCCGCCGGTCATCACGGCGGCGAACTGCTTGTCGTCCAGGCCGAACGACGGCGCGATCGGCATCAGCCGCTGGGTCGCGATGGTCTGCGCCTCGGTGAAGCGCAGGATGCCCTCGGCACCGTGCCGGCGGCCCAGCCCGGAGTCGCCCATGCCGCCCATCGGCGAGGCGACCGAACCGTACGCGGCCGCGTAGGCCTCGTTGACGTTGACCGTCCCGGTGCGCAGCCGGGCCGCGACCGCCCGCCCGCGCCGGGGGTTCCTGGTCCAGACGCTGGAGTTCAGGCCGTACGGCGTGGAGTTGGCGGCGGCCACCGCCTCCTCCTCGGTGTCGAAGCGGTAGACGGAGACGACCGGGCCGAAGGTCTCCTCGGCGCAGACCGCCATGTCGGGGGTGACGCCGTCGAGGACGGTCGGCTCGAAGAAGAACGGGCCGAGGTCCGGCCGGGCGCGGCCGCCGGCCACCACGGTGGCGCCGGCCTTGACGGCCTCCTCCACGTGCCGGGTCGTGGTCTCCAGCTGGCGGACGGAGACCAGCGAGCCCATGTCCGCGCCGTACGCGAGGCCGCCGCCCAGGCGCAGCGCCCGGGTGCGGGCGGCGAAGCGCTCCAGGAACTCGTCGGCCACCGAGCGGTGCACCAGCAGCCGCTCGATCGAGATGCACAGCTGCCCGGCTGAGGAGAAGCAGGCCCGTACGGCGCCCGCGGCGGCGGCGTCCAGGTCGGCGTCGGAGAGCACCAGCATGGCGTTCTTGCCGCCGAGTTCGAGCGAGGCGCCGACCAGCCGGGCGGCGGCGCGCTGGGCGACGTCGCGGCCGGTGCGGGTGGAGCCGGTGAACGAGACGTAGTCGGCGTGCTCCACCACGGCGGGGCCGATCACCGGCCCGTCGCCGATCACGACCTGCCACAGGTCGGCCGGCAGCCCGGCCTCGACCAGCAGCTCACGCGCCCACAGGGCGGTCAGCGCGGTCTGGGTGTCGGGCTTGTTGACCACCGCGTTGCCGGCCACGAAGGCGGGCAGGGCGTCGCCGACGGACAGCTCCAGCGGGTAGTTCCACGGCGAGATGTGGCCGATCACGCCCTTGGGGCGGCGGGCCTCGACCGCGTGGGTGAGCACCGGCAGCGCGCCGCCGCGCCGCTTGTCCTTGAGGTACCCGGGCGCGGACCGCCCGTAGTGCCGGGCGGCCATGGCGACGGCCAGCACCTCCTCGAAGGCGTGCAGCCGGGCCTTGCCGGTCTCCGCCTGGATCAGGTCCAGCACCTCGTCCTGCCGCTTGAGCAGCAGGTCGTGGAAGCGCAGCAGGACGGCGGCCCGCCGGCGGACCGGCAGCGCGGCCCAGGCGGACTGGGCGCGGCGGGCCAGCTGGAAGGCGACCTCGACGTCGGCGGGGGTGGACTGCGGCAGGCTGGCCAGCCGCTCGCCGGTCAGCGGGGCGACGGTCTCCACCAGGTCGGGCTCGCCGGTGGCGGTGACGCCGGCGGCCAGCCGGGCGACCAGGGACGGCGGGACGGCCGCCGCGACGGTGCGGCCGCCGCCGGGGGCCGCCGGGTTGCCGGCGCCGGGGTGTTCGGTGGCCACTGCATCTGCTGTGAGGTCCGACATACGGCGCAGCCTAGGCCTTCGGCGGCCGGTCCGGTACCCGTCGGTAACAAGAATCTGCCGCAGTCGGGCGAAAGCGGGCGCGCCGCCCGCGCACGCCCGCCGTCAGCGGGTCGGCGTGAAGTAGTGGAGCACCGCGTTGAAGCGCTGTTCGGCCTCGTTCCACTCGTTGCCCCGCTCCGGACTGGACGAGTAGATCGCGTAGCTGGTGCCGTCGTCGTCGATGAACTCGGCCTCGATCGCCCGGCGCCGTCCGCCGCCCTGGGCCGCGTAACTGAACTCCCAGACGGCCGCCTCGTGGCCGTTCACCGCGACGCTGGTCAGCTTGTGCTGCTTGTAGTCCTTCAGCGACTTGGAGACGGAGCCCTCCATCTGCCGCATGTGGTCCAGCGGCTTGACCGACTGCCCCACGGTGACGGCGAACTGCAGGTAGTGCGCCTTGTTGTCGGGGCTGTAGTAGATCTGGTTGTCGGACGTGGCGCTGCGCTGCCAGGCCGGGGTGCCCGAGGGCAGCGGGAAGCGGAAGCCGGCCGGGTCGTCGACCCAGTGGTAGCCGCTGGGCGCCGCCGGGGCGCTGGCGCCGTTGCCGGGCTCCGGTGCGGACGACTCGACCGGTGCGGTCGGCGACGGGCCGTCCGGGCCCTCCCCGCCCACCAGGAACCGGGTGGTGAGGAAGGTCCCCGCGGCCGCCAGCAGTCCGACGGCCAGCGCGACGGCGACGATCTTGGCGGTGCTGCGGCGCTTGGCCGGTCCGCGCGCGGGCGTGCTGGAGTGCGCCACCGGCGTGACCGGCCCGGTGTGCGCCTGTGCGGCGGCCGACCCGCCCCCGGAGGTCTCCTGAACGGCCGCGACGGCAGGCACGACGGGGACCACCGGAACGACGGGAACGACGGGGACGGCCGGAGTGGCCGCAGCGGCCTGCGCCTCGGTCGGCCCCTCGGAGCCCTCGAAGCCCTCAGCCCCTTCGGCCCCCTCGGCCGGCACCGGCCCGACCACCAGGGCGCCCTCGCTACGGTCCACCACCGGCACCGACTGGGTGGGCGCGCGCAGCGGCGCGACCGCCTTGAAGCCCATCGTGTGCCCGGCCTGCACCTCGGCCAGCATCCGGGCCGCCTCGTCCGCGGTCGGCCGGTCGGCCGGGTCCTTGGCCATCAGCGCGGCCAGCACCGGCCCCAGCGGCCCGGCCCGGCGCGACTCCGGCAGCGGCTCGTCGACCACCGCGGCCAGCGTGGTGATCGGCGAGTCCCGGCGGAACGGCGACTGGCCCTCGACGGCGGCGTACAGCGTCGCCCCGAGGCCCCACAGGTCGGAGGCCGGCCCGGGCCGCTCGCCCTGGGCGCGCTCCGGCGCCAGGTAGTCCGGCGAGCCGACCAGGTCGCCCGGCCGGGTCAGCTCGGTCGAGCCCTCGTACTTGGCGATGCCGAAGTCCAGCAGCACCACCCGCCCGGTGCCGCGCTCCAGCAGCACGTTGGCGGGCTTCACGTCCCGGTGCAGCACGCCCAGCTGGTGGCCGCGGTGCAGCGCGGCGAGCACCTGGCTGCCGACCTCGGCGGCGGCGCGCGGCTGCAGGGTGCCGTCCTGGCTGATCACGTCGGCCAGCGAGCGGCCGTCGACCAGCTCCATGACGATCCACGGCCGGCCGTCCTGCTCCAGCACGTCGTGCACGGTGATCACGCCCGGGTGCTTGATCCGCGCGGCCGCGCTGGCCTCGCGCTTCATCCGGGTGTGCAGGATCTGCAGGTCCTCCTCGGGCAGGTGGTTGACGGTCAGCTCCTTGACCGCGACCTCACGGTCGAGCATCCGGTCCCAGGCCCGCCAGACGGTGCCCATGCCGCCACGGCCGAGCCGCTCACCGAGCTCGTACCGCCCGGCCAGCAGCCGCTCCGCCTCGGCCGCATCCGGCCCGTCCTGCACACCCATCTGCGACCGCTCCCCCACACGTTCCGCCTGCCGTCACCGCGACGGAGGTCCTGGTGCAGACCACTGTTCGAACAAATCCCACGCACACATTAGGCGTACCCCGCCGCCCCCGGTAATCTCGCCCACCCCCCCGGACCGGCCACCCCGGATCCGGGCGGGCCGTCAGCCCGCGAACAACACCACCGCCGCTATTCCCAGCGCCAGCAGGACAAAGACCCCGCCCACCAGCAACGGGCCCAGGAGGGCCGGGGCTATCCGCGGCGGTTTCGCCGCGCCCCCGAGCCCGTTACCGCTGCCCTTACCGGCACCCTTACCGACGCCCTTACCGGCCCCGGCATTCCCGGAATCCGCGCCCTTTCCGCCGCGCCGACCGCCCCGGCGCGGCCGCAGCGGCACCAGCGGCGCCTCCGGCTTCAGGGTCACCGCCCGCGCCACCCGCTCCTCGTCCACCGGCTCCGGCGCGCCGGCCAGCAGCTCCGCCAGCTCCCGGCCCACCGCCTCCGCGGTCGGCCGCAGCACCGGGTCCGGCTGCAGCAGCCGCTCGACCAGCGGCCCCAGCGGCCCGCAGACCGCCGAGTGCTCGCGCCGCCCGTCCCGTACGGCCGTCACCAGCTCCGGCACACCGCCCTCCGGGTACGGCGAGCGGCCGGCGACCAGCCGGTGCAGCAGCACCCCGAGCGCCCAGCAGTCGCCCGCCGGGCCGCCGTCCAGCGGCCAGCGCTCCGCCACCGGGCCGACCATGGTGGCCCGCACGTCGTACCGCCGCCGCCCACCGGGCCCGCCGAGCTCCTCGGCCAGCGCCTCCTCCGCCACCCCGGCGAGCAGCCCGCCGAGCATCGCGGCGCCGTCCTCGCAGACCAGCACCGAGCCGGCGGTCACGTTGCCGTGGCTGAGCCCGGCCGCGTGCAGCGTCCGCAGCGCGGCGGCCAGGTCGGCCGCCAGCTCGGCCGCCCGGTACGGCGGCAGCGGCCCGGCGGTGAGGAGTTCGGCCGCCGTCAGCCCGGGCGGCCGCTCCTCCACCGTCCACAGCAGATCGTGCTCGACGAAGGCGCCGACCCCGCGCAGCAGCCGGGGGTGCGCGGCCGGGGCGGCCGAACCGACCGCCGCCACCCTCCGCACCAGCCGGTCCGCCTGGGCGGGCACCGCGTCCTCCGGGTCCTGACCCGCGGTCAGCAGCGCGGGCAGTTCCAGGGCGCGCAGCAGGACCGATTCACCGGTCCGCTCGTCCACCGCGTGGGCACGCAGGAGTTCGGGACGGTCCGTCAGCCGGTACCGTCCCGCCAGCACTTGCCCGGGGCCGCCTCGCATGCCAGTTCCTCTCGCTCACCGAGCAGCCTACTGAGCGGCTCCTTTACGCTCGGTCCCATGGAATGGACCGATCTGATCGACACCGCCTTCAGGGTGGCGGGAAACAACAACCAAGCCAACCGGGCGGAGGCCGTCCGTACGGTCGAGGCCTCCGTGATCGACGGCGAGAAGCCGGTCGCCTCCACCGCCGGGCGCCATCCCGACCACTTCCGCAAGGGGGTGCTCGTCCTGACCACCCACCGGCTGCTCTTCCTGAAGGACGGGAAGCCGCCGATACCGGTTCCGCTCACCGCCGTCACCGACGCCACGGTGGCCCGCACCAAGCTCAATGGTGACGTGCTGACGGTCGTCGCGCTGACCGGCGCGCACCGCTTCGAGGACGTGGTCAAGGCCGACGTCTTCGCCGAGCAGGTACGGGAGTCGGCCCGGCTCGCCCGCACCGCCCCCGCCACCGCCCTGGAGAAGCCCGCCGCACCGGCCGCCGCCGGCCCGCTCGTCGACGGCGAGCAGCTCATCGGCCAGCTGGAGCGGCTGGCCGCCCTGCACGCTACCGGTGCGCTCACCGAGGACGAGTTCAGCCGCGCCAAACAGCGTCTGATCGGCTGAGCCCACCGCCCACCCGCCCGCCGCGCTACGGCGCGGGCTGGAAACTGTTGAAGACGACGTCCCGGACCGGGGCCTGCGCCGCCCACTCCGCGTCCGGGACGATCCAGTAGATCGAGTACCCGTACTTGGCCGGGGTCCCGGTCACGAAGCCGCGGTTGAGGGAGTGCGTCTTGGGCGTGCCGTTGGTCCACTCCCAGTCCGCCGCGTTGGTCCACTGCCGGTAGCTGATCGCCGACAGGTTCAGCCGCTGGTAGTTGGTCACCTGGCCGCGCACGTTGGGCTCGGACTCCTGCCAGTCGGCCACGGCGCTCTCGCCCGGCGAGGTCGTCCACTCGATCCGCAGCTGGCTGCCGCTGGCGTTCTTGAAGATCCGCCGGTTGGCGTCCGACCCGGAGGGCTGCAGCCAGTCCGGCAGGACGACCGAGAAACCGCTCGGGTCCTTGTACTCGTGGTACCCGGCCGGCACCGCGCCGCCCGGCGCGGGCTGCGCCGGCGTCTGGGCGGGGGCCGGGGGCTGCACGGGCGCCGCGGGCGTGGTGGCGGCGGGCTGCGCGGGGGCCGGCGCGGCGGGCGTGCCGGTCTCGGCGCCCGGCGTCCCGGTGGCCGTCGCGGCGGGCGCGGGGGCGGGCTCCGTGGCCGGGGCCGGGGCGCTCTGGCTCGGCGTGGTGTCCGTGGTCGCCACGACCGGCGCGGTGGCGCCCGAGCCGTGGGTGGAACCGCCCTTCGCGTCGGAGTCCCCGCCGACGGCCTGGATCACCGCGACCACGCCGGCGATCAGCAGCAGCACCACGACCACGGTCGCGATGGCCAGCCGCCGCCGGCCGGTGCGCGGGTCGGCCCCGGCGGCCTGGGTCGCCCCCAGCGTCCACTCGCTGGTGACCGGCCTGATCGGCTCGGGCGACGGCTCCACCGCCTGCGCCGCCGGTGCCGCGGGCTCCGCCACGGCCTCCTCGGGCGGCACCTCGTCGCGGGCGCGGCTGCCCACCCGGACCGTCCCCAGCAGCCCGCCCACCGTCCGCTTGCGGCCGCCCTCGGGCTTCTCCGGCGACGGCGACGGCGTCGACTCCGGCGCCGTCGCCGGCTCGGCCTTCGACTCGCTCTTCGGTTCGGCCTGCGGTTCGCCCTTCGTCTTCGACTCGGCCGCGCCGACCGCCGCCTCCACCGACATCGCGTGCTCGGTGGTCGACTCGGCCTTCACGGTCGCCTCCGCGACCACCCGCTTGAGCATCGACCGGGTCTGCGAGGCGTCCAGCCGCTCGGCCGGGTCCTTCGCCAGCAGCCCCTCGATCACCGGCCCCAGCGACCCGGCGTTCACCGGCGTGGCCAGGTCCTCGGTCATCACCGCGGTCAGGGTGGCCAGCGCCGAGCCGCGGTCGTACGGCGGCCGGCCCTCGACCATCGCGTACAGCGTGCCGCCCAGCGACCACAGGTCGGCCGGCGGCCCGGGCTTCTGCCCGCGGGCCCGCTCCGGGGATATGTACGAGGGCGCGCCGACCAGCATGCCGGTGGAGGTGACGGACGCGTCGCCCTCCACGCTCGCGATGCCGAAGTCGGTCAGCACGACCCGGCCGTCCTCGCCGATCAGCACGTTGGACGGCTTGACGTCCCGGTGCAGGATGCCCAGCGCGTGCGCGGCGCTCAGCACGCCCAGCACGTCGAGCGCGATCTCGGCGGCCCGGGCGGGCGCGAGCGGCCCGTCCTCGCGGATGACGTCGGCCAGCGAGCGGGACTCGACCAGCTCCATGACGATCCACGGCCGGTCGTCCTCGTCGACCACGTCGAAGACGGTGACGGCGGAGCTGTGCCGGATCCGGGCGGTCGCCTTGGCCTCGCGCAGCGTCCGGACGATCAGCCGGTGCTTCTCCTCCTCCTCGACGCTGGCGTTCATCCGCAGTTCCTTGACCGCGACGGTCCGGCCCAGCATCTCGTCCTCGGCCCGCCAGACGGTGCCCATCCCGCCGCGTCCGAGCACGCCGTTCAGGCGGTAGCGGCCGGCGAGGAGGCGGCCGGTGGAACCCTGCGCCTGGGTCATTCGGAACGTTCCCCCATGTGCTGCTGGCGGTCGTGGTGACGGCGCGTCGGACCGGCCGGGCCCGAACGCCCAAGCCTCCATCATCCCCTGTCCCGGGGCCCCTCGACCACCCGCCCCCCGTCCCAACCTGGGACGAACCGGAACCGGGGCGGCGCTCCGTGCCCGATCTGTGATCGAAAACTCGCCAAGATCCGCCCGAAGGACTGCTACCGTTCGGCAGCTCATCGTCTTTTCCGGGGGGATTCGACGCCCATGTCCGCACCCGCACCGGGCACTGACGGCCCATCCGCCCGGCCGCACACCGCCCAGCACTACTCGCTCGCACCCGCCCCGGCCTCCCCCGAGGGCTACGTCGCGCCCGGCATGCCCGGCGCCCCGGTCACCGGCTACGAGCCCGTCGAGCCCGCGCCCCGGACCGCCCCCCGCCGCCGCACCGCCCTCGCCGTCGCCCTCGCCGCCCTCGCCGTGCTGGTCGGCGGCCTGGCCTACGGCTGCGCCCCGCTGCGGGCCGCCGACAGCCTCGGCTGGCTGGCCATCGCCCCGGCCGGCCTGGTCGCCCTCCCGCTCGGACGCCTCGGTGGCCGGAACCGGCTGCTCCCGCCCCTCGGCGCCCTCCTCGCGGCCGGCGCGCTCCTCCTCGGCCAGCTGACCGAACACCTCCGCCGGGTGCACGCCGACGGCCCCGGCCCCCGCGGCCTCCTGCACGACACCCTGGCCACCTGGCGCGCCGACCTCCGCCCCCTCGACGCCGCCTTCTACGCCATCGCCGTCATCGGCGGCTTCCTCCTCACCCGCCGCGCCGCCGACCGCGGTTGACCCCTCCCGGACGACACCGCCCGCCCCCGGACAGCCCGAAGGCCCCCGCCGTACCCGGCGGGGGCCTTCCTCAGCACGCGGCTCAGCGGTGGTCGAGCGCCGGGTTGACGGTCACCTCGACCCGCTGGAACTCCTTGAGCTCGGTGTAGCCCGTGGTGGCCATCGCACGGCGCAGCGCACCGAAGAGGTTCATGGTGCCGTCCGGGGTGTGCGACGGACCGGTCAGGATCTCCTCGGTGGTGCCGACGGTGCCGAGGTCCACCCGCTTGCCGCGCGGCAGCTCCTCGTGGACGGCCTCCATGCCCCAGTGGAAGCCCTTGCCCGGGGCGTCGGTGGCACGGGCCAGCGCGGCACCGATCATCACCGCGTCGGCGCCGCAGGCGACGGCCTTCGGGATGTCGCCGCTGTAGCCGACGCCGCCGTCCGCGATCACGTGCACGTAGCGGCCGCCGGACTCGTCCATGTAGTCACGGCGGGCGGCCGCGACGTCGGCGACGGCGGTGGCCATCGGCACCTGGATGCCGAGCACGGTGCGGGTGGTGTGGGCGGCGCCGCCGCCGAAGCCGACGAGCACGCCGGCCGCGCCGGTCCGCATCAGGTGCAGGGCCGCGGTGTACGTGGCGCAGCCGCCGACGATCACCGGGACGTCCAGCTCGTAGATGAACTGCTTGAGGTTGAGCGGCTCGGCGGCGCCGGAGACGTGCTCGGCCGAGACCGTGGTGCCGCGGATGACGAAGACGTCGACGCCGGCGTCCACGACGGCCTTGGAGAACTCGGCGGTGCGCTGCGGCGAGAGCGCGGCGGCGGTGACCACGCCGGAGTCGCGGACCTCCTGGATGCGCTGCTTGATCAGCTCGGCCCGGATCGGCGCGGCGTAGATCTCCTGCAGCCGGCGGGTGGCCAGGGAGGCGTCGGTGATCGAGGCGATCTCGTCGAGCAGCGGCTGCGGGTCCTCGTAGCGGGTCCAGAGGCCTTCGAGGTTCAGCACGCCCAGGCCGCCGAGGCGGCCGATGGCGATGGCCTGCTGCGGCGAGACCACGCTGTCCATCGGGGCGGCCAGGAACGGCAGCTCGAAGCGGTAGGCGTCGATCTGCCAGGCGATCGAGACCTCCTTCGGGTCCCGGGTACGGCGGCTGGGGACGACGGCGATGTCGTCGAATGCGTATGCCCGGCGGCCGCGCTTGCCTCGCCCGATCTCGATCTCAGTCACTTCGAGCCCTTCTGCTGTATTGCCCATGCCGACCGGGTCACCCCGGCCGCACCCCAGTATCCCGTACCGGGGGGGGCCGCCCCGACGGCCCGGCCCCCGGACACGCGGAAGGGCCCGCCGGAGCGGGCCCTTCCGTGTTCAGCGCGTCAGCGGGTCGAGTAGTTCGGCGCCTCGACGGTCATCTGGATGTCGTGCGGGTGGCTCTCCTTGAGGCCCGCCGAGGTGATCCGGACGAAGCGGCCCTTGCTCTCCATCTCGGCGATGGTGCCGGCGCCGACGTAGCCCATGGTCTGGCGCAGACCGCCGACCAGCTGGTGCAGCACGGCCGACAGCGGGCCGCGGTACTGCACCTGGCCCTCGATGCCCTCGGGGACGAGCTTGTCGTCCGAGGCCACCTCGGCCTGGAAGTAGCGGTCCTTGGAGTAGGAGCGGCCCTGGCCGCGGGACTGCATGGCGCCCAGCGAGCCCATGCCGCGGTAGGACTTGAACTGCTTGCCGTTGATGAACAGCAGCTCGCCCGGGGACTCCTCGCAGCCGGCCAGCAGCGAGCCGAGCATCACGGTGTCGGCGCCGGCGGCCAGCGCCTTGCCGATGTCGCCGGAGTACTGCAGGCCGCCGTCGCCGATGACCGGCACGCCGGCCGCCTGGCAGGCCTGGGCGGCCTCGTAGATGGCGGTGATCTGCGGGACGCCGATGCCGGCGACCACGCGGGTGGTGCAGATGGAGCCGGGGCCGACGCCGACCTTGACGCCGTCCACGCCGGCGTCGATCAGCGCCTGGGCGCCGTCGCGGGTGGCGACGTTGCCGCCGACCACGTCGACGCCGACGGCCGACTTGATCTTGGCGATCCAGGCCAGCGCGTTGTGGCTGTGGCCGTGCGAGGTGTCCACCACCAGGAAGTCCACGCCGGCCTCGACCAGGGCCTGGGCCCGGTCGAACGCCTCGGCGCTGGCGCCGACGGCGGCGCCGACCAGCAGCCGGCCCTCGGCGTCCTTGGCGGCGTTCGGGTACTGCTCGGCCTTGACGAAGTCCTTGACGGTGATCAGGCCCTTGATCCGGCCCTCGTCGTCGACCAGCGGCAGCTTCTCGATCTTGTGGCGGCGCAGCAGCGCCATCGCGTCGACGCCGGAGATGCCGACCTTGCCGGTGATCAGCGGCATCGGGGTCATGATCTCGCGGACCTGGCGGCTGCGGTCCGACTCGAAGGCCATGTCACGGTTGGTGACGATGCCGAGCAGCTTGCCGGCCTCGTCGGCGATCGGCACGCCGGAGATGCGGAACTTGGCGCACAGGGCGTCGGCCTCGGCGAGCGTGGTGTCGGGGCCGACCGTGATCGGGTCGGTGACCATGCCGGACTCGGAGCGCTTCACCAGGTCGACCTGGTTGGCCTGGTCCTCGACCGACAGGTTGCGGTGCAGCACGCCGACGCCGCCCTGGCGCGCCATCGCGATGGCCATCCGCGACTCGGTGACCTTGTCCATCGCCGCGGAGAGCAGCGGGATGTTGACGCGCACGTTCCGGGAGACCCGCGAGGAGGTGTCGACCCCGTTCGGCAGCACCTCGGAGGCCCCGGGCAGCAGCAGGACGTCATCGAACGTGAGCCCGAGCATGGCGAACTTCTCGGGTACGCCTGCGGCGTTGTAAGACATTTGGGGGGTACCTTCCGTGGCCGGCCTTATCCGCTCACGCCCTGAGGGTGGGGGCGCTGTCATCGCTCACTCGCGCAGACCGCCGAAGCCGGGTGCAATGGGAGGATCCTCCAAGGGGACCCCGCGCGCACCCGTGAAACTTTGGCTACCCGCCCAGGCGCCGATACCCCATGGTACTGGCACCGCGAATGTGTCCTCGTGTGCCCTTGACAACACCCCCGCCCCGCCGCTCATTCCGCGGCGTCGGCCGGCCCCGCGGACGGCGGGGGCGGGGAAAGGGGACCAGGTCAGGAGGACTCTTCCGCGAGCGCCCGCAGCCGGCTGAGCGCCCGGTGCTGGGCCACCCGGACGGCCCCCGGCGACATCCCGAGCACCTCGCCGGTCTCCTCCGCCGACAGTCCGGCGGCGACCCGCAGCAGCACCAGCTCGCGCTGACGGGCCGGCAGGTTGGACAGCAGCTCCTTGGCCCAGGCCGCGTCGCTGCTCAGCAGCGCCTGCTCCTCCGGGCCGAGCGCCTCGTCCGGCACCTCCGGCAGGTCGTCCTGCGGGACGACGGTCGAGCCGGGCCCGCGCATCGCGGCCCGCTGCAGATCGGCGATCTTGTGCGCGGCGATGCCGTACACGAAGGCCTCGAACGGCCGCCCCTGGTCCTTGTACCTGGGCAGCGCGCAGAGCACCGCGACGCAGACCTCCTGGGCGACGTCGTCCACGTGGTGCCGGGCCCCACCGGGCAGCCGGACCAGCTTGGCGCGGCAGTAGCGCTGCGCCAGCGGGTGGACGTAGGCGAGCAGGGCGTCGATGGCCGGCCCTTCGCCGCGCACCGCGGCCGCGACCAGCTCGCCCACCAGCGGCGAGCCGCCCGAACCGAGCACCGGCGGGCGGACCGGACCGGTCTCCGCCGCGCCCGATCCGGCGTACGACGGGTCGTGACCCGGACCGGAGGGCTCGGCCTCCACCGGGTCCACCTGGCCGGCCGCGCCGGCGACGTCGTCGCGCATCGGTCCATGGTGCCTGGTCGAGCGGGAAAACGCGGCACCGCGTCCGGAGTTGTGCACCGGAACGTTATGCGCTGGCGCACCGTGGGGCGTGCCGCGCACCACCGGCCCCTCCTGCACCGTGCCGCCTCCCGCCCCGCCGTCGGTGGTCCCGTCCGTCTCGCCGTCCGCCGAGTGTCCTGCGGCTGCGTGGTTCGCCGCAGTGCCTGTCCGCTGGTCCCCGAGGTGCTCCACTCCTCCATGGTGCAACCTCGGGACCGTAACGTCACACACCCGTGCGGCACCCGCACCGACGATCACCGGCGGCGCGCCGCACCCGGCGGCGCCGGCGGTGGTCAGCGGACCAGGCCCCAGCGGAAACCCAGCGCCACCGCGTGCGCCCGGTCGGAGGCCCCGAGCTTCTTGAACAGCCGCCGGGCGTGGGTCTTGACGGTGTCCTCGGACAGGAACAGCTCGCGCCCGATCTCGGCGTTGCTGCGGCCGTGGCTCATCCCCTCCAGCACCTGGATCTCACGCGCCGTCAACGTCGGCGCGGCGCCCATGTCGGGGCTGCGCAGCCGGCGCGGGGCGAGCCGCCAGGTCGGGTCGGCGAGGGCCTGGGTGACGGTGGCCCGCAGCTCGGCGCGCGAGGCGTCCTTGTGCAGGTACCCGCGGGCGCCCGCGGCCACCGCGAGCGCGACCCCGTCGAGGTCCTCGGCGACGGTGAGCATGATGATCCGCGCGCCCGGGTCGGCGGACAGCAGCCGCCGGACCGTCTCGACCCCGCCGAGGCCGGGCATCCGGACGTCCATCAGAACGAGATCGGAGCGGTCGGCCACCCAGCGGCGGAGGACCTCCTCCCCGTTCGTCGCGGTGGTGACCCGGTCCACACCGGGTACGGTCGCGACCGCGCGGCGAAGCGCCTCGCGGGCGAGCGGGGAATCGTCGCAAACGAGAACGGAAGTCATGACCGTCGTCCTCCGCAGCTGATCCGCGTCACGTTGAGCCTCCTGGCTGGTACGAACCTCTACGACACGGCCGATCGGCGACAGACTCCGTGCTGATCGCCCCGACTTGCCCGCGATCGTTCCCGATGTCCGGCGCCCGCTAACCGCCTCCGCACTTCCAACGACCGTCACTCGAATGAGTTACGGCCTTCAGGGCCATCTCCACCACTGTACGTGGCCAACCCATTACCGATCAGCCGCATCGCGGTGCACACGCCGCACTTTTCCGCAGCTCGCGCGCGGTGGGCGCGCGACCCGCACACCGTTTCGGCGCGTCGTGCGCCCCGTCGGCCACCCGATTGCCACGCCCGCGCCCGCCGGAGGCCCTTGCCCACTTTGCCCGTTTTTATAGCTTTCGTATGGTCATTGACTGTTGTGCCAGTGTGTGGGTGACTTGTCCATGGAGTTGCCTTAAGTCATATTTCCAGGTGTCCACACCAGTGCATAGAAGCCCCGCCGTGCCGCTCGGCAGCAGCCCGCCGAACGCCCGGCCGACGGCCGACAGCCTCTGAAGGGAATGAGCCATGGCAGATTTCTCCCGCCTCCCCGGTCCCAACGCGGACCTCTGGGACTGGCAGCTCTCCGCAGCCTGCCGTGGCGTGGACAGCTCGCTCTTCTTCCACCCCGAGGGCGAGCGCGGAGCCGCGCGCAGTTCGCGCGAGGCCAGCGCCAAGGAGGTCTGCATGCGCTGCCCCGTCATCGCCGAGTGCGCGGCGCACGCGCTGGCGGTCCGCGAGCCGTACGGCGTCTGGGGCGGGATGACCGAGGACGAGCGCGAGGAGATGCTGGGCCGCTCGCGGCACCGGCTGGTGGAGGTCCCGCTGACCCCGCCGGCGATCGCGCGGCACTGACCCGCCTCCTCGGCGCGCCGTGAAGAAACGTTTCCTCACGGCGTCGCGGCCTGGGCGCCGCGGGCACGGGCCCCGCAGGCACCGTCAGCGGGCGGCGGCCGCCCCCGCCAGCCGCTCCAGCATCAGGGCCACGGCCGGCACCTCGGCCAGGTCCGACAGGGTCAGCGCGACCACCTGGCGCACCGCCGGCGCCCCGGAGGCCGTCCGCACCGGCACCGTCGACACGCCGTCAGGGCGCACCGACTGCAGCGCCAGCCGGGGCAGCACGGCCACCCCCAGCCCGGCCGCGACCAGGCCGACCACCGCCGGGTAGTCGTCCGTCGCGAAGTCGATCCGGGGCTCGAAGCCGGCCCCGGCGCACAGCTCCACCAGGTGCCCCCGGCACTGCGGGCAGCCGGCGATCCACTGCTCCCCCGCCAGCTCGGCCAGCCCCACCGGGCCGCCCCGCCCGGCCAGCGGGTGGGCGGCGGGCAGCACGCCCACCAGCGGGTCGTCCAGCAGCGGGGTGACCACCAGATCGGACCAGTCGGTCCCGGCGGTCAGCTGCTGGGCCTCCAGGTTGGCCTCGGCCCGCGCCTCGCGCGGCGTGCCGTGCGCCGGGGCCGGCAGCGCGGCGGCGCCGTCGGACTGCGGGTAGCGGAAGGCCAGCGCGATCTCGCACTCGCCGCCGCGCAGCATCGCCAGCGACTCCGGCGGCTCCGCCTCGACCAGCGACACGCGCACCCCCGGATGGCCGTCCCGCAGCCGGGCGACCGCGGGCGGCACCAGGGTGGAACTCGCGGTCGGGAAGGAGACCAGCCGCACCCGTCCGGCCCGCAGCCCGGCGATCGCGGCCACCTCCTCCTCGGCGGCGGAGAGCCCCGCCAGGATCCCGGTGGCATGCTTGAGCAGCACCCGCCCGGCCTCGCTGAGCTGCATCCCGCGGCCCGAACGGACCACCAGCGGGGTGTCCACGGACTTCTCCAGGGCCTTCATCTGCTGGCTGATGGCGGGCTGGGTACACCCCAGCTCGCGGGCGGCGGCGGAGAAGGAGCCGGTGCGGGCGACGGCACGCAGGACGCGCAGGTGGCGGGCCTCGATCATGCCTTAGTTATAAGGCAATCTTTGCGTTCTGCAAAATTCTACTGATAGTTGAAGCCCCTGACGACCCGGCAACGGACGAACAACCGCCCCGAGCCGCGTCACGGGCGAGCGGGCGAATGACAGCCGGAGGCCCGGCCCGCTGCCCCTCGCGGGGCGCGGACCGGGCCTCCGGTCACTGATCAGGCGTCAGTGGGAGTGGCCGTGGCCACCGTGGGAGTGACCGCTGTCGGCCTCCTCCTCCTTCTTCTCCACCACGAGGGTCTCGGTGGTGAGCAGCAGGGAGGCGATCGAGGCGGCGTTCTCCAGGGCGGAACGGGTGACCTTGACCGGGTCGATGACGCCGGCCTTCAGCAGGTCGCCGTACTCGCCGGTGGCCGCGTTGTAGCCGTGACCGGCCTCCAGCTCGGCGACCTTGTGGGTGATGACGTAGCCCTCGAGGCCGGCGTTCTGGGCGATCCAGCGCAGCGGCTCGTGCAGCGCCTTGCGGACGACCGCGACACCGGTCGCCTCGTCACCCGACAGGCCCAGGCCACCGTCCAGCACCTTGGCGGCGTGGACCAGGGAGGCGCCACCGCCGGCGACGATGCCCTCCTCGACCGCGGCGCGGGTCGCCGAGATGGCGTCCTCCAGGCGGTGCTTGCGCTCCTTCAGCTCCACCTCGGTGGCGGCGCCGACCTTGATGACGCAGACGCCGCCGGCCAGCTTGGCCAGGCGCTCCTGCAGCTTCTCGCGGTCCCAGTCGGAGTCGGTCGCGGCGATCTCGCCCTTGATCTGGGCGACGCGGCCGGCCACGGCCTCGGCGTCACCGGCACCGTCGACGACGGTGGTCTCGTCCTTGGTGATGGTCACGCGGCGGGCGGTGCCCAGCACGTCCAGGCCGACCTGGTCGAGCTTGAGGCCGACCTCCTCGGAGATGACCGTGCCGCCGGTCAGGGTGGCCAGGTCGCCGAGGATCGCCTTGCGGCGGTCGCCGAAGCCCGGGGCCTTGACGGCGACGGCGTTGAAGGTGCCGCGGATCTTGTTCACGACCAGGGTCGACAGCGCCTCGCCGTCGACGTCCTCGGCGATGATCAGCAGCGGCTTCGAGGCACCGCCCTGCAGGATCTTCTCCAGCAGCGGCAGCAGCTCCTGGATGGAGGAGATCTTGCCCTGGTTGATCAGGATGTACGGGTCCTCCAGGACCGCCTCCTGCCGCTCCGCGTCGGTGACGAAGTACGGCGACAGGTAGCCCTTGTCGAACTGCATGCCCTCGGTGAAGTCCAGCTCCACGCCGAAGGTGTTCGACTCCTCGACGGTGATGACACCGTCCTTGCCGACCTTGTCGATCGCCTCGGCGATCAGCTCGCCGACCTGGGTGTCCTGCGCGGAGAGGGACGCGACGGCGGCGACGTCGTCCTTGCCCTCGATCTCGCGGGCCACGGACAGCAGGTGCTCGGAGACGGCGGCGACGGCCTTGTCGATGCCCTTCTTCAGGGCGGCCGGGCCGGCACCGGCGGCGACGTTGCGCAGACCCTCGTTGACCAGGGCCTGGGCCAGCACGGTGGCGGTGGTGGTGCCGTCGCCCGCGACGTCGTTGGTCTTGGTGGCGACCTCCTTGACGAGCTGCGCGCCAAGGTTCTCGTACGGGTCGTCCAGCTCGACCTCACGGGCGATGGTGACACCGTCGTTGGTGATGGTCGGGGCGCCGAACTTCTTGTCGATGACGACGTTGCGGCCCTTGGGGCCGATGGTCACCTTGACGGTGTCGGCCAGCTTGTTGACACCGCGCTCCAGCGAGCGGCGGGCGTCCTCGTCGAACTGCAGGATCTTCGCCATGTTCCCTATTCCCTCGGGGCTGCGACCGGGCCACCGGCCGCCGAACTACGTGAACCAACAACCACGCCCCGGGCCCCTGTCACTTGGGACACGGATCCGGGGCGGGTCAGGAACGACTTACTTCTCGATGATCGCGAGAACGTCGCGAGCGGAGAGCACCAGGTACTCCTCGCCCTGGTACTTCACCTCGGTGCCGCCGTACTTCGAGTACAGGACGATGTCACCCACGGCGACGTCGAGCGGCAGACGCTGGCCGTCCTCGAAGCGGCCCGGGCCGACGGCCAGGACGACGCCCTCCTGGGGCTTCTCCTTGGCGGTGTCCGGGATAACCAGGCCGGAGGCCGTGGTGGTCTCGGCGTCGAGCGGCTGGACCACGATGCGGTCCTCGAGCGGCTTGATGGCAACCTTGCTGCTGGTGGTCACGTCCGAGCTCCCCTTCGGAGATTACGGGGTTTTCTAACGGGTAGGGCGAGCCTGCGAGCCTGCCGTCGCGGGGGTCAGACACGCGTCTTCGCGTTAGCACTCCCCCGGTGGGGAGTGCCAAGGACGACCATAGGCCCGTGTTAGCACTCAGTCAACCAGAGTGCCAACGGCGCGCCCGGGAGATCCCGGATCACGGATGAGTACCCGTACTCATGTGCGGCTCGCCGCCCGCTCGGCACACTCGTGCCATGACCGACACCCCGACGCGCGTCGGCCCGTCCGACGCGAAGGACGCCGCGCTCGCACTGCTGCTCCTGCCACTGCTGGGCGCCCTCCCGCTGGTCGCCTTCCAGGCCGGCGGCGCGATCGCCGAGGCCGCCGGCTCCGACACCGGGGGCGACTTCCTGTGCGCCGTGCTCTCCGCCGTGGTCATCGGCTGGGGCGCGCCCGTCGCCGTCGCCGTCCGCAGCGGCCGGGACGGCTACCAGTGGCTGCCGCTCTCCGCGCTCGTCGCGCCCTTCGCGCTGCCCGTCCTGCTCTGTCTGGGAGCCCTCCGATGAACGCCACCGGCGTCGGCCCGTCCCGGCTCAAGGACGCGTCCCTCGCGCTGCTGGCGCTGCCCCTGCTGGGCGCCGTGCTCCCGGTCGCCGTGTTCTTCCTCATCGGCAGCTTCGCCAACGGTCCCGGCGCCGGCGACGACGGGAGCGGCTGGGGCTGGGGCGTCCTGGGCGTCGCGGTCATGGCCGCCCCGGTGGTCGCCCTGGTGGCGAGCCTCGTGGTGGTCGTCCGCAGCCGGCGGTCCGGCTACCGGTTCGTCCCGGTCGCCGCCGGGATCGCGCCGTTCGTCCTGCCCGCGCTGTTCTCCTCGGGCGTCCTGTGGTGAGCACGTCCCGGTGGCCGGTCGACTGACCCTCGACCGGCGAGAATGATCCCGTGGACACCGAGAACCTCCAGCCGCTGCTGACGCCCGAGGGCCAGGCCCTGCTCGCCGAGTTGCGCGAGTTCACCCCCGAGGAGGAGCTGGCGCTGGCCACCCGGTTGCGGCGGGAGCACCCGGCGGAGCTGGTGTCGGCGGCCTTCGGGCAGGCGCGGCTGCGGCAGCGGGCCCGGGCGAAGTTCGGGGCGGACGCCGACCTGATGTACTTCACGCCCAACGGGGTCGAGCAGTCCACCCGGCGCAGCGTGGCCGAGTGGCGGGCGCGGCGGTTCGCCGAGCTGGGCGTCCGGCGGCTGGCGGACCTGTGCTGCGGTATCGGCGGGGACGTGCTGGCGCTGGCCCGGGCGGGCATCGAGGTGCTGGCCGTCGACAAGGACCCGGCGGCCTGCGCCGCCACCGCCGCGAACGCCGCCGCGCTGGGCCTGGCCGAGCTGGTCGAGGTGCGCTGCGCGGACGTCGCCGAGGTGGACGTGGCCGGCTACGACGCGGTGTTCACCGACCCGGCCCGGCGGACCTCGCGCGGCCGGGTGTTCGACCCGGAGGCGTACGCCCCGCCGCTGTCCTGGGCGGTCGAGGCGGGCCGGCGGACCCCGATCGGGGCGCTGAAGGTCGCCCCGGGCATCCCGCACGAGGCCGTCCCGGAGGACGCCGAGGCCGAGTGGGTCTCCGACCACGGCGACGTCAAGGAGGCGGTGCTCTGGTTCGGCACCAAGGCCGCCCGCCCGCACCGCGCCACGCTGCTGCCGGAGGGCGCCAGCCTGGTCGGCGGCGACCTGCCCGACCCGCCGGCCGGCCCGGTGGGGCGCTACCTGTACGAGCCGGACGGCGCGGTGATCCGGGCCCACCTGGTGGCCGAGGTGGCCGAACGGGTCGGCGGCCGGCTGATCGACCCGAAGATCGCCTACCTGACCTCGGACGAGCTGGTCGCCACCCCGTACGCGCACGCCTTCGAGCTGACCGACGTGCTGCCCTTCCACATCAAGAAGCTGAAGGCGCTGCTGCGCGAGCGGGCGGTCGGCACCGTGGTGATCAAGAAGCGCGGGATGGCGATCACCCCGGAGGAGCTGCGCCGCCAGCTCAAGCCCTCCGGGCCGAACTCCGTCACGGTGATCCTCAGCCGCACCGACCACGGCCCGCTGATGATGCTGGGGCAGCCGGTCCGGGCCTCCTAGCCTCGTAGCGGCGGCTACGAGGCGGGGGCCTGGATGTAGTCCTCCAGCCGGGCCACCGAGAAGCCCTGCTCCTGGATCCGGGCCAGCATGTCGCCGAACATCTGGGTCATCGTGGCGCCCTTGAGCTCCTTGGGGCCGCGGAAGTGCGCCAGGATGATGTCGCCGGGCTTCAGCTTCTTGTCCGCCGCCTGGTACTGCATGTCGTGGATCTGCATCGACTCGCGCCAGAGCACGATCGCGCGCGGGCCGCACTCCTGCACCGAGGTGTTGAGCGTCGGCGTGTTGGCGCCGTCGCCGAACGGCGGGCGGAACAGCAGCGGGGCGGTGCCGTACTGCTGGGTGAGCGCGGCCTGGTCGTCGCAGATCTCGGCCTTCTGCTTCTCCGGCGACAGCTTGCTCATCACCGGGTGGTCCACGGTGTGGTTGTGGATGTGGTTGCCCAGCGCCTGGAGCGGCTTGAAGTAGCCGTAGTCGTTCTTGACGATGTCCTTCGTCAGGAACATCGAGATCGGCACCTTGAGGTCGGTCAGCATCTCGACGAACTTCGGGTCCTTCTCGGCGCCGTCGTCGATGGTGATGAAGACGACCTTGTCGGTGGTCTTCACCTCGCTGAACACCGGTACCGGGCCGGTCCGTTCGAGCTTGACGGGCTTGTCGGCGGGCGCCGCCGGGGCGGGTGGGAGCGGGGTGAGGTTCCACTTCGCCCAGGCGGCCGCGTTGGCGCCCGCCGGGGCGGTGGCCCCGGGGGTGGCGGCGGCGCTGGTGGGGGCGGCTCCGGTGGGTTTGGGCGCGACGGGCGCCGCCGTGGTGGCGGCGGGGGCGGCGCCGCCGCCGTTGTCGCCGCACGCGGTGGCGAAGGCCAGCAGGGCCAGCGCCCCCGCCGCGTACGCCCTGGTCCTGCCCAGCCCGTTCCTGCTCAGCCCGTACCTGCTCACCGCACCGCGCTCCCGGTTCCCGTCCAGCTTTCTCTCAGCTATGCACGGTAGCGGCCGGGGCGGCGGTTCCCGGCCAGGTCCTGTTCGACGTGCTGGCTGGTGAACGACCACCGGTGCACCGGACGGCCGAGCAGTCCGGCCGGCGGGTCGGCGACGGGCGCCGGTTCGCCGCTCCACCAGGTGATCAGCAGCACCCGCTCGCCCGGGGCGGAGAGCAGTTCGAGGCGTTCCAGCCCGGCCGTGCCGCGCACCGCGGGCAGCACGGACTCCCGTACCCAGGCGGCGAGTTCGGCGCCCCGGCCGTCCGCCGCCCGGGCCTCCCACATCGCGGCGACGGTCATCCGTTGCCGCCGGCGAGGGCGTCGTAGGCCTGGCCGTGGACGTCGCCGTGCCCGGCGGCGGGGACGTGGACGTCGGTCACCGGCAGCGAGGAGTCGGCGGACAGGTCGAAGGCGGAGGGGGCGCGGTCGCGCCACACCATCTCGGCGCCGAGGGCGGCGACCATCGCGCCGTTGTCGGTGCACAGGCCCGGCCGGGGCACCCGGAGCCGGATGCCGGCCCGGTCGCAGCGCTGCTGGGCCATCTCGCGCAGCCGCGAGTTGGCCGCCACGCCGCCGCCGATCATCAGGTGGTCGACGCCGTTGTCCTTGCACGCCTTGACGGCCTTGCGGGTGAGCACGTCGGTGACGGCCTCCTGGAAGGACGCCGCCACGTCGGCGATCGGCACCTCCTCGCCGGCCCGGCGCTTGGCCTCCACCCAGCGGGCGACGGCGGTCTTCAGGCCGGAGAAGGAGAAGTCGTACGCGGGGTCGTTCCGGCCGGAGAGGCCGCGCGGGAAGGCGATCGCCTTGGGGTCGCCGTCGCGGGCCGTGCGGTCGACGACCGGGCCGCCGGGGAAGCCGAGGCCGAGCACCCGGGCGACCTTGTCGAAGGCCTCGCCGGCCGCGTCGTCGATGGTGGCGCCGAGCGGGCGGACGTCGGTGGTGATGTCCTCGCTGAGCAGCAGCGAGGAGTGCCCGCCGGAGACCAGCAGGGCCATCGTCGGCGAGGGCAGCCGGCCGTGCTCCAGCTGGTCGACGCAGATGTGCGAGGCGAGGTGGTTGACCCCGTACAGCGGCTTGTCGAGCGCCCAGGCGTACGCCTTGGCGGCGCTGACGCCGACCAGCAGCGCGCCGGCCAGGCCGGGGCCCGCGGTGACCGCGATGCCGTCGAGGTCGCCGGCCTTGATCCCGGCGGTGTCCAGGGCGCGCTGGATGGTCGGGACCATCGCCTCCAGGTGCGCGCGGCTGGCGATCTCCGGGACGACGCCGCCGAAGCGGGCGTGGTCGTTGACGCTGGAGGCGACCGCGTCGGCCAGCAGCGTGGTGCCGCGCACGATGCCGACGCCGGTCTCGTCGCAGGAGGTCTCGATGCCGAGGACGAGCGGTTCGTCAGCCATGGCGGGTGTCCTCAATGTCCTTCGGGTCAGTGCTGTCGGTACTGGGGTGGTCGAGGCGCATCACCAGCGCGTCGACGTTGGCGGGCTGGTAGTAGCCGCGCCGGATGCCCACCGGTTCGAAGCCGTGGCGCTCGTACAGCCGCTGGGCGCGCGGGTTGTCCACCCGCACCTCCAGCAGCAGTTCGGCGCAGCCGCGCCGGGCGGACTCCCGGATCAGGTCGGTGAGCAGTGCCGTGCCGAGGCCGGCGCCCTGGTGGCGCCCGTCGACCGCGATGGTCTGGACGTCGCCCTCGCCGGCGACGGCCATCAGCCCGGCGTAGCCGACGATCGTGCCGTCCGCGGCGGTGGCGACGGTGTAGTGGCGGGTGCCGCCGGCGTGGGCCTCGGCCAGCTCGGACCAGAACATCCCGCTGGACCAGGCGTCCTCGGGGAAGAGCCGCTGCTCCAGCTCCATCACCGGCGCGATGTCCCACCAGCGCATCGGGCGCAGGGTGGTGCCGTCGTTCACGCCGGGAGCACCGCCTTGCCCCCTAGAACAGTCTTGTAGGCCGCGGGGACCTGGGCGTCCGGGCGGCGCAGGTACAGCGGGACGTTCGGCAGCAGCTCGCGCCCGGCGGCCAGCTCGGCGGCGGCGAAGCCGGCCAGGGCGCCGGCCGACACGTGCGCGGGGCCGTCCGCGCCCGGGAAGGCGTCGGGGTAGAGCAGCGCGCCGGCGCCGACGGACCGCGGGTGCGGGGTCAGCTCGGCCGGGCGGTCCACGCCGGGGCCCTCGGTGCGGCGGCCCTCGGCGTCGTAGGAGGCCCAGTAGACCTCCTTGCGGCGCGCGTCGGTGGCCACCGTGAACGGCTGCCCGGCGAGGCCCTCGGCACGGGCCTGGAAGGCGATCGCGTCCAGGGTGCAGACGCCGTGCACCGGCAGCCCGAGGGCGTGGCCGAGCGCGGCAGCGGTCACCAGGCCGACCCGCAGGCCGGTGTACGGGCCCGGGCCGACCCCGACCGCGATGCCGGTGAGCCGGCGCTTGTCCACCCCGGCCGTCCGCAGCACCCCGTCGATCGCGGGCAGCAGCAGTTCGCCGTGGCGCCTGGCGTCGACCTGGTGGGTCTCGGCCAGGACGGCGGTGCCGTCGTGGACGGCGGCGGTGACGGCGGGGGTAGCGGTGTCGAACGCGAGCAGCAGCACGGGTCAAGGTTAGACCGACGTTGGGCCGACCGGCCGACCGGCAGGACGTGCCAACCGGGAACACACATCCGAGGCGCTGCGACCCGGACGGACGGACCTGGCACGATAAGGCAGTACGAAAAGGGACGGCAGCGGGAGCGCACGTGGCGAAGATGGGTCCTGGAGTGGTGGTCACGGGGCTGACCCTGGGGGCCCTGGCGGTGGTGAGCCTGCTGGCCTTCCAGGCCAACGGCGCCCAGGACCGGGCCGGCGTGGCCAAGCCCGCCGTGACCACCGCGGCGGCCGGCACGCCGACCACGGCGGCGCCGAGCGCCTCGGCCACGCCGACCGTCCCGCCGCCGCCGGTCACCACGGGCACCGGCCCGCGGGTGGTCTACTCGGTGAGCAGCCACTACGTCTGGCTGGTCGACCCGAAGAAGACGCCGCAGGTCGCGGCCGCCTTCCAGGTCGCCCCGGGCACGGTCGAGCCGACCCCGGGCAGCTACGCGGTGTACAGCCGTACGCCGACCGGCACCGGCACGGACGGCCGGCAGATCGAGCACGTGGTGCGCTTCGCGCAGCAGAACGGCGTGGTGTTCGGCTTCAGCGCGGCGGTGGACGGCACGACCTCGACCACCGACCCGAAGACCCCGACCGCCGACCCGAAGGCCAAGACCGGCGGCATCCGCAGCGGCCGCGCCGAGGGTCAGCTGCTCTGGGACTTCGCGCCGAAGGACACCAAGGTGGTCGTGGTCGCCTGAGGCGGCCTCACGCGGCCCGGGGCGCCCGCGCCTCGGGCTCCTCGGCCTGCCCGGGCCCGGGTTCGGGCGGGGTGGACACCGCCTCGGCGGCCGCGCAGGCGGCCAGCAGCGCCCGCATCGGCTCCCCCGGAGCACAGCGGGCGGGCTCTCCGGCCCCGGCGGCGCGCACGGCGCGTTCCGGGGCGGGGGTGGTGCTCGACATGGCGCCTCCCTAGTTAGGCAGACCTAACCGCAGCAACCATCCCACCACGCCCGGTGCCCCGGCCGCAACATCTTGCCGACAGCCTGTCGGCAAGTCTCCGCGACCCGCCGCCGGAACCGGCGGTGGCGTACCCCCGGCCCGACGCCGGCGGTCCCGGGAATTCGAAGACGGGCCCCTGGACCGCTACGCCAGCTCCGCCAGCTCCACGGCCGCCCAGCGCGGGCCGATGCCGGTCAGCACCACCCGGCGCGGGTCCTGGTCGTCCCCGGCGGCGGTGTCGCCCAGGGCACGCTCGATCCGGACCTCCAGCCGGTCCTCGGACAGCCGCTCGACCTTGCCCTCGCCCCACTCGACCACGACCACCGACTCCGGCAGCGAGACGTCCAGGTCGAGGTCCTCCATCTCGTCCAGGTCCCCGCCGAGCCGGTACGCGTCGACGTGCACCAGGGCCGGGCCGCCGACCAGCGAGGGGTGCACCCGGGCGATCACGAAGGTCGGCGAGGTCACCGCGCCGCGGACCTGGAGCCCCTCCCCCAGGCCGCGGGTCAGCGTGGTCTTCCCCGCCCCCAGCTCGCCGGAGAGCAGCACCAGGTCACCCGGCCGAAGCAGCGTGGCCAGCTCCCGGCCGAGCCGGCCCATCCGCTCCGGGGTGGGGACGGTGAGAGTGGCGTGCGAGCCCATGCGCGTGTCTTGCCCTTCGGTCCGTACCGGCGCGCCGACCGCCGGCCGCCACCGCTACCGTGCCACATCGCCGCCCCCGGGTGCGCCGGGCGGGTGCCGGGACGGGACGTCAGGCGGGGTCGACGGCGGGTTCGGCGGTGCTGTCCGCGACCGGTTCGGCGGCGGGCCCGCGGGCCAGGTCGAGGACGGCCGGGGGCAGCGGCGCGGCCCCGGCGAAGTCGGCGGCCCGGCGCAGCAGCAACGCCAGCTCGCGGTCGACCAGCTCCGGGCGCTCCAGCATCACCAGGTGCCCGGCGCCCTCGGCCAGCACCAGCTCGGCCCCGGGCAGCCGCTCGGCCATCGCCTCGCTGTGCGCCGAGGGCGTCAGCAGGTCCTTCGTCCCGGCCAGCACCAGCGCCGGCAGGCCGCGCAGCGCGGCCAGCGCCTCGTACTTCTCGTGCGCGCCGAAGACCGGGTAGAACTCGGCGACCACGTCGATCGGGGTGGCGTCCAGCAGCTGCTCGGCGAACCGCACCACGCCGGGGTCGACGTCCCGGCCGCCGAAGGAGAACCGCCGGTAGAAGACGGCGGTGACGTCCGAGCCCAGCCGCCTGGTCGCCTCCACCAGGTCGACCTGGCGGCCCAGCAGCTTCACCATCCCGGGCGCGACCTTCTTGAACAGCTTCGCGCCGGCCTTCGGCAGGCCGAGGCTCACCTCGTTCCAGTCACCGGCGAGCGTCCCGATCAGGGCGACCCCGGCGACCCGGTCCCGGAACAGCTCCGGGTGCTGGTCGGCCAGCGCCATCACGGTCATGCCGCCCATCGAGTGCCCCACCAGCACCAGCGGACCGGTCGGCGCGACGGCGTCGATCACCGCCTTGAGGTCACCGCCCAGCTGGTCGATGCCGGCCGGCTCGCCCGCCAGGTACGAGCGGGAGCGCTCGGAGCGGCCGTGGCTGCGCTGGTCCCAGAAGACCAGCCGCATGCCCTCGCGCAGCGCGGCCCGCTGGAAGTGCCAGCTGTCCTGGTTGAGGCAGTAGCCGTGGCAGAACACCACGGTCAGCGGTGCGGTGTGATCCGCCCGCTCGCCTCCGGGGCGGGGTTCGCCGAGGTGCCCGGGCCCGTCCGGGCCCCAGCCGGTGCCGTCCAGCTCCACGTACAGCTCGGTGCCGTCCGGCGCGGCCACCGTCCGCGGGCGCCCGCGCAGCGAGCCGTACGGCGCGCCGGCGTCCAGTTCGGCCCGGGCCCGGCGGCGCATCGCCCGGCCGACGGTCAGCCGCTCGATCGCCACCCCGGCGGCCGCACCGGCCGCCAGCACGCCGACCGAGATCCCGATCACGCCCGCCCGGCTCACCCCGGAGGCCGCGCCGGCCGCCTTGGCGACCGCCGCGACCGCTCCCTCCCCGGTCGGCGCCTCGGTCATGCCGACGGCACCCCGGTGTGGCTGCCGTCCAGGTAGCGCCGGGGCACCCGGGCACCGATCCGGGTGACGATCTCGTACGAGATGGTGCCGCAGGCCCGGGCCCAGTCCTCGGCGGTCGGCTCACCGCGCTCGCCGTTGCCGAACAGCAGCGCCTCGTCACCGATCCCGGGGGTGTCCCCGCCCAGGTCCACGACGAACTGGTCCATCGCGACCCGGCCGGCCACCGTGCGCCACTTGCCGCCGATCTGCACCGGGCCGGTGCCGCTGCCGTGCCGGGGGACGCCGTCGCCGTAACCGATCGGGACCAGGCCCAGGGTGGTCGGGCCGGGCGTCGTGTAGTGGTGGCCGTAGCTGACCCCGTGCCCGCCGGGGACGTGCTTGACCAGCGCCAGCCGCGCGGACAGCGCCATCACCGGGCGCAGCCCGAAGTCGGCCGGCGAGCCCACCTCGGGCACCGGCGACAGCCCGTACGCGGCCAGGCCGGTGCGGACCAGGTCGAAGTGCGCCTCCGGCAGCAGCAGGGTGGCCGGCGAGTTCGCCAGGTGCCGCACCTCGGGGCGCAGCCCGGCCGACTCGGCCACGGCCAGCGCGGCGCGGTAGGAGTCCAGCTGGGCCCGGATCGACGGGTGGCCGGGCTCGTCGGCGGCCGCGAAGTGCGACCAGACGCCGACCACGGTGAGCAGGCCCTCGGTCTCGGCGCGCCGGGCGGCCGCGACCAGCTGCGGCCAGTCGTGCGGCTGGCAGCCGTTGCGGCCGAGGCCGGTGTCGGCCTTCAGGTGCACGCGTGCCGGGATGCCGGTCTCGCGGACGGCCGGGAGCAGTTCGTCCAGCGCCCACTGGCCGCTGACCGAGATGTCCAGGCCCGCGCGCAGCGCCTCGCACCACGGCCCGCCGGGCGTCCACAGCCAGCACAGGATGCGGGCCTGCTCCGGGCGGATGCCCGCGGCCCGCAGCGCCAGCGCCTCGTCGGGCGTCGCGCAGCCGAGCCAGCCGATCCCGTTGGCGACCGCTTCCCGGGCACACTCGACCGCGCCGTGGCCATAGGCGTCCGCCTTGACCGCGAGCATCACCGCCGAGCTGCCGACGCGCTCGCGCAGCGCCGCGAGGTTGCCGCGCAGGGCGCCGAGATCGATGGTCGCCTCGGCCCGTACGCCGTCGGTCAGGGTGGCTGTGCCGGTCGTGTTCGCAGTTGTCATCAGGGTCAGTCTCCCAGACGTCCCGGAGTCCTCGCCGAACGGCCCGTCGGCGCGGCGGCCGACGGCCGGGGCCCGCCCGCCGTCCGGGCCCGCCGACGGACCGCTCGACGCCTTCTGTTCGGACGCCGCGGCCGGAGTCCACGGTTCCGTTCGGGCGCCGCCACCCGGGCCCCGCGCGGCCGCCGTCCTAAGGTTCCCGGACGGCCCGCCACACCGTCGGCAGCGCCTCCGCCACCGCGAGCGCCGTCACCGGCGCGCCCGGGTCGCCCGCCGCCTCGCGGCCGGCCAGACCGTGCAGGTAGGCGGCCACCGAGGCGGCGTCCAGCGGCGGCAGGCCCGCCGCCAGCAGGGAGCCGGCCAGACCGGCCAGCACGTCGCCGCTGCCGGCGGTGGCCAGCCAGGAGGTGCCGGTGGGGTTCACCCGGACGGCGCCGCCCGGATCGGCGACCACCGTGGTGGAGCCCTTCAGCAGCACGGTCGCGCGGTAGGCGGCCGCGAGCCGGCGGGCGGTGGCCAGCCGGGCGGCGGCCAGGTCGTCGGCGGCCGGCGGCGGGGTGCCCTCGGCGCCGGCGAGCAGCCGGGCGGCCTCGCCGGTGTGCGGGGTGAGCAGGGTGGGCGCGGTGCGGCCGGCCAGCGCGTCCGGGCCGAGCCGGCCCAGCTCGGTCAGCCCGTCCGCGTCCACCAGCACCGGGACGTCGCTCGCCAGCGCCTCGGCCAGCGTCTGGCGCGCCCCCTCGCCGCCGCCCGGCCCGACCACCCAGGCCTGCACCCGCCCGGCCCCGGCCGGCCCGCCCTCGGTGACCAGCGTCTCCGGGAAGCGCCGCACCACCTCCTCCGCCGCGGCGCCCACGTACCGGACGGCGCCCGCGCCACCGCGCAGCGCCCCGGCGACCGCCAGCAGCGCCGCCCCCGGGTACGTCGCCGAGCCGGCCGCCACCCCGACCACGCCGCGCCGGTACTTGTCGCTCTCCGCGCCGGGCACCGGCAGCAGCGCCGCCACGTCCGCGTGCTGCAGGGCCGTCACGTCCGCCTCCGGCAGCTCCAGCCCGATACCGACCAGCTGCACGGCGCCCGCGTACGAGGCCCCCGGGTCGACCAGCAGCCCGGGCTTGTACGTGCCGAAGCAGACCGTGACGTCCGCGCGCAGCGCCGCGCCCGGCACCTCGCCGGTGTCGGCGTCCACGCCGCTGGGCAGGTCCACCGCGACCACCACGCCGCGCCGCGCCGCCCGCGCGTACGGCTCCGCCGCGGGGCGCAGCCCGCCCCGGCCGCCGATGCCGACGATCCCGTCCAGCACCAGGTCCGCGCACGAGAAGTCGGCCAGTCCGACGTCCTGCTCCGCCGTCACCCGGCCGCCGGACGCCCGCAGCGCGGCCAGCCCGCCCCGGTGCGCCCGCTCCGGTGCCAGCAGCACCGCCGTCACCCGGGCCCCGCGCCGGGCCAGCGCGGCCCCGGCGTACAGGGCGTCACCCCCGTTGTCCCCACTGCCCGCCAGCACCACCACCCGGCTGCCGTACACCCGCCCCCGACGCCTGGTCAGCAACCGGGCGCACGTCACCGCCAGCCCGGCGGCCGCCCGCTGCATCAGCGTGCCCTCCGGCAGCCGCGCCATCAGCGCGCCCTCGGCGGCCCGAACGGTTTCCACAGGGTGTGCATGACGCATGACGGAACTCCTCCATCGGTCGGCTACCGCCGACGCTAGCCCGCGTCACCACCCCACGGGACCCGGGCCTGCGGCACACTTTCGAGTGACACCCACTTCGATCCCCCACCGGCTCCGGTCCGTACGCCTACTTTGTCGCTCGGCACAGACCAGCAGGAGGGAGAAGGGCCATGGTCGCCATGCCGGCAGTCGAGCACCCGCTGGGCGAGGACAGCCTCCTCCAGGCGTTTCTGAAGCTGGACACCCCGCTGGGCAGCAAGGCCGAATTCATCGAAGGAGCGATCGTCGTGACACCGCCACCAGACGGACAGCACGAGGGCGCGGTCTCGAAGCTCGCCAAGCAATTCTTCCGGAGCGCCGCGATCGATCTGGACATCGCCGGTGTCAAGGGCTTGATCACACCGAAGGGTCGGTTCATCCCCGATGGCACGGTCGTCCCAGCCGACCACTTCGACCATCTGGATTCCTGGGCCCCGACGGAGGGCGTCCTACTCGTCTTCGAGGTCACCTCGATCGACCCGCACAAGGACCGCGAGCCCAAGCGCAGGGGCTACGCCGCAGCGGGAATCCCCTGTTACCTGCTGATCGATCGCACCGACGGAATGATCACCCTGTTCACCAACCCCCAGGGCGAGGACTACGTCACTCAAACCAGGGTCGAGTTCGGTAAGCCGATCGACCTCCCCGCCCCGTTCTCCTTCACGCTCGACACGGCGCCCCTGCGGTAGGACGCAGCCACCGCAGGGACGCCGTGCCGGACGGCGAGCGACTACTCGACGGTGACCGACTTCGCCAGGTTGCGCGGCTGGTCGACCTCGTGGCCCTTGGCCGTGGCCAGCTCGCAGGCGAAGACCTGCAGCGGGACGGTGGAGACCAGCGGCTGGAGCAGGGTCGGGGTGACCGGGATGCGGATCAGGTGGTCCGCGTACGGCGCGACGGTCTCGTCGCCCTCCTCCGCGATGACGATCGTGCGGGCACCGCGGGCCCGGATCTCCTGGATGTTGGAGACGATCTTGTCGTGCAGGATCGACCGGCCGCGCGGCGAGGGCACGACCACCACGACCGGCAGCCCCTCCTCGATCAGCGCGATCGGGCCGTGCTTGAGCTCGCCCGCCGCGAAGCCCTCGGCGTGCATGTACGCCAGCTCCTTGAGCTTGAGCGCGCCCTCCAGGGCCACCGGGAAGCCGACGTGGCGGCCGAGGAACAGCACCGAGCGGGCGTCGGCCAGCGAGCGGGCCAGCTCGCGCACCGGCTCCATGGTCTCCAGGACCTGCTCCAGCTGCTTGGGCGCGTCGCCGAGCTCCTTGATGACGGCGAAGATCTCGTCGCCCCACTTGGTGCCGCGCACCTGGCCCAGGTAGAGGGCGACCAGGTAGCAGGCGACCAGCTGGGTCAGGAACGCCTTGGTGGAGGCGACCGCGACCTCGGGGCCGGCGTGCGTGTACAGCACGGCGTCCGACTCGCGCGGGATGGTGGAGCCGTTGGTGTTGCAGATCGCCAGCACCTTGGCGCCCTGCTCGCGGGCGTGCCGCAGGGCCATCAGGGTGTCCATGGTCTCGCCGGACTGCGAGATGGCGATGACCAGCGTGCCCGGGCCCATGATCGGGTCGCGGTAGCGGAACTCCGAGGCGACCTCGACCTCGCAGGGGATGCGGGTCCAGTGCTCGATCGCGTACTTGGCGATCATGCCCGCGTGGAACGCGGTGCCGCAGGCGACGATGACGACCTTGTCGACCGACCGCAGGTCGGCGTCGGAGATCCGCAGCTCGTCGAGGGTGAGCCGGCCGTCGGTGCCGATCCGGCCGAGGAGGGTGTCGGCGACGGCCTTCGGCTGCTCGGCGATCTCCTTGAGCATGAAGTAGTCGTAGCCGCCCTTCTCGGCGGCGGAGGCGTCCCAGTCGACGTGGTACTCGCGCACGTCGGCCGGGGTGCCGTCGAAGTTGGTGACGGTCACGCCCTCCCGGCGCAGCTCGACGACCTGGTCCTGGCCCAGCTCGATCGCCTCGCGGGTGTGCGCGATGAAGGCGGCGACGTCCGAGGCGAGGAAGTTCTCGCCCTCACCGCGGCCGACGACCAGCGGCGAGTTGCGACGGGCGCCCACGACGACGTCCGGGGCGTCGGCGTGCACCGCGACGAGGGTGAAGGCGCCCTCCAGCTGACGGCACACCACGCGCATGGCCTCGGCGAGGTCGCCCTGGTAGGCCTCGCCCAGCAGGTGGGCGACGACCTCGGTGTCGGTCTCGGACCGGAGGGTGTGGCCGCGCTCGGCGATCTCGGCGCGCAGCTGGGCGAAGTTCTCGATGATGCCGTTGTGCACCACGGCGACACGCTGGTCGTCGTCCAGGTGCGGGTGGGCGTTGGCGTCCGTCGGGCCGCCGTGGGTGGCCCAGCGCGTGTGGCCGATGCCGGTGGTGCCGCCGGGCAGAGGGTTCTCGGCGAGCGACTTCTGGAGGTTGGCGAGCTTCCCGGCCCGCTTGTCCGTGGACAGGCTCCACTGCCCGTCCGAGTCCTGAACCTGCACCGCGACACCGGCCGAGTCGTAACCCCGGTACTCCAGGCGCTGCAGGCCTGCGATTACTACGTCGAGGGCGGACTGCGCGCCCACGTATCCAACAATTCCGCACATGCGTGCCAGCATAAGGGCGGTTCTGTGGCCGTATTCCCCCCTCCCGCGAACGCTGCGTGACCGACACCACAACCACCGTGAACGCCGCTACGGCTCACAATGGAGCATGTGCTGACCGAACTCTGTACGCGGGGCGCCGCCACGCCCGGCCCGTCACCGTCCCCCTACGTTGACCTCAGCCGGGCCGAGTGGAGCGCGCTGCGCGAGCGTACGCCGCTGCCGCTGACGGCCGAGGAGGTCGAGCGGCTGCGCGGCCTCGGCACCGCCCTCGACCTCGACGAGGTCCGTGACGTCTACCTGCCGCTGTCCCGGCTGCTGAACCTGTACATCCACGCCACGCACGAGCTGCGCGGCACCCTGGGCACCTTCCTGGACACCCCGGACACCGAGCGCACCCGGACCCCGTTCATCATCGGCGTGGCCGGCTCCGTGGCCGTCGGCAAGTCCACCACCGCGCGCCTCCTCCAGGCGCTGCTCGCCCGCTGGCCGGAGCACCCCCGGGTCGAACTGGTCACCACCGACGGCTTCCTGCTCCCCAACGCCGAGCTGCGCCGCCGCGGCCTGATGGCCCGCAAGGGCTTCCCCGAGTCGTACGACCGCCGGGCGCTGATGCGCTTCGTCGCGGACGTGAAGGCGGGCAAGGAGAGCGTCAGCGCGCCGGTCTACTCGCACCTGGTGTACGACATCGTGCCGGACCAGCGGCTGACCGTGGAGCGCCCGGACATCCTGATCGTCGAGGGCCTGAACGTGCTCCAGCCGGCCCTGCCCGGCAGCGACGGCCGCACCCGCCTCGCGGTGGCCGACTACTTCGACTTCTCGATCTACGTCGACGCCCGTACCGACGACATCGAGCACTGGTACCTGGACCGGTTCCGCAAGCTGCGGCAGACCGCCTTCCAGGACCCGAACTCCTACTTCCGCCGCTTCACCGAGGTGCCGGAGGAGGAGGCGATGGAGTACGGCCGACAGGTCTGGCGCACCATCAACAAGCCCAACCTGCTGGAGAACGTGCTGCCGACCCGCGGCCGGGCCACCCTGATCCTGCAGAAGGGCGCGGACCACAAGGTCCGCCGGGCGCTGCTGCGCAAGCTCTGAACCACGACGTGACGAAGGCCCCCGCCGAGCTCGGCGGGGGCCTTCGTCACACGGTGGGCGGCGCGCCCGGCCGGCCTCAGCCCAGGTGGGTGCTGACGGCCTCGGCGAGCTTGCGCGCGACCGCGTCGGCCTGCGCCGCGTCGGCGGCCTCGACCATCACCCGGACCAGCGGCTCGGTGCCCGACGGGCGCAGCAGCACCCGGCCGGTGGAGCCCAGTTCGGCCTCGGCCCCGGCGACGGCCGCGGCCAGCTCGGTGCTGGTCCTCACCCGGGACTTGTCGACGCCCTTGACGTTGATCAGGACCTGCGGCAGCCGGGTCATCACGGCGGCCAGGTCGGCCAGCGGCTGCTTGGTGGCGGCCAGCCGGGCGCCCAGCATCAGGCCGGTCAGGGTGCCGTCGCCGGTGGTGGCGTGGTCCAGCAGGATGACGTGGCCGGACTGCTCACCGCCCAGGGCGAAGCCGTGCTCCTTCATGGCCTCCAGCACGTAGCGGTCGCCGACGGCGGTCTCCACCAGCTCGATGCCCTCGCGCTCCATCGCCAGCTTGAAGCCGAGGTTGGACATCACGGTGGCCACCGCGGTGTTGCCGCGCAGGGTGCCGGCCTCCTTCATGGCGACCGCGAGGATGGCGATGATCTGGTCGCCGTCGACCTCGTCGCCGTCGGCGTCGGCGGCCAGGCAGCGGTCGGCGTCGCCGTCCAGGGCGATGCCGAGGTCGGCCTTGTACTCCTTCATCGCGGTGCGCAGCCGGTCCAGGTGGGTGGAGCCGACGCCGTCGTTGATGTTGAGGCCGGTGGGCTCGGCCCCCAGGGTGTGGACGACCTCGGCGCCGGCCCGGGCGAAGGCCTCGGGGGCGACGTAGGCGGCCGCGCCGTGGGCGCCGTCGATGACGACCTTGACGCCGTCCAGGCGGTTGGGCAGCACGCCGATCAGGTGGGCGACGTACTTGTCGAAGCCCTCGGTGTACTCGCGGACGCGGCCGACGGCGGCGCCGGTCGGGCGCTTCCAGTCCTCCTCGCCGAGCGTGTGCTTGCGGTAGTGGGACTCGATCGCGTCCTCGATGCGGTCGTCCAGCTTGTGGCCGCCGCGGGCGAGGAACTTGATGCCGTTGTCCGGCATGGCGTTGTGGCTGGCGGACAGCATCACGCCGAAGTCGGCGCCGAGCGCGCCGGTGAGGTACGCCACGGCCGGGGTGGGCAGGACGCCGACCCGCAGGACGTCGACTCCGGCACTCGCCAGACCGGCGATGACGGCGGCCTCCAGGAACTCGCCCGAGGCACGCGGGTCGCGGCCGACCACCGCGACCGGCCGGTGGCCCTCGAAGGCGCCGGCCTCGCCGAGCACGTGCGCCGCCGCGACGGACAGCCCGAGCGCGAGCTCCGCCGTCAGTCCTTCGTTGGCCACCCCGCGTACGCCGTCCGTACCGAAGAGTCGTCCCACTGTCCCGTCCTCCATCACACCACTGCTCGGAACCCAACCGAAGAGCCCCGACCGCCGCACAGTAGCCGGGGAACACGTCGCCCCGGAGTACACGTGGTACTCCGGGGCGACGGTTTCGCACAACCAGGGGATGCGCCGCCAGGGCGGACCGCACCCCCTGGGACGCGATTAGCGCTTGCTGTACTGCGGCGCCTTGCGGGCCTTCTTGAGACCGGCCTTCTTGCGCTCGACGGCGCGGGCGTCACGGGTCAGGAAGCCGGCCTTCTTCAGCGCGCCGCGGTTGTTGTCCACGTCGGCCTCGTTCAGGGCACGGGCGACGCCGAGGCGCAGCGCGTAGGCCTGGCCGGACACGCCGCCACCGCTGATGCGGGCGACGACGTCGTAACGACCGTCCAGCTCGAGGAGCTTGAAGGGCTCGTTCACGGTCTGCTGGTGCACCTTGTTGGGGAAGTAACCCTCGAGGGTGCGACCGTTGATCTTCCACTGGCCGGTGCCGGGGACGATGCGCACGCGGGCGATCGCCTCCTTGCGACGGCCCAGGCCGGCGCCCGGGGTGGCCTCGCCGAAGCGGCCGGCCAGGGACTCGGAGGTGTAGCTCTCCTCGGAGGTGTACTCGCCCTCGACGGCCTCAACGGCCTCGTCGAAGTCGACCTCAAGGGTTTCAGTGGTCTCGGCCACGGTGTTCCTCAGCTCTTTTCAGTGTTGGGGGGCTTGGTGGCCGAATTACTGCGCGACCTGGGTGATCTCGAACGGCACCGGCTGCTGGGCAGCGTGGGGGTGCTGGTCGCCCGAGTAGACCTTCAGCTTGGAGAGCATCTGACGGCCCAGGCTGTTCTTGGGGATCATGCCCTTGATGGCCTTCTCGACGGCCTTCTCCGGGTTGTTCGCCAGCAGGTCGTCGTAGCGCACCGAGCGCAGACCGCCCGGGAAGCCCGAGTGGCGGTAGGCCAGCTTCTGGGTCTTCTTGTTACCGGACAGGTGCACCTTGTCGGCGTTGATGATGATGACGAAGTCACCAGTGTCAACGTGCGGCGCGTAGATCGCCTTGTGCTTGCCCCGGAGGAGGTTGGCGGCCTGGGAAGCCAGGCGGCCGAGCACGACGTCGGTCGCGTCGATGACGTGCCACTGACGCTGGACGTCGCCGGGCTTGGGGCTGTACGTACGCACGGTCGTAGCCTTCGCTTTTCAGTGAGTGAGTCCTGACAGGAGCACCGGGACGGAAGAGCAGCCTGATCAGCCTTGGACGCAATTCAAGGATGACCGCTGGTCGACGACCTGATGTCTCCGGCGTACCGACCTCTCACGTGAGATAGAGCGAGCCAATACGCACATCAAGCGTCCAGGTTACCGGCAGGGCCCGGGTCGGTCAAAAATGCCCGGGCGTCCACCATCGGCGGCCCGCCCGCCGCTCACCGTTCGCGGTCCACCCGGGTCACGTCCCAGACCGGCTCGGCGGACTCAAACACCCGGCCGTCCGCCCCGAACACCAGGAAGCGGTCGAAGGTCTTGGCGAACCAGCGGTCGTGGGTGACGCAGAGCACGGTGCCCTCGAAGGCCTCCAGCCCGGCCTGCAGCGCCTCGGCGCTCTCCAGGTCCAGGTTGTCGGTCGGCTCGTCGAGCAACAGGGCCGTCACACCGGAGAGTTCGAGCTTGAGGATCATCAGCCGGGCCTGCTGCCCACCGGACAGCGACTCGAACTTCTGCTCCTCCTGGCGGTCCAGCTCGTACCGGCGCAACGCGCCCATCGCGGCGCCTCGGCTGAGCGCGTGCTCCTCCTCGACGATCGAGCGGACGGTACGGCCGAACAGCTCCGGGTGGGCGTGGGTCTGCCGGAAGTGGCCGGGCACGACCCGGGCGCCCAGCTTCCAGTCGCCGCTGTGCGCGACCGTCTCGTCGCCGGCCAGCAGCCGCAGGAGGTGCGACTTGCCGGCGCCGTTCGCGCCCAGCACACCGACCCGCTCGCCGTAGAAGACCTCCAGGTCGAAGGGCTGCATCAGCCCGGTGAGCTCCAGCCGCTCCATGGTGAAGGCGCGCACGCCGGTGCGCCCGCCCTTGAGCCGCATGGTGATGCTCTGCTCGCGCGGCGGGGCCTCCGGCGGGCCGGCGTCCTCGAACTTCTTCAGCCTGGTCTGGGCGGCGGAGTAGCGGGAGGCCATGTCGTGGCTGACGGAAGCGGCCTGGCGCAGGTTGACGACCAGCTTCTTGAGCTTGGCGTGCTCCTCGTCCCAGCGGCGGCGCAGCTCCTCGAAGCGCTCGAAGCGGGCCTTGCGGGCCTCGTGGAAGGTGTCGAAGCCGCCGCCGTGCACCCAGACGCTGCTGCCGGCCGCGCCGGTCTCCACGCTGATGATCTTGTCGGCGGTACGGGAGAGCAGCTCGCGGTCGTGCGAGATGAACAGGACGGTCTTCGAGGTGGCCTTGATGGCCTCCTCCAGCCAGAGCTTGGCCGGGACGTCCAGGTAGTTGTCGGGCTCGTCGAGGAGCAGCACCTCCTCCGGCCCGCGCAGCAGCGCCTCCAGCACGAGCCGCTTCTGCTCGCCGCCGGAGAGGGTGTTCAGGCCGCGCCACTGGGCCTTGTCGAAGGGCATGCCGAGGGCCGCCATGGTGCAGACGTCCCAGTCGGTCTCGTAGTCGTAGCCGCCGACGTCGGCCCAGTCGGAGAGCGACTGGGCGTAGGCCATCTGCGTCTTCTCGTCGTCCTGGGCGATCATCGCCAGCTCGGCGGCGTCCACCGCGCGGGCGGCCACCGCGATCCGCGCGGGGGCGACCGAGACCAGCAGGTCGCGCACGGAGGCGTCGGCCGGCAGCGCGCCGGGGGTGGACTCCTGGTCCTCCCGGCCGGTGGTGCCGACGAACTGGCGCATCACCCCGAGCCCGCCGCTGATCGTCACCGAGCCGCCGTGCGGCTGGATGTCCCCGGCGATCATCCGCAGCAGGGTGGTCTTGCCGGCGCCGTTCGCGCCGACCAGCGCGACCGCGGCGCCCTCGCCGACCCGGAAGGACGCGTCGTCGAACAGCACCCGTCCGTCGGGCAGGTAGTACTCAAGGTGCGAAATCTCGACGTGTCCCATGGGAGCGATTGTCCCAAGCCGACGCGCAGGGCCAAAACCGATTTAGGATGCGGCCTCCGGCTCCCCCGACCCGGCGCCGGGCTCCCCCCGGGACACGGCCGGTTGGCCCGGAAGGGTGCGCATCCGGCGGGCCGCCCGGTTCCGCTCGGCCAGCTGGTCGTCCGGCGGGTAGCCGACCTCCTCCAGCGTCAGCCCGTACGGCCGGATCACGTTGACGGCGGAGTTGCGCACCCCGCCGGCCAGCACCTCGCCGGGGAACTCCACCGGCCGGTGCCCGTCGCCGACCAGCAGCATCGCGCCGACCAGCGCCCGGACCATGTTGTGGCAGAAGGCGTCGGCCCGGACGGTGGCGACCGCCAGCGAGCCCTCCTGGGCCGCGTAGGAGTCCACCGGGACGCGGTCCCAGTGCAGCTCCAGCAGGGTGCGGATGGTCGTCGCGCCCTCGCGCTTCTTGCAGTACGCGGCGAAGTCGTGCTCGCCGAGCAGCAGCTTCGCCGCCTCGTTCATCCGGTCGACGTCCAGCGGCCGGTCGTGCCAGAGCACGTGGCCGCGCAGCAGCGGGTCCACCCCGCCCGGGTGGTCGGCGACCCGGTACGCGTACCGGCGCCAGACCGCCGAGAAGCGGGCGTCGAACCCGGCCGGCGCCTCGCCGACCCGGTAGATCCGGACGTCCCCGGGGAGCCGGCCGGCCAGCCGGCGCAGCAGCTTCTCCCGGTGCGCCTCCCACAGCTCGGCCGGCAGGTCGACGTGCGCGACCTGGCCGCGGGCGTGCACCCCGGCGTCGGTGCGGCCGGCCACGGTCAGCGGGAACAGCTCGGGGCTGCGGGTGACGATCTGCAGCGCGGTCTCGATCTCCTCCTGGACCGTCCGCCGGCCGCCCTTCTGCCGGGCCCAGCCGGAGAACTCGGCGCCCTGGTAGGCGAGGTCGAGCCGGACCCGGACGTACCCGTCGGCCGGGCCGTCCTTCACCGGCGGCTGCTCGGCGCAATCGTTGACCACTGCTTCTCACATCTCCCGGGGATGAGGAACGGGCCCGCTCCCCCACGAGTGGGGAAACGGGCCCGCGGAACACCTAGAGGCGTCAGGCCTGCTCGGCGGCCTCGGCCTCGTCGGCCTTGGTCTCGACGGCGGCGGCCTCGTCGGCCTCCTTGACGGCGCGCTTGGTGGCGGCCTCGGCCTCGCCGACGGCGTTCTGCGCGACGGTCAGCGCCTCGACCAGCTCGATCACGGCCATCGGGGCGTTGTCGCCACGACGGGGACCGATCTTGGTGATACGGGTGTAACCACCCGGGCGGTTCTCGTAGCGCGGCGCGATCTCGGTGAAGAGGGTGTGCAGCACCGACACGTCGGTGATGGTCTTGCGCACCAGGCGACGGTTGTGGATGTCGCCCTTCTTCGCCTTGGTGATCAGCTTCTCCGCCAGCGGGCGCATCCGACGGGCCTTGGCCTCGGTCGTGGTGATGCGGCCGTACTGGAAGAGCTCGCGGCAGAGGCCGGCGAGCAGCAGCGGCTCGTGGTGGGGGCCACCGCCGAGGCGGGCACCCTTCGCGGGACGGGGCATGGTAGCTCCTTAAATCTCCGACTCCGGCCGTATCAGGTACCGGAGCGGGCGCCTGTGCACTGTGCCCAGGCGGCTTTCTTTCATCGAACAGGGGGCGACCCGAGGGCCGCCCCCGTCCAAACTCAGTACTGCTCGGTCTCCGCGTAACCCGCGTCGTCCAGGTCGTCGGCGCCGAAGGCGTCGGCGGCGGCGGTCGGGTCGAACCCGGGCGGGCTGTCCTTGAGGGCCAGGCCCATGCCGGCCAGCTTCGCCTTGACCTCGTCGATCGACTTCGCACCGAAGTTGCGGATGTCGAGCAGGTCGGCCTCGGAGCGGGCGACGAGCTCACCCACGGTGTGGATGCCCTCGCGCTTGAGGCAGTTGTACGACCGAACGGTGAGCTCCAGCTCCTCGATCGGCAGCGCCAGGTCGGCGGCCAGGGCGGCGTCCGTCGGGGACGGGCCCATGTCGATGCCCTCGGCGTCGATGTTCAGCTCGCGGGCGAGACCGAACAGCTCCACCAGGGTCTTGCCGGCCGAGGCCATGGCGTCACGCGGGCGCATGGCGGGCTTGGTCTCGACGTCGACGATCAGCTTGTCGAAGTCGGTCCGCTGCTCGACACGGGTGGCCTCGACCTTGTAGGTGACCTTCAGCACGGGGCTGTAGATCGAGTCGACCGGGATGCGGCCGATCTCCTGGCCGGAGGCCTTGTTCTGGACGGCGGAGACGTAGCCGCGACCGCGCTCGACGGTCAGCTCCATCTCCAGCTTGCCCTTGCCGTTCAGCGTGGCGAGGACCAGCTCCGGGTTGTGCACCTCGACACCCGCCGGCGGGGCGATGTCGGCGGCGGTGACGACACCCGGGCCCTGCTTGCGCAGGTACATCACGACCGGCTCGTCGTGCTCCGAGGAGACGACCAGCTGCTTGATGTTGAGGATGAGGTCGGTCACGTCCTCCTTGACGCCCGGCACGGTGGTGAACTCGTGCAGGACGCCGTCGACGCGGATGCTGGTGACAGCGGCACCCGGGATCGACGACAGGAGCGTGCGGCGCAGGGAGTTGCCGAGGGTGTAGCCGAAGCCCGGCTCCAGCGGCTCGATCACGAACCGCGAGCGGAACTCGTCGACGACCTCTTCGGTCAGCGAGGGGCGCTGAGCGATAAGCATGGGGGATGTTCCTCCAGTTGTCTTCGGCACCCACTATTTGATGCCGACAGGACCAAGCGTACGGGCTCCCGCAAAAAACGGGAGCCCGTACGAGGTTTAAAGCAAACCCAGCGTGCCCGAAGGCGCTACGTCAGACGCGGCGGCGCTTCGGCGGACGGCAGCCGTTGTGCGGGGTGGGGGTGACGTCCTGGATCGAGCCGACCTCCAGGCCGGTGGCCTGGAGCGAACGGATCGCGGTCTCGCGGCCGGAGCCCGGACCCTTCACGAAGACGTCAACCTTGCGCATGCCGTGCTCCTGCGCGCGACGGGCAGCGGCCTCGGCGGCCATCTGCGCGGCGAACGGGGTGGACTTGCGCGAGCCCTTGAAGCCGACGTGGCCGGCGGAGGCCCAGGAGATCACGTTGCCCGCGGGGTCGGTGATCGAAACGATGGTGTTGTTGAACGTGCTCTTGATGTGCGCGTGGCCGTGAGCGACGTTCTTCTTTTCCTTGCGGCGGATCTTCTTCGCGCCGGCAGCCTGACGACCCTTGGGGGGCATAAGTCTGTTCTCCTACTGAGGTGGTCGGTCCGCTGACCCGCGGGCCGGAGGGATGTCCGGTTACGGGACGGACTACTTCTTGCCCGGCTTCTTCTTGCCGGCGATCGCGCGACGCGGGCCCTTGCGGGTACGCGCGTTGGTGTGGGTGCGCTGGCCGCGGACCGGCAGGCCACGGCGGTGACGCAGACCCTCGTAGCAGCCGATCTCGACCTTGCGGCGGATGTCGGCGGCCACCTCACGGCGGAGGTCACCCTCGACCGTGTAGTTCGAGTCGATGTACTGGCTCAGCTTGACCAGGTCTTCCTCGGTGATGTCGCGAACGCGGACATCCGGGTTGACGCCGGTCTCGGCGAGGGTCTGCTGGGCGCGGGTACGGCCGATGCCGTACACGTACGTAAGGGCGATCTCGATCCGCTTCTCACGGGGGAGATCAACGCCGGCGAGGCGTGCCATTCAAGGCTCCTGTGCTTTTTCAGAGGTCTTGCGTGCTACCTACTCCGACACCTCACGGTGAGGGAGCCCCGGCCTCTGACCGGGGGTGGCAGTCCGTCCCGGAAAGGACGGATCGGGCAGCCCGCTTATGACGTTTTCGCGTCGCGCGAAGTACTACGAGAAATGCTGGGGAGGATCAGCCCTGGCGCTGCTTGTGGCGCAGGTTGTCGCAGATCACCATGACCCGGCCGTGACGGCGGATCACCTTGCACTTGTCGCAGATCTTCTTGACGCTCGGCTTGACCTTCATGTTTCAGGTTCTCCGGGTCTAGATCTGACGTTTTACTTGTAGCGGTAGACGATCCGGCCGCGCGTGAGGTCGTAGGGGCTGAGCTCCACGACGACCCGGTCGTCCGGCAGGATGCGGATGTAGTGCATGCGCATCTTGCCACTGATGTGCGCGAGGACCTTGTGACCGTTCTGCAGCTCGACCTTGAACATCGCGTTCGGAAGAGACTCGATCACGGTGCCCTCGATCTCAATGGCGCCTTGCTTCTTAGCCATGAACTGCGAGATCCACCTTCCGGGACCGGCTACCGTATGCGGAACGCTCGTGCGAACCTGGGTTCACCCCGCCCCCGAGGGGAAGAGGGCGTGCTGAAGCACGCTACGAGTGAGCCGACGGTCCATCCTACGCCAGCGCGTGGGGTGGACCAAAACGGGGGTCCCGGAAAGCGGCACCCGTCACAGCCGTCGGCTCAGACCCCGGTGGTGAGCGTCAGCGGCTCGACGTGGGCGGTGCAGGCCGAGCAGCGGCGGGCCGCCTCGGGGATCTCGGTGAGGCACTCGGGGCAGGGGCGCTTCGGGGCCTTCGGCTTCTTCGGCATGTACCGCGCGGTCGCCTTGGTGATCGGCAGCACCACGCAGAAGTACAGCACCGCGGCCGTCATCACGAACGCGATCAGGACGTTGAGGAACTGGCCGTACGGGAAGGTGACCCCGGCCACCGTCGCCTTGTACGAGCTGAAGTCGCCGGCGGCGCCGACCACCACGCCCACCAGCGGGGTGAGGAAGGCGGACACGAAGCCGGTCACCACCGCGGTGAACGCGGCACCGATGACCACACCGACGGCCATGTCGACGACGTTGCCGCGCATCATGAAGTCGCGGAATCCCTTGAGCACGTGCTCTCCTGCATCGCTCGTTTGCCGGTCAGTTCGCAGTGGACCACGAGTGGACCACTGCCAGCCGATAAAAATAGGACAAAAGCCCTGGAGGTCCAAACCCCCAGGGCCCTGATCCCTCGTCAGCGACGCCGGTCGAGCGCCGCGCGACTACGCGAGCGGGTCCGGAGCTGCGGTGATGCCCAGCTTCGCCAGTTCGGCCTTGCCGCCGTCGAATGCGGTCAGCACCAGCGGGCCCTGCTCGGTCACGGCCACCGAGTGCTCCCAGTGCGAGGCCCAGGTGCCGTCGTTGGTGACGACCGTCCACTCGTCGTCCAGCACGGTGGTGTGCGGGGTGCCCAGCGAGACCATCGGCTCGATCGCCAGCACGGTGCCCGGGACGAGCTTCGGGCCCTTGCCGCGGCCGCGCTCGACGTAGTTCAGCACGTGCGGCTCCATGTGCATCGCGGTGCCGATGCCGTGGCCGCCGTAGCCCTCGGTGATGCCCCACTTGCCCTTCGGGGGCAGCGGCTGGCGGCGGATGAAGCCCTCGATCGCCTTGGAGACGTCGACCAGGCGGTTGTTCTTCTTCATCTGGGCGATGCCGGCCCACATCGAGCCCTCGGTGACCCGGCTCAGCATCTCGACCTCCGGGCGGACCTCGCCGACCGCCACGGTGATCGCGGCGTCGCCGTGCCAGCCGTCCAGGATGGCGCCGCAGTCGATCGAGATGACGTCGCCCTCCTGCAGCACCCGGTCGCCCGGGATGCCGTGCACGACCTCGTTGTTCACCGAGGCGCAGATCACGCCCGGGAACCAGAGGCCGCCGTGGTCGGCGCGGAAGTTCGAGGTGGCACCGTGGTCGGTGATGACCTTGTCCGCGACGTCGTTGAGCTCCTGGGTGGTCACCCCCGGGACGACCGCCTCGCGGCAGGCCTTGAGGGCCTCGGCGACGACCAGCCCGGCCGCTCGCATCTTCGCGATCTGCTCGGGGGTCTTGATCTCCACCATCTGGTCACGCCTTCCAAGTCCGGATTACCACTGCCCTACCACCGTACGACGCCGAAACGGCCGGGCCACCCGCTGGGCGGGCGACCCGGCCGTACCGTCGTACGTTCGCCGAGAGACTCAGCTGTCGTGCTTCAGCGCCTCGATCGCGCGGGCGGTGACCTCGTCCACCTTGCCGAGGGCCGGGATGGTCACCAGGAGACCCTGCTCCTTGTAGTAACCGATGATCGGCTCGGTCTCCGTGTGGTAGACCTCCAGGCGCGTGCGCACCTTGTCCTCGGTGTCGTCCGAGCGCTGGTACAGCTCGCCGCCGCACTCGTCGCAGACGCCCTCGACCTTCGGCGGGTTGTAGTCCACGTGGAAGACGTGGCCACCGTCGTTGCGGCAGAGCCGGCGTCCGGCGATCCGCTTGACGACCTCGTCCTCGGGGACCTCCAGGTCCAGGACGCCGTCCAGCTTGATGCCCTGCTCGGCGAGGAAGTCGTCGAGCGCCTCGGCCTGGCCGAGGTTGCGGGGGAAGCCGTCGAGCAGGAAGCCGTTGACGGCGTCCTCCTGGAGCATGCGGTCCTTGGCCATCCCGATGGTGACCTCATCCGGTACCAGGCGGCCCGCGTCCATGTAGCTCTTGGCCTCGAGCCCCAGCGGGGTGCCCTGGCCGATGTTGGCACGGAAGAGGTCGCCGGTGGAGATGTGGGGGATGGACAGGGTCTTGGCGAGCAGGTGCGCCTGAGTACCCTTCCCGGCCCCGGGAGGACCAACGAGGACGATACGCATCAGCGGAGGAACCCTTCGTAATTGCGCTGCTGGAGCTGGCTCTCGATCTGCTTCACAGTTTCGAGTCCGACGCCGACGACGATGAGAACGCTGGTGCCGCCGAACGGGAAGTTGGTCTGCTGTCCGAAGGCGACCAGGGCGATCATCGGGATCAACGCGATCAGGCCCAGGTAGAGCGAACCCGGCCACGTGATTCGGGTCAGCACGTAGTTCAGGTACTCGGCCGTCGGCCGACCGGCCCGGATACCCGGGATGAACCCACCATACTTCTTCATATTGTCGGCAACTTCTTCGGGGTTGAAGGAGATCGCGACGTAGAAGAAGGCGAAGAAGACGATCAGCAGGAAGTAGGTGGCCATGTAGATCGGGTGGTCACCCTTGACGAAGTTCGTCCGGATCCAGGTCGCCCACCCGGCCTGGCTGTTGGTCAGCTGGACCACCAGGGCGGGGATGTAGAGCAGCGACGAGGCGAAGATGACCGGGATGACACCGGCCTGGTTCACCTTGAGCGGGATGTAGGTCGAGGTGCCGCCGAACGCCCGCCGGCCGATCATCCGCTTCGCGTACTGGACCGGGATCCGGCGCTGGGCCTGCTCGACGAAGATGACGAGCATCACGACGACGATGCCGACCGCGACCACGGAGAGGAACTCGACCCAGCCGCCGCCGATGGTGCCGGACTGCTTGATCGCCCACATCGAGGACGGGAACTGGGCCGCGATCGAGGTGAAGATCAGCAGCGACATGCCGTTGCCGATGCCGCGGTCGGTGATCAGCTCGCCCAGCCACATGATGACCGTGGTGCCGGCCGTCATCGTGAGGACCATGACGGCGATCCGGAACACGCCGGTGTCCGGCACGATCTGGTTGGCCAGCGGGCAGCCGGAGAACAGCGCGCCGCTGGAGGCCGTCGCCACGATGCCGGTGCCCTGGAGCACGGCGAGCGCGATGGTCAGGTAGCGGGTGTACTGGGTGATCTTGGTCTGGCCGGCCTGGCCCTCCTTCTTCAGCATCTCCAGTCGCGGGATCACGACTGTGAGGAGCTGGAGGATGATGCTCGCGGTGATGTACGGCATGATGCCGAGCGCGAAGATCGTCAACTGGAGGAGCGCGCCACCGCTGAACAGATTGACGAGCCCGAAGAGGCCGCTGTTCTTGGTCTCCTTCACGCACTCGTTCACGGCCGTGAAGCTCACGCCAGGAATCGGGATGTGCGAGCCCAGGCGGAACAGCACCATGATGCCCAGCGTGAACAGCAGCTTCTTGCGCAGGTCGGGCGTCTGGAACGCCCGCGCGAACGCACTGAGCACGGTGCCTCCTGCGCCTCCCGCGCGTCGTCGGCGGGAGGGTCGGTCCTGAATGGGGAGTTTGCGGTTCGGGCCCCCGTACAGACGGCACAGGCGAGCCTACGCGCAGCCTACAAGGGAACTCCACGGACTCTAACAGTGCGCGGCCACTCCGAAGAAGCGCGTACGGCCCCTCCCCCACTCACGGGGTACGGGATGCCCGGGTTTGCCACACAAAAGAACGAGCGTCTTCACAGGCCCCGGAGTTCCGGAAAACGACCGTCGGATTCGGGACACCGGACACCGCGGGCCCGGAAAAGGCACGAGCCCCGCACCTCCCGGAGGAGGTGCGGGGCTCGAAAGCGGTTCTCAGCGGGCTCAGACGAGCTCGGTGACCGTACCGCCGGCGGCCTTGATCTTCTCGGCGGCCGAGCCGGAGACGGCGTCGACCGTCACCTGCAGGGCAACCGAGACCTCGCCGGTGCCGAGCACCTTGACGAGGGAGTTCTTGCGAACCGCGCCCTTGGCGACCAGGTCCTCGACCGTGACCTCTCCACCCTGCGGGTAGAGCTCGGCCAGCTTGTCGAGGTTGACGACCTGGAAGGTGATCTTGAACGGGTTCTTGAAGCCCTTCAGCTTCGGCAGGCGCATGTGGAGCGGCATCTGGCCACCCTCGAAGCGCTGCGGAACCTGGTAGCGGGCCTTCGTGCCCTTGGTACCACGACCAGCGGTCTTACCCTTGGAGCCCTCACCACGACCCACACGGATCTTGTCGGTCTTGGCACCCGGGGCGGGACGCAGGTTGTGGATCTTGATCGGGTTCTCGCCCATGATCAGTCCACCTCCTCAACCGTCACCAGGTGACGGACCGTGTGGGCCATCCCGCGGATCTCGGGACGGTCCTCCTTCACCACGACGTCGTGCATGCGCTTGAGACCAAGCGAACGCAGGGTGTCACGGTGGTTCTGCTTGCTGCCGATGTACGACTTGGTCTGCGTGATCTTCAGGCGAGCCATCAGGCGCTCACCCCAGCAGCACGCGCCCGCAGCAGAGCGGCGGGGGCCACGTCCTCCAGCGGCAGACCACGACGGGCGGCGATCTCCTCGGGGCGCACGAGGCCCTTCAGAGCGGCCACGGTGGCGTGCACGATGTTGATCGCATTGTCCGAGCCGAGCGACTTCGACAGGATGTCGTGGATGCCGGCGCACTCCAGGACGGCGCGCACCGGACCACCGGCGATAACACCGGTACCGGGGGCGGCGGGCTTCAGCAGCACGACGCCGGCGGCCTTCTCACCCTGGATCGGGTGCGGGATGGTGCCCTGGATACGGGGGACCTTGAAGAAGTTCTTCTTGGCCTCCTCAACACCCTTGGCGATGGCGGCCGGAACCTCCTTCGCCTTGCCGTAACCGACACCCACGGTGCCGTCACCGTCGCCCACCACGACCAGCGCGGTGAAGCTGAAACGACGACCACCCTTGACAACCTTGGCGACACGGTTGATCGCGACGACGCGCTCGACGTAAGCGGTCTTCTCGACGGCGGGGGCGTTGCCCCGGTCGTCACGCTTACGGTCGCGCCGCTCGCCACCGCCGGTGCCACCGCCGGCGCCGCTACCGCGGCGCTGGGGTCCAGCCATTGGAATTACCTCTCTCGTTTACGTCCGTCGACAGGGTCGACGAGCGGCTTAGAAGTCGAGCCCGGCCTCGCGGGCCGCGTCCGCCAGGGCGGCGATGCGGCCGGCGTACCGGTTGCCCGCGCGGTCGAAGACGACCGACTCGATGCCGGCGGCCTTGGCGCGCTCGGCGACCAGGCTCCCGACCTTCTTGGCCAGCTCGGTCTTGTCGCCCTCGGCGCCCTTGATGGACACGTCGAGGGTGGACGCCGACGCCAGGGTGTGACCCTTGGCGTCGTCGATGACCTGGGCGACCATGTGACGGTTCGAGCGCGTCACGACGAGGCGCGGACGCACCTCGGTGCCGACGACGCGCTTGCGAACGCGGATCGCGCGGCGCTTGCGAGCGGCGCTCTTGTAGGCGTTGCCCTTGCCGATCTTGACAGAGACACTCATCGCTTACTTACCACTCTTTCCGACCTTGCGGCGGATGACCTCGCCCGCGTACTTGACACCCTTGGCCTTGTACGGGTCCGGCTTACGCAGCTTGCGGATCTTCGCGGCGACCTCGCCGACCTTCTGCTTGTCGATGCCGTCCACGTGGAACTTGGTGGCCGACTCGACGACGAAGGAGATGCCCTCGGGGGCCTCGACGACGATCGGGTGGCTGTAGCCCAGCTGGAACTCCATGTCGGAGCCCTTCGCCAGAACTCGGTAGCCGACACCGCTGATCTCCAGCGACTTGCGGTAGCCCGCGGTCACGCCGGTGATCATGTTCGCCACCAGCGTGCGGGTCAGGCCGTGCAGGGCCTTCGACAGACGCTCGTCGTTGGGGCGGGTGACAGCCAGAGTGCCGTCCTCGCCCTTGCCGATCTCGATCGGCGCGGCGACGACGTGGGTGAGGGTGCCCTTCGGGCCCTTCACCGAGACCGTCTGGCCATCGATGGTGACGTCCACGCCAGCGGGGACCTGGATGGGCAGCCGTCCAATGCGCGACATTGCTGTACCTCCGTTTCCCGAATTACCAGACGTAGGCGAGAACTTCTCCGCCTACGCCCTTCTTGGCGGCCTGCTTGTCGGTCAGGAGGCCGGAGGACGTGGAGATGATCGCCACGCCCAGGCCGCCGAGAACCTTCGGCAGGTTGGTGGACTTTGCGTAAACACGCAGACCCGGCTTGCTGATGCGCTTGATGCCGGCGATGGAGCGCTCACGGTTGGGGCCGAACTTGAGCTCGATGGTCAGCTTCTTGCCGACCTCGCCCTCGACGGGCTCCTCAACCTTGTAGGAGGAGATGTACCCCTCCTGCTGCAGGATCTCGGCGACGTGCGCCTTGATCTTGCTGGCCGGCATCGCCACGGAGTCGTGGTACGCCGAGTTCGCGTTACGCAGACGCGTGAGCATGTCTGCGATGGGGTCGGTCATGGTCATGATGGCCTCAGGCCTCTCTCGCCGCGGTTTCTCCGCGCCAGGTCCCCCTTCCGCACTCTTCCGAGTTCGGCAGGGGCACAAGCGCAGGGGACCTGCGACGTCGTAAGACTGGGTGCGAGCCCTCCGTAGAGGGCCACGGACATCCATGGGGAAGCCGTGGCAGGGGGCCCGACCCCACTACCTTACGGGACTCCGTACGGCAGGCCCAAAACGGACCGGTGTGGGATCGGGCACCTCTGCTTCGCTGTGTGCCTAAAGCGCCTGGATTACCAGGAGCTCTTGGTCACGCCCGGCAGCTCGCCACGGTGCGCCATCTCACGGAGGCAGACACGGCAGAGGCCGAACTTGCGGTACACCGAGTGCGGACGGCCGCAGCGCTGGCACCGGGTGTAGGCCCGGACGCCGAACTTCGGCTTCCGCTCGGCCTTCGCGATGAGGGACTTCTTCGCCATGTGTTACGCCTCCTTGAACGGGAAGCCCAGAGCGCGCAGGAGCGCCCGGCCCTCGTCGTCGGTCTGGGCGGTGGTCACGACGGTGATGTCCATACCGCGCTGACGGTCGACCTTGTCCTGGTCGATCTCGTGGAACATGACCTGCTCGGTCAGACCGAAGGTGTAGTTGCCACGGCCGTCGAACTGCTTCGGGGAGAGGCCGCGGAAGTCACGGATTCGCGGCAGGGCCAGCGAAACCAGACGGTCCAGGAACTCCCACATGCGGTCACCGCGGAGGGTGACGTGGGTGCCGATCGGCTGGCCCTCGCGCAGCTTGAACTGCGCGATGGACTTACGAGCCTTGGTCACGGCCGGCTTCTGACCGGTGATCGCGGTCAGGTCGCGGATCGCGCCCTCGATCAGCTTGCTGTCACGGGCGGCCTCGCCGACACCCATGTTGACGACGACCTTGACCAGGCCGGGCGTCAGCATGACGTTCTCGTACGAGAACTGCTCCTGCAGCTGACCCTTGATCTCGGAGTTGTAACGCTCCTTGAGACGGGGGGTCACCTTCTCAACAGTCGTCTCAGACATCAGATGTCCTCACCGGTTCGCTTGGCAACGCGGATCTTGTTGCCCTCGTCATCGAAGCGGTAGCCAACGCGGGTGACGACCTTCTTGCCGTCCTTCTCCACGACCAGCTGGACGTTGGAGACGTGCACCGGGGCCTCGACGGTGACGATGCCACCCTGAGTGCCCGGGCCCGGCTTGGTGTGCTTCTTGACCCGGTTCACACCCTCGACCAGGACCTTGTTCTCGGCGGGCATGGCCTGGATGACCTTGCCCTGCTTGCCGCGGTCCTTGCCGGTGATGACCTGAACCAGGTCACCCTTCTTGATCTTCATGCTGTTCGCCATGAGTTAGAGCACCTCCGGCGCAAGCGAGATGATCTTCATGAACTTCTTGTCACGCAGCTCGCGGCCCACCGGGCCGAAGATGCGGGTACCGCGGGGGTCGCCATCGGTGTTCTTGAGGACGACGGCGGCGTTCTCGTCGAACCGGATGTACGAACCGTCGGGACGACGGCGCGACTTCACGGTACGGACGACGACGCACTTGACGACGTCACCCTTCTTCACCGAACCGCCGGGGATCGCGTCCTTGACGGTGGCGACGATGACGTCCCCGATACCGGCGTAGCGGCGACCGGAACCACCGAGAACGCGGATGCAAAGGATTTCCTTCGCGCCCGTGTTGTCGGCGACACGCAGTCGCGACTCCTGCTGGATCACAGCTTTCTCCTGATCGTCAACGAGAGCTGACGGGCCGGCCGCTGCTCACACCGGCGCCCGCGAGGGACCCGGTGCACATACGGCCGTACCGCATCAACTTCGTTACTTGGCCTTCTCGAGGATCTCGACGACGCGCCAGCGCTTCGTCGCGGACAGCGGGCGGGTCTCCGCGAGGAGGACCCGGTCGCCGATGCCGCAGGCGTTCGCCTCGTCGTGCGCCTTCAGCTTGTTCGTACGGCGGATGACCTTGCCGTACAGCGCGTGCTTGACGCGGTCCTCGACGGCGACGACGACGGTCTTGTCCATCTTGTCGCTGACGACGAGACCCTCACGGGTCTTGCGGAAACCGCGCGTCTCGTTGGTGTTCTCAGTCATCAGGCGCTCTCCACCGTCTCGATGCCCAGCTCGCGCTCGCGCATCAGGGTGTAGATCCGCGCGATGTCCTTACGGACGAGCTTGAGCCGTCCGTGGTTGTCGAGCTGCCCGGTCGCCGCCTGGAAGCGGAGGTTGAACAGCTCCTCCTTGGCCTCACGGAGCTTGGCAACGAGACCCTCGTTGTCCAGCTCGCGGAGGTCAGCAGCCTTGGTGCCGGCCGACATCAGCTCTCACCTGCCTCGCGCCGGATGATCCGGCACTTCATCGGGAGCTTGTGAGCTGCGCGGGTCAGCGCCTCACGAGCCACCTTCTCGTTGGGGTACGACAGCTCGAACATGACCCGACCCGGGTGCACGTTCGCGATCCACCACTCGGGCGAACCCTTACCGGAACCCATGCGGGTCTCGGCCGGCTTCTTGGTGAGCGGACGGTCCGGGTAGATGTTGATCCAGACCTTGCCGCCACGCTTGATGTGACGGGTGACGGCGATACGAGCGGACTCGATCTGCCGGTTCGTCACGTAGGCCGGGGTGACGGCCTGGATGCCGTACTCGCCGAACGCGAGCTCGGTGCCACCCTTGGCGGCGCCGCGGCGCTTGGGGTGGTGCTGCTTGCGGTGCTTGACCCGACGGGGGATCAGCATGACGGTCAGGCCTCCGTTCCGGTGTTCTCGGCAGCCGGAGCCTCGGCGACCGGGGCCGCGGGGGCCTCGGAAGCGGCGGGGCGACGGCCACGGCCACCGCGCTCGCCACCACGGCGCTCGCCACCGCGGGCGGGACGACCACCCTCGGGACGGGCCGGGCGGTTGCCCGAGCGGGCAGCGGCGTTCTCAGCGCGGACCTCGGCGATGTTCTTGACGTCGCCCTTGTAGATCCAGACCTTCACGCCGATGCGGCCGAAGGTGGTCTTGGCCTCGAAGAAGCCGTAGTCGACGTTCGCGCGCAGGGTGTGCAGCGGCACACGGCCCTCGCGGTAGAACTCCGAACGGCTCATCTCGGCGCCGCCGAGACGACCGGAGCACTGGACCTTGATGCCCTTGGCGCCGGACTTCATGGTGCCCTGCATCGACTTGCGCATGGCACGACGGAAGGAGACGCGGGAGGACAGCTGCTCCGCGACGCCCTGAGCCACGAGCTGGGCGTCCAGCTCGGGGTTCTTGACCTCGAGGATGTTCAGCTGGACCTGCTTGCCGGTCAGCTTCTCGAGGTCGCCGCGGATGCGGTCGGCCTCGGTGCCACGGCGACCGATGACGATGCCGGGGCGGGCGGTGTGGATGTCGACGCGGACGCGGTCGCGGGTGCGCTCGATCTCAACCTTCGAGATGCCGGCGCGCTCCATGCCCTTCGTCATCATGCGACGAATGGCAACGTCTTCCTTGACGTAGTCCTTGTACAGCTTGTCGGCGTACCAGCGGGACTTGAAGTCCGTGCTGATGCCGAGGCGGAACCCGTGCGGGTTAACCTTCTGGCCCATTACCGGGTCCCTTCCTTGCTGCTGACGACCACGGTGATGTGGCTGGTCCGCTTGCGGATCCGGTAGGCGCGGCCCTGGGCACGCGGGCGGAACCGCTTCAGGGTCGGACCCTCGTCAACGTACGCCTCGCTGATGACGAGGTCGTCCACGTTGGAGTGGTTGTAGTTGTGCGCGGCGTTGGCAATGGCGCTGTCGAGCACCTTGCCCACCGGCACGGTGGCGGCCTGCGGAGCGAAACGCAGGACGGCCTGGGCCTCCGTGGCCGGCAGGCCACGGATGAGGTCCACCACGCGGCGGGCCTTCATGGGCGTGACGCGGATGTACCGCGCCTGGGCCCTGGCTTCCATGGTTGTCCCCTTAATGGAGTAAGTCATTGAGTCGGTCTGGCGGTGAAGCTCAGGCGACTAGCGACGCTTCGACTTGCGGTCGTCCTTGACGTGGCCGCGGAAGGTGCGGGTCGGAGCGAACTCGCCCAGCTTGTGGCCGACCATCGACTCGGTGACGAACACCGGGACGTGCTTGCGACCATCGTGAACCGCGATCGTGTGGCCAAGCATGGCCGGGAAGATCACGGAGCGACGGGACCAGGTCTTGATGACGTTCTGGGTACCCGCCTCGTTCTGCGCGTCCACCTTCTTGAGAAGGTGGCCGTCGATGAAGGGGCCCTTCTTGAGACTGCGCGGCATCTGACCTGCTCCTAGCGCTTCTTGTTGGTCTTGCGGCGGCGCACGATGAGAGCGTCCGACGCCTTCTTCGGGCGACGGGTACGACCCTCCTTCTGGCCCCACGGCGAGACCGGGTGGCGACCACCGGAGGTCTTACCCTCACCACCACCGTGCGGGTGGTCGATCGGGTTCATGGCCACACCACGCACGGTCGGGCGAACGCCCTTCCAGCGCATACGGCCGGCCTTGCCCCAGTTGATGTTCGACTGCTCGGCGTTGCCGACCTCGCCGACGGTCGCGCGGCAGCGCGCGTCCACCAGGCGGATCTCACCGGAGGGCATGCGCAGGTGCGCCATCTTGCCCTCACGCGCCAGCAGCTGGATGCCGGAGCCGGCGGAGCGGGCCAGCTTGGCACCGCCGCCGGGACGCAGCTCCACCGCGTGGATGGTGGTACCGACCGGGATGTTGCGCAGCGGCAGGTTGTTGCCCGGCTTGATGTCGGCGCCAGCGCCGTTCTCGATCCGGTCGCCCTGCGTGATGCCGCGCGGCGCGATGATGTAGCGCTTCTCGCCGTCCGCGTAGTGCAGGAGCGCGATGCGCGCGGTGCGGTTCGGGTCGTACTCGATGTGTGCGACCTTCGCCGGCACGCCGTCCTTGTCGTGACGACGGAAGTCGATCACGCGGTAGGCGCGCTTGTGACCGCCACCCTGGTGGCGAACGGTGATCCGACCGGCGTTGTTACGGCCGCCCTTGCTGTGCAGGGGGCGAACCAGCGACTTCTCCGGCGTGGACCGCGTGATCTCTACGAAGTCGGCCACGCTGGAGCCACGACGGCCCGGCGTAGTCGGCTTGTACTTGCGGATGCCCATTTGGCTCTCTCGTCCTCGTCCTTATCGACGATCACGATCTCCGTTAGGAGACCGGACCACCGAAGATGTCGATGCGGTTGCCCTCGGCCAGCGTCACGATGGCGCGCTTGGTGTCCTTGCGCTTGCCAAAGCCCGTCTTGGAGCGCTTGCGCTTGCCCTGACGGTTGATCGTGTTGACAGCCTCGACCTTGACCGAGAAGACCGCCTCGACGGCCTGCTTGATCTGGGTCTTGTTGGCGCCCGGCGACACGATGAACGTGTACTTGTTCTCGTCGAGAAGGCTGTAGCTCTTCTCGGAGATGACCGGCTTCACCAGGACGTCACGGGGGTCCGTGAACGTCTTGCTCGTGATCTCTGCAGCCATCAGGCGGCGCTCCCTTCGAGCTCGCCCTCAGCAGCCACGGCCTTGGCGGACGCGGCGGGACCCGCCACGAAACGCTCGAAGGCGGCCTGGGTGAAGACCACATCGTCGGAGACGAGCACGTCGTAGGTGTTCAGCTGACCGGCGTCCAGGATGTGAACGTGCGGCAGGTTGCGGGCGCTCTTCAGACCCAGCTCGTCGGCACGCTCGACGACGAGGAGGATGTTCTTGCGCTCGGTGATCTTGCCGAACAGACCCTTGGCGGCCTTGGTCGACGGCGCCTCGGCCGCGACCACGTCGGTGACGACGTGGATGCGGTTGTGGCGGGCCCGGTCGGTGAGCGCACCGCGCAGGGCGGCGGCGATCATCTTCTTCGGGGTCCGCTGCGAGTAGTCGCGCGGCACGGGACCGTGCACGACGCCACCGCCGGCGAACTGCGGCGCACGGGTCGAGCCCTGACGGGCGCGGCCGGTGCCCTTCTGGCGGTACGGCTTCTTGCCGCCACCGCGGACCTCGCCACGAGTCTTGGTCTTGTGGGTGCCCTGACGGGCCGCAGCGAGCTGCGCCACGACGACCTGGTGCATCAGCGGAACGCTGACCTTCGCGTCGAAGATCTCGGCCGGCAGCTCGAGGCTGCCGGTCTTGTCACCCGAGGGCGACAGGATGTCAATGGTGCTCATATCCTTCACAGCCCCTTCGCCGCGGTGCGGACGAGGACGAGGCCGCCGTTCGGGCCCGGGATCGCACCCTTGATAAGGAGCAGACCCTTCTCCGCGTCGACCGCGTGCACGGTCAGGTTCTGGGTGGTCACACGCTCGTGACCCATCCGGCCGGCCATCTTCAGGCCCTTGAACACGCGGCCCGGGGTGGCGCAGCCACCGATGGAACCGGGCGAACGGTGCTTGCGCTGCACACCGTGACCAGCGCCGAGACCACGGAAGTTGTGGCGCTTCATGACACCGGCGAAGCCCTTGCCCTTGGAGGTGCCGGTCACGTCGACCTTGACACCCGCCTCGAACAGCTCGGCGGTGATCTCCTGGCCCAGGGTGTACTCGGACGCGTCCGAGGTACGGAGCTCGACCAGGTGGCGGCGCGGGGTGACACCGGCCTTGGCGAAGTGGCCCGCGAGGGGCTTGTTCACCTTGCGGGGGTCGATCTCGCCGAAGCCGATCTGGACGGCGTCGTAGCCGGCCGGGCTGTCGGCGGTGTGGACCTGGGTCACGACATTGGGCCCAGCCTTGACGACGGTCACCGGGACGACCCGGTTGTTCTCGTCCCAGACCTGGGTCATGCCGAGCTTCTCGCCCAGGATGCCCTTAATCTGCTTAGCCATCTTCGGTGCGCCTCTCAGAGCTTGATCTCGATGTCGACGCCAGCCGGCAGGTCGAGACGCATCAGCGAGTCAACCGTCTTCGGCGTGGGGTCGAGGATGTCGATCAGACGCTTGTGAGTACGCATCTCGAAGTGCTCGCGCGAGTCCTTGTACTTGTGCGGCGAGCGGATGACGCAGTACACGTTCTTCTCAGTGGGCAGCGGCACCGGGCCCGCGACCTGCGCACCAGTACGGATCACCGTCTCGACGATCTTCTTCGCCGAAGAGTCGATGACCTCGTGGTCGTAGGCCTTGAGCCGGATGCGGATCTTCTGTCCCGCCATGGCTACTCAGTAGTCCTTTGTCCTTAGTCACTGCACGACGACCCTCCGACCCCCGCGCTCGGGCGTGTCGCCGTCGCGCTTGCAAAAAACCAACGAATCACTTCGTCGGTTTCGAGATTTCGGGGTGGGGGTGCCGGGTCGAGACCCCGCTCACGCTTCCCGGAAGATTCCCGTACTTTCGCCCCGCAGCTGCCGTGGCGTAGAACTCACGCTTGACGGCCATCACGGGAACGACGAGTACATGGGACTCGCTTCCGGTCCTCCCGGCGGGAGGCGCGCAGCATCGGCACTCAACCGAGCAACTTGGACATACTGCCACATGGAGCAGCCCGGATGCCAATCGGGGCCGGTGAGGTGCTCCTCACCGGCCCCGACGGGGTGATCCTGCTGGTCTCAGCCCTTGCGCCAGAGCACCCAGCCGTGCTCCCTGCTGAACTTCGCGACGTGCCAGCCCGGCAGCGGCTTGGCCCAGGTCGACTCCGGCGCGACGTCCTTGCCGAGCACCAGCAGCACCGCGGTGGCCTTCTCCGGCGGGGTGTTGCCGGCCTTCACGTTGTCGGTCCAGACCCGGCCCCAGTAGACCTCGAAGGCCAGCGACATCCGGGCGTCCCAGTCGAGGTCCCAGTCGAGCACCACGCTGTCGTTCCTGCCGAGGCCGGCTTCCTTGGCCAGACCCACCGCCTGGTACTGGCGGAACTTGGCGTGCGGCTCGGAGACGTTGTCGGTGATGCTGACCGTGGCGTAGGCGGCGAACAGCGTCACGCAGCCCACCACGGCCGCGACCACCTTCCGCCCGCCGGCGAGCCGCAGCAGCAGACAGGCGGCCAGCACCGCCAGCGCGCCGAAGGTCGTCCGGGCCATGTGCAGGCCGTCCCAGGACGAGGCCAGGAACATCGCGTCCGGCACGGTCCACGGACTGGCCCAGAGCTTGAGCGCGGCACCCGCGTACGCGCTGACCGACACCTGGATGACCACGATCACCACCGCGCCGATCACCGCCAGCCGGAGCAGCCGGCGCTTGCCCGCCCGGAACAGCACGGCCAGGCCGACCACCAGGAACAGCGGCACCAGCACCGCGCAGTACCGGGCGTACACCCAGTTGTCGACCCGGTCGTTGTCCGCCAGGCCGGCCGCGGAGGCCAGCGCGGTGCCGAACAGCATCGCGACCATGGTGAAGGCCACCACCCGCTCGGCCACCGAGAACCGGCGCCGGAACACGACCGCCACGCACAGCACCAGGGCGATCGCCCCGAAGCCGTACGTCGAGGTCGTGAAGTACCAGAGCTGCCCGAAGGTGCGGGCGATTATCGTCCCGAGGTACCGGCTGTCCTCGAGGTTCTCGAAGACCTTGTTGCCGACGGTGCTCGGCGGCACGTCCTTGAACTGGTTCTCGACGAAGCCGGCCAGCAGTTTGGCCCCGAGGACGGACACCCCGAGCCCGCCGATCCCGGCCAGCGAGGAGAGCCGCGGCGCCCAGCCGAAGCCCAGCACCACCACCAGGGCCAGCGCGGTCAGCGCCACCACCACGCCGCCGCGGTCGTGGGTGGCCATCGAGTAGCCGGCCGCCAGGCCCATCCCTGCCGCGTAGAACGATCGACGGCGCAGCGAGCCGGGCGAGAGCCAGCCGTGCATCGCGACCAGCCAGGCCAGCAGGAGCACCGGCAGGACGGTGTCCGACATGACGAACTGGGAGTAGAAGATCACCGGTGGCACCAGTGCCACGGCCGTCGCCGTCAGGTACGCGTGCGTCCGGGACAGGCCCAACCGGCGCGCGGCCACGAAGGCCAGCGGGAAGACCAGCGCGTTGAGCACCGCGTTGATGCCCATGATCAGGTGGTACGCGGTCGCCGGGTTGTCGGCGATCCGGAACGCCGGCGAGATCAGCAGCGGGTACCCGCCCGGGATCACCACCCCGACCGGCATCTCGGTGGTCGGGCGACCGGCCAGCACCCGGGCGATCACGAGGTACGAGTCCTCGTCCGCGTGCACCGACGGGAAGTAGTTGTGGATCGAGAGCGCCAGTCGGAACACCGTCTGCGCGAGGTAGCCGAGCAACAGGACGAGCGGCCAGAACCATCGGTGCGCGGCGAGCGTCCGCAGGCGGTCGACCCCGCGGGACACAGCCGTACGGGAGCCCCCGCCTGACCGTCCCGCTTCGACACCGTCGGGCGCGGTGAGCTGCTGCACGTTACCTACTCCCCTTGTCTGGCAAGCCCTTGTCGCGGCGCAGGACCGGGTCGGCCGCCGGCTTCGCCCGGACGGCGCCGTCGGGGTGTCGCGGGCGCCCGCCCCCGGGCGGAACCATCGTCCACGAACGAGCTGCTTCCGGGCCCTGACCGGGCCACCGGACGTTGCGATGATGCCACGCTCGCGCGCGCGGATGCCAGTGAACCAGGGGCCGCGCCAGGCCGTTTTCGCCCGTGTCGACCCATTGCGGAGCAAGGGCCCGATTAAAGGTTCATCAAATCGAGACCTGCCGAACCCCGAAAGGCAACGGGCCGGAACACCCATTTGCTCAGTGAAATTCGTATGAGACCATGCACACTGCTCTTTACATATGGCTGGATGTTAATAAGGCGCACAGGAGCCGCTCCCGATGGTCACACAGCGCGGCCGCACCGCTCGCCCGTACTCGACGCTCGCTAGCAGCTGGAGCAGCGTGAACGGCATGGGTGCTCTTCGGCTGTTGATGGCGGTAGCCGTCATCTTCTCCCACGCTCCCGGGCTCGCCCACGGCGGCGATTACCCCGGCATTCATTTCAGCCGGGGCCAGACCAGCCTCGGCCCCATGGCCGTCTGCGGCTTCTTCGTGCTGTCGGGCCTGTTGATCACCCGTAGCGCGCGGCGGCTCAGCCTCGGCCGATTCATGTGGCACCGCCTGCTGCGCATCATGCCCGCCTTCTGGTTCTGCCTCCTGGTCACCGCGTTCGTGGTCGCGCCGCTCCTGGCCCGCCGCGAGCACATGAGCATGTCGACGCTCTTCAACCACCCGACGGGGCCGATCGGCTACCTGCTCTCCAACTGGAGCTTGGGCATAGACCAGTGGGGCATCGCGGACCTGCTGAGCAAGAACGTCCACCCGTACGCCCTGGACGGCTCCCTCTGGTCACTCGGGCTGGAGATGCTCTGCTACCTCACGGTGGCCGCGCTCGCCGCGATCGGCGTGCTGAAGCGGGCCCGCTGGTTCGTCCTGGTCCTGGTCCTGGGCGCCTACGTCCATCTGGTGCTGCTCGCCTTCGACTACCCCCACCTCCAGGCGCCGTTCTACGCGCCGGTGCACAAGGTCTGGACGCTCCCGCTGATCGGCTGGGTGAGCGCGGACCAGCTCATTCCGCTGATGTTCATCTTCGGTCTCGGCGCGGCCGCCGAGCTCTACCGGGAGCGGCTGCCGATCAACGCGCCGCTCGCGGTCCTCTCGCTGGTCACGGTGGTGGTCACCGCCCGGTACGGCGCCTTCGTGATCATCGGCGTGCCGGCCTTCGCCTACCTGATCCTCTGGTGCGCGCTGCGTGCGCCCCGGCCGATCACCCGCATCGGTTCCCGGGCCGACCTCTCGTACGGCATCTACATCTACGGCTACATCGCCCAGCAGTGCCTGACGGCCTACGGCTGGAACCGCTGGGGACTGGCCGCGTACAACGCGATCACCGTGGTGCTCACGGTGATCGCGGCGGCCTTCTCCTGGTACGTCGTCGAGAAGCCCGCACTGAAGCTGAAGAACCTGGGGTACGACGACCTGCACAGGCTGCGCCTGCGGCTGTTCCGTCGCCGCGCACCGCAGGCTCCCGCGGCCGAGCCCCTGCCGGCACCTCAGGCGGCCGACGAGCGGATGGACAGCGGCTCACTCCGCTGAGCCGCCGCCCTCCCCGGCCGGGCTACTTGGTGCAGTGCCCGGCCGGCGCGAAGCGGGGGCAGGTACCGCCGGGCGTCTGCTGCGTGTGCGCGTTCCACGCCATCTGACCCCAGGTGTTGCGCGAGGGATCGGCCGGCATGAACTTGTCGATCGTCGCGGACCCCGCCATCGAGAACACCAGCGCGAGGCCGCACAGCACCGCACCGCTGATCCGCACACCCGGGACGGCCGCAGCGCCCGCAACGCCCGCAGCCCCTGCGGCCTCTCCCGCCGACGCCCGCCGTGCCAGCACCCGGCGGCTCAGCAGGTAGCCCGCGAGGCCGCACAACACCAGCAGGCAGTACAGGAGTTCGGCCGAGGTCCGCGGATAGAGCTGCACCGCGTTGTCCCGCTCCATGTGCGAGGCGAACCAGTAGCGCAGGGCGAAGACACCGAGCACCGAGCAGGCCGCCACCTGGACCGCCGGGTGGTCCGAACCGCTCCACAGGGCGATCACCAGACCCACCACCAGGACGATCGCGAACACCCCGACACCCGCGAGTTCACCGGGCGGCGGCCAGAATCCGGCGGTCGCCGGGCCGGGCATGTCGCCCTGCCACATCGCGAAGTAGGCCGGGTCGATCATGGTGTCGAAGTACATGTAGGTGTCCGGCGTGCCGGAGTTCGACAGCAACCGGACCAGGTACGTTCCGGCCAGCAGCAGGAAGGCGCCGGTGGCCCCCCCGAGGACGGCCAGGGCCCGCCACAGCGCGGGTCGGCCCCCGCGGACCGCCTTGACCAAGGTGATGGTCAGCGCCGCGAACACACCCGGCGCCGACCAGACGAACCAGCCCGAATACAGCAGGAAGAGCACGGCCAGCAGCACTCCGTATCCGGCGCCGATCAGCAGCGCGGTCCACGGGGAGCGCCGGGCCGCGGCCAGGAGGCTGGTCATGAGGCGGGCGATCAACGGGATCAGCACCAGCAGCACCACGTCGGCGTACGGCTTCACGGCGTTGATGATCGGATAAGCCGCCACCACGCCGACGCCCAGCGCCCACAGCGGCGGGAGGATCAGCCGCCAGGCCAGATAGACCGCCGGACCGGCCAGGGCCACCAGCAGCAGGGTGAGGATCTTCAGCGCGGCGCCCGGCTGACCGGGGTTGAACGTCTCGGTCCACCAGGCGAGCAGGTGCGGGAAGATCGGCGGGTAGACGTTCGAGATCGGCTTGCCCTCCAGCAGCCCGACCGCCCAGACCTGGACCTGCCCGGCGTCACCGCGGTTGCCGTTCAGCGGCCAGGGCGTCCCGTGCAGAGCGACCGCGATCCCACCCGCGTACAGCCCGGTCGCCAGGCCGGCCAGGGAACCGCAGGCGATCCGCAGGCCCAGCGCCCGAGCACCCAGCCGGACGGCCGTCCACCAGATCACGGCTATCAGCACGAAGGCCAGCAGGAACCTGAACTGCAGCGCGGCGAGCCCGCTCACCTGGCCTATTCGGGTCATCGGGTTGACGTCGACGGCCATCCCGGCCCAGGTGAATCCCAGCGCCGCGACGATTCCCGAGCCTGCCTCGACCCCCGCCTGAGCAACCCGCCGGAGGTCGACCGGCCGGGACTCGATGCTACTGGCAGACATAGTCCTCGATCTTCCGAATTGAGATGTGAAAAACCGGGCGTGCCCGAGAACTCGGCACGCCCGGAAGGCAGATGCGCTAGTCGGTGACGACCGTCACTCCGGAGCCCCGGACGAGCCGACCTTGGCCGGCTCCTCACCGAAGCGCTCGTTGTTGACGCGCTGGCCGTCGTTCACCGCGACGGTGCGGGCCAGGTCGGTGATCTTCTTCTCCAGCGAGCGGAAGCGCATGAAGGTGTTCAGCGTCATGAACGCCATCCCGACCACCAGCAGGTAGAGCACCAGGTCGGTGCCACGGCCGACGCCGAGCAACTCCGCGAGCTTCTGCACGTCCTGCGGACGCAGCACGGCGAAGACGTTGGCCACCACGAAGGCGAAGAACGCCATCCGCTTCCAGGCCCGGGTGTGCGCACGGTCCCAGTTCCGCACGAACATCAGGACGAGGGTGCCCGTCCCGATCAGCAGCACCAGCTGGATCCACATGTACTTCACTTGCGGCCACGCTCCCGGAGCGAGATGTCGAAGAGGATGTTCACACCGTTGATCAGCGACTGGCCCTTGGAACGCGAGTACTCGGTGTAGAGGATGTCCACCGGCACCTCGGTGACCCGCAGGTCGGAGGAGGCCAGGAATCCGACGATCTCCGAGGCGTGGGCCATGCCGTTCATGGTGATGCGGAGCTGCGCGGCCGCCTTGCGGTTGATCACGCGCAGGCCGTTGTGCGAGTCGGTCAGGTTGAGCTTGCGAGCGGTCGGACTGATCGTCGCGGCGGTCCGCAGGACCACGCGCTTGATCCACGGCACCTCACCGGTCTGCTCGATGAAGCGGGAGCCGAGCACGACGTCCGCCTCGTCGGCGCGCAGCAGGGCGACCATCTTCTCGACGTCGTGGGTCTGGTGCTGGCCGTCGGCGTCGAAGGTGGCGAAGTACTGCGCGCCGGGCTGGTTCAGCGCGTACCTCAGACCGGTCTGGAGCGCCGCGCCCTGACCGAGGTTGACCGGGTGCTGCACCAGGTGCGCGCCGGTGGTCCGGATGGTCTCGGCCGAGTTGTCCGTACTGCCGTCGTCGACGACGACGATGTTCGGGAAGACCTTGCGGGCACCCTCGATCACGTCGGCGACGACGGTCCCCTCGTTGTAGGCCGGGATGACCAGCCACACGTCGTCATACTCGGACATCAGGGCTCCATGCCGCGTGGTGCGGCCGCGGGGTGCGCGGCGGGGTGGGTTGGTGGTGCGGGGCCCGCAGCGGATCGGTCACAGCGAATCCACCAGGGAAGAGCGATCGGACTGGGCCGCCTCGTCCGTGGCGACGGACGGCTTCCGCAGGAAGGTGAGCCAGAGTGCGGTGACCATGCAGACGACCGCAGCCAGCGAACCCATAGTGTAGGCGAGGCAGACACGGGTGGCGATCGGCCCAGGTACCAGCGTGGTCACGATCAGCGCAACAGTTCCCACCGCCCAGCCGAGCAGTTGGAGTCGGTGGCGGTGCAGGACCAGCAGTGCCTGCCCGAGGACCATCGCCAGCATGTAGCAGAGCGTGCCCGCCGACATCCAGAGGAAGTCCAGCGAGCCGAGCACATCGTCCGCCTTGAAGAGCACCTGGATCAGCCAAGGGCCCAGGAAGGTGGCGGGAACCCCGCCGGCCAGCCCGAGCACGGTCACCACCACGGAGGTGCGGCCGAGCAGCTTCGAGAAGCCCGCGCGGTCGCCGGCCGCAGCGGTGCTCGACAGGCCGGCCAGCAGCGAGGCCTGCAGCGAGCCGAAGACGAACAGCGGGACACGGGCCAGCACGACCGCGTTCAGCAGGCCGGCCACCAGGGCCGCGTTGTCCGGGGCCAGCAGCTGGGTGCTGACCACCGCCGCGTTCACCACGACCTGGGAGAGCAGGGTCGAGAAGATCAGCGGGGCCAGGCCGGAAGCGACCGTGGACAGCGCGATCGACTCGCCGGCCCGCAGCCCGCGCAGGAGACCGGCGGTGACCACCACCGAGATCAGCGGGGCGATGGTCAGGATCAGCGCGAAGACCAGCGGCGAGTGCACGTGCGCGACGGCGCAGCCGACCGCGATCGCGATCCGCAGTGCGCCGTCCACCGCCAGCTGAGTGCCGTACGCGCCGAAGCGGCCGAGGCCGGCGAGGACACCGCGGCTGACGTTGCCGGCCGCCATCGCGACGAAGGCCGCCGCCAGCGCGACGACCATGTCCTTCCGGCCGTCGAAGAAGGTGTCGGCGATCGGACGGACCGCGACCGCCATGCCGACGGTCAGCACGGCGAGGACCGCGACGGTGATCGCCAGCACCCGGCGCAGTACGGGCAGCACGCCCTGGCCGCCGACCACCCGGGCGGCCACGATCCGGGTGAGCTCCTGCTCGACCGGGAAGAAGAGCCCCAGGCCGACCGACATCAGGATCGTCCAGAGCAGGGAGACGGCCGCCATCTGCGGCTTGTCGAGGGTGTAACCGGCCGCCATCAGGTGGATGTAGGAGGCGGCCCCGAGCAGCACGGTCCCCCCGATCACCAGTTGGGTGCCCGGGGGGAGCGCGCTGAGCAGCTTCGTCAGCGGTGAACGGCGTCCGGTCGCCGTGCTGCCCTGGTCGTCCATTACTGCTGCGCGGCCCTCACCTTGAGCGGCTCCCACCAGGCGCGGTTCTCGCGGTACCAGGCGATGGTCGAGGCGAGGCCCTCCTCGAAGGTGACCTGCGGCTCGTAGCCCAGTTCCTCGCGGATCTTGGTGATGTCCAGCGAGTAGCGCAGGTCGTGGCCCTTGCGGTCCTCGACGTACTCGACCATGTCCCAGCCGACGCCGGCCGCGTCCAGCAGCAGGCCGGTCAGCTCCTTGTTGGTGACCTCGGTACCGCCACCGATGTTGTAGACGTGACCGGCCCGGCCCTTGCGCAGCGCCAGGTCGATGCCGCGGCAGTGGTCCGAGACGTGCAGCCAGTCGCGGATGTTGCCGCCGGTGCCGTACAGCGGCACCTTCTTGCCGTCGATCAGGTTGGTGGTGAAGAGCGGGATGACCTTCTCGGGGAACTGGTACGGCCCGTAGTTGTTGGAGCACCGGGTGACCACGACGTCCATGCCGTGGGTGCGGTGGTAGGCCAGGGCGAGCAGGTCCGAGCCGGCCTTGGAGGAGGAGTACGGGGAGTTCGGCGCGAGCGGCCACTCCTCGGTCCAGGAGCCCTCGGTGATCGAGCCGTAGACCTCGTCCGTGGAGACGTGGACGAAGCGGCCGACGCCGTGCTTGCGAGCGGAGTCCAGCAGGACCTGGGTGCCGACCACGTTGGTCATCACGAACGGTCCGGCACCCGCGATCGAGCGGTCCACGTGGGACTCGGCGGCGAAGTGCACCACCGCGTCGTGGCCGGGCATCACGGCGTCGACGGCGTCGACGTCGCAGATGTCGCCCTGGACGAAGGCGTAGCCGGGGTGATCGGCCACCGGCGCGAGGTTCTCCTCCACGCCCGAGTAGGTCAACTTGTCGAAGACCGTGACGCGGGCCGCGGGATTCCCCGACAGCAGCGCGCGCACGAACTGGGAACCGATGAATCCGGCGCCGCCGGTGACGAGGATGCGCATAATGCGGCCGAGTATAGTGCGCGGGACCCCGAGCCTCGACCGTCGGGCCCTTGCGCGGCAAGGGGCCAACGCCTGATTGCCGCCGCGTTCCCGGGGCCACGTAAGGTGTGCGCCATGCGCGGCATTCTTCTCGCGGGCGGCACCGGCTCCCGCCTCTGGCCCCTGACCCGGGCCGTTTCCAAGCAGCTCCTCCCGGTCTTCGACAAGCCGATGATCTACTACCCGCTCTCCACGCTCATCATGGCGGGGATCCGCGAGATCCTGATCATCACCACTCCGCAGGACCGTGAGCAGTTCGAGCGGCTGCTCGGCGACGGCTCCCAGTTCGGGCTCGACCTCCAGTACGCCGTCCAGGAGCGCCCCGAGGGCATCGCCCAGGCCTTCGTGCTCGGCGCGGACTTCATCGGCGACCAGCCGGTCGCGCTGATCCTCGGCGACAACATCTTCCACGGCAGCGGCCTCGGTACCCGGCTCGCCCAGCGCACCGACCCGCGCGGCGGCATGGTGTTCGCCTACCCCGTGGCGGACCCGAAGGCCTACGGCGTGGTCGAGTTCGACGAGGACGGCCAGGTCATCTCCATCGAGGAGAAGCCGGAGCAGCCCAAGTCCCGCTACGCGGTGCCGGGTCTGTACTTCTACGACAACCGTGTCGTGGAGATCGCCCGGACCATCACCCCGAGCGCCCGCGGCGAGCTGGAGATCACCGCCGTCAACGAGGCGTACCTGAAGAACGGTGAGCTGCAGGTCACCGTGCTGGACCGCGGCACCGCCTGGCTGGACACCGGGACGTTCGTCTCCATGGTGCAGGCCTCCGAGTTCGTCCGGGTCATCGAGGAGCGCCAGGGCTTCAAGATCGGCTGCGTCGAGGAGGCCGCCTGGCGCGCCGGCTTCGTGACCGCCGACCAGCTGCGCGAGCTCGCCGAGCCGCTGCTGAAGAGCGGGTACGGCCAGTACCTGCTGAGCCTTCTCGACGAGGAGGCCGCCCGATGAAGTTCCGCGAACTGTCCATCGAAGGCGCCTGGGAGATCACGCCCCAGCAGCACGGCGACCCGCGCGGCCTCTTCATGGAGTGGTACCGCTTCGACGCGCTCGCCGAGGTGGCCGGGCACCCGCTGCGGATGGCCCAGGCCAACCTCTCGGTGTCCGCCAAGGACGTCGTGCGCGGCATCCACTTCGCCGATGTCCCGCCCGGGCAGGCCAAGTACGTCAGCTGCGTGCGCGGCGCGGTGCTCGACGTGATCGTCGACATCCGCGTGGGCTCCCCCACCTTCGGCCGCTGGGAGTTCGTCCGGCTCGACGACGTGGACCGCCGCTCGGTCTACATCTCGGAGGGCCTGGGCCACGGCTTCTGTGCGCTGACCGACGACGCCACCCTGTCCTACGTCTGCTCGGAGACGTACAACCCGACCGGCGAGCACGCCGTGCACCCGCTGGACCCGGACCTGGCGATCGAGTGGCCGGCCGAGGTCCCGCAGCTGTCGGCCCGCGACGAGGCCGCTCCCTCGCTGGCGCAGGCCCTGGAAACCGGCCTGCTGCCGAAGTACGACGAGTGCCTGAAGTTCCGCCGGTCGCTCAGCGGCCAGTAGCCTTCCGCCGTCCCTGCTACCCGAAGAACCTGGTGCGCCGACCATGACAACTCTTGACATCATGCTGCCCTACTACGGCAACGTCGCGCTGATGCAGGCCGCCGTACGCAGCATCCTGGCCCAGAGCGACCCCAACTGGCGGCTCACCGTGGTGGACGACGGCAAGGAGCCGGACGTCCCCGGCTGGTTCGCCCAGCTCGGGGACGACCGGGTCTCCTACCAGCGCAACGAGCAGAACCTCGGGGTGACCGGCAACTACCGCAAGTGCCTCGGCCTGGTGCGCGAGGACAACTTCGTCATGATGGGCACCGACGACATCATGCTGCCGGACTACGTCGCCACCGTCCGGTCGGTGCTCAAGGACAACCCCGACATCGGCATGATCCAGCCCGGCGTGCAGGTCATCGACGGCGACGGCAAGCCCACCGATGGCCTGGCCGACCAGGCGAAGAAGCGGATCTACGCCCCCAAGGTCAACGGCCGCAGGCTGATGGGCGGTGAGGAGCTGGCCACCAGCCTGCTGCGCGGCAACTGGCTGTTCTTCCCGTCCATCTGCTGGCGCACCGAGGCCGTGCGGGCGGCCGGCTTCCGGGACAACCTGGAGGTCACCCAGGACCTCGCCCTGGTCATCGACCTGCTGCAGACCGGCGAGCAGATGATGATCACCGACACGACCTGCTTCCAGTACCGCCGGCACGCGGTGAGCATCTCCTCGGCGCAGGCGTTCACCGGCGTCCGGTTCGAGGAGGCCAACCGCTTCTTCCGGGACGTCGCCGACCGCCTGGACCGGCACGGCTGGCCGAAGGCCGCCAAGGCCTCGCGGCTGCACCTGTCGTCCCGGATCCACGCGCTGACGATGGTCCCCGGCGCGGTCAAGAACCGGAGCGGCGAGGGCACCAGGACCCTGCTGCGGCACGTCGCCGGCAACGACCGCTACTGAGAACCACCGCACCCCCGAACCAAACGATCCCGGAACCAGAGGCCATGGCCGTGAGCAGCTCAGACCTTCCCCGCATCGCCGTCCTCGGCGGCACCGGCTTCATCGGGCGCACCATCCTCGGCGTCCTGGACGAGCGGGGCCACCACCTGCTCACCATCGCCCGCAAGCAGCCGGCCGAGCCGCTGCCCGGCGAGTTCGCACGGCTCGACCTCACCCACGACGCGCCCGCCGAGCTCGCCGCCCTGCTGGCCGAGCACCGGATCGACGTGGTGATCAACGCGGCCGGCGGCATGTGGGGCCTGACCGACGAGCAGATGGTCGGCGCCAACGTCGGCATGGTCGGCAAGGTGCTGGAGGCGCTGCGGACCATGCCCGCCGCGCCCCGCCTGGTCCACCTCGGCACGGTGCACGAGTACGGCCTCTGCCCGATCGGCGTCAGCCTGGGCGAGGACTCCGAGCCGAAGCCGTCCATGGTCTACGGACAGCTCAAGCTGCGGGCCACCGAGCTGATCGCGGACGCCGTCCGGACCGAGGGCCTGGACGCCGTGGTGCTGCGGCTGGGGAACGTGGTCGGCGCCGGCCAGCCCGGGCACAGCCTGCTCGGCGTGATGGCCGGCAAGCTCGCCGCCGCCCAGGCCGCCGGCACCACCGCCGAGCTGGCGCTCCAGCCGCTCACCGCCCAGCGGGACTTCGTCGACCTGCTGGACACCGTGGACGCCATCGTCGCCGCGATCCCGAGCCACCCCGACTCCCCCGCCGTACTCAACGTCGGTCTGGGCAAGGCCAGTTCTGCCCGCGAACTGGTCGAGATGCTGATCGAGGTCAGCGGTGTCCCGGTGGAGATCACCGAGGTCCCGGCGCCGGACGGCAGCGGCCCGGAGACCGAGTGGCAGCAGCTCGACATCAGCGCCATCGAGCACACGCTCGGCTGGAAGCCCCAGCGCAGCCTGCGCGAGGCCGTCCGCGCCCTGTGGGAGGCCGCCTCGGCCGGCTGACGGCCCCGGGTACGAGTCGGCCCCGGCCCGCACACCGCGGACCGGGGCCGACTCGTACCCGCGCGCTCAGGGGCGCTTGAACACCCAGACCTTCATCAGCAGGAACCGGACCACCGTGGCCAGGCCGTTGGCGACGACCAACCCGCCGACCTCGACCACCTTGGAGGCGTTCGGCGCCGCCATGTCGAGGAGCGCGAGCACGCCCGCGCTCAGCGCCAGGCCGATCACGAAGGCGACGGCGCCCTGGAGCTGGTGCCGCAACGCGCCGTCGGTCCCGGTGATGCCGAAGGTGAACCGACGGTTGGCCGCCGTGTTCGCGACGGCGCTCACCGCGAGCGCGATCAGGTTGGCCGCCTGCGGGTCCACGAAACGGCGGGCCACGATGTAGAGCCCGAGGTAGAAGAGGGTGCTCAGGACCCCGATGGCCAGGAAGGACGGGAGCTGGCGCTTGACCGTCGGCTCGCCGGACCGCTGCGCCGTACGCGGCGGCTCGGTCGGCGGGGACGACTGGGACGGCTGGGTCGACTCGTCGGTGGGAACCATGGGGGCGTCCATTGATCGGCTGGGCGGGTCGGAAAGGATCGGGCCGGTCATGAGAGCTCGAAAACGGCCATCGGACCGTTGTCGTAGACCGGCTTCGCGAGGCTCTTCAGGAGCGGGGACTCCGGTGCGACCTTGCGGTTCACCACCAGGTAGCGCACGTGGTACTGGCTGTGCAAGCGCAAGAGGATCTCCGGCGTCGGCTGGTAGAAGGCGTCCTCGTTGAGGTGGTAGAGCGGAAGGTCCCAGAAGGTGCCGGTCCCCTCGGACAGCAGCCGCGGGGAGTACGCCCACCCCTCCACCAGGACGGATCGTTCCGAGTAGGCGCTCAGCGCGAAGGAGAGCGTGTTGTAGCAGCCTTCGCCGGGAACGGCGAAGTCGTTCTCCGACCGACAGTGCTGGTTGGTCGCCAGTACGTCCGACGGCCGGCTGTGCTCCCGCACCCAACGCGCCGCCTCGACCTGGCTCGCCGGCAGCGGCCAGCCCGCCCAGGCGCCGTGCCTCGACTGCTCGACATCGAGCAGCAGGGTCGGTGCCCCGGCCGTGAGCACGGCGGTGAGCAGCACCACGCCGCCTCGCCGGCGCAGCGCGGGCACCCATCGCCCGGCCTGCCGCCAGAGCAGGCCGCACACCAGGGCCACGGTCGCCAGCGCGGCCGCCGCGACCAGACCGGGCAACAGGTCGCTGTACGATGCGCCACGGTCGGCGTCGCCGAACAGACGGCGGGCGAACGCCGCCCAGCGGCCCGACCAGTGGCGGATGGCGTAGGTGAGGACCGCGACGAAGACGAGCGTGCCGACCGCCAGAACGGCCTTGGCCCGACGCGTCAGCGCCGCACGCTCGAACACCTCGCAGTACCCCGCGGCCGAGAGCAGCACCCCGAAGGGCAGCCCGGCGAGGGTGAAGTAGCTGGCGTTGAAACCGAAGACCACGAGGTAGACGGCGGGTCCCGCGATGGCGCCGCCCAGGACGAACCACTGGACGGCGTCCAGCTTGAGACGGCTGCGCCAGAGCAGCGGGACGAGCCCGGCCGTCTTCAGCTGGTGGTTGAGCAGGAAGGCCGCCATGGTGGCCGCCATGACCGCGGCCTGCGCGGTCGTCGACCTCGTGTGCTGCGGGTCGGCCCAGTACGCCTTGACGTTGCCGAACGGGACGACCTGCAGCCCGTAGCTCTCGAACCGGAACAGAACCGCCGTGGCGAACAGCTGCGCGACCGCGAGGATCGCGCCGAGCCCGACGACGGTCCACGGGATGCGCCGGGTGGTCAGGAGCACCAGCAGCCCAGCGAACGCCGCACCGGCGAGCGTCACCGGGAGGGAGCTCGCCTTCGCCGCGCTGGACGCCACCGCGAACAGGCCGACCAGCACGAAGGCGCCCCCGCCGATGGCCGGGATCCGGCTCTCCGCGGATTCCCCCACCGCCTCTGTCCGGGAGACCCGGGCTGTCCGCAGCACCTCACCGGCGACCCCGATCAGGGCCATCAGCAGTGGCTGGCTGTACGTGAGCGAGAGGCTCGCCCAGGACATCAGCGGAACGGCGGGAGCCCCGAAGGTCCAGTTCCCGATGGTGTTCGGGTAGCCGACGTTGAACTCTCCGATCCCGAACACCAGCAGCGCCGCCACGGGGCCGGCCCAGGCACGACCGGTGAGGCGGTGCGCCACCACTGCGGTGATCACCATCGCGAGCGCCGCCAGGGCGGGCACCATCAGGCGCATCTCGACGACCGGGAGGTCGATGTGCCCGACCATGCCGGTCATCGCCATGTGGACGAAGGTGAACCAGTGGTAGTGCAGCGGCTCGCCCGCGGCCTGCGGGAAGGTCAGCGGGAAGTCGTGCTTCGCGTTGCCCGCGAGCGACAGCAGATAGGGCAGGTCGATGTACTGCCGCGTGGTCTCGCTGGTCGGCAGGATCGGATTGGTCCGCAGGAACACCGCGTACAGGTAGACGCTGGTGATCGCCGCCGTGCCGGCGACCGACCACGCCCAACCCGTGGTGACCGGACGGTACCCGCGCGGGCGCCAGTGTTCGCGCAGCCGCGGAACCACCGCGAACGGGACGACCACGGCCAGCGGCCAGGCCACGGCTGCGGACTGCAGCCCGAGCGCCATCAGGACGGCCCAGGCGGCCAGTTCGAGGGCCAAGCCGGTGACCGCGCCGAACGCCAGGTCCTCCACGAGCGTGTGGGGGCGACGGCGCAACGCACGGAAGACCAGCGTGCCCGGGAGCAGGACGGCCCAGGCCGCGTAGAAGGTGTACCGGGCGATGTCGGCGATCGCGGTGTGCGACGCCAGCAGCACCGCGACCAGGACGGCGTACGCTGTCAGGGCCGGGAGGAAGCGCGACAGCGCCGCCACCCGGCCGTCCGGTGCGCCCTGGCCGCCCGCACCCGGCAGTCTCCCGGACCGCTGCTCGCGGGTCGCGGTGGCCGGTGCGGTGCTGTCAGGGCTCGCCATGGTTCTTCTCTCGTATCGGCTCGGGCGTCGGTGGCCCGGGGTGCTGGTGCGGGTCCGAGCGGCGTCAGCCCCGGACGGGGGCCTCCGTCGCCCGCGCGCGCACCTCGTCCTCGGCGGAGTCGTAGCCGATGAAGTAGGCGGGGCGGGCCTGCGACGCCGAGTAGATCCGGCCCACGTACTCGCCGAGCAGGCCCATGCAGACCAGCTGGACGGCGCCGAGGAAGAGCATGCCGATGAACAGCGAGGACCAGCCGGGCACGGTCTTTCCGAGCGCGTACGCGACCGTCGTGTAGATGCCGAGGGCGAAGCACAGCACGAAGCTCAGCAGGCCGAGCCAGGTGGCGAGCCGCAGCGGGCTGGCGGAGAAGTTGGTGATGCTGTCGATGGCGAGGCGCACCATCTTGGAGAGCGGGTAGTGGGTGCTGCCGGCGACCCGCTCCTCGCGCACGTAGACGACCTCGCCGCTCGGGAAGCCGAGCCACGGCACGAGCAGCCGGTACACGGGCTGGTGCTCGGGCAGCGCCTTCAGCGCGTCGACGGCGGCCCGGCTGAGCAGCCGGTAGTCGCCGGCCTGGTTGGGCATCTTCTTGCCGACGAGCTTGCGCATCAGCCAGTAGTAGGCGCCGGCGGTGCGGCGCTTGAAGAACGTGTCGGTGCCGCGGTCGCCGCGCACGCCGTAGACGATGTCGAGGTTGCGCTCGCGGGCGAGCGACAGCATCTCGGGGATCTTCTCCGGCGGGTCCTGCAGGTCCGCGTCGATCGAGACGACGTAGTCGCCGAGGGCCCGGTGGATCCCGGCGGTGAGCGCGGCCTGGTGTCCGGAGTTTCGGGCGAAGCGGACGATGCGGAACTCCGGCCAGTCCTGGCGGATCTTCTGCATCAGTACGGGGGTGGCGTCGGTGCTGCCGTCATCGATGCCGACGACCTCGTACGTGACGTCGAGCGCGTCCAGGATCGGCCTCAGTCGCTGGACCGTGAGCGGCAGCGCCTCCTGCTCGTTGTAGATCGGGATCACGACCGACAACAGGGGCGCCGGCGAGACGGCCGTCCGGTCCGCCGAAACTGCTGCGTTGTACATCGTTAGTCGCCTGTCCGTAGGTCTCTGACACAACGTGTGACGGTGGCCGGGGTTCGCTGGGACCCGGCCGGCCGGCGTCGGATGGGGAGGGAAATGGGCGACCCGGACCACGTGGGATCAGGTCGTCCCGTCGAGGAAGGAGCCGGCGGACGCCCCGGGCACGGTGCGCACCCGAATGGGGAAGCCGGAACGAAGCGTCAGGCTAGCAGCCGGAAATGAGCCTCGCATGACGCCCGTTCGGTGACCGACCGTCGCCGGAGGGCCACGGTCAGCGTCTGGCCGGCTCGGGTTCGTCGGAGGACCGGCGCAGCGTGGCCATCGACCGGTCGAGGGCGTTCTTGAGGACCTTCGACCCCGGGCGCTCCACGGCCCGGTGGATCAGGTAGGCCGTGATCAGCATCGAGACCAGCGCCACGACCAGCGCGGCGCTCACGCCGAGGCCCTGCGTGAGCAGGAAGTGGATCAGCGTCCACCCGACCTCCTGGTGGATCAGGTAGAGCGGGAAGGTGAGCGCGCCGGCCACGGTCAGCCACTTCCACTGGATCCGGTTGAACGCGCCCAGCGCGGCGCCCAGCACGAGCAGGAAGGCGAGCGTCACCACGGCGGCCATGACGTTCCAGGAGAGTCCGTGGCCGAGCACGCTGACGTACACCTCCTTGATGGCCGTGAGCCGGGTGAGGGCGAGGATCCAGGAGAAGCCGACGATGCCCCAGAGCAGCAGGTTCTGGCCGAAGCGGTACATGAGGTACATGCCGATGCCCGCGATGAAGAACGGCGACTCGTTCGGCATGGCCATCGTGGTCAGCAGCGGGATCTGGGCCTGCGGGGCGAGCACGGCCAGGATCGTCCATATCCCGCAGAAGGCGACGACCTTGCGGTAGGTGAGACCGAGGGCCACCACGATCGCGAACAGCAGGTAGAAGCGCATCTCGACCCAGAGCGTCCAGTAGACGCCATCGATGTGCCGCATGCCCAGCGGCGTCTGGAGCATCGTCAGGTTGCCGAGGACGGTGCTCGCGTCGATGCCGTCACCCGCGGTGTGCCGGGCGTACTGCTTGAGGCCGAGCACGACCGTCGTGGTCAGGGCGATGCCCGCCCAGTACCCGGGGTAGAGGCGCACCACCCGGCTGATGAAGAACTCGCCCGGGCGCTTGCCCCAGCAGCTCATGCAGATCACGAAGCCGCTGATCACGAAGAACAGCTCCACGCCGAGCCAGCCGTAGGCCGCCACCCGGTTCAGCGCCGGCAGGGCCTGCTTGGGCGTGATCCCCTGCCAGATCCCGTCGATGCCCACGTAGGCGGTCCAGTGGAAGGACATCACGCTCAGTGCGGCGAAGAGCCTCATGCCGTCCAGCGCGTAGAGCCGTGGGCGCTTGGCCGGCGCGCCGTCCGTCCCGCTCGCACGTGAACCGAAGCGGCGTCGCAATCTCGACGGCTCCGTCAGAAGCTGGGAAGAAGTCATTCCATGACGCTTTCGGCGAGTGGGACTGTGGCCCCCGGCCGATCGTCGCGCTCCTGGGCGGCGGCCGTGGATGGTTCAGTCTAACGGGCAGGACAGAGACCCTTATCACAGGGGCGATCCCCCGGCCGGGCAAAACGCCGTCGGGCCCCGCACACCCGGAGGTGTGCGGGGCCCGACGGTCTGCCTGTGCGGAGCGGCAGGTCAGATCGTCAATTACTTGATGATCTTGGTGACCTGGCCGGCGCCGACGGTGCGGCCACCCTCACGGATGGCGAACTTCAGGCCCTCCTCCATGGCGATCGGCTGGATCAGCGCGACCGTCATGGCGGTGTTGTCGCCCGGCATGACCATCTCGGTGCCCTCGGGGAGGGTCACGACGCCGGTCACGTCCGTGGTACGGAAGTAGAACTGCGGGCGGTAGTTGTTGAAGAACGGGGTGTGGCGGCCACCCTCGTCCTTCGACAGGATGTAGGACTGGGCCTCGAAGTCGGTGTGCGGCGTGACCGAACCCGGCTTGATGATGACCTGGCCGCGCTCGACGTCCTCGCGCTTGATGCCACGGAGGAGCAGACCGACGTTCTCGCCGGCCTGGCCCTCGTCGAGCAGCTTGCGGAACATCTCGATGCCGGTGACCGTGGTGGTGGTCTTGGTCTCCTTGATGCCGATGATGTCGACAGTCTCGTTGACCTTGAGGATGCCACGCTCGATACGACCGGTGACGACGGTGCCACGACCGGTGATCGTGAAGACGTCCTCGATCGGCATCAGGAACGGCTGGTCCACGGCGCGGGCCGGGGTCGGGATGCTCTCGTCGACCGCGTGCATGAGGCCGAGGAGCTTCTCGCCCCACTCCTTGTCGCCCTCCAGCGCCTTCAGCGCGGAGACGCGGACGACCGGCAGGTCGTCGCCCGGGAACTCGTACTCGGAGAGGAGCTCACGGACCTCGAGCTCGACGAGCTCCAGGATCTCCTCGTCGTCCACCATGTCGGCCTTGTTCAGGGCGACGACGATGTAGGGGACGCCGACCTGGCGGGCCAGGAGGACGTGCTCCTTGGTCTGCGGCATCGGGCCGTCGGTGGCGGCGACGACGAGGATCGCACCGTCCATCTGGGCCGCACCGGTGATCATGTTCTTGATGTAGTCCGCGTGACCCGGGCAGTCGACGTGGGCGTAGTGACGCGCCTCGGTCTGGTACTCGACGTGCGCGATCGAGATGGTGATACCGCGCTGCCGCTCCTCCGGCGCCTTGTCGATCTGGTCGAACGGCGTGAAGGGGTTGATCTCCGGGTACGCGTCGTGCAGCACCTTGGTGATGGCCGCGGTAAGGGTCGTCTTACCGTGGTCGATGTGACCGATGGTGCCGATGTTGACGTGGGGCTTCGTCCGCTCGAACTTCGCCTTCGCCACTGCAGTCCTCCTGAGGACAGATCCTGTACGCCGTGCTGACGTCAGTTGGTCTTGTATCGGGCTTGGTCCGCGGTGCCGGAAGCACCGCGTACCGTCCCGCGGGTGGGGGCCGGAGGCCCCGGGAGGATCCGCCTGGATCCTCCCGAGTCGCTCCTCATAGCCTAAGGGGTCGAAATCAGCCCGAATGTCGGACTGGTCCCGGACCGGCGGAGCCGGACCTACTCGCCCTTGGACTTAGCGATGATCTCCTCGGCCACGGCCTTGGGGACCTCGGCGTACGAGTCGAACTGCATCGAGTAGCTGGCGCGACCAGAGGTCTTGCTGCGCAGGTCACCGACGTAGCCGAACATCTCGGAGAGGGGCACCAGCGCCGTGACGACGCGGGCACCGTGACGCTCGTCCATGGACCGGATCTGGCCACGACGAGAGTTGATGTCGCCGATCACGTCGCCCATGTAGTCCTCGGGCGTGGTGACCTCGACGGCCATCATCGGCTCGAGAAGGACCGGCTTGGCCTTCTTCGCGCCTTCCTTGAAGGCCATCGAACCGGCGATCTTGAACGCGAGCTCGGAGGAGTCGACGTCGTGCGCCTGACCGTCGAGCAGGCTCACCCGGACACCCTGCAGCGGGTAGCCGGCGAGGATGCCGAACTCCATGGCCTCCTGGCAACCGGCGTCGACCGACGGGATGTACTCCCGCGGCACGCGGCCACCGGTGACCTTGTTGACGAACTCGTAGCCCTCGGCCTGCTCGAGCGGCTCGATCGCGATCTGCACCTTGGCGAACTGACCGGAACCACCGGTCTGCTTCTTGTGGGTGTAGTCGATGCGCTCGACGGCCTGACGGATCGTCTCGCGGTACGCGACCTGCGGCTTGCCGACGTTGGCCTCGACCTTGAACTCACGCTTCATACGGTCGACCAGCACCTCGAGGTGCAGCTCGCCCATACCCGCGATGATGGTCTGGCCGGTCTCCTCGTCCGTGTTGACCTGGAAGGACGGGTCCTCCTCGGCGAGACGCTGGATGGCGACACCCAGCTTCTCCTGGTCACCCTTGGACTTGGGCTCGATCGCGACGCGGATGACCGGGGCCGGGAAGTCCATGGACTCCAGGATGACCGCGTTCTTCTCGTCGGACAGCGTCTCACCGGTGGTGGTCTGCTTCAGGCCCATGACGGCGACGATGTCGCCGGCGCCCACCGACTCGATCTCCTCACGCTTGTTCGCGTGCATGCGGTAGATCTTGCCGATGCGCTCCTTCTTGCCCTTCACGGCGTTCAGCACCGAGGTGCCGGACTCCAGGCGACCGGAGTAGATCCGGACGAAGGTGAGCTTGCCCAGGTGCGGGTCGGACATGATCTTGAACGCCAGCGCGGCCAGCGGCTCGTCGTCCGACGCCTTGCGGGAGATCTTGACCTCGGCGTCGTTGGGCTTGGTGCCCTCGACGGAGCCGATGTCCAGCGGCGACGGCAGGTACTTGACGACCGCGTCGAGCAGGGGCTGAACGCCCTTGTTCTTGAAGGCGGTACCGCAGAAGATCGGGGTGAAGTCCGAGTTCAGGGTGCCCTTGCGGATGACGTCCTGCAGCAGCTCGACCGGGATCTCGGCCTCTTCGAGGGCGAGCTCCATGATCTCGTCGCTGATGTTCGACACCGTGTCGATCAGCTGGGTGCGGTACTCCGCAGCCTGCTCCTGCAGCTCGGCCGGGATGTCGACGATGTCGTACATCTCGCCCTTGGCGGCCTCGGCGGACCAGACCAGAGCCTTCATGCGGACCAGGTCGACGACGCCCTGGAAGTCCGCCTCGGCACCGATCGGGAGCTGCATGACCAGCGGGGTGGCGCCGAGGCGCTCCACGATGGTGTCGACGCAGAAGAAGAAGTTCGCGCCCGTGCGGTCCAGCTTGTTGATGAAGCAGATGCGCGGGACGCCGTAGCGGTCAGCCTGCCGCCACACGGTCTCGGACTGGGGCTCGACACCGGCGACACCGTCGAACACGGTCACGGCACCGTCGAGGACGCGCAGCGAACGCTCCACCTCGACGGTGAAGTCGACGTGACCCGGGGTGTCGATGATGTTGATGGTGTTGTCGACGTCGTCGACCGTCCAGTGACAGGTCGTCGCGGCCGACGTGATCGTGATGCCGCGCTCCTGCTCCTGCTCCATCCAGTCCATGGTGGCAGCGCCATCGTGGACCTCACCGATCTTGTACGAGACACCGGTGTAGAACAGGATCCGCTCGGTGGTGGTGGTCTTGCCCGCGTCGATGTGCGCCATGATCCCGATGTTGCGGACCCTGGCGAGGTCAAGGGAGGTTGCAGCCATGGTGGCTCGTTCTCTCTCTGTCTAGTGACGGGGTACGGACTACCAGCGGTAGTGCGCGAAGGCCTTGTTGGACTCGGCCATCTTGTGGGTGTCCTCGCGACGCTTCACGGAAGCGCCCAGGCCGTTGCTGGCGTCGAGGATCTCGTTCATCAGGCGCTCGGTCATGGTCTTCTCGCGACGGGCGCGGGAGTAACCGACCATCCAGCGCAGCGCCAGGGTGCTGGCGCGGCCCGGACGGACCTCGACCGGAACCTGGTAGGTCGCGCCACCGACACGGCGGGACTTGACCTCGAGGGCCGGCTTGACGTTCTCCAGCGCGCGCTTCAGCGTGACGACCGGGTCCGAGCCGGTCTTGTCGCGGACGCCCTCGAGGGCGCCGTAGACGATCCGCTCGGCGGTGGAGCGCTTGCCGTGCAGCAGGATCTTGTTGACCAGCTGGGTGACGACCGGGGAGCCGTAAACCGGGTCGATGATGACCGGGCGCTTCGGGGCGGGGCCCTTACGAGGCATTCTTACTTCTCCTTCTTGGCGCCGTAGCGGCTGCGAGCCTGCTTGCGGTTCTTGACACCCTGGGTGTCAAGCGAACCGCGGATGATCTTGTAGCGGACACCAGGAAGGTCCTTCACACGACCACCGCGCACCAGCACGATGGAGTGCTCCTGCAGGTTGTGGCCCTCGCCCGGGATGTAAGCGGTGACCTCGATCCCGCTGGTGAGGCGCACACGGGCGACCTTGCGAAGCGCCGAGTTCGGCTTCTTCGGGGTGGTCGTGTACACACGCGTGCAGACCCCACGGCGCTGCGGGGAGCCCTTCAGCGCGGGAGTCTTGTTCTTCTCGACCTTGTCCTGCCGGCCCTTTCGGACCAGCTGCTGGATCGTAGGCACCGTTTCTCCGTTTTCTGTGTGCCAAGGCTTGGTGGAACTAACCTGCGGTGTCTCCCTCGCACACGACACCCGTGGTCGACCCACGCGGTCGGGTGTGTTGGGCATTTTCCGGCACGGAATCCCATGGCTGATGTACAGCGACGGCGCTCTACGCGCGGGGCGCTGGAAAGCGCTCCGGCTCGGCGCGGCGACCGGTGTGCATGCACGCACAAGGACCCGGGGACACCCCAGGCACAAGGTCAGAGCGTACCTAGCGCATGGGGCGCGGTCAAAACAAATGCAACGCCGCAGGTCGTCGCCTTCGGCCGGGCGTCACGCGGGTGTCCCGCGCGTGGCCGTCCGGTGTCCGGCCGTCTTCACCCGCTCTACCACACGCCCCGGCCGGACGCCACCGGAACGGACCGGGCGGACCGGGCCTCGCCGGGCGGCGGGCGCTAGGCGGCGATGCCCAGCAGGATCAGCAGGGTCCAGAACGCGGTGCCCATGTAGCCGAGCACCAGCCCCAGCACGGCCGCCCAGTCCCCGTCCATGTTGCGCTCGCGGATCTGCTTGCGGGCGAGGTGTCCGGTGATCACCGCGGGAACCACCGGCAGCGCCAGGAAGCCGATCAGGCCACACACCAGGGAGACCACCGCCAGCGCACTGGTGGGCCGGGCCTGCGGCATCGGGGGCGGCACCAGGAAGGTCGCCGGGACGGGCTGCGCGGCCTGCAACGGCGCCGGCATCGGCCCGGACGGCAGGTCGGCCACCAGCGCGGCCAACTGGCCGTAGGTCTGCGCCGCGGCGACCGCCTCGTGGCGCTGCTCGTACTCCTGGACGGAGAGCCGGCCCTCGGCGAACGCGGCCTTCAGCACGTCGACCGTCCGGTCCCGGTCCGCGTGGCCCGCCCGCATCGCGGACTGCGGGGACGGCGCCGGGGCCGGCTGCCAGCCGGCGACCTGCCGGTGGCCCTGGCCGTAGCCCTGCCCGTAGCCCTGGCCGTGCCCGTGTCCCTGCCCGTGCTTGTGGCCGGGACCGGGTTCGCCCCACGGTTGAACGGACATCCGCCACCTCCCGGTACCGCGGGACCCCCGCGTCCCCTCACTGCTCCTCATAGTGCAGGACGAACAGGCGAACTGAGTAGTTGCCGATTCGGCCCAGTAGCCGTCGGGAAGGGTCTCCGGGGCGGCGCGCCTCACCCGTTCGGCGGACACGCTCAGGGGATCCTCAACTCGGGCGACAGCCCGTTCGGCCGGTGACAGGCTGAACCCGGGGGCTCACTCCACCGCGGACCCACCCCGGACCACCGCGGACCCGCCACGACCCACCACGGCAGAGAAGGCAGCGATGCACGCCTCAGCACCACCGTCCTCCGACCACCCCGAGGCGGGCGTCCCGTCCGCCGTCAGCATCCGGGGGCTGTGGAAGCACTTCGGCACCCAGGCCGCCGTGGCCGGGCTGAGCCTGGAGCTGCCGGCCGGCTCCTTCATCGGGCTGGTCGGCCCGAACGGCGCCGGCAAGACCACCACGCTGTCGATGGCCACCGGGCTGCTGCGGCCCGACCAGGGCACCGTCCTGGTCCACGGCACCGACGTGTGGGCCGACCCGGTCACGGTCAAGGCCCGGATCGGCATCCTGCCCGAGGGCCTGCGGATGTTCGAACGGCTCAGCGGGCGCGAGCTGCTGCAGTACACCGGACGGCTGCGCGGCCTGCCCGGCGCCGAGGTGGACCGCCGGGCCGAGGAGCTGCTGGCCGTCCTGGACCTCGGCCGGGACGCCGACAAGCTGGTCGCCGACTACTCCACCGGCATGCGCAAGAAGATCGGGCTGGCGGCCGCGCTGCTGCACAACCCCGACGTGCTGTTCCTGGACGAGCCCTTCGAGGGCGTCGACCCGGTCTCCGCCCAGACCATCCGCGGCGTACTCAAGCGGTACGCGGCGGCCGGCTCCACGGTCGTCTTCTCCAGCCACGTGATGGAGCTGGTCGAGCAGCTCTGCGACTGGGTCGCGGTGGTCAACGCGGGCCGGGTGATCGCCCACGGCCCGCTCGACACCGTCCGGGGCGGGCGCAGCCTGCACGAGGCGTTCCTGGAGCTGATCGGCGTCCGCGAGGACGACGGGCAGGCGCTCGGCTGGCTCGGCGGCACCCGGGCCGGGGGCGGGCAGCTCGGCGGCGGGCAGCTCGAGGGCGGGCAGCTCGGGGGCGGGCAGTGACTGCGGCCGTGCCCACCACGGTCCCCGACGGGCGGACGGTGGTCCGCGCCCTGGTGGCGCTCAAGCTGCGGCTGCTGCGCAACGGACTGCGGCGCAGCCGGGGCCGGGCGGCGGTGTACATCGTCGGCGGCGTTCTCGGACTGGTCGTCGCGGGCTTCATCGCCCTCGGCATGGCGATGCTCAACGGGCGCTACGAGGGCTCCGGGAACACCGGGGTGATGCTGCTCGGCGTGCTGACCCTGGGCTGGGCCGCGCTGCCGTTGTTCCTGTTCTCCAGCGACGAGAGCGCCGACCCGACCCGGCTCACCATGCTGCCGCTGCGGCCCGGTCCGCTGCTGCGCGGCTCGCTGCTGGCCTCGTTGATCGGGCCCGGCCCGCTGATCAGCCTGGTGCTGGTGACCGCCGCGGTGCTCTCCGGAGCCACGGGCGGCGCCTCCGCCGCCACCGCGGTGATCGCCGTGCCGCTCGCCCTGCTCTGCCTGGTCACGCTCTCCCGGGCGGTCGCGGCCGGGAACGCCCGGATGCTCTCCAGCCGGCGCGGCAAGGACTTCGCGATCTTCGGCGGGCTGGCCTTCGCCCTGCTCGTCCAGGTCGCCAACGTCGGCTCGCAGAGCGTCTTCGGCCGTCAGCAGGGCCAGGACATCGATCTCAGCCCGCTCAAGCCGATCGCCGCGGTGCTGCGCTGGATCCCGCCGATCAGCGCCGCGGACGCCCCCCGCAGCGTCGGCACCGGCGAGTACGGGGCGGCGCTGCTGCAGCTCGCCGCGGCCGCCGTGCTGCTGGCGCTGCTGCTGCGCTGGTGGCGCGGCAGCCTGCAGGAGCTGATGGTCACCGCCGACTCCTCCACCCTGGAGGTGGCCCGCGGGGTGCGGAGCTCGCGCGGCTGGGGCTTCCTGCCCGCCGGCCGGACCGGCGCGGTGATGCAGCGCCACCTGCGGTACGCCTGGCGCGAACCGCGGGCCAAGGCCGCGCTGTTCACCAGCATCGGCATGACGGTGGTGATCTGCGTGCTGTCGATGGTCCAGGGCTGGGCGAGCGTCTACCTGCTGGCGATGACCGGGATGTTCCTCGGGCTGCAGATGCTCAACCTGTTCGGCATGGACGGCTCGGCGTTCTGGATGGTCGCCGCCACCCTGCGCACCCCGGCGGACGCCCGGGACGAGCTGCGCGGCCGGGCGTACGCCGTGCTCCTGTACGCCGTCCCGGTGACGGTGCTGCTCGGGCTGGTGCTGGCGGCCGTCACCGGCCGGTGGGGCGAGCTGCCGTCCGCGCTCGGCCTGGCGTTCGCGCTGCTCGGCTGCGGGGTGGCGCTCGGCTCGGTGTTCAGCGTGCTGGTGCCGTACACCATGCCGGCCGACAGCAACCCGATGCGCAACGCCGCCCCCGGCCAGGGCGGGCTGATCATGCTCAACTCCTTCGGCTCGATGGTCGGCGTCGCCCTGCTCGCCCTGCCCGTCGGCGGCTACCTCGGCTGGGCGCTGCTGTCGGACGGGCCGAGCTGGCCGGTGCTGCTGATCGGCCCGCTCTACGGCGCCCTGGTCGCCGTCCTCGGCGTCCGGACGGCGGCCACCCGGCTGCTGGAGCGCACCCCGGAGATCCTGGCCAAGGCCGTCGAGCGCTGAGCCGGACCGCTCGGCGAGGGGCCGGCACCCGGCGCCCGGTCCCGCCCCGGGGCCGGGCGCCGCCGTCTCTCCCCCGGGTATCGGCGGCGGCTCCGGCATCATGGGCAGGAGGAACCGGGCCGTCGAGGAGAGCAGGGACACACCGTGGGCGAGCACGAGCAGCAGGGCGGGGACGCCGGGCCGCTGCTGGAGCAGGCGGTGCGGTCGGTGGTGACGGCGCCGGAGGAGGGGCTGGACCTCGCGCTGGACACCGGGGCGTCGCTGCTGGCCGCGTCGGCCGGGCAGTGGTCGGCGGTGAGCCGGGCGCTGCTGGCGTACGCGGACACCGCCGTCGGGCGGTGCTGGTCGGCGGGGTGGCGCCCGGCGGACCTGGTGCGGGTGGTGCGGCGCGGGCTGAAGCCCGTCCACCTGGAGCTCGCGGTGGACCTGATCGCCGCGGAGGACCGGCGCCACCCGGCGGCGGCGCTCGACCGGCGCTGGCTGGAGCAGCTGCGCGAGCTGGAGGCCGAGGTCTGGTGGCCCGGCGACGAGCAGTACCTCGGCGCCTTCGCCCAGAAGCACCGGCTGGACCGCTTCGCGCTCGCGACCGTCGCCCTGGAGCTGCTGCGCAGCTGGGGCCGGCTGCCGCCGATCGCCCCGGTCGGCCCGGCCCCCGGGCAGTCGGCGCGTGCGCGGCACTCCGGACCGCGGCACCCCGGGCCGCCGGCGGGCGAGCCGAGGATGCTGGCCCGGATCCGGGCGCTGCTGGCCAAGGCCGAGTCCACCGAGTTCCCCGACGAGGCCGAGGCGCTGACCGCCAAGGCCCAGCAGCTGATGGCCCAGCACAGCATCGACGACGCGCTGCTGGCCGCCACCGGTGCCGACCGCGACGCCCCGGCGGCGCTGCGGATCGGGGTGGACAACCCGTACGAGGGCCCCAAGACGATGCTGCTGGACGCGGTCGCGGCGGCCAACCGGTGCCGGGTGGTGTGGGCGAAGGAGTTCGGCTTCTGCACGGTGGTCGGCTTCGACGGCGACCTGGACGGCGTCGAGCTGCTCTACACCTCGCTGCTGGTGCAGGCCACCCACGCCCTCAACAAGGCGGGCTCCCGCCGGGATTCGCGCAGCAAGGCGTTCCGGCAGTCCTTCCTGGTCGCGTACGCGGCGCGGATCCGCGAGCGGCTGACCGCCGCCACCGAGCGGACCACCAGCGCCGCCGCGGCCGGCCGGCACCTGCGCGAGGACGGCACCGAGGAGCAGCTGCTGCCGGACGAGCGGCTGCTGCCCGCGCTCGCCGCCCGTTCGGAGGCGGTGGACGAGGAGATCGGCCGGCTGTTCCCGAAGCTGGTCTCGCAGCGGGTGCGGGTCAGCGACGGTGTCGGCTGGGCGGCCGGCCGCGCCGCCGCCGACCGGGCCGCCCTGCACGGACGCGCCGGACAGATCCGCGGCTGACGTCCCGCTTGTCGGTCAGGTTCAGTACGATCATGGTGTCTCCGGCGACAGCCAAGCCGGGGCACCTGGCACGACCTTCGTAGTAACGGACGCCGGGCAGGCGTTTGCAGGGCGTGGAGCCTCAGCCGTTGGGCGGGCCGTGAAGCGCCAACCAGGCGACCGGGCAACCGGGAGCCCCCTCCGGTCGCAGGACCGGCGGGAATCGTCTCCTCTCGCGGAGGCGAGGAAGCCGAAGAACGTACTCCGCCACGAACGAAGGGGGATCCGACGTGACGGAGCCGGCGGCCGAGTCGGGGTACCGGGACCGGGTGCGCGGAGCGCTGCTCGGCGGAGCGATCGGCGATGCGCTGGGCTGGCCGGTGGAGTTCCAGCAGCTCCACCAGATCCAGGACCGGTACGGGCCGGAGGGCGTGACCGCGCTGCCGGCCGGGCCCGGGCCGGTGGAGGTCACCGACGACACCCAGATGACGCTGTTCACCGCCGAGGGCCTGATCCGCGGCTTCGTGCGCGGCTGGACGGGCGGCGGCGGCTCGGTGCCGGAGGCCGTCCACGGCGCCTACCGGCGCTGGCTGCTGACGCAGTACCAGCCCGCGCCGGACGCCGGACCGCAGCCCCGCCCGTACGACGGTTGGCTGCTGCGGCAGCCCTTCCTGTACGCGCGGCGGGCGCCGGGCAACGCCTGTCTGAGCGGGGTGTCCGAGCACCCGGTGTTCGAGGCGCCGTCCGCGATCGGGCGGCCGGGGCCGATCAACCCGGGGTCCAAGGGCTGCGGCACGGTGATGCGTTCGGCGCCGTTCGGGCTGGCCCGGCTGGGTGCCGAGCAGTCCTTCGGGCTGGCGGTGCAGTGCGCCCAGCTCACCCACGGGCACCCGACCGGCTACCTCGCGGCGGGCGCCTTCGCGGCGCTGGTCGAGCGGCTCGCGAACGGGACGGAGCCGTGGGCGGCGGTCGGCGAGACGGTCGAGCAGATCCGCGAGCTGCCCGCTTCCAAGGAGACCGTCCAGGCGCTGGCCCGGGCGGTGCGGATCGCCCAGGAGTCCGGGCCCTCGGCGGAGGCGGCGGAGCGGGTCGGGCTCGGCTGGATCGCCGAGGAGTGCCTGGGCATCGCGGTGTACTCGCTGCTGGCGGCCACCCTCGACCCGGACCCGGTGCGCTCCGCGCTGCTGCTGTCGGTGAACCACTCCGGGGACAGCGACTCGACCGGCGCGGTCTGCGGCAACCTGGTCGGGGCCGCGTACGGCGCCTCGGCGCTGCCCGCCGAGTGGGCCGGGGCGGTCGAGGGGCGGGCCGAGCTGAGGCAGGTCGCGGACGACCTGCTGGTGCTGTTCGGCAGCCGCGACCCGCTCCACCCCGGGCTCGGCGGGCGCTACCCGGCCTGGTGAGCCCGGCCGCCGGGCTGCCGTCCGGGCTTCCGTACGGGCTTCCGTACGGGCTTCCGTACGGACGGCCGGCTACTTCGCCTGCGGGTCGGTGACCTGACCGAGGAACAGCGGCCGTCCGCCGTCGGTGTCCCGGATCAGGAACAGGAACGGCCGGTCGATGTGCAGCTGGGCGGTCTGGCCCGGGGCGGGCGCGGCCGCCGCCGCGATCCCGACGCCGCTGCCGGCCGCCGCGACCGTGCCCTCCTCGTCGACCTGGACGGTCGCCTTCTGCACCACCGTGCTGACGGCGAGCGGTTCCTTGGCGATGCCGCTGAGGTCGGCCCGGTCGAAGACCGAGTTCACGCCGAGCGAGCGCAGCGTTGAGGTGAGCTCCTCGGACGTGTCGAAGTGGAAGCGCGGCAGTTGCAGGTCGACCCGCCGCTCGTCGAGGGCGCCGAGGATGCGGTCCAGCTGGGGCTGGTCCAGGCCCTTGCTGAAGGCCGCGAAGCCGCCCTGTGCGGGGACGATCAGGTCCATCACCAACCGGCCCCCCGCGTACGGGAGTTCGACGGCCTGCCAGGGCTCGCCGACGATCCCGCCGGAGCCGTCGGCGTACTTGAACTCGCCGGTCTGGCTCATCGAGGGGACGGCCGGGGCGGCGCCGTCGAGCGTGTGGAACGGGCGGTCGGCGGTCTGCGCGGGCTTGAACGCGGAGGCCCACTCGGCCTTGAGGTAGAGCGCGTCGGTGAGCACCAGCCGGGTGTCCGGGGTGATCGCGTTCGGGGCGAAGAGCTCCTTGATCCGGCCCTCGGTGGCTTTCTCCACGGCCGTGTTGACGGTCTTGCGGGAGCCCTCCGGGTCCTTGGCGAAGTCGGTGGGGTGCACCCCGGCGTCGAAGGCGGCGGCGAGGGTGGCCAGGTAGTCCGGCGCGACGGCGAAGCCCTGCTGGGTCCAGAGGTCGTCGCTCTGGCGCAGGGTGAGCCCTCCGCCGGAGGGCGTCCGGCGGTTCAGCGCGCCGGTGGCGAGGGCGTACTGCTGCGGGGTGAGCTCGGTGTGCAGGGCCTTGGCGAGCTCGTCGGCGGTGGCGCCGCGGGTGCCGGGCAGCAGCATGGCGAGCACGGTGGCCAGGCCCGACGGGGAGACCACGAGGTTGTGGCCGGCCGCGTCGGGCCGTGCGGTGAGGGCGTGCAGGAGGTCGAGGCCGAAGGCGTTGGTGGCGGCCGCGGTCGCGGTCAGCTGGGCCGGGTCGACGGCGGGACGGCTCGCGGGTGCCGAGGCCCGCAGCTCCGCGGGCGCGGCGGCGCCGGTGCTGCCGCAGCCGGCGAGCAGCGGCGCGGCGAGCACGGCGGCGAGGAGCAGCGCCGCCGGACGGCGGGGTGGGCGACGGGTTCCGGTGCTGCGGTTCGTCATGGCCCTTCGACGCGCCACCCCGCCGACCGGTTCCCCGCCCCCGGCGGGCCCCCTCGTCAGTCCCAGAGCGCCCCGAGCTCCAACAGCTCGTCCCGGTGCTCGATCCGCTCCACCCAGTCGGCCGGCCAGACCGCCTCGCCGTGGTGGGCACCCGCGAAGGCGCCGGTCAGGCAGGCCAGGGAGTCGGAGTCGCCGCTGGAGTAGGCGGCCCGGCGGACGGCGGCCACCGGGTCGTCCGGCAGCAGCAGGAAGCAGAGCAGGCCGGTGCCGAAGGCCTCCTCGGCGACCCAGCCCTCGCCGGTGGCCAGGCAGGGGTCGGCCTCGACGTCGGGCGCGGCGAGCGCGGCGTCCAGCTGGTCGAGCACCTTCAGGCAGTCGTCCCAGCCGCGGGCGAGGACGGCCTGCGGCGAGGGGCCGTACCAGTGGGCGGCGAGGTCGCCGAGCCAGAACTCGTCGTACCGCTCCCGGCTCGCCAGCGCGTACGCCCGCAGCACCGCGGGCAGCCCGGCCGGCGGGACGCCCTCGGCGAGCTTGCGGACGGCGTACGCGGTGAGGTCGCTGGCGGCGAGCGCGGTGGGGTGGCCGTGGGTGAGCCCGGACTGCAGCTGGGCGGCGCCGGAGAGCTGCCGGGCGTCCAGCTCGCGGACCAGCCCGATCGGGGCGACCCGCATGTTGGCGCCGCAGCCCTTGGAGCCGACGTCGCTGGCCTGCTGCCAGCGGACGGCGTCGTGGCTGAGCCGCTCGCAGGAGCGCAGGCAGGTCATGCCGGGGGCGCGGTTGTTCTCCGGGGAGCGCCACCAGTCGACGAACTCCTCGCGGACCGGCCGCTCCAGGCGCAGCGGGGTCAACGGCCCGCGCGCCAGGGCGGTGCGCAGGCCGCGGCCGAGGGCGAGCGTCATCTGGGTGTCGTCGGTGACCAGGGCCCGGCCGGGCAGCGGGAGCCGCCGCCAGTCCGGGTGGTCGGCGGCGATCAGCTCGACGGGCTTGAACTCCGTCAGCCGGCCGATCGCGTCCCCGATCGCCAGCCCCAGCAGTGCCCCCGTCGCCTTGCCCACGGCGGTTCCCCCCTCTTCCGGTTACAGCTCGACCCGCAGTTCCTTGAGCCCGCGGATCACGTAGCCCGGGTTCCACTCGGGCTCGCGGACCAGCCGCAGGCCCGGGGCCCGGCGCAGCAGGGTGCCGTAGGACTCGGTGAGCTCCAGTCTGGCGAGCGGGGCGCCCAGACAGAAGTGGATTCCGGCGCCGAAGGTGATGTGCGGGTTGTCGGCGCGGGCGAGGTCGAGCCGGTCGGGGTCGGCGAAGCGCTCGGGGTCGCGGTTGGCGGAGCCGAAGAGCAGGGCGATCTCGGAGCCGCGCGGGATGGTGACGCCGCGGACCTCGATGTCCTCCAGCACCCAGCGCTCGAACATCTGCAGCGGGGTGTCCCAGCGCATCAGTTCCTCGATCGCGGTGGGCAGCAGCTCGTCCACCGAGCCGCGCAGCCGGGCGAGTTCCCCGGGGTTGCGGAACAGCGCCCACCAGCCGTTGCCGGTGGTGTTGACGGTCGCCTCGTGGCCGGCGTTGAGCAGCAGCACGCAGGTGGAGACCATCTCCTGCTCGCTGAGCGCGTCGGAGCCCTCCTGGGCCTGGATGAGCGCGCTGATCAGGTCGTCGCCCGGGTCCGTCCGGCGCTCGCGGATCAGGGCGCGCAGGTAGTCGGAGAACTCGGTGCTCGCGGTGACGGCCCGGCGGGCGGTCTCCTCGCTCGGGTTGAGCTCGAACATCCCGGTGATGTCGGCGGACCAGGGCCGCAGCAGGTGGCGGTCGCTCTCCGGGACCCCGAGCATCTCGGCGATCACGGCGACGGGCAGCGGCTCGGCGACGGTGGCGATCAGGTCGCCGCCGCCGGCCGCGAGCAGCTCGTCGACGAGCTCTCCGGCCAGGCGGCGGACGGTCGGGCGCAGGCCTTCGACCATGCGCGGGGTGAAGGCCTTGGAGACGAGCCGGCGGATCCGGGTGTGGTCGGGCGCCTCCAGGTCGAGCAGCCCGTGGTCGTTCAGGGTGTGGAAGGGCTCGTGCGCCGGGTCGGGCTCGGGGCGGCCGAACTCGGCGTGGCTGAAGCGGTGGGTGTAGGTGCGGCCGAGCCGTCGGTCGCGCAGCAGCGCGCTGACGTCCTCGTGGCGCGAGACGAGCCACTGGTCCGTCGGCTCGAAGTACGTCACCGGCGCGTGTTCGCGCAGCTCGGCGTACGCGTCGTACGGGTGGGCCACGAACTCCGCCGACCAGGGGTCGAACTTCGCCGTCGTCGTCATCGCTCGATCACTCCAGGCCGTGGGGGGACGCCGGGACGATCATCGTATGCGTGCGGTACGTCCGTAAAGGCCCTTACGCCCCTTCCGCGACCAGCCTCCGCACCAGCTCGGGCAGCGCCCGCGAGATCGGCTCCCGGATCACCTCGTCCGCGGCCCCGTCGAACGGCGTCGGCTCGCCGTTCACCACCACCAGCCGGGCCCCGGCCTCCAGCGCGATCTGCGGCAGCGAGGCCACCGGGTAGACCTGGAGACTGGTGCCCACCGCGATGAACAGGTCACAGGCCTTGGCGATCGCGTCGGCCTGCTGGAGCACCACCGGGTCCAGCGCCTCCCCGAACATCACCGTCCGCGGCCGCAGGATCCCCCCGCACTCCCGGCACGCCGGATCCGGCTCCCCGGCCTCGACCCGCGCCAGCGCCTCCGCCATCGGCCCGGTCACCCGGCAGCCCACGCACTGCACCTCCGTGGCGGTGCCGTGCAGTTCGAGCACCTTGCGGGCGGGCAGCCCGGAACGCCGGTGCAGCCCGTCCACGTTCTGGGTCAGCACCCGGACCGGCAGCCCGGAACGCTCCAGGTCGACCAGCGCCCGGTGCCCCGCGTTCGGCTCGGCCGCGAGCGCGCCCGCCTCCCCGCGCATCACCCAGGCCCTGCGGCGCACCTCCGGGTCCGCCAGGTAGGGGCCGATGGTGACCATCCGCTGCGCCGACGGGTCCTGCTGCCAAAGGCCTTTCGGGCCGCGGTAGTCGGGGATGCCGGAGTCGGTGGAGATGCCCGCGCCGGTGAGCACGGCGATCAGGGGACGCTTGGCGTTCATACCCGGGACGGTACGGCCGCCGGCCCGCCCCCGGCCACCGAAAATCCGGGCGCGCCCCACCGCCGGAATCCGGGTGCGCCCCCACCGCCGGAAATCCGGGTGCGCCCCGCCGACTCCCGCCGCACACTGGGCCGGTCGACCGCCGTACCGCGAAGGAGCCCCGTGCAGGGAGCAGTCAGCGTCTCGCCCTCCCAGATCCCCGAGCTGCTGCTCGGACTGGCCACCGTACGCCCGGTGTTCCTCTGGGGCGCGCCCGGGATCGGCAAGTCCTCCCTGGTCAGGGCGTTCGCCGAGTCGCTCGGCCTGGAGTGCGTGAGCCTGGTCGGCACCCAGCTCGCCCCGGAGGACCTGATCGGCGTCCCGCAGCTCACCCCGGACGGCCGCTCCCGGTTCTGCCCGCCCGAGCAGATCGCCCGCGACGAGCCGTACTGCCTCTTCCTGGACGAGCTCAACGCGGCCTCGCCGGACGTCCAGAAGGCCTTCTACTCGCTGATCCTGGACCGCCGGATCGGCTCGTACGAGCTGCCGCCCGGCTCCATCGTGATCGGCGCCGGCAACCGCGCCACCGACGGCGCGCTCGCCCGCCCGATGGCCTCCGCGCTGGTCAACCGCATGATCCACGTCCATCTGCGGGCCAGCGCCGAGGACTGGCTGCGCTGGGCGGCCGGCGCCGGGATCCACCCCTGGGTCCTCGACCACCTCACCGACCGGCCCGACCACCTGTGGTCCGCCCCGCCCAAGACCGAGGAGCCGTTCTCCACCCCGCGCGCCTGGCACATGCTCTCCGACGCGCTGCACTCCTTCGGGCCCACCCTGGACGAGGCGACCCTCAAGGTCCTCTCGTACGGCCTGCTCACCGCGCAGCACGCGGTCGCCTTCTGCGGCTACGCGAAGATCGTCCGCAACTCGTACGGCCTGGAGGCGATCCTCAAGGGCGACGCCCGCTGGCCGCACCGGCCGGAGGACCGCGACCTGCTCTACTACCTGGCCGACTCCTTCCGCGGCCGGCTGGTCAAGGAGCTGCCCGCGAGCAAGGAGCACGCCTCCGGGGCGCAGCGGCAGACCGCCTTCCGGGCCAAGTCGCTGCTGGTGCAGCTGGCCGAGATCTCGGTGGAGGTCGCCCAGACGGTGATCGCCGACGGCTCGGACGGCAACCCGGTGCTGCCCTCCTGGTTCCTGATCGAAGCGGCCCGGGACATGCCCCGGCTGGTCGAGGCCCGCCGGTGAAGCCCGCGGCCGCGAAGAAGCCCGACCCGGGCGCCGAGGTCTTCGCCGAGGGCGTCCGGCTGCTGCGCCGCAACCCGGCCTTCGCCGCCCTGCCCGTCGACGTCTGCCGCACCGAGAAGTGCGAGCTCGCCCCGCCGGGCGGCTGGGCGGTGGTGGACTCCGACGGCACCCTGCACGTCAACCCGCGCCGCCGGGCCGAGCCCGAGGAGTGGGCCTGGGTGCTCGCCCACGGCCTGCTGCACCTCGGCTTCGGCCACGTCCCGGCCGCCCGCGGCACCCGGGAGCAGCCGGACGACCACACGGCCGCCGCCCGCTGCGCGGTGGTCAACCGCTTCCTCGCCACCTTCCCGGTCGGCCGCGCCCCGGTCGTCCTCCCGCAGGAGTACCCCGGCGGCGACGAGGAGGAGCTGGCCGCCCGCTGGCGCCGCGACGGCCTGCCGCCGCCCGACGTCGCGGGGACGGCCGGCACCGCCGACCGCGACCAGCTGCTGGTCGAGTGGCACGGCCGCGGCCGCGACCCCAAGGACTGGGAGACCGCCTTCGCGGCGGCGCTCACCCGCGCCATGTCCACCGCGATGGACCGGGCCGGCGGCCGGTTCGACGAGGAGACCGGCGAACGGCTCCCGGAGCGGCCCTGGACCAGGGCGCTCAACTGGTTCGTCTCCTCGTACCCGCTGCTCGGCGGCATCGCGGCCGGGCTCACCTTGGTGGCCGACGCCGAACTCGCCCGCGCCCACGGCATCTCCGTCGCCGCCGTCAACGCCGAGGCCGGAGAGGTCTACGTCAACCCGCTGCGCCGGTACACCGACGAGGAGTGGCGGTTCATCCTCGGCCACGAGATGCTGCACGCCGCCCTGCGGCACGGCGAGCGCCGCGGCGGGCGGGACCCGTTCCTGTTCAACGTCGCCGCCGACTACGTCATCAACGGCTGGCTGCTGGAGATGGGCGTCGGCGAGATGCCCGAGGGCCTGCTGCACGACCCGCAGCTGAAGGGCCTGTCGGCCGAGGAGGTGTACGACCGGATCGTCCGCGACGAGCGCCGGATCCGCCGCCTCGCCACCCTGGCCGGGAAGAACCGGCCGGACATCCTCGGCGCCCCGCTGGACCGCGGCCCGCGCGACTACGTGGACCTCGACGACTTCTACCGCCGCGGCCTCCAGCAGGGCTTCGAGCTGCACCAGCGCGGGCGCGGCCTGCTCCCGGCCGGGCTGGTCGAGGAGATCCGGGCACTGGCCCACCCGCCGCTGCCGTGGGACGCGCGACTGGCGCGCTGGTTCGACGAGTTCGTGCCGCGGCCGGAGCCGGTGCGCAGCTACTCCCGCCCGGCCCGCCGGCAGGCCGCGACCCCGGACATCCCGCGGGCCGGCCGCCACCACCCCGAGGAGGAGGTGCCCCGCTGCACCTTCGGCGTCGTCCTGGACACCTCCGGCTCGATGAGCCGGCCCCTGCTCGGCAAGGCGCTCGGCGCGATCGCCTCCTACGCCGCCGCCCGGGACGTCCCGGCCGCCCGGGTGGTGTACTGCGACGCCGCCCCGCACGACGCCGGGTACCTCCCGCCCGACGAGATCGCCGGTCGGGTCCGGGTGCGCGGACGCGGCGGCACCGTGCTGCAGCCGGGCGTCGACCTGCTGGAGCGGGCGGAGGACTTCCCGCCCGGGGCGCCCGTCCTGGTGATCACCGACGGCGAGTGCGACGTGCTGCGGGTGCGCCGCGAGCACGCCTTCCTCGTCCCCCGCGGCTCCGGGCTGCCGTTCACCCCGCGGGGGCCGGTCTTCCGGATGAGCTAGGCCAGGAGCTAGGCCAGGAGTTGGGCCAGGAGTTGGGCCATGAGTTGGGCCAGGAGTCAGGCCAGCACCGGCCGGGGCCCGGCGCCGAGCCGGACCAGCGGGCTCAGCGCCACCAGGTAGCAGGCGGCGGCCAGCGGGATCAGGGCCAGATCGGCGGCCGAGGCGACGGTGCCGACCAGCATCAGCACCGGGCTCCACCAGCGCAGGGTCCGGGCGGCGCCCACCGACGCGGCGACCAGCAGCGCCAGCAGACCGACGTAGAACAGCAGCGGGCCGACCTGGTACACCGCCGGCAGCACGCCCGGGACGCCCTGCACCCGGTCGAACAGCCGCGACTGCTCGGCCTTGTCCGCCGCCGCCAGGCCGACCACCAGGTCGATCCCGATCTGCGCCAGCGAGCAGAGCAGCCCCGCGAAGGCCGTGCCCAGCGCCGCCCCGGCCGCGATCCGCCCGGCCGTGCCGCGCGGGGCGAGCCGCCGGCGCAGCGCGAGGAAGACCGGGGCGAAGAGCAGCAGCCCGGCGAACATCGCGGTGTGCCCGGCCGTCCAGCCGAGTCCCGGCTCGCGGGAGCCCGGCACCAGGCGGATGCCGCCGTAGAGGGCCATCAGTGCCGGGGCGCCGACGACGGCGTACGCGGTGAGGCGGCTGGGCTGGCTGGCGTTCATCTGCGGTCTCCTGCGGTGTCCGTGGTCCGTTCCGACACCGCACAGCCTGTCCGTCGGCCCCCTCGTCCCGGATCGCCCGCACCGGTGAACTCCCCGGCTCCCCCGCACGAGGGAGCCCGCGGCGGAGCCCTCGACGGGGCCTCGACAGGGCCCGAGACGGCGCCCGCCGCGGCGGAGCCCGTCAGGACTCCCCCGCCACCACCGCCCCCGCCTCGTACGCGAACACCACCGCGTGCACCCGGTCCCGCAGCCCGAGCTTGCTCAGCACATTGCTGACGTGCGTCTTCACCGTGTGCTCGCTGACCACCAGTTCGGCCGCGATCTCCGCGTTGGACAGCCCGCGGGCGATCAGCCGCAGCGTCTCCTGCTCGCGCAGGGTCAGCTGTTCCAGCAGCTTGGACGGCGGCCGCACCGCCCGATCCGGCGACCCCGGACGGCGGGCGGCGAACTCGCCGATCAGCCGCCTGGTCACCGAGGGCGCGAGCAGCGCCTCCCCCGAGGCGACCATCCGCACCCCGTGCGCCAGGTCGTCCCGCCGGACGTCCTTGAGCAGGAAGCCGCTGGCGCCCGCGTAGAGCGCGTCGAAGACGTAGTCGTCGATGTCGAAGGTGGTCAGCATGATCACCTTGGTGGACGGGAACTCCGCGCACACCCGGCGGGCCGCCTCCAGCCCGTCCATCACCGGCATCCGGACGTCCAGCAGCAGCACGTCCGGGCCGTGCGCGCGCACCGCCTCGACCGCCTCGGCGCCGTCGGCCGCCTCGGCCACCACCTCGATGTCCGGCTGCGCGTCCAGGATCATCCCGAACCCGGCCCGCACCAGCTCCTGGTCGTCCGCGACGACCACCCGAATCGGCGTCATCCGCCCACTCCCTCCACCTTTGCGCCCGCTCCCAGCGGCAGCCGGGCGCTCACCAGGAATCCCCTGCCCGCCGGTCCCGGACCGGCCTCGGCCCGTCCGCCGCAGGCCGCCGCCCGCTCCCGGATGCCGACCAGCCCGCGCCCGCCGGACCAGCCGACCACCGTACGGTCGGCCGCCGGCGGCACCCCGCGGCCGTTGTCGGAGACCACGACCTCCAGCACCTCCCCGGTCCGCCGCACCCGGATCGCCACCCGGTCGGCCCCGGCGTGCTTGATCGTGTTGGTCAGCGCCTCCTGCACGATCCGGTACGCCGCCGCCTGCACGTCGGCGGCCAACCCGCCCCGCTCCTCGGGGAGTTCGAGCTCCACCCGCAGGCCGGCTCCGCGCACCCGCTCGGCCACGTCGGCGAGTTCGGCCAGCCGGGGCTGCGGCGCCAGCTCGCGGCCCGCCTCCGGATCCTTCAACACCCCGAGCACGCGCCGCAGTTGGACCATGGCGTCGCGGCCGGCATCGGCGATGGTGTCGAACGCGCGGATCGCCCGGTCGGGGTCGTTGCGCACCACCACCGGCCCGGCCTCGGCCTGGATCACCATCAGCGAGACCGCGTGCGCCAGGATGTCGTGCATCTCCCGGGCGATCCTGGCCCGCTCCTCCGCCACCGCCCTGGCCGCCTCACTGGCCGCCCGTTCACCGGTCTCCCTGGCCCGTTCCGCCTGCACCCGGGCCAGCTGCCGCTGGGCGCGCACCAGTGAGCCGAACACGAAGGTGCCGACGGAGGTGACCAGGCTGAAGAACGCGCCGTTCGGCGAGTGGGTGCCGAGGACGTTGCCGGCCACCACCACCGCCAGCACGCTCCACCGCGCCCGGTCCGAGGACCGCTCGGCCACCGTGTAGAAGGCGATCACCCCGGACAGCGGCACCTGGGGGTTCGCCGAGTGCGCCACGACCGAGATCACCAGGGACGGCACCGTCGCCAGCACCAGCACCGTCAGCGGCCGGCTACGGCGCCAGGGCAGCGGCAGCGCGGTCGCCACCGCGAGCACGCAGACCCACCACGGCCAGGCCGTCTCGTCGTGGTACACCGACCAGACCGCGACCCCCGCCGCGGCCACCGCCAGCAGCGAGTCCGGCACGTACGGACTCAGCCCGGCCGGCCAGTTCGGCCGGCCCGACGCGTGCTCCACCCCGGTACCTCCCCCGTAACCGGGGACGCCGCCCCCGCGGAGAAGATCATGCCCTACCGGCAGGACCTCCGGAACGGCCCGGTCATCCACCGGTGACCGTCACACCGCCGGACTCCGCCCGGGCGGTGATGCCGCGCGCCGCACCCGGCTGCGAGGGGATGCCGACGTCCACCCCGCCGGACGACGCGTGCGCGTCCACCGTGTACGCCTCCCCGGCCGGCACCCGCACGTGCACGCCGCCGTTGGTCGTCCGCGCCTCCACCTTCGACGGCGCGGCGGCGAAGTCGGCCTTCACCCCGCCGTTCACCGCGCTCAGCCTCACCTGGGCCGAGGTCAGCCCGCCGGCCTCGACGCCGCCGTTCGTCACGGCGGCCTCCGCGTCGCCGGCCAGCCCGTTCAGCTTGATGCCGCCGTTGGTCTCCTTCACCCGCACCTTGGTCCCGGCCGGCACCCGCACGGTGTACCCGATCCCGCAGGAGTCGCAGTCGTACGTCAGCCGGAGCACGCCGTCCTTCACCTCGTGGGTGCTCTTCGGCTCGGCGCCCTTGTAGTTCTGCTTCTCGACCACGTGCACGGTGTCGCCGCCGCCGGTCACCTCGACGCCGCCGTTCTCCCCCTCGACCACCAGCTCGGTGATCCGGTCGGCCACCCCGTAGCTGAGGGTCCGGTGTTCCTGGTCGTCCCCGATCGGCAGGCAGGCCGACATCCCGGCCAGCACCCCCGCCGTGATCGCCATCGCGCCCAGCACCCGCTTCATCCCCGGCCCCCTTCGAAAGCCCGTCATCCGACACCCGGAAGCCTCCCCCGCCCCGGCGCCTCCCCGCCTCCCTCCCCGGAGCGGTTCCGGCCCCTCCCCCGTACGGGTGAGCCACCCGGACGCCCGCCCCCGGGAACGCCTCCAGGAACACCCTGGAACGCCCCCGGGAACGCCGCAGGGCGGCCACCCCGTGAAGGGTGACCGCCCTGCGATCAGTGAAGCGAGACTCAGCCGGTGTACGGGCCGTAGTCGTAGTCGTCCAGCGGGACCGCCTGGCCGGAGCCGGCGCCGAAGGGCGACAGGTCGTAGTCGTCGTAGCCGACGGCCGAGTACATCGCGGCCTTGGCCTCCTCGGTCGGCTCGACCCGGATGTTGCGGTAGCGGGGCAGACCCGTACCGGCCGGGATGAGCTTACCGAGGATGACGTTCTCCTTGAGGCCCAGCAGCGGGTCCGACTTGGCGTGGATCGCCGCGTCGGTGAGGACCCGGGTCGTCTCCTGGAAGGAGGCGGCCGACAGCCAGGACTCGGTGGCCAGCGAGGCCTTGGTGATACCCATCAGCTGCGGACGACCGGAGGCGGGGTGACCGCCCTCGGCGACCACACGACGGTTCTCGGTCTCGAAGCGGCCGCGCTCGACGAGCTCGCCCGGGAGCAGCTCGGCGTCGCCCGACTCGATGATCGTCACGCGGCGGAGCATCTGCCGGATGATGATCTCGATGTGCTTGTCGTGGATCGACACACCCTGCGAGTTGTAGACCTTCTGGACCTCGGCGACCAGGTGGACCTGGACGGCACGCTGGCCCATGATGCGCAGGACGTCGTGCGGGTTGGTGGCACCCATGGTCAGCTTCTGGCCGACCTCGACCGCCTCGCCCTCGCTGACCAGCAGCTTCACACGCTTCGAGACCGGGTAGGCGATCTCGTCGGTGCCGTCGTCCGGGGTGATGACGATCTTGCGGGTCTTCTCGGTGTCCTCGATCCGCGCCCGGCCGGTGGCCTCCGAGATCGGGGCCACACCCTTGGGGGTACGGGCCTCGAAGAGCTCGACGACACGCGGCAGACCCTGGGTGATGTCGTCACCGGCCACACCACCGGTGTGGAAGGTACGCATCGTCAGCTGGGTGCCGGGCTCACCGATGGACTGGGCGGCGATGATGCCGACCGCCTCACCGATGTCGACCAGCTTGCCGGTGGCCAGCGAGCGCCCGTAGCACATGGCGCAGGTGCCGACGGCCGACTCACAGGTCAGGATCGAGCGGGTCTTGACCTCGCCGATGCCGTGGCGGATCAGCTCGTCGATCAGCACGTCACCGAGGTCGGTGTTGGCGGTGGCCAGCAGCTTGCCGTCGACGGTGATGTCCTCGGCGAGCATGCGGGCGTACACGCTGGTCTCGACGTCGTCGGCCTTGCGCAGCACGCCGTCGGCGCCCACGGAACCGATCGACAGCTTCAGGCCGCGCTCGGTGCCGCAGTCCTCCTCGCGAATGATGACGTCCTGGGAGACGTCGACCAGACGACGGGTGAGGTAGCCGGAGTCGGCGGTACGGAGGGCGGTGTCGGCCAGACCCTTACGGGCACCGTGGGTGGAGATGAAGTACTCCAGCACGGTGAGACCCTCACGGAACGACGCCTTGATGGGTCGCGGGATGGTCTCGTTCTTGGCGTTCGACACCAGACCACGCATACCGGCGATCTGGCGCATCTGCATCATGTTTCCGCGAGCGCCCGAGTCGACCATCATGAAGATGGGGTTCGTCTTCGGGAAGTTCACGTTCATGGCCTCGGCGACCTCGTTGGTCGCCTGGGTCCAGATGCCGATGAGCTCCTGCTTGCGCTCGTCGTTGGTGATCAGGCCGCGCTCGTACTGGCGCTGGACCTTCTCCGCCTTCGCCTCGTAGCCCTCGAGGATCTGGGGCTTGTTCGGCGGGACGACGACGTCGGAGATCGAGACGGTGACACCCGAGCGGGTCGACCAGTGGAAGCCGGCCGCCTTCAGGTTGTCCAGGGTCGCCGCGACGACGACCTTGGGGTAGCGCTCCGCCAGGTCGTTGACGATCGCGGAGAGCTGCTTCTTGCCCACCTCGTAGTCGACGAACGGGTAGTCCTCGGGCAGCAGCTCGTTGAAGAGCGCGCGGCCCAGGGTGGTGGTCAGGCGGAACGGCTCGCCCTCGTACCAGGCCTGCTGGCCGTCCTCGTCGATCGGGACGGCCCAGCCGCGCGGCGGGACGGTGCCGGCCGGGAGGCGCAGCTCGATCGGGGCCTGGACGTCCAGCTCGCGGGCGTCGAAGGCCATGACCGCCTCGGCGGTGGAGGAGAAGGAGCGGCCACCGCCCTTGACCTCCTCGCGGTCCGAGGTGAGGAAGAACAGACCGAGCACCATGTCCTGGGTCGGCATGGTGACGGGGCGACCGTCGGCCGGCTTCAGGATGTTGTTCGAGGACAGCATCAGGATGCGGGCCTCGGCCTGCGCCTCCGCGGAGAGCGGCAGGTGGACGGCCATCTGGTCACCGTCGAAGTCCGCGTTGAACGCGGTGCAGACGAGCGGGTGGATCTGGATGGCCTTGCCCTCGACCAGCTGCGGCTCGAAGGCCTGGATGCCGAGGCGGTGCAGGGTGGGCGCACGGTTCAGCAGGACCGGGTGCTCGGCGATGACCTCTTCGAGCACGTCCCACACGACCGGACGGGCACGCTCGACCATGCGCTTGGCCGACTTGATGTTCTGCGCGTGGTTCAGGTCGACCAGGCGCTTCATCACGAACGGCTTGAAGAGCTCCAGCGCCATGGCCTTCGGCAGACCGCACTGGTGCAGCTTGAGCTGCGGGCCGACGACGATGACCGAACGGGCCGAGTAGTCGACTCGCTTGCCGAGCAGGTTCTGACGGAAACGACCCTGCTTGCCCTTCAGCATGTCGCTGAGGGACTTCAGCGGGCGGTTGCCCGGGCCGGTGACCGGACGGCCGCGGCGGCCGTTGTCGAACAGCGCGTCGACGGCCTCCTGGAGCATGCGCTTCTCGTTGTTCACGATGATCTCGGGGGCACCGAGGTCGAGGAGGCGCTTCAGGCGGTTGTTGCGGTTGATCACGCGGCGGTACAGGTCGTTCAGGTCGGAGGTCGCGAAGCGGCCACCGTCCAGCTGCACCATCGGACGCAGGTCCGGCGGGATGACCGGGACGCAGTCCAGCACCATGCCGTTGGGCTTGTTGGTGGTCTGCAGGAACGCGGAGACGACCTTGAGGCGCTTCAGCGCACGGGTCTTCTTCTGGCCCTTGCCGGTGCGGATGATCTCGCGCAGGCGCTCGGACTCCTCCGCCAGGTCGAAGTTCTCGAGGCGGTCCTTGAGGGCCGCCGCGCCCATCGAGCCGGAGAAGTAGGTGCCGAAGCGGTCGCGCAGCTCGCGGTAGAGCAGCTCGTCGCCCTCGAGGTCCTGGACCTTGAGGTTCTTGAAGCGGGCCCACACCTCGTCGAGGCGGTCGAGCTCGCGCTGCGCGCGGTCGCGCAGCTGCTTCATCTCGCGCTCGGCACCCTCGCGCACCTTGCGGCGCACGTCGGCCTTGGCGCCCTCGGCCTCCAGCTCGGCCAGGTCGGTCTCGGCCTTCTTGGCGCGGCCTTCGAGGTCGGAGTCGCGGCGGTTCTCGATCTGCTGGCGCTCGACCGAGACGTGCGCCTCCAGGGACGGCAGGTCGCGCTGGCGGCGCTCGTCGTCGACCCAGGTGATCATGTAGGCGGCGAAGTAGATGACCTTCTCGAGGTCCTTCGGCGCCAGGTCCAGCAGGTAGCCCAGGCGGGACGGGACACCCTTGAAGTACCAGATGTGGGTGACCGGGGCGGCCAGCTCGATGTGGCCCATCCGCTCGCGGCGCACCTTGGCGCGGGTCACCTCGACGCCGCAGCGCTCACAGATGATGCCCTTGAAGCGGACGCGCTTGTACTTGCCGCAGTAGCACTCCCAGTCCCGGGTGGGGCCGAAGATCTTCTCGCAGAAGAGCCCGTCCTTTTCCGGCTTCAGGGTGCGGTAGTTGATGGTCTCCGGCTTCTTGACCTCGCCGTGCGACCACTGGCGGATGTCGTCGGCGGTGGCCAGGCCGATGCGGAGCTCGTCGAAGAAGTTGACGTCAAGCACTGGTCGTCAAGCCCTCTTTCGTAAGTCGAGAGTCGTTCATGTGGTCTGAGGGGGGCCTGGGGGCGGGCCGGCCGCGGTCGTGCGGCCGGCCCGGCCTCCGTCAGACCTCTTCGACGCTGCTGGGCTCGCGCCGGGACAGGTCGATGCCGAGCTCCTCGGCCGCGCGGAACACGTCCTCGTCGGAGTCCCGCATCTCGATGGACTGGCCGTCCGAGGACAGCACCTCCACGTTGAGGCAGAGCGACTGCATTTCCTTGATGAGCACCTTGAAGGACTCGGGAATGCCGGGCTCGGGGATGTTCTCGCCCTTGACGATGGCCTCGTAGACCTTCACACGGCCGAGGACGTCGTCGGACTTGATGGTGAGGAGCTCCTGCAGGGCGTAGGCCGCGCCGTACGCCTCGAGGGCCCACACCTCCATCTCACCGAAGCGCTGACCACCGAACTGCGCCTTACCACCGAGCGGCTGCTGGGTGATCATCGAGTACGGACCGGTCGAACGGGCGTGGAGCTTGTCGTCGACCAGGTGGTGCAGCTTGAGGATGTACATGTAGCCGACCGAGACCGGCATCGGGAACGGCTCGCCGGAGCGGCCGTCGAACAGCCGGGCCTTGCCGGTGGAGTTCACCAGGCGCTCACCGTCACGGGTGAGGGTGGTGTTGTCCAGCAGGCCGGTGATCTCGTCCTCGCGGGCGCCGTCGAAGACCGGGGTGGCGAGGTTGGTGCCACCGTCGACCTGGTCGGCGCCGATCGCCTGCAGGCGCTGGGCCCACTCGTCGGCGAGGCCGGAGACGTCCCAGCCCTGCTTGGCGAGCCACCCGAGGTGGATCTCCAGGACCTGTCCCGGGTTCATTCGGGACGGGACACCCAGCGGGTTGAGGATGATGTCGACCGGGGTGCCGTCCTCGAGGAACGGCATGTCCTCGACCGGGAGGATCTTGGAGATGACACCCTTGTTGCCGTGACGGCCGGCCAGCTTGTCACCGTTGGTGATCTTGCGCTTCTGGGCCACGTAGACGCGGACCAGCTGGTTCACGCCCGGGGGCAGCTCGTCGCCCTCTTCGCGGTCGAAGACGCGGACGCCGATGACCTTGCCGGACTCACCGTGCGGCACCTTCAGCGAGGTGTCGCGGACCTCACGGGCCTTCTCACCGAAGATCGCGCGGAGCAGGCGCTCCTCCGGGGTCAGCTCGGTCTCGCCCTTGGGCGTGACCTTGCCGACCAGGATGTCGCCGGTGACGACGTCGGCGCCGATGCGGATGATGCCGCGCTCGTCGAGGTCGGCGAGGACCTCCTCGGAGACGTTCGGGATGTCCCGGGTGATCTCCTCGGGGCCGAGCTTGGTGTCACGGGCGTCGACCTCGTGCTCCTCGATGTGGATCGAGGAGAGGACGTCGTCCTGCACGAGGCGCTGCGACAGGATGATCGCGTCCTCGTAGTTGTGACCCTCCCAGGACATGAACGCCACGAGGAGGTTCTTGCCGAGGGCCATCTCGCCCTCGTCGGTGCACGGGCCGTCGGCCAGCACCTGGTTGACCTCGACGCGGGCGCCCTCGTCCACGAGCACCTTCTGGTTGAAGGCGGTGCCCTGGTTGGAGCGGGTGAACTTGGCGGCGCGGTACGTGGTGTACGTGCCGTCGTCGTTCGCCACGGTGACGTAGTCGGCCGAGACCTCCTGGACGACACCGGCCTTCTCGGCGGTGATGACGTCGGCGGCGTCGACGGCGCAGCGGTACTCCATGCCGGTACCGACCAGCGGGGCCTCGCTCTTCAGCAGCGGCACCGCCTGGCGCATCATGTTCGAGCCCATGAGCGCGCGGTTGGCGTCGTCGTGCTCGAGGAACGGGATCATGGCGGTCGCGACCGACACCATCTGGCGCGGCGAGACGTCCATGTAGTCGATCTCGGAGCCCGGGATGTAGTCGATCTCGCCACCACGGCGGCGGACCAGGACGCGCGGCTCGGCGAAGTGCAGGTCCGCGGTCAGCGGCGCGTTCGCCTGGGCGATGACGTAGCGGTCCTCCTCGTCGGCGGTCAGGTAGTCGACCTGCTCGGTGACCACACCGTCGACGACCTTGCGGTACGGCGTCTCGATGAAGCCGAACGCGTTGACCCGGCCGTACGAGGCCAGCGACCCGATCAGACCGATGTTCGGGCCTTCGGGGGTCTCGATCGGACACATGCGGCCGTAGTGCGAGGGGTGCACGTCACGGACCTCGAAGCCGGCGCGCTCACGGGAGAGACCGCCGGGGCCGAGCGCGGACAGACGACGCTTGTGGGTCAGGCCCGACAGCGGGTTCGTCTGGTCCATGAACTGCGACAGCTGGCTGGTGCCGAAGAACTCCTTGATGGAGGCGACGACCGGCCGGATGTTGATCAGGGTCTGCGGCGTGATCGCCTCGACGTCCTGGGTGGTCATGCGCTCGCGCACGACGCGCTCCATACGGGCGAGACCCGTACGGACCTGGTTCTGGATGAGCTCGCCGACGTTGCGGAGGCGACGGTTGCCGAAGTGGTCGATGTCGTCGACCTCGACCACGATGTCGCGGCCCTCGCCGTCACGCCACTCGGTCTCGCCGGCGTGCAGCTTCACCAGGTACTTGATCGCACCGATGATGTCGGGCTCGGTGAGCACGCCGGAGTCCAGGGACTCGGCGTTGCCCAGCTTGCGGTTGACCTTGTAACGGCCGACCTTGGCGAGGTCGTAGCGCTTCGGGTTGAAGTACAGGTTCTCCAGAAGCGTCTGCGCGGCCTCGCGCGTGGGCGGCTCGCCCGGACGCAGCTTGCGGTAGATGTCCAGCAGCGCGTCGTCCTGGCCCTGGGTGTGGTCCTTCTCCAGGGTGTTGCGCATGGACTCGTACTCGCCGAACTCCTCGAGAATCATCTCGTTGGTCCAGCCGAGGGCCTTCAGCAGCACGGTGACGGACTGCTTGCGCTTGCGGTCGATGCGGACGCCGACCATGTCGCGCTTGTCGATCTCCATCTCCAGCCAGGCACCACGCGAGGGGATGACCTTGCAGGAGTAGATGTCCTTGTCGGACACCTTGTCCAGGGTGGAGTCGAAGTACACACCCGGGGAGCGGACGAGCTGCGACACGACGACACGCTCGGTGCCGTTGATCACGAACGTGCCCTTGTGGGTCATGAGCGGGAAGTCGCCCATGAAGACCGTCTGAGACTTGATCTCACCGGTCTCGTTGTTGGTGAACTCGGCCGTGACGAAGAGCGGGGCCGCGTACGTGAAGTCGCGGTCCTTGCACTCGTCAATCGAGTTCTTCGGCGGCTCGAAACGGTGGTCGCGGAAGGTCAGGGACATCGACCCGCTGAAGTCCTCGATCGGCGAGATCTCCTCGAAGATCTCCTCCAGACCGGACTTGGTGGGGACATCCTGACCAGACTCCAGCGCCTGCTCGACCCGGGACTTCCAGGCCGCGTTGCCGAGCAGCCAGTCAAAGCTCTCGGTCTGCAGGGCCAGGAGGTTCGGGACCTCGAGGGGCTCCTTGATCTTCGCGAACGAGACGCGGAGCGGGGCGGTGGATGCGGCGGAATTGTTCGAGGCGTTGCGCGGCGCGGCCAAGAGGGGGGTCCTTCCGAGGGCTCGGAGCTCACTACGCGCGTACCGGCCGGGCCTTCTTGGGCTTGGTCCCGCCTCCTCGCAACTGGCCTCCGCCGGGGTTGAAACCCCAGGTCAGAGCCGCTTTGCGGAGGCGATGCCAGACCCCTTCAGGGCAACGCAAACTCCGGGCGACGAGTCACGGAGCAGCTAACAGGCAGCGCAAAGGGACAGTGTAGCCAAAGGCCACACTGCTGTCCAGCTCTGATTCGGAGACCGAATCGGAGACTCCTCCCGGTAGCCGGCGGGCGCGGACGCCCACCGGGTACTGCTCTAACTCACGTGGAGTCATTTCCCGCCGGAGCCACTGGTTATGCATCCAGCAGCGGACCAACCGGGCGGACTCGCGCCTTGAGAATCGCGCGCCGCGCCGGGTTCGTCAAGGGCCCGCCGACGGGGCGGACCTCGCCCCGTTCATCGCTGCCGACCCGCCCCGCGTTACAGAAGCCGTGGTGGGGACCACCCCGGCGACGGTGATCACCATACCCCTCGCCACCGACGGTGCCGAGTGGGCGATCGGCCACTCCGGTGGCTCTCACCGGCTCGAACGGGTGAAACGGCCTGTGGCCGCACCGCCGCCGGAAACGCGAAAAGGCCGGGCCGACCACCCGCAAGGGTGATCGGCCCGGCCGCACGCCCCCTCAGAGGGGGCGCAAGATCACTTGACGGTGACCTTGGCGCCGGCGCCCTCGAGGGCAGCCTTGGCCTTCTCGGCAACGTCCTTGGCAACCTTCTCCAGGACCTTGGCACCAGCGGTGTCAACGAGGTCCTTGGCCTCCTTCAGGCCGAGGGAGGTCAGGGTGCGCACCTCCTTGATGACCTGGATCTTCTTGTCGCCCGCACCGTCGAGGATGACGTCGAACTCGTCCTGCTCCTCAACGGCCTCGGCGGCCGGGCCGGCCGCACCGGCGGCGGCGACGGCGACCGGCGCAGCGGCGGTGACGTCGAACTTCTCCTCGAAGGCCTTCACGAAGGCGGCGAGCTCGATGAGGGTGAGCTCCTCGAACTGCGCGAGCAGCTCGTCCTGGGTCAGCTTCGCCATGATGGCGTCCTTCCACTAAATCGGCAGGTGGTGCCGGATGTACGGGTTGGGCGGGCACGGGCCCGCAGCGAGGCGTGAGCCTGCCGAATTACTCGGCGGCGGCGTCCTCGGCGGCGGGAGCCGGCGTACCGGCACCGCCCTGCTCGACCTTGTCGCGCAGCGCGTCCACAGTGCGGACGAGCTTCGACGGCAGGGCCTGGAAGAGCGCGGCAGCCTGGGACTGCTTGGCCTTCAGGGCACCCGCCAGCTTGGCGAGCAGCACCTCGCGGGACTCGAGGTCCGCGAGCTTCTTGATCTCATCGGCGGACAGCGCCTTACCGTCAAGGACACCGCCCTTGATGATGAGAGCGGGGTTCTCCTTGGCGAAGTCACGCAGAGCCTTCGCCGACTCCACCGGGTCACCGGTGACGAAGGCGACAGCCGTCGGACCGTTGAACAGGTCGTCGAGCTCCGTGATCCCGACCTCATTGGCCGCGATCTTGGTCAGCGTGTTCTTCACCACGGCGTACTCGGCGTTGTCGCCGAGCGAGCGACGCAGGGTCTTGACCTGCTTCACCGAGAGACCGCGGTACTCGGTCAGCAGGGCCGCGGACGAGCCACGGAACTTGTCCGTGATCTCGGCGACGGCAGCAGCCTTGTCGGGCCTGGCCATAGGCTTACGCCTCCTTCCGTGATGTAGAAGTCCGGCCGACCACGAAAGTCGACCAATTCCGCCTCGGACCGCTCGGAGGGAAGGAAAGCTCCTGCGAAAATGCAATGAGCCCCGGTGCGCAGGCGCACGGGGCTCGTGACGACCTCGACGGGCGGCCGCGCGGACGCGGTACCCGGAGGTCGAAGCTCCAGACACACCTACGCGGGCTGCCTGCGACGAAGCGCAGATCCTTCGGCCACCGACTCCCTGACGGGCGCGGCGACAACCAGCGGTCTTTGGCTTCCGCCACATTAGCCGGAGCCGTTCGCAAGGTGCAAATCGCCCTCGGACGGAGCAACCCCGGGCGGGGGGCCGGCCGGGCTCAGCGGGCCAGCGGGGAGACCGTCCGGACACCGGTGTCCACGGTGTCCGCCTCGGCCGGCGCCTGTGCCGAGAGCAGGGCCCCGGCGAGGTCGCTGTAGAGCACCGAGTCGTCCGCCCGGCCGCTGTCCCCACTGCCGGTGCGCTGGAGCCGGACCAGCTGGTCCTTGTCGTTGAGCCAGAGGTCCAGGGTGAGCGAGAGCGAGCCGCCGGGCGCGAGCGCGGCCCGCAGGCCGTCCCGGCGGGCCTGGGTCAGCTGGGTCTGGGCGGCCGCGTACTTCTCGGCGGTGGTGGTGACCCGGTAGTGCTCGACGGTGGAGTCCTCGTACTTCTCCTCGCCGACGAAGGCGGGGTCCGCCCCGTCGGCGGTGGCCGCGGCGAGCGCCTCGACCGGGTTCAGCAGGTCGATCAGCCCCGCGTACGGGATCTCCTTGTGGCCGTCCGGGTCCGGCGGGACGGTGAAGCGCTCCCAGTGCCGGCCGCCCTGCCGGGCCGCGGTGGCGGCGTCGCCGCCCTGGTAGGCGACGGTGTCCACGACGATCAGCTGCTCGGCGTCGGCCGGGGCGACGCGCTTGATCTGCAGCGCCGTCTTGGGCTGCCAGAAGAGCGGGCCGGAGCCGGCCTCCGCGCCGAGGCGGTAGCTGACCTTGGCCCGGCGGGCGGTCTGCATGGCCAGCTGGGCGGAGAGCAGCACCCCGTGCGGGGAGCGGTCGGTCGGCTTGGCCGGCCCGGTCGGGGTGGCGGCGGTCGGCGAGGCGGTGCTCGGGGTGGGGCTGCCGGACGGTGTGGCGGGTGCGTCCGCTCCCCCGCCGCAGCCGCTGAGCCCGCTCGCCAGCAGGGCGACGACGGCCACTGCCGCCAACCGCTGCCGTCCCGCCACGTCCGTTCCCTTCCTCGCCCGGCCCCCGTCCGACGGCCGCCCTTCTGTCGCCACCATGCCACCCGTCACCCGTCGGCCCGGTGGCGGCCCCCTCGTCGGGCCGCGCGGGCCCCCGCGGATCCACCGGTCGGCCGAGCCGGACAGCGGAACGGGGGCCGACCTCGTCGGCCCCCGCCCCGCGCCGCTCGGCCGGTCAGCCGGTGGCGCCCTTGTCGAGTGCCGCCAGCTCGGACAGCTCCACCGTGTCGGACGGGTCCGGCGCGGTCGTGGTGACCGGGGTGCCGTAGTCCGAGTAGGTGACGGTGGCCTTCATCGCCCCGACCTTGGTGTCGGCCTGCTCGGTGCGCTTGACCACCAGCTTGTCGGAGTCGACCCAGACGTCGATCGTCTCGCTGGTGATGCCGGCCGTGGTCAGGTTCTCCTTGACCTGGTCCAGCTGCTCCTGGCTCAGGCCGGTGCCGGTGGCGCCGGCGATGTCGTCCGCGCTGAGCTCACCGGTGTAGTGCGTGGCCGGCTTGCCGTTGACCGTCTCCTGGCCGACCTCGGTCACCTTGCCGGTGGCGATCAGCGTCCGGACGCCCTGCACCGGGTCCGCGCTCTTGAGCTGGTCGGTCGAGCCGCCGGAGGCCTTGGCCATGTCGGCCTTGCTGTAGTGCAGCCAGTGCCGACCGCCGAGGGCCTGGACGGCGTCGCCGCCCAGCCGCATGTACATCGAGTCCTTGGTGTAGCGGTACGGCGCGCTCGTGCCCCCGGTGACCGGCGCCAGGACCTTGCCCAGCGGGGAGTCGGACAGGTCCATGGTGATGTTGCCCTGGAGGCCGTCGGCCCAGGACACCGCGCCCTTGCCCTTCATGGTGATCTGGCCGATCGCGATCACCTCGTCGATCTTCGCCGACTTCGCGGCGCCGGTCTTCTGGGTGACCTGCTCCAGGAAGGACGCCGGGCTCACCTTGGTCGGCGTCGAGGCCGCCGACGAGGTGGCGGACGACGGCGCGGCACTGGTCGGCGCGGCCGCGGCGGTGGTCGGCGCGGCCGGGGCGGCGTTCTTGCCGTCCCCGCCGCTGTCGTTGCAGGCGGTCGCGGTCAGCGCCACGGCGGCGAGGACGACGGCGACGGCGGTCTTGCGGGTTCCAGCCATGATTCCCCCCTTGAGGACCCCCGGGCGCGAGGTGCGCCCGGGGTGGTAGCCGGTCGGTGCGGTGGAGCCGCGCGGGCTCCGGTCCACGGGCCCGGCCGGATCAGCCGAGCAGTTTGAGCAGGTCGGCCTCGCTGCCGAGGTCGGTGGCGGCGGGCGCCGCGATCGGGGCGGCCTTGCCGAGGTCCGAGTACTTGACCGTGACGGCGTCCTTCGCGCCGTTCGTGTCGCCGTACTCCTGGTACTGGACGAGCTCCTGCTTGCCGTTCAGCCAGAAGTCGAAGGTGAGGGTCTTGCCGTCCTGCTCCAGCGTCTTCTGCACGGCCTTGCGCTGGTTCTCGGGGAGCGCCGACATCCCGGCGACCAGGGCGGAGGTGTCCTCGACCGCCCGCAGGTGGGTGGTCTTGGCACCGCCCAGGTCCTCGTCGCCGACCTTGGACAGCTTGCCGCTCTGGGCCGCGACGGTCAGCATGACCACCGGGTTCAGCATCTGGCCCACCACCCGGAAGCCGTCGCCGGCCTCGTTGCCGGAGGGCAGCTTGACCCAGTGCTTGCCGCCCAGGGCCGGGGCCGCCTCGTCGCCGCCGCCGAGGTAGGCGTCCGCGCCGACCACCCGGATCTTGAGCTTCTTGCCGGCCATGTCGCCGGTCAGGTCCACGGAGGGCTTGCCCGGGTCCTTCCAGTCCGCGTCGCCGGTGCCGCCGCCCTTGCTGTCGTCCGGGGCGACCATGCTGACCTTGCCGTTGCCGGCCTTCTGCATGACCAGCGCGGAGGCGGCCAGCGCCGCCTTCGGGTCCCCGGTCAGCGCCGCCGCGATCGGGGCGCCGCCCTTGGCGTCATTGCCGGCCTTGGCGTCGTTGCCGCCCTTGCTGCTGCTGCAGGCGGTGACCGCACCGAGCAGGACGGCCGTCGTGACGACGGCCGAGGCGAGGCGCACAACGCGCATGGAGTCCCCCCGTGAAGATCCGTTTCGACCCATGGAAGAGCCGATTTTCAGCTCTTCTCAGGTCTTTCCCAGCGGACTCTAACGGATCGTCGGAGCCGCCACGCACCGGTTTGTCGGGCCTCCCGTCAGCCTCCGTCGGAGGGGGTCGGATCCCCCGTCCCGATGGAGGGGACATCCGTTGTGGTCACCGTGGTTCCGGCACTCCCCCGGACCGTCTCGCGGAGTCTCAGCAAGCGCTCGCCGGGCCCGACCCAGACGTCGAAACCGATCGCCGTCACCCCGTGCTGCCGGTACCAGTCCACCGTGGCGGACCTCCGCTGCGGGCTCAACTCCTGGTCCGTACCGAAGAATTCGTCCACGGACGCGGTGCCCTGGTAGTGCGCGACGGTCGTCCCGGCCAGTTGCTCGCCGCCGAGCGAGCCGAGCGGGACCTTCTGCGCGATCGCGTACGCCCGGTTGCCCGGGGTGCTGATCAGCGCGGTCGTCCAGCCGCCCGCGTAGCCGTCCGGACCGGCGGCGGCCCCCGCGTCCAGCGACTCGGCGGTGGACCGGTCGGCGTGCTTGGCCGCGCCGCCCTGGTACGCGAGGTCGATCTCGCCGTCCTTCAGCGCCAGTCGCCCGGTGCCCGCCTCGTCGGTGACGGCCAGCTCGCCCTCGTCCCGGGCGCCCCAGACCAGCGTGCCGCTCGCGGTGCGCCGGCCCCCGGGCCCCTCCCGCACCACCTCGATCCGGGCGCCGCCCGCGTCGTCCATCGCCTGGGCGGCCGCCAGCACCACCTGCTTGGGCGGTATCGGCGCGGGATTGCCGGGGGTGCGGGTGTCCGGGGCGGCCAGCAGGCTGCAACCGGTGCCGGTGCCGAGCACCAGCAGGGCCACCGCCAGGGCGGCGGCGCGGGGGGCGGGCGGCACGGCACACTCCGGCGGTCACGGGGTCTCCACACGATCTGACCGGCAGAGCGTACGACGACTCGGTCATCCGTTCCCATCCGCGCTGGTCGCGGGAACGACGACGGGCCCGCACCCCCGGTGAAGGGGGTGCGGGCCCGTCGTACGGACAGCTCTAGAGCACTGGGGCTCAGACCGCGGCCGGGTCCTCCTCGGTGAGGAGGTTGCGGGTGCGGTTCGGGTCCACCTGGATGCCGGGGCCCATGGTGGTCGAGAACGCGGTCTTCTTGATGTAGCGGCCCTTGGCGGCGGACGGCTTGGCGCGGAGCACCTCGTCCAGCGCGGCGGCGTAGTTCTCGACCAGCTGCTCGTCGGTGAAGGAGGCCTTACCGATGATGAAGTGCAGGTTCGAGTGCTTGTCGACGCGGAACTCGATCTTGCCGCCCTTGATCTCGTTCACGGCCTTGGCCGTGTCCGGGGTCACGGTGCCGGTCTTCGGGTTCGGCATCAGACCACGGGGACCGAGCACGCGGCCCAGGCGGCCGACCTTGCCCATGAGGTCCGGGGTGGCGACGACGGCGTCGAAGTCGAGGCGGCCCTTGGCGACCTCGTCGATGAGCTCGTCCGAACCGACGATGTCGGCGCCCGCAGCACGCGCGGCCTCGGCACGCTCGCCGGTCGCGAAGACCAGGACCCGAGCGGTCTTACCGGTGCCGTGCGGGAGGATCACGGTGCTGCGGACCATCTGGTCGGCCTTGCGCGGGTCGACGCCCAGACGCATGGCGACCTCGACGGTGCCGTCGAACTTGGTGGTGCTGGTCGCCTTGGCGAGGCGGACGGCCTCGAGGGGGGCGTAAAGGCGCTCGCGGTCGACCTTGGCGTCCGCGGCCTTCAGAGCCTTGCTGCGCTTCACTGCTGCTCCTGAATGGTGATTGGAGTTGTGGTAGTCAACGGGCCTGCGCAGGCCCTACCACAGGGGACGAGAAGGTGATCAGCCCTCGACGGTGATGCCCATCGACCGGGCGGTGCCGGCGATGATCTTCTCCGCCGCGTCCAGGTCGTTGGCGTTCAGGTCGGGCATCTTGGTGGTGGCGATGTCGCGGACCTGGGCGCTGGTGAGCTTGGCGACCTTGGTCTTGTGCGGCTCGCTGGAGCCCTTCTCGATACCGGCGGCCTTCAGGATGAGGCGCGCGGCCGGCGGCGTCTTCGTGATGAAGGTGAAGGAACGGTCGTCGTAGACCGTGATCTCCACCGGCACGATCATGCCGCGCTGCGACTCGGTCGCAGCGTTGTAGGCCTTGCAGAACTCCATGATGTTGACGCCGTGCTGGCCCAGCGCGGGGCCGACCGGCGGCGCCGGGTTGGCCGCACCGGCGTTGATCTGGAGCTTGATAAGCCCCGTGATCTTCTTCTTCTTGGGAGGCATGTCTCTCCGGGTCCTTCCGAGAGGTGATTGCTGGTGCGTGCGGAACCGGGGCGACACCCAGCCGCCAGCACACACATCGAACCAGGCTAACGCGTCAGCGCCGCTGGATCAAAACGGATCCGGGGCAGGGCCCTCGGCCCCACCCCGGATCCGAAGACCGTATGACTAGTTCTTCTGGATCTGGTCGAAGGAGAGCTCGACCGGGGTCTCCCGGCCGAAGATCTCGACCAGGCCCTTGACCTTCTTCGAGTCGGGGTTGATCTCGTTGATGGTCGCCTGCAGGGTCGCGAACGGACCGTCGGTGACGGTGACCGAGTCGCCGACCTCGAAGTCCAGCACCTGGATCTCGCTCGGCTTGACCGGCGAGGGCTTGCCGGCCTCCTTGGCCGCCTGGCGCTCGACGTCGGGGGCGAGCATCTTGACGACCTCGTCCAGGGTCAGCGGGTACGGGTCGTAGGCGTTGCCGACGAAGCCGGTGACACCCGGGGTGTTGCGCACGACGCCCCAGGACTCCGGGGTGAGGTCCATGCGCACCAGGACGTAGCCGGGGAGCTTGTTCTGGCGGATGGTCTTGCGGTCGCCGTTCTTGATCTGGACGACCTCCTCCTGCGGCACCTCGGCCTGGAAGATGTACTCCTCGACGTTCAGCGAGACGGCGCGCTGCTCCAGGTTCTGCTTCACCCGGTTCTCGTAGCCGGCGTAGGTGTGGATCACGTACCACTCGCCCGGCATGAAGCGCAGGTCCTCGCGGAACTTGGCGACCGGGTCGACCTCGACGGCCTCCTCGGCCTCGGCCTCGTCCTCGTCGACGGTCTCGTCCGCGGCCTCGGTCTCGTCCTCGTCGGCGGCCTCGTCGTCGCTCTCCACGTGCAGCGCGGCCTCCTCGGCCGGCTCGCCGGCCTCGGCCTCGTCGTACGCCTCGACCTCGTCCTCGTCGCTGTCCGCGGCGTCGACGATCTGCTCGGCGTCCTCCGTCAGCTCGACGTCGTCAGCCAGCTCGGCCGCGTCCAGCTCGGCGGCGACATCCGCCTCACGGACGGTCTCGTCGGCGTCGTACAGGGGGGACTCAGACACGGTGGCTGCTTCTTTCCTGGAGATGGTGAAGGTGGCGCGCTCCGAAACCGGACCCGGCACGCTGCCGCTCGCGCGGGCGCCTGGCGAGGTCTCGGAGACTTCAACAGTACCGAGTCAACGGTAACCGCGCGTACGTCCGCCACCGACAGCTCGACCCGGACCGAAGGTCGGCCCGGGTCGGGAAGCTGTTTCGAAGGTGGTCGGCCGCGTCAGCCGAAGATCCAGAGGCTCAGCTTGGAGAAGCCGTAGTCCAGACCGGCGACGAAGGCCATCACGACCACGACGAACACGACGACGACGGTCGTGTAGCTGGTGAGCTCGCCCTTGGAGGGCCAGACCACCTTGCGCAGTTCGGCGATGATCTGCCGGTAGAACAGCCCCATGCGGGCGAACAGGCCCTTCTTGGCCCGCTTGCCGGACTTCTTGTCGCCGGAGCGGTTGGCCCGCTTGCGGTCGCGGCGCGACAGCGCCTTCTCCTCGCCCTCGACGGGCGTGGTCTCGGAAGCGCCGTCGGCACCCTCGGGGTTGCCGCTCTCAGGCGTTGCGGTGGAGCCCGTGGTCTCCGTCACTCGTCCTCACCTGAATCCGGGTCCTGCCGAACTTCGCCGCGCACCCGGTGGGGCACGACCAGCCGGCTAGCGGTGCTGATCGGTGCCATCTCCGCATCAAGCCCGCTCGCTCTGTGGAGCGAACGGGCTGAAACGGATCTGACAGCAGGGCAAGAGGGACTCGAACCCCCAACCGCCGGTTTTGGAGACCGGTGCTCTACCAATTGAGCTATTGCCCTACGGTGCCTCGCGGCTCCGGTGGCGACCAACCTACCGCATCTCCCCCCGCTGTCTGTAACAGCGGTGAAAGCTCCGGTCTTTTCGGCGGGCCGTCGAGCAGCGAGTGTACGTGGTCGAGGGGCGTTTGGTCGAACCTCTTCTTCCGGGACGATCGATCGCCCGGCGGATGTCCGGCCCGGCGCGGTGCCCGCCGACGGATCGCCGGGCACCGCGATGCGGAGGGGGCCGTACCGATCCCGGAAGCGTCATGTCCGGCCCGTCCCGGTTCTGCGACCATGCAGACATGAGCGCTTCCACCCAGCAGCCCAGCCAGTCCATCCGCCCCGCCGACCGCCGGGTCTCCGCCCGGATCGGTGCGATCGCCGAGTCCGCGACCCTCGCCGTGGACGCCAAGGCCAAGGCCCTCAAGGCCGCCGGCCGGCCGGTCATCGGCTTCGGTGCCGGCGAGCCCGACTTCCCGACGCCGGACTACATCGTCGAGGCGGCCGTCGAGGCCTGCCGGGACCCCAGGAACCACCGCTACACCCCGGCGGGTGGCCTGCCCGAGCTGAAGGCCGCGATCGCCGCCAAGACGCTGCGCGACTCGGGCTACCGGGTGGACGCCTCCCAGGTGCTGGTCACCAACGGCGGCAAGCAGGCGATCTACGAGGCCTTCGCGGCGATCCTGGACCCGGGCGACGAGGTCATCGTCCCGGCCCCGTACTGGACCACCTACCCGGAGTCGATCCGGCTGGCCGGCGGTGTCCCGGTGGAGGTCGTGGCCGACGAGACCACCGGCTACAAGGTCTCGGTCGAGCAGCTGGAGGCCGCCCGCACCGAGAACACCAAGGTGGTGCTGTTCGTCTCGCCGTCCAACCCGACCGGCGCGGTGTACACCGAGGCCGAGGCCGAGGCGATCGGCCGCTGGGCGCTGGAGCACGGCCTCTGGGTGCTCACCGACGAGATCTACGAGCACCTGGTGTACGGCGACGCCACCTTCACCTCGCTGCCGGCCCTGCTGCCCGAGCTGGCCGACAAGTGCGTCGTGGTCAACGGCGTCGCCAAGACCTACGCGATGACCGGCTGGCGGGTGGGCTGGGTGATCGGCCCCGCGGACGTCGTCAAGGCCGCGACCAACCTGCAGTCGCACGCCACCTCGAACGTCTCCAACGTCGCCCAGCGCGCCGCCCTGGCCGCCGTCGCCGGCGACCTGGACGCCGTCGCCGAGATGCGCGAGGCCTTCGACCGCCGCCGCAAGACCATCGTGCGGATGCTCAACGAGATCGAGGGCGTCCTCTGCCCCGAGCCCGAGGGCGCCTTCTACGCCTACCCGTCCGTCAAGGGCGTCCTGGGCAAGGAGATCCGCGGCAGGCGCCCGCAGACCTCCGGCGAGCTCGCGGCCCTGATCCTGGACGAGGCCGAGGTCGCGGTCGTCCCGGGCGAGGCCTTCGGCACCCCCGGCTACCTGCGGCTCTCCTACGCGCTCGGCGACGCCGACCTGGTCGAGGGCGTCAGCCGGATGCAGAAGCTGCTCGGCGAGGCCCGCGACTGACGTCGAGCCGACGTGCCGGTGTCACTTCGCCCCGAGCCGAAGGGCCGCGCCGGTGTCGAAAGCGACGAGCGACCAGCGACGAAGGCGCGCCGGAGCGAGGAGCGTCGACGCCGGGCCCGAGCGGCCCGGAGGCGAGCGAGCGGGCGAGCGACCGCCCTTTTTTCACCCCATCGGGGGACGGGAAGAGGGCGGTTCCCGTTTGGGAGCCGGATACGGCAGTATCGGTGAATGGAACGCCTGTTGAACCCGCGAGACGTCAGGGGCCTCCCGAAGGCCCACCTGCACCTGCACTTCACCGGCTCGATGCGCCCCGCCACGCTGCTGGAGCTGGCCGACAAGCACGGCGTCCGGCTGCCGGAGGCGCTCAGCTCCGCCGAGCCCCCGAAACTGCGCGCCACCGACGAGCGCGGCTGGTTCCGCTTCCAGCGCCTGTACGACACCGCCCGCTCGGTGCTGCGGGACGAGTCGGACATCCGCCGGCTGGTCCTGGAGACCGCCCAGGACGAGCGGCGGGACGGCTCCCGCTGGCTGGAGATCCAGGTCGACCCGACCTCCTACGCGCCCCGGCTGGGCGGGCTGATCCCCGCGCTGGAGCTGATCCTGGACGCGGTGCGCGACGCCGCCGACGCCACCGGGGTGGGCATCCGGGTGCTGGTCGCGGCGAACCGGATGAAGTCCCCGATGGACGCCCGGACGCTGGCCCGGCTGGCCGTCCGCTACGCCGACCACGGGGTGGTCGGCTTCGGCCTCTCCAACGACGAGCGCCGCGGCCTCGCCCGGGACTTCGACCGGGCCTTCGCGATCGCCCGCCAGGGCGGGCTGCTGGCCGCCCCGCACGGCGGCGAGCTGGCCGGCCCGGAGTCCGTCCGGGACTGCCTGGACGACCTGGGCGCCGGCCGGATCGGCCACGGCGTGCGGGCCGCCGAGGACCCCCGGCTGATGGAACGGCTGGCGGCCCGGCAGATCACCTGCGAGGTGTGCCCGTCCTCCAACGTCTCGCTCGGCGTCTACGAGAACCCCGAGGAGGTCCCGCTGCGCCGGCTCTTCGACGCCGGGGTGCCGCTGGCACTGGGCGCGGACGACCCGCTGCTGTTCGGCAGCCGGCTGGCCGAGCAGTACGACCTGGCCCGGGACGTCCTGGGCTTCAGCGACGCCGAACTCGCCGAGCTGGCACGGCAGTCGGTGCGCGGCTCGGTGGCGCCGGAGGCCGTCCGCAAGGAGCTGCTGGCGGACATCGACGCCTGGCTGGCGGACGGGCACGCCCCCGCGGACGTGCCCGTCACCGCGGGCGCCAGTGCCGGCGTCACCGCGAGCGCGAGCGCGAGCGCCTAGAGCGCGACGCCCACCATCACCGGCTCGTTGACCAGCTCCACCCCGAAGGCCTCGCGGACCCCGTCCCGGATCTCCCGGGCCAGGGCCAGCAGGTCGTCGGCGGTGGCCGAGCCGCGGTTGGTGAGCGCCAGGGTGTGCTTGGTGGAGAGCGTCGCCGGACCGCTGCCGTAGCCCTTGCCGAAGCCGGCCTTGTCGATCAGCCAGGCCGCCGAGGTCTTGGTGCAGCCCTCCGGGGCCGGGTAGGCGGGGGCGTTCCCGGCGCCCGGCCGGGTGCGGAAGGACTCGTACTGCGCGGCCGTGAGCACCGGGTTGGTGAAGAAGGAGCCCGCCGACCAGGTGTCGTGGTCCGCCGGGTCCAGCACCATGCCCTTGCCGGCCCGCAGCTTCAGCACCGCCTCGTACGCCTCGACCAGCGGCACCCGCTCGTCCTGGGCGACGCCGAAGTGCTTGGCGACCTCGGCGTACCTGACCGGGCCGGAGAGCCCGTCGTGGTCGGCGAGCCCGAAGCGGACCCGCAGCACCACGTAGCGGTCCGGCTCGGCCTTGAAGCGGCTGTGGCGGTAGGAGAACTCGCACTCGGCGTTCGAGAGGGTGACCACCTCGTCGGCGGCGCGGTCGTAGGCGACCACCTCGGTGATCGTCTGGGCGACCTCCTGGCCGTACGCGCCGACGTTCTGCACCGGGGTGGCACCGGCCGAGCCGGGGATGCCGGCCAGGAACTCGACGCCGGCCAGGCCGTGCTCGCGCACCGCGCGGGTGACCGCCTCCGACCACACCTCGCCGGCGGCCAGCTCCAGCACGGTGCCGTCCACGGTGAAGCCGGCGGTGGCGATCCGCAGCACGGTGCCGGGGAAGCCGGCGTCGCCGATCACCAGGTTGGAGCCGCCGCCGAGGACCAGCAGCGGCTCACCGGCCGCGTCGGCCGCGCGGACGGCGGCGATCACCTCGTCGTCGGTGTGGGCGGTCACCAGACGGCGGGCCGGGCCGCCGAGCCGGAGCGTGGTGAGCGGGGCGAGGGGGGCGTCGTTTTCTACCAGCACGCCCACCAGCGTACGGGGGGACGGGCGGCCCCCCGGCCGTCCTTCCCCCCGCACCCGTTCCCGGGCCCGTCCCCGCACCCGTCCCCGCATCCGCCCGGATCCGGGCCGCACCGGCTCAGACCCGGCCCGCTCAGACCCGGCCGGCTCCGGCCCGGTCCGCCACCGGCCGCCCGGCCGCGGCCTCGGCCGCGACGACGGCCCGGCGCCGGCGCGGGATGAGCGCCGCGGCGAGCGCCCCGGCCCCGACGGCCACCGCGCCGACGTACAGCGCGGGCACCAGCCCGTCCGCGAAGGCCTGTGCCGACTCGTAGCCGCCCTGCGCCGAGAACACCGCCGAGAGCGAGGCCACCCCGAGCGCCCCGCCGACCTCACGCAGCGCGTTGTTGGCGCCGGAGGCGATGCCCTGCTCGTGCGGCCGGACGCTCCCCATCACCAGCTGGGCGGTCGGGCCGAAGTAGAGCGACATGCCGATCCCGCAGACCACGATGGCCGGGATCTGGGCGAGGTAGTCGAAGCCGCCGCCGCCCGCGACCAGGCCGAACAGCGCGAGGCCGGCGGCCTGGAGGGCCAGCCCGGCGACCACGATCGGCCGGCCGCCGATCCGGTCGGAGACGATGCCCGCGATCGGCGAGATCAGCAGCGGCATCGCGGTCCACGGCAGCATCCGGATGCCGGCCTCCTGCGGGCTGTAGCCGCCGACGCCCTGGAGGTACTGGCTGATCAGGAAGATCGAGCCGAACATCCCGAGGTACATCAGCAGGCTGGCTGCGTTGACGGCGGAGAACGCGCGGCTGCGGAAGAGCCGCATCGGCAGCATCGGGTGGGCGGCCACGCGCTGCTCGTAGCGGACGAACGCGGCCAGCAGCAGCACGCCGGCGATCAGGGCGCCGAGGACCAGCGGGCTGGTCCAGCCGTCCGGGTTGCCGCGGATCAGGCCGAGGACCACCCCGAACATCCCCAGGCTGACCAGCACGGTGCCGGGGACGTCCAGGGCGCGCTCCGCGCCCCGGCTCTCGCCGAGCCTCAGATAGGCCAGCGGCAGCAGGACGAGCCCGACCGGGACGTTCACCCAGAAGATCCACTGCCAGGAGAAGTGCTCGGTGAGCGAGCCGCCGATCAGCGGCCCGGCGGCGACGGCGAGGCCGCTGACGCCCGACCAGATGCCGAAGGCCAGACCCCGCTTGGCCTCGGGCACGGCGGCGGTGAGCAGGGTGAGGGTGAGCGGCATCATCACCGCGGCTCCGACGCCCTGGACGGCCCGGGCGGCGATCAGCTCGCCGATCTCCGGGGAGAGGGCGGCCGCGGTGGAGCCGAGGGTGAAGACCGTCAGGCCGACCAGGAAGATCCGGCGCCGGCCGAAGCGGTCGCCGAGGGCCGCGCCGAACATCAGCAGCACGGCGAAGCTCAGGGTGTAGGCGCTGACCGTCCATTCGAGGTCGGACAGCCCGCCGCCGAGTTCCTCGCGGATCGACGGCAGTGCGGTGGTGACCACCAGGTTGTCCAGGGCGGCCATGAAGCTCGCCGCGCTGACGATCACCAGGGTCCAGACCGCGGTCCTGCCGAGGGCCGGTTTCTCCGTCATGACTTCCCCCAGTTCCTCCAGGTCCGGGCCTTCCGGATCCTAGGTAGTTATTGATCAATAACTTTCTGGGGCCGAAAAGAGGCCGCACGGAGTCCACCGTGCGGCCCGCCTACTCGGCCGGGTCGTGCGCGTTGAAGCCGCTCCAGATCCGGTGGTCCTCCGGGAAGCCCAGCGCCACCAGCGTGTTGATCAGCATCCCGTGCGCGAAGAAGTGCGTGGCGTCCCCCATGTCCCCGCCGATCCGGATCCTGACCCGCTCGAACAGGGACTCCCAGAGCCGCCGGGCCGAATCCCCGATGCCCTCCTCGCCCGCCGCCCGCGCCGCGAACACCGAGACGTAGAGCTGCATCTGCATCATGAGCTGGTCGCGGTCCCCGACCAGTCCCATGTAGGCCTCGGACATCGCCTCGGCGGCGGCCGAGCCGGTCAGCCCGGCCGAGGCCTCGTCGAACACCCGCCAGGTCTCCTCGACGCAGCGCTCGGCGGCCGCCTCGAAGATGGCCTGCTTGCCCGGGAAGAGCCGGAACAGGTACGGCTGCGAGACGCCCACCCGACGGGCGATCGCCTCGGTGGAGGTGCCCCGGTAGCCGCCGCGGGCGAACTCGATCATCGCGGCACGGACGACGCTCTCGCGCCGCTCCTCCGCGCTCATCCGCATGCTCGACCTCGCCATGGGTTCTAAGTTAGTGGCCAATCACTACCTACGCAAGAGCGCGGCCCCGGCCGACCCCGGCGAACTCGCCGTCCGGGGTCGGCCGGGGCCGGTCCCGCCGCTCTCAGACGAGGCGGACGATCGCCCGGGACATCCCGAGGACCTTCTGCCCGCCGGTGGTGGCCAGCAGGTCGACCTGCACCTTGCGGTCGTCCAGCTTCTTGGCGACCTTGGCCGAGACCTCGATCACCGCGCCCACCCCGTCGTTCGGCACCGGCACCGGACGGGTGAAGCGCACGCCGTACTCGACCACCGCGGCCGGGTCGCCGACCCAGTCGGTGACGACCCGGACGGCCTCGGCCATGGTGAACATGCCGTGCGCGATGACGTCCGGCAGGCCGACCTCCAGGGCGAACTTCTCGTTCCAGTGGATCGGGTTGAAGTCGCCCGAGGCGCCCGCGTAGCGCACCAGTGTGTCGCGGGTCACCGGGAAGGATCCCGCCGGCAGCTCGGTGCCGACCTCGACCTCGTCGTAGCTGATCGCCATCGCGCTCACTCCCCCGCCTCGTCGGCGGCCCGGGCCACCAGGGTCATGACCGACGTCACAACGTGCTCGCCGGTCGCGTCCGTCACCTCGCCACGCACGGTGAGCACGTCGTTGCCCGCCAGCGACTTGATGTTGTCGATGGTCACGGCGACCGACAGCCGGTCACCGGCCCGCACCGGGCGGGTGTAGGCGAACTTCTGGTCGCCGTGCACGACCCGGGTGAAGTCCAGGCCAAGCTCCGGGTCCTCGACGACCTGGCCGGCCGCGCGGTAGGTGATCACGAACGGGAAGGTCGGCGGGGCGATCACGTCCGGGTGGCCCAGCGCCTTCGCCGCCTCCGCGTCGGTGTACGCCGGGTTGGCGTCGCCGATCGCGATCGCGAACTCGCGGATCTTCTCCCGGCCGACCTCGTACGGCTCGGTGGGCGGGTAACTACGCCCGATGAAGGAGGGGTCGAGCGCCATGGCAGCTCCTCGGAACACGGATGGACACGAAGCGGACGGATACGGAAAAGACTCCGGGCCACACCCCTCGTGAGGGATGCGGCCCGGAGTCGAAGACCTGATTCACACAGGCCCGATGCCCTACGACAGGGTCAGCGGGTCTCGCGGTGCGCGGTGTGCGAGTTGCAGCGGGGGCAGTGCTTCTTCATCTCAAGACGGTCCGGGTCGTTACGCCGGTTCTTCTTGGTGATGTAGTTCCGCTCCTTGCACTCCACGCAGGCCAGCGTGATCTTCGGGCGGACATCGGTGGCAGCCACGGGAGTGCCTTCCTTGGACAACGAATAAGAACACAACAAGAGTAGCCGACCGGGAGTGCGATCTCCCGACCGACTACGCGGGGTAGCGGTGACCGGACTTGAACCGGTGACACAGCGATTATGAGCCGCTTGCTCTACCAACTGAGCTACACCGCCACAGTGATCCGTGGCACAGCCGAGGCTGACCACTTCTCACCAGAGCCCCCATGCGGAATCGAACCGCAGACCTTCTCCTTACCATGGAGACGCTCTACCGACTGAGCTATAGGGGCGAACGAGGAAGAGATTACACGTTTCGCGCCCGGAGGTGAAATCCGTATCCCGCGGCGAAGACCGCAGGTGGGCGGGGCGCGCGGACGAGCGATCCAAGGCCGGGCGTTCGATCGGCCCGTGAGCCCGGCGGCCCGACCCGATACGACTATTGCCCGCCTCCCGGCGCCCCGCCCCCGAGCCCCATAGGCTCGACGCTCATTGATCGGGTTGATCGGGATCGACTGGCCGACCGCACGGGCCGGCGCGAGAGGGGGCCGGCGATGGACAGCGCAGCCGCCGACGGGCCGCACCAGGGGCCCGGCCCGGCGGCCAACCCGCTCGGGCACGGTCCGGTCCTGTTGCTCACCGGCGCCCGACTGGCCGACGGGCGGGTGGTGGACGTCCGGATCAGCGGCGACCGGATCCAGGCCGTCGGCACCGTCGGCAGCCTCGGCCCGCTGCCCGCCCTGCCCGGCGCCCCCACCGTCACCACCGGCGCCCGGATCGACCTCACGGGCTACCTGCTGCTCCCGGCCCCCGCCGAGGCGCACGCCCACTACGACGACGCCTTCTCCGCCGCCCTGCCCGCCCCGCCGCCGGACACCCAGGGCGACCTGACCCAGCGGGTCACCGAGGCCGCGCTCACCTCGCTCGGCTACGGCGCCACCGCGCAGCGCACCCACGTCCGGATCGGCGACGTGCACGGGCTGCGCCGGCTGGAGGCGGTGCTCACCGCCCGGCAGGCACTGCGCGGGCTGGCCGAGCTGCAGGCGGTGGCGATGCCCCGGCTGCTCACCGGCCGGGCCGGCGCGGACGGCCGGGCGCAGCTGCGCGAGGCGCTCAAGCTGGGGGCCACGGCGGCCGGCGGCTGTCCGGAGCTGGATCCGGACCCGGCCGGGTACGTGCAGCTGCTGCTGGAGGCCGCCCGGGAGGCGGACTGCCCGGTGGACCTGCACACCACCGCCGCCGACGCGGCCCAACTCGCCCGGCTGGTCGGCGCCTTGGCGCCGCTGCGGCCACGGGTGACGCTCGGGCCGTGCGGCGCGCTGGCCCGGGGTGCCGCGACGGTGCTGGCGACCGGCGGGGTGCGGGTGGTCTGCCTGCCGCAGAACGGCGGCTGCACCGGGCTGGAGGGCCGGTCGACGGGCCTGCGGCCGGGCCTGCTGCGGGAGTTGGCGCAGGCCCGGGTGCCGCTGGCGGCGGGCAGCGGGGCGCTGCGCGACCCGTCCAACCCGGTCGGCCGGGCCGATCCGCTGGAGGCGGCGTACCTGCTGGCGGCGGGCGGGGAGCTGGAGCCGGAGGCGGCGTACGACGCGGTGGCGAACCAGGCCCGGGCGGCGCTCGGGCTGCCGCCGGTCCGGGTGGACGCCGGGTTCCCGGCGGAGCTGCTGGCGGTGCGCGGGGACAGCCTGGCCGGGGCGCTCGCGGGCGGGCACAGCCGGCTGGTGGTGCACAGCGGCCGGGTGGTCAGCCGGACCAGCGCGGTGCGGGAGTTCGCGGACACCGTGGCACTGGCGCTGCCGCGGCAGTCCGGGAGCACCGAGGACTGACCGTGCGGGCCGGGGCCGGCGGGTCGGCCTCCGGAGGCGGCTGGCGGGAACGGAAGCAGCGGGCAAAAAGGGGCGCGCGACGGATGGTCGCGCGCCCCTCCCCCACCTGCTGGCCGCCGTTCTCGACGGCGGCGCGAGCGGGCCCGGGCTTCCCCCACACGGAGCAGGGCCCGCTCGCTTCGGTACCGACGCTACGCCCACGGAGCACCGCCCTCCACCGGCCTTGACGCTCTCCTGGCGCCCTCCCGCCCGCTCTTGACGGCCCGTTGACGACCGGGCGCCCCGGCTCCCGGACCGCCCGCCACCTCCACCGCGCGCCGCCCCGCCGCGCGCTACGGCACGTACCGGTACCCGATCCCCGGCTCGGTGATCAGGTGCCGCGGCCGGGTCGGGTCGCGCTCCAGCTTGCGGCGCAGCCCGGCGAGGTAGACCCGCAGGTAGTTGCCGCGCCCCTCCTGGGCCGGACCCCACACCTCGCGCAGGATCTGCCGGCCGGGCACCAGCCGGCCGGGGTTGGCGAGCAGCAGGGCGAGGATCCGCCACTCGGTCGGGGTGAGCCGTACCGGGCCGTTCGGGCCGGTGACGGTGGTGGCCGCGAGGTCCACGGCGTGGTCGCCGATCACCGGCCGGGTGGGCGGGACCCCGCCCAGCGGGCGGCGCAGCACCGCGCGCAGCCGGGCCAGCAGTTCCTCCATCAGGAACGGTTTGGTGAGGTAGTCGTCGGCGCCGGCGTCCAGGGCGCCGACCTTGTCGGCGGCGTCGCCGCGGCCGGAGAGCACGATGATCGGCATCGCGCTGTGGGTGCGCAGGCCGCGCAGCACGTCCATCCCGTCGAGGTCGGGCAGGCCGAGGTCGAGCAGGACGGCGTCCGGGAGCGAGTGCGCGGCGCGGTCGAGCGCCTCGCCGCCGCTGGCGGCGGTGCGGACGGCGTACTGCCGGGCGCTGAGGTTGATCCGTAAGGTCCGCAGCAGCGCCGGCTCGTCGTCGACGATCAGGATCTCACTCATGCGGTGGCTCCTCCCCGGAGGCTGCGAGGTCGGCGGGCTCGGTCCCGGAGTGCGCGGCGGGCAGGGCGAGCAGCATGGTGGTGCCGCCGCCGGGGGTGTCCTCGACCTCCAGGCTGCCGCCCATGGCCTCGGCGAGGCCCCGGGAGAGGGCGAGGCCGAGGCCGACGCCGGTGGTGTTGTCGGTGTCGCCGAGGCGCTGGAAGGGCAGGAAGACCCGGTCGCGGTCCTCGGGGGCGATGCCGGGGCCGCGGTCGATCACCCGGATCTCGACCTGGTCGGCGTGGTGGCTGGCGGTGACCAGGACGGGCGCGCCGGGGGCGTTGTACCGCAGCGCGTTGGTGATCACGTTGGCGAGCACGCGTTCCAGCAGCGGCGGGTCGGCGAGCACCGGCGGGGCGGTGTCCAGGTCCAGCGGCTGGATCGGCGCGTACGGGTCGGGGAGGCTGTCCAGCGCCCTGGGCAGGATCTCGTCCAGGTGGATCTCGGTGAGGTGCAGGGTGAGCGCGCCGGCCTGGAGGCGGCTCATGTCGAGCAGGTTGTCGACCAGCCGGGTGAGCTTGACCAGTGATTCGTCGGCGGTGGCGAGGAGTTCGTCCTGGTCCTCGGGTGAGAACTCGACGTCGGGGCTGCGCAGCGAGCCGACCGAGGCGAGGGCGGCGGCCAGCGGGGTGCGCAGGTCGTGGCTGACGGCGGCGAGCAGGGCGGTGCGCATCCGGTCGGCGGCCTTGATCGGCTCGACCTCGGCGGCGACCACGGCCAGCCGGTCGCGTTCCAGGGCGGCGGCGACGTGGGCGGCGAAGGCGGTGAGGACGCGCTGGTCGGCGGCGGGCAGCCGGCGGCCGGTGAGCACCAGGACGGCGTCCGCGCCGACCGGGACCTCGGTGGACTCCTGCGGGCCGTCCTCGTCCTGGCGCGCGCTCCGGTGCACGCCCTGGCGCGCGGTCCGGTGCTCGCCCTGGTGCTCGCCCTCGCAGTGGGCGAGCACCTCGCCGTCGGCCCGGGAGAGCAGGGCGACGGCCCGCATGCCGAAGGCCGTCCGGGACTTCTCCAGCAGGGCGGGCAGGGCGTCGGCGCCGCGCAGCACGCTGCCGGCCAGGGTGGAGAGGGTCTCGGCCTCGGCGGTGGCCCGGGCCGCCCTGCTGGTGAGCCGGCCGGCGTGGTCGACCACGGTGGAGACGGTGAGCGCGATGGCGGCGAAGACCACCAGGGCGACGATGTTGTTGGTCTCGCCGATGGTCAGGCTGTGGATCGGCGGGATGAAGTAGTAGTTCAGCAGCACCGAGGCGACGAGCGCGGCCACCAGGGCGGACATCGCGCCGCCGAGCAGGGCGACGATGACCACGCCGAGCTGGAAGATCAGGGCGTCGGTGGTGAGGTTGATCCGCTGGTGCGCCTGGGAGAGCAGGGCGGTGAGCAGCCAGGGCAGGACGAGGCCGGCCGTGTAGCCCACGACGGTGCGCCGCCGGGAGTGGCGGCGGCCGAGCGCGGGCAGCCGGCCGCGGCCGGTGAACTCGTGGGTGACCATGTGGACGTCGATGTCCTCGGAGGCGTCCACCGTGGTCTCGCCGATGCCGGGGCCGGTGAGGAAGCGGTTGATCCGGCCGCGGCGGCTGGTGCCGAGCACCAGCTGGGTGGCGTCGTGGGCGCGGGCGAAGGCGAGCAGCGCGGTCGGGATGTCGTCGCCGACGACCACGTGGTAGCTGCCGCCGAGGGTCTCGACCAGTTGCCGCTGCTGGGCGAGCGCCCCGGAGGAGGCGCCGGCCAGGCCGTCGCTGCGGGTGACGTGGACGGCCAGCAGGTCGCCTCCGGCCGTACGGTCGGCAATGCGGGCGGCGCGGCGGATCAGGGTCTCGCCCTCGGGGCCGCCGGTGAGGGCGACCACGACGCGTTCGCGGGTCTCCCAGACCCGGTCGATGCGGTGGGCGGCCCGGTAGTCGCGCAGGCCCTCGTCGACCCGCCCGGCGACCCAGAGCAGGGCGAGTTCGCGCAGGGCGGTGAGGTTGCCGACCCGGAAGTAGTTGGAGAGCGCGGCGTCCACCTTCTCCGCCTTGTAGACGTTGCCGTGGGCCATCCGGCGCCGCAGTGCCTGCGGGGCCATGTCGACGAGTTCGATCTGGTCGGCCCGGCGGACCACCTCGTCCGGGACGGTCTCGCGCTGCGGGATGCCGGTGATCTTCTGGACGACGTCGTTCAGCGATTCCAGGTGCTGGATGTTGACGGTGGTGATGACGTCGATCCCGGCGGCGAGCAGTTCCTCGACGTCCTGCCAGCGCTTGGGGTGCCGGCCGCCGGGGATGTTGGTGTGCGCCAGTTCGTCGACCAGGACGACGGACGGGCGGCGGGCGAGCACCGTGTCGAGGTCCATCTCCTCGAACTCGGAGTCCCGGTAGGAGCGCCGGACCCGCGGCAGGACCTCCAGGCCAGCCAGCATGCCCTCGGTGTGGCGCCGGCCGTGGCACTCGATGTAGCCGACCACGACGTCCGCCCCGCGCTCCTGTCTGCGCCGGGCCTCGTCCAGCATCCGGTAGGTCTTGCCGACCCCCGGCGCGGAGCCGAGGTACACCCTCAGCCGGCCGCGGCGGATGCCTGAGCCGGGGGTGAGGTCGCGGGCCATGGGCACTGCTCTTTCCATCGGGAGGTGGTGCACGTCTGCGGACACGGGTCGGCCGGCCCGGGCGCGGGAGTCGTCCTCCCGCGCCCGGGCCGGCCCGGTCACTCTCGCTTCTGATGCGGCGTCACTTCTGCTCGCTGAGCGCCTTGTTGAGCAGCACGACGTTGACGGCCTCGTTGCCGAGGAAGCCGAGCGGGCGGCTCTCGGTGTACCGGTCGACCAGCTGGTTCAGCATGTCGGCCGGCAGCCCGCGCTCCTTGGCGACCCGGTTGACCTGCTCCTTGGCGTAGGCCGGCGAGATGTCCGGGTCGAGGCCGGAGCCGGAGGCGGTCAGCGCGTCGGCCGGCACGCTCGCCGGGTCGACGCCGTCGAACGCGGCGACGGCGGCACGGCGGTCGTTGACGGCCTTCAGCAGGTCCTCGCTGTTCGGCCCCTGGTTGGAGGCGCCGGACGAGGAGGCGTCGTAGCCGGTCCCGGCCGCGGAGGGGCGGGGCTGGAACCACTTCGGGTCCGGCTGGGCCTCCTCCTTCGGGTCGTCCGGGTTCTTCTTCGGGAGGTTGAAGTTCTGGCCGATCAGGCTCGACCCGACCTCCTTGCCGTCGGCCTTCACGATCGAGCCGTTGGCCTTCTCGCTGAACGCGACCTGGGATATCCCGGTGACCAGCAGCGGATAGGCGACCCCGAGGATCACGGTCAGGACCAGCAGCGCACGCAGCGCGGTGAAGTGGGTCCGCACGGCGGCGGGCAGGGGCTTGGACATGGTGGTGGACTCCTCTCTCAGCTGAGGCCGGGGATGAACTGGACGATCAGGTCGATCAGCTTGATGCCGACGAACGGCACCACCAGACCGCCGAAGCCGTAGATCCCGATGTTGCGGCGCAGCAGGGAACTTGCGTCGGAGGGACGGTACTTGACGCCGCGCAGGGCGAGCGGGATGAGGCCGACGATGACCAGGGCGTTGAAGACGATCGCCGAGGTGATCGCGGACTGGGGGCTGTGCAGGCCCATGATGTTGAGGTGGCTCAGGCCCGGGTACACGCCGGCGAACATCGCGGGGATGATCGCGAAGTACTTGGCCACGTCGTTGGCGATGGAGAAGGTGGTCAGCGCGCCGCGGGTGATGAGCAGCTGCTTGCCGATCTCGACGATCTCGATCAGCTTGGTGGGGTTGGAGTCCAGGTCGACCATGTTGCCGGCCTCCTTGGCCGCCATGGTCCCGGTGTTCATCGCGACGCCGACGTCGGCCTGGGCGAGGGCGGGGGCGTCGTTGGTGCCGTCGCCGGTCATCGCGACCAGCTTGCCGCCCTCCTGCTCCTTCTTGATCAGGGCCATCTTGTCCTCGGGCGTGGCCTCGGCGAGGAAGTCGTCGACACCGGCCTCCTCCGCGATCGCCTTGGCGGTCAGCGGGTTGTCGCCCGTGATCATGATGGTCTTGATGCCCATCCGGCGCAGCTCGTCGAACCGCTCCCGCATGCCCTCCTTGACCACGTCCTTGAGGTGGATGACACCCAGGACCTTGGCGGGGGCGGAGCCGGTCTTGGTGGCGACGACCAGCGGGGTGCCGCCGGCCGCGGAGATGCCGTCGACCAGGGCGGAGACCTCGTCGCCGACCGAACCGCCGTTCTCGGTCACCCAGTTGGTGACCGCGCCGGCCGCGCCCTTGCGGACCTGGTGCACTCCCCCGGCCTCGTCGAGGTCGACGCCCGACATCCGGGTCTGGGCGGTGAACGGCACCCAGGTGGCGTGGGTCAACTCGCCCTGGGCGCGGGCCCGCAGACCGTACTCGGTCTTGGCGAGGACCACGATCGAGCGGCCCTCCGGCGTCTCGTCCGCGAGGGAGGAGAGCTGCGCGGCACCGGCCAGTTCGTCGGTGGCCACACCCGGGGCGGGCAGGAACTCGGCGGCCTGGCGGTTGCCCAGGGTGATGGTGCCGGTCTTGTCGAGCAGCAGGGTGTTGACGTCACCGGCGGCCTCGACGGCCCGCCCGGACATCGCCAGCACGTTGCGCTGCACCAGCCGGTCCATGCCGGCGATGCCGATCGCGGAGAGCAGCGCGCCGATGGTGGTCGGGATGAGCGCCACGATCAGGGCGACCAGCACGATCATCGACTGCGGGGCGCCCGCGTAGGTGGCCATCGGCTGGAGCGTGACGACCGCGACCAGGAAGACGATGGTCAGCGAGGCCAGCAGGATGTTGAGCGCGATCTCGTTCGGCGTCTTCTGCCGGGCGGCGCCCTCGACCAGGGCGATCATCCGGTCGATGAAGGACTTGCCGGGCTCCGAGGCGATCTTCACCACGATCCGGTCGGACAGCACCTTGGTGCCGCCGGTCACCGCGGACCGGTCGCCGCCGGACTCGCGGATCACCGGCGCGGACTCGCCGGTGATCGCCGACTCGTCCACCGAGGCGACACCCTCGACGACGTCGCCGTCACCGGGGATGACCTGACCGGCCTCCACGACGACGTGGTCGCCGAGTCGCAGGGCCGTGCCCGGCACCTCCTCCTCGTGCTGCGTGGCGGGCCAGTCGGTGAGCCGGCGGGCGACGCTCTCGGTCTTGGTCTTGCGCAGGGTGTCGGCCTGGGCCTTGCCGCGCCCCTCGGCGACGGCCTCGGCCAGGTTGGCGAAGACCGTGGTCAGCCAGAGCCACACCGTGATGCACCAGGCGAACACGGACGGGTCGGCTATCGCGGCGATCGTGGTGACCACCGAGCCCACCTCGACCACGAACATCACCGGGTTCTTGACCATCACCCGGGGATCGAGCTTCTTCACCGCGTCCGGCAGGGACGCGACGATCAGCTTCGGGTCGAGGAGGCCGCTGGCCACTCTGTGCGGCGCGGTGGGCTCGGCCTCGGTGTCGGCCGGCGCGGGGTTGAGCGTGGAGGTGGACATCAGGAGGTGAGACCTTCCGCGATCGGCCCGAGAGCCAGGGCCGGGAAGTAGGTGAGGCCGACGACGATCAGGATCACGCCCGACAGCAGGCCCACGAACAGCGGCTTGTGAGTGGGCAGGGTGCCCGGGGTGGCCGGGACCGGCTGCTGCTGGGCGAGCGAGCCGGCCAGCGCCAGCACGAACACGATCGGCAGCAGGCGACCGAAGATCATCGCCAGGCCCAGCGCCGTGTCGTACCAGTCGGTGTTGACGGTGATGCCGCCGAACGCCGAGCCGTTGTTGTTCGCGGCGGAGGTGAAGGCGTACAGCACCTCGGAGAAGCCGTGGGCACCCGAGTTGAGCATCCCGGCCCGCTCACCCGGCAGCGCCATCGCCACACCCGTGCCGACCAGCACGATCGTCGGGGTGGTGAGGATGTACAGCGAGGCGAACTTCATCTCCCGGCCGCCGAGCTTCTTGCCCAGGTACTCGGGGGTGCGGCCGACCATCAGGCCCGCGACGAACACCGCGACGATCGCCAGCACCAGCATCCCGTACAGACCGGAACCGGTACCGCCCGGCGCGATCTCGCCCAGCATCATGTTGAAGACCGTGATGCCGCCGCCGAACGGCGTGAACGAGTCGTGGAAGGAATTCACCGCGCCCGTCGAGGTCAGCGTCGTCGACGCCGCGAACAGACCGGAGGCGGCGATGCCGAACCGCTGCTCCTTGCCCTCCATCGCCGCACCCGCGGCCTGCAGGGCACTGCCCGAGTGCTGCGACTCGGCGAAGGTGAGCAGGGCGGTCGAGGCGACCCAGAACAGGCCCATCACGGCGACGATCGCGTAGCCCTGGCGGTTGTCGCCGACCATCCGGCCGAAGGTCCGGGGCAGCGCGAACGGGATCACCAGCAGCAGGAAGACCTCGACCAGGTTCGAGAAGCCGTTCGGGTTCTCGAAGGGGTGGGCCGAGTTGGCGTTGAAGAAGCCGCCGCCGTTGGTGCCCAGCAGCTTGATGACCTCCTGCGAGGCCACCGGCCCGCCCGGGATCTTCTGCACGTCACCCGCGAGGCTGGTCACCTCGTGGAAGCCGTGGAAGTTCTGGATCACGCCGGAGGCGGCCAGGACCAGGGCGAAGACGATCGAGATCGGCAGCAGCAGCCGCAGGTTGATCCGGACCAGGTCCACCCAGAAGTTGCCCAGCCGGTCCGTCCGGTTCCGGGTGAAGCCCCGGATCAGCGCCGCCACGACGGCGATGCCGACGGCCGCGGAGACGAAGTTCTGCACCGCCAGGCCCGCCATCTGCACCAGGTGGCCCATCGCGGACTCGCCGCCGTAGGACTGCCAGTTGGTGTTGGCGACGAAGGAGATCGCGGTGTTCCAGGCCTGGTGACCCGCCATCTGCGGGACACCCAGGTTCAGCAGCAGGTAGCCCTGGAGCCGGATCAGGCCGTACAGGAAGAGGACGGAGACCGCCGAGAAGGCCAGCACCGAGCGCAGGTACACCGGCCAGCGCTGATCGGCGTCACCGTCGACGCCGATCACCTTGTAGATGCCGCGCTCGGCTCTGAGGTGCCTCGGGGTGGTGAGGATCCTGGCGATGTAGTCGCCGAGGGGGCGGTAGCACAGGGCCAGCGCGCCGACGAGGGCGAGGGCCTGCATCCAGCCCGCGAGAGTGGAGCTCATGTCAGAACTTCTCCGGGTAGATCAGCGCGACGACGAGGTAGCCGACGAGGGCGACGGCCACGATCAGGCCTGCGATGTTCTCGGCACTCATGCGGCCACCTCGCTGCGCTCGCTGGGCGCTGAGCGCAACACGCGCCCCTTGATGGTTCGTTCGCTGCGCTCACTCACAGCTTCTCCACCCCCCGCGCGATCAGGGCGATGACGGCGAACACGGCGACCGTGACACCGACGTAGATGAGATCGGACATGGGCTCCACCAGCGTGGTTCGGGAGATGCCGCGGGCGGGCCGAAGGGCTCGCGCGGCGCCGGCGGACGACCGGCAGATGCAGCAAACCAGCCGTCAGAGGCGCGTTATCGGGCCCTGACGCCCTCCATACGGGTGACGGCGCCGCGTTGACGCGACCTTGACGCGAACGGGTGGTGGGACGGCGAACGGCCCCGGACGGCAGCTGCCGTCCGGGGCCGTTCACGGGGGTGACCGGGGCCGTTCGCGGGGCTCCTCCGGTGGTCACCTTCGCCGGTCACACCCGCTGGTCACATCCGCTGGTCACATCCGCTGGTCACATCCGCATCCGGAGCCGGCAGACCACCGCGTCGGTGTGCCGGCGCAGGGCGCGGTCGATCACGGCGCCGCGCCGGTTCTGCAGCGCCCGCTGCCACCAGCGCGCGGGCTCCACCTCGGGGATCAGCACGGTCAGCCGGTCGTAGGCGTGCTCCGCCCCGAGCTCGTTGACGAAGGCGGCGATCGGCCGCCCCAGCCGCCGGTGGTCGTCCGGGATCTCCACCAGCGGCACGCCCGGCTGCCAGAGCTCCCAGTCCCGGCGCAGCGCCTCGGCCGCGGTCGGCTCGTGCACCACCGTCACCGCCATGACCTCGTCGCCGAGCGAGAGCGCCGCCGACAGGCCGTCCCGGGTGAGCCGGGTGATCGCCGTCACCGGGACGACGACCAGGCTGCGCTGCCTGGTCACCGGGCCGGGCACCCGGCCCAGCTCCAGCCGCTCGCCGATCCGCCGGTAGCTGCGGTGGACCGCCTCGAACAGCACCACCAGCAGCGGCAGGGCCACCACGATGCCCCAGGCGCCCTCGGTGAACTTGGTACCGGTGACGACCAGCGCCGCGACGCCGGTGAGCAGCGCGCCGAAGCCGTTCAGCGCGGCCTTCCACCGCCAGCCGGCCGGGCGGTGCAGCCGCCAGTGCCGGACCATGCCGACCTGGCAGATCGTGAAGCCGACGAACACGCCGATCGAGAACAGCGGCACCAGGCTGTTGACGTCGCCGCCGGAGCAGGCCAGCAGCACCGCCGACACCGCGGCCAGGAACAGCACGCCGTACCGGTACACCTGGCGGTCGGCGCGCAGCGCGAAGACGTGCGGGAGGTGGTTGTCCCGGGCGAGCAGGTCGAGCAGCACCGGCAGCCCGCCGAAGGAGGTGTTGGCGGCCAGACCGAGCAGCACCACGGTGGCGAACTGGACGACGTAGAAGCCGGCGCCGTGGCCGAGCGAGGCGTCGGCGAGCTGGGCGAGCACGGTGACGCCCTCCACCGGCTGGAGGTGGAAGCGCCCGATCAGCACGGCCAGCCCGATCAGCATCACGCCGAGCAGGGCGCCCAGCGCGACCTCGGTGTGCTGCGCCCGCCTGACCCGCGGGGTGCGGAAGGAGGGGACGGCGTTGGCCACCGCCTCCACGCCGGTCAGCGCGGAGCAGCCGGCCGCGAAAGCCTTGAGCAGCAGCAGCGCCCCGACGGCGGTGGCGTTCTCGGCGAGCACCGAGGCGTGCCCGGCGGCGGCCACGGTGCTGGCCGGGGCGGACCGGAACAGGCCGACCACGATGATCGCCATGACGGCGAGGACGAACACGGCCGTCGGCACCATGAACCAGCGCGCCGACTCGGCTATCCCCCGCAGATTCACCGCGGTGACCAGGGCCAGCACGCCCAGGCAGAGCAAGACCCGCTGGCCGTACAGACCCGGTGCGGCCGAGGTCAGCGCGGCCACGCCGGCGGTGACCGAGACCGCGACGTTCAGGATGTAGTCGATCACCAGGGAGGCGGCCGCGGTCAGCGCCGTCCGGCGGCCCAGGTGCGCCTTGGCGACCGCGTAGGCGCCGCCGCCGTCCGGGAAGGCCGCGATCACCTGCCGGTAGGAGGCGACCAGCACCGCCAGCAGCACCGCGATCGCCGCAGTGACCGGCAGCGTGAAGCCCAGCCCGTACGCCCCGGCGGCGGCCAGCACCAGGACGATCGACTCCGGCCCGTACGCGACCGAGGCCATGGCGTCCAGCGAGAGCGCCGCCAGTCCGCCGAGCGCGCTGAGCCGGTGCCGCTCGTCGCCCGTACCGGTATCCGGCGGCTCGGGTTCGGCCGTGACGGCCGGGGTGGTGATGGCGCTGGACATCGGACGGAACCTCCGCGGTCGGTAGTTGCTCCGATCCTGCGGTCCGCGCTCCTGTCGCTCCCCCGGCCCCTACGCGTTCCTGACGCGGCCACGAGCGGCTTTGACGGGCCCTTGACGCACGTCGCCGCCCCGCGGGGAGGGGCTGTTGGCGGGGGTGGGCGAGCCGGTTGTCCCGGCGGTCGCCGGTTGGGAAGACGATCAGCTCAGTCGAAGGACTCCCACCCCCGGCCACCCACTCTGCTGCCTCTAGAACGTAATTGCAAGCAATGTGCAATAACTACCCCCGGCCGCGCCCCCAGTCGGCCCGGGACGGGACAAAGCAAAACAGCCCCTGATCTGCGTTTCCGCAGATCAGGGGCTGTTCTCTATCCTGTGGCTGGTGCAGGGTTCGAACCTGCGTAGCTTGCGCGACAGATTTACAGTCTGCTCCCTTTGGCCGCTCGGGCAACCAGCCAGGATCTTCGCCGACCGGGGTGTTCGCCCCGTTCGACGTGGTAAACCATACCCGATGCCGGGGGGTGCTTCGCCACTCGATAGATCACGCGATGATCAAGGAGAACGGCGTGGTCGCCGCGGGCGGGGGCGGGGTGGCGCTGGATAGGCTTGGGCGGCGGGCGCCCCGGTGGGGCGGACCGTGCCAGTGAAGCCAGAGCATCAAGGAGACCAACACCCATGGCCGACTCCAGTTTCGACATCGTCTCGAAGGTCGAGTGGCAGGAGGTCGACAACGCGATCAACCAGACCTCCCGCGAGATCGCCACGCGCTTCGACTTCAAGGGCGTCGGCGGCGAGATCAGCCGCTCCGGCGAGAAGATCGAGATGAAGGCCAACGGCGAGGAGCGCGTGCGCGCCATCCTCGACGTGCTGCAGACGAAGTTCGTCAAGCGCGGCCTGTCGCTGAAGGCTCTGGACGCCGCCGAGCCGCAGCTCTCCGGCAAGGAGTACAAGATCTTCGCCGACGTCAAGGAGGGCATCACCACGGAGGACGCGAAGAAGGTCGCGAAGATCATCCGTGACGAGGGCCCCAAGGGCGTCAAGGCCCAGGTCCAGGGCGACGAGCTGCGCGTCAGCTCGAAGAGCCGCGACGACCTCCAGGCCGTGCAGGCCCTGCTCAAGGGCAAGGACCTGGACTTCGCGCTCCAGTTCGTGAACTACCGCTGATCACGGACCTCCCCGGATCGTGCCCCGCCGCCGGCTCCCCGGTCGGCGGGACGAACGGCGCGGCCCCGCTCCCGGTTTCGGGAGCGGGGCCGTTCGCGTCCACGGACCGTCCGTGTCGACGGACCGTCCGTGTCGACGGGCTGTCCGTGTCGACGGGGTCAGCCGGCGGCGGGGTGGGCCCGGGCCGCCGCGGTGAGGACTTGGGCCTGGGCGCGGAGGGAGTCGAGCCGCTCCTGCAGGCTCGCGGCCGGACCGGGCAGCTTGGGCGGGGTCGGCGCCACCGCCGGCGGGGCCGGGAGCTGGCCGATCAGGCCTTGCAGGACGGCCTGCAGGGTGGCGACCAGTTGCTGGACCACGCCGAGGTCGGGAACGGCGGAGGTCACCGTCGACAGCAGGCCGGTGACCAGCTTGACGATGTCGCCGACCGCCCCGAGCGCGGCGCCCGGATCCGGTACGGAGGGCGTGGCCGGCAGCGCCGGCAGGCCGGTCACGGGAGGCAGGGCGGGCACCGCCGGGTCGGCGACGGTCGGATCGGTGACGGCCGGGTCGGTGACGGCCGGGAGGGTCGACGGCGCCGCGGCGGTGGGGTCCGCGGGCCGGGCGGGCAGGGCTGGCAGGGCGGACAGGGCTGCGGGGAGGCCCGGGAGACCGGGGACGGACACGGTGGTACGGGCGGCCGCGGCTCCATGGCCGGCGGCAGTGGCGGACGCCGTGGCGACCGTGGTCAGCGCGAAGGCTGCGGTCAGCACGACGACCATCCGGGTGGCACGCATGGGTACTGCTTCCTCTCACTGTGGATCAGGCGAGATCGCCTGACTCACACCGTCGGCCAGGCGCCCGGACGCAGCCACCGCACGTACGCCGAACGTGCGCGGGCTCAGTCGTCGGCGACCCAGTCCCCGGTGCCGCGGCGGGCGCCCAGGCCGACCGAGTCGAACTCGTCGGCCCGGCCCTCCGCGGTGTGCGCGCCGATCCGGCGCAGGGCGCGGGAGATCGGGGCGCCCTCGGCGGGCGCGGGCTCGAACTCGCCGATGGTGAGCGGCCCAAGGACGATCCGGCCGTCCTCCCAGACCGCGGCCCGCTGGGTGCCGCTGCCGCCGAAGTACTCGGCCTCCACACAGGCGATCGGCCCCGCCTTCGACCAGGCGGCCAGCCGGAGTTCGAAGCCGTCCGAGTGCCAGCCGAACCCGGCCCCGCCCGCCGGTTTTCGCACGCTGCCGTCGCCCTGGAGCGCGGCGAGGACCCCGGAGGTGACCGGGATCAGCGCCAGCCCCTGTGCCAACGGCACCACCCGGGCCGCCGGAACCTCCGCCGCCGCCACCCGCAGCAGCTCCAATGTTCCTATCAGCGCCTGGAGTTCGTAGGACATGCCGGACATGGTGTCCCACCGCACCGACACACGGCCCGAAATTTATGATTCCGTGCCCGGCCGGAGACCGTAGAGCAGGCTGACCACCGTCAAATGCCGCACCGCGGCCGGGAATGCCCGCCAATCGCGGCCGCGAAGGTCCGGCCGCGGGGCCGGTCACCCGCTCGGGCGCGGGCCGAGTGCGGAGGCCCCGGCATCCGGGTGGACTGGCCCGGTACGACCCAGAAGACCCCGGTACAACCCGGAAGACCCCGGTACGACCCGGAAGGCCCCGGTACGACCCGGCCGGGTCACGGCCGGACGGGCGGTACGACGGCCTCGCCGGCCGATTCCGACGTTCTTACCATCCGGTCATACTTCACCCAGAGTCCTCCAAGTTTGACTTGCTATTTTCGGTGCACATGACCAAGACCCTCCCTCCGGCCGCGCCCCCCGTGCGAGCCGGACAACCGCGCCCGGTGCCCCCGCCCCGCCCCCGCGTGACGGGCTGGTCGAGACTCCGGTACCTGGCCTGGCCGTGCTACGCGTCCGGCTTCCTCTGGTTCCTGCGCACCGAGGGCCTCCCCTCGGCCAACGACGTGCTGTTCCTCTGGCTGATCGGCGCGCTGCTCACCGCTGCCGTGCACAGCGGGCACGGCCCCCGCGGCTTCCTCCTGGTGCTGCGCGACTGGGTGCCGGTGATGGCCGTGGTGTGGTCGTACTCGCTGCTGCGCGGCTACGGCGCGCACACCCCGTGGGCCCCGCACTGGCTGCCGCAGCTGCGCTTCGACGAGGCGCTCGGCTTCGGCGAGACGTGGACCGTCCGGCTCCAGCACGCCCTCTACACCCCCGGCTCGCCGCACTGGTACGACTACGCGGCGGTGGGGGTCTACCTGTCGCACTTCTTCGTGGTCTTCCTGCTGCTCGCCGTGCTCTGGCGGCGCACGCACCACCGGTTCCGGCAGCTGCTCGCCTGCTACCTGACGCTCACCTTCGCGGGCTTCGCCACCTACCTGCTCTACCCGGCCGACCCGCCCTGGCTGGTCGCCCAGGAGGGCAACCTGCCGCACCTGTCCCGGGTGGTCTGGGAGGTGATCTCGGCGAGCGGACTGCCGCAGGCCGACTCGCTGCTGGAGAACGGCAGCCAGTTCGCCAACGACGTCGCCGCGATGCCCTCGCTGCACTCCGCCTACCCGGCGATGCTGCTGTTCTTCTTCTGGCCCACCGCCCGGCCCTGGCTGCGCGCGGTGCTGGTCGCCTATCCGCTCGCGATGACGTTCACCCTGGTCTACGGCGCGGAGCACTTCATCATCGACGTCTTCGTCGGCTGGGCGTACGCGGCCGTCGTGGTGTTCGGCCTGCGGTGGCTGCGCGGCCGCCGTACGGCGCCGGCGAGGGGCACGGCAGACTTGGCCCGGTGAAGCCGCAGACACCGATCAAGTCTCAGACAGCGACCGAGTCGCCGACGCCGGTGAAGCCGCCGACGCCTCTGAAGCCCACCGCCGAACAGCTGCTGGCCGCCAAGGACACCACCATCCCGGACGTCACCGGGCCCGGGCTGCGGGTGCTGTTCTGCGGCATCAACCCGGGCCTGTGGTCCGGCGCCACCGGGCACCACTTCGCCCGCCCCGGCAACCGCTTCTGGCCCGCGCTGCACCGCTCCGGCTTCACCGAGCGCCAGTACCGCCCGGACGAGCAGGACCTGCTGCCCGCGCTCGGTCTCGGCATCACCAACGTCGCCCCGCGCACCACCGCCAAGGCGGACGAGCTGACCGCCGAGGAGCTGCGCGAGGGCGGCGCCGCGCTCCGCGACCGGGTGCTGCGGCTGCGTCCGCGGGTCCTGGCCGTGCTCGGCATCGGCGCCTACCGGACGGCCTTCGGGCAGCGGCGGGCCGTGGTCGGGCGCCAGCCGGAGGGCATCGGCGACACCGAGGTGTGGGTGCTGCCCAACCCCAGCGGCCTCAACGCGCACTACACCCTGGACGCGCTCGCCGGGGAGTTCCGCACGCTCCGGGAAGCCGTGGCGGACGGCGAGGGCGCGGGCGCGGGCGACGGCGAGGACGCGGACGAGAGCTGACCCGCCACCGGCCGCGCCGCCGGCCGCGCGGCGGGTGCCAGCCCCGCCGGCAGCCGGACCTCGCGCAGCTCGCGGATCAGCGCCCGCACCGCGGCCGTCCCGGCCAGCTCGGGCGTGGTGACGTACCCGACGAGGCGGCTGGGCGGGCGCGGCCCGAGGTCGGTGACGGCGAGCCCGGTCGGGGCGCCGAGCAGGGCCGTCCGGGGCATGATCGCCATGCCGAGGCCCTGGGCGACCAGCGAGAGGGCCACCGTGTCGTCCTCCACGTCCACGGTCGCGGGCGGGATCCAGTCCTGCCGCTGCCACCAGTCCCGGGTGTACGAGCCGCAGTTCTCGTCCCAGTCGACCAGCGGGAGCTCGCGCGGCGCCGGGTGGCCCTGCGGGTGCGCGAGCGCGTACGACTCCTCGTACAGCCGCACCGCGACCAGGCCCGGGACGGGCGGCGGGCCGTCGGCGTCCAGGGTGGCCAGCCCGAGGTCGGCGCGGCCGTCGGCGACCTCCCCGGCGGTGCCGCGGCCGATCTCCCGGACGATCCGGACGCGGGTGGCGAGCCCGGGGTGGCGCTCGGCGAGCCCGGCCAGGACGGGCGGCAGCAGGTGGGCGGCGGCGCTGCGGAAGGCGGTGATCCGCAGGGTGCCGGTGAGCGGCCCGTCCGTCCCGGCGCCGCGCACCTCGGGGCCCATGGCGTCCAGCAGCCGTAGGATCCGGCGGGCGTACGCCACCGCGCGGGCGCCGGCCTCGGTGGGGCGTGCGCCGTGGCGCCCGCGGGCGAAGAGCACCGCTCCGAGCTTCCCCTCGCAGGCGCGCACGGCGTGCGAGACGGCGGACTGGCTGGTGCCCAGGCGCGTGGCGGCCGCCGTGAAGCTCTGCTCCTCGTCGACGGCGACCAGGATCCGCAGCTCGTGCGGGGCGAGATCGGTCATGCGCCGAATCTAGCCCCTGGCACGTCGATCCATCGATCCTGCTCATGGAAGCCGCCGTTCCATCGACCGCGGCCCCTGCCCGGACGCTCCCCCGCTTCCTACGGTGATCACGTCCCGCCCGTCCTCAACCGTCCGGAGCGCCCGATGTCCCGCCCCACCGCCCGCGCCGTCCACCTGGTCTCCCGCCCCGCCGGCGCGCCGACCTCCGAGAACTTCGCCTTCGTCGAGGAGTCCCTCCCGGCGCTCGCGGCGGGCGAGGTCCTGGTCGAGAACCTCTACCAGTCCGTCGACCCGTACATGCGCGAGGAGATGGACGAGGGCGGCTGGGAGCTGCACGCCCCGCTGGAGGGCCGCACCCTCGGCCGGGTGGTGGAGTCCCGGGCCGACGCCCTGCCGGTCGGAGCGGTCATCCTCCACCGCCAGGCCTGGCGCACCCACTCGGTGGTCACCGCCGAGGGCGCCTTCCTGCTGCCCGAGTTCGCCGGGGTCCCGCTCAGCGCCCACCTGTCGGTGCTCGGCGGCACCGGCCTGTCCGCCTGGGTCGGCCTGACCAGGATCGCCCGGCTCCAGCCCGGCGAGACGCTGTTCGTCTCGGCGGCCGCCGGCGGCGTCGGCACCGCCGCCGGACAGCTCGCCCGGCTGCTCGGCGCCGGACGGATCATCGGCAGCACCGGCACCGCCGCCAAGGCCGCCCGCCTCACCGAGCACCTCGGCTTCGACGCCGCCTTCGACTACCACGACGGCCCGATCGCGGACCGCCTGCGCGAGGCCGCCCCCGACGGGCTGCACGTCTACCTCGACAACGTCGGCGGTGACCACCTGGAGGCGGCCATCGACGTCCTGCGCGACCACGGCCGGATCGCCTGGTGCGGCGCCGTCGCCCAGTACAACCGCCCGCAGGACCCGCCGCCCGCGCCGCGCAACCTCTTCGACGTGGTCGGCAAGAGCGTGCGGCTGGAGGGCTTCCTGGTCCGCAACCACATCGACGCCCGGCCCGAGCTGTACGACTTCCTCGTCCCGCACCTGCGCTCGGGCGCCGTCGTCCCGGACGAGACCGTCGTGGACGGCTTCGACCACGTGGTGGACGCGTTCCTGGGCATGCTGCGCGGCGCCAACACCGGCAAGATGCTGGTCAAGATCGCCGACTGAGCCGTCCGACGACGGGGCCTGGCCGTGCTGCGGGCTCACCCCGGCAGCACGGCCAGGTCGAGGGCAGCGAGCCGCGCCGGATCGGCGACCACCTCGTAGCCGGTCACCCGGCCGTCCGCGACCGCCATCCGCAGCACCAGCCGCAGCCGCCCGCCCGGGGCGATCAGGATGCCGGGCACCCCGTCCACCAGCGCCACCGCGCCGAACCGGGCCCGGCGGCCGAAGACCGTGGTCTCCCGGGCGACCGTCGCCGCGCCCCGGGCCACCGGGGAACGGCCGGGCGGCAGTGCGGCCGGGTCGGCCCGGCGCACCACGTCCGGGGCGAGGACCGCCAGCAGCCCGGCCAGGTCACCGTCCCGGGCTGCGGCCAGGAAGGCCTCCACCACCCGCCGGTGCCCGGCCAGCGGCTCCGGGGGCAGCGCGGCCGTGCCCCGCACCCGCTGCCGGGCGCGGCTGGCCAGCTTCTTGGCGGCCACCCGGGTCCGCCCGACGATCGGCGCGATCTGCTCGAAGGGCACCGCGAAGCCGTCGTGCAGCACGAAGGCGACCCGCTCGGCCGGGCCCAGCCGGTCCAGCACCACGAGCAGCGCCCGGCCCACCGACTCGACCAGCAGCGCCTCCCGCTCCGGGTCCGCACCGCCGCCCGCCGCGTCCGGGAGCGGCTCGTCGGTCGGCTCCTCCCGACGCGCGGCACGGGCCCGCAGCAGGTCCAGGCAGATCCGGGAGACCACCGTGGTCAGCCAGCCGGGCAGGTTGTCGATCTCCGCCGGGTCGGTCCGGACCAGCCGCAGCCAGGCCTCCTGCACCGCGTCCTCGGCCTCGCCCGTCGACCCGAGCATCCGCCGGGCGACGGCGCGCAGCCGCCCGCGCTCGGCCTCGAAGCGCACCGCCGACGCCTCCGCCGACCCCGGCCCGGACGCCGCTCGACCGAACGTCGCGCCACCGGTGATCGCATCACCAGTGGTCGTTCCCGAAATCCCGTCCCGGTCCATCGGTCACCTTTCCTCGGCCCGGCTCGTCACCGCTATGACGATCCGTCCTCCCCCGAGGTGACCAGGAGACCGAAATGACCTCAGCCACGCTGCTCCACCTGGACTCCAGCATCAGCCCGGCCGGCTCGGTCAGCCGCGCGCTGACCGGCCGCTTCGCCGCCGCCTGGCGCGCCCGGCACGGCGCCGCCGCCGAACACCGGTACCGCGACCTCGCCGCCGACCCGGTGCCCGCGATCCGCGCCGGCTACGACGCCCTCGGCCGGCGGAGCGAACGCAAGGGCCCGCTGCCGCCGGCAGACGTCGCCGCCCTGGCCGAGAACCCGGACGAGGCCCGCGAGTGGGCGCTCAGCCGCCCGCTGATCGAGGAGCTGCGGGCCGCCGACACCGTGCTGCTCGGCAGCCCGATGTACAACTTCACCGTCTCGACCGGCCTCAAGGCGTGGATCGACCGGGTCTCCTTCCCCGGCGCCTACCTCGACCCGGACACCGGCGACCGGCTGCTGCGCGACACCCGCGTGGTGGTCGTCGCCGTCCGCGGCGGCGGCTACGGGCCGGGCACCCCGCGCGAGCACTTCGACTTCCAACTTCCCTACCTGCGGGCGTACTTCGGCACCCTCGGGGTCACGGCGGAGCACCTGCACGTGGTCACCGCCGAGCTCACCCGGGCCGCGGACGTCCCGGCGCTGAACGGCCTGGAACCGCTCGCCGCCGAGTCCCTGGCGGCGGCCGAGGCCCGGTTGGACGCCTTGGCCGCGGCGGTGTGACACCCGACGGCGGAACGGACGACAGGCCCTGTGACGCCCGACGGAGACCCGGCGGCCCTACAGCGGGGTGACGGCCTTCAGCACCACCAGCAGCGCCACGGCGGCGTTGAGCGCGCACAGCGCCGACGCCGCCGTGCCGATCGCGGCGACCATCGCCGCCAGGCCCGCCGGTGTCGTGGCCGGCGGCCAGTTGCGGGAGGTCGGCACCGGCCCGAGCAGCGCGGCGACCCGGCGCGGCACCGGCCCAACGGCGGCGGTCGGGGCGGCGAAGGCCGCGAAGCCCGGCGCCGGGGCGGCGTGCGAGACCAGGGCTGCCCGGGCCACCGCCCGCGCGGTGATCCGGCGGTCCCCGACGGCCTGCGCCGAGTCCTCGTCCGCCCACCGCTCCGCGCTGTAGGCCACCGCGTTCTGCAGCGGCCGCAGGAAGGGGTTGACGCAGGCGGCGAGCTGGGTGGTCAGCAGGTACCGGTGGTGGCGGTGGCGCAGGTGCGCCCGCTCGTGCGCGAGCAGCGCCTCCCGTTCGTCCGCCGCCAGGCCGTCCAGCATCCCGGTGGAGACCACCACCCGCCCGGGCGAGCCGGGCAGCGCGTAGGCGTACGGGCTGCTGTCCGGCAGTACCGCGAGGTCGCCGGCCGGCCCCTGCCCCGCGGGCAGTCCGGACAGCGCCCGCCGGGCCCGGGCCCGTACCCGCAGGTGCCGGACGACGGTCCGGGCGCAGGCGGTGCCGACCAGGGCCAGCAGCCACATCGCGGCCGTGCCGACCGTCTCGTGGTACGGCAGCGCGGCCCGCACCTCCGGGTCGGACCAGCTGTCCGGCAGCGGGTTGCCGGGGATCTGCGCGGTGCCGACCACGCCGATCAGCCCGAGGCAGAGCACGCTGCAGACGGCCAGCACCGCGCTGATCACCGTCATCAGCCGGGCGGCGCCGCGCGGGTGCAGGTGCTGCTCGGTCAGGCGCGCGATCGGGACCGCGGTGAGCGGCAGGACGAGCGGGAGGAAGACGAAGAGGCCCACGGGTCAGCTCTCACGGTCGGTCGCTGCCGGATCGGCGGACGCGGCGTCGAGCAGTGTCCGCAGCAGTTCCTCGTCGTGCGGCAGCAGCGCGGTGACGAAGCTGGCCAGGACGGCGTCCCGGTCCGCCTCGCCGTCGAGCATCCGGCGCATCCGCAGCGCCGCCAGCCCGGCGGCGTCGGAGGAGGCCTGCCACAGGTAGGAGCGGCCGGAGCGGCTCCGGGAGACGGCGTTCTTGGCGTGCAGCCGGCTCAGGATGGTCATCACCGTGGTGTACGCCAGGTCGCCCTCCAGGCGTTCCTGGACCCACCCCGCGGTGGCCGGGCCGGGCGCCCGCTGGAGCACCGCCAGCACCTGCGCCTCCAGTTCGCCCTGGCCGCGTCGGCGGGCCGGCGCGTCCCCGGTCGTAGGGGCGTGCCCCTCGTCTGCCATGGCGGCCCACTCCCTCCGGATGCCGCGCCCGGACAACCGGGCGCGCCTTCATCCTAACGAGCGGGGCTCCGCGCCGACCCGCCCGGCGCAAGGGTTCGGGGCGCACCCGGAACCGCCGCCCGGCCGCCTCCGGCGGTGCCCGCGCCCGTCACCCGGACGGGCGCGGACCGGTTGCCCGGCCGCACCGCCCGACGGACGGTCGGAGACGTACGACCGTTCGAGTGCGGCCGACCTCCGGAGGAGCCCATGAGCAGGCCTACCAGCCCCGCCAACTCCGGGTGGGTGACCGGCGGCGTGATGTTCGCCGGCGTGGTGATGATGCTCAACGGCGTCCTCGACGTCTTCCGGGGCATCATGGCCATCGCCCAGGACGACGTCTTCGTCAGCACCCCGCAGTACGTCTTCCGGTTCAGCCTCACCGGCTGGGGCTGGATCCACCTGATCATCGGTCTGCTGCTCGCCGTGACCGGCTGGTTCGTGGCCTCGGGCGCGGCCTGGGCCCGGGGCGTGGGCGTCGGCCTCGCCGTGCTGAGCGCGGTGGAGAGCTTCCTGGCGCTCCCGTACTACCCGCTGTGGGGCATCGTCGTGATCGCGCTGGACGTCTTCGTCATCTGGGCGCTCTGCGTCTACCGGCCCGAGCCGGCCTGACCCGGCCTTACCCGGCCTGACCCAGACCGCCCTGACCCGCCCCAGCGTTACCCGGCCCGCCCCGCCCTGACCGCCCTGACCCGCCCCAGCGTTACCCGGCCCGCCCCGTCCTGACCCGCCCGCGCCGGGATTCAGGTCCGGGCCCGCTGGGTCACCGCGATGCAGACCAGCACCACCACCGCGGTGACCGGCGCGGCGGCCGGCAGCTCCTCACCGAGCAGCAGCACCGACCACACCAGTGTCAGCAGCGGCTGCCCGAGCTGCAGCTGACTCGCCCTCGGCACGCCGATCGCGGCCATCCCCCGGTACCAGAGCACGAAGCCGCCGAACTGCGAGACCGCCGCGATGTACGCCAGTCCGGCCAGCGCCTTCGGCCCGATCCGCACCGGCTCGGCCGCCAGCCCGCACCCGGCGGTCACCAGCATCACCGGCAGCGCGACCACCACCGCCCAGGCGATCACCTGGGCGCCCGGGAGGTCCCGGGAGAGCCGGCCGCCCTCCGCGTACCCGGCCGCGCAGACCACCACCCCGACGAAGAGGAAGAGGTCGGCGGCGCTCGGCCGGCCGTGGCTCTGCAGCAGGGTGAAGGCGAGGACGGCCGCCGCCCCCGCCAGCGCCGCCGTCCAGAACGCCCGGGACGGCCGGCGGCCCGTACGCACCGCCGAGAACACCGCGGTGGCCAGCGGCAGCATGCCGATCACCACCGCCGAGTGCGCGGTCGAGGAGGTCCGCAGGGCGAGCGTGGTCAGCAGCGGGAAGCCGAGCACGCAGCCGCCGGAGACCATCAGCAGGGCGGGCCAGTGCCGCCGCGTCGGCGGCGTGGCGCCGGAGGCCAGCAGGTAGAGCGCGGCCAGCACCCCGGCCAGGACGCCGCGCAGCCCGGTCGAGGACCACGGGCCGAAGCCCTCCAGGGACCACGCGGTGGCCGGGAAGCTGAGCGAGAAGGACGCCACCCCGAGGGCCGCGAGGACGGTACCGGAGGCCGTACCGCGCCCGGAGGCCGTACCACGCTGCAGTGCTATCGCCGAGGGGAGGGTAGCGCTATCTTGTGTCGTCATGAACGAGCGTAGCAGTGTGACCGAACTCGCCGATACCCTGCGGCGGGAGGTCGAGCGCTACCCCGAAGGACGAAAGCTGCCCGCCAGCCGGGTCCTGATGGAACGCCACCAGGTCAGCCCGGTCACGGTCTCCCGGGCCATCGCGGTGCTCGTCGCCGAAGGACTGGTGGTCTCCCGGCCCGGCGCCGGGGTCTTCCGGGCGGCCGCCTTCGCCGCGGCCCCGGCCGCCCCCGCCGCACCGTCCGGCCGCAGCGGCGACCTCTCCTGGCAGGAGGTCGCGCTCAGCGCCGACACCGGCCCCCGCGACCTGTTCGCCGCCCCGGTCCTCGCCACCCTCCGGGTGCCGCCGCCCGACGTCATCGACCTCAACAGCGGCTACCCGCACGCCTCACTGCTGCCCGAACGCCTGCTCGCCACCTCCCTCGCCCGGGCCGGCCGACGCCCCGGCGCCTGGGACCGCCCGCCCGTCGACGGCCTCACCGAACTGCGCGGCTGGTTCGCCCGCGACATCGGCGGCCACGGCGGGCCGATCGGGGTCGGGGACGTCCTGATCACCTCCGGCGGGCAGGGCGGTCTCACCGTCGCCATGCGCTCGCTGGCCTCCCCCGGCTCGCCGGTCCTGGTCGAGTCGCCGACGTACTCCGGCATCCTGGCCGTCGTCCGGGCCGCCGGGCTGCGGCCCGTCCCCGTCCCGGTCGACGCCGACGGCGTCCGCACCGACCTGCTCGCCGACGCCTTCGCGGCCACCCGGGCGCGGGTCTTCGTCTGCCAGCCGCTGTTCCAGAACCCCACCGGCGCGGTGCTCTCCCCCGCCCGGCGGGAGGAGGTCCTGCGGATCGCCCGCGCGGCCGGAGCCTTCGTGGTCGAGGACGACTTCGCCCGGCTGCTGCTCCACGCGGACGCCCCGGCGCTCCCCCGCCCGCTCGCCGCCGACGACCGGGACGGCGTCGTCGTGCACCTGCGCTCGCTCACCAAGGCCGCCTCCCCCAACCTGCGGGTCGGCGCCCTCACCGCCCGCGGCCCGGCCCTCGCCCGGCTGCGGTCCACCCAGGTGGTGGACAGCTTCTTCGTGCCCCGGCCGCTCCAGGAGGCGACGCTGGAACTGGTCTCCGACCCCGCCTGGGCCCGTCACCTGCGCACCCTCGGCGCCGAACTGCGCGACCGCCGCACCGCCGCCGTCGCCGCCCTCCACCGCGAACTGCCCGGCTTCCTCACCATCCACCGCCCCGGCGGCTACCACCTCTGGCTGCGCCTGCCCGACGGCACCGACGACGGCGCCGTCACCGCCGCCGCCCTGCGCAACGGCGTCCAGGTCACCCCCGGCCGCCCCTACCACGCCGCCGAACCCCCGGCCCCGCACCTCCGGCTCAGCTACGCCGCCGCCGAAAGCCCCGCCCAGGTGGTCGACGGCATCCACCGCCTCCGCCTGGCGTACGAGGAAGCCACCGCCTGAACAGCCCCACCCAGTGCCCGCGCCCAGCTCCCGTCCGACGACCTACCGCCCGTACCCCGCCATCCGCTCCAGGCGGGCGATGCGCTCCGCCATCGGCGGGTGGGTGGAGAACAGCCTGGCGCCGGCCTCGCCCGGGCGGAACGGGCTGGCGATCATCATGTGGCTGGCCGTCTGGAGCTGCGGCTCGGGCGGGAGGGGCAGCTGACGGGTGCCGGCGTCGAGCTTCCGGAGGGCGCCGGCGAGGGCAAGCGGGTCGCCGGTGATCCGGGCGCCGTCGGCGTCGGCCTGGTACTCGCGGGAGCGGCTGACCGCCATCTGGATCAGTCCGGCTGCCAGCGGCCCGAGGATCATGATGGCGAGCACCCCGAACAGCCCCGGGCCGTCGTCGTCGTCGGAGCGGCCGAAGGGGACCAGCCAGGCGAAGTTGACCAGGAACATCACCACCGAGGCGAGTGCCCCGGCGACCGAGGAGATCAGGATGTCCCGGTTGTAGACGTGGCTCAGCTCGTGCCCGAGCACGCCCCGCAGCTCGCGCTCGTCGAGGATCCGCAGGATGCCCTCCGTGCAGCAGACCGCCGCGTTGCGCGGGTTGCGGCCGGTGGCGAAGGCGTTCGGGGCCGGGGTCGGGGAGATGTAGAGGCGGGGCATCGGCTGGCGGGCGGCGGTGGAGAGCTCGCGCACGATCCGGTACAGCTGCGGCGCCTCGAACTCGCTGACCGGCCGGGCCCGCATGGCCCGCAGCGCGATCCTGTCGCTGTTCCAGTAGGCGTAGGCGTTGGTCCCGAGGGCGATCAGCAGGGCGATCACGAAGCCGCCGCGACCGAAGAAGCTTCCGATGACCAGGATCAGCGCCGAGAGGCCGCCGAGCAGGACGGCGGTCCTCAGTCCGTTGTGCCGGCGGTGCACGTCAGGCCCTCCAATGGTGCGGTGGGGAAGCCCTTTCTGCCTCGTCCCTCTTGCCCGGTCAACGGGTGGGGCCGGGACCCTTGTTCCCTTGTGACCGACGCGACACCGCAGGGCGCGGCACCGCGGGACTCGACACTGCGGTGCGCCGCACCGCCCCGCACCCGGAGGCCGCCCGCCGGAGCGGGCCCCGGCTCAGAACAGGGAGCCGCCCGCGACCTGCAGGACCAGCTGCGGCGCCACCGAGAGGACCACCGCGACGCAGGCGGTGAGCCCGAGGGTCGCGGTCAGGCTGGCCGGCAGCCTGCGCTCGGCCCCGGCCCCGGTGCCCACCGGTTCCCCGGTCGCCGCCCCGTCGGCCGCCGGGGCGAACAGCCGCGCCGTCCAGAGCAGGTAGTAGTACAGGGCGACGACCACGTTGGCGGCCATCACGACGGCCAGCCAGCCCAGTCCGGCGTCGACGGCCGCGCGGAACACCACGACCTTGCCGAACAGGCCGATCACGCCCGGCGGCAGCCCGGCCAGGCAGAGCAGGAAGAAGGCCAGCGCCAGCGCCGTCCAGCGGCGGCGGGCGAACAGTCCGCGGAAGTCGTCCACGCTGGTTCCGGCGCGGCGGCCGACCGCCGCGACGACGCCGAAGGCGCCGAGGTTGACCACGCCGTAGATCAGCGCGTACGCGGCGGTGGCGCCGAGGGGGTCGGCCCCGGTGGGCGCGTAGCCGGCGGCGGCGAGCGGCACCAGCAGGTACCCGGCCTGGCCGACCGAGGACCAGGCGAGCAGCCGCACCGCGCTGTACCGGGTGTCGAAGCGCTGCCGCAGCGCGCCGACGTTGCCGACGGTCATGGTGACGGCGGCCAGTACCGCGAGCGCCAGGCCCCAGGTGTGCGCGTACGGGCGGAAGGCGATGGTGGTGGCGAGCGCGAGCCCGGAGAGGCCGGCCGCCTTTCCGACCACCGAGAGGTAGCCGGCCACCGGCAGCGGCGCGCCGGTGTAGGTGTCGGGCACCCAGAAGTGGAACGGGACGGCGGCGACCTTGAAGGCGAAGCCGACCAGGGTCAGCACCGCGCCGGCCTCGGCCAGCGGCTTGAGCTGTCCGGGGGCGTGCTCCAGGCCCTGGGCAACGGCGGCGAGGTGCAGGCTGCCGCTCGCGGCGTAGACGAAGCCGATGCCGAGCAGCATGACGGCGGTCGCGGTCACCGAGGAGACGAAGAACTTGAGCGCGGCCTCGGCGCCCCGGCCGTCCCGGCGCAGCGCGACGAGGGCGAAGGCCGGCAGCGAGGCGACCTCCAGGGCGATCACCAGGGTGGCGAGGTCGCGGGAGGCGGGCAGCAGGGCGGCGCCGGTGGCGCTGGAGAGCAGCAGGAACCAGTACTCGCCGCGGGGCAGCTTCTCGTCCTCGACCGTGTGGGCCGACAGCAGTGCCGCGATCAGCGCGCCGCCGAGGGCGAGCAGCTGGAACACCAGGGCGAAGTGGTCGGCGACGTAGGAGCAGCCGCCGTTGTCAGTGCCCCCTGCTACGTTCTGCACACAGAAGGTCGCTCGGGGTGAGCGTCCGGCGAGGGGGAGGAGTGCGATGAGGGCGAGGGCGAGTCCGGCCGCGGTGACGCGGCCGAGCCACTTCTTGTGCCGCTCGGGCAGGAACAGGTCCGTGATCAGCACGGCGAGGGCGGCCACGGCGGCGATCAGCGGCGGCGCGATCGCCACCCAGTCCACGGACTGGATCAGGCTGCCCGGGTTGGCTACGGCGAGGGAGGTCACAGTGTGCTGCCCCCTGGAGTGAGGTCCGAGTGCGGCGGTCTGGGCGGCGAGCACGGTCAGCCACCCCCGAGGAGGTGCTTGACGGCGGGGTTCGAGAGGGAGAGCAGCAGCGCGGGCCAGAGGCCGGCGAGCAGGGTGAGCGCGGCCAGTGGCGTCCAGCTGACCGCCTCGTAGCGGCGCAGGTCGGCCACCTCGGCCACCGGCGCGGGCTGCTCGGGGTCGCCCATGCAGACGCGCTTGACCACGATCAGCAGGTACGCGGCGGTGAGGAGGGTGCCGAGGCCGGCCAGGACCATGTAGGTGACGAAGGCGGGGCGTGACAGGCCCTGGGCGGGGTCGAACGCGCCGAACATGGCGAGCAGCTCGCCCCAGAAGCCGGCCAGACCGGGCAGGCCGAGGCTGGCGACGGCGGCGAAGGCGAGCAGTGCGCCGAGTCGTGGTGCCCGGCCGTACAGGGCGGCGCCGGTGGCGCCGGCGAGGGTGTCGAGGTCCGCCGTGCCGTAGCGGTCCTTGAGCGCGCCGACGACGAAGAACAGCAGACCGGTGATCAGACCGTGGGCGATGTTGGCGAACAGCGCGCCGTTGACGCCCACCGGGGTGAGGGAGGCGATGCCGAGCAGCACGAAGCCCATGTGGCCGACGGAGGAGTACGCGATCAGGCGCTTGAGGTCGCCCTTGGATCCGGGGCGGGCGAGCGCCAGGCAGGCCAGCGATCCGTAGACGATGCCGACGGCCGCGAAGGCGCCCAGGTAGGGGGCGAGCGTGGTGGTGCCGTCCGGCACGACCGGGAGGAGGACGCGGACCAGACCGTACGTGCCCATCTTCAGCAGCACGCCGGCGAGCAGCACCGAGCCCACCGTCGGGGCGGCGGTGTGGGCGTCGGGGAGCCAGCTGTGCAGCGGCCAGGCGGGGGCCTTGACCGCGAGCCCGACCAGGATCGCCAGCGCGGCGATCACCTGGGTGGTGTGGCTCAGGCCGCTGCCGTGTGCGGTGGCCAGGGCCTGCATGTCGAAGGTGCCGGCCTTGCTGCCGATCAGCAGGAAGCCGAGCAGCATCACGGCCGAGCCGAGCAGCGTGTAGAGGATGAACCGGTTGGCGGCCGGGACCTTGGCGCCGCTCCCCCAGCGGGCGATCAGGAAGTACATCGGGATCAGCACGATCTCGAAGGCCAGGAAGAAGAGCAGGAGGTCCAGCACCGCGAAGGTGGCGAGCATGCCGACTTCGAGGAGGAGGAACAGCCCGACGAAGGCCTGTGCGGACGGGACGGTGTCCCCGTTCGGCAGCCGCTTCTCCGAGTACAGCGCGCAGAGGAAGGTGAGCAGTGCGGTCAGCACGACCAGCGGCAGCGAGATGCCGTCCACGCCGAGGTGGAGGCGCACGTGCAGGGCCGGGATCCAGGACACGTCGGTGGTGGCCTGCATCCGGGCGGGTTCGTCGTGGTCGAAGCCGGCCGCGAGGGCGACGGCGAGCAGCAGCACCGCGCCGGTGACGACGGTGTTCAGCCGCAACGCCCGCCGGTCGGCGGTGGCCCGGTCCGGCCCGAACACCGGCGCCAGGGTGAGCGCGGCGCCGAGCAGCGGCAGCACCAGGAGGGCGATGAGGACCGCGTTCATCGGGGGCTCCTTGGTGCGGTGGTCGAGGGGGCGGAGGTGGAGGACTGCACCGGCTACACCGCCACCAGGACGGCCAGCAGGACCACGGCGGCCAGCAGGGCGCTGAGGTAGGTCTGCGCGTTGCCGGTCTGCGCGAGCCGGACGGCCCGGCCGAGCAGGTCGGCGCCCGCGCCGCTGCCGCGCACGTAGGTCTCGACGACCTCGCGGTCGAGGAAGCGGACCAGCCGGGCGGCGGCCGCCACCGGGCGGACGAACAGCGCGTCGTAGAGCCGGTCGACGCCGAAGCCGTGCCGGGCCGGGCCGAACAGCGGGCCGAGCAGGGTGCGCCCGGGGTCGGCGACGACCACCTCGGCGGCCGGGGCCGGGCCGCCGGTGCCCAGTCGGGCGGTGGCCGAGCGCCAGGCGCCGTACGCGGCGAGCACGCCGACCAGGGCGAGCCCGGTGCCGGTGACGGCGGTGACCCCGGAGGGCCGCAGCGGGCCGCCGTCCAGCAGGGCGGGCAGCCAGTCCGAGCGCAGGCCGGCGATGCCGAAGCCCATGGTCGGGACGGCCAGCACCCAGAGCGGCCAGCGCATCGCGGGCGGCTCGGCGGTGGCCGGGTCGGCCTCGTCCGGCTCGGGCGAGTACGGCGCGCCCGCTTCGTGGTCGGCCGCGGCGGTGGCCGGGTCGGCGGCTGGCAGCACCCGCGGCGCGGCGGCGGCACCGGTCGGGCTGTGGAAGGCCACCAGGAAGAGCCGGGTCGCGTAGGCGCCGGTGAGCAGCGCGGTGAGCGCGGCGGAGATCAGCACGATCCACCCGGCGGCCTGCGGCACCGCCGAGGCGGGGCCGAGCCCGTTGGTGAGCGCCTCGCCGTTGGCGGCGTGCTCGGCCGCGGTCAGCACCGCCTCCTTGCTGAAGAAGCCGGAGAACGGCGGCAGCCCGGCGAGGGCGACCAGGGCGATGCCCATCGTCCAGTAGGCGTCCGGGACGCGCTTGCGCAGCCCGGGGATCCGGGACATCACGGAGATCGAGTTGGTGTGCGCGGCGTGGATGACCACGCCGGCGGCCAGGAACAGCAGCGCCTTGAACGCGCCGTGGCTGACCAGGTGGAAGACGGAGGCCTCGCGGTCGCCGCTGGCCAGGGCGCCGGCCATGTAGCCGAGCTGGCCGACGGTGGAGTAGGCGAGCACCCGCTTGAGGTCGTCCTGGGCGAGCGCGCACAGCGCCGAGCCGATCATCGTCACGGCGGCCATCACCGCGAGCACGACCAGTGCCGCGCCCGAGAGCAGGAACACCGGCAGCAGCCGGGCGACCAGGTAGATGCCGGCCGCGACCATGGTGGCGGCGTGGATCAGCGCGGAGACCGGCGTCGGGCCGGCCATCGCGTCCGGGAGCCAGGTGTGCAGCGGGAACTGCGCGCTCTTGCCGGCGACCCCGGCGAGCAGCAGCAGCGCGATCAGCGTCGGGTGGCCGAGCCGGCCCTCGCCCGCGGCGGCCAGCACGTCCGGGATCCGGAAGCTGCCGGCGTCCGCGGCCAGCAGGAAGATCCCGAACAGGAACGGCACGTCGCCGAGCTTGGTGACCAGGAAGGCCTTGAGCGAGGCCGAGCGGGCGTCGGCGGTCTCCCAGTGGTGGCCGATCAGGAAGTACGAGCAGAGGCCCATGACCTCCCAGCCGACCAGCAGCACGATCAGGTCGCCCGAGTAGACCACCAGGAACATCGCCGCGGTGAACAGCGAGACCAGCGCCGCATACGAGGGGTAGCGCGGGTCCTTCTTCAGGTACGCGGTCGAGTAGACCTGGACGCAGGTGGCGACCAGGCCGACCAGCACCGAGATCAGCGAGGCGAAGCCGTCCAGGTGGAGGGCGAGCGCGATGTCCGGGCCGCCGGTCGGGGTGAGCCGGGTGGCCGCGTCGAGGGTCCGGCCGGTGCCGAGCTGGAGGGCGACCACCAGGGCGAGCACGGCCGAGACGGCGACCGGGACGATCGCCAGCGGCCGGGCCAGCCCGGGCGCCTTCCTCCCGACGGCCAGGGTCGCGGCCGCGCCGAGCACGGGCAGCGCGGGGACGAGTACGGGCAGGGCGAGGTTCATGCGGCGGCCTGGCCCTTCAGCGCCTCGGCTCCGGCCGGCGCCTCCTCGGTGGCGAGCGCCTCGGCCGGGTCGCCGAGCGCGGTGGCCCGGTCGATGTCCGCGGTGCCCCGGGCCCGGAACAGCAGCAGGACGATGGCGAGTCCCAGCCCGATCTCGGCGGCGGCGACGGTGATGGTGAACAGGGTGAGCGCCTGCCCGGCGTGCAGCGAGTCGCGCAGCCAGACGTCGAAGGCGACCAGGTTGAGGTTGACGGCGTTGAGCATCAGCTCGACGGACATCAGGACCAGGACGGCGTTGCGCCGGGCGAGTACGCCGTACACGCCGACGCTGAACAGCAGCGCGGCGAGGACGGCCGGGTAGGCGAGGTGCATCAGCTCTCCTCCGACGCGGCGGGCGCGGACGGTGCGTCGGACGAACCGGCGGACGGGGCGTCGGACGAACCGGCGGCCGAACCGGCGGCCTCCGGGGCGGTGCGCGGCGCGGTCGCGGCGACGGTCCCGTTCGACCCGACCGGCCGCCCGGCGCGCAGCTTGCCCGCCCGGGGCGCCGGCACCCGGCGCTTGTCCCCGCGCGACAGCACGATCGCGCCGACCAGCGCCGCCAGCAGCAGGACGGACAGCGCCTCGAAGGGCAGCACCCAGTTCCGGAACAGGCTCGCCCCGGTGACGGCGGCGGAGCCACCGCCCGCGCCGAGGTCGATCCAGGAGGTCCGGAAGGCGTCGACGACCAGCGTGACCAGCGTCCCGGCCGAGGCCAGCGCCACGGCCAGGGCCACCCAGCGGTTCTTGGAGTCGGCGTCCGGCGAGCGGCCGATCGGCGCCTTGGTGAGCATCAGCCCGAACAGCACCAGGACGACGACCGAGCCGAGGTAGATCAGCACCTGCACCCAGGCGATGAACTCGGCCGTGAGCAGCAGGAACTCCACCGCCAGCCCGCCGAGCGCGACGATCAGCCAGAGCGCGGCGTGCACCAGCTGCTTGGTGGTGACGGCGACCACGGCCGAGCCGAGCACGGCGATGCCGACCAGCAGGAAGACGATCTCCTGGCCGGTCGGAGACAGGAACGAGCGGGCGGCCGGCTCCAGCGAGCCGGTCGCCGCGAGGAGCGTGGCGGCGGGACTCATGCGTCGTCACCCTTCTCCTCGACTGCCACGGCGGCGGCCGCGGCGGCGGCCACGGCCAGCTTGTCCGCGGCCTTGCGCGCGGTGGCGATCTCCTTGGGCTCCTCGGCCGCCGGGTCCAGCGCCGGCGGCGCCGGGACGGTCCACATCCACTCGCGGAGCTTCTCCCGCTCGTGGATCAGCTCAAGGATGTCGGTCTCCGCGTACTCGAACTCCGGCGACCAGAACAGCGCGTCGAAGGGGCAGACCTCGATGCAGATCCCGCAGTACATGCAGAGCGAGAAGTCGATGGCGAACCGGTCCAGCACGTTGCGGGTGCGGGCCCGGGCGTTCGGCTCGGCGGCCGGCAGCGTCTCCTTGTGGGAGTCGATGTAGATGCACCAGTCCGGGCACTCGCGTGCGCAGAGCATGCACACCGTGCAGTTCTCCTCCAGCAGCGCGATGACGCCGCGCGAACGCGGCGGCAGCACCGGCTGCACGTCGGGGTACTGCGCGGTGACGGTCTTCTTCGTCATCGTCCGCAGCGTCACGGCCAGGCCCTTGGCGAGCCCGGCACCGGGGAAACTCATGCGCCCGCCTCGCTTCGCTCAACAGGGGCATTCGCCCATACGCACCTAACGATGATTCGCTCGCTTCGCTCGCTCATGAGATCGCCACCTTGATGATGCCGGTGAGGGCCAGCTGGACGAGGGCGAGCGGGATCAGCACCGCCCACGCGAAGCGCATCAGCTGGTCCTCGCGCAGCCGCGGGTAGGTGACCCGCAACCAGATGACCACGAAGGCCAGCGCGAAGGTCTTGAGGATCATCCAGAGCCAGCCGAGCTGGTCGGACATCGGCCCGTGCCAGCCGCCCAGGAAGAGCACCGCGGTCAGCGCGGACACCACGAGGATGCCCACGTACTCGGACAGCAGGAACAGCGCGAACCGCAGACCGGTGTACTCGGTGTACGCGCCGAAGATGATCTCCGAGTCGGCCACCGGCATGTCGAACGGCGGCCGCTGCAGCTCGGCCAGGCCCGCCGTGAAGAACACGAACGCGCCGATGATCTGCCAGGGCAGCCAGTACCACTGCCAGGAGTCCACGATCCCGGGCAGCGAGAGCGTGCCGGCGGCCATCGCCACCGAGGCCGCCGCCAGCACCATCGGCAGCTCGTACGACATCAGCTGCGCGGCCGTCCGCAGACCGCCGAGCAGCGAGAACTTGTTCGCCGAGGCCCAGCCGGCCATCAGCTTGCCGATCACGCCGACGCCCATCACGGCCAGCACGAAGAACAGCCCGGCGTCGACCGCCTGGCCGACGAAGCCGTTCGGGCCGACCGGGATCGCCAGCAGTACGAAGAGGTACGGCAGCAGCGAGACGGCGGGCGCCAGCTGGAAGATCCGGCGGTCCGCCCCGGCCGGGACGATGTCCTCCTTCTGCGCGAACTTCACGCCGTCCGCGACGAGCTGCGCCCAGCCGTGGAAGCCGCCCGCGTACATCGGGCCGAGCCGGCCCTGCATGTGCGCCATGACCTTGTGCTCGGTCTGGCCGATGACCAGCGGGAAGGTGAGGAAGACGACGAGGGTGGCGAGGCAGCGCAGCACCGTGTCGAGCAGGTTCACGTGCCGTCTCCGTCCCGGTCGGCCGGATCGGCCGCCGTCTCGTCCTTCTGCTCCGGCCCGCCCGGCCCCGCCGCGGGCTCGTCGCCCTTGGGCGCCGCGGGCGCGCGGCCCGACGGCTCCTCGTCGTGGGCCGGCACCGGGTTGTGCCAGGGCGCGTCGGCGGACGAGGGCCGCGCGGGAGCCGGACGCACCGGCGCCGGCTCGTCGCCGGTCTGGCTGACCGAGCCGGCGGAGACCGACCGGGTCCGCCGAGGCCGGTCCGCCCGCACCGCGGGCGTCTCCTCGGCGGGGGCGGCGGCAGCAGCGTCCCCAGCAGCGGAAGCCGGCGCAGCAGCGGTATCAGGAGCAGCCTGGCTGGCCGACCCCTCCGCCACCGTGCGCGTCCGCCGCGGCCGGTCCGCCCGCACCGGCGCGCCCTCGGCGGCACCGGCACCAGCAGCGCCGGCACCAGCAGCCGCACCGGCGGCAGCCGCCGCCCGGGGCGTGCGCGCCGCCGCGCCCGCCGCCCGCGCACCGCGCGCGGGCCGCTCGGCGACCGGCGGCAGGGTGCCCTTGAGCGGCCCCCACTCGTTCGGGTCCGGCACGCCGGCCGGCTGCATCTTGCGCCGGGCCGGCCCGCCGCCGTGGTCCGACTCGCCCGGCTCCTTGGCGCCCGGCCAGTCCTTGGCGACCCGGGCCGCGAGCACGAACTCCTTGCGCAGCGGGTACCCCTCGAAGCCGTCCGGCAGCAGCAGGGTGACCAGGTGGGGGTGCCCGGGGAAGTCGATGCCGAACATCTCGTGGGTCTCGCGCTCGTGCCAGCCGGCACCGGCGTAGACGGCGACGGCGGTCGGCAGTGCCGCCCCGTCGCGCGGCACCCGGGTGCGCAGCGCGAGGTGCCGCACGCCCGGCGCCTCGACGGCGGCCAGGTGCGCGACCACGGAGAAGCCGTCGGCGAGCTCGTCGACGGCGCTCAGCCAGTCGAAGAAGCCCAGGCCCAGGACGTCCCGGGCGTTGGTGAGCGCCTCGATCCAGTTCTCGGCCGGGACGTCGACGGTGATCAGCCCGTACGCCTCGGCGCCGGTCGCCCACTCCCCGACCGACGCCGCGCACTGCTCGGCCGTGAGCCTCTCGGCAGTTCGCTCGCTGCGCTCGCTCATGAGACCCCTCCCTCGTGCGAAGAACCGGCCGCGGGTCCCCCCTGGGGCCCCGCCACCAGCGGACGGCGCAGCGCCGCCGCGGGCGCGGCGTAGCGCGCGGGCAGGGACTCCTCGGCGATCTTCTCCTGCAGCTTGAGGATGCCCTGGAGCAGTGCCTCGGGCCGGGGCGGGCAGCCGGGCACGTAGACGTCGACCGGGATGATCTGGTCCACGCCCTTGGTGACCGAGTACGAGTCCCAGTAGGGGCCGCCGGAGTTGGAGCAGGCGCCGAAGGAGATGACGTACTTCGGCTCGGGCATCTGCTCGTAGAGGCGCTTGACGGCGGGCGCCATCTTGTCGGTGACGGTCCCCGAGACGATCATCAGGTCCGCCTGACGGGGGCCGGGCGCGAACGGGATGACGCCCATCCGGATGAAGTCGTGCTTGGCCATGGACGCGGCGATGAACTCGATCGCGCAGCAGGCCAGGCCGAAGTTGAAGCACCAGAGGCTGTAGCGACGCCCCCAGTTGAGCACCACCTTGACCGGGTCCGGCGCGAGCCGGGCCAGCGGGCCGAGGCCGCGGCGCTCGACGGCGCCGGGGCGCGCGGGGTCCGGCAGGCCGAGCGGGACCGGGCCGCCCTGCGCGCCGTGCGAGTGGGAGTGCGTCACGTCCATTCCAGAACGCCCTTCTTCCAGGCGTAGAGCAGCCCGACCGCGAGGAAGCCGATGAAGAGGAACATCTCGATCAGCGTTCCGGCGCCGTACCCGGCGGTGGCGAAGACGGTCGCCCACGGGAACAGGTAGATCGCGTCGACCGCGAAGATCACGTACAGGAACGCGTACACGTAGTAGCGGATCTGGGTGTGCGCCCAGTCCTCGCCCACCGGGTCCACGCCGCACTCGTAGGCGAGGAGCTTCTCGGGCGAGTGGACCACCGGCCGCAGCAGCCGGTTGGCGGTGAACGCCACGGTCACGAAGAGCACCCCGACGACGGCCAGCAGGCCCATCGCGGCGTACGCGTCGAAGTAGCCGCCGCCGGCCGCCGGGTCGGCCGCGACGGCAGCCGTGTGCTGCCCCTCCATGCCTTCCGCCTCCACCTCGGCCGTGGATCCGCCCCTCAAGGCAGTTCTACGACGTTTCCTCGCACGGTCACAACCACGGTCACAATCGCGATCACGATCACGATCACAACCATGGCCAATGCGTGAGTCTAAGGGGACGGCTCGGCGCCACCCGAACCCTGCCCACTCCACAAGACGACCCGTGGACACCCCGGTGAGCACCCGGCGGCCCGGACCGGGGTGGGGATAACCCCCGGCCGGGAAGATGTATCACCCCCATGGCATCCACCGCCCCCGGTTCGGGAAGCTTGGTCCAGTCACACGATCAAGAGGGACGGTAGATCCGGATGAAGCCGCTGCACCGCCGCGCCGTGGACGCCATCAAGGAGCAGGACGCCCGGATGGAGCGCCCGCCGCTGTACGGCGCCCGGATGTGGCGCCAGGCCGGGCAGCTGCTGCTGAACCTGCCACTGGGCATCGCCGGCTTCGTCCTGGCGGTGGTCACGCTCTCGGTCGGCCTGGGCCTGGCCGTCACCGTGGTCGGCCTGCCGATGCTGGCCGCCGGGCTGTCCACCCAGCGGGTCCTGGGCGCGCTGGGCCGCCGCCGGGCCCGGTCGGCGTACGGCTCCGCGATCGACGAGCCGGAGCCGGTGCGCCCGCGCCGCCCGGGGGCGGTCGGCTTCACCATCGCCCACCTGACCGACCTGCTGAACTGGCGCACGGCGCTCTACAACGTGCTGATGCTGCCCTGGGGCATCATCAGCTTCACCCTGACCCTGGTCTCGATCGTGGTGCTGTGGCCGGTGCTGCCCTGGGTGATCCGCGGTCTGGCCGCGGTCGACCGGATCCTGATCGAGTCGCTGCTCTTCCCCGGGGCCCTGGCCGAGCGGGTGCGCGAGCTGGAGGAGGACCGCGGCACGGTCGTCGACACCGCCGCCGCCGACCTGCGCCGGATCGAGCGCGACCTGCACGACGGCGCCCAGGCCCGGCTGGTGGCGCTGGCGATGGACCTCGGCATGGCCAAGGAGCGGCTGCGCGAGGTCGAGAGCGAGGACGACGTGGCGGTCGCCGCGAAGATGGTCGACAACGCGCACGGCGAGGTGAAGCTGGCCCTGCAGGAGCTGCGCGACCTGGCCCGGGGCATCCACCCGGCGGTGCTCACCGACCGCGGCCTGGACGCCGCGCTGTCCTCGGTCGCGGCCCGCTGCACCGTCCCCGGCGGGGTCAAGGTGAACGTGGACCTGGCCGGCCGGGACGGCGAGCCCGAGCGTCCGGACTCGGCGGTCGAGGGCATCGCCTACTTCACCGTCAGCGAGCTGCTGACCAACGTCTCCAAGCACGCCGGCGCCCGGACCGCGTCCGTCGACGTCTGGCGCTCCGACGACCAGCTGATGGTGCTGGTCCAGGACGACGGCAAGGGCGGCGCGGCCCCCTACCCGGGCAGCGGCCTGGCCGGGCTGGCCGAGCGGATCCGCGCGGTGGACGGGGTCTTCCTGGTGGAGAGCCCGGAGGGCGGCCCGACCACCGTCACGATCGAGCTGCCCTGGCGCACCCGCACCGCCCGCCGCTGACCCGCGGGGCGTCGCAACGGAGCCGGGCCCCCGTCGAGGCAGTGACGGGGGCCCGGCTCCGGTCCGGTACGGCGGCCGGTCCGCGGAACCCTTGCGCGGCGTGCGGCCCGGCGGCGCCGTACCGGGGTTACGGGGTTTCCAGCGTGCCGAGCGTGACGTCGGCGGTCTTGGAGGCGCCGTCCCGGGTGTAGGTCACGGTGACCTTGCTGCCCGGGGTGAGCGCGGCGAGCGTGGTGGTGAGCGCGTTCAGCGAGTCGACCTGGGTGTCGCCGATCCTGGTGATGACGTCCCCGGCCTGCAGCCCCGCCGAGGCGGCCGCGCCGCCCGGGCTGACCGCCACGATCACCGCGCCGGCCGGCTGGAACTGCTGGTTGAAGCTGGTCCGGGCGGTGATGCCGAGCGCGGCCCGGCCCGAGTTGGTGACCTTGCCCTGTTTGATCAGCTGGTCGGCGATGCTGGTGATGGTGGACGCCGGGATGGCGAAGCCGATGCCGGGGGCGGCCGCGCCGTTGGCCTCGGGCTCGGTGGCGGCGAGCGTGTTGATGCCGATCACCTGGCTGTTCAGGTTGACCAGCGCGCCGCCGCTGTTGCCCGGGTTGATCGCGGCCGAGGTCTGCACCATGTTGCCGATGGTGGCGCCCGGAGAGCCGCCGCCCCGGGGCTCGGAGACCGTCCGCCCGGTGGCCGAGACGATGCCCTGGGTGACGCTGCTGGAGAGCCCGAGCGGGCTGCCCATGGCGAGGGTGATCTGGCCGAGCTCGACCTTGCCGGAGTCGCCGAAGACCGCGGGCTTGAGGCCGCTCGGCGGGCTGCTCAGCCGGATCACCGCGAGGTCGGAGTCGGGGTAGCTGGCGACCAGGCTCGCGGCCAGCGAGGTGGTGCTGTTGGCGAGGGTCACGGTGAAGGTGGTCGCGGTGCCGACGACGTGGGCGTTGGTGACGATGTCGCCCTTGTCGTCGTAGACGATCCCGGAGCCCAGGCTGTCGCCGGTGGTGATCTGCACCACCGAGGGCAGCACGTCGGCGATCACCTTCTGGTAGGCGTCCTGCAGCTGGTTCCCGCTCTGCGCGGGGGCCGAGGAGGCCGGCTTGGTGCCGGAGCCGGAGGGCGAGCCGGAGGAGGACGCGGTCGGGGCCGGGGAGGACGCCGAGGAGGACGAGCCGCCGCTGCTGCACCCGGTCAGGGCCAGCGCGGCGGCCACGGCGACCGCACCCGCCGCGGGCAGCCGCACCTGGGCCGCCTTCGGCCCGGTCGGCCGGGGCCCGGCCGGCACCGGGCGGGTGTGTTCCTTCTTACGGCTCACCTGGCTGCCTCCGATTCGTCACCACGCCGAGGGCGCGGGCATGAGAGCACGGAAATCTTTGTCAGCATTTCACCGTTTTGTCCGGTTCGCTGGCCTGACTCGCCCGAAAGGCCCACGGAAGCGGAAGACCTAGGATTCGCGGCATGACTTGGTTGATCACCGGCGGTGCCGGATACATCGGCGGACACGTCGTCCGCCAGCTGCTCGACGCCGGTGAGCGCGTTGTCGTCCTGGACGACCTGAGCACCGGGGACGCGTCCCGGCTCCCGGCCGGGGTCCCGCTGGTCGAGGGCTCCACCCTGGACCGCGCCGTCCTGGACGCGGCGATCCGCGAGCACGGCGTCGAGGGCGTCCTGCACTTCGCCGCCAAGAAGCAGGTCGGCGAGTCGGTCGAACGGCCCTTCCTGTACTACCGCGAGAACATGATCGGCCTGCAGACCGTGCTGGAGGCCGCCGCCGAGGGCGGGGTCAAGCGCTTCCTGTTCTCCTCCTCCGCCGCCGTCTACGGCATGCCGGACGTCGACCTGGTCACCGAGACCACCCCGTGCGACCCGATGAGCCCGTACGGCGAGACCAAGCTGGCCGGCGAGTGGCTGGTCGCCGCGGCCGGCAAGGCCCACGGCATGTCCACCGTGGCCCTGCGCTACTTCAACGTGGCCGGCGCCGCCTCCCCCGAGCTCTCCGACGCCGGGGTGTTCAACCTGATCCCGATGGTCTTCGAGCGGCTCACCGCCGGTCAGGCGCCGCGGGTCTTCGGCGACGACTACCCGACGCCGGACGGCACCTGCGTCCGCGACTTCATCCACGTCTCCGACATCGCCTCGGCGCACGTGGCGGCCGCGAAGCGGCTGGCCGCCGACCCGGCCGGGGAGACCACGCTGGTGCTCAACATCGGCCGCGGCGAGGGCGTCAGCGTCCGGGAGATGCTGGCGGTGATCGGCGAGGTCACCGGCCACGACACCACCGCCGAGGTGACGCCGCGCCGCGCCGGCGACCCGGCCCGGGTGGTGGCCTCCGCCGACCTGATCCACCGCGAGCTGGGCTGGACGGCCCGCCACGGCGTGAAGGAGATGGTCGCCTCCGCGTGGGACGGCTGGTGCGTCCGCCACCCGGAGGCCCGCAAGGGCTGACGGCCCCCGGGACCGACGCGCCGAGGGCGGCGGGGCCGGTGCCCCGCCGCCCTCGGCTGCTCGACGTCGGCTCGGCGGCGGCTCAGCGGGCCGGCACCGCCGTGCCGTAGAAGGCGTCCAGCGCGTACACGCAGCGGTCCTTGGAGCCCACGAAGACCCGCCCGCCCACCGCCACCGGCGAACCGGTGAGCTCGCCCTTGGTGCCGAGCTCCCAGCGCAGCTGACCGCTCGCCAGGTCCAGGGTGTGCAGCGAGTGGTCCCGGCTGCCCAGGTGCACCAGCCCGTCGGCCAGCGCCGGGGAGCCGACGATCTCGCCGCGCGCGGTGTAGCGCCAGCGCTCCCGCCCGGTCGCCGCCTCGAAGGCGTACAGCACCTCGCCGCTGCCGACCAGCACCATGCCGTCCCCGACCACCACCGGCTCGGCGCCCTGGCGGCTGCCGGTGACCCCGCGCCAGCGGTCCAGCCCGGTGGCCGCGTCCAGCGCGTAGACCGTGCCCAGGTAGTCGGCCACGTAGACCGCGTCGGCGTCCAGGGCGGGCGGGGTGAACAGCACCACCGGGGCCTCGAAGCGCCAGCGCTCCGCCCCGCTGGCCGCGTCCAGCGCGTACACCCGGGTGCCGGCCGTGACGTACAGCACGCCGCCGCGCTCGACCGGGTGCGAGGGCACGTCCTCGCCGACCGGGAAGGACCAGCGCAGGCCCGCGCCGCGCGGGTCCACGCAGCGCAGCCGTCCGGCGCCGTAGTAGTACGCGGCACCGGCCACCAGGACCGGGCCGGACTGCGGGTTCTCGTAGTCCTGCTGGGCGTCGTCGGCGCGCCACAGCTCGGCGCCGTTGGCCGCCGAGCGGAGCTGGACGCCGCCGCCCCTGATGCCGCAGCAGAGCACGCCGTCGGCGGCGGAGAGCGAGTAGACCCAGCCGTCCAGCGAGGTGCGCCAGCGCTCGGCGCCGTCGGCGGCGTCCACGGTGTACAGGTGCGGGCCGTCCGCGGCGTGCACCCGGCCGGCGTCCACCGCGAGCGCCCAGGCGACGTCCCGGGTCTTGTAGCGGCGCTCTCCGGAGCCGATGTCCAGCGCGTGCACCTCGAAGCTGGAGACGAAGAGCGTGCCGTCGGCGACCACCGGGGTGCCCCAGACGTCGTTGGACATCCGGAACCGCCAGGGGCGCCAGCGGGCGGCCGGGACCGCCGGGGGCGGCGGGGTGGGGGCCGCCCGGCGGACCCAGCCGGTCGCGGCCGGGGCGGTGTTCGGACCGGGCTGCTCGTGCTCGGCTCGCGGCCCCGGGCCTATCCGCACCGAGGCACCGGACAGCTGCACCTCGACGGCGCCGCCGCCGGTCGGCGCCCGGTGCCGGTTCGGCGAGGCGATCTTCGCGGTCGGGATCTCGGCGTCGGAGCCCTGGGCGGGCCGCGGCGCGGTGTGCACCGGCCCGGCCGGGGGCTGGGCGTGCCGGCCGCCCGGATCGGTGCGCGGGTCGGCCGGCCCGTGGGGCTGCGGCGGGACCTGCGGGTGCGGCGGCGCGTGCGGGGGCGGCTGCGGCGGCTCGACCGGGCCCTGGGGCGGGCGGGGCGGCGCCGCGGCCGGACGGCGGCCGCGCTTGCGCTCGATCAGTTCGAGCGCGTTCGGCGGCAGCCAGTCCCCGACCTCTCCGCCCGCGTCGTCCCGGGAGAACAGGTGCGGGGCCAGCTCGGCCTGGATCTGCGCCGGGGTGGGCCGCCGCTCGGGCGCCTGCTGCATGCAGGCCCGGACCAGGTCCATCAGCTCCGGCGGCATGCCGGTCAGGTCCGGCTCCTCGCGCAGCAGCTGGAACACCGTCTCGACCGGGTTGGACCCGCGGTACGGCGGGTGCCCGGTGGCGCAGAAGACCATCAGCGAGCCGAGCGAGAAGACGTCGCTGGCGCCCCGGACGGTCCGGCTGTCCCGGGCCTGCTCGGGGGACATGTAGGCCGGGGTGCCGACCGCGACATTGGTCATGGTGAGCCGGGTGCTGGAGACCCCGGACGCGATGCCGAAGTCGATCACCTTCGGGCCGTCCTCGACCACCAGGACGTTGGAGGGCTTGAGGTCCCGGTGGATCAGCCCGGCTGCGTGGATCGACTGCAGGGCCTCGGCGATGCCCGCGACCAGCCAGCGGGTGGCCTCCACCGGCAGCGGGCCGCAGTCCTCGACCAGGTCCTCCAGGGAGGGCGCCGGGATGTACGCGGTGGCCAGCCAGGGCACCCGGGCGTCCGCGTCGGCGTCCACCACGGCCGCCGTGTAGAAGCCGCCGACCGTCTTGGCGGCCGCGATCTCCCGTGCGAAGCGGACGCGGAACAGCTCGTCCTCGGCCAGCTCCCCCCGGACGGTCTTGATGGCCACTCGTCGCCCGGACGCGGACCGCGCCAGGTAGACCAGCCCCATCCCACCCGCGCCGAGCCGCCCCAGCACCTCGAAGGGCCCGATCCGCCTCGGATCGTGCGCCGTCAGCTGGTCCACTCCGCTGCCACCTCCCCGTTGTCCGCACCCGCCGCGTGGTGCCGGACCCGATTCTCCAATGCCGCCCGGCGCATCTCCAACATCCCCCGCCCGGAGAGCACCGCGGAGCGCCCCCCGGCAGGCCGGGACGGAACGGCCGGATTCTGACGCCCGCTCCGGCCGCGGCTTGCGCCCGGGGCTCCGGACCGTCCACTTCCGGACGGTTCGCCGACCACCCTCCATGGTCACGATCTGTCACCGGACCACCCCTCAGCGGACTCGCCGTCACGCTGTGAGATCAAAGGCACACGGGGGGGCTTCAACAGGGGCTTCGGGGCCCGGTGAATATCCGTCCGAAGCGGTTCATGCCGCTATACCAACCCCCGTGCGGAGTAATAGTCGCATCACCGAATCGCGCCAAGATCGTGCCACGGTAAGCTGACGGCATGACAGGACAAGTTCGCACCGTCGACGGTCGCGTCGCCGGGCGACGCGGACAGGAGACGCGGCAGAAGCTGCTCGACTGCCTCCGCGAGATGCTCAGCACGTCGCCCTATCGGGACGTCAAGGTCATCGACGTCGCCCGTATGGCGGGTACCTCCCCCGCGACCTTCTACCAGTACTTCCCGGATGTCGAGGGCGCAGTCCTCGAAATCGCCGAGGAAATGGCCAAGGACGCCGACACCCTCAAAGAGCTGGTGGCGGGAAAGTCCTGGGCAGGGAAGTCCGGACCGACCACTTCGGAAGAACTGGTCGACGGATTCCTCGCCTTCTGGCGCAAGAACGACGCCATTCTCCGAGTGGTCACGCTCGGTGCCGCCGAAGGGGACAAGCGGTTCTTCAAGATCCGCATGACGGTCCTCAACGCGGTCGCCAAGCCACTCGCGGAAGCCGTCAAGGAACTCCAGGCGAAGGGTCAGGCCGACAAGTCGCTCGACCCGAACGCCGTCTCCGGGGCCCTGGTCTCGCTGCTCGCCTCGGCGGCCGAGCACCAGAAGGCCTTCACCTCCTGGGGCGTCAAGGTCAAGGACCTCAAGCCCAACCTCGCTCCCCTGGTGTACCTGGGCGTCACCGGCAAGAAGCCGCCCAAGTAGACCGGACCCGCCACGACCCACCATCCGCTCCGCGCGCGACCCCGGCCTCCTGTCCGGGGGAACGACGGACGGCGGCCGTGTCCTCGGGGGAGGTCCGCCGACGTACCGCACGCGCGCCAGACATGCCGGTGGGCGGGCACCCCACGAGGGTGCCCGCCCACCGGCGTTCGTTTGTCAGGCGAGCGGGCGCCCCGCCCCGGCTCTTCGGCTCGGGGCGAGTGGGCGACCCGCCCCGAGCCGAAGGGCCGCGCCGGTGCCGAAAGGGAGAAGCGAGGAGGTCCGAGGGACGAGGGCCTTGGAGCGCCGACCGTCGGCGCCGGGTCTGAGCGGCCCGGAGGCGAGTGGGCGAATCAGGGACAGCGCACGACCTGGCCGGCGTAGGCCAGGCCGCCGCCGAAGCCGAAGAGGAGGACCGGGTCGCCGGGCGAGAGCTCGCCGCGTTCGACGAGCTTGGAGAAGGCCAGCGGGATCGAGGCGGCCGAGGTGTTGCCGGAGTCGACCACGTCCCGGGCCACCACCGCGTCGGCGAGGCCCAGCTTCTTGGCGATCGCGTCGATGATCCGCAGATTGGCCTGGTGCGGGACGAAGCCCTTCAGCTCGGCCGGGTCGATCCCGGCCCGCTCGCAGGCCTCACGGGCCAGCGGGGCGAGCTGGGTGGTGGCCCAGCGGAACACCGACTGGCCCTTCTGGCTGATCACCGGGTCCCAGCCGGTGATCACCACGGCGTCGCCCTTCTCCGGCTCGGAGCCCCAGACCACCGGCCCGATGCCGGGCTCGGCATCGTCCTCCTGGGCCTCGACCACCGCGGCGCCCGCGCCGTCGCCGAAGATCACGCAGGTGGAGCGGTCGGTCCAGTCGAGCGTGTCGGACATCCGCTCGGCGCCGATCACCAGCGCGCGGCGGGCCGCGCCGGCCCGGATCGCGTGGTCGGCGGTGGCCAGGGCGTACGAGAAGCCGGAGCAGACCGTGTTGATGTCGTACGCGGCGGGCGAGCGCACGCCGAGCCGGGCGGCCACGGCGGCGGCCGTGTTGGGGCTGCGCTCGATCGCGGTGCAGGTGGCGACCACGACGAGGTCGATCTCCTCCGCCGTCCGGCCGCTGTTGGCGAGCGCCTTCTGCGCGGCCTCGGCCGCGAGGTCGACGAGGGTCTCGCCCTCGGCGATGTGCCGGGTCCGGATGCCCACCCGGGTACGGATCCACTCGTCGTCGGTGTCGACGAGCGCCGCCAGGTCGTCGTTGCTGAGGACCTTGGGGGGCTGGTAGTGCCCGAGTGCCACAATGCGCGAACCGCTCATGTTGCCATGGAACCGGGTTACCCGCTGGTCAGCCGGGCACGACCGGCGACAGGATCCGTGCTCATGATCTGTAGGGGGTCGACAAGGGGCCTTGGGGGGCCCGGGTCGTTCCCGGGTCAGGCGGCGAGGGTGGCCGTGTCGCCCATCACGATGACGGGGTGGGCCGCCGGGTCCAGGGTACGGATCAGCTGGGCCATCTTGTCCTCGGGGATCGACACGCAGCCGTGGGTGGGGCCGTCGTGGTCCACGTGGAGCCAGATGCCGCCGCCCTTCTTGGAGCCCATCGGGCGGCGCGCGTCGAGCGGGGAGTTCCCGGCGACCCGGTTGTAGTTGATCGCGACCACGTAGTCGAAGGAGCCGGCCAGCTGGTCGCCGAAGAAGCCGGTGCCGGAGACCACGAAGCTCGGGTCCTTGTCGTACGGGAGCTTGCTGCCGGGGTCGGCCTTGCGGCCGCCCGCGTCGGTGAGGCTGAAGACGCCGATCGGGCTGCGCAGGTCGCCCTCGTTGTGGTCGGCGGTCCAGCCGTTCTTGCCGTTGTGGCCCTGCCAGGTCTCGCCGGCCAGCCAGCGGCCCTCGGGGGTGCGGGTCCAGAGCACGACGGTGTTCTTGTCGGTGTTCTTGTCCGCGCCGGAGGCGACCACGACCTGGGTGGTCTCGGTGGGGATCTTGGCGGTGAAGGCGGCGCCGAGGCCGGGTATCGCGGCCACCGAGGCGTCCGGGCGGGCCTCGCCGCGGGCGGCGGCCTGGGGCGCGGCCTGCCGGTCGGCGGCGGCCTGGACGGCGGCGGGGGCCGGGGCGGGCTGGTCGGGCTTGCTGACGCCTTCCGGGCCGGGGCCGTCGGCGGCGGTGAGCCCGGGCTTGGCGCCGTCCTGGCCGACGGCGTACCAGCCGGCGGTGGCCGCGACCAGCAGGGCGGTTCCGGCCATCACGGCCTTGCCGTGACGTTTCTGCTTCACCTTGCGCCGCCGGCCCCGGGCGGCGGCCCGGCCGCCCTCGACGGGGGCGGCGAGGGGCACCACGGGGGCGAGCGGCTCGGGGGCGAACACCTCGGGGTCGAGCGGCTCGGGCGCCGGCTCCTGGCCGACGGGCTCCGGCACGGCCTCGTACGCCCCGAACGGCTGGTCGTACACCTCGAAGTACCCGTCAGGGGCCTGCTCGTACGACTGCCCGGCCGGCTGCTGGTACGCCGGCCCGGCCGGGGCCTGCTCGTACGACGACCCGTGCGGCTGACCGTACGACTGCTCGTAGGACTGCTCGTGGGGCTGCCCGTAGCCCTGTTCGTAGCCCTGCCCGTACGGCTCGTACGACTGGTACACGCCCTGGTCGTACTCCTGCCCGGCCGGCTGCGCGTACGCCTGCCCGGCCGGCTGAGGGTACGGCTCGTACGTGCCGTACGGCGCCCCGGGAGACTGCTGCGGCACCCCGTACACCGGCTCCCGCGTCGGCTCGTACGGCGGGTACTCGGTGGCGCGATGAGAACCGGACATGCCGTCGATCCTGCCAAACGCCGTACCCGTTGGTAAACCCGGGTCACGTGCGGAGGCCGTGAAGGCAACCGCCGCCCGGGCCGGAGAGCGGCCCGGGCGGCGGGGAAGTGCGCTGGCCGGAGCCTCGGTCAGAGGCGCATGGCCTGCGGGGACTCGCGGCGCATCGGGTCCGGGCCCTCGTACTCGCGGATGATCTCGTAGCGGGTGTTGCGCTCGACCGGGCGGAAGCCGGCGTCGCGGATCAGGCCGAGCAGGTCGTCGCGGCCGAGCTTGTTCGGGGTGCCGAAGTTGTCCGCGTCGTGGGTGATCTTGTACTCGACCACCGAGCCGTCCATGTCGTCCGCGCCGTGGCTGAGCGCCAGCTGCGCGGTGGTGACGCCGTGCATCACCCAGAAGACCTTGACGTGCGGGACGTTGTCGAAGAGCAGCCGGGAGACCGCGAAGGTCTTCAGCGCCTCGGCGCCGGTGGCCATCTCCGTGCGGGCCATCAGCTTGTTGCGCACGACGCCGTCCTTGGAGTCGTGGAAGTCGTGCTGGTAGCGCAGCGGGATGAAGACCTGGAAGCCGCCGGTCTCGTCCTGCAGCTCGCGCAGCCGCAGCACGTGGTCCACCCGGTGGCGGGGCTCCTCGATGTGGCCGTACAGCATGGTGGCGGGCGTCTTGAGGCCCTTGGCGTGCGCGAGGCGGTGGATCCGCGACCAGTCCTCCCAGTGGGTGTCGTGGTCGACGATGTGCTGGCGGACCTCCCAGTCGAAGATCTCCGCGCCACCGCCGGTCAGCGACTCCAGGCCGGCGTCGATCAGCTCGTCCAGGATCTCGTCGGCGGGCAGCCCGCTGATCTTCTCGAACCAGTGGATCTCGGTGGCGGTGAAGGCCTTCAGCGAGACGTTCGGCAGCGCCGCCTTGAGCTCCCGCAGCGAGCGCGGGTAGTAGCGCCACGGCAGGGTCGGGTGCAGACCGTTGACGATGTGCAGCTCGGTGAGGGAGTCGACCTCCATCGCCTTGGCGAGACGGACGGCCTCCTCGATGCGCATCGTGTAGGCGTCCTTCTCGCCCGGCTTGCGCTGGAACGAGCAGTACGCGCAGGACGCGTTGCACACGTTGGTCATGTTGAGGTGACGGTTGACGTTGAAGTGGACGACGTCGCCGTTCTTCCTGGTCCGCACGTGGTGGGCCAGTCCGCCCAGCCAGGCCAGGTCGTCGCTCTCGTAGAGCGCGATCCCGTCCTCGCGGGTCAGCCGCTCACCCGCGTAGACCTTCGCCTCCAGCTCGCGCTTGAGTCCTGCGTCCATGCGGTGCCCCGCCTCCTCCGACATTCGATTCCTTGCCGGAACGAGCGTACGCCTATGTGGTCAGCAGCTCCGCGAGCAGTGTGGGTTCGATGTTCCCGCCGCTGACCACGGCCGCCACCTCCTGGCCCCCGGTTTCGGCGGCGCGGTGGAAGTAGGCGGCCGGGGCGACCGCCCCGGAGGGCTCGGCGACCAGCCGGCCGCGGCGGGCCAGCAGGGCGACGGTGGCGCGGATCTCGTCCTCGGTGACGGTGACGATGTCGTCCACGTAGGCGGTGATGTGCTCGTACGGCAGCACGCCGACGGACGGGGTGCGCAGGCCGTCCGCGATGGTGCGGTAGGTGTCGGCGACCGGCCAGGCGAGCCGGCGGCCGGCCCGCAGACTGTCCCGGGCGTCGGCGGCCAGCTCGGGCTCGACGCCGATCACCCGGATGCCGGGGCGGGTGAGCTTGAGCGCGGCGGCCGTGCCGCCGATCAGCCCGCCGCCGCTGACCGGCACCAGGACGGTGTCCAGCCCGGCCGGGGCGTCCTCGGCGATCTCCAGGCCCACCGTGCCCTGGCCCGCGATGATGAACGGGTCGTCGTACGGCGGCACCCAGACGTAGCCGTGCTTCTCGGCGAGCTCGCCGGGCACGGTGTCCCGCTCGTCCGGGCCGACCAGGATCACCTCGGCGCCGAACGCCCGGGTGTTCTCGACCTTGACCCGCGGCGAGGTGTCCGGCATCACGATGACGGCCTTGATGCCGAGCAGCTCCGCCGCGTACGCCACCGCCTGGGCGTGGTTGCCGCTGGACTGGGCGACCACGCCGCGGGCCCGTTCGTCCGCGGTGAGCGCGGCCAGCCGGTTGTAGGCGCCGCGGGTCTTGAAGGCCCCGGTCGGCTGGAGGTTCTCGGGCTTCAGCCAGAGCCGCCGGTCCCCGTCGGCCGCCCAGGGCGCGGGGACCAGCGGGGTGCGCACGGCGACCCCCGCGATCCGCTGCCGAGCGGCGTTCAGTTCCTCCAGGCCGACCAGTGCCATGCGTCATTCCCCTTCAGGAGGCAGTTCGCTCACCCGGTTCTCCCACTTCGTGGAGAGTACGACGGTGGTGCGGGTCCGGGCTACGCCCTTGGTGCCCGAGATCCTCTTCACCACCGACTCCAGGCCGGCCACGTCGGCCACCCGGACCTTGAGCATGTACGAGTCGTCGCCGGCGATGAACCAGCAGTCCTCGACCTCGTTGAGGTCCTTCAGCCGGAACGCGACGTCCTCGTGGTCGGCCGCGTCCGTCAGCTGGAGGCCGATCAGGGCCGTGACGCCGAAGCCGAGCGAGGCCGGGTTGACCGTCGCGCGGTAGCCCGTGATGACCCCGGCCTGCTCCAGGCGGTTGATGCGGTCCGTGACGCTCGGGCCGGAGAGTCCGACCAACCGGCCCAGCTCGGCGTAGGACGCACGGCCGTTCTCCCGGAGCGCCTGGATGAGCTGTCTGTCCACCGTGTCCATATACCGTCCGCGTCCTTCCGAACCTCTCCAGACCCACAGATCATTATCCGGATTCAAAGGCGCCGTGCGCCGACCGACCCGGATATCGCAGAGAAGATACTCTCCCGCCCCCGGCCTCCTTACTCCCCCTCAGGTGGTACGGCCGCATTCGCGTCGGTCCGGCGGGCGGCGGCCCCCAACTCCCCCTCCCAGCGCAGGTACAGGGAATGCGGCACGTCGACGGCGTCCAGCACCCGTCCGGCAACGAAATCCACGAGTTCGCGCACGGTGGAGCCGCCGGCGTAGAAACCGGGCGAAGCGGGCAGGACCACCGCGCCCTGCGCGTCGAGTTCCACCAGGTGCTTCAACGTCACCCCGTTGAGTGGCGTCTCACGCACGCACACGACCAGGGGGCGGCGCTCTTTCAGGGTGACACTGGCCACCCGCTGCAGCAGGTCCTTGCTCAGGCCGAGCGCGATCCCGGCCACCGCGCCGGTGGTCGCGGGCACCACCAGCATGCCCTTGGCCGGGTAGGAGCCGCTGGACGGGCCGGCCGCGAAGTCCCCGGCGGGCCAGTAGCGGACGTCGCCCAGGGCGCCCCCGGAGGCCTCGGTGTCCTCGGTGTCCCCGGAGGCCTCGAAGCCCAGCCAGGCAGCCAGGTCGGCGCGCCAGTGGGCGTCCCGGAAGGAGATCCCGGTCTCGTCCAGGATGGTGAGCCGGGCGGCCCGGCTGACGATCAGGTCCACCGCCTCACCGGCGGCCAGCAGCCCCCGGATCACCGAGGCCGCGTACGGCGTCCCCGACGCGCCCGAGACCCCGACCACCCACGGCTGACGCTTCGCTGTTCCCATGGGGCATTTCTATCCGGCTTCCCCCGGCGGAGCCGCATCCGCGGTCACCCCTGGAAGGATGGGGGCATGGCAGCGACCCTCGTCGACCTCACCCATCAGGTGACCACCGCGATGCCGGTCTACCCCGGCGATCCGGCCGTCCTGCTGGAGCCCGCGCTCACCACCGCCACCGCCGGGGTGAACGTGCTGGCCCTGCACCTCGGCTCGCAGTCCGGGACGCACGTGGACGCGCCGTACCACGTGGACGTCACCTGGCCGACCCTGGACGGGCTGCCGCTGGAGCGGTTCACCGGGCCGGCCGTGCTCGCCGACCTGCGCGGGCTGGAGCCCAGGGCGGCCGTCACCCCCGACCTGCTGGCGCCCGCGCTGGAGCGGGTCGCGGACACCGGCGAGGGCACCGTCCTGCTGCTGGCCACCGGCTGGGCCAGGCACTGGGGCACCGACGCCTACCTCGCCCACCCCAGCCTGACCCCGGAGGCCGCCGAGGCGATCGTGGCCGCCGGGGTGCGGACGGTCGGGGTGGACGCGCTCAGCGTCGATCCGACCCCCGACCCGGGCCCGGGCGACCCGGCGGTGGCCGCCCTGCTCGCCGATCTCACCGACGAGCACGACCAGGGCACCGCCGAGGAGCCCTCGCTCGCCGCGCACCGGGTGCTGCTGGGGGCGCCGGGCGGCGGGGTGATCGCCGAGAACCTGACCGACCTGCGGGTGCTGCTGGCGGCGCAGGAGGCCGGCCGCCCGGTGGAGGTCTCGCTGTTCCCGCTGCGGCTGGTCGCGGCGGACGGCGCCCCCGTACGGGCGGTGGCCCGGCTGGGCTGAACCGCGCCGACGGCCCCCGCCGGCACCGCACTTGGTCTAGACCATCCCCCGGTGGCGCCAGTACGCTGTCCGCCCATGGCTGAGATCATCGGAGTGATCGAGCGACTCTGGCGCTACCCCGTGAAGTCCACCGGCGGCGAGCGGCTCGACTCCGTCGAGGTGGACGGGCGCGGCCTGGCCGGCGACCGCCTCTACGCCGTCCGCGACGCGGCCGGAAGACTCGGTTCCGGCAAGAACACCCGGCGCTTCCGCCGGATGGACGGCCTGCTCCGCCTCTCCGCCCGCCTCGGCCACCGGATCGACGGTCCCGAGCTGTTCGACCCGCTCGGCCGCCCGGTCGAGCGGCCGGCCGCCTTCCTGCGCGCCTACCTCCAGCGCGAGGACGTCGAACTGGCCCGCGAGGACGCCGTCTCGCACTTCGACCGGCTGCCGGTCAGCGTGCTCTCCACCGCGACCCTGGACTGGGTCCGCGAGGCCGTCCCGTTCGCCGTCGTCGACGAGCGCCGGTTCCGGCCCAACATCGTGCTGCGCACCCCGCCCGGCACCCCGCCGTTCGTCGAGGACGCCTGGCTCGGCCGCCAGGCCCGCGGCGAGGCCCCGGACAGCGCCCGGCTCGCCTTCGCCACCTCCAGCGAGCGCTGCGCGATGAGCGGCGCCCCGCAGCCGGGACTGCCGCACGCACCCGAGATCCTCAAGGCCGTCGTGCACGCCCACGACGGCCGGCTGGACGCGCTCGCGGAGGTCGCCGCCCCGGGCCGGCTCCGGATCGGCGACCGCCTCGCCCTCGACTGACGACCCGTCAACTTGCCGTACGCGGCGGGCCGATAAGGAGGAGCGGATGCCCGGCCGGGTCGGCGAAGACGCTCCACCGGCCCGCGTCGCACAGGTGGGCCGCACCGAGCGCGCACACCTCTCGCGAACCGGCCGTTCGGGCGGGCCGGTCGCGGGGAACGACGGAGGGCATGACGATCCCTCACCGCTTGACCGGCACCGGCGACCACCACGTCCTGGTCCTGCACGACTGGTTCGGCACCAGCGCGGGCTGGGGCCCGTTCCTCGACTACCTGGACGGCGGCGCCTTCAGCTACGCCTTCCTCGACTACCGCGGCTACGGCGAGCGCAAGGACGTCACCGGCGACTACACGCTCGCCGAGATCGCCTCCGACGCGCTCGCCCTGGCCGACCAGCTCGGCTGGGACCGCTTCTCGGTGGTCGGCCACTCGATGGGCGGCAAGGCGGCCCAGCAGGTGCTCGCCGAGGCGCCGCTGCGGGTGCGCAAGCTGGTCGGCCTGGCCCCGGTGCCCGCCGGGGCCTACCCGCTGGACGAGGCCGGCGAGGCCCTGTTCTACGGCGCCGCCGGGGACCGGGAGAAGCGCTTCGCGATCCTCGACCTGGTCACCGGGCAGCGGGCCGGCCGGGTCTGGCTGGACCGGATGGTCGACCAGTCCCTGCGGCTGTCCACCGCCGAGGCCTTCGGCGGCTACGTCCGGGACTGGGCGACGGCCGACCTGGAGCGGCGGATCAGCGGCAACCCGGTGCCGGTCAAGGTCATCGTCGGCGAGCACGACCTCGCCCTCACCGCCGACGTCATGCGCGGCACCTGGCTCACCCACTACCCGAACGCGGAGCTGGAGGAGCTCGGCGGCAGCGGCCACTACCCGATGTACGAGGCGCCGGTCGCCCTGGCCACCGCCCTGGAGGGGTTCCTGCACAACTGACCCCGGATCCCCGGGAGCCGCGCGGGAGGTCGGCCGGGCCGGCTTCCCGTGCGGCTCCCGGTGACGGGCACCGGGGTAGACGCTGGCGCATGGACCCTAGACCCGTGCGCATTGGGCGTCTCATGCTTGTCGCCTACGTTCTAGGCATGACAGAAAAGCGAGTTGATGACGCGTCGCCCGTGCTGGTCGTCGGCGTCTCCGGAACGGTCGGACGGCACGTCGGGCTGCAGCTCGCGGCCTCCGGGATACGGGTGCGGACGCTGGCGAACCGCGACCTGCTCGACCCGGCGTCCCTGGAGGCGGCCGCCCAGGGCGTCGGCGCGGTGCTGCTGGGCTGGCCGCACCCGGGGACGGAGGCCGCGGCGGACGCGGTCGGCGTGCTGGCCCGGGAGGTCGGGCGGGTGGTCTTCCTCTCCTCGGCGGCCGTCCGGGACGTTCCCGAGCAGCCGGACGGCGAGGTCGAGGCGCTGCTGGTCCGCAGCGGCGTGCGGCACACGGTGCTGCGCACGTACGGGTTCGCCGCCGCGCTGCAGTGGGCGGAGGAGATCCGCGCCGGGGGCACCGTCCGGGGCTACGGCGGCGCGGCCGAGCTGAACCCGGTGGACGAGCGGGACGTGGCGGCGGTCGCCGTCCGGGCCCTGGTGGAGGACGGCCACGACGGCGCCCGCTACGTGCTGACCGGCCCGGAGTCGCCGACCCAGGCCGAGCAGGTACGGATCATCGGCGAGGCCGCCGGCCGCCCGGTGGCCTGGGAGGAGGTCCCCCGCGAGGCCGCCCGGCAGCGGATGCTCGCCGCCGGCCGGCCCCCGGCGACCGCCGACGGCGCGCTGGCCTTCGTCCACGCCCGGATCGCCGAGCCGCAGCCGCCCACCACGACCGTCCCGGACGTCACCGGCCGGCCGGCCCGCAGCTTCCGCGTCTGGGCCGCCGACCACGCCGCGCTGTTCCGGTGACGGCGCGGCCCGCCGGGAACGGGGAGCGGGCCCGGGTCAGATCCCGAGGCCGCGGATGATCAGGTCCAGCAGCGCGAAGACGAACAGCGAGATGCCCACGAACCCGTTCGTCTGGAAGAACGCCCGGTTGAGCTTCGACAGGTCGTTCGGCTTCACGATGGTGTGCTCGTACACGAAGGCGCCCGCGACGACCACCAGGCCGACCCAGAACGCCGCTCCGGCGTCCGTCAGGAGCGCGAACCAGCCCAGCAGGAGGGTGGTGAGGACGTGGCACACCCGGGCGCCCCGGATGGCCGCCGGGATGCCGAAGCGGGCCGGCACCGAGCGCACCTTGCCGTGCCGGTCGGACTCGACGTCCTGGCAGGCGTAGATGAGGTCGAAACCGCCGATCCAGATGCCGACCGCGACGCCCAGCACGACCGCGTCCCAGGACCAGCTGCCCGTGACGGCGAGCCAGGCGCCCACCGGGCCCATCGCCTGCGCGAGCCCCAGGATCGCCTGCGGGAAGTCGGTGAAGCGCTTGCCGTACGGGTAGACGACCATCGGCACCACGGCCACCGGGGCGAGCGCCAGGCAGAGCGGGTTGAGCATCGCCGCCGCGCCGAGGAACACCACCAGCGCGACCGCCGAGCCGACGTACGCGGTCTTCAACGACACCGCGCCGGTGACGAGTTCGCGCGAGGCCGTGCGCGGGTTCCGGGCGTCGATCTCGCGGTCGATGATCCGGTTGGCGGCCATCGCGAAGGTCCGCAGGCCGACCATGCAGACCGTGACGACGAACAACTGGCCCCAGTGCACCCGCTTGTCGGCCAGGAACATGGCCGTCAGCGCGGCGATGTACGCGAAGGGGAGGGCGAAGACCGAGTGCTCGATCATCACCAGACGCAGGAACGCCTTGGTGCGTCCCGGGGTTTCGACGGCAGCCGTACTCATCAGAGCCCGTACTCCTTCCAGCGGCGCGAGACCAGTGCGGCGGTGGCCGGGTCCGAGGAGACCATCTCGGGCCAGCCGCCGTCCCGGGTGTAGCCCTCCTCGGGCAGCTTGCGGGTCGCGTCGATGCCGGCCTTGCCGCCCCAGAACTGCTGGTACGAGGCGTGGTCGAGGTGGTCGACCGGGCCCTCGACCACGGTGAGGTCGCGGCTGTAGTCGACGTTGCCGAAGGCCCGCCAGGCGACTTCCTGGTAGTCGTGCACGTCGCAGTCGGAGTCCACCACGATGATCAGCTTGGTCAGCGACATCATGTGCGCGCCCCAGATCGCGTGCATCGTCTTCTGGGCGTGCTTGGGGTACTTCTTGTCGATCGAGACGATCACGCAGTTGTGGAAGCCGCCGGCCTCGGGCAGGTCGTAGTCGACGATGTCCGGGATGATGATCTTCAGCAGCGGCAGGAAGAAGCGCTCGGTGAACTTGCCCAGCGGGCCGTCCTCCGTCGGCGGGCGGCCGACCACGATGGACTGCAGGATCGGGCGGCGGCGCATCGTCACGCAGTCGATCTTCAGCGCCGGGAACGGCTCCTGCGGGGTGTAGAAGCCGGTGTGGTCGCCGAACGGGCCCTCGGGCAGCATCTCGCCGGGCTCCAGCCAGCCCTCCAGGACCACCTCGGCGTCGGCCGGGACCTGCAGCGGCACGGTCTTGCAGTCGACCATCCGCACCCGCTCCCCCGCGACGAAGCCGGCGAAGAGGTACTCGTCGATGTCGCCCGGCAGCGGCGCGGTGGCCGCGTAGGTGACGGCCGGCGGGCAGCCGAAGGCGATCGCGACCGGGAGGCGCTCGCCGCGGCGCTCGGCCACCGCGTAGTGGTTGCGGCTGTCCTTGTGGATCTGCCAGTGCATGCCGATGGTGCGGCGGTCGTGCCGCTGGAGCCGGTAGAGGCCGAGGTTGCGGACGCCGGTGTCCGGGTCCTTGGTGTGGGTGAGGCCCAGGTTGAAGAAGGAGCCGCCGTCCATCGGCCAGGTGAAGAGGGCGGGCAGCTCGTCCAGGTCGACGTCGTCGCCGGTGAGCACCACCTCCTGCACCGGGGCGTCGCCGGACTTCACGTGCCGCGGCGGGACGTGCGCCATCGAGGCGAGCTTGCCGAAGGCGTCGCGGAAGCCGGTGAAGCCCTGCGGCAGCTCCGGCTTGAGCAGGCCGGCGATCTTCTCCGCGATGTCGTCCGGGCCCTTGAGGCCGAGCGCCTTGGCCAGCCGCCGCTCGGTGCCGAAGACGTTCATCGCGAGCGGCATCGACGAGCCCTTGACGTTCTCGAAGAGCAGCGCCGGGCCCTTGGCCTTCTGCACCCGGTCGACGATCTCGCCGATCTCCAGGTGGGGATCCACCTCCGCCTTGATGCGCTTGAGGTCGCCTTCGCGGTCGAGGGCCCGGAGAAACGAGCGGAGATCGTCGTATGCCATGCCTGTCAGTATCCGCCACCAGATAGCCTGGCTTGCGTCAAGGGCCCGGGAAGGCGCCCGCCACTGCCGCCCGTTGGGGGGAGATCGCAGCCATGTTGCGGATTCTGCTGACCATCGTCCTTCCGCTCGCGCTCTGGGTCTGGGCGTTCGTCGACTGTCTGACCACGCCCGAGGACGAGGTGAAGCACCTGCCGAAGGTGGTCTGGGTGCTGATCGTGCTGCTCTTCCCGCCGCTGGGCCCGATCGCCTGGCTGATCGCCGGCCGGCAGCGCGGCTTCCTGCGGGTCGCGGCCGCCGACGGCCACCCGGGTCGCCCGGCGGCCGACGGTCCGGGGCGCCCGGCCGGGCGCGGCGGGCGGCCGCTCGCACCGGACGACGACCCCGAGTTCCTCGCCTCGTTGAAGAAGAACGACAAGGACCACGAGTCGATGCTGGAGCAGTGGGAGGCCGATCTGCGCCGCCGGGAGCGCGAGCTGCGCGACCGGGACGAGCCGGAGGACGGCCGGAAGCCCTGATCACCGGGGGTTCGCGCCTCCCTCCAACGGCCCACCCGAGCGTCCTGGGGTGGGCCACGGCCTTTTTGGCGCTTCCCTACGACTGGAGGCCGTCTCACACGGATGGCCGCCGTCCGGGCCCCCGGCTTGAGCGGACCTTGAGCGGCACCCCAGACGGCCGCCCTACATTACTGAGGGAAGGCCCTGACCTGCGCTTTTCTTCAGGCTCAGATCATCGGACCATCATCTGCCCGACAACCCCCGGTAATCGAACGAACACTGAGTGCCCCGGCTCCGACCCGACCGCTTCTGTGCAGGCCTGACAGCTAAACGAACCCGACCTTGTACGGAATCGACGCCGAAACCAGCGCACGGCCCCTCGTACAGTCATAAGTGAAGAAAGTGATTCGCGGCCGGGGGCACAGCAGACGTTGGCTGTCGGACAGTTCCCTCACCCTTGGAGTGGTTCGAGATGACGGTTGTGCATGAGGCGCCGGTCGACGGCGAGGTCCCCGAGGTCCCGGCCGACGCCCGCGGGCGGGTCGCCGAGCTGCACGAGCTGCGCGAGAAGGTCCTCCGCGGCCCCAGTGAGAAGGCCACCGAGGCCCAGCACGCCAAGGGCAAGCTGACCGCGCGCGAGCGCATCGAGCTGCTGCTGGACGAGGGCTCCTTCCACGAGGTCGAGCCGCTGCGCCGGCACCGCGCCCAGGGCTTCGGCCTGGAGGCCAAGAAGCCGCACACCGACGGCGTCGTGGTCGGCTGGGGCACGGTCCACGGCCGCACCGTCTTCACCTACGCGCACGACTTCCGGATCTTCGGCGGCGCGCTGGGCGAGGCCCACGCGCAGAAGATCCACAAGATCATGGACATGGCCATCGCGGCCGGCGCGCCGCTGGTCTCGCTGAACGACGGCGCCGGCGCCCGCATCCAGGAGGGCGTCACCGCCCTCGCCGGCTACGGCGGCATCTTCCAGCGCAACACCAAGGCCTCCGGCGTCATCCCGCAGATCTCGGTGATGCTCGGCCCGTGCGCCGGCGGCGCCGCGTACTCCCCCGCGCTGACCGACTTCGTCTTCATGGTCCGCGAGACCTCGCAGATGTTCATCACCGGCCCGGACGTGGTCCAGGCGGTGACCGGCGAGAAGATCACCCAGAACGGCCTCGGCGGCGCGGACGTGCACGCCGGCGTCTCCGGCGTGGCCCACTTCATCTACGACGACGAGCAGTCCTGCATCGAGGAGGTCCGCTACCTCCTCTCGCTGCTGCCGCAGAACAACCGCGAGATGCCCCCGCCCGTGATGAGCGAGGACCCGGTCGAGCGGAGCAACGACAGCCTGCTGGACCTGGTGCCCGCCGACGGCAACCGCCCGTACGACATGCGCAAGGTGATCGAGGAGATCGTCGACCACGGCGAGTACCTGGAGGTCCACGAGCGCTGGGCCACCAACGTGCTGTGCGTGCTGGCCCGGATCGACGGCCACGTCACCGGCATCATCGCCAACCAGCCGCAGTCGCTGGCCGGCGTGCTGGACATCAACGCCAGCGAGAAGGCCGCCCGCTTCGTGCAGATGTGCGACGCCTTCAACATCCCGCTGGTCACCCTGCTCGACGTCCCCGGCTTCCTGCCCGGCGTCGACCAGGAGCACGGCGGCATCATCCGCCACGGCGCCAAGCTGCTGTACGCGTACTGCAACGCCACCGTGCCGCGCATCTCGCTGATCCTGCGCAAGGCCTACGGCGGCGCCTACATCGTGATGGACTCCCGCTCCATCGGCGCCGACCTCTCCTACGCCTGGCCGACCAACGAGATCGCCGTCATGGGCGCCGAGGGGGCGGCCAACGTCATCTTCCGGCGCGAGATCAACGCTGCCGAGGACCCGGAAGCCATGCGGGCCCAGAAGATCAAGGAATACAAGAGCGAGCTGATGCACCCGTACTACGCGGCCGAGCGCGGCCTCGTGGACGACGTCATCGACCCGGCCGAGACCCGCCGGGTGATCGCCTCCGCACTGGCGATGCTCCGCACCAAGCACGCCGACCTGCCCAGCCGCAAGCACGGCAACCCGCCGATGTAGTGGGCGCGGTGCGCACCGCAGCAGGCCGTACCGAGCCACCTCAGACCACAGCCACCGGGGGAGAAACCAGAACATGACCGCTTCCGCCGAACCGCTCGTCCGCATCGTCCGCGGCACCCTCACCGACGAGGAACTCGCCGCCCTGACCGCCGTCCTGATGGCGCGCGCCGCCGCCGCGCAGCACGCCGCCGCCACCGCGCAGGTCGAGCCGATCGCCAACTGGCAGCGCCTGGAGCGCCGCCCGGCCTACTACTCGCCGGTCAGCTGGCAGCAGGCCGCCTGACGCACCGCGGCTTCCGCCGACGGCCGGTCACCCCGCACGGGTGGCCGGCCGTCGGCCGTTCCCCGGCAGCGGACGCACCCTTCGCGCCCGTCCGGCCGGTGGCCGACCGCCCGTGCGCCGGACCGGCCGGCGGGCGGCTCGGTAGGATGCCTACTGGACGGTATGCCTCCGACGCCCCGTCGGCCCCCATAGGATCGGCCGCTGCCGAGGTACCAGAACTTTCCCAGGGAGGCTGCGATGGCCAGGCAGGCCCGCGCGCTGGCGACCCGCCAGGCGGTACTCCTCGCGGCGGCCGAGGTGTTCGACGAGCGGGGCTACGCCGCCGCCACGATGTCCGAGATCCTGGACCGCGCCGGCGTCACCAAGGGCGCGCTGTACTTCCACTTCCGCTCCAAGGAGGACCTGGCGCTCGCCGTCATCGAGGGGCAGGGCGCCTGGATCGCCGGCTGGCACCCGTCCTCGGACAGCTCGGTGCAGAACCTGATCGACCTCGGGTACGCCTTCGCCCGCGCGCTCCAGGACGACCCGCTGGTGCGCGGCAGCATCCGGCTGACGATCGAGCACGGCAGCTTCACCCAGCCGCAGATCGCGGCCTACCAGGGCTGGATGGACCTGGTCCGGGAGCTGCTGGAGCACGCCAGGGACGCCGGGGACCTCCACCCGGGGGTCGACCTGGTCGCGGCCTCCGGGGTGATCACCGGGGCCGTCACGGGGATCCAGCTGAGCTCCCAGGTGCTGGCCGACCGGCAGGACCTGATCCAGCGGATGGCCGACCTGTGGACGCTGCTGCTGCCCGGCCTGGTCCAGCCGCACGCGCTCGCCCGGCTGAGCGTGGCCGAGCGGGCCTGAGGCCCGGACGGCGGGCGCCCGCCGCGAGCCCCACCGCGGGCCCGCAACAGGCCCGCAGCAGGCGCACGGCGGGCCCACAGCGGGCCCGGATCAGACCCGGTAGCCGGCCCGGTCCTCGGCCGCCACCAGGGCCGGCAGCGCGGCCGCCCAGACCCGGCGCACGGCCTCCGGCCGGGGCCGGTCGGCCTCCTCGCCCGACAGCAGCACCTGACCGGCCGCCACGGCGGTGAGCAGCTCGGCGGCGGCCCGCCGGTCCACCCCGGGGCACAGCTCCCCGGCCTCGGCGGCGCGGTCCAGCAGCCGGTGGACGACCGCGGTGAGGCTGCGCCAGGTGGCGTCCGGCCCCGGCGGGCCGCCCTGGCCGCCCTGGCCGTCGCCCCGGCGCAGGCCCTGGCGGCCGAGCCGGACGCCGGCCCGCACCACCACGTCCTCCCGGAGCATCCGGGCCAGCTCGTGCGAGAAGTCGATCAGCCCCTGGAGGGCCGGTCCGTCGGCGCGCAGGGCGCGCAGCGCGGCCGAGCCGACCTCCCGCCCGGCGGCGCGGCGCACCCCGTCGGCGAGGGCCTGCTTGGACACGAAGTGGAAGTAGAGGGCGCCCTTGCTGACGCCGGCGCGACGGCTGATGTCGACCAGGCTGGCGGCCTCGAAGCCCACCCGCGCGAAGGTCTCCGCCGCGGCTAGCAGCACGGCCTGCCGGGTCCGCCCAGCCCGTTCCTGCTTGACCACTGGCCCCCTCCGGACTCGGCCGGGCGCGATTCCCGCCCCGCCCGGCTGTTGTCGGCCCGCCCCCTGCCAGGAGCGGCGCTCGCATGCGGACGGCCGCGACCGAAACCGCATGGTTGGTATCTAATCTAGCGCCTGCTTCGCCCCCGCCGTCCAGCGGGGACCACCCCCCGCCCAAGGTCTGCGGTACCCCGTAGGGCATTGCCCCAGCCCACGGGGCGGGTAGCGTGAACGCGCCGGGCTGTGCGACCGGGGCACCCCAGTCGCCGAACACAAACCGGGTGGTATGTATGTTTTGCTCGGGCGTCCATGGCGGCCGCTCGACCGACACCCTGGGAGCGGGGGCCAGTCATGCCATCGATCGTAGAGCCGGACCCGCACGGCGCGTACGCCCGCCCCGGAACCGGCCAGGGCCCCGGTTCCGGCTACGACTTCCACGACCGGACCGTCTCCCGGCACCTGGTGCACCGCGCCTCGGTCTCCGAGGTCTTCCTCACCGGCTGGCAGGCCACCGGCCCGTACGACTTCCTGCTCGGCGCCCAGTGGCCCCGGCTGCACGGCTTCTACCGGCTGCCCGGCGACCGCTACCACGACCCGGTGCTGATGGCCGAGACCGTCCGGCAGGCCGGGCTGCTGATCGGCCACGCCGGGTTCGGGGTGCCGCGCGGCCACCACTTCGTGATGGAGGACCTCTCCTACGCGCTCGACGGGCCCGGCCTGCCCGGACTGGCCGTCGCCGCGGGCCCGGCCTCGCTGATGCTCGCCGTCGGCTGCGAGGACGTCCGGATGCGGCACGGCCGGCTGGTCTCGCTGCGGATCCGCGCGGAGATCACCCGGGACGGCCGGCCGGTCGGCCGCGGCTCCGGCCAGCTGCGCGTCCTGTGCCCCGCCTCGTACGCCCGGCTCCGCGGCCCCGCGCGGCACGCCGTCGCCCCGCCCCGGCCGCCGGCCCCCACCGCGCCCGAACTCGTCGGCCGCGCCCAGCCCGCCGACGTGGTGCTCAGCCCGACCCTGCGGCCGGACACCTGGCTGCTGCGCGCCGACGCCGCGCACCCGGTGCTGTTCGACCACCAGCTGGACCACGTGCCCGGGATGCTGGTGCTGGAGGCCGCCCGGCAGGCCGCCCAACGGCTGCGCCACCCCGAACCGGTGGTCCCGGTCGAGCTGGTGACCTCCTTCGACCACTACATAGAGCTGGACCGCCCCTGCTTCGTCCGGGCCGTCCCCGAACCGGCCGCGGACGGCCGCCGGCTGCCCGTACGGGTCCAGCTGGTCCAGGACGGGCGGACGGCGGCCGAGTGCCGGCTGCTCACCGAGCCCCTGGACGGGCCGCTGGACGGGCCCGCCGAGGGCCCCACGGTGCCGCCGGCCCGGCGGGACGCCCTCGACGGCCGCCCCACCGCGCCGGGCCTCGGCAGCACCCGGCTGCCGCTGGCGAGCTGAACCCCGCCCCGGGGGCCGTCAGGCGGCCACCAGCGCCGACGACGGCCGCCCGGCGTGCATCACGCTGAGGTTGGCCGCCAGCCTGACCGGGTCCTGCGCCAGCCAGAGCCGCAGCGCCGCGCCCAGGGCGGCGCTGGCCGACTCGATCCGGACGTCGGTGATCTGCGCGATCCGGGCCGCGCCGGGCACCAGCAGGTCCGCCAGCGGGGTCGGCAGCCAGACCGTCAGGGCGCACGGCGCCGGCATCGCGAGCGCGCCCAGCAGCCGGTAGGCGTCCCCCGGCGCGCTGAGCGTGGGGATGATGTCCAGCAGGGCGTCCGCCACCACCTCGGACACGTCGCTCCGGTGTCCCTGGGCGAGCCGGCGCAGCAGCAGCTGCTCTCCGGCGGTGATTCGGACGGTCAGCATGACCTCGTCGCACTCCATTGCGCGATTTCCTCCTCAGTTCCTCCCCGTACCGGCGCGGACGCGGCCGGCACGAACTACCCCTGTCACACCTCGGCCCGGCTACCCCCTGTGGAATGCCGGGCCGGTGGGTGGTCGCGCCCCGGTCAGATCCCCGCGTACGAGTGCTTGCCGGTGACGAAGATGTTCACGCCGTAGTAGTTGAAGAGCCAGCAGGCGAAGGCCGCCAGCGCCAGGTAGGCGGCCTTGCGGCCCCTCCAGCCGGCCGTCGCGCGGGCGTGCAGGTAGCAGGCGTAGGCGACCCAGGTGATGAACGACCAGGTCTCCTTCGGGTCCCACTCCCAGTACTTGCCCCAGGCCGCCTCGGCCCAGATCGCGCCCGCGATGATGGTGAACGTCCACAGCGGGAAGACCAGCGCGTTGATCCGGTACGACAGCTTGTCGAAGGTCGACGCGGCGGGCAGACGCTGCCAGACCGACGCCGGGGTGCCCAGCGGTCCGGTGGCCAGGCCCGCCGCGGCCCGCTTCTCGAAGGAGTCCTTGCCCAGGTACAGCAGCGTGGCGATGAACGCGGCGTAGAACGCGCCGCCGCAGAAGATCGCGGTGGAGACGTGGATCGCCAGCCACGGCGAGTGCAGCGCCGGGACGAGCTGGTCGGAGTCGGTGTACAGCACCGTGGTGGCGATGCCCAGGGTCAGCAGCACCGCCAGGACGACCGGCAGGCCGAGCCAGCGGACCTTCTTCCGCGCGGCCAGCAGCACCAGGTACGCGGCCGCCATCGCGAAGGCGAAGGCGCAGGAGAACTCGTACATGTTGCCCCACGGCCAGCGGGACACCGACAGGCCGCGGGTGATGATGCCGCCGCCGTGCAGCATCAGCGCCAGTACGGTGAGGGAGACGGCGATCCGCCCGGCCAGGTCGGCCTTCTCGCTGGTGCCGGCCGCGCCCGGGCCGTCCTCCTCCTCGGCGCCGCGCCCGCTGGTGACCACCGTCGCGCCCTCGCCCGCGACCGCGGTGCGGGTGAGCGTGGTGGTGCCGCCGCCGGCCGCGGCCACGGTGACCGTGACCTTCTTCGCGGCCTTCTTCCCGGCCGCGGCGACGGCCTCGCCCAGGCTGCCCGACTGTTCCTTCGAGCGGACGGCGACGGCGCCCTTGCTGCCGAAGGTCCACTCGATCATGTGGGCGAACATGGCGAGCGTGTAGACCACCATCGCCGAATAGATCAGCTTGTTGGAGAGGTCGGCCAGCTGTGGGTCGACCGCCGAGGCGAGTTGCACCGTCTACTCCTTGGAGTTCTGGTCGGCAGGGACTGCGGGGGCTGAGGCCTCGGCCTCGGAGTCGTCGGGTGCCGCGGTGTCCTCCGCCGCGGCGGCGGGGGTGTCCTCCTCGGCGGAAGGCACGTCGTCCTCGGCTGAACCGGGGGCGTCCTCCTCCTCGGAGGCGGGCGCGTCGTCCTGGAGGTCCACCGCGAGTTCGGCCAGCTCCTCGGCGATCTTCGCCGACTCGCTGCGGCCCAGCCCGGCCAGCTCCACCTGGGTGCCGCCGCCCGGGAGGGCGACCGCCCGCACCCAGATCCGGCGGCGCTGGATGAACAGCGAGCCGATCAGGCCGAGGATCGCCAGCACGCCGCCGGTCAGGGCGATCACGTTGCCCGGGCGGTGCGAGACGTCGAAGCTGGCCCAGCGCTTGTAGCCCTCGAAGGTGACGCTGCCGTAGCCGTCCGGGAGCTCCCAGGCCTGGCCGGGCTTGAGCCGGGCCTTGGCGGGCTGGCCGTCCTGGGTCAGCTGGGTCATCTTCCGCAGGTTGAGCTGGTAGATGTTCTGCGGGAGCCCGGAGTCGGTGCCCAGGTCGCCCGCGTAGGCGTTCAGCACCAGCTCCGGCGCCGCGTCGTCCGGGAACAGCGAGACCGGACCGGTGCCCTCGAAGCTGACCGGCGCGGTCGGCAGGAAGAAGCCGCTGAAGCCGAGCTGGGTCCGCTGGCCGTCCTTCTGGCCGTAGTCGGAGACCTTCACGACACCGGTGGAGGTCTGGTTGCCGTCCTGCGGCAGGAACGGCGTGGCGCCGCTGTAGACGACGTCGCCCTTGGCGTTGCGGACGGTGACCACCGGGGCGAAGCCGTGGCCGATCAGGTAGACCTTGCTGCCGCCGATCTCCAGCGGGTGGTTGACCTCGATCGTGGACTTCTTCAGCTTCGACGTGTCACTGCCGGCCGCGTACTCGACGTTCGCGGTGAACTGCCGGGCGGCGCCGATCTGGGAGCCGCTGGACTGGAACTTCGCGGTGAAGGTGTCCAGCTTCAGGTAGAACGGGTCGAGGTCCTGGTTGCCGTAGAACCGGGTGCCGTTGAAGTCGTCGAGCTGGGTGATGGTGTTGGAGTAGGCCTCGCCCTCGACCATCAGCTTGCCGCCGGTGCCCGAGGCCAGGCTGGCCCAGGCGAAACCGCCGAGCAGCGCGAACAGCGACAGGTGGAAGAGCAGGTTGCCGACCTCGCGCAGGTAGCCCTTCTCGGCGGCCACCGCGCCGCCGGACAGGTTCGCGCGGAAGCCGCGCTTGCGCAGCAGCCGGTGGGCGGCGGCGTTCACCGCGTCGGGGTCCGCCGCGGTGCGCCAGGCGGCGTGCACCGGCATCCGGGTCAGGTTGCGCGGCGCGGCCGGCGGCTGGGCGCGCAGCACGCCGACGAACTGCCAGGTGCGCGGGACGATGCAGCCGGCCAGCGAGAGGAACAGCAGGATGTAGATCGCGGAGAACCAGACCGAGCTGTAGACGTCGAACAGCTGGAGCTTCTCGTAGACCGGCGCGACGGTGCCGTGCTGCGCCTTCCACGCCTCGACCTTCAGCTGCCCCTGGCCGTTCTGGTACTGCGGGATCAGCGAGCCGGGGATGGCGGCCAGCGAGAGCAGGAAGAGCAGGACCAGCGCGACCCGCATCGAGGTCAGCTGACGCCACATCCAGCGCGCCCAGCCGAGCACCCCTATGCCGGTCGGCCCGTCGGACTCGACCGGCGCGGTGCTGAGCCGCTCGGCGGCGGTGTCGTCCGGCGCCGGGGGCTGCTCGGTCTCGGTCGTGGTGTTGCTCACGGGTCAGATTCCGATCTGGAAGTCGGCGGTCCAGGACTGCAGCTGGCTCATCATGGAGTCCCAGATCCCGGTGACGAGCAGCAGGCCGACCGCGACGAGCATGCCGCCGCCGATCCGCATCACCAGCGGGTAGTGCCGCTTGACCCAGCCGAAGGCGCCCAGCGCCCGGCGGAAGGCCACCGCGGCCACGATGAACGGTACGCCGAGGCCGAGGCAGTAGAACGTCATCAGCAGCGCGCCGCGCTCGGCGTCGGCCTGGTTCAGGGCCAGGTTCTGGACGGTCGCCAGGGTCGGGCCGATGCACGGCGTCCAGCCGACGCCGAAGACCACGCCGAGCAGCGGGGCACCGAGCAGGCCGACCGCCGGACGGCGGTGGGAGCGCACCTCACGCATGCTCAGGCCGGGGACGAGACCCATGAAGGCGAGGCCCATCACGATCGTCACCGACCCGAGCACCATCGAGATGACCCGCTTGTGCTCCTGGAGGGTGTCGCCGAACTGGCCGAACAGCGCCCCGCCCGAGACGAACACGGCGGTGAAGCCGAGGATGAACAGCGTCGCCCCGAGCAGCATCCGGCCGCGCCGCGCGCCGCGCGCGTCCGCGAGGTCGGCGGCGGAGAAGCCGGTGACGTACGACAGGTAGCCGGGGACGAGCGGCAGTACGCAGGGGGAGAAGAACGACACCAGGCCGGCGGCCACCGCGATCGGCGCGGCCACCAGCAGCGCTCCGCTCTGGAGGGTGCCGGTGTTGTCGGCGAGCTGCTGCGGCAGGCTCACTGCTTCTGCTCCGCGACCACCGGCTGCAGGATCGACTCCAGCGCGTCCTGCGTGGTGCCGCCGACGGCGCGGGCGGCCAGCTTGCCGTCGCGGTCGACGATCAGGGTGGTCGGGATCGACTGGGGGTTGAGGCTGCCCTTGGGGAACTTGAGCAGCTGGGTGCCGGCCGGGTCGAAGATGCTCGGGTAGTTGACGCCCTGCTCCTGCTCGAAGCGGACGGCGTTGCCCTTCTCGGTGTCCCGGGTGTTGACGCCGAGGAACTGGACGCCCTGGTCCTTGTACTTGTCCGCGACGGCCTGCAGGCTCTTCGCCTCGGCCCGGCACGGGCCGCACCAGGAGCCCCAGACGTTCAGCACGACGACCTTGCCCCGGTAGTCGGAGAGCTTGGTCTGGCTCCCCTCCAGGGTCTCCCCGGAGATGTCCGGCGCGTCCCCGCGCTTGCCGGCGTCCGCCGTCGACAGGTTGGTGCCCTTGACCGTGACGAAGCCGACCTGGCCCTCGCCGCCGGCGGACGAACCCGAGGAGGAGCAGCCGGTGAGGGCGAGCGCGGCGGCCGCGGCGGTGGCGACGGCGGCTGCGGCGACACGGGGACGGGGGCGCGTCATGGCAGACATGTGAAAAGTTTCGCATGGAGTTCCGGGCAGGTTCGGGGGGGTCCTGCCTTGCGCGTCGCACCCCCGCTGACCTGCTACGACTTCGGGTCACCCGGCGCTCGCCAGGTGACCCGAAGTCATACTTACACACCGCTTACGGGCCGTGCGGAGGACAGGCGACGGACCAGCGGCGGACCAGCGGCAGGCCCTACGCGCCGAAGCTCTTGCCCACCGGCTTGTCGCCCTTGCGGCCCTTGCCCACCAGGTGCGCGGGCAGCAGGTCGCGGGCCGGCTCGCGGTAGCCGACCGAGACGATCCGGTCGCCCTCGAAGGTGAAGCTGGTCAGCGAGGCCAGCGAGCACTGCCGGTTGCGCGGGTCGTGCCACAGCCGGCGGCGCTCGACGAAGGACCGCAGGATCCAGATCGGCAGCTGGTGGCTGACACAGACCGCCTCGTGCCCGCGCGCCGCGTCCCGGGCCGCGCCGAGCGCGCCCATCATCCGCACCACCTGGTCGAGGTACGGCTCGCCCCAGGAGGGCTTGAACGGGTTGGTGAGGTACTTCCAGTACCCCGGGTTGCGCAGCGAACCGTCGCCGACCCCGAAGGTCTTGCCCTCGAAGACGTTCTCCGCCTCGATCAGCCGCTCGTCCGCCGCGACGTCCAGGCCGTGCGCCTTGGCGATCGGCTCGGCGGTCTCCTGGGCCCGCTCCAGCGGCGAGGCCACCACGTGGGTGATGTCCCGGCCGGCCAGGTCCTCGGCCACCCGGTCGGCCATCCGCCGGCCCAGCTCGGACAGGTGGTAGTCCGGCAGCCGCCCGTACAGGACGCCCTCCGGGTTGTGCACCTCGCCGTGCCGCATCACGTGGACGACGGTGATCTCTTTGGCGCTCACTTCTCGACTGCTCCTGGGACTCGGGGTGGACTAGGCCGTGGCGGCGGCAGCGGCGCGCGCGGCGGCGGGCAGGGCGGCGGCGATCCGCTCGATCGCCCGCTCGTCGTGGGCCGCCGAGACGAACCAGGACTCGAAGGCGGACGGCGGCAGGTAGACGCCCTCGGCCAGCATCGCGTGGAAGAAGGCGGTGAAACGGTACGCCTCCTGGGTCTTCGCCTCGTCGTAGTTCGTCACGGCGGCCTCGGTGAAGAACACCGAGAACATGTTCCCGGCCGTCTGCAGCCGGTGCGCCACGCCCTCCTTGGCCAGCGCCTCGGAGACCAGGCCGGAGACCTCGGCGGCGACCTCGTCCACCCTCGCGTACACCTCGTCGGTGCAGCCGCGCAGCTGGGCCAGGCCGGCCGCGGTGGCGATCGGGTTCCCGGACAGGGTGCCCGCCTGGTAGACCGGGCCGGCCGGGGCCAGGTGGGCCATCACGTCGGCGCGGCCGCCGAAGGCCGCGGCCGGGAAGCCGCCGCCCATGACCTTGCCGAAGGTCAGCAGGTCCGGGGCCCAGCCCTCGTTCGCGGCCTCCAGGCCGTACCAGCCCGCCTTGGAGACGCGGAAGCCGGTCATCACCTCGTCGGAGATGAACAGCGCGCCGTTCTCCCGGCAGGCCTTGGCCAGGCCCGCGTTGAAGCCGGGCAGCGGCGGGACGACGCCCATGTTGCCGGGCGAGGCCTCGGTGATCACGCAGGCGATCTCGCCCGGGTGGGCCGCGAAGGCCCGCTCGACGGCGGCCAGGTCGTTGTACGGCAGCACGATGGTGTCGCCGGCCTGGGCGCCGGTGACGCCCGGGGTGTCCGGCAGGCCGAAGGTGGCCACGCCGGAACCGGCGGCGGCCAGCAGGGCGTCCACATGACCGTGGTAGCAGCCGGCGAACTTCACGACCTTCGCCCGGCCGGTGAAGCCGCGGGCCAGCCGGATCGCGGACATGGTGGCCTCGGTGCCGGAGGAGACCAGGCGGACCTGCTCGACCGGGGCGACCCGGGCGACGATCTCCTCGGCCAGCTCGACCTCGCCCTGGCCGGGCGTGCCGAAGGAGGTGCCGAGGGTGACGGCCCGCTGGACGGCGTCGATCACCGCGGGGTGCGCGTGGCCGAGGATCATCGGACCCCACGAGCACACCAGGTCGACGTACTCGCGGCCGTCGGCGTCGGTGAGGTAGGGGCCGGTGCCGGACACCATGAAGCGCGGCGTGCCGCCGACCGCGCGGAAGGCGCGCACCGGGGAGTTGACGCCGCCGGGCGTCACCACGGAGGCGCGATCGAACAGCGACTGGGACTGGGGGGCTTCGTAGGGGTAGCTCACGGGAGACATGGTCTCAAATCGTGTCCTTGCCCTCTGCATGTCGGACCCGATCATCTGGAACGATGATCCGGGCACCGTTGTCTGTACGGTTGTCCCTACAGTCCGTACCGACGGGGCCGCTGAGCGCTCCGGAGGACGGACCAGTCAGACTGTGTGCACAGGGTGCGCGAGCGCTCCCGTTGTGTGCAGGGGTGTGGAAGAGGACTGCTGTGCGCCGCGAGTGGGTACGGCCCACGAGTGGGTAGGGCCCGCGAGTGGGTACGGCGGCGCATGACGGGTAAGGAGCACGTCCGGAGGGACGCCGGACGTGCGGGGGTCTGTCGATTCCGGCGAATTCCGGTGAGGATGGTCCGAGTGTCCGAGGCGCAGGACGGCTACGACGAGGCCGCGGGGGGCTCCCGCCGGCCTGCCGAGGCCGCACGCGGGGGTACGGGAGCGGGTACGGGACGTGGTCGCCGCGGCGGCGAGAGGCGGGGTGAGGGACGCGTGGGGGTGACCTACAAGTACTTCGGAGCCCCCGACCGCGCGACCGCCGCCAGAGTCCCCACCGCCCTCGGCCCGGGCGGGCTCGGCCTGGACGCCGGCGAACTCGGCTCGCTGGGGCGGCTCGGCGACCTGATGGAGACCAGCGGCTCCCCCACCGGCCACCTCTCCACCAAGATCAAACCGGAGACCATGAGCGCCATGGTCCTCACCGGCATCCAGGGCGTCCCGCTGCACCAGGTGCCGCCGCTGGAACTCGTCGTGCTGCACCCGGACTACGCCGTCGTCCAGCTCCCCCACAACGTCGTCGAGCCGCTCCGCAAGGCCGACGAGACCGAACTCGGCGCCGCCGCCTTCATCTGGTCCACCGTCCCGGACCGGCGCGGGCCGCGGGACGCCTTCGTGATCTACAGCATGCTGCACGAGTGGCAGGACTTCGCCAACCGGCTGCACGAGGCCGGCCACCAGCTGTACTGCCTGGTCTGGCCCTGAGCACGCCACCCCGGAACCGCGGAACGCGGGCCGGGGTGAGGTGATGTGACGATTCGTCAACTCTTCGTGGTGGGCTTCGGCTTGAGCACGGTGGCGGCGACCAGCAGCGCCACGGCGAGCAGTACGGCGGCGATCCCGAAGGCGAGCCGGAAGCCGCCCGCGAGGGCGTCGGGGGCGGCCTGCCCGGCCGCGGCCAGGGTGGCCGTACGGCCGTCGGCGAGGGTGGTCAGGACGGCGACCCCGAGCGCGCCGCCGACCTGCTGAGTGGTGTTGAAGAGGCCGGAGGCGGTGCCCGCGTCGTCCGGACCGGCGCCCGACATGCCGAGCACCGCGAGGGTGGAGAGCACCAGGCCGCCACCACCGATGAGCAGCATGGTCGGCAGCAGGTGGACGCCGTACTCGGCGTCGACGGGCAGCCGGGCCAGCAGGCCGAGCGCGACGACCAGCAGGGCGAGACCGGCGAGCAGGACGCGGCGCTCGCCGAAGCGCGCGCTCAGCCGGGCGGAGAGCAGCAGGGACACCGCGCCGATGGCGACCGCGGCCGGCAGCATCGCGAGGCCGGTGGCGGCGGCCCCGTAGCCGAGGACGTTCTGCATGTAGAGGGCGGCCAGGATCTGGAAGCCGAACATCCCGGAGATGGTCAGCACCTGGACGAGGTTGGCGCCGGAGACGTCGCGGGAGCGGAACATCCGCAGCGGCAGCAGCGGGTGGGCGGCCCGGCCCTCGTGCCACAGGAAGGCGGCCAGCAGGGCGACGGCGAGCGCGCCCAGGCCGAGGGTGCGGGCGGAGGCCCAACCGTACTCACCGGTGCCGACGATGGTGTAGACGCCGAGCATCAGGGCGGCGGTGATCAGCGCGGCGCCGGGGGCGTCGGCGCCGGCCCGCAGGCCGGGGCCGCGCTCGGACTCCAGCACCCGGACGGCGAGCAGGGCGGCGGCGAGGCCGAGCGGGAGGTTGATCAGGAAGATCCAGTGCCAGTTGAGCGCCTGGGTGAGCACCCCGCCGAGCACCTGGCCGATCGAGGCGCCGGCCGCGCCGACGAAGCTGAACGCGCCGATGGCGCGGCCGCGTTCGCCCGGCTCGGGGAAGAGCGTGACGATCATGCCGAGGCTGACCGAGGAGGCGAGCGCGCCGCCGACGCCCTGCAGGAAGCGGGCGCCGATCAGCAGCCCGGGGCTGGTGGCGACGGCGCAGAGCAGCGAGGCGGCGGTGAAGAGGGCGAGCCCGGCGACGAACACCCGCTTGCGGCCGATCAGGTCGCCGAGCCGGCCGGCCAGCAGCAGCAGGCCGCCGAAGGCGATCAGGTAGGCGTTGACCGTCCAGGTCAGCCCGGCCGGCGAGAAGCCGAGGTCCTCCTGGATGGCCGGCAGGGCCACGGTGACGATCGAGCCGTCCAGGATGATCATCAGCATTCCGGCACAGAGCACCGCGAGGGCGAGCAGGCGGGAACGGGTGGAGGTCGCGGAATCCGTGCGGGGCGCGACCGGCGCGTGCGTGGTCATGGCAGTTCTCCCGGTTCGTCGAGTACCGGGTAAGACGCTATCAGATTGTTTTGTTCGGGACTATCTATCTCGGGAGCAGGTTCCGAGGGCAGGCTTCGGGCGGTCGGGCTACCCCCGGGCCCGGCGGGCCCTGCGCACGGTGCGTTCGCTCTCCACCGGTTCCGCGAGATGGCCCTCCACCAGGTGGGTCAGGGCCGAGACGAGGACCTCGCGCTCGGGCTGCGGCAGCGACTCCAGCAGCTCCCGGTGCACCCGGTCGGCGATCGCGGTGCCCCGCACGACGGCCCGCTCGCCCTCCTCGGTGACCGAGATGATCCGGGCCCGGCGGTCGGTCGCGGACGGGCGGCGCTCGGCCAGGCCCGCCTTCTCCAGCTCGTCGACGGTGACCACCATCGTGGTCTTGTCCAGGTCGGCCAGCTCGGCCAGCTGGATCTGGGTGCGCTCGGCCTCCTGCGCGTGGAACAGCACGCAGTACGCGCGGGGGGTGATCCCGAGCTCGGTGAAGGCGGCCGACATCCGGGTCGCCAGCACATGGCTGGCGTGGTCCAGCAGGCCGGAGATGTCGCGGATCTGGCGCACGGGAGGGGTCGTCGTCATACGTCCGAGGTTAGCAACGGCCCGTCTGCTGCCGGATGATCCCGTTGCCAACCAACGCCGGGTCTACGGGATGCCCAACTCGAACAGCGCATAGCCGGCGTACCAGCCCGCCGCGATCGCGGGCATCGCGAACAGCCCGACCAGCGAGGACAGCCGCACCTTGCGCAGCGCGAACGCCAGGCCGATGCAGAGCGGGAAGGCCGGCAGCAGGTAGCGCGAGATGTTGCCGAAGATCTGGTTGCTGCTCAGCGCGGTGGCGATGGTCAGCGCCGTGTAGACCCAGAGCACCAGCGGCGGCCGGGCGCGCCAGAGCAGCACCAGCAGGCCGGGCAGGGCGATCAGCAGGGCGATCGCGATCAGGTCCGGGACGGGGTTGGACTGCCAGAAGTCCCAATGCCCGGTGATCACGTCCATGAACGTGCGGAGCGTGGAGGCGCCGCCGTCGAAGTAGCGGTTCCACGCGCCGCGCTGGAGCTTGAAGTAACCGCCCCAGTCCCCCATCCTCCAGCCGACCCAGGCGACGTAGCCGATCAGGCCCCAGGGCGTGATCAGCATCGCGGTCAGCGGACGGGCCACCCCGTCGGTGCGGCGGACCAGCGCGACCAGCGCGGCGATCGAGACGGCGGCGATCAGCGCGGCGGCGGTCGGCCGGTTGAGGCCCGCCACCAGTGCCAGCAGGCCGGCGGTCAGCCAGCGGCGGGTCATCACGCAGTAGCAGGCCCACGCCGACAGCGCGACGAACAGCGAGTCCGAGTAGACCGCCCACTCCACGCCGGAGCCCGGGAACAGGCCCCAGATCACCGCGGCGGTCATGCCCGCCCGGAAGCCGCCGAGCCGCTCGGCGATCGCGAAGATCCCGGCCGCGGCGACCAGCGAGGCCAGCACCGAGACCACGATCCCGGAGCCGTACGGGCCGAGCCCGGTGACCGCGCCGACCAGCCGCATCAGCCACGGGTAGAGCGGGAAGAAGGCGGCCGAGTTCTCGTAGTAGGTGGCCAGCGGGAAGCCGCGCAGCGGGATCAGCTGCGGGTCGTACCCGTTCTCGGCGATCCGCTGGTACCAGACGCCGTCCCAGGTGCCCAGCACGTCCCACGGGTTGGCGCCGCCGCCGCGGCCCGGCTGCTTCTTCAGGTAGTCCCCGGTGTGCGAGAGCAGCAGCAGGAAGACGGTCAGGCCGGTGGCCTTGACCACCGCGTACGCGCCCAGCGCGGGTGCGAAGCGGTCCACCAGCGCCCCGAACCGCCCGGGTGCCCGGCCCGCCCCCGTCCCGGACGGCTCCGCCGTCGTCGCCGCGGCGGGCGCCCCGGGTTCGGTGCTGCCGGGCTCGGTGCTGGACGACTCGGTGCTCGATGCCGTGCTCATCTGCTCTGGGTACTCCCCGCCCCGCTCGTGGTCCGCGCGGCTCCGGCGCAACGATGTTCCCGAGAGCCTACGGCACGCCCCCGGCGGGCCCGCCGACCCCCGCCCGGTGGAAAACCCCTGGCGCCCGGGCAGCGGCGCCCGCGACGATTCCCCGTATGCCCAGCACCCCCGCGACACGCCTGATCAGGGCCGAGCACACCGCCGACACGATCACCGTCTACCAGGCGTTCCCGCCGGAGATCGCGGAGCCCGCGGCCGCCGAGGGGCGGTTCCCGGAGGCCTTCAAGCGCGACCGGATGACCTGGATCAAGCCGTCGTTCCTCTGGATGATGCACCGCAGCGACTGGGGCCGCAGCCCCGGGCAGGAGCGGGTGCTGGCCCTGGAGATCAGCCGGGAGGGCTTCGACTGGGCGCTGGAGCGGGCGGTGCTGAGCGCCTACACCGGCCGGGTGCACGACTCGCAGGCGGCCTGGAAGCGGGAGCTGCGGCAGAGCCCGGTGCGGGTCCAGTGGGACCCGGAGCGCGATCTGCACCTGCGGCCGCTGGACCACCGGGCGGTCCAGGTCGGGCTGCGCGGCGAGGCGGTGCGGCGGTACGCGGACGAGTGGATCCGGCGGATCTCGGACGTCACCGCGCTCGCCGAGCGGGTGCGGGTGGGGCGGGATCCGGGGCTGCTGCCGGTCGAGACGGCGTACCCGGTGGGTGCGGCCGTCGCCGCCCGGTTGGGGGCGGCGACGGCGTGAGGGGCGGGGTCAGCCCTCGGCTCAGGCCCTGACTCAGGCCCTGGCTCAGCTCTTGGCTCAGCCCTTGGCTCAGCTCTTGGCTCAGCCCTTGGCTCAGCTCTTGACGTAGACGATGCCGAGCTTGGTGAGCTGCCAGAGCTGGTTGGCGGCTCCGGTGTCGGTGGCCAGCTCGACGTAGGGGTTGCCCTTGGCGTCGAGGGTGCTGCCGGCCGCCAGGACCTTGCCCTGGTCCTGGGAGTCGGCGATCTTGTAGCGGCCGTCGCCGGCCGGCTTGAACACCCAGTGCTGGTTGCCGCCGCCGTTGCAGCGCCACTGCTGGATCCGGGTGCCGGGGGCGGTCGAGGCCGCGTTGGCGTCCAGGCACATGTCCCGGTTGCCGCTGAAGTCGAGCTCGTAGCCGCCGCCGGCCTTGGCCTCCAGCACGAAGGACTGGTTGAGCCCGCCGCCGGCCGGGTAGCTGATCGCGGCCCGGCCGTTGGTGGAGTCGCCGTAGCTGCCGCCGCCGGTGAGGTCCAGGGCGTTGCCGGTGCCCGCGTTGGTCAGCTGGTACCAGGCGCCGTCCTCCGGGACGTCGCCGAAGGGCTTGCCCGGGGTGAGCGGCTGGATCGACGTGGTGTTCTGCTGGTTGAGCGTGCAGTACGCCTGGGCCAGCTCGGGCCGGGCGTAGAACTGGCCGAGGCAGACGCCCTCGCCGCGGTAGCCGGCCACCCGCAGGTGGTACGACTGGCGGACCATGTTCATGCACAGGCCGGGGATCCCGATCTGCGAGTCGCAGCCGTTGCGCACCCACTCGGAGAGGTTGATGACGTCCCCGTTGCTGTACTCGTACGGGGAGCTGGTCCACTCCGCGCAGACCTCGTGCCCGAAGGCGACCCGCCGCTGGTCCAGGTAGCGGACGCCGGGCACCTGCTCGGCCGCGCCGCGCAGGGCGTCGCTGAAGGTCGGGACCACCCAGTTGTGGCCCCAGGCGAGGTCCTCGGGGAAGGCCGGACAGCCGTCGGCGACCTTGCCGAGGTAGTCGTTGCGCCGGATGTCCGGGGTGATCGGGTTGAAGTACGACTGGTAGACCAGCTGGTACGAGGAGTCGGCGTAGCCGGCCCGGCGCATGGTCTGCCGGATGTTCTGCAGCGCCGCGACGACCTTGGGCTGGACGCCCTTGGCGCGCTTGCGGATCTCGTCGCTGCCGATGGTGTCGCGGCAGCCCTGGTCCTTGGGGACGGGGAAGTACTGCGCCAGGCAGTGCATCATGACGCCGCTGAAGTCGAAGTCGTCGTTGGCCCCGATCGTCACCACGACCAGCTTCACGTCGTACCTGGCCGCCGTGTCGGCGAGCTTGACGTCCTGCTTGGGCTCCCCGAAGTCGCCGCTGCCCGGGCCGGTGATCTTCGCCAGCTCGGGGTCGCTGACCAGGTCGCCGGTCTGGGCGCCGGAGCAGGCGAGGTCGATCGGGGTGACCCCGGGGATGTCGGTGACGAAGATCTCCGACTTGGGGTGCCGGTGGCAGTAGTTGGTGGGGCTGTCCGTCTCGGGGAAGTAGCCGTCGCCGGTGTCGGTGCCGGCCCCTTCCCCGGATATGGCGCTGTCGCCGAGGGCGACGACCGCGGCCGGTTTGGCGGCGCCGGGCGCCGGGGCCGGTGCCGAGTCGGCGAGGGCGGCGGGGGCGCCGGCCAGGCCGAGGGTGGCGAGGAGGGCGCCGGTGGCGAGTGCCGCCGACAGCCGGGACCTGATCACACGCGACTCCTTGCAGGGGGGTGGGGACCGCCCGGGCGGGCGCCGAGCGGCGCGGAGCAGGAGAGGGAGCGGAAAAGGTGAGCAGGACTCGGATTCTAGGTACTGACAAGTAACGCAACAAGGCTTCTGACAGCGCCGGGAGCTGACGGCCGGACGGGCAACGCCTCGGGCAACGCCTCGGGCAACGCCTCGGGGAACGCGAAGAGCCGCCGCTCCGCGCCCCAGGAGGGAAGCGCGGAACGGCGGCTCGCACCGGCCGAACCGGGTGCGGTCTCAGCCCACGTTGGCGCAGTGGTTGCCGAACGCAGGGTTCAGCAGGCCGATGACGTTGATGGTGTTGCCGCACAGGTTGACCGGCACGTGCACCGGAATCTGGACCTGGTTGCCCGAGATGACACCGGGGGAACCGGCCGCGACGCCCTCGGCGCCGGAGCTGGCCATCGCGGAGCCGGCGCCGGCGGCCACGATGCCCACCACGGCCGCGCCCACGGCGGCGGTCTTCTTGATGCTCATGCGAGCCTCCTGACTGTTCAACAGAGATGCACGGGGAGTGCGACATCAAGAACGACACCCGTCCGGAGCGGTTGCGACGGCGCTCGTACTGTCACCCGTCCGGAGCAACGGGGTCTCCGGTCGGCATTCGGGTGATCGGCTTCGACCGGACCGTTTCCCCGCGCGCGGTGCCTCGTTCTCCCTCACGGAACCCGATCCACCGGCCCCCACACACGAATCGAGTACGGCCATGCGCAAGCGAGCCCACGGCGTCGTCGGCACCGCGGCCACCGGCGGCTCGATCGGCGTGGCGGGCCTCCCGAACGCGGCGTCCGGCAATCCCCGCCGGAACGCCTGACCGGGAATTCCACCTGGTCGCGCCTTCGCTCCGAAGCCTTTCCCGGCCGTGCGGGAATCGTTTCGACAGGCGCTGCTGGAACGGCGACCGCGTCCACGCCCGAGCCATGGGCGGAACACGCCGGTGTGCGCCACCCGAGTGAAAATCACGGCAATCCCTGAACCCTTCGGGTGAGTATTCGTACTCGCCCGGATCCCGACATTCACCTTCCGTCGGGCAGAAATCGGAGGAATGACATGCGTAACCTCAAGAAGGCCGCCGCGCTCTCCCTGGCCGCCACCGGCCTGGTGCTCGGTGCCGCCGGCGGTGCCTTCGCCAGCTCCGGCGCCGAGGGCGTCGCCGCCGGCTCCCCGGGTGTGCTCTCCGGCAACCAGATCCAGGTGCCGATCCACATCCCGCTGAACGTCTGCGGCAACAGCATCGGCGTCGTCAGCATCCTGAACCCGGCGTTCGGCAACAAGTGCGCCAACATCGGCTGAACCCGCGGTCGTCCTAGCGGCGACAGCTGATTCACCGAGCCCGTGCCGCGCCCCGCAGCGCCGGGGCGCGGCACGCTCCACCCGTGTGTGATCGAGGAGATCAACCCCCATGCAGAACGTGAAGAAGGCCGCCGTCCTCTCCGCCGCCGCCGCCGGCCTGGTGCTGGGCGCGGCCGGGTCCGCCGCCGCCAGCTCGGGCGCCGAGGGCGTCGCCGCCGGCTCCCCCGGTGTCGCCTCCGGCAACCAGATCCAGGTTCCGGTGCACATCCCGATCAACCTGTGCGGCAACTCCATCGACGTGATCGGCCTGCTGAACCCGGCGTTCGGCAACAGCTGCGCCAACGTCGAGGCGCACCCGGCGCCGCCCGCGGACGACTGCTGATCCCCGATCGGCACGTGTTCCGGCCGTACTGCCCCCCGACCAGCCGGCCGGGGGGCAGTTCGGCATCCCCGGACGGACGTCCGGGACCCCCGATCCTCCGAAGGGTGATCCGCATGGTTTCGAAGAAGAGCGGGGCCGGTCTGGCCGCCGCCGTCGGTGCCGCGGTGCTGCTCGGCGCCGGTTCGGCGCAGGCCGCCACCGCCCCGGCCGGTCAGGCCCCGGCCGGTCCGGCGACGCTGGCCAGGACCGACATCGGCCAGGCGCTGAACGGCACGACCTCCGGCCTCGGCTACGGCGTCGCGCCGATCAAGAGCCTGCGCCTGGACCCCTGGGCGAACTCCTCCGCCGACGTGCTCAACAACGGCGCGACCGTCCAGCCGGACCAGGGCCTGGCCCCGGTCGGCACCGACACGCTGACCGGCCCGCTGAGCGCGGGCGGCGGCGTCAAGGACCTGCCGCTGGTCGGCGGGCTGACCGGCGTCCTGCCGGGCTGAGCCCCGGACGCGCCGGAGCCCGGCACCCCGTCGCGCGAGCGGGGTGCCGGGCTCCTGCCGTACCGGGCGCCGGGCCGGTGCCCGAGCTCCCGGACCGGGGCCGGTGCCGGGCCACGGAGCGGTGCCGGGCCACGGAGCGGTGCCGGGGTCGGGTCGGATCAGAGCCGGGTCAGAGCCGGGTCAGGTCGGTCAGGCCGGTCTGCTGGACCACGCCGGTGGCGGTCGCGGTGGTGGCCGCCGGGTCGGCCAGTCCGGTCTGCCCCACCACCTCGGTGGCGGTCGCGGCGGTGGTCGTGGTCAGGTCGCTCACCTCGTCGGTGACGGAGAGCCGGTGGTCCTCGCCGCCGAGGCTGGCGTTGGCCCCGGGAACGGCCTGCACGGCGCCGGTGAGCAGGCGCGGGTCGAGCTCGTCCACCTTGAGCCGGCCGTCGGCGAGCTGCCCGGCGCCGTCCTGGGCGAGCGAGAGCGGCTTGCCGAGGGTGAGGCCGGGGGTGTCGGCGTGCAGCGGCGAGGCCGGGGCGTCCAGCAGCACCCCGCCGAGGTCGGCGCCCTGGTCGACCAGCGGGAGCGGCAGCTCGGCCTTGGCGCTCGGGCCGACCTTGCCGGTGCTCAGCTGGGGGACGATCCGCTCCGGGATCAGCTCGCTGCTGGTGCTGGTGGTCCGGCCGGGCACCGGCGGCATGACCAGCGAGGTCGGGATGCCGGCCGAGAGGTGGCTGCCCAGCGGGGTGAGCGGCACGTCCGCCGGGACCTGCTGGGTGGCCAGCTTGTCCTCCAGGGCTCCGACCTGGTCGGGGCCGACCGGCGCGGCGGAGGCCGGTCCCTGGGAGGCGAGCATGCCCGCACCGACCGCCAGCAGCATCGCGCCGGCCCTCTTGGAGAACTTCATGCTTTTCACCGTTCTGCTGTCCGTACTGGGGATCACTCGGGGAAGGGCTGCGCGGGCGCAGCCGGAAAGCAATCTGCCTCAACGAGTGAGCGGGAGCCCGGATTGCGCCGGTTAACCGGATCGGCCTAATAATGCGACCGGAAAGCGCCCGACGCCGCGCCTCCCGGACTCTTTTCAAGAATCCCCGTAACCTTCCGTGCCGTCATTCTTTGATCTGGACGTCAGTGACTGCAGACCGGGTCTGAGCGTTCTACGCGTTGTACGCACGGAATCCAAGCATTTCAGAGAGGGATCTCCCCATGATCCAGAAGTCCTTCGCCGCTGCCGGCCTGGCCGTCGCCGCGCTGGCCGCCGCAGCCGCGCCCGCCTCGGCCATCGGTGACGCGGACGGCTCCGCCGCCTCCATCGAGGGCAACGGCGGTACCAACTTCACCGGCACGGTCGGGAACAACAGCCCGAACTTCCACTTCCTGGACAACGCGAACGTCTGCCTCCCCGAGATCCACAACATCGCCGTCGGTGTGCTCGGGGTGGCCGTTCCGGTCGAGGTCCCGATCGCCAACAGCGGCGGCAAGCAGTACTGCACCCAGGGCCAGGGCACCCAGAGCCACGGCGACGCGGGCGTGTCCCACCTGATCGGCTGACGCTCCGTTCAGCTCACCCTGCACCACCCTCTGATCCACCTTCGAATCGCTCCCCGATTCACCCTCGAGAGGAAAACCGGAAATGATCAAGAAGTCCCTCGCCGCCGCCGGCCTGGCCGCCGCCGCCATCGCGATGTCCGCCGGCTCGGCCTCCGCCATCGTCGACTCGGACGGCGCCGCCACCTCCGTCCAGGGCAACGGCGGCACCAACCAGACCGGCACCCACGGCAACGGCAGCCCGAACTTCCACACCCTGGACAACGCGAACATCTGCCTGCCGGAGGTCCACAACATCGCCGTCGCCGTGATCGGCGTCGCGGTTCCGGTCGAGGTTCCGGTCCTGAACAGCACCCCGAAGCAGATCTGCAACGTCGGCCAGAACACCCAGTCCTCGGGCGACGCGGGCGTCTCGCACCTGATCGGCTGATCAAGGGGCACGGCACGGACGGAGGGCCCGGGGAGGAAGGTCTCCCCGGGCCCTCCGGGCTTGTGACGGACGAGGTGTCCGGCCGGCCGCCACCGGGCGGACCGGCCGGGTGACCGGTCGTCCGGCCCGGCGCGTGGGGCGCCGGGCCGGACGGCCGGATGTGAACACGTGTCAGAGCGCCCGCGGGGGCGCTCCCAGAGAGAGGGCAGATCCATGAAGAGCACGCTGGCCAAGGCCGCACTGACCGTCACCGCCGCCCTGGCACTCGCGGGTGCCGCCACCCCGGCCTTCGCCCACGTCGGCCTCGCGGGCGGCGGCGGCATCGTCGCCTCGGCCGACGAGCCGTTCGTGGCCGGCGGGGGCTGGGGCATCGCCCACACCACCGACGTCGCCGCCGGCGGCTTCGGCGGCGGCGCGGCCACCTCCACCGACCTGATCGGCGGCGGCGAGGGCTTCGCGCACATCAAGGGCTGGCAGTAACAGCCGGAAGGCCGGGCCGCTCCCCGCGGGGGGAGCGGCCCGGCCTTCCGCTTTGCGGTGCTTGCTACTTGAGCATGGCCGCGGCCTCGACGGCCCAGTAGGTGAGGATCTGCTCGGCGCCGGCCCGGCGGATCGAGGTGAGCGTCTCCAGGATGGTGCGCTCCCGCTCGATCCAGCCGTTGGCGGCGGCCGCCTCCACCATCGAGTACTCGCCGGAGATCTGGTAGGCGGCCACCGGCACCGGGGAGGCGTCGGCGACCTGCCGCAGCACGTCCAGGTACAGCATGGCCGGCTTCACCATCACCAGGTCCGCGCCCTCGGCGAGGTCCAGCTCCAGCTCGCGCAGGGCCTCCCGGGCGTTGGCCGGGTCCTGCTGGTAGGTCTTGCGGTCGCCCTTGAGCGAGGAGTTGACGGCCTCGCGGAACGGGCCGTACAGCGCGGAGGCGTACTTGGCGGTGTAGGCGAGGACGCTGACGTCCTGGTGGCCGGCCTCGTCCAACGCCCGGCGGATCACCGCGATCTGACCGTCCATCATGCCGGACGGGCCGACCATGTGGACGCCCGCCTCGGCCTGGACCACGGCCATCTCGGCGTAGCGCGCCAGGGTCGCGTCGTTGTCCACGCTGCCGTCCTCGGCCAGCACGCCGCAGTGGCCGTGGTCGGTGAACTCGTCCAGGCAGAGGTCCGACATGACCACCAGCTGGTCGCCGACCTCGGCGACCACGTCGCGGATGGCCTGCTGCAGGATCCCGTCCGGGTTGGTCCCCTCGGAGCCGACGGCGTCCTTCACCTCGGGCAGGCCGAACAGCATGATGCCGCCCACGCCGGCCTCGGCCGCCTCCACCGCGGCCTTCCGCAGGGTGTCCCGGGTGTGCTGGACCACGCCGGGCATCGAGGCGATCGGCTTCGCCTCGGTGAGGCCCTCGCTCACGAACGCGGGCAGGATCAGCTCCGCCGGGTGCAGCCGGGTCTCGGCCACCAGTCGGCGCATCGCCGGGCTCTGGCGCAGCCGGCGGGGACGTACGTACGGGAATTCAGCGGACACGGCTTCTCTCTCCGAACGGTCGTGCAGTGCCGGGGGCGAGCAACCGCCGCCCCCGGCCTCATGGTTGAGGATCCTCAGCGGGCCTTGCGGCGCGAACCCGGACGGCGCTCGCTGGGCCGGTAGACCGGCTCACCGGCGGCCGTCGCGGTGTCGCGGCGCTTGGCCCCGAAGTCTGCCAGGGCCTGGGCCAGCGCGGCCGCCGACGGCGCCGGGGCCATCACGTCGACCCGCAGGCCGTGCTCCTCGGCGGTCTTGGCGGTGGCCGGGCCGATGCAGGCGATGACCGTGACGTTGTGCGGCTTGCCCGCGATGCCGACCAGGTTCCGGACGGTCGAGGACGAGGTGAACAGCACCGCGTCGAAACCGCCGCCCTTGATCGCCTCACGGGTCTCGGCGGGCGGCGGCGAGGCGCGCACCGTCCGGTACGCCGTCACGTCGTCGACCTCCCAGCCGAGCTCGACCAGACCGGCCACCAGGGTCTCGGTGGCGATGTCGGCGCGCGGCAGCAGCACCCGGTCGATCGGGTCGAAGACCGGGTCGTACGGCGGCCAGTCCTCCAGCAGGCCGGCGGCGGACTGCTCGCCGGAGGGCACCAGGTCGGGCTTCACGCCGAAGTCCACCAGGGCCTGCGCGGTGGTCTCGCCGACCGCCGCGACCTTGATCCCGGCGAACGCGCGGGCGTCCAGGCCGTACTCCTCGAACTTCTCCCGGACGGCGCGCACCGCGTTCACCGAGGTGAAGGCGATCCACTCGTAGCGGCCGGTGACCAGGCCCTTGATGGCCCGCTCCATCTGCTGCGGGGTGCGCGGCGGCTCGACCGCGATGGTCGGCACCTCCTGCGGCACCGCGCCGTACGAGCGCAGCTGCTCGGACAGGCCGGTGGCCTGCTCCTTGGTGCGCGGCACGAGGACGTTCCAGCCGAACAGCGGCTTGGTCTCGAACCACGAGTGCGAGGCCCGGTGGGCGACCTGCTCGCCCACCACGGCTATCACCGAGGTGGCCGGGTCCACCGGCGCGGAGACCGGCGAGGGCAGCACCCGGGCGGCCTTCAGGTCGGCCGCGATGGCGGACAGCGTGGAGGTGAAGGTCCGCTGCCGGGTGGTGGTGCCGGAGAGCGTCGCACTGAGCGCGGACTCCGGCTTGCGGCCGTTGGAGACCAGCGCGTTGGCGGTGGCCGGCAGCTGGCCCAGGGTGGTGCGGACGACCAGGGTGGTCTCCGGCGCGCCCAGGTCGACCGGCCCCCCGGCCAGCAGCTGGGCGCCGTCCACGAAGCGCACGTCGGTGCCGGCGCCGGCGCGCAGCGGGACGCCCGCGTACGCCGGGACGCCGACCGACTGGGCGACGCCCGGGATGACCTCGAAGGGGATCCCGTCGCCCGCGCAGCGGAGCATCTCCTCGGCGGCGCAGCCGTCCAGGCCCGGGTCGCCGTCGACGGTGCGGACCACGTGCTTGCCGGAGCGGACGGCCTCGGCGACGACCTTGGCCAGGTCGAAGTCGGTGCCCTCGGCGGCCGGGGCGTGCACCTGTACGGCGGCCGGACAGTGGCTGCGCACGGCGGCGGCGGTCAGCGGGTCGGCGACCAGCACGTCGGCCGTGGACAGCACCTCGACCGCGCGCAGGGTCAGCAGGCCCGGGTCCCCGGGGCCCGCGCCCAGGAAGGTGCACCGTCCGGTGGCGGGCTGCCCGGCGGGGAACAGGGCGTCGGTGGCGGCGGTGGGGCTCATCGGGCTCGCTCCCCCATCAGGGCGGCCGCGCCCCCGTCGAGCAGCCGGCCGGCCAGCGCGCGGCCGAGGGCCACCGCCTGCCGCTCGGCGGTCTCGTCGAGGACGATCGGACCATTGGCGGACATCTTCAGCAGGGCGGATCCGTCGGGGTTGCCGACCACACCGTCCAGCCGCAGTTCGTTCTCCCGGCCCCAGGTGGCCAGCGCGGCCACGGGCGCCGAGCAGCCGGCCTCCAGGGTGGCCAGCAGGGCGCGCTCGGCGGCCACGGCGACCCGGGTGGGGGCGTGGTCCAGGGCGGCGAGCGCGGCGGCCAGGTCCGGGTCGGCGGCGGTGCACTCGATCGCGAGCGCGCCCTGGCCGGGGGCCGGGACCATCAGCTCGGGGTCGAGGTGCTGGGAGATCTCGGCGGCGCGGCCGAGCCGGTTCAGGCCGGCCGTGGCCAGGACCACCGCGTCCAGCTCGCCGCCGGCCACGTAGCCGATCCGGGTGTCCACGTTGCCGCGGATCGCGACGGTCTCCAGCTGGGCGCCGCGGGCGGTGGCCCAGGCGTTCAGCTGCGCCATCCGGCGGGGCGAGCCGGTGCCGATCCGGGCCGGGCGGCCGGCTCCGGCCAGCTTCTCCACCAGCTCGTCCAGGTTCAGGCCCTCGGCCGCGACCAGGGCGTCCCGGACGTCCTCCCGCTCGGGGACGGCGGCCAGCACCAGGCCCTCGGGGGCGGCGGTGGGCAGGTCCTTGAGCGAGTGCACGGCGAAGTCAATCCGGCCCTCCAGCAGCGCGTCCCGCAGCGCGGAGACGAACACGCCGGTGCCGCCGATCTGCGCCAGCGCCTCGCGGGAGGTGTCGCCGTACGTGGTGATCTCGACCAGCTCGACGGGGCGCCCGGTGACCCTGGTCACCTCGCGGGCCACCATGCCCGACTGGGCCATGGCGAGGGCGCTGCGCCGGGTGCCGAGCCGCAGTGCCGCGGTGGCCGAGGGCTGCTCGGTGATCGGTTGACCATTCATGGGGTGATCGTCCCGGTGGTACTCGTGGGATGGCTGACGGTTCATCTGGTGCCCCCGGCGGAGGGCTGGGGCGCGCCGCCGACGGGCGTGCCGGACACCGCGTGCACGGCGGCCGGGTCGAGGTCGAACAGTTCGCGCAGGGCCTCCGCGTAGGAGGCGCCGCCGGGCTCGGCGGCCAGCTGCTTCACCCGGACGGTCGGGGCGTGCAGCAGCTTGTCGACGACGCGGCGGACGGTCTGGCCGATCTCCGCGCGGGACCGCTCGTCCAGGTCGGGCAGCCGGGACTCCAGCCGGCCCAGCTCGGCGGCGACCACGTCGGAGGCCATCGAGCGCAGCGCGACGACGGTCGGCGCGATCCGGGCGGCCCGCTGGGCGGCGCCGAAGGCGGTGACCTCGTCGGCGACGATCCGGGTGACCTGGTCGACGTCGCCGGCACCGGGGGTGGCGGCGTGCGCGTGGGAGAGGCTCTCCAGGTCGACCAGCAGGGCGCCGTCCAGCTCGTGCACGGCGTGGTCGACGTCGCGCGGCATGGCCAGGTCGAGCAGGGCGAGCGGGCCCCGGCCGGCCGGGCGCAGGGCGACGGCGGCGGCCACGTCCTCGGCCTTGACCACCACACCGGCCGCGCCGGTGCAGGAGATCACCAGGTCGACGTCGGCGAGCGCCTCCGGCACCTTGGCCAGGTCCAGGGTGCGGGCCACGTCCGGGCCGAGGATCTCCACCAGCCGCTCGGCGCGGGCCGCGGTGCGGTTGGCGATCAGCAGGTCGGTGACGCCGGAGCGGACCAGGGTGGCGGCGGCCAGCGAGCTCATCGAGCCGGCGCCGACCACCAGCGCGCGCTTGCCGGCGATCTCGCCCGCGCCCGCCGCGACCTGCTCCAGGCCGAAGGTGACCAGCGACTGGCCGGCCTTGTCGATGCCGGTCTCGCTGTGCGCCCGCTTGCCGACCCGCAGCGCCTGCTGGAACAGCTCGTTCAGGCCGCGTCCGGCGGTGTGCTCCTCCTGGGCCTTGGCCAGGGCGTCGCGCAGCTGGCCGAGGATCTGGCCCTCGCCGACCACCATCGAGTCCAGCCCGCAGGCCACCGAGAACAGGTGGTGGACGGCGCGGTCCTCGTAGTGGACGTACAGGTGGGAGGTCAGCTCCTCCAGGTCCACCCCGCTGTGGTGGGCCAGCAGCAGCGACAGCTCGGCGACGCCGGCGTGGAACTTGTCCACGTCGGCGTACAGCTCGATCCGGTTGCAGGTGTTCAGCAGCGCGGCCTCGGCGACCGTCGCGGTGGCGGCCGCGTCGTGCAGCAGCCGGGTCGGCACCCCGCCGGTCAGCGCGGCGCGCTCGAGCACCCCGACCGGGGCCGTGCGATGGCTCAGCCCTACGACGAGAAGGCTCATGCCCGCCCCCCACAGCTCTCGGTGTTCATGCGGGCATCACCGCGGAGAGATCCCCGTCGCCGCCCTTGGCGGACTTTCCCTTGGCCGGCTCGGCCTGGTCCTTGGGCGCCGGCTCGGCGGCGCCCCGGCCCTTGCCGCTGCCGCCGGCCGCGCGGCGCAGCTTGGCGGCGGCCGCGCGGACCGGGCCGGGGGCGCGGTCGAGCACGGACTCGGCGCGGTCGTCGGGCTCCTCGCCGGCCTTGCGCTGCTCGTGGAACGCCAGGATCTGGAGCTCGATGGAGAGGTCCACCTTGCGCACGTCCACGCCGTCCGGGACGGTCAGCACGGTCGGGGCGAAGTTCAGGATGCTGGTGACGCCGGCCTCGACCAGCCGGTCGCAGACCTGCTGGGCCGCGCCGGGCGGGGTGGTGATCACGCCGATGGAGACGTGCTGGCTCTCGACGATCGACTCCAGCTCGTCCATGTGGCGCACCGGCAGGCCGGCCGCGCTGGTGCCGACCACGTTCGCGTCGGCGTCGAGCAGGGCGGCCACCCGGAAACCGCGGGAGGCGAAGCCGCCGTAGTTGGCGAGGGCGTGGCCGAGGTTCCCGATGCCGACGATGACCACGGGCCAGTCCTGGGTCAGGCCGAGCTCGCGGGAGATCTGGTAGACGAGGTACTCGACGTCGTAGCCGACGCCGCGGGTGCCGTAGGAGCCGAGGTAGGAGAAGTCCTTGCGGAGCTTGGCCGAGTTCACGCCGGCCGCGGCGGCCAGCTCCTCGGAGGAGACGGTCGGCACCGAGCGCTCGGAGAGCGCGGTGAGGGCCCGCAGGTAGAGGGGAAGGCGGGCGACGGTCGCCTCCGGGATGCCCCGGGCACGCGAGGGTCGGCGCGCGGCGCCCTGGTCGGGCGTCTGCGAACTGCTCTGTGGTGATCGGCCGATTGCCACGGTGCTCCTGTGGGTGAAGCTGGGCTTTGGCAGCCAGGCTATGCGTTTGTGAACGTGTGCACAAAGATGGTGTCCGTTTTGTCCGGGCACAGTGATGCGCATCACGCCGTCGAACCCATAGCAGCGGCCTGGGTCAGCACGACCTCCGGGGCCTGGGAACCGGGCAGCCAGGGGCCGTACGGAGCCTCCCGCCGCAGCAGCGGGACGCCCCCTCCGGACGGGCGGGACCGCGCCCGGCCCAGCCGCGGCCAGGGCACCCCGGCCGCCTCGCGCAGCGGGCCCGCCCAGTCGTCCCGCGGGCAGGACGGGGCGCCCAGGCAGTGCCGCAGCAGGTCGGCCGTCACCCGGGCGTCGCCCAGCGCGGTGTGCGCCGGGTACCAGCCCAGGCCCGCCGCATCCGCGCAGGCCGCCAGGCCGTGACTCGGGGCCTCCGGCAGGTGGACCCGGGCCAGCTCCATCGTGCACAGCAGCGGGACGGGCGGCAGCGGCACCCCGATCCGGGCGAACTCGCGATCCAGGAAGGCCTGGTCACAGGTGACGTGGTGGCCGACCAGCACCCGCCCGGCCAGCAGCTCCAGCAGCAGCGGGGCGATCTCGCGGAAGCGCGGGGCGCCCTCGACGTCGCCCTGGTGTATCCGGTGCACATGGGTCGGGCCGACCGGGCCCAGCGGGTCCAGCAGGGTGGCGAACTCCCCCTCGGGGCACAGCCGCTCGTCGAGCAGCACCACGGCGACCTCGACCACCCGGTGCCGCCACGGGCTGCGGCCGGTCGCCTCCACGTCCACCACGGCGAAGCCCCGGGCCCCGGACGGGCCTTCGGGCGTGCCAGGTGTCGGACCGGGAAGCATGGCGACACTCCTCGTGTGCTCAGCCCCCCACGGGCGCAAACGCGTTCGATCGTAAGCCGACCAACCCGCCCCGCCCCAAGCCGAAACGGCGTGCGTTTGGCAACGATTCGGCGAAGCGCCCCCGCCGATCGGCGGGGGCGCGGACACCGGCGCGAGGGGCCGTTCAGCCGCCCAGGGCCGCGCGCAGCCGCCGCTCGTCGACCCGCCAGAAGTCGTGCTGCCGGCCGTCGATCAGGGTGACCGGGATCTGCTCCCAGTAGCGGCGGAACAGCTCCTCGTCCTGGGTGATGTCCTTCTCCTCGAAGGACGCCCCCAGCTCGCCCGCCACCCGGACGATCACCTCGCGGGCCTCGTCGCAGAGGTGGCAGCCGGGCTTGCCGACCAGGGTCACGGTACGGTCCGCGGGCTTGGGGGTCTTGCGTCGCAGCAGTGGGCTCACCAGCCCATTGTGGGCGCTGTCATTCGCCCGCACTGCCACTCGCCCGCACTGCCACTCGCCCGCTCGCCTCCGGGCCGCTCGGACCCGGTGCCGACGGTCGGCGCTCCCTCGCTCGTGCCTCGCTCCCTCGCTTCTCCCTTTCGGCACCGGCACGGCCCTTCGGCTCGGGGCGGGGCGCCCGGCCTGTCCTTGGCCCGCCCAGGGCGTGCCCGGGGCCCGCCCGGCGCGTCGGGTGTCCGCCCGGCGCCCGGTGGAGCTGTTCACCTCGTGGGCACGGCTCCGTCACGGCCTCCGCGTGCCCGGCTGGCTATGCTCGATGCCATGGCCGTGCTCCGAAGGCTCACCCAGTCGAGACGTTCCACCAGCGAGCGGAGCGCCCTGGCCGGCGAGGCCGCCGCCGAGGCCGCACTGGCCGCCGAGCCCGGGCCCGCGCCGACCGCCCCCGCGACGGACGCGCCGACCCCGCGGGAGGCCGACGGGGCTCCGGCCGCGGCCAGGCCCGGGAAGACCCCCAAGGCCCCGGCCGAGAACCACACCCCGGACCCGGACGACCCCCGCGCCGCGGCCTTCTTCGACTGCGACAACACCATCCTGCGCGGCGCCGCGATCTTCTACCTCGGCGTCGGCCTCTACCGCCGCGGCTTCCTCACCCGCCGCGACATCGCCCGCTTCGCCTGGCAGCAGGCCTGGTTCCGGCTGCACGGCGCCGAGGACCCGGACCACATCTCGGACGCCCGGAACACCGCCCTCGGCATCGTCGCCGGCAAGCCCACCGCCGACCTGGAGGCGATCTGCGAGGAGATCTTCGAGGAGGTCGTCGCCGACAAGATCTGGCCGGGCACCCGCGCCCTGGTCCAGATGCACCTGGACGCCGGCCAGCGGGTCTGGCTGGTGACCGCCGCCCCTCTGGAGGTGGCCCGGATCATCGCCCGGCGGCTCGGCATGACCGGCGCGCTCGGCACCGTCGCCGAGGCCCGGGACGGCCGGTACACCGGCGGTCTGGTCGGCGACCTGCTGCACGGCCCGGCCAAGGCCGCCGCCGTCCGCGCGCTGGCCCGCCGCGAGCGCCTCGACCTCGACCGCTGCGCCGCGTACAGCGACTCGGCCAACGACATCCCGATGCTCTCGCTGGTCGGCCACCCGTACGTGGTGAACCCGGACGGCGCGCTGCGCCGCCACGCCCGGGCCCAGGGGTGGCGGGTGCGGGACTTCCGGACCGGGCGGAAGGCGGCCCGGGTGGGTCTGCCGGCCGCGGCCGCGGTCGGCGTGCTGGCCGGCGGCGCGGCCGCCGCGGTGGCACTGCACCGCCGTCGCCGGCGCGCCTGATCCCACCCTCCCGCGGCCGTCACCGGCGCTCGCGCGGGCTCACCCGGCCCGTTCCCCCGGGCGGGTGAGCGGGCGTCAACCAGGGCCCTGAGCTGGCCGCTCTTACGGGCGAACTCCCTTGCACCACAGGCGAGTCCGGGGCGGTTGAGCGAACCTGTCAGCCGGTGACCGGTTCTGATCGTTCGCCAGACCGGGAAAGTCGGGGGTTGCCGAGCCTCAAGGCTGGGAAACCGCCCGTCAGACCGCCGAATTGGTCACCCTGGGCGCCCGTTCGATCACGTTGAGCCGGATGAACGATGACAGCTCCGGTCAGTGTCAGCCGAATATGCACAACAACTGGATCCCAAACGACCACTTCGACCACACGGTGTAGCTGTCATTGCACAAAGCGTTATTCTCTCCTGGATGCACGTCACCACGCGTCCCGCTCGAACGGACGCTTCGGGGAGTGCTCTCCGCGCAGGCGGAGGTGATCCGTCCACAGTTCTGCCTCTGGGAGTCCCGTGTACCCACCCGTCCGGAACGACGCGCCTGCACCCTCCCGCCCGTCGTCCGCGCCCCTGCGCCCCCGCTCCGGCCACCGCGTCCGCCCGGCCGCCGAGCGGCAGATCTCCACCGGCCTGGACCTGCTGCGCACGCTGCTCCGCAGCCAGCTCGCCGCCTCGCCCCAACTCGCGACCGCCGGCGGACCGTTCGGCCACCCGCACGGCACCGGCCTGGCGCTGCGCACCACCGCCGCCGGCTCGACCGGCACCGGGGCGCGCGGCCGCACCGGCACCACCGGCGTCGGCCGCGGCCGCGCCCGGACGACGACCGGCCCCGGGTACGAGACCGAGCACAACCCGATCATGGAGCTGGTCGAGCGGGCCCAGGCCGGCGAGAGCGACGCCTTCGGCCGGCTCTACGACCACTACGCGGACACCGTCTACCGGTACATCTACTACCGGGTCGGCAGCCGGGCCACGGCCGAGGACCTCACCAGCGAGACCTTCCTGCGCGCGCTGCGCCGGATCGGCACCTTCACCTGGCAGGGCCGGGACTTCGGCGCCTGGCTGGTCACCATCGCCCGCAACCTGGTCGCCGACCACTTCAAGTCCAGCCGCTTCCGGCTGGAGGTCACCACCGGCGAGATGCTCGACTCCAACGAGTGCGAGCGCAGCCCGGAGGAGTCGGTGCTGGAGTCGCTCTCCAACGCCGCCCTGCTGGACGCGGTGCGCCGGCTCAACCCGCAGCAGCAGGAGTGCGTCACCCTGCGGTTCCTGCAAGGGCTTTCGGTCGCCGAGACGGCCCGGATCATGGGCAAGAACGAGGGTGCCATCAAGACCCTGCAGTACCGCGCCGTGCGCACCCTGGCCCGGCTGCTCCCGCCCGACGCGCGGTGAGCCGGCCGTGACCGAGGGGGACATAGCCGGAGGGCCGCCCGGCCGGCCGTCACCGTCCGCGCCCGACCGACACGTCAGAGTGAACGGTCGATCCGATGATCAGCCGTGCGTAACCGACCGCCCGCACCGCTCGTTGGCCACGGTGCAAGCCTCCACCAGGCGTACGGTCAAGCCGAATTGCGACCCGTCACCCGATGGAGTGGCTTTGGCCAGCCGGGGCAACCGTCCGGCGGGCCGGGGTGTCGACAACGACGAAGGGAGGTGTGGCCCGTGACGGCAAACGTGCTGGAGCACCGGCGGGCGAAGGCCTTCGCCGAGGCGCTGGAGGCCCACCGGACGGAGCAACGCGGCACGGCCGACGCGGAGTCGGCCGACGCCGCCGGCACCGGCGCCGGTTCGGCCGCGATGGTCGAACTGGTCGGCCTGACCGACGCGCTGGGAGCGCTACCCGGACCGGTGCTGGACCAGGAGGTCCGGACGGTCCAACGCGCCCAGCTGATGGCCGCGTTCGAGCAGGCCTTCGCCGGCGGACCGGGGGCCGCGGTGCCCCGCCAGCGCCGCCACCGGGCGATCCGGACGGCGCCACGCGGCCGCTGGAGCCGCCGGTTCGCAATCGGCGGACTCGTCGCCGGGCTCGCCGTCGGCAGCCTGGCCGGTGCCGCCGCCGCGAGCACCGGCGCCGTCCCCGGGGACACGCTGTACGGGCTGAAGCGCGGACTCGAAGGCCTGCGGCTCGACTTCGCCGGCTCCGATTCCGAGCGCGGCGAACTGCTGCTGGACAACGCCGCCAACCGGCTCGGCGAGGCCAAGACCCTGGTCGGCCGCACCGGTCCGGCCGGCGGGCTCAGCCCGGGCACGGTCGAGCAGGTCCGGCGGGCCCTGGACGACATGCACGCCGACGCGCTCAAGGGCCGCGAGCTGCTGCGCTCGGTCTACCGCAGCAACGGCTCGCTCGACCCGATGCGCGCGCTGGCCGGCTTCGCCCACGACGAGGACGGCCGCTGGAGCGAGCTCCAGGGCAAGCTGCCCGTCCAGCTCACCCAGCAGGCCGACCTGGTGAACCAGCTCTTCGACGACATAAGCGAGGACGTCGCGCCCCTGCGGCTGGCCCAGCCCCCCGCCAGGAGCGGTGGCACGGGCGGCTCCGGGGCGGGCGACGGCTCGGCCGAGTCGACCGGCGGATCCCCCGCGGGTACCCCGGCCGACGGCTCCGGAGCGGGCCGGGGCAGCGGACCGGCCCCGGGCAGCGGCGCCACCGGCGGCAACCGCCCCGGTGCCACCGACCACGCCCCGGTCCTCCCCGGCACCGGCGCGACCGGCGGCAGCGGCGGCAAGGGCGGCGGCCTGCCGAGCACCCTGCCCACCAGCGCGCCGGACGCCGTCAACGGGCTGGTCGGCGACCTCACCAGCGGGCTCACCGGCACCAAGCCCTCGCCCAGCGCCGACGCGGCCCCGTCGCAGGCGCCGCAGCCGTCCGGCACGCCCGGCGTCCCGGAGGCGGACCGGCAGCAGGGCGTCGAGGTGCCCCCACTGGTCCCGGGCCTGCTGCCCGGGCTGCGGATCCTCGGCGGCTGACCGGGGTGTGCGCGGGGCCCGGCGGAGTGCGATATCCGCCGGGCCCTTCGCCTGCCCTGGGGCCCTGAGGCCCGAAGGCCCGAAGGTCAGAAGAACACCGAGCGCCGCTGCACCAGCAGCTGGTACAGCGAGTGCTGGATGGTCTCCCGCACCTCGTCGGCCAGGTCGAAGACCAGCATCGGGTCCTCCGCGGCCTCCGCCGGGTACGTGTCGGTGGCGATCGGCTCGCCGAAGCGGATCGTCCACTTGGTCGGCAGCGGCAGCATCCCGACCGGGCCCAGCCAGGGGAAGGTCGGCGTGATCGGCACGTACGGCAGGCCCAGCAGCCGGGCCAGCGTCTTCACGTTGCCGATCATCGGGTACGTCTCCTCCGCCCCGACGATCGAGCACGGCACGATCGGCACCCGCGCCCGCAGCGCCGAGGACACGAACCCGCCGCGGCCGAACCGCTGGAGCTTGTAGCGCTCGGAGAACGGCTTGCCGATGCCCTTGAAGCCCTCCGGCCAGACCCCGACCACCTCGCCGCGCTCCAGCAGCGCCTGCGCGTCCTCGTTGCAGGCCAGCGTGTGGCCGGCCTTGCGGGCCAGCTCGTTGATCCCGGGGAGCACGAAGACCAGGTCGGCGGCGAGCATCCGCAGGTGCCGCCGGTTCGGGTGGTGGTCGTGGATGACCACCTGGGTCATCAGCGCGTCCAGCGGGATCGTCCCGGAGTGGTTCGCGACGATCAGCGCACCGCCCTCGGCCGGGATGTTCTCCACGCCCTGCACGTCGATCCGGAAGTACTTCTCGGCCAGCGGGCGCAGCAGCGAGAGCAGCACCTCCTCGGTGAGCTCCCGGTCGAAGCCGAACTCGTCCACCTCGTAGTCACCGGTGACCCGGCGGCGCAGGAAGGCCAGTCCCTCGGCGGCGCGGCCCTCCCAGCCCTTGCCGAACAGCCGGGTCGCGGCCGGGCCGAGCGGTCCGGACAGCGCCCCGCCGACGGCCCCGGCGAGCCGGTCGGCCAGGCCGGCGCCCTCGGGCGAGGTCCAGCTGGGGGCGGACTCGATCGGGATGACCTTGGCCCGGCCCGGCGCGTTCTCGGCTGCGGCACTCATCGCGGGTTCAGCTCCTCGGTCGGCGGGGGCGGTTCGGTACGGCGGCGGACCCTTCCGGGCCGAGCAGCGCGGCCAGCCGGTCGGTGACGGCGGCCAGCCGCTCGGGCGGCAGCAGGCCCGGCCCGCGGGCGGCGGCGAAGTCGGCGAAGGCCCCGGGGGTGGTGAAGGCCGGACGGTAGCCGAAGGTCTCGCGCAGCCGCGTGGTGTCCACCACCCGGCCGTGGGTGAGCAGCCGCAGCTGCTCCGGCGAGACGTCGACCAGCCGGGTCTGCCGGGCCAGCACGGCCATCCAGCTGACCGCGGGCAGCAGCAGCGGCAGGGTGGGCCGGCCGAGCCGTCGGGCGCACTGGGACAGCAGCAGGACGCCCTCGCCCGCCACGTTGAAGGTGCCGGTGTTGACGGTGCCCGGCTCGGGCTCGCCGGAGGCCCGGCAGAGCACGGCGACGGCGTCGTCCTCGTGGACGAACTGCAGCCGCGGGTCGTAGCCGAGGACGGTCGGCAGCACGGGCAGCGCGAAGTACTCGCTGAGCGGGGTGTCCGCGTCCGGGCCGACGATGTTGGCGAAGCGCAGCACCGTCACCGCGACGTCCGGGCGGCGCCGGGCGAAGCCGCGGACGTACCCCTCGACCTCCGACGCGTCCTTGGCGAAGCCGCCGCCGGGCGGGTCCTTGGGCTGGATCCGCTCGCTGAACACGGCCGGGTCGCGGGGCGCGGAACCGTAGACGCCGGTGGTGGACTTCACCACCAGCCGGCTCACCCCGGGCGCCTTCTGGCAGGCGCCGAGCAGCTGCATGGTGCCGATCACGTTGGACTCCTTCACCGCGGAGCGGTTGGTGGAGCCCAGGCCGGTGGCGCTGACGCTGAGGTGCACCACGGTGTCCACCCGGTGCTCGGCGAGCACCCGGGACAGCGCCGGGCGGCGCAGGTCGAGCTGGTGGAAGCGGTACGGGGCGGCCGGGCCGGCCGGTTCCTCGACCGGCAGCCGGGGCGGCTGCACGTCCACGCCGACGACCAGGTCCACCCCCGGACGGCGGCGGACCTCGGCGACGAAGCGGGCACCGAGATGGCGTGCCACGCCGGTGACGAGCACGACCACGCCCACGGTGCTGCACCCCATTCCCTCGGCCCGAGCGGCTTGCGTGCACCGTACCGCGCCGCCCTGCCGGGCCGTGAAACGACACCGCCCGCCCGGCCACGGGGGCCGGACGGGCGGTGGAAGCGCTGGGCGCGCTGGGCGCGGCCGGGGGCGCTTACTTCTTGTTGCGACGCTGAACGCGGGTCCGCTTCAGAAGCTTGCGGTGCTTCTTCTTGGCCATACGCTTGCGACGCTTCTTGATGACAGAGCCCACGGAACAACCCTCGCTCACTGAGACTCTCGTCCGTGAGAGACGGAGTCCATACGACTGACGTGAGGGCCTAGCCTACCGTCCGCGTGGCCGGGGCCGTAATCGTGCCCCTCGCAACCGGGAAACTCAGGGGAAATCTCCGGCGAACCGGGGCGGATCCACGGCTGTGGACCGCCCCGGCCGACGGGGTGCTACGCGCTCTCGAGCCGCACGTAGGACTCCTTGAGGTACTCGTGCACCGCCTGCTGGGGCACCCGGAAGGACCGTCCGACCCGGATGGCCGGCAGTTCTCCGCTGTGCACCAGTCGGTACACCGTCATCTTGGACACCCGCATGACCGCGGCGACCTCCGCCACGGTCAGGAAGACGACTTCCTGCAGGGGACGCTCCACGGAACTCATGACCATCACCCGACCCTTACCCGTGTGCAAGGCACCGGCTTCCCCTCCGGTGACTCCACCGGCACACGTGTATCCCCAGAGTAGTTATGGGTGGTACCAGTGGGAAGAGGGGAAGTGCAGTCCTCGTACGGTGAGAGATAGGACTGTTGCAGTACGTAGCCGATCGGCGGATCGCACCGCCCCGCGTACGCACCGCCGTGCCGGACCCGGCCGTGGCGGGGCCGGAGCGGCCGGTCAGGCCAGCAGGCCGTGGTGGGGGAAGACCGCGCGGCGGCTGGCGAGGATGGCCTGATCGAGCCGGTCGGCCGGATCGTAACCCGCCTCGAAGTCGCGCCAGGCCGGGCGGGCGCCGTCGGTCATCCGCAGCGGGGCCGGGCGGCGGGTGCGGCGGTGGACCTCGGCGCGCCAGGACTCCGGGGTCTCGGTGGCCGGGTCGACCGGCCGGCCGGCGGCGGTGGCGACCAGGTGGGTCCAGGAGCGCGGGACGACGTCCACCACCGCGTAGCCGCCCCCGCCGGTGGCCACCCAGCGGCCGCCGGTGTGCCGGTGGGCCAGGTCGTGCAGTTCCTCGGCGATCAGCCGCTGGGCGTCCACGGTGACGGCGAGGTGCGCGAGCGGGTCCTCCAGGTGGGTGTCGGCGCCGTGCTGGGTGACCAGGACCTGCGGCCGGAAGGCCGCCAGCAGGTCGGGCACCAGGGCGTGGAAGGCGCGCAGCCAGCCGGCGTCGCCGGTCCCCGCGGGCAGCGGCAGGTTGGCGGCGGAGCCGGGGGCGTCCGGGCCGCCGGTCTCCATCGGCCAGCCGGTCTGCGGGAAGAGCGTGGCGGGGTGCTCGTGCAGGGAGACCGTGAGCACCCGCGGGTCGTTCCAGAAGGCCTCCTGGACCCCGTCGCCGTGGTGGACGTCCACGTCGACGTAGGCGACCCGCTCGGCGCCGAGTTCGAGCAGCCGGGCGATGGCGAGCGCCGGGTCGTTGTAGATGCAGAAGCCGGAGGCCTTGCCGGGCATCGCGTGGTGCAGTCCGCCTGCGAAGTTGACCGCGTGCGGGGTCTCGCCGCGCCAGACCGCCTCGGCGGCGGCCACCGACTGGCCGGCGATCAGCGCGGAGGCCGAATGGACGGCGGGGAAGGCCCAGTTGTCGTCGGTGCCGAGGCCGTGCCGGGCGTCGGTCTGCTCGGGGTGGGCACCGGCGTGCTTCACCGCCTCGACGTACTCCCGGGTGTGCACCAGCCGGAGCGTGGAGTCACCGGCCGGCGGCGCGGACCGCACGGTGACCCCGGGGCCGGCGTCCAGCCCGAGCGCCTCGACCAGGCGCATGGTGAGGGCGAGGCGGGTCGGGTCCATCGGGTGGCCGGGGCCGAAGTCGTAGGCGGTGACGGCCTCGTCCCAGAAGAGGTGCAGGCCGCAGGGGGTGTCACGCTCGGCTTCGGGCATGGCCTCCACCGTAGCGGGTGGGGGCGGACGGGCCGCCGCCAGGGCGCGCCCGGGGTCAACGGCGAGGCGCTATTGAGGCGGTACAGACAAAACCTTCACGACTCCCTATCGTCTCCGCCATGAAGCCATTCAGCGTGCAACGCCTTGGGGTAATTCTCGCTGCGATACTGGGACTTGGCCTGTTCTTCGCCGCCCAGCCGGCCTCCGCCGCGGGCAGCGGACCCGCCTTCGCCGTCGACAAGCCGACCGCGAGGGCCGGTGACCAGCTGACCCTGACGCTTTCCCTCACCAACACCGAGACCAGCGACATCTACTTCGCCTACGAGACCGTCTCGCCGACCTGGCCGGCCAATACCAGCGGGGCCTTCACCGTCACGGGCTGCACCGGGGACACGGTCGACTGCGTGATCAGCGGGAACAGCGCCAACTTCCACTTCAACGCGCCGATCGCGCCGGGCGCGACCAAGACCGTCACGCTCACCGTGAAGATCGCCGACACCCCGTCCTGGGGCGCCGGGCCCTACACGGTGAACTGGGCGACGTACGTCTACTACGAGTTCGGCCAGGTGGGCGGTCCGAGCGACGTCCGGGAGGGCGGCTCGCTCACCGGCCTGCCCGAGCTGCAGACCGTGATCAGCTGACCCCCGCCCCGCCTTCGGCCCCCGTCGTCACGTGACGGCGGGGGCCGACACCGGCGCCGGGGCGAAGCGGTCGGCCAGCGGCAGGACGGCCAGCACCAGCAGCATCGGGGCGAGCAGCGCCCAGCGGTACGAGCTCGCGTCGGCGATCGCGCCGACCAGCGGCGAACCGATCAGGAAGCCCACGTAGTTGAAGAGGTTCAGCCGGGCCACCGCGGCGTCCGAGTCGGCCGGGAAGAGCCGGCCGCCGGCCGCGAACACCTGCGGGATGATCGCGCAGATGCCGAAGCCGAGCACGGTGAACGCGGCGATGCCGGCCCAGGCGGCGGGCGCGACCGCGGCCAGCCCGAAGCCGAGCGCGGCCAGCGCGGCGCCGGCCCGGACCACCGGGACCGCGCCGAAGCGCTGCACCGCGCGGTCGCCCAGGGCGCGGCCGAGCAGCATCGCGCACATGTAGCCGAGGTAGGAGAGCTTGGCGAGGTCCTCCCGGCTGCCCAGGCCGTCGGTGAGGTACTTGACGCTGTAGTTGGAGACCGAGGCGTCCGCGATGTACGCGAAGGCCATCGCCAGGCAGAGCGGCAGCAGCGGCCGCCAGGGGACGGACCGGGCGGCGGCCTCGGCGGCCTCCCGGACGGCGTCGCCGAGTTCGGCGGGGCCGGCGAACCTGGTGCCGGTGAGCACCGCGAGCGGGGCGACCACCGCGGCGGCGGTGCCGAACAGCACCGGCAGCCCGAGGTCGTAGTGCGAGCCGAGACCCGCCAGGGCCGCGCCGACGATGCCGCCGAGGCTGAACGCGGCATGGAAGCCGATCATGATCGAGCGGCCGTAGCGGTGCTGCAGGCCCACCCCGAGCATGTTCATGCTGGCGTCCAGCGCCCCCACCAGCAGCCCGAACGCGCCCAGCGCCAGCGCGAGTTGCCAGAGCTCGTCGCCGAGCCCGACGGCCGCCAGGCTGAGGCAGACGGCGGGCTGGACCACCCGCAGCACGGCCCGCGCGCCGGTGCGCTTCACCAGCCGCTCCGAGGCGATCGAGCCGGCCCCGGCCAGGACCGGCACAGCGGCCAGGAAGACCGGCAGCAGCCCGTCGCTCAGCCCGTACCGGTGCTGGATCTCCGGGATGCAGGTGACCAGCAGCGCGAAGGTGGTGCCCTGGAGCAGGAAGCTGACGGCGAGCGCGGCCCGCCCGACCCGAAGGCCGGGCGCCACCGGGGACGGGACGGGCTGCACGGACGGCGGGGCACTCACACGGACCTCCACACGGGTCTCCTGGCGACCTCGCTACCGGCCGGTAGGACGATGTTGGCGAGAGCGTAGGCGGTGCGCCGCGATTGCGGGAGGGGTCGCGCAGGGTCCGTCCGGTCCGGTCCCGGACGCCTCCCGGGCGAATTCCGGGCGTTCCGGGGTGTCCCGGGCGCGCCGGGGGGTGGCCGGGGCGTGCTGGGGGGTGGCCGGGGCGTGCCGGGGTGTGCCGGGGTGTGGCCGGGGCTACTTGCCGCCGGAGGCCAGCTCCCGGGAGCGGTCCCGGGCCGCCTCCAGGGCGCCCAGCAGCGCGGCCCGCACCCCGTGGTTCTCCAGCTCGCGGATGGCCGCGATGGTGGTGCCCGCCGGGGAGGTGACCGCCTCGCGCAGCTTCACCGGGTGCTCCCCGGAGTCCCGCAGCATCACCGAGGCGCCGATCGCCGACTGCACGATCAGGTCGTGCGCCACCTGGCGGGGCAGGCCCAGCAGGATGCCCGCGTCGGTCATCGCCTCGACCAGGAAGTAGAAGTACGCCGGGCCGGAGCCGGACAGCGCGGTGGCCGCGTCCTGCTGGGACTCCGGCAGCCGCAGCGCCTTGCCGACCGAGCTGAAGATCTCCTCGGCCCGCACCAGGTGCTCCTCGGTGGCGTGCGAGCCGCCGGAGATGACGCTCATCCCCTCGTCCACCAGGACCGGCGTGTTGGGCATCACCCGGACCACCGGGGTGCCCGCCGCCAGCCGCTCCTCGAACCAGGCGGTCGGGACACCGGCCGCGGCCGAGATCACCAGGCGGTCCGCGCCGACGTGCGGCGCCAGCTCCTCCAGCAGGGTGCCCATGTCCTGCGGCTTGACCGCCAGGATCAGGGTGTCGGCGAGCTTGGCCGCCTCGGCGTTGGAGGCCGCCACCACGCCGTACCGGGCCGCGAGTTCGGCCGCGCGCTCGGGACGGCGGGCGGTCACCAGGACGTCCGCCGGGTCCTTGCCGGCCCGCAGCAGACCGGAGAGCAGGGCCTCCCCGATCTTGCCGGTGCCCAGGAAGGCGATCTTCTGTCCGTGTGCCGCGCTGCTGCCCATGGTCCGCTCCTTGCCTCGGTACTGCGGCCATCCTCGCACCGCGCGGCGGCGCCCGGCGGGACCGTCCGGTCCGTGGTCGCGCGGCCCGGGGCGGCGCGGGGCGGCCGGTCGCCCCGGCGTTCGACCGGTCGCCCCGGCGCTCGACCCGAGGCCGCCCCGGGTCCGCCCCTAGGGAGAAAACCAGGGGGTTCCCCTATGGCCTCCGGGCCCTGGCGGGCGCACCGTTGAGCCATGGCACACGACGAAATGTCCCGACGTGAGAACCGGCAACTCGCCGTCGCCTCGGCGACCGTGGGACCGTGGCGAACCGCCGCGGGGGTCGGTGCGGTGGTGGGGGCGACATCCCTGGGGATCGAGGCGATCTCCGGGAGCTGGTCGCTGAGCATGCTGGCCGGTCCGGCCGGCTGGGCCCTGTTCTTCTTCTTCCTGGTCGGCACCGTCGGCGGGCAACTGCGCCGCGACACCGCCGACCGACGGCTGCGCCGGTGGGCGAACGACCACCCGTGGCAGTCGGCGCTGCCGGCGGCCGGCGGGCTGCTGGCCCTGAACACCCTGGCGCAGCTGTTCCTCGGCGACTCCAGTCTGTTCGGCGCCTTCTTCATCTCGCTGCTGCCCGCCGGTCTGCTGCTGGCGATCGCCGGGGTGGTGGGGTCGGTCAAGCAGGCGCGCGGCAAGTCCTGAGCCCGGCGCGGTTCCGGGACGAAGCGGGGCGAAGCGCCGCCCGACGGACACGAGTTCACCACGTGGTGTGCCCCTGATCGGCGCATCGTCACACCCCGTCGTCATACTGGCGCGATGCCGATAGCCGAAGATCCAGAACCGCGCCCCGACCGGGGCGGTGAACCGGGCGGGTCCGACCCGTCCGGGACGGGCGCGAAGGACCCGTTCGCCGACCTCGTCCTGGACGAGGAATTCGTCCGGGGCGCCGCCGTCAAGGAACAGAGCGGGCGCACCCGCATGCTGAGCGCCCGGTGGAAGCACACCCCGCCGGTCGACCCGGGCGGCCGCCGCTCGGTCAACGACGGCCCCGCGCCCAAGCGCCGCTTCGGCCGCAAGCCGAAGCCCCCGGTGTTCGACGCCTGGGGGAACGTGCGACCGCGCGCCTCGCGCTGGCGCACACCGCTCTACGTGGCGCTGACCGTCGCCGTGCTGCTCGCGGCGCTCAACATCGACGGGCTGCGCAGCTGGTACACGAGCCGCTTCGGCGGCTCCTCCGCCGCCCACACCCCCGTGCCGACCGTCGCCCCCGAGACGGCCAGGCCGACCACCGCGCCGCCGAAGGCCGACGAACAGCAGCCGACCGTCGCCCACCCCTGGGCCGGCTCCCCCGCCGAGGGCTGGCCGAACGGCGCCGAGGCCTTCGTCCTCCCCGAGGCACAGGCCACCGGCGTCTTCACGACCGCCCAGGTGGCCTCGCAACTGCAGTCCGTCAAGGACTACCTGATCGCCGCCAACCTGGACCCGGCCGTGGTCGCGGGCGGCCGGCCGGACGCCGCCCTGGCGCTGCTGGAGCGGCAGGACCAGGACGAGGCGAGGGCCGCACTGGAGCACCCGTCCAAGGAGAACGACCCGACCAACTTGTTCAGCCGGTTCGACCCGCGCGACGCGATCCCGGTGGTCGACACGGTCAAGGTCCAGGGCCGGATGACCTACGAGGGCGACGGGGACAAGGGCGTCCTGATCCACACCGACTTCAGCTTCGTGTACGCGCTGCGCCCCGGCCCGGAGGCCGCCAAGCGCGCCGCTGCGCCCCAGCCGACGACCCGTGCCCCGCAGCCGACGAAGCCGGCCGCGCCGCAGGGCGGCGGCACTCCCCGGCCGGCCGGCCTGGTCGAGCGGACGGACGACGTGGCCGGGGACACCTGGACCACCCGGACGATCGTGCGGCGGGTCGACACGTTCCGCTTCTACGACCCGGGGCGCTACCAGGTCCAGCCGAAGAAGGTCGTCTACGCCAAGAGCCAGACGGACCCTGCCAACTCGGCCTGCGACGTCTACGACGGCTTCTTCCACCCGCAGTTCGACCAGTTCGCGCCGGTGCGGCAGGACACCCCCGGCTCCCGGCCGACCGGACCCGCCATCGACCCGTACGACCGCAGCAAGGACGTCGAGCAGACCGAGGGCTGCGGCACGATCAGCCGCAACTGACCGGTCAGCGCTTGCGCTTGGGCCGGCTCGGCGACTTTCCGTCGGGCCGGCCGCCGCGGCCCGCCTGGCGCTTCTCGTGCTGGGCGACGGCCCGCTCGTACGAGGCTCGCCGCACCGCCTCGCCCGGGGCCTCGACCAGGCTGCGGGCGAAGTAGGCGGCCAGTGCGCCGGCGCTGCCGATGAGCCAGACCGCGCCGAGCGACTTGTCCTCGGCCATCCAGCCGGTCAGCTGGTCCCTGCCCTCGGTGAGCAGCTTCCAGGTGCGCCGGACGGACATCATCGAGCAGACCGCGATGGCGGCCGTCAGCAGCCCGTTGACGAAGGTGCCGTTCTCGGAGAGGGCGATGCCCTCCACGCCGAAGCGCAGCAGCAGCACCACGGCGGCGGTCGCCGCCAGGGAGCCGACCGCGACGGCGACCCGGCGCGGCCAGTAGCCGCCGTCCCGGTTCAGCCAGCTGGTGCCGAACCAGCGGATCGGCTGCGGCTCGGGGGCGCCGACGGGCCTGGGGGCGACGGGCCTGGGGGCGGGGGTGGGGGGCTGCTCGCTCACGCCGTCGATTATCACCCGGCCGGGCCGGGCGGCGGGGAGGAGCTGTCGGGGCGGGACGGCGGAGGAGCCGGTCGGGCGGGACGGCGGGGAGCCCGACCGCCCCGTACGGCGAGGAGCCGTCCCGGCCTGCGGGACGGCTCCTCGGTTTCCGGTCGCGGGGACCGGCTCGGTCTGGACAGGGGCGGACCGCTCTCAGCCGAGCTTGGTCACGTCCCGGACGGCGCCCTTGTCGGCCGAGGTCGCCATCGCCGCGTAGGCGCGCAGGGCCTGGCTGACCTGACGGACGCGGTTCTTCGGCCGGTAGCCGCCCGAGGCCTCCAGGGCGCGGCGGCGCTCGGCGAGGACCTCGTCCGGGACCTCCAGGGAGATCGTCCGGCCGGGGATGTCGATGGCGATGGTGTCGCCGTCCTCGACCAGGGCGATGGTGCCCCCGGAGGCCGCCTCCGGGGAGGCGTGGCCGATGGACAGGCCCGAGGTGCCGCCCGAGAAGCGGCCGTCGGTGACCAGCGCGCAGGCCTTGCCGAGGCCGCGGCCCTTGAGGAAGGAGGTCGGGTAGAGCATCTCCTGCATGCCCGGGCCGCCCTTGGGGCCCTCGTAGCGGATGACGACGACGTCGCCCTCCTTGATCCGCTTGGCCAGGATCGCCTCGACCGCGTCGTCCTGGGACTCGACCACGACGGCCGGTCCGCTGAAGGTCCAGATCGACTCGTCCACGCCGGCCGTCTTCACGATGCAGCCGTCCTCGGCGAGGTTGCCGTACAGCACGGCCAGGCCGCCCTCGACGGAGTACGCGTGCTCGACGCTGCGGATGCAGCCCCTGGCGGCGTCGGTGTCCAGCGACTCCCAGCGCTCGGACTGGGAGAACGCCTCGGCGGAGCGGACGCAGCCGGGGGCGGCGTGCCACAGTTCGAGGGCCTCGGCGGACGGCGAGCCGCCGCGCACGTCCCAGGTCTTGAGCCACTCGGCGAGCGAGTCGGAGTGCACGGTGTGCACGTCCTCGTTGAGCAGCCCGCCGCGGTAGAGCTCACCGAGGATGGCCGGGATGCCGCCGGCCCGGTGGACGTCCTCCATGTAGTACGAGCCGTTCGGCGCGACCTTGGACAGACAGGGCACCTTGCGGGAGATCGCGTCGATGGCCCTCTGGTCGAAGTCCAGCTCGGCCTCCTGGGCGGCGGCGAGCAGGTGCAGGATGGTGTTGGTCGAGCCGCCCATGGCGATGTCCAGGGCCATGGCGTTCTCGAAGGCCGCGCGGGTGGCGATCACGCGCGGCAGCACGGAGGCGTCGTCCTGGCCGTAATGGCGGTTCGCGATCTCGACGACCGTCCGGCCGGCGTTCTCGTACAGCGCCCGGCGGGCGGTGTGGGTGGCGAGGACGGAGCCGTTGCCGGGCAGCGAGAGGCCGATGGCCTCGGTGAGGCAGTTCATCGAGTTGGCGGTGAACATGCCGGAGCACGAGCCGCAGGTCGGGCAGGCGTTCTCCTCGATGATCGCGATGTCCTCGTCGGAGACGTTCTCGTTGACGGCCTGCGAGATCGCGTCGACCAGGTCGAGCTTGCGCACGGTGCCGTCGACCAGGGTCGCCTTGCCGGCCTCCATCGGGCCGCCGGAGACGAAGACCGTCGGGATGTTGAGGCGCAGCGCGGCCATCAGCATGCCCGGGGTGATCTTGTCGCAGTTGGAGATGCAGATCAGGGCGTCCGCGCAGTGCGCGTTGACCATGTACTCGACCGAGTCGGCGATCAGGTCGCGCGAGGGCAGCGAGTAGAGCATGCCGGCGTGGCCCATCGCGATGCCGTCGTCCACCGCGATGGTGTTGAACTCGCGCGGGATGCCGCCCGCCTGCTTGATCGCCTCGGAGACGATCCGGCCGACCGGCTGCAGGTGGGTGTGGCCGGGGACGAACTCGGTGAAGGAGTTGGCGACCGCGATGATCGGCTTGCCGAAGTCCTCGCGGGCTACGCCTGCCGCCCGGAGAAGCGCCCGGGCGCCTGCCATGTTGCGACCGTGGGTGACCGTACGGGACCTCAGCTCGGGCACTGTGCTCCACTCCTTCGGGCTCTCGCCGGCGCCCCGACGGTGGGAGGGTGCGGGGGCCGCTGTGGCTACCGAGCCTACGCCCGCCGTCCGGCCGGCGGACAGCACGTCCGCGATGCGGTCAGCGGGGCCGGGCCCGTCATCGCGGTCGTTCTGGTCGGTTCGGTTCCTCCGGTCGGTTCGGTTGCTCCGGTCAGTTCGGTTGCTCCGGTCAGTTCGGTTGCTCCGGGTGTTCCGGGTGCTCGGGGTGTTCCGGGACGACCGCCACCGTGAGGTCCACCTTGAACGGCTCGACCACGACGCCGTCCGGGAACTCGGCGAGCATGGCCTCCCGCTCGGCGGCCAGCACCGGCGCCCGCTCCTCGGGGCTCAGCGAGGCCACGTACGAGCGCGAGGTGAGGTCGGTCAGCACGTGGTCGACGGTGACCCGCCGCTCCCAGTGCAGCACCGTCCGCCCCACCGCGAGACCGGCCGACGCGAAGTGGCCGACGTGACCGTCGATCCCGCGGTACCCGTGGTAGCGGTCGGGCAGGACGGCGGCCATCCGCCGGTCGCGGGCCCGCACCCACGGCACGCTGTCGTCGTGCACGTTCCACCAGGCGGCGATCGCGCCGCCCGGCCGCAGCACCCGGAGCGCCTCGGGGACGGACCGCTCGGGACGGGTCCAGTGGAAGGCCTGGGCGTAGGCGACCAGGTCGACGGAACGGTCGTGGAAGGGCAGGTCGTCGCCGGTGCCGCGGACCAGCGGCACCGTGGGCGAGGAGGCCAGGAAGCGGGCGGCCATGCCCGCGCTGGGCTCGACCCCGACGACCTCCGCGCCCCGGCCGGCCAGCAGCCGGGTGGCGATCCCGGTGCCCGCGCCGACGTCCAGGACCCGGGCGCCCCCGAGGCCGCGGCCCCACAGCCGCTCCAGCGCGTCGAACAGCTCGTCGGGGTAGCCGGGGCGGCCCCGCTCGTACTCGTCGGCCACCGCGCCGAAGCTGGCGGCGGCCTCCCGGTAGTCCCGCTCCTCCGTCATGTCCCCACCTCCGCGCGGCGGTTCGCACCCGAGGGGCTGGCGCCGACGGGTGGCCCGTGCGGCTCAGCGTACGCGCGAGGGAGTGGCCAGGTGCAAGCGCGTGAAGGCCAGCGCCTCGGCCAGGTCGGCCTCGCGTTCGGCGGGCGACGCGGACCGGCGGGTGTTGACCTCCAGCACGACGTGCCCGTCGAAGCCGGTACGGGCCAGGTGCTCCAGCAGCTCGGCGCAGGGCTGCTTGCCGCGCCCCGGGATCAGGTGCTCGTCCTTGCCCGAACCGCTGCCGTCGGCCAGGTGGACGTGGGCCAGCCGGTCCCCCATCCGCTCGACCATCTCAAAGGCGTCGATCCGGGAGGTGGCGACGTGCGAGAGGTCGATGGTGAAGTGCCGGTACTCCTCGTCGGTCACGTCCCAGCCTGGCGCGTACGCCAGCACCTCCCGGTCGCGGTAGCGCCACGGGTACATGTTCTCGACGGCGAAGCGGACCGCCGTCTCGCCCGCCATCCGGTTGATGCCCTCGACGAAGTCCCGGGCGTACTGGCGCTGCCAGCGGAACGGCGGATGGACGACGACCGCGCTCGCACCCAGCTTCTCCGCCGCCGCCCGGGCCCGGACCAACTTCGTCCACGGGTCGGTCGTCCACACCCGCTGGGTGATCAGCAGACAGGGCGCGTGCACGGCCAGGATCGGCAGCTGGTGCGCGTCCGAGAGCCGGCGCAGGGCATCGACGTCCTGGCTGACCGGGTCGTTCCAGACCATCACCTCGACCCCGTCGTACCCCAGCTTGGCGGCCAGCTCGAAGGCGACGGCGGTGCTCGCCGGGTACACCGAGGCGGTCGACAGCACCACCTTGGTGTCGGGGATGTGCAGCGCCGGGTGCTGCGGCAGCACCAGCCGGTCGGTGGTGCGCAGCAGCGGCGGACGGGCCGCGTCCCGGCGGGCGGCCTTGACCGAGCGCACCGACTGGACGGCTGCCTTGGCGGCGCCGGCGGCCCGGGCGGTGCGGGTCTCCTTCGGCGCGGCCTTGGCGGCGGCCCGGCGGGGGGCGGGCTGCTGCTCGGCGGCTTCGGTGGTCTTGGGGGTCTTGGTCGCCTTGGTGGTCTTCGGGGTCCTGGAGGGCTTGGTGGTCTTCGGGGTCTTGGCGGTCTTGGGGGCCGCCTTGGCGGCATTGGCGTTCCTGCCGGACCCGTCGGCCTGCGCGGCGGCGGTGCCCTCGGCCGCCTTGCCCGGCCGACGGCGCGGGCCGTCCGGCCGCGGCTGCCCGTCCCCGGGAGCGCGGCCCTCCCGCGTACCGTCCTCGCCCGCTGGATGCACCACGGGAGACAGCGTAAGCGGAGCGCGCTCCGAACGGGACGCCGTCTCGACGGCGCCCCGACGTTGTCCCGGCGCCGCCCCGGCCCGTCCTGACCTCGTCGTCCTACGGGGTGAGCGCCGGTCGGCGCCGGTCGGCGGGGCTGTCCATGGCGTCCAGCCGGCGCAGGATGATGCCCTCGCGCAGCGCCCACGGGCAGACGTCCAGCTCTTCGAGGCCGAACAGGTCCATCGCGGCGTCGGCGACCAGCGCGCCGGCCAGCAGCTGCTTGGCGCGGCCTTCGGAGACCCCGGGGATCTGCGCCCGCTCGGCGACGGTCATCGTCGACAGCCGCGGCACCCACGCGGCCAGCCCGCTGCGGGTCAGCCGGCGGTCCGCGTACGGGCCCGCGTCGGCGGGGGCGGCGCCGGTCATCCGGGCCAGCTGCTTGAAGGTCTTGGAGGTGGCGACCGCGTGCTGCGGCGGACCGAGCCGGGCGATCTCGCCGACCACGGCGGCCATCTCGGCCCGGATGTGGCGTCTCAACCCGCGCAGCTCGTCCGGATCGGCGACGTCCCCGGCCAGCCAGCCGGCGGTCAGCCGCCCGGCGCCCAGCGGCAGCGAGCAGGCGACGTCCGGCTGCTCGTCCAGGCCGCAGGCGATCTCCAGGGAGCCGCCGCCGATGTCCAGGTTGAGCAGCCGGCCCGAGGACCAGCCGAACCAGCGGCGGACCGCCAGGAAGGTGAGCCGGGCCTCGTCCTGCCCGGACAGCACCCGCAGCTCGACGCCGGTCTCGGCCGCCACCCGGCGCAGCACCTCCTCGCCATTGGCGGCCTCGCGCACGGCCGAGGTGGCGAACGGCAGGATGTCGACGACGCCCTTGTCCTCGGCGACCCGCAGTGAGGAGGCGATGTGGCCGACCAGCCGCTCGACGCCGGCCTCGCTTATCGCCCCGTTCTCGTCCAGCAGCTCGGCCAGACGCAGTTCGGCCTTGTGGGAGTACGCGGGCAGCGGGGCGGCGCCCGGATGGGCGTCCACCACGAGGAAGTGGACCGTGTTGGAACCTACGTCGAGAACACCGAGTCGCATAATCCTCCACGCTACGCGATCCGGGCCCGGGCGAGGGGGGTTGCGGCCCTGTTCGCGCTGGTCCGGGGGGCCGGGGGCGGGGCAGGTGGGGGTCGGTCCGGGACCGGTCCGGGAGGCCGATCCGGGGGCCGGTCCGGTGCCGGTCCGGTGCCGGTCGGACGGCGCCGGGGCAGTCGGTGACCGGGTCGTCAGTGCCCGCGCGACCGGGCGCTCCGGCTCCTGATCTTGTTCCTACTCCGAGTGCTCCGCGGGCGTCCGGTCACAGCAGGCCGTCCCACAGCTGCTCCACGATGACGGCCCACCAGTTCTCGGGATCGGCGAAGACCGTACCGTCCAGCTCCACCAAGGCGCGCTGCAGGCCGTCCACCGCCCCGCCCGCGGCCACCGGGTCGAGCCCGCGCAGGGCGGGCCACCAGCCCGCGAAGACCTCCAGGCAGCGGACGAAAGCGCGCAGGTCGGCGTTGCAGTGGCGGGCGGTCGCGTAGTCCGGGTCCACCGCCCGGACGGTGCCGTCCAGCCGGTCGAGGACCACCAGCGCCCAGCCGTCCGTCCCCAGCACCAGCTGCTCGGCGAGGGCCAGGCGCTCGCGCTCGGCCACCCGGGCGCCCCGGCCGAGCGCGGCCAGGTGCGCGACCGCCGACGGCAGCACGGTGCCGGGGCGGGTGCCGTCCGCGACGGCCTCCGTACCGGGGTGGTGCAGTGCGAAGAACCCGGGCACGGCCGTCGGCACGCCGACCGTCAGCAGCAATGCTGCCTCGTCCCCAGACAGTTCGGCCCGCACCACGTCCGCCGGGTCGAAACGCCGCACGCCCGCCGGACCGAACCTCGCCGCGAGCCGCCCGGCCAACACGGCGTCCGGCGCGTCCGGCTCTCCGCGTACCGGGCGCGGGAAAGGCACCCGGTTGCGGACCGGACCGTCCGGCGGAGCGGGCAACGCCCGTACGGCGGCGGCCCGGTGGTCGAATCGCGGGCCGTACGGCAACTCGAAGTCGATCCGGGCGTCCGGCAGTTCGGCGTCCAGGGCGTGGGCCCAGTAGCCGCCGGGCAGGGCGCTCATCCGCAGGTCGGTCCGCACGGCCGACACGTCCTCGGCCGCCACCCCCTGCTCACGCAGCCACCACCAGCCGCGCAACGCCGGATGCGGCAGACCCGCCGCCGAACGCAGCGCCAGCGAACGCTCCTCGCCGGCGCCGTCCCGGTACGTCAGCTCGGCCCGGACGCCGCGACCGGTCGCGGGCGGCCGGGTCGGGTCGTACCCGCCCGCGCCGACGAAGTCCCGGTACAGCCCGACCACTTCGTCGACGGGCACCGAGGGCCACACCGTGAACCGGCCGCTCTCCCGGTCCACCACGGCACACGCCGCCCCGACCTCCTCGGGCGCCCGGCGCTCCCCGGTCCGCGGATCCACCTCCACCCGCGCGGGCTCCGCCCACACCACCCACCCGAGCTCGAACTCGTGCGCACACACCCGCCGCACCACTCCGGAGCCCTGCGGCAGATCCCCGTTGATCCACCGATGCCCCGCCTCCACCGCCTGCGCCCGCGAAACCACCCGGCAACCCCCGCCCCCGACGACACCCAACCCCACCGCGCCGCGACCCTACGCCCCCACCCGCCCGGCGCACGAAAAGTCGGCGCTGCCGACTTCCTGCGCCACCCAGGCCAACCGCGGGCAAAAATATGCAGACCGGTCTACAGATTCACCCTGCCCATCCACCCGCGCACCGACACAGCCACCCCAGCGACTTCCAAAATTATGACGCCCGGTCTACATATCAACCCTCCCCGCGACCTCCCCAAAAAGAGCGCACAGAAAGTCGACCTGGCCGACTTTTCACGCAGCCGCCCGCGCCGACACCACTCGAATATGAAGACCGGTCTACATACCCATCCGCGCCCAACCACAGCGAGCACAGGGAAGTCGGCGCCACCGACTTCTCGCGCATCCGCCGCGCGCCGACGCAAGTCGAATATGAAGACCGGTCTAGATATTCGTCCCGAGCGGGCCTGGCCGGGGGCTAGCTGGTTGGGGTAAGGTCGAGGGGGCGGCCTTCGGGGGTGAGGGCGATGGCCCAGAGGCCGTGGGTGGCGGGGTGGAGGGGGGTGGGGCCCTGGCGGGCGAGTTGGTGGTCGAGGTAGGTGACGGCGTCCCGGTGGTTGACGGCGTTCCAGGCGTGGGGACGGCCGAAGGCGTCCAGGGTGAGGAGGACGGCCTGGGAGCCGTGGCCGGCGCGGCGGAGGTCCTCGGCGAGGCGGTCGAAGGCCCGGCCGCCGTCGCCCAGGTCGCGGAAGGGGGCGCCGAGTTCGCGTTCGGCGCGGTCGCGGCCGCCGCGTTCGCCGGCGTCGCCCTCGGTGGGGATGCGCGGGGCGGCGCAGGTGGGGCGGCCGGTGTAGCACTCGACCGCGGATAGGGCGATCTCGATGCTGTTGTTGGACCGGCCCGGTTGGCGGTAGCCGCCGGCGTTGACGGCTTCCGTCCAGCCGCCTGCGGCCGGGTCGGGGTGGCGGACGGGCAGGCCGTCCTCGTCGCGGGGTGTACGGCGTTCGAGTTCGGCCTGGTGTTCCGGGTCGACCGGGGCGAGCCCGCCCGGCGGTCCGTACGGACGGCTGTCGGCGATGCTGCGCGGTCGGGTGTCCGGGTCGTCGGGCCCGGTGCCGCGCCGTGCACGCAGGGCGAGTTGGAGGGCCATTGCGTGGGCGGTCGCGACCGGGACGGCGCCCCAGGCGAGGGTGGGGTCGGCGACGGTCGCGGCGGTGTCCCGGCGGCGGGTGTCCGCCTGGTGGGGTTCGGGCCGCCCGAGCACCGGGGTGGTGCCGACGACGGGCGGCGCCGCCGGGCTCGGCGGTGCGGTGTGGACCGGCGGCGCCCCGACGACGGGGAGTGGCGCGGCACCGACCGGGGTACGGGCCGTCGGCGCTCCCGGCCGGGCTTCGCCGGCCACCGGCTGCGGCCCCGCGGCACCGGCAGCACCACCACCGGCACCGCCGCCCGCCCCGACGCCGCTGCCGAACGGAGCCGCCACCTGGGCGGCGGGCCCTCCGGCGACGCCCGCGAGCGGTCCGGGCCCGACGGTGCCGACCGCACCGACCACCGGGTACCCGCCGCCGTACGCCGGCGTCCCGAACGGCCCGCCGCCACCAACCGGCCGGACCGCCGGTGGGGCGTCCGGCCCCGGACCACGCGAGGAACCGGGGGTACCGGAGTCGGGGGACGACACGGCACCGGGCGCGGCGGGCGCGCTCACCGAGTCGGTCCGTACGGACACGGGCCCGCCCCCACCTCCGCCCCCGCCGTGCGCCGGGACCGACGGCGCCTGGAGCGGGTAGTCCCCGTCCGACCCGCCCGCCGTCCCGCCGCCCTGGCGGATCGGCGCGGCAACGATCCGCCCGGTGGCCCCGTCGTCCCGGGCCGGTGGCGTCCAGTCGCCACCGCCGGTCACCGCCCGGTGCTGTCCCTGCCCGCCCCCGCCCCCGCCCCCGGTCGCGTACGAGGCACCCGACGCCACCGCGCCGACCGGCGTACTCGCGGCGACGGCGGTGTCCGCCCCTCCGACGACCGCCACCGGGTCGGCCACGACGGCCGAGGCCACGGTCAGCAGGCCGGGCGGCCTCAGGTCCGTCCTCCCGGCGGCGGGACCGTCGGCCGCCTTCCCGTCGACCGCCTTCCCGTCGGCCGCCCCGTCCCGCGCGTCCGTCAGCCCGGTGAGCGGCAGCCCGCGGACCTCCTCGCCGTGCGCGTCGGTGAGCACCGCCCGCCCGTGTTCGTCCAGCCGGACGGCCAGGTCGGCCACCCCGACGACCGGCTTGCCGTCCGGCCCCGGGACGACCAGCAGCCCGGAGGCGTCGCCGACGGGGGTGCCGTCCGCCCGGAGGATCACCGGCTGCCCGTCGCGGCCGAGGACGGGCTGTCCGTGTTCGTCGACCTTGACGGTGAGCCCGTCGACGCCGACCAGCGGCTTTCCGTCCCTGCCCGCGAGCAGGACCAGTCCGGAGCCGTCCGCGCGGAGCACACCCGGTTCGCCGAGGGCGACGGGCAGGCCGGCGACGGGCAGGCCGGCGGTGAGCGGGTCGAAGGTGCCGGTGCGGTACCCGGCGGCGGTGATCCCCGGGCCGCGCGCGGTGCCGAGCCGGAGCAGGGCGAGGGCGGCAGGTTCCTTGAGGGCGGTGGCGAGGCCGTCCTTCATGGCGCGGCCGAGTTCGGCGAGCAGTCCGCCGATCTTCAGCGCGGCGGCCTCGACCGCGACGGTCGCCAGGCCCGCCGCGACCTGTTCGGTGGCGGCGTTCCTCACGTCGGTGGCGAGGCCGCCGACGGCCTTCCGCAGCCCTCCGACGACCCCGCCCGCGTCCACCCGCGAACCCGGCCCCGGCCCGGACACCGACCCCGGACCCGCCCCGGACCCGCCGTCGGCCGCCGCGGCGACCCTGCCCGCCGCCGCCTTCGCCTTGGCGGCCGCCTCCTCCGCCTGCGCGAGGTCGGCGGCGAGCTGCCGCAGGGTCGTGATGATCTCGGCCTTGCAGGTGTCCACGGCCTGCGCGGCCGTGTCGAAGGCGCCGGCGACGAGCCCCACGGCGGCGTGCGCGTCGTCCAGGTGGCCCTTGCCGCCGCCGCTGAAGGCCTGCCAGTACGCGCCGAAGGCCTCGACCGCGTGGCCGGAGTTGTCGGCGGTGACGCGCTGGACGGACTCGCCGCAGCGCCGGGTGAGGCGGTCGGCCTCCGTGCCGAACTCCCGCCAGACCCCGGCCGCCTTGCGCAGGCCCTCCTCGTCGGCCTGCGGCCACGGGTGGCCGGTCCGGGCCAGTACCGGCACCAGTTCCTCGGGCAGTTTCCGGGACACGCGCTTCCCCCTCCGGCCGGGTCCGTCAGACCGACATGTCCTTGGGGACGGCGGGTGCCGCCCCCGGGGTTGCCCCCGTCGTCGTACGGGCCGGGGCGACCGCGGGAACCACCACCGCTCCACCCCCGCCCTCGACCCCGGTCCCGGCGCCGAACCCGCTCGCCGCCGAGGTGTCCGCGTCGGCCGTCCGCTCGGCCATCGTGTGCAGCCCGGCCCCGACCTTCCCGACCCGTCCGGCCAGTCCGCGCAGCCCGCCGACGAGTTCGCCGTGCGCCGGACCGTACACGGCGGCGAAGCCGCTGCCCGGCAGGTCCGTGCCCCAGGGGGCGCCGAGCGCGGCGAGGTCCCGTTCGAGGGCGGCGACGGCCTTCGTCAGCTGTCCCCCGAGCTTCTCGAACTCCCGCCCCTCGCCGTGCAGTTCCCACGGCTTGAGGACGAACTCCCCACCGCCGCGGTCGGACGCCCCGGTGCTGCCGCCTGCCATCCCCGTACCTCCCCGTAGCGGACCGGCCGCCATCCTAGGCATCTTCCCCGGCCCGCCCGCGGCGCCCGGCGGAGCTCTTCACCCCGCCTTCACCCCGGACCGAGCACGAACCCGAGCACGAGCCCGAACCGAGCCCGAGCGCGAACCCGAACCGGGCCCGCACCGACCCCGAACCCGACCCCGAGCCCGATCCCGGCCCCGCACCGCCAGCCCGCCGCCCGTCACCACCCCCGCGAAAGCTCTACCCTTGCCGGGTGGCACCAGCAGAAACGTCCAAGAAGAAGGCCAAGGCGAAGCCCAAGGCCTCCCCCGCCCCCGTCGACCTCGCGATGCCGACCCTGCGCCGCGAGATCCCGCGCGACGAGGTCCCGCTCGACTTCCCGCGCGCCTGGGTCGAGTTCGCCGACCCCGCCGACGAGGAGCAGGTCTTCCGCTGCGACCTCACCTGGCTGACCTCCCGCTGGTCCTGCGTCTTCGGCCAGGGCTGCCACGGCATCCGCGAGGGCCGCGGCGAGTCGGACGGCTGCTGCACGCTGGGCGCGCACTACTCGGACGAGGACGACGAGAAGCGCGTCCTGGGGCACGCGGCGCGGCTGACGCCCGAGCTGTGGGAGAACTTCGCCGAGGGCACCGACGCCAAGGGCCGGCTGGTCTCCGACGGCGGGATCACCATGCTCGACGAGGACGGCGACCGCCAGACCCGCCGGGTCGGCGGCGCCTGCATCTTCGTGAACAGCCCGGGTTTCGCGGGCGGCGCCGGCTGCGCCCTGCACGCGCTCGCGCTCCAGGAGGGCCGCGAGCCGCTGGAGACCAAGCCGGACGTCTGCTGGCAGCTGCCGATCCGCCGCACCTACGACTGGATCGACCGCCCCGACGACTCCCGCTACCTCCAGGTCTCGATCGGCGAGTACGACCGCCGCGGCTGGGGCCCGGGCGGGCACGACCTGCACTGGTGGTGCACCGGTGCGCCGGCGGCCCACCAGGGCGCGGAGCCGGTGTACGTCAGCTACCGCCCGGAGCTCACCGAGCTGATGGGCAAGGCCGGGTACGAGGTGCTGGCCCGCCTGTGCGAGGAGCGGATCGCCACCAAGGGCGACCGCAGGATCGCCCCGCACCCGGCCGACCCGGGCAAGAAGTCGGACCCGGACAAGAAGTCGGCCTCGGACAAGAAGCCCAAGAAGGCCTGAGCCGGTGCCGGGCCCCCGCGCGGCCCGGCATCCCCGGCCAGCTCCCCGGCCAGCTCGTCACCCCCGCCCGACCCGGCACCCCCGTTCGGCACCGCCCCTACGCGCCGATCACTTGTCGATGTCCCCGACCACGAAGAACATCGACCCCAGGATCGCCACCATGTCCGCGACCAGCGTCCCCGGCAGCAGTTCGATGAGCGCCTGGATGTTGTTGAAGGACGCCGAGCGCAGCTTGAGCCGCCACGGCGTCTTGTCGCCGCGCGAGACCAGGTAGTAGCCGTTGATCCCGAGCGGGTTCTCGGTCCACGTGTAGGTGCTGCCCTCGGGTGCCTTGAGCACCTTGGGCAGCCGCTGGTTGACCGGGCCGGGCGGCAGGGTGGCGAGCTTGTCGAGGCAGGCCTCGGCAAGGTCGAGCGAGTTGAGGGTCTGCTCCAGCAGGCATTCGAAGCGGGCCAGGCAGTCGCCCTCCTCGCGGGTGACGACGGTGAGCACCTGCCGCAGTTCCTCGGTGCCGTACGCGAGGTAGGGCTCGTCGCGGCGCAGGTCGAGGTCGAGGCCGCTGGCGCGGGCGATCGGGCCGCTGACGCCGTACGCCTGGGCCTGGGCCTTGGTGAGGACGCCGACGCCGGCGGTGCGGGCGCGGAAGATCTCGTTGCCGAGGACGAGTTCCTCGAAGACGGGCGTCTCGGAGCGCACCTTGGCGACGGCGGCGCGGACCCGGACGAGCCAGCCGGCCGGGAGGTCCTCCTTGAGGCCGCCGACCCGGTTGAACATGTAGTGCATCCGGCCGCCGGAGGCTTCCTCCAGCACGTACTGGAGTTCCTCGCGGCTGTGGAAGGCGTGGAAGATCGGGGTGATCCCGCCGAGTTCCAGCGGGTAGGAGCCGAGGAACATCAGGTGGTTGAGGACCCGGTTGAGTTCGGCGAGCAGGGTGCGGATCCACACCGCCCGCTCGGGGACCTCCATGCCGAGCATCCGCTCGACGCCGAGGACGACGCCGAGTTCGTTGGAGAAGGCGGAGAGCCAGTCGTGCCGGTTGGCCAGCATGATGATCTGCCGGTAGTCCCGGGCCTCGAACAGTTTCTCCGCGCCCCGGTGCATGTAGCCGATCACCGGCTCGGCGGTGACGATGCGCTCGCCGTCGAGCAGCAGGCGCAGTCGCAGCACGCCGTGCGTGGCCGGGTGCTGCGGGCCGATGTTGAGCACCATGTCGGTGGTGCCCGCCGCGCCGCTGAAGTTCTCGGCTCCCGCCCCGATGCCGACCGTGGTCTCCCTCATGCCCCCAGAGTCTGCCATCCCGGCAGCACACCCAAGCTCTCCGGTACCGGCATGCGGACGGTCTGCAGCAGCCACCCGAACCCGCCGAGCCCGCCCGGGTCGGTCAGCTCGGCGCCCTCCCCGGCCCCGCTCAGCGCCCGCAGGTAGCCCGCCGGGTCGGTGGAGGCGAGGGCGAGCGGGGGGCGTCCGCCGCTCACGCCGAGGGCGCGCAGGGCCTCGCGCTGCGTCGTCCACAGGCTGTGGAGACCGGGTACGGCGACGGCGTCCAGGGCCACGTGCGCGGTGACGTCGCAGGAGCCGTCCGGCACCGGTGCCACTTCCCGGCCGTCCCGGAAGCCGCTGAGGGTGCCGAAGGGCGGCCGGCGCCCCGCCGTGTGGGCGTAGTCGACGGCGACGGCCAGTCCGCGCTCCAGCCCGGCGACGGCCCGCGCCCAGGCGGCGTCCCGGGGGCCGCCGAACTCCACCACCTCGCCGGGCTCGGCGACCGGCCACCACCGCTCGGCCCAGGCCGCGTCGGCCGAGGCGGCCGGCACCTCCGCCCCGGGGCGCACCGCGCCGGTCGCGGTGTCCACCTCGACGTAGCGCAGCACCCCGTCGCCGTCCACCTCCCCGGCGTCCAGCGGCACGTTGTCCAGCCACTCGTTGGCGAAGAGCAGCCCGGTCACGCCGCGCGGCGGCTCGTCCGTCCACAGGACCGTGGACGGGAGTCCGGCCGGGCGCCCGGCGATCTCCACGCCGTACGGGCGCAGCCGGGCGAGCACGTCCCCGGGCAGCGCGGCCAGGACGCCGGTGAGCAGTTCGCCGCGCCCGGCCCCGACGTCGACGAGGGCCAGCTCCTCCGGACGGCCGAGGGCCGCGTCAACCTCGAGGAGCAGCCGGGCCACCGCACGGGCGAACCTGGGCGAGGCGTGCACGGAGGTGCGGAAGTGGCCTGCGGGGCCTTCCGGTCTGCGGTAGAAGCCCCGGTCGGGGTCGTACAGGGCCTGTTCCATGGCGGGCGCCCACCGCATCCAAGTCATGGGGCCGGACGCTACCCGCCGGTCGCCGGCCCCTCCCAATCGGCGCCGGTGCGCCCCGGTGCCCCCTCCCGATCGGTGCCGGCGCGTCTCCGACCTACGGAGTAGGACGGATCGCCCTACCGGCGGACCTGGACACGTGGAGCGACTGCCTACGCTGGACACGTGCATCGACTCAACGCCTGGCTCCGCCGTCACCCCATGGTGGTCGACTCCGCCTGGGCGGCGATCGTGCTCTTCCTCGGCCTGCTGCCGAACGACAACTTCCCCGACGACGGCTGGCGCTTCGACGCGGACATCCTGGTCGCGCTGGTGCTGCCCGCGCTGATGGTCGTCCGCCGGCGCTACCCGGACGTCACGGTGGCCGCCGCCACCGGCCTCGGGGTCAGCCAGGTGCTGGCGGACGTCGAGCCGGCCGGTTCCTCGATCGCCTACCTGGTCTTCGCGTACACCGGTGCCGCCTTCGGGCAGAAGTGGACGTCCCGGCTGGCGCTGGTGGCCGGCCTGTCCGCCGGGCCGCTGGTGTTCTGGCAGATGCACCCGATGAAGACGGTCCGCGAGAGCGCCGGCCACTACGTGTCCCGCTCGTACAACATCGGCGAAGCAGCGCTGATCATGCTGCTGATGAGCACGCCGTTCATCCTGTGCTGGGCCTGGGGGCGGCTGACCCGGGTGCGCCGCGCCTACCTGACGGAGCTGGAGGACCGCGCCGCCCGGCTGGAGCGCGAGCGGGACGCCCAGGCCAAGGTGGCGGTCGCCGCCGAGCGGGCCCGGATCGCCCGTGAGCTGCACGACGTGGTCGCGCACAACGTCTCGGTGATGATCGTCCAGGCGGACGGCGCCGCGTACGTCCTCGACAACTCCCCGCAGCAGGCGAAGGAGGCGCTCGGCACGATCGCCTCCACCGGCCGTCAGGCGCTGGTCGAGATGCGCCGGCTGCTGGGCGTGCTGCGCACCTCCGACACCACCGCCGAGGAGTACGTGCCGCAGCCGGGCGTGGAGGAGCTGCCGGAGCTGCTGGAGCAGGTCCGCACGGCCGGGCTGCAGGTGGACTACGCGACGTCCGGGCATCCGCGGGAGCTGCCGCGCGGCGTCGAGCTGACCGTCTACCGGATCGTCCAGGAGGCGCTGACCAACGTCCGCAAGCACGGCGGCCCCGACGTGCACGCCCGGGTCGCGGTCGACTTCGGCGAGCGCGAGCTGGCCGTCCTGGTGGAGGACGACGGCCGGGGCAGCACCGACGAACAGCTGGCCTCCGGCGGCACGGACGGTCTCGGGCACGGCCTGATCGGCATGCGCGAGCGGGTCGGCATGGTCAGCGGCCGCCTCGACGTGGGCCCCCGCCCCGGCGGCGGCTTCCGGATCCGTGCCGTCCTCCCGCTCAAGGCCGCACACTGACCCTCCGCGCACCTCCGCCCCCTTAGGAGCCACCTTGACCATCCGCGTGATGCTCGTCGACGACCAGGAACTGCTGCGCACGGGTTTCCGGATGATCCTGCAGTCGCAGGGCGACATCGAGATCGCCGCCGAGGCGGGCGACGGCGCGCAGGCGCTGGAGCGGCTGCGGCACACCGAGGTGGACGTGATCCTGATGGACGTCCGGATGCCCCGCCTGGACGGGGTGCAGGCGACCCGCCGGATCTGCCTGGCCGAGGACGGCAGCCCGCTGCCGGACGCCCCGCACGTGCTGATCCTCACCACCTTCGACCTGGACGAGTACGCCTTCGCCGCGCTCAAGGCCGGCGCCAGCGGCTTCCTGCTCAAGGACGTCCCGCCGACCGAGCTGGTGGCCGCGATCCGCGCGGTGCACGGCGGGGACGCGGTGGTCGCCCCGACCACCACCCGCCGGATGATCGACCGCTTCGCCGAGGTGCTGCCGACCCCGCAGAGCGCGCCCGGCTCGGACGTCCTCGGCCCGCTGACCGAGCGCGAGCGGGAGGTGTTCCTGCTGGTCGCCCAGGGCCTGTCGAACGGTGAGATCGCGGCCCGGCTGGTGCTCTCCGAGGCCACCGTGAAGACCCATGTCGGCCGGATCCTGGCCAAGCTGGGCCTGCGCGACCGGGTCCAGGCCGTGGTGCTGGCGTACGAGGCCGGGCTGATCCGGGCCGGTGCCACCGACTGACGCGCCCGTACACTGGGGCGGTACGTCCGGTACCCGCAGGTGGACTGGAACGGATGATCAGGGACAAAGGTTGAGTCCTTCCGATTTCGCGGACTTCGGCGACCTCGCCCCGCTCGCCGACGGCCTCGGCGCCCCGGGCGATCCCGGCAACCGCCCGGCCCGGCTCGCCGTGGGCGTGGTCGGCACCGGCCGGGTCGGTCCCGCGCTGGGCGCCGCGCTGCAGCTCGCCGGGCACACCGTGGTCGCCGCCTCCGGGGTGTCCGCCACCTCCCGCCGCCGCGCCGAGGCGCTGCTGCCGGGGGTGCGGATCGTCACCCCGCCGCAGGTGCTCGCCGCCGCCGACCTGGTCCTGCTGACCGTCCCGGACGACGCGCTGGCCGACCTGGTGGCCGGGCTGGCCGCCACCGGCGCCGTCCGCCCCGGGCAGCTCGTGGTGCACACCTCCGGCGCGCACGGCGTCGCCGTCCTGGAGCCCGCCACCCGGGCCGGGGCGCTGCCGCTGGCCCTGCACCCGGCGATGACCTTCGCCGGCACCTCCGTCGACCTGGACCGGCTGGCCGGCTGCCCGTTCGGCGTGACCGCCCCCGAGGAGCTGCGGCCGGTCGCCGAGGCGCTGGTGGTGGAGATGGGCGGCGAGCCCGAGTGGGTGCCCGAGGAGGTCCGCCCGCTCTACCACACGGCCCTCGCGCACGGCGCGAACCACCTGGTCACCCTGGTCGCGCAGGCCATGGAGCTGCTGCGCGCGGCCGGGGTGGCCGAGCCCGGCCGGATGCTCGGCCCGCTGCTGGGCGCCGCGCTGGACAACAGCCTGCGCTCCGGCGACGCGGCCCTCACCGGCCCGGTCGCCCGGGGCGACGCGGGCACCGTACGGCGCCACCTGGCGCAGCTCAGTACGGTGTCCCCCGACATCCCGGCGGCCTACCGGGCGATGGCCCGCGCCACCGCGCAGCGGGCGCTCGCCAACGGCACGATCGACGACACGGCGGCGGCGGCGCTGCTGGACGTACTGAACGAGGAGAAGCGCTAATGGCACGCGGCAAGCAGCCGAACAAGCCCCAGCGGACGCCGAAGGTCCACCGGGCCGTGGTCACCCGCACCGTGGACGACTTCGAGGCCGCGTTCTGGCCGGACGAGCAGCCCGTGGACAACGCCGTCGTGATGACGATGGGCGCGCTGCACGAGGGGCACGCCGCCCTGGTCCGGGCCGCCCGCAAGCAGGTCGGCCGGGACGGCCGGGTCGCGGTGACGGTCTTCGTCAACCCGCTGCAGTTCGGCGCGGGCGAGGACCTGGAGCGCTACCCGCGCACCCTCGACGAGGACGTGAAGCTGGCCGAGGAGAACGGCGCCGACGTGGTCTTCGCGCCGTCCGTCGAGGAGGTCTACCCGAACGGCGAGCCGCAGGTGCGCCTGGTGGCCGGCCCGATGGGCGAGCGCTTCGAGGGCGCCACCCGGCCCGGCCACTTCGACGGCGTGCTGACCGTGGTCGCCAAGCTGCTGCACATCACCGACCCGGACTTCGCCTTCTTCGGCGAGAAGGACGCCCAGCAGCTGGCGCTCGTCCAGCGGATGGTCGCCGACCTGGACTTCGACGTCGAGATCGTCGGCGTGCCGACCGCCCGCGAGGAGGACGGCCTGGCGCTGTCCTCGCGCAACCGCTACCTCTCGGCGGAGGAGCGCACCCGCGCCCTGGCCCTGTCCGGCGCCCTGTTCGCCGGCCGGGACGTCGCCGCGCAGGGCCCGAAGGCCGTCCGCGAGGCCGCCTCGGCCGTCCTGGACGCCGCCGAGGGCGTCACCCTCGACTACCTCGCCCTGATCGACCCGCACGACTTCTCCGAGGCGGCGGACGACTTCCAGGGCGAGGCGGTGCTGGCCGTCGCCGCGCAGGTGGGCTCGACCCGCCTGATCGACAACGTCCGCGTCATCGTCCGCTAGGCACCGCCGCCCGACCGGCACCACCGTTCGGCGGGCACCACCGCTCCACCGGCACCACCGGCACCACCGCTCGGCAAGCAACCCCCTCAGGCATGCACTCACAGGAGGCGTGACCCGCAATGCTCCGCACCATGCTCAAGTCCAAGATCCACCGGGCCACCGTGACCCAGGCCGACCTGCACTACGTCGGCTCGGTCACGGTGGACGAGGACCTGCTCGACGCCGCCGACCTGCTCCCCGGCGAGCTGGTCCACATCGTCGACATCAACAACGGCGCCCGGCTGGAGACGTACACCATCGCCGGCCCGCGCGGCTCCGGCGTGATCGGCATCAACGGCGCCGCCGCCCGCCTGGTCCACCCGGGCGACCTGGTCATACTCATCGCCTACGGGCAGATGGACACGGCCGAGGCCAAGGGCTACGAGCCGAAGGTCGTCTTCGTGGACGAGCACAACCGGATCACCGGCATGGGCGGGGACCCGGCCGAAGCCCAGGAGGGCACCGGACTGCTCCGCGGCGACGCGGCGTACCGTGGCGGCAACGGCGCGGCCGTCGCCGCCTCGCGCTGAAGGAGCCACAGAGCCATGTCCGTTACGCACCGCCTGACCGCCCCGAACCCCGGGTGGACCACCACCACCGACGTGGTCGTGGTCGGCTCCGGGGTGGCCGGCCTCACCGTCGCCCTCAACGTCCGCAAGGCCGGCCTGCGGGTCCTCGTGGTCACCAAGGCCATGCTGGACGAGGGCTCGACCCGCTGGGCCCAGGGCGGCGTCGCGGCCGCACTGGGCGAGGGGGACACCCCCGAACAGCACCTGGCCGACACCCTGGTGGCCGGCGCCGGCGTCTGTGACGAGGAGGCCGTCCGCACCCTGGTCACCGAGGGCCCGGACGCCGTCCGCCGGCTGATCGCCACCGGCGCCCTGTTCGACCGGGGCGAGGACGGCGAGATCCTGCTGACCCGCGAGGGCGGCCACCACCGCCGCCGGATCGTCCACGCGGGCGGCGACGCCACCGGGGCCGAGATATCGCGCGCCCTGGTCGCCGCCGTCCGCACCGACCCGGACATCGAGCTGATCGAGCACGCGCTCGTACTCGACCTGCTCACCGACGCCGACGGCCACACCGCCGGACTGACCCTGCACGTGATGGGCGAGGGCCAGCGCGACGGCGTCGGCGCCGTCCGGGCCCGCGCGGTGGTGCTCGCCACCGGCGGCATGGGCCAGGTCTTCTCCGCCACCACCAACCCGGCGGTCTCCACCGGCGACGGCGTGGCACTGGCCCTGCGGGCCGGCGCCGCCGCCACCGACCTGGAGTTCGTCCAGTTCCACCCCACCGTGCTCTGGCTCGGCCCGGAGGCCGAGGGCCAGCAGCCGCTGGTCTCCGAGGCGGTCCGCGGCGAGGGCGCCCACCTGGTGGACGCGGACGGCGTCCGCTTCATGGTCGGGCAGCACGAACTGGCCGAGCTGGCCCCGCGCGACATCGTCGCCAAGGCGATCACCCGGCGCATGCAGGAGCAGGGCGCCCAGCACATGTTCCTGGACGGGCGGCACTTCGGCGCCGAGATGTGGGAGCACCGCTTCCCGACCATCCTCGCCTCCTGCCGCGCGCACGGGATCGACCCGGTCACCGAGCCGATCCCGATCGCCCCGGCCGCGCACCACGCCTCCGGCGGCGTGCGCACCGACCGGTCGGGCCGCACCAGCGTCCCGGGCCTGTACGCCTGCGGCGAGGTCGCCTGCACCGGGGTGCACGGCGCCAACCGGCTCGCCTCCAACTCGCTGCTGGAGGGCCTGGTCTTCGCCGAGCGGATCGCCGCCGACCTGGCCGGCCTGCACGCGGCCGGCGAGCTGCCCGAGCGCACGGTGGACGTCGCCGCCGCGCGGGCCGCGCACCCGGTGCCGCTGCCCGCCTCAGAGGCCCGGGCCGAGATCCAGCGGCTGATGTCGCGCGGCGCGGGCGTGCTGCGCTCGGCCGCCTCGATGGCCGACGCGGCGGCCGGACTGGCCCTGATCGCCGAGCAGGCCCGCTTCCACGTGGCCGAGGAGAAGCCGGCCGACCCCCGGGTGGAGACCTGGGAGGCCGCCAACCTGCTGCTGGTCGCCACCGCCCTGGTCGCGGCCGCCCAGCAGCGCGAGGAGACCCGCGGCTGCCACTGGCGCGAGGACTTCCCCGAGCGCGACGACGCCCACTGGCGGCGCCACCTGATCACCACCCTCGCCGCCACCGGCGGTCCCGTCAGCACCCCTGAGGAGCAGTAGAACGATGACCCACTCCCACGAGGAACTCCCCCTGGCCGACCAGGGCGGCTGCGGCGACGGCTGCGCCTGTGGCGACGGCGAGGGCTACGAGACCGGTCTGGACCCGCAGCTGGCCGAGCTCCTGGAGCAGGCCGGGCTGGACCCGGTCGAGGTCGAGGACATCGCCACCCTGGCGCTGGCCGAGGACCTGGCCGGCGGCGAGGACGTCACCTCGGTGGCGACCGTGCCCGCCGACGCCGTCGCCACCGCCGACTTCACCGCCCGTCAGGCCGGCGTGGTGGCCGGCCTGCGGGTCGCCGAGGCGGTCGTCTCGCTGGTCTGCGAGGAGGAGTTCGAGGTCGAGCGGCACGTCGAGGACGGCGACAGGGTCGAGGCCGGCCAGGTGCTGCTCTCGGTCCGCTCCCGCACCCGCGACCTGCTGACGGCCGAGCGCAGCGCGCTCAACCTGCTCTGCCACCTGTCCGGCATCGCCACCGCGACCAGCGCCTGGACGGACGCCCTGGAGGGCACCGGCGCGGTGGTCCGGGACACCCGCAAGACCACCCCGGGCCTGCGCGCGCTGGAGAAGTTCGCGGTGCGCTGCGGCGGCGGCGCCAACCACCGGATGGCGCTGTCCGACGCCGCCCTGGTGAAGGACAACCACGTGGTCGCGGCCGGCGGCGTGGCGGAGGCCTTCCGGGCCGTCCGGGCCGCGTACCCGGAGCTCCCGGTCGAGGTCGAGGTCGACACCGTGGAGCAGATCGCGCCGGTGCTGGAGGCCGGGGCCGACCTGATCCTGCTGGACAACTTCACCGTCGGGCAGCTGAAGGAGGCCGTCGCGCTGGTGGCCGGCCGGGCGAAGCTGGAGGCCTCCGGCGGACTGACCCTGGCCACCGCGCGCGAGGTCGCCCAGACTGGGGTGGACTACCTGGCCGTGGGCGCGCTCACGCACTCCTCGCCGATCCTGGACATCGGCCTGGACCTGCGCGCCTGACCGTCCGGACCCGCGCAGCCCCGTCCCGACTCGCAGAAAGCGGCCCATGCTCCTCACCATCGACGTCGGCAACACCCAGACCACGCTCGGCCTGTTCGACGGCGAGGAAGTGGTGGAACACTGGCGGATCTCCACCGATCCGCGCCGCACGGCCGATGAACTGGCGGTGCTGCTCCAGGGGTTGATGGGCAACCACACCGCGGCCAAGGAGGCCGCGGTGGAGGGCCTGGCGATCTGCTCGTCCGTTCCCGCCGTGCTCCACGAGCTCCGCGAGGTGACCCGCCGCTACTACGGCGACGTCCCCGCGGTGATCGTGGAGCCCGGCGTGAAGACCGGGGTGCACGTCCTGATGGACAACCCCAAGGAGGTCGGCGCCGACCGGATCGTCAACGCGCTGGCCGCCAACCACCTGTACGGCGGCCCGTGCATCGTGGTCGACTTCGGCACCGCGACCACCTTCGACGCGGTCAACGCCCGCGGCGACTACGTCGGCGGCGCGATCGCCCCCGGCATCGAGATCTCCGTCGAGGCCCTCGGCGTCCGCGGCGCCCAGCTGCGCAAGATCGAGCTGGCCCGCCCGCGCAACGTGATCGGCAAGAACACCGTCGAGGGCATGCAGTCCGGCATCCTGTACGGCTTCGCGGGCCAGGTCGACGGTCTGGTCGAGCGGATGGCCCGCGAGCTCGCCAAGGACCCGGACGACGTCCAGGTGATCGCCACCGGCGGCCTCGCCACCCTCGTCCTCGGCGAGGCCAGCACCATCGACGTCCACGAGCCCTGGCTCACCCTCATCGGCCTGCGGCTGGTCTACGAACGCAACCGCCCGAGCTGACCGGCTCCCCCGTCGGGCCGAACGTGGGTGGTTCGGCGCGACGTTACCGACAAATCGGATATTCCTCACGTAGTGTCAGCCCATGCCTACGCCACACGGATCGCGCGGCGGCATGGCCTTCAGCGCCGACGAAGTCCGCGTGCTGCGCCGAGCCCTCGCCCAAGCCCTGCACCCCGCCGTCCCCGTCCACCTCCAGGGGCCCGACCGGACGGCCTTCGCCGGGCCGGGCGCCGAACTCTGGGCGGAGGACGTCCAGGACGCGCTGTACCTGACCGAGGCGATCGACGAGGCCGTCCAGGAAGGCGGCCGGTTGCGCGCCTTCCTGCTCGCCGACCTCGGCCGCTACCGCTCCGCCCTGCCTGGCAGCGCGCCCGGCTACCTGCAGCGGCTGGAGGAGGCCGTGTCCGACGGGTACCTGCCCGGGCCCGAGGACCTCACCGCGCTGCGCGGCCTGACCCGCCAGCCCTGCGGACAGGGCGAACGGTCGCGCCGCTCGCGGCTGGCCGGGCGCTGCCACGCGCTGGCCGAGGCGGCCGTCCGCGAACGCCTCGCCCTCACCACCGGCCAGCCGCGCCACCTGGTGGCCGTGCCGAGCCCCGCCGCACCCCCGAGCTGTCACCCCACCCCTGTAGGAGGACGGACCATGAGCAGCACCGAGTCCCGCCCGGAGTCCCGCCCCGAGCAGTCCGCCGAGCCCGCCGCCGCGGGGGCCCCGCCCCGCCCGCACCGGATGCCCACCCCCGCGGAGCTCTTCGGCCGCCGTCCCAAGCCCCCGGCCCGGCCCGCCCCGTCGGCCGCGGAGGCCCCCGAGGAGATCGAGCTCGCCACCGGGACCGGCTGAGCGACCCGGGCCCGCCGGAGGGGAGACCGCCGCCGCGGTCTCCCCTCCGGCGCGTTCCGGCCGCCTCGGGCGCGTTCCGGTGCCCTCGCACGCAATCCGGTCACGGAGCACGGTGTGTGGCTGGCTACCCTTGTGGGGTGAGCGATCAGAGCCTTGTTCCCGCGACCGACGACCTTCCCGAGCAGATGCGCGTCCGGCGCGAGAAGCTGGACCGGCTCCGGGCGGCCGGCGTCGACCCGTACCCGGTCGGATTCCCCCGCACCAGCACCATCGCGGACCTGCGTGCCAAGCACCCGGACCTGGAGCCGGACACCGCGACCGGAGAGCGGGCCGGCATCACCGGCCGCGTGATCCTCTCCCGCACCGGCGGCAAGCTCTGCTTCGCCACCCTGCGCGACGGCACCGGCGACCTGCAGGTCATGTTCTCCCTGGACAAGCTGGGCCCCGAGCGCCTGGCGGCCTGGAAGTCCGACATCGACCTCGGCGACCAGGTCGGCGTCGAGGGCGAGGTGATCACCTCCAAGCGCGGCGAACTGTCGGTCATGGTGGACCGCTGGGAGCTCACCGCCAAGTGCCTGCGTCCGCTGCCGGACAAGCACAAGGGCCTGACCGACCCGGAGGCCCGGGTCCGCCAGCGCTACGTGGACCTGATCGTCAACCCCGAGGCCCGCGAGATCCTGCACCTGCGCAGCAAGGTCGTCCGCTCGATCCGCCGTACCTACGAGGACCGCGGCTACATCGAGGTCGAGACCCCGATGCTGCAGCCGGTGCACGGCGGCGCCAACGCCCGTCCGTTCAAGACGCACATCAACGCGTACGACATCGACCTCTACATGCGCATCGCCCCCGAGCTGTACCTCAAGCGGCTGGTGGTCGGCGGCGCCGAGAAGGTCTTCGAGATCAACCGCAACTTCCGCAACGAGGGCGCGGACTCCACCCACAACCCGGAGTTCACCTCGCTGGAGTCGTACGAGGCCTACGGCGACTACGACACCCAGGCCGAGCTGATCCGCGAGACGATCGTCAACGCGGCCCGGGACGCGCTGGGCACCACGGTGATCAAGGGCGTCGACGCGCACGGCGTCGAGCACGAGATCGACCTGGCCGAGCCGTGGGCGGAGGTCAGCGTCTACCCGGGCATCTCCGCGCACCTGGGCGTCGAGGTCACCCCGGAGACCACCGTCGAGGAGCTGCGCAAGCTGGCCGCCGAGCACGGCATCCCGTTCGAGAAGGACTGGGGCCACGGTCAGATCGTGCTGGAGATGGTCGAGCGCCTGCTGGAGGAGAACGCCGTCCGGCCGACCTTCATCAAGGACTACCCGACCGAGGTCTCCCCGCTGACCCGCCAGCACCGCTCGGTGCCGGGCGTGGCCGAGAAGTGGGACCTGGTGATCTTCGGCACGGAGATCGGCACCGCCTACTCCGAGCTGGTCGACCCGGTCGAGCAGCGCGCCCGCCTCACCGCCCAGTCGCTGCTGGCGGCCGGCGGCGACGTCGAGGCGATGCAGGTGGACGAGGACTTCCTGCGCGCCCTGGAGTACGCGATGCCCCCGACCGGTGGCCTCGGCCTCGGCGTGGACCGCCTGATCATGCTGCTGACCGGCAAGAACATCCGGGAGACGGTGCTCTTCCCGCTGGTGAAGCCGGAGCCGAAGGCTGCCGCCGCGACGGCGGAGAAGACCGAGGAGGAGTGACCTGATGGACTACGTCAGCGCGATCGTGCCGCCGCTGGTCATGGCGATCGGCTTCGGGTTCCTGGTGCGGGCCATCGTCCGCAGCCAGGGCGGGAGCCGGAAGGCGAAGGAAGACTTCGACTGATCCGCCGGGGCCGGACGCCCCGGCCCGGACGACCCGCGAGCGGACCCGCGACTGACGCCGTCAGCCGCCCCGAACGACCGGAGCGCCGCCATTCCCGATTCCCGGGGGTGGCGGCGCGCCGGTTTGGCGCACTTCACAAGATTTGCCCCATTCACTCCCTATCCTGGCCGCACTATGGTCCGGCAACTCGGCGAACTTGAGAACGCCATCATGACCCGGGTGTGGCAGTGGAACCGACCGGTGACGGTTCGCGAGGTTCTCCTCGATCTGCGGTCGGAACGCGAAATCGCGTACACCACGGTGATGACCGTCCTGGACAAGCTCCACAGAAAGGGCTGGCTGCGCCGCGAGCGGGCCGGCCGGGCCTATCGATATGAACCGGTCTCCTCGCGTGAGGCGTACACGGCGGCTCTGATGAACGACGCGTGGGCCACCAGTGACAATCCGGCGGCGGCCCTGGTGCACTTCTTCGGCCTGATGTCGCCCGAGCAACGCGAGGCGCTCCGGGACGCGTTGCGGGTGGCGGCTCTGTTCCCGCCCGATCCGGCCGGCCCGGATTCCGCCGCGGAGGGACCGGATACCGGGGCACCCGATACCGGGGAGACCCCGCCGGGGACGACGCGATAACGTCCCGCCATGGAGGTCACCATCCGCCGCGCACGGACCACGGACGTGCGGGCAGTACGCAGGCTCATCGACGCCTACTCGCGCGACGGCATTCTGCTGGACAAGCCCACTGTCACACTGTTCGAATCCGTCCAGGAGTTCTGGGTCGCGGAACGCGACGACAACGGCGCGGTGGTGGCCTGTGGCGCACTGCACGTCATGTGGGAGGACCTGGCCGAGGTCCGGACCCTCGCGGTGGATCCGGTCTGCCGGGGCTTCGGGATCGGACACCTGCTGCTGGAGAAGCTGGTGCAGACCGCGCGCTGGCTCGGCGTCCGTCGGATTTTCTGCTTGACGTTCGAGGTCCCGTTCTTCGCGAAACACGGTTTCGTCGAGATCGGCGAGCTCCAGGAAACCGATGATGGTACGACAGACCCGGCGGCGATCGCTACGGATGTCTATGAAGAACTCCTCCGCTCGTACGACGAAGGCGTCGCCGAGTTCCTTGACCTGGAGCGGGTGAAGCCCAACACACTGGGCAACTCGCGCATGCTGCTGCACCTCTGAGCGGCGCCCGCCGGGGTCAAGGGTTTGTGTTTTCCGGAGAAAGGCGCTTTCCTTTCCTTAGGCAATGGGTCGTTTAGCGGAAAGGGAAGCCCGTGGCACAGAGGGTGCAGGTCATTCTTGAAGACGATCTCGACGGTGGTTCGGCGGACGAGACGGTGACGTTCGCTCTCGACGGCGTTGCCTACGAGATCGACCTGAAGAGCGCCAACGCGGACAAGCTCCGCGGCCTGCTGGCGCCGTACGTGGAGAAGGGCCGCAAGCAGAGCGGCCGGCTGGCCGGCGCCCGCCGCCCGGGCCGCGGCCCGGCGCAGCGCACCGCGGGCAGCGCTCCGGACACCGCGAAGATCCGCGCGTGGGCCAAGGAGCAGGGCATGGACGTCAACGACCGCGGCCGGGTGCCGAGCGGTGTCCGCGAGGCCTACGAGGCGGCCAACGCGTCCTGACCCCGGCGCCGCCGGCACGCCGGAGCGGATGCGGGGCCCCGGCGGCCGCACACGGCGCCGACGACACACGCGCGGGGCGCGGAGGAGTCTCCTCCGCGCCCCGCGGCGCTCGCCCGGACCGCCACGGCACCACCGGGACCGGGGGGTGTCCGGGGTGCGGGCTCGGGCGGCGGAACAATCACGAGCTGTGCAACGCTGTAGGGGCGAAGCGGTAACGCGGACACCACCGGGTGGCGTACCGACCACCCCGGGCGCCGTCGAACCACCGTCACCGCGGCCGGACTTCTCGCCAGGCGAACACCGCCACCGCGGAAACTGCGCGAGAACCGCCCCGATACCGGGTATGAATGCAGGTGGACGGGTTCTCGGACCCGTCCAGGGGCAGTATGCGCGACCGGTCGGAGAGGGTCCGACCGCGCCTCGGCGGCGCTTGTTCGCCGATGGCGTAGCGGATTCCGGTGCATCCGGCCCACCAGTGGGAACACCGTTTCCCAGCATCAGGTTGGGATTGGTGTCGGCTGGTCGCGCAGCATCTCGCTCCTCTACCGGGGAGTGAATCCGTGGGCCGCGCCGCTGAGCGGGACTAGCATGCGGAAGGACAGGGCGGGGACGGACCCCGAACTGCCCGACCGCTCTGAGGAGCGATAAACGATGTTCGAGAGGTTCACCGACCGCGCGCGGCGGGTTGTCGTCCTGGCTCAGGAAGAAGCCCGGATGCTCAACCACAACTACATCGGCACCGAGCACATCCTCCTGGGTCTGATCCACGAGGGCGAGGGCGTCGCCGCCAAGGCCCTGGAGAGCCTCGGGATTTCTCTTGAGGCCGTTCGCCAGCAGGTCGAGGAGATCATCGGCCAGGGGCAGCAGGCCCCGTCCGGCCACATCCCCTTCACCCCCCGGGCGAAGAAGGTCCTGGAGCTGTCGCTCCGGGAGGCCCTGCAGCTCGGCCACAACTACATCGGCACCGAGCACATCCTGCTCGGCCTGATCCGCGAGGGCGAGGGCGTCGCCGCCCAGGTCCTGGTGAAGCTGGGCGCCGACCTCAACCGGGTGCGCCAGCAGGTCATCCAGCTGCTCTCCGGCTACCAGACCGGCGGCGGCAAGGAGTCGGCCACGGCCGGCGGGCCCGCCGAGGGCACCCCGTCGACCTCGCTGGTCCTGGACCAGTTCGGCCGCAACCTCACCCAGGCCGCCCGCGAGGCCAAGCTCGACCCGGTCATCGGGCGCGAGAAGGAGATCGAGCGGGTCATGCAGGTGCTGTCCCGCCGCACCAAGAACAACCCGGTCCTGATCGGTGAGCCCGGCGTCGGCAAGACCGCCGTGGTCGAGGGCCTGGCGCAGGCGATCGTCAAGGGCGAGGTCCCGGAGACGCTCAAGGACAAGCAGCTCTACACGCTGGACCTGGGCGCCCTGGTGGCCGGCTCGCGCTACCGCGGTGACTTCGAGGAGCGCCTGAAGAAGGTCCTCAAGGAGATCCGCACCCGCGGCGACATCATCCTGTTCATCGACGAGCTGCACACCCTGGTCGGCGCGGGCGCCGCCGAGGGCGCCATCGACGCCGCCAGCATCCTCAAGCCGATGCTGGCCCGCGGCGAGCTGCAGACCATCGGTGCCACCACCCTGGACGAGTACCGCAAGCACCTGGAGAAGGACGCCGCGCTGGAGCGCCGCTTCCAGCCGATCCAGGTCGCGGAGCCCTCGCTGCCGCACACCATCGAGATCCTCAAGGGTCTGCGCGACCGCTACGAGGCCCACCACCGGGTCTCCATCACGGACGCCGCCCTGGTCGCCGCCGCCACCCTGGCCGACCGGTACATCTCGGACCGCTTCCTGCCGGACAAGGCGATCGACCTGATCGACGAGGCCGGCTCGCGAATGCGCATCCGCCGGATGACCGCGCCGCCGGACCTGCGCGAGTTCGACGAGAAGATCGCCGACGTGCGCCGCGAGAAGGAGAGCGCGATCGACGCGCAGGACTTCGAGAAGGCCGCGTCCCTGCGCGACGACGAGAAGCAGCTCCTGCAGGCCAAGGCCAAGCGCGAGAAGGAGTGGAAGGCCGGCGACATGGACGTCGTCGCGGAGGTGAACGAGGAGCTCATCGCCGAGGTCCTGGCCACCGCCACCGGCATCCCGGTCTTCAAGCTGACCGAGGAGGAGACCTCGCGCCTGCTGCGCATGGAGGACGAGCTGCACAAGCGCGTCATCGGCCAGAAGGACGCCATCAAGGCGCTCTCCCAGGCCATCCGGCGCACCCGTGCGGGCCTCAAGGACCCGAAGCGCCCCGGCGGTTCGTTCATCTTCGCCGGCCCGTCCGGTGTCGGTAAGACCGAGCTGTCCAAGACGCTGGCGGAGTTCCTCTTCGGCGACGAGGACGCGCTGATCGCGCTCGACATGTCCGAGTTCTCCGAGAAGCACACCGTCTCCCGGCTGTTCGGCTCCCCGCCCGGGTACGTGGGCTACGAGGAGGGCGGCCAGCTGACCGAGAAGGTCCGCCGCAAGCCGTTCTCGGTCGTCCTCTTCGACGAGGTCGAGAAGGCCCACCCGGACATCTTCAACTCGCTGCTGCAGATCCTGGAGGACGGTCGCCTGACCGACTCCCAGGGCCGCGTGGTCGACTTCAAGAACACCGTCATCATCATGACGACCAACCTCGGCACCCGGGACATCTCCAAGGGCTTCAACCTGGGCTTCGCGGCCACGGGTGACACCCAGACCGGGTACGAGCGGATGAAGGCGAAGGTCGGCGAGGAGCTCAAGCAGCACTTCCGCCCCGAGTTCCTGAACCGCGTCGACGACATCGTGGTGTTCCACCAGCTGTCCGAGGACGACATCATCCAGATCGTCGACCTCATGATCGACAAGGTGGACGAGCGGCTCAAGGACAAGGACATGGGCCTGGAGCTCAGCGTCGAGGCCAAGAAGCTGCTGGCCAAGCGCGGCTACGACCCGATCCTGGGTGCCCGTCCGCTGCGCCGCACCATCCAGCGCGAGATCGAGGACCACCTCTCCGAGAAGATCCTCTTCGGCGAGCTGCGGGCCGGTCACATCGTCGTCGTCGACGTCGAGGGCGAGGGCAAGGAAGCCAAGTTCACCTTCCGCGGCGAGGAGAAGTCCGCCGTCGCGGACACCCCCGCCGAGGTCGCCTCGTCCGGCCCGGACCTGACGAAGTAGCCCAACTTTTAACAGACAACTTCACAGCAACCGAGCCCCCGGCGTCCGCGCCGGGGGCTCGGTGCGTTCCACCCCGCCTAAGCAGGTCCCCGTACGGGCTCGGACGGCGGGCTTCCGCGCTGGTTGGTACGGACACGCTCAATTTCTCAGACAGCTTTAACGAACATACGGTTGACAGATGGTCAGCTGATGGGAAGTCGCGGAGCATAGCGCCGTGACCATGTCATGGTCAAGGTCTATCTTTTTTATGCACGCTTGTATCAAATGACGTCCACCTGTCTTTCATTTTGGTTTGCCGGGCTTTGGCCATGAGCTGGCCCCGGTCGGGGAGGACGTCACAACGTTGAAGAACACCAGGAGAACCGCTGCGGCCGCCACCGCCGCAGCGGTCATAGTCACGCTCGGCGCGGGCCTGTTCCCGGGCACCGCCGTCGCGGCCGGCTCGGCCCCCGCGCCGAAGGACCCGGCCGAGGCCGTCCAGAACACTGAGCACAACCTCCCGGGCCCGTTCACGGCGAAGGTGGAGGCCGAGCAGAAGGCCGCCACCGAGAAGCTGCTGAACGGCACCGCCGAGGTCGAGCAGCACAACGGCAGCACCAGCGTGAAGCTCGGCAAGGACAAGTACGTGGAGCTCGCCCGCGAGCGCACGGACAAGATCTTCACCATCCTCGTCGACTTCGGCGACCAGGTGGACAACACCACCAAGACGCCGGACGGCAAGGTCAAGTACGGCGGCGAGGCCGGTCCGAAGCACAACGAGATCGCGCAGCCGGACCCGGCCACCAACAACTCGACCGCCTGGCAGGCTGACTACAACCAGCAGCACTACCAGGACCTGTACTTCAGCAAGGACAAGCCCTCGCTGAAGACCTACTACGAGAAGCAGTCCTCGGGCCGCTACTCGGTCGACGGTGTGGTCCAGGACTGGGTCCGCGTCCCGTGGAACGAGGCCCGGTACGGCTCCGACTACTGCGGCTCCAACGTCTGCGCCAGCGCCCAGGACCTGATCCGCGACGCCGTGGACATCTGGTACAAGGACCAGCTGGCCAAGGGTCAGACCGACGCCCAGATCAAGGCGACGCTGGCCCAGTACGACAAGTGGGACCGCTACGGTTCGCACCATGACGGGAACTTCAACCAGCCCGACGGGTACATCGACCACTTCCAGATCGTGCACGCCGGTGAGGACAAGTCGGCCGGTGGCGGCAAGCAGGGCACCAAGGCCCTGTGGGCGCACCGCTCGTACGTCTACGGCAACCTGAACGGCACCGCCGGCCCCGAGGGCAACAAGCTCGGTGGCGTCCAGGTCGGCAACTCCGGCCTCTGGATCGGCGACTACACGATGCAGCCGGAGAACGGCGGCCTCGGCGTCTTCGCGCACGAGTACGGCCACGACCTCGGTCTGCCGGACCTCTACGACACCGCCGGCAAGGGCGTCGACAACTCGGTCGGCTTCTGGTCGATCATGTCGTCCGGCTCCTGGCTCGGCGAGGGCAAGAACTCGATCGGCGACATGCCGAACGACTTCGACGCCTGGAGCAAGTTCAAGCTGGGCTGGCTGAAGGCCGACCACGCCAAGGCGGGCACCGAGTCGACGCACCACATCGGCCCGGCGGAGTACAACTCCAACCTGCCGCAGGCCCTGATCGTCGACCTGCCGAAGAAGAGCATCACCACCGAGATCAACAAGCCCTTCGCGGGCACCGGTGAGTGGTGGAGCGGCAGCGCCGACAACCTCAACGTCACGCTGACCCGCGAGATCGACCTGACCGGCAAGGCCAAGGCCAGCATCAACGCCAAGGCCTGGTACGAGCTGGAGCAGGACTTCGACTACGCGTTCGGCGAGGTCTCCACCGACGGTGGCAAGACCTGGACCGTCGTGGACGGCACCTGGAACGGCGCCCCGCTGCCCAAGGAGAACGGCCGCCCGGCCGTGAACGGCCAGCTCGCCGCCTGGGGCGACCTGTCGTTCAACCTGGACGCCTTCGCGGGCCAGAAGATCCAGTTCCGCTACCACAACACCACCGACGGCGGCCTGCACTTCCGCGGCCTGGCGCTGGACAACATCGCGGTGGTCGCCGACGGCGCCACCCTGTTCAGCGACGACGTGGAGAAGGGTGACAACGGCTGGGCCTCCAGCGGCTTCACCCGCTTCGGCGGCTCGTACACCAAGGACTACGCGCAGTACTACATCGCGGAGAACCGGCAGTACGTGTCCTTCGACCAGACCCTGAAGACCGGCCCGTACAACTTCGGCTTCGCCGACAAGCCGGGCTGGGTCGAGCACTACTCCTACCAGCCCGGTCTGCTGATCTGGTACTGGGACGAGTCGCAGACCGACAACAACGTCAGCGCCCACCCGGGCCAGGGTCTGATCCTTCCGATCGACTCGCACCCGGCCCCGCTGAAGTGGTCCGACGGCACCCTGATGCGTCCGCGCATCAACGGCGCCGACTCGACCTTCGGCTCGCGCCGCGTCCCCGCGCTGACCCTGCACAAGGCCGGCGTCGAGACCGTCATCCCTAAGTCCAAGGGCGTCGACGAGTTCTCGGACCTGAAGGACTACTGGACCAAGGACAACCCGTACAGCAGCGTCCAGGTCCCGAAGACCGGCACCAGCATCGAGGTCGAGAACGAGTCCTCGAACTACCTGGAGACCTGGATCCGGGTCCGTCCGGTCGACAACTGATCGAGCCCGTAGCGATCAGCCTGTGACCAGGCGAATCTGAACCACTCCACGTCCGGCCCGTCCCCGCACCGCGGGGGCGGGCCGGACGCTTTGTCAGGCCCGTTCGGCGGAGGGCCCGAGCCGGTCCAGGAAGGCGGCGGCGGCCGCCTCCACGTCGGCAGCGGTCCAGTCGAGGGCGGGCGAGGCGACGGTGACCTCGGTCATCGCCAGGCCCGGCAGCTCGCGCTCGCGCCAGGCGCCGAACAGCCCGGTCCCGGTCTCCTCGGCCAGCGCCAGCGAGGCCTCCTCCAGCACCTCGGCCGGGTAGGGCAGCCAGAGCCGGAACTGGTGGGTGTGCGGCGGGGCCGGGTGCACCCGGGCGCCGGGGACGGCGGCGACGGCCCGGCCGAGCGCCTCGGCGACCGTCCGGGCGTGCGCCACGTACCGTTCCAGCAGCGGCAGTTCGCGCTCCAGCCCGGACCACGCCGCCAGCGCGAACGGCCACTGCTGGAAGAGCTGTCCGCCGTAGCGGTGCCGCCAGGCCCTGGCGGTGCGGACGAAGCCCGCCGGACCGGCCAGCGCGGCGCCGCTGATCCCGCCGAGCGTCTTGTAGAAGGAGACGTACACCGAGTCGGCCAGCGCGGCGACCTCCGGCAGCGGGCGGCCGAGGGCGACGGCGGACTCCCAGATCCGGGCGCCGTCCAGGTGCAGGGCCGCACCGTGCTCCGCCCGCACCACCGAGGCCAGGGCCCGCAGCTCCGCCCACTCGGGCAGCACGAAGCCGGCGTCCCGCAGCGGCAGTTCGAGGCTCAGGGCGGCGTACGGCTCGCCCAGGGCGCGCAGCTCCCCGACGGTCGGGTGACGCGGCGCCTGGGTCGGCCAGAGGGTGCGCAGGCCGGTCAGGACGCCGAGTGCCTGCCGCTCGTGCCGGTCGGTGTGGGCCAGCGGGTGGGTGGCGACGGTGCGCAGCCCGGCGGCCTCGGCGTGGATCCGCAGGGCGACCTGCTGGGCCATCGTGCCGGTCGGGAAGAAGGCCGCCTCCTCGGTGCCCAGCAGCTCGGCGACCCGCAGCTCCAGGGCGTGGACCACGCCGTCGCCGTACTGGTCCGGACGGGCGTCCAGGTCGGGGACCGGCCCCTTCCCCTCCGTCGGCGGGTCGGCCAGCGCGGCGAGGCGTTCCCGGAGGCTCTGCGGCCGGACGCCGGACAGGATGCGTTCGCAGCCGCGGAGGGCGGCGAATCGGCGGTCCGCCGGGCTCGGGCGGGCAGCGGCGTCGGGGTCTTGGCTCCTGTTGCCATACATGCGTCGATGGTCCCGCAGCGGGCCGGGCCGGTCAGCGGTGCGGACGGAAGCCGTTCGAGCCCGTCAAACCCCGGCCGCGCGTGGTGCTGGTCACAGGCCCGCGGCGCGGTACGACGGGCGGTAGTAGCCGGGCCCGGACGACCCGCGGACGGCCCGCGGACCGCCCCCGGAGCGGGCACGGACGATCGGATCTCATGATCGTTACTCCATCGGCTTGAATCTCCGGCGCGGCACTGACTACACGCCGTAGTACGTCACACCGTTTGGGAGTCCGCTCGGTGACGGTTACACCTGAGTGGTCCCCCGCTCAGCAGACGCCCGAACGGGCCCTTCGTGCTGCTCCGACCCGACCCGTGAGGTATGGCCACCGATGTCCACCGTTCCGCCCGTGCCGCCCGCCCTGCGCCGGCTCGCCGCCCGCGCGGCGGCCCAGGCGGCGGCCTGGCAGCCCCGGCTCGGCCACGCCGTCCGCACCCAGGCCGCGCCGCTGCGCACCCTCGGCACGCCCAGGCACACCACGCTGCCGGGCAGCCGTCAGCGGGCCGAGCACGACCACGCGCTGGGCTCGATCGGGGCGGCCGCGGCGCTGCTCGCCGGCGTGCTGCTGGTGGTCGCCCCCGGCACCGCCTCGGCGCAGACCGTGCTGCCCACTACGCCCGGCAGCTCGGCCTTCACCGCGCCGCGGGCGGAGGTGCCCGCGGCGGGGCTGGTCCAGGTGGCCGGGCCGAGCCCGTACAAGCTGTCCGAGGACGGCGACTCGGCCCGGCACTCCGCGGCCGTGGCGGCCAACCTGCTGCCGCTGGAGCCGCCCGCCCCGGCCGCCGGGCCCGAGCCCGCCGCGGCGCCCGCTCCCGCCCCGGAGCCGGCGCCCGCGCCCGAGTGGTCCGCGCCGGTGCCGGACGCGCCGACCAGCAACCCGTACGGGGTGGCCAACCGCAGCTACGCGGCCGGGTACCACACCGGGGTGGACTTCGCGGTCTCCCCGGGCACGCCGCTGCTGGCGGTCGGCAACGCGACCGTGGTGTCGGCCGGCTGGGACGGCGCGTACGGCAAGGAGGTCGTGCTGCGGCTCGCGGACGGACGCTTCGCGCAGTACGCTCACCTCTCCTCGCTCGCCGTCTCTGCCGGCCAGCAGGTGGCGGCCGGGCAGCGGATCGGGCTGTCCGGGAGCACCGGCAACTCGACCGGGCCGCACCTGCACTTCGAGATCCGCACCAGCAACAGCTACGGCGCGGTGATCAACCCGGTCGCGTACCTCGCGGCGCACGGCGTCACGGACTTCTGACCGGCCCTCAGGGGCGGACGGGCTCCGGGGCCGGCGGTGCGGGTACGGGCGGCGCAGGGGGTGCCGGCGGCGCGGCCGCGGGCGGTGCCGGGGGTGCGGCCGGGGGTGCCGGGTGGCTGATCCGGCCGCCGATCTCCAGCGCGATGTCCCGGGCCGTCCCGATCGCCTCGTCCAGCGTGGCCGCCGTGTCCAGCGGCTCGCCCCAGACGTTCTCGGCGTGGCCGTCGTCCGCGGTGTCCTGCTTGAGCAGGAACATCGCCGAGTGGACGGTGAACAGCGCCATCGCGGCCCGCAGCCGGTCCGGGAAGTCCGCCTGCGGCCCGTGCACCAGCTGCATCATGGTGATCATGCGGTCCCGGAAGGCCAGTCCGGCCGGGGACTCGCGCAGCGCGGGCTGGTTCTCGTGGAAGAAGCGCAGCAGCGGGGCCCGCTCGGCCATCCCGTCCGCGAAGCGGCGGATCAGCTCGTCGCGCATGGCCGGGCTCCAGGACTGCCCGCGGCCCCACTCGATGGTCTCGTCGATCGGCGCGGCCATCCGCTCGACGATGCCCAGGACGATGTCGTCCTTGGTCTTGAAGTGGTAGTAGAGCGCGGCCTTGGTCACACCCAGCCGGTCGGCGATCTCGCGCAGTGAGGTCTGCTCGTAGCCCTGCTCGGAGAAGAGCTCCAGCGACACCTCGATGATGCGAGCCCGGGTGTCGCTGCGGGGACTGTGCGGAGTGGCCATGGCCTGCCTCATGACTGCGTCGTTGACTGCTGCGGACGCCCGGTGACGTCCGCCCCGGGCACCATTCTCCCTGCCCAGGTGGCCGGTTCGAAAACTGGCTTGACGACCGGCTAGGAAACAACTTACCGTGCCGACGATCGATAAACTAGCCGGGCGACAAGTAAGTGACCCGCCGCACGGCCCGACGTTCCGTCCGAACCACCCCTCCGGGAGACCCCACCTCATGTCACAGTCCAAGACCGCCGGCCCGGTACCGGAGGACAAGACGGCCGAGGAGGAGCAGCCGCGGTCGCCCCGCGAGATCCGCCTCGTGATGGTCGGCCTGGTCGTCACCATGCTGCTGGCCATGCTCGACAACCTGATCGTCGGCACCGCGATGCCCACCATCGTCGGCGACCTGGGCGGTGCCGAGCACCTGTCCTGGGTGGTCACCGCCTACACCCTGGCCACCGCCGCCTCCACCCCGATCTGGGGCAAGCTCGGCGACATGTACGGCCGCAAGGGCACCTTCCTCACCTCGATCGTGATCTTCCTGGTGGGCTCGGCGCTGTCCGGCCTGTCGCAGAACATGAACGAGCTGATCGGCTTCCGCGCCGTGCAGGGCCTCGGCGCCGGCGGCCTGATGGTCGGCGTCATGTCGATCATGGGCGCGCTGGTCCCGCCGCGCGACCGCGGCAAGTACCAGGGCATGTTCGCCGCGGTGATGGCCCTCGCCACCATCGGCGGCCCGCTGGTCGGCGGCTTCATCACCGACCACCTGAGCTGGCACTGGACCTTCTACATCAACCTGCCGCTCGGCGTGGTCGCGCTCGCCGTCGTCATCGTCACCCTGAAGCTGCCCAAGGTCCGCAGCACCGCCAAGATCGACTACCTGGGCGCGGTCCTGCTCACCGTCGGCATCACCTCGCTCGTGCTGATCACCACCTGGGGCGGCCAGCAGTACGCCTGGGGCTCCAAGCAGATCCTCGGCCTGGCCGCGCTCGCCGCCGCCTCGCTGATCGCCTTCTGCTACGTGGAGCAGCGGGTCGAGGAGCCGATGCTCCCGCTGACCCTGTTCAAGAACCTGAACTTCACCCTGGTCTCGATCATCGGCTTCGTCGTCGGCTTCGTGATGTTCGGCTCGACCGTGTTCCTGCCGCTCTACCAGCAGATCGTCCAGGGTGCCTCGGCGACCAACTCCGGCCTGCTGCTGATGCCGATGATGTTCGGCATGCTGGTGGTCTCGCTGGTCGTCGGCCAGGCGGTCACCAAGACCGGCAAGTACCGGATCTACCCGATCATCGGCACCGTCGTGATGACCGCCGGCATGGTCCTGCTCTCCACCATGGGCGTCGGGACCAGCAGCTTCACCTCGGCCTGCTGGATGGTCGTGCTCGGCGCCGGCATGGGCTTCCTGATGCAGATCACCATGCTGGTCGCGCAGAACAGCGTCGAGCTCAAGGACATGGGCGTGGCCAGCTCCACCGCCACCCTGTTCCGCACCATCGGCGGCTCCTTCGGTGTCGCCCTGTTCGGCGCGCTGTTCAACAACCGGGTGACCGACACCATGAAGGAGAAGCTCGGCGAGCAGGCCGCCTCGGGCGGCGGGGTCAAGGACCCGGGCCAGATGAGCCCGGCCGCCCTGCGCAAGCTGCCCGAGAACATCCAGGACGCCTACCACCACGCGGTGTCCAACGGCATGCACACCGTCTTCCTCTGGGGCGCCGGGGTGGCCGTGATCGCGATCGCCGCCGCGCTCTTCCTGCGCGAGGTGCCGCTGCGCGGGGCCGGCAAGGACGAGAAGTCGGCCGAGGCCTCGCTGGAGGCGGCGGCCGTCTGACGGTCCCGCCCCGCACGTACGACGGCGCCCCCGGGAGTGGACCTCCCGGGGGCGTTGTCGTGTCCGCTGGGGCGTTGTCGTGCCTGCTGAGGCGCCGTCGTGTTCGCTGAGGCGCCGTCGTGTCTACTGGGGCAGGCGGTAGACGCCCTGCTCGACCGGCTCGACCAGGCCGTCCGCCACCAGGCCGTCCAGGGCCCTGGCCCGCTGCACCGCGTCCGGCCAGACCGCGTCCAGCCGGGCCTGCCCGACCTCGCCGTGCGCCTCGCGCAGCACCGCCAGCAGCTTGCCGCGCACCTGGCGGTCCGTCCCCTCGTAGGACTGCCCGCGCCGGGCCGGGCCCTCGTACGGCGGACGGCCGGCCCGCTGCCAGGCGCAGCCGGTGAACAGCGGGCACTCCCCGCACTCCGGGCCGCGCGCGGTGCAGACCAGCGCGCCCAGCTCCATCACGCCGACCGCCCAGGTGGCGGCGGTCTCGGCGTCGTCGGGCAGCAGGGCGGTGGCGGTGCGGCGCTCGGCGGCCGTGGTGGCCTGCGCCGGGTACTCCACACCGGTCACCGCGCGGGCGAAGACCCGGCGGACGTTGGTGTCCAGCACCACGTGCCGCTGGCGGAAGGCGAAGGAGGCGACCGCGGCCGCGGTGTACTCCCCCACCCCGGGCAGCGAGAGCAGCGTGGCGTGGTCGTCCGGGACCTCGCCGCCGTGCTCCTCGGTGATCGCCACGGCGGCCGCGTGCAACCGCAGCGCGCGGCGCGGGTAGCCCAGCCGGCCCCACATCCGGACCGCCTCGCCGGGGGCGTCGGCGGCCAGGTCGGCCGGGGTCGGCCAACGGGTCAGCCAGGCCTCCCAGGCGGGCAGCACGCGCTTGACGGGGGTCTGCTGGAGCATGAACTCGCTCACCATGACCGCCCAGGGCGTCGCGTCGGGGGTGCGCCAGGGCAGGTCCCGCTTGGTCGCCTCGTACCAGTCCAGGACGGTCGAGTGGAACAGCGGCAGGGGCATCGGCAGCCGGGTGGCCCCGGCGTCGGGGGGTGTGGCGGTGGCGGTGATGGCAGTCATGGCCCTTCGATCCTCCCATGCCCGCCACCCCGGCCGAAGTGGAGTTCGATGATCCGGTCCACCCGGAGGATTCACCGGAAATCATCCCTTCGGGGCTCCCTCGAACGGATCAAATGGCGGATCATGTGAAGGAAGGGACGACTGTGCGGTGTTGGTGAGTCAATCGCCACACACAGTCTCGTAGAGTTTGGTCGTGCCCTCTCTGCGTCAACCCGTGGGACCGCTGCCGGCCTCGATCTACTGGCGTCGGCGCGTCGTCGTGCTCGCCGCCGTCGCGGCGGTCGTCGCCCTGATCGCCTGGCTGATGACCGATCAGGGCGGAGGGGGTGACGGCGGCTCACAGAGCAAGGCCGCCCAGGCCGTTCCGTCCCAGTCCCAGACCCCCGCCCAAGCCATCACGCCCGGCGCCTCGCCGAGCGGCCCCGCGGCGCGCCCCGGCGGCGGAGGCTCCGGCGGCGGCCCGGTGGCCGGCGGTGGCGGCACCGAGGTCAACCTGAGCGGCGGCGGCACCGGCGGCGCCAACCCGGCCCCCGGGGGCGGTACCGGCGGCTCGGCCGGCGGCACCGGTGGCGGTGCGGCGGGCGGCTCCGGCGGCGCGGCGGGCGGCTCCGGCGGCGCCCCGGCGTTCAACACCGCGGAGGTCATGGCCCTCCCGGTCTGCGCCTCCTCGCAGGTCGCCCTGGAGCTGGCCGGCACCCAGAACTCGTTCCAGCCCAAGGACAAGCCGCGGCTCGCCCTGACGGTCAAGAACTCCTCCGGCGCCAACTGCCGGGTGGACCTCGGCCGGATCGCCTCCGCGATCACCGTGAGCGCCAGCAACGGCGACCGGGTCTGGTCCTCCGGCGACTGCCCCAGCGAGAAGGGCAGCATCTGGGTCCAGCTGGCCGCGAGCGGCAGCCAGACCGAGACCTTCACCTGGGACCGCAGCCGCAGCAAGCCGCAGTGCGCGACCGCCGACCAGACCCCGCCGCCGAACGGCACCTACGTGGTGCTCGCCGAACTCACCGGGCTCTCCGGGGACAAGGTCTCGGCGCGGGCCTCGATCCGGCTCGACAACTGAGGGACGCTCATCCCCGTTCCGGAGCCCCCGGCCGCGCGCGGCCGGGGGCTCCGGCGTTCTCGGGGCGCCGGGGGGTCGGGGTTCTGGGGGTTCTGGGGGTGCCGGGGTTCTGGGGTTCTCGGAGTGCCGGCCCTTTCGGTGCCGGGACGCGGGACGGCCCCCGGGGAAGCGTCTCCCCCGGGGGCCGTCCGTCGTCGTGCGCGCGTCGGGTCAGACGTAGCGCTCCAGGATGGACGATTCGGCAAGGCGGGACAGGCCCTCGCGGACCGAACGGGCCCGGGTCTCGCCGACGCCCTCCACCGTCTGCAGGTCGTCGATGCTCGCGGCGAGCAGCTTCTGCAGGCCGCCGAAGTGCTCGACCAGGCGCTCTATCACCGTGTTGGGCAGGCGCGGGATCTTCGCCAGCAGGCGGTAGCCGCGCGGCGAGACGGCGGAGTCCAGCGACTCCGGCGAGCCCGAGTAGCCGAGCGCCTTGGCCACGGTCTGCAGGTCCAGCAGCTCGGCGTGGGTGAGCGCCTCCAGGTCGGCCAGCACCTCGTTGACCGTCCGGCCCTTCTTGGCGGCCCGCTCCGGGAAGTAGTCCCGGGCGACCAGTTCGCGCTCCGGCTCCACGCCCGCGATCAGCTCGTCCAGCTGCAGCGAGAGCAGCCGGCCGTCGATGCCGAGTTCCAGCACGTAGCCGGCGATCTCGGTGGCGATCAGCCGGACCATCTCCAGGCGCTGGGCCACGGCGGTGACGTCCCGGACCGTCACCAGGTCCTCGATCTCCAGCGCGGAGAGCGTGCCGGCCACCTCGTCCAGGCGCAGCTTGTAGCGCTCCAGGGTGGCCAGCGCCTGGTTGGCGCGGGACAGCACGGTGGTGGAGTCCTCCAGCACCCGGCGGGTGCCGTTGACGTACATCGCGATCAGCCGCATCGAGTGCGAGACCGCGACCACCGGGAAGCCGGTCTGCCGGTTGACGCGCTCGGCGGTGCGGTGCCGGGTGCCCGTCTCGTCGGTCGGGATGGTCGAGTCCGGCATCAGGTGGACACCGGCCCGGACGATCTTGGTGATGTCCTTGTCCAGCACCACCGCGCCGTCGAGCTTGCACAGCTCGCGCAGCCGGGTGGCGGTGAACTCGACGTCCAGCACGAAGCCGCCGGTGCAGATCGACTCGACGGTCTTGTCGAAGCCCAGCACGATCAGGCCGCCGGTGTTGGCCCGCAGGACCCGCTCCAGGCCGTCACGCAACGCCGTGCCGGGCGCGATGGCGGTGAGGGAGGCCCGCAGCAGGGCCTCCTCACGGGAGGCCTTGTCCGCCCCCCGGTCGCTGGCTGCCACGTGACTCCTCCGGTCGACCCCGTGCCGCGCGCCTCGCGCCGTGCGCCGGTCCGCGGTCTGTTGCTCTGTCGCTCAGTACCGCTCGGTACTGCCTTCTGGCCAATGAGACTGGGGAAAGTCTAACTGCGTGTGGCTTCGGCAGGGCTTGGGTCAGCGCAGTTCGTCGGAGTCGAGCGGCTCCCAGCCGTCCATCAGCTCCTCCGGGTACGCGGCGACCCGGGCCGAACGGGGTGCCGGCGGCGCCGACGGAGCCTCACCACGGGCCTCGGTACGGGCCTCGGCACGGACGTCGGTACGGGCCTCGCCGCGCGGCTTGTCGGCAGACCGGCGACGGCCCGGGATGGCCCGCAGCGCCTCGCCGATGTCGGCCACCTCGACCACCTTCATGCCCGGCGGCACCTTGCCCGGGTCCGGCGGGACCAGGGCATGGGTGAAGCCCAGCCGGTGCGCCTCGGCCAGCCGCCGCTGCACACCCGTCACCCGCCGCACCTCGCCCGCCAGGCCGACCTCGCCGATCGCCACCAGGTTGCTGGGCAGCGGGGTGTCGGTCGAGGAGCTGGCCACCGCGAGCGCGACCGCGAGGTCGGCGGACGGCTCGCTCAGCTTCACCCCGCCCACCGTCGCGGTGTAGATGTCCTGCTTGCCGAGCTTCACCCCGCCGTGCCGCTCGACCACGGCCAGGATCATCGCGATCCGGGGCGACTCCAGGCCCGAGGTGGTGCGGCGCGGGGACGGGATCTGCGAATCCACCATCAGCGCCTGCACCTCCGCCACCAGCGGGCGCTTGCCCTCCAGGGTGACGGTGAGGCAGGTGCCGGGGACCGGCTTGTCACGCCTGGTCAGGAAGAGGCCGGACGGGTCCGCCAGGCCGACGATGCCCTCGTCGTGCAGCTCGAAGCAGCCCACCTCGTCGGTGGCGCCGTAACGGTTCTTGACCCCGCGGATGAGACGCAGCCGGGCGTGCCGGTCGCCCTCGAAGCTCAGCACCACGTCCACCAGGTGCTCCAGCAGGCGCGGACCGGCGATCTGGCCGTCCTTGGTGACGTGGCCGACCAGCAGGGTGGCCATGCCGCGGTCCTTGGACGCCCGGATCAGCGCGCCCGCCACCTCGCGGACCTGGGCCGGGCCGCCGGGGGCGCCGTCCAGCTCGGCGGAGGCGATGGTCTGCACCGAGTCCAGGATCAGCAGGCCGGGGCCGACCGCCTCGATGTGCCCGAGCACGGCGCCCAGATCGGACTCGGCGGCGAGGTAGAGGTGCTCGGAGAGCGCGTCGATCCGGTCCGCGCGCAGCCGGACCTGGCTCGCCGACTCCTCGCCCGTGACGTAGAGGGTGCGGTGCTGCGCGGTGGCCGCCTTGGCCGCGACGTCCAGCAGCAGGGTCGACTTGCCGACACCGGGCTCGCCGGCCAGCAGCACCACCGCACCGGGGACCAGCCCGCCGCCGAGCACCCGGTCCAGCTCCGGCACGCCCGTCGAGCGGGCCGTCGCGACCTGCCCGTCCACCTGGCCGATCGGACGGGCCGGCGCGCTGACCGGACCGGCGGCCGTCGTCCGGATCGGCACCGCGCCGTACTCCTCGACCGTCCCCCAGGCGTTGCACTCCGGGCAGCGGCCGACCCACTTGGGCAGCTGGTTGCCGCACTCGGTGCAGCGGTAGGCCGGGCGCGGCTTGGCGGTGGTCTTGGAACGCGGAGGCATGCGGCCCACGGTAGCGCCTGGGTACGACAGCGGCGGTCCGCCACCGGACTCGCCGCGCGTCCACACAGATGGGCGATGTTGTTACCCGAAAGAAGTACATACGGCGCGAATGGCGGGGGCGGGCCGTCCGGGGTCTCTACCGTCGGACGGGTGACAACGCGAACCCTTGGGCCGGCCGGGCCCCAGGCCGCCGCCGTACTCGTGGCCTACGACCGGCAGGTGGACGGCCTGTTCACCTACTGCCTCTCGGTGCTGTGCGAACACGACGCCGCCGCCGACGCCCTGCGCGAGGTCCGTGAGCTGGCCCGGCGGCACGGCGCCCGACTGGCCGAACCCGGACTCGTCCGGGCCTGGCTGTTCTCGCTGGCCCGGTACTGCTGCCTGCGCCGGCTCACGGCCGGGGGCGGGGGCCGGGACGGGGGCGGGAGCGGCGGTCTGGACGGGGGCGGGGGTCTGGACGGGGGCGGGGGTCTGGACGGGGCTGACGGCAGGCTCGGTGCCGGACGGGCCTCCGGGGCGGAGCCGAGCGAGACCGAGGCCGCCCGGCGGCGGCGCGAGCTGGCCTCGCTCGCCTGGCCGGAGGCGGCCGGCACCGACCCCGAACAGCGCGAGGCGCTGGAACTGTCCGTCCGGCACCGGCTCACCCCGCTGGAGGTGGCGGCGGTCCTGGGCCTGCCGTTCGAACGGACCCGGGAACTGCTGACCGGCGCCGAGGCCGAAGTGGCCCGGACCAGGGCGGCGCTGCTGGTGCTCGGCGTGGGCAGCTGCCCGGAACTCGACCGGCTCGGCGGGGCCGGGGCCGAGTCCTGGCGGGACTGGGTCCTCGGCCCGGCGCTGCGGCGGGAACTGGTGCAGCACGTGGTGGACTGCCCGACCTGCCGGGGAACGGCCGAGCGGGTGGCCGGCGAGGCGGCGGCGGGCACGGCGGGGCTGTCGGGGCTGCCGCTGCTGGGGGCTCCGGTGTCCGTGGGCGGGGCAGGGGGCCTCGGGGGCGCGGCGGGCGTCGGGGGCGCGGCGAGTGCCACGGGTGTGGCGTCGGTGACGGCGGTGGCGGCGGTTGCGTCGGTTGCGTCGGTGCTGGAGCCCGGGTTGCGGTTCGACCAGAGCGGGTTCCCCCGGCACCGGGCGCCGGACGCGGGGCGCGGACTGGCGGTCCGTCGGCGGGTGGTGACCACCGGCGTGCTCGCGGCCGTCCTGGCGGCACCCGTGGTCGCCCTCTGGGCCGGACACCGGGGCGGCGGCGGGTCGGGCTCGGCGGCCTCGGTGTCGGCGGTCCGGGTGGACGAGGCCGGGCGGGTGACCGGGCAACGGCCGCCGCAGTCGCTCGACCATTCCGGCGCCGGCCAGGGCGTACCGGGCATGCCGGGGCTGGAACTGGCCGGGGCGGGCGGTGCCGGCGGCGGAATCGGTGGTGCAGAAACGTTGCTCCCCGGATTTCCACGGCTGACCTTCCAGGGCGCCGTGATCCCCGTCCCGGCCCACGGCGCCACCCCGCTCAGCAGCCCGACCCTGGTCGCCGCCCCGGCCCCCGTGGTCGACCGGGCCTCCGCACCGGGCGCGGCCGAACCCGCCCCCACCGGACTGCTCACTGTCGAAGCCGGCGAGTACGGCAACCGCACCGTCCTCACCCTCACCAACTCCGGCACCACGGAAATCCGCTGGCGCGCGGTGACCGACGCCGGCTGGCTCCGGCTCAGCCGCGACTCCGGCACCCTCGCACCCGGGCAGCGGATCACCGTGATCGTCACCGTGGACGAGGACCTCGCGCCGACCACCCAGTGGACCGCCCGCATCGCACTACCGCCCTCCCAGGCCGTGGTCACGCTCGAAGGCGGCCCGCACAACCGCGGCGGCTCGGCCTCCTCACCCGCCGACCCCTCACCCACGGCCTCCGCCACCCCGACCGCCACCGGCTCCGCCACCATCTCGCCGCCCCCCACGGGCACACCCACGCCGTCCGGCTCGCCGTCCTCGCCGCCCCCGTCGCACACCCCGACGGGCTCGCCGTCCCCCTCGGACACACCAACGGCAACCCCGACGAACAGCACTTCACCCCACCCGACGGGAACCCCAACCGCCCCGGCGTCGGCGTCAGCATCAGCCTCGGCTCATTAGGGCGATCGCCCACCAGGCAGCGGCGCGCTTGCCAACTCCTCGTGTTCGGCAGTCAGGTGCGCGAGAAGTCGACCAGTCCGACTTCTCGCGCACGACCTGATGGCAGTGCCCAAGCAATATGTAGACCGGTCGTCATAATCCTGCCCTCCCGGGCATCAGAGCGCACAGGAAGTCGGCCAGACCGACTTCTCGTACACCGCGCCGGGCTGACCCAGCTCCCGCGCCGCAAAATATGTAGACCGGTCGCCATATTCCCGCCCCGGCGAACACCACGAGCACAGAAAGTCGACCAGCCCGACTTCTCGCGCACCGCGCCGGGCCCACCGGGCAGCACAGCATGTAGACCGGTCTTCATAATTCTTCCCCGGCGAATACCGCGAGCACAGGAAGTCGACCAGACCGACTTCTCGTACACCGCGCCGGGCCCACCGGGCAGCACAGCATGTAGACCGGTCTTCATAATTCTTCCCCGGCGAATACCGCGAGCACAGGAAGTCGGCCAGGCCGACTTCTCGCGCCCCGCGCCGGGCTGACCCAGCTCCCGCGCCACAAAATATGTAGACCGGTCGCCATATTCCCGCCCCGGCGAACACCACGAGCACAGAAAGTCGACCAGCCCGACTTCTCGCGCACCGCGCCGGGCCCACCGGGCAGCACAGCATGTAGACCGGTCTTCATAATCGTCGCTCGGCAGGCCGACAGGCCCCGGCCCTCGGTGTCAGCTGCGGTGGATCGGGGGGACCTGGTAGGTGCCGTCGAGGACGGGGGGTTCGGGTTGGTAGAGGCGGATGATGGGGCGGAAGTCGCCGGGTGGGGCGGGGAGCCAGTTGGCGGCGGCGGTGGGGTCCTCGGGGTGGTCGTGCTGGAGGGTCACCGTGAGGGAGCCGTCGTCGCCGTAGACCAGGCCGGGGGTGCGGTCGCCGATCGAGTAGCGGTCGATCGGGTTCTCCACCAGGTAGTAGTCCGGGACGGAGTACATCGTGACGGACCAGAAGGCCTCGGCCGGGGGCATCCGGTCGAAGCGCAGGGTGTAGCTGTTGGCACCGTTGAGGGGGCGCCCGTCGGAGTCGTCGTAGGTCATCGCGTACGAGGCCTCGTAGGCGTGGTTGCCCCAGAGGCCGGCGCGGGCGGCGGCGGCGCGGCTGAGGTAGGCGGCGCGGCGGTCGGGGATGCGCCACTCGGGGTCGTCGAGGGTGCCGGGGCCGAGGTGGTCGGTGTTGTAGTCGAAGAGGTGGAGGGCCGAGCGCCATTCGCCGGGAGGGTGGTCCTCGGGCGGGCGGGTGGCGTCCTCGACCCGTTCGCGGCCGGCGGCCAGGCCCTTGGCCAGTGCGAGCGTCCACTCGGGGACTGCCGCCCGGTACGGCGAGGCGCCGTCGTCCAGCAGGCCGAGCGGGGCGAAGCGGCGCTGGTACTCGATGTCCGCCGTGGCCGGTGGGAACGCCTGCATCCAGACCCGCAGGCGTTCGAAGAAGGCCAGCCGTTCGGGGACGTCCGGGTCGGGCTCGGGCAGTCCGGCGACCAGGCCGCCGGGTTCCAGCGGTTCCAGGACGAGAGCGGACTGCAGGGCCCGGACCCGGGGCAGGTCATCCGGGCCGGTGCAGGCGAAGCGGCCGACCACGGTGCCGACGGTGGTGGGCAGTTCGATGACGCGGTCCGGGTCCGACGGGGTGCCGTGCCAGCCGGGCGGGACGATCAGCCAGGTCTGCGCGGCGGTGCCGGTGGCGCGGCGGCCGAGGTAGGCGACGTTCTCCGTCCAGGCGTCGATGAACTGCAGCACGTAGTAGGAACCGTCGGTGTCCGGGACGTGCAGCACCTGCGGGCCTTCGGCGAGGTCCAGTTGGGCGATCGAGTAGATCGTGTCGTTGTTGACCGAGACGAAGTCGTCGGCCGGGCCGGCCAGCCGGGTGGCGTGGCTGAAGTGGTTGAACGGCGCGGCCGGCAGGGTACCCAGGCCGCCCCTGATGAAGCGCTCGACCATGGTGAGGCCGGCGACCAGCGGGTAGCCGTAGACGTACGCGTCGGCGGCCAGTGCCTCCAGCTCGGGCTGGTTCATCGGGGGTCCTTCGTACGGTCGGGGCGGTCGGAGCGGTCGGGTCGGGACGGCCGGGGCGGGCGGGGCAGTCGGTGGTCAGCGCGGGTCGAGCGGGGGGAGCCGCCAGCTGCCGTCGAGGACGGCCCGGTCCGGGCCGTAGAGCCGGAGCACCACGGTGAACGGGCCGTCCGGGGCGGGCAGCCAGTTGGCGGAGTGGCCGGCGTCGGCGGGGCGCTTGTGCCGGATGTGGAGGGTGAGGCCGCCGTCCGGGTCGCGGACCAGGCCGGGGGTGTGGTCGCCGATGGAGTAGCGGTCCAGGGTGTTGTCGACCAGCCGGTGCAGCTCGCCGGACAGCTCGTAGAGGGTGGCGGACCAGGAGAAGCGGGCCGGCGGCAGCGCGTCCGGGGCGAAGCGGATGACGTGGTCGCGGTCGGCGGCGTTCGGCGGGCGGTGGCCCGCGCTGTCCGCCTGCCAGCTGTCGTACCAGACCTCCTCGGTGGGCAGTCCGTCGAGGTCGACCAGGGCACTGACGGCCTGCCGGAGGAAGTCGCCGCCGATCTGCTCGCGGGTGCCGGACAGGCCGCACCGGTCGCGGAGTCCGGCGAGGGCTCCCCGGAGCCGCGCGCGGCCGTCGGCGATGCCGCGTTCGATCTCGGCGCGCGCCTCCAGCGGGAGGGCGGCGGGCTCGAACTCGCCGCGGCCGTCGACGCCGAGGTCGGCGAGGCGGCCGCGCAGGTCGGTCTCGGCGGGCGGCAGTGGGACGGGGCCGGCCGGCGGGAAGAAGCCGAGCAGGAAGTCGAGGAGGGAGAGGAACTCGACGCCGTCCGGGATCTCCTCGCGCCAGACCGGCCAGACCGGCTCCGGCGCGGGGTCCGGCGCGGGCGTGCCGGCGTACTCGTGCAGCGGGCGCAGCCGGTACCGCTCCTGGACGGCGGCGAGTTCGGCGGCTTCGACCGAGGTGTCGCCGGTGAGCCGGGTGCGGCCGGGGATGCCGACCAGTCGGGTGGCGGTGCGGGTCACGCTGCGAATGCCCGGCGGGGGCTCGCCCTTCCAGTCGGGGCCGGCCACCAGGTGGTCGCCGGCCTCCGGGCCGGTGGTCCGGGAGCCGATGAACCCGGCGTACACGCCGTCGAGTTCCTGCAGCGGTAGGACGTAGTAGCGGTCCTCGGCGGGGACCGAGACGACCCAGGGTTCGGCGCGCAGGTCGAGCCAGGCGCGGGAGTACGGGGTGTCCCCGGCCTCGCTGCCGACGGCGGCGGCGGCTTCGGTGCCGACAACGGGGGTGCCAGTGGGGGCGCCGGTCGGGGTGTCGGTCGGGGCGCCGGTCGGGGTGTCGGCGGGGGTGGGCGGCCTCGGGTGGTGGCGGAAGACGCCGAAGCCGCCGAGGTACGACGGGTCCGCGTCGTCCAGGGCCTGGGCGTAGAGGCGGCGGTAGGTGCGCAGGAGGGGTTGGGCGCGGATCCAGGCCTCGGCGGCGGTCGCGCGGACGGTGTCCGGATCCACGAGTGCCGGGTTGACCATGCTGTCGCTCTCCCACTGCCGAATCCGGTCGAATCGGTATGGACCGATACAGATCGGATGCTAAGTGGACGGGGAGGGGGCGGCATGTCGGGCCGGGCGCTCCCCGGGATACCGGACCGCCGCGGGATCCGGACCGCCGCGGGATCCGGGCGCCCACGGGATCCGGACGGTCGCGGAATCTGCTCAGCGCTAATCCGGGCGTACCGGCGGGACGGCCGGGAGAGGGTGAGCGGTATGAAGATCCTCCTGCTCGGAGGCTCGTCCTTCCTCGGACGGGCCTACGCCGTCGAGGCCCTCGCCAGGGGCCACCAGGTGACCACGTTCAACCGCGGCCGCAGCGCCGCCGACCTGCCCGGGGTCGAGGCCGTCCGGGGCGACCGCGACAGCGCGGAGGACCTCGCCCGGCTGGTCGACGGACGCGCCTGGGACGCCGTCGTCGACACCTCCGCCCAGCAGCCCGCCCAAGCCGTGCTCACCGCACGGCTGCTGCGCGAGCGGGCCGGCCACTACACCTTCGTCTCCTCCGTGCACGCCTTCGCCGACTGGCCCGCCCGGGTGATCGGCGAGGACTCCCCGCTCCACCCCTGCCCAGCCGACACCCCGCCCGATCAGCCGTTCAGCGCCGCCCTGAAGGCCGGCTGCGAGCGCGCCGTGCTGGAGGGCTTCGGCGCCGGGCGTTCACTGGTCCTCAACAGCGGGCTGCTCATCGGACCGTACGAGATCGGCGGGCGGCTGCCCTGGTGGCTGGAGCGGATGGCGCGCGGCGGGCGGGTGCTCGCCCCGGGCGATCCGCACCGGACCATGCAGGTGATCGACGTCCGGGACTTCGCCGCCTTCGGGCTGGACCTGCTGACGGCCGGGACGGCGGGCCGGTTCCTCACCACGGCCCCGCCCGGGCGGCTGAGCTTCGGCGAGTGGCTGGAGACCTGCCGGACGGTCGCGGGCGCCACGGACACCGAACTGGTCTGGGTGCCGGACGCCCCGCTGCTCGCCGAGGGGCCGGACCGGGTCGAGCCCTGGAGCGAACTCCCGCTCTGGGCACCGGACCTGCCCGAGATTGCGGGCACCTGGCTCGCCGACACCGGCCGGGCGGAGGCGGCCGGGCTGCGCTGCCGACCGTTCGCCGAGACCGCCCGCGACACCTGGGACTGGCTGCGGACGCGCGGACCGGCCGAGGACACCGCCGCCGACGGACGCAAGGGGCGGCCGGGTACGGCGACACCCATGGGCATCGAACCAGGGAAGGAGCGGCGGCTGTTGGCCGCCTTGGCGTGAGCCGGCCATGGGAGTGGGAAGTCGGACGGGCCGACTTCCCACTCCCCGACGGACCGCACCCTCAGTGCGAACGGCGGGTGACCAGCTCGGCGAGCGCCAGCAGTTCGTCGGCCGCGGCCGGCTCCGGTACGGCGGCGGCCAGTTGCGCCATCGCCGCGGCCATCCGCTCGCAGGACTGCCCCTGCGCCCAGCCACGCCCGCCGGCCGCCTCCACCGCCGCCGCGCACTGGGCCAACTCCTCGGGGCTCAGCGGACGTTCGAGCGCGTAGAGCTCGGCCAGCCGCCGGCCCTCGGCGGTGCCGGAGCTCAGCGCCGCGACCACCGGCAGCGACTTCTTCCGGGCGACCAGGTCCGCCCCGACCGGCTTGCCGGTCACCGCCGGATCCCCCCAGATACCGATCAGGTCGTCGATCAGCTGGAAGGCCAGGCCGATCTCCCGGCCGAAGCCGTCCATCGCCTGCGCCGTCTCCTCGGACGCGCCCCCGTACAGGGCTCCCATCGCGCAGGCGGCGCCGAGCAGGGCACCGGTCTTGGCCTCCGCCATCGCCAGGCACTCGGGCAGCGAGACGTCGTTGCGCTGCTCGAAGGCGCAGTCGATCTGCTGACCCTCGCACAGTTCGACCACGCAGTCGGCGAGCCGGCGGATCGAGCCGTGGGCGGCCTGGTGGGTGTCCTGGGCGAGCAGCCGCAGCGCGAGGGAGTGCATGGCGTCCCCGGCCAGGATGGCCTCGGTGGTGCCGAACACCCGCCAGGCGGTGGGGCGGTGGCGCCGGGTGTCGTCCCGGTCGATGACGTCGTCGTGGAGCAGGGTGAAGTTGTGCACCAGCTCCACCGCGGCGGCCGCGGCGGCGGCCTCGCCGGGCGTGCCGCCCAGGGCCTGGGTGGCGGCGAGGACCAGGGCCGGTCGGATCGCCTTGCCGGCGGAGGCCGCGGCGGGCGTGCCGTCCGCCTCCCACCAGCCGAAGTGGTAGCCCGCGACCTTGCGCATCGTGCCGGGCAGCGAGTCGACGGCGGCCCGCATGACCGGGTCGACCAGCGCGCGGGCACGGGCGAGGATGTCCGCCGCCTCGTGCCCCTCCTTGTGGTCCCGTTCCAGCGTGGGACTCGTCATGGGTCTCTCCCCCTTGTCGGCGCCCGTCCCGGGACGGCCCGGTGCGGGCGGGCCGGAACGGCGCTGTGGATGTCGGGCGGTGTTCGGGCACGGCGACCGGGACGCACGGCCCAGCCAGCACGCCCCGGCTAGCGCGGCCCAGCGAGCACGGCTCGGCTCGTACGGTTCGGGGCGTGCCGGGACGCGCCGTCCGGCCGGGGTGCGGTGGGCACCTCCGGCCGGACGGCGTGGATCTCCGGTCGGCCTCGCCGGGCCGCCGTCAGCGCTGCGCGATGTCCACGTTCTCCAGGACGCCGACGGCGTCCGGCACCAGGATCGCGGCGGAGTAGTAGGCGCTCACCAGGTAGGAAATGATGGCCTTCTCGTCGATTCCCATGAACCGGACCGAAAGGCTCGGCTGGTATTCGTCCGGAATTCCGGTCTGGTGCAGCCCGATGACACCCTGGTTGTCCTCGCCGACCCGCATCGCGATGATCGAGCTGGTGTTCCCGCCGGTGATCGGGATCTTGTTGCACGGGAAGACCGGGACCCCGCGCCAGGACATGACGTGGCGGCCCTCGACCTCGACGGTGCCGGGGTTGATGCCGCGCTTGTTGAGCTCCCGGCCGAAGGCGGCGATGGCCCTGGGGTGGGCCAGGAACATCTTGGTGCTGCGGCGGCGGCTGAGCAGCTCGTCCATGTCGTCCGGGGTGGGCGGGCCGGAGTGGGTCTGGATCCGCTGGTCGTACGCGGCGTTCTCCAGCAGGCCGAACTCGGGGTTGTTGACGAGCTCGTGCTCCTGGCGCTCCCGCAGGGCCTCGATGGTCAGCCGGAGCTGGTGCTCGGTCTGGTTCATCGGCTGGTTGTAGAGGTCGGCGACGCGGCTGTGCACCTTGAGGATGGTCTGCGCGACGCTCAGCTCGTACTCGCGGGGCTTGAGCTCGTAGTCGACGAAGGCGCCGGGCAGCTCGTACTCGCCCTCGTGGCCGGCGGAGAGGTCGATCGCGGCCTCGCCGTGCTTGTTCTGCGCCTGCTGGAAGCCGTTCAGGTACTCGATGACCTGCAGCTGCAGCGCCTCGGAGCGGTCGTGCAGCTCCTCGAAGGCGGGCCAGGACAGCACCAGCACGGTGCCGGAGGTCGCGGCGCGGACGGTGTACGGCCAGTTGCCGCCGTCCTGCTGGACGGCCTCGTCGCCGAGGTGGTCGCCGTCGGCCAGGGTACCGACGACCGTCTCGTCGCCGTACTTGCCGGTGCCCATCCGGTCGAGCTTGCCGTGCGCGATCACGAAGACCTCGGTGATCGGCGTGCCGGCCTCGACCAGGACGTCCCCGGGGTTGAACTCCCGCTGCACGAAGCGCGAGGCCAGCTCCTCCAGCACCGCCTCGTCCTGGAATCCGCGCAGCACCGGCACCTCGGCGAGCGTCGGCGGGACGATCCGCACGTCGGCACCGGTCTTGACGAAGCCCACCCGGCCCCGGCCGACCGCGTAGCGCAGGCGGCGGTTGACCCGGTAGGTACCGCCGGACACCTGCACCCAGGGCAGCTTCCTGAGCAGCCAGCGCGGGCTGATGCCCTGCATCTGCGGCGCGGACTTGGTGGTCGTGGCGAGGTTCCGCGCGCCCGCCGTGCTCAGACTCTGCTGCTGCCGGACTTCCGACTGCGCACCTGGCGCGGGAATACCGGCATTGGTTTCGGTCGACATGAGGGGAGCCCTTCGCATATCCCGATGAATCGTCGCCTTGCACATTCGTGTTGCAGCTTCATCGTGGGCCCATTCGAAGGCAGCCCGCAATCACTCATTCGAGTGGTTTGGAACAACCGAACAAATAGTACGACTGGATCACCTGATCGATATCAATTCGACTGTTCATTCGAACAGACCGGAACCCGGCATCCCATCTTGCCCCATCGACCCCGTCCCCCGCGCCTCCCCTTGACAAGGTCCGGACCCCACCGCTAAAGCGGCCCGTCCCAGTCGAGCGTCGGCTCCAACACCCCCTCCAGGGTGAGCAGCCAGCGCTTCACCTCGATCCCGACCCGGCCGCCGCCGAAGCCGCCGATCCCGTCCGCCGCCACCACCCGGTGGCAGGGCACCAGCAGCGCGACCGGGTTGGCGGCCATCATCTGCCCGACCGTCCGGGCGGCCAGGCCGGGCTCCGTGACGCCCTCGAACACCCCGCTGCGGGAGGCCAGTTCGCCGTACGTGACGGTGCGGCCGAACGGCACCTCGCGCCAGAGCGTCTGCAGCACGGCGCGGTGCGGCCCGGAGCTCAGGCTCCAGTCGATCGGCAGGCCCAACTCACGCGTGCGGCCCGCCAGATAGGCGCCGATCCGCTCGGTGACGGCGGCGATCTTCGTGTCGTCGGTGCACGGGGGCGCCTCGCCGTCCCGTCCGCCGTACCCGGCCGCCGCCACGCCGAGCGGGGTCACCGCGATGTGCATCGGGCCGCTGGGCAGCGGAGTCGGCACGGTCAGCCAGGACATCGACCAGGACTGCGACACGCTCGGGCCCCCGCCCTCCGCCGGACCGGCCGCCGGCCACCCCGGCGCCCGGAGGGCTTCCCCGCCCCGCGCGCCATCGTACGGCGGCCGATCGGCACCCCGGTCGCGGTCGGCCTCCGGGCGGGCGCGGTCGACCGCCGAATCGGCGCGGTCAGGCGCGGTCGGCCGCCGGCCGGACACGGACGACTCCGGTCAGAGCCGCCCCTTCAGCCGGGTGGCCAGCGCCTGGGACCAGTGCGCCAGTTCGGCGCGGTCCGGGGCGCGGCCCTCGCACAGCAGGGCGAGCTGCGCCTCGTTGATCCGGTTCGGCCCCGGGATCTCCAGCAGGTACGCCAGCTCGGCCAGTACCGTGGCGAGCCGCTCGGCGTCCGTGTGGTCCAGGGCGACCGCGGACTCGTGGTGGCTGATGGTGAGCGAACCGGGCATTGGTCGACCTCCTCCGTCACCCCCGCCCCTCCACGGTACGACCGGGTCGGCCGCCCCGCCCGCCGCGGAGGCCTGCGTGCGCGGGTGGGGCAGCCGGTTGCACTCCGGGGCCGGCCGGGCACGGTGCGCGGTGGGTCGCACCGGGGGCCGGGGGTGCGCCCCGGAGCCGTCCGAGGGGTTGGTCAGTTCTCCGGCGCCTCCTCCCAGCGCCGATTCCGTACGGCCGGTATGCCCAACACTACGGCCCCGGCGGCCAGTTGCCAGACAGACCCGAGCAGCAACACGCCGCCGATCCCGAACCGGCCGGACAGCGGGCCGGCCGCCGCCAGACCGAGCGGGCCGAGGACGAAGGAGCCGAGCGCGCCGAAGGAGGTCAGCCGCCCGAGCAGTTCCACCGGGACCCACTCCTGCATCGTCGTGCCGTACAGCGTCCCGCAGACCGCCGAGCCGACCCCCGCCACCAGCCCGCCCGCGACCACCCAGGGCAACGAGGCCCCGGCCGCGAGCGCCCCGGACGGCAGCGCCCAGCCCAGACCGGCCACGGTGGCCACCGCCAGCGGACGGGCGGGCCGACGGCCGAGCATCAGCAGCCCGCCGAGCACCGCGCCGGCCCCGTACACACCCATCACCAGGCCCCAGGCGCGGGCCCCGCCGAGGTCCCGCTGCGCGGTCAGCGGGCCGAGCACCAGGAACGGCGCCCAGACCAGCAGGTTGAACAGGCCCATCTGCGCGGTGGTGAGCCAGAGCCACGGACGGGAGGCGAACTCCGACCAGCCCGCCCGCAGGTCCTCGATCATCGACTCCCCGCCGCCGCCCGACGGCCCCCGCCCGGGCAGCCGCAGCGCGGCCAGCGCGAAGGCCCCGACGCCGTACGTCACCGCGTCGACCAGCAGCACGGCGGCCGGGCCCCACGCCGCGGTCAGCAGGCCGGCCGCGGCCGGACCGACCACAGTGGACACCGAACGGGACAGCCCCAGCAGGGTGTTGGCGTCCGCCAACAGCTCCTTCCGGCGCACCAGCCCGGGCACGATCGCACCGAAGGCCGGCATGAACAGCCCCTCCCCGACCCCCCACACGGCCACCAGGGCGACCATCGCCCAGACCGGCGCGTGCCCGGCCAGCAGCAGCCCGGCGAACAGCGCCTGGACCAGCCCGCGCAGCAGGTCCGACCCCAGCATCACCCGGCGGCTGCCGAGCCGGTCGGCGATCACCCCGCCGGCCAGCAGCACCAGCACCACCGGGAGGATCCGGGCCGCCATCACCCACCCCAGGTCGGTGCCGCCGCCACCGCCGTCGAGCACCGCGAACGCCACCGCCACCGGCGCCATCGAGGAGCCGACGAGGGACGTCGTGTACCCGGTGAAGAACCACAGGAATTCGCGCTCGCCCAGCACGGCGAGCCGGTCTCCCAGACGCCTACGGCGAGCCGGGATCCGTTCGGTGTCCACTGCCATGGGCAGCAAGTCTGGGGTTCCGGGGAGACGGGATTCAAGGGTTTCCGGGAAAAACTTGAGCCTTTCCGCATCAATTTCCGGCGAGTCGGCGACTACCGCAGTAAACAGTCCTGGAAATAGCCGTCCACCTGCTGTTTACTGTGCCTGGCGGATATTCTTCCGGCGGCTTCGGATGATTGATTTACTGCGGAAGAGGGCGAACGTGACAGAGAGCGCGGCAGGACTCCCACCGGTCGAGTACGCCGTCGCCGTCGAGCGCTACCTGGCCGCCTCCGGGCTCGCCGAGGGCTCCCGGCGGATCTACCGGATCGCGCTGCACACCTGGGCCTGGGCGCTCGCCGACCGCCCCGCCCCCACCGGCACCGAACGGCGCCGCGCCCGGCCCCCCGTACTGCCGCTCGCCCTGCTCGACCACCCGGACGCCGCCGGGCGGCTCCGCGCCGCCGTCACCCACCGCGGCACGGACACCGACCCGCGCACCCTCAACCGGGAACTCTCCACCCTCCGCGCGGCCGTGGCCTGGTGGCGGGCCCGCGGCTGGATCGACGGCGACCCGACGACCGGCCTGCACCCCCGCCCACTACCCGAACCACCCGCCACCGCCGGCCCGTTGACCCCCGACGAACTGCACGCCCTGTTCGCCCTCCGCGCGCCGCTGCGCGAACAGACGCTCTGGCACCTGCTGCACGAATCCGGCGCCGTGATCGAGGCCGTCCTGGCCCTGGACACCGACCACCTCGACCTCCCGCACCGCCGCACCCGCCCCGGACACGCCCCCGTCCACTGGCGGGCCGGCACCGCCCGCCTCCTCCCCCTCCTCATCGCCGGCCGCGGCACCGGCCCGCTCTTCCTCACCGACCGCCGCGCCCCCGCCGGCACCCCCGCCGCCGACCGCTGCCCCTACACCGGCCGCGCCCGCCTCTCCTACCGCCGCGCGGCGGAGCTGTTCACCGCCCACACCGGCGCGCTCGGGCCCGGCCGGACCCTCCGGCAGCTGCGGACGGGGCGGTAGCGGCAGCGGCTCCGCAGCACCTGATCGGCAGCCGAACCCGCCTGCCCTGAAGGCGAGTTCGCCCCTTCCGAGGCGACCGGCAGCCGGTCCGGGTCACGACCGCGCGGACCCCGGTACGTTCCGCGCGACGACCGTTACACAGCCGATGGGCGGCCGTGACACGACCGGCCGAGGACCGCGACAGGGCCCTCCTACCGTCACTGACGACGCCCCGGCCGCACCGGTCGCACGAGTCCTACCGGCCGTACCGGCCGTACCGGCCCTCCGACCCGACGGCGACCCGGTCGAGGGGCGTCCGTGACGAGGACGTGCACGTCCGGCGCCGAAGACCGACGTATCCCACCGATGCAGATGGAGACCACCGCATGAGCAGGAGCCGTACCGTTCACTCGCCCACCCGCCGCGTCCTGGCGGTCTGCGCCCTCACCGGGGCCGCACTGCTGACCGTCATGACCGGCGGACAGGCCTGGGCCGACGGCACCCCGAAGACCCCCGCCCCCGCCGCGGTCGCCGGGGCCACCCCGACCGCCACCCCGAGCGCGGCCGGCCCCAAGGCCCCCGCCGCCCCCGCTCCCGCCGTCGCCCCCGCCGGGGCCGCGCCGACCGCCACCCCGAGCGCCGGCCCGAAGAGCCCTGCCCCGGCCGCTCCGCAGGCCCCCAACGGCACCCAGCCGCAGGTCCGCGACGTGCCGAAGGGCGCCGCGCAGGCAGGCGACGGTTCCACTGCCTCCGACAGCTCCGGCCTGATGCTCGCGGGCGGCGGCGCCGTCGCGGCCGTCGGCGCCGGCGCGCTGGGCTTCGCCGTCCTGCGCCGCCGCTCCGGTGCGCGCGGCTGACACCGGTCCCGAGTCCGCCGGGCACCCCGGCGCCGTTCCCCCGCACCCGGCCAGTCGGGGGAACGGCGCCGGGGCCGCCCCGACGGCGGGGACCGTCGGCCACGGCCGCACGCGCGCGAACGGCCCCGGCCGCGGGCCGGGACACCGGCGCGGACGGCGCCGCGCCGCCAGAACCGGCCCGAGTGCCCTGCGCCGTACGGCCTTCGGCACGGCGGGCCTGCTCTGCCTGGTGCTCGGCGTCTCACTTGCGCTGTCCGGCCGGGAGACCCCGGTGGTGCGGATCGAGGCCTCCGGGCACGGCAGCAGCACCGCCGGCACCCCGCCGGCCGCAGCGGCCACCGGGACCACCGCACCCGTCGGCGGCCCCGCGGCCAGCGCCCCGAAGCCCGTCCCGTCCTCCCCGCCGACGCGACTGCTCATCCCCTCCGCCGGAGTGGACGCGCCGGTGACCGACCTCGGGCTGAACACCGACGGCACCGTGCAGGTACCGCCGGCCGACCGGGGTGACGAGGTCGGCTGGTACCGCAACGGCCCCACCCCCGGCGAGACCGGGCCGGCCGTCCTGATCGGGCACTACGACACCGCGCACGGCCCGGCGGTCTTCCGACAGCTGCCGAAACTGCGGCCCGGCGAGCTGATCCAGGTCCGGCGGGCGGACGGCGGCACCGTGGACTTCAAGGTCCGTACACTGCTCCAGGCCGCCAAGGACGCCTTCCCCACCGAACAGGTCTACGGCAACACGCCCGCACCCGCGCTGCGGCTGATCACCTGCGGCGGGCGGATCGGCTCGGACGGCCACTGGACGGACAACATCATCGTGCTGGCCGACCCGGCCTGACCCTTCCCCTGTTCCGTACCTGATCCGCCCCGATCCGCCCCCGGGGAGCCACCGGCCTGGAACCCCGCCGGGAACCCCCGGCCGCCGTCCGCACGACCTACCAGTGGGGCCCGGGCGCTCGGCGGCCACCGGGCCGCGCGGCGGAGCGGGCCCGCCGACCGCCGCAGCACCATAGATCAGGAGGACGAGCACCGACCGTGGCAGCACCACCCGTACCCCGCCGCCGTCCCGGCGCCGTCCCCGTGGCGGCCCTGGCCGGCCTGCTCGTCCTCCTCGCCGTCGCCGCGCTGGCCTTCGGCCGGTCCACCCCCGGCGGTCTGCGGGACCAGGGGCCGGTCCGGACGGTCACGCCACCGCCCGTCGCCCAGGCGCTCTGGCCGGCCCTGGACGCCACACCGGCCCCGACCCAGCCCGTCACCGGCGCCGGTGACGCCACCCAGCCACCGCCGCAGCCCGTACCCGACGTGACCGTCCCCGGGCACGACGTCACGGCGGTCGACGTCCGTACCGTCCTCGCCAAGGACCCGGCCGTCACCGCCGAGGAACGGACGGCGCTCGGCTCCTGCGACAACTGCGAGATCCGCAGTCCCGAGTTCCGCGACCTCACCGGGGACGGCCGGCTCTCGCTGATCATCGCCGTCATCACCCCCGGCCCGGTGGTGCTGCACGTCTACACCCCTGCCGAAAACCGTCTGCTGCCCGTCCTGCGGGTCCAGGTCCAACGGACCTTCAGCGCCGCGACCATCGGCTCCGACCTGTGGCTGTACGAGTCGACCAGCCTCTACGTCCGGACCAGCAGCCACTACCACTGGGACGGCGTCAGGCTCGTCCTGCTGGAGCGGAAGGACGAGGGCCTCGGCGTGCGTCCGCCCACCGGGGAGGGCCCCGCCCAGCCCAGCGGTGCCGTCAAGACCGCGGCACCGGTCGGCCCGTCGGCCGTTCCGACCGCCACCCCCTCCGCCGGCGCGGCCGTCCAGCCCCCGCGCGCGCCCCGGCCGGCCACCCCGCAGATCACGCCCACCGTGTCCCCGGAGCCGAAGCGATGACCCCCGCGATGACCCCCGCGACGCACCCCGCCGCCGCCCAGCCGCACATCCTCCTGGTCGAGGACGACGAGGTGATCCGCGAGGCCACCCGGATGGCCCTGGAGCGCTACGGCTTCCCGGTCACCACGGCCGCCGACGGACTGGAGGGGCTGGAGGCCTTCCACGCCGTCCGGCCCGACCTGCTCCTGCTGGACGTCATGCTGCCGCTGCTCGACGGGGTCGGCCTCTGCCGCCGGATCCGCGAGGAGAGCCAGCTGCCGATCCTGATGATGTCGGCGCGCACCGACCCGGTGGACGTGGTCTCCGGCCTCGAAGCCGGCGCGGACGACTACGTGGTCAAGCCGTTCGAGAGCGCCGTGCTGGTGGCCCGGATCCGCACCGTGCTGCGGCGTATCCCGGTCGCCCCGACGCCGCCGTCCGAAGCCCCGCCCACCACCCCCTCCTCCCCTCCCGCCCCGTCCACCCCTCCCTCCCCCACCGTCCGCAGCTTCGACGGCCTCCGGGTGGACACCGACAGCATGGAGGTGCGGGTCGACGGGCGCCTGGTCCCGCTCACCCCCACCGAGCTGCGGCTGCTGCTGGAGTTCACCGCCGCACCCGGCATCGTGCTGGAGCGCTCCACCCTGCTCGAACGGGTCTGGGACTACGAGTGGGGCGCCGACACCCGCGTCGTGGACGTCCACGTCCAGCGGCTGCGCGCCAAGATCGGCTCCGGCCGGATCGAGACCGTCCGCGGCTTCGGCTACAAGCTGCGGCGACCGGCATGACCCTGCGCCGCCAGATCGCCACCGCCGTCGCCGCCATCTCCGTCCTGGTCGCGGTGGCCGTCGGCCTGCTGGTCCACCGGGCGATGATCCGCCAGCACGTCGACCAGGCCCGCGCCACCGCCCTCACCGCCCTCGAATCCTCCCTGACCGGCTACGGCCGCAGCGGCGAGGTGGCGGGCCGCGGCGCCGCCCTGAACGACCCGGCGCTGCCCGGCCGACTGCACACCCTCGCCACCGGCGGCCGGCAGGGATCGATGCTCGCGACCGACGGCGCGGGCGAATCCATGTGGGCGGCCGGCCCGGTGCAGCAGGGCGTGCTCTCCGTCCGGGTGGACTTCGCCCAGGACCGGCAGGCCATCGCCGACCTGGACCGGATCATCCTGCTCACCGTCGTCGCCGCGGTCTTCACCACCGTGCTGGCCGGCGTACTCGTCGCCGACCGGATCAGCCGTCGCCTGCGGACCGCGGCCACAGCGGCCCGGGGCATCGCCGCCGGCGGAACCGACACCCGGATCGGCGAACTCGTCGACGGCAAGGACGAGGTCGCCGACCTCGCCGCCGCCGTCGACCTGATGTCCCGCACCCTGCACCGCCGCCTCGCCGACGAGCAACGCTTCACCGCGGACGTCGCCCACGAACTCCGAACCCCGCTCACCGGCCTGGTCACCGCCGCCGAACTGCTCCCGCCGGGCCGGCCCACCGAACTCGTCCGCAACCGGGTCCAGGCCCTGCGCGGCCTGGTCGAAGACCTCCTGGAGGTCTCCCGCCTGGACGCCGACGCCGAAGCCCCCGACCTCTCCGCCATCCCGCTGGACCGCGCGGTGCGCCGGACCGTCACCCTCACCGGCCTGGACGTCACCGTCGAGGTCGCCGACGGCCCCCGGGTCCGCACCGACCTGCGCCGACTGGACCGCATCCTCGGCAACCTGCTCATCAACGCCCACCGCCACGGCGCCGCCCCGGTCCACCTCCACGTCGACGGCCGCCGCATCACCGTCCGCGACCACGGCCCCGGCTACCCCGACGACCTCCTCCGGCACGGCCCCCAACGCTTCCGCACCAACGCCCCCGAACGCGGCCGCGGCCACGGCCTCGGCCTCACCATCGCCACCGGCCACACCCGCGTCATCGGCGCCACCCTCACCTTCACCAACCACCCCGACGGCGGCGCCCTCGCCACCCTCACCCTCCCACCCGACTGACCCCCGAGCCGACCACACGTCAGCTCCCCCTCCCGCAAACCCCCTGCTGACCACCAGCCCGCCGCCCCCACCAACGAAACGCCGAAGGGCCAGCCCGCCCGGGATCACCCCGGCGAACTGGCCCTTCACACGCGGAGCCCCCTGTCGGGTTCGAACCGACGACCCCCGCTTTACAAGAGCGGTGCTCTGGCCAGCTGAGCTAAGGAGGCACGGTGACCGTCCGCGACGGATCACGGCGGCACCGGGGGCAGTCTACCGGGCCGGGGTGGCGGGGTGGTGGGATATCCGGGGGTTGGTGGGGTGGGGCTGGCGTGATGGAACCGATGCCGAAATCGGGGCGGGAGGGGCTGACAAGGCGCGGAAGCGCGGGTAGCGTCGCCGGGAGTCGCGGTTTCGTTCCAGTGGTTCAGACCACTGGCGGGCGACGGACAACTACACCCCCCCTTTACTCGGATCGTCCGGCACGTTCCTGCCGGTGAAGGAGAGCAACGACCATGGCTTCTGTCACGTACGACAAGGCGACCCGCATCTACCCGGGTGCGGACAAGCCCTCGGTGAACGCCCTGGACCTGGACATCGCGGACGGCGAGTTCCTGGTGCTGGTCGGCCCCTCGGGCTGCGGCAAGTCGACCAGCCTGCGCATGCTGGCCGGTCTGGAGGACGTCAACGACGGCGCGATCCGCATCGGCGACCGGGACGTCACCCACCTGCCGCCGAAGGACCGGGACATCGCGATGGTGTTCCAGAACTACGCGCTCTACCCGCACATGACGGTCGCCGAGAACATGGGCTTCGCGCTCAAGATCGCCGGCGTGAACAAGTCGGAGATCCGCACCAAGGTCGAAGAGGCCGCGAAGATCCTCGACCTCACCGAGTACCTGGACCGCAAGCCGAAGGCGCTCTCCGGCGGTCAGCGCCAGCGCGTCGCGATGGGCCGCGCGATCGTCCGCCAGCCGCAGGTCTTCCTGATGGACGAGCCGCTGTCGAACCTGGACGCCAAGCTCCGCGTCTCGACCCGTACCCAGATCGCCGGCCTGCAGCGCCGCCTGGGCATCACCACGGTGTACGTCACCCACGACCAGACCGAGGCGCTCACCATGGGCGACCGGGTCGCGGTGCTCAAGGACGGCGTGCTGCAGCAGGTCGACACCCCGCGCAACATGTACGACAAGCCCGCCAACCTGTTCGTGGCCGGCTTCATCGGCTCGCCGGCCATGAACCTGGTCGAGGTGCCGCTGGTGGACGGCGGCGTGAAGTTCGGCGGCTCGGTCGTCAACATCTCCCGCGAGAACCTGGTCGGCGCGGGCTCGGACAAGACGGTGACCGTCGGCGTCCGCCCGGAGCACTTCCAGATCGTCCCCGCGGGTGGCATCGAGGGCGTCGCGGTGACGGTGAACGTGGTCGAGGAGCTCGGCTCGGACGGCTTCGTCTACGGCACCACCAAGATCGGCGGCGAGGACAAGGACCTGGTCGTCCGCGTGCCCGGCCGTCAGATCCCGGCCCGCGGCGAGACCATCCACGTGGTGCCGATCGCCAACGAGACCCACGTCTTCGCCACCGGCAGCGGTGTGCGCCTGAGCGTCTGCGACTGACGCGACGCCCGGTCGGCCCGGCCACCCCGCGCGGCCGGCCCCTGGCCGCCCCACGGCCGAACCCGAGGCCGCCCCGCGCGGCTGACGACGGACACGACGGAGCCCGTCGGACCACTCCCGGTCCGGCGGGCTCCCTCCGTACACCCCCGCGTCAACACGGCGCGGGGACGAACCCGGACACCGTGTCACTCGATGGTGTAACGGAGGGCGATCCGGCCCGCACCCACCGCTACTCTCCTGAGGGTGAAGCAGCTTGTGCGCCGTATCGGCCAGACCGTCGCCCTGACCCTGCCGGTCGTCCTGGTGACCACCGGCACCCTCGCCGTGACCCGGGTCCCATGGGCCCCGCCGACCGGTCTCGACCAGCAGGTCGTGGCGGCGTCGAGCGGGGACGGCGCCGGGATCGGGCGTTCCACCACCGCGGCCAGGACGGCCGACGGGCTCGCCCCGCAGGAGTCGTTGCGGGTGGCCCTGCTGGACGAGCTGCGGGCGAAGAACCCGTCCGCCGCGCTGGACCTGCTGGAGCGCTCGATGCGCGAGCAGCCCTCGCTGACGCCGTACTGCACCTCGCTGGCCACCGAGCTGGGCAAGGCGGCGGTGCGCAAGTACCAGGGCGACGTCCAGCGGGCCCGTTCCTTCGCCCGCCCGGTCTGCGACGGCTCGTTCTCGGCCGGCGTGGTGGGCTGACGCCCGTACGGGCCACGGCCGGGGCGGCGGGCCTATTGTTCAGGCATGACCGCTGACTCCGGCCCCACCGCTGGCTCCGGCATCACCGCCGACCACGCGTCCCCGCCCGCTGCGCCGTCCTCGAACCCCGCGCCGTCCTCGAACCCGGCGCAGCCGTCGAACCCCGCGCAGCCCCTCGGCGGCACGCAGCCCCACCCGCCCCGGCCGACCTCGACGCCGGTCACCCAGGCCGTCATCCTGGCCGGCGGCCAGGGCTCCCGGCTGCGGCCCTACACGGACGACCGTCCGAAGCCGCTGGTCGAGATCCCGGGGACGGGCACGCCGATCCTCGGCCACCAGCTGGCCTGGCTCGCCGCCGAGGGCGTCACCGACGTCGTGGTCTCCTGCGGGCACCTCGCCGACGTGCTGGAGGAGTGGCTGGACAAGGCGGACCTGCCGCTGCGGGTGCGCACGGTGGTCGAGGAGGAGCCGCTCGGGCGCGGCGGCGGGCTCAAGTACGCGGCGAGGGCGCTGCCCCGCCCGGAGGAGCCCTGGTACGCCACCAACGGCGACATCTGGACCCGTTTCAGCCTGCGCGAGATGGCCGCCTTCCACCACGAGCGGGACGCCGTCGCGACGCTCGCGCTGGCCCGGCCGCGGATCCCGTGGGGCGCCGTGGAGACCGACCAGTTCGGCAACGTGCTGGACTTCATCGAGGCGCCGCCCTCGCCCTTCCTGATCAACGCGGGCCTGTACGTGTTCAGCCCGGAGTTCGCCGAGCTGCTGCCGGACGTGGGCGACCACGAGCGCACCACCTTCCCGCAGCTGGCGCGCGGCAAGCGGCTGGCGGGCTACCAGCTGCCGCAGGGCGTGTACTGGCGGGCGATCGACACCGCCAAGGACCTGACCGAGGCCGCCAAGGAGCTCGCCTCCGGTGCCGGGCGGACCCCCGTGTGACGACGCGGCCGTAACACCGCAGCAGCAAGCACAACGCCGGTCGGCCGGGTGCTCCCCCACGGAGCACCCGGCCGACCGGCGTGTCAGGGCCCTCAGGTCGCCGTAGGCGCCCCCGGGCGGGTGGAACGGGTGCCGCCGGACAGGTCGGCCAGCGGCGCGCTGCCCAGCACCCCGCCGAGCAGTCCGGAGCCGGAGCTCGGGCTGGTCTTCGGCGCCGGGCCCGAGCCGCCGGGGCCCGGGGTGCTGCGCTGGGCGGGGGCGGGACCGCCCCCGGCGGACGGGGCGGCGGGGGCCGGGGAGGAGCCGGTCCCGGCCTCCGGCTTGCCGGAGTGGCCCTTGCCGCTGGGCGTCGGGGTGGCCGGCTTGGCGCTCTGGGCGGCGGACGGCGTGCCGGCGCTCGGGGTCGGGGTGGCCGGGCGCGGGGCGGTGGGCGAGGGCGACGACGTGGACGGGCCCTTGCCCCCCGGGGTGCCGGACGGGCCGCCGGACGGCCACACCGGGGTGCCGTAGTCGGTGGCCGGACGGGTCGGTGCCTGGTGCGCCCGGGCGCCGGTGCGGACGGCCGCACCGAGCATCGAACCGAGCAGCAGGGTCAGGCCGACGACGACGGTGGTGACCACGGTGCCCCGGCGCAGCACCCGGCGGCGCAGTGCTCGGGGCGCGTCGGCGCCGTACCGCCGCCAGGCCTCCAGGTTGAGCCGGCCGTCCAGGGAGGCGAACGGCGCCCCGGCGATCAGCAGCGGGCTCCAGGCCGCGAGGAAGATCAGGTCGGGGGTGTCGTAGACCGGTACGGCCCGCCAGCTGACGGTGAACAGCAGCGCGGCGGAGAGCGCCATCGCCGCCCCGGCCGCGAGCCGCTGCCAGAGGCCGAGGACGGTCAGCACGCCGACCACGATCTCGATGAACGACACCGCCAGCCCGGCGCCCACCGGGTGCGCCATGGCGAAGGCCAGCAGCGGCTCGGCGACCTTCCAGGGGTGCAGCGAGGAGAGCCAACGCATCATCGAGCCGCGCTCGCCGCCGTCGAAGTACACCGGGTCGCAGAGCTTGCTGAACCCGGCGTAGACCGAGAGCGAGCCGAGGACGGCGCGCAGCGGCAGCAGCACCAGGCCGAGGTCGACCCGGCGGCCGGGGTACCAGGGCTGCTTGCCCTCGGCGTCGGTGGCGGAGACCTCGGGCAGTTCGCCGCTCGGGGTCCAGCCGTGCGGCTCGCCGACCGGGCCGACGCCCGCGTCGGTGGCGGTGCCGTCGCCCTCGCGGGGCTGGCGCGGGACGGTCCGGGCGCCCGCGAGGGACGGGATGACCTGGGTCTCCGCCTCGGCCAGGCCGACGCCGACGCCGCCGCGGGCCGGGGTTCCGCCCTGGCGCACCGCCTCCAGCAGCCGGGTGGCGGCGAGGTCGCCGGGGGGTGCCTGGCCGGTCCAGGTGACGGCGGTGACCCGGCCCTTGCGGCGCGGCGCACCGCCGGCTCCGGCCCCGGCCAGCGCCGGGACGGCGGAGGCCGGGACGACGACCTGCGGGGTGACCAGCGGACGGCGGATCAGGCCCTGGTTGGCGTACGGGTCGCCGAACGCGGCGCCGGTGGACAGCAGTCCGGCCGGAGCCTCGATCAGCGGCGCCACCGGGGCGCCGAGCCGGAGTCGGAAGCTCGCCTGGGTGATGCTGAGCCGCGCGGGGTCCGACTCCACCTTCACGGTGTTGAGGCCGGGGCCCGCGTCTATCCCGGTGCTGCCGCCGCCGAACAGGGGGCGCCGAGGTGTTCTGGTGTCCACGCCCGTCTAACCGGGTGACGGCCGCTTAGGACACTCTCCCGGGTGGATGTCCGGCGCACACTTGAAGTGATCATGAAAAAAGCGATCGGACCCGGTCGGGCCCGATCGCCTTTCACTCGAATTGCGGGCAATACGGAAGATCGCCTGCGCCCCGCCCGTCGAACGTGCTCAGCGCTCAGCGATCATTGCCCAGCGATCAGCACTGACCGATCAGCACTCAGCGCTTGGCGCGCAGCCGCGCGGCCTCGTACAGCACGATGCCCGCCGCGACACCGGCGTTCAGCGACTCGGTCAGGCCGGACATCGGGATCCGCACCCGCATGTCGCAGGTCTCCGAGACCAGCCGGGACAGGCCCTTGCCCTCGCTGCCCGCGACGATCACGACCGGGCCGGTCAGCAGCTCCAGGTCACCCAGCTCGGCCTCGCCGTCGGCGGCCAGGCCGACCACCATCAGGCCGGCCTTCTGGTAGGCCTCCAGGGTGCGGGTCAGGTTGGTGGCCCGGGCGACGGGCAGCCGGGCCGCGGCACCGGAGGAGGTCTTCCAGGCACCGGCGGTCATGCCGGCCGCGCGGCGCTCGGGGATGACCACGCCGTGCGCGCCGAAGGCGGCGGCGGAGCGGACGACGGCGCCGAGGTTGCGCGAGTCGGTGACGCCGTCCAGCGCGATGATCAGCGCGTCCTGGCCGGCGTCGGAGGCGTCGACCAGGAGGTCGTCCGGGTGCGCGTACTCGTACGGCGGGACCTGGAGCACCAGGCCCTGGTGGTTCATCCCGCCGGTCATCTGGTCCAGCTGCGGGCGCGGGGCCTCCATCAGCGGGATGCCGCGGTCGTTGGCGGCCTGGAAGGCGTCGCGGACCCGGTCGTCGGTGTCGATGAACTGCTGGACGTACAGCGCGTTGGCCGGCACGTCGCCCTGGAGGGCCTCGACGACCGAGTTGCGGCCGAAGACCAGCTCGGCGCTGCCCGCGCCGCCGCGACCGCCGCGACCGCCGGCACCGGCCCGGCGCATGCCGGCCCGGGCCTTGGCGTCCCGCTCGCGCTTGATCGCGGCGTTGGCGGCCCGCTGCTTGGGGTGGCCCTTGCGCTCCTCCCCGGGCGGGGTCGGGCCCTTGCCCTGGAGCGCCTTCCGGCTGTGGCCGCCGGTACCGACAGACGCACCCTTCTTCGATCCGGGGTTGCGGCGGTTCCTGCGTGCACTGTTGCCGGCCATGGCTGTACTTCCTGTCTGTCCGGCATGCCCTCGCCGCCCCGGTCTGTCCCGGCGGCGGCCGACGGCATGCGTACGTCATGCGGGAGGGCCGCACCGGTCCGGTACGGCCCACCCATCACCCCGATCGTCAGATGGGGTTACTGGCTGTTGATCGTCCAGCGCGGGCCGGACGGGGTGTCCTCGATCGCCAGCCCGGCCAGGCCGAGCTGGTCGCGGATGGCATCCGCGGTGGCGAAGTCCTTGCGCTGGCGCGCCGCCTGCCGCTGGTCGAGGACCAGGCGGACCAGCGAGTCGACCACACCGTGCATGCTCTTAAGTGTCCCAGTCTCACCGCGCTCCGTCCCGGCCCACTGCGGGTCGAGCGGGTCGAGGCCCAGTACACCGAGCATCGCACGGACCTCGGCCAGTCGCGCCACCACGCTCTCCTTGTCGTCTGCGTTCAGGGCGCTGTTGCCCTGGCGGACGGCGGTGTGCACGATGGCCAGCGCCTGCGGGACGCCGAAGTCGTCGTCCATCGCCTCGGCGAAGGCCGGCGGCACCTCGGGCGCCGCGTCGACCGTGCCGCAGCGCTCGACGGCGCGCTGGACGAAGCCCTCGATCCGGCCGAAGCCGGCCTCGGCCTCACGCAGCGAGTCCACGCTGTACTCGATCATCGAGCGGTAGTGCGGGGCCGCCAGGTAGTACCGGAGCACGATCGGCCGCCACGCCCGGACCATCTCGGAGACCAGCACCGAGTTGCCCAGCGACTTGCTCATCTTCTCGCCGGCCATGGTGACCCAGGCGTTGTGCACCCAGAAGGCGGCGAAGGCGTCACCGTACGCCTTGGACTGGGCGATCTCGTTCTCGTGGTGCGGGAAGATCAGGTCCAGCCCGCCGCCGTGGATGTCGAAGGCCGGGCCCAGGTACTTGTGGGCCATCGCCGAGCACTCCAGGTGCCAGCCCGGACGGCCGCGGCCCCACGGGGTCTCCCAGCTCGGCTCGCCCGGCTTGGTGGCCTTCCACATCGCGAAGTCGCGCTGGTCCCGCTTGCCGGTCTCGCCCTCGCCGCTCGGCTGGCGCAGGTCGTCGAGCTTCTGGTTGGAGAGCTCGAGGTAGTCCGGGTAGGACTTCACGTCGAAGTAGACGTTGCCGTCGGCCGCGTAGGCGTGGCCCTTCTCGATGAGCCCCTGCATCATCTCGATCATCTCGGGGATGTGCCCGGTGGCCCGCGGCTCCACCGTCGGCGGCAGGCAGCCGAGCGCGTCGTAGCCGTCGTTGAAGGCGCGCTCGTTCTCGTAGGCGATCTGCCACCACGGCGTGCCGAGCTCGCGCTCCTTGGCGATGATCTTGTCGTCGATGTCGGTGACGTTCCGGGCGAAGGTCACCTGGTAGCCGCGGTAGGCGAACCACCGCTGCATGATGTCGAAGTTGAGCCCGGAACGGATGTGCCCGATGTGAGGCGCCGACTGGACGGTAGCGCCGCACAGGTAGATCGAGACACAACCCGGTACAAGCGGGACGAAGTCGCGTACCTGTCGGGTGCTGGTGTCGTACAGACGAATGCTCACAGCGTCAAGCGTAGTGGGAAGTGGGGGGTGCCCCGCCACATTCCCCGGGACAACGGTGCTGTGATCCCGGGGAAGGGCAGGTCGCGGGCGGAAAGCCGGCGAGAAGCCGGCGGGAAGGTCAGATGCTGCCGACCACCTTGCGCGGGCTGAGGCGCACGATCACCCGGACGTCGTCCGGGCCGTCCCAGGTGTACTTGTCCACCCCGCGGTACTTGGCGGCCAGCTCGTCGATCAGCTCCCGGCCGCCCTCGGTGGTCATGCTGACCTCCCCGCGCGCCTCCAGGTACTCGTACGGGCTGTCCGCCGGGTTGAGCAGGATCGAGACGCGCGGGTCCCGCACCAGGTTGAGGTGCTTGCGGCGGCCCTCGACGGTGGAGAAGAGGATGTCGTCGCCGTCCCTCTTGACCCAGACCACCGAGGACTGGGGGCTGCCGTCGGGCTGGACGGTGGAGACCACGGCGAAGCTCTTGCCGTCGATCAGCGCCTTGGCGCGGTCGGAGAGTTGGGTGGTCATCGTGGCGAAACCTCATCTCGTCGCGGCGGTCACGGCCCGAGGGGAAGCCCCGCGCGGGCCCGAGCCGACAGTACCGACCCGGGGCCCCGCGCCACCGGGTGAACACCCGTCAGACGCGGTTTTCTTCCCGACCTGCCTCCCGACATGCCTCCGGGCACGCTTCCGGCCGCTCCACCGACCACCCCACCGGCCCGCGCCCTCACCGCCCCACCGGCCCGCGCCCTCACCGCCCCGCCGGACTCAACGCCGTTCGTACACCAGGGCGGTGGCGATCGCGGCCAGCCCCTCGGCCCGGCCGGTCAGGCCCAGCCCGTCGGTGGTGGTGCCGGAGACGGAGACCGGGGCGCCGGCCGCCTCCGAGAGCGCGACCTGCGCCTCGGCCCGCCGCTTGCCGATCTTCGGCCGGACGCCGATCACCTGGACCGCGACGTTGCCGATCTCGAAGCCGGCCTCGCGGACCAGCCGGGCCGCCTCGCCGAGCAGCTTCACCCCGGAGGCGCCGGCCCACTCCGGGCGGTCGGTGCCGAAGTGCGCGCCCAGGTCGCCGATCCCGGCGGCCGAGAACAGCGCGTCGCAGGCGGCGTGCGCGGCCACGTCGGCGTCCGAGTGCCCGGAGAGCCCGACCCCGGCGTCCGGCCACTCCAGCCCGGCCACCCAGAGCGGGCGGCCGGCCTCGAAGGCGTGCACGTCGGTGCCGATCCCGACGCGGGGGATCAGGGGGAGCTGCGGGTCAGTAGGCATCGGCGGCCCTCCGGCGGGCGAGTACGGCCTCGGCGAGCACGAGGTCCAGCGGACGGGTGACCTTGAACGCCTCCTCGTGGCCGGGCACCACGACGACCTGGCCGCCGTAGCGCTCGACCAGGCCGGCGTCATCGGTGACGGGCGGCGCGTCGGCAGTGCCCGCGCTCTCCTCGGCCAGCGCCTTGGCGTGCACCTCGACCAGGGTGGCGCGGTCGAAGCCCTGCGGGGTCTGCACCGCGCGCAGGGTGGACCGCTCGGGCGTGTCGAGCACCGGCTCCGGGTGGCCCGGGTTCGGTTCGACCCGCTTCACGGTGTCGGCCAGCGGCACCGCGGGCACCACGGCCCGGGCCCCGGCCCGGACGGCGGCCGCGACGGCGTCCACCACCTCGACCGGCACGAGCGGGCGGGCCGCGTCGTGCACCAGGACGATCCCGACGTCCTCCGGGATCGCGGCCAGGCCGAGGCGCACCGACTCCTGGCGGGTCGCGCCGCCGGCCACCACCCGGATGTCCTTGTCGTCCAGCCCGTGGCTGTCCAGCAGGGCGACCACCTCGGCCACCCCGTCGGCGGGTGCGGCGACCACGACCAGGCCGACCGCCCGGCTGCGGGCCAGCGCCCGGACGGCGTGCACCAGGAGCGGCACACCGCCCAGCTCCCGCAGGGCCTTCGGGGCCCCTGGCCCCAGCCGCTCACCGCGTCCGGCGGCGGGCACCACTGCTGCTGCGACTGCTGCTGACGCGTTCAGGTTTCACTCCTTCGGCGAAGTGGGTATGGCCATGGCGTGCCCGGCGGGCGCACCGGGCCCCTTCCGAAGAACCACGGTCCCACTACCCGCCGCACAGCTCCGCACGACCCGCACTCCGTGGAAGTTCCACGGGAGAGCGGGTGCAGAAACGGTCTTGCAGGCCTGGACCGGCTCGGGGCGCGAGGTGTCGTCCGGACACGCCTCAGCGCCCGGAGTGCCACTGCACCACTCCCGGACTGTTCGTCCGAGGAGCGGCGCGCCGGCACCGGGCGCTGTGGGCGTTGGGCGGAAGCCCGACTGCACTGCGGTGGCGCGTGCGCTACGAGGCGAGGACCTCGTCGAGCAGCGTCTCCGCCTTGTCCTCGTTGGTGTTCTCCGCCAGCGCGAGCTCGCTGACGAGGATCTGGCGCGCCTTCGCGAGCATCCGCTTCTCGCCGGCCGAGAGGCCGCGCTCGCGCTCGCGACGCCAGAGGTCGCGCACAACCTCGGCGACCTTGATAACGTCGCCCGAGGCGAGCTTCTCCAGGTTCGCCTTGTAGCGACGGGACCAGTTGGTCGGCTCTTCCGTGTACGGTGCGCGCAGCACCTCGAAGACCCGGTCCAGACCCTCCTGGCCGACTACATCGCGCACGCCGACGAACTCCGCGTTCTCGGCGGGCACGCGGAGCGTCAGGTCTCCCTGCTGCACCTTGAGCACCAGGTAGGTCTTGTCCACACCTTTGATCTGGCGAGTTTCGATGGCCTCGATCAGTGCGGCCCCGTGATGGGGGTAGACCACCGTGTCGCCAACCTTGAACGTCATGTGACAGGACCCCTTCCGTGGCTTTCCAGAATAACACGCTTCTCGGCGCACCCGAAGGGCGTTTTCGCAGGTCAGGGCAGGTCTCGGGGCTTGACAAGCACCCCCATGACGTGCTGCGACCGGTGTTCGAGGGGGGCTTCCCGCAGGTCGGAGGCGGTTCCGGGGTTCGGCGAAACCCTTGCGCAACACCCCCGCAACCATGATTGGATCTTGAGCTTTCACCTCTTTTCCGGTCGCGGCCCAATCGTTATTCGATCTTGGTCGAAGCTTGTCCGCGTCGTGACCGGGACATGGCGGGTGTACCGCCGGACGGCCCCCGGCGGGCCCCGGGAGTGCGACACGGGGACCACCCCGTGAGGACGGCATAAGTGAGGTCGATAATCTGAGACCTGACCTACCGACACGTGACTTAGGAGAAGCCGCCGCCGTGAGCCGCAGCCTTCGACGCGGCAGCATCGCCGCCATCGCCGCCATCGCCATCGCCTCGCTGTCCTCCTGCGCAGCCGGCAACACGCCGGACACCCTGCAGATCAAGCCGGACAACGCGGCGGCAACCCTCGGGACGAACCTTCGGCTGAACAACATCGTGATCGTCACCGGGGAGGGCACCTCGGGCGACTACTCCGGCGCCGCCAACGTGGTGGTCAACATCGCCAACACCGCGAACACCCCGGCGGAGCTGCAGTCCGTGACGGTCGGCACCTCCACCGCCACCTTCGCGGACGCCGCGGGCGCCCCGCTGACCGGCATCGTGGTGCCGGCCGGCGGTTCGGTGGCGATCGGCGGCCAGGGCAACCCGACCGCCGGCGTCGCCTCCGCCTCCGTCCACGTCGGTGGCTTCGCCCCCACCACCTTCACCTTCAAGGACGGCCAGAAGGTCGAGGCCCAGGCCGGCGTGAGCCCGGACGGCAAGGGCCTCTACAAGGGCTACGGCCCGACCCCGTCGGCGAGCGCCACGCCCGTCAAGAGCTCCTCTCCCGCCGCGGGCGCCCCGACCGCCGGTGCCACCACCCCCGGTGCCACCGCCACCCCGGGCGCCCCCGTCACCGGCACCCCGGCCACCGGCGCCGCCGTTCCGGCCGGCGCCACCACCCCGGCGGTCCCGGCCGCCCACTGACGCCGTGCCCCGCCTCCGGCGGGCCCGGACGGGCCCGCCGGGAGCAACGCGGAGGCCCCCTCCGGCTGCTGCCGGAGGGGGCCTGCGCGTGTGGCGCGCTCCCGCGGTTTACGGCTCGAACTTGTAGCCGAGGCCGCGGACCGTGACCAGGTAGCGCGGCGCGCCCGGGTCCGGCTCGATCTTGGCCCGCAGGCGCTTCACGTGGACGTCCAGGGTCTTGGTGTCGCCGACGTAGTCCGCGCCCCAGACCCGGTCGATCAGCTGCATGCGGGTGAGCACCCGGCCCGCGTTGCGCAGCAGCATCTCCAGCAGGTCGAACTCCTTGAGCGGCAGGTCGACCTTGGCACCGTCCACGGTCACCACGTGGCGGTCGACGTCCATCCGGACCGGGCCCGCCTCCAGGGCGCCCGGGCCGTTGCCGTTCTCGCCGGCCCCGCCGTCCTCGCCGCGGCGGCGCAGCACCGCGCGGATCCGGGCGACCAGCTCCCGGGTGGAGTACGGCTTGGTGACGTAGTCGTCAGCGCCTATCTCCAGCCCGACGACCTTGTCGATCTCGCTGTCCTTGGCGGTCACCATGATCACGGGGACGTTGGAACGCACCCGGAGCTGGCGGCAGACCTCGGTACCGGGCAGACCCGGCAGCATCAGGTCGAGCAGGACGAGGTCCGCGCCGTTGCGTTCGAACTGCTCCAGGGCGTCGGGGCCGGTGGCGGCGACGGCCACCTCGAAGCCTTCCTTGCGGAGCATGTACGAGAGGGCGTCGCTGAACGACTCCTCGTCCTCGACCACCAGTACTCGGGTCACGATCAGGCCTCCGGGGCAAGCTGCGGGGTTGTGTCTGACAGGTGTGGTTCCCGCTCCCGGGTGGGGAGCGAACGGTCGGTACGGTCCGTGCGGTCCGTGCGGCCCGTGGTGAGGGTTCGGGGTGCCGCGGCGGGGCCGGCGGCGTCCGGCTCGTGGTCCGGCTCGCGGTGGGTCCGGTCGGCGTCGGTCCGGTCGGCGTCGGTCCGGTCGGCGTCGTCGTGGAGGTCGCCGCCGGTCCCGTCGAGGTCGTCGTCGAGGCCGTCGTCATCGAGGTCGTCGTCGCCGGGCGCCTGCCCGGCGGGCAGGCGGACGGTGAAGGTCGAACCCTGCCCCTCGACGCTCCACACCGACACGGTGCCGCCGTGCGAGGCGGCCACGTGCTTGACGATGGAGAGGCCGAGACCGGTGCCGCCGGTGGCCCGGGAGCGGGCCGGGTCGACGCGGTAGAAGCGCTCGAAGACCCGCTCGCGGTCCTTCTCGGAGATGCCGATGCCCTGATCGGTGACCGAGATCTCGATGAGCTCGCCGTCCGCCTCCCCGAGCGCCGCGGCGCTGGAGATCCGGCGGGTGGCGATCGCCACGCGGGTGCGCGGCGGGCTGTAGTTCACGGCGTTCTCGACCAGGTTGCCGAGCGCGGCGGCCAGCTGGCCGCGGTTGCCGTGCAGGTAGAGGCCGGCGATGCCGCCCGCCGCGATGAGGATCTGCTTGGCGGCGGCCTGCTGGCGGCAGCGGTCGATCGCCTCGGCGATCAGCTCGTCCACCGCGACCGGCTCCGGGTCGACCATCAGCCGGTCGTCCTGGACCCGGGAGAGGTCGATGATCTCCTGGACCAGGCTGGCCAGCCGGGCGGCCTCGACCTGCATCCGGCCGGCGAAGCGCTGCACCGCCTCCGGGTCGTCGGACGCGTCCACGACCGCCTCGGAGAGCAGCGACAGGGCACCGACCGGGGTCTTGAGCTCATGGCTGACGTTGGCGACGAAATCCCGGCGGACGGCCTCCACCCGGCGCCGATCGGTCTGGTCCTCGACCAGCACCAGCACCAGCCGGGAGCCCAGCGGGGCGACCCGGACGGAGACCGCGAGCGGCTCGGCCGCGCGGGCCGCGCCCGGCCGGGGCACCTCCAGCTCGACCTGGCGGATCTCGCCGTCCCGGCGGGTGGCGCGGGCCAGCGAGAGCATCGGGTCCACGGCGACGGCACCGCCGCGCACCAGGCCCATCGCGTACGCCGCCGAGCTGGCCTTGACCACCTCGTCGCCCTCGCCGAGCACGATCGCGCAGGAGCGCAGCACGGAGAGCACGGTGTCGACCCCCGGCGGCAACGGGGGCTCGGGGTTGCCGGTGCCCAGTGCCTGGTACCGGCCGTGGTTTCTGCCGCTGGTGCCGCTCTGCTTGCCCCTGGCCTGCTCGCGCTCGCTCCAACGGAAGGCGATGGAGGCGGTGAGGCCGACACCGAGCCCGGCTATGGCGCAGGCAGCGGCGGCGGCCACGTTCACGTCCATGTGGCCAGCGTAAGCGCACGGCCAGGCCAGTCCCCAAGGTCTGGGTCAAGGCATCGACCACGCGTTGCCGAGAATTCACCTTCGTGTGGCCGCCGATTCACCGCACCGGCCGTGCATCGTCGCCCGGGCGTCGGAAAGTTGGCCGGGCAGCCCGTGTGGGAGAGCTCGGTGTGCCGAACAGCGGGCACCGGCTCGGGTGTGCGCGTACGATGCGCGCCACCAGCAGCGGTCACCCGGACGCCGGACGTACGGTCGTACGGGCTGACCGGTCGGCACCGCCACCGACACAGCTACTGAGGAGAGAACATGCGCGACGCGTACCACGAGGAACTCGATGCGATCGGTGACAACCTGGTCGAGATGGCGCGGCTGGTCGGCTCCGCACTCGGCCGCGCCACCACCGCCCTCCTCGACGCGGACCTGGCGCTGGCGGAGAGCGTGATCGCCGCCGACGAGAAGGTCAACGACCTGCACCACGAGCTGGAGAACCGGGCGATCGACCTGCTGGCCCGCCAGCAGCCGGTCGCCACCGACCTGCGCATCGTCGTCACCTCGCTGCGGATGAGCGCCGACCTGGAGCGCTGCGGCGACCTCGCCCGGCACGTCGCCAAGGTCGCGCGGATGCGCTACCCCGACACCGCCGTGCCGCGCGACCTGCACTCCACCGTCCTGGAGATGGGCCAGCTCGCCCAGCGCCTGGTCGCCAAGGCCGGCCTGGTCATCGCCACCAAGGACGTCGACAAGGCCCTGGAGATGGAGCAGGACGACGACGCCATCGACACCCTGCACCGCGAGCTGCTGTCGCACCTGATCGACGAGCGCTGGCACCACGGCATCGAGACCGCCGTCGACATCACCCTGGTCGGCCGCTACTACGAGCGCTTCGCGGACCACGCGGTGTCGGTCGCCAAGCGCGTGGTGTACCTGGTGACCGGCGAGCACGTGGCCGAGTTCGTGGCCGCCACCGAGGCGGCCGAGGCGGTGGGGACCATCGGGGCGGAGTGAGCTCCGCCCCGACGGCCGCTCACCCGAGGGGTGAGTAAACCTGTGGCGAGGGTGGTGCGGGCGCACGGTTCTCCGGGCGTCCCACCACTGCGCGCCTGTTGACGCTCCCTCCGTCCGGCGGTTTCACTCGAAGTATCGGGCGCCGGAGTGTGCCCGCTTCACGGAGGGAACAGCTCGATGAAGGCCAACCCGACCCGCCCGGCCCCCGCCCGCGACACCGTCGAGCCGCCCGCCCCGAAGCTGCTGCCCGTCCTCGCCGCCGGCTGCGGCTGCGGCCCGGGCTGCGGCTGCGGCTGCCAGTCCGGTGCGCCCTGCCAGTGCGGCGGCGCGAGCGGCGGTTGCTGCGGCGGCCACTGAGGACTCCGGCCGGGTGCGCGGCGCGGCGCTCCGGCGGCCGTGCACCTCGTCCGCGTCCGGCCCGCCCCGTCTCCGGCCCGCGCGGTCGCGCCCGCGCGCGGCTCCCGGGCCCGAATCCCGGGCCCGGCGTCAGAACCTGACGTCGGTGCAGGAGTAGAAGGCGTTCGCGGTGTCGGCGATCGTCCAGACCGCGACGACCACCTGGTGGCCGGTCCGTCCGCTCGGGACGGTGGCGGTGTGGCTGAGTGTGCCCGGCACCTGCTTCCCGCCGTACGGGACGGTCAGGAAGGGCGTGAGGTCCAGGTCGGCCCGGGTGATCGGCCGACCGGCGTCGTAGCCCGGCTTGGTCAGGTAGTACCGGAAGTCGCTGGTCGCGTGCCGGGCGGTGAACTTCCAGGTGAAGGTGAGCGACCGACCCGCCGTCACCGGGGTGGTCGGCCAGGCGCCCGCGTGCGGGTCGTCCAGCTCGGCGAAGCGCGCGTTGCCGCCTGCGCAGATGGTGCCGTCCGCGGGGCCCAGGGCCGGGAAGCCCTTGGGGCCCTCGACGCTCTGCGGCTCCCACTGGATGTCGCCGCAGTTCCAGGGGACACCGCTCGTGTGCACGTCGCAGAGCGCGGCCCTGCTGGGCGGGGTCGTGACCCAGCCGTGGGACGACGCGGGGAAGGCGAGCGTGAACGGTATCGCCAGCGCGGCGACCACCGCGCCGACGAGGTGACGTGTGCGCATGGTGCTCCTCCGTGGGGGTGGATGGAGAGTGCGCCGGGGCGCGGACGCGCACGTGGGGGTGCGGGCCCGGGACGGGGAGATCCGGGGCACGCCGGCGCCGGTCCGGTGCCCTCACGGTAGGAGCCCCCGCCACCGCCCGTCAATGGTCTGAACCACTTTCACCATGGACCAACTCGCCTTCCCCGCAAGCCTGTTGGAACGCCCCGCGAGCCGGCCGGACATGCGGAAGGCCCCGCCCCCGGCGAACCGGTGAGCGGGGCCTTCGGTGGCTGTCGTGCTTACTTCTTGCCCTGGTTCTTGACCGCCTCGATGGCCGCGGCGGCGGCGTCCGCGTCGAGGTAGCGGCCGCCCGCGGCGACCGGCTTGAAGTCGGCGTCCAGCTCGTACACCAGCGGGATGCCGGTCGGGATGTTCAGACCGGCGATGGCCTCGTCGGAGATGCCGTCGAGGTGCTTGACCAGCGCGCGCAGGCTGTTGCCGTGGGCGGTGACCAGGACGGTCTTGCCGGCGGCGAGGTCCGGGACGATGGCGTCGTACCAGTACGGGAGCATCCGCTCGACGACGTCCTGCAGGCACTCGGTGCGCGGACGCAGCTCGCTCGGGATCTCGGCGTAGCGGGCGTCACCGGCCTGCGAGTACTCGGAGTCGTCGGCCAGCACCGGCGGCGGGGTGTCGTACGAGCGGCGCCACAGCTGGAACTGCTCCTCGCCGAACTCGGCCAGGGTCTGGGCCTTGTCCTTGCCCTGCAGCGCGCCGTAGTGCCGCTCGTTCAGGCGCCAGCTGCGGCTGACCGGGATCCAGTGGCGGTCGGCCTTGTCCAGGGCGATCTGCGAGGTGCGGATGGCGCGGCGCAGCAGCGAGGTGTGCACCACGTCCGGGAACAGACCCTCGGCGGCCAGGAGCTCGCCACCGCGGGCGGCCTCCTTCTCGCCCTTCTCGTTGAGGTCGACGTCGACCCAACCGGTGAACAGGTTCTTCTGGTTCCACTGGCTCTCGCCGTGGCGGAGCAGGATGAGTCGGTACGTCGTGTCAGCCATGGGCCCCAGCTTAGTGGAGGCCCGAAAACCCCTGGTGGGGACCTTGGGCCGATGGGTAACGTGTGCCCCGCGCATCAGCCACTTACATGCGTCGGCTGACCGGGCCTGCCCGAGCCGCTCAGCGGACGCCTGCCCCGGGGAGCCCCACACATGCCCGTCACCGCCCGCTTCCGAGGAATGCTCCAGGAGACGGCGGGCGGACTGCCGCGCCAGTTCTGGTGGCTCTGGGTCGCGACCCTGGTCAACCGCCTCGGCGCCTTCGTGGTCACCTTCCTGGCGCTCTACCTCACCAGCAGCCGCGGGTACTCCCCCACCTACGCGGGCCTGGTCGCCTCCCTGTTCGGCCTCGGCTCGGCGATCGCCTCGATCGTCGCCGGGGTGCTGACCGACCGGATCGGGCGTCGGCCCACCCTGCTCGCCGCCCAGCTCGGCACCGCGCTGTTCACCGCCGTGCTCGGCTTCACCGACGGCCAGGTCGCGATCGCGGCGGTGGCCTTCCTGGTGGGGTTCTGCAACAACGCCACCCGGCCGGCCATCTCCGCGATCATCGCGGACATCGTCCCGGCCGCCGACCGAGTCCGCGCCTACTCGCTGAACTTCTGGGCGATCAACCTGGGCTTCGGCCTCTCCTCGGCGGTCGCCGGCCTGATCGCCACCCACGGCTACCTGACGCTCTTCCTGCTGGACGCGCTCTCCACGGTGCTCTGCGCGGTGGTGATCTTCCTCAGGATCCCGGAGACCAAGCCCGACGCCCCGGCGGACGGACGGGCCGACGAGCCGGCGGTCGGCCTCCTCACCGTCTTCCGCGACAGCCGCTTCATGGCCGTGGTCGGCCTCACCCTGCTGCTCGCCCTGGTGATGCAGCAGGGCTCCACCACCCTCGCGGTGGACATGGGCCGCCAGGGGATCACGTCCTCCGAGTACGGCCTGGTCATCGGACTGAACGGGCTGCTGATCGTGCTGCTGCAGATCCCGCTCACCCGGTGGGTCGAGAACCGCAGCCGCTCGGCCATGCTGGCGACGGCCTCGCTGTTCATCGGCTGGGGGTTCGGGATCACGGCCCTGGCCGGGTCGTCCGCGTGGTTCTACGCCTTCACGGTGGCGGTCTGGACGGTCGGGGAGATCCTCTACACCCCGACCCTGATGGGCCTGATCGCCGAGCTGTCGCCGACCCACGCCCGCGGGCGCTACCAGGGCGTGTACGGGCTCTCCTGGTCGCTCGCCTCGTTCCTCGGTCCGGCCGTGGGCGGCGTGCTGCTGGAGCGGGCCGGCGGCGGGGCGCTGTGGGGCGCGTGCGGGATCTGCGGCACGGTCGCCGCGGTCGGCTACGTGGTGCTGGGCGGACGGACCGGCGCCGCCGAGGGCGCCGGGTCCGGCGATGTCGTCGCGGTCGCGGCGCCCGCAGCGGAGGCCGTCACGGCGCCCGCGGCGGAGGCCGTCGCGGCGCCTGCCGCCCAGGCCGTCACGGCGCGTGCCGCGCGGCCCGTCGCGGACGCCGTCGCGGCGCCCGCGGCGGAGGCCGAGAAGGCCCCGGCGGGAGCCTGAGCGGGCTCGGTCAGTCGGCGGCCGGGGCGTCGCCCCGGGCGGCGTCCGGGCCGGCCAGGTGGGCGAAGGCGGCCAGGTTGCGGGTGGACTCCCCGCGCTTGGTCCGCCACTCCCACTCCCGCCGGATCGCCGAGGCGAAGCCCAGCTCCAGCAGGGTGTTGAACGGCGTGTCCGCGCTCTCCAGCACCGTCCCGAGCAACCGGTCGACGACCTCCGGGCCGAGCGCCTCCAGCGGCAGCCGGCCGGCCAGGTAGACGTCGCCGAGCGCGTCGACCGCGTACGCCACGCCGTACAGCCTGGTGTTGCGCTCCAGCAGCCAGCGGTAGACGGCCTCGTGGTTCTCGTCCGGGCGGCGGATCACGAAGGCGTTCACCGACAGGGTGTGGTCGCCGACCCGCAGGGCGCAGGTGGTGCTCAGCTTCCGGGTGCCCGGGAGGGTCGCCACCAGCGTGTGCGGGTCGGTGGCGGCCGGCTCCCAGGCCACCCCGGCGTCGTCCAGGGCGGTGCGCAGGAGGGTCAGGGCCTCGTCCTTGGTGCGGATTGCCATGGGGGTGACGTTACTCGCCGGTACCCGGCGGGCGCAGCCTCGGCTCACCCGCGACGGCCGACCGGAACGGCTCCCGGCCTCAGGTGAGCCGGCGCCGGGCGGTGGCCAGCCGGCCGGCCGGGCGGGCCAGGCTGCCGGCGTACACCTCGGCGGTGGTCGCCGCGGCGGTGTCCCAGCCGAAGCCGGACGCGTGCCGGGCCGCCGCCGCACCGCGCCGGGCCACCAGCTCGGGGTCGGTGACGTACGGCTCCAGCGCGTACGACCAGTCCCGCGGGTCGTGGCCGCGCACCAGGGTGCCGGTCTCGCCGTCCCGCACCGCGACCGGCAGGCCGCCGACCGCGGCCGCCACCACCGGGGTGCCGCAGGCCTGCGCCTCCAGCGCGACCAGGCCGAAGGACTCGCTGTACGAGGGCATCACCAGGGCCGTCGCCGCGCGGTACCACTCGGCGAGCTTCTCCTGGCCGACCGGCGGGTGGAAGCGCACCACGTCGGAGATGCCGAGCTGGGCGGCCAGTTTGTGCAGGCTCTCCGGACGGGCCAGCCCGGTGCCGGACGGGCCGCCGACGACCGGCACCACCAGGCGCTCGCGCAGCTCCGGGCGGCGGGCCAGCAGCGCGGCGACCGCGCCCAGCAGCACGTCCGGGGCCTTGAGCGGCTGTATCCGGCCGGCGAAGAGCAGCACGGCGGCGTCCTGCGGCAGGCCGAGCCGGGCCCGGGCGGCGGCCCGCGAGCGCGCCGGACCGGGCCGGAAGACGTCCAGGTTGACCCCGGGGTGGACGACGGCCAGCTGGTCCGGCCGGGCGGCGTAGTGCAGGGCCAGCTCGGCGGCCTCCTCGGTGGTGTTGGCGATCAGCCGGTCGGCCGCCTCCACCACCTGGGTCTCGCCGATCACCCGGGCCGCAGGCTCGGGAGTGTCCCCCTCGGCCAGCGCGGCGTTCTTGACCTTCGCCATGGTGTGCATGGTGTGCACCAGCGGCACCCCCCAGCGCTGCGCGGCCAGCCAGCCGACCTGCCCGGAGAGCCAGTAGTGCGAGTGCACCAGGTCGTAGTGGCCGGGGCGGTGGCCCGCCTCCGTCCGCAGCACCCCGTGGGTGAAGGCGCACAGCTGGGCCGGGAGGTCCTCCTTGACCAGGCCCTCGTACGGCCCGGCGGTGACGTGCCGGACCAGCACGCCCGGAGCCAGCTCGACGGTCGGGGCGTCGTCCGAGCAGATCGCCCGGGTGAACACCTCGACCTCGATGTTGAGGTCCGCCAGCCGCTTGGCCAGCTCGACGATGTAGACGTTCATCCCGCCGGCGTCCCCGGTGCCGGGCTGGTGCAGCGGCGAGGTGTGGACGCTCAGCATCGCTATCCGGCGCGGGCGGCGGCGGCCCGGGACGAGCGACTGGAGCCGGCCGCGCGCGGGCACGGCGGACTGGGCACGGCGTACCGAACGGACGGGGTGCTGGATCACCTGGCTGAAGCCTCCTCTGTGCGGCCCGTCGAGGCGGTCCGCGCCGGGCCGCCCGTTGTCCGGTGTGCGCTGCCCCGTCCGGGCACACATCACCACCAGTGTGCCAACCGCGCGGGTGGCTCCCGGCATTCCCGGTCCGGCCCACGAGCGTCCCCGGTCCGGCGCACCGGCTGAGCGCGGCGGCAACGCCCCAGGTCAGCGCGGTGACTCCGGCGCCCCGACTACCCTTCTGGACATGGCTGCCTCCTTCGACCCCGCGACCGCCGCGCCCTCCCGTGGGCGGACCGGGCGCCCGGTGGGGACCGTCACCCGGGGCACCACCAACACCAACCGGCTGCGCCGGATGGACCGCTGGATCGCCCACACGCTCGGCCGCACGCTGCGCTCCGCCGGGCACCCGCCGGTGGCGGTGGACCTCGGCTACGGCGCCGCGCCGTGGACGGCCGTCGAGCTGGCCGCGCGGCTGCGCGCGGTGCGGCCGGACGTCCGGGTGGTCGGGATCGAGATCGAGCCGGAGCGGGTCGCGGCCGCGCTGCCGTACGCCGAACCGCCGCTGCTCACCTTCCGGCGCGGCGGCTTCGAGGTGCCCCTGGACGGCGGCGCGCCGGCCCAGCTGATCCGGGCGGCCAACGTGCTGCGGCAGTACGACGAGGCGGCGGTGGCCGGGGTCTGGGAGCGGCTGTGCGCCCGACTCGCCCCGGACGGGCTGCTGGTCGAGGGCACCTGCGACGAGATCGGGCGGCGGCACGTCTGGGTCGCGCTCGGCCCGGAGGGGCCCCGGACGGTGACCTTCGCGGCCCGGCTCGGCGGTCTGGCGCTCCCCTCCGACCTGGCCGAACGGCTGCCCAAGGCGCTGATCCACCACAACGTGCCGGGCCGGCCGGTGCACGCCTTCCTGACCGAGTTCGACCGGGCCTGGGCGGCCGCCGCGCCGTACGGGGCGTTCGGGGCCCGGCAGCGCTGGGTGGCGGCCTGCACGGCGCTGGCGGGCAGCTGGCCGCTGGTGGACGCGCGCGGGCGGTGGCGGCAGGGCGAGGTCACGGTGCCCTGGTCGGCGCTCGCGCCGTAGGGACCGCACCGGCGGAGCGGCGGCGAAGTGGCCGCGGAGCGGCGGGCGCGGGCGGGAGCTGGTGAGCGACCCGGCGCATTCACTCGAACGAGTTATCGAATATCTCTGGCGTGTTGACGCCCCATCACGCCACCATGGGACGCGACCGAGCGGCGACACCACACGCCGCCCGGAGCGCACCACGCCCAGCCGTCCGCCGTCAGCCGTCAGCCGTCCTGCCCGAGCAGCTCCCGCCAGGCCCGCTCGAACACCCCGTACATCTCCGACCCGAACAGCACGAACCGCACCTCCGCCAGCGCCGCGCCCGCCTCCGCGTCACCGCCGTCCAGTACCTCCGCGACGGTGGCCAGCGCGATCCGCGCCGCGTCCGCCGGCGGCCAGCCGTAGATCCCGGCCGACACGGCCGGGAAGGCCACCGTGCGCGCGCCCAGTTCCGCCGCGACGCGCAGCGACTCGCGATAGCAGGAGGCCAACAACCCCGCCCGCTCCTCGTACTCCTCCGCCCGGTACACCGGCCCGACGGTGTGCACCACCCACCGGGCCGGCAGCCGTCCGGCCGTCGTCGCCACCGCGCGCCCGGTGGCCAGCCCCTTGCCCCAGTGCGAGGCGCGCAGCCGGCGGCACTCCTCCAGGATCTCCGGCCCACCCCTGCGGTGGATCGCACCGTCCACCCCGCCACCACCCAGGAGGGACGAGTTCGCGGCGTTCACCACCGCGTCCACCTGCTGCTCCGTGATGTCACCCTCGACCAGGGTGATCCGCGTCACCATCACATACCCCCGTCTCCGCCCCGCGCGTCAGCCGCCGGGACGGGCATTCGAGCCGTCGTCCGAGTCCGATCACCACACCGCCACCGGCGTGGCAATAACCACAACGGCGCCGGTCGGCCGAAGAAATCCCCGGAGATCACGTTATGGTCGCGAGAAGTTCCCCGACGCACGGTGCCAGGCGGGCACTGCGGACGGACGTCGACCGTTACGCAGTCGGGGAAAGGGAGGAACCACCAATGCCCGCAACGGGAGACGGGCGGGCACCTGGTGCCGCGAACCTGCCGGGGGCCCACGAGGGCGCCCCGGTCGGCCGTGCCCGCAACCGCCCGGTGACGACCGGCCCGGCGACGGCGGCTCCCCCGATACCCCACCCCCGCTCGCAGGCGGCCCGGGCGGCACACGCCGCCCACCCCTCCCACGTCTCCGCGGCGCCCTCCGGGCCGGGCCAGGACGTCCCCGCCGACGGCGGCACGCCGCTGCGGCTGCTGGTCATCGAGGACGACGTCTCGGACGCCCAGCTGATCAAGGCGGCGGCGGCCGACAGCGGCACCTCGATCGAGATCCACTGGGCCCGCGGCCTCGGCCAGGCCACCGCGCTGCTGGCCCAGCCCTCGCTCTCCACCCGGCGCGGACGCTCCCGCGGCTCCGAGTTCGGCTGCGTCCTGCTCGACCTCACCGCGCTCGCCGATCCCCCGCAGCCGCCCGGCACCTCCGACGGCCTGGAAGGCCTGCACGAGCTGCTCCGGCGCGCCCCGCACATCCCCGTCGTGGTGCTCACCGACGCCGCCGGGGCCGAACTCGGCGCGGCCGCCGTCGCCGCCGGCGCCCAGGACTTCCTGATCAAGCACGAGACGGACGGCCCGCTGCTGGCCCGCGCCCTGCGCTACGCCGTCGAACGCAAGCGCGCCGACGAGTCCCAGCGCCGGCTCGTCGAGGCCGAACTGCGCGGCCAGGAGAACGCCCGCCTCCAGCGCCACCTGCTGCCCACCCCGCTGCTGGACGGCGCCGGGCTCTCCTTCACCCGGCGCTACCGCCCCGGCCGCCGCCGCGCCCTGCTCGGCGGCGACTTCTACGACGCCGTGCGCACCGACGACGGCACCGTCCACGTCGTGATCGGCGACGTCTGCGGCCACGGCCCGGACGAGGCCGCGCTCGGCGTCGCGCTCCGGATAGCGTGGCGCACCCTGGTGTTCGCGGGCCTCACCGGCGAGGCCCTGCTCACCACCCTCCAGCACGTACTGGAGCACGAGCGGCGCAGCGACGAGATCTTCGCGACGCTCTGCATGGTCGTCATCGAGCCGGGCGGCGCCGGCAGCGACCTCGACTCGCTCGGCGCCGCCGAGAACGCCCGGCTCTACCTCGCCGGGCACCCGGCCCCGCTGCTGCTCGGCCGCGACCACGACCCCCTCTCCCTGCCCGCCGACCTCGCCGGCCCCGCGCTCGGCCTGCTGCCGTGCCACGACGGAGAGGCCGCCTGGCCCGCGCAGCGGATCGAACTCCGGCCCGGCTGGCGGCTGTTGCTCTACACCGACGGGCTGATCGAGGGCCGGGTCGGGGCCGGCTCCCGTCGGCTCGGCCAGGACGGGCTCGCCGGCCTGATCGGCGACCACCAGGCCGCCGGGCTGACCCGCGGGCGGCTGGTCGACAGCGCCATCGCCGAGGTCGAGGAGCTGAACGGCGGCGCGCTGACCGACGACGTGGCGGTGCTGCTGCTGGAGCGCAACCCGGTGCAGCTGATCCTCGGCTGACGGGGCGGCGGGCCGACGGCCCAGCGGCTCGGCCGCTCGACCGAGTGCTCGACCGGGCGCCGGACATACGACGGCCCGGGCGGGGAGTTCACCCGCCCGGGCCGTCGCGTCGTCCGCCGCCGGGTCTACCAGGACCCGTACGGGCCGGTGTTGCTCCGGCCGCCGCCCCCGGTCAGCGCCCGGATCGCGGGGCGGACGTCCACCACGTAGACGATCGAGGCGACCAGGCCGGCCAGGGTGCCGATCCCGGTGAAGAAGTTCACCCCGAACAGGAGGTCCCAGCCGAAGGAGATCATGAGGATCGCGATCCAGAACCCCTTGGTCTTCTTGTCCGCCGCCCGGTACGCGTCCTCCCGGCGGACGGCCGCGTCGACCAGGGCGAACAGCTTGTAGGCCAGGATGGCGATCGTCGCCCACCAGATCGGGTTCAGGTAGGAAAAGGCCAGAATCTGGAGCACTCCGACCATCACGATCTCCTCTGTCTCTCGATTCCGGCGCGTGCGACTGCCGTCCATCCTGGCACGACCACCGTCCGCAACGGTGTCAACGTTCCGTGCTCACCGGATGTGCCCCCGGTGGAGGACCGCCGCTCACTCCGCGTCAGCGGAGCCGGCCTTCCGGGCCCGGGCGGACTTCTTCGGCGCCGGCGCGGGGTCGGCCTCCGCCACCGGCTCGGCCTCGGCCTCGGCCGGCCCGGCCTGGGCCGACTCCACCTCGGCCACCTCGGCGGGCGCACCGGGGCGGGCCTTCTCCACGACGACCTTGCCGCGCTCGGCCAGCTCGTCGTACGTCTCCTTGGCCTTCACCGCCAGCTCGACCGCACGGCCCACCTGCTGCAGCGCGAAGCCCTGGGCGCGCTCCTGCAGCGACTTGAGGTCGGTGGGCAGGGCGGTGACGGCCTCGCCGACCTTGGCCGGCGCCGCGACCAGCAGCGACTGCGCCTCCTGGAGCCGGGCGGTGGCCTTCTCCTGCGCACCCTTGCGGTCCGCCGCCAGCGCCTCGACCTTGCCCGGCACCTCGCGCAGCTTCTCGTACGCGAGGTCCCCGGCGCCCGCCAGGGCGTACAGCGGGGTCGGGTCGCTGAGGGTCTTCTTGATCTCGTCGGTGATGGGCATGGTTACCGGTCCTCCCGGTGGGTGTTCTGGATGGCTGGGCCGTCGGTCGCCGCACCGGGTGCCGGGGCGGCGTTCTCCTTCAGGAAGGCGTCGTAGACCGCGAGCAGCGCCTGCTTCTGCCGCTCGTTGATCAGCGGATCGGCCAGGATCGAGGCCCGCAGCTCCAGGCCCTCGCCCCGCCGCTCCTCCAGGATCCCGGCCTGGACGTACAGCGTCTCCGCCGAGATCCGCAGCGCCTTGGCGATCTGCTGCAGGATCTCCGCGCTCGGCTTGCGCAGCCCGCGCTCGATCTGGCTGAGGTACGGGTTGGACACGCCGGCGGCCTCCGCCAGCTGCCGCAACGAGTACTGCGCGTTGCGGCGCTGCTCCCGGATGTACTCGCCCAGCGAGCCGACGTTGAGTGAGGCCATGCGAACAGCCTGCAGCACCCCGCTTGCAAATGCAAGCAGGGTGCTAGCGCCAGCAAACGCGGCGCGCGTGCCTCAGCGCCGTGGCGCGACCGTTCAGGCGGCCAGGTGGGCGAGCAGCAGGGCGGTGAGCCGGTCGGGGGCGCGCAGCGGGAGGTAGTGGTCGGCGGCCGGGACGAGGTGGCGGTGGGCGCCGGGGATGTCGGCGGCGAGCCGTTGCGCGATCGCGGCGATCTCCGGGTGGTCCCGGTCGCCGTGGACGACCAGGGTGGGGGCGGCGACCTCGCCGAGGCGGGGTTCGGCGGGCCGCCCCGGGGCGCCGGTGAGGTACTGCTCGCTGACGATGCGGCGGGCCGCGTTCTCCTCGACCATCGCCGCGATCAGCTCGCCGCCCGGCGCCGTCCGCCCCATCGCGGCCCAGACGGACAGCTCCAGTTCTGCCAGGGCCGCCGCGTCGCCCCGGCGGCGGGCCTCGGCGTAGGCGGTGGTCCCCGGGTCCTGCGGCCAGTCGTGGCCGCTGACCGAGGCGCCGACCAGGGCCAGGGCGGTGACCCGGTCGGGGTGGGCGAGGGCGAAGTCCAGTGCGGTCTCCCCGCCCATGCTGAGGCCGACCAGCGCCGCCCTCGCCAGGCCGAAGTGGTCCAGCACGGCGCGCAGGTCCGCCACGTCGTCGAACGGCCGCTCCGGCTCGTCGGACCGGCCGAGGCCCCGGGCGTCGTAGCGGATCACGTCGTGGTGGCGGGCGAGCTCCGGCAGGACGGCGTCCCACAGCCGGGAGTCCATGCCGGAGCCGTGCAGCAGCACCACCGGGCTGCCGGACCCGCCGCGCTCCGCCCACAGGCGGCCGCCGCCGGGGACGGGGACGGGGACCTCGGACACGGGGCGACCGGTGTGCTGGCTCATGCGGCGATCCTCCCAGGGGCCCGCGCGGGCCGGCCGGTCAGGACCGCTCGGCCGGTCAGGACTGCTCGGCCGGCTCGGGGAGCTCGTGGGGCTCGGGGAGCCGGACCGGCATCAGGACCGAGAAGGTGCCGGCCCGGCCGGGGGTGCGGATGGCCAACGGGGCGATCGGGCCGCCGAGTTCGAGGACGAGCTGTTCCGGCCGGCCGGCGCCGAGGGCGTCGAGCAGGAAGTCCCGGTTGACGGCCAGTCGGAAGTCCTCGGCGGCCGGGTCGGTGGCGACGGCCAGCCGGCCGTCCCCGGTGAGGGTGAGGATGGTGACCTCGCACTCGGCGCCGTGCGGGCCGGAGGGGAGGGTCCGGGTGGCGCCGGCCTCGACGGCGGCCCGCAGTTCGGCGGCGGGCAGGGTGATCCGGTGCTCCGGTTCGAGCCGGGTCAGGGCCCGGTGGTCGGGGTAGTCGAAGTCCAGGGCGACGCCCTCGACCCGGTGCCCGCCCGCCTCGGCCCGGACCCGGCCGCCGCCGAGGGTGAGCGAGACCTCGGCGGCGCCCGGGCCGAGCAGCGCGCGCAAGGCGTCCACCAGCGGGGTCGGGACGATCGTCCCGGCCACCGGGTGCCCGGTCGGACCACCCTCGGCGGGCACCTCGGCGAGGGCCATCCGGTAGCGGTCGGTGGCGACCAGGCGCAGCACCGGGCCGTCCGGCTCGAACAGCACCCCGGCGAGCGCGGGCACCTCCGGGTCCCCGCCGACCGCGAAGCGGACCGCGTCCAGGGCGGCGGCCAGGCCTTCGGCCGGAACGGTGAGGCGGAGCTCGGTGGGGTCGGTGGGGCCGGTGGTCATCGGCTGCTCCCTCTGGTCGGTCATCGCGCGGATCAGGGAGAGCTCGCGGCGGGCGTCGGTCAGGCCGTCCTCCAGCCGCCGCAGGTGCGCGTCGAGGACCCGGCGGGCCTCGCCGCTGCCGGGCGCGGCACCGAGCACGGCGCGGATGCCGGCCAGCGGCAGGCCGACCCGGCGCAGCCGGGCCAGCAGCCGGGCGTCGGCGAGCTGGCCGGGCCGGTACCAGCGGTAGCCGGTCTGCGGGTCGACCCAGGCGGGGGTGAGCACCTCGGCGCCGTCGTAGTAGCGCAGGGTGCCGACGCCGAGGCCGCTGGCGCGGGCCAGCTCGCCGATGCTGTGCAGCTCGCTCTCCATGGCGGTGACTCTGCGGGCTCGACCTGGTCGAGGGTCAAGCCCGGTCGGTGCCGGGGGCGGCTCCGGGAGTGGGGTCGGGGGCGGCGGCGGGGGCGAGGCCGGCGAGGTGGCCGAGCTTGTGCGGGTTGCGGACGGCGCGGATCGCGGAGATCAGCGGCGTGCCGTCCGGCCCCTCGACGAAGTCGAACACCGAGACGGAGTCGACCGCGCCGTCCACGGTGACCAGCAGACCCGCCTCGCCGTTGACCAGGACCGGGTGGACGGCGGCGCCCTCACCCAGCTGCCGGAGCACGCCGAGGGTGAAGCGGGCCACGTTCTCGGCCCCGGTGACCGGCCGCAGCGCGGCGCGGATCACCCCGCCGCCGTCGCTCCAGGTGGTGACCTCGGGGGCGAGCAGTTCGAGCATCCGGTTGAGGTCGCCGCCGACGCAGGCCGCGAGGAACTCGTCGGTGGCGCGGCGGCGCAGCTCCGGCGGGGCGTCGTAGCGGGGCCGGCGGGCGCGGACGTGCGCCCGGGCCCGGCTGCCGATCTGGCGGCAGGCGACCTCGGTGCGGTCCAGGGCCTCGGCGATCTCCTGGTAGGAGAAGGCGAAGGCCTCCTTGAGGACGAACACCGCCCGTTCCAGCGGGGACAGGTTCTCCAGCAGCACCAGCAGGGCGAGCGAGACGGTCTCGGCGCGCTCGACGCCGTCGGTCGCGTCCGGTTCGGTGACCAGCGGTTCGGGCAGCCACGGGCCGACGTAGGCCTCGCGGCGGACGGCCGCCGAGTCCAGCCGGTTGAGGGCGAGGTTGGTGACCGTACGGGCCAGGAAGCCGGCGGGGCTGGCGACCGGGCCGGTGACCCGGCTCCAGCGCAGCCAGGTGTCCTGGACCAGGTCCTCGGCGTCGGCGACGCTGCCCAGCATCCGGTAGGCGATGCCGAAGACCAGCCGCCGGTGCTGCTCGAAGTCGACCAGCCGCGCGTCGGCCGGCTGTCCGTCTGCCGGCTGTGCGTCGACCAGCCGCGCGTCGGCCGGCTGTCCGTCTGCCGGCTGTGCGTCGACCAGCCGCGCGTCGGCCGGCTGTCCGTCTGCCGGCTGCGGGCCGTCCGTCCGGGGGGCGTGGGTGTCGGTCACCCTCGCGACGCTACCGCACGGTATCGGCGGCGCTCAGTCGCGGAGGACCTCGTACACGGGGGTGAGCAGGACGGCGAGGTCGCGGCCGTGGACGGTGATGCCGGAGCGGCCGAGGCGGCGCAGCGAGGGCTCGTCCGGCTCCTCCGGATCCGGCTCCTCCGGATCCGGCTCCGGCGGGGCCGGGCGCAGGGTGAAGTCGCCGCGCCAGTAGGCGGCGACGTTGACCATCGGGGCCGGCTGTTCGCTCACGCGTCCTCCTCGGCGACGGCGTCCTCCCGGGTGAGGGCGACCAGTTCGCGCAGGGCGTCGACCGGCAGGTCGGTGAGCCACTGCTCCCCCTCACCCACCACCGTCTCGGCCAACGAGCGCTTTGCGGCGAGGAGTTCGTCGATCCGCTCCTCCACGGTGCCGACGCAGACCAGGCGGCGGACCTGGACGTCCCGGCGCTGGCCGATCCGGAAGGCGCGGTCGGTGGCCTGTTCCTCGACCGCCGGGTTCCACCACCGGTCCAGGTGGATCACCTGGTTGGCGGCGGTCAGGTTGAGGCCGGTGCCGCCGGCCCGCAGCGAGAGCAGGAACACCCCCGGCCCGTCCGGGGATTGGAAGCGCTCGACCAGCTCCTCGCGCCGCGCCCGGGCCAGGCCGCCGTGCAGGTAGAGCACCTCCTCACCGAGCCGGCGCTCCAGGTACGGGCGGAGCATCGCGCCGAACTCGGCGTACTGGGTGAAGACCAGGGTCCGGTCACCCTCGGCCAGCGCCTCCTCCAGCAGCTCGGCCAGTCGGGCGACCTTGCCCGAGCGGTCGCCCAACGCCGAGCCGTCGTGCAGCAGTTGGGCCGGGTGGTTGCAGACCTGTTTGAGCTTGCCGATCGCCGCCAGCACCGTGCCGCGCCGCTCCACGCCCCGGATCCCCTCGACCCGCCGCAGCAGGTCGGCGACCACGGCCTGGTAGAGGCCCGCCTGTTCGGCGGTGAGGTTGCACCAGACGGTCATCTCCTGCTTGGCGGGCAGCTCGGCGGCCACCGCCGGGTCGGTCTTGAGCCGGCGGAGGACGAACGGGGCGGTGCGGCGCCTGAGTTCGGCGGTGCGCTCGGGGCTGCGGTGCAGTTCGACCGGGATCGCGTAGCGCTCCTTGAAGCGCTCGGCGGGGCCGAGCAGGCCTGGGTTGGCGAAGTCCAGGACGGCGTGCAGTTCGGAGAGCCGGTTCTCCACCGGGGTGCCGGTGAGCGCGATCCGGTGGCCGGTGACGGGCAGCGCGCGGATCGCCCTGGACTGCGCGGTGCCGGTGTTCTTGATGTGCTGGGCCTCGTCGGCGACCACCCGGCGCCAGCGGATCGCGCGCAGGGCGGCGAAGTCGCGCTGGACCAGCCCGTAGGTGGTGATGACGAGGTCCGCGGACCGTACGGCTTCGGCGAGCCGGTCGGCGTCCAGCCGGCCGGAGCCGTGGTGGACGTACCGCCGCAGGGCGGGGGCGAAGCGTTCGGCCTCGCGCTGCCAGTTGCCGACCAGGGACATCGGGCAGACCAGCAGGGTCGGGCCCGCCTCTCCCGCCTCCCCCTGCTCGGCCCGCTCGGCCCGCTCGACGGCCAGCAGGGCCAGGGTCTGGACGGTCTTGCCGAGGCCCATGTCGTCGGCCAGCACGGCACCGAGGCCGAGCCCGGACATCGTCCGCAGCCAGGCCAGCCCGCGCTCCTGGTACGGGCGCAGCACGGCCCGGAAGTCCGCCGGCAGCACCGGGGCGGGGGCGGCGTCGGCGGGGGCGGCGTCGGCGCGCCCGGCGAGCAGGTCGCCGAGCGGGCCGTCCGCCCGGACGGACGTGACGGGCAGCCCGGCGACGGTGGCCTGCGGGTCGAGGGCGAGCCGCAGCAGGTCGGCGGTGGCGAGCACGCCGTCGCGCCGGTCGGCGAGGAAGGCGAGCGCGGCGGCGATCTGGGCCGGGTCGGCCTCCAGCCAAGTGCCGCGCACCCGGACCAGGCCCTGCTTGGCGGCGGCCAGTTCGGCCAGCTCCCGCTCGGTGAGCGGGGTGCCGTCCGGGCCGAGCGCGGCCTGCCAGCGGAAGGCGACCACGGTGTCCCGGTCCACTTGGCTGCCGACCGCGAGCGTGCCGGGCGCGGGCGGGGTGGTGACGCGCAGGGCGAGCCCGAGCCGGGGGCGGCGGCGCCACCAGGCGGGCAGCAGGACGCCGAAGCCGCCCTCGGCGAGCGCGGGCGCGGCGGTGCGCAGGAAGTCCAGGGCGCCGGCCCGGTCGAGCGGCAGGGCGGACGGGCGGGAGTGGTGGCGCAGCCCGTCCAGGGCGGGCCAGCGGTGGGCGGCACGGGCGAGTTCGGCGACCAGGACGTCGTGGGGGTCGGCGGCCTGGCGGGCGAGGGCGGCGTGCGCGGCCCCACCCTCGTGCAGGTCGGCGGCGCGGATCAGCAGGGACGGCTCGGCCACGGCCTGGAGCAGGAACTCCAGCCGCCAGGCGTCGTCGGAGGGCCGGCCTTCGGGGTCGTCGGCGTCGGGGCCGAGCGGCTCGACCAGGCGGAAGCAGAGCCGCAGCGCGGGGTCGGTGGGCTCGGCCGCCGCGTACCAGGCGGCGATCCGGCGGCGCAGTTCGGCGAAGCCGTCCGCCGGGACCTCGCCGAGGAGGCCGTCGGGGGTGGTGAGGGCGTGCAGCCAGCGCTCGGCCACGGTCGCCCCGGGGGCGGCCCCACTCCCGGCCGGAGAAGCCGGAGATGCGGGAGGTGCGGGAGGTGCGAGCGGGGTGTCGGCCAGGGCGGCCCGGACCTCGGCGTCCGTCAGTGCGCCCAGCGCGGCGTCCAGCAGCTCCTCCCCGGTGCCGCCGCCGTGCGGCCACTCCCCCAGTAGGACGGGTGGGCAGCCCGCCGCCAGCGCGGCGGCCTCGCGGCGCCCGGCCGGGGTGGGGTCCGGCCGCCAGCGGGCCTGCGGGCGGCCGTCGGCCGACACCGGCCGCGGCAGTACCCGGCCGCGGCCGACCGTGCGCCAGGCGAGGTCGTGCACCCCGGTCAGCCAGCGCAGTGAGGGGCCGTGGACGACCTCGACGCGCCCGGTGCCGGGCAGGTCGGCGTCGGCGACGGCCCAGTGCGGGTCGAAGACCTCGCCGAGCAGCTGGGCGGCGGCACCCGCGTCGAAGAGCAGGGCCGGCACCCGCCAGGGGGTGAGCACCGCGCCGCCGCGCGGCGGGGTGACCGGCAGGTCGGGCGAGGGCGCGGGGACGGCTCCGACGGTGGGCAGCAGCAGGGTGGCCCAGCGCTCCGGGGCCTGCCCGGCGAGCCAGCCGAGGCCCGGGCCGATGCCGCCGAGCAGCGCGGCCAGCTCACCGGCCGGGCAGGCGTAGGGGTGGGCGCGCGGGGCGGGCCGGTCGGGCTGCGGCTCGGCGGTGCCGGGGTGGGCGCGGGCGTCCTCGGCCCAGAGCGCCAGCTGCCCGTCCGTCCGCCAGAGCGCGTGCAGGACGAACATCGGGGGCCTTCCGGGCGGGTGGGACCGTCCTTCGCAGCCTAACCGGGAGGGCTGACAGCGGCGGTCGGGCCGGGCATGCCGGACCGGAGCCGCCGGACCGATCGGACGAATCCGGAAGAAACGCCCGAAAGTCGTGGTTGAAAATTGAACGACAGCGACGTACGCTGGAGCCAAGAAGTTGAAGCCTAAACAAATGGCTTCGAACCCGAGGAGGAGCCATGGGCCTGTTCAACCGCACCAAGACCGCCGCCACCCCCGCCGTCGCCGTCGCGACCACCGCCGGCCCGGACCTGTCCCACCTGACCGGCGACTGGACGATCGACGCCACGCACAGCGAGATCGGCTTCTCGGTCCGCCACGCGATGGTCACCAACGTCAAGGGCCGCTTCACCGAGTACGACGGCAAGCTGCACCTGGACGGCGCCACGCCGCACAACTCCTCGGCCGACCTGGTGATCAAGGTCGCCAGCATCGACACCAACCAGGCCCAGCGCGACGAGCACCTGCGCACCGGCGACTTCTTCGCCGCCGACACCTTCCCGGAGATCCGCTTCCGCAGCACCTCCACCGAGCGGATCGACGACGACACCTACCGGATGACCGGCGAGCTCACCATCAAGGACACCACCCGCCCGGTGGTCCTGGACCTGGAGTACACCGGCAGCGCCACCGACGCCTACGGCGCCGACCGGATCGGCTTCGAGGGCCGGACGGTCGTGGACCGCACCGCCTTCGGCCTGACCTACAACGCGGCCCTGGAGACCGGCGGCGTGCTGATCGGCGAGAAGGTCAAGCTCAGCTTCGACATCTCCGCCGTCAAGGCCGCCTGACCCGGTCACCTCGCGCGGCGGGCCCGAGCCCGCCCCCACGAGCACCGCCCCTGCCCATCCCCCCTGGGCAGGGGCGGCCTCCTTTTCCGGGCGCCCCGGGCCGTCCTTCCTTCACCCGACGCGCCGGCGGTCCGTCCGCCCTCAGCGCGCCGGCAGCAGCGCCGCGTCCGCGTCCGGCAGCCAGCTGCCCGGCGGGCGGCGCAGCCAGCCCCCGGCCGCGCCCAGTGCGCCCGCCGCGTCGGCCAGCGCGCGCAGCCCCGGGTGGTGCTCGCCGGGCCGGTGCACCAGGCTGACCAGGCTCAGCGGCACCGGGTCCACCAGCGGCACGTTCACCGTCCCGGGGATCCTCGGCCCGCCGACCGTGGTCAGCATCGGATCGCCGTGCCGGGCGAGGTAGCGGGCGGTCTCGTCCACGCCCACCGGTGGGACGTACGGGTCGGCCGCGGTCAGGCCGTGCTCGCGCAGCAGCCGGGCGCCGAGGTCGGCCCACTCGGTGGTGGCCGGGTTGCCCGCGCAGATGTCGACGGGGTGTCCGGCCAGCTCGGCGAGGCGCAGCGCCGGGCGGCCCGCCAGCGGGTGGGTGTCCGCCATCATCACCGAGACCCGTTCCAACCGGACCGGCCGCTGGACGAGTCGGCCGCGCACCGGGGCGGGCAGTCCGGCGAACCGGCCGAAGGACGCGTCCAGCCGGTGGGCCAGCAGTTCGGCGGCGGCCGCCGCCAGGCCGCCGTGGAAGCGGGCCAGCAGCTCGCCTTCGGGCCAGGCCGCGCGGGCCCGTTCGAGGACCCGGTCGGCGGTGAGGTCCGGGCCGGTGACGTCGCTGTTGAGGTCCAGCAGCAGCGGACGGGCGGCGGCCCCGGCGCCGGCCTCGGCGAGGATCTCGTCGTGCAGGGCGAGGAGCCGGCGGACCCCGGGCAGCAGCCGCCGTCCGGCCGGGGTGAGCTCGACGCTGCGGGTGGTGCGGGTGAACAGCTCCGTGCCGAGCAGCCCCTCCAGGGTGCGGACGTCCCGGCTGAGCGCCTGCTGGGCGATGTGCAGCCGCTCGGCGGCCCGGCCGAAGTGCAGGGTCTCGGCGGTCGCGACAAAGCCGCGGAGCAAGCGGGGGTGCAGGTCACGGGGCATGGGCGGCAGATTAACAACACCGTGTTGTCAGTGCGGCGGAACAGGTGTTGGACGGCGGCCCGCGAGCGCGGCCAGGCTGTGGGGCATCCCCCTTCGTCCTGTTCAGGAGCCCGCTTGCCCCCGCGCGCCGTCCTCGCCTCCTACCGCCGCCTGTTCGCCGCCCCCGGCGCCGCCGCCTTCACCCTGGCCGGGCTGCTCGGCCGGCTCGCGCTGTCGATGACCGGCGTCTCGCTGGTGGTGCTGCTCTCCGAGCGGCGCGGCTCGTACGGGCTGGCCGGGACGGTCTCGGCGGCCGGCCTGGCCACCGGCGCGATCGGGATGCCGCTGATCGGACGGCTGGTGGACCGGTACGGGCAGTCGCGGGTGACGGTGCCGGCCGCGCTGTACAACGCCGTCCCGCTCACCGGCCTGCTGCTCTGCGTCCGGTTCGGCGCGCCGGACTGGACGCTGTACCTGTGCGCCGCGGCCGGCGCCGCCGCACCCAACCTCGGCGGCATGGCCCGGTCCCGCTGGGCGCACCTCTACCGGGACGACCCGGGCGCCCGCCACCTGGCCAACTCCTTCGAGCAGGCGCTGGACGAACTCTGCTTCATGGCCGGGCCGGTGCTCGCGATGCTGCTCTGCACCACGCTCGCCCCGGAGGCCGGCCTGGCCACCGCCACCGCCGTCGGCACCGCCGGCGCCCTGCTGTTCGCCGCCCAGCGGCGCACCGAACCGCCGCTGCCGCCCGCGCCCCCAGCTGCGGAGCGGCACGGGTCGCCGCTGCGGGTGCCCGGGCTGCGGGTACTGGTGCTGACCTTCCTGGCGACCGGCGTGGTCTTCGGTACGACCGAGATCACCACCGTGGCGTACGCCGACGCGCTCGGGCACAAGGCGGCGGCCGGGCTGCTGCTGGCCCTGTTCGCGGCCGGATCCTGCGTGGCCGGGCTGCTGTTCGGACTGCTGACGCCGCGCCGGGCACCGGGCACGCGGTTCCTGCTCGGCGCGTCGGCGATGGCCGGGGTGCTGCTGCTGCCGCTCGCTGCCGGACTGGGCGGGGCCGGGCTCGGGGTGCTCGGGGCGCTGCTGTTCGCGGCCGGCACCGCCACCGCGCCGACCATGGTGACCGGCATGACGCTCGTCCAGGAGCTCCTGCCGCAGCGGCAGTTCAACGAGGGGATGGCGATGGCGGTGTCCGGCATCGTGGTCGGCATCTCGGCCGGTGCGGCGCTCGCCGGGACGGTCGCCGAGCGCACCGCGCCCGGCACCGGCTACGCGCTGCCCGCCTCGGCGGCCGCGCTGGCGCTGCTGATGGCGCTGGCCGGACGGCGGCACCTGCGGACGGCCGGGCCGCGCGCCACGGCGGGTGCCGCGGCCGCCTCCGGTGCGGCGGAAAATGCCGAGCGGGTTGTCAGTGCCTCCGTCTAACGTCGAGTCATGGCAGAAATCACCTACGTCCGAGGCGATGCCACCGCGCCCCGCGGCAAGGGCGTGAAGGTGATCGCGCACGTCTGCAACGATCTCGGCGGCTGGGGCAAGGGCTTCGTGCTCGCGCTCTCCAGACGCTGGCCCGAGCCCGAGGCCGCGTACCGACGCTGGCACCGGGAGCGGGCGAAGAACGACTTCGGGCTCGGCGCCCTGCAGCTGGTGCAGGTCGAGCAGTACGTCTGGGTGGCCAACCTGGTCGGCCAGCGCGGCATCCGGACGGGTCGCTCCAGCGGGGTGCCGGTCCGGTACGAGGCGATCGACGCCGGGCTGGCCGCACTGGGCGGCCGGGCACTCGAACTCGGCGCCTCCGTCCACATGCCGCGGATCGGCTGCGGACTGGCGGGCGGGCGCTGGGAGAGGGTCGAGCCGCTGGTCACCGACCGGCTGACGGCACACGAGGTGCCGGTGACGGTCTACGACGTCGACTGACCCGCCCCGGCTCCCCGGCCACCACCGCGCCCGGAGCCAGCACCACTCGGCCTACCACCACTCGGCCCACCCGTGCCCGGGCCGCCCCTACTCGGACCCACCCTCCACCGACCCGACGACGCCGGCCGGCCCGGCCAGGCGTACACGTACTCGGGCAGCAGGAACCCGCCCGGGAAGACACCCTCCTGCGCCCGGACCCGCACAGCGCCCTCACGCTCGTAGAAGGCGATAGCCCGGGTGTTGTCGCGCAGCACCTCCAGGAAGAGCTCGGCCCCGGAGTGCTGCTCGGCGACGTGGGCGCGGGCCGCGGTCAGCAGCGCGCGGCCGATGCCGCCGCCGGTCAGGCCGGGGCGTACGTGCAGGTTGTCGATCAGCACCCGGCCGTCCGGCTGCGGGACGAGGTAGACGAAACCGGCCGTCCGCCCGTCCAGTTCGGCGACCAGCAGCTCGGGCGTGTTCCCCGGCTCGCCGTAGTCCGCGTCCAGGCGCAGCTCCCACAGCTCGCGCCGCTGGGCGGCCATCCCGTCACCGAGCCCCTCCTCCGGGACGATCCCCCGGTAGGTGGTGCGCCAGCTGAGCGCGTGCAGCTCGGCGATGGCCCCGGCATCCCGTACATCGCCGCGCCGGATCGTGACCTGCCCTGAACCGATCATGTGACCAGCCTCCCACAGAGATGGAGTTGAACATGTTCAACCGAAGCGTCTACAGTTCTGCCAGGATTTTGAACGTGTTCGAATCACGGGGGGTGGTGTTCGTGGCACCGGGCGTGGAGGGGGCATCCGGTGCCACGAACACCGACACCGGATGGAACCTCGTCTCCGGCTAGGCTCGTGGCGTGGACGACCTGGCAGCGACGAACCGAACGGACCGCGAGAACGGTACGGCCGAGGACCCGGCCGCACCCGGCACGGAGGGCGGGCCCATGCCCGGCGGCCGGGCGCAGCCGAAGACCGACAAGAGTGAGGCGACCCGGGCCCTGATCCTGGAGACGGCCATGCGGCTGTTCCAGGAACGAGGCTACGAGAAGACCACCATGCGCGCGATCGCCACCGAGGCGGGCGTCTCGGTGGGCAACGCCTACTACTACTTCTCGGCGAAGGAATTCCTGATCCAGGGGTTCTACGACCGGATGACCTACGACCACGCGGCCGACGCCAAACGCCGCATGGCCGGCACCCGGGACTTCTCGGAGCGGCTGCAGATCGCGCTGGAGTCCTGGCTCGACACCGCCGCGCCGTACCACGAGTTCGCCGCGCAGTTCTTCCGGACGGCCGCCGACCCGACCAGCTCGCTGAGCCCGTTCTCCAACGAGTCGCACCCGGCGCGGGCGACCGCCGTGGAGCTGTTCCGCGAGGTCCTGCAGGGCTCGGAGCTGGCGCCCAAGCTGGACGCCGAGCTGGTCGAGCTGCTGCCCGACGTGCTCTGGCTGCACCTGATGGTCGTGGTCCTCTACTGGGTCTTCGACCGGACCGAGGACACCGAGCGGACCCGGGAGTTCGTCCGCCGGTCCACCCCGATGGCGGCCCGGGTGATCAACCTGTCGCGCTACCGGGTGTTCCGGCCGATCGTCCGGGACGCCAAGGGCCTCATCCAGGACTTCATCCTGCCCACCATCGGCAAGACGGCGATCAAGTAGCGCCCGCCGACGACGAATCGGAGACGGGAGGCCGGCCCCTTCGCGGGGCCGGCCTCCCGTCGTGCCGGGCGGATGCGGGCGGCTCAGAACATGTCCGGGTTCCAGGCCTGCAGCGGCGTGCGCAGCAGCAGGTCGACAGCGGCCGCCGCCCCCGGGCGCAGCTCGGTGACCAGTGCGGCCGCGGCCAGCCTCGGGGCCGTCTCCGCGCCGAGGTAGAGCGAGCCCAACTCCGAGGCGCCGAGGGCGAGGTCGGCGTCGTCCGTGGTGCGGGTGCAGCGGCCGGTGCCGTCCGCGGCGACCTCCAGCGCCCAACGCCCGGACGCGAAGCCGAGCTTGTCGTCCACCTCCAGCACCACCCGGCCGGCGGTGCCGTACGTCCGGGCGCCGAACGCGGCCTCGACGTCCAGCACGCGCAGCCACATGAAGTCGGAGCTGTCCTCGTGCGGGGTGGCCGCGCGCCGGTCCTGGAGCAGCAGCGGCAGCGGGTCGTCCGGGGAGGCGTTGTCGATCGCGACCCGGGCCACCCAGTCGACGGACAGCAGGAAGCGCCAGAGCTCGACCGTGGTCGGCAGGTCGAGGGCGGTGAACTCCTCGACGGTGAGCGTGCAGTCGGGGTAGGCGCCGTCCCACTTGTCGTCGATCCGGTAGGCCACCAGACCGGTGACCGTGCCGTCGGCGTCCCGGTGGACGGCCGCGAAGGGCTCCTTGAAGTCGGAGCCCGGCATCCGGACCTCGCCGGTGGCGCGCTGCCACCACAGTTCGTCGCGGTCGATCGCGCCCGGCCGGGTGCGCCGCCAGCGCTCGTGCAGGCCGGGCCCCAGCTCGCGCACCTCGGCCATCGTCACGAAGTCGATCCGGCCGCCGGGCACGCCCGGCAGGCCCTCGCGCAGGCCCCGGGTGCGGCGCAGGTCGACGCGCCAGCCGGCGCCCCGGGTGGCCGGGCCGAAGCCGAACCGGCCGTAGATGTTGTACTCGGCGGCGATCAGGATGGCGACCGCCGTACCGCGCTCGGCGGCGGCCGCGAGGTCCTGGCGCATCATCGTGCTGAGCACGCCCCGGCGGCGGTGGGTGGCGCTGACCGTGACGTTGGTGACGGCGTCGGCCGTGATGACGGCCCCGCCGGGGACGGTCAGTTCGGCGTCGTAGCTGCGGAAGGTGGCGATCTGGCGGCCGCCGTCGAAGCCGGCCAGCATCCGGCCGGACTCCCACTGCCGACGGCGCACGTCCTCAGCGGAGCCCACGTGCGGGCGCAGGAAGCCGAGGGCCAGGGCGCGGTCCCAGGCCGCCACCTCGTCCTCGGTGACCGCCCGCACCACGAGCCCGTTCACGGTGTCGACGGACGTGTGATCGCTGCTGTTGCCCATGGGGCCACGGTACGGCGGCCCCCCGGCGGCGGCACCTGATTTATTCCGTGCCCGACCCGATGTGCTCGCCCGGCACCACCACCCAGTGGTTGGTGCGCAGGACCCGGTCCGCGAAGTCCACGTCCCGCTCGCCGAGCAGCCGGAAGCCGAGCGCCCGGCAGATCCCGTTGGACGGACCGTTGGTCACACCCGGGTTGGCGTGCACCTCGCCCCAGCGGCCGTCGGCGGCGGCGAGGTCCAGCACCCGGCGGACGGCCGCCTTGGCCAGGCCGCGGCCCTGGTACCCGGGCAGCACCATCCAGCCGATCTCGGAGACCCGCTCGCCGTCCTCCTCGTCGGACCAGAGGTTGACCGAGCCCGCGACCGCGCCGTCCTCGGTGCCGTCCGGGACGATCAGCTTGACCCAGAAGCGGTCCTCCGCCACCGCGGCGACGTCCTTGCGCAGCCTGGCCTCCACCAGCTCCCGGGGCAGCGGACCGCCCAGCTCGGTCATCATCACCGGGTCGCAGCGCATCCGCACGTACGCCTCGACATCCCCCACCCGCACATCCCGCAGCAGCACGACGCCTCCTCAGTTCCTCGGAACGGTCCGCGCGGCCACGCTAGCGCCGACCCCTGACAACCGGCCCCTGACAACCGGCCCCCGACAGTCGACCCCGACCGCCGCCCCCGGCAGCCGACCCCCGGCATCGGCGTGCGGGTGCCCTGCTGGCATCCTCGGTGCCGGTTCAGGTACGGACGATCTCCCGGGGGCACGATGGACGACGAATACCTGCGCAAGCTGAAGGAGTACGAGGGTCGGAGCGGCCTCGTGAAGGCGCTGGGCGCGCTGACCGTGCTCGGCTGGGCCTGGGCGGCCTGGCTGGTCCTCTCCCCGGTCGGCGGGGACTGCGGCTCGCCGGCCTTCTACGAACCGCTCGGCTTCCACCTGCGGGAGCTGTGCGACGCCCAGGTGATCGGCCGGATCGGCGGGGCGGTCGCGGTGGCCCTGCCGACGCTCCCGCTCGGCGCCGCCTGGGTCTGGACCGGCCTGGGCCTGCGCGCCCGCCGGGAGGAACTGGGCGCCCTGCTCGGCCGGTAGCCCGGGCGGCGCTGCCACTGGGGCCCGGCCCCGGCGGCCGTCCCCGGGTCAGGGCCGGGCGTAGAAGTCCGGGGTACCCATGATCCAGAGGCTGGCCTGCTTGATCGGCATGCCCGCGCGCGGGGCCTCGATCATCTGGTCGTCGCCGATGTAGAGCCCCACGTGGAAGATGTCCGCGGCGCGGCCGGTGTCCGTCCAGAACACCAGGTCCCCGGGGCGCAGCTGGCGGTAGCCGATCCGGGTGCTCTGCGCGTACTGGTCGGCGGCGAAGTGGTTGAGCTGCCGGCCGCCCTCGCGCCAGGCCATCATCGTCAGCCCCGAGCAGTCGTAGCCGGCCGGGCCCTCGCCGCCCCAGACGTAGGGCAGGCCGATCTTGGACTTGGCGAAGGCGACCGCGGCGGCCGCGCCCTCGGCGGACCACGGACGCTCGGCGGGTGGCACGGCGGGCGGGGCGGCGGCGGCCTTGGCGGCGGCCGCCGCGGCTTCGGCGGCCTCGGCCTCCCGCGCGGCCTGCTCGGCGGCGGCCCGGGCGGCGGCCTCGGCCTCGCGGGCGGCGATCGCCTCCAGGGCCTCGCGGCGCTCGCGCTCCAGCGCGACGGTGGTGTTCCGGGCCGCGGCCAGCTCGGTGAGCAGCTGCTCGCGGCGCCGGCCGACGGCCGCCAGCTCGCCCTGCTGGGCGGCCAGCCGCTGCTCCGCCCGCGCCCTGGCCGTGCCGACCTCGACGGCGGCCTTCTCGGCGGCCTCGGTGGCGGTCCGGGCGGCGGCGGAGGCGCTCCTGGCGGTGGCGGCCGTGGAGGTGGCGGCGTCCAGGATCTGCCGGGTGCGTTGGCTGACCACGCCGACCACGGCGGCGCGGTCGCCCGCCTCGCGCGGGCCGTGGGCGCCGAGCAGCGCGTTGAAGGCGGACAGTTCGGCGCCCGCGCCCTGCCGGTACGTCTCGGCGGCGAGCCGGGCCGCGTCCTCGGCCGCGGCCGACCGCTCGGCCTCGGCGGCGGCGGCCCGCTGCGCGGCGGCGCTCTCCTCGGCGCGGGCCCGGGTGAGGGCGAGCCGGGCGCCGTTGTAGGCCTCGACGGCCTGTTCGGCTCCGCGCCCGGCCCGGTCCAGCTCGGTCCGGGCGGCGGTGAGGGCGGTTTCCAGGGCGGCGGCCGAGGCGGCCTTGCCCTCGGCCGCGGCCCGGGCGCGGTCGATCTCCTCGGTGCTCGGGTAGGGCTCCTCGCCCCGGGCCGGCCCGACCACCGGGCCGCCGGTGGCCGGATCGCCGACCGTCGGTCCGCCGGACGCCTGATCACCCGCCGCCGGATCGCCGGCCACCGGTTCGCCGGTCGCCGGGGCCAACGGGGCGGCCTGGGCGGCGGGGAGCAGCCCGAGCAGGGCGGTGAGCGTCAACAGGAGGGTCGGCAGGAGCCTGCGCGCCACGCGACATCCCTTCGAACGGGTCCGGAGGGGACGGCGGCGGACGGTGCGCGGCGCACGGGCGGACGGCGGCCGGGCGACAGGGAATCCGACGAATCATCCCATCACGTGACAGAGCGGTCACATGACGCTCATGTTCTCAATTCCGGCGGCCTTCACACCCGGAAAAGCCTCCGCCGATCGAGTGACCATCGGATGATCTGACCAGGGCTCAACTCCAGGCGGACGCCCAGGGTATACGAACTACCGGCGGATCCGGCGGGTGTGCGTCCGCAGCCGGGGGTGTCGCTCGGGCCGGCGCTCCAGCCCGGTCGGGCCGACCGCGTAGGTCCGGCTCCGCCCGGCCCGGACCGCACGGCGACGCTGCTGCGCCCGGTGGGTGCGGACCGGACCCGCCGCACCTGCCCCGTACGCCTGGCCGTCCCCGGCCGGGGCCTTCGCCGTCGCCCCGGCGGCGGCCGCCGAGCGCCGGTCGGTCAGCCGGGCCTGGCGGCGGGCCAGCGCCCGGGCGGCGTGCGCGTCGAGGTGGGCGCTGGCCCGGGCCGCCATCCGCTCGGCCACCCGGTGGGCGGCGGGATGGCTGGCGGGCACCTTGTCGGGAGCGCCGGCGATCAGGTCGAAGAGCCAGGTGCGGGCCCGGTCCGCACGCCGGTGCAGCAGGCGCTCACGCCGCAGCGCACGCGCCCGGCGCCGGGGGCGCGTGGTGTACAGCCAGCGGGCCCAGGGGCTGCTCGGCCGGGCCAGCCGGATCGCGCCGATCCAGGACAGGCCGGGCACCATGATCCCGAGCAGGCCGGTCCACACCTTGCCCTTGAGCAGGGTGATCACCGAGGCCAGCGCGTTCACCGAGATCACCGTGATCACGCCCCACTTGGTGTCCTCCCCGGGCAGCGCGCCGAACGGCACGTACCCGATCAGCAGCAGGGCGGTGAACAGGATCCCGAAGATCACCGCGTCCACCGACTTGCGGCCCTGCTCGCTCCAATACACATCGTCCAGGTGCAGGATCAGCGCGAACTCGTCCAGCACCAGGCCGCAGCCGATGCCGAAGGCCAGCCCGAACCAGTCCATCCAGGGCTGCCCGCCGTAGGTGGCGAACACCCCGATGCCGCCGAGCAGCAGGAAGCCCAGACCGAACACCATGTGGTGGATGTGCAGGCCGCCGGGGGTCACGTTGCCGGGCCACCAGCGCACCTTCGCCCGGATCATCCGGACGCTGAACCGGATGAAGACGAAGGACGTGATGAAGCCGACCAGCAGCAGGAACAGCGGTTGCTTGTGCGCGTTGACGATGTGCTCGCGGTAGCCGTCCAGCAGTGTGGTCATGGGTCTTACCTTCGTTCCTGGTCCTGCGTCCTGCCTGCGGTGACATGGCCCGGGGCCCGACGGGGCCCCGACACCGGTCAACGCGCGGTCAGAACCCTCGGGTGCGCTTGGCCGCGCGGCGCGGCACCGCCGGGTAGAGCGACGGGAGCTCGGCGCCGACCGGCAGCTTCAGGAAGAGCCGGGCGATCTCCCCGCCCAGGTTCACCCCGACGGCCAGCGCCATCGCGATCGCCGCCGCCCGGAAGACCGACACCAGACCGGCGCTGGAGTGCCCCTGGGCGAAGGCGAGCATGCCGAGGTACAGCGCCGAACCCGGCATCAGCGGGCCGATCGCGGCGGTCACGTACGGCAGCGCCGAGTCGTTGCGGTAGCGGGCCATCAGCTGCCCGAAGAGGCCGACCAGGCCGGCCGCCACCCCGGTCGCCGCGATCGGGTTGACGCCCGCGTTGTAGACCAGCGCGCCGTAGCTGGCCCAGCCGATGCCGCTGTTGACCGTGACCAGCGCGAGCGTACGGCGGTCGGTCTGCAGCAGCGTCGCGAAGGCCAGGGTCAGCAGCATCGCGGCGACCATCTGGACCGGCGGGTAGTTGATGCCCACCAGGCTCTCGTCCGGCCTCAGCTTCGCCTCGAAGCCGACGCCCAGGTAGAGGATCACCATGACGCCTATCACGATGCCCGCGACCAGGTAGATCACTTCCAGCAGCCGGGCCGCGGCGGTGATGTAGAAGCCGGTCAGGCCGTCCTGCACGGCGGCCACCAGGGCGCGCCCGGGCAGCAGGGCGAACAGGCCACCGGTGATCACGACCGAACCGCGCAGGCCCCAGTCGTTGAAGGACAGGATGATCCCGGAGGCGGCCGCCGGCATCGCCGCCGCCACGAACTGGTAGAACTCCGGCAGCCGGCGCCGGGCCAGCGCGGACGCCAGCCGGTCGCCGAGGACGGCCGCCACGAAGGCGCTGGCGAAGACCAGCCAGGCCTTGTCGTCGATCCGCCCGCCGACCAGGAAGGTCGCCGCGCCGGCCAGCAGACCGGTGGTCAGGGCGAGGAACCAGGCCGGGTACGGGTGCCGGTTGCGGCGGATCAGGGCGAGCCGGCGGTAGGCGTCGTTGACCGTCACCTTCTCCGCGGTGATGTCCGCGACCAGCACGTACACCGCGTTCAGCCGGGTGTAGTCGGAGGTGCGTCGGCGCACCACCCGGTCGGCGGTGACCGGCGGCTCGACCAGCGACGGCTGGTGCGAGATGCCGATCAGGGTGAAGGTCACCTGCGGCTCGCAGCGGTCCAGCCGGTAGGCGTGGGCGATGCCGAGCATCGCCGCCTCGACGTCCTCGGCGGCCTCGCCGCTGGCCAGCAGCAGCTCGCCGATGCGCAGGGTCAGGTCGAGGATGCGGGGGACGTTGCGGGCCGCGGCGGCGGAGGGGTGCATCTCCCGGGCGGTCCGCTCGAAGGCCGGGCGCTCGGACATCGGGGTGCGCAGCAGCGTGCGCATCCGGTCCGGCCACGGCGCCTCGCCCGGGCCGCCGGCGGTCAGCTCGGGGATCGGGATGCCGGTGGGCGGGGTGTAGCCGGCCGCCCGCCACTCCTCGGGGGTGAGGGTGTCCTCGGCGACCGAGCGGCGGCGGGCCGGGCGGGCGTTCCCGGGGTGCGCGCCCTCGGGGCGGGTGTCCCCGGGTCCGGCGTCCTCCGGGCGGGCGTCCCGGGGACGCAGGTCGATGGTGAGCTCGGGGTGCGGCTCGACGGGCGCGACCGGCTCCGGCGCGACCGACTCCGGCGCGACGGGGTCGGGCTCGGGCGTCAGCAGGCCCCTGGTCTCCGGGACGGCCGGGGCGTACGGGACGACGGTGCTCGGCTCGACGGGCGGGGCGGGGTGACCGAGCAGGCCCTCGGTGGGCGGGGCGTCGGCGGGGTGCACCGGCGTCGGGGGTGTCTGCCGTGTCCCGCGGACCGCCCGGCCTCCCCTCGCCCGCTTGCCCGCACCCGGTCGGCCCCGCTTAGGCACTTCCGCTCCTCGCCGCCCCTGGTGGCCGTCGGCCACCGCTCGATCTCGGGTTACACCATGCCTGATCGAACAGCCGGACGCACATGTACGCGACGTCCCGGGCCGAGGGCGGCGGGCGCCTACCCGGCGCGGTGGCGGTCGGCGGTCGCCGCGCCGGACCGGCGGGCCCGGAGCAGTTCGACCGCCACCGGGACCACCGAGACCAGCACGATGCCGACCAGGATGGCCTCGATGTTGTCCCGGACGAACGGGATCTGCCCCAGGAAGTAGCCGAGCACGGTGACCCCGCCGCCCCACAGGACGCCGCCGACCAGGTTGAACACCACGAAGGAGCGGTAGTTCATCCTGCTCACCCCGGCGACGATCGGGGTGAAGGTGCGCACGATCGGCACGAAGCGGGCGAGCACGATCGCCTTGGGCCCGTGCCGGTCGAAGAAGGCGGCGGCCTTCTCGACGTTCTCCTGCTTGAAGACCCGGGAGTCTGGGCGCCGGAAGAGGCCCGGCCCGACCTTGCGGCCGAAGAGGTAGCCGACCTGGTCCCCCGCCACCGCGGCGGCCACGATCAGCGCGCAGACCAGCCAGAGCGGCTGGTGCAGGTAGGTGCCGCCGGCCACCAGCAGGCCGGTGGTGAACAGCAGCGAGTCGCCGGGCAGGAAGAAGCCGATCAGCAGACCGGACTCGGCGAAGACGATGGCCAGGATGCCGACCAGGCCGAAGGTGGAGATCAGGGTGGTCGGATCGAGCCAGGACGGGCCGAGGGCGAGGCTGGTCACGGTGCGGGCACTCCGGGAGGTCGGGTCTTGGCAATGAAATGGTAAAGCATTGACAAAGACTCGACCTTTCCCCGAATGGTTCCCGGACGGTGACGTGCGCGAACGCGAGCGCACCGGGACTGCGGACGCACCGGAACGGAGCTCACCGGGAACGCGCCCGGCCCCGGCGGGGGCCCGGGAGGGGCCGGCCCGCCGGGGCCGGAAGGGGTGGGAGCGGGAGGGTCAGAGGCCGTAGCGCTCGACGATCTCCTCGTGCCGCGCGAGGTCCGCGCCGGCCGCCTCGGCCAGGGCCGGCCAGGCGAGCGGGTGCGGCCAGTCACCGGTCAGCCGGTGCAGCAGCGCGTCGGCCTCGGCGGCCGAGGCGGTCGGCGGCACCCCGAAGGCCGCGTAGATCCCGGGCAGCGACTCGTCGTCGTCCGCCGGGTCGGTGATCCGGTAGTGGTCCCCGCTGTACGCCCAGACCGCGAACCCGGCCTCCTGCAGCCGCTCGCGCAGGGTGGCCCACGGTTCGTCGCCGGGCCAGCCGCCGTCGATCCAGTAGGTGGTGTACCCCGCCGGGTCGAGCAGGGTGAGCAGCTCGAACACCGGCCGCCAGCGCCGCCGCTCCTCCTCGGGGGCGTCCTCGGCCGGCGGCTGCTCCAGCAGCGCGGGGGCGAAGACCACCACGTCGCCGTGGTTGAGCGTCAGGTCGTCGCCGAGCACCGGCAGGATGCGGGCGGTGGCCGGGCCCGTCCGGACGGCCGGCAGGTCGGCCGTCGCGCCGTTGGTCCGGGTGGCCCGGACGGTGACCAGCTGCCACTCCTCCTCCACCGGACCCTCGGGCTCGTCGAACTCGATGCCGAGCAGGCCGCCGGCGGAGCGGACCGCGGCCCAGTCCCGGTTGGCGCTGGCCGCGGTCATCAGGTGCCAGAGGTCGCCCTCCTGGACCCGCCGGTGGCCCTCCTCCTCCGGGGCGTCGTCGTCGGAGGGCAGGGCGCGCTCCAGCAGCTCCTGGTAGAACCGCTGCGCGGCGGCGTGGTCGCCCAGTTCGGTGGCGGCGCGGGCGGCGAGGCGGCGGGTGTTGAGCACCGCGTCGTCCAGCGCGAGGATCGCCCCGCACTGCTCCAGCACCTCCGTCCAGCGGCTCTCGACGGCGGCCCAGCGGGCGCGTATCCAGTGGGCGTCGGCCGGGGCCGTGGCGGCGAGGCGGTCGGCGAGGCGGCGGACGCCCTCGGCGTCCCGGGCCTCGATCAGCATCTCGCCGAGCGTGGCGGTCAGCTCCCGGTCGCCCGGGTCGGCCTCCAGCCGCTGCCACAGCAGGTCGGCGCCGGCCCGGGCGTGGCCGAGGCCGCCCAGCACGGTGGCCAGGAGCACCGCCAGACCGGTGGCGCCGGCCGGCTCGCCCCGGTACCGGTCCAGCGCGACGGAGAGCAGGTCCGCGCCGGTCTCGAAGGGCACCTCGGCCTCGGCCAGGTACGCCGTCAGCTCGCCCGGCGGGACGGGCAGCTCGGGCTGCGGCAGCGCCTCGGCGGCCGCGCGCAGGGCGGCGACCTCCTCCGACACGCCGTCGGTGCGGCGCAGCCTGGTGAGCTTGCGCTCCCCGGTCGCGGCGAGCGTCAGCGCCACGGTGCGGGCGCCGCGGGCGAGGGCGAGCCGGCCCGCCGCCAGCAGCAGGTCCACGCACGGGCGGTGCGCGCCGACGCCGTCCAGGTAGCCGACCCAGCCGGCCAGTACGGCGCCCAGTTCGGCGTCGTTCTCCCAGGCTCCGGCCGCGACCAGCAGCTCGACGGTCTGCGTCCAGGCCGGCCGCAGGTCGGCGTGGGCCTCGGCCTCGGCGCGGTCGGGGAGCAGGGCGAGCGCCTCGTCCGTCCGGCCGAGCGCGGCGAGCGCGCGGGCCCGCAGCAGGGCGCCCCAGCGCTGGTCGCGCTCGTCCAGCTGACGGTCCTGGGCCTGCTCGGCCCGTTCGGCGGTGTCCAGCAGCTCCAGCACCTCCTCGTACCGGCCCAGCAGGTGCAGGGTGCCGGCCCTGGCCTGGTGGAAGCGGAGTGAGACCCGCTGGCCGGCCGCCCGCATCCGGTTGGCGGCGGTGTCCAGGTGGTCGAGCGCCTCGGCCGCGCGGCCGTCGTCCTCCAGGGCGTCGGAGTACTCGCGGGAGAGGCAGTCGTAGCAGGCCCGGCCGGGCTCGATCCGGTCGAGCGTCTCACCGACCACCTCGAGCCGCTCGGCCACGTACCCGGGCCCGTCGACCCGGGCGTGGCAGATGGCGAAGTCCTGCACCACGCAGACGGACTGCGGGCAGCCGGCGGTCTCCTCCCGGTGGGCGAAGTCCAGCAGGTCGATCACCTCGGGCATGACCGTCTCGCCCTGCTGGCGCTTGTTCAGCAGGTTCTGCATCCGCCAGTGGCGCAGGTAGACCTCGACCCAGGGCAGGTCGAGCGCGCGCGCGGCGGCGACCGCCTCGGGGTAGAGGGCGTCCAGCTGGTCGTTGTGGCCCTCGGTGGCGTGCTCGGGCAGCTCGACGATGGCGTCGGCCAGCCGGTGGTGGCCGGCCTCGGCCAACTGCCGGTGGGCGTCGCGCACCCAGGACCAGATGTCGGTGGTCATGCTTCTTCCCCCTGCGTCGTGCTGATGACTGGTCTACCGCGGGCCACTGACAAGCGGGTCGCCGACCAGTGGGTTACTGACGAGCAAGTCACTGACAAGCGAGTCACCGGAAAGCGAGCCACCGGCAAGCGAGTCACTGACAATCCGGCGGTCACGCTTCCCCCGACAGGGCGCCCGGGCTGTCCGGGACGTCCGGCAGGCCGGCCGGGACGGCCGCGGTCAGGGCGGAGACCGCGGTGCCGACGCCGGTCAGCGCCGCGGTGAGGTCGCCCTCGGCGGGGCCGGAGGAGGCCGCGGCCATGATCACCTTGAGCGAGCGGAGCAGCCCGGCCGCGGTGGCGCTGCCGGTGTGCCCGGTGCGGTAGGCGGCGAGCAGGTCCTGGACCGCCGGGCAGGCCAGGTTGAGGTAGAGCCGGGCCCTGACCTCGCCGTCGGTGCGGGCGGTGAAGGCCCGGGCCAGCCGCAGCGCGGCGGACGGGATCCGGGCGTCCGCCTGGTCGTCCTCGATCCGGGCCTTGAGCTCGGCCTCGCGGTCCGGCACCAGCACCAGCGGCAGGCCGGGCGGGTCGAAGCGGGCCGGGACGAGCTGCTCGCCGCGGTCGGCGAGGGCGCCGGCCAGCCAGGCCGCCTCGCCGTCGGGCAGCGGCCGCTCCGGGTCCCGGAACAGCTCGCGGTTGCCCTGCTCGCTGCCCAGTTCGACCAGCCGGCAGCCGCGCAGCTGGGCGTAGCGGCGCAGGAAGGGCAGGACGGCGTAGCGGTCGCCGCGCGCGATCGGCACCCGCATGGCCCGGTACAGCATCTCCTCGAAGCCGCCGCCGCTGCCGAGCGCGACGTGCACGGCTCCCCCGCCGGCGGCGCGCAGCGCCCCGGCGGTGAGGTCGCCCTGCGAGGTGGGCACCGGGACGTCGTCGGCGAGCAGGGTGAACAGCCGCTCGTCGCAGAGCGCGGCGCCGAGCAGGTCCTGGCCGTGCCGGGTGAGGATGCGTCGCCAGGCGGCGGGCCGCAGCCGGGCGGTCTCGTACAGGCCGTCCACGATGGCGTCGGTGAGGGCCTTCTGGAGGGCCCGGTAGTGCTCGTCGCGCTGGAGGTCCTCGCGGCTGGCGGTGGGGGTGAGCCGGCTGGACTCGACCACGCCGCCGATGAACCCGGCCCAGCCGGGCAGCAGGTCGCGGGCGTCGTCGGCGAGCAGCATGCCGCGCAGGTAGACGGCGAGGTCGCGGTTGTCGCTGCTGCCGTAGGTGCCGCCGTCCTGGACCCAGAGCAGGCCGATCGCGTCGGTGGCGTCGCCGGCCGGGTGGACCGGGAAGGCGGTGAGCGGCTCGAAGCGGCGGCCGAAGGCGGTGGCGAAGCGCATCCGGGCGGCGTGCTGGTCGCCCTCCACTCGCTGCCGCCAGGGCACCTCGACGGAGTTGACGGGCTGCTCGTCCTCGCCGACGTAGACCGGGATCGGCAGCAGCACGCAGTAGCGGCCGAGGACTTCGCGCAGGGTGTCCTCGTCGGCGAGGTGCGAGTGCTCGGCCTTGACCGCCAGTTCGACCACGGTGCCGGGGCGGGGCCGGGCGGGCACCGGCTCGACCCGGTACTGCTCGCCGCCGCGGCTGCGGTAGCGGTGGCCGAGCCCCGGTTCGCGGTGGGAGGTGGTGGTGACGGTGACCTCGTCGGCGATCGAGAAGGCCGACAGGAAGCCCAGCCCGAAGGCGCCGATCAGCTCCTGGTTCCCGGTGAGTTCGCGCAGCATCCGGGTGTAGCCGGTGCCGACGGTGGCGAGGTAGGAGTGGATCTCGGGTTCGGTGAGTCCGGCCCCGGTGTCCTCGATGGCGACGGTCCGCCGGGCGGCGTCGGCGCGCACCCGGATCAGCGGACGGTGCTCGCCCTCCGGGTCCTCCAGGAGCCGGCGGGTGTGCGAGTCGTGCGCGTTCTGGACGAGTTCGCGCAGGGCGACCAGCGGGGTGGAGTAGAGGTGGGTGGCGAGGACGTTCACCAGGCCGCCGAGGTCGACCTCGGTCGTCCGCAGCTCCTCGGCGGGGGTGGGCTGGGGCGGGGCACCTTCAGACATGGGTCCTCAGTGTGCCAGTGCGACAATCTGCCGACCATTTCTTTCTTCCCGACGGAATGACGGTCTCCGGTCAACCCCGAATTGACCGGGGCGCCACCATCGGAGGAATTGCCACCCATTCGGTGGAGTCCGTCCCCACCGCTGGTGAATGCTGAGCGGGCGACGTCAGGCAACGGCGCTCCGGAGCGGCCACTCCGACCGCGCCACCATTCGCACTTCAGTCCAGGGAGACCAGCGTGTCCCGTATCCGCGCAGCCGCAGCCGTCACCGCCCTCGGGGCGTTCCTCCTCGTCGGCCTCGGCGCCGCCACCGCGCACGCCGACAACGGCGCCGGCGCGATCGACCACTCCAACGGGAGCGTCGTGAGCAACGTCGGCTCCGGCAACATCATCGGCAACGTCCACGGAAACGTGGTCAACACCCAGCAGACGGCCACCGGTTCGGGCGCGAGCAACCAGAACAACGGCCTCGCCGTGACCGGCAACGGCGGGAACGTCGGCGCCCTGCAGGGCAACGGCAACGTCGACGCCCGGGTGTACTACCCGCACGTCCTGTACTAGGTCTCTCGCCGCGGCCACCGGGCCGGGTGCCCGTCCCGTCACCACGGGGCGGGCACCCGGCCCGCGCCGTACGCCCGGCTCCGCTCAGGAGACCCCGAGCACGGCCCGGCCGAGCCGGAGCAGGCAGTCCCCGAGGTCCGGCCGGGCGCTGTGCGGGCGGTTCCGCACCCCGTCGTTGACCAGCGCGAACAGCGCGTGCACCCGGATCCGGGCGGTCGCCGCGTCGTACTCCGGACGCACCTGCCGCAGCAGGACGACCCAGGTGCGCAGGAAGTCCCGCCGGAAGTCCACCGCGGCCCGGCGGTCCGGCGGGGCCAGCCGCTCCGTCTCGCTGAGCATCGCGCCCAGGTAGTCGCCGTTGCGCAGCGCGAAGCCGACGTAGGCGCCCAGCCCGGCCGCCAGCGCCGCCCCGGGCCCGTCGGCGGCCGCGATCGCGCCGTCCACCTCGTGCCACAGCCGCTCGCGGCTGCGCACCAGCGAGGCGGCGAGCAGGTGGGCCTTGCTGTCGAAGTGCCGGTACACGCTGGGGCCGGAGATGCCGACGGCGGCGCCGAGTTGGTCGGTGCTGACGTTGTCGAAGCCGCGCTGGTGGAACAGCCGGACGGCCGCCGCGAGCAGCTCCTCCCGGCGCGCCTGCGGCCGCGCCTCGGTCGGCGGCCCGGCCGGGGGTGCCGCCGCGGGCCCGGCCGCCGCCGCACCGTCCAGCGGGACCGCGAGAACGGCCGCGACCAGCTCGCGCAGCAGCGCCTCGGCCCGGCGCGGCTGCGGCGCGGCCGACTGGTAGGACAGCCCCGCGCAGACCGAGAGCGCCGACCAGCAGAGCAACTCGGCGTCGGGGGCGGCCAGTCCGGGACGCTCGGCCCGCAGCACGGCGGTCATCAGGGCGACGTCCGCGCGCAGTTCGCGGCGCAGCGCGGCCCGCCGGGCCGGCGGCAGCAGCCGGGCGTCGCGCTGCACCAGGGTGCCGAGCGGGCGGTGGCCGACCGCGACGGCGGCCAGGGCGGCACCGACCTCCCCGGTGGTGCCGGCCGCGCGCAGGGCGTCGGCGAGGGCGTCCAGGCCCAGGCGGACGGCGCGGTCGAGCAGTTCGGGCTTGCCGCGGAAGTGCCGGTAGAGCGCGGGCGCGGTGATGCCGACCCCGGCGGCGACCTCGGTCATCGAGACCTGGTGGTAGCCGCTGCGGTGGAAGCGGTCGGCGGCCACGGCGAGGATCTGGGCACGCCGCCCGGGCGGCCGTCGGACCACCATGACGCGTCTCCCTCCCGTCCGGCCGGGCACCCGCCCCGGTCACGTCCGGTCCTGTCCCGTCCGGTCCCGTCCAGGCCCGTCCAGGCCCGTCCAGGCCCGTCCAGGCCCGTCCAGGCTTCGACCGAAGGCTAGCAAGGATTCACTTGAGACTCCCGCCGGCCTCGTTCTCCGGGCCGGACGACGCTGGACAGCCGAAGCTACCCGGGATTAACTTGTGAGGCCATCACCTGGTACGTTCCGCCCCGCCGGCAGCTCCGGCCGGCACCGTCGAAGGGAGCGCCGCCGTGCGCCGCACCGTGTTCAACGAGGACCACGAGGCCTTCCGGGAGACCATCCGGGACTTCATCGCCAACGAGGTCGTCCCGGTCTACGAGAGCTGGGAGGCCGAGGGCCACCCGCCGCGCGACTTCTACCGGCAGCTGGGCGAACTCGGCGTCTACGGCATCGAGGTGCCCGAGGAGTACGGCGGCGCGGGCGAGAGCGGCTTCAAGTACCAGGCGGTGGTCGCCGAGGAGGTCGCCCGGGCGGGTGTGAGCTTCGGCTCCTCCGGCGTGCACACCGGCCTGGTGCTGCCGTACCTGCTGGAGTACGCGAACGAGGAACAGAAGCGGCGCTGGCTGCCCGGCTTCGTCTCCGGCGACATCATGACCGCGATCGCGATGACCGAGCCGGGCGCCGGCTCCGACCTGGCGGGCATCACCACCACCGCGCGGCTCTCCGAGGACGGCACCCACTATGTCCTGAACGGCGCCAAGACCTTCATCACCGGCGGCGTCCTGGCCGACCTCGTCCTGGTGGTCTGCCGCACCGCGCCGTACGACCCGGACAACCGCCGGGCCGGCCTCTCCATCCTGTGTGTGGACACCACCTCGCCCGGCTACACCGTCGGCCGCAAGCTGCAGAAGATCGGCCTGCGCACCTCGGACACCGCCGAGCTGGCGTTCAGCGACGTCCGGGTGCCGGTGGAGAACCTGCTCGGTGAGGAGGGCAGGGCCTTCTCCTACCTCACCCACAACCTGGTGCAGGAGCGGCTGGCGATCGCCGTCGGCGCGTACGCGGCGTCCGCGGCGGCGGTGCGGTTCGCGGTGCAGTACGTCAAGGACCGCAAGGTGTTCGGCAAGGCCGTCGCCGAGTTCCAGAACACCAAGTTCACCCTGGCCGACTGCGAGTCCCAGGTGGTGGCGCAGCAGTCCATGGTGGACCGCGCGCTGGAGCTGTACCAGAACGGCGAGCTGACCGTGGCCGACGCGGCCGCGGCGAAGCTGTTCTGCACCGAGTCCGCCTCCACCGTGATCGACAAGTGCCTTCAGCTGCACGGCGGTTACGGCTACATCCTGGAGTACCCGATCGCCCGGCTCTACACCGACAACCGGGTGTTCCGGATCTATGGCGGCACCAGCGAGGTCATGCGCAGCATCGTCGCCAAGTCGCTGGGCCTGTAGGGCCGTTCAGTCCGACGGCGCGTCGGGCCGCACCCCCATGGCGGCCCGCCGCGCCGTTGCCCGACGCGCCGTTGCCCGACGCGCCGGTCGCTCGGCGACGCTGCCGCCCAGCGCACCGCGGACCGCCGTGGGTTCAGTTGGGCGAGCTGTGCTCGGAACGCCAGGCCTGCCAGCCGGCCGTGGACGCCACCCGCGCCTCGTGCAGGGCCCGGTGGGCCATCGCGGTCGGCGGGGTCTCCCGGCTGCGCAGCCAGTCGCGGCAGGCCACGGCCAGCGCCGAGCACATCAGGACCGCGCCGGTCGCGCCGAGCACCGCGCCGATGCCGCCGAGCACCGCGCCGCCGACCAGCTGCGCGCGGTTGACCTGGAATCCGTCGAGGGGTCTCTCGTTGATCGCCATGCCTCCACGATGCGGGCAGTCGGCGGGGCCTGCACCTCGGACCGCCCGGCCGCTCCGGGTGCGGGACGCCGGGGCGTCCGCGACCCTGGGCAGACGGAGTGAGGAGGCGGCGCGATGCCCGATCTCGAACAGCTCGCCGTGGAGCACGCCGCTCTGGCGGCCGAGAGCCCGCACGGGCGCAGCGCCCATCTGGTGCTGCACGACGGCCTCCTACGGCAGACCGTGATCGCGCTGACCGCCGGGACGGCGCTGGACGAGCACAACCCGCCCACCGCGGGGAGCGTCCAGGTGCTGCGCGGCCGGGTGTCGCTGACCATCGCCGGCCGGCGGCTGGAACTGCCGGCCGGTCGACTGGAGCCCGTCCCGCAGGAGCGGCACGGGCTGCTGGCGCACGTCGACTCGGTGGTGCTGCTGACTGCCGTCACCACCTGACGCCCTGGCCAGGGCTGACGCCCGGGCCAGGGCGTCAGGCCGAACCCGGGTCGCTCAGCCGGAGTTCAACACGCTGCCGCTGACCAGCCGCAGTCCGCGCAGGAAGTCCGCCCCGCTGGGGGCGAGTTCGGGTGCGGCCAGCCACTGGGCGGCGTAACCGGCCAGCAGGGTCTGGTAGAAGGCGCCGCGGGCGAGCTCCTCCTCGGTCTCCACCACCTCGGGCAGCCCCTGGAACAGCGCGGCGAGCCCCAGCCGGCCTTCCTTCTGCGCCCCCGCGAAGGCCTGCGCCAGTTCGGGGGCGTGCGCGGCCTGCGCGAGCGCCTCGAACTGGGCCGCCCAGAGTCCGCGGTGCTCGACGAAGACGTCCCGGAGGCCGTCCCAGACGGCGGCGAAGCGCTCCTCCGGATCGTCCGACACCTGGTTGGCGGCGACCACGACCGCGCCCAGGGCCGTCCCCATATCGCCGATCGCCTCGATCATCGCCGCGTTGAGCAGCGCGTCCTTGGAGCCGAAGTGGTAGCCGATCGCGGCCAGGCTGACTCCGGAGGCGGTGGCGATGTCACGGGCGGTGGTGCGCCCGTAGCCCTTCTCGTACAGGCAGCGCTTGGCACCGGCCATCAGGTCTTCGCGGTTTCCCATGCCCTCGATCCTACGGAACGGCTGCACAAATGTCTTGCACGGATGTCTCGCACGATCGATTTAGACATACGTACTAGACAAGCGTCTGACACGTCCGTACTGTCTTCCCCATGACCGCAACCACCGGCCGCGCAGGCCGTCGCGAATGGATCGGCCTGGCCGTCCTCCTCCTCCCGACCCTCGTCCTCTCCATGGACATGGGCGTGCTCTTCTTCGCCGTCCCGTTCATCTCCACCACGCTGGCGCCCAGCGGCACCCAGCAGCTGTGGATCATGGACATGTACTCGTTCCTGCTGGCCGGACTGCTCATCACGATGGGTGCGCTCGGCGACCGGATCGGCCGCCGCCGGCTGCTGACGATCGGCGCCGCAGGCTTCATCGGCGCCTCGCTGCTGGCCGCCTGGTCGCACGACGCGAACCAGCTGATCGCGGCCCGCGCCCTGCTCGGCACCGCCGGGGCCACCGTGATGCCCTCGACCCTCGCGCTGATCCGCAACATGTTCCACGACCCCAAGCAGCGGCAGGTCGCCCTCGGCGCCTGGGGCGGCGTGCTCACCGCCGGTGCCACCCTCGGCCCGGTCGCCGGCGGCCTGCTGCTCGACCACTTCTGGTGGGGCTCGGCCTTCCTGCCCGCCGTCCCGGTGATGGCCCTGGTGCTGCTGGCCGCGCCCGCCCTGCTCCCCGAGTACCGCTCCCCCGCCCGCGTCGGCCGCTTCGACCTGCTCGGCGCCGCACTCTCGCTCACCGCGATCCTGCCGCTGGTCTACGGCGTCAAGACCGTCGCCGTCGAGGGCTGGAGCCCGCTGCCCGCGCTCGCCCTCGCGGCCGGTCTGCTGCTCGCCGCCGCCTTCGTGTGGCGCCAGCGCACCGCCGCGAACCCGCTGCTCGACCTCAGCCTGTTCCGGATCCGCACCTTCAGCGGTGCGATCAGCGTCAACACCATCGCGATGTTCGCGATGATGGGCTTCTCCCTCTTCACCTCGCAGTACCTCCAGCTGGTCAAGGGCATGAGCCCGCTGACCGCCTCGCTCTGGTCGCTGGTGCCGAGTGTGGGCGTCGGCGCGGCGGTCGGGATCAGCTCGGCGCTGGCCGGCAAGGTCCGCCCGGCAGTGCTGATGGGCGGCGGCTTCCTGATCGGTGCGGCGGGCTTCGCGATGATGACGCAGGTCGGCGCGCACTCCCCGCTGGCGCTCATCCTCACCGCGGCGGGCGTGCTCGCCGCCGGCACCGTCGGCACCATGACGATGACCGCCGAGATGGTCGTCTCCGCCGCCCCGGTCGAGCAGGCCGGCGCCGCCTCCGCCATCTCCGAGACCGCGGTCGAGCTCGGCAGCTCGCTCGGCATCGCCCTGCTCGGCGCGGCCGGCGCCGCGGTCTACCGCCACCAGCTGGACGGCGCCCTCCCGGCGGGCGTCGGCGGCGAGGCCGCCCGGACCGCCCAGGACACCCTCGGCGGCGCGGCCACCGTCGCCGCCCAGCTGCCCGGCCGGATCGGCGCCGACCTGCTGGAGACCGCCCGGACCGCCTTCACCGACGGCCTGCACGTCGCCGCCGGCGTCGGCGGGGTCCTCGCCCTCGGCGCCGCGCTGCTGGCCTACCGCCTGATGCGCCACCTCCCGGCCGCCGCCCCGGCCGAGGCCACCGAGCCCGAGCCCGCCACGGTCTGACCGACCCCGGCCCGATCCACAGGGCCCGATCCACCCGGCCCGATCCACGCGAGTCATCGAGAGCCCCCGCCCATCCCAGGGCGGGGGCTCTCCGCCGTCTTCAGGCAGCCGTGCGTCGGCCGGACGGCGGCCGGACCGCGGCCGGACCCGGCCTGGCCCCGGAAATCGGCCACGCCCGGGCGAACCGCCGTGCCAGGGTGGGGTCATGGGTGCTGATCGGACGCGGGTGCGCGGCAGTTACGACACGGTGGCGGAGGAGTACCTGGGGCGGATCGGCGGCGAGCTGGCGCACAAGGCGGTCGACCGGGCCCTGCTGGGGGTGGTCGTGGAGGAGGCCGCCGGCGGGGTGGTGGCCGACCTCGGCTGCGGCCCCGGGCACGTGGCGGGCTGGCTCGCCGGGCACGGGGCCGAGGTGGTGGGGGTGGACCTCTCGCCGCGGATGGTCGAACTGGCCCGGCGCGAGCAGCCGGAGGCCACCTTCCGCACCGGCGACCTGCTGGCGCTGCCCGCCGCCGACGGCGAGTTCGCGGCCGCCGTGGCGCTGTACTCGGTGATCCACCTGGAGCCGGACGAGCTGGCGCCGGCCTTCGCCGAGGTACGGCGGGTGCTGCGGCCCGGCGGGGTGCTGCTGGTCTCCTTCCACCTGGGCGACGAGGTGCGGCGGATGGAGGAGTGGTGGGGCCACCGGGTGGACGTCGACTTCCACTTCCTGGCGACCGACACCGTCGCCGGGCACCTCGCCGGGGCCGGGTTCACCGTCGAGGTGCGGATGGAGCGGGCGGGCCTGCCCGAGGAGGCCCCCACCCGCCGCGGCTACCTGCTGGCCCGGCGCGCGGGCTGACCGTCCACCCGCGCCCAGGGCCCCGCGGCCGCCCCCGATTCTCGCGATCCGCTCGAACGGCACCTGGTTTTTGGCCAGCGTTTCCCGGGCGGTGTATCCGTTCGCCGTGAGGGCCAGGCATACTGGCCAGCACGGGCGATAGCGCTCGCCATGACTCCTGACAAGAAGGGACCGGTGGCCAGGGATGCTGCGGAACGGTCTTGAGCCCTGGCACATCTTCGTGGTGCTGGCGGTCGTAATCCTGCTGTTCGGTTCGAAGAAGCTGCCGGAGATGGCCCGTGGCCTGGGCAAGTCGATGCGCATCCTGAAGGCCGAGACGAAGGCCATGCGCGAGGACGAGACCCCGGCGGACGCCGGCACGGCGCAGAGCACCGCCGCTCCCCAGCAGAGCGCGGACCGTCCGGCCGTCACGCCGACCAACGTGACCAAGGCCACCGAGACGGCGCGGCCCGAGACGACCGCCTGAGTCTCCCCCTTTCTCCGGAAAGCCCCTGGTGATCCCACCGGGGGCTTTCCGCTGTTCCGGGGTTCGCTCCACCGGAACCTCCGGCTGGCCGTCCGATCTGATCCGGTATCTCCTGGTACGCACCCACCGGAGGAACGGAGTCGCGGCATGCCGACCGACGAGCCCCGCGACGGACCGGCCGGCGACCGCGCCGTCGGACCGGTCGGCGAACAGGCCGACGGACGTCTCGACGGTCCGGCCGACGAACTGGCCGAGCTGCGGGCCCGGCTGGGTGCCGTCGAGGCCCAGGAGGCGCGGCTCGCCGAACAGTTGGCGGCCGCCCCGCCGGTCCGGCCGCCGCGGCACCGGGTGCGCTCCGCCTTCGCCGTCCTGCTGATCCTGCTGGCCTGCGTGCTGACCCCGCTGAGCGCCCTGGCCCTCTGGGCGAGGTCCGAGATCAGCGACACCGACCGCTACCTCGCCACGATGGCCCCGCTCGCCCGGGACCCGCGGATCAAGGCGGCCGTCAGCGCCCGGGTGACCGACGAGATCATGAAGCGGATCTCCGTCGACTCGCTGCTCGACGGCGTCGCCCCGGACGACCGCCCCAAGCTCGGCGCCCTGCTGAACGGCATCGGCCAGGCCCTGGACAACGGGCTCGCCGGCTTCGTCCGCACCGAGGTCGAGCGGGTGGTGGACAGCGACGCCTTCGTCACCCTCTGGACCGACGTCAACCGGGACGCGCACGCCGCCGTCGAGAAGCTGGTGACCGGGCAGGGAGGCGGCGCGGTCGAGGTCCACGACGACACCGTGGTGCTCGACCTCGCCCCGGTGATCGCCCGGGTGAAATCCTCCCTGGCGGACCGGCTCCCGTTCGTCGAGCACCTCCCGGAGATCCACACCGCGTACCCGCTGGTGCGCTCCGACGCCGTCCCCAAGGTCCGCACCGCACTGCGCGTCCTGGACCTGGCCGGTTTCTGGGTCCCGGTGCTGGCCGGGGCGTGCGCGCTCGGCGGGGTGCTGCTCGCGGTGCGGCGGCGCCGGGCGGTGGTGGCGGCCGCGCTGGGCATGGCGGGCGGGGCGCTGCTGCTGGGCATCGGGCTGAGCGCGTTCCGGGCGCTCTACCTGGACCGGCTCCCCGCCGACCTGGACCAGGCGGCCGCCCAGGCGGTGTACGACACGCTGGTGCGGTACCTGCGCTCGGCCGTCCGGGTCGTGGTCACGCTCGGCCTGCTGGTGGCGCTCGGCGCCTGGATCGGCGGCGGCGGTCGGGGGGCGCGCACCGTCCGGGGCGGCTGGCGCGCCGGGCTGGGCGCGGTCCGGCGGGTGGCCGCCCGGGCCGGGCTGCGGCTCGGGCCGGTCGGCCGGTTCGTCCACCGGTGGAAGGCCGCGCTGGGCTGGACGGCGGTCGCGGGCGCGGCCCTGGCCTTCGTGCTGTGGAGCCACCCGACGGTGCTGGTGACGCTCTGTCTGGCGTTGGCGCTGGTCGGCGTGCTGGCCGTGCTGGAGCTGCTGGACGAGCCCGGGCGGCCGGCCCGGTCCGGCTGAGGGACGGTCCGGCTGAGGGACGGTCCGGCTGAGGGACGGTCCGGCTGAGCGGCGGGGCGGCGGCGCCCGGCTCCGGTCCGGTTCGTCCGGGCGGCGCAGTCCGACGGGCGTCCGGGGCGGGCCCGGCCGAGGCTGGGCGGGATGTCCGAGAATCCGCCGCCGCCCGCCGACCTGAGGGCCTGGTGCTGGCTGCTGGGAGCGTTCGCGCTGCTGATGGTCGCGTACTTCACGCTGCCGCTGGGGTGGTTCGGCGACCGGCGGCCGCTCCTGAGCTGGTCGGCCTTCGTGGGAGCGCTGGTCGCGCTGAGCTGGCTGATGCTGGCCAAGATCGTCGGGGTGCTGCGGGGGACGGCGAAGCGGCCGGTGGTCTGGCTGGTGTTCCTGATCGCCCTGGCGATGACCATCTTCGCCGCGACCTACTACGCGCTGGGCGCCCACAAGCCGGAGTTCGCCGGGCTGGAGACGCGGCTGGACGCGCTGTACTTCACGGTCGTGACGATGGCGACGGTCGGGTACGGGGACATCACCCCGACCGGGCAGGCGGCACGGCTCGTGGTGGTCCTGCAGATCGGGTACAACTTCGTGTTCCTCGCGGCGGCCGCCGGGACGGCCTCCCAGGCGGTCCGCAGCACCGTGGCGCAGCGCGTCCGGCACCGGGACTGAACCCTCGCCCGGCCCCCGGCGTCATCCACAGCCTGTGGACGACGACGCCGTCGGCCAGCGACGGCGGGTGCCGACGGCGGCCGTCGTGGCCCGCGCCGGCGCCTCAGCCGTCGTGTCAGTCGTCCTGGAGGTCGGCGGCGGTGTGCAGGGTGGAGAACAGCGCCGAGAGGCGGGCGTTCCAGTTGGCGTTGGTCAGCGGATCGATGGCGTGCTTCTTCGCCATGTCGCGGACCACCTTCTGGGCCCCCTTGAGGTCCTGCGCGGCGGCGTCCGGATCGCCCCCGTTGAGCTGTGCGGCGGCGGTGTCGAGGATCTTCAGCAGCTCCAGCTGCTTGTCCCGGTCCTTGCCGACCTGGGCCTGGGCCACCGCCTGGCGGAAGGACTGGAGCTGCAGCGCGGCCGGCTGGTTGCGCGGGACGGCCTGGGTCGGCGCGGCGGTGGTCGGGGCGGGCGCCGGGGTGGTGGGGGCGGCGGAGGCGGGGGGCCGGGTGGGCGTCGCGGCCGGGGTGGTGGGCGCGGTGGCCGCGGTGGGCTTCGCGGCGGCGTTGCCGGCCGGCTCGTCGAAGGCGGTCAGGGCCAGGGCGGTGACGCCGGCCAGGCCCGCCACGCCCAGCGCGCCGAGCACCAGCGGCTTGCGGCGGCGGCCGGCGCGGGCCGGGGCGGCCGGGGTGGGGCCGGGGGCCGGTGGGCCGACCGGGACCGGCGCCATCACCGAGGTGGCGGCTGCCGGGAGCTGCGGCGGGAGGAGGGTGGTGTGCTGCTGGTTCGGCGGAACGGACACCGGCGGGAGCAGCTGGGTGGCGGCCCCGGTGGGCGCGCCGGTCGCCGCCATCGCGTTGGGAGCGTTGGTCGCGAGCAGCTCGGCGGTCGGATCGCCGACGACCAGGCCCGGCACGGTGGCCAGCAGTTCGGCCCGGGCGGCGGAGGCGTCGGCCGGGCGGCCGGCCGGGTCCTTGGCGAGCAGGCGCAGCGCCGCCGCGTCCAGCGCGGGCGGCAGGCCGGGACGCCGCGCGGACGGCGGCAGCGGCTGCTCGCTGACGTGCTTGAAGGCGATCGCCACCGGGGTCTCCGCGGTGAACGGGGTCGCGCCGGTGAGCATCTCGGTCAGTACGCAGCCGACCGCGTACAGGTCGGTCCGGCCGTCCAGCGCGGAGGCGGTGGCCTGCTCGGGCGAGAGGTAGGCGGCCGTGCCGAGCACGCTCGCGGTCTGGGTCAGGTTGCTGGAGGAGCCGGCCCTGGCGATGCCGAAGTCGACGACCTTCACCCCGCCGTCGTCGGTGATCATGATGTTTCCGGGCTTGATGTCCCGGTGCACCAGCCCGGCCGCGTGCGCGACCGCCAGCGCCTCGCAGACCGCCGCCGCGATGCCGACCGCGCGTTCCACCGGCAGGTTCGGCTGCTGGGCCAGCACGGCGGCCAGCGAACGGCCGTTGATCAGCTCCATGACGATGAACGGGGTGCCCTGGTCCACGCCCGAGTCGAAGACCATGGCGATCCTCGGGTGCACCAGCATGGCCGCGTGCTGGGCCTCCCGGCTGAAGCGCTCGGCGAAGCGGGGGTCGTCGGCGAGGCCGCCGTTGAGGACCTTCACCGCCACCTGACGACCCAGGACCCGGTCCACGCCGCGCCAGACGGTGGCCATGCCGCCGACGCCGAGCATCTCGACGAGTTCGTAACGCCCGTTCAGCGCCCGTCCGATCACCTGGAGCTCCCCTCACGTGCCGTGCCCGGGGTCCCGGGCCGCCTCGTGCACCCGTGCACGATAGCCGTACGGCCGTGCGCCCCGGCCGGGGGCGGAGGGTGGCGGTCGGGGGACCGGGCAGCGGTCCCCCGGCCGCCGGCGCGGGGGTGCGGCCCGCCCTGACTGCGGGAGGGCGGGCCGCACGTTTCCGGGCCGGCCGGGCCGGCGGCGCTTCCGGGGTGGCGCCTGCCGGTCCGGCCGGGGCCGGCCGGGTGGACGGCCGGCACGGGGGAGCCGACCGGCCACCCGGGGTCTTCGGGTGGTACTGCTGCCGCACCTTCCCGCGATACCGCGGGTGGTGCGGGTACTACCGGTGGTGCGGGTGGTGCTGTTCCGGGTGGGCGGTGAGCCCGGGGGGAGTCGCTCGCCGCCCACCCGGAGTCCTGGGGGTCACCTCACGGATGACTGTTCGTTCCCGGAGCGGTCGGGTTTGCTCGGCCGGACCTCCGGCACGGTGGGCGCCGCGGGCAGGGTCGGCACCGTCGTTCCGGTCTTGCCGGGCCGGGTGCCGCTGCCGCCGATGTCCTCGCCGCCGCCGTTGCCGCCGCCGCTCTTGCCGCCGTCGGTGTTCCCCTTGCCGGACCCGGTGCCGGAAGAGGTGCCGGACGTGGCGCCGGTGTGGGCGGGGTCGCGCGGCTTGGCGGTGGTGCCCTGGTGGTCGTCGTCCGCCTCGCCGATGGCCTCGGCGCAGTAGTCCGCCACCCGGTCCGCGCCCTCGGCCGCCGTCACCAGCGGGCCGTAGAGCGGTTCGGTGACCAGTCGGCCCGGGCGCTCGCCCTTGGCCGTACGGTCGGCGAAGCCGCGGCAGAGGCCGAGCAACGCGGGCGGGACGGTCGAGCGGTCGCCGCGACCCTCGGCCGACGGGGTGCCGGGGGTCGCGGTGCCGGTCGGGGGAGCCGTCCGCGGACCGGTGGAGGCACCGTCGGACGGCCGGGCGGAGCCGGACGCCGGGGCGAACGGGACGCCGGCCGCGGCCGAGCCGTGGCCCGGCGCGCCCGGCGAGGTGCCGATGGCGCCGCCCTGGGCCGCGAGCGGGCGCTCGGGCTCGGAGGGGCCGCCGCCCAGCGACGACAGGTTCCCGGTGCCGGCCGCGACCGCGACCCCGCACAGCGCGGTGGCTCCGAGCACGGCGGCAGCGGCCTTCGTGCTGAAGGCCCTGGCCAGCGCGGCGGTTGCCATCGATCGTCTCCGGATTGGGGTCACTACGGGGTCGGGCGTGAGACTCGCCTCCCGGAACGCGGCCAGGGCGGCCTCCTCCCCGGCCAGTTCGCCGGCCGTCGCGGGAGCGGCGGCCGCGGCGAGCACCCGGGCGAGCTGCCCGGGACCACCGTCCGGTCCGGTGAGCGAGGCGTCCTGCCCGGCCGACGGGGCGGCCACGGCACCGCCGAGCAGCTGCTCGGCGGCATCACGGTCGATCCGACGGGATCGGTTGGTGCTCATCTCATGTCCTTCAGCGTCGCGGCCCGGTGTTCTGTCACACCCTGCGGAGAACTTTTTTTCGCGGGTTTCCCCGCGGGTTGCCCGGAGGCCTTGCCCGCGCTCCCTCCGGCGGCGGTCGGACCGCTCGCAGCCCCGGCCGGTGCGCTGCCCGGTGCACCGCCCGTCGCGCCGTTCCGGGGTCCGCCCGAAGCGTCGGCCGGACGCGCGGCCGGGATCCCGACGCCCGCGGCGAAGGGCTGCTCCAGCAGCTTGGCCAGCCGCCGCAGCCCCCGGTGGGCGGCCATCCGGACGCTGCCGGCCCGCTTGCCCAGCACCTGGGCGGCGCTCTCCGCGTCCAGCTCCATGACCACCCGCAGCAGCACCGCCTCGGCCTGGTCGCGCGGCAGTCTGGAGATCAGTGCCAGCGCGTCGGCGGTGCCGACCGTGGTCAGCGCGGCGCGGGCGGTGTCGTCCCCGGCCGCCAGTTCGACGAGGTACTCGAAGGGCAGGTCCGCGACCGGACGGCGGCGGCGGGACCGCAGGTGGTCCAGCGCCCGGTGGCGGGCGATGGTGGCGGCCCAGCCGCGGAAGCCGTCCCCGTCGCCGGAGAAGCCGCGCAGGTCGCGGGCGATCTGCAACCAGGTCTCCGAGGCGATGTCCTCTGCGTCCTGCATGTCCTCCGGCCGGCCGCCGACCAGCACCCGCAGGTACCGCAGCAGGCCCGGCTGGACGGTCCGGAACAGCAGCCGGAACGCCTCCTCGTCCCCGCCCTGCGCGGCGAGCACCGCCTCGCTCAGATCGGCGGGAGCGGCGGCCGGCCCCGGTGGTGGGCCGGTGGTCGGTACTGGTCCGGACCGGCCGACGTGGCTGCCGGTGCCCGCTCCGGGGCGCTCTGCACTCTGCACCCGCCACATGATGCGCCATTCGGGGGACCAGGTCGGATCCGGCCGAAGGGACCGGCCCACCCGGGGCCAAGGTCCCGCGCATTGCTGTCGTTCGCCCGCAGCCCCGAGCGGCCTGCCCCGCCTACGTTGTCCGTAGACGAATCAGTCGGGGCCGCCGCCGCGCGCCCGGAGACCGGGGCGGCACCGGCCCGCCCGGCCGCCCGACCGCGCACCTCGCCGTCGGCCCCACGCCCCCGCCGACCCCGCCCGCACCACCGAGCCGACCGTGCCGACGTGCCGGGCTGCGCCGCGGCCACCGGCGGGCCACCGAGAACGCGCCCGACCCCACCGGGCGGCACGACCGACGAGGACCAGCGATGACGACCGCCCACGAGCTCCACGCCAGGGGGCTGCGCGAACACCTCGCCCCCGCGCTGCGCGCCCTGGGCCTCACCGGGTGGCGCCGGACCTTCAGCCTGCCGGACGACACCCACTGGGTGCTGGTCGGCCTGGTCGAGCGCCCGGCCGCCGACCGGGTGCCGTTCACCTTCGGCCTCAGCCTGGTCCGCCGCACCGACTGGGCCGTCGCCGGGCTGCCCGGCCACCGGCCCGACCCGCGGGTCCGCCACGACGTCGAGATCTGGCGGGCCCGGATCGGCGAGGTGCTGCCGGTCGGCGAGGACGTCTGGTGGGAGGTGCTGCCCGGGCGGCGCTGGCAGCTCCCGCTGGACGACGCCGTCGCCGCCGTCCGCCACTACGGCCTGCCGGAGCTGCGGCGCCGGGCCGAGTCCGACCGTGCGCCCACCGGCGAGACCTACCTCTCCCCCGCCGAGCTGGCGGACGTCAACGCCGCGCTGCTGACCGCCGCGGTGGCCCGGGTGCAGCGCGCCGAGCTGGCCGACAAGGCGCTGGAGCTGACCGGCGCCTGGACCCGGGGCGACGCCGTCGCCCGGATCGTCCTGGTCGGGGTCGCGGACGGCTTCCTGTCCGCCGGCGACGAGCGCTTCGGCACCGTCCGCTGCCTCGACACCCTGGGACGTGCACTGTGGACCTTCCCCGACGGGGACTAGGGAATTCGCAGGTCGGAGGCGGTGTCACGGTGCGCACCATGACAACTGTCACGCGGATCCCGCAACGGACGGCACTGCTCTGACGGAGGGTCGGACGGAAAGACTGGAGGCACGACGCGGGCAGCAGCCCGCGGCCACCAGCCGGGGAGGAACCCACCGTGAGCCAGACCGTCAGCGCCGCCGCCGTCACCGCCACCGTCGCCGCGCCCGTCACCGCGCCCGTCACCGTTCCCGCGCCGGCCGCCGCCGACGGCGCCGCGCACGCCGAGGCCCCCAACCCGCTGGTCTCCGGCCTCCGCCCGCTCGCCCTCGACGTGGCCGCCCCGCTGGCCGGCTACTACCTGCTGCACTCGGCCTGCGGTCTGAGCGAGTTCGCCGCACTGGCCTGGTCCAGCGCCTTCCCGGCCGCCCGGACCGTCCTCGGCCTGCTGCGCGAGCGCCGGCTCAACCTGTGGGCCGCGCTGATGCTGACCGTCAACCTGGCAGGCCTGGCGCTGACCTTCGTCACCGGCGACGCCCGGATGATGATCGCCAAGGACGGCGGCCTGAGCGGCACCGTGGCCCTCGCGATCCTGGTCTCCGCGCTGATCGGCCGGCCGGTGATGAGCCCGATGCTGATGCCCTTCCTCACCAAGGGCAAGCGGGACCGCGCCGCCGCCTGGGAGCGGCTGGCCGGGGGCCTGGCGGCCGGGTCGCGCTCCTTCCGCCGCCACGAGCGGGTGTTCTCGGGCATCTGGGGCACCGCGCTGCTGACCGAGTGCGCGGCCCGGGTGGTCGGCGCCTTCACCCTGCCGGTGTCGACCATGGCCTGGCTGTCCACCGTGTTCCTGATCGCCGCGATCGTGGCCGGCTCGGTGCTCGGCCACATCGCCGCCGACCCGATGGAGAAGCTGGTCACCGTCGAGGCCGGGGCCCCGACCGCCGCCTGAGCACCGCCCGGCCGCACCGCCCCGCACCACCCCGCACCACCCGCGCACCGCCCCGCACCACCCCGGATGAGCCCGGACGGCATCTGAACGCCCGGTTCCCGGCACTCGAACGGCCAGGAACCATACGGATCTCCCGGGAGTCCTTACATAACGAGGGGGTAACGGGACCCCCGACGAGGAAACGGGGAGCCCCATGAACGGGACCACGGACGCGCCGACCACCACCGAGGACCGCACCCTCGTCTGGGACGGCTGCCTGAACGTCCGCGACCTGGGCGGGCTGCCCACCGCCTCCGGCCGGCTCACCGCCCGCGGCGCGATAGTCCGGGCGGACAACCTGGACCGCCTCACCGCCGAGGGCTGGGACGCCCTCCTCGACCACGGTGTCCGCACCGTGGTCGACCTGCGCGACGTCGAGGAGTACAAGCCGCTCCTCCCGCTCCCCGACGGCATCGACCTGATCCGGGTCCCGCTGGACGAACTCGCCGGCCCGGCCTGGTGGGAGGCCCACGGCCGACTGGACGGCACCCCGCTCGCGCTCCGCCCGTACCTGGACCACTGCCCGCACGCCGCCGCCGCGCTGATCGCCGCGATCGCCGGCGCCCGCCCCGGCGGCGTGGTCGTGCACTGCGGCGCCGGCCGTGACCGCACCGGCCTCGCCGCCCTGCTGCTGGTCGCCCTGGCCGGGGTCGACCGGGCCGCGATCGCCGAGGACTACCTGCTGAGCGGCCCCAACGTCCGCCCGCTGTACGGAATGCTGGGCCTGCCGGACCCGTACCGCCGGATCGACGCGGTGCTCGCCGAGGCCGGGACCACCGCCGAGGCCGCCCTTGCGACCGCGCTCGACGGGCTCGACCCGGCCGGCTACCTGCTCGCGGCGGGCGTCACCCCCGACCTGATCGCCGCCGTCCGCGGCCGGCTGCTGCCCGCCGGGTAGGGCGGCCCTCCCGGCGGGGACGGAACACCCCCTCCGACTCCCCACGACAATCGTCAACCGATGGTTGACGGCCCTCGGGTCGACAACCTACGGTTGACGCATGGAGAATCCCGTTGTTCCCAACACCACTCCGCTGCGCCTCGACGACCTGATCGCCGCGATCAAGAAGGTCCACCCCGACGCGCTCGACCAGCTCTCCGACGCGGTCATTGCCGCCGACCACCTCGGAGACCTCGCCGACCACCTGATCGGCCACTTCGTCGACCAGGCCCGCCGCTCCGGCGCCTCCTGGACCGACATCGGCCGCAGCATGGGCGTCAGCAAGCAGGCCGCCCAGAAGCGCTTCGTCCCCAAGGACCCGGCCACCCCGAACGACCTCGACCCCAGCCAGGGTTTCAGCCGGTTCACCCCGCGCGCCCGGAAGGTCATGGTGGCCTCCCAGGAGGAGGCCCGGAAGGCCGGCAACGCCGAGATCACCACCGAGCACCTGCTGCTCGGCCTGCTCGCCCAGCCCGGGGGCATCGGGGTGAAGGCACTCGCCGCCCAGGGCGTCGCCCCGGAGGCCCTGCGCGCGGCGGCCACCGCCGTACTGCCGGACTCCGTCGACGAGCTGCCCGCGCTGATCCCGTACGACGCCCGGTGCAAGAAGGTGGTGGAGCTGACCTTCCGCGAGGCGCTCAAGCTCGGGCACAACTACGTCGGCACCGAGCACATCCTGCTCGCCCTGCTGGAGCAGGAGAACGGCCAGGGCATCCTCACCGGCCTGAAGGTGGACAAGGCCGAGGCGGAGACCTTCGTCTCGGAGGCCATCGCCGCCATCATCGCCGCCCGGAACGCCGAGTCCGAGCAGCAGGGTTGAGGACCCGACGCCGCGCTCCGGGCGGAACCACCGTCCGGGGCGCGGCACTCGTCGCTGAGGCGCGTCTGACAGGCGCGCCCTAAAAGCCGGAGATGTGGGTGGTGACGATCCGCACCCGGCCGTCCTCGGCCGCCTCCAGCGCCGCCCGCAGCCGGGCCGAACGGGCCGGGCCGAGGAGTTCGAGCGCCTCCTCGACGGGCGCCCAGCGGTGGTCGTCGAGCTCACCGGCCGGGACGGTCACGGGGGTGCCGTCCGGGACGGTGCCGAAGTCGAACATCAGGTGCTCGGCGGGGTGGTCGAGTTCGCCCGAGGGGTGGGTCCAGGAGATGGCCAGCAGCGCACCGGTCTCCCGGACGATGCCGGTCTCCTCCTCCAACTCCCGCTTCGCGCACTCGACCGGGCCCTCACCGAGGTCGATCGTGCCGCCGGGGAACTGCCAGTGCTCGCGGTACCCGGCCTTCACGATCAGGATCCGGCCGGACTCGTCCCGCAGCAGGCCGCCCGCCGCCGCGTAGATCCGGGGCAGCGAGGCCAGCCATTCCTCGCGGGGCTTCAAGGGCTCAGCCGTCATGGTGCTCCTCCTGGGTCGGGTGGGTGCGACGGGCCCACTCTGCCACCGCGATCCACGCCGGACCGATGAGTCGGTGCCGCCGCGACGGTCCAACCCGCATGGAGAGCACCGCGAACACCACCGCGAACACCACCAACGGGGCCACCCCGCGAAGCCTTTCGGGCGCGCCCGTCCTGAGCTGCGACCTGGGCGCACTGACCGCGCCCGACCTGACCGTCGTCGACGCGCTCGCCCGGCTGCGGCTCGCCGCCGCCCGGCACGGGGTGGGCGTGGTCCTGCTGAACGCGAGCGGCCCGCTGCGCGAACTGCTCGCGTTCAGCGGGCTCGCGGCACTGCTGCCGGGCCCACCCGAACCGCCCGAACTCCTCGAACTCGCCGAACTCCCCGAAGTCGCCGAACCTCCACGCCTACTCGGGCTGCCCGGCGTCCAGCCGGGGCGGCAGGCCGAACAGCGGGAAGAGCACATCGGTGTCGAGGAAGTTGGTGAACCCGGTGATCCGGCCCGCTGACACCTCCGGCACGATCAGCGCCCACGGCTCGTGCCCGCCCTCCGGGCTCGGCCGGTACTGGGCGAAGGCCGGCCCGCCGTTGGCCGTCACCGGGAGCAGCCGCGAGCCGCGGCAGCCGTGGCCCGGGCCCAGCATCCAGGCCCGGATCTCCTCCTGCCCCTGCAGCCACATCGAGAACGGCGGCATGTTGAGGGTGACGTCCTCGTGCAGCAGCGCGGCGAGGCCGTCCATGTCGTACGCCTCGAAGGCGCGGACGTAGCGGTCCAGCAGCGCGCGGTGGTCCTCGTCCAGGGCGGGGGCCGGCCGGGCGGCCGACGCGTCCGCGGCCAGCACCGCGCGGGCCCGCTGCAGCGCGCTGTTGACCGAGGCCACCGTGACGCCGAGGAGTTCGGCGGCCTCGGCGGCCTTCCAGCCGAGCACCTCGCGCAGGATCAGCACCGCCCGCTGCCGGGGCGCGAGCCGCTGGAGCACGGCGACGAAGGCGAGTTTCACCGACTCGCGCTGGGCAGCCACCTCGGCCGGGTCCCCCGTCTCGGGCAGCACCCGGCCGTCCGGGGCGGGGCCGATCCACGTGACCTCGGGCAGTTGGGTGCCGTGCGCCGTGGCCACCGTGACCGGACCTGCCAGGTCCATCGGACGGGCCCGGCCGTTGCGGCCGTTCAGCGCGTCCAGGCAGACGTTGGTGGCGATCCGGTACAGCCAGGAGCGCAGCGCGGACCGGCCCTCGAAGCCCCGGTGTCCGCGCCAGGCGCGGACCATCGTCTCCTGCACCGCGTCCTCGGCCTCGAAGACCGAGCCGAGCATCCGGTAGCAGTAGCCGGTGAGTTCGGTCCGGTACCGCTCCAGCTGGAGCTCGACCGGCTCCTCCGTGATCGCGTCGGTCATGGTGCGCCCCCGTCGTTCCGCCGTGCCCTGTCCTGCGTCGTGCTGTCCTGCGCCGTCCTGTCCTGCGCAGGCCTGCACTGTCCCGGCCTGCGCCGGCCCGTCCTGCGCTGCCGGACGGGACGAACCTAGCGCAGGGCACCGACAACCGCCCGCCCGCGGGACGTCACCGCTGCCCGTACACCTGACCGGAGCCGAAGCCGGTGGTCACCAGCTTCCACAGGGTGGGGAACTCCTCGCCCGAGATGCCGGTCGGGTTGAGCCCGACGACCACGGTGCGGGAGAGGTCGCGGGTGGCGAACACCCCGCTGCTGTAGCCGGGGCGGGCGCCGTTCTTGCCCCAGACCTCGGTGCCGTTCGGCAGGACGGTGCGCAGCAGGCCGGCGGTGCTGTAGCAGGCGTGGCCGGCGGTCGGGCCGATCTCGCAGTTCTTGTTGTGGCTGTTCGGCAGGTCCGGGACGGTGAACACCTCGGCCTGCTGGGCGGGCGGCAGCAGCCGGCCGCGGTAGAGCGCGTCGAAGAAGCGCTCCAGGTCGGCGGCGGAGGAGATCATGCCGCCCTCGGCCCACGGGTACGGGCTCTGCTCGGTGACGTCCACCCGGTCGGTGCTGCCGTCGGCGGCGCGGACGTCCACGTAGCCGGAGGCGTGCGGGCCGCGGATGGTCAGGTCGTCGGCGTCCGGGACGTAGGTGGTGTGCAGGCCGAGCGGGCCGGTGATGCGCTTGCGCACCTGGTCGGTGAAGGTGTCGCCGCTGACCTTCTCGATCACCATCGCGGCGACGAAGTAGTTGTTGCCGTTGTACTGCTGGGCGGTGCCGGGCGCGAAGTTCATCGGCTGGGTGAGCATGTCGGCGACGACCTGCTCGGGGCTGAAGTACTGCGTCCGGTGCGCGGCGAACCACGCCGTGCTGCCGTCCCCGGCGGTCATCCCGCCGCCCCCGGGCAGACCGCTGGTGTGATTGAGCAACTGGCGTACGGTGACCGGCGGGTAGCCGGCCGGCAGCAGCCCGGGCAGGTAGTGCTGGACGGTGCCGTCCAGGTCGGCCCGGCCCTCGGCGACGAGCTGGAGCATCACCGTCGACGTGAACACCTTGGAGATGCTGCCGATCCGGAACCGGGCGTTCGCCGGGACGTCCTCGCCCGAGGTGCCGCGCCACCGCGCACCCGGGCCGCCGACCCGGACCAGCGCACCGGTGACGTCGGCGGGCAGGGCGTCGAGCGTCTTCGCGAGCGCCTCCCGGTCCAGCGGCCCGGGCCGGACCGCCGCGCCGGCCGGGGAGGCCGACACGGCCGGGGAAGCGTCGGCGGCCAGGGCCGGGGCCGCGGCACCGACCGTGACGGCGGCGAGCAGCGCACCGGCCGCCACGAGGGTGGACCAACGGCTGGTGCGCGTACGGGTGTTCATGCGACTTCTCTCCAACGACGGATCGGCGACGGCCCGGCGACGGCTCGGACGGGAGAGAGTCTTCGGGAGGACGACCGGCCGCGGCATCCGGGAAGTCCCCCGCGGCGCCCCGGAGAACGCCCCGAGAGCGACCCTGATCATGCGTCAGGGGCGGGCCCCGTCGGTCCGGTGCCCGCCCCCGGCGCGACCGCGCGCAGGACGCGGCTCAGTGGGCGGAGTGCTTCTCCGCGCCGCGGTGCCGGTGGCCCTTGAGCTCGGCGTGCATCGCCGGAGCGGCGGGCGCGGAGGCGGTCGGCGCGTCGCGTCCGCCGTGCCGGAACGCCTCGCCGCCGTACCCGGCGCCGGAGGAGGACGTCGCGCCGGTGCGCACCTTCGGCGCGATCCGGCTGGGCGGGCTCGCCATGCCGCGGCGTTCCAGCAGTTCCTGGGTGCCCTGACGGAGCTGGGCGGTGCTGCCCGGTGTTCGCTTGGTCATCGTCGGCCTCCCTTCGGCGGTCACCGACCGGACGACTGTCGGCCGGAGGGGCCGCACGAACGTTATGTCCGGATTTTATCCGGGTTGGACTCCCCTGCCACCGGGGAGAGCGGGTGCCGGCGTCCACCTCGGCCCGTACCGCCCGCTTCGGCCCGTGACCGTCCGCCCCGGTCCGTGACCGCCCTCAGCCCATGACCTCGTGGACGAAGCACCAGCGCCAGTCCTCCCCCGGCTCGTACGAGCGGATCACCGGGTGCGAGGAGTTGTGGAAGTGCGCGGTCGCGTGCCGCTGCGGCGAGAAGTCGCAGCATCCGACGTGGCCGCAGTCCAGGCAGATCCGCAGGTGCACCCAGTCCCGACGGCCCTGCGCGAGGCAGTCGGCGCAACCGTCGGCGGGCGGGCGGGGCTCGATGTCCTGAGGGGCCAGAGCGAGGTCTTCGCAGGCACTCATGAGTGCAGGCTATGCCGCCCCGGGCCGTCCCGCCCGCTCACGCCGGGCTGCCCGGAGCCCCTCCGGCGGCTCTCCCGGCGGTTCGTTCCGCAGCCCATCCGCAGCCCATCCGCAGCTCGTCCGCGGCTCAGGAGACCCCGGACGCCTCGGACGCCGCCCCCGGGGCCGTCCAACTCGCGAGCAGAGCCAGCTTCTGCGCCGTCGGCGAGCCCACCGGGGCGGTGTAGACGACCAGCAGCTGGTCCGGCGAGCCGTTGACGCCGAGGGTCTCGTAGCCGAAGTCGAGGTCGCCGACCAGCGGGTGCCGGACCAGCTTGACGCCGTGGGTCTTCTCCCGGACGCAGTGGTCCGCCCAGAGCCGGCGGAACTCCTCGCTGCGCACCGACAGTTCGCCCACCAGGGTGCTCAGCGCCGGGTCCTCCGGGTGCAGCCCGGCGTCCCGCCGCAGGTAGGAGACGGTCTCCGCGGCGACGGCGTCCCACTGCCGGTAGTGGTCCCGGGCCGCCGGGTCGAGGAAGGCGTGCCGGGCCTGGTTGGGCGGGCCGTCCGGGCCGCCGGCCCCGCCGCCGGCCGCTGATCCCCCACCCGTACGCGTGGAGAAACCGTTCACCGCGTCGCCCAGCGCGTTCCAGGCCAGGACGTCCATCCGGCGTCCCAGCACGAAGGCCGGCACCCCGGTCATCAGGTCCAGCAGCAGCCGCGTCCCCGGCCGGACCTGCTGCCGAGCCCGGCCCCGGCCGGTGGTCCCGGCGGCCGGGGCCCTGGACGGACGCACCAGCGAGCGCAGGTGCGCCGCCTCCACCGCGTCCAGCCGCAGCACCCGGGCCACCGCGTCCAGCACCGCGTCCGAGGCGCTGCCGCCCCGGCCCTGCTCCAGCCGGACGTAGTAGTCCACGCTGACGCCCGCGAGCTGCGCCACCTCCTCCCGGCGCAGGCCCTGCACCCGGCGGCGGCCGTGCGAGGGCAGGCCCACCTCCTCCGGCAGGATCCGGGCCCGGCGCGAGCGGAGGAAGTCCCCCAGGGTGTTCTCCATGCCCGGCAGGTTAACCGGGGCCGGGCGGACCGAGGGTGGTACTGCCGTTCCCAGGAAAGGCCGTCCCGGGAAAGGCGTTCCCAGGACGGGCGTTCCGGGGAAAAGCACAGCCCTGGGTCGGTCGTCGCGGCCCGCGCAGAGTGGTCGACGTCAGCCCGACCACCCACCGCAACCCGGAGCACCCGATGAGCCTCGCCTCCCTCGCCACCCGCACCGCCGTCGTCACCGGAGCCGCCAGCGGCATGGGCGCCGCCACCGCCCGGGCCCTCGCCGCCCAGGGCACCCGGGTCGCCCTGCTCGCCCGCCGCACCGAGCGGCTGGACGCGCTCGCCGCCGAGATCGCCGCCGCGGGCGGCCGGGCGCTCGCCGTCACCACCGACATCACCGACCAGGCCTCCGTGGACGCCGCCGCCGAGGCCGTCCACGACGCGTACGGGCCGGTCGACCTGGTGGTCAACAACGCCGGGGTGATGTTCCCCAACCCGCTCGCCGACGGCCGGATCGACCAGTGGACCCGCATGGTCGACACCAACCTCACCGGCGCCCTGCGGATCGTCCGCGCCTTCACCGCCGACCTCACCGCGGCCGCCGCCGAGGGCCGCACCGCCGACCTGGTCAACGTCTCCTCGATCGCCTCGCACGTGGTCTTCCCCGACTACGCCGTGTACGGCGCCACCAAGGCCGCGCTCACCCAGCTGTCCGCCGCCCTGCGCAGCGAGCTCGGCCCGCGCGACGTCCGGGTCAGCGCGATCGAGCCCGGCCTGACCGGCACCGAGCTCAGCGGGCACGTCGACAACCCGGTGCTCCGCGAGCAGCTCGGCGACATGTTCGCCGCCATCCCGGCCCTCACCGCCGAGGACGTCGCCGACCTCGTCGCCTACACCGTCAGCCGCCCCCGGCACGTCAACCTGCGCCACCTGGTCATCCTGCCGACCCGGCAGGCGTAGGGCCCGGGGGCGCTGAGGCCCGGCGTCCCGGCTCCGCGTCCGGGGGCGGCATGGGAGCATGCCATCCGTGGCGATCGTGACGGGGAGTACGAACGGCGACACCGTCGGGGGCGACCCGGGCGGTGTGCCCGCGCGACGGAACGGCGGCGCGGGGGCGCCGGACAACGGGGTGGGGATGGCGGACAACGGCCCGGCGGGCAGTAGCGGTACGAACGGCGGCTCTGCGGGCAGCAGGGTGGCGGAGACCGGCAGCAGCACCAGCGGTAGCACCGGCATACCCGGGCAGGCCGGCCTCGGCCGGTTCCGGGCCCGCCCGCTGCCCGCCACCGGGCGGCTCCGGCAGCCCGTCGCACTGATCCGGCTGCTCGGCGGCCTGTTCGCCATCGCGCTCACCCTGCTGCTCGCCGACTACGCCCGCGCCACCACCGGCGGCATCGCCGCCGACGTCGCCGAGGCCGCCGGCCTGGTGCCGCGGCCGCTGGCGAGCCTGGCCGGCGGCCTGACCACCGCCGCGGTCCTGCTGCTGCCGGTGGGCCTCGCCGTCCGCCGCCTGCTCGGCCCCGACCGGCGGCGCGCCCTCCAACAGGTGTCCGACGGGCTGCTCGCCGCCGTCCTCGCGTACGGCGCCACCCTCGGCGTGGACCTGTGGGGCGACGGCCTCGCCCCGCACTCGCTGATCACCGCACTCACCCAGCCGCTGCCCGGCGACGTCCTCGGACGCACCGAACCGGTCTACGGCTACCTCGCCCCGGTCCTCGCCTTCATGACCGCCTCCGGCAGCCGCGAACGCCGGCTGCCCTGGACCGTCCTCGCCCTCTCCGGCCTCGCCGGACTCGCCGGCGGCTTCGCCACCCCCACCGCCCTGCTGCTCGGCCTGCTGATCGGCTGGACCGGCGCCCACGGCACCCTGTACGCGGTCGGCACCCCCGACCCCTGCCCGCGCGCCGGCGAGATCCTGCGCGCCCTGCGCGACAGCGGCCTGCGCCCGGTCGACGCCCACCCGGCCGGGCCCGACCGCTACCTGGTCCGGCAGGCCGACGGCCTGCCCGAACTCGACGTCCAGCTCCTCGACCGGCAGGCCGTCACCGCCGCCGCCGTCCAGCGGGCCTGGCGCCGGCTGCGCCTGCGCACCGCCCCCGACCCGCGCGTCCTGCGCTCCCCGCACACCGGGCTGGAGCACGAGGCCCTGGTCACGTACGCGGCCCTGGCCGCCGGTGTCCGTACCCGCGCCATCGCCGCCACCGTCGGCCTCGGCCACGACACCGCCCTCATCGCGTACGAGCGGCTGCCGGGCCGCACCCTGGACCAGCTCGCCGACGAGGAGATCACCGACGAGCTGCTCACCGGCGTCTGGGGCCAGCTCGCGCTCCTCCAGCGCCGCGAGATCGCCCACCGCGCCCTCGTCCCCTCCTCCCTCCTGGTGGACGACTCGGGCGCGGTCCACCTGGTCGACTTCGCCGACGGCGACATCGCCGCCACCGAACTCGTGCTGCGCTGCGACATCGCCCAGCTCCTCACCACCCTCGCGCTGCGCACCGGCGCCGCCCGCTCCGTCCGCACCGCCACGGCCGTCCTCGGCCCCGACCCGGTGGGTGCCGCCCTCCCGCTCCTCCAGCCCATCGCCCTCACCCACACCACCCGTCGCGCCCTCAAGCTCCACGCGAAAACGGCCCCCCGCCCCGCCACGGCCGACCCGGCGGCCGCCACCGTCCCCGCGCCCCGCACCGACACCGTCCCCGCGCCCGGCACCAGCACCCGCGAACGCCCCCGGTCCGGGAGCACCGCCGAACCCCCCACCGCCCCCGTCGGCCTCCTGGAGGAGATCCGGGCCGAGGTGCTGCGGGCGCGGCCGCAGGTGGTGGGGCGGCCGGTGCGGCTGGAGCGGTTGCGGCCGCGGACGCTGCTGGCCGTCGTGGGCGGGGTGGTGGCCGGGTGGCTGCTGATCCCGCAGCTGTTCGCGGCGGAGGACAACCCGGTCTCCGCCCTGGCGGACGCCGACCCCTGGTGGCTGCTGCTGGCGCTGTTCGCGGCGGCGACGAGCCACGTGACGGCCGCGATGGGGTTCGTCGGCTTCGTGCCGGAGCGGCTGGACTTCCGCAACGCGGTGCTGGCGCAGGTGGCCGGGGCGTTCGTGAAGCTGGTGTCGCCCGGCGGGGTCGGCGGCGTGGCGCTGAACACCCGGCTGTTGCAGCGGGCCGGGATCCCGACGGCGCAGGCGCTGTCCAGCGTGGGCGTGGGGACGCTGATCGGGCTGGTGCTGCACCTGCTGCAGCTGGGGGCGTTCGTCTACCTGCTGGACCTGCAGCCGGGCGGCTCCGAGCTGGACGCGCTGCCCGCGGTGGTGGGCGGGCTGGCGGGGGCGGCGGCGCTGCTGGCGGTGGTCTCGGCGATCCCGGTGGCGCGGCGGTGGCTGGCGGCGCGGCTGCGGCCGTTGACGACCGAGGTGCTGCCGCGGCTGCTGGACCTGCTGCGCAGTCCGACCCGGCTGGCGGTCGGGGTGACCGGGCAGCTGCTGGTGTCGATCTGCCTGATCTCGTGCCTGTACTGCTGTGCCCGGGCGATCGGCCGGGAGCCGTCCTTCGCCTCGGTGGCGGTGGTGTTCCTGGTGGGCAACGCGGCGGGCAGCGCGGCGCCGACCCCGGGCGGGGCCGGCGCGGTGGACGGGGCGCTGATCGCGCTGCTGCAGCAGACCGCGTCGATGGAGAAGGGCGGGGCGCTGGCGGCGGTGGCGCTGTACCGGCTGCTGACGCTGATCCTGCCGGTGCTGCCGGGCTGGGCGGCGATGGCCTGGCTGCAGCGCCGCCGGGCGCTCTAGGAACCGGCCCACGGCACGGCGGGCGGCTGGCTACTCCCGGTACTCGTCCTCGTCCAGCTGGACCACCCGGGCCTGTTCCGCCGCGTCCGCGACGTCGGTGGCCGGGTCGGCGCCGAGGGCCCGGCGTTCGGCGACCTCGTCGTACTCGTCGGACTGGGGCGTCTCCTCGCCCGACTCCCCGGACTCGACGGCTTCGGCGGCCTCGTCGATCAGGTAGTCCTCGTGATCCTGCGGCATGGCATCCGTCCTCACTCTTGTTCGGAGGCTCCCACGGGCCCGGTTGGCGGTACTCGCAGTATCCGCCGCGCGGCGCCCGGACGCGACGTGCCGAGCCCGCCCGGGCGTGTTGCCGGGGGCCCCGCTCCGACCGGCCGAGCCCCTTGATTGACCCACGGAACCCGCTCCCGAATGGCCCCTGAGAGGGGTGCACCGCGCCCCTAGGGTCGAAGTCATGACGACGACGAACGAGATCACCGAAGCCCCCGCCCGTCTCGACTACGCCCGCACCGTCCCGAAGGTGTTCCGCGCGATGATCGCCCTGGACGCGGCCGCCCGCGAGGGCGTGGACCCGTCGCTGGTCGAGCTCGTGCAGATGCGCACCTCCCAGCTGAACGGCTGCGCGTACTGCCTGGACATGCACACCAAGGACGCCCGCAAGGCCGGCGAGACCGACGAGCGGATCTACCTGCTGCCGGTCTGGCAGGAGGCCCCGGCCGGGGTGTACAGCGCGCGGGAGCGGGCCGCCCTGGCGCTCGCGGAGGAGATCGCCCGGATCGGCGGCGGGGTCTCGGACGCGGTGTACGCCCGGGCCGCCGTCCACTTCGAGGAGACCGAGCTGGCGCAGCTGATCTCGGTCTGCTTCACCATCAACGCCTGGAACCGGATCAACGTGGCCACCCGCAAGTCCCCCGGCACCGTCTGACCGGAACGTCGGCCCGGCCACCGGGGGTACGATCGGTGCCGTACGAAAGGGCTAACCCACACCCACCCGGTGGCCCCGAAGCCCGAACGAACGACGGGGAACGCATGTCCGGCTCGCACTACTTCACCGGTGCACCCGAGGTCGCCAGCGACCGCCGGCCGATCACGGTCTCCCTGCCGGACCTCACCCTGGAACTGACCACCGACACCGGGGTGTTCTCCCGGGAGCGGCTCGATCCGGGCACCCGGATCCTGCTGGAGCACGCCCCGCCGCCGCGGGTGCGCGGCCCGATCCTGGACGTCGGCTGCGGCTACGGCCCGATCGCGCTGACCTGGGCGAGCCGGCGCAAGCGGCTCCCGGTCTGGGCGGTGGACGTCAACGAGCGCGCCCTGGAGCTGGTGCGGCTGAACGCCGAGGCGCTGCGGCTGGGCAACGTCCAGGCCGCGCTGCCCGACGACGTCCCGGCGGACCTCCGGTTCGCGACGATCTACTCCAACCCGCCGATCCGGATCGGCAAGGCGGCGCTGCGCCGGCTGCTGACGCACTGGCTCGGCCGGCTGACCCCGGACGGCTCGGCGTTCCTCGTGGTGCAGAAGCACCTGGGCTCGGACTCGCTGCAGAAGTGGCTGAACGACCAGGGCTACCCGACGACCCGGGTCGCCTCGGTCAACGGGTTCCGGATTCTGGAAGCGCGGCCCCGCCCCGAGACGGGCGAGGGCTCGGAGAATGGACGAGGTACGACGTCGTGAAGCAGCTGCGCGGGACCGAACTGAAGCGTCTGCACCGCTCCTGGCGGCGCAGCAACGAGTTCCGGCTCGCGATGATCCTGGAGAACCTGCAGTCGCCGTTCAACGTCGGCTCGGTGGTCCGGACCGGTGCGGCGATGGGCGCCGAGAAGCTGTACCTGGCCGGGGACACCCCGTCGGTGCGCTCCTCGGGCGCGCAGAAGGCCGCGATGGGCACCGACAAGTACCTGAAGGTTGAGCACTTCCCGACCATCGCCGAGGCGGTGGCGGCGGCGAAGGCGGACGGCTTCAAGGTGGTCGGCCTGGAGCTGGCGGACGAGGCGGTGCCGATGTTCGCGGCCGCGCTGACCCCGGCGGTGGCCTTCGTGCTCGGGCACGAGGACCGCGGGATCACGCCGGATGCGCTGGCGCTCTGCGACCAGGTGGTGTTCGTGCCGCAGCTGGGCCGGGTCGGCTCGCTGAACGTGTCGGCGGCCGCGACGGTGGCCTGCTACGAGGCGCGCCGCCAGGGGTACGCGATCAGCGGCACCCCGGACGGCGCCCTGGCCGACGACCTGGCCGGGGATCTCGGCGACGACCTCGGGGGCGACGAGGACTGACGAGGGTCGATCACAGGAGGGGTGTGCCGAAAGGCCCACCCCTCCCGCCGTTTCCGCCCGGAAACCCCGCGCATCTCTGCCGAACGGCAGATGTGCGGACGGCCCCCGCCCGGAAGCATTCCGGTCGTGACCGAACTCCGGATCCTCGACCTGACCAAGGAGTACCGCGGCGGCAAGCGCGCGGTGGACTCCTTCTCGCTGACGCTGCGGCCCGGCGTGCTCGGCCTGCTCGGTGCCAACGGCGCCGGCAAGTCGAGCCTGATGCGCGTCCTGGCCACGGTCACCCGGCCCACCTCCGGCCGGGTGCTGTGGGAGGGCGTCGACACCGCCCGTGACCCCGGGCCGCTGCGCCGTGCCGTCGGCTACCTCCCGCAGGACTTCGGCGTCTACCCGCAGCTCACGGCGCGCGAGTTCCTCGACTACCTGGCCGCCGCCAAGGGGATGCGGCGGCGCTCCGCGAAGGCCCGGATCGACGAACTGCTCGACCTGGTCAACCTGTCGGGCGCGGCCGGGCAGCGGCTCGGGGCGATGTCCGGCGGGATGCGCCAGCGGGTCGGCATCGCCCAGGCGCTGCTCAACGACCCGGCGCTGCTGATCGTCGACGAGCCGACGGTCGGGCTGGACCCGGAGGAGCGGCTGCGCTTCGGCAGCCTGCTGAGCGGGCTCGGCGCCGACCGGATCGTGGTGCTGTCCACCCACATCGTCCCGGACGTGGCCGCCACCGCCGACCGGATCGCCGTCATGGGGCACGGCCGGCTGCTGCACCACGGCACCCCGGAGGAGCTGCTGCGGCACGCCGAGGGCTCGGTCTGGGAGCTGACCGTCGGGGCCGACCGGCTCCCCGCGCTGCGCTCGCGGTTCCTGCTCGGCGGCACCACCCGCACCCCGCAGGGGGTCCGGGCCCGAGTGCTGTCCCGGGCCCGGCCCGCACCGGAGGCCCGGCCCGTCCCGCCCCGGCTGGACGACGCGTACCTGCTGCTCACCGCCGCGCCGGCGGCGGCCGAGGAGGTGGCGGCATGGTGACGCGCATCGGGGCGCTCGCCCTGGCCGACTTCCGGGAGCGCCGGCGGCGGCCCGGCTACCTGGTCGTGCTGCTCGGCACGCTCGCCCTCGGGCTGCTGGCCGCGCCGATCGGCGAATCCCGCTGGCAGGTCTTCCAGGTGACGGACCTGCACGGCCGCTACACCAGCGGCTACGTGGGGACGGTGACGGCGCTCGGCGGCGCGGTCTGGCTCTCGCTGGCCGGCTTCGGCGTCGCGCGCGGGGCGATCCCCCGGGACGAGCGGAGCGGCGTCGGCCAGGTGCTCGCCGCCACCCCGATGAGCCGGATCGCCTACCTGGCGGGCAAGTTCGGCAGCAACCTGCTGCTGTTCGGCTCGATGCTGCTCGCCCTGGCCGGCACGGCGCTCGCGGTGCAGCTGCTCAAGGGCGACTCGGGCCACGTGGACGCGGTGCGGCTGCTGCTGCCGTACGTCCTGATCACCCTGCCGCTGCTGGCGGTGGTGGCCGGGTGCGCGGTGCTCTTCGACACCCTGCCCGGGCTGCGCGGCGGGCTGGGGGCCACCGTCTGGTTCGCGGTCTGGCTGGTCCTCGTCCTGGGGGCGCAGACGAGCGACGGCCTGGACGTGCTGGGCATGCGCCGGATCACCGCGTCGATCCGGGAGGTGCTCGCGGCGGGCGGCCGGCCCACGGACGGCGTGGAGTTCGGGGTCGGGCTGACGGCGGACGACCGGGTGCTCGGCACCTTCGACTGGCCCGGTCTCGGGCCGGGCGAGGCGGGCGGTCCGGCCGCGACGGGGGCGCTGCTGACGGCCGTCGCGGTCGGGCTCGCCCTGCTCGGGGCGCTGTGGTTCCGGCGCTTCGACGGGGCGTCCACGCGCCCGGGTACGACGAGGCTCCGCCCTGGTACGACAAGGCTCCGCCCGGGCGGAACGGGGGTACGCCCGGGCGGACGGACCGAAGGGGCCGACCGGGAGGAGGCCGGGGCGGGCGCGGCACCGGAGAGCGGCCCCGCCGCCTTCGCCGCGGCCCCGGCCCGGCTGACCTCGGCCCAGGCGACCTCGGCCCGGCTGGCCCCGGCCCACCGGGGCGGCACGGTGCTCGCCGCGCTCGCCGGTGAGCTACGGATCCTGGTCCAGGGGTGGTGGTTGTGGTGGGCCGGGGCCGCGGCGATCTCGGCGGTGGCACTGAGCGTGGCACCGGCCGGGCCGAGCCACGCGGTACTGCCGTTCGCGATGCTCTGGCCGATGCTGCTCTGGTCCCGGATGGGCCACCGGGCGGGCGGCGGCAGCATCGAGGAGCTGCTCGGCGCCTGCCCCTCCCCGCTCCGCCGCGGGCTGGCCGCGCTGCTCGCCGGGATCGTCCCGGCACTGGCGGTGGTGGCCGGGTCCGTGGTCCGGCTGCTCGGCGCCGGGGAGCACCGGGCCGCCGCGGGCGCCCTGGCCGGGGCCCTGCTGATCCCCGCCCTGGCCCTGCTCTGCGGCACCGTCACCCGCGGGCCCCGGCTGTTCCAGACCCTCTACCCGCTGCTCTGGTACGGGATGATCAACCACGTCGGCGGCCTGGACTTCCTCGGTGTCACCGGGCAGCGCGCCCCGGCCCCGGCAGCGGTCGCCGGCCTCGCCGCCGCCCTGGCCCTGGCCTCGCTCGCCCTGGGGGCGATACGCCACGCCACCCGCTGAGCCGGCAGGCCGAGCGGCCGCCGTGGTCGGCGCCGCCCGGCCACCCGGTGCCGACCACCCGTCACCGGCCAGGGCCGGCCTCAGCCCGGCTTCCCGGCCATCGGCAACATCGTCGGCAAGCTCGGCCCCGCCCCCACCGACACCGACGGACCGTCGCGCGCCGGCCGTCCTCGCCCACCTCGGCGAGTAGCCGGCGACGGGCCCCCGAGCCCCCCGCCCCGGAGCACAAAGCTGCCGGTCAACCGGCAGATCGGGCCCGGCCGGAGCCCGGAGCCCCGGAGTACGATGGCCCGGTCCCGGAGGCGCCGAAGGTACGAGAGCGCGCGGGCCCGACCCTTGCCGAAGCCGAAGCGATCCTCTCGGCGCGAGGGCGGGCAGGGCCGCGCGCACCCCGGGACCGTCAACCGCACCACAGCACCAGGCAAGGCCCAGAACGACGGCCCTCGTGCTGCGCAGGCAGGGCGGGGGGCCGTTCCACGCCCCGATGCCCGTCTGTGAGGACGCACCCATGACCCCTGCCCTGTCCACCACGAGCCCGGCCACCGGCGGACGCCCGACCGGGATCGCCGACTCCTCCGACCACGTCCGCTCCTCCGACTCCTCCCGTCCCTCCCGTCCCTCCGGCGCCGAATTCACCGAACTCTCCACCTACAGCCGCCTGTTGGACCTGCTGGCGACGACTCCCGCCGCCTACCGGACGATCTGCCACGTGCCGGAGGGGAACACCGCCCTCGCCAGCGAACTGCGCGGCCACCCGCTGGAGCAGGCCGCCAAGTCCATCGTGATCCGGGCCAAACGCACCAAGCAGGACGGCGGCGGCCGGTACGCGCTCGCCGTGGTGCCGGGTGACCGCCGGGTCGACCTCGACGCCGTCGGCCGGGCCCTCGGGTCCAACCGGGTCGGCTTCGCCGACCGCACCACCGCCGAGCGGCTGAGCGGCTGCGTGAGCGGCTCGATCATCCCGTTCTCATTCCACCCCGATCTCGAACTCCTCGTCGACCACGACCTGTTGGCGCATAGCCATCTCTATTTCAACGCGGCGAGACTCGATCGCTCCATCGAGCTGTGCACGGCCGTCTACCGGACGCTGGCACAGCCGCAGGTGCTCGCCATCGCCACCTAGCCCTCCCCTCCGCCCTCTCCCCTTCTCCTCCGCCCCGGCCCGGGAACCGCCCTGGGCCGGGGCACGGCCCAGCCCCGCCGGGTCGTCATTCCGCTGCCGCCGAAACCGGATTCCGCGACCGTGGGCGACCTGGTAGGAAGTGGATCATCATGAACGACAACGATGTAGTAAGACTGGAACAGGTCACCCGCACCTACGGGACCGGCCAGAACACCGTCACCGCCCTCGCCGGAGTCACCCTCGGATTCGCCCGCGGCAGCTTCACCGCCGTCATGGGCCCGTCCGGCTCGGGCAAGAGCACCCTGCTCCAGTGCGCCGCCGGACTCGACCGCCCGGACTCCGGCACCGTCGTCGTCAACGGCGTCGACCTCGGCGGGCTCGACGAGAACGCCCTGACCGAACTGCGCCGCGAGCGCCTGGGCTTCGTCTTCCAGGCCTTCAACCTGCTCGGCGCCCTGACCGCCGAGCAGAACGTCGGCCTGCCGCTGCGTCTGGCCGGCCGCAGGCCCGACCCCGCGCGGGTCCGGGAGGCCCTGGCCCAGGTGGGCCTCGGCGAGCGGACCGGCCACCTGCCCTCCCAGCTGTCCGGCGGCCAGCAGCAGCGGGTGGCGATCGCCCGGGCCCTGATCGCCGCCCCCGAGGTGCTCTTCGCCGACGAGCCCACCGGCGCCCTGGACAGTTCCAGCAGCCGCGAGGTGCTCACCCTGCTCCGCTCCCTCGTCGACCGGCAGGGCCAGAGCACCATCATGGTCACCCACGACCCGGTCGCCGCCTCCTACGCCGACACCGTGCTCTTCCTCGCCGACGGCCGGGTCGTCGACCGACTGGCCGACCCGGACCCGCAGACCGTCGCCGCCCGGATGACCGCCCTGGAGGCCGCCCGCGACGAAGCCGCTCGCGAAGAAGCCGTCGGCGAAGAAGGCCCCGACCGGGTCGTGGGTGACCCCAGATGACCGTCTACCGTCTGCTCCTCCCGATCGCCGCCGCCTCGATGCGCCGCCGCTGGCCGGCCTTCGTCGGCTCCTTCGTCGCCCTCGCCCTCGGCGTCGCGGTGATGTCCGCCGCCGGGGTGCTGCTCAACACCACGATGGGCGAGGACTCACTGCCCGGTGCGCCCTCGCTGCACAAGCTGGTGAGCTTCATGGCCGCCATGGCCGGGTTCGTCTCGGTCTTCGTGGTCTCCTCGACCTTCGCCTTCGCCGTCGCCCAGCGCCGCCAGGAGACGGCGATGCTGCGCGCGGTCGGCGCGACCCCGCGTCAGGTCCGGGCGCTGGTCCTCGGCGAGGCCCTGGTGGTGGCGCTGGTCGCCGCCGTGGCGGGCTGCGTGATCGGCCTGGCCGTCGCCCCGGCGATCGCCGCCTGGCTGGTCGACCGGGGCGCCGCGCCGGCCGGCTTCCACTCCGAGCCTGCCGTGGTGCCGCTGCTGCTCGCCGCCTCGGGCGGCCTCCTCGTCTCCCTGCTCGGCGCCTACGCGGCCTCCCGCCGGGCCGGCCGGGTGCGTCCGGTGGAGGCGCTCGACGAGGTCGCGGTCGACAGGAAGGTGATGCCGGTCTCCCGCTGGGTGGCGGCGGTGCTGTTCCTCGGCGTCTTCGGCTACACCCTGTCGACCTTCATCTCGATGCCCGCCTCGATGATGGCCGACCCGCAGTCCCGCGATCCGGAGACCACCCCGCAGTGGGCCCTGCTCTTCGATGTGATGGCGGTGCTCGCCGTCGGGCTGATCGCCCCGGTGCTGGTGCCCCCATTGGTGCGCCTGTTCACCTCGGTCGTCCCGCTGCTGCCCGGCGCGGCCGGGCTGATCGCCCGGCAGAACGCCCTCGCCGCGATCCGCCGCACCGTCTCCACCGCGACGCCGGTCTTCCTGGTGATCGGCCTGGCCGGCTCGGTGGTCGGCGGCACGGCGGTCTTCAGCGACGCGATGGCCGCCCAGGGCCGCGCCGCCCTGAAGGCCGGCTACGTGGTCGAACCGTCCGACGGCCGTGCCGTGCCCGCCGACGCCCTCCGGAGCCTCGCCGCCCTGCCGGGCGCCCGGCTGACCACCGCGTCGACCGTACGCTTCGACGGCCTGGCGACCCCCGACCAGCAGCCCGCACCCGGCCGCCCCACCGACCTGCCGATCCCGGAGGACGGCCTCGCCGTCGACGGCGACCTGCGCGAGGCCTGGAACCTGACCGCCGACTCCGGCTCGCTCGCGGACCTGCACGGCAGGACGGTCGCGGTCTCCACCGACCTGGCCCGGGTCTTCGGCTGGCACGTCGGCGACACCCTGACCGCCCGCCTGCCGGACGGCACCCGGGAACCGCTGCGCCTGGTCGCCCAGGTCGGCCACCTGCTGCCGCACCTCCCGGAGATCGTCGTCCCCCGCGAGGCGCTCCCCGGCCCGAGCACCGTCTCGATCGCCTACCTGTCCACCGGCGCGGACCCCGCGCAGGTCACGGCCGCCCTGAACGGCACCACGGCCCGCGCCACCACGGGCACCGCCTGGATCGGCGCGCGCAACGACCGGTCCACCGACAACGGCTGGATCGCGATGCTGGCGATCCTCGGCCCGGCCCTGCTCTACGCGCTGCTCGCGATCGTCAACACGATGATGATGTCCACCGGAGACCGCCTGCGGGACTTCGCCACCCTCCGCCTCACCGGCGGCACCCGCCGCCAGGTCCTCCGCGTGGTCGCCGTCGAAACCCTGCTGGTCGTCGCCACCGCGGCCGCCCTCGGACTGCTCGTCACCCTGGTCACCCAGTACGCGACGGTCCTACTGATCGAGAACCGCATCCTCGACGCCACCCGCTCGGCGGCCCTCGACCTGCCCTGGACCACCCTCGCCGGCACCACCGCGATCTGCCTGCTCCTCGCCCTCCTCTCCAGCCTCCTCCCCGCCCGCCTCGCCCTCCGCACCCGCCCCCTCGACCTCGCCACCACCCGCCCCTGACCCCACCACCCCACCCGGCCCCGCTCCCCCACCCGGCAGCGGGGCCGGCCTCGTCTCCCCCAGCCGAAAACACCAAAAAGCCCAGGTCAGAAACAATCTGACCTGGGCTTTCAAACTGAGCCGCCTGCGGGATTCGAACCCGCGACCTACGCATTACGAGTGCGTTGCTCTGGCCAACTGAGCTAAGGCGGCACCGTTGTCACCTGTGGTGGCAACGCGGGTTAGTTTACACAGGTTCGACGGTGATCCGTACTCGGATACCCGGGGGGTGGGTCAGGCGGAGGAGACGGCGAGCTTGGCGGCGAAGCCGGCGAAGAGGACGGCTACGCCGCTGGTGAGGGTGGCGGAGAGGCGCTTGCGGCGGCGGAAGGCGGTGGCGAGGGTGGTGCCCGCGAAGATCAGCAGGGAGAGGTAGAGCAGGCTGAAGGTCTGCAGGACGCCGCCGAGGAGGGCGAAGGACAGGGCGGGCTGCCCGTAGGACGGGTCGACGAACTGGGTGAAGAAGGAGAGCAGGAAGAGGATGGCCTTGGGGTTGAGGAGGCTGATCACCAGGGCGCGGCGGAAGGGGTTCTCGGCGGACTCGGGGGCCTCGTCGGTGGCGGGGTCCGCTGCCTGGCGTTCGAGCCAGAGCTGGCGGGCGGCGCGGAGCATGCCGTAGCCGATCCAGAGCAGGTAGGCGGCGCCGCCGAACTTGACCACGGCGAAGACGGCGGGGTTGGCCTTCAGCAGGGAGGCGGCGCCGAGCGAGGTGAGGCTGATCAGGGTGAAGTCCCCGACGAAGACGCCGGCGGCGGCCCGGTAGCCGGTCCGGATGCCCTTGCGGGCCGCGACGGAGAGTACGTACAGGGAGTTGGGGCCGGGCAGCAGGACGATGACGAGGGCGCCGAGGACGTAGGTCGCCAGGTCGTTGACTCCGAGCACGATGCGCTCCGGTGCGGGGAAGGGGGCAGGGGGCGCTCATCGTAACGTCGTACAGATGGTCGATTGAAGCGAAAGCCACCGGCCCGCCCGCCCGGCCCTCGCGCTACCGGTCGCAGCGCTTGCCCTGCTCCGGGGCCTCCCCCGTCAGCAGGTAGTGGTTCACCGCGCCGTCCACGCAGGCGCTGTGCCGGCCGTACGCGGTGTGGCCGTCCCCGTCGAAGGTGAGCAGCCGGCCGGACTCCAGCTGTCCGGCCAGGGACCGGGCCCAGGCGTACGGGGTGGCCGGGTCACGGGTGGTGCCGACCACGACGATCGGGGCGGCGCCGGCCGCCCGGACGGTGTGTGCCGCCCCGGTGGCCCGCACCGGCCAGTAGGCGCAGGTCAGCGCCATCCAGGCCATGTCGCGCCCGAAGTGCGGCGAGACCCGCTCGAAGTCCGGCACCGCCCGCTGGACGTCCTCCGGCCCGTGGAAGGGGGCGGGCAGGTCGAGGCAGTTCACCGCCGTGTTGGCGAACATCAGGTTGGGGTACGTGCCGTCCGCCTCGCGCCCGTAGTAGGCGTCGGAGAGCTTCAGCAGTCCGGTGCCGTCGCCGGCCTTGGCGTCGGAGAGCGCGGTGCGCAGCTTGGGCCAGAGGAAGTCGGCGTACATGGCCTCGATGACGCCGGTGGTCGCCTGGGACTCGGTGAGCCGGCGCCCGTTGTCGCCGGTGGGCAGCGAGGCGGTCTGGACGGCCGCGAACAGGGCGGTGAGCTGCTCGCCGACCTGCTGCTCGGTCCGGCCGAGCGGGCAGTCCTCGCGCTTGGCGCAGTCCTTGGCGAAGGCGGCCCAGGCGGTCTCGAAGCCGCCGGCCTGGGTGCGGTTGCCGGTGACCGAGTCGAGCGCCGGGTCCATCGCGCCGTCCAGCACCAGTCGGCCGACCCGGTTCGGGAAGAGCCCGGCGTAGGTGGCGCCGAGGAAGGTGCCGTAGGACTTGCCGACGAAGTTCAGCCGCTCGTCGCCCAGCAGGGCGCGCAGCACGTCCATGTCGCGGGCGGCCTCGACGGTGCTGAGGTGGCCGAGCGCGGCCCCGGCCTGCTTCCGGCAGCCCTCGGCGAACTCCTTGTCGGCGGCGATCAGCGCGTCGATCCCGCGCTGGTCGCCGGGGGTCAGGTCGACGGCGGTGTAGGCGTCCATCCGGTCGCCGCTCAGGCAGGTGACCGGGTTGCTGCGGCCGACCCCGCGCGGGTCCAGGCCGACCAGGTCGTACTGGGCGCGCACCCCGCGGTCGTACGTCCGGGCGGCGGACTCCAGGTACTCGATCGCCGAGCCGCCGGGACCGCCCGGGTTGAGCAGCAGCGAGCCGAGCCGCGGCTCGTGGGAGCCGGCACCGGCACCGGCGCTGGCCACATCGGTCGCGGCGGATTCGGCGGAACCGGCGGGCTCCGCAGCCGCGCGGGCAGCCGCCAGCGTGACGTCGCCGTCGCCCGGGTGGTCGTAGTCCAGCGGCACCCGGAACGTCGTGCACTCGAACCCCCCGTCGCACGGCTGCCAGGCCGGCCGCTGCGCGTAGTACGGCGCGAGCGCGGCCGGGACGGCGGCGGGCAGCGGCTCCAGCGGGGTGACCCCCGGTGCGGCGGCCGCGGCCACGGGCGCGGCGGTGCCGGCCGAATCGGACGAGGCCGCCCCCGGCTCGCCGGACGGGCCCGCACCGCACCCGCCCGCCAGCAGCCCGACGACCAGTGCCGCGGCGGACACCCGCACCGCGGCGGCCGGCACCCGCACCCGTCCGAAGGTCCTCATCCGGTTGCTCTCCTCGAAGGTCGGAAGGAACGAAGACAGGAAGACAGAAGGAAGAGGAAGCGGCGGGAACGCCGCTGCCCGGTACCCGCACCTCGGGGCACCGGGCAGCGTAGCGCCCGCTCGGCCGGCGCTCAGGACGCCTTGGCCAGCGCCTCGGCCAGGAACTGCGCCGCCTGCCGGACCAGCCGCAGCCGCTCCCGGTCGGGGGTGAAGTCCTGCACGTTGTCCGAGATCCGCACCTCGGCCTTGGCCGCCGGGCCCGGGCCCGCCTTCAGCGAGGCCTGGAGCTTGCGGGCCGCGTCCAGCCCGGCGGCGTCGGCCTTGGCGGCGGCCAGCAGCAGCTTGGCCGCGCTCCCGGTCGGGGCCTCGGCGCCGGTCTGGGTGAGCGCGGCGGCGTCGTACCGGCCGGAGACCGCCGCGGCCGCGCCGTACAGGTCGGGGCGGGCCAGCCCGGCGGCGGCCGCGCACGGCGCGCCGCCGTCGACGCCGAGGGTGCCCCAGGAGGCCGGGCCCGGCGGCAGGGTGCGGAAGGAGGCCGCGATGGTGGTGCGCAGCGTCGCGTCGTCGGCGACGGCGGCCGGGGCGGCGGCGACCAGCTCGCAGGGGTGCGCGGTGCCGTTCGGCGCCTCGGGGGCGACCAGGATGAACGGACGGGTCTTGCCGCTCTGCAGCGCCGAGCCGATGCCCTCGAAGACGTCCGGGACCTCGGCGTCGGCGGTCTTGCTCGGCGCGGCCGCGTGCATCACCACGACCGGGAAGCGCGTGTTGGGCTCCTTGGCGTACTGCGGGGGGAGCCAGACCCTGACGTTGCGCGGGCGCCCGTCGGGGCCCAGCACGGCGGACTGCAGCAGCTCGCCGCCGCCCGGGCGGCCGACGCTGTCGAAGCGGCTCACCACGGCGGGGGGCGTGGTGGCGGCAGCGGCGGCCGGCTCGGCGGCCACCGGCGGCGCCGCCTGCTGACGGGCCGCCGCGCCGGCCGCAGGCCCCCCGGCCGCCCCGCCGCCCGGACCCGCCGTGTCCACGGCCGGCTCCGCCCGCTCCGGCCGCTGGTCGCCGTGGCCGAGACCGCCGAAGGCCCCGAGGGCGGTGAGCAGCGTCAACCCGCTGACGCACACCCCGCAGACCATCGCCCCGGCCGCCCGCAGCAGCATCGGCCACCGGTCCCCGGCCAGCTCGTAGGTCTCGGCGGCACGCAGGTCGCGCCAGCGCTGGAGGGCACCGCGGGCCAGCCAGATCCCGCCGAGGGCGGCGGCCAGTAGGGGGATGACGAGGAGCGAACGAACCATGCGACGCACCGCCTCGGAGAGAGGGCCGGCGCCGGACCGGACCCGGCGCGTACGGGAGGCGACCGGCCCGGCACCGGGCGCAGTCGGCCCCCAGCGTGCACAACCGGCGGACCGTCACACGCGGGTGTGCCCGGCGCGTATCGCTCGTTCACTCGAAGGTGGGACAGCGCACCGGCTCCGGGAGGCGTACGGCCGTCGGCCGGTGGAGCGCGTCCGGCGCCGGGGGAGGTGACGGACGAGTGACGGACGAGGTGGGGTCGTCAGATCACCCGAAGGCCCGCCGCGCGCCTCGACGCGGCACCCGCCCCCGGAGGCCTGCTCAGCCCGCGCGCAGCGCCACCGCCATCGCCTCGACCGCGAGCAGCGGGTCCACGTTGCGGTCGAGCGCCCGGCGGCAGGCCAGCACCGCCTCGATCCGGCGCAGCGTGCCCTCCGCGGGACCGGCCTGGGCGACCCGGTTCAGTGCCTGCCGCTGGTCCTCGTTGGCGAGCGCGCCGGTGGAGCCGAGCTGGATCGCGAGCACGTCCCGGTAGAAGCCGAGCAGGTCGAGCAGGGCGACGCCGAGGGTCTCCCGGCGGGTGCGGGTGGCGCGGCTCTTCTGCCGCTTCTCCAGCTCCTTGACCGCCCCGGCCATGCCGCGCGGCGCCTTGCTGCCCTCGGCGGCGCCGTAGGCGGCCTTGAGGTCGTCGGTCTCCTTGGCGTCCTGGGTCTCGGCGAGCGCCTCGGCGTCGGCCTTGGCGGTGTCGACCAGGCGCTGGGCGGCGGCCAGGCAGCCGCCGATGTCGCCGACCTCCAGCGGGATCCGCAGCACCTCCGTCCGGCGGGTGCGGGCCTGCTCGTCGACGGCGAGGCGGCGCGAGCGTTCGATGTCGCCCTGTCCGGCGAGCGCGGCGAGCCGGGCCGTCTCCGGGTCGACGCCGTCGCGGCGGACCAGGGTGTCGGCGACCGCCTCGGCGGCGGGGGTACGCAGCACCAGCAGCCGGCAGCGGGAGCGGATGGTCGGCAGCACGTCCTGGACGGAGGGGGCGCAGAGCAGCCAGACGGTGCGCGGGGAGGGCTCCTCCACGCCCTTGAGCAGCGCGTTCGCGGCGGCCTCGGTGAGCCGGTGGGCGGCGTCCACCAGGATCACCGACCAGCGGCCGCCGGTCGGGTAGCTGGAGGCGCGCAGCACCAGTTCGCGCATGTCGCCGACGCCGATGGACAGGCCGTCCGTGCGGACGTACTTCACGTCGGCGTGGCTGCCGGCCAGCACGGTGTGGCAGCCGTCGCAGAACCCGCAGCCGGGCGTGCCGCCGAGCGCGAGATCGGGGCTGGTGCACTGGAGGGCGGCGGCGAAGGAACGCGCGGCGGTGACCTGACCGGCACCGGGCGGGCCGGTGAACAGCCAGGCGTGCGTCATCAGGGAGGCGTTCGTGCCCTCGGCCGGCGCGGCCCCGCGACCGGCCTCGACCGCCGCCCCGGCCGCCCGGGCCGCGGCGGTCAGCTGCTCGACCACCCGCTCCTGGCCCACCAGGTCGTCCCAGACGGCCACTGCTGCTCCCAAGCTCCGTACGGCAGCGCCCGAGGCGCCTCTTCCCCGCCGTCGAGCATACGTCTCCGCCCCGACACCCACTGCTCCGTCCGGGCCACGGCGGACGGGGAGTGGAACGGCGGGGCGTACGGCGGAGCGGCGGGGCGTACGGCAAGAGGTGGGCAGCGGAGCCGTCGAGCCCCCGGGAACGCGGCGGCGCCGCCGGGGACCCGCCCCGACGGCGCCGCGAGACCGTGTCAGGTCAGCTCCGGCGGCCCCAGCGACGGCCCTTGCCCTTGCCGTCGTCCTTGCCGTCGTCCCTGCCGTCGCCCTCGCCCTGAGCGGCGTCGCCGCCGTGGCGCGGGTCGGTGCCGCTCCGCGGGCCGCCGTGCTCCCAGCGCGACCACTCGTCGTGCGACCCGAGCAGGGTGTCGGTGAGGCTCGGCAGATCGTCCATCGGCGTCTCCTCGGCCCACTCCGGCCGGGGCCGCTCGGCGCCCGACGGCTGCTGGGCCGCCGGCTGCGCCGCCGGGGCCTGCGGCGGCATCGGCGCCTGCGGCCGGCCCTGGCCCTGGCCCTGGCCCTGCGGCCGGGGCTGCGCGGCCGGCGCCCCACCGACCACCGGCAGCTCCCGCGTGCTGTCCACCGGGCGACCCGGCTCGACCCGCGGCAGCACCTCGGTCCGGTCGGCCTCCGCCGGGACCTTCGGCAGCACGGCCGTCGCGTCCACCGCCGAGGCGGGGACCACCGGCAGCTTGGCGGTCGCGTCGACCGCCCCGGCGGCTCCGGCCGCTTTGCGGGCCTCCGCGGCCTCCGCCGCCCGGACCGCGGCCTGCCGGTCCCGCAGCGACAGCTCGCGCGTCCGCTCGTCCCCGACCCCGTCCTCGAACCCGCCCGCGGAGCCCCGCGGCGCGTCCTGGACGACCGAGTCCCGCGGCGCGTCCTGGACCGGCGCGTCCTGAACCGACGGGCTCTGCCCCGGGGCGCCGCCCTTCGGCGTCTCCCGGACCACCCGAAGTTCCGTGGTCACGTCCCCGGCCACCGGACCCGCCGGCGGACCAGCCGGCGGACCAGCCGCCGACCCGGCCACCGGACCGGCAGGCCGCCCGGCCGCCCGGTCCTCCGCCGTCTCGGCGGCCGCGGCCGCGGCGGCGAGCGCGGCGGCCTGCGTCAGCCGGGCCTCCTCGGCCCGCTGGAGCGCCTCCTCCGCCCGGCGGCGCTGCTCCTCGCGGGCGAGCTCCCGCTGCCGCTGCAGCTCCGCCTGGGCGGCCGCCTCGTCGGCGATCCGCTGGCGTTCGGCGGCCTCGGCGGCCAGCCGCGCCTCCTCGGCGGCGCGCAGCTTGGCCTCCTCCTCGGCGCGGCGCGCGGCCGCTTCCTCGGCCCGGCGGCGGGCTTCCTCCTCGGCCTTGCGGCGGGCCTCGGCGGCGGCCCGCTCGGCCTCCTCCTTGGCCAGCCGCTCCTTCTCCGCCTGCTCGGCGCGCAGCTGGGCCAGCACTTCCTGCCGCTTGCGCTCGGCGGCCTCCTCCTCGGCCTTCTTGCGGGCCTCCTCGGCGGCGCGGCGCTCGGCCTCCTCGCGGGCGAGGCGCTCCTGCTCGGCGCGGGCGGCCTTCTCCTGCTCGGAGAGCGGCAGCTCGCGGTCGAGCCGGTGCCGGATGGCGGTGGTGACGAAGCCGGGGGCCTGGCTGCCGTCGACGACCAGGTAGCGCGCCGGGTCGGCGGCCGCGAGGGCGAGGAAGCCGGCCCGGACCCGCTGGTGGAACTCGGTCGGCTCGGACTCCAGCCGGTCCAGAGCCTCGGTGAAGCGCTCCCGGGCCCGGGTCGGGTCGACGTCCAGGACGACGGTCAGGTCGGGCAGCAGCCCGCCGGTGGCCCAGCGGGAGATCCGGGCGACCTCGGTCGCGGCCAGGTCGCGCCCGGCGCCCTGGTAGGCGATGGAGGAGTCCATGTACCGGTCGGTGATCACCACGGCGCCACGGGCGAGGGCCGGCCGGATGACGTTCTCGACGTGCTCGGCCCGGTCGGCGGCGTAGATCAGCGCTTCGGCGCGGTGCGACAGGCCGGTGTTGCCGACGTCCAGGACGAGGCCGCGCAGCCGCTGGCCGACCGGGCTGCCGCCGGGCTCGCGGGTGAGCACGACCTCGTGCCCCTTGCCGCGGATCCACTCGGCGAGCGCCTGGGCCTGGGTGGACTTGCCGGCGCCGTCGCCGCCCTCCAGGGCGATGAAGAAGCCGGTGCCCGCGCCCCGGTGCGGGACGGGGCCGGCGGCGCCGCGCACCGCGTCCACCAGGTCCCGGCCGAACGGCACGGTGCCGCGCCGGTCGTCGGTGCGCAGCAGCACGACGGCGGCCAGCACCAGCGTGAGCAGCCCAGCGGTGGCGACGGCCAGGGCGGCGCCGCCGTGGATGAAGGTGAAGGAGCCGGGCTCGACGGTGCCGTAGTCGACGTCCCCGTAGGCGGCGGCGATCAGCGGGACGGCGATCAGCGCGGCGGCGACCACGGTCCGCAGCACCGCGTACAGGTGCTCGGTGACCTTCGGCAGCCGGGCCTCCTCGACCTCCTGGGCGAGCAGGGTGCGGCCGGCCGAGACGACGATCCCGGCGGCCAGGGCGGCCAGCACGGTGAGCAGCAGGACGAGCACGAAGTCCAGCACCAGCCCGGCCAGGATCAGCGCGACGCCCTGGGTGAGCAGGGCCAGCGCGAGCAGCCGGCGGCGGGAGAGCGAGGGCAGGACGGCCCGGGTGAGCCGGGCGCCGAGGGCGGGCGCGCCGGCGGCGGCGAGCACCACCAGGCCGTAGCCGATCGGTCCGGCCCGGTGCTCTGCGGCGGTCAGCAGTGCGAGCGCGGCGACGCCCGCCATCGAGGCGAAGCCGGCCGCGACGGCGAAGGTGAAGTACGGGGCGCCGCCGGTGCGGCCCTTGCTCAGCGCGGGACCGGGGACGGCGTCGGTCGGGGCCCGCAGGCCCCGCAGCGGGGAGACCGGGGCGACGGAGACCGGGCCGCCGGGCAGCTGCTGGAGGTAGCCGCGGGTCGCGGCGGCGGCGAACAGCCCGGCCGCACCGAGGGCGGCGAAGGTCAGCTGGTGGGCCCGGAGCCAGTCCGAGCCGGCCGCCGCGCCGATGTTGTTGAGCAGGGTGAAGCCGACCAGACCGACGGCCGCCAGCGGCACGGTGACCCACTCGGCGAAGCGGTCGATGACCCGGACGGTCTCCAGGTTGGCGGCGGCGGGCCGCTGCTCGGCGGCCGGCGCGTACGGGTCGGCCGGCGGCAGCAGGCCGGGTACGGCGGCGGCCTTGGCGGTCTCCCGGACCCGCTCGGCGGCACCGGCGACGAACACGGTGGCGAGCAGGACGTAGGTGGCGGCCCCGGAGGGCTTGGAGCCGGAGCCCAGCCAGACGCTCCACCAGGGGGCGAGGCCGATCAGCAGGACGCGCAGCGCGTCCGCGCCGACCAGTGTCCAGCGCCGGTCGAGCGTGCCCGCGACCAGCCGGTGCACCGGACCGAGCAGCGCCACGCCGACCAGGCCGGTGGCGGCCACCCGGACGGCGAGGACCGCGGCGAGGGCGAAGGCGAGGCTGCGCGGCAGGTCACCGAACTGGTGGCCCTGGGCGGCGGCGATCACGGTGAGCGCGAGCAGCACCAGCAGGCCGAGCCGGTCGGCGGTGCCGCCGATCAGCTGGGTGGTCCACAGACGCCGGTAGGCCCGGGTCCGCAGCAGCGCCCGGGCCCGCTCCACCGGAGTCCCGGCGGGCGCGACCTCGGGCAGGTCTGGCGTTGCGGCCCTGGCGGCCGGGGCGGCGCTGGGGGCCGGGGCGGCGCTGGGGGTGGGCTGCTCCTCGCTCGTCATACGGTCAGCGTAGCGGTCGGGGCTTGGCCGGATTGTGGCGAACGGGCTTCCGGATCCCGCTCATCACCGGGTTGTGACGTTCCCCGCACACATCCCCACGCGAAGCCCGGCCCGCATCCCCGCGCCGAGCCGGCCACCCTCACCCGGACGCACCGCGGGCCCGCGCCCCCGGGTGGGGGTGCGGGCCCGCTGCCGCCGTCGGAGGATCAGCCTTCGTCGGTGGCCGTGGTCTTGCTCGCGGCGGTCTTCTTGGCCGCCGTCTTCTTCGCCGCCGCCGTCTTGGTGGTGGTGGTCTTCTTGGCGGCGGTCTTCTTCGCGGCCGCCGTCTTCGTGGTGGTGGTCTTCTTGGCCGCCGTCTTCTTCGCCGGGGCCTTCTTCGCCACCTTCTTCACCGGCCCGCGGGCCCGCTTCTCGGCGAGCAGCTCGTAGCCGCGCTCCGGCGTGATGGTCTCGACCTCGTCGTCCTTGCGGAGCGTGGCGTTGGTCTCGCCGTCGGTCACGTACGGGCCGAAGCGGCCGTCCTTGACCACCACCGGGCGCTCGCTGACCGGGTCGTTGCCCAGCTCCTTGAGCGGCGGGGCGGCGGCGGCCCGGCCGCGCTGCTTGGGCTGGGCGTAGATCGCCAGCGCCTCGTCGAGGGTGATCGTGAAGAGCTGGTCCTCGCTGGTGAGCGAGCGGGAGTCGGTGCCGCGCTTGAGGTACGGGCCGTAGCGGCCGTTCTGCGCGGTGATCTCGGCGCCCTCGGCGTCGGTGCCGACCACGCGCGGCAGCGAGAGCAGCCGCAGCGCGTCCTCCAGGGTGACGGTGTCCAGCGACATCGTCTTGAACAGCGAGGCGGTGCGCGGCTTGACCGCGTTCTTGCCGGTCTTGGGCGTGCCCTCGGGCAGGATCTCGGTCACGTACGGGCCGTAGCGGCCGTCCTTGGCGACCAGCATGTTGCCGCTGACCGGGTCCGGGCCGAGCTCGAAGTCGCCGCTGGGCTTGGCCAGCAGCTCCTCGGCCAGCTCGATGGTGAGCTCGTCCGGCGGCAGCTCGTCCGGGATGTCGGCGCGCTGGCCGGGCTCGCCCTCGACGGTGGAGGCGCGCTCGACGTACGGACCGTAGCGGCCGACCCGCAGGGTGAGGTCGTCGCTGATCCGGAACGAGCTGATCTCCCGGGCGTCGATCGCGCCGAGGTCGGTGACCAGTTCCTTCAGGCCGCCCAGGTGGTCGCCGTCGCCGTTGCCGGCCTCGGCGGCCGCGCCGGCCGGGCCCTCGCCCTCGCCGAAGTAGAAGCGCTTGAGCCACGGCACGGACTGCGCCTCACCGGCGGCGATCCGGTCGAGGTCGTCCTCCATCCGCGCGGTGAAGTCGTAGTCGACCAGTCGGCCGAAGTGCTTCTCCAGCAGGTTGACCACGGCGAAGGAGAGGAAGGACGGGACGAGCGCCGTCCCCTTCTTGAACACGTACCGGCGCTGGATGATCGTGTCGATGATCGACGCGTAGGTGGAGGGGCGGCCGATCTCCCGGTCCTCCAGCTCCTTGACCAGCGAGGCCTCGGTGTAGCGGGCCGGCGGCTTGGTCGCGTGGCCCTCCGGGGTGATCCGCTCGGCGCCCAGCGGGTCGCCCTGGGCGACCTGCGGCAGCCGGCGCTCGCGGTCGTCGAGCTCGGCGTTCGGGTCGTCGGCGCCCTCGACGTAGGCCTTGAGGAAGCCGTGGAAGGTGATGATCTTGCCGGAGGCGGAGAACTCGACGTCCCGGCCGTCGGCGGAGGTGCCGGCCACCCGGACGGTGACGGACTGGCCGACCGCGTCCTTCATCTGGGAGGCGACGGTGCGCATCCAGATCAGCTCGTACAGCCGGAAGTCGTCGCCGGTCAGGCCGGTCTCGGCGGGGGTGCGGAAGCGGTCGCCGGAGGGGCGGACGGCCTCGTGCGCCTCCTGCGCGTTCTTGACCTTGCTGGCGTAGGTGCGCGGGGCGTCCGGCAGGTAGTCGGCGCCGTACAGCTGGGTGACCTGGGCGCGGGCGGCGGAGACCGCGGTGTCCGACAGCGTGGTGGAGTCGGTACGCATATAGGTGATGAAGCCGTTCTCGTACAGCTTCTGGGCCACCTGCATGGTCCGCTTGGCGCCGAAGCCCAGCTTGCGGCTGGCCTCCTGCTGGAGCGTGGTGGTGCGGAACGGCGCGTACGGCGAGCGGCGGTAGGGCTTGGACTCGACGCTGCGGACGCTGAACGCGGTCTGCTCCAGGGCGGCGGCCAGCTGCCGGGCGGCCTGCTCGTCCAGGTGCAGGGTGTTGGCGCTGCCGGCCTTCAGCCGCCCGTCGGAGCCGAAGTCACGGCCGCTGGCGATCCGCTTGCCGTCGACGGCGGCGAGCCGGGCGCCGAAGGTCTCCGGGTTGGCGGCGTCGGCCGCGGTGCGACCGGTGCCGAAGGTGCCGACCAGGTCCCAGTACGAGGCAGTGCGGAAGGCGATCCGCTCGCGCTCGCGCTCGACCACCAGCCGGGTGGCGACGGACTGCACGCGGCCCGCCGACAGCTTCGGCATGACCTTCTTCCACAGCACCGGCGAGACCTCGAAGCCGTAGAGGCGGTCGAGGATGCGGCGGGTCTCCTGGGCGTCGACCAGGCGCTGGTTGAGCTCGCGCGGGTTGGCCACGGCCTCCTGGATCGCCGACTTGGTGATCTCGTGGAACACCATCCGGTGCACCGGCACCTTGGGCTTGAGCACCTGCTGCAGGTGCCACGCGATGGCCTCGCCCTCGCGGTCCTCATCGGTGGCGAGGAAGAGCTCGTCGGACTCCGCGAGCAGCGACTTCAACTTGCTGACCTGGGACTTCTTGTCCGCGTTGACCACGTAGATGGGCGCGAAGTCGTGATCGACGTCCACTCCGAGGCGGCGCACCTCGCCGGTGTACTTGTCCGGCACCTCGGCCGCGGTGCTCGGGAGGTCGCGGATGTGCCCGACGCTCGCCTCGACGATGTAGCCGGGGCCCAGGTAGCCCTTGATCGTCTTCGCCTTGGCCGGCGACTCGACAATGACGAGTCGCTGTCCGTGCGCGGTCTCGCTGCTCGGGGACACCTTCGCTCTTCTCTCCCGGTCCTTATGTGGCTGGTCGGCGCTGGCAGCACGGGCTGCGCTCCGCCCGACCCCTCCACCGTCCCGGGGTCGCCGCTGCACGACACCCCACCAGCGGAGTGTGACCGTACCCCGGCCACCCTTGTCAAACGGAAGGATCCCGCTTTTTCACTTGCCGGGCTCACCGACGCCACTCGAACGGTAACCCGATGACGGAGGTTCGCGCCCCGTGGAGGGGGGCCTTGAGCGGCCTTCGGCAGGTTCCGGAGGATGGAATGACGGATTTCAAGATCTGTCAACGGAAAATCGCCGGACGGACGGGATCCCGCCGAATCGCGACCCGAACCCAGCCGGATCCCGTTCGGTTCCCAGTCGGACCACGGCCCGACCACGGCCGGAGCACGGCCCGGCCCGGGACGGGCTGCCCGACGGGCGGACCGCTCAGCCGCCGACTGCGGCCAGGAGCCCGGCGCCCGCCGCCAGACAGGCCACCCCGAGGGCGCTCCACAGCAGGTCGGCGACGGCCACCCGGCTGATCTCGCCGGGCGCCAGCACCACCCGGCCGGGGTCCCGCGGGTCGTAGCAGATCCGTACGGACGCCCCGGGGGCGAAGCGGTCCGGACGGCGCAGCGGGGTGTGGCCGCGCGGACGGGCCAGCACCAGCCCGGCGATCCCGCACCCACCCGGGCCACCGGGTCCGCCGGGTCCTCCGACCGAGGGCGGCACCGAGAAGGAGAGCAGCGGCGCGCTGTCCAGCTGACCGTGCCCGTTCTCCTCGGCGAGCACGGTGGCCACCGCCGGCATCCCCCGACGGCGCACCCGGAGGCGAAGGCGCACTTCGGCGGCGCACCAGAGCAGCAGCACGCCACCGAAGAGGGCGAGCACCAGCCCGCCGACCGTCGCGGTCGTCGTGTCCACCCCTGCCCCCGGCTCCCCAGCTCTGTCCACAGCCTGTGGACAGAGCCTCACAGCGGAGGGCCAACGGGGGGCAGCCGTTCGGCAGCCACCGGACGAACCAGGGGATACGGGCGGGTGAACCGGCACCGGTACGGCACCGGCACGGCACGGCACGGCGGCCGGAACGGCAGTCGGCGCGGGGCGGTCCGGCAGGGTTCGGGGACCCGCGCGTCAGCGGACCGGGTCGATGAACCCCTGCTCGGTCAGCAGCCGCAACGACTCCGGCACCCGGTCCCGCAGAACCACCCGGTCCTCGCCGAGCAGCTGCGCGATGGCGTCCACGATCTCGCCCGCCGACAGCGTCCCGTCGCAGACGCCGACGAAGCCGGCGCCCACCGTGTCCACCTTGGTGGCCCGCCGCATGCCGCGGTTGTGACGAAGGATCACGTGCTCCGGGTCCTCCGCGCCGGGCGCGCCCACCTGCTCCTGGACCACCTCGTCGGCCAGCACGTACCGGGCCGCGAGCAGGCCAGCGTCGTCGTGCGAGCGGAGGAAGTCCTGCCGGCCGAACCAGGCCTCGATGTGCGGGCCGAGCGGCTGCTCCACCGGGTGCGGCCACTCCTCGACCCGGACGGTCGGACGCGCGGCGCCGCTCGCCCGCAGGGTGATCCACCCCATGCCGATGCCCTCGACCCGGCCCGCCTCGAAGGCGTCCAGCCACTCGCCGTAACGGGCCTGGTAGTCGCCGCCGGGGCCGCGGTGGTCGCCGCCGTCGCGCAGCCACAACTCGGCGTACTGGGCCACGTCCTGGACCTCGCGCTGGACGACCCAGGCGTCCAGGCCGGTGCCCGCGACCCAGCCGGCCAGCCGCTCGTGCCAGTCCTCGCCCTTGACGTGCTGCCAGTTGGCGAGCAACTGGCAGTAGCCGCCGGGCTCCAGGTGGTCGGCGGCCGAGCGGACCAGGCTGCGGCACAGGTCGTCACCGGCCATGCCGCCGTCGCGGTAGGTGAACCGGCCGGCCGGCGAGATCACGAACGGCGGGTTGGAGACGATCAGGTCGAACTTCCGCTCCCCGACCGGCTCGAAGAGGCTGCCGGAGAGCACCTCGGTCCGGTCGAAACCGGACAGCGCCAGGGTCAGCTCGGTGAAGCGCAGCGCGCGCGGGTTGAGGTCGGTGGCGGTGACGGTGCCGGCGTGCCGGGCCGCGTGCAGCGCCTGCACGCCGGAGCCCGCGCCGAGGTCCAGCGCGGCCCGGACCGGGCGGCGCACGGTGATGTTGGCCAGCGTGGTGGAGGCGCCGCCGACGCCCAGTACCAGGTCCTTGCGGCTCACCCCCTGCGCCGTCTCGCCGGAGCCGATGCCGCCCGCGCCGCCCACCGCACAGCCCAGGTCGGAGACCACCCAGGCGTCCGAACTGGGCATCCCGGCCACCTCGTTGGCGTACGGCCGGACGTCGACCGTGGCGCGCACCAGGTCCCCGTCGGGGCGCAGCCAGCCGTCCGCCAGGCAGTCCTCCACCGGCAGTGCGGCCGCGGCCGCCTGGTACGGCACCGGCTGCTGCAGCAGGAACAGCCGCACGAGCGTCTCCAGCGGGCTGCCGCCGCGGGTCGCGCGCAGGGCCGGCACCGCCTCGCTGCGGGCCAGCGCCGAATAGCCGGAGGGCCCGAGCAGGTCCAGGCACCCGTCAGCGGTGAACGAGGCGGCGAACAGCGCCTCGCGCAGCTTGGCGAGGCGGGTCGGGTCGAGAACGGGGCTACTGATCACCCCGCCATTGTCCCCCGCCGCACCCCCGCCGCCCGCCTCCGGGCCGGGCGGCCCCGCGCCTCACCGCGGTCACCGGCCGGGTTCGCCGACCGGGCGGCTCCCGGCGGGAGCCCGTTCCGGCCCGCGCGCCCCCACCAGGCCTCCGCACGCCCGGTCGCACGCCCGGCGACCTGACCGACGACCTGACCGACGACCCGACCGCGCCGGCAGACGGCGGACGGCGGACGGCGGACGGCTGGACGGCTGGACGGCTGGACGGCTGGACGGCTGGACGGCTGGAAACCGACGCACGGCAGCCGGTGCCGCCGCTGCGGGCGACACCGGCTGCTCCTGTACTCCGCCCCCGCGCCGTGCGGGGGCTCCGTTCCGCGTCCCGCCCGGTCAGCTCGCGGTGGGAGCCGGGGTGGTGGCCGGAGTGCCGGCCGGGGCGGCCGGGGTGGTGGCGCCGGCGGCGGGGCTCGCGCTGTCGGTCGCGCCGGGCGCGGGGGCCGAGCCGGGGGCGGCCGGAGTGGTGGCACCGGCTGCCGGAGTGCCACTCGCACCCGGGGCCGGGGCACCGCTCGCGCCGGCGGGTGCCGGAGTGCCGCTCGCGCCCCCGCTCGGGGCGGTGGTCGCCGACGGCTTGCAGCCCTCCTGCTTGGCCATCGCGGCGCCGAGTTCGCCACGCTGCAGCTTGCTCTGCGCCTGGGTGGAGAGCGAGGCCAGCTGCTGCACCTGGTCGGCGACGCTGCGCAGCCCGTCGGCGAACTTCGCCTGGTCGTTGTTGGGCAGCGCGTCCAGCTTCTTCTGGACCTCCAGGTAGCCGTCGGCCGCCTTCTTCAGCTCGTCGACGGTGTCCTTCTGCAGCGTCGCGCCGTCCTTCACCTTGGGCGCTCCGGCCCCGTCGACGGCGGCCGCGATGTCCTGGTTGGTCTTGGCCAGCCGTCCGATGTCGGTGGAGAGCCGCTTCTGCAGGTCGGCCGGGGCCTCGCCGGTCTTCACCTGGCCGGTGTCGGCGAGCGCGGTCTGGGCCTGGGCGATCGGGTCCTTGGCGGCGCCGCAGACGCTCGAGGCCCAGGATTCCAGCTGCTTGCTGTTGTCGTCGCCGCCGCAGCCGACGGCGCCGAACGCCAGCAGCACACCGAGGGCGGGTACGGCCAGCAGTCGCTTGTTCACCGGGAGGAGCCTTTCGGTTTCGGTCGTCATCGGTCGTCGAACCTACACGGCCGGTATCGGCGCCCCGGTTCCCGGTTCCCGCCTCCGACGCTCCCGCCCCCGGTCCGCCGTCCGCACCCGCCCCGGTCGCGGCTCAGGCCCGCTCGACCCGGATCGGATCGCCCGGCCGGACGGTGCGCAGCACCACCGCGTCCCCGTCCAGCACGCCCAAGACGTTGCAGGGCGAGGCCAGCCTGCACTCGCCGTCACGCGAGATCGGCGTCGGTCCGTACGGCAGCGCGAGGCTGTCGCCGTCGGTCCAGAAGGCGACCGTGCCGGGCTCCACGACCTGACGGGCGTCGTCCTCGCGCGGCACGCTGACGGGCGTGCCGAAGTAGACCTCCTCGCCCCAGGTGCTCGCCGACGAAGCGATCGGCAGCTCGGCCCAGAGCGCCTCGGCGGTGGGTGTGGCCGTGAGCGTGGCGGTGACCTGACCGGCCGGCCACAGGATGCGGATCCGCATGGACTTCCTCTTCCGCGACGAGGTCCGATCAGCGATCGGACCCGGTCGTGCCGGAAGCAGCGAACCGCCATCCTCAACAGTTTGTCAATGCATGACCGTGCACCGGACGGTCCGAGCGCGCGGCAGGGCAGCCTCGGCCGCGGCGCGGACCGGGCGTCGCGATCCAGATGGGCCCGCGACTCAGACCCGGGGCGCGGCTCAGACCCTGACTCAGACCGCGACGGAGGGGACCGAAACCGGCCAGCTCATCCGGATCAGGCCACCGTCCGTGCCGTTGGTGACCTCTAGGTCCTCGACCAGACCGGTGATCACGGCGAGGCCGAGGGTGTCCTCGTCGGGCTCGCCGCTCTCGGCGGCGCCGGAGGCCGGGACGGCGGCGGGGCCGGCCTCGTCCTCGACCTCGATGAGGAAACGCTTCTCCTGGTCGGTCAACGCGACCCGGACCGTGCCGCCGATGCCGCCCCGCTGGTGCAGGCCGACCGCGCGGGAACACGCCTCACCGACCGCGAGCCGTACCTCGTCGAGCACCGACTCGTCGACCCCGGCCCGTCTCGCGACGGCCGCGGCGACCAACCGGGCCGTCCGCACGTGCTCGGGAAGCGCACTGAATCGAAGTTCGACGGTTGCCATCTCTCCCCCTCGGGGTGCTCCGACCGGGGCCGGACGTACGGCCCCTACGGGCCGGCGGAACCGGCCCAGAGGCGACCGGGAAGCACCGGGCCCACACGGGCCCGGGCACCCGGACGCGAAGAACGGGCGGGGCCGGCCACGAGGGCCGGCCCGGCCGCGTCAGTCGGTCGCGTTGACCGCGTCGTCCACCGAGGTGTGGATCGGGAAGACCTTGGTCAGGCCGGTGATGCGGAAGATCTTCAGGATGCGCTCCTGGTTGCAGACGAGGCGCAGCGAGCCCTCGTGGGCGCGCACCCGCTTCAGACCGCCCACCAGCACACCCAGGCCGGTCGAGTCGAGGAAGTCGACGCCTTCCATGTCCACGACGAGGTGGTACTTGCCGTCGTTGACGAGCTCGACCAGCTGCTCCCGCAGCTTCGGGGCGGTGTACACATCGATCTCGCCGCCAACCTCGACGACCGTGCGATCGCCGACTGAACGGGTCGACAGGGACAGGTCCACGGAACCTCCAGCACCTTGCCTTGCTACGTCATGTGCGATCCTCGGCCGGACGGCCGCCACCGCATGGTCGCGAGCCCGGGCGCGCCCAGCCAACGCGTGGCAAGCCTCAGCGCTGCGACCCACGGCCGTACGGCCGTCACGGCCACATTCAACCACCTGTGACCATGCCCGCACGATGGCTTACGACGATTCTCCGTCACGCCGGTGACACACTGGGTCCTCATGCCGCCCCGACACAGCCCGCCCGAGGCACTGCTCGCGACCCTGACCGACGGCCGGGGGCGGTCCGACCGGCTCACCCATACGGAGCACCTTCCCGCCCGACCTGCACGTTATTCACCGTGGCCGGAGTCGATCCGTCCGGAGATCGTGGCCGCGGCGCTCGCGGTCGGGGTGGAACAGCCCTGGGCGCACCAGGCAGAAGCGATGAACCTGGCGAAAAGCGGTCAGACTGTGGTGATCGCCACAGGCACCGCCTCGGGCAAGTCGCTGGGCTACCTGGCGCCGGTGCTCAGCGACCTGCTGGACGGCACGGAGGCCCGCAACGGCCGCGGCGCCACCGCGCTCTACCTGGCCCCGACCAAGGCCCTCGCGGCCGACCAGCGCCGCCGGGCCGCCGAACTCGCCCCGCCGAGGGTCCGCGCCGCCCTGTACGACGGCGACACCCCGCCCGAGGAGCGCGAGTGGGTCCGCCAGTACGCCTCCTACGTGCTCACCAACCCGGACATGCTGCACCGGGGCATCCTGCCCGGCCACGCCCGCTGGTCCTCCTTCCTCAAGGCGCTGCGCTACGTGGTCGTCGACGAGTGCCACAGCTACCGGGGCGTGTTCGGCTCGCACGTCGCCCAGGTACTGCGCCGGCTGCGCCGGATCTGCGCCCGGTACGGCTCCTCACCCGCCTTCCTGCTCGCCTCCGCCACCACCGCCGACCCGGCCGCGACCGCCGAGCGACTGACCGGCCTGCCCTCGGTGGCCGTCACCGAGGACGCCTCGCCCCGCGGGCCGATGGTCTTCGGCCTCTGGGAACCGCCGCTGACCGAGAACGTCGGCGAGCACGGCGCGCCCGTCCGCCGCACCGCCACCGCCGAGGCGGCGCACCTGCTCACCGACCTGGTCGAGCGGGAGGTCCGGACCGTCGTCTTCGTCCGCTCCCGCCGTGCGGCCGAACTCGTCGCCCTCCAGACCCAGGACCAGCTCGGCCGGCCGCTCGCCGAGCGGGTGGCCGCCTACCGCGGCGGCTACCTGGCCGACGAGCGCCGGGCCCTGGAACGCGCCCTGCACAGCGGCCGGCTGCTCGGCCTCGCCTCCACCTCCGCCCTCGAACTCGGCATCGACGTCTCGGGCCTCGACGCCGTCCTGATGGCCGGTTATCCGGGCACCCGGGCCTCGCTCTGGCAGCAGGCGGGCCGGGCCGGCCGCGAGGCCCAGGGCGCGCTGGCCGTCCTGATCGCCCGGGACGACCCGCTGGACACCTACCTGGTGCACCACCCGGAGGCGCTGTTCGCGGCGCCCGTCGAGGCCACCGTGCTCGACCCCGACAACCCCCACGTGCTCGCCCCTCACCTGTGCGCGGCCGCCGCCGAACTGCCGCTCACCGACGCCGACCTGGAGCTGTTCGGACCCTCCACCGCACCGCTGCTGCCGGTCCTGGAGCGACGCGGCCTGCTGCGCCGGCGCGGCGACGCCTGGTACTGGACCCGCCGCGAGCGCGCGGCCGACGCCGTGGACCTGCGCGGCAGCGGCGGCAACCCGGTCCAGATCGTCGAGGCCGACACCGGCCGGCTGCTCGGGACGGTGGACGCCGCGGCCGCGCACACCACCGTCCACACCGGTGCCGTCCACCTCCACCAGGGCCGCACCTACCTGGTCCGGGACTTCGACCTGGAGAACGCGGTCGCCCTGGTCGAACCGGCCGAGCCGCCCTACACCACGGCCGCCCGTGACATCACCTCCGTCTCCGTCCTGGGCACCGACACCACCGTCGACTGGGGCGAGGGCCGGCTCTGCTTCGGCTCGGTGGAGGTGGTCAACCAGGTGGTCGGCTACCTCCGGAAGCGGATCTCCACCGGGGAGATCATGGGCGAGACCAAGCTCGACCTGCCGCCCCGCACCCTGCGCACCCGAGCGGTCTGGTGGACCGTCACCGAGGACCAGCTGCTCGACGCGGACATCCCGCCCGACCAGCTGCCCGGCGCCGCCCACGCCGCCGAGCACGCCTCGATCGGCCTGCTGCCGCTGTTCGCCACCTGCGACCGGTGGGACATCGGCGGCGTCTCCGTCCCGCTGCACCCGGACACCGGGCTGCCGACCGTGTTCGTCTACGACGGCCACCCGGGCGGGGCCGGCTTCGCCGAACGCGGCTTCCGCCGGGCGGTCGAGTGGCTGACGGCCACCCGCGCGGCGATCGCCTCCTGCGAGTGCGAGCGCGGCTGCCCGTCCTGCGTCCAGTCGCCCAAGTGCGGCAACGGGAACGACCCGCTGGACAAGGCGGCTGCCGTCCGGCTCCTGGACGTCCTGCTTGCCGGAGCGCCGGGGGGCGGCGGCGCGGCCGGGCCTGAGGCCGGGGCCGACGCCGATCTTGAGGCCGGCGCCGACGCCGCGGCCGGTCCCGAGGAGACCGGGGTGGCGGAGACCGGGGCGAGCCCGGGCGGTGTGGCGGGCCCCGACGGTGAGGCGTCGGCCGGGTCATGAGGCCGCCGCCCCGCCGCCCGGGATGCCGCCGAGGCCGTCCTCGGCAGCGGTGACCGGGGCCCGTACCGGCCCGGCCCGGGACCTCGCCCGGGCCGGGCCGACCGGCAGCCGCAGCGGGAGCCCGCTGACGCCGACCTCGGCCACCACCTCGACCTCGTCCGCCGACCGGTCCACCGTGCAGGACACCAGGCCGGCGCCCTGTGCCGCGGCGATCCCCGCAGCCCGGGCGCAACCGCCGTCCGGGTCCAGCAGCAGCCGGTCGGCCGCCGCGAGGGCCGCGAGGTCGGCGGCCGACTCGGCCCGGTGACGGGCGGCGACCACCGAACCGACCGCGAGCGTCGCGGCGAACACCGCGGTGCCCAGCATCGCCAGGGCGAGCAGCCAGACCGTCGCCGAGCCGGCGTCCGACCCCCGTCCGCCCAGCGCGGCCGCCCGTCCCGTACGGACCCGGGCCACCCGCCGCACGGCCGCCCACGGCCCTGCCCGGCCGGACGGGGTGATCAGGACCGCCCGGACGCCTCGACCGGCCATGGACCCCCACCTCCTTCCGCGACGCCCGCCAGAACGTCCTCCCGAGCCGCCACGGCCGCCGCGCCGACCCGTACCGCGACGAGGCCGCCGAGCCTGCCCGGCGCCGCACACGGTGCGTCCACGTCCACCCGCACCGTGTCGGCCGCCAGGGCCACCCGGACCCGAGCGCCTGGCGGGGCCGCGGCACGGGCGAGGTCGACGGCGTCCGCCTCCCCACGCGCGGCCGCCCTGGCGCCGACCCGGGCGGCGTCCACGCAGCGGATCTGCGCCGCCGCCGCGAGCACGCCCCAGATCAGTACCGCCGCGAGCAGGACGAGCGCCGGCAGGACCACGGCCGTCTCCGCCGTGACGAAGCCGCCGTCACCGCGCCGCCCCGACCACCAGGGCCGCCAGGGCCAGGGGTGCCGGACCCGCGCCCGGCAGGGGCCCGTCCCCGGACCCCTGCCGTCCGCCCGCCGGACGGTCCGGGGGAACCGCGCCCCGCAGGCGGGGGTTCGAGGACGGGCGCTACGTCGCATGGAGCGCTCGTTGGAGCATGTCGGTCAGCGCGCCGGTGATGGCCTCGCTGGTCACCACCTTGTACAGCGCGCCGGCGAGGGCGCACGCGCCCAAGGTCCCGACCGCGTACTCGGCCGTCGTCATCCCGGCATCCGACCGGCCCCGGTGACGGGCCGCCCCGCGCACCCGGCGGGCCGCCCAACGGCTCCTCCGCCGCCAGGCCCCGAGCAGCCGCCGGAGCGGGCGTCCGTGGTCGGGCCTGATCGCGATCACTGCGGTCATGGTTCTCTCCCTGCCTCTCGATGTCTGCTTGTCGCTCGATGTGTCTCTCGATGTGTCGCTCGATGTCCGCCTGTCCGCCTCCCGGTCACATCGCCCGGGCGAAGCCGCTGGTGAGCCCGATGACCACCGGCACCACGCCGATCAGGACGAAGGCCGGGAGGAAGCAGAGGCCCAGCGGCGCGGTGGCGAGCACCGCGGCCCGGCGGACCCTGACGTGGGCCGCGCGGGCGGCCGCCGTCCGCTGCCCCTGGGCCAGCTCGGTCAGCGGCCCGGCGACCGGGGCCCCGCCGAGGCTCGCGCGCGCCATGCAGCGCGCCAGCGGTGCCAGTGCCGGGTGCCGCTCGCCCAGTCGGCTCCAGCACAGCTCCGGCGGTGCACCGAGGGCCAGTTCGGCCCCGAGCGCCGCCAGCCGGGGGCCCATCGGCGCGTCCACGCTCCGGCCGACCGCGACCACCGCCTCAGAAGGCAGCGCCGCCGCGCCGAGGCAGGCCGCCAACAGCTCGGCGCTCAGGGGGAGTTGCCTGGTCAGCAGCTCCTCCGCCCAGGCCGCCCGGCGATCCGCCGGCGATCGGGCCTCGGCCGACCAGCGGTGGACGCCCACCGCCGCCAGCGCCCCGACGACCAGCCCGGTACCGCCGCCGAGCAGCAGGGCCACCGCGAGCCCGGCGACGACCGCCGTGGCCAGCTGCCGCCGATGCCCGCTGCCGGGGCCCGCCCGCCCCGCCCGCCGTCGGCCGTCCGCCCGGGCCCCGGCGACGGCCCACCGGCGCCTCGCCCGGCCGCGGAGCACCACCCGTAGCCGCAGCGCGGCGACCGCCAAGGCCGGGAGGCCGACCACCGCCCACACGACGCTCCGCATCACCCGGCCCCCGCTCCGGCGCCGAGGGCCCGGCCCCGCGCTCGCACCCGCGACGGCCCGCGGCTCCCTCCGCCCGCCCGGAGAGCGGACGGGGTGCCGCCGGGCGCTCGACGGGGCTCGCCACGCCGTCGAGGGGCCTCCAGGGCACCCCGGGCCGCCGACCGGACGATGCGCGCCGTCCAGAACACCCCCAGGCCTTCCAGGGCCACCCCCGCCGCGAGGCAACCCAGCCCGGCGGGCGTGTGCAGCAGGACGGCCAGCGGACGGGCGCCGAGCGCGGCACCGAGGAGCAGCCCGGCGCCCGGCAGCGCGGCCAGGACGACGATCGTCGTCCGCGGCCCGGCCAGCTCCCCGGCGATCTCCTCCGCCAGTGCCCGCTCTCCGCGCAGCGCCTCCGCGACCCGGTCCAGCGCGGCGGCCAGCCCCGCCCCACTGTCGGCGGCGACCCGCCAGCAGGCCGCGATGGCCGCGGCCCCGCTCCCGCCCGGCAGTTCGGCCAGCAGGTGGAACGCGGCGGGCACGTCCCCGCCGTAGCGGCCAGCCGCGAGCCGCGCCACCGGCTCCTCGCCGAGCCGGCGCAGCCCGTCCGGGTCGGCGGCGAGCCGCGTCGTCACCAGGTGCAGCGCCTGCTCCGGCAGCGCCCCGCCGCGCAACTCCCCGGCCAGCCCGGCGCAGAGCTCGATCACCGCGGCGGAGCGCCGCCCGGCCTCCGCGGCCAGACGCCGCCGCAACCGCCATCGGCGCAGCGGCAGGACGGCCAGGGCCGCCGCGAACACCGGGACCGGGGAGGCGGTGGCCTGCCCGGCGGCCAACCCCACCGGCAGGGCCAGCAGTTCGGGCGACAGCGCCGACCGCAGCCGGCCCCTGACCGGCCGGGCCCGCTCCGGGCCCAGCCCTCGCACCGCAGGCCCCCGCACGGAAGGGCCACCGCCCGCGAGCACCAGCCGGGAGCGACGCCCGCCCGGCAGCTGCTCCTGCAGCGCACGCCACCCGGCGACGGCCACCAGGCACAGCAGCACCGCCCAGCAGAGTGTGAACTGACTCTGCGTCATGTCGTCGACCTCCATTCCCATTCCGTCACCGCTCCTTCCTGCCCCACGTCCCGAGCAGTGCGAGCGCACCCGTGGCGCAGCCGCCGAGCAGCAGCACGAAGGCGAGCTCCACGGCCCGCACCGTCGCCCCCGCCGACAGGGCCGCCACCGCCGTCACGACGGCCCCACGGGACCGGGCGCGAGCCCCGCGCCGAGCACCACGCCACGTGCCGCCAGCAGCCCCACCAGCCGCTCCCAGCCCGCTCCGTGAACGACGCCGCCGCTCGCCGGGAAGGCCACCGCGGGGGTGGTCACGGCCAGCCCGTCGCCGTCCCCGGACAGCGTGTGGATCTCCGCCACCCGGCGGCGGCCCGAGCCCGGATCCCGGACCAGGTGCACCACCACCTCGAGCGCGGCCCTCAGTTGGCTGTGCAGTGCCGGCCGGTCGAGCCCGGCGAGCGAGCCCAGGGCCTCCAGCCGGACCGGCACGTCGGCCGCCGTGTTGGCGTGGACCGTGCCGCAGCCGCCCTCGTGCCCGGTGTTCAGCGCGGCCAGCAGGTCCGACACCTCGGCCCCGCGCACCTCGCCGATCACCAGCCGGTCCGGGCGCATCCGCAGCGCCTGCCGGACGAGGTCCCGGAGGGTGAACTCGCCCAGCCCCTCCTGATTGGGCGGGCGGCTCTGCAGCCGCACCACGTGCGGATGGGCGGGCCGCAGCTCGGCGGAGTCCTCGGCGACCACGATCCGCTCCGCCGACCCGGCCAGCCCGAGCAGCGCCGCGAGCAGCGTGGTCTTGCCCGAGCCCGTCCCGCCGGAGACGAGCAGCGAGAGCCTGGCCCGGACGATGCCGGCCAGCAGGTCGGCGCCCTCCGGCGGCAGCGCCCCGCCCGCCACCAGCTCGTCGAGCGTGAACGGCCGGGGCCGGCAGACCCGCAGGGAGATGTGCGTGCAGCCGGCCGCGATCGGCGGCAGCACGGCGTGCAGCCTGGTGCCGTCCGGCAGCCGGGCGTCCACCCAGGGGCGGGCGTCGTCCAGCCGTCGCCCGGCGGCGGTGGCCAGCCGGTGGGCCAGCCTCCGCACCGCCTCGGCATCGGCGAAGCGGACCCCGGTGGCCCGGTGCAGGCCGCCGCCACGGTCGACCCACACCTCCTCCGGACCGTTCACCAGGACGTCCGTGACGTCGGGCGCCGCCAGCAGCCGGTCCAGCGGGCCCGCACCCACCAGTTCGGCGCGCAGCGAGCGCACGGTGTCCAGGACCTCGTCCCCGCCGAGCGGCGGGCGGGTGGCCCGCAGCGCGGCCGCGACCGAACCCGCCGTCGGATCCGCCCCCGACTCGGCCAGCCGCAGCCGGACCGCGTCCACCAGGGCCGCCGCCCGCTGCTCGCGGGCCGTCCGGCCGTACGGGCAGGGCCCGTGCCCGGCCTCCGGCGACCCGCCCGGCGGCGGCACGCTCCGGAGCGGCCGGTGCTCCCGCGCACCGGCGCCCGGGTTGGGCACCCCTCCGCGAGGGATCGTTCTGCGCAGACGGACCATCAGTACACACCTCCTCCGACCGCCGACACCGGCGGCAGCACTTCGTTCAGGAAGGTCGCGCTGAAGCGCGCCAAAGGGCCGCTCTCCCGGCTCCCGGGCGGGACGCCCTTCTCGACGTCCTGGGCCAGGCCCGGCTCCGGCTCCAGCTCCCCCGCGAGCGGCAACCGCAGCCCGCGGGCGATCCGGTGGGCCGGGAGCCCGCCGGCCCGTACCGGCCGCACCACGGCCCGGACGTCGTCGAGCCGCATCCGGGCCGCCGCCGCGACCCGGTCGGCGGCGGCCACCGCGCGCAGCTCGGCCGGCACCACCAGCAGCGCCAGGTCGGACTGTTCCAGCGCCTGCCCGGCGGCCGCGTCGAGGTGGCGGGGCACGTCGACCACCACCAGCCCGCCGCGCCGCCGCGAGGCGGCCAGCACGCTGCGCATGGCCTCCGGCGGCACCGTCAGGGTGTCGCCGCGGTCCCAGGACAGACAGGCCAGCGCGGAGAGCCCCTTGAGCGCCGGCAGCGCCCGGGCCAGCTCGGCGCCGCTGACCCGCCCGCGCGAACCGGCCAGATCGGGCCAGCGCAGCCCGCGGACCGTCTCGCCGCCGAGCAGGACGTCGAGGCCGCCGCCCAGCGGATCGCCGTCGATGAGCATGGTCCGGCGGCCGGACCGGGCGGAGCTGACCGCGAGGGCGCAGGCCAGCGTCGAGGCACCGGCCCCGCCCCGGCCGCCGAGCACCGCGACGGTGACCGCCGGGGGCCCGCCGCCCTCGGCCGCGTCGGCGATCCGGTCGAGCAGCCAGGCCTCGGCGTCGGGCAGGAAGAGCACGTGCTCGGCCCCGAGCCGGACGGCTCTGACCCACACGCCGGGGTCGTCCAGGTCCAGCCCGAGCAGCAGCACCCCGCCGCGCCGGCCCAACTCGGAGCAGCGGGCGGCCTGGTCGTCCCCGACCAGGACCAGCGGGGCCTCGCTCCACAGCTCCCGCGTCGGCGGCGCGCCCCGGACCAGCCGCGGCTCGGTGCCCGCCGCCGCGCAGAGCCGCAGCAGGTGCTCGGCCAGGCCCTCGTCCTCGGTGACGACGAGCGGCCCGAGGGCCCCGGGGCCCTCGGCGGTGACGTGGTCGGCGATCGGCGTCGACATGGTGGTCTCCCCTCCGCGCCGCGGGCCACCGGCGGTGGCCGACGGCGCACGTCGGACGGTTGCGGCGGACGGCCGCCGGACCGACCTCGGGAGAGGAAGGGATGAGGCCCTGCCCGGCGACCGCCGCCGACCATCACGGTGGGGGGAGATCAGGATTCCGTCATCCAGGTTGCGATTGCCTGTGGATAACTCGTGGGCTGTGGATGAAAACGTTCACCCGGGCGGGGGGCTAATCGACGAAGAATTGACGAAAGGCGTCACAGAGATGAACCCGCATCCCGCCGTAGCGTGATCGGCCGATCTCCCGACGGCCCCCCGATCGTCTTCCGGCGCCTTCTCCGGCCCTCTTCGGAGCGGCCTCGCGCCGTCGATCGGAACCAGCCGTTCACTCCTCGCCGACTTCGAGCGAACAGCGACACAGAGTGACGAAAGGTGGTCGATGGACCGAGGTGTCGACACCCCCCGTAGACCGCCGGGACGACACGCGCCCATTGCGCGGCAGCGGCCTTCAAGCCCTGAAAATGGCCCCGGACGTGCGACGACCCCCGCCGGGGGGGAGAGCGGGGGTCGTCTATCCACAGCCCGACTCGGGGGGGAGGAGCCGGACCGGGTTAGCACGGTCGCGAACGATCCGTGACTTCCATGGTGTACCCGAGCGGCCAGAAACACAAACCCGCACGCCCACGAGTACGCCGAATGGCGGGGTGTTTTGTGGCTCCCTCTATCCTCGGTTCCCGTGGACACCACCGAGAACGCCGACGACCGCGCCGACGAGTCCCAGGGCGACACCACCGGGCCCGAAGAGCTCGGCCCGGCCGCCCGCCCCCGGTCGGGCGGGCTGCGCACGGCGGCCTTCTTCGACCTCGACAAGACCATCATCGCCAAATCGAGCGCGCTGGCCTTCAGTCGCCCCTTCTACCAGGGCGGCCTGATCAACCGTCGGGCCGTACTGCGCAGTGCGTACGCCCAGTTCGTCTTCCTGGTCGGCGGCGCGGACCACGACCAGATGGAGAAGATGCGCGAGTACCTCTCCGCGCTGACCCGGGGCTGGAACGTCCAGCAGGTCCGCGAGATCGTCGCCGAGACCCTGCACAACCTGATCGACCCGATCATCTACGACGAGGCCGCCTCGCTGATCGAGCAGCACCACGCGGCCGGCCGGGACGTGGTGATCGTCAGCAGCTCCGGCTCCGAGGTGGTCGAGCCGATCGGCGCCCTGCTGGGCGCGGACCATGTGATCGCCACCCGGCTGAAGGTCGAGGACGGCTGCTACACGGGCGAGATCGAGTACTACGCCTACGCCGAGAACAAGGCCGCCGCCATCCGGGAGTTGGCCGCGACCGAGGGCTACGACCTGGCCGCCTCCTACGCCTACAGCGACTCCTCGACCGACCTGCCGCTGCTGGAGGCGGTCGGCCACCCGTCGGCCGTCAACCCCGACCGCGCGCTGCGGAAGGAGGCGCAGGCCCGGGAGTGGCCGGTGCTGGTCTTCGACAAGCCGGTGGAACTGCGGCGGCGACTGCCGGAGTTCTCCGCCCCGAGCGGCTCGGTGCTGACGGCGGTGGCGGTCGGGACGGCCCTCGTGACCGCAGGGGTGATCTGGTACCTGGCCCGCCGGCGGCGGCCGCTCGCCTGAGGTCCCGCGCCGAGCCCGCTCCGGACAAGCCGAGCCTGCTCCGGACGAGCCGAGCCCGTTCTGGACAAAAGGGGCAATCGGCACAGACTTCTCGTTTCGGGTTCCCCTTTCGCCCGAAACGCGATACAAATGAAGCACGGCCCGCGAGACCCGGTCAGGACCGAAGAGGTCAAACCGACAACGCAGTTCAGGCCCCACGGACCGCGTGTACAGATAGCCGAGCACCCACATGCAGCCGACCCGCTGTCGGGCCGCCGGACCAGACGAACGGGCAGGATCCCCGTCTGATCGGCACTTCCGGTGCATGCATGGTCACCCGGTATCTGCACCAGCGGCGGCACCCAGCAGGATCAGGTGCCGCCGCATCTTCGTGTCCACGGTCCCTCCGCGAAGCCCCCCGCGCGAGGCCCCGCCGGTCAGGCCATCCCGCGCTGCATCGCCTCGCAGACCGCCGTGCTCTCCCGTACGCCGAGCCGCAGCGCGGCGCCGCAGTGCGCGATCCAGGCCCCCATCCCCTCGGGCGTGCCCGCCAGGTAGCCCGCGAGCGCCCGGCGGTAGGTGCCGGTGCCGAGCTCCGCGAAGCCGACCTCGGCCGGGCAGATCGCCTTCGGGTCGAGGCCCTCGGCGATCAGCACGATCCGCTGGGCGGCCCGCGCGATCACCCCGTTGTACGCGCCGAAGGGCCGCAGCGCGAGCAGTTCGCCGTGCACCACCGATGCCACCACGAGGGCCGGCGTGCCCACGCCCTGCCCCTCCGCGCGCGCCACCAGCAGCCGGGAGAGCTGGTCGAGCCGGGCCGCGACCTCCTCCGCGCCCGGGGCGGGCGGCAGCTCGGGCAGCGGCCCGTCCACGGCCTCGACCCGGACGCTCTCCACCGGCTCCAGCTCCAGCGGGAACAGCGCCTCGGCGCCCTCCCCCGCCCGGCGCGGGCGCCCGGCGGCCGGGTCGCCGTCGCCGACCGCGAGCAGGTGCAGCCGGGCCAGCACCTGGAGCGGCGAGTGCCGCCAGATGCTGAGCAGCTGGCCGGCCTCGGCGGCGATCCGCAGGGCCGCGCCGACCGTGCGGGCCTCGGCGTCCGCGCTGAAGTCGGTGCGGCGGCGGACCTCCTCCAGCGGCCAGTCGGCCCCGGCCAGGGCGGCCGAGGCGCGGGCGCCGCGCAGGGCGGACTCGGAGGTGACCTCGGCCGCGCGGCGGCGCATCACCCGGTGGCCGTAGAGCCGGTCGACGGCCTTGCGCACCTCGGCCACCGCGTCGGGCACCCCGGGGAGCTGGGCCAGCGGGGCGAGGGGATCTGTTCCAGTGCTCACCTACCCGAGAGTAATGAACCGGCCGCCTCTCCCGGAACAGCAACCCCGCATCACCCGTTAGAGGCAATCCTCACTTCCCTCCCCCGGCGAGGCCCGAACCGCGGCTAGCATGGCCACTATCGGAGACGATAACTATTTCCAACTAGGGGCGCCCCCACCGCGCGGCCCCTGGGCAGGCGGCCCCGGAGCGAGGGGCCCGAGCGAGAGCCGGAGTCCCCAGATGAAGATCGCCTTCGTCGGCAAGGGCGGCAGCGGGAAGACCACGCTGTCCGCACTGTTCATCCGCCACCTGGCCGCCACCGGCTGGCCGGTCATCGCCGTGGACGCCGACATCAACCAACACCTGGGCCCGGCCCTCGGCCTGACGGACTCCCAGGCGGCCGACCTGCCCTCGCTCGGCGCGCACCTGCCGGAGATCAAGGAGTACCTGCGCGGCGGCAACCCGCTGATCCGCTCGGCCGAGGAGATGATCAAGACCACGCCGCCCGGCCGCGGCTCCCGGCTGCTGCGGATCGTCGAGGAGAACCCGGTCTACGCCTCCTGTGCCCGTCCGATCGCACTGGACGAGGGCTCGGTCCGGCTGCTGGCGACCGGCGCGTTCACCGAGGAGGACCTCGGGGTGGCCTGCTACCACTCCAAGGTCGGCGCGGTCGAGCTGCTGCTCAACCACCTGCTGGACGGCCGCGACGAGTACCTGGTCACCGACATGACGGCCGGCTCGGACTCCTTCGCCTCCGGCCTGTTCACCCGCTTCGACCTGACCTTCCTGGTGGCCGAGCCGACCCGCAAGGGCGTCTCCGTCTACCGCCAGTACCGGGACTACGCCCGCGACTTCGGCGTGCAGCTGCGGGTGGTCGGCAACAAGGTGCAGGGGCCGGACGACCTGGCGTTCCTGCGCCGCGAGGTCGGCGACGACCTGCTCACCACCTTCGGACACTCGGACTGGGTGCGCCGCCTGGAGCAGGGCGCCGAACCGCCGCTGAAGGCCCTGGAGCCGGCAAACCGGGCCGTGCTGGAACAGCTGCGGGCCGAGGCCGACGCGGCCTACGGGCGGCGCGACGCGCACCGCTACACCGAGCAGGCCGTGCTCTTCCACCGCCGCAACGCGGAGAGTTGGGCGAACGCCAAGGTCGGCATCGACCTGGCCACCCAGGTGGACGAGGGCTTCGTCCTGGGCGAGCTCGCCGACGGCGGCGAGCGGCCGGCCCCGGCGGGCGCCCACGCCTGACCCGCCCGCCACCGCGCCCGAACGGGCCGCGGCCTCCCGTCACCCCGGGGAGGCCGCGGCCCGTTCGCCGTGTCCGGCGCCGCCGGCAGCAGGTCCGCTTCGGTTCGAACACCACCCATTGGGGTGAATCAGGGGGTTTTCCGCTTCCCTCCCGTAACAACGCTGTGCAAAGCTTTCATTACCCTCGGTTTACCGAGTCTTGATGGTCCGTCCCGGACGGCCCTCGGCGAGACGTCCCGCACCTCGCCCGGGCCGCCGGCGGGCCCGATGGTCCACGCCGGCCGGTGACACCCGCACTCCCCGCCGTGCCCACGCCATCCCGCCACACCGTCGCGACCCACGACAGCCGATCCGCCCGGAGCCCCACCCCGGACCCACCGCCGGACCTGACTGCGTTCGTTCCCCCGGACAGACGGGAAGACCATGACCCTCGACATCTCCAGTGCCCCCATCGCCTCCGACACCACCGACCACGCACCGCCGGGCCCCGGCGCCCGGATCCGCTGGGCGCAGGACCTCTCCGCCTCGCTGGTGGTCTTCCTGATCGCCGTGCCGTTCTCACTCGGCATCGCGCTGGCCACCGGCGCCCCGCTCACCGCCGGCCTGGCCGCCGCGGCCGTGGGCGGCATCGTGGTCGGGCTGTTCGGCGGCACCTCGCTCATGGTCAGCGGCCCCTCGGCGGCGCTGACCGTGATCACCGCCGGACTGATCACCCAGTACGGCTGGCAGGCCACCTGCACCATCACCCTCGCCGCCGGACTGCTGCAACTCCTGCTCGGCGTACGCCGGGTGGCCCGGACGGCGCTCGCCGTCTCGCCCGCGATCGTGCACGGCATGCTGGCCGGGGTCGGCCTCACCATCGCCATCGCGCAGCTGCACGTCGTGCTCGGCGGGTCGCCGCAGAGCTCCGCGGTCGCCAACCTCCTCGCGCTGCCAGGGCAGTTGGCCGGTCCACACCCACCCGCGCTGCTGGCCGGCGCGGTGACCGTCGCCGTCCTGCTCGGCTGGCCCCGGCTCGGCCGACTCCCTGGCCGCGCGGGCCGGTTGGGGGCTCGGCTGGCCAAGGTGCCGGGCCCGCTGGCCGCCATCGCCCTGGCCACCGCCCTGGCGCTCGCCCTCGGCCTGCGGCTCGCCCACATCGAACTGCCCGCCTGGCAGCCGCACGCCTTCGCGCCGGCCCTGCCGCACGGTCCGGTGCCCGGGCTGATCTCCGCCGTCCTCACCGTCACCGCCGTGGCCGGCGTGGAGTCGCTGCTGTCCGCCGTGGCGATCGACCGGATGTCCCGCCGCACCGGGGACCTGGACCGCGAGCTGCGCGGCCAGGGACTCGCCAACCTGCTGAGCGGCCTGGTCGGCGGACTGCCGATCGCCGGCGGCGCGGTGCGCAGCACCGCCAACGTGCAGGCCGGCGCGCGGACCAGGTGGGCCTCGGTGCTGCACGGCGTCTGGGTGCTGGCCGCCGCGCTGGCGCTGACCGGCGGACTGCGCCGGATCCCGCTGGCCGCGCTCGCCGCGCTGGTCCTGGTGGTCGGGCTGCAGATGGTGAGCTTCGCGCACATCCGCAACGTGCACCGGCACCGCGAGTTCCCGGTCTACCTCACCACCGTGATCGCCGTGGTGGCCGCCGGGGTGCTGTGGGGCGTCGCGATCGGGGCCGCCACCGCCGTCCTGCTCGCGCTCTACCGGCTGACCCGCGCCCACATGGACGTCGAGACCGGGCCCGACGGCTCGGTCACCGTCCAGACGCACGGCCCGCTCACCTTCACCGCCGTCCCCCGGCTCAGCCGGGCGTTGGCGGGCATCCCGGCCGGGGCGGAGGTCACCGTGGTCCACGACGGCTCCTTCCTGGACCACGCCGCGTACGAGACGCTGCACAGCTGGCGCGCCGGGCACCAGGACGCGGGCGGCCGGGTCTCGATGGTGACGCGACGGCAGGACGACGAGGTGCTCGACCCCGACGGCACGGTGCGCGCGGGCAGTTCACCGGGGCCGCACCGCTGCCGGGCCTGGACGCCGTGGGTCGGCCACCACTGCATCGAGCAGCAGGAGGACCCGCACGGCCGGCTGCTGGACGGGGTCCGGGTGTTCCAGCTGCACACCGCGCCGCTGATCAGGCCCGAACTCGCCCGGCTGGCCCGGGAGGGGCAGACGCCCTCGCAGCTCTTCCTGACCTGCGCGGACTCGCGGATGGTCACCAGCATGATCACCAACAGCGGGCCGGGCGACCTGTTCACCGTCCGCAACGTGGGCAACCTGGTGCCGGCCCCCTTCGAGCCCGGCGCGGCCGACGACTCGGTGGCCGCCGCGGTGCAGTACGCGGTCGAGGTGCTGGAGGTGCGCTCGATCACGGTCTGCGGCCACTCCGGCTGCGGGGCGATGAAGGCCCTGCTGGACGGCGTGCACGAGCTCCCCGGTCCGCCCACGCCGCTGGCCCGCTGGCTGCGCAACGGGCGCGGTTCGCTGGACCGGCTCCGCCGGGTGCCCGCCGAGTTCGCCACCCGGCCGGTGGTGGACGCGGTGGAGCAGCTCTGCATCACCAACGTCGTTCAGCAGTTGGACCAGCTGATGGCGAATCCGGCGGTGGAGCGCCGGGTCGAGGAAGGCACCCTGCGGCTGGTCGGGATGTACTTCGACTTCGCGACCGCGCAGGCCTACGTGCTGGACCGCGCCGCGGGGACCTTCAGCCCGGTGGAAGCCCGCACCGAAGCCCGCACCGGCGCCCGTTCCGAAGCCCGCACCGGCGCCCACGCCGAGGTCCGCACCGCCGGGGTACCGGCCGAACGGGTGAATGAGGACGGCCGGGTTCCCCCCGGCGGCGGTGAGGAGGACCCCCGACTGGCCGCCTGAGAGCCGGGTCCGTGTCCCCGCCGGGCGGGCCGGGGCACGGGCCCACCAGCCCACGTACGGTTTTCCGCTCCCCTCCGGCGGAACGTACGGGTCGCCGTCCGATTGTCGATCAAAGGTCTACACCAATTCTCGGGAGCCTCTTGTCAACTGGCCCGTTCGCCTGGTGAGCTGTGCGCTGGGACACACGGGACTATCCCCACGCACGGGATCGTCCCCGATCATGACTCGATGAGGAGTGCGTGTGAGCAACGAGAGCCTGGCCAACCTGCTCAAGGAGGAGCGACGATTCGCCCCGCCGGCAGAGCTCGCCGCAGCCGCCAACGTCACGGCGGCCGCGTACGCGCAGGCCTCCGAGGACCGCCTGGGCTTCTGGGCCGAGCAGGCCCGTCGCCTCGACTGGGCCGTCGAGCCGACCGAGACGCTCGACTGGTCCAACCCGCCCTTCGCCAAGTGGTTCGCCGACGGCAAGCTCAACGTGGCGTACAACTGCGTCGACCGCCACGTCGAGAACGGCCTCGGCGACCGCGTCGCCATCCACTTCGAGGGCGAGCCCGGCGACAGCCGCTCGATCACCTACGCCCAGCTCAAGGACGAGGTCTCGCAGGCCGCCAACGCGCTGCTGGAGCTCGGCGTCCGCAAGGGCGACCGCGTGGCGGTGTACCTGCCGATGATCGCCGAGGCGGTCGTCGCGATCCTCGCCTGCGCCCGGATCGGCGCCACCCACTCGGTGGTCTTCGGCGGCTTCTCCGCCGACGCCGTCGCCTCCCGCATCCAGGACGCGCAGGCCAAGCTGGTCATCACGGCCGACGGCGGCTACCGCCGCGGCAAGCCGTCCGCGCTCAAGCCGGCCATCGACGAGGCGCTCACCAAGGTCGAGGGCGTCGAGCACGTCCTGGTCATCCGCCGCACCGGGCAGGAGGTCTCCTGGACCGAGGGCCGCGACGTCTGGTGGCACGACATCACCGCCCGTCAGTCCACCGAGCACGCCCCCGAGGCGCACGAGGCCGAGCACCCGCTGTTCATCCTCTACACCTCGGGCACCACCGGTAAGCCCAAGGGCATCCTGCACACCTCGGGCGGCTACCTCACCCAGGCCAGCTACACCCACCACGCGGTCTTCGACCTCAAGCCGGAGACCGACGTCTACTGGTGCACCGCCGACATCGGCTGGGTCACCGGCCACTCGTACATCGTCTACGGTCCGCTCGCCAACGGCGCCACCCAGGTCATCTACGAGGGCACCCCGGACACCCCGCACCAGGGCCGGTTCTGGGAGATCGTGCAGAAGTACGGCGTGACCATCCTCTACACCGCGCCGACCGCGATCCGCACCTTCATGAAGTGGGGCGACGACATCCCCGCGAAGTTCGACCTGTCCTCGCTGCGGGTGCTGGGCAGCGTCGGCGAGCCGATCAACCCCGAGGCGTGGATCTGGTACCGCGAGCACATCGGCGCCGGCAAGGCCCCGATCGTGGACACCTGGTGGCAGACCGAGACCGGCGCCATGATGATCAGCCCGCTGCCGGGCGTCACCGAGACCAAGCCGGGTTCGGCCCAGCGCGCCCTGCCGGGCATCTCGGCCACCGTGGTGGACGACGAGGCCAACGAGGTGCCCAACGGCTCCGGCGGCTACCTGGTGCTCACCGAGCCGTGGCCGTCCATGCTCCGCACCATCTGGGGCGACGACCAGCGCTACATCGACACCTACTGGTCGCGCTTCGAGGGCCGCTACTTCGCCGGTGACGGCGCCAAGAAGGACGAGGACGGCGACATCTGGCTGCTCGGCCGGGTGGACGACGTCATGCTCGTCTCCGGCCACAACATCTCCACCACCGAGGTCGAGTCGGCTCTGGTCGGCCACCCGTCCGTGGCCGAGTCCGCGGTGGTCGGTGCCACCGACGCCACCACCGGGCAGGCCATCGTCGCCTTCGTGATCCTGCGCGGCGGCGCCACCGAGAGCCCGGAGCTGGTCGAGGAGCTGCGGGCGCACGTCGGCCGCACGCTCGGCCCGATCGCCAAGCCGAAGCAGATCAAGGTGGTCGGCGAACTGCCGAAGACCCGCTCCGGAAAGATCATGCGCCGGCTGCTGCGCGACATCGCCGAGGGCCGTGAGGTCGGTGACACCACCACCCTCGCCGACAGCTCGGTGATGAGCCAGATCCAGACCCAGCTGACGGCCGCGGACAACGGCAACGGCTGAGCGGACTGAGCCCGCAGCCGTGCCCCGGACGGTGGTCACCGTCCGGGGCACGGCTGTCGGGTCGTCACGAGGTGGCCACGGGGCCGGTGTCACGCCCTCGCGGCGTCATGCTCGGTGTCACGCCCTCGCGGCGTCACGCCCTCGCGGTGTCACTCCCCCTCGGTGCCGACGACGGCGCCCTGGTGGCGCCGGGCACCCGGCACTGAGCGACCAGAGCGCGCAGGGTCCCGTAGGCGTTCTGGACGAAGCCCCGGCTGCGCAGCGACCGCGCTCCGGCCATCACCGCCAGCCCCACCTGGGCCTGCGGGCTGAACCCGACGAAGGTGCCGAACCCCCGGGTGGACCCGGTGTGGAACATGACCTCCTCGTCCTCGCCGAAGGCGCCGCCGAGGCCGTCCCCGCACGCGCGCCCGGGCCCGTGCCCGTCCCCGCTTCCGACCCCGGCCCCGACCCCGGGCCCGATCCCGTTCGCGCCCTCCGCCGCACCCAGCAGGCGCTGGTTCCAGCCCAGGCAGAGTCGGGTGCCGCCGCCCCGGCGCCGCCCGATCAGCGGGCGGCGGACGTCGCCGAGCGCCGTCCGCAGCGCCGTCGCGTCGGCCCGCTCGGGGAGCGGGACGGCGTCCAGCGACAGGTGTGCCTGCAGGTAGCGGAGCATGTCGTCGGCGGTGGAGCGCAGGGCGGCCGCGCCCGGCAGGGCGGGCAGCCCGCAGGACGGCACCCGGCGGCCGCGCCGGTACCCGCCGGCGTCCTCCCGGCCGGGGCCGCAGGAGGTGTCCACCAGGCCGAGCGGGCCGCAGACCCGGGCGGCCAGCAGGTCGTCGTAGCGCTGCCCGGCCGCGTTGGCCAGCAGCAGTCCGAGCAGTCCGCAGCCGAGGTTGGAGTAGCGCACCTGGGTGCCCGGGGTGCCCCGCACCGGGGTCCGCGGCAGCGCCCTGAGCAGGTGCGCCGGACCGAAGGTGGCGTACGGGCGGGTGAACCACCGGGGGGCCGCCGCCGGGAGCAGCCCGACCGGCAGCCGGGGCAGGCCCGAGGTGTGGGTGGCCAGGTGGAGCAGGGTGATCGGCCGCTCGTGCGGGTAGCCGGGCCGGGCGTTCGCCGGGAGGTAACGGTCGATCGGGTCGTCGTAGCGGACGTCGCCGCGGGCGGCCATCTCGGCGAGCAGCAGTCCGGTGAAGGTCTTGGTGACGGAACCGAGTTCGAACCGGGTGTCGGCCCGGACCGGCTGTTCGCTGGACCGGTCGGTGGTGCCCCGGCAGGCCACCGCCCGTTCCTCGCCCCGGATCACCGCGACGGCGACGCCACCGCCCGGGCCCGCCGCGCGGAACAGCGGCCGGAGCAGGCGGTTCAGGTCGGCGGGGATGCGGTCGGGGCCGTCGGTGGTGTCGCCGGTGGCGTCGTCGGCGGGGTCGTCGTCGGCGGATTCACCGGCGGGATCGGACGATGGCCGGTCGACGGGGTCGGCGGATAACAGGGGCGGGCCGGGAATGATCGCGTCGACGGGAACGGTCGTGGGCATGGGGGTGCCTCCAGCGGGCGGGTCGTGAGAAGGGGAAACCGGGGAACCGGGAAGCCACCGGGGTGCGCGCCGGATCCGGATCGGTCGGTGCCTGGGACCGACGATAGGAACGCGTTCACCCGAGTGCATGCGGCTGAGGCCATTCGGGTGCCGGGTCGGTGCTCCTCCGGGGTGCAGAACCCTCCCAGAGGGCTTAAGTCCTTTAACAGGACAATCCGGATGTCACCCAATCGTCCCGCTAGACTGTTAACGACGCATCAAGGTCCCCTGCCGGGGATCCGGGCGTCACAGGGCGCGCCGGGAAGTCTGGTCGGCAACTGCACCACCCGTGCATCCGTTGCCGCTCCCAGCCCCTCAGGAGGTCCCCCGTGACCGACCAGCCGCCCGTCCACGAGCCGACGACCCGCCGCCGGCAGTTCCTCGGCCGGCTGTCACTGCCCGAGCGCACCTTCATCACCGACGCCCTGCGTACCGAGACGGTCGGCGGCGTGCTGCTGCTGGGCGCCGCCGTCATCGCACTGATCTGGGCCAACGCCTGGCCGCACGCGTACGAGAGCATGCTCGACTACACCGTCGGGCCCTCCGCCCCACTGCACCTCGACCTCTCCCTGGCCACCTGGGCCAAGGACGGGCTGCTGACGATCTTCTTCTTCGTCGCCGGGATCGAGCTCAAGCGCGAGTTCGTGGCGGGCGAGCTGCGCACCCCGAGCGCGGCGGTACTGCCCGTCATCGCCGCCGTCTGCGGGGTGGCGCTGCCCGCGATCCTGTACGCCGTGGTCAACTCCGGCAGCGGCGGACACCCCGGCGGCTGGGCCATCCCGACCGCCACCGACATCGCCTTCGCCCTGGGCGTGCTGGCCGTGGTCGGCAGCCACCTGCCCTCGGCGCTGCGTGCCTTCCTGCTCACCCTGGCCGTCGTCGACGACCTGATAGCGATCCTGATCATCGCGGTCTTCTACAGCTCCGGCATCAAGTTCTGGGCGCTCGGGCTGGCCTTCGCCGGGCTGGTGCTGTTCTGGTTCCTGCACCGGCGCGGAGTGCACGGCTGGTACCTGTTCGTGCCGCTGGCCCTGGTGACCTGGGCGCTGATGCACGAGAGCGGCGTCCACGCCACGGTCGCGGGCGTCGCCATGGGCCTGATGCTGCGCTGCCACCGGGAAGGCGACGAGCAGCACTCCCCCGGCGAGCACATCGAGCACCTGGTCCGCCCGCTGTCGGCCGGTCTGGCCGTCCCGGTGTTCGCGCTGTTCTCGGCCGGGGTGACGATCTCCGGCCCGGCGCTGCGCGAGGTGTTCACCCAGGCCGCGCCGATCGGCATCGTGGTCGGCCTGCTGGTCGGCAAGTCGGTGGGCATCTTCGGCGGCACCTGGCTGATGGCCCGGTTCACCCGGGCCGAGCTGAACCCGCGGCTCAAGTGGGCCGACATGGTCGCCGTCTCGGTGCTCGCGGGCATCGGCTTCACCGTCTCGCTGCTCATCAGCGAGCTCGCCTTCCCGGACGACCCGACGCTCGCCGCCCGCGCCAAGACGGCCGTCCTGGTCGGCTCGCTGCTCTGCGCGACGGTCGCCACCCTGCTGCTGAAGCTGCGCAACCGGCACTACCGGGCGCTGTGCGAGGAGGAGGACCGGGATCTGGACGGGGACGGTGTCCCGGACGTCTACCAGCAGGACGACCCGGCCTGGCGGGCCCGGGTCGGTGAGCCGGCCCGGTCGCTGTCCGAGGAGGCCCCCGGCGGCTCCGGCGCTTCGGGGACCCCCGGGGACTCCGCGCCGGGCCGCTGACGGGCCATCCGGCCGGACGGTCGGTGGGACGGACGGACAGACCGTCGGCCGGACGGACGGTCGGACGGAGGCCGCCCCCTGGGGACCGGGAACCTCGCGGGCCCGCTGCCGGCCCGGCCCTCGGCCAAGCGCCGTCCAGGGGCCCGTCGATGGGCCTGTCGAGGGACCTCCCCCGGAGCCCGTCCAGGGGCCCCTCCAGGAGCCCCTGGAGGGGCCTGACCGGGGACCCGCTCGGGGGCGCGGAAGCCGCGAGGCGCCGGGACACGTCCCTCCGGCGGGGCCCCGGAGTGGTGTGCGACTGACCGGTAGGGGCATGATTCTGAGCTGTCGACAACCCACTGACGCCTCCGGAACCCCCACCGGCTCCCGGAACCGCGGAACCGCGGTGGCGTCACGCCGCACAGCCGCAGAGGAGAACAGCTGATGCCCGCAGGAGCCGCAGACCCGTCCAGCAACGGCCGGGCGCCCTACGAGGGCGAGCGTTCGGTGGGGCAGCTGTTCGCGGCGGCCACCGCCGACCTGTCCGCGCTGGTCCACGACGAGATCGCGCTCGCCAAGGCCGAGATCCGGGCGGACGTCAAGCGCGGTGTCTCCGGCGGCGTCTCGCTGCTGGTCGCCGGCGTGGTGGCGCTGTTCTCGATCCCGATGCTGAGCGCCGCCGCGGCCTTCGGCATCCACGCGCTGGGCCTGTCGCTGGGCTGGTCCTTCCTCATCGTGGCCGGCGCCTATCTGGTGCTCGCGGTGCTGCTCGGGGTGCTGGCGTACCGCTCGTTCAAGAAGATCGAGCCGCCGCACCGCACCATCGAGGGCGCCCAGAAGACCGCCGACGTGCTGAAGAACGCCCGGCCGCGCCCGGCCACCAAGGAGGAGATCGACCGGGCTCTGGGCCGCATCCAGTAGGTCTGCCGGCGGACTCGTCAACGGACCTCGTCAACGGACCTCGTCAACGGACTCCTCGGCGGCCCCGTCAACGGAGGCGTCAACGGCCCGCGCGCGGCCCCGTCAACGGACCGTGAGCGGAGGCCTCCCGTCCGGGCGGCCGCTTCCCGTCCGTGGACCCGCCGACAGTGAGTGCCGGGCACGTGTCCCGTGCGCGGATGTGACACGCTCTCGGTATGCCGCTTGACCAGAAGCCCGTGCCCGCGCAGCCGTCCGCCGCCTCCGGCCCCGACTCCGACCCCGACACCGGCACCGGCGTCCGTCCCGAGGGCCTCGGCCCTGCCCCCGAGCGGGAGCCCGCCGAGGCGGCCTCCGGCGCCGCTCCGGCGGCGGCCGGGGCCGAGGCGTGGGACATCCGGCAGAGCGGCCCGTGGACGCACCGCGACCTCGCGGCCAACGGCGCCCGCTTCCACATCGCCGAGCTGGGCTCGGGCCCGCTGGTGCTGCTGGTGCACGGCTGGCCCGAGTACTGGTGGGCCTGGCGGCACCAGCTGACGGCGCTCGCCGAGGCCGGCTACCGGGCGGTGGCGCTGGACCTGCGGGGCGTCGGCGGCAGCGACCGCACCCCGCGCGGGTACGACCCGGGCAACCTCGCCCTGGACATCACCGGGGTGATCCGCTCGCTCGGCGAGCGCCGGGCGCACCTGGTCGGGCACGCCTCCGGCGGCACCCTGGCCTGGGTCGCGGCGGTGATGCGCCCTTCCGTCATCCAGAGCCTGACCGTGGTGTCGGCCGCGCACCCGCGGGACCTGCGCCGGGCGCTGCTCACCGACCGCCGGCAGTTCGCCGCCTTCGAGCACGTGCTGGGCTTCCAGCGGCCGTGGATACCGGAACGCCAGCTGGTGGCCGACGACGCCGCGCTGGTCGGCCGCTACCTGACCTCCTGGACCGGCCCGAACGGCCTGGACGAGGCCGCGGTGCACGCGTACCGGCAGGCGATCCGGATCCCCAGCACCGCGCACTGCTCGATCGAGCCGTACCGCTGGCTGATGCGGTCGATGGCCCGGCCGGACGGCATCCAGTTCGCCCGGCGCATGAAGAAGCCGATCACCGCGCCGACCCTGCACGTCCAGGGCGCGGCGGACCCGGTGCTGCTGTCGCACACCGCGCTCGGCGGTGGCGAGTACGTGGCGGCGCCGTACCGCTGGCGGCTGCTGCCGGGGGTGGGCCACTTCCCGCACGAGGAGGCCCCGGAGGAGTTCACCGCGGAGCTGCTGGACTGGGTGGGGCACCACAAGGAGTGAGGCCGGGGGCCCGGCGAAGGAGCCGGCGGAGGGGCCATCGCGAATTCCGGAAGGGCCTTCGGTCCCAACTCCCTTGATGTTGCGCTCATATGACAAACGCATAGGCCAATTTCGGCACACCCGGGGTGGTTACCCCCACCGGCCCAGGGGCATCCATTTCGGTATGAGTTGGATGCCCGATCGCGGCGCCGCCCCGCGCGGCCGACGCCAGAACAGTCCCCAGCGCTCCGCCCACCGCCCCGACCGGGCGGACGACCTCGGCTTCGACGGCCTCGACCGCCGCCAGCCCGTGGAGCGGCGGCAGCTCGGCATCCCGCGCATCCTCGGCCGGCGCGCCCGCTGGGTGGGCGCACGACTGCGGCGCGAGACCTGAGGCCCCGCGCCGCGTAGTCCGGCGGTCCCGCGTAGTCCGGCGGTCCGGCGTAGTCCGGCGGTCCGGCGCGGTCCGTACGGGCCACCGCCCGTACGAGCCGCCGCCCGCAGCGCCGCACCGCTCAGTTGGTGATCGGCGCCAGCGCGGTGAACCAGAGCAGGACGAAGGTCGCCACCGACATGATCGGCACCAGCACCTTGGTCTCGACGCTGTTGCCGCTGCGCTTGATCAGCACGACCTCGTAGCGCTCCTTGTGCGGCCAGAGCAGCGGCGCGCCCTTCTTGGTCAGGCAGTCGCCCAGCAGGTGCGCCAGCGTGCCCAGCCCCACCGCGTACGGCAGCCAGCCGGGCGAGTTGGGCATCCAGGTGTTCATCCCGAAGGTGCCGAGCGCGGACAGCCCGATGACGGTGATCCAGGTCTGCGGACCGTCGCCCGGCGGGCAGAGCCGCAGCGCCCGGATCGCCAGCGCCAGCAGGAAGAAGGTCAGCGCCAGCGTGAAGTTGCGCCCCAGGTAGGTGACGCCGGCCCAGGTGCCGCCGCCCATGAGCGCGACGAACAGCAGCGAGTGGGTGGCGTGCCGGTGGCCGCCGGAGGCCCAGGCCACCACCCGGCAGAGCGCCTTGGAGACCGGGCCCAGGAAGTTGGCGATCGAGCCGTCGTGGTGGTCGAGGTCCGGCAGCAGGGCCGCGCCCGCGCACAGCACCGTGCCCATCAGTATGTCCGCCGGATGCAGCGTGGTGTGCAGCAGCAGCGGGGGCAGGAAGGGGGCCGACGCCGCGTACAGCATCGCCCCGCTCACCGCGTGCGAATGACCCATCATCGGACTGCCACGACCTCCCGTCGGGCCCACTCCGGGACGGCGCCCGCTTGAGCCGAACGGGTGAGCGCGGCCGAGGCTACCAGCGCGGGATGACGGGGCGGCGGATATCGGACGGCCCGGCCCGGCGCGCCCCGTTCGGAGCCTGTCGGGCCGGGCCGAGACCGGAGCCGGGGCCGCGGCGGGCCGAGACCGGATCCGGGCCCGGCACGGTCAGAGCGCGCAGCCCTGGGTGTCCACCCGGGCGGTCGCGGCGCCGCCCTGCTGGGCGTCCTCGCGCACCTCCGCCGCGGTCAGCACGTAACCGGTGTCGGCGCTGTCCAGCGACTTGGCGAACACCACGCCGTACACCTGGCCGTCCGGGGTGAGCAGCGGGCCGCCGCTGTTGCCCTGCCGGACCACCGAGCGCACCGAGTAGACGTCGCGCACCACCTGGCCGCGGTGGTAGATGTCCGGACCGTTGGCCTGGATCCGGCCGCGGATGCGGGCCGGCTGGACGTTGAAGGCGCCGTTCTCCGGGAAGCCGGCCACGATCGCGCTGTCGTTGGTCTTCGCCTCGCCCGCGAAGGTCAGCGCGGGGGCGTTCAGCTTGGGCACGTCCAGGACCGCGATGTCGCGCTGCCAGTCGTAGCGGACCACCGTCGCGTCGTACAGCTGGCCGACGCCGCCGATCTGCACGGTGGGCTCGTTGACCCCGCCGACCACGTGGGCGTTGGTCATCACCCGGTGCGGGGCGAAGACGAAGCCGCTGCCCTCCAGGGTCTTGCCGCAGGAGGTCGCGGTGCCGACCACCTTGACCAGGCTCTGCTTGGCCCGGGCCACCGCCGGACTGGCGGCCAGCGCCGGGTCGGGGGTGTCCACCTGGGTGATCGGCTCGTGCTCGAAGGGGTTGAAGACCTGCGGGAAGCCGTTGCGGGCGAGCACCTTGGAGAAGTCCGAGAACCAGTTCGGCGCGTCCGAGGGCAGCGCGTTCTGCACCCCGCCGAGGATCGCCGAGGAACGGACCTGCTTGGAGACCGTCGGCAGCGAGGCCCCGGCCAGTGCCGAGCCGATCAGCCAGGCCACCAGCAGCATCGAGACCACGTTCACCACCGCGCCGCCGGCCGCGTCCAGCACCCGGGCCGGGCGGCGGTCGATGTGGCCGCGCAGCTTCCAGCCGAAGTGCGCGGTGATCGCCTGGCCGATCGCGGCGAAGACGATCACCACCACCACGGCCACCACCGAGGCCGTGGTGCCGGGGCTCAGGTGGTCGAGCAGCAGCGGCAGCAGCTCGACGGCCAGCAGACCGCCGCCGAGGAAGCCGACCAGCGACAGCACCCCGACCACGAAGCCCTGCCGGTAGCCCGACACGGCGAATCCCACGGCAGCGGCGATCAGCAGCACATCCAGGACGTTCACTCCGACACCCTCCCACGCCCCGGCGACCGGGCGGGCCGACGGCCGGTCACGAGGCTCCGGCGTCGCCGCCCGGCAGGGCGCGGGAGTGTTCGAGGTCGCCCTGGACCAGCGCCAGCGCGTCGTCCGAGAGGTCGACGATCCGGGACGGGTCCCAGGGCAGCTCCAGCCCGCTGTGGTGCAGCACCCGGTCGATCACCCCGGCGGTGAAGCCCCAGACCAGCCGCCCGGCGACCGCGAAGGCCGGACCGACGTGCCCGGACGGGTGGCGCAGCCGCACCCGGTTCGCCGGGTCGGCCAGGTCGGAGATCGGCACCCGGAACACCGCGCCGGTCTCGCCCCGGTCCACCGGGCGCACCGGCGACTCCTCGCGCCACCAGCCGAGCACCGGGGTCACCACGAAGCGGCTCACCGGGATGTACAGCCGCGGCAGCTCGGCGAACACCTGCACCCCGGCCGGGTCCAGACCGGTCTCCTCCCAGGCCTCGCGCAGCGCCGCCGCGATCGGGCCCGGGCCGTCCGGGTCGCCGTCCTCCGGGTCCAGCGCGCCGCCCGGGAAGGACGGCTGGCCGGCGTGCGAGCGCAGCGACCGGGCCCGCTCGATCAGCAGCAGGTCGGGCCCCTCCGGGCCCTCGCCGAACAGCATCAGCACGGCCGCCGCCCGGCCGCCGTCGCCCGGCGGCAGGAACCGGCTCAGCTGCTCCGGCAGCACCCGCTCGGCCGCCTCCCGGACCGGCTCCAGCCAGCCGGGCAGGTCGTCCCGCTCGATCCCGCGCACGGTCATTCCGCCACCGCCGAGTCCGCCACCGCCAGGTCCGACACCGCCGGGTCCGCCACCGCGAGGTCCGCGACCTGCCCGTGGTGGGCCACGGCGTCCGCGCGGGCCGCCGCCTCGCCGGGGAAGTCCGCCGGGGGCCGCAGCCGCTGACCGGGCTGGCCGCCCATCTCGTACTTGAGCAGCTTGCGCGCCTTCTCCGGGTCGGTCACGCCCTCGCCGTACGCGGGGCAGAGCGGCGCGATCGGGCAGGCTCCGCAGGCGGGCTTCTGGGAGTGGCAGATCCGGCGGCCGTGGAAGACCACGCGGTGCGAGAGCATCGTCCACTCCGACTTCGGGAAGATCTCGGCGACGGCCGCCTCGACCTTCACCGGGTCCTCCTCGGCGGTCCAGCCGAACCGCCGGGCCAGGCGGCCGAAGTGGGTGTCGACGGTGATCCCCGGCACCCCGAAGGCGTTGCCCAGCACGACGTTGGCGGTCTTGCGGCCGACGCCCGGCAGGGTCACCAGGTCGGCCAGGCGGCCGGGGACCTCGCCGCCGAACTCGTCGCGCAGCGCGATCGAGAGGCCGATCAGGGACTTCGCCTTGTTCCGGAAGAACCCGGTCGGGCGGATGATCTCCTCCAGCTCCTCCGGGTTCGCCGCCGCCATGTCCTCCGGCGTCGGGTACGCCGCGAACAGCGCGGGGGTGGTCTGGTTCACCCGCAGGTCGGTGGTCTGCGCCGACAGCACGGTGGCCACCAGCAGTTGGAAGGGGTTCTCGAAGTCCAGCTCCGGATGCGCGTACGGGTACAGCTCCGCCAGCTCGCGGTTGATCCTCCGGGCCCGCCGCACCATCGCCAGGTGCGACTCGGGCTTCCTCGGCTTCACCGCGGGCTTCGCGGCGGACTTCACGGCGGACTTCACGGCGGACTTCACCGCCGACTTCCCCGCCGAGTTCCCCGCGGGCTCCACCGCCGCCTTCTTCACCACCGGTTCGGCCTTCGGCGCCGCCGCTTTCCGGACCTTGCTCTCTGCCATGCACGAAGGCTACGCCGACCGGCCCACCGCTCGGGCGTGATCAAGCGGAAGCGGGCTTGGCCAGGGCGTGTTGTCTAATGAAGTCTTCGCGTGGCAGTTGCCTGACAGGGGGAGTGCTGATGATCAGGGTCCTGTTGGCCGAGGACATGAGCATGGTGCGCAGCGCGCTGATGGCGCTCCTCGCGTACGAGGACGACCTGGAGGTCGTCGCCGACGTGGACCGCGGGGACCTGGTGGTGCCGACCGCGCTGGAGGTGCGGCCGGACGTCGCGGTGCTGGACATCGACATGCCCGGGCTGGACGGGCTGCAGGCGGCGGCCGAACTGCACGAGAAGCTCCCGGAGTGCGGGACGCTGGTGCTCACCGGGCTGGCCAGGCCCGCGTACCTGCGCAGTGCGCTCTCCGCCCACGTGCTGGGCTTCCTCGGGAAGGACGCACCAGCCGAGGAACTGGCCGCGGCGATCAGGAAGGTGGCCGCCGGGGAGCGCGCCGTCGACCCGGAACTGGCCCTGGCCGCGCTGGGCGCGCGCGAGAACCCGCTGACGCCCAGGGAACTGGACACCCTGCGGCTCGCGGCGGAGGGCGACTCCGTCAGCGAGATCGCCGCCCGGCTCTTCATCTCGGCGGGCACCGCCCGCAACCACCTGGCCGCCGCGGTGTCCAAGACCGGGGGGCGCAGCCGGGTGGACGCGATTCGGATCGCCGAGGAGATGGGCTGGCTGTCGACCGGGCCCCGGCTCGGCTGACGCCGGGCGGCGGCGCGTCCGCCGTTCAGCGGGCTCCGGCGGGACGCCGCCAGTGGCCGGTGAGGTCGCGGTAGAGGCCGGAGCGCGCCAGCAGTTCCTCGTGGCTGCCCGCGACGGCGTCGGTGCCGTCCATCACCAGGACCCGGTCGGCCCGCAGCGCCGAGCTCATCCGGTGGGCGACGACCAGCAGGGACCCGGGGCGGCGGAGGAACGCCTCCTCGGCCCGGGCCTCGGCGGCCGGGTCCAGGTGGCAGGTCGCCTCGTCCAGGACGACCAGGCCGGCCGGGGACAGGTAGGCGCGGGCCAGCGCGATCTGCTGGCGTTCACCGGCCGAGAGCGCGTCCGGCGCGATCCGCGCCCGGTAGCCGCCGAGTCGTTCGACCAGCCGTTCCAGGCCGATCGCGGCCACCGCCCGGTCCACCTCCTCGGGCCCGGCGTCGGGGGCGAGGTAGCGCAGGTTCTCGTCCAGGGTGCCGGTGAAGACGTAGGCCTCCTGGGGGATCAGGACGCGGTGGCGGGCGAGTTCGACCGGGTCGGCCGGCAGCGGGCGCCCGCCGAGGCGCACCTCGCCGCCGGTCGGGCGGAGCAGTCCGGCGATCAGACCGGCCAGGGTCGACTTCCCGATCCCGCTGGGACCGACCACCACCAGGTGCTCCCCCGGGCCGATCGTCAGGTCGAGGTCGCGGACCACCGGCTCGGCGCCGGGGCCGTAGGCGAAGCTGACCCCGCTCAGCTCGACCCCGTACGGGCCGGGCGCGCGCGGCGCGGGTCCGGCCGCCCGGGCGGCGGGCTCGGGCGGGGTGGACTCCATGATCCGCCGCAGGGTGACGGCCAGCCGTACGCCGCTGCCGCCCAGGCCCTGGACCAGGGTCTGCAGAGCGGGCTGGAGCCCCTGCATGACGTAGGTGACGGAGCCGAGCAGCGCGCCGGCCGTCACACCGTGGCCGGTCAGCCAGGAGGCCGTGGACAGCAGCAGGACCAGGGGGAGCCAGCCGCCGACGGCCAGCACCAGGGTCCGGTTGGCGGTCAGCCGGGCGACCCGGCGCGCCGCCAGGGCCTGCCGCTCGACCGCCGCCGAGAGCCGGTCACCGGTCCACCGCTCGGCTCCGGCGGCGGTCACGTCGCGCAGGCCGCCGATGACGGCGCCCGCCTCGGCGGCGAGCCGCTCGTCGGCGAGCAGCAGCTCCCGCTGGGCGCCGGTCGTACCGCGGAGCATCAGTGCCAGCAGGCCCGCGGCGGCCAGCAGCGGCGGCAGGACCACGACCAGGACCAGCGGCTCCAGGAAGCACATGCCCAGCAGGGCGCCTCCGACGCTGAAGACGAACCGGCGGACGACCATGGTCATCCCGGCGTACGCCTCGCGGACGATCTCCACCTGCTGGGTCAGCCGGGCCACGCCTGCGGTGTCGGGCCGGCCGGGGGCCGTCCGCGCCGAGCGCAGTCCGCCGGTGACGACCCGGCGGACCAGGTCGTCCCGCAGCGGCTCCACCAGGGCCGCCAGCCGCGGGTAGACCTGGCGGGTCGCCCAGGCGCCGACGAAGACGGCGACGCCGAGCAGGGCCAGGTGGACCATGCCGACCCCCGGACGGCCGGCCCCGAAGCCGGAGTCCACCGAGCCGGCCACCAGACGGCCGGCGGCGAATCCGGGCAGCGCCTCGACCGCCGACCACAGCGCCAACTGGGCGACCACGCGCGGGCGTCGGCGCAGCGGGGCGAGGAGTTCGGTCCGGAGGGAGACCCCGGGTGTCCGGTTCACGCGCCCACCTCGGCGGGGCTGGTGCGGGCGGCGGGTCCGCCTCCGGTGGCGGCTCCGCGCTCGTCGGCGGGTCCGTCCCCGGTGGCGGGCCCGTCGTCGCCGGCTGGGCGGTCCTCGTCGGCGGACCTGTCCTCGTCGGCGGACCTGTCCTCGTCGGCGGGCTGGTCGGGGCGGAAGACGGCCCGGTACTCGGGCAGGGCCCAGAGCTCCTCGTGCGGGCCTACCCGGCGGATGCCGCCACCGTCCAGCCAGGCCACCAGGTCGCACCGGGCCGCGGTGGAGGCCCGGTGGGCGACGATCAGCCGGGTGCGGTCGGCCAGTTCGGTGGTGAGCGCGGTGCTCACCTTGAACTCGGTCACGGTGTCCAGGCTGGAGGTCGCGTCGTCGAGCACGAGGACCCGGCCCCGGTGCGCGAACGCCCTTGCCAGCCCGAGTCGTTGGGCCTCGCCCCCGGACATCGGCACCTCTCGCGGGTCGGTGCGGTAGCCCTCCGGCAGACGCTCCACGAAGGCGTCGATGCAGGCCGCCGCCGCGGCCCGGGAGAGCCTGGGCCGGTCCGCCTCCGCCACGTCGTCGAGGGCGATGGCCTCGCCGAGCGTGCGGCCCAGCAGGGCCGGGCGTTCGAAGGCGTACCCGACCGCGCCGCGCAGCTCCTCGTGCGACAGCTCGGGCAGCGGCACCCCGTCGAGCAGGACGGTTCCGCCGTGCGGGTCCGTCAGTCTGCCCGCCACCGCGGCGAGCAGGGACTTGCCGGTTCCGGAGCGGCCCACGATCGCGAGCGAGGTCCCGCCCGGCACGGTGAGGTCGAGGCCGTCCAGCAGGGTCTGTCCGCCCACCCGGACGGTCACCCCGCGCAGTTCGAGCCGGCCGGGGCCGGCCGGGAGCGCCCCGGTGCCGTACGCCGCGGCGGGCTCCGCGAGCACCTCCCGGATGCGTCCGCCGCCGGCCCTGGCGCGGGCGAGCCGGCCGAGGTACATCGCGGTCATGCCGAGGCCGGCGCCCAGGCCCGCGTACCGGGAGGCCGCCAGCATCTCGCCCGGGGTGACCCGGCCGGCGGCCAGCCCGAAGCCGGCCACCGACAGCACGGCGACCTCCAACAGCGGTACCAGCAGCGCGTTCTGGGCCGCGACCTTGGTCTGCGCCCGCCAGAAGCCGTGGCCCAGACCGCTCAGTTCGGGGAGCGGGCGCAGCACGCGCTCCGCCTCCCGGTCGGTGGTGCCCGCCGCCGCGATGGTCCGCATGCCGCCCAGGGCCTCGACGAAGCCGGCCGCGACGGCGCCCTGGACCTTCTGGTAGCGGGCGATCAGGGCGGACATGTCCTGGGCGTACGAGCGCAGGAAGAAGACCAGGGCGGGCATGCCGACCAGGAAGGTCAGGGCCAGCCAGGGGTCGATCAGCCAGAGCGCGACCACGCTGGTGAGGGTCGGCAGGACGGAGAGCGCCGCCCAGACGGCGGCCTCCGCGGCGGCGCCCGCGTCGGCGGCGCCGCCGATCAGCCGGGCGGTGAGGTCGCCGGGGTCGAAGCGGGCGGTGGCCCGGCCGCCGAGGGTGAGCAGGTGGGCCAGCTGGGCCCGGCGCAGCCAGGCCGTGCCGGCGGCGGAGCTCCGGCCCGCGGCGAGGTCGGACAGCACCTCGCAGACGATGAACACGACGATCACCGCCGTGCAGGTGGTGATCCGGCCGTCGTCCGTCCGGCCGGCCATCGCGCTGTCCACGGCGGAGCCGACCACCGCGGGCAGCAGCACCTGGGCCAGCACGCTGCCGAGGGCCGCGAGCACCAGGACGAGGGCCCAGCCGCCGGTGCGGCGTACCACGCTCAGCAACAGCCGGTCGGCGGCGCGGCCGATCACGGGCTCGGCGTGGCCGGCCGGCGGCGCGGCGCGGCCGGCCGCCGCCGGGGAGTCGGTCGTCACTCTGCCCCTCCGGATCGTCGCGATGGACTGTGGGTGCCGCGGTCGCGGCGGTCGTACGGTCGCAGCGGTCGCAGCGGTCGTGCGGGTGGAGCCGTCGTACGGGTGGAGCAGTGAAGCGCGCCGGCCTCCCGGTCCTGGGCGGGATCCCGCCCAGGACCGGGAGGCCTAACCGACTAGTGGTTCAGTCGGCGTCAGTTGCACCACAGCCAGCTGGAGTTCGAGCAGTCGGTGCTCTTGCCGCTGTCCATCGGGGCCATCTCCTCGGCCTCGGGAAGCTCCATCGCCTGAAGGTCAAGCAGCGCCATGGTCCTGTCCTCTCTCTCGTGTGTCGTGCGGTGTCAGTGAAGCCGTGCGGGGGTGTGCCGACCCGACCCGGAGGTCAGGGTCAGTTGCACCACAGCCAGCTGGAGTTCGAGCAGTCGGTGCTCTGACCGCTACCCATCGGGGCCAGCTCCTCGGCCTCGGCCGGAAGCTCCATCGTCTGCAGGTCGAGCAGCGCCATGGTCCTGTCCTCTCTGGTGTGTCGTGCGGTGTCAGTGAAGCCGTGCGGGGGTGTGCCGACCCGACCCGGAGGTCAGGGTCAGTTGCACCACAGCCAGCTGGAGTTCGAGCAGTCGGTGCTCTGACCGCTACCCATCGGGGCCAGCTCCTCGGCCTCGGCGGGCAGCTCCATCGTCTGCAGGTCGAGCAGCGCCATGGTTCTCTTCCTTTCGCTGGATATCGGTTTCGCCCTGGCGGGCACCCTTCCGGGACCGGAAGGGCAGTCTGTGGGGGCGCACGGGCGGGTACCGGTTCGGGCGGCGCGCGCCCGTGCGCCGGTCTGGGTGGCCGGTGGCTCAGGAGGTCCGGGCCGGCCCGAGGAACGGCAGGTGGACCGGGGTGTCGCCGAGCGCCGAGCCGAGGGCGAGCAGCACGCCCGCGGAGCCGGTGGCGAGGTCCATCGACAGCCGGAGCAACTGCTCGCCGGGGTAGGCGAGTTGTCCCTGGTAGGCGAGCGCGTGCAGGGACAGCGCCCTGATCTGCGCCGCCACGTCCGGGTCCTCGGACGGCCGCGGGAGTCGGGACGTCTCGACGAGGTGCTGCAGGATGCCGGCCCGGCCGTTGAACAGGCCGGACAGGACGTAGTGCTCGGACTGCGAGGAGATCCGCACGCCGTCGGCGGCGACGCGGAGCCGCTCGTCCTCGCGGTGCGCGAGGTAACGCTCCAGGACGATCCCCAGGCCCGCGCTGCCGGTCGCGAGGTACGGCATCGAGCGCCAGCCCTCGTTGACGTGGACCGCGCCGTCGGCCCGGGTCAGGCAGCGGCGCACGTCCTGGTGCAGGGCGGTGGCGGCCAGGTCCAGGTAGGCCTGGTCGCGGGTCTGTTCGTACAGCCGGACGAACATCAGGGCGGGGCCGGCGGAGCCGCGCATCAGCCCGGCGTGCGGATGGCGTCCGCCGCTGGTCTCGGGCACGGACTCGGCGCCGCCGAGCTGCCCGGCCACCAGGTCGGCGGCCCGGAGGGCGGCCTCCCGCAGCGTGGACTCGCCGGTGGCGTCGGCGAAGTGCGCGAAGTTGAGGGCGAGACCGGACAGTCCGCTCTGCAGGTCGGTGCCCAGGCGCTCCCAGCCCTCGGCGAGGCAGAGCTCCAGGACCTTCAGCGCGTCGGCGCGGTGGCCGAGCCGGTCGAGCGTGTGGGCGACGCCGTGCAGGCCGTCGTAGAAGCCCAGCCGGGCCCGCGCGTCCTTGCGCAGGGCGCGGTCCAGCAGCCACTGCTCGTGCTCCGGGAAGCGGCCGACGCCGGTGGCGTCCAGCGCGTACAGCACTCCGGCGGCGCCGTGGGCGAGGTTGAGCCCGCCGGTGCTGAACTGCTCGACGTCGCCGGGGAACAGCCGGTCGTCGCGGTCCGGGGTGGCGCTCGCCAGGATGGCGCCGGCCAGCGAGTCGCGGGTGGCGGTCCAGGCGGACCGGTCCGGCGTCGGCAGGGGCAGGACGGCCGGGTCGAAGACCGTCGCCGGGGTGCCGGTGGACGGCCGTGCGGGCCGGCCGGATCCGTCGGCCGGGCCGAGGATGTCGCGCACCGCGGCGTCGAGGAACTCGCGCGGCACCGGGAACCGCTGGGCGATCTCGTCCGCCAGGTGCCGGGCCTTGCCCAGGCTCTGCCGGAGCATCGCGGTCAGCGGCATGAACATCGCGAGCCTGATGCAGCCCAGGGCGTAGTGGTCGACGGCGAAGCCGGTCCGGTCGCGCGGCGCCGCGTAGGCGGGATTGCCGAGCGCGGGCTTGGTCTCCGCCTCCACCGGGGCCGCGACCTCGTAGTCGATCAGCGCGACGCCGCCGTCCGGACGGACCATGACGTTGAAGGGGTGCAGGTCGCCGAAGACGACGCCGCGCCCGTGCACCGCGTCGACCGCCTCCTCGACGGCCCGGCAGATCCCGAGCGCCCAGTCGGTGTACTCGGCGATCTCGGCCGGGTCCGTCCGGGAGCCGTTGTACGGGTAGCGGCGGCCGAAGAACTTGTTCAACGGCTGGCCGTCCAGGAACTCCTCGACCAGGAAGTGGTGGTCGCCGACCACGAAGTAGTCGATCACCTTGGGCACGACGCTCAGCCCGGCGAGCCGTTCGAGGATGTCCCGCTCGTGCCGGAGCCGCTCGACCGCGTCCTTCCCGTCGTTGGTCAGGCCCGCGTAGGCCCGCGCCTCCTTGAGCACGATCTGCGCGCCGGTGCGGGTGTCCGTGCCGGTGTAGAGGCCACCGCCGTTGGAGAAGTGCAGCGCCTTCTCGATCCGGTACGGCAGGTCCTCGACGGTCTCCCGCTTCCGGGCCGCCAGCTGGGGGGCCAGGAAGTCCGGCAGCTCCACCCACTCGGGGACGTGGAAGACCGGCTCGCGCAGGTCCGGCACCAGGGTGCCGTCGGGCGCCTCGACGGCCTGGACGAGCGCGCCCTGCTCGGAGAGCGTGTGCCGCTCGGCGAAGCCGCCGTACCGCACGTAGAGCGGGCCGTCGTTCCAGCGCAGGTCGCTCAGGATGTACGGGCCGGCCTCACCGCCGATGCGCCCGTCCAGCGCGTCCAGCACGGACTTCAGCTGCGCCTCGTCGCGCGGGTAGACGGTGACGAGCTTTCCGCTGGCGCCCCGGTGCGCGTACTTCATGTTCCGGGTCTGCAGGATGTGCCGGCCGGCGAGGTGCTTGAAGGGGATGCGCTCGGCGTAGCAGTGTTCCGCCACCGCGTCGAGGATCCGGTCGGCGTTCTGCTGCCGACCGGAGGTGTGGATCTTCCAGCCCTGCTTCGGCAGCGGCTCGCCGCCCTCGGGGCGGAAGACCACCCAGTCGCCGTGCGGGATCCTGCTCCAGCCCTCGGGCACCGGCCGGCCGGTGAGGGCGAAGTCGAGGCCCTCCTCCTTCAGCCCGGTGGGCGAGTCGAAGAAAGTCGGATCGGCCATACAGTACACGTCGTAATGCTTGGACATTCGCCACCCCCGTGACTTCTCCGAAAAACGTCGAATGGATCCGAATGACTCGGAAGGAATCGGCGGAAAACATCGGCCGGGAAAATCGGCCGCGCCGACGGAACCACGGACGGCGGCACGGGGAGAGTCGGTCGACCCGTTTCCCGCCGGCCCGTGTTTGATTACTTCGAACAAGGTCGATCCTTGCACCCGAACGGGACTTTGGCCACGCCGTACTCCATGGAACGGCCCATGCGATTCGCATGGACTGCTCCATGGATTGCCCATCCCGGGCCGCTCCGGGCCCTTCCCCGGCGGCCGGACGGCCCGGCCGGACGGGTCCGGCCGTTACGCCGGTGAGCGGATTTGGCTAGGCTGGCCGCCGATAAGGGGCAGGGCGGCGCACGAGGAGGGGATTCCCGTTTTCTCGCGGACTGCGGATTCCAGCGATCCGGAACAGACCCATTCCGTTTCCGACCCGGACCCCGCGGTCCGGCTCGACGGGGTGACCAAGGTGTACGGGCAGGGGGCGGGGGCCGTGCACGCCCTGCGCGGGGTGTCGATGGAGTTCCGGCGCGGCGGGTTCACCGCGGTGATGGGACCGTCCGGGTCCGGGAAGAGCACCTTCCTGCACTGCGCCGCCGGGCTCGACCGGCCGACCACCGGACAGGTCCGGCTGGCCGGCCAGGACCTGGCGGCGCTGACCCCGAACGAGCTGACGGTCCTGCGGCGCCAACGGATCGGCTTCGTCTTCCAGGCCTTCAACCTGCTGCCGTCGCTGACGGTCGAACAGAACATCACCCTGCCGCTGCGGCTGGCCGGGCGCCGGGCGGACAAGGCCTGGCTGGCGGAGATCGTCGAACGGACCGGTCTGGGCGAGCGGGTGCGGCACCTGCCCACCCAGCTGTCCGGCGGCCAGCAGCAGCGGGTGGCGATCGCCCGGGCCCTGGTGACCCGGCCCGAGGTGGTCTTCGCCGACGAACCCACCGGCGCGCTGGACAGCACCACCGGGACGGAGGTCCTGCGGCTGCTGCGGCACGTGGTGGACGGGATGGGCCAGACCGTGATCATGGTGACCCACGACCCGGTCGCCGCCTCCTACGCGGACCAGGTCTACTTCCTCGCCGACGGCGCCTTCGCCGAGGTCCTGGACGGGCCCACGCCCGAACGGGTCGCCGAACGGATGACCCTCCTCGGAAGGCGCTGACGACATGCTCCTGCTGGCCTGGCAGACGGTGCGCGCCCGGAAGGCGGGCTTCGCCGGCGCCTTCACCGCGCTCGCCTTCGCCCTCGTCCTGACCGCCGCCTGCGGTGTCCTGCTGGAGTCGGCCCTGCGCACGGACCAGCCCACCGAGCGCTACGCCGCGGCCCCGGTCGTGGTCGGCGACTCGACCAGGATCCCCGACGCCGGACCGCTGGTCGCCAAGCTGGCCGAGCTCCCCGGCGTCACGGCCGCCGTCCCGGAGGTCTCCTTCCCGGCGGCCGTGATCACCCCGGACGGGAAGGTGCTGTCCGGCCCACAGGGCGGCCCCTCGCTCGGGCACTCCTGGACGAGCGCCGTCCTGGCCCCGTTCCGGCTGACCTCCGGCCGCGCTCCGGCCGGGCCCGACGAGGTGGTCCTGGACGCCGCCACGGCCGCCCGCGCCGGAGTCCCGGCCGGCGGCACCGTACGACTGGCCACCACCTCGGCGCCCCGCAGCTACACCGTGGCCGGACTCGCCTCGCCGCCGTGGGAGCTGTCCCGCCAGAGCGCGCTCTTCTTCAGCCCCGAGCAGGCCGCCCGGCTCGCCGGGACGACGACCGGCGCGAACGCGATCGGCATCACCGCCGCGGAGGGGACCGACCCCCGGGCGCTGGCCCAGCAGGCCGGTCAGGCGGTGGCCGCGGCCCGGCCGCAGAACGACGACGACTCGTCCGGGCCCCGGGCGCGCACCGGCGACGAGCGCGGCGAGCTGGAGTTCTACGCCGCTCCCGGGCCCGGGGACGGCCTGTCCTCGCTCGCCGGGACGATGGGCGTGCTGTCGCTGTTCGTCTCGGTCTTCGTGGTGGCCGGGGCGCTCGCGCTCTCCGTCCAGCAGCGGATGCGCGAGATGGCGCTGCTGCGGGCGGTCGGCGCCACCACCGGCCAGGTGCGCCGGATGATCGCGCTCGAGACGCTGGTGCTGACCCTCGCGGCCGCAGTCGTCGGCGTCCCGCTCGGGATCGGCCTGGCCGCGCTGCTGCGGGGCGAACTGGTCGACCGCGGGGTGGTCAGCTCGGATGTGCCGCTGCACGTCGGGCCGACCGCCCCGCTGATCGTCCTCGGCGGCGTCCTCGTCACCGCGCAGCTGGCCGTCTGGGCCGCCGCGCGCCGGGCCTCCCGGGTCGAACCCACCCAGGCACTGCGCGACTCCTCGGCGCCGCCGCCCGGCATCGGCCGGCTGCGCACCGGGCTCGGGCTCGCGACGCTCGCCGTGTGCGGCGCGGTGCTGGCCGGCTCGACGGACGACCGCGGCGGCGCCGGCACCGCCGAGGGCATGGTGCTGGTGCTGCTGCTCGGGGTCGCGCTGATCGGTCCGCTGATCGGCCGGGTCGCCAGCGCGACGATCGGCGGGCCGGTGGGCCGGCTCTTCCCGGTCGCCGGGTTCCTCGCCTCCGCCGCCCTGCGGGCCCAGCCGCGCCGCTTCGCCGCCGCCGTCACCCCGCTGGTGCTGGCGGTGGCCTTCACCGGCACCGTGCTGTTCGTCCCGGTCGTCAAGGCGCAGGCCAACGTGGCCGAGGACGGCCGACGGCTGCTGGCCGACCATGTGGTCCAGGCGGGCGGCATCGGCCTGCCGGCGGAATTCACGGACGCCGTACGGAAGTTGCCCGGCGTCGGGGCGGCCGGCGGCCTGGTGTCCGGCTTCGTCATGGTGTCCGGCGGCTCCGCGGACACCGCCGGCAGCCACGGGGTGGACGCCCGGATCGTGGACCCTCAGGGGCTGGAGCAGCTGGTCGACCCCGGGGTGACGGCCGGCTCGCTGGACCGGCTGCGCGGCGAGACCATCGCACTGGGGCAGCAGACCGCCTCCCGCCTCAAGGCCGGCGTCGGCGCCACGGTCCGGATCCGGTGGGAGGACGGCAGCGACAGCACCGCCTCGGTCGTCGCCGTCTACGACCGGGACGCGCGGTTCGCCGGCGCGCTGCTGCCCGCCGGCTTCGCCGCCGCCCACACGCCGGACCCGCTCGCCCCGACCGTGCTGGTCCGCACCGCCCCCGGAGCCGACCCCCGGCAGGTGGGCCGGGAGCTCCAGGGCCTCACGTCGGCCTACCCGATGGCCAGGATCAGCGACCGGGCCGACTACGACGCGGCGCGCCGGCACCAGCAGGAGGCGGCCTCCGCGGTCGGCCGGCTGCTGCTCGGCATGATCAGCCTGTTCACCGCGATCGCCGTCGTCAACACCCTGGTGATGGCCACCACCGAGCGGCTGCGCGAGTTCGCCCTGCTGCGGCTGGTGGGCACCACGCCCGCCCAGGTGCTGCGGATGATGGCCTGGGAGGGCGGGATCACCGTCGCCGTGGCGCTCGCCCTCGGCGCGGCGGTCACCGCGGCCGTCCTGGTGCCGGTCAGCCTCGCGCTCACCGGGACGGCCTGGCCGTCGCTGCCGGGGAGTTGGGAGGCCGCGGTGCTGGGCGGGGCGGCGCTGCTGGGGGTGGGCACCGTCCTGCTGACCACCCGGCTGGCGCTGCGGCGGGAACCGGTCGAGGCGATGGGAACGCGCGAGTAGGCCGTACGCCCCCGGGGCGTCGGGGCGTCGTCAGGCCGCGCTGGAGGCCCTCGCGGCTCCGGCCTCCCGGGCCGCGCGGATCGTCGTCCTCGGCGCGGACGAGGCCTCGACGACCGCCGAGAGGTGGAACCAGCCGGCGTCGTCCCGCTCGGCGGTCAGCCGGCCGCCGACGGCCAGCAGCCGCTCGGTGAGGTTGTCGAGGCCTCGTCCGCCGCTCGGCTCCCCCGGCTCGGCCGGTCCGCCGTCCGCCGGGACGCCGTCGTTGGAGACCGTCAGCCGTACGGTGCCGAGCCCGTCCCGGCCGGCCCGGATCTCGCAGCGCCCGGGCACGCTGTGCCGCAGCATGTTGGTGACCGCCTCCCGCACCACGGTGGCCAGCACCGCGTCCAGCTCCGGCCGCAGCACGCCGCAGTCCAGGTCGGCGTCGGCCCTGATCCCGGCCGCCCGCAGCGCCGAGACGGCCGAACGGGACTCCCGCGCCAGGGACATCTGGAGGTCGCCGCTGGAGATCCAGCGGGTGTCCGACATCGCCTGACGCACCATCGCCAGTACTTCGGACATCTCGGAGCGGGCCCGCTCCGGGTCCTCCAGGGCCAGCCGCTGGGCGAGTTGGCACTTCAGCGCGGCCACCGAGAGGCTGTAGCCGAGGAGGTCGTGCAGGTCGCGGGCGAAGCGCAGCCGCTCCTGGTCCACCGCGCGCTCCGCCAGCTCCGTCCGGGCGGCCCTCAACTCGGCCGTCAGATCGGCGAGTCGGGCCACGCCGTAGACGACGATGCCGCCCACGGCGGTGGAGACGACGGCGTTCACGCACTGGCCGAAGTTCCCGTCCAGCGCGGCGCAGAGCGGGTACTGGCCCGCCACCAGGGCGCCGAAGAGGATCCAGGAGCGGGGCGATTCGACGGTCAGCAGTACCGATCCGGCGAAGGAGCCGGGAATGCCGACCCACGAGCCGTCGAACACCAGGAACGGCAGGTAGGTCAGCACCCCGTGGGCGAACAGGCTCCACGGCCACCAGAGCCGCTCCAGCCGCCACGGGCCGGCGTGCATGATCTGGAAGCCGAGCAGCAGCAACAGGACGACCACGGCCGACAGTTGGTGCACGAGGCCGTCGTGGTTGCGGACGGTGGCCACCACCGAGGCGACGAAGAAGCCGACCGCCACCATGACGACGATGCCCTGGGTGAGCCTCGACAAGGGGTCGCCGACCCTCCGGGGCGTTCGACGCCCGGTCGGCCACCGCGAGTGACGATCACCGTCGATTCGGTACGCACTGTGACCCAACGTCAGCTCCCGGTAGACGATTCGACCCGTCATCGGCATGCAGGGCCGCTTCGCACCACGAAGCGGCCCCCGTACGCCTCACCCCGAGCATAGTTCCCGTCGGCAATATCCCGTTAACATAGAGTCACTGACCGGAAATGATGGATTTTCGTCGCCGGTCGATCGCCACCGGACCGGCCGCAAATCGCGGCACATTCTCCGAACTCGTGGAATTGAACCGGCCGGTGCAGCGACCCGGGCAATCCGGCGGAGCGGCCGCGACCTGCGGCTCAGCGATCGGATTCGGCCAGTTCGCGGACGAAGACGGGAACATCCACCGTGCCCCAACCACTCGCGGTGTCGAAGCCCGGGCCGGCGGTGAAGCCGGGAACTCCGCCGTAGTCATTGCGGCCTTCGGTGACATCGGTGATTCCGGCCGCCGCACCGCGCCGGCCGAGCCGGTACAGCAGGGGGTTGACGTCGCCCAGCCGGCCGCCGTGCTCTTGGACCGCGAGGGCCACCACGCCCGCGAACAGGGCCGCGGACTGCGAGCTGCCGCGGGAGCCCTGCATGGTGACGTCGGGGATCGAACGGCCGCCCGCTCCGCCGGCGACCGCCGTTCCGCCGTCCGCCGTTTCGCCCGCCACCGCTCCGCCGTCCGCCACGGACCGCTGCCACCACGGCCGGGCGAACGTCGACGAACGGCCGGCGCCCGACTGCGGCCAGAGCGTGTCGGGCGCCGTCCGGTTGCCGTCGCGGTCGACGTGCAGCCGCACCGCGCCCACCGCCGTCACACGCGGGTCGGAGGCCGGCCAGGCCACCACCCTCCGGTCGTACGTACGGTCGGGCCGGTCGCGGAGCGGCCCGGTCGGCCCGTGGTCCCCGGCGGACGCCACCAGCGTCACCCCGGCCCGGCCGGCGCGGGAGAAGGCCCGCCCGAGGCGGTGGATCGACCGGGGGTCGGTGAAGTTCTGCTCGGGCGTCCCGAAGCTCATCGAGACCACGTCGGCGATGCCGTGCTCGGTCAGGTGGTCGAGGGCCCGCATCATCTCCGGCATCCCGGTCTCGCCCTGGGTCTCGTCGACCGGGATCGCGGTCACCGCGATGCGGGCCCCCGGTGCCAGCGAATGGATCATCGCCACGTCCATCCTGGTCTCCTGTTGCCAGGCGCGGCAGTTCGCGGCGTTCACGCCGGGGTCGGTGCAGGACGGCGCCTTTCCCAGCGGTTCGAGGTTCAGGATGTCCGCGGGCGGCAATCCGTAGGCCTCGTCGTACTTCGCGATGAATTCGGCCAGCTGGGGATCTCCGTAGGAGACCAGGACACCGACCGTCACGCCTTTTCCGGTGATTCCCCGCTGCCACAGTTCGGCGGCTCTGTACGGCACCGCGATGGACGGCTCTTTCGCCGGTTCCGCGGCACCGGCCCGGGCCGCGGCCGGTGCCGCCTGGGCCGGGGCGGCCAGAATTCCGCACAGCAAGGGAAATACGACGGCGGCGCGGCGCCGGAATTCGACGCGCCGGCGCTTCGGGTCCGTTCCCATGTCCACGCTCTCCCTTTTCGTCGAGGGCTCTCCGCGCCTCATGATCCGGTTCGAGCGGCCGGAGGTCAGGGCCCCTCGGCGAGAACGTGGATTTTCCACGGACGGGACCGTGCGCCACGCCCGTGGCCGTCGGCCCGGGGCGCGGCCCATGGTTCCCTCGGGGCCGTCGGGCAGACCCGTCGAGAGCCCCGGCGAGGTGGTCCTGCCCGTCCGGAGTGAGGCCGGCGGCAGGAGGATCACGGGCGCCCCGGAAAATTCCTCGGCGGGAGCGATGAGTTCCGCGACGGACGGCGGTCTACCCCTGCGACCGGATCGTCCGACCGAAGGAACACCCCATGAGCACCGTGGTCTCCACCGACGGCACCACCCTCGCCTGCACCGTCACCGGCTCCGGCCCGGCCGTCGTCCTGGTGGACGGGGCGACCACCCATCGCGCCTTCGACCCGGGCGTCGCGACCGCCGAGCAGCTCTCGGCCCACCACACCGTGTGGGCCTACGACCGGCGCGGCCGCGGCGCCAGCGGCGACACCGCCCCCTTCGCCGTGGAGCGCGAGATCGAGGACCTGGCCGCCGTGGTCGCGGCGGCCGGCGGATCGGCCGCCGTCTACGGCATTTCCTCGGGCGCCGCGCTCGCGCTGCGGGCGGCCGCCGCAGGCGTCGCCATGACCCGACTGGCCGTCTACGAGCCGCCGTTCAGCACCGAGGCGGCCCAGAGCTCCCGCTTCGTCGGGTACGTCACCGAGCTGGAGACGGCGCTCGCCGAGGGGCGGCGCGGGGACGCCGTCGCGGCCTTCATGACCTTCGTCGGGTTGCCCGCCGAGATGCTGGCCGGGATGCGCGCCGCCCCGATGTGGCCGCTGCTGGAGGCGATCGCGCCGACCCTGGCCTACGACGCGGCGGCGCTCGGCGCGCGGACCGGCGGGACCGTCCCGGTCGACGTCCTGGCCCGGATCACCGTGCCGACCCTGGTGCTGGACGGCGGCGCCAGCCCGGAGCTGCTGCGGGCACCGGCCGCCGCGGTGGCCGCGGCCGTGCCGGGCGCCGAGTACCGGACGCTGGCCGGCCAGACCCACGACGTGGCGGCCGGGGTCCTCGTGCCGGAGCTGGTGAAGTTCTTCGCCTGACCTCGGGTCCGGAGGCGCGGGCGACGGGTTCTACGCTTCCGACGGACCGTCTCCCGGCGGGCCGATAACGGAGGACGAGGAAGCATGGACGCCGACTTCAAGGACATTCCCACCACCACCCTGGCCGACATCCTGGGCCGGTCCCGGGTCATGGACATCGGCCTGCGCCCGCTCTGGGCCGGGATGCCCCGGGTGGCCGGCCCGGCGTTCACCGTGCAGTGCCCGCCCGGCGACAACCTGATGCTGCACGCCGCGATCCACCGGGCCGAGCCCGGCTCGGTGATCGTGGTGGAGTCCGGCGACCTGGACTACGCGCTGGCCGGCGGCAACGTGTGCGCCGTGGCGCAGCGCCGGGGCGTGGTGGCCTTCGTCGCCGACGGGCTGATCCGGGACCTCGGCGAGGTCCGGGAGGCGGGCTTCCCGGTCTTCGCCCGCGGGGTGATCCCGATCCCCGGGACGAAGAAGGCGCTGGGCACCCACGGCGCCCCGGTGCGCTGCGGCGGGGTGCTGGTGGCGGCCGGCGACATCGTGGTGGCCGACGAGGAGGGCGTCGTGGTGGTGCCCGCCGCCGAGCGCGGGCCGGTGCTGGACGCGGCCCGCGCGAAGCTGGCCAAGGAGGCCGCCGAGACCCTGGACGAGTGGGCGGCGGAGCACCGCGACCGGATCGAGCGGACCCTCGCCGAGCTGGGCTTCCAGGGCTGACGGCTGCGGGCCGGGGCCGGCGGGGCGGGGGCCGGCGGCGCCGGCGGGCCAGTGGCCGTCAGCCCCGGTACAGCCCGTTCAGCTCGCCGAAGCCGAGCGCGCCGTCGAGCTCCGTCAGCGTCCCGGCGCCGAGCAGTTCGGCGGCGGCGCGGTGGGCCGCCGTGTACGCGGCCTGGGCGAGGCCGGTGCCGAGGCTGATCCGCCGCACCCCCGTGGCGGCGAGTTCGGCGACGGTCGGCCCGCCCGGGACGGCCATCGCGTTCACCGGCAGCGCCGAGCGCTTGCACAGCTCGGCGAGGGCGTCGAGGTCCAGCAGCCCGGGGACGAACAGGCCGTCGGCGCCGGCCTCGGCGTAGGCCTCGGCCCGGGCCAGCACGTCGTCCAGCCCGCCCAGCCCGAACAGGAAGACGTCGGTGCGGGCGTTGACCACCAGCTCGGGCAGTCCGGCCGCGGCCGCCGCCGTACGGGCCGCGCGCAGCCGCTCGGCCTGCTCGGCCACCGGGAACAGCGGGCCGCCGACGGCCGTCGAGTCCTCCAGGTTGACGCCGACGGCGCCCACCCCGACCAGGGCGGTCACGGTCTCGGCGACGTCGGCGGGCAGCGGCCCGTACCCGCCCTCGGCGTCGACGGTGACCGGCAGGTCCACCGCCGCGACGATCCGGCGGGCCGCCTCGACCGCCGCCGCCCGGTCGAGCCGCTGGCCGTCGCCGTGCCCGAGCGACCAGGAGACGCCACCGCTGGTGGTGGCGACGGCGCGGGCGCCGGCCGAGGCGATCACGGCGGCGCTGCCCGCGTCCCAGGCGTTGGGCAGCAGGAGCACGCCGTCCGCGACCAGTTCGCGCAGCCGCAGCGCCCGCTCGCGGGACTCGGGGGTGGTGGACATGGGTGGCACCGGCTTTCGTACGGATCGGTGGGGACGGAGGCATCCTGCGCCCGGCCGCCCCACCGGTACCAGTGATTAAGCTGAGCCTGAATCTTCCGCGGAGGGGGCCCGGATGCGCACCGAACTGCATTTCTCCACACAGGACTTGGCGCTGACCCGGTTCGCCGTCTCGCCGATGCAGGAGGTGGTGACCAGCCTGCGCGCCCTCGCCGGCTCCCCCGTCCCGGCGCTGCACCGGCGCTGGGCCGGGCAGGTCCGCGAGCGGCTGGCCGCCGCCGGGCCGGCCCTGGACCGGCTGACCGCGCTGGTGCCGCCCACCGGGCACCTGCCGGACTTCCTCAACCCCGCCCCGGCCGGCTTCTCCCCCGGGCTCGCCGAGGAACTGGCCGCGATCACCGCCACCGGCGCCGGGCAGGTCCGGGCCGACCTCGACATCATGGCCGCCGAGGCCGGCGGCCGGCTGCCCGCCGTCCTGGCGCCGCTGTACCGCGACCCGGCCGCGCAGCTGCCCCGGCTGGCCGCCGACGTCGAGGCGTACTGGGAGCTGGCGCTGGCCCCGTACTGGGCCCGGATCCGCGCGCTGCTCGCGGCGGACGTCTTCCACCGCTCCCGGCAGGCCGCCGAGCACGGCACCGCGCGGATGCTGGGCGAGCTGCACGACACCGTCCGCTGGGACGGCGCCGCGCTGCGGCTGGAGCGGCGGCACTGCGCCGTCACCCGGCTGACCGCCGGGGCCGGGCTGCTGCTCCTGCCCTCGGCCTTCGCCTGGCCGCGGGTGCTCACCCGGGTGCTGCCGCCCGATCCGCCGCAGCTGGTCTACCCGGCGCGCGGCACGGCCACCCTCTGGGAGCGCCCGCCGGGCGCGGCGGCCCGGACCGACGCGCTGGCCGGCGTCCTCGGCCGCTCCCGCGCCCGGCTGCTGGCCGAGCTGGACTCCCCGGCCTCGACCACCGAGCTGGCCCTGCGCGCCGGACTGTCCCCCGCCGGCGCCTCCCAGCACCTCACCGCCCTGCGTACGGCGGGCCTGACCAGCGCCCACCGCGCGGGCCACGCCGTCCTCCACGCCCGTACGGCGGTCGCCGATTCACTGTTCGATTCAGACGGACAGGAGTTCGACTAGGGCCCGTCTTCGAGCCCGCGTCGTCCGCGTCGTCCGATGACCCGCCGGTACGAATGGCCCCGCACGGCGCACCTCGACACACCCCCTCCTCATATGATCGGAGCGACATGCGCCATGCTTGGTGATGCAGAACACTGAACGGAACTTGCGCCGGACGGCCCACCCGCCGGACGGCCGAGAAGGAGGAAGCACGTGGACGACGTTCTGCGGCGCGCCGCACTCTTCGCGGCACTCGACGACGAACAGGCCGGCGAGCTGCGCGCTTCCATGACCGAGGTCACCCTCGCCCGTGGGGAGTCGCTGTTCCACGAGGGCGACCCGGGCGACCGGCTGTACGTCGTGGCGGAGGGCAAGGTCAAGCTGCACCGCGCCTCCCCGGACGGCCGCGAGAACATGCTGGCCGTCCTCGGCCCCAGCGAGATGATCGGCGAGCTGTCGCTGTTCGACCCGGGCCCGCGCACCGCGACCGCCAGCGCGCTCACCGAGGTCAAGCTGCTGGGCCTGGGCCACGGCGACCTGCAGCCCTGGCTGCACGCCCGTCCCGAGGTCTCCATCGCGCTGCTGCGGGCCATCGCCCGCCGACTGCGCCGGACCAACGACGTGATGTCCGACCTGGTCTTCTCCGACGTGCCCGGCCGCGTCGCCAAGGCTCTGCTGGACCTCTCCCGCCGCTTCGGCGTGCAGTCCGAGGAGGGCATCCACGTCGCCCACGACCTCACCCAGGAGGAGCTGGCCCAGCTGGTCGGCGCCTCCCGCGAGACCGTCAACAAGGCGCTCGCCGACTTCGCCGGCCGCGGCTGGCTGAAGCTGGAGGCGCGCGCGGTGGTCCTGCTGGACGTCGAGCGGCTGTCCCGCCGCTCGCGCTGAGGCGCGGGGCGACGACACGCCGAGCGCCGACACGCCGGGCGACGACACGCCGAGCAGCGGCGCTTGGAGCACCGCGAAGGGCCCGTCCGAACGGACGGGCCCTTCGGCGTTCACCCGGGTCAGTCCGCGCCCGGGATCAGCCCGTGGTCCACCAGGTAGTCCAGCTGGGCCCGCACCGAGAGTTCGGCCGCCGGCCAGAGCGCCCGGTCCACGTCGGCGTAGACCCGCGCCACCACCTCGGGCGCGGTCCGGCAGCCCGACTCGACCGCGGTCTCCACCTGGGCGAGCCGGGCGGCCCGGTGGGCCAGGTAGTAGTCGACGGCGCCGAGCGCGTCCGCGAGCACCGGGCCGTGCCCGGGCAGCACCGTCCGCACGCCGTGCTCGGCGGCCATGGTGTGCAGCCGGCGCAGCGAGTCCAGGTAGTCGCCGAGCCGCCCGTCGGGGTGGGCGACCATCGTGGTGCCACGGCCGAGCACGGTGTCGCCGGTGAGGATCGCACCGTCCTCCGGCAGGTGGAAGGTCAGCGAGTCCGAGGTGTGGCCGGGGGTGGCCACCACCCGCAGGTCCAGACCGCCGACGTCCAGCCGCTGGCCGCCCACCAGGCCCTCGGAGCCCAGCCGGTGCGCCGGGTCCAGCGCCCGCACCTCGGTGCCGGTCAGCTCGGCGAAGCGGGCCGCGCCCTCGGAGTGGTCGGCGTGGCCGTGGGTGAGCAGGGTCAGCGCGATCCGCTTGCCGCGCTCCTCCGCGAGGCCGATCACCCGGCGCAGGTGGTCCTCGTGCAGCGGGCCGGGGTCGATCACCACGGCCAGGTCGGAGCCGGGTTCGGAGAGCAGCCAGGTGTTGGTGCCGTCCAGCGTCATCGGCGACGGGTTCGGTGCCAGCACGCACAGCGCCCTGGGGGTGGCCTCGCCGCCGACGACGGCGGCGGGGTCACCCGGCAGGAGCCCGCTCATGCGGACACCTCGCCGAACTCGGTGATTCGCTTGCTCAGCTGGCTCACCGGCCTCCCCGTCCATCGCGATGGAGGGCCCGCAGCGGCAGCGCCCGGACGATGGCGCGCTGCGCCACCTCGACGAACGGGACCGGGTGGTCGCAGGCAGGGGTACGGGGGATCACGCGGCGGGCGGGCATCTCGGGTGCCGTCCGGCGAGCCACGTCGTTGTGGGTCATCGGGCGTCGGTCCTCTCTCTGCGGTGGTGCGGGGCGGGTGTTCTTCACGGTGTCGCGGGTGGTCTTCCGCGGGTGGGTCAGGGGTTCTCGGGGAACTCCCCGTCGATGGTCAGTTCGTCGTACCCGGGCCAGCGGACCGTCATGCGGTCCCCGCGGACCTCGGCCCGGCCCAGGACCGGTGCCAGCCGGCGGCCGGCGGCCGCGGCCAGCGCCTCGGCGGCGCTGCCGACCGACGACAGCTCGCGGAGCACCGTCACGGTGGGCGGCAGCATGCCGAACCGGCCCTCCTGGTAGCCCCGGACCGCCTCGGCCGGGCTCAGCCAGGCGACCCGGTCGGCCTCGCCGACCTCCAGAGCCGCGCGCTGCCCGGACGGCAGGGCCGCCACGAAGAACCAGGTGTCGTACCGGCGCTCCTCGAACTCCGGGGTGACCCAGCGGGCCCAGCCGCCCAGCAGGTCGCTGCGCAGCACCAGGCCGTGGTCGCGCAGGAACTCGGCGAAGGACAGCTCGTGCGCCTCCAGCGCGGCCCGCTCGGCGGACCAGTCACGCGGCGCGGCGACGCTCTCCGCGTCCGGGCCGGCCAGCAGCACGCCGGCCTCCTCGAAGGTCTCGCGGACCGCCGCGCAGACCACCGCCCGGGCCGTCCGGGCGTCCACGCCGAGCCGGTGCGCCCACTCCTCGGGCGCGGGCCCGGCCCAGCCGGTCTCGACCTCGGCGTCGCGCGGGTCCACCCCGCCGCCCGGGTAGGCGTACATCCCGGCCGCGAAGGCCATCGAGGTGCGCCGGCGCAGCAGGTAGGCCTCCGGCCCGTCGGCGGCGTCGCGCAGCAGTACCACGGTGGCGGCGGGCCGGGGCACCGGCGGGGTCAGCACGCCGGACTCGACCGCCCGGATCCGGGCGGGCCAGCCGGGCGGCATCGGGAGCGTCGTTGCTCGATGGTCCATGCCCGGATGCTAAGCGCACGGAGGCGGGGTAGACCAGGGCCTACCCCGCCTCCGCGATCACGTTCAGGCCTGCTTGACGCGCACCTGGAGCTCGATCTCGACCGGGGCGTCCAGCGGCAGCACCGCGACGCCGACCGCGCTGCGGGCGTGCACGCCCGCGGCGCCCAGCACCTTGCCGAGCAGCTCGCTGCAGCCGTTGATCACGCCCGGCTGGCCGGTGAAGTCGGGGGCGGAGGCGACGAAGCCGACGACCTTGACGACCCGCTCGATCCGGTCGAGGTCGCCGATCACCGACTTCACGGCGGCCAGGGCGTTCAGCGCGCAGGTCTGCGCGAGCTCCTTGGCCTCCTCCGGGGACACCTCGGCGCCGACCTTGCCGGTGCTCACCAGCTTGCCGCCGACCACCGGGAGCTGGCCGGAGGTGAACACGAACTCACCGGACTGCAGGGCCGGCACGTACGCGGCGACCGGGGCGGCCACCGGCGGCAGGGTCAGGCCCAGCTCCGCGAGCTTCGACTCGACGACGCTCATGCGTTCTTCTCCCGCTTGAAGTAGGCCACCAGCTGCTCCGGGTTCGGGCCGGGCACGACCTGGACGAGCTCCCAGCCGTCCTCGCCGAAGTTGTCCAGGATCTGCTTGGTGGCGTGCACGAGCAGGGGCGCCGTCATGTATTCCCACTTGGTCATGGCCAGACTCTAGACGAGCCGCCCGGGCGATCGGCGCCGCACGGGAGGCGGCGTGTGAGGTGGGGCACAAAGAGGGCATGATCGGTCTGGTAACCCCAGGCGCTCCGGGCATCCGGGGCGGTCCCTGGTTACCCTCGCGGGAGGGCACCCTGGTGAGGGACACCCTCGTCAGGAGGGGACGCCCGTAGGACGGAGACGGACGGAGACGGAGCGTGGCACGCACCCCCGGCCAGGCGGACCGGCGCGATCCCGACTGGGAGGGCGTCCGGCTGCACGTGGTCAGCGGCAAGGGCGGCACCGGGAAGACCACGCTGGCCGCCGCGCTGGCCCTGGCGCTCGCCGCCGAGGGCGGACGCGTGCTGCTGATCGAGGTCGAGGGCCGGCAGGGCATCGCCGAGCTGTTCGGCATCGCCGCGCTGCCGTACGAGGAGCGCCGGATCGCCTCGGTCTCCCGCCGGCAGCTGGGGCTCCCGGCCGGTGAGGGCGGCCCGGGCGAGGTCTTCGCGCTGGCGATCGACACCGAGCAGGCGCTGCTCGAGTACCTGGAGATGTTCTACAAGCTCGGCCGGGCCGGCAAGGCGCTGCAGAAGGTCGGCTTCGTCGACTTCGCCACCACCGTCGCGCCCGGGGTCCGGGACGTCCTGCTGACCGGCAAGGCCTGCGAGGCGACCCGGCGCAAGGACCCGGACGGCCGGCGGCGCTACGACGCGGTGGTGATGGACGCGCCGCCGACCGGGCGGCTGACCCGCTTCCTGAACGTCAACGCCGAGGTCGCCGGGCTGGCCCGGATCGGCCCGATACACACCCAGGCGCAGGCCGTGATGCGGGTGCTGAGGTCGCCGGAGACCGCGGTGCACCTGGTCACCCTGCTGGAGGAGATGCCGGTGCAGGAGACGGTCGACGGCATCGCCGAGCTGCGCGAGGCGAAGCTCCCGGTGGGCGGGGTGATGGTCAACATGGTCCGGCCGCCGGTGCTGGACGCGGCGGCCGTGGCCGCGGTGCACGGCGACCACCGGGAGGAGGTCGCCCTGGCGCTCGGGGAGGCCGGGCTCGGGGGCCGCTCCCGCAAGCCGGAGACGGTCCGGGCGGCGGTCGAGCCGCTGATCGACCCGCTGCTGGAGCAGGCCAGGGAGCACGCCGAGCGGGTCGAGCTGGAGCGCGCGCAACGCGCCGACCTGCAGCAGCTGCGGCTGCCGACGTACGAACTGCCGCTGCTGGGCGAGGGCGTGGACCTCAGCGGGCTGTACCGGCTGGCGGGCGAGCTGAAGCGGCAGGGGGCGGCATGACGGGCAACGGCACGAGCACCGGCGGCGGGGTGCGGAGCACCGGGAAGCGGCTCGCCGTGGACGAGCTGATCGACGACCCGGGGACCAGGATCGTCGTCTGCTGCGGCTCCGGCGGCGTGGGCAAGACCACCACCGCCGCCGCGATCGGCCTGCGGGCCGCCGAACGCGGCCGCAAGGTCGTGGTGCTGACCATCGACCCGGCCCGCCGGCTCGCCCAGTCGATGGGCCTGACCGAGCTCGACAACACCCCCCGGGTGGTCAAGGGGGTGACCGGCGCCGGGGAGCTCCAGGCCATGATGCTGGACATGAAGCGGACCTTCGACGAGGTCGTGCTGGCCCACGCGGAGCCCGAACGGGCCCGAATGATCATGGAGAACCCGTTCTACCAGTCCCTGTCGGCCGGCTTCGCGGGCACGCAGGAGTACATGGCGATGGAGAAGCTCGGGCAGCTGCGCGCCGCCGAGGAGTGGGACCTGATCGTCGTGGACACCCCGCCGTCCCGCTCGGCGCTGGACTTCCTGGACGCGCCCAACCGGCTCGGCTCCTTCCTGGACGGCCGGGTGATCCGGATCCTGACCGCCCCGGCCAAGGTCGGCGGGCGCAGCGCGATGCGCTTCCTGAACGCAGGGATGGGCCTGCTCACCGGCACCCTGGGCAAGATCTTCGGCGCCCAGCTGCTCACCGACGTGCAGACCTTCGTCAGCGCGATGGACTCGATGTTCGGCGGCTTCCGCGAGCGCGCCGACCGCACGTACCAGCTGCTCAAGGCGCCGGGCACGGCGTTCCTGGTGGTGGCCGCGCCGGAGCGGGACGCGCTGCGCGAGGCGGCGTACTTCGTGGACCGGCTCGCCGCGGACCGGATGCCGCTGGCCGGGCTGGTGCTCAACCGGGTGCACGGCACGGGCGCCCCGCAGCTCACCGCGGAGCGGGCGCTGGCGGCGGCCGAGGCGCTGGAGGAGAACGGCTCGGAGCACTCCTCGCCGGAGGCGGAGCTGCTCGCGGCCGGGCTGCTGCGGCTGCACGCCGAGCGGATGCAGATCCTGGGGCGGGAGCGCCGTACCCGGGACCGCTTCGTCTCGGTCTACCCGGACGTGCCGATCGTGGAGGTGCCGGCGCTGCCGGGCGACGTGCACGACCTGGAGGGGCTGCGGGCCATCGGGGACCGGCTCAGCGGCACGGCCTAGGAAGGCACGGCGCAGGAAAGCACGGCGTAGGAAGGCACGGCCTGGGAAAACCCGGCGCAGGGCGCCGGGGAACGACGAGGGGCGCCACGGGCGGTGCGGCAGGGCACCCGCCCGGGGCCGATCCGGCCCGGACCCCCCGGTACGGCCGTTTCGGCCTGGTCGGCCCGTTCGTCCCGGACTCAGCCCGCCTGGGCGTAGTCCGTCAGTATCACTCCGGTCGCGAGGGACTCCTCGTACTCGGTGCGGGCCGTCTCCAGCAGCCTCCGCCACGACATGACCGTCGGGCGGCGGCGCAGCAGCGCCCGGCGCTCGCGCTCCGTCATCCCGCCCCAGACCCCGAACTCCACCCGGTTGTCCAGGGCGTCCGCGAGGCACTCCGTCCGCACGGGGCAGCCGCTGCACACCGCCTTCGCGCGGTTCTGTGCCGCCCCCTGGACGAACAGTTCGTCCGGATCACTCGTGCGGCAGGCGGCCTGCGCACTCCAGTCGTCAACCCAGCCCATCCCGGCGCCGTCCTCTCCCGTATCGAGGCTCCCCCACGGCGGCAACGGCATATTCACCGTTGCCAGTTGAGGACGTTACGGAAGAACGACAGCTTGCAACAGCCCCTTCGGGCTCAATCTCGAATGACCCGATTGGACTATGGGTATCGGTCAGCTCACTCGTTGGAGTGATCGCAGGTCGCGCGGCTTGCCAAGGGCGGAGTCCGTACTCTCGCCACAGGCGTCATCACGCAGCGCAACCGTTCACACGGGCACAGCAGCCCCCAGCTGCCTCAAAACCCGGACATCCCCCTGCAATTCGGGCAACTCTCCCCACCCACAAGAGTGAGTGATGTTGACGCACCGAAGCTGTACCAAGCTTGTGACAAGCCTAGGCGAACACCTGCCGCCGTGTACGGGAATCGGCGACGTAGGGTTCTCCCCATGGCACCGAAGCGCCCACAGGCACCCCAGCCCCCAGGCAACACCGGAGCTCCGCGCGGGAGGACCGGCGGATCACCGTTGGAGCACGTCGGCAACGGCGTGAAGTTCCTGGGCGTCAGCGTGCTCTCCGGAGTCCTGCTGGCAGGCCTCGCCCTGCCCGCCGTCGGCGCCATCGGGCTGACCGCCAAGGACACGGCGGAGAGCTTCGACAACATCTCCGACGACTTCAAGACCCCGCCGCTCACCCAGGCGACCCAGATCTTCGACGCCAAGGGCGGCCTGATCGCCAAGGTCTACGAGCGCGACCGCACCGTCCTCACCGCCGACCAGATGTCGCCCTTCATGCGGCACGCCCAGGTGGACATCGAGGACGCCCGCTTCTACGAGCACGGCGCCGTCGACCTCAAGGGCATCCTCCGCGCGGTCAGCAAGAACGCCGAGAGCGGCACCACCTCCCAGGGCGCCTCGACGCTGACCCAGCAGTACGTGAAGAACGTCAACGTGGAGAAGGCCGGCGACGACCAGGCGGCCGTCCTGGAGGCCCAGCGCAAGACCCTGGGCCGCAAGATCCAGGAGCTCAAGGTCGCGATCAAGCTGGAGGAGGACCTGAGCAAGGATCAGATCCTCACCAACTACCTCAACATCACCTTCTACGGCCACCAGGCCTACGGGGTGGAAGCGGCCTCCCAGCGCTACTTCAGCAAGAGCAACAAGGACCTGACCGTCGCCGAGGCCGCCACGCTGGCCGGCATGGTGCAGAACCCGTCGTCCTACGACCCGGTGCGCTACCCCGAGAACACGGTCAAGCGCCGCAACGTCGTGATCGACAAACTGCTGGAGAACAAGCACATCACCCCGGAGCAGGCCAAGGAGGCGAAGGCCGCCCCGCTGGGCCTCGCCTACAAGGACCCGCAGAACGGCTGCATCACCGCCAAGGCCGGCATGGGCTTCTTCTGCGACTACGTCCGCCACGTGGTGAAGCAGGACCCGTCCTTCGGCAAGAGCGCCGAGGAGCGCAAGAAGCTCTGGGACACCGGCGGCCTGAACATCTACACCACGCTGGACCCGGACAAGCAGGCCGCGGCCCAGAACGCCGTCACCAAGAAGGTCAACGTGACCGACCAGGTGTCGGCGGCCGCGACCATGATGGAGCCGGGCAGCGGCAAGATCGTGGCGATGGCCCAGACCCGCCCGTACGGCCTGGACCCGAACAAGAACCAGACCGTCGTCAACCTCAACGTGGACGCCGCGATGGGCGGCGGCAACGGCTTCCAGACCGGCTCGACCTTCAAGCCGATCCTGGCCGCGGCGGCGCTGGAGTCGGGCATGGCGCCCACCCAGCCGTTCCCGTCCGAGAACAAGATCGAGTACCCGCAGATGTCCACCTGCTCGGGCACCTGGAAGAACGTCCCGACGCCCGGCGAGGGCAAGGCCACGGTGAAGAACGAGTCCGAGAAGGAAGTCGGGCCGTACCAGCTCAAGCAGGCCATGGCGCTGTCGGTCAACACCTACTTCGTGCAGATGGAGCAGCAGGTCGGCCTCTGCGCGATGAAGCAGATGGCGAACAAGCTGGGCATCACCCAGTCCGCGAAGGGCGACGCCTTCAAGGAGGTGCCCTCGATGGTCCTGGGCACCCTGGAGCTCTCCCCGCTGACCATGGCGAACGTCTACGCGACCTTCGCCGCGCGTGGCAAGTACTGCACCCCGGTCGCGATCAACAAGATCAGCACGGTGGACGGCAAGGAGCTGCCGGTCCCGCAGACCCAGTGCAGCCAGGCCTTCTCCGAGGACACCGCGGACAAGCTCAACACCGTCCTGCTGAACGTGACCGAGAAGGGCACCGCGGCCGCGCTCGGCCTGGACGGCGGCCGCAAGATCGCCGGCAAGACCGGTACCACCGACGAGAAGAAGGCCGCCTGGTTCAGCGGCTACACCCCGTCGCTGGCCACCTCCGTCTGGCTCGGCGGTCCGGCCGGCGGCGTGAAGATGAAGAACATCAACATCGGCGGCAAGCACTTCGACGAGGTCTTCGGCGCCGACGGCCCCGGCCCGATCTGGCAGCTGGCGATGAACGAGGCCCTCAAGGGCACGCCGATGGAGCCGATCCAGACCGTCGACATCCCGGACCCGCAGCCGGCCACCCCGCCCGCGGGCGCCACCCCGCCGGCCGACCCGAACACCCCGCCCGGCGGCAACCCCCCGCCGCCGCAGCAGGGCGGCGGCAACCCCGGCGGAGGCGGCAACCCCGGGGGCGGCGGCAACCCCGGCGGGATGATCGGCGGCGGGTTCACCTTCCCGCCGGGCATGATCGGCGGCGGCAACGGCGGAAAGCACGGCGGCGGCAACGGCTGACCGAACCGCCGGGGCCGGACCCGCGGAACAGTAGGGGAACAGTAGTGAAGGGGCGTCCTCCGATTCGGAGGACGCCCCTTCGCCGTTTTGCCGGGGTGACGGACGGTCAGAACCCGGCGCGCCATTCACCGTTGGCTGGAGCGCCGCTCGATTCCGGCCAGAGCCGGATCACGCCGACGCACCCGCGCACCGTCGCTCAGGACAGCGCGGCCTTGACGGCGGCGGCGACCCGGCCGCCCTCGGCCAGACCCTCCACCTGCGGCTTCACCAGCTTCATCACGGCACCCATGCCCTGCGGGCCGGTCGCCCCGCTCTCGGCCACGGCGGCCGCGACGATCGCGGCCAGCTCCTCGTCCGAGAGCTGCTTGGGGAGGTAGGTCGCGAGCAGCTCGCCCTCGGCCCGCTCCCGGGCGGCCTGCTCGGTGCGGCCGGCCGTGTCGAAGGCCTCGGCGGCCTCCCGGCGCTTCTTCGCCTCGCGGCCGATCACCTTCAGCACCTCGGCGTCGGACAGCTCGCGCTTCTGCTTGCCCGCCACCTCCTCGCTGGTGACGGCGGCCAGCGTGAGCCGGATGGTGGACGCGCGCAGCTCGTCCCGGACCCTGATCGCAGCCGTGAGGTCCTCGTGCAGTTGCTCCTTGAGCGTTGTCATTTCCTCTTCTTATCCTTCGGCCATGGATGGACTCAACCAGGTTTCCACCGGGTATCCGCTGCGGTTAGCGCAGGTGAACGAGTATGCCGTGTCAAGAGCGCCGGACCGCCGAACGGCCACGCGTCAGCCCGGTGGGCGATCACGGCCGGGAAGGGGCCGTAGGATCCGGCCAACATGGCCGAGAATGCCCGCATACTCTCGGCAGAACAGCCGGATATTGCCGGAAGCACCGTGGAGTTGCCGGTGTCAAAAGGGGCAAATCGAACAGAGCGGCAGGTTCGCAGAAATAGTCCGCGTAGTACACTCGTTCGCATGTAGCTTGAGTAGCCTTACGGGCTGTGGTCACCTCACCGACAAAGACCGCTCCCGAGCAGCAGCGACATACCACCACCACGTCCCCAACTCATTTTTCCACGGTTCTGACACATCGCGGACCGCGCCGGCACGAGCACTCTCCCGGAGGCTCCGGACAAGACCGCGCGGACAGTAATGATCTTTCTGGAGTGATTGGCGCCGCGCGTCGGCGTGTTAAGTTCTGACTTGGATTCTGCTCACAACAGCAGGAAGCGCGGGGGAATGGACAACAATCAGCTTCGCTCCATGTTAGTAACCCAACGGAAGATGGTCGGCTGGAGTCAGGAACAGTTAGCCGAGCATTCCAATGTCAGTGTTCGGACCATTAGGAATCTGGAAACCGGCGCGATCAAGAATCCGCGGCGCAGCTCCGTGGAACTCCTGGTCGGCGCCCTGCTCTCCGCGGCGACCAGCCAGGACACCCTGATATCCCACGTCGCCAATGCGGGAACCCCGACCGGGATGCTGTCCTCCCGGCTGGAACCCGGTCTGCTGACCAACGTCGTCGAGGTTCCGGACAACGCCCGCTGGCAGGGGCTGCGCCCCAAGACGGACATCACCGTCGGGCGCCAGGCCGACCTGCTGCACGTGGTGACCACCCTCCGGCCCGGGCGGCCGCTGGTGCTCACCGGGCCCGCCGGCGTCGGCAAGACCCGGCTGGCCCTCGACTCGGCCGCCCACCTGCTGGACCGCTTCCGCGACGGCGTGGTGGTCCTGGAGCTCGGCTCGGTCACTCCCGAGAGCGTCGACGCGGCCGCGGCCTCGGCGGAGGTGCAGCGCTCGCTCGACACCCTGCTGCACGGCTACGACCGGGACCCGAGGACCAATCCCGAGCTGCAGATGATGGTCGTCATCGACAACGCCGAGCACGTCATCGGCGCGGTGACCAGGCAGGTCAGGATGTTGCTCGACCGCCATCCGGCGCTGCACATCCTGATCACCTCGCTGCGGGCGCCGGCCTCCATCCCGGCGGACCTGTGGGAGGTGTCGCCGCTGTCGGTCGACTACCCGGAGGGGAGCTACGGCTGCCCGCCCGCCGCCGAGCTGTTCTGCCGCCGGGTGCACTCCGTCGTACCGACGCTGGACCTCGGCGACCAGATGCCGCAGGTGGTCGAACTCTGCCGGCGGCTGGGCGGCCTCGCGCTGGCCATCGAGAACGCGGCCTTCCGGATGCGCTCGGTGCCGCTGCACGTCCTGGTGGACGAGTGCCAGGTGCTGCCCATCCTGGGCCAGGACGAGGTGGGCGGGCTGTCCCACCACCGCTCGCTGCACCGCAGCCTCGCCTGGGCCTACGGACTCCTCGACGACCGGCAGCGCCGAGCCCTCAGACAGCTCTCCCGCTTTCCCGATGAATTCTCCATCGACGATGTCCGGCAGGAACCGGTCGACGGCCGGGAGCCCTCCCGCAATATCGATGTGCTGGCCGATCTCGTCGATTTCTCGGTCGTCCAGGTGAAACGTGGCCACCAGTACGCGTACCGGGTCCCCCGGATGATGCGCGAGTACGTCAACGCCATTCCGGCCTGAGGCCGGCACACACTCACACCGTCCGCTCGTCGGGGCGTTTTCCGTCCACGCCGGCCGCTCTGCCGTGCCCGGATACGGTTCCGGGCACGGCCCGGCCGTGGGGCTGCCGTCCGATCGAAATCGGCCGTTCACGCCCAGGCCATTCGGGAAACACCCTGCGGAAAATTCAGCACCGCCCGGCGAAATGCCTTGAGCGCAAATGGGGATCGATGACCACGATAGACTCCTCCGCCCACGACACCAGAACCGATGAAACGTCGGACGAATTCACTCCGCAGCCGGACACCGGCGTGGCGCCGCTGGTCGACGGCTCGAAACTGATCGGCGATCCCCGGGACAGCGCGGTCGTCCGGGCGTCACACCGCGTCTACGAACACTTGATCGCGATGTTCGCACCCGGAATGATCGAGGCCGCGTTCGACCTCGGCGTCTTCGTCGCCCTGGCCGACGGCCCGGCCACCCCCACCGACCTCGCCGCCCGGCTGGACGCCGACGCGCACGGCCTGCGGGTGCTGCTCGACGGCCTGTACTGCTACGAGATCGTCCAGCGGGTCCGCGCCGAGGACGGCGAGGACCTCTACCGGCTGGTGGACGGCATGGCCGAGTGCCTGCTGCCCGGCGGCCTGTACAGCCTGGCCGGCCGGATCGGCTACGACCGGGCGATCGGCTGGGACGTCTGGCGCAACCTCGCCGACCACGTCAAGCGGCCCGCCCGCGGCGCGGACGGCGGCTACCAGGCCAACCAGCTGTCCGCCGAGGACTACGAGCAGGTGGCCCGCGGCATCAACTTCTGGGCGCCGCCGATCGTCGAGTCGCTGGCCAACCTCCTGGCGGAGGAGGAGGGCTGGAAGGGCGAGGCCGACCGGTCCATGCTGGACGTCGGCTGCGGCACCGGCATCTACAGCCAGCTGCTCCTGCAGCGCTTCCGGGGACTGCGGGCGACCGGCCTGGACCACCCGCGGATCGTTCCCATCGCCCGCGGGCAGGCGGAGCGGCTGGGCGTGCGGGAGCGGTTCGAACCGGTGGAGCGCGACTTCTTCACCGAGGAGTGGAACACCGGCCAGGACCTCGTCCTGCTGGTGAACATCTTCCACCTGCAGACCGCGGAGGGCTCCGAGGAGCTCATGCGACGGGCGGCGCAGGCGGTGCGCCAGGGAGGCGTGGTCGCGATCGTCGACCACATCGTCGACGACGAGACCGACGACCAGTCGATCCAGAACCGCTTCTTCCGGCTGTTCGCCGCGTCGATGCTCGTCACCGGCGGCGGGGACTCCTTCTCCCTGGCGGACTACGACCAATGGCTCGACCGGGCCGGCCTGGTGCGGACCGCACTGGTCGACACCCCGATGCACCGGATCCTGCTCGCCCGGCGCCCGTGATCATCACCAGCCCGGCCGGACCTCCCGTCCGGCCTGCCGGATTCCATTCCTTAGAGGGGACAAGGAAATGACCGACAACCTCGTGCTCGGAGCGGCGAGAATGACCGCCGCCGACATCTTCAACGCTACCGTCGCCTCCTCGGCGATCGGCGCCGCCTGGGAGGTCGGAGCCCTCGACGAGCTGGCGGAGCAGGACAAGCTGGACGTCGCCGAGTTCTCGGAACGCAACGACCTCGACCAGTTCGCGGTCGAGGGGATGTTCCAGGCCCTGGCCAGCGTCCGTATCGTCCAGCGGCAGGGCGCCCTGATCGTCACCGACGTCAACTTCGCCGAGGTGTACCGCGCCAAGGCGTTCTACCACTGGCTGTCCCGCGGCTGCGCGGCGCTCTTCGCCGACATGCCGGCCGTGCTGAAGAACGAGAACCGCGTCGGCAGCTTCTACCGCCGCGACTCGGCCGCGATCGCGATCGCCTGCCGCGACATCAACGCCAACTTCTTCGACCCGGTGTTCAAGAAGGCCCTCGGCTCGGTCGGCGAGTTCAGCAAGATCGCCGACCTCGGCTGCGGCAGCGGCGAGCGCATCATCAGCGTGCTGCGGGAGAACCCGAACGCGACCGGCCTCGGCATCGACATCGCCGAGGGCGCGCTGGGCGTGGCCCGGGCCTCGACCAAGGAGGCCGGCTTCGAGGGCAAGGTGTCCTTCGTCAAGGACGACGCCACCAACCCGCAGCCGCACCCGGAGTTCGCCGACGTCGACCTCCTGACCTCCTTCCTGATGGGCCACGACTTCTGGCCGCGGGAGAACTGCATCGCCTCCCTGCGCGGGCTGCGCAAGGCGTTCCCGAACGTCAAGCGCTTCCTGCTCGGCGACACCGCGATGACCACGGACATCCCGGACTCCGAGATCCCGGTCTTCACCCTGGGCTTCGAGGTCGCGCACCGCATGATGGGTGCCTACCTGCCGACCCTGGAGGAGTGGAACGGGGTGTTCGAGGAGGGTGGCTGGCGCCTGGTCGAGGCGCACCGCGTGGTGACCCCGGCGGACAGCGTGATCTTCGAGCTCGAGCCGCTCGCCGACTGATGACACCGAAGTGCTCCGGGACTGATCACCCCGGAGCACTTCTTCGTCTTCTCAATGGAATTGACTGGCCGTCACTTGGTGCCTACTTGGCTCCCGAGTCGCTCTCCGCGACCGCGGGCATGGTGTGGCCCGGGCCGGTGGGCCGCACCTCGGTGATGCCGGGAGCGCGCCGCATCATCACGCCCTGCTGGACGGCCAGCGTGACGCCGACCCCCAGCCAGACCCCGTTGCCGTTGAACTGGCCGTGGAAGAAGACCACTTCGACGCCGCCGACGACCAGCCGCTCGGCCAGGTTCGCCACCCACAGCTTGGCGGTGGTCCGGCCGCCCTTGCGCAGCAGCCGGCCGGTCTGGTCCCGCCACATCGGCATCGTCAGACCGCGGTAGTAGCCGAAGACCAGGGAGAACGCCAGCCCGATGACCAGGAAGACGACGCTCGTCGTCTTCGCCTCGGCGGGGCCGGGCGGCAGGAACCCGCGCAGCACGAGCATCGCGACCCACAGGAAGGTCTGGGCTCTGACGTCGCGGACACTGAACTGGGAGACGAGGACGATCGCCGTGATGAGGACGATGAACGCCACGTTGAGAACGGCGAAGACCGTGTCGTCCGAAGGCGAGTGCTGAGCGGCCAGGGATCCCCAGGATGCCAACAGCGTCATTGAGCCACCTCTGTGGTGTTAAGGGTGATGGTCGGGCCAAGTGCCTTGTGGCAGAACGCCTCTGAGCGCTGCCAGCACGGCGGCCGGGGTGGTGCGCGGGAAGTCGTGGCCGCCCTCCAGGACGGCCAGGGAGTACTCCCCCGCCGCACATGCGGACCAGTGGTGCAGGTGTTCGGCGGGCGCCACGGAGTCCTCGGAACCGCCGAGGACGTGCAACGGGGTGCGCACCGGGGAGGGGGCCGGCAGGACGTGGCCGTCGGCCAGCGTGAAGTCCTTCCTGATCCCGGCCAGGACGGTGCGCAGGAAGTCCGGGTACCTGAAGAGCTCGCGCGGGACAGCGTCCTGTGCGACCAGCCAGCGCAGCAGCTCGACGTCGCGCAGCTCGGACAGCTTCGCCTCCGGCGGCCGGTGCGGGGCGCGCGCGGCCGCCACGACGGTCGCCAGCGGCGCCGGGCCGCCGTGCCGCTCCAGGAGCAGCGTGACCTGATGGGCGAGCAGTCCGCCCAGGCTGTGGCCGAAGAGCACGAACGGGGTGTCGAACTCCCCGGCGAGGGCGGCGAACAGCTGCTCCGCCGTCTCCGCCAGCGAGTCGGGCAGCCGCTCCTCGGCGCGGGTTCCGCGGCCGGGCAGCTCCACCGGTGCCAGCTCGACCCCGGCCGGCAGATGGGCGCGCCAGCCGGCGAAGGCGCCCGCGCCGGCCCCGGCCTGCGGCAGGCAGATCACCCGAAGCCGCCGCTCCGAGGTCTCAACGCGGCCGACGATCCAGGGAGTTGACGATGACTTCGCCGGCACATCGGTGTCCATGACACCGAGCATAGGGGGCGGACCGGAACATTCTCCAGGCAAACCGACGGCAAGCCGTCACCCCCGGAGGCGGTCCGGTCACCGAACGTTCGATCTTGCCGAGTCGTTGCCGGAGGCGATGCCTGGAAGGCCGGGCCCCGGCGCGGCGACGATCCATGTATGACCGACATCGCCTCCGCCCAGATCCCTGATGTGATCAGCCAGCTGGTCAACCTCATCGCCCCGACCAAGAAGGACCGGATCGGTCCGGACACCAAGCTCGTCAGCGAGCTGGGCTACCACTCGCTCGCGATGGTCCAGATGGGTCTCACCCTTGAGGACGTCTTCGAGTTCGACGGCCTCCCCCAGGAGCGCGCCTCCGCGCTGGAGACCGTCCAGGAGATCACCGAGCTCGTCCAGGAGCTCCTGGACGAGGGCGAGGGCGTCCTGCCGACCGTCGACCACCTGCAGTCCATCGTCGTCCCGCTCGGCGGCGACTGGCCGCCGGCGTCCTGACCTCGCGCCACCGCCCCGCCCTCCTCACGCCGCTACGCCACCGCCCCCGGGCCAGGAACCGACCTGGCGCGGGGGCGGACCCGTGAGCACGGGCAGGAGGAGGAGCGGGCTCACGCCCCGGCGCGGAAGGCCAGCACGGTGTTGTGCCCGCCGAAGCCCGCGCTCTGGGTGAGCGCCGCCAGCGGCCCGGCGGGCAGCGGCCGGGGCGCGAGCCGGACCACGTCCAGGTCGATCGCGTCGTCCAGGTCGTCCACGTTGATGGTGGGCGGAGCGGTGCGGTGGTGCAGGGCCAGGACGGTCATCGCCGCGGCCAGCGAACCGGAGGCGCCGATCAGGTGCCCGGCGGAGGACTTCACGGCCGACACGGCCGGCCGGACGCCGCCGAGCGCGGCCCGGATCGCCAGCGCCTCGGCCGCGTCGCCCACCGAGGTGGAGGAGGCGTGCGCGCTGACGTGGCCGACCTCCGCCGGCTCGACCCCGCCGTCCGTGAGCGCCCGCCGGATGGCCCGCGCCATCCCCTCGCCGTCCGGGTGCGGGCGGGTGATGTGGTGGGCGTCGACGCTCGCCCCGGCCCCGGCCAGCTCGGCGTAGATCCGGGCGCCGCGCCGACGGGCGTGCGCGCCGGACTCCAGGACCAGCACCGCCGCGCCCTCGCCCAGGACGAAGCCGTCCCGCTTCTTGTCGAAGGGCCGGGAGGCGCAGGCCGGGGCGTCGTTGTTGCGGGACAGCGCCTTCATCGCCGCGAAGGCGGTGATCGCCATCGGGTTGATGACCGCCTCCGTGCCGCCGGCCACCACCACGTCGGCCCGGCCCAGCCGGATCAGGTCCAGTGCGGCCGCGATGGCGTCGGCGCCCGCCGCGCAGGCCGTCGACGGCGCGTGGGCCACCGCCGTGGCGTTCAGCTCCAGCGCGCACAGCGCCGCCGCGGCGTTGTTCATCAGCATCGGCAGGGTGAACGGCGAGACCCGGCGGGTGTCCCCGGCCCGGATCAGGTCGTGGGCCGGCAGCAGGGTGCTCAGGCCGCCGATGCCGCTGCCGATGACCACCGCGAGGCGCTCGGACTCCGGGTGCCCCGGCGCGCCCGCGGCCGCGCCGAAGCCCGCGTCCAGCCAGGCCTCGCGCTGGGCCAGCAGGGCGAACTGGGCGGAACGGTCGGTGCGCCGGGCCTGGACCCGGTCGATCAGCGGGGCCGGCTCCACGGCGGCCGGGGCCGCGATCCGCACCGGCAGGTCCGCGGCCCAGGGGTCGGCGATCGCGACCGCCGCCGAGACCCCGTCGAGCAGTGCCTTCCAGGTGGACCCGGCGTCGCCGCCCAACGGCGTGGTGGCGCCGAGCCCGGTGATGACGACGTCGTCGCGCTGCGCAGGCACGCGGCTCCTCCGATTCGTTCTCGTCGTTCTGTCGTTCGCTTCGTTCTGTCGTTCGCTTCGTTCGAGTGACGGGGGTGCGGTCGCCCGGCGGTCAGTTGACGCCGACGAAGGCCTCCGGCTTGGCCAGGTGCTCGCTGAGGAAGAGGTCGCGCAGCTTCGGGCTGAGCAGGCCGACCTGGCGCAGGATGTGGATCACCTGCTGGAACAGCAGCTGGCGGTAGCCGAACATCATCGGGTCGTTCATCGCGAAGGTGATGCCGCGCTCGACGTCCAGCTCCATGCGCTCCCACACCTCGCGCAGCAGGAAGCGGCGGGACATCAGGAAGATCGACTCCAGCAGGAACTCCTCGCGCTCGGCGCGCTCCTTGCTGTTCATCTGCTCGTACATGCCGGTGAGCGAGACCACGCCGAAGCCGATGTGCCGGGCCTCGTCGCGGGCGATCATCCGGGTGATCTGGGTGATGATCGGCTCGCCGAAGCCGGTGCCCGCCAGCCGGGTCGCCGCCAGCGCGAGGCCCTCGACGATGACCTGCATGCCGAGGTAGACGATGTCCCAGTCGGACTCCGAGAGCAGGTCGCGCAGCAGCGACTTGAGGCCCGGGTTGATCGGGTAGGAGTTGCCCAGCTTCTCGTCGATGTACTTGGCGTACGCCTCGACGTGCCGCGCCTCGTCGGCGACCTGGGCGGCCGCGTAGATCTTGGCCTCCATGTCGGGCACGGTCTCCACCAGCCGGGCGGTGGTCACCAGCGCGCCCTGTTCACCGTGCAGGAACTGACTGATCATCCAGGAGAGGTACTCCCAGCGGAACTGGTTGATCAGTTCCTCGGGAACCGGGCTGCCCGCACCGCGGAAGTTCTGCAGACCGGTGCTCTGCCCCTCGTCCAACTGCGCGCCGAACCGGACCTCGTGGTTCCAGTCGATATCGGTCGCGGCGTTCCACTGCGCGATCTTGCTCTTCTCGTAGAGCGCCCAGAGCCGATTGTTGCGCTCGCCGTAGTTCCAGTTGAGATTTGCCTTGAACCCGGCGTCGACCTCCATCAGACTCTCCCTGGTCTTGTCCAGGGTGAACAGCACGGTTTCCCGTTCGCCGTGGATTTCGGTATTCATCGCCGCCGGGCCCCTTTGGATTGACGTACTGCCACACGGATACTCTCGGACGGAACGCCCGCGAATAACGAGGCACTCACTGGGCAACTTGCAGGCATGATGAGTTGCCTGCGCCCCTGCCTGGGACGACGGAAGGCCACCTGGCGACACTGCACCGGAACACCGTCGGGCGTTCCGTATTCCCGTGCACAGGAGCCAGCCGTATGGAGCCGAATTCCGTTCCCCGTCCGACCCGGAGCCTGACCGCCGAGCTGGAGGGCCTGCTGGGCGATCCGCTGGCGCCGTCCGGACCGTTCTCCTTCGCCGAGGTCGTGCGGCACGAGGAACTCGACGAGGTCCCGCCGGGCGCGGAGCGGCTGCTCCTGGACTGGGGACTGCCCGAGCGGCTCGTCCCGGCGGTGGCCGGCGGGCGGATGCTCAACCTGGAGTCCGTGCTGGCGGTGACCCGCTCGCTGGCGCGCCGCAACCTGACCATGGCGGTGATGTTCGGCTCCAGCATGCTCGGCTGCCAGCCGGTGTGGCTCTGGGGGACGCCCGAGCAGCGCAAGCGGATCGCCGAGGCGGTGACCTCCGGGGACAAGCTGTGCTTCGGCATCTCCGAGGCGGAGGTCGGCAGCGACCTGACCACCACCGCCACCACCGCCGTCCTCGACGGCGGGCACTACGTCCTGGACGGCGAGAAGTGGCCGGTCGGCAACGGCAACCGGGCCCGCTTCTACACCGTGCTGGCCCAGGGCCCGCGCGGCCCGATGCTGCTGCTGGTCGACAAGCGGGAGCTGGACCCGGAGAGCGTCGAGCCCAAGCCGATCGTCCGGGCCCTCGGCCTGCGCGGCCACGACGTCAGCGGCGTCCGATTCACCGGCTCCCGGGTGCCCGCCGACGGCGCGGTCATCGGACGGCCCGGCCGCGCGATGATCGACACCGTCCGCACCCTGCAGATCACCCGCACCGCGATCGGCGGCATGTCCCTCGGCAGCATGGACGCGGCGCTGCGGATCGGGCTGGACTACGCGCACGAGCGCCGGCTGTACGGCGCCGAGATCTACCGCCTCCCGGTGGTCCGCCAGCACCTCGTCGACGCGCACCTGGACCTGCTGATCTCCGACTGCGTGGCGATCCCGGTGGCCCGGGCGCTGACCGTCGCCCCGGCCCGGCTGGCGCTCTGGTCCTCGGTGGTCAAGTACCTGGTGCCGGTGATCGGCGAGGAGACCCTGGAGCAGATGTCCAAGGTGCTCGCGGCGCGCAGCTACCTGCGCGAGCTGGTCGCCTCCGGCGCCTTCCAGAAGATCCGCCGGGACCACTGCATCACCTCGATCTTCGAGGGCACCACCCACGTCAACCTGTTCAACATCGCGACCCAGCTGGCCGCGCTCGCCCCGCTCGCCGACCGGGCCGCCGAGGGCTCCGAGGAGCTGCTAGCCCGGCTGTTCGACCTCTCCGCCGAGGCCCCGGTCTGGGAGCCCGACGGCAACAGGCTGGCGCTGTCGACCAACGGGCAGGACGAGATCACCCGGGGCTGGCGCACCGCGGTGGAGCGGCTGGCCGAGGTGGCCACGGCCGAGTGCCCGCCCGGCCAGGACCGCGACCTGGCCGAGGTGGTGGCCGAACTGGACCGCCGCCGGACCGCGCTGTACGGGCGGATCGCGGAGCACGGCATCGAGGCCGCCTCGGTGGCCGGCTCGCGCACCGCGGAGGACCACTGCGTCTTCCACGCCGCCGCCTCCTGCGTGCACGTCTGGCTGCACAACCGGGGCACCGCGCCGGACGCGGGCTGGCTCGTCCTGGTGCTCCGGCGGCTGCTGCAGCGCCTGGACCGGGACGTCGTGCTGGACGAGCGGGAGGCCTACCTGCCGGGGCTGGAGGCCGTCATGGAGGACTGCCGGGTCAGCCGCCGGTACTTCGGCCTGGAGGCGGTGCTGGAGAGCGGCGCGCAGGGCTGACCCCCGGAAGCGCATGGAGGCGGCTCCGACCTCGGGTCGGAGCCGCCTCCATGCGCCTTCTTCCGTACCGGAAGGGCTAGTTGGGTACCAGGGTGACCGGCATGGTGGCGTAGCCGCTGAGGAAGTTGGAGTAGACCCGGGTCGGCTCCCCGGCCGGGCGGATCTCGGAGACGTGCTCCTTCAGCCCCTCCAGCATCCCGGCCAGCTCGGCCTTCGCCAGGTAGGCGCCCATGCAGTAGTGCGGGCCGTGGGCGAAGGTCAGGTGCTTGCCGGCGTTGGGGCGGTCCAGCCGGAACTCGTCCGGGGCGTCGAAGACCCGGTCGTCCCGGTTGGCGGAGCCGTTCCACATCGTCACGATGTCGCCGGCCTCGATGAACTCGCCGTGCAGCAGCATGTCGGCGGTGGCCCGGCGGCCGCTGTGCAGGGTGGGCGTGGTCCAGCGCAGGATCTCCTCGACGGCGGCGTCGACGGACACCGCGCCGCTGCGCAGCGCCTCCCACTGCTCGGGGTGGTGCGCCAGCGCGTGCGCGCCGCCGACCATGGCGAGCCGGGTGGTCTCCAGGCCGCCGATGATGATGCTGTAGCAGTTGAAGATCACCTCCTCGCGGGTGAGCCTGCGGTCGCCGACGCTCTGCTCCACCAGCACGCTGACCACGTCCTCGCCCGGCTCGCGGGTGCGCAGCCGGGCCAGTTCGGAGATGTACAGCAGCAGGTCGTTGCGGGCCGCCCAGGTGCCCTCGGCGGAGGGTGAGCCGTCGGTGGCGGCGAGCGCGCCGGAGGTCATCGGGATCAGCTTGGGGCGGTCCTCCTGGGGCACGCCGAGCAGGTCGCAGATGGCCGCGAGCGGGATGTCCGCGGCCACGTCCTGGCCGAAGTCGCACCGCTCTGTCTTGGTGGCTTCGAGGATCAGCTGCCGGACGCCGTTGCGGGCGGCCTCCACGGTGGCGGTGAGCGCGCGCGGGGTGAACGGCCGGGTGAGGATGCCGCGCAGCGCGGTGTGGTCCGGGCCGTCGGTGACGGTCAGCATCTGGCCGACCGCCGAGTCGCTGTCCGCCTGCAGCGTCTCCAGCATGTTGCCGTGCGCCGAGGTGAACGAGGTGTTGTCCTTGTAGAGGGTCTCCATGTCCTCCCTGCGGGTGACGACCCAGAAGCCCTCGCCGCGCTCGGTGTCGCGGTGCCGGTACAGCGGGGCGTTGTCGCGCAGGTGGCGCCAGACCTCGGTGAGGTCGCGGGTGGCGTGCAGGACGGGATCGGCGAGGTCGATCCGGTCCAGCTCGTCGGGGTCCTGGACGGGACGGGTGTCCATGGTCACTTGCCGCCTTCGGGAGCGTCCTGGTCGGGCCGCGGCCGCGGCGCGAGGGGGCCGGGGAAGAACGCGGTGGTGGCGCCGGCCGTCTCGCCGCCGTCCACCACGAACTCCTGGCCGGTGACGAACCTCGCCTGGTCGGAGGCGAGGAAGTGGAAGACCCCGGCGATCTCCTCCGGGGAGGCGTGCCGGCGCGCCGGGATGCGCTCGTTGACCTCGTCGAGCATCGCGTCGGTGTACTCGGCGCGCTGCATCGGGGTCAGCACCGCGCCGGGGGTGACGCACGCGGTGCGCACCAGCGGGCTGAGCTCCATGGCGAAGGTCTGGCAGAGCGAGGCGACACCGGCCTTGGTGGCGTTGTACGGCGCGTAGAGCGGGTAGCCGCGGCTGCCGTTGACCGAGGCGGTGGCGAGCAGCACGCCGTGGCCCCGCTCGATCATGTACGGGGCCGAGTGCCGCCACAGGGCGAGCACGCCGACCAGGTTGACGTCGATGGCGCGGCGCACGTCGGCCTCGGTCAGTTCGAGCACCCCGCCGCGGATGCTGATGCCCGCGTTGGCGATCACCACGTCGAGGGCGCCGCGGGCGGCGTGCACGGCGTCGACGGCCTCCTTGACCGCCTGCCAGTCGGCGACGTCGACCTCCAGGAAGCTCACCGAGCCGGGGCCGCCGTCCAGGCCCGCCGCCGGGGCCTCGGGCTTGGTGACGTCGAGGTTCACCACGTGGTCGCCGGAGGCGGCGAACCGCTCGGCGGTGGCCTTCCCGATGCCGCTGGAGGCGCCGGAGACGATGACTGTGCGCATGGGCGAGGGCCTTTCGAAAGACGCCGGGCCCGGCCGCCGGAGCGGCCGGGTCCCGGCTGGGTGTGCGGGTGCTGGGGTCGGGCCGGGATCAGGCCTGGATCGGGCCGGGGAGGGCCGGGGAGGGCCCGCCGGGATCAGACGATGACCCGGTGCCGGTCGGGGGCGTAACCGGCCAGGTTGCGGCGGAGGTTGCGGCTGACGGTGATCTTCTTCAGCCAGCGGTCGGTGCCGTCGTACCGGGCCTTGAAGGAGCGCCGGCCGTGCGCGGCCTGGTAGTTGTCGACGACCAGCAGGGTGCCGGGGCCGACCACGACCTCCTGCTGGACCCGGGTCAGCTCCGACATCAGCCGGTCCAGGGCCTCGACGGCCTCCCGGTCGTCCCCGACGCAGCGCATGAACGGCAGGTCGATGCGCAGGTACGGGGAGAGGCTGTCGCCGAAGAGCGCGCTGGTGGGCGTGGGGTCGTCGGCCATCCGGCGGAGCTTGGCGAGCGCCGGGTGGTCCGGGTCCGAGGTCTCCAGCTGCCGGATGTGCTCGGTGTCCGGGAGGATGTGGTACCGGTCCTGGGAGAGCACTTCCCGGGTGCGGTCGTCGAGTCGGACGTCCCGGACGGAGGCGACGATGGTCGGCACCGCGTCGGCGTTGCGCAGGCCGAGCAGGATCAGGTAGTCGCAGCGGTTGGGGTGGAAGCCGTCCTCGGTGTGGAACTCCAGCAGGGCCTCGCTGCCGTAGCCGCTCTGCCGGTCCTCGTCGCCGCGGATCGGCAGGATGTTCTGGATGATGCTGCCCTCCTGGAGGGTGGCCCAGCCGAAGGGCTCGCCCAGCGCGATGCCGACCAGCGCCAGCATGGCCTCCTGGGTGCGGGCGGACTCCAGCGCTATCGCGTCGCGCCAGTGCGCCGGGGTCGGGCCGAGCTCGGTGTCGTCCACCGGCAGGCCGTGCACCAGGCAGGCGGCGGCGGGCTCGCGGCGGCGGAAGTCGGCCAGGAAGGACTGCAGGCCGACCGGCAGCATCCGGTCGAACTGCCAGGCCCGGTCGTAGAACTCCTCGTCGAGCGGGCTGCCGCAGTCGTCGGCGATCTTGTGGGCGGCCTGGGCCAGTTCGGCGGCCTCGTCGGCGCTCAGGGTGTACTCCGCGAGCCGGCCCTCGTACGGGGTCGGAGCGGTGGCAGTGGACGGTTCGTGACGGTTCATCAGGCGTTCCCTTGCGTGTTCTCCGACCGGTTTCGGCCGGCTGGGGCGGGCGGGTGGTCCTGTGCCGCCTGCCCGGGGGCAGGCGGCGGGGCGGTGTCACGGGCGGAGGGCCGAGCAGGGTCCCGGCTGGCTCCGCCGCCCGGGTCGGTCAGTCCTCGGCGGCGAACTTGGCGATGAACTCGTCGAGTTCGTCCTGGTCGAGGTCGATGAGCGGCTCCTCGGCCTCCTCACCGGCGTCCGGCGCCGACTCGGTGACCACGGCGGCCAGTTCGGCGACGGACTTGTGGGTGAAGACGTCCCGCGGGGAGATCTCCAGCCCGGCCTCGCGCGCGGCGGTGACCAGCTTGATCGACATGATCGAGTCGCCGCCGAGCGCGAAGAAGCTGTCGTCGATGCCGATCCGGTCGACCTGGAGCACCTCGACGAACAGCCGCCGCAGCAGCTCCTCGCGCGGGGTGCGGGGCGCCCGGCTGCCCTCGGCGGCGGCGAAGCGGGGGGCGGGCAGCGCGGCCCGGTCCAGCTTGCCGTGCGGTGTGGTGGGCAGTTCGGGGATCTCGACCACGGCGGCCGGCACCATGTACTCCGGCAGGTGGGCGGCGACCCGCTCGCGCAGCGCGGCGGGGTCGGTGCCCTCCGGTCCGGCCGGGACGACGTACGCGACCAGCTGCCGCGCCCCCGGGGTGGACTCGCGCAGCTGCACGGTGGCGTGCCGCACGCTCGGGTCGGCGGCCAGCACGGCCTCGATCTCGCCGGGCTCGATCCGGAAGCCGCGCAGCTTCACCTGGTCGTCGGCCCGGCGCACGTAGTCCAGCCGGCCGTCCGGCAGCCAGCGGGCGATGTCGCCGGTGCGGTACATCCGGGTGCCCGGCCCGCCGAACGGGTCGGCGACGTAACGGCTCGCGGTGAGCTCCGGCCGGTGCAGGTAGCCCCGGGCCAGGCCGGCGCCGGAGATGTACACCTCGCCGGGCACGCCGGCGGGCAGCGGGCGCAGGCAGTGGTCGAGGACCCGGATCCGGGCGCCGACCACCGGGACGCCGATCGACACGGCGACGCCGGGCTCCAGCGGCCCGCCGACGGTCGCGATGATCGTGGTCTCGGTCGGGCCGTAGATGTTCAGCATCCGCCGACCGGGGGCCCAGCGGGCCACCAGCTCGGGCGGCAGCACCTCGCCGCCGGTGACCAGGGTGATCCCCTCCGGCAGGCTGCCGTCGGCCATCGCGGCCAGCGAGGACGGCGGGATGGTGAGGGTCCGCACCCCGGTCCTGGCCACCCAGTCGGCCAGCGGCCGGCCGGGCAGCATCTCCTCGTAGCTGCCGACGACCACGCAGGAGCCGCTCAGCAGCGCGGTGTTGAGCTCGCCCATGGCGCCGTCGAAGCTGGGCGAGGCGAACCACAGCACCTTGCGGCCGGGGCCGAGGTCCAGGTGGCGCCGCTGGGTCGCCAGGAAGCTGGCCAGGCCCGCGTGGGTGACCAGGACGCCCTTGGGGCGGCCGGTGGAGCCCGAGGTGAAGATGATGTACGCGCCGCAGGCGGGCAGCAGCGGGCGGCCGCGCTCGGCGTCGGTCACCTCCCCGGACGGGGTGTCCGCCGGGGCGGTGAGCCGGTCGGTGGTGACCACCCGGTCGCGCAGCCCGTCCGGGATCTTCCCGACCGCGTCGGGCGCGGCCAGGATGAGGTCCGGCCGGGCGTCGGTGAGCATGAACTCGATCCGGTCGGCCGGGTAGTCGGTGTCCACCGGCATGTGGACGGAGCCGCTCTTCCAGATCGCCAGGATGGTGGTGACCAGCTCCGCCGTGCGGGGCAGCAGGACCGCGACGACGCGCTCCGGGCCGGCCCCGTGCGCGAGCAGGACGCGCGCCAGGCGGTTGGCCCGCTCGTCGAGTTCGGCGTAGCTGAGCTCCTCGGTGCCGGTCAGCACGGCCGGCGCGTCGGGGTGCTCGGCGACCCGCTCGGCGAACAGCGCCGGGATGGTGGCCGCGGGGGCGGCGGGGGCGGTCGCGGCCCACCGCTCCAGGACGGTCTCCCTGGTCGCCGCGGACAGCAGGTCCAGCCCGGCGAGCGGCGTGGCGGGCGCCTCGGCGAAGGTCTCCAGCACCCGCAGCACCGAGGCCAGCAGGTCGCCCGCCTCGGCCTCGCCGTACAGGTCGGTGCGGTAGTGGAGCTTGACGTCCAGGCGCTCGCCCGGGCGCACCAGCAGCCGCAGCGGGTAGTGGGCGGAGCCGGGCACGGACGGCTCGCGCAGCCCGATGCCCAGGCCCGGTACGGGCTGCCGCACCTCGGCGTGGTCGATGCCGGCGTTCTCGAAGCCGACGATGGTGTCGAAGAGTTCGCCGAGGCCGACGGCCCGCTGGATCTCGGGCAGCCCGAGGTGGTGGTGGGCGATCAGCTCGGACTGCTCGGTCTGCAGCCGGACCAGGGCCGCGGACAGCGGCTCCGCCGGGTCCAGCACGGCCCGGAACGGCACGGTGTTCATGACCAGGCCGATCGCGTCCTCGACGCCGGGCAGCTCGGGCGCGCGCCCGGACACCGAGGCGCCGAAGACGACGTCGGCGCGGCCGGTCAGCCGCTCCAGGGCGATCGCCCAGGCGCCGTTGAACAGGGTGTTCACGGTGATCCCGGCGGCGCGGGCGGCGGCGGTGATCCGGGCCGAGGCCTCGGCGTCCAGGACCTCGTGGGCGGTGCCCTGCGCGGCCAGCACCGACAGGTCGGCGTTCGGGGCGACCAGCGTCGGCTCGTCCAGGCCGACCAGCGCCCCCGCCCAGGCCCGCTCGGCGGCGGCGCCGTCCCGGCCGGTCAGCCAGGCGAGCACCCGGCGGAACGGCACCGGCTCCGGCAGCCCCTCGGCGGAGCCGCCGGCGGCGTACGCGGCGAACACCTCGCGGTAGAACAGCGGCACCGACCAGCCGTCCAGCAGGATGTGGTGGTCCGTCACGACCAGCACGTGGCGGTCGTCGGCGAGCCGGACCAGCAGCGCCCGCAGCAGCGGCGAGGAGCCCAGCGGGAACGGCCGGTCGTGCTCCTCGGCCACCAGCTCCTCGACCCGGCGGCCCTGCTCCCCGGGGGCGAGGGCGCCGAGGTCGACCTCCCGCCAGGGCAGCTCGACCCGCTCGGGGACGACCTGCACGGCCCGGCCGGAGCGCAGCCGTACGAAGCGGGCCCGCAGGTTGGCGTGCCGGGCGAGCACCGTGCCGAAGGCGGCGCGCAGGACGGCGGGCGCCACCTCCCCGTCCAGGTCGAAGACCTGCTGGGTGATGTACGGGTCGACCCGGTCGGGCGCGAGCAGGGCGTGGAAGCTCATGCCCTGCTGGAGCGAGGTCAGCGGCCACACCTCGACGGCGTCGGGGTGGGCGGCCTCGACCTCGGCGCGCTCCTCGGCGGTCAGTTCGAGCAGCGGCCCCTCGGGCAGCGGCTCGGCGGCGGCCTCCGCGGCGTCGGCGTCCCGGGCGGCGGCGGCCAGCGCGGCCACCGTGCGGTGCAGGAAGACGTCCCGGGGGCTGAGCGCGAGCCCGGCCCGGCGGGCCAGTGCGGAGAGCCGCATGGACAGCAGCGAGTCGCCGCCCAGGTTGAAGAAGTTGTCGTGGATCCCGACCTTCTCGACCGGCAGCACCTCGGCGAACAGCCCGCAGAGCAGTTCCTCCTGCTCGTCGCGCGGCTCGCCGCCCTCGCCGCCGCCGTCGAAGCGGACCGCGGGCAGCGCCGCCTTGTCCACCTTGCCGTTGACGGTGATCGGCAGCTCGTCGAGGACCAGGACGGCGGTCGGCACCATGTAGCCGGGCAGCACCTCGGCGGCCCGGGCGCGCAGCGCCGCGCCGTCGACGGTGGCGCCGGACGCGGCGACCACGTAGCCGACCAGCATCGGCGAGCCGGGGTGGTCCTCGCGGGCCACCACGACGGCGTGCCGCACGCCCGGGTCGGCGGCCAGCACGGCCTCGATCTCGCCCGGTTCGACCCGGAAGCCGCGGATCTTGATCTGGTCGTCGGTGCGGCCGAGGAACACCAGGGTGCCGTCGTCGTCCCGCTGGGCGCGGTCGCCGGTGCGGTACATCCGGGCGCCGGGACCGCCGAACGGGTCGGCGACGAAGCGTTCGGCGGTGAGCACCCGCTGCCCGAGGTAGCCGCGGGCGAGACCGGCGCCGGCCAGGTACAGCTCGCCGGTCACGCCGGGCGGGACGGGCCGCAGCGCGTCGTCCAGCAGGTGGGCCCGCAGGTTGTCGGCGGGGCCGCCGATCACCGGGTGCTCGTGCGCCGCGAAGCGGGCGTACATCGGGTCGACGGTGCACTCGGCCGGCCCGTACAGGTTGTACGCGGACAGGCCGTCGGTGGCGCGCAGCCGCTGCCACAGCGGCTCGTCGACGGCCTCGCCGCCGAGCGCGAGGACGCGCACCGTACGGCCCTCGTCGAGCAGGCCCTCGGCGATCAGCTGGCGGGCGAAGCTCGGGGTGGTGTCCAGCACCTCGATGCCGTGGCGGGTGACGTGGTCGAGCAGGGCCCGCGGGTCGGCCCGCAGCTCCTCCTCGATCATGTGCAGCTCGTGGCCGCCGACCATCCACAGCAGCTGGCTCCACGAGGCGTCGAACACCAGGGAGTTGGTGAGCGCGGCGCGCAGCGGGCGGCCGGCCGCGGCCTGCTCCGGCTGGAACAGGTGGTTGCGGTGGCTGTGGAACATGTTGGCCAGCGACCGGTGCTCGATCGCGACGCCCTTGGGGCGGCCGGTGGAGCCGGAGGTGTAGACGGTGTACGCCAGGTTCTCCGGGCGCAGCGGGGCGATCCGGTCGGCGTCGGTGAGGTCCGCGCCGGTGGGGTCGGCGCCGTCCGGCTCCGGCGGCAGCTCGTCCAGCAGCACCCGCTCGGTGCCCTCCGGCAGCCGGGCGGCGGCCGCGCCGGTGGTCACCACCAGGTGCGGGCGCAGCTCGGAGAAGACCGCGGCGATCCGCTCGGCGGGCTGCTCCAGGTCCACCGGCACGTACACCGCACCGGACTTGAGGATCGCCAGCAGGGTGACGACGGCCCCGGCGGTGCGCGGCAGGGCCATCACCACGGGCCGCTCGGGGGCGGCGCCGCGGGCGACCAGCTGCCGGGCCAGCCGGTTGGCGGCGGTGTTGAGCCCGGCGAAGGTGAGCTTCTCGGCGCCGCAGCTGACCGCGGGCGCGTCCGGGGTGCGGGCGGCCTGCTCCTCGAAGAGCCGCACCAGGGTGCCGGGCGGCGTGGCGACCGGGGCCGGGGCGGCGGCGCGGTCGACGCGCAGCCGCTCCTCCCCGGTGAGCAGCGGCAGCCGGCCGACCGGGGTGTCCGGGCGCTCGACGGCGTGGCCGACCAGCAGGCTCAGGCGCTCCAGCAGCGCCTCGGCCCGCTCCTTCGGGTAGAGGTCGGCGCGGTAGTTGAGCTCGAACACGGTGGTCGGGCCGGGGAAGACGGCCAGGCTGAGCGGGTAGTGGGTGCCCTCGGGCACCTCGTCGACGGCCTCGCCGGCAAGGGCCAGGCGCAGACCGGCAACTTCGACGCCGCGGGCGGAGGCCGGCAGCGGGAAGTTCTCGAAGGCGACGGTGGTGTCGAAGAGGCCGTCGTGGCCGCTGATCCGGTGGATGTCGGCGAGGCCGAGCCAGGAGTGCTCGGCGAGCGCGGCCTGCTCGTCCTGGACGCGGTCGAGCAGCGCGCCGTACGGCTCGGTGTGGTCGATCCGCACCCGGGCCGGGACGGTGTTGATCAGCAGGCCGACGACCCGGTCCACACCGGGGATCGCGGCCGGGCGGTCGGCCACGGTGCAGCCGAAGACCACGTCGTCGCTGCCGGTCATCAGCGCGAGCAGCAGCGACCAGGCGCCCTGGATCACGGTGTTGACGGTGAGGTTGCGGCCGCGGGCGGCCTCGGCCAGCGCGCGGGAGCGCTCCTCGTCCAGCTCCAGCCGGATCCGGTGCTGGGAGACGTCGCCGCCGGCCAGTTCGGCGCCGCGGCCGAGCAGGGTCGGGCCCTCCAGGCCGGCCAGCGCCTTGCCCCAGGCGGCCTCAGTGGCGGCGCGGTTGCGGGCGCTCAGCCAGCCGAGGTAGTCGCCGACGGAGACGGCCGGGTCCAGGGCGGCGGCGTCACCGCCGTGGTGGAGGATCCGGAAGAGGTCCTCGACGACGACCGGCATCGACCAGCCGTCCATCAGGATGTGGTGGTTGGTCAGCACGAAGACGTGCCGGTCGGCGGCCAGCGCGACCAGGGTGAACCGCAGCAGCGGGGGCTGGGTCATCTCGAAGCGGCGGTGGCGCTCCTCGGTGAGCACCTCCCGCAGCCGCCGCTGCTGCTCGGCGGGGTCGAGGCCGGTGAGGGAGACCTCGGCCCACGGCAGCTCCACCTGGGAGGCCACGGCCTGGAACGGCTCGCCGGAGCGGCGCTGCAGGAACCCGACCCGCAGCGCGGGGTGCCGGGCCACGACCAGTTCGCAGGCGCGCCGCAGCGCGGCCGGGTCCAGCGGTCCGGTCAGCTCGATCGGGAGCTGCATGTTGTAGTGGTCGACGCCCTCCTGCCCGCCGTCGTACAGGGCGTGGAAGAGCATGCCCTCCTGCAGCGGCGTCAACGGCCAGATCGCGTCGAACGAGGTCGGCTTCATTTCCCACTTCTCCAGTGCGCTTCGAGTTCGGCGAGCTCGTCGGCGTCGAGTTCGAGCCGGGGTGCCGCCGGCGGGGCGACGGCGGCCTCGGGCTCGGTCTCGGTGGCGACATCCGCCAGAGCCGCCACGGTGCGGTGACGGAACACGTCCCGTGGGGTGAGGGACAGGCCTGCGATCCGGGCCCGGCCGGCCAGCCGGGTGGAGGCGATGGAGTCGCCGCCCAGGTCGAAGAAGTTGTCGTCGATGCCCACCTGCTGTCCGTCGAGCACCTCGCTGAAGAGGCGGCAGAGCAGGTGCTCGCGGTCGGTGCGCGGCTCGCGCCGCTCCCGCCGGCCGGCCTGCGGAGCGGGCAGGGCGGACCGGTCGAGCTTGCCGTTGGGGGTGAGCGGCAGGGCGGTCAGCGACACGATCGCGGACGGGACCATGTACTCGGGCAGCTGCTCGGCGACCTGCTTGCGGGCGGTGTCCAGGTCGGGCAGGGCGCCGGGCTCGGGCACCGCGTAGGAGACGATCCGCGGGCTGCCCGGGACGTCCTCGCGGACGACGGTGGCGACCTGCCGGATGCCGTCCACCGCGGACAGCGCCGAGTCGATCTCGCCGAGCTCGATCCGGTGGCCGCGGATCTTCACCTGGTGGTCGGCGCGGTCGAGGTAGCGCACCGCTCCGTCGGGGCGGCGCACGCCGAGGTCGCCGGTGCGGTACATCCGGGTGCCGGCCGGGCCGAAGGGGTCGGGGACGAACCGTTCGGCGGTGAGCAGCGGGCGCCGGGTGTAGCCGTCGGTCACGCCGGTGCCGGCGATGTAGATCTCGCCGGGCATGCCGGCCGGGACGGGGCGCAGCGCGCCGTCCAGCAGGTAGACCCGCAGGTTGTCGGCCGGGCCTCCGACCGGGACGTCGGCGGTGCCGGTCTCGGACCTGGCCTGCCAGGTGGTGGTGTAGATGGAGACCTCGGTCGGCCCGTACAGGTTGTGCAGGCCGGCCTCGCTGACCTTGCGGAAACGTTCCACCAGGCCGGCGGTCATCTTCTCGCCGCCGCAGAACACCTGGCGCAGGCTGTCGCAGCCGGCCGCGCCGGGCTCCAGCAGGAACAGCTCCAGGGTGGACGGGACGAACTGCGCGGTGTGGACGCGCTCGGTGCGGATCAGCTCCGGCAGGTAGCCGGGGTGCTGGTCGGCCTCCGGCAGCGCGACCACCATCGTCGCGCCGACGTGCAGGGTCCAGAAGATCTCCCACACCGACGGGTCGAAGCTGATCGAGGTGCGCTGCAGCACCCGGTCGCCGGGCGCCAGCGGGAAGCAGCGCTGCATCCAGCGCAGGTAGTTCACGATGCCGCGGTGGGCGACCACGATGCCCTTGGGACGGCCGGTGGAGCCCGAGGTGAAGATCACGTACGAGGTGTGCACCGGGTCGACCGCGCGGTCCGGCGCCGGGCCCGCGGTCTCCCGCGCCGACAGCTCGGCGAAGGTCCGCTCGTCCAGGGTGAGCGCCGGACGGGCGTCCTCGGTCATCGCCCGCACCCGCTCCGGCGGGTACTCCGGGTCCAGCGGGAGGTAGGCGGCGCCGGTGCGCAGGACCGCGAGCAGCGCGACCACCAGGTCCACGCCGCGCGGCAGCGCCACCGCGACCACGTCGCCGGGGCCGATCCCCTCCGCCGCCAGGGTCGCCGCCAACCCGCCGGAGAGCGCGTCGAGTTCGGCGTAGCTGACCCGGCGCTCGCCGTACACCACGGCCTCGGCGTCCGGCGTCCGGCGGGCCTGCGCGGTGAACAGCCCGTGCAGGGTGCCCTCCTGGTGCGCCACGGCGGTCTCGTTGCACGCCTCGACCAGCGCGCGGCGCTCCTCGGCGTCGACCAACTCGACGCGTCCGAGCGGGAGTTCCGGCTCGGCGACGAAGGACCGCAGGTACCGCTCCAGCCGCTCCAGCAGCAGCTCGGCCTGCTCGGCGGCGAACAGGTCCTCGCGGTAGGTGAGTTCGAGCCGCAGCCGCGGGCCGGGGTGGACGATCAAGCTGAGCGGGTAGTGGGTGACACCCGTACGGTCGGACTCCGCGACCGCGATCTCCAGCCCCGGCAGGGTCCGGCGGATCGCCTCGCGGTCGGCCGGCGCGTTCTCGAACACCATGGTGGTGTCGAAGAGTTCACCCAGCCCCAGGCCCCGCTGGATGTCGGCCAGGCCCAGGTGGTGGTGCGCGCCGAGCGCGGCCTGCTCGGCCTGCACCTCGGTGTGCAGCTCGGTCAGCGTCCGCTCGGCGGAGAGCCGCACCCGCACCGGGACGGTGTTCATCACCAGGCCGACCAGGTCCTGCATCCCGGCCAGCTGCGGCGGGCGGGCGGAGACCGAGGTGCCGAAGACCACGTCGTCCCGGCCGGTCAGCTGCCCCAGCAGCGCCGCCCAGGCGCCCTGGAAGACGGTGTTCACGGTCAGGCCGGCCCGGCGGGCGGTGCCGCCGAGGTCCGCGGAGAGCTTCTCGGACAGCGACCGGCGGATCAGCGCGGGCATCTCGGTGGTCAGCGCCGCCCCGGGCGCGACCAGACAGGGCTGCTCGATCCCGGCCAGCGCCCGCTTCCAGGCGTCCGCCGCGGTCTCCCGCGGCTGGAGGTCCTGCCAGCGCAGGTAGGCCGCGAAGGAGACCGGCTCGGAGGGCTCGGCCGTCCCGGAGTACGCCGCGAACAGGTCCTTCAGCATGATCCCGACGGACCAGCCGTCGAAGAGCACGTGGTGGCTGGTGAAGACCAGCAGGTGCCGGTCGTCGGCGGTGGTGATCACGGCGAACCGCAGCAGCGGCGGCCGCGCCAGGTCGAAGCGGGTCGCCTTGTCGGCGGCCAGCAGCTCGGCGGTGCGCGCCCGCTGCTCCTCGGCGTCGAGCCCGCGCAGGTCGTGCACGGCCCAGGGAACGGCCAGCTCGGCCGGGATGGTCTGCCGGGCCTCGCCCAGCCCGTCCAGGTCGAAGCCGGCGCGCAGCGCGTCGTGCCGGGCGACCAGGGCGTCGCAGGCGGCCCGCAGCCGGTCCGTGGCGACCTCGCCGGTCAGGTCGAAGACCATCTGGCCGATGTACGGGTCGGCGCCGGAGTCGTCCGCGTACAGCGAGTGGAACAGCATGCCCTGCTGCAGCGGGGTCAGCGGCAGGCCCTCGGACGGGCCGCCGGCGTCGGTCAGCAGCGACCGGTCGAGGTCCGCGGCCCGGCCGCCGTCGGCGACCGCGGCCATGGTGGCGGCGGTGCGGTAGGTCAGGACGTCCTGCGGGGTGAGCGCCAGGCCGGAGTTGACCGCCCGGGCGGCGAGCTGGACGGCGGTGATGGAGTCGCCGCCCAGGTCGAAGAAGCTGTCGTCGATGCCGATCGCGTCCGCGCCGAGCACCTCGTGCAGCAGCTCGCAGAGCACCGTCTCGGTGCGGGTGCGCGGCGGCCGGCGGGTGGCGCCGCCGCGGATGTCGGGCTCGGGCAGCGCGTCCCGGTCGATCTTGTTGTTCGAGGTGAGCGGGAAGGCGTCCAGCACGACGACCGCGGCCGGCACCATGTGCTCCGGCAGGGTCCGGCCGACCCAGGCGCGCAGCTCGGCCGGCTCGACCTCGGCCTCGGGCGCGGCCACCACGTAGGCGACCAGCCGGCGCGCACTGCCCTGCCCGGCGCGGGCCACCACCGCGGCCCGGGCGACCGAGGGGTGCGCGGTGAGTCTGGACTCGACCTCCCCGAGCTCGACCCGGAAGCCGCGGATCTTCACCTGGTGGTCGCTGCGGCCGACGAAGTGCAGCTTGCCGTCCGGCCCCCAGGAGCCGTTGTCGCCGGTGCGGTACATCCGGCTGCCGGGCGGGCCCCACGGGTCCGCGACGAAGCGCTGCGCGGTGAGGTCGGGACGGCGGTGGTAGCCGACCGAGACGCCGGGGCCGGCCAGGTAGATCTCGCCGGTGACGCCGGGCGGCACCGGGCGCAGCAGGGTGTCCAGCACCAGGACCCGGGCGTTGTGCAGCGGCGAGCCGATCGACGGCGTGCCGGGGCCGGTCAGCGGCCCGGTCATGGTGGTGAACACGGTGCTCTCGGTGGCGCCGTACACGTTGTGCAGCCGGTGCGCCCCGCCCCAGCGGCGGACCAGCTCGGCGGGCAGCGCCTCGGCGCCGACCGCGATGATCAGGTCGTCCGGCAGCGAGCCGGGCGGGAAGGCGGCCAGCACGGACGGCACGGTGCCCACGCAGCTGACCCGGTGCTCGGCGATGAACTCGGCCAGCTGCGGGCCGGGCATCAGCTTCGGCGGGGCGATCACCGCGCAGCCGCCGCTCATCAGCCAGACCGACAGCTCCCACATCGACGGGTCGAAGCTGGGCGAGCTGATCATCAGCACCCGCTCGCCCTCGCGCAGCGCCAGCACGCCGGGCTGGGACTCGGCGAAGTCGGCCAGGCCGGTGTGCGGCACCAGCACGCCCTTGGGACGGCCGGTGGAGCCCGAGGTGTAGATCATGTACGCGATGTCGGCCGCGGTCGGCGCGGTCGGGGGCGCTGGGAGGGCCGGGTCGGCGGCGTCCAGCGCGGCCGCCACCTCGGCGTCGTCGAGGTGCACCACGGCCAGGCCGTCGCGGGCCGGCAGCCCGTCGGCGCGGCGGGTGAGCATCAGGTCCGGCCGCGCGTCGGCGAGCATCCCGTCCACCCGGTCCGCCGGGTAGCCCGGGTCCACCGGGAAGTAGACGGCGCCGGCCTTCATCACCGCGAGCAGCGCCACCAGGTTGTCCAGGCCGCGCGGCAGGGCGACGGCGACGAAGCCGCCGCGGCGCACCCCGCGCTCGACCAGCATCCGCGCCAGGTGGTTCACCCGGGCGTCGAGCAGGCGGTAGCTGAAGGTCCGCCCCTCGGACTCCACCGCGTCGGCGTCGGGGGTGCGGGCGGCCTGCCGCTCGAACAGCTCCGGCAGGGTGGCGCGTTCGGTCGGCCACTCGGTGTCGTTGAACTCGTCCAGCACCCGGGCCTGTTCGACCTCCGTGGCGAGCTGCAGCCGGGCCAGCGGGGTGTCCGGGTCGGCCTCGGCCAGGCGGTGCAGGAAGGCCAGCAGCCGGACGGTGTGGGCGTCCAGGTCCGCCTGGTCGTAGCGGGCCTCGTTGCCCTCCAGGCGGACGTGCTGCCCGCCGGCCGGGTCCGGGAACAGGGTGAGGACCAGGTCCGGGACCTGGCCCGCGTTGAGGCCGGTCACGGTGGCCGGGAAGCCGGCCAGCTCGGTGCGGTCGCCGGTGGGCACCAGGTTGAGCGCGGTGTGGAACAGCCGGTCGCCCGCGTCGCGCATGCCGAGCTCGCGGCGGATGTGCTCGTGCGGGAAGCGCTGGTGGGTGAGCAGTTCGCCGAGCCGCGCGGAGGTGTGGTCGATCAGCTCGCCGACCGTCATCCCCGGGTGCAGCTGGACGCGCAGCGGCAGCTCGTTGGCGAGCATGCCCGGGGTGGCGCGGGCCGCGTCGGTGCGCCGCACGGTGGCGGTCAGCCCGAGGACCAGGTCCTGATGGCCGCTCAGGCCGCTGAGGTAGGCGGCGACCCCGGCCGCGACCACCGCCGTCCAGTCGGTGCGCCGGCGCCGGCCGAGCTTGCGCAGCGCCGTCGCGTAGGTCGAGTGCAGCAGGGTCTGGGCGCGCAGCACGTCGCCCACCCAGTCGGCGGCCCGGGGGGCCACGGTGACCGGCTCGGGCCGGTCGGTCAGCCGCTCCAGCCAGTACCCGCGGTCCGCCTCGTACTGCTCCGAATCCAGGTAGGCGGCCTCCTCCAGGGGCAGCACCAGGGAGGACGGCAGCGGGCGGCCGCCCGGCTCGGTGCCGGCGGCCATCGCCTTGTAGAGCCCGTTGATCCGCTCGGTGAGGATGGCCAGGCCCTGGATGTCGGTCAGCACGTGGTGGTAGCTGCTGTACCAGAACCAGTGGCCCGCACCGAGCTTGAGCAGCACGTCCTCGCCCACCGGCCCGCGCCGCAGGTCGTAGGTGGTGCTCATCCGCTCGGCGATCCACCGGTGGGCGGCCAGCTCGGGGTCGGCCCGGTCGGAGAGGTCGACGACGTCCCAGCCGGCGTTGGAGCGGCCCAGGTACTCCTGGTACGGGCCGTCCGCGTCCTCGCCGAGGCGCACCTCGAAGACCTGGGACTCGGCGTGCGCCTGCCGGATCGCCCGGTGCCACAGCTCAGGGTCGAGCGGGCCGCGGATCTCGAAGCGGCGCACCAGGTTGAACCTCGGCGAGTCCGGCGCGAACTGCTGGGCGAGCCAGAGCGCCCGGCTCGCGGCGGTCAGCGGCGTACGGTCCCCGGCTTCGCGGATCGGCGAGTGCGGACCGGATCCTTCTCGATCGCTTGCCCGGTTCACACCTGGCTCCTCTCCGCGGCGGTCGGCCGGCGGCGCGGGCGGCCCCCTGGCCGCTGGCCGGTGACCGCACTTACAGTTCTCGCCGCCGATGCTTGCGCGCGTGGAGTGAACCGACCAGGAAACTGACCGGCAATCGACCTTGCTGGTCCCGCCCGTGCGGTGGACCGGAGTTGCCCGCTCGATTCCTGGCTTCCTGCCCGTACGAACCGGAGGATGCGGCCTTGGGCGGCAGCGACGTTGCTCCGAAGAACGCAAGGATCCGGGAGGAAACGGTCAATGAGCATCCCCGACAGGGCCCTGTTGGACTGGGTCGAGGAAGCCTCGGAGGAGCGCGGCCTGCACTTCGCCGGTCCGGGAGACTCCTGGGACTTCCACAGCTACGCCGAACTGGCCGACAAGGTGCTGCGCACGGCCGAGGCGCTGCGCGCCGCCGGCGCCCAGGAGGGCGACGTGGTGGCGGTCGTCCAGCGCTGCAGCCCCGGTTTTGTCGCGACCTTCTTCGGCGCCATCGCCGCGGGCTGCACCCCGTGCTCCATCGCGCCGCCGTTCGCATTCCAGCGCGGCGGCGAGTACGCCGAGCACGCGCGGGCCCTCTTCGACACCGCGCAGCCCCGGGTGATCGTCTGCGACGAGGAGTCGGAGGACTCCGTGCGCACCGTCACCGAGGGCCTCGACCTGCCGGAGCCGGTGGTCTTCGACGCGTTCATCGCCGAGGTCGAGCCCGCCCAGAAGCCGTACCCCCCGGCCGAGTTCGCGCTGCTGCAGTTCACCTCCGGCTCCAGCGGCCGCTCCCGCGGCGTGCTGGTCGGCCACGAGGCGCTGACCAACGACGTGAACGCGATGCACCGCTGGCTGGAGTGGTTCCCGGAGTACTCGGGCGCCTCCTGGCTGCCGGTGCACCACGACATGGGCCTGATCGGCTGCATGGTCAACTTCGTGACGATGAGCTGCGACGGCTGGATGATGCAGCCGGAGGACTTCATCCGCTCCCCGCTGCGCTACCTGCGCTGCATCAGCGACAACAAGGTCGGCCTGACCGCCATGCCCAACTTCGGCCTGGCGTACATCCTGCACCGGGTGAAGCCGGCCCAGCTGGAGGGCCTGGACTTCTCCTCCTTCCGCTCGCTGATCCTCGGCGCGGAGCGGATCGACCCGCAGGTGCTGGAGGGCTTCGAGGCGCTGCTCGGCCCGCACGGCTTCGACCGGCGCGCACTGCTGCCCGCGTACGGCGGCGCCGAGGCCACCCTGGCCGTCACCGGCCTGCCGATCGGCGAGGGCTGGAGCGAGGTCACCCTGGAGGGCGACCAGGCCGGGCGGTTCGTCGGCTGCGGCCGTCCGCTGCGCGGCGTCCAGGTCACCGTCGTCGACGACGAGGGCGTCGAGGTGGCGGACCGCGTGGTCGGCGAGGTGCTGGTGAGCGGGAACACCCTGGGCACCCGCTACCAGGGCGTCGCCGGCACGGCCTCCGGCACGGTGCTCGACGGCGGCGTGCTGCACACCGGCGACGCCGGCTTCCTGCACGAGGGCCAGCTGTACGTGGTCGGCCGGCTCGGCGACGGCGTCAAGGTCCGCGGCAAGATGGTCTTCGCCGAGAGCCTGGAGGCCAAGCTGCACGAACTCGGCATCCCCCAGCGGCGGGTGGCGGTCCTGCTGGGCCACCGCGAGGACCGCGCCACCGGCGTGGTCGTCCTGGAGAAGCCCGACCCGCAGTGGCAGGCCGCCGCGCACGCGGTGCTCGCCGAGGCCCTCGGCACCGAGGCCGACCTGCTCGCCGTCGAGGTGCCGCGCGGCGGTCTCGCCGTCACCTCCAGCGGCAAGCCGCGCCGTCGGGTGATGTGGGCGGCACTGGCCGCCGGCGAACTGGGCGGCGACATCCGGAGCCTGACACCGGCCTGACCGGCCGGCCCGGAAGCGCCGCCCTGCCGGGTCAGGCCGCCGAGCCGGCGGGAAGGCGCTTCCGGGACCTGATGGTCACCACCAGCATGCGGGCCAGCAGCATCGCGCCGAAGGAGATGGCGAGGAAGCCGAACCCGGTGTCGATGTCCTGGTTCTGGCCGACCTTGAAGAAGGCCGTCCGGGAGACCAGCAGGCCCGCCCAGACCGGCAGGGCGTACAGGCCGCCCTTGAACACGGTGTGCCCGGCCGCGTCCCGGCTCACCGGCAGCAGCGCGCCGTACGCCACGCCGAGCACCAGACCGATACCGGTGATCCCGGCGCCGAGGCCGATCGAGGCGCCGCTCCTGTCGTGGTCGATCAGGTCGTCCTGGAGGGCTCCGACCACGATCGGAATCAGCGGGAGCAGCCACGGGACAAGAGTTAACCTCTGGTCCCTGAACTCGCGGATAAGTCCGAGCACCAGAACGGCTGCGGTCAGAATCTCGACCATGTTGTCTTTCACGGGGAAATCCCATCGTGTGTGAGGCGCCCGCGTCGGCACCGGTGCCGTGAGCACGGGCGCGGCCTCGTCAGAACGGCTGTCGGAACGGTCGTCAGAACGGCGGTGAGAACGGCGGTCAGAACGGCGCAGACGCACCCTACTGCAGCCCACGCCGGTGGAATAGGGACGTCTCTCCGACGCCTCCGCAGAACCGAATTCCCCTGGTGGAGACCGTTACACCCGATCGGCAGCTGGAATGCAATTTCGATTGCCGGGCACTTGCCTGGCAGGCCCGCGCGGCAGCCGGAAGCATGGCCGAAGCGGGCCGGCCGGACGGCCCCGGACGGCCCTCGGGCGAGTGAGACCGCCACACAACACGCCCTCGTTCCCGCCCCCCGGCGACACCGGCCGTTCGGTGCCGGACGTCGCCCGCGGACCGTGCGACCGCGACCCGCCCCGGTTGGAGATCACCCAGTGCCTGCCCACGACTCACCGCTGGAAGCGGTCCTTCCGCTCGCGCCCCTGCAGGAGGGGCTGTTCTTCCACTCCCTGCTCGGCCAGGGCGGCGTCGACGAGTACGTCAGCCAGGCCGCCCTGCGGCTGGACGGCCCGCTCGACCGGGACCGGCTGCGCGCCGCCTGCCGGGCCGTGGTCGGCCGCCACACCGCGCTGCGCACCTCCTTCCAGCAGCGGAAGAACGGGCAGGCCGTCCAGCTGGTGCACCGCAAGGTCACTGTCCCGGTCACCGAACTCGACCTGGCCGGGCCCGACTCGGGCGACCGCACGGACGCCGGGGGCACGGACGCCGGGGGCACGGACACCGGGGGCACGGACGCCGCGCTGCTGCGCCACCTCACCGAGGAGCGGCTGCACGGCTTCGACCTGGGCGCCCCGCCGCTGATCCGCTTCTCGATCGTCCGGACCGCCCCCGAGTCGCACGTCCTCGTCCTGACGCACCATCACATCCTGCTGGACGGCTGGTCGTTGTCGACCGTGCTGCGCGACCTGGTGACGATCTACGCGGCCGGCGGCGAGGATACCGCGCTGCCGAAGGCCGTCCCGGCCACCGGCTACCTGGCCTGGCTGGCCAAGCGCGACGCCGAGGCCTCCCGGCAGGCGTGGCGGCAGGCCTTCGCCGGCCTCGACGCGCCCACCGTGACCGGCCCCGAGCACACCGGCGCCGCCGAGGAGCTCCCCGACCTGGTCACCGCCGAGCTGTCCGCCGAGCTCACCGCGGCCGTCCGGGACGCCGCCCGCGGTCGCGGCCTGACCCTCAACACCGTCGCGCAGACCGCCTGGGCGCTCGCCCTCGCCTCGCTGACCGGGAAGACGGACGTCGTCTTCGGGCAGACCGTCTCGGTGCGCTCCGCCGCCGCCCCGCGGGTCGAGGAGATGGTCGGACTGCTCATCAACTCGGTGCCGGTCCGCGTGCGCCTGGACCCGGCCGAGCCGCTGCACACCCTCCTCGACCGGGTCCAGCGCGAGCAGTCGGCGCTCACCGAGCACCACCACCTCCCGCTGCCCGAGATCCAGCGCGGCGCCGGACACGGCACCCTCTTCGACACCTTCCTCGCCCTCGCCGACCCGGGCAGCGGCGACGACGGGGCCGCCCGGCCGCTGGCCGGCCTGCGGATCTCCCCGCTCGCCGACGACCTGGTCGCCGCCGACCCCGACGGCGCCCGCGGCTCCACCCACTACCCGCTCAGCCTGGTGGTCGTCCCCGGCGACCGGCTGATCCTCGAACTCACCCACCGCCGCGAGGTGTTCGACGCCGACACGGCCCGCGGCGTACTGCGCCGACTGGAGGCCGCGCTCACCGCCCTCGCCGCCGCCCCCGACACCCCCACGGCCGCCCTCGACCTGCTCGACGACGCCACCCGGGCCGCCCTGCCCGCCCCCGGCGTCCCGGCCCGCGGCCCCGCGCCCGAGACCACCGTGCCCGCGCTGTTCGAGGCCCAGGCCGACCGGGTGCCGGACGCCGTCGCCCTCTCCGACCGGCACCGCACGCTCAGCTACCGGGACACCAACGCGGCCGCCAACCGGATCGCCCGCGCCCTGATCGCCCGCGGCATCGGCCCCGAGTCGATCGTCGCCGTCCTGCTGCCGCACGACGCCGAGCTGGTCGTCGCCCTGCTCGGCGTACTGAAGTCCGGTGCAGCCTACCTGCCGATCGACCCGGCGCTGCCGGCCGAGCGGATCGCCTTCATGCTCCAGGACGCCCGGCCCGCCGCCGTACTCACCGACCGGGCCGCCCTGCTCGCCGACCAGGCTCCTGGTGAGTTCCCGGCCCCCGAGGCGCTGCTGCCCGCCGACCTCCTGGCCGAACCGCACCCGGACGGCAATGTCACCGACGCCGAGCGGGTCCGCCCGCTGCGCCCCGGCAACGGCGCCTACCTGATCTACACCTCCGGCTCCACCGGCCGCCCCAAGGGCGTCCAGGTCGAGCACCGCTCCGTCGGCGTCTACCTGGAGTTCGCCCGGCACACCTACCCGGGGCTGGCCGAGACCGCGATCGTGCAGTCGCCGATCTCCTTCGACTTCACCGTCACCGGCGTCTGGGGCGGGCTCACCGCCGGCGGCCGGGTGCACATGGCCGAGCTCACCGAGGCCGCCCCGACCGGCCTCGGCCCGGCCGCCTTCGCCAAGGTGACGCCCAGCCAGATGCCGCTGCTCGCCGACACCCACACCTGGCTCTCCCCCACCCGCGACCTGGTGGTCGGCGGCGAGCAGCTGTCCGGCGCGATGCTGCGCGCCTGGCGGGCCGGCAACCCGACCGCCACCGCCGTCAACGAGTACGGCCCCACCGAGGCCACCGTCGGCTGCATGGAGTTCCGCAGCGGCCCCGAGGACGAGATCGCCCTCGGCGCCGTCCCGATCGGCAGGGCGATCCCGGGCGCCGCGATGCACGTCCTCGACACCTGGCTGCGCCCCGTCCCGGCCGGCGTGCCCGGCGAGGTCTACATCGCCGGCCCGAGCCTGGCCCGCGGCTACGTCCGCCGCCCCGGCGTGACCGCCGAGCGCTTCGTCGCCAACCCCTTCGGCGCGCCCGGCGAGCGGATGTACCGCACCGGCGACGTCGCCCAGTGGGGCGCCGACGGCGAACTCGTCTACCTCGGCCGCGCCGACGACCAGGTGAAGATCCGCGGCCAGCGGGTGGAGCCCGCCGAGATCGAGGCCGTGCTCTGCGAGCACCCGGCGGTGCGGCACTGCGTGGTCGTCGTCCGGAGCGGCCCGCAGGCCGACCGGCTGGTCGCCTACCTCGTCCCCGACGGCACGCCCGGGCCCGGGGAACTGCGCGAGCACGTCGCCGCCCGGCTGCCCTCCGCCATGGTGCCGGACGCCTTCGTCCCCGTACCGGAGATCCCGCTCACGCCCAACGGCAAGCTGGACCGCGCCGCGCTGCCGCCCGTCCCCGAGCTCGCCGAGGACCGCTCGACCGGCCGGCCGCCGCGCAACCCGGCCGAGGAACTGCTGGTCAAGCTGTTCGGCGAGGTGCTGAACCGGGACGTGCGCTCCGTCCACGACGGCTTCTTCGAACTCGGCGGCGACTCCATCACCTCCCTGCAGCTGGTCGCCAAGGCGCGCGGCGCGGGCCTGGAGCTGACCGCCCAGCAGGTCTTCGAGCACCGTACGGCCGCCGCGCTCGCCGCCCTGGCCGGCCCGGCGGCCGGCACCGCCGCCCCGGTCGCCCACGACGACGGGCTGGGCGACTTCCCGGCCCCGCCCATCGTCCACCGGCTGCGCGAACTCGGCGGCCCGATCGACTCGTTCAACCAGTCCACGCTGCTCGCCGTGCCCGCCGGGCTCGGCCTGGAGCAGCTGACCGGCGCGGTGCGGGCGCTGCTCGACCGGCACGGCGCGCTGCGCATGCGGCTCACCGAGGACTGGACGCTGTCCGTCCCCGCCGCCGACCCGGACACCGCCGGGTCACGCCCCTCCTCCGACCAGGTCCGCCGGGTCGACGTCGCCGACCAGGTCCGCCGGGTCGACGTCGCCGACCAGGTCCGCCGGGTCGACGTCGCCGGGCTCGGCCCCGACGCCCTCGCCGCGGCCGTCACCGAGCACGCCGAGGAGGCCGCCCGCCGGCTGGACCCGCGCGCCGGCAACCTGCTCCAGGCGGTCTGGTTCGACGCCGGCACCGCCACCGGCCGGCTCCTCGTCCTCGTCCACCACCTGGCCGTGGACGCCGTCTCCTGGCGCGTCCTGCTGCCCGACCTGCACGCCGCCTGGCAGGCCGCCGGCGCCGGCCGGGCCGCCGCGCTCGACCCGGTGCCGACCTCGCTGCGGCGCTGGTACGACACCCTCGCCGAGGCCGCCGGCCGCCCGCACTTCGCCGCCCAGCTCGAACACTGGCGCCGCACCCTCGCCGAGGCCGGCCCGCAGCTCACCGACCGCGCCGCCGACCCGGCCCGCGACGTGCACGGCACCGCCCGGAGCCTGACCGTCGAACTCACCCCCGCCGAGACCGAGGCCCTGCTCACCACCCTGCCCGCGGCCTTCCGGGCCGGCCCCGACGAGGTGCTGCTCACCGCCCTCGCCCTGGCCGCCACCCGGGCCCGCGCCACCGGCGGCCTGCTGGTCGACGTGGAGGGCCACGGCCGCCGCGACCTCGACGGCCTGGACCTCACCCGTACGGTCGGCTGGCTCACCACCCTGCACCCCGTCCTGCTCGCCCCCGGCACCGCCCGCCTCGACGACGCCGACCTGGCCCGTGCGCTCAAGACGGTCAAGGAGCAGCTGCGCGGCGTCCCCGACCACGGCCTCGGCTACGGACTGCTGCGCTACCTGGACGACCGGGGCCGCGACGCCCTCGGCGGCCTCCCCCACCCGCAGCTCGCCTTCAACTACCTCGGCCGGTTCACCGCCGGAGCCCCCGAGGCGGACTGGCGCCCGGCCGGCGAGACCGCCGCCCCGCCCGTCCACCCCGACCAGCCGATGGCCCACCCGCTGGAGGTCAACGCGGTCGCCGAGGACGACGGCGCCGGCCCGCGGCTCACCGCCACCTGGTCCTGGGCCCCCGGCCTGCTCGCCGAGCCCGAGGTCCGGGCCCTGGCCGAGGAGTGGACGGCCGCGCTGCGCGCCCTCGCCGCCTTCGCCGGCCGGCCCGCGGCGCACGGGATCACCCCCTCGGACGTCCCACTGGTCCGGATCACCCAGGACGAGCTGGACGCCCTCGCCGAGCACGGCCCGGTCGCGGACGTGCTCCCGCTCACCCCCACCCAGCAGGGCCTGCTGTTCCACGCCCGCTACGAGCACGGCGGCACCGACCTGCACACCGTCCAGACCGTGCTGGAACTCGACGGCGACCTCGACCCGGCCCGGATGCGCACCGCCTTCCGGACCCTGGTGCGACGCCACGAGGCACTGCGCGCCCGCTTCGCGCTGCTGCCCTCCGGCGAGCCGGTGCAGGTCCTGGACGAACGGGCCGAGGCGCCCTGGCGCGAACTCGACCTGCGCCGCGCCGACGAGGAGCGGCAGCGGGAGGCGCTCGCCGCGGAACGGCGCGAGCCCTTCGACCCGGCCCGCTCCCCGCTGGTGCGCGGCCTGCTGGCGCGGGTCGGCCGCCGCCGCCACCTGCTGGTGCTGACCCTGCACCACATCCTGGTCGACGGCCGGTCCAGCGCGATCCTGCTGCGCGACCTGGCCCACCTCTACCGCCACCGCGGGGACGAGTCCGGCCTGCCCGACCCCGTCCCGTACCGCCGGCACTTCGGCTGGCTGGAACGGCAGGACGGCGAGGCCTCGCGCGCCGCCTGGCAGAAGGCCCTGTCCGGCGCCGAACCGACCCTGCTGGCACCGGACGGCGACCCCGCCCGGGTGCACGCCCAGCCGGTGCGGCGCACCGCGGAACTCCCCGAGGAGACCACCGAGGCGCTCCGCCGGGCCGCCCGCGACCACGGCGTCACCCTCAACACGGTCGTCCAGGCCGCCTGGGCGCTCACCCTGCGGCGGCTCACCGGCGTCCGCGAACCGGTCTTCGGCGCCACCGGGTCGATCCGCACCCCGGAACTGCCCGGCCACGAGGACCTGGTCGGGCTCCTGATCAACACCACGCCGGTCCGGGTACGGCTGGACCCGGACGCCGGACTCGGCACCCTGCTGCGGGACCTCCACCGGGAGCAGACCGAACTCGCCCCGCACCGGTACCTGGCGCCCGGCGCCGTCCTGCGCGCCGCCGGACGTGCCGGGCAGCGCGAACTCTTCGACAGCTGCCTGGTGTTCGAGAACTACGCGGCCGCCGAGGCGGTCGGGTCGACCGCCGACGCGGGCTCGGCCGGGTCCTCCGGCGATCTGAGGATCACCGACACCTACGGCCAGGACCCGTACCACTACCCCGTCCGGCTGACCGTCACCCCCGAGCAGCGGCTGCACCTCGCCCTCAGCCACCGGCCGGAACTGATCCCGGCCGCGCTCGCCGAACGGGCCGGCGGCCTCCTGGTCACCCTGCTGCACGCGATCGCCGAGCGGCCCTCGGCAAAGCCCGGCGAGCTGCTGCCGGACGCCGACGCCCTGCGGGCCGCCCAGGACACCCTGGCGGTCCTGGCGGCCGAGGCGATCGAGGCCGCGTCCGGTGCCGCCGGCGCGCTCGACCCCCTCGGCCCGGACGACGACTTCTTCGCCCGCGGCGGCGACTCGCTGGCCGCGCTGCGGCTGTCCGGCCGGATCGAGGCCGCGTTCGGCCGTCCGGTCGACGTCCGCGCGGTCTTCCAGCAGCGCACCCCGCGCCGCCTGGCCGCGCTGTGCGTCCCGGTCACCGCTTCCTCCTCCCCCTCCTCCTCCCCCGGCTTCGCGGACCCCGACGTCCGCTGAGCCCGCCCGAACCACCACGACCCACCACGACCCGTAGAGCCACCCGCGACGAAAGGCACGAGTCCGATGCAGAACCCCTTCGACAACCCGGACGGCACGTTCCTGGTGCTGCGCAACGAGGAAGGGCAGCACTCCCTCTGGCCTTCGTTCGCCGAGGTCCCGGCCGGCTGGACGGTGGCCCACGAGAAGTCCGGCCGTCAGGAGGCCCTGGACTACATCGAGAACAACTGGACCGACATCCGGCCGCAGAGCCTGGTCGCCGCCATGGAGTCCGAGCCGGCATGACGTACGACCGCAGCGGTGAAGCCGTGGTGGTGACCGGACTCGGCGCGGTCACCCCCCTCGGAGCGACGGCCAAGGACACCTGGTCGGCGCTGCTCGCCGGGCGCGGAGCCGTTGCGGCCCTGGACGACCCCTGGGCCGCCGAGCTCCCGGTCCGGATCGCGGCCCGGGCCGCGGCCGAACCCGGTGAGCTCCTGGACCGGGTGCTCGCCCGCCGGGTGGACCGGGTCGGCGCCTTCGGCCTGGCCGCCGTCCGCGAGGCCTGGGCGGACGCGGGCTACACCGGACCGGCCGGCACCCCCGACACCCCGGACCCGGAGCGGGTCGCGGTGGTGCTGGGCACCGGCATCGGCGGCGTGCACACCGTCGTGAACAACCACGAGGAGCTGCGCACCCGCGGGGCCCGCCGGGTCTCCCCGCACGCCGTGGCGATGCTGATGGGCAATCACACCGCCGCACTCGCCGCCCTCGACGTCAACGCCCAGGCGCAGGCCTCGGCCCCGTCCGCCGCCTGCGCGGCCGGCGCCGACGCCATCGCCACCGCGCTGGACCTGATCCGGCTCGGCCGCGCCGACGTCGTGGTGGCGGGCGGCGCGGACGCGGGCGTCCACCCGCTGGTCGCCGCCGCGTTCGCCTCCATGCGCGCGCTCTCCGGCCGCAACGACGAGCCGCACCGCGCCTCCCGGCCGTTCGACCGGGACCGCGACGGCTTCGTCCTCGGCGAGGGCGCCGGGGTGCTGGTGCTGGAGAGCGAGCGCCACGCCCGGGCCCGCGGAGCGCACCGGTACGCCGTCCTCGCGGGCGTCGGCCAGGCCTCCGAGGCGCACCACCCCACCGGCCCGCGCCCGGACGGCCGCGGCCTGGCCGCCGCGCTGCGCCGGGCCCTGGCCGACGCCCGGCTGGACCCGGCCGACGTCCGGCACGTCCAGGCGCACGCCACGTCCACCCCGGCCGGCGACGCGGCCGAGGCCGCGGCGCTGCGCACGGTGTTCGGGCCGGGGGCCGTGCCGGTCTCGGCGATCAAGTCGATGACCGGCCACCTGCTGGGCGCCGCCGGCGGGCTCGCGGCGGTCGCGGCCGTCCTGTCCCTGTCCGACGGCGTCGTCCCGCCGACCGTCAACCTGGAGAACCCGGAGGAGGGCCTCGGACTGGACGTCGTCCGGGACACCCCGCGCGAACTGCCCTCCGGCCCCGCGGCCGTCCTCTGCAACGCCTCCGGCTTCGGCGGGCACAACGTGTCGCTCGCCTTCGCCCGCTGAACCGTTTCCCCCGCGGTACCGCCCGTCCGCCGTACCGCTTGTCCGCTGTACCCGTCTGTCCGCCGTACCGCTCGTCCGCCGTACCCGCTCGTCAGCCGTACCGCCCTGTCGAAATTCCACACCTGTGAGGTTGAGAACGTGCGACGCACCATGCTGAAGTCGAAGATCCACCGCGCCACCGTCACCCAGGCCGAGCTGCACTACGTCGGCTCGCTGACCCTGGACCCGGTCCTGATGGAGAACGCCGACCTGCTGCCCGGCGAGCTGGTCCACGTCGTCGACGTCGACAACGGCGCCCGCCTGGAGACCTACGTCATCGAGGGCGAGCGCGGCTCGGGCGTGGTCTGCATCAACGGCGCCGCGGCCCGTCTGGTCCACCCGGGCGACACCGTGATCATCATCGCCTACGCCTCGGTCGAGAACGACGAGGCCGCGGACCTCAAGCCGACCGTCGTCTTCGTGGACAAGGCCAACGCGGTGGTGAAGGTCGGCGTCGACCCGGCCTCCTGACCCGCCGCCCCACCCCGCAGGTGCCCGCCGCGCACGAGCCGGCGGGCACCTCGCCTTTCCCGGCGCCCCGCACCGCCCCCTCACCCCTCCCTCATTCCACCCGTAACCCGTTGACCCGGTTACACCTATCCTGACCCCATGAGCGACGGAGACGACCGGAACACCACCCCGCCCGGGCTGGTCCTCACCACCCCCGCGGGCAGCCGCTTCCACTTCGACCCCGGCGCCCTCTGCCTCGAACTGCTCACCACCGGCGGCCCCGGCCCGTACGCCCGCTACGAGGTGCTGCACCGGCCCGCCGACCTCTCCGCCTGGCTCCCCCGGTCCCGGCTGCGCCTGCCCGCCGACGCCGTCCGGGTCTCCGGCCCCGAGCTCGCCGCCGCCCGCACCCTGCGCGACGCCCTCTGGCGCCTCGCCGCCGCCCGCGCCCACGGCGGCCCCGGCCCCGCCGAGGACTACGAGGTCCTCAACCGGGCCGCCGAGCACCCCCCGCTCGTCCCCCGGATCGCCCCCGACGGCACCCCGGCCGCCCCACCGCCCGCCGACGGCTCCCAGCTGGTCTCCACCCTCGCCCGGGACGCCATCGCCCTGCTCACCGGCCCGCACGCGGACCGGGTCCGCGAATGCGGCGCGGACAACTGCCAACTGATCTTCGTCGACACCTCCCGGCCCGGCCGGCGCCGCTGGTGCTCGATGGAACGCTGCGGCAACCGCCACAAGGTCCGCGCCCTGCGCGCCCGCCGCGAGGGCGAGGCCGCTCCGCCCCCGGCGCCCGGCGCCCCTGGTGGCGGTGCGCCCGGCGGCGGTGCGCCGGCTGATCAACCGTCTGAGAGCATGGGCTGATGCGACCGCTGTACTCCGTTCCCCTCGGCATCGCCGCCGCCGGCGCCGCCTGCCTCGCCTACTCCGCCGGGTACGAGGTCCGGGCCTTCCGCCTCCGCCGGGTCGAGGTCCCCGTCCTCCCCCGCGGCGCCCGGCCGCTCCGGATCCTCCAGGTGTCCGACATCCACATGGTGAGCGGCCAGGGCAAGAAGCAGCGCTGGCTGCAGAGCCTGGCCGGCCTGCGCCCCGACCTCGTGGTCAACACCGGCGACAACCTCTCCGACCCGCTCGGCGTCCCGGCCACCCTCGACGCGCTCGGGCCGCTCATGGAGTTCCCGGGCGTCTACGTCTTCGGCTCCAACGACTACTACGGCCCGGCCCGCAAGAACCCGGCCCGCTACCTCCAGGCGATGCGCAGCGGCGTCCACGGCATGAACAACCCCGACGGCTCCGCCGGCCGCGGCATCTCCGGCGCCGTCCACAACCCCTGGGAGAAGCTCCGCGACGGCTTCGACGCGGCCGGCTGGCTCGACCTCACCAACACCCGCGGCCGCCTCACCCTGAACGGCCTCGACCTCGAGTTCACCGGCCTCGACGACCCCCACATCCGCCGCGACCGCTACAGCGCGGTCACCGGCGGCCCCTCCGCCGACGCCGACCTCTCCCTCGCCGTCGTCCACGCGCCCTACCTGCGCGTCCTCGACGCCTTCACCGCCGACCGCTACCCGCTGATCCTGGCCGGACACACCCACGGCGGCCAGCTCTGCATCCCCTTCTACGGCGCCCTCGTCACCAACTGCGACATCGACACCCGCCGAGTGAAGGGCCTCTCCACCCACACCGCCGGCGGCCACCGCTCCTACCTCCACGTCTCCGCCGGCTGCGGCACCAACCGCTACACCCCCGTCCGCTTCGCCTGCCCCCCCGAAGCCACCCTCCTCACCCTCACCCCGACCCCCCGCTGACCCCCACCGGACGCCCGCCCGAAACCGGATTTCGTGTCTCGGCGAGCGTCCGGTAGAGTTCTACTCGTCGCGAAGGAGACGGAGCGACAAACCGCAAGACCGGGGTGTGGCGCAGCTTGGTAGCGCGCTTCGTTCGGGACGAAGAGGCCGTGGGTTCAAATCCCGCCACCCCGACCCAGTAAGACCAGCTCAGGGCCGGTCTCCCGCAAGGGAGACCGGCCCTGACTGGTTTTCGGGGACCGTTCTGGAGAAATCCTGGAGAAGATCTTGGAATTCTTCTCCAGAGCGACCTCTACCTCCGGGCCCGGAGCAACGCGTCCAGGACCGCCACCGGCGACCCGGGGCTCATCGCCCGGCGGGCTTCCAGCGCCTCCTCCCACATCTCGGTGAGCGCGGCCATGAGCGCGCGCCGCATCCTCTGGGTGATGTGGTCGTAGCGGGACTGCACCGAGCCGTCCTCGTGCCCCATCCGCTCGTCCATGAGCTTCGGCGGGGTGCCGACCTCCCGCATCAGGGTCTTGTGGGTGTGCCGCAGCCCGTGCGGGGTCAGCCCCGGCGCGATCGGCAGCCAGCACGCCTCCGCGCGCTGTGAGGCTCCGCGCCCCCGTGCCGGAATCCCCGGCCACGGCTCGGCCACTACTGGGACCGGGTGCTCATCGTGCTGCCCGCGCTTCGGGTACTTGCCGGTCGTGGCCGGCTGGAACAGCCACGTGGCGAAGCCGGAACGTCGCCAGTGTGCCGCCAGCTCCCCTGACGCCGCGTTGCGGACGTATCCGAGTTCGTTGATGGCCGCCAGGACCTTCAGCCGGGTCGGGTCCGCGACGGCGTGCGGGCGGTTCAGGACGTTGGACACCGTGCCCGTGGAAACGCCCGAACGGCGCGCGACATCGACCAGCTTCGCCCCCGGGCGGCTTGCGGAGCCGTTCGCGGCTCCGTGACCGCTGAAGACGTAGGTCAGCCCGTGGCACTCGCACGGCTTCCGCGCCGTCCGGGCGATGTGGCCGGCCAGGAGCTCGGACAGCCAGTCAGGCGTGTCGATGCCGCGGTAGGAGTCGTCCTTGGGAGGGCAGCGGTGCAGCTCGCCCGTGTCCAGCTCGTAGAGCTGCCATTCCACCCGGACGCTGCTGGGCCGGACGAACTCGGTCTCCAGGCCGACGACTTCGCCCCACCGCATGCCCGTGAACCCCTTGAGCACCACGCCGACGAATTCGTCATCGCGGCCGGACAGCAGCGCGGCCCGCTCGGCGAGCAGCAGAATGCCGAGCGCGGTCGTCACGGCCTTCTCCGGTCCGCGGTTGCGCGAGCGGCCGGCGCGCTTCCCCCGTCCGCGCCGCTTGGTCGCCGGGTTGGAGTCACGCAGCCCCTCGTCAACGGCGTCGGCCAGGATCAGGTGCAGCGTCGCCCGCCACGTCTTGACGCTGGAGGCCGCGTACGGAACCGCTCGCTCGCGCTTCTCCCACGCCGCAATGTCCGTGCTCAGGATGTCGGCGATGGCGAAGTCCTCGAAGGCGGGAAGTAGGTGCTCCTCGATGTGCCGCCGGTAGTTCTGCATCGTGGACGCGGCCAAATCCTGCGCGTCGTACCAGCGACTGACGTAGGCACCGAAGGTGATCTGCTCTGGGGTCACCTTCTTCAGGCCTGCCAGCAGTTTCGCCTCCTCCGCGTCCGCGGCCTTCTTCGCGGCGGCCTTGGTGCGGTACCGGATAGCGTCCCCGGCTTCGTCGCGGACGGTGGCGTACTTGCCCGGCGCAAGCTTGTAGCGGCCGCGCCAGTAGTCGCCGAGGTTCTCGGCATAACCCAACTTGGTCTCCTTGCAGGTGTTGTGCCGCCCGGCCGAAGCCGGGCGGCACACGGGATCAGGCCGCGTTGTTCCGCGACTGACTGTTCCGCGCTCGGCGCGGGGTGCGGGCCTTGAGGTGGGTAACCGGCTCCGGGGTCGGGGCGGTGCGGCGGCGCGGCGGCTTCGCTGTCGGAGCCGTCACGTCGACATCCACCGGGCGGCTCTCGTAGATCCGCAGGATCTCGGCGTAGTGCTCGGCGGTGAAGCGGTAGCTCCCACCGGGCTTGCTGAACGGAATGCGGCCCCGCCTGGCCTGCTCCTTCACCCACCACTCCGAGCGGTGGAGGGCCTTGGCGATGTCGCTCGGCAGGTAGACCGGAGGAAGGAGCGGGGGCGCGGGTCGTGCAGCTGTCATGGCGGACTCTCCCAGACGCGCAGCGGGCTGAACGGTGGTTGCGGTGCGTTACGGCCCCGATGCGTGGACGGGGGTTGGGGCCGGAAAGTGTCAGGGATGTCAGGGAAAATCGCTGACCTGCGGCTTTGGCTCCTGGCAGGACGTCAGGGTTTGTCAGGGATGTCAGGGAAATTCGGCTTTTCCCTGACATCCCTGACGTTCCCTGACAGGCGGTCAGGGCTTGTTTTCGCTGGTCAGGGATTTTCCCTGACATCCCTGACGGTTACGGGGCTTCCGTCGCGTCCACGAGGGTCGTGATGGAGGGGTGGACACGGAACGTGACGGCGGGTTGGCGGCCTCGGCGGCTGTCGGCGGGGGGCTGGTCGGTGCGGAGGTAGCCGTGCTGTTCGAGCAGGTGCAGGGCGGGTTCGACGTCGGCGACCTTCTTGTAGCGGCGGCTGCTGGCGACGGCGTCGTGGGCCTTGATGTGGGTGCGGTGGGTGCCGTCCTGCTTGGGCCGCTGGAGCCACTGGAGGATGGCGTGGGCGTCCTCGGTGGCGGGGTCGGCGGCGATGAGGTCGAACACGGCGAGGGTGTGGGCGGTGTAGTAGTCGGCGATCTCGGCGGCCCTGTCGACGGCGGCGGCCTCCAGGTCGGCGCGCCAGGCACCCTGGTCCTGGTCGGAGGCGATGTGGTCGGCGAGGTGGAGCAGGACGGCGATGCGGGCGATGTGGCCGACGAGCTTGCCGGCCCAGTCCTTGATGTGGGAGAGCGGCTGGTCGGGGCGGAGCTGGACCTCGACGCGCTCCTGCAGCTTCTCGATGGCGAGGTCGGCAGCCTGGTTCATAAGCACGACCACGGGTTCGGTGAGGTCGGTCATCGCGCGGAGCAGGCGGGTCAGGTTGCGGTCGTAGGCGTTCGCCGCCTTGTCGGGGATGGGGGTGGTGCGGATCTTGCGGTAGCCGAGGTTGGACGGCGGCAGGGAGTAGAGGAAGCGGGCGAGCAGGCCCCGGTCGCGGGCCCCCGAGGCGGCGCCGAGTTCCTGGAGGACGGCGGGCTGCGGGGTGGCGCCGATGGTCAGGGCGGGCTTGTCGACGGTGGTCTGCTCGCGGGTGATGCGGTCGACCTGGAGACGTTCGCCCTTGTGGGCCTGGAGGAAGACGCCCAGGTTGGGCTTGCTGGAGTAGCGGCCGACGATGCTGTCGAAGAGGTCGCCTTCGGGGGAGAGCGCGGCCAGGCAGCGGTGGACGGCGAGCTGGCTGGTGACGGTCTCGGGGGTAATGTCCCCGGACAGCGTCAGCCGCGGGTTCGGGGGGACGGTGATCTGCTCGGCGAGCATCTTGGCGGCGGAGATCTCCGCCATGAGCTGGGCGCGGTCGGTGTCGGGGTTCTTGCGGGCCTTGGTCATCAGGGCGTCGACCTCGGCGAGCGCGGCGTCCCGGGCGGTCTCGGCCTCGATGATCGCCGCCCTGGTCTCGGCCTGGAGCTCGGCCTCGACCTTGTAGACCGGGCCCATCATGAACGCGAACACGTCGCTTTTGCGGCTGGCCGGGGGCATCGCGCAGGTGAGGTAGAGGTTGGACTGCTCGCGCCAGCCGGGCCGGATCTCCACGCCGACCCGGCCGCCGGCGGCGGTCGACAGCGCGGCCAGGGCCATGGTGGCGGACGCGTCCGGCGGGGTCTGGGTGAACTCGGCGACCGCGGCGACGTAGGCGCCGACCCACTCGGGGAGCGCGTCGACGGGGAAGGTCGGCAGGCCGGTGTGGGAGCCGAGCGGGACGGGGTCGAGCCAGGTGTCACCGGCGGCGAGGTCCGCGAGCACGGAGAGGGCTGCAGTGCGGACGGCGTCCAGGTCGGTCTGGTCGTCGCCGGCCATGTGGGCGAGGCGGCTGGTGTTCGTGCCGATGCGGCGGCGCTCGGCGGCCACGCGAACGACCTCGGCGTAGTAGTCGCCGTTCGCGGCGGTGGGGGTGGCCGCGATACAGGTGTGCAGGTAGCCGGGCCCGCCGATGCGACCAAGGTCGCCCTGGGCGCGCAGGACGCCGGTCAGCAGCAGCGGGTCGACCGGCCGCTCGCCGCCGGCCATGCGGGTGATGGCGCGCCAGATCGTCTCGTGCGCGGGGTGGTGGAAGACGCCGGGATCGCCAAGCTGGGCGGCCAGCGCCGGGATCTGGGCGGGGTCGAGCAGGGCGGAGCCGATGACGGCCTGCTCGGCGGCCTTGACCTCGGCGGGCTCGGGCCGGAACGGGATCACGTTCGGCGCGTACTCGGTGCTCAACGCGGGCTCCTTTCGTGCGGAGCGGAGCTGGGCGGTCCGAGCCCGGGAGAACTCCGGGCGCGGACCGCCCGAGGGATGGGTGGTCAGAGGTCGAACAGGCCGTCCGGGTCGGCGGCCTGGCGGGCCTTGTCGGCGGCGCGGCGGGTGGCGTCGTGGCACTCCGGGCACCACGCGGCGAGCGCCTGCTTGGGCAGGGCGGCGGCCTGGTGCGCGGGCAGGAGCAGACCGTGCGGTTCGGCCGGGGCGGCGAGCAGGTGGACGGGGCCGGTGCCGTGGCGGTGGCCGTAGCCGCCGTGGACGGTGGGGCAGCGTCCGCCGTCCTTGTCGTGGTTTTTGCCGCAGGTGCCGCGGCACTGGCAGCGGCCCGCGGCGGCGGCAAGGACGGCCTGCCACAGCCCCTGCCGGTCGCCGAGCGGTGGGGTCCGGGTCACGCGGCCACCCCCAGCTCGGTGCCCGCAGTGGCGCGGTCGAGGAGCAGGCGCAGGGCGGCGGCGGCCTGGTCGGGCAGGACGCCGTTGCCGAGCGCCTTGAGCTGGGCGGTGCGGGACAGGCCGGGGACGGTGGTGACATGCCCCGGGGGCAGGCCCATCAGCCACTCGACGAAGACGGGGTTCAGGCGTCCTCGATCGTCAGTTGGCCGGGGTACGGGTCGGCCGAGGACCGTTTCCCACCGGCGGACGGCCGGGCCGTACGGGCCCCAATCCGGGCCGCCGCCGAGGGCAGCGTCAGGTCCCCCTTGCTGCCGCGCTGGTTCGGCCCGCCCTTGGTCCCGTCCGTCGCCCTCGGGGTCGGCAGCAGCGAGGCCATCTCCGCCGCGAGGGACAGGCCGTGCTTCCCCGCCTCCTGCGAGGGGGTGCGCTTGGTCTGCCGGTTCTCGTTCTCCGAGGCCCTGGGGGTGGGCAGGAGCGAGACGGTGTGCCGCAGATTCATCCCGCCCCGGGCCGTGTGCCCCGTGCCCGTGGCCTCCGACACGGTCGGGGTCGGCAGCAGCGACACCGTGTTCGGCAGGCCGTCCGCGAAGCCCCGGCCACGCGAGTCGCGGGCCCTGGGGGTGGGCAGGCCAGGCGAGGAGAAAGACCCGGGTGCGCTGGTGGGCGGCGCCGACGTCGGACGCTCGCACGCTCGTCCATTCCGCATCGAACCCGAGGCCGGCCAGGTCTCCCAGAACGGCGCCGAGAGCGCGAAGAGCGAGGGGCCGTCCGGTCGCCGGGTCCAGATCCGGCGCTCCGGATCCCACTCCAGCACCGCCGCGGTCGGCTTTCGCCGAGAGGAGGCCTTGGACATTCTCGATCACCACCAGGGAGGGCCGGAGTTCACGGACGGCGCGGGCGACCTCGACCCACAGGCCGGAGGCGGCGCCGGGGACGATCCCGGCGCCTTTGCCGGCCAGGCTGACGGACTGGCAGGGGAAGCCGGCGGCCAGCACGTTCACCGGCTCGGCCTCGTACCAGTTCACGGCGGTGATGTCGCCGAGGTTCGGCACGTACGGGTGGTGGTGGGCGAGGATCGCCGTCGCCCCGGGGTCGGGGTCGGCGACCCACGCCAACTCACCGCCCAGCACCTGCTGGACGGCCATGTCCAGGCCGCCGTACCCGCTGCACAGCGAGCCGATCCGCGGCCCGCTCACGACGCGTCGCCGAGCAGGGCGGCTACGGCCGGGCCGGCGAGCCGGTTGACGTGCTCGGCGAGCACGGCCACGGCGGCCTTGGCCTGGCCGGTCAGCTCGGGGCCGACCCGGTTGGCGGTCGGGACGACCAGCGTGGCGGCGGGGACGGGCAGGCAGAGGTAGGCGGAGAGGAGCATCACGGGCCGCCGGTCGGGGATCGGCTCGACCGTCGGCGACCAGGGGCCGCGGTCGTGGCAGTCGCGCTCCCAGTCCAGCCATCGGCCCGGCCGCGGGCGGGTGGCGAGGGCGTGGTGGGGGACGGGGGCGGTGATGCGCAGGACCAGGGCGGTGGGGTCGTCCTCGGCCGGGTGGGCGGTGACGGCGAGCAGGTCCGGGCGGATGCGGACGTAGCCGGGGGACATCACCGGGGCGGTGGCGATGCCCCACGCGACGACGGCGAACTCGGCGCCGGTGTAGGGCGGTTCGCCTTCGCGGGGCAGGCCGGCGTACCGGTCGAGGTAGACGCCGAACCGCGAGTTGCCGTCGGAGGCGTGGCGCCGGTCGTAGTCGTCGTCCACGAAGGCGAGCGTGACGGGGTCGAACTCGGGCATGCTGGATCCCATCTCTGTGAAGGGGACGCACGGCCCCGCCGCGACCGCCTGTTCTTGGCAGAGAGTCGGTCGCTGCGGGGCTTCGTGCTGTCCGGATGGTGCGGGTGGGCCGGGTGCCGGGCGGGTGCCCGGCGCGATCAGTCCTCGGCGCGGTCAGTCCTCGGTGCGGTGGTGGCCGGCGAGGAGGTCGTTCAGGGGGCGGGTGGTGCCGTCGTCGTGGCGCCAGATCTCGCCGCCGGGCGTGGACGGGGTGCCGAGGTACCAGGTCCAGCCCTCCAGGACGAGGAGGGTGAGGTGCTGGGCGTGGTCGAGGCGGGTGCCGAGGTGGGCGAGGGCGGGCTCCAGGACGCCGGGGGCGGCCGGCCAGGGGTGCAGGTGCCAGGCCTCCCGGCCGGTCTTGCCCTTGTCGCTGGTGGCGCCGGGCCGCTTGATCAGGAGGTAGGTGGCTCCGTCGTAGGTGACCTCGTAGGACGTGGAGTCGATGCGGGTCAGGGTGATCTGGGGCATGGGCCCTCCGGGGCGACGGGTGGGATCGGGCTGTCCGTCCCCCGCACCGCCCGCACCCCGCCCGCGGGGGCGAGGGGCGGGCGGAACGGCGGTGGGCACAGGCCGGTCAGTCGCCGTCGGGGCCGCAGGCGCAGTTCTCGGGGTCGGCGCCCTGGCCGATCTGGCAGGCGCAGTAGATGAGCCCGAGCGGGGTCTCGACGGGCTCGCCGCCGGGGCAGTGGTCGCACTCGCCCGGCTGCCAGTCCTCGGAGCCGTCGGTGTCGAGGTCGTCGTACTCGTCGGGGTCGAAGTCGTGGTCGTCGTACACGGGCGTGCCCTCCGGTCAGGCGGCCCGGCGCGTGCGGGCGCCGGGGAACTGGTGGACGGTGGCGAGACGGGCGGGCTGCTCGGCGGCCGGGGCCGGGGCGCCCTCGCCGCCGTCGGGCGGGGCCGTGTCGGTGGTGGCGGTGCGGTTGGCGCGTTCGGCGGCGGACTCGGCGAGGACCTGGTGGACGGCGGCGGAGTCGGTGCGGCCGCGGTGCTGGGTGATGAGGGCGGCGGCGCCGAGGAGGGTGCCGGGGCCGAGCAGGGCGGCGGCGGTGAGGGCGTCGGTGGTGGTGCTCACGGGGTACCTCCGGTGCGGGCGGCGTGGGCGAGCAGGTCGACCAGGTCGGCACCGAGCAGGCGGGCGCGCTGCTCGATGGCGGTCCAGGACTCGGGGTCGATGTGCATGAGCGCGGCCAGCGCGGCGGCCGGCTCGCGGTTGGCGGCGGCGGTGAGGGCTTCGCGCAGGTGGACGGCGGCCAGCGGCCGGATCGCGGCGGGCGTAGTCATCGCGGGCGCCGGGTCAGTGGCTGCTGAGGGCGGAGACGACGGCGGCGAGGAGGTTGTTCACGGGCCCGGCCAGGCCGGTGGAGGCGGCGGTGAGGCCGGACAGCCAGACGATCAGGGCGGTGCCGGCGCCGACGCGCTTGGTCCACACGAGGGTGATGGTGATCAGGCCGGTGACGGCGGCGACGGAGATGGTCACGTTCATGCGGTTCTCCCGGACGGTGCGGTGGGCGGACGGTGGTCTGCGGGGTGGGGCTAGTTGGTGCCGGCGGTCCAGGTGCGGTGGGCGACGTTGTAGAGGTGGCGGCCGACGCGGATGCGCTTGCCGACGCCCCGGCAGCGGCGGCAGTGCTTGCCGCGCTTGGGCTTGCCGCGGCGGTCGTGGGTGAGCTGGAAGCCGAGGCCGTCGCACTTGCGGCAGTCACCGAAGGGGCTCGCGGCACACAACGCTGCGTAACAGAGCGCGGCCAGCGCGGCGGCGGCGAGCGCGGCGAGTATCAGGGGGGTCATGGGTGCCTCCAGGGCGGTTTCGGGAGGTCTAGGGGGTGGCGTGCTAGGGGCTAGCGTCCTGATCAGGGCCTATGGGGGCCGCTAGCGGGGGTGCTAGGTCTAGCGGGGATGGCCGCTAGGCCTAGCACCCGATCCGGGGCCGTCCGGAGCTATCCGGCGTCGCGCTTCTTGTCGCGCTCGGTGACGACCTTGGTGATGTCGGTGCGGGTGATGCCGCGCCGGTTGGCGCCCTTGCCGTCCTCGGTGGTGCCCCAGACCTGGCCGGTGGTGATGCCGTAGGGCTTGAGCGCGGTCACGAGCTGGTCCGCCTTCGCGCGGCCCTCCAGCTCTCCCCACGGCCCGTACGCGTCCGGCCGCAACTCGGCCAGGCGGGCAACGATGGTCTCCGACCACAGCTTCGGCTCATCCGGGCCGAAGACGCCGAGGATGTCGGCGAGCAGGTCGTACGACGGCGCCGTCGCCGGCGTCGAGCCCGCTCCGCCGGCTGCGTGACCGGACAGCAGCCCGGCGCTCTCGCGGGCTTCGCGGCCGCGCTGGGCGATGGCCTCCGCGTTGGGGGCGTCCACGAACACGCTGCGGACGATCTGGGCGTCGGCGCCCTCACCGCCGATGTAGTAGGCGATGCCCCGGTCCGAGCGGGTGAACGTGGTGGCCCTGATCCCGCGCTTGTAGGCGGAGGTGCCGAGCACCATGTCGTTCTCGGTCTGCCCCATGACCTTGAGGCAGAGCCGCAGGATCGCGTTCGCGGAGATGCCGGTGGGCAGGGACTTGGCGTCGGGGCGCTGGGTGGCCAGCAGCAGCACGATCCCCGTCGCCGGACCGCGCTTGACGAGGTCGGTGCAGATCTCCTCGAACTCCGCCCCGTACTTGGGGTGTTCGAACCAGACCTGGCACTCGTCCGCGCCGACGACGATCGGGTGCAGCCGCAAGCTCTTGTTGTCGGCGAGCTTGCTGGTGACCTTCGACTCCGGGCACACGTCCCGGGGCAGGGAGCGGATCACCTTGGTGCGGCGCCGCAGCTCCTCGCGCAGTTCGCGCAGGTCGGCGATGGCGTACTCGATGTCCTCGTCGTCGTCGCCCGCGCGGTGGCGGTGGCTGACCTTTTCGCCGACCGGGTCGAGGTCGCCGGTGCCTTTGAGGTCGTAGGTGTGCAGCTCGGCCCGCGGGTCGAGGGCCGCGATGAGCAGCAGCAGGCGGAGCAGGAAGGTCTTGCCCATGCGCGGGACCGCGCCGATCACGCCCGCGATGAACATCAGGGTGACGTTCACCCAGGCGCCGCGCTGGTCGGTGGCGAACGCCACCGGGTCGAACAGGTCCACGGTGCCCTTGCGGGCCAGCGGCCAGGCGGGCTGCTTGGCGGTGGCCATGTCCTGGTCCCCGACCCACAGCACCATGCGGCCGGGGTGCTCACCCGGCGCCTGCTCCGGCCACACCGTGCCGAGCGGGCGGCGCAGGCCGGAGGCGAGCTGCCCGCGCTTGCCCATCACGTCCGCGACCTCGACGCCGTGCGGCAGCTCGACGTCGGCGCGCCACCCGGGCCCGTCGCGCATGATCGGGGCCGGGAACGTGATGCCGGAGCCCTTGGACTTGGCGGAGGTGATCCCGCCGATCCCCAGCGACTCCAGCGCCCGCACCACCATGTCCGAGGTCAGCTTCGGCGCCTTGGCCTTGACGACCGCGCGGGTGATGAGCGGTTCGTCCGCCGGCGCGCCGGCCACGCCGAGCGCCAGCACCACCGCGGAGGCCAGCGCGAGCAGGGTCGCGGTGCTGGTCAGCACCCACAGCACGATCACCGCGGTGAGGCCGAACACCGAGCCGAGCAGGGAGATCAGGGACCGCAGCCGCACACGGTTGTCGCGCTGGCGGGTGAGCTTGAGGTACAGCTCCGCATCCTCTCGCCGGGCCGCGGCCGCCCGCAGCGGCTGGCCCTCGGCGTCGGAGGTCCACCGGCCCATGAAGGTGAGCAGGCGGGCCGTGCCGCGCGGGGCCCGCGCGGCGAGGCGTCCGGCGTAGAGCGGGGTGCGGATCGCGTGGTAGGCGGCCGTGTGGCCCATCCACCCGGCCACGTAGGCGAGTTGGGTCTTCAGCTCGGCCTTGGACAGCAGCCACGCGGGCAGGATCGGGCGGCGGGTGCCCTCCGGCACCGGCAGCGGCACCGCCTGGGGCTGGTCGACGTAGACGGACGGGCCGTCCTCGTCGTCGTCCACGGCGGTCGCGGCGGCGGGGCGGCGTTCGGCGCGGGCCTTGGCCAGGTCGACCACGCCGTCGGCGGACATCTCGGCGGCCAGGCGGGCGAACAGCTCGTTCTCGGCGTCGTCGCCGGGGGTGTGGTGGTTCACTGGGGCTTCCTTCCTCACTGCTGGTGTGGTGCGGAAAGGGGCCCCGGGACGGCCGGACGCGCCGGCAAGCAAGCACGGCCGTCCCGGGGTGATCCGAAGGTGGCGGCCAGTCAGCCGACGGGGACCGCGTCCAGGGCGGCGGCCTCGGCGGTGGCCGGTTCGGGCTGGTGGTAGAAGCCGGTCAGCTTCACCGGGACGCCGCCGTAGGTGATGGTGGCGGTGAGCCAGGCGAGCGTGCCGGACATGGCGGTGTCGTGGTTGACGGCGCTCGGGTCGATGTCGAGGGTCTGGCGCCACTGCTCGAAGTGGTCGAGGCCGTTGTGCAGGGCGACTTCCAGCCCCCACAGGAAGTCGTGCGTGTCGGGCACCCGCAGGTACTGGAGCTGGACGGTCGGGGCGGGCAGCGTCGAGTGGGCGCTCAGGAGGGACAGCAGCACGCCGGCCGCGTTGATCTGGTCGGCGGCGGCGGTGGGACGGGTGTCGGTGGCGGTGGTCACTGTGCGTTCTCCTTGCCGGCGTCGCCGGGGTTGGTGCGCTCGGCCTCGATGGCGGCGCGCAGGCGGACGGCGGTCTCGTTGCGGCAGCCGAGGAGCGCGCGGACCTTGCGGGTCGACAGCTCCTCGCCGTCGGCGGCCAGGTCTGCGGCCAGCACCCGGACCCGGGCCAGATCGGCCGGGTCGAGGGGGCGTTCCCCGGCCGGGCCGGAACCGTTCCCGGCCACCGTGGCCAGGGGCTCGCTGCTCGGCCTGTCCGGGTTCGGTGCGGGCACGTTCGACCCGGTTCCGTAAAGGGCTTCGAGTGCTTCCGTGGTGATCGGGGAAGCGTTCCGCAACTCGTCGGGAACGGTGTCGAGGTAGACGCCGTCGGACGGCCCGGAGGGCAGCGGCAGCGTGAGGGCGGGGAACGGGTCGTCGGGCATTCCCGGCCACAGATCGGCCGGCGCCGGCAGCGCGCTCAGCTCCGCCACCCGGGCGCGGGCGTTGAGCCGCTGGGCCAGCAGCTCGGCGGTCAGCCCGGGGACGGTGACGCCGTGGACGTACTCCCACGCGATCCGCCACGCCTCATCGGCCGACAACGCACCGTAGGCGGCGGCGGACAGCAGCCGGTCCGCGACCTCCCGCACCTTCGGGTGGTGGGCGGCGCGGCGGCGGGCGTGCTCGGTCCGCTCCTTCGACTGCTTCTTCTCGGCGGTGGTCGGGCCGTGGCCGCCGTGGGTCTGCAGGTCGGTCAGCCACACGGCGCCGATGCTGGACAGTGCCAGCACGAATGCCACCCACCGGTGGTCCGGGTACTGCTGCCAGCCGTGGGCGAAGTTGATCCCGGCGGCAATGGCGCCGGCGGCCCACGCGCCGAGGCGGTAGGTGTGGGTGGAGCGCTCGCCCTCGGCCTGTGCGCCCATGGCGACCAGCGCCCACGCGCCGCCTTCCAGCATCGCGGCTAGCAGCACCGCGAGCAGCAGCGCTACGTCCGCGCCGTCGAGCGCGGCCACCTGCGACACGACGGCCGGCACGATCGAGCACGCCTGCACCAGCCGGACGAACGCCCGCGCCGGATTCGCCGACACCCAGCCGGTCACCCGGCCGAACCGCGCGGCCCGCGCCGCCCGGCGCCGGTCCTTGCCCTGCTCGACGGCGCGCCGGTCGGCATCGCGCCGCTGGCGGGCCGCCTCGGCGTCCAGCCGGGCCTGCTCGCGTTCCTCCCGCCGGTCCGCACGGGTGTCGGCCCGCTCGGCCTGCCGGTCGGCCCGGCGTTCGGCGCGGTAGTCGTTCAGCCCGCTCACCGCAGCCACCTCCGCTTCGGCTGCTCGCCGTCGGTGGTGAAGCCGGCGTACTCCACCGGGGCGGCCGACGGCGCGTGCATCACGGTGTTCACGGCCGTGAACAGCGCGGCCCCGGCCGCCGCAGCGGTGGCCAACTGCGGGTAGCCGTGGTCGGTCGCCACACGTGCGCCGACCTGGGCGGCGGAGCTGACCTTGTGCACGGCCATCGGGTTGTCGGTGGCTCGCATGACCCAGTCGTAGAGGCTCATGCCGCGGCCCCCGAGCGGAATCGGCGACCGGCGGGGCGCGGGCGGTGGAGCGGGACGGGGGCGGTCTTCAGCAGCTCGGCCGCGATCTCGGCGGACTCCGGGTCCGTCTCCCACAGCTCCGCCAGCACCTCCCGGGCGACGTCGGTACGGGCCTGGTACTCGGTCACGCTCTCGCCGGCCACGCCGCCGAACAGCGCCCCGAACGGCTCGTTGTCGACGCCGAGCGCCAGCTCAGCGAACTCCAGGGCCGAAACGGCCCGTTGACCTGCAACAATCGACTTCACGGGTCTACCTCTTCCAGTTGGTGGGTGGGCCCAGCGGGGGCGGCTCCTCTTCCGGCCAAGGACACGGGAGCCGCCCACCGCTCAGGGCAGTAGATGGGTTGAGCTGGGGGTTAGTGCTCCGGGACCAGCTCGCCGTTGCCGTAGCGGCGGGAGCCGTCGGCGCACCGGACGATGTGGCGCGGGCCGTTGCGGAACGGGCTCCACGTCTCGACCAGCTCGCGCTCGTCCTCGCCGACCAGGTCCAGCGCGCCCGCCGGGCGGGCGGCCAACAACTCGTTCACCAGGGCCTCGACGCGCCCGTTGCGGGTCCGGTCGACCACGCGGTCGTCCTTGCTCCTGGTGGAGACCCGGGCGAACTCCCGGGCCGTGTCGTTCAGGTGCTTCATGTCCGGCTTGGCGTGCCGGTTCTTGGCGGGCGCATCGACCGGCTCGGTGGTGGTGGAGGCCTGGCACGGGCCGCAGACGGCGCTGCGGTTCGCGCGGTTCAGCTTCGTCCCGCACTCGGTGCACTTGGCGGGCTCCTCCTCGGCGGCGACCTGAGGTGCCGCCCCGGCCTCGGCCAAGACATCCGCGCCGGCCGCCAGGATCGTTCGCCAGTCCTGCACGCCGATCTCGCCACTCCACCGCGGCGCCCGCTTCCCGGTCAGCCGACCGAGGCGGCAGACCGCAGCGCGACGGCGACGCTCGTCACCCTGAGCCTCCGCCACCCACGCGCCCGCCGAAATCCGGCAGGAGCGGCTGGTCAGCGACGCCACACGGCGGGCGTAGGAACGGCCGGTCACGGTCGGGGTGGTGGACATGCGGGAAGTGGCGAGCATGGCGAAACCTCCTGAATCGTCAGGTGGAGCGCAGGTGGGATCAGCACGTTGACGTGCTGGAATAGCGCGACCTGAGAGCTTTGTTCTCTCTGTCGCACAGTTCAACTGTGAGGCAGAGAGGTCAGAGTTGGCAAGTCCATCGGCCCGGTGTCATGCGGAAGCATTGGTTCCGGCCGGAGCGTGCGGCACTATGAGGCACAGACGCAGAGGGATGTGGAGAGTTGATGGTCGAGTGGACCGGAGAGAAGCCCGCCTACCGGCAGGTGGCGGACGACCTTTGCGTGCGAATCGCTGCCGGGGAGTTCGCTGCCAGCGGGCGGATCCCGTCGCTGGCGGCGCTCCAGACGCAGTACGAGGTGACGGTGACGGTTGCTCGCAGGGCCGTAACGCACCTGAAGGAGATTGGTCTGGTGGTGAGCCACCAGGGCAAGGCGGCGTTCTTGGCGCCAGACGCGGCGGTCAAGGCAGCCGCGGCGGCGGGCGAGGCCGGCCAGCTGCGACAGGAGCTGGCGGAGGTTCGAGATGAGCTCCGCGCGCTAGCTGCGCGGGTGGCGGAGCTTGAGGCCAAGTGATGGCTGGGCGGGGGGATCAGGGGATCGCGGGTTCGCTGCGGTCCCCTCTCTGCATATCGGGGCGCTTGGCTCCGCATTGCTACCTCCTCGGTGGTGCGGACTGATCTCAGTTCACACCTGCCGTCGAGGAATCGGTATCACGGAGCCTTACCGGTATTCGGTTGCACATATTTACACGAGTAGTATCACGACTTCTATCGCGATTTTCAGGTGACTCAACGAGCCGCTACACTCGCGGCACGAGCAGTTTCCTAGGAGGGGAATATGGCTCGGCAGCGCCCAGATTGGAATCCGGCATTTCTCAAAGAGGTCAGGGAGTCCCACGGCCTGACCCTTGAGGAAGTCGGGGAGAAGCTGCGGGAAATCGGCGAGCGGCACAAGTTCAGCCTTGCGGCCAACTTTCAGACGGTCTGGGCACACGAGAAGGGAACAGCATTCCCGCGCCCCGACTATCGCCGGGCCTACTGCATTCTCTACCGCCTGAATGAGGCGGAGCTGGGTTTCCGCCGGGCCCTCCCCGGAGAGGTCGCTACGGTGCCCAACCAGCGTTCAACAGAGACTGTCCCCGACCTGGCCGAGACCATCCGTGAGGCTCTCGGCAACTTGCGCGAGGGTGCGGATGGGGTCGACGCCGACGCGTTCCGCAGCCGCATCGTGGATGAGTGGAGGCGCCGGGCAGCTGGTGATGACGCCGGTCCGGTCGTTCTTCTGGTTGGCGGCTACGCCGGTTCCGGAAAGTCCGAGTACGCCAAATTCCTCGGCCGCCTCACGGGGTGGCCAATCCTCGACAAGGATTCGCTGACCCGGCCGCTGGTCGATCAGCTTCTGCTGGCCCTTGGTGGAGAGGCAAACGACCGGAGTTCCGACCTCTACCGCGAGAAGGTGAGGCCGCTCGAATACCGCTGCCTCATGGAGGCCGCGTGGGACAACCTGAATTGCGGGACCTCCGTAATTCTCGACGCGCCGTTCCTCGCGGAGTTCTCGCAAGCGGACTGGATGCAGCGCTTCTACAACCGGTGCAAGGCGAAGCGGGTCGCCGTGGCGGCGATCTGGGTGGAATGTGACCCCGAGTCGATGAGGGAGTACATCGAGTTCCGGGGTGCGGCGCGGGACATGTGGAAGATGGAGGCGTGGGAGGACTACCTGGCCACGGTCGATCTGAAGCTCAGGCCGGCTGGTCCCCACTTCGTCGTGGACAACCGCCTCGGCGCGGCCGTCGCCGCCGCCGACCAGGCGCGCGACGCTTTGAGCGGGGGCGGGCTGTGACCGCCCGGGGCCTCATCCTCTACGGGCCGCCGGCAGCCGGGAAAGACACGGTGACGCGGGCGCTCCAAGAGGTCGGGGACTACCGGCTGTTCTCCAGGCTCAAGGTCGGCGCCGGGAAGTCTGAGGGGTACCGAATGGGCACTCCCGGGCAGCTGGCCGAGCTGGAGTCGGCGGGTGACGTCATCTACCAGAACCGCCGGTACGGGAACACCTACGTCATCGACCGCCCAGGCATGGATGCCGCGTTCGGGGGTGGGACTCCGATCGTGCACCTGGGCCAGATCGACGGCATCGCTGCCCTGGTCGGCGGCTATCCGGCGGACTGGGCCGTCGTACTCCTCTGGTGCGGACGAGAGGTGACCGCAGCCCGCTCGGCTGGCCGGGGGGACCAGGACACCGAGGCTCGCCTGAGTGCCTGGGACGCGACTCAGGCCGATGTTGAGGCGCACCCTGACCAGGCGTGGGATCTGTCGGTGGACACCAGCGCAGTGGACCCGGCGGAGGCTGCCCGGCTGATCGATGCACTTCTCTCGGGCGGTGGCCGGTAGCGGCCGGGACGACAGCTCCTACGGGCGGGTAAGACGGTCAAGGGCCTCGTCGGGTGTCAGCTCGGCGAGGTCTTTGCTGTCCTCCCACCGGGCGAGAGTCTGCGATACGGCACGTAGCACCTCGTCAGGCAGCCCAATGGCGGACAGCATGTCGGCAGCCTCGTCCATCTCAGGGCCCCAACGCCATGCTCGGGCAGCGGTCTTGGCGATGTACTCGGTCTCCACCAGGTAGCTGCCCTGCCGCTTGCCGGCGACATCGAGCAGCGCGTCGTCCACGCCGTGAGCACGTGCCGCGCCGAAGGCAATTGCCGCGAGCACGCGGGACGCCTTCTGGTACGAGCTGTACGCCAGCTTCAGAGCTGATGCCTGCCCGATCTCCGTCCCTAGAAGGGGAGTTGCCACCGCGCTTCCGGCAAACAGTCCTTGCGTCAACGAGACGGCGTCGGACGGGCCGGAAAGGTACAACCGGGTCCGCTTCCCACCGATGGGCGGGGATCCGATGACCGCGCCATCAACCACAGCTTGGGCGGACTTGCCCAGCAGCTCGGCGATGCGAGCCATCCGTTCAGGGTTGATGGCATTGGCCTCCATGTAGACGCCGGCGTACCGACGCTCGGCGACGGAATGCGCCACCTGCTCGGCAGCGGCCGGCGGGCAGAGGCTGAGGATGACGTGTGCCTGCTCCACCAGCTCGTCCAGACTACTGACGGGCTCCAGCTCGGCCTGCTCAGCCCGGGCCGTGGTGGCCGCACTGCGGCCGGTCGGGCACCAAAGCACCCGTGCGGCGTTCGGCCGTGCGCAAGCGGCCACCGCAGCACCCATGCTTCCGGGGTGGACGATGCCGACGATCGGCTTGATGGTCATCGTGGATTCTCCGGGAGTCCGAGCAGAAAGTCCGCCGCATCGGCGACGGTGGGCGCGATGTGGTCGGGGGTGAGTCCGGGCGTGGCCCAGGCGGCGCCCGCCGAGACCCAGACCGTTCGCAGCCCGGCGGCACTGGCCCCGGCGATGTCCGTCACCGGGTTGTCTCCGACCATCCAGGCAGCGGCAGGAGGCTCGAAGCCGCAGCGCGAGGCAGCCGTCCGGAAGGCTTCGGGGTCTGGCTTGCGGGCGCCGGCTTCCTCGGAGATGCACACCGCATCCACGTGGTTCACGATGCCTGCCGCGGTGAGCTTGGCCCGCTGAATGTCCGTCGCGCCGTTGGTCAACACGCCCACCGTCCACCCGGCGGCCCGGAGCAGGTCGAGGCGGACCAGGATCTCCGGGGCGCACGTGACCTTCGCGGCCAGCCCGACCACGTAGGCGTCCCACAGTTCTGCCGCGGACTCGGCCGGACCGAGGGTTGTGCGCAACGCCTCGAAGGTTTCCGGCAGTGCCCGGTCCCGTAGCGCATCGGTCAACCTCTGGGCGGCCGCTGGCGCCAGACGCCGAGCGACGCTGAAGTCCGCAGCCCACGCGGTCACCGCATCGCGCCGGTTGATCAACGTGTCGTCGAGGTCCATGAGAACGAGCCTGCCCATGGCGGCGACCCTACCGACGGCGCGACGGGCACGCGACGCCCCGCAGCAGGCGACCCGGCCTGTGAGCAGGAACACAAAAGGCCGGTGTCTGGCAGCGGATCGCTGCCAGACACCGGCCTTCGGGTGCTCACGAGATGGGGGTTGGTCCGGGTCGCCGAGACCATGATCCGGACCAGTGGCGGACCAGATCCGGTCCGCGATCAAGAGTTGCCTGGTCAGAACGTGCCTGGTCAGCGGCCTGTAAATCTACGCGCCGTTCCCAAGCTGGTCGTGGCCCTGCACCATAGCGTCATGGCGGAGACGGAGACGGATCCCAACTGGCCGCGGATCAGGGTTTGGGCATGGACCGATGCCGATGGTCGCTTCAACATCTCTCTTCAGCAGGTCGAGGGCGTGAACCCAACGAGCGTCGACCTGCCGACCGACAGTGAGCCGCTGGCCGCACTTCTCACGCGGGCACGTACGGCCGCGCGCCTTATGACCGGGCTCGATGACCCGCGTGCGGCAGAGGCAGAGCTGAAGCGGAGATCTCGGGAACGTCGATCGCGCAGGAAGGCAAATGAAGATCTGCGCCGCGCCGAACGGCGCCACTCCACCCCGATCGTCGGCGACCCGTCGGGGCATAGTGTCCGAACGGTAGCTGGCGGCCTGCCCACGCTCGGTCGGCGGCAGTAGTCGTCCGAGCATGGGGTTCCGGCCTCTGGAGAAATCCTGGAGAAGATCTTGGAATCTCGACGGCCAGGCACCGACATAGACCAACACGTACCGACGCCCCGACCTGCGCGTTTGCATTTCTCGCCTGGTCGGCGACCTTCCAGGGCCTACTTCGGGACGAAGAGGCCGTGGGTTCAAATCCCGCCACCCCGACCCAGTGCAGAGGGCCTGCCGGAGAAATCCGGCAGGCCCTCTGTCGTTGTGCGTGCCCGGCTGAGTGACTGAGCCTCAGCCTGGGCCGTCGCCGATGCCCCCTCCGCTGCTGTGACGCGGCACGCTCGGCCCACTCGGCACCCGATCGGACCACTGCTCCCGTCGCGATCGCCCGCACCGCCGACAGCGGGCTGAACCCCGGCGGGCGAGCCGGGCTCAGAGGGTGGTGGGGAGTTCGGTGCGGGAGGTGATGTCGAGCTTCGGGTAGGCCTTGTAGAGGTGGTGGGCGACGGTGCGGGGGCTGAGGAAGAGCTGGGCGGCGATGTCGCGGTTGGTGAGGCCCCGGGCGGCGAGGCGGGCGATCTGGAGTTCCTGGGGGGTGAGGGAGGAGTGGGGGGAGGGGGCGGTGCCGGAGGGGGTGGGGGCGGGGGTGCCGGTGGCGGAGAGTTCGGTGCGGGCGCGGGCGGCCCAGGGGTGGGCGGCGAGGCGGTCGAAGGCTTCCAGGGCGGCGCGCAGGTGGGGGCGGGCGTCGGTGCGGCGGCGGGTGCGGCGCAGCCATTCGCCGTAGAGGAGGGCGGTGCGGGCCTGTTCGAAGGGGCGGTGGCCGGGTTCGTGCAGGTCGAGGGCGGCACGGTAGGCGGCTTCGGCGAGTTCGTCGGGGCCGAGCAGGGCTTGGCAGCGCAGGCGGAGGGCTTCGGCCCAGGGGCGGTCGGCGGCGGCGGCCCAGCGGGCGAAGCGCTCGTAGGGTTCGGCGGCGCGGTCGGGGGTGCCGAGGCGGACGGCGGCTTCGACGAGGTCGGGGACGGCGCGGGTGGCGCTGACGTGGTGCCGGTGCGGGCCGGTGGTGAGGGTGTGCAGGCGGTCGGCGGCGTCGCCGGCGCGGCCCTGGCCGAGGTCGAGCAGGGCGAGTGCCCAGTGCGCCCAGGGGAGGCCGGCGGCGGTGGCGGCGGTCTGCGGGCCGGTGGTGGCGAGGGCGGTGGCGGCGAGTTCGGCGCACCGGTCGGTGCGGCCGTCGAGTGCGGCCACGTAGGCGAGCAGCGCGGTGAGTTGGCTGACCCACTGGTGCTGGCCGGTGTCGCGGGCCAGTGCGAGGGCCTCGGTGGCGGTGAGTTCGGCGTCGCGGTGGCGGCCGTGGAAGAGCTCGGCTTCGGCGAGGAAGAACTGCAGGGTGGGCATCACGCCGACGGTGCCCTTGGCGCGGGCTTCGGCGACGAGTTCGCCGCCGAGTTCGGCGGTTTCCTCGTCGCGGCCGAGGATGAGGGTGGCACCGCACAGCTGGACCAGGTCGACCGGGCTCTCGGCACCGGCCCGGCGGGCGGCGTCGGCGGTCTCCCGGACGGGCGGCAGCGGCGCGGCGGGCCGGCCGAGGGCGGGGAGGACGGCGGCGGGCAGGTGGCGGGCGAGCGGGGCGAGGGGGTCGCCGTCGGCCAGCGGGAGGGCGGCGAGGCGGTCGAGGACGGCGATCACCGGTTCCTCGCCCGCGTACCAGGCGGTGTGGAAGGCCTGGAACAGCATCCGGGCGGCGTACGAGGGGTCGATGCCGGTGCCGGCGGCGTCGAGCAGCAGCCGGTAGGCGGTCGGGTAGGAGCCGCGCCAGAAGTGCGCGGTGGCCCGGACCTGGTCGAGCAGGGCGTGCGCCAGGACGTCGTCGGTACGGGCCGCGGCCTCGTCGGCGAGCGTCTCGGCGCGGACCAACTCGCCTTCCTCGGTGGCGGCTTCGGCGGCCAGGACGAGCCGGCGGGTGGCGGCGTCGCGGTCGGGGGTGAGCCGGGCGGCGCGCTCGTACGCGGCGGCGCCGCCGTGGCCGCCGTGGCGTTCGGCGCGGACGGCGGCGCGTTCGAGCGCGTCGGCGAGGTCGGTGTCGGGGGCGGTGGCGGCGAGGGCGAGGTGCCAGGTGCGGCGGTCGCCGTCGGGCAGCACCGCGGCCACGGCCCGGTGGACGGCCAGCTTCTGGTGGTGCGGTGCCCGTTGCAGGATGGCGGAGCGCAACAACGGGTGCCGGAAGGTGATCCGGCGGTCGACGGTGACGGTCACCAGGCCCGATTCCTCGGCGGGGGCGAGGTGTTCGGCGGTGACGCCGAGCGTGGCCGCCGCGGGCAGGACGACGTCGAGTTCGCCGCGCTCCTCGGCGGCGGCGACCAGGAGCAGCGTCTGGGTGGCCGCGGGCAGGCCGGTGACCTGGCCGTGGAAGGCGATCAGCAGTCTGCTGGTGAGCGGCAGGCCGCCGGGGGCGTGCGCCTGCGGCCCGGCGGCGACGGGGAGTTCGGTGAGCGCGAGCGGGTTGCCGGCGGCTTCGGCGAGCAGCCGGTCGCGGACGGCGGCGGGCAGCTCGGGGCCGGTCCGCCGGGCCAGCAGCCGGGCGGCGTCGGCCTCGGCGAGGGCGGTCACCTCCAGCTCGGGGAGGCCGAGTCCGCGCTCGGGCGACCCACCCGCTGACGCGCCCACGCCGGGGCCACCGCCGGGGCCACCGCCGGGGCCGCCGCCGGTACGGGAGGCGAGCAGCAGGGCCACCCCTTCGGCCTGGAGGCGCCGGGCGGCCAGCAGCAGCGCGTCCAGCGAGGCCCGGTCCAGCCACTGCACGTCGTCCAGGACGCACAACAGCGGCTGATCGGCGGCGAGTTCGGCGAGCAGGGCGAGCGTGGCGAGCCCGACCAGCAGCCGGTCACCACTGCCCCCCTCGCCGCCGGACGGGCCGCCGTCGGCCAGCCCGAACGCCGCCTCCAGGGCGCGTCGCTGCGGCCCCGGCAGGGCGTCCAGCCGGTCCAGGCCGGGCGCGAGCAGCACGCTCAGCCCGGCGTACGGCAGCTCGGCCTCGTACTCGACGCCCGCCGCCCGGATCACCCGGAACGTCTCCCCCGCCCGCGCGACGGCGTCGTCCAGCAGGGCGGTCTTGCCGATGCCGGCCTCGCCCCGGAGCAGCAGGACGCCGCTGCGGCCGGCCCGCGCCGCGTCCAACAGCCCGTCCACGGCGGCCTGTTCGTTGTCCCTCCCGTACAGCATGCCCCGACCCTACCCACCCGGCCCCCGCCCACCCCAGCGGGAAACCCCGACCGTACGGGTGGCGGCGCCTCGGCCACCCGGGTGGCGGCGCCCCGCCCGTACCTACGTACCCCCATGCCTATACGTGACGGATTCGCCGCCGCCCGCCCGTCCCTACCGTGGTGAGCACCGGGAACGACCGGGACAACAACCCACTGGAACACGGGAGATGACGATGACCGAGATCACCACCGCCGCCCTGCAGCAGCTCGCCGAGCGCTACATCGCGGTGTGGAACGAGACCGACCCGGCGGCCCGCCGGAAGCTGATCGACGAGGCGTGGGCCGAGGACGGCCGCTACACCGACCCGCTGGCCTCCGTGGTCGGCCGGGACGCGATCGACGCGCTGATCGGCGCGGCCCAGGCCCAGTTCCCGGGGCTGGAGTTCACCCTCGGCCCGGTGGACGCGCACCACGACATCGCCCGCTTCACCTGGAACCTCGGCCCGGCCGGCGCGGAGCCGGTGGTGATCGGCTTCGACGTGCTGACGGCCACGCCGGAGGGGCGGATCGGAGCGGTGTACGGCTTCCTGGACCTCGTGCCGGGCGCCTGAGCCCGGCGCCGCCGACCAGGCACCCGGGGGCGGGCCGCTTCCCCGGCCCGCCCCCACTCCCGCCCGTCCCCTCCCCACCCCCGCCCGTCGCCCGGGCACCCGACCGCCCTGAGGAGAGCCCGAGATGAGCACCGCCCTGAACGCCCGGCGGCCGACACCAACGCCGGCCCCGGCCCCATCAGCCGCTTCCGGAAGGACGGCGCCTGCCCCCAGGGGCCTGCTGCCGGTCGTCCTGACCGCCACCTTCATGACCGCCCTCGACGTCTTCGTCGTCAACGTCGCCCTCCCCTCCCTCCAGGGCGACCTCGGCGCCGGCCCGGCCGCCGTCCAGTGGGTGATGGCCGGCTTCAGCCTGGCCCTCGCGGCCGGCCTGGTCACCGCCGGCCGCCTGGGTGACCGCTACGGCCGCCGCCGGGTGTTCGGCCTCGGCCTGGCCCTGTTCACCCTCGCCTCCGCCGGGTGCGGCCTGGCTCCCACCGCCGCCACGCTGGTCGGCGCCCGGGTGGTGCAGGGGCTGGCGGCGGCGCTGATGGGCCCGCAGGTGCTGGCGATCCTGCGGACGGCGTTCGGCGGCACGGAGCAGGCGCGGGCCTTCGCCCGGTACGGGCTGACGATGGGCGTGGGCGCGGTGTTCGGCCAGCTGATCGGCGGACTGCTGATCCGGGCGGACCTGTTCGGCCTCGGCTGGCGCAGCTGCTTCCTGATCAACCTGCCGATCGGCCTGGCCGCCCTCGCGATGGTCCGCCGCTGCCTGCCGGAGTCCCGCGCCCCGCGGCGGCCCGGTCTGGACCCGGTCGGCGTGCTGCTGGTCACGACCGGGCTGACCGCCCTGGTGCTGCCGCTGATCCAGGGCCCCCAACTGGGCTGGCCGCTGTGGACGGTGTGCTGCCTCGGCGCCGCGGCCGTCCTGCTCGCCGCCTTCGCCGTACACCAGCACCGTGCCACCCACGCCACCCACGCCACGCTCGACACCGCCGCCACGCTCGACACCACCGCCAGCACCGCCACCGCCACCGCCACCCCGCTGATCGACACCCGCCTCTTCCGCGACCGCGCCTTCAGCGCCGGTGTGCTCGCCCAACTCGCCTTCTGGCTCGGCCAGGGCTCCTTCTTCCTGGTGCTCGCCCTGCACCTGCAGTTCGGCCGCGGCCTGGACGCGCTGGGCGCCGGGCTGGTCTTCACCGCGATCGGCCTCGGCTACCTGATCACCTCCAACACCACCCACCGGGTCACCGCCCGGCTCGGCGGTCGTCGCACGATCACGGCCGGCGGGCTGCTGATGGCCGCCGGACTGGTCCTGCTCGCCGTCGCCGCGTTCGACGCCGCGGACGGCAGCGTCTGGTGGCTGGCCCCCGGGCTGTTCGTCGACGGCCTCGGCATGGGCCTGGTGATCGCCCCGGTCACCTCGGTCGTCCTGGCGGGCGTCGAGCCGCGGCTGGCCGGCTCCGCCGCCGGGGTGGTGTCCACCGTGCAGCAGGTCGGCGGGGCGCTCGGGATCGCGCTGATCGGCCTGGTGTACTACGGCGCCGACGGCCCGACCGCCGCCTTCGGCCACAGCGTCCTGGTACTGGCGGCCCTGGAGCTGGTGCTCGTGGCCCTGGTCCGGTTGCTGCCCCGCACCGGCTGACCCTCCCAACAGGGGCCGACCCTCCGAGCAGGGGCCGACCTCCCAACAGGGGCCGACCCTCCGGGCAAGGTCCGATCGAACACGAACCGACCCACCACGGACCGGCTCGCCCCCTCCGCGCACACCCCCGAACACCCCCGAACCACCGGGCGGGTGGCCTCAAGCCCACCCGCCCGTTCCCTTCCCTCCCCCCGATCGGGTTGGATGGCCGGATGAGCGAGGAGAAGAGCGCCGTACCGGCGTGGGAGCAGCGGTTCAGGGCGGCCAGGGTGTGGCTGCCCGACTGGGCCGAGGACGCCCCCGACCGGGCGCTGTACGTGTCCAACGCGACCGGCACCTACGAGGTCTACGCCTGGGACCGCGCCACCGGCGCCCACCGCCAGGTCACCGACCGTCCGAACGGCACGACCGACGCCGAGCTGTCCCCTGACGGCGCCTGGATCTGGTGGTTCGACGACCACGACGGCGACGAGTTCGGTGTCTGGCGCCGTCAGCCGTTCGCGGGCGGCCCGGACGAGGAGGCCGTGCCCGGCCTCGCCCCCTCCTACTCGGCCGGTCTGGCCCTGGGCCGCGACGGCACCGTGGTCGTCGGCCGCTCGACCGACGAGGACGGCACCACCCTGCACCTGCGCCGCCCCGGCGACGCCGAGCCGGTCGAGATCTACCGGCACGCGGAGTACGGCGGCGTCGGCGACCTCAGCCACGACGGCACCCTGCTCGCCGTCGACCACACCGAGCACGGCGACGCGATGCACTCCGCGATCCGGATCGTGCGCATCCCGGCCGCCGGGACCGCCCACAGCGGCACCGCCGCGACCGGCACGCCCGGCACCGTCACCGTCGAGACCGTCGCCGAGCTGGACGAGGTCACCGGCCGGGACGAGCCGCGCGGCGTCGCCTGCCTCGGCTTCGCCCCGGTCGAGGGCGACACCCGGCTGCTGGTCGCCCACCAGCGCACCGGCCGCTGGGAGCCGATGATCTGGGACGTCGTCACCGGTGCCGAGACCGCGCTGACGCTGCGCGACGAGCAGGGCCGCGAGCTGCCCGGCGACGTTTCCGCGCAGTGGCGACCGGGCGCCGAGGCCCTGCTGGTCGAGCACGAGTACGAGGCGCGCAGCGAGCTGTTCTCGTACTCCCTGGCCGACGGCCGGCTGACCCGACTGGAGACCCCGCGCGGCACGGTCAGCGGCGCCACCGCCCGTCCGGACGGCACCGTGGAGTACCTGTGGTCCTCCGCCGCCGAGCCGGCCGCGGTCCGCTCCACCGCCGGGACGGTCGTGCTGCGGGCGCCCGGCCCGGTGCCGCCGGGTTCGGTGCCCGTCGAGGACGTCTGGGTGGACGGGCCCGGCGGGCGGGTGCACGCCCTCGTGCAGCGGCCGCCGGGGAGCTCCCCCGAGGACGGCCCGTTCCCGACCCTGTTCGAGGTCCACGGCGGCCCGACCCACCACGACAGCGACTCCTTCGCCGCCGGCCCGGCCGCCTGGCTGGACCACGGCTTCGCGGTGGTCCGGGTCAACTACCGCGGCTCGACCGGCTACGGCCAGGCCTGGACCGACGCCCTGCACGAGCGGGTCGGCCTGATCGAGCTGGAGGACATCGCGGCGGTGCGGGAGTGGGCGGTCGCCAGCGGCCTCGCCGACCCGCGCCGGCTGGTGCTCACCGGCGGCAGCTGGGGCGGCTACCTGACCCTGCTCGGCCTCGGCGTGCAGCCAGACGCCTGGGCGCTCGGCGTCGCCGCCGTACCGGTCGCGGACTACCACACCGCGTACGCCGACGAGATGGAGGCGCTCAAGTCGCTGGACCGCACGCTCTTCGGCGGCACCCCGGAGGAGGTCCCGGACCGTTTCACCGCCTCCTCGCCGCTGACCTACGTCGACCGCGTGCGGGTGCCGGTGTACATCAGCGCCGGGGTCAACGACCCGCGCTGCCCGATCCGGCAGATCGAGAACTACGTCGAGCGGCTGGAGCAGCTCGGCAAGCCGCACGAGGTGTACCGATACGACGCCGGGCACGGGTCGCTGGTCGTGGAGGAGCGGATCAAGCAGCTGCGGCTGGAGCTCGACTTCGTCCGGCGGCACCTGGACGGGGCCTCCGGCGGGACCGCGGCCGGCACCGTCGGCGACGGGAACGGGAACGGGGAGTCCGAGTGAGACGGGTGCTGATGCTCGCGGGCGCGGTGGTGGCCGGGGCCCTGGTGCTCACCGGCTGCTCCGGCTCGCACGGCGACAACGCCTCCTGCCCGCCCCCGGCGGGCCCGCCGGCACCGACCCCGACGGCCGCCAAGCCGGCCGTACCGGGCGCGCCCACCAGCGCCCCGGCGGTCCCCGCGGTCCCGCTCGCCACAGCCACCCGGGCGAGCGCGGTCCAGCCGGGCGCCGACAGGCAGGCCGGCGCCTCGGTCGTGCCGGCGGCGTACGAGCCGACGGACGGGGACGGCACCGTCCAGCTCGCCAAGGGCTCGAAGGGGTCGAGCGGTTCGAAGGGCTCGTCGGGATCATCCGGCTCATCGGGCTCGTCCGGCTCGAAGGGCTCCGGGTCCAAGGGCTCGAAGACCGGCCGCACCGTGCACCACCACATCGACCACTACGACTCGGACGACCGCAACGGCAGCGGCAGTCACAGCCACTGTTCCGGCGACCCGACACCGGCGCCCGCCGGTTCGACGCCGCCGGCCCAGCCGCCGGTCCCGACCTCGACGCTGCCGGTCCCGACGCCGACGCCGCCGGCCCTGCCGCCGGTCAAGCCGACCGCCGGGGCGCCGGTTCCGGGCCCGGTGCCGACCAAGCGCTGAGACGACCCAAGCCCCGTCGATCGCCCGTCGGTCAGTCCAGGACCGGGTCCAGTCCCAGGGCCCGGTCCTGCTCCGCCTCCGCCTCGCGGCGCACCAGGCGGAACCACATGAAGACGACGAAGCCCCCGAAGACGAACCACTCCAGGGTGTAGCCCAGGTTCTGGAAGGCGCGCAGGGTCAGCCCGTCCCCGCCCTGCGGCTGCACGGTCGGTACGGAGGTCAGCCCGGCGGGGGCGTCGTCGGCGGCGACCCAGCCGTCGTACCAGCCGTCGTACTCCAGCACGTTCAGCAGCGAGGCCCGGTTGATCATGCCGAGCTGCCCGGCCGGCAGCCCGCCGGCCACCGCGCCGTTGGTGCCCACGGCCTCGTTGGCCTGCAGCCGCCCGGTGACCGTCACCTGCCCCTCCGGCACGAGCCCGCCGGGCACCGGACCGGCGGCCGTCCCCGCGGGCGCCCCGGGCACCCAGCCGCGTACGACGGCGACGGCGTGCCCGTCGGCGGTGCGCAGCGGGGTGAGCACGTAGTAGCCCTGCTTGCCGTCCACGATCCGGTTGGGCACCAGGAGCTGGTGCTCGGTGTCGTAGCTGCCGGTCACCGTGACGGGCTTGCCGACCGTCTCGGTGGTCACCTGCGGGGTCGCCGGGCCGAGCAGCGCGTCGATCGGCCGGAGGTCACCCGAAGCGGTGATCGCCTTCTGGGTCTCCTGGTGCGTGGACACCCGGTCCTCGAACCGGCCGAGCTGCCAGGAGCCCAGCCACATGCACACCGCCACGGCCGCCACGGCCACAGCGGTGCCGCTCAGCCAGCGCGGAGTCAGGAGGAACCGGTACACACCCCCCACGGTAACCATTCCTCACACCCGCCCGATCCCCAGGGGCCGGTACCGGGCCCTGAGCGCGCCGAGGACGGCCCCCCTCACCGAATCGGGTTCGCCCTCACCCCGCCGAGGGTGAACCCGACGGCTGCGGCGCCGAACCGCCGCCCACCGCCTGCACCCCACCCCGGTACAGCGTCCCGCTGCACGTCACCGGCAGGGTCGCGGTGGCCGCCGTGGGGCTGCCGGGGGCGGGGGTGTGGGCGATGGTGGCGGTGGGTGGCGGGGTGGTGGGGCTGGCGGTCGGGGTGGCGGTGGGACTGGGGGCCGAGGTGGGGCCCGCCGAGGGCGACGAGGTGGCCTGGGCGTTGGCGCTGGGGGCTCCGGCGGCGCCGGAGGCCGGGACGCCCGAGGCCGCGGGGGCCTGGGAGGTCAGGGAGACCTGGTTGGAGCCGGTCGGCGCGCTGGTGGGGCCGCCGGTGCCGGTGCAGCTCTGGTCGGGGACCCAGGCGAAGGACACCCGGTACCCGGCCAGTGGCGCGAGCACCGGCGGCTCCGCGTCCATCGCGGTCAGGCCGCCGGCCGGGTCGCCCGGGGCGTGGTCGGCGGTGCGGACCCGGTTGCGGTCGCCGCCGCTGACCCCGGTGACGGCCACCGCGCCCGGGCCGCCGACGCGGCAGCTGTGCCCGGAGAGGTTGTAGACGGTGAACGAGCCGTAGATGCGTCCGGTCGCGTCGGCCGTGCCGACCTTGGCGATGCCGTCGCCGAGGTCGGTCCGGGTGCAGAGCGGGATGATGCCGCCGTCGCCGGTTCCGGAGGTCCCGGTGGGTGCGACGGTGCCGTCGGCGCGGGTGGTCCCGCCGCCGGGGGTGTGCGGGGTGGTGGACGGACCGGCGGTCGGCGAGGTCTCCGCGGTGCCGCTCTGGCCCACGGGCGGGGCGCTGCCGGGGCCGCTGGTGCCGATGGCGGTGCCGCTGGGGGCCGTGGCGGCGGGGCTCTTGGCGGCGGCCGAGCCGGGGCCGCCGGAGAGTCCGAGGTGCTCCCCCTCGTGCAGCACCGGGAGGACGACGGCGACGGCCAGCGCGAGTGCGGCGGCGCCGGTCCAGGCTCCGCGCCGGGCGGCGCGCCGGCGGGGTACGGCCCGCCGGATCCGGGGCAGTCCGCCGGGTGTGGGCTGGATCCCGGCGACGGCGTGGTGCATGAGCTCCCGGACGACCCGTTCGTCGGTCGTCAGCGTGGAGAGCCCGGAGAGCTCCGAGGCATCCGAAGCGTCCGGGGCGGCCGAGGTCTCGGAGACGTCCGGGGCTCCCGGCCGCGGGGGGCCGCCGCCCGGAGCACCGCCCGGAACGCCGTCCGGAACGCCGTCCGGGCCCCGCCGTCCGAAGGCGTCAGCCTCAGCCTCAGCCATGACCGGCCTCCATCTGGGTGCGGAGGGCGGCGAGTCCGCGCGATCCGTAGGCCTTCACCGAGCCGAGCGAGATGCCGAGGGTCTCGGCGACCTGCGCCTCCGTCATGTCCACGAAGTAACGCAGCACCAGAACCTCCCGCTGACGGCGTTGCAGACCACGCAGCGCGGCCTTCAACTGGTCGCGCTCCAGGGCATCGTAGGCACCTTCTTCTGCACTGGCCATGTCAGGCATGGGCTTCTGCAGCAGTCTGAGCCCGAGGATCCGTCGGCGCAGCGTGGAGCGGGACAGGTTGACGACCGTCTGCCGCAGGTAGGCCAGGGTCTTCTCGGGCTCGCGCACCCGGCGCCGGGCGGCGTGCACCCGGATGAACGCCTCCTGCACGACGTCCTCGCAGGTCGACAGGTCGTCCAGGAGCAGCGCGGCGAGCCGCAGCAGCGAGCGGTAGTGCGCCTGGTAGGTCTCGGTGAGCAGGTCCTCGCTGGTACCCGCGTCGGTACCGGCGCCGGAGTCCGCCGTACCGGGTGCGGCCGCCGTCATCTGGTCGTCTTCCGGCCTACTCGCAGGCCACGGGGCGCGCGAGGGGAACGACACCGCGGCTCTCGCCGGGATGCCCGCCCTTGCCCCCACCATCACGTTCGCCACGCCCGTTGGACACTCGATCCCCTGTCATGGTTGCCCAGCCCGGGGACCATTCTTCCGTATGGGCGGAAGAGGCCTCCAGGGGATTCCCCCGGGATTCCGGACAGATTGTGTCGAGGAGCGGACACAGGTATGGACACAGGTGCGGACACAACCGGGCAGATCGGAACGGAAGCCGGGGCCGCGGGCGCCGCCGAACCGTCATCAGCACCGCCATCAGCACCGTCTTACCACCGACACCGCCGGCCCTACCGGACCGTCAGCTCGCCCGCCACCAGCTCCGCGATCTGCAGCAGGTTGAGCGCCGCCCCCTTGCGCAGGTTGTCCCCGCACAGGAACAGGTCGAGCGCCTCCGGTTCGTCCAGGGCCCGGCGCACCCGCCCGACCCAGACCGGGTCGGTGCCGACCACGTCGTTCGGGGTCGGGAACTCGCCCGCCGCCGGATCATCGTAGAGGACCACGCCGGGCGCGTCCCGCAGGATGTCCTGCGCGTGCTCCTGGGTGACCTCGCGCTCGAAGCGCGCGTGCACGGCCAGCGCGTGGGTGCGGACGACCGGGATGTGGACGCAGGTCGCGGAGACCTTCAGGGCGGGCAGGCCCAGGATCTTGCGGGACTCGTCCCGGATGCCCAGTTCCTCGGCGGCCCAGCCGCCCTCGCGCAGCCCGCCGGTCCAGGGCACGGCGTTGAACGCGAGCGGGGCCGCGAACGGACCGTGGTCGGCGATCACCGCGCGCAGGTCGCCGGTCTGCCGGCCGACCTCGGTGCCGGCCACCAGCGCGGTCTGCTCGCGCAGCGCCGCCTCGCCGTCGCGGCCCTCGCCGCCGGCGGCCTGGTAGGAGGCGACCACGAGCTGGGCCAGCCCGTACTCGGCGTGCAGCGCGCCGACCGCCGCGATCATCGCGAGGGTGGTGCTGGCCGGGCTGGCGACGATGCCGCGCGGGCGGATCCGCAGCGCGGCCGCGTTGACCTCGGGGACGACCAGCGGCACGTCCTCGGTGGTGCGGAAGGCGGCCGAGTCGTCGACCACCACGACGCCCTTGGCCGCCGCGATCGGCGCCCACTGGGCGGAGACCTCGTCGGGGACGGCGAACACGGCGACGTCGATCCCCGTGAACGCCTCCTCGGAGAGCGGGAGGACTTCGACGGCCTCGCCGCGCACGACCGGCTTGCGGCCGGCCGAGCGCGGGGAGGCGACGAGCCGGACCTCGCCCCAGACGTCCTGACGGAGCGAGAGCAGGCCGAGCAGCACCTCGCCGACCGCGCCGGTGGCGCCGACGACGGCGAGGTTCGGGCGCCGGGTCACCGCCCGGTCTCCCGGGTCATCCGCCCCGTCTCCCGGCTCATCGCCCGGTGCTCCCGCTCCGCTCCCGGGTCATCGCCCGGTGCCGCCGTAGACGACCGCCTCGTCCGTCTCGCTGTCCAGGCCGAAGGCGCTGTGCACGGCGCGGACGGCCTCCGGCACGTCCTCGGCGCGGGTGACGACCGAGATGCGGATCTCCGAGGTGGAGATCAGCTCGATGTTGACGCCCGCGGCGGACAGCGCCTCGAAGAAGGTCGCGGTGACGCCCGGGTTGGAGCGCATGCCGGCGCCGACCAGCGAGATCTTGCCGATCGCGTCGTCGTAGCGCAGCGACTCGTAGCCGATGCCGTCCTTGACCCGGCCGAGCGCGTCGATGGCCTTCTGGCCCTCGGTCTTGGGCAGGGTGAAGGAGATGTCGGTCAGACCGGTCGACGCGGCGGAGACGTTCTGCACCACCATGTCGATGTTGACCTCGGCGTCGGCGATGGCGCGGAAGATGCGCGCCGCCTCGCCGGGCTTGTCGGGCACGCCGACGACGGTCACCTTCGCCTCGGAGGTGTCGTGGGCGACTCCGGAGATGATGGCCTGCTCCATCTCGCCCCCTTCGGGCTGGTACGGGTTGTCGTTGCTGACGATCGTCCCGGGAAGACCCGAGAAGGACGAGCGTACGTGAATCGGGATGTTGTAGCGCCGGGCGTACTCGACACAGCGGTCGAGCAGCACCTTGGAACCGGAGGACGCCAGCTCCAGCATGTCCTCGTAGGCGATCCAGTCGATCTTGCGGGCCTTCTTCACCACGCGCGGGTCGGCGGTGAACACGCCGTCCACGTCAGTGTAGATCTCGCAGACCTCGGCCTTGAGGGCGGCGGCGAGGGCGACGGCGGTGGTGTCCGAGCCGCCCCGGCCCAGCGTGGTGATGTCCTTGCTGGTCTGGGAGACGCCCTGGAAGCCGGCCACGATCGCGATGTTGCCCTCGTCCAGGGCGGTGCGGATGCGGCCCGGCGTCACGTCGATGATGCGCGCCTTGTTGTGGACGGAGTCGGTGATGACGCCGGCCTGGCTGCCCGTGAAGGACTGGGCCTCGTGACCCAGGGATTTGATCGCCATGGCCAGCAGCGCCATGGAGATGCGCTCTCCAGCGGTCAGCAGCATGTCGAACTCACGGCCGGCAGGGATCGGTGACACCTGCTCCGCGAGTTCGATGAGCTCGTCCGTCGTGTCGCCCATCGCGGACACCACGACGACGACCTCATGGCCGGCCTTCTTGGCGTCAACGATTCGACGGGCCACGCGCTTGATGCCCTCGGCATCCGCAACGGATGAGCCGCCGTACTTCTGCACGACAAGGCCCACGTGCGCTCCTCGACTTGTGTCGTTTTCCGGGGGCGCCTGGCCCCCGTACCCCCGGGGGAGGGGGGTGTGCGGTCCGCGCCAGTCTACCGAGCAGGGGTGCCCCGACCGGCGCTTTCCATATGATGAGACGTCCGTTTCAGCAGGTGACCGGCGGGACGGGCGGCCCCACCGGCAGGTCTGCGGGCGATTCGGTACGGCCCCGAAGAATCGGCGGACCGACCGACCGCGATCCGGCCGGATTTCTTTTCCGGACGGCGCGCTGAGGCATTCGTCACAATCGGCGCCGCGGTCGCGGTCCGGCGCTTTTCCGAGGGCGCGGCATCCGTGCTCCGGCGCTTTCCGCGATCGCGGCCGTTCAGTGCTTGAGCCCCAGCTCGGCCGCCATCAGGTCGCCGGCCTGCTGCTCCAGCTGCTCGTCGGTGAGCCCGTCGTCGTCGGTGTCCGCGCCGTCCGGCACCGCGCCGATCGGGCTGTCCAGCCGGACGTGCGCGATCAGCGACTGCAGCGCCCGCAGCACCGCGGTGCAGGTCGTGCCCCAGTTGGAGAGGTAGGAGAACTGCCACCACCACAGCGCCTCGCTGACCCGGCCCTCGCGGTAGTGCGTCAGCCCGTGCTGGAGCTCGCTGACCACGCCGGCCAGGTCGTCCGAGATCCGGAAGGCGTTGGGCTTCTCCGGCGGGCCGTACGGGTCGAAGACCTCGTGGTAGACGTCGATCGGCGCGAGCAGCTCGGCCAGCCGCTCGCGCAGCTGCTCGCCGTCCGGCTCGGGACCGGCGTCGGGCTCGAAGCGGTCCTCCGGGACGACGTCCTCGATGGCACCCAGCCGGCCGCCGGCCAGCAGCAGCTGCGAGACCTCCAGGAGCAGCAGCGAGACCGCGCTGCCCGGCTCGTCGCCCTTGGCGACCTCGGTGACGGCGAGCACGAAGCTCTCCACCGAGTCGGCGATCTGCACGGCGAAGTCGTCGGGCTCCGAGCCGTGCGCGTGGGTGTGCTGCTGGTTGATCGTCCGGTCAGACATCGAGCAGTCGTCTCCCTTCGAAGGCGCGGCCGAGGGTGACCTCGTCCGCGTACTCCAGATCCCCGCCGACGGGCAGGCCGCTCGCCAGACGGGTCACCTTCAGGCCCATCGGCTTGCAGAGCCGGGCCAGGTAGGTGGCGGTCGCCTCCCCCTCCAGATTGGGGTCGGTGGCCAGGATCAGCTCGGTGACCGTGCCGTCCGCGAGACGCGCCAGCAGCTCGCGGATGCGGAGGTCGTCCGGGCCGACGCCCTCGATGGGGCTGATCGCGCCGCCCAGCACGTGGTAGCGGCCGCGGAACTCACGGGTGCGCTCGATGGCGACGACGTCCTTGGGCTCCTCGACCACGCAGATGACGCCGAGGTCGCGGCGGGGGTCCAGGCAGACCCGGCACTGCTCGGCCTCGGCGACGTTGCCGCAGACCGCGCAGAAACGGACCTTGTCCTTGACCTCCAGCAGCGCGTGCGCGAGCCGGCGCACGTCGATCGGGTCGGACTGCAGCACGTGGAAGGCGATCCGCTGGGCGCTCTTGGGACCGACACCGGGCAGCCTGCCCAGCTCGTCGATCAGGTCCTGAACCACGCCCTCGTACAACGTCGCGCCTTCCTTCGGGATGGTCGGTGGTGCTCCGGTGCCATCATCCAACGAATCGGGCGTCGGACACAGCGCCCGACGCCCGACTCCCACATAAATCACATGGGTCCATCGCCTGAACTCCGGGCCCGTTCGACCGTACGGGCCCGTTCGACCGGACGGATCCGCTCAGTCGTACGGATCCACTCGGCCGTACGGGCCCTCTCGGCCGTACGGATCCGCTCAGCCGTACGGATCCGCTCAGCCGTACGGGCCCGGCGCTCCGGACTCAGAACGGCAGGCCGGGAATGCCGCCGCCGAGGCCCTGGGTCAGCGGGCCCATGCGCTCGGCCTGCATCTTCTGCGCGGTCTGGTTCGCGTCCCGGACCGCCGCCAGGACCAGGTCGGCCAGGGTCTCGGTGTCCTCCGGGTCGACCGCGGCCGGGGCGATGGCCAGCGCCACCAGCTCACCGGCACCGGTCACCGTCGCCTCGACCAGGCCGCCGCCCGCCGAACCGGTCACCTTCGTCTCGGCCAGCTCCTGCTGGGCCTTCGCGAGATCCTGCTGCATCTTCTGCGCCTGCTTCAGCAGCTGCTGCATGTTGGGCTGGCCACCACCGGGGAACACGGCTCTCTCCTTGCTGTCACGGCTGTCTGCGGTGCGTCGTCCGTCACCGCCGAGCCTACGTGCTGCGTCCTGCTCAGGAACCCCGGTGGTGGATCTCCTCCAGCACCGTCGCCCCCAGTTCGCGGATGATCAGCTCCTGACCGGAGAACGCCTCCTCGTTGAGGTCGGGGTCGTCCTCCTCCGGGATGTCGTCCTCCGGGGCCACCGACCGCACCGGGGGCGCGGGCGGCGCCGCCACCGGCGGCGGGGCCTGGACCGGAGCGGGCCGCGCGGGCGGCGCCTGCACCGACGCGGGCGCCATCGCGGGCGCCGGTGCCGGAACGGACGCGGGCACGGGCGCCGGAGCGGCCGGACGGGCCGGGGCTCCCCAGCCCCCGCCGCCCTGGGCACCGCCCTGAGCACCGCCGGGGGCGGCACCGGACGGAGCCGCGCCGGACCCGCCGGACGGGTCGACGATGCACTCGATCCGCCAGTCCACGCCGAGCGCGTCGGTCAGCGCGCCACGCAGCACGTCGTCGCTGTTGCTGCCGACGAAGCTGTCGCGGGCGCCGGCGTTGATGAACGACACCTGGAGCACGCTGCCGTCGAACCCGGCCACCTGGCCGTTCTGGCTGAGCAGGATCCAGGTGAAACGGCGGCGGTTCTTCACCGCCTCCAGGATCTGCGGCCACAGCTGCCGGACCTGCGCGGCGCCCTGCTGCGCGGAGGCCGACGGCTGAGCGCCGGGGGCCGCCGGAGCGGGCGCCGGAGCGGGCGCGGGCACCGGAGCCGGCGCCTGGACGGCCTGCGGCTGCGGTGCGACGGGCGCCGCGGGGGCCGGGGACGGGGCAGCGGCGGGGGCGCCGCCACCGGCCGGCGGGAAACTGCGCGGGATCGGCCAGGCACCCGGCGCGGGCGCGGCGGGCCCGGCGGGCGCGGCTGCGGCTGGCGGGGCCTGCACGGGCGCCGGCTGCACCGGAGCCGCCATGGGCGCGGCCTGCACCGGAGCCTCGACCGGAACCTCCACCGCGGGCGCGGCGACGGGCGCGGCGACGGACGCCGCCACGGGCGCGGCCGCCGGCAACCCCACCGGCGGGGTTCCCGGTACCGCCCCCGGCACCGCCATCGGGGCGGCCATCGGCGCGGCGAACCCGCCCGCCGCCGCCCGTCGCTCCAGCTTGTCCAGGCGCGCCTGCAGCGACAGCTCGTCGCTGTACGCGCCGGGCAGCATCACCCGGGCGCAGATCAGCTCCAGCTGTAGCCGGGGCGCCGCGTTGCCGCGCATCTCGGTCAGTCCGGTGTTGACGAGGTCCGCGGCCCGGCTCAGCTCGGCCGCGCCGAACGAGTCCGCCTGTGCCTGCATCACCGCGACCCGGTCCGCCGGGGCGTCGATCAGCCCCTTCTCCCCGGCGTCCGGCACGGTGGCCAGGATCACCAGGTCGCGCAGCCGCTCCAGCAGGTCGGTGACGAAGCGGCGCGGGTCGTGCCCGCCCTCGACCACCCGGTCGATCACCTGGAACACCGTCGCCCCGTCGTGCGCGGCGAAGGCGTCCACCACCTCGTCCAGCAGCGCGGAGTCGGTGTACCCGAGCAGCGAGGTCGCCATCGGGTAGGTGACGCCGCCCTCGGCGGCACCGGCCAGCAGCTGGTCCATGACCGACATCGAGTCACGCACCGAGCCCGCCCCGGCCCGGACCACCAGCGGGAACACCGAGTCCTCGACCTGGATGCCCTCGCGGCCGCAGACCTCCGCCAGGTAGTCGCGCAGCGTGCCGGGCGGGACCAGCCGGAACGGGTAGTGGTGCGTACGGGACCGGATCGTCCCGATGACCTTCTCCGGCTCGGTGGTCGCGAAGATGAACTTGAGGTGCTCCGGCGGCTCCTCGACCACCTTGAGCAGCGCGTTGAAGCCGGCCGAGGTCACCATGTGCGCCTCGTCCAGGATGAAGATCTTGTACCGGCTGTGCACCGGCGCGAAGAACGCCCGCTCGCGCAGCTCGCGCGCGTCGTCCACACCACCGTGCGAGGCGGCGTCGATCTCGATCACGTCGATCGAGCCGGGCCCGCCGGTCGCCAGGTCCCGGCAGGACTGGCACTCCCCGCAGGGCGTCGGCGTCGGCCCCTGTTCACAGTTGAGGCAGCGGGCCAGGATGCGCGCGCTCGTCGTCTTGCCACAGCCGCGCGGCCCGCTGAACAGGTACGCGTGGTTGACCCTGTTGTTGCGCAGGGCCTGCTGGAGCGGAGCGGTCACGTGCTCCTGCCCGATGACCTCCGCGAAGGTCTCGGGGCGGTAGCGGCGGTACAGGGCTAGGGACACACCACCGACGATATCGGGACGGGCGGACAAACGCGTCGCCCCTCACTCCCCCACGCCCCTCCGGGAACGCAAAGACCCCCCGTGCACCCGCCAGAGCCCTCCTACCCTTGCTGCCTTCCGGCCCTGGGGGGGTTCAGAGAGATAACGCCACACGAGGGGCTGACACCCACAGTACCGGATCCCGGCCCCGACGATCCACAGGCCACCCCCACCCCCGGCCTGCGAGACAGGTGGTCGCGAGCACCCCGAAACATGTACTAAGCTCTCCCACGGAGGATTCGCCTAGAGGCCTAGGGCGCACGCTTGGAAAGCGTGTTGGGAGCAATCCCTCACGAGTTCGAATCTCGTATCCTCCGCCGGCAGAAGGCCCGGACCGTTCCGACGGTCCGGGCCTTCGTCGTTTCCTGATGGCAAGCCGACGCCATCGCGGGGAAGGCCCCTCGCCGAGGAGCGGCGCGGGCCTCCCGCTCCGTGCTGCCGGTCAGGCGGGGGTTCCACCGGACCCCAATCCCGTCCTCCTGGAGACCTTCGACCGGATGTGGACCGCGAGCGAGCTCGCCCGCCGCTGGTCGGCGCACCGCGCCCCCGACCGCGACGCCGTCCGGGAGCATCGCCTGCTGGAGGAGGCGGCACTGGCCCGCGACGCCGACGCAGCGGCCGAGGCACTGGTCCGGCACCTCGCCCTGCCGCAGCCGGTCTGGCCGACCGCACGTCCCACGGACTCGCGAAGGAGACCTGCGGCGCACCGCCCATGGTGGCGGGGGCGGGCTCCTGCGGTGTGGTCAGGTGTGGCTCCAGTGGTCGGTCAGGGCGGTGACCGGGCCGGGGCTGCCGAGGGCGACCAGGGTCATGGCGTCGGCCGGGTAGAGCTCGGCGCACGCGGCGGCGACCTCGGGGGCCGTGGTGCGGCGGAGGGCGTCCGGGAGGTGTTCCGCCCAGTCGAGGGGGCGGCCGGCCGACACGCCGTCGCGCAGCAGGTCCGCCTTGGTGGCGGGGGTGTCGAAGGCTCCGAGCAGCTGGGCGGCGCAGAAGGAGCGGATCGGGTCGAGTTCGGCGGCGGTGACGGGCTCGGCGCGCAGGCCGCGCAGGGATGCCCGGATGGTGTCGAGTGCGCGCGCGGCGTCCTGCGGGGGGAGGACGGCCCGGACGTAGGCCCGGGGCTCGTCGAGGAGCAGGTCACGCCCCGAGTGGAGCGGGTGGTGGAGGCCCGCGTCGAGCGCCCGGACCGCCAGCCGGGACAGGGGGTGGACGCCGGTGACGGCCGTGGCCAGGAAGCGTGCGGCCGCCCCGCTGTCGCCCGGGGGTTCGGGGGCGCTCAGGGTCAGGTGCACCAGGTCCAGGGCTTCGTGGGGCAGGGCCAGTGCGCCGCCGGTCGGGGGCGCGGATTCGCCGGACGGAGGCGAGGGCCGGTCGGACGGGGACGCGGGCCAGCCGGACAGGGCCTGTTCGGCCTCCGCCGCGAACTGCTCGGCGTCGAGGTCGCCCACGGCGACCAGCCAGCCGCCGCCCCTGCCCAGGACCGCCCGATGGACCTCGGCGAGGTCCGTCAGGCCGTCCTCCTCTGGCCGGTCGGCGGGGCCGCCGAGCCGGTGGCGGCGGAGCGCGGTGTCCATCAGCGCCTCCGGGGAGCGGGGGCGCCGCGGTACCCGCAGTGGCGTCACCTCGCCGAGAGGGAGCAGGAGTTCGCGCAGCAGTCCCAGCCAGTGCCCCGCGCGGGCCGGTGTGGCGCATCCGGTGACGTCGAACCACTGGCCGTCGGTGGCCAGGTGGAGGAGGCCGCCGGCGGCCTCGGCGCGGGCCGCCGCGTCGGTGCGTTCGGCGAGCAGCCGGACCAGGGCGTCCAGGTGCTGCGGGTTCCGCCACCCCGTCTCCTGCAGGGGCAGCCGGAACCGCAGCTCCACCAGCGGGCTGCGGGTGTCCCGGACAGCCACCACACGGGTGCCGCCGGCCGACCGGGTCTCGCGGCGCGGCCCGTGCCGGGGCGCCGGCTGGACGGCGGGTGGCGGAACGGGCCTGGCCGCGCCGGGAGAGGAGGGAGCGATGCCGGTGGACGTGGGCCGCCCCGGATCAGGCGCGGCGCCGTGGTCCGGCGCGGGGCGGGTCCGGGCCGGGCCCGGGTTCATCACGAGGACCCCCTTGGCGGCCGTCCCCAGCCGGCGGGCCGCGGCGGCGACCAGGGCGGGGTCGACCTCACCGAGCAGGGCCGGGTACTCGTCGAGGAGTTCGGCCCTCCCGAACAGCAGCTCCAGGCAGCCCAGGGCCCGGCTGCGCGCATAGGCGTCGGCGTACTGCCGGTGGTGCTTGAGGAGCAGGCGCCGGACGGCCTGGGCCCGCCGCTGCCCGAACCGAGGGTCGTCGGCCCACCCGGCCCACCGGCCGGTGACGGTCTCGACCGTCCGCCGCGCCGACTCCCCGGGCGGCACCAGGGCGGTGAGGACCAGGAGGTCCGGGTCCCGCGCGTCGAGCGGGCCGAAGACGCCGCAGCCGGCCGACACGGCCCGGAGTCCGTCCAGCCCGTGGTGGTTGATCATCTCGGCCAGTACGACGTGCGCGAGGTATCCCGTGAGGTCCCCGACCGGGTCGGGCAGCCGGTAGCCGACGGCGACGGCCGGGGCGGTGACCGACGGCTCGGTGCAGGTCTGCCACCGGTCCTCGGCGAGGGCCGGTTCGCGCAGGTCGGGGGCCGGCCCGGCCGGGCGCGACGGGATGTCCGCGAAGTGCCGTTCCACCAGGGCCAGCAGCTGCTGGGGCTCGTGGTCGCCGACCACGGTGAGGACGGCGTTCCCGGGCGCGTAGTGGGCCCGGAAGAACTCCTGGCACGCCTCGACGGTGGCGGTGCGCAGTTGGTCCACCCGCCCGTAGCCGTCGTGCGCGTTGGCGAAGCCGCGGAAGGCCACGCCGGGCAGCAGCGGCCACGGCAGGCCTCCGTACGGCCGGGCCGTCACCGCCTGGTGGATCTCCTCCTCGACGCCGGCCAGTTGCTCGGCCAGCGTGTGCTCGGTGAAGACCGGGGCGCGCATCCGGTCGGCCTCGGCGAACAGCGCCCGTTCGACCACCGCGGCGGGAACGAGCTGGTGGTAGTCGGTGTAGTCCTGGTGCGTGGTCCCGTTGGCCTGGCCGCCGAGGGGGTGGATGTGGTCGTAGAAGCTTCCGGGGGGCAGGCTCGCGCTGCCGCGGAACATCAGGTGCTCGAAGAGGTGGGCGAAGCCCTCCTGGCCGGGTCGCTCGGAGCGGTAGCCGACGCCGTAGTGGACGCAGACCGCGGTGCGCGGGGAGCCCGGCTGCCGTTCGAGGACCACCCGCAGGCCGTTGCCGAGGGTCGCGCGGTGGAGTTCGCGCCCGCTCATGAGGCCTCCTTGCCGTCCAGGTCGACCAGGAAGCGCAGGAACCCGGCGTAGTGGTCGAAGCCGTGGTCGAAGCCGTCCAGGTAGGCGGCGATGTCGTGGACGTGGAGCAGGATCCGCAGCGCGGCGATCCGGTGCCACTCCGGGCCGAGGTCGCGGCCGTACCCTTCGAAGAGCGCGTCGGTGAGGGCCTGCCACTGGGCCTTGTCCCCGCCCAACTGCCACTGGAGTTCCACCAGTTCACCGACCACCCAGCCCAGGTCGAGGTACCAGGGCAGGGCGCAGACGTCCTCGCCGACGAGCAGGTCCACACCGCCCGAGGCGTGGTCGACGACGAGCGATCCGAGTCCGGGCGCGCCGTGCGCGAGCGTGGTGTCGGGGTCGCCCGCCGTGCGGCGGTACCAGGCGAGCAGCCGGGACCAGCGCTCCTCCCCGAGCTCGCGGCGAAGCCCGGCCTGGGCGCAGGCCGCGCGGGGGCTCGCGGCGCGGCCGCCCAGCCAGTCGCCGAGCCGCGCGAGGGCGCGCGAGGGCGTGGCCGGGCGGCCCGTCGGCGGCTCCAGCCGGTGCAGGGCGCGCAGCAGCCGGCCCAGGTCGCGGAGCGGCCCGGCGAGGTGGGGGCCGAGGCCGCCGTTCAGCAGCAGGTGCGCGACGGAGACCTCGCCGCGCACCTCGTAGCGCCGTGCGGGTCCGTCGGCCGTGCCGGGCACCAGCCGGGCGCCGCCGTTGCCGGAACCGGAACCTGAACCCGAGTCGGAGCCCGAGCCGGACCCGGCCCCGGACCCGTCGCCGGAGCCGGCCCGCGCCAGCAGGCGGTCGAGCTCCTCGTCGACGGGCTGGAAGGGCGTGGGCGCCAGCGGCCCCGGGGTGCGGCGCCAGCGCCAGCCGCCGCCCGGAAGCTCCCGGACCGAGGTCCGCAGCAGCCCGGTGCCGAACTCGCCGTCCGACGTCGGGTCCCCGGAGGACTCCCCGGAGGACGAGGCGTCGGGCTCCGGCCGGCTCTCGACGAGCAGCCGCAGCGCGTGCGGCAGGCCCGGCGGCACCCAGGCGTCGTCCTGGCCCGTGGTCAGGCTGCGTCCGGGGACGGGCGGGACGAGCACCACGTTCGGCCGGGCCGCCAGCGTGGCCCAGTGGCCCCGGAAGGCGTCCCCGTCGAGGGCGCCCGGGGGCAGCGCGGGGGCGACGACGACCGGCGCCCGGGTGGACTGCGCGGCCAGCAGGGCCGGGCTGTCCGCCAGGCCCAGCGCCAGCCGGGCCAGGAAGTGCACGGTCGCGGGGTAGACCACGATCGCCTGCGCCCACCGCGCCCACTCGACGTGGCGCGCGGTGGCCTCGTCCTCGGGCCAGCTGTCGCTCCACACCGTCCCGCCCGTCCGGGCGGCGATCACCTGCCTGGTCACGAAGCGTTCCGCGCTGCGGGTGAGCACCACCCGGACCTCCACGCCGGGGTGGTTCAGGCGCAGCCAGTCCAGCCAGTACGGGAGGGACCAGGCGTAGGCGGAGCCGGTGACGACGATGAGAAGTCGCTCCAGCCCCAGGTCGGGGATCCCGTCGGAATTGCCGACCTGCGGCCCGCCGGTCACCGGGTGCGGCCCGCCGGTCACCGGGTGCGGCCCGCCGGTCACCGGGTGCGGCTCGCCGATCACCGGGCGACCGCTTCCAGCAGGGTCTCCAGCTCGGCCAGGGAGGCGCGTTCGCCGTACCGGGCGTGGACGCCGGTGACGTTGAGCACGATCTCGTCCACGCCGGCGTCCGCGAACTCCCGCAACCGGTCCGCGAGTTCGGCGCGGTCCCCGTACAGGAAGGCGCCGCCGTCCAGCAGTGCCTGGGCGTTGGCCGCCGGGTCCTCGGTGGAGGTCTCGATGCCGGAGCGGCGCAGCATGTCGGCGTAGTGCGGGAGCATCGTGTGCGCGGTGTTGCTGATCGCGGCGAGTTCGGCAGGGTTCCGGCCCTCCGCCGCCAGCGCCAGCGGGACGGTCGCCACGACCCTGGGCACCGGCCGGCCGGCCGCCGCGGCCCCTTCCCGCAGCGCCGGTATGACGGTGTCGCGCACGTACGGGGCGGGGGTCAGCCAGGTGATCGCGACGTCGGCGATCTCGCCGGCCAGTCTGGCCATCCTGGGCCGCAGCACGCCCAGGCCGATCTCCACCGGCGGCCGGGGCACCAGGGCGAACGGCGAGCGGCAGGTGAAGTACTCGCCGACGTGGTCGGCCTCGCCCTTCTCCAGCAGGTCCCGCATGATCGTGACGTACTCGCGCACGGCGCCGAGCTGGCTGCGGTACGGCGCGCCCATCATGCTGTACTGGAACGCGGCCGAGCCCGGCCCGAACCCGGCCACCACCGGGTGCCCGCTGGCCACCGCCAGCCCGTGGGCCTGGATGGCGGCCTGGTAGGGGTGGCGCAGCGGCATCAGGGTCACGCCGGTGCCGGTCGGCACCCGGAAGCCGCAGGCGGAGACGTGGGTGAGGTCCTGGAAGGGGTCGTTGATCACGGCCTGGCCCTGCCACATCCGGTGTGCCGCGCTCCACTGCGCGAGGGCGGCGTACGGCAGCAGCTGCTCCGGGCGGAGGGGGGCGATCGGGGCCAGGAACGAGTAGGTGGTCATCGGTTGCGGCCTCCGGCCAGGGCTTCGGACGGTTCTTCTGACTGCTCTTCGGGCGATGCTTCGGACGGTTCTCCGGACGGCGCTTCGGACGCTTCTCCGGACGGCTCTCCGGAGCGGGGCTTCTCCTCCAGCAGCCCCAGCTGCTGGCCCCGGACCAGTTCCGCGTACATCGGGCTGGTCAGCATCAGGTCCTCGTGCCGGCCCTCGGCCTTGACCTCGCCGCCGTCCATGACGATCACGTGGTCGGCGTGCCGCACGGTGGAGATGCGGTGGGCGACGACGAGGACGGCGCGGTCGCGGCTGATCCCGTCGACGAGGTTGCGCAGCCGCAGCTCGTTGACGCTGTCCAGCTGCGAGGACGGTTCGTCGAGCAGGACGAGCGGGGCGTCCGAGAGGCTCGCCCGGGCCAGGGCCAGGCGCTGGCGCTGGCCGCCCGAGAGGTCGTGGGCGCCGCCGAGGACGGTGTCCAGGCCGGACGGGAGCCGGGTGACGTCCTCCTCCAGCCCGACCGCCCGCAGCGCGCGGAGCAGCGTCTCGTCGTCCAGCGGCCGTTCCTGGCCGAGCGTCAGGTTGTTGCGCACGGAGTCCCGCAGCAGGGTGTTGCCCTGGTCGACGTAGGCGAGCCGGCCGCGCAGCTCGGCCAGCGACCAGGCGTCCGCCTCCCGGCCGAACAGCTCGATCCGGCCGTCCTGCGGCTCCATGAACCGCTCGACCAGGCCGAGCACGGTGGACTTGCCGGAGCCGGAGAGCCCGACCATCGCGGTCAGTCCGGTGGCGGGGACGGTCAGGTCGACCTTCCGCAGCACGGGCTCCTGCCCGTACGAGAACTCGACCTGCTCGAACCGTACGGCGGGGGCGTCCGGCACCGGCGCGGGCGCGGGCCCGTCCGTCGCGCGCGCGTCGAGGTCCTCGGACGGCAGGGCGAACAGGTCGTCGAAGCGCTGCCGGGAGGCCAGGCCCGCCTGGATGGTGCTCATCCCGGACATCGCCATGATGAGCGGCGCGGTGAGCTGGAAGAGGTAGAGCAGGAACGACACGAAGGTGCCGAGGTCGAGGTCGCCACCGGTGATCCGGGCGCCGCCGCCGAGGATGACCGCGACCAGGGCGATCTGCTGGCCCAGGTTGATGACGGGCACCATCAGGGCCTCCATCGCGGAGGCGCGGGTCGCGAATCCGGCGACCCGCTCGGCCCGGGTGGCGAGTTCGGCCGAGACGACGCGCTCGGCGCGGTAGGCCTTGATCACCGTGAGCGCCTGGATCGCGGCGACGAAGTGCTCGGTGAGCGAGCCGACCTCGTTCTGGATCGCGATGTACCGGCGCCTCAGCGAGACGACGACCCCGCCGACCACGGCCAGCGCGGCGAGGAACGCCCCGAGCGTGATGAGCAGCAGGACCCAGTCCAGGATGCCCATGATCACCATGGTCCCGACCAGGGTGACCAGCGACATCGGCAGTTGGATCGGCCCGATGTCGACGATGCTCTTGATCGCCGAGGCGTCCACGGTGAGCCGCGCCGCGAGGTTCCCGGTGCCCTCCTTGCGGGCGGTCGCCAGGTTCAGGCCGATGGAGTGGCGCATGCTCCGCACCCGCAGCCGGCCGACCAGCTGGTGGCCCATCCGGGAGAGCAGGTAGGTGGCGAGGGCGTTGGCGGCGGCGGACCCGAGGCCGACCACCGCCATCACCGTGGTCCACCGGGCCAGGCCCTCGCTCGCCTGGATCGCCTCCAGCAGCTTGCCCACCGTCCAGGGCAGGGCCAGCGTCGCCGCCGTGGAGGCCAGGGCCAGGGCCAGGACGCCCGCGACCTGGAGGCGCTTGCCCCGGAAGATCTCCCGCAGGATGTGCAGCCGCTCGGACGGCGCGTCCGCGGTACTGCCCGCCGTACTCATCATCGTGCTCCCCTCGAGCTCATCGGCGCTCCCTTCGAGCTCATCGGCGCTCCCTTCGAGCCCATCGGCGCTCGCTAGAGCCCATCGGTGCTCCCCTCGAGCTCATCGGCGCTCGCTAGAGCGAGAACTCGATCAACGACCTGACCGGGGTCACCGGTCCTTCCCAGCCGACCCGCAGCCCCGCCCGCTCCGCGAGCCGCTTCAGGTCCGCCACGCTCCGCACCGGGGTCGGCATCATGGCGCGCAGCCACAGCTCCATCCGGGGCCCCTCCGGGCCCCGCATCACCACGTCCAGGCTGACGTCGGCGAGCAGCACCTTTCCGGACGGGCCGGCGGCCTCGGCGCAACGGCGCAGGATCGCGACCGCGTCCTCGTCGTTCCAGTCGCCCAGGATCGCCGACAGCAGGTAGACGTCCCGGCCCTTCGGCAGCGGGTCGAAGAAGCTGCCCGGTGCGGCGTCGCTGCGCTCGGCGAGGCCGGCGGCGGCGAGGTTGCGCTCCGCGACGCGCGCGGTGCTCGGCAGGTCGACCAGGGTGCCGCGCAGGTGCGGGTGGCGCCGCAGCAGGCTGATCAGGATCGTGCCGGTGTTGCCGCCGACGTCGACCACGCTGCGCACGCCCGACCAGTCGTAGCCGTCGAGGATGAGCTGGGCGTCGAACACCAGCTGCCCGGAGGAGGCGCGGGCGATGGCCTCCGCGGCGGAGCCGCCCTCGTTGACGCTCTCCCAGTAGCCGCGGCCGAACAGACCCACGTGGGCGGGCTCCCCGGTGCGCACGGTGTGGACGAGGTCCACCAGCGCCAGGTCCGACCGGCCGGTGACACCGTCCGACCGCAGCAACTCGCGGACGGAGAACGGGTGGTCCTCCCGCAGCGGACCGGCCGCCTCGGTCAGCGCGTAGCGGCCGTCCGCGTCGCGGTCCAGCAGCTCCAGGGTGACCAGGTAGCGCAGCAGGGCGTCGAGCGCGTCGGCGCGGGCGCCGGTCAGCCGGGCCAGCGCCTCGGTGGAGTCCGCCCCCGCGGCGATGTGGTCGGCGACACCGAGGGTCGCCGCCGCCCGGATCGCGGACGGTCGCAGCAGGTCGGCAAGCTCCACGAGCCGCTCGGCGCGAGTCGTGTCCTCCATGGCAAGTGCCCCCAGGTGGTTGGTGGTGCTCGTGCGGTACGGGGCCCGGGTGGGGCCGTCGGCCGGCAGCCGACGACCCGCACCCGGGTCCTCACCGGGGCGGTCGGGAACCCGTCACCCCGGAAGGGGCGGGTCAGCAGCCGCCGTTGATGGTCCGGGCGGAGAAGATGCTGGCCATCCAGGAGGCACCGGCGCTCGCGCAGAAGAGCGTCGTCGCCGGGGCGTCGGCGGCCGCCTCGAACTGCAGCTCCTCGGTGTCGGCGTAGGCCTCGTAGCCCGCGACGAGCTCCATGATCGCGGTGGACTTCATGTGTTCACCTCCTCTCGGTTCGTCGGTCGGTCGGGGGATGACGCCTCGATACGGGTCGTCAGCAGGTGATCTCGTAGGTCGCACCGCTGGCGGCGCTGATCGAGGCACCCGCCCAGCTGGCACAGCGGGCCGAGCTGGCGCGGGACGCGATGGAGACACAGACCCAGGTGGTGGCGGGGGCGCCTGCGGCGGCGCTGACGGTCAGCTCCTCCGCCTCGGTGTAGGCGCTGTAGCCGGCGACGAGGTCGGTGATGACCGCGCTCTTGTTCTCCATGATTGACCCTCCATCGGATCCGAGTTGAAACCAGAGGACGCGGGCACGCCCCCTGGAACCCACCTCGGCACCGATGGCTCGGGGTGCCCGGGGTGCCCGGGGTGGTCGAGGTCTCCGCCGGGGCTTCGGCCGGCACGCGCATCCGGTGCCGGCCGAAGCCCCGCTCGTCCGTCCGTCCGTCCGTCCGTCCCGGAGCGTGGCCTAGCGGCTCCGGGCCGTCGGCCCACCGGGGCGGATCAGCAGCCGCCCTTGAAGGTCTTCGCGGAGACGGCGCTGGCCAGCCAGGAGGCGCCCGCGCTCGCGCAGAAGATCGTCGTCGCCGGAGCGTCGGCGGCCGCGTCCACCTGCAGCTCCTCGGTGGCGGCGTAGGCCTCGTAACCCGCGACGAGCTCCATGATCGCGGTGGTCTTCATGTGTTCACCTCCTCTCGTTCCTCGACCGGTCGGGGGATGACGCCTCGGTACGGACCGTCAGCAGGTGATCTCGTAGGTCGCACCGCTGGCGGCGCTGATCGAGGCACCCGCCCAGCTGGCGCACTTGGCCGAGCTGACGCGGGACACGGAGACGGAAACACAGACCCAGGTGGTGGCCGGGGCGCCGGCGGCGGCGCTGACGGTCAGCTCCTCCGCCTCGGTGTAGGCGCTGTAGCCGGCAACCAGGTCGGTGATAACCGCGCTCTTGTTCTCCATGACTGACCCTCCGTCGAATCTGAGCTGAAACCAGGGGACGCGGACACGCCCCCTGGAACCCACCTCAGCTCCGGGGCCGGCTCAGCCCTGGACCGGCTCGGCCGCACGGGGGCCGGAGACGTCGAGGGAGTCCAGGTTGCGGTAGGGGTCCGCCGGGTCGACGTTGGCGGCGACCAGGTGGCCGTGCAGCACCCGGACGAAGGTGTCGGGCGCGTCCGCGGTGTCCACCAGGGCCTTGGCGAGCACGCTGGCCCGGTGCTGGCCGAAGCTCAGCCCGTCCATCCCCGGCGCGGGATCGCGCGGCTCCCAGGCCGTGGACACGCCGGGGCGGATCCGCCGGGTGAACACCGAGGTGTCCGACCCGAGGCCGGGCAACTCCCCCACGGCCTCGGCGAGTCCGTGGACGGCCTCGCGGTCCTGCTGGTCCAGGTAGACCACCAGGGCGTCCCGGCGCGGGTACAGCAGCTTGGAGGAGACGATCTTCGAGCGGTACGTCACCCGGTTCGCCTCCAGGTGGGTCAGCGCGGCGTGCCAGACCGGGCGCGCCGCCTGCCAGGACTCGACGTGGACGTAGACCCGCAGCACCTCCCGCGAGCGGTGCGGACGCGTTCCCTCGACCATGAAGAACCCGGGGGACAGCGCCGGCCGCAGCGAGGTGTTGCGCACGCCCACCACCGCACCGCCCACCACCGCACCGGCCGCCACCGCACCGGCCGCCGGTTCGCCCTCGACGAGGACCCGTTCGGCCGGAACCCGGACGGTCACCCCGCCGAACTCGACCCGGTGGGTGTCCTCCCCGACCTCCCGCAGCACTCCGCGCAGCGTGGTCTCCCGGTGCGGTACGGCCTTGGCGAGCTCCGCCTCGAACTCCGGGTCCCGGAGCCGGAACGGGAGCGAGCCGCCCTCCACGTCGAGTCCCGCGTGCAGCTCGTGGTAGAGCGCGTCCGACAGGAGCCGGCGCAGTTCCCTGGGGGTCTCGGCCTCCAGTTGCCGCTTCCCCACGGTGGCGCCGGTGCGGTCCGGCAGCACGCTGACGCGCTCGGCGGCCGCGAGCAGCGCGGGGGAGACAGGGGTGTCGCTCATGGCGTGTCCTCGAATCCGAGCAGGGCGGCGAAGCGGTGCGGGGTGATCAGGGCGCCGCGGCCGACCCCGGCGGCGGCCCGCTCGATGCCGGACAGCCGCTGGCTCTGCGCCGCGCCGGCGATCAGCCGGTCCAGCAGGTGCCAGCCGGCGAAGGCGGTGGCGCGCACGGCGAACCCGGGGTCGGGCTCGGTACGGGTCCGGTATCCGCGCCAGAAGTGGTGCACCAGCGGCAGCAGCCGCTCCATCTTCTCCGCGCCCCGGGCCAGGATCTGTTCGTGGGTCAACTCGGTGTCCGGGAAAGGGACGTCGCCGTCCCCCCGGTTGGTGACGATGTCCAGGACCGAGCGGTACAGCCATTCCCCGGCGAACGCTCCCACGTCCCGGGCCGGGTCCGCGAGGCGGAACTCCTCCCAGTCCGCGATGACCGGGACGTCGCCGTCCTTGATCAGCAGCTGGTCCACCCGGAAGTCGGTGTGCGAGGGGACGCGCGGCGCGTCCTTCTCCCAGCGCCGCAGGTTCTCCAGCGCCGACCGCAGCGCCTCGTCCCGCTGCATGAGCCGCCACGCCTCCAGTTCGGCGAAGCTCAGCTCGTTGAACATGGCCAGCGGCAGCCCGCGCAGCAGCGCCGGCTCCGGCATGACGGGCTCGGTGGTGTCCACGTCGCCCACCGGGACGGCGGAGTGCAGGACACCGATCTTCTGCCCCACCACGAAGGCCAGTTCGCCGTCGAAGTCCTCGTCGACCATCAGCTCGGCGCCGGTCCTGGCCTCGACGTGCTCGAAGACCACCAGCCCGGCCGCCCGGTCGGAGCCGAGCAGCACCGGCACGTGCGCCGCCAGCTCGTCCACGGCCTCGACGAAGTCCTCGAAGGACTGGATGCGCGCCATCCGCTCCCGCACGTCGGCTTCCCCGCCGACCAGCCGCTTGACGAAGACCCGCCGGCCGCTCGCGGTGTCCCCGGACCAGGCGTGGTTGCGGCCGACCGGAGCGGTGACGGAATCACGGACGAAAGCGCCGACGCCGAGCTTCTCCAGCAGGGCGTCCACCTCCGGGAAAGCGTCCAGATCGGCCGGCCGGAATGCCGGACGGGAATTCCCGTCCGCCTTTTCCGGCGCCCCGGCCGGGTGCTCCTCGGCGGGCTTCGCTCCGGAACCTGCCAGCGTGATTCCCGGCACGGCCACCTCCATTCCTCGCTGCCCAGTCGGAACTCGTGTCCCTCGAACTGAGGAAATCCTCGCGCTTCCGGCGGGACCGCCGGAAGCCGCCGATCGTCGGTAGCCGCCAGCCGACCGGCTGCCGTTGCGCCGGATCCGCAGCCGATCGGCTGCCCGGCGGGTGCGGGGCGCCGGGCCCGGGCATCGGACACGGAAAAGCGGGCTCCGGATGGCGGAGGCCACCCGGAACCCGCCACGGGGTTTCGGAAACGAGTTTTCGGGACCGTGCCCGAAAAATACGCTCTCAGGAATTCAACGGGAACCCGAAGGGAATCGACGGGGGAATCGGCCGGGTCAGGCGGCCCTGGTCGGCAGCGGGGCGCGGCCGGTCCGCTGGGCCCGGTGGGCGATCACCGCCGCCTGGACGCGGTTGGCCACGCCGAGCTTGGCGAAGATGTCGCTGACGCAGTCCTTCACCGTCCCCGTGCCGATCACCAGCCGGCGCCCGATGTCGGCGTTGGACAGGCCCTCGGCCACCATGGCGAGCACCTCCTCCTCCCGCACGCTCAGCAGGGCGGTCAGCCGTCTGGCCGCCAGCGTGGCGTCGGTGTGCCGGACGTCGTCCGCCACCTCCGACAGCAGCCGGGAGGCGGCCATGGTGGACAGCACGGTGCTGCCGACCGCCAGGGCCCGCACCGAGGCCAGCAGCTGGTCCGGACCGGTGTCCCGGAGCAGGAAGCCCGCGGCCCCCATCCGCAGCGCCCTGAGCACCCCCTCGTCCATGACGGGCGGGGCCAGCACGGCGACCCGGGGGGATCCGGGCAGGTCCAGCAGGTCCTTCAGGACGCCGAAGCCGTCGGCGCCGCTCACCTGCATGTCCAGCAGGACGACGTCCGGCCGGCAGCGCCGGGCCTCGGCGACCGCTTCGGCACCGCCCGCGACCCGGGCCCTGAGGTCCTCGGCGGACTCGATGATCATCTGCAGGCCGGCGCGCAGCAGGGGCTGGTCGTCGACGATGAGGGTGAGGGTCACGATCGGTTCCTGCCTGCTCGGATGCTCATCGCCACCTGTGCCAGGAAGACCCCGGCGATGACGGTCAGGGAAACCCAGACGGCGTGGTCGGTGATCGTCTCGGCGAGGTCGACGGCGGGCTGTCCGATCGTGTAGCCGAGCGTGGTGAAGAGCCCTGCCCAGGCGGCCACGCCGATCAGGGCGAGCAGGAGGAAGAGCGGGAGGCCCATCCCGACCCAGCCGGCCGAGGCGAACGCGAGCGTGGCCGGGATCAGGGGCAGCGGGGAGAGCACGACGGCTCCGGCGATGATCCGCCGGCTCGCGGGCGTCTCCCGCGCCAGGATGCTGCGGGAGCGCCGGACGGCGCCCTCGGGCGGGGTCCCCGCGAGGAGCCGCACCACGTTCCCGCCCCACAGCCGCCCGGCGAGCCAGAACACCCAGACGAACTTCAGCTTCCCGATGACGCCCGCGATCAGCACGGTCACGATCGAGGCCTCGCCGACGCGGGCGAACGCCCCCGCGACGGTCATCGAACTCGGCGTGCCGGTCAGCGCCGCGAGCAGCACCGGATCCGTGCCGATCAGCCAGGGTTTGAGCGGCCACATCGCGAACGAGTAGGCGAACACCAGCCACACCGCGTACCAGCAGAAAAGGTCCCTCGACGTGGGGGCGCCGCCCCAGGGCAGCCACGGTTTGTCGAGCGGCCGTTTCCGGCTTTTCGGTTCGGTTTCGGACGTGGTGGTCAAGAGGGACCTCCAGTGCGTTCTGTAGGTACCCGGAAGCCGCCCCCGGAAAATATCGGCGGACCTCCGCGGGCAGGGAAGACCCCGGAATCAGAGCCGTGCATCTCGTGAAACGACCGCGGCCATATCCGGCCGCTCTGCGGACTATGCGGAATTCACACGCACGGACCGGTCGGGGAGCAGGGAATCCGCCTGCGGAGGCCGCGGACCGGGATCGACACCGGTCGGCCGGGCAGGCCTCAGAAGTCCACCGTCAACAACAAAAAACCTGCGCATGAAGACCCCCCGTCCTGCGCAAATTCCCGATTGGGCCAGGACCGCCGATGCCGGGCATCGGCGCGATGATCGTCTCATAGCCGAAGCGGGGCTTCAACCTTTACCAGCACATTACAGACCCGCCGATCGACTGGAGTTCGCAGCCGATCGGCGGGGCTTTTGCCGCCCTCCGGCGGGGGTCGCGCGAGAGCCCGCCGGGGCCCCGCACCGCCCGGGTACGGGCCGCACGGCACCCGGGGCGCAAGGCGCGCGACACCCAGGGACGCCCGGCCGCCGCCGAACTACTTGCCAAGGCGGACAGTAGTATGCCTATGGTTTCCACCATGGAAAGCACTTCGCGCAACTCCGGCCCGTCCGACCCCCGTTCCGTCCGTGCCGCCCTGGACTCCGTCGCCGACGCCCGCTCCCGGGCGGCCGACCGGGTCCGCACCCCGTGGTGGTACCACGCCGGGCTGGGCGCGGCGCTCGCCGCCTGGTTCGTCTCGATGAGCCTGCGGGCCGCCACCTGGAGCGGCGCGGTGTTCGTCCTCGTGGTGCTGGGCCTCGGGTGGGCGCTCCGGCAGTCGACCGGGGTCTCCTTCGCCGCCCTCACCGCCACCCCCGCGACCCGCAGGCTGTACGCCGGCTACCTGCTCGCCCTGGTCGTGCTGGCCGCGGCCGGGATGACCCTGGAGTGGGGAGCGGACGTCCGGTGGGCCATCGCCGGGGCCGGCCTCGTGATCGGGGCGCTCACCGTCGTGGTGGGGTACCGCGCCGACGCCGCGGCCCGCCGGGACATCCGGGCGGGGCGATGACCGGGCCGGTCTTCGACGAGCTGATCCACGCGCCGAACCGACTGCAGATCTGCACCATGCTCGCCGCCGTCGACGCGATGGAGTTCTCGGTGGTCCGTCAGTCCCTCGACGTCAGCGACTCGGTGCTGAGCAAGCACGTCAAGGCCCTGCAGGCCGCCGAGTACGTCAGCGTCACCAAGGTCCGGGGCGCGTCCTACCCCCGCACCTGGCTCGCGCTGACCCCCCGCGGCCGCAAGGCCTTCGACGGCCACATCGCCGAACTCCGCCGCCTCCTGGACCTCGCCGAGGGCAGGCAGTAACCCCGGCCTCGCGCCGCACAGCCGAAGCCGCAGCCGTCGAGCCCCCGGCGGCAGGCCCCCGTCCGCCCGGGTCCTCAGCCGGTACCGGTGTTGTCGACCCAGAAGAGCAGGGCCCCCAGCACCGCGCCCGGAGCACCGGCGCCGAAGGCCAGCACCATGGCCTGGCCCACCGCGACATCGGTGGGGTCGACGCCGTGGGACCAGGCCACCCGGGCACCGAGGCCCGGAATCGAGCGGCCCGGGGAGTACGAGCGCAGGCCGCCGCGCGCCTCCGCGATCAGCACCCCGTTGCGCCGCAGTTCCGCCCGGCGCAGCGAGACCGGACGCAGCTCGTACGTGCGGTCGCCCAGGAGGGCGGTCCGGGTGCGCGCCTTCCGCCGGGGGTCCCAGCCGCTCGCGCGCTCCTTCGCGGGCACGTGGTGCCCGTTGAGGGTCATGGCGCCGTGCTCGCGGCCCGGAACCACCGTGACGACCGGGATCCCCGCCCCGTGGAGGCGGGCGACCACCGACGGCCAGCGGTCGCAGTCGATCTGTATCGGCCCGAAAGGGCTTTCGGCCGTCTGGTGTTGCGACAGTCGCACCTTGCGGCGCTGGGTGGGCGAAGACATCCCCGTTCGGCTCCTGGACATCGAGAGTCGGCCCGGCCTCGTCATCGTGGACCGGGAAAGGCTGATGAGCCTACCGATCAAGCCCGGTCGCGGTCCCGATCCCGGATGATGGAGGAACAAGCCAACACGAGGGGCGGCGCAGTGACTGACAGCGGATCCAACGGGCCGGGGTCGGACCTCCGGCCGTCCGGCGCGGCGCCGGGGAGCGTCGCGGCCGACCCGCGTCCCGGTGCCGGGGCCACAGCCGGGGAGCCTGTTGACGCCGGGACTCCGGACGGGAGCCGGGGACGGCGGCGGTCCCGGACCCTGCGGCGGACGGCCGTGGTCGTCCTCGTCCTCGTGGTCCTGTGCCTCCCGCCGTGGTGGACGCTCTTCGCCTCCGGCACCGACTGGCCGCTCCCGGTCTTCCTGGCCGGCACGGCCGTCTGCGCCGCCTGGCTGGTCTCCTTCCCCTTCCTGATGTTCGCGGGCCACGGGCCGCGGCAGTCCGACCGGGCCGCCCGCGTCGCGGACACCAGCCTCGGGGTGGTCTGGGTGCTGTTCACCTGGTCGGTGGCGGGCGGCCTGGTGGACCTCGTCCTGGGCGGGCTCGACGTCGGCGGCACCGACCGGGCCAGGACCGTGGCCGTGGCCGTGGCGGCCGTCTCGGCCGGGCTGCTGGGCTGGGGGCACCACGAGGCGATGCGCGTACCCCGGGTGAAGCGGCTGGACGTCCACCTCCCGCGCCTCGGCGACGGCCTGGACGGGACCCGGGTCGTGCTCCTGGCCGACACCCACTACGGACCGATCGACCGGGCGGCCTGGTCGGCCCGGGTCACCGAGGCGGTCAACGCGCTCGACGCCGACATCGTGGTCCACGCCGGCGACATCGCCGACGGCAGCCCCGGCCGGCGCCGGGAGCAGTCCGCACCGCTCGGGGCGATCCGGTCCCGGCTGGCCAGGGTCTACGTCACCGGGAACCACGAGTACGGCAGCGAGGCCCAGGGCTGGCTGGACCGCATGGCGGAGCTGGGCTGGGAGCCGCTGCACAACCGCCACGTCGTGGTGGAGCGCGGCGGGGACGCCCTCGTGGTCGCCGGCGTGGACGACGTGACCGCGGAGTCCTCCGGCCTGGCCGGACACCGCGCGAACCTGTCCGACGCCCTGGCCGGGGCGGACCCGGACCGACCGGTCCTGCTCGTCGCCCACCAGCCCAAGTTCGTCCCCCGGGCCGCTGCCGCCGGCATCGACCTCCAGGTCTCCGGGCACACCCACGGCGGCCAGATCTGGCCGTTCAACTTCCTCGTCCGGATCGACCAGCCGGTGGTCCACGGCCTGAGCCGGCACGGCGAACGGACCCTGCTCTACACCAGCCGGGGCGCCGGCTTCTGGGGCCCGCCCTTCCGGGTCTTCGCCCCGAGCGAGATCACCCTGCTCACCCTGCGCTCGGGCACCGCCCCGGCCGCCGGGTAGCGCGACGGGGGCGGCCGCCGGAGGCGCTTCCCGGGCGGAGGCGCTTCCGGCCGGGCGGAGGGGCTTCCCGGCCGGGCGGAGGCGTCCGATTCGTTCAAGACCCGGTGGGTGCGGGCTGCCTAGCGTGGTGGCCATGAACAGCACACCAGCACCGCGGTTCGCCTTCGTCGGGCTCGCCGTTTCCGATGTGGCCGCCTCCGTCGCGTTCTACCGGCGGCTCGGCCTCGCGTTCCCCGAGGGGGCCGAGCAGGAGCCGCACGTCGAGGCCGAGTTGCCCGGCGGGCTGCTCCTGGTGCTCGACGCCGAGTCCACCATCCGTTCGTTCCACCCGTCCTGGCGGCCGCCGACCGGGGGCGGGCGCACCTCGCTGGCGTTCCGGTGCGAGGGCCCCGCGCAGGTGGACGCCCTGTACGAGGAGCTGACCGGCGCCGGGTACCACGGGGAGTTGAAGCCGTGGGACGCCTTCTGGGGCCAGCGGTACGCCGTCGTCCACGACCCGGACGGCAACGGGGTGGACCTGCTCGCGCCGCTGCCCTGAACAGCTGCCGACGGGCCCTAGCGGCTCAGCAGAGAGGTCACCGGCAGCCCCGCCAACTCCCGTACGTCGCGGGCCAGATGGGCCTGGTCGGCGTAGCCCGTCCGGGCCGCCGTCTCGGCGAGCGGGACGCCGGAGCGGGCCAGCGCCAGGGCGCGCTGCATGCGCAGGATGCGGGCGAGCGTCTTGGGCCCGTAGCCGAAGGCGGTGAGCGAGCGGCGGTGCAGTTGCCGCTCGCCGAGGCCGACCGCCTCGGCCGTCGCCGCGACGCTCCGGCCGGCGGCGAGCGCGGCGACCACCGCCCGCAGCAGCGGGTCCTCGGGCCGCGCCTCGGCCGCCAGGCGCAGCGCCAGGTCCTCCAGGGCGGCGGCCGGGTCGGGCGCGGCGTCGATCCGTTCGGTGAGGCGCCGCACCTCGGCGCCGGGCCTGAGGTCGGCCAGGTCGGTCCGGCGGTCGCGCAGCTCGTGCGCGGGGACGCCGAGCAGCGCGGGTGCGGCACCGGGGCGGAACCGCACCCCGGCCCACGGGCCCCGCAGTCCGGGGCCGGGGCGGAAGGCCCGGGTGTCGGGGCCGGCGACGAGCAGCCGGCCCTGGGTCCACAGCAGGTCCATGCAGCCGTCGGGCAGCACCAGCCCGGCGGGCCCGGCCTCGCCGTCGCCCGTGCCCGCGCCGGTACGCGCGACGGCGCCCTTCGTCCACACGACCGCACCGGGCAGCCGGGACGCGCGCTCCACGTACTCGGAGGCCATGGGGCGAAGGCTACGCGCCCGCACCGGGGAACGCCCGGGGCGCCCGGGGACGCCGGCGGCCCCGGCCGCACGAGGCGACCGGGGCCGTACGTCTCGGGACCGCCGTACGGCCGGACGGCGGTTCAGCCCGCCGTCTCCAGCGACCCTGCCAACCCTGCCGACCCCGCCGACCCCGCCGACCCCGCCGACTCCCCGGCGTCCGCGGCCTTCGCCGAGCCGTCGCCGTCGCCGTCGCCGCCGCCGCCGCCGCGCATCAGCACCAGGGTGAGCCCCGCGGCCGCCACGACCGCGATGCCGCCCACCGTGAAGGTGGTGGAGGTGGCGGTGTTGAACGCCTCGCGGGCGGCCGCGACCAGCCCGCCGTCCCCCGTGGAGCCCGCGACGGCGAGCGCGCCGGTGATGTCGTGGCGCGCGGCGGCCGGGGCGCCGTCGGGCATCGCGCCGGTGTAGGTACCGGACAGCACGGTGCCGAGGACGGCCACGCCGAGCGCGGCGCCGGACTGCTGGATGGTGTCGTTGAGCGCGGAGCCGACGCCCGCGTGCTCGCCGGGGATCGCGCCCATCAGCGCGTTGGCGGCGGCCGGCATGCCGAGGCCGGAGCCGACGCCGAGGACCAGCATGGCCAGGGCGACCTTGGTGAAGCCGTCACCGACCGAGAGGGTGGCCAGCAGCCCGAACCCGCCCGCGATGACCAGCATGCCGACGGCGGTCAGCACTCGTGCCGGGACCTTCTTGCCGAGCGCGGCGCCCACCCCGTTGAAGAGCAGCGAGGCGACGGCGAGCGGGATGAAGGCCAGCCCGGTGTCGGTGGGCGAGAACTCCAGCACGAACTGCAGGTGCTGGGTGAGCACCAGCATCAGTCCGCCGGTGGCGAAGGTCAGCAGGACGAGCGAGAAGCTGGCCCCGGTGAACACCCGGTTGCGGAACAGCTTGAGCGGGACCATCGGCGCGTCGGTGCGGACCTGCCGTACGGCGAACCCGGTGAGCGCCGCCACCGCGAGGGCCATCGCGCCGAGGGTGCCGGCGCTGGTGAAGCCGTCGCGGGGCAGCACGATGATCGACCACACCAGCGCCGCCATACCGACCATCGACAGCGCCATGCCCGGCAGGTCGGGCCGGCGCCACGGGCCCTTGGACTCCGGCATCAGCAGCACCGCCGCGAGGATCGCGACCGCCGCGACCGGCACGTTGAGCAGGAAGACGGCACCCCACCAGAAGTGCGCGATCAGCGCGCCACCGAGCACCGGCCCGCCGACCAGTCCGATCATGGCCACCGCGGTCCAGGCGGCGATCGCCTTCGGCCGCTCCTCGTCGTCGAAGACGGTGATCAGGATGGAGAGCGTGCTCGGCATGACCAGCGCGCCGCCGACGCCCATCAGGACGCGCCCGGCGATCAGTTGACCCGGGCTGTCGGCGAAGGCCGCGACCAGCGAGGCGGCGCCGAACAGCACCAGTCCGACGATCATCACCTTCCGCCGCCCGAAGCGGTCGGAGAGGCTGCCCGAGGTGAGCAGCAGCCCGGCGAAGACCAGGATGTACGAGTCGATGATCCACTGGATGTCCTGCGCCCCGGCCCCGAGGTCCTCCGCGATCGGCGGGATGGACACCGTGAGCACCATGTTGTCGACCACCAGCACCAGGCTGCTGAGGCAGAGCACGACCAGGATCAGCCAGCGTCGCGGATTCCGTTCCACCGCGTTCCCCCTTGGGATGTCCAGGATGCCCCGGACGTCGAGATCGGTGCACGGCCGTGGCCGCGCGAGCATTCGTCCGCCCCGGCGGGAGCCGTGCGGGAGGTCGTCCGCTGCGGCGGGAGCCGTGCGGGAAGTCGGTGCGGGCACACCGCCCTCCGTCCCCACGGGTACGGTGTGCGCCGCTCCGAACACTGTACGGCGACCGCACAGTGTTCGCAACGCCGTACAGTGTGCGGTCCGACTTATGCTGAACCCGACGACGCCCGGACGGACAACGGCCGGCCACGACCCGCCGGCCCCGGCGGTGGGCGATCACAAGAGACGAAGGAGGGCCGGATGACGGCCAAGTCGGAGGACGGTACGTCGGGCATCCCCTCGCTGTGGACCCGCCCGCAGCGACCGCGCCGGGACCAGCCGGCCCTCAGCCGCGAGCAGATCGTGACCGAGGCCCTCGCACTCCTGGACAGCGACGGCATCGACGCGCTGAGCATGCGCAAGCTCGGCGCCCGCCTCAACGCCGGCGCCACCTCGCTGTACACCCACGTCACCAACAAGGAGGAACTGCTCGCGCTCGCCGTCGACCAGGTCTTCTCCGAACTCCCGCTGCCGGAGGCGACCGGCACCACGGGCGACCCCGAGGTCTGGCGCGCGGCCATCGAGGAGTGCGCCGAGGGCGTGCGCGCGCTCATCCTGCGCCACCCGTGGATGGTCTCGGTGCTCGGCGACGTCGGGATGGTCTACTTCGGCCCCAGCTGGATGCGGCTGTCCGAGGCCTTCCTGACCCTGCTGGAGACCTCCGGACTCGACCTGGCGACCGCCAACGAGGCGATGGGCGTCGTCATGGGCTACACCATCGGGGCGGCCACCGTGGAGGCCGCCTGGCTGAGCGCGCTCGCCAAGCGCGGCCGACAGGAGCAGGAGTGGATGGACCAGCTCCTGCCCTCCGTCGTCGAGGCCACCAAGGGCCACCCCCGGCTGCACCGGCTGTACACGACCCAGGTGGGCCGGGAGGTCGAACCCGACCGGAACTCCCACTTCCTCAGCGGCGTCCGGGTGATCCTCGACGGCATCGAGGCCTCCTGGGCCGCCCGGGCCTCGGACCGCACCGGCTGAGCAGCCCAGAGGGCCCTTACATCCTGGACTCCCTTCGGATCATCGCTCGTTGAAGGCCTGCACCTCCGCGTACCCCGGCACCGGCCCGACCGGCTCACCCGCGGCCACGGCGGCCGCCGTGGACACCGCCGCCGCCAGCGCGGAGCGGTACAGCAGCGAGCCGAGGCTGACCCGGGCCACACCGAGCGCGGCCAGCTCGGCGAGGCCCGGGCCGGCCGGCGTCCAGAGGATGTTGAGCGGCACGGAGACGGCGGCGACCACCCGGGCGATGGCCGCCGGTTCGGCCAGACCGGGCACGAACACGCCGTCCGCGCCCGCCCGCTGGTACGTCGCCAGCCGGCGGTGGGTCTCCGGCTCGGGGTCGTCCAGCCCGCACCAGTAGGTGTCGGTACGGGCGTTCACGAACAGCTCCGGCACGGCCGCCTTCACCGCCGCGACCTTCGCCGCGTGGACCTCCACCGGCGCCGGCGTGCCGTCCGCCCGGCCGTCCTCCAGGTTGATGCCGACCGCCCCCGCCTTCGCCAACTCCACCGCCAGCTCGGCGACTTCGTCCGGGTCGTCGCTGAAGCCGGACTCGGCGTCGACGCTGAGCAGGAAGTCGCCGCGCCCGAGCCGCCGCGCCAGCCGTACGGTCTCCGCCCGGGTGGCCGCCGCGCCGTCGGGCAGCCCGGCGGCGGCCGCCACGCCCAGACTGGTGGTGCCGATCGCGGCGTGGCCCGCGGCCGCGAGGGCCACGGCCGAGGCGTGGTCCCAGGCGTTGGGGAGCAGCAGCGGCCGGCCGGGGCGGTGGTGCAGGGCGGCGAAGGGGGTCATGGCGGGGCCTGCGGGGTTCATGGGCGACTCTCCGGGATTCTCACGCTCGTAAGGGAGTTCATGCGGGGGTGGTTCATGTCGGGGTGGCTCATGCGGGGTTCAAGCGGGGCCCAGGTCCCCGACGGAGTCCGCGTAGTACCCGGACCCCGCGACGTGACCGACGATCCGCCGGAAGCTCCAGCCCGTACCCGGCGAGTCGTCCAGGACCGCGTCCGGCAGTGCGGCCACCCGGCGGGACCAGATCGCGGCCAGCCGGGTGAGCCGGCTGCGGGCCTCGTCCAGGTCGGCGGCGGTGAACGGGGCCAGGTCCGCCGGGGTGGTGGCGCCGGAGGCGTGCCAGTGGTCGGGCTCGGTCGGCTCGCCGGCCAGCCGGGCGTCCAACTCTGCCAGGTGGTCGAGGAGATGGTCGGCGACCCGGCGAACCGCCTTGTGCGGCGTGTAAGTTCGGCCGTCCGCGTTGACGATCGGCCGGCCGTCCCAGGCCGTCCAGGTGGCGGCCAGGGTGAGCACATGGTCGACCATATCCGGTACCAGCGCGGCGAGTTCGTCCTTTCCGAGACCGCACGCGAGCGGGACGTCATCGGATCCACCGTCGCCGTCCACGTCGTCGCCCTTGTCGTCGACCGCCGCCGGATCGGAGGCCCCGAGCAGGATGCCCTCCGCGATGGCCAGGGCGTGCGAGCGGCCCGGGCAGATCCGGGGCCGGGCGCCGAAGGTGAGCGCCACACCGTCCGGCGCCTCCGTCTGGGCGGCCGCGACGTCCAGCACCACCTGCGCCCCGGCCGGTACGGCGACCCCGCCGACCTCGGTCGCCCGGGCGGCGAGACGGCGCATCACCGGCACCGGCGGGTCCTCGCGCAGCGCGCCGGCCAGTCCGTCCCGGTGCCGGCGGGCGCGGTCGACCAGTGCGGCGGTCGCGTCGCAGGCCTGGACGAGCAGACCGATCCGGTTGGCCGCCTCCTCCTCGTCCATCTCCCCGTACGGTTCCTCGCCCGGCTGCTCACCGATCGCCCGCCCCGCCCCGCCGGACATCGCGGGCAGCAGCCGGGCCACCGCCGCGTCCGCCTCCGGGTCGTCCGGCGCGTCCGCGAAGTACGCGCGGGCGACCGTCGCGACGTCCCGGGCCACGGCCTCCGGGTCGGCCAGGCCGAGCGCCGACGCGAGCACCCGGACCACCCGCAGCCGGACGTCGGGGTCGAACCCGGCCGCGGCGGCCACTCGCAGTGCGGCCGGGTCCAGGCCTGACAGGTCGGCCAGCACCAGCGCCCGGCGCCGGGCGTGCGGTTCGCCGGAGCTGAACCGTGCGACGGCGGCCCGCAGCCGGGCCGCCCCGGCGGGCGCGCCCGGGGCGACGGGCGCCGCGGGCAGCGGGACCAGCGCCGGGTCGGCCAGGGCCGCGGTGACGTCGTCGTAGCGGGAGAAGATCATGGAGAAGGTCGTGGTGTCGGGGCCGGAGATCACCGTCGGTTGGCTCATGCCGTCATCGTGGACCCGGTTCGTTTCGGCCCCCGCCGAACTGTGCCGGAGCGACCATGGAGCCATGCCCTCGCGACCGCGTCCCGCCCGTCCGCTGCTTCCCTCCCCCGCCGCCTCGGCCGTCCCCACCCCGACCGCCCCCGCCTCGGCCGTCCCCACCCGGCCGGTCCGGCACTCCGACCACGGCGGTACGGCGCTCGCCGCCCTCGCCGCCCTGATCGCCGACCCCACCCGCGCCGCCTTCTGCTCCGCCCTGCTCGACGGCCGCGCCTGGACGTCCGGCGAGCTGGCCCGGCACGCGCGCGTCGCGCCGTCCACGGCGAGCGAGCACCTGTCCCGGCTGATCGCGGGCGGGCTGCTGGCCGAGGAGCGGCAGGGCCGGCACCGCTACGTCCGGCTGGCCTCGCCCGCCGTGGCCACCCTGCTGGAGGACCTGACCTCCTTCGCGGAGGCCGGCGGCACCGGCGCGTCCGCACCCCGCTCCCTGGCCGAGGCCGGCCGGTTGAGCGCCGAGGCCCGCGCCCGGACCTGCTACGACCACCTGGCCGGACGCCTCGGTGTGGCCGTCGCCGACGCGCTGCTCGCCCGCGGCCTGGTCGCCGACGAGTCCGGGCTCGCCGTCACCGAGCGCGGCCGGGACTGGCTGGCCGCGCAGGCGATCGAGCTCCCGCCGCGCGCGGGCCGCCGCGGCGGCCGCCCGGTGGTGCGCGGCTGCCTGGACTGGACGGAACGCCGCAGCCACCTCGGCGGGGCGCTGGGCGCGGCGCTCTGCCGGACCGCCCTGGACCGCATCTGGGTGGAGCCGATCGGCTCCGGCCGGGCCCTGCGGGTCACCCCGGACGGCGGCCGGGCGCTGCGCGAACTCCTCGGCGTGGAAGCACCCTGAGCAACGCCTGGGCAGCGCTTGGGCAGCGCCCCGAGCCGGCTCCGCCCGCCCTCACCCCATCGACTTCGCCCCGTCCAACGACTCCCGGATGATGTCCGCGTGCCCGGCGTGCTGCGAGGTCTCGGCGATCATGTGCAGCAGCACCCGCCGGACCGACCAGGTCGCACCCGGCTCGAACCACGGCGCCGGCGGCAGCGCGTGGGCGAGGTCGAGGTCGGGCAGGGTCCGGACCAGCTCGTCCGTCCCGCGCGCCACCCGCTCGTACTCGGCCAGCAGCCCGGCGAGGGTCTCGCCCTCCACCATCCGGAACTGGGCCGCCCACGCCGCGGCGCCACCGTCCCCACCGCCGTCCCCGTCCCCGTCCGGGTCCCCGTCCCCGCCGCGCATCGCCTCCGCGCCGCCGGTCATGAACCGCGCCCAGCGCGCCTCGACCGCCGCCACGTGCTTGATCAGGCCGCCCAGGCACAGCTCGCTGACCGTGGTCCGCTCGGCCGCCTGCGCGTCGGTGAGGTCGCGGACGGTGCGCCGCAGCAGCGCGCGGTGCGTGTCGAGGGTCTGGACGAGATCATCGCGCTCGCTCATCGGACGCCTCCCCCCGGCCTGCGCCCTCCGGCCCGTCCGCCACCGGACGACCACCGTGCTCCGCCGCCATCAGACGTCCACCGTGCCCGGCAGCTCGCCGACCGTCCGGCCCAGGTCGATCAGGCCGAAGGCCGCGCCCTGCGGGTCGCCGACCGCCGCGAACCGTCCGAACGGACTGTCCATCGGCCCGAAGTACACCTTGCCGCCGCGCGCCGTCAGCCGCTCGATCGCGGCGTCGGTGTCGTCCACGGCGAAGTAGACGCTGATGTACGAGGGCGCCTCGGGCGGCAGGAAGTCGCCCTCCGCCCCCATCCGGCCCAGCACCGGCCGGTCGGCGACCTGGAACATCCGGTAGTCGAACTCCTCGGAGTCCATCTTCTTCACGCCGTACGGGAAGACCGCGGGGAAGAAGGCGTCGGCCTTCGCCGGCTCGCGGGTCACCAGTTCGGCCCAGCTGTACGCGCCGGGTTCGCCCTGCTTCTCGAAGCCCTCGTGGCGCTCGGCCTGCCAGACGCCGAACACGACGCCGCCCGGGTCCTTGGCGATCACCATCGTGCCGAAGTCACCGACCCGCATCGGCCCCATGACCACCTCACCGCCGGTGGCGCGGATCCGCGCGGCGGTGGCGGCGGCGTCCGGCGAGGCGAGGTACAGGCACCAGGCGGACTGGGCCTCCGTACCGGGCATCGGCGGGACGATCGCGGCGACCGCCTTGCCGTCGGAGTACGCCTGCGTGTAGTCGCCGAACTCCGACGAACTCTCGCCGAAGGTCCAGCCCAGCACATCAGCGTAGAAGGCCTTCGCGCCCTCCAGGTCGGTGAACATCGCGTCGGCCCAACAGGGCGTGCCCTCAGGTAGCGCAGCCATCTCTCTGCCCTCGTGTGCGGCGAAGTGCGCGCACCGGGCGGCGCACGCCGGCCCCCGACTCGTCAGCCTAACCACGACGCGGCGCACCCGCGCGGGATGGCCCGCGCGGGTGCGCCGGAGGTCCGGCCCCGTACCGCTCGGCTCAGCGCGTCGTCGGCGCCGCCCCGCTCAGCGGCGGCCGCAGCGAGGCCGTGCCCAGGCCGGTCGGCCCGAGCGGCACCGCGAAAGCCCCGGAAGCCCCGGCGGCCCCGGAAGCTCCGGAGGTGCTCGACACCGACACCCCGGCCGCCCGCCGGGCCGCCGTCGCCGCCACCAGGTTCCGCTCGGCCCCGAAGTGCCGCTCCAGGTCCGCCTCGCCGTACCGGCGGCAGTCCTCGTGCCAGTTCAGGATGCCGGCGAGCCAGTTCTCCAGCTCCTTCACGTACCCGTCGAGCATCTCCCGCGCCGCCTGGTCCAGCCCGAAGTCCTGGTACATGACCGGGAATTCGTTCCGCGCCACGTGCTGGAACTGGGCCAGCCGCGAGTGCATCAGGTCGTCGACGATCCGGACCGCCGACGGGTAGTCGCAGTTGAAGAAGGACTGCACCACCAGGACGACGTTGTGCAGCTCGCCCTCGTACTCGACCTCCTTCTGGTACGAGAAGAGGTCGTTCATCATGCACGCGTAGTCCATCGCCGAGTTCTCCAGCGCGCGCATCGAGCCGTGGTCGTACACCGCCTCCGGCACGGTCTTCCCGTGGCCGATCCGGCACAGGCTGGTGGTGAGCTCGGAGCCGAAGGTGGAGCGGCGCATCTCCAGGTAGTCCACCGGGTCCGGGATCCGGTGCTGGATCGCGTTGCTCAGCTCCCAGATCCAGGCCGCCAGCATGACCTCGACCGCCGTACGGAACCGTTCCCGGCTCTCGACGTCCATCGGGGCGGCGGTGCGCCCCCAGATGTCGGCGAGGCCGCGCTCCAGCGCGTTCGCGGGCTCGGGGCCGGGGCCGCCGTCCACCGGCATGAAGAGCGACAGCCGCGCGGTGGCGGCCTTCGCCCCGGCCAGGTCGCGGGTGCGCCCGAAGACCGCCGGGTAGTAGTCGTCCGCCCAGGTGCCCCAGGCCAACCAGGCCGAGCCGATGTCGAGTTGCTCGGCGGTGGCGTCCGGGTGGAGGCCGGCCGCGCAGAGCGGGAGGTCGTAGTCGCGCATCGACTCGGCGTCCCAGACGCCGGATCCGGGGACGGCCGGGTCCGCCTCCAGCATGCCCATCCGCTCGGCCCACTCGACCACCCGCTCCCGGGCGCCGTCCAGGTGCGGGCTCAGCGAGAGGGTGAACGGCAGCTCGAACTCCGGGAGCAGGGACGGCCCGACCGGCTGGAACGGCACGTGCCGGTACGAGCGCGCCCGCCGCTCGGCCGGCCGGACCCCGCCCTTCGCCGCACCGACCGCAGCCCCGACCGCGGCACCGACCGCCGCCGGGGCCGCCACCCCGGCCGCACCGACGGCCCCGCTGCGCAGGATGTCCAGCGCCGAGGTGCCGATCCCGCCGATCGCGTACTGGTCCCACCAGTTCCCGGCCCCCGGCGACCCCGGCAGCCCGGGCAGCCCCGGCAGCGCACCGCCCGCCCCGGGCGCCACCTCACCACCCGAACTCCCGGACTCCCCGGCGCCGTTCATGTACCGGCTGGAGCGCATGTGCCACTCGTGCCCGCCGGCCTGCCAGTCCTGCAGGCCCTTGACGTAGGCCATGACCCGCGCGCGGCCCTCCGCGTCCAGCCCGGTCTCCGCGAACAGCACCGGCAGTTCGGTGAACACGGTGTTCTCGAACTGCTGGAGCCGCGAGGTGAGCAGGTCGTTGACCGCCTCGGCGGCCTCCTGGGTGCCGCACTCCAGGAACCGCTCCAGCACCAGGATGCCGTTGCTCAGCTCGCCCTCGTCCTCGACCTCCCGCTGGTACGAGAAGATGTCGTTGCGCAGGTGCACGCCGTCGGAGAAGGCGTCCATCAGCACCCGCAGCGCGCGCGAGCCCGACACCTCCTTCGGCACCTCGGCCCCGGCGGCGTACTCGACCAGCTGGGCGGACCACGGCGCGCCGCCGACCTTGCGGCGCATCTCGATGTACTCGACCGGGTTGGCCACCCGGCCCGCGTCGATGTTGGCGAGTTCCCAGAGCGATTCGTTCAGCAGGTTGCGGGTGCTCTCGGCGAACCGGATCCGCCAGTCCTCGCCCATCACCGGCACGGTGCGCCGCCAGAGGTCGGCCAGCCCGGCCTCGACCGGGTTCTCCGGCTCGGGCATCGGCGTGGCCGGGTCGGCCGGCATGAACAGCGGCAGCCGGTCCAGGTGCGCCTTGCCCGCCTCCCGGTCGTTGGTGCGCTTGAACATGTCGAGGAAGTGGTCGTCGAAGAAGAACACCCAGACGTACCAGTCGGTGACCAGCGCCAGCGCCTCGGCGGAGGCGTCCGGGTGCGTGTAGGCGCACAGCAGGCCGTAGTCGTGGGCCTCCAGATCCGCCTGGTCCCAGACGCCCGAGCCCTCCAGCATGCCCATCTCCCGGGCCCAGCCGGTGGAATGGGCCCGGGCCCCGTCCAGATGGGGGTTGAGTCGCGCCGGGTGCGGCACGTAGAAGGACGGCAGTTCGAACGGCTGGGTCACGGCGGGCGAGCCTTTCTGGACGCGTCGATTGGACCAAGGATGGCCCGCCGAGCGGACCCCGTACCAACACATCCAAAACAGTCATATGAAATGACCCATCCACCCGAAATCCCGCTCGAACTCTGCTAAGAACCCGCCCGAAGCCCGGCGCCGCAGGGGGTGGACCGGACTCGGTCCACCCCCTGCGGTGCCGGGTCCCGAGGGCCATCCCCCCTCAGGCCATCAGGCCATCAGGCCCAGGACCAGCGAGGCGGCCGCCGGGGCGGCGTAGACGAGCGGGAAGGGGACGTGGGCGTAGGCGCGGGCGCGGAGGACGGTGAGGACGGCGCCGAGGAAGTAGAGGACCACGCCGACGGCGGCCGCGTAGCCGATGGCCGGGACGGCGAGGCCGACCAGGAGGCCGAGGGCGCCGGCCGCCTTGGCGACGCCGAGCCAGGTCCACCAGGCGCGCGGGACGCCGTAGTCGGCGAGGGGCTTCACGACGTACTCGGCGCCGGCGAAGACCGAGTAGGCCGAGAAGCCGACCATGAGGGCGCCGAGGACGGTGACGACGATGTGGGCGACGTTCATTGAAGTGCTCCTCTTTCGAAGGCTGTTCGGTTCGACACCCCTCTGACCCGGCGCCCTCGACGGATGTGACAGGCGCGGGCAAAAAATATTCCGCACCGCCACCCGGGTGCCCCCAACAACCGCTCCGCCAACGAACAAAGCAGGCATGGCAAGGCCTGGAACACCAAGACTTCCCACGATACGGGCGTGTTGACCGCCTCCGCCCACCCCGCGTCCACCAGACTGGGCGCCGACCCGACGTCAACTCCGAGGAGGGCAAGCCCATGAACGTCACCGTTCGGCTCGCACAGCAGCCCGAGGCAGACGAACTGCTCGGACGGAGTGCGCTCGCCGCGCTCGTCGGCATGCTGCTGGACCAACAGGTGCCGATGGAGTGGGCGTTCACCGGCCCGCTGACCATCGCCCAGCGCCTCGGCCGGGAAGACCTGGACGCCCACGAGATCGCCACCTACAACCCGGAGGAGTTCGTCGCGCTCCTCTCCGCGAAGCCGGCCGTCCACCGCTATCCCGCCGCGATGGCCAAACGGGTGCAGCAGTTGTGCCAGTTCCTCGTCGCGCAGTACGACGGCGAGGCCGCCGCGCTGTGGAAGAACGTCCGCACCGGCAAGGAACTGCTGAGCCGCCTCAACGCCCTGCCCGGCTTCGGCAAGCAGAAGTCGCAGATCTTCCTCGCCCTGCTCGGCAAGCAGTACGGCGTCCGGCCCGAGGGCTGGCGCGAGGCGGCCGGCGCGTACGGCGAGGAGGGCGCGCACCGTTCGGTCGCCGACATCACCGGCCCCGAATCCCTCACCCTGGTACGGGAGTTCAAGCAGGAGGTGAAGCGCGCCGCGAAGGAGGCCAAGGCCGCGGCCAAGCCCCGCACCACCACCCGTACGATCACCGCGGCCCCGAGCGGCGTGCGCTGAAAACCGGTTGCCCCGCTCCGGCCCACCGGGCGACGCTCCCGGCATGACCGGAACCACCACCCCGACCCCGCCGAGCGTGTCCGCCCTCTTCGCCCCCGACGGGCGCCTGATCACCGTGCCCCGCAAGGCAGCCCGCCGGGAGCAGCTGCTGGCCCACCTCGCCGGAACCCTCTTCGAGCCCGGCCGCGGCTACACCGAGGCCGAGGTCAACGCCGTGCTGCGCACCGTGCACGACGACGCCCCCGCCCTGCGCCGCTACCTGGTCGAGGCCGGCCACCTCGCCCGCCCCCGGGACGGCAGCAGCTACCGGCTGGCCCCGGAGCGCCGGTAGGCGTAGCGGCCGCGGATCCGCCGGACGAAGTACCGCCCGTGGCTCTCCGCGGCCAGCAGCTCCCGGTGCACCCGGGCCGGCACGTCCGCGTACTCGTACACCCGGCCGCCGGTGAACTCCAGCTCCAGGAGCCGCGCCACCGGGTCGTAGCCGACCGAGCGCAGCACCGAGGAGTCCACCGCCGTACGGTCCATCGCCCTCCAGTGTGCGACGAGGGCCCCGGTCGCGCAGTGCGACCGGGGCCCTCGTGCCGACAGCGTCCCGTCAGACCAGGGCGGCTTCCCGCTCCACCACGGTCTCCTCCACGGCACCGGCCGTCTTGCGGCGCCTCGGCAGCGCGAACATCAGCAGGAACACCGCGAGCAGCACCCCGGCGACCCACCACAGCGCGTGCGTGAAGGCCCCGCCGAACGCCGTCCCGACCGCCTCCGGCGCGACCACGTCGTCCATCGCCCCGAAGAAGGCCACCGACACCAGCCCGAGCCCGAGCGCGTTGCCCACCTGCTGCACGGTGTTGATCAGCCCGGAGGCCGAGCCGGCGTGCTCGCGCGGCACCTCCGCCAGCACCGCGTCCGTGATCGGCGCGACGATCAGCCCCATGCCGAGGCCCATCACCACCAGCGGCAGCGCCATCTGCCAGGGCGTGATCGACGTCCCGTACCGGTCCGCCTCCCAGATGTAGGTGAGCACGCCCGCCGCCATCACCAGCGCGCCCGACTGCAGCACCTTGCGCCCGAACCGCGGCACCAGCTTCTGCACCGACATCCCGGCCGCCACGGAGACGGCGATGGAGAACGGGATGCCGGTCGCGCCGGCCTTGAGCGGGCTCCAGCCCAGGCCGATCTGCATGTAGAGCGTCCAGACCAGGAAGAAGATGCCGAGCGCCACGCCGAAGGCCAGCTGGACGCAGATGCCCGCGGCGAAGGACTTCACCCGGAACAGCGCCAGCTCCACCAGCGGCGAGCCGTCCCGGCGCGTCTTGACCTTCTCGTACACGACGAACAGGGCGAACACCGGCAGGCTGCCGGCCATCGACAGGTACCCCCAGAGCGGCCAGCCGGCCTCCCGCCCGTGCGTCAGCGGGTAGATCAGCATCAGCAGGCCCAGGCTGGCGAGCAGCACGCCCACCAGGTCGAGCTTGAGGGCCTGGTCGGCCTTGGACTCGTCGATGAAGCGGCGTCCGAGCAGCAGGCCGGCGATGCCGACCGGCAGGTTGATCAGGAAGATCGGCCGCCAGGCCAGCCCGAAGAGGTCCCACTCGGTGAGCAGCGCACCGATCATCGGACCGGAGACGGCGCCCAGGCCGACCACCGCGCCGAACATGCCGAACACCTTGCCGCGCTCCTCCGCCGGGAAGGTCGCGTGGATGATCGACAGCACCTGCGGCACCATCAGCGCCGCCGTCCCGCCCTGCAGCAGCCGGGTCGCGACCAGCATCTCCGGCCCGGTGGCCAGTCCGCAGAGCGCGGAGGCCGCGGTGAAGCCGCCGATCCCGATCAGGAACAGCCGCTTGCGGCCGTGGATGTCGCCCAGCCGCCCGCCGGTGATCAGCCCGATCGCGAAGGCCAGCGCGTACCCGCCGGTGACCCACTGCACGGCGCTGAACGAGGCGCCGGTGTCCGCCTGGATGCTGGGGATGGCGATGTTGACGATGGTGACGTCCACCAGGTCCATGAAGGAGGCCACCATCACGATCGCCAGCGCGATCCACCTCCGCCGGTCGGCTGTCGCCGCACTCATTCCGTACTCCTCGACTCGACTTCTCGCTCTGACCGCTTCTTCTCGACGTCCACGACACTAACGGCCATGTAGGTCAGGTCCTGTCCCAGTTGATCCGGCATCCTGGGGTGCATGAGCGATACGCCGGCCCGGCTGCTGAACCTGCTGTCCCTGCTCCAGACCCCGCGCGAGTGGCCCGGCAGCGAGCTCGCCGAGCGGCTCGGCGTCAGCCCCCGCACCATCCGGCGCGACATCGACCGGCTGCGCGAACTCGGCTACCCGGTGCAGGCCACCATGGGCGCGGTCGGCGGCTACCGGCTGGTCGCGGGCACGGCGATGCCGCCGCTGCTGCTGGACGACGAGGAGGCGGTGGCCATCGCGGTCGGCCTGCGGGCGGGCGCCGGGCACGCGGTGGTCGGCATCGAGGAGGCCTCGGTACGGGCCCTCGGCAAGCTGCTCCAGGTGCTGCCGGCCCGGCTGCGGCACCGGGTCGGGACGCTCAACAACGCGACCGTGCCGCTGCTCTCCGGCGACGGCCCGACCGTCGACCCGGACGACCTCACGCTGATCGCCGGCGCCGTCACCAACCACGAACGCCTGCGCTTCGCCTACCGCGCCTACGACGGCACCGGCACCAAGCGGCTGGTCGAGCCCGAACGGCTGGTCTCGGTCGGCCGCCGCTGGTACCTGGTCGGCTACGACCTGGACCGCGCGGACTGGCGGCTGTTCCGGGTCGACCGGCTGAGCGAGCCCTTCGCCACCGGCGCCCGCTTCACCCCGCGCCCGCTGCCCGCCGAGGACGCCGCCGCGTACGTGGCGGGCAAACTGCACCGCCCGTCCCCGAGCGGCACCGTGGTCGCCACCGTGCACGCCCCGGCCGAACTGGTCCGGCAGCGCTTCAGGCCCGGCGACTCCGAGATCGAGCCGATCGACGGGCACAGCTGCCGGCTGCGCTCCCGCTCCGACTCCCTGGAGTGGACGGCGATGCGGCTGCTGTCACTGGACCGCGCCTTCGAGGTGCACGAGCCGCCGCAGCTGCGCGAACACCTGCGCAAGCTGGCGACCCGCGCCGCCCACGCGGCGGGAGGGGCGGGTTAGGCCTCGACCCGGTACCAGCCGTTGCCGCAGCGGAACCAGAGCGTGCCGTCCCGGCCGTGGGCGCGTCCCGGTTCGACCTGGCCGGGCAGTCGCAGCTTCTGTGTGCCGGTCCGCTTCCACTCCTTGCCGACCAGCAGGTGCCGGGTCAGCTCGCCGCCGCCGGAGAGGAAGACGCCTTCGCGGCCGCGGACCGCGAACCCGGCCGGCTGCCGGACCGGGCAGGGCACCGTCGTGGACGAGCCGTCGACCGGGTCGATCCGGGTGAGGTAGCTGCCCGAGGGGCTCGGGTACCAGGCCAGCCAGGCGTACCGGCCCTCGGTGGCGCCGGCCAGGCCCTCCAGCGGGTAGCCCGGCAGCCGGTCCTGGGGACGGTCCCGGGGGCTCCACACCGACCGGCCCGTGCCGTCGACGGCCCGCAGCCCGGGGACCGCCATCGGGTGGTCGCCGTAGATGCCCTCGTCCCCGTACGCCATCCAGATCCGGCCGTCCCGGTCGGTCACCAGCACGCCGATGTCGTCGCCGAGCAGGAGCTCCCGGCCCGGCGTCCCGTCGGCGCCGTGGACGACACCGTTGGGCAGCCACTCCTCGCCGTCCTGGTCGGCCCGCGCCTCGGCCAGCAGGATCCGGTGGCCCGGCAGCAGCGCCAGGTGGTCCGGCGAGCCCTCGACGCCGGTGAGCGGCACCCGCCACTCGCCGTGCCGGCCGTGCACCACCACCTCGCCGTCGAACGGCGGCTTGACGGACGGCCAGGCCCCGGGCGGCGCCGCGTACCGCTCCGGCACCAGCAGGACGGCGAGCTCGCCGTCCGGTCCGACCGTCCAGGTCAGGGCCCGGCGACCGGCCAAGCGGTCCTCCTCGGGCAGCCGCCAGACCTCGACCGGACGATCGGGGGCCGACACCGGCCTCAGACCCCGAACTCGGCGGTCAGCAGCGCCCGGCCGAGGGTGTGGAAGGTGAGGTGGAAGCCGATCTGGGCGGCCGGGGTGTCGGCGGTGACGTCCAGCTTCTCCACGTCCAGGGCGTGCACGGCGAAGACGTAGCGGTGCGGGGCACCGGGCGGCGGGGCGGCACCGTCGTACTTGTTCGCCGGGAAGTCGTTGCGGCCGTGGAAGGAGGCCTCGCCCGGCAGGCCGTCGTCCGAGGAACCGGCGCCGCGCGGCAGTTCGACGGTGTCGGCGGGCAGGCCGAGGGCGAGCCAGTGCCACCAGCCGGAGCCCGTGGGGGCGTCCGGGTCGTAGCAGGTGACGGCGATGCTCCGGGTGCCCTCCGGCAGACCCGACCAGGCCAGCTGCGGCGAGAGGTTGCCGCCGGCGTGGATGAACTCCCGGGCCAGGGTGCCGCCTTCGGTGATGTCCTGGCTGCTCAGCGGGAACGACGGCACCTGCGGCAGGAACTCGTAGGGCAGCGGCGGGCGCTTGCTCATGGGGTGGTCACCTCTCGCGATCGGAATGACACCGTCACTGTAATGGGGTGCACCTCCGATCCGGCGGCCCCTACAGTCGGGGCATGGCCTCGAACGACCGCAGCCACGCGGCGACCACGCTCGACCCCGTCCGGATGATCGCCGACGCCCGCCGGGCGCTCTTCACCATGGTCGGTGTGCTGGCGGCGATCTGGCTGATCCAGCTCGTGAACTGGATGGACGACTACGACCTCGGCCGGCGGTTCGGCGTCATCCCGCAGGATCCGAGCCGGCTGCCGAACATCGTCACCGCGCCGTTCCTGCACTGGAACTGGGCCCACCTGGAAGCCAACTCGGGCCCGCTGTTCGTCTTCGGCTTCCTGGCGGCCTACCGCGGCGTGAAGAAGTTCCTCGGCCTCACCCTGCTGGTCGCGCTGACCAGCGAGCTGACCGCCTGGGTCTTCGACCCCCCGCACTCGGTCGGCGCCGGGGCCAGCGGCGTGGTGTTCGGCTACTTCGGCTACGTGGTGCTGCGCGGGCTCTTCGACCGCAACCTGGTCGACACCCTGATCGGCGTCGTCCTCGGCGCCTCCTTCGCCTACATGGTGACCAGCGCCCTGCCCGGCGTCGCCCCGGGCATCAGCTGGTCCGCCCACCTCGGCGGTCTGGTCGGCGGCCTGGCCGGCGCCTGGATCTTCCGCGACCGCGCCCCGCGCCCGGCCGCCGCGACCGGTGCCTCGCCCGGCGCCGCGTCCGGATCCGCCTCCAAGGCCGTCACCAAGCCGGCCGCCACCACCGACCCCGGCAGCCCCAACGCCGCACTGCTCAAGGAACTCGACGACCTGGGCCTCTGACCCGGCCGGCCCGACCACCCGCCCGGCCCAACCAGGTCTAGACCAGATCCACCCCCGCGGCTAGCGTGAAGGGCGCACCCGCCCCCACCTCCGGAGCCGCACCGTGGAGTCGTCCGTCCTCGCCTTCGCCACCGACCTGCTCGACGAGGGCGCCGACACCTTCTTCGGCAACCTCGCCGACCGGGCCGGGGTCGGCGGCGTCACCCTCGCCTCGGTCTACCACGGGGCCCGCGACGTCTTCCCGCACAACCCCCGCCGGGTGATCCGCTACCTGGAGCCGGGCGCGGCGTACTTCCGCCCCGACCCGGCCGCCTGGCGGGGCCACCGGCTGGCCCCCGTGCCGTCCACCGCCATCGGCGAGCGCGACCCCTTCGCCGAGGCCGCCGCCGAGGCCGGCCGCCGCGGCCTGAAGCTGCACGCCTGGACGGTCTTCTGCCACAACGACCGGCTCGGCTTCGCCCACCCCGACTGTGCCCCGGCCAACGCCTTCGGCGACCGCCACCTCACCGAGCTCTGCCCGGCGAACCCGGAGGTCCGCGCGTACGCGCTGACCCTGGTCGCCGAGCTGTCCCGGTACGGCGTGGACGCGGTCCGCGCCGAGTCGCTGCACTTCCACGGGCTGCGCCACGGCTACCACCACGAGCGCTACTTCGAGGAGCTGGGCCCGACCGCCGAGGCCCTGCTCGGGGTCTGCTTCTGCCCGCACTGCCGCGCCGCCGCCACCGCGGCCGGCGTCCCGGCGGAGGAGGTGGCCGGGGCGGTCCGCGCCGAGCTGCGCCTCCGGCTGGCCGACGAGTCCGCCGCCGCCGAGCCCGCCGACCTCAGCGCCCTGGCCGACGGCGCCTTCGCCGCGTACGTGGACGCCTCCGCCGCCACCGTCACCGCGCTGGCCGCCGACCTGTCCCAGCAGGCCCGCCGGCACGGCATGCGGCTGAGCTTCATGGACGGCGGCGGCCCGGGCAAGGGCTGGCTCGCCGGGATCGACCTGCCCGCCCTCGCGAAGGCCGCCGACGGGATCGAGACGCTCGGCTACGCCAGGACGCCGGAGGCCGTCCGGGAGAAGATCGCCGCCTTCGCCCTGCACGGCGTCCGCCCGCGGGACCTGGCGGTGATCCTGCGCCCGATGGCCGCCGACTGCGACGGCCCGGAGAACCTCGCCGCCAAGATCGCCGTTCTGCGTGAACTCGGCGTCCCCGAGGTCGAGTTCTACCATTACGGCCTGATGCGCCTGTCCTCCCTCGACCGGATCGGCGCCGCCCTGTCCGGCTGAGGCACCCGCCCCGGCCGGGGCCTCACCGCCGCCGCTTGGACGTCCCGAACAGGCTGCGCGAGATCTCCTGCCCGAGCTGCCGCCCGGCCGAGCGCGCGAAGGACTTCACCGTCGGATTGCTCAGCAGCGACCCGAGCAGCCCGCCCACCCCCTCCTTCCGCTCCTCCCGCGACCCCCGCCGCTCCGAGGACGACTCCGGCGCCGGCTCCTGGCCCGGCTGATCGGCGCGCTGATCGGCGGCCCCCGTCGGCGCCGCCTCCGGCCGGGGCGCCCGCGCCGCCAGCTTCTCGTACGCCGACTCCCGGTCGACCGCGTCCCGGTAGCGCGCCGTCAGCGGCGAGGCGTCCACGGCCGCCTGCAGCGCCCCGGCCTCGATCGGCCCCATCAGCGACTGCGGCGCCCGCAGCCTGGTCGCCGCGACGGGCGTCGGCGCGCCCTTCTCGGACAGCACCGTCACCACCGCCTCGCCGGTGCCGAGCGAGGTCAGCACCTCGCCGAGGTCGTAGGAGGAGCGCGGGAAGGTCGAGACGGTGGCCTTGAGCGCCTTGGCGTCGTCCGGGGTGAAGGCGCGCAGCGCGTGCTGCACCCGGTTGCCCAGCTGCGCCAGCACGTCGGACGGGACGTCCCGCGGGGTCTGGGTCACGAAGAAGATGCCGATGCCCTTGGACCGGATCAGCCGCACGGTCTGGGTGATCGCCTCCAGGAAGGCCTTGGAGGCGCCCTTGAACAGCAGGTGCGCCTCGTCGAAGAAGAACACCAGCTTGGGCCGGTCGAGGTCGCCGACCTCGGGCAGCTCCTGGTAGAGGTCGGCGAGCAGCCACATCAGGAAGGTGGAGAACAGCCGCGGCCGGTCCTGCACCGCGGGCAGTTCCAGCACCGAGACCACGCCCCGGCCCTCCGGCGTGGTCCGCAGCAGCTCGGCGGTGTCGAACTCGGGCTCGCCGAAGAACGCCCCGGCGCCCTCGTTCTCCAGCACCGTGAGCGCGCGCAGGATCACCCCGGCGGTGGCCGCCGAGAGGCCGCCGATGAGCTTCAGCTCCTCCTTGCCCTCGGGCGAGGCGAGGAAGGCGATCACCGCGGTCAGGTCCTTGAGGTCGTAGAGCTCCAGGCCCTTGCTGTCGGCGTAGTGGAAGACCAGGCTGAGCGAGGACTCCTGGGTCTCGTTCAGGTCGAGCACCTTGGCCAGCAGCAGCGGGCCGAAGCTGGTGACGGTGGCCCGGACCGGGATGCCCGCGCCGAGCCCGCCGAGCGAGTAGAACTCGGCGGGGCAGCCCTGCGCCGTCCACTGCTGCCCGACCTCGGCTGCCCGGGCGCTGGTGCGCTCGCTCGGCGTGCCGGGCGCGGAGACGCCGGAGACGTCCCCCTTGACGTCGGCCAGGAACACCGGCACGCCCTGTCCGGAGAGCTGCTCGGCGATCAGCTGGAGGGTCTTGGTCTTGCCGGTGCCGGTGGCCCCGGCAACCAGCCCGTGCCGGTTGAGCACGCCCAGCGGGATGCGCACCGGTGCGTCCGGGTAGGCGGTGCCGTCCAGCAGCACCGCGCCGAGGTCGAGGGCGGGCCCGGTGAAGGCGTACCCGTCGGCGATCTCCCGGACGGCCTGCGGGGTGGGGACGGAGGACATTCGGTGCACACTCCTGGGCGGATCGGAACGCGTCGACACGCGTCGGCATCGGGACCGACCGGGACCGGAACCCGGTCACCACTGGGCGATGTTCGCGACATTTCCCATCAAACAACCGCATTCGTCCATCCGCAGTTCACACCGGCGCGCGTGGCGGCGTCGCGGCTGCTGCGCCATTCGCCGCCCAAACGGTAGGCTTTCCGTGTGATCTTCAAGCGCATCGGCAATGGGCGGCCGTACCCGGATCACGGCCGGACGAGCACCCGACAGTGGGCTGACGTCGCCCCGCGTCCGGTGCGGCTCGACCAGCTGGTGACCACCAAGGGCCAACTCGACCTCGAAACCCTGCTGGCCGAGGACTCGACCTTCTACGGGGACCTCTTCGCCCACGTGGTGAAGTGGCACGGCGACCTCTACCTGGAGGACGGGCTGCACCGGGCCGTACGGGCCGCGCTGCAGCAGCGCCAGGTGCTGCACGCCCGTGTCCTCGAAATGGAGTGACGGGCCGCCGGCACCGGGTTCGTCGCACCGACCACAGGCTTCCGGACCGCCCCCTCGCCACCCGGCGGAGGGCGGTCCGCGCGTACCCCGGTACCCCCTTTCGGGTACCGGGGTACTCCAGATGATGATCGTTTAGTACCTTCACCGCTGTACGGCACTACGCTGCTGACTACGGCCGCGACCAGGGGATCCGCCCGCACCGGGGGATGCCCCTACCCGGCCGACCCGTCATCCCGACCCCGCCCCGGTACGAGGGGGAGACAAACCATGAGCATGTTGACTCCCCAAGGCCTCAAGGGGAAGCAGTACCGCGTCACCGGCAACTCCTACCCGAGGCTGGGCCGCCCCCCGAAGAAGAGCCGCAAGGTGATCGCCGCCCTCGTCGGCCTGCTGACCCTGGCCCTGATCGCCCTCGGCGGCGTGCAGCTGTACGACATCTTCACGGGCCGGAACAAGGGCTCCTCCGCCCAGGCCTGCGCGACCCCGTCCGGCAAGCCGCTGGCCGCCCCGACACCGGGCGCCACCCCGGGCGCGCCGGGAGCCCCCGCCGCCTCCGGCGCGCCCGCCGCCGCCCAGGGCGACCCGCACGCCGTCCCGCAGCCCGCCACGGTCACCGTGAACATCTACAACGCCACCACCAAGGCCGGCCTGGCCGGGCGGACGGCCGAGGAGTTCAAGAAGCGCGGCTTCACCATCGGCAAGGTCGGCAACGCCCCGGCCGAGCTGGACAAGAAGGTGCCCGGCACCGCCCAGGTGATCGCCGGCCCGACCGGCGCCGGGGCCGGCACCCTGGTCGGCTCGCAGATCGCCGGGGCCACCGTCACCGCCGACGCCCGCACCGACACCAGCGTGGACTTCGTGATCGGCGACAGCTACAACGCCCTGCTGGACGAGACCCAGGCGGCCGCCGCCCTCGCCCTGGCCACCAAGCCCTCCCCCACCCCGACCGCCACCGGCAGCTGCTGACACCCGGTACGGAACGGACACGGAACCAACGACGAGGGCCCTCCGGCGCGCTGCCGGAGGGCCCTCGTCGTTCTCTGCGGCCGGGACTCAGCCCGCGGTGCCGTACAGCCGGTCGCCCGCGTCGCCGAGGCCCGGGACGATGTAGCCGTTCTCGTTGAGCCGCTCGTCCAGGGCGGCGGTGACCACGGTGACCGGCAGGTCCGCCAGCTCCCGCTTCATCACCTCGACGCCCTCGGGGGCGGCCAGCAGCACCACGGCGGTGACGTCGGTGGCGCCGCGCTCGATCAGCATCTTGATCGCGGCGACCAGGGTGCCGCCGGTGGCCAGCATCGGGTCGAGCACGTAGACCTGGCGGCCGGAGAGGTCGTCCGGCATCCGGGTCGCGTAGGTGGAGGCCTCCAGGGTCTCCTCGTTGCGGACCATGCCGAGGAAGCCCACCTCGGCGGTCGGCAGCAGCCGGGTCATGCCGTCCAGCATGCCGAGACCGGCCCGCAGGATCGGCACCACCAGCGGGCGCGGGTAGCTGAGCCGGGTACCGAGCGTGACCGCCACGGGCGTGGTGATCTCCACCTCGTCGGTGCGGACGTCCCGGGTGGCCTCGTAGGCGAGGAGGGTCACCAGCTCGTCGGTCAGGCGACGGAAGGTCGGCGAGTCGGTGCGCTCGTCGCGCAGGGTGGAGAGCTTGTGGGCCACCAGGGGGTGGTCGACGACGTGGAGACGCATGTACCGAGGTTAGCCCGGGTCTGGACGCCTGTACGACACGCCGGGCCCGATCCGGCCGCCGGACCGGGTGACTTCCCGGTGACACGCCGTGACCTGGGGTGAATGTCCGGACGGATGCGTCTCCTGTGGTATCAACCGGGCCGTTCTGGGAATGTCACGTCTTATGACGAGCAACCCGAAGGCCGGGGGCGGCTCGGCGGACGAGCCCGTCGTCGGCGCGGGCCCGCCGGGCGACCCTCCGGAGTCCGAGGCGGAGCGCCGCAGGCGGCGGGCCGTCTTCCTGCGCGAGCTCACCGAGGCACGCGAACTGCGGGAGCGGGTCCAGCCCCGGCGGACCAAGGAACGGCGGATGCGCGAGGCGATGCGGATGCGAACCTTCCGGATCTGACGGGCCTCCGACGGGCTTCCGACCGGCCTCCGCCGGAGGCTCCGGCGGGACCTCCGACAGGGCCTCCGCCGTGGGCCCCGGCGGCCCCGGCGGGCGTTCGGAGCAAATATCGACCGGCTTCGGACCGTCCCGTCCCGGCTCCGCCCTCCGCCGCCCGGCCCTTCCGACACGACCTGCAAAGACGCGCTGCAGAACACCCCCCGCGCGGGCCGGCTTTCTGTCACGATTCCGATGGGACGGTCCGAACGGCGGACCGCCTCTGGCGCGGGGGCGGCCAGATTTCCGCGTTGCCCGAGCGCGCCGACGCCGAGACCGATCATCTTGGGAGTGTCCCTGGTGGCGTACTTCGCTGCAGTGCTTGCTCGCACCGAGGACGGGTGGGATGTGAGCGAGACGGAACTCGACAACGTCGAAACCCTGGCCGATCTGGCCGATCTGGCCCGCGGCTCGTCGCAGGACGACGACAGCGTCCTGATCTTCATCGAACAGGAGGACTCCTGGTTCGCCATCGTCCGCGTGGACGGCGAGGACGACCCCAGGATCTTCGTGTCGGACGGCGCCGCCGCCGCCCGCAGCTCCTACGGCTCCGTCCTCACCGACGAGCTGGTCGACCAGGCCGGCGAGAGCGAGTTCGGCGACCTGGACCACCTGCTGGACGAAGAGGCGCAGGCCCAGGACCAGGAGGACGAGGACGCCGAGCCGCACGGCGGCGTCCCGGTCGGCCCGCTCGGCGACTCCCACCTGCTCACCGAGTTCGGCCTGGCCTCCGACGCGCTGCTCGGGCTGAGCGGCGAGGGCGCGGTGCCGGGCGACGCCCTGGAGGAGATCGCCGAGGCCCTGGGCTGCGGCGAGGTCCTGGAGGCCGTCCGGTAGTCGCCGGATGCCCGACACTGGATGCCATGCAGCCCGCATCCACCGCGCAGACCGTCCCGTACGTCCCCCCGCTGCCCGCCCCCGTCCGCCCCGACCCGGTCCGCGACCGCTGGGCGGCGCCGATGCGCCTCGCCATGGCCGAGGCCGCCCTGGCGCCGGCCACCGGGGACGTCCCGGTCGGGGCGCTCGTCCTGGGCCCTGACGGCGAGGTGATCGGGCGCGGCCACAACGAGCGCGAGGCGGTCGGCGACCCGACCGCGCACGCCGAGGTGGTCGCGATCCGGCAGGCGGCCGAGGCGGTCGGGGAATGGCGGCTGAGCGGCTGCACGCTGGTCGTCACCCTGGAGCCGTGCACGATGTGCGCCGGCGCCATCGTGCTCTCCAGGATCGACCGGGTGGTCTACGGCGCCCTCGACGAGAAGGCCGGCGCGGCCGGATCGCTCTTCGACGTGATGCGCGACCGCCGGCTCAACCACCGCCCCGAGGTGATCTGGGGCGTCCTCGCCGAGGAGTGCGGCGAGCAGTTGCGGGCCTTCTTCGACACCCACCGCTGACCCCTCGCCGGGCTCCCGCCGATACGGATTTCGTGACCGCGCCACCCGTCCGGTAGAGTTCCCCTCGGTAGCGTGTCCGAGCGGCCAAAGGAGCACGCCTCGAAAGCGTGTGTGGGGGCAACTCCACCGTGGGTTCGAATCCCACCGCTACCGCCAGAAAGCCCGAGGGCCCGTCCGATCCGGACGGGCCCTCGGCGTTTCCGCGCGACTACGGACGCGGAAAGGGCTCCGTACGCCGGGCCGATGACCACCGGTGCCCGGCCCGTACGGAGCCTGGAGGGGGGAGCGGCTCGGGGGACTGACCGCTCCCCCGGCGGAGTCCCACAACCGGCACCGCGTCGGGGGGAAGCCGCGGCGACCGGTCCCACAGCGGGGAGCTCCGGATCCATGTACCGGGGATTCCTGCCAGATCCTCGGTACGTCGTCCATCCTGCCGCCCGGCCCTCGACCGGGCACCCGGAGAAAGGCCCCACTCGCGGGGACCTTCGTCCCCCCGGCCGAACGCGTCGCACACTTGATAGCCCGTCCGGGTGGATAAGCTGCCCCCTGCAGGCCGCTCGGGGACCGGGATGACGGCGGCCCACGGCTGGGAGGTCACCGATGGCGCAGGCGAAGAAGATCGGCATGGTCCTCCTGCTCGTCTTCGTGCTCTACTCGATCATCACGTCGCCGGCCCGCTCCGCCCAGCTCGTCCAGCTGGGCTTCGAGGGCATCTCGAACGCGGCCAAGGCGGTCGGCACCTTCATGACCGGGCTGATCAAGTAGCCGGCCGGGCCGCCCGCGCCCGGGTGGCGGACGGCCGTCCACCCGCCCGGCCGCACCGGCTACGGTGGGCGGGACCCTCCACCCCCGTCCGCGAGGAGCGGCAATCGTGATCCGGCACCTGGTCCTGTTCAAGCTCAACGAAGGCGTCAGCAAGGACGACGAGCGCGCGCTCGCCGGCGCCAAGGCGTTCGCCGAGCTCGGTTCGGTCATCCCCGAGCTGCGCGAGTGGGAGTGCGGCTGGAACACCACCGAGCGGGACATCGCGTACGACTATGCGATCAACAGCCTGGTCGAGGACCGCGAGGCCCTGCAGGCCTACCTGACCCACCCGGCCCATCAGGCCGCGGCGGGCCAGTGGCGCGAGTTCGCCACCTGGGTGATCGCCGACGTCGAGGTCTGACCCGCCGTCCGACCCCCATCCCGTCCAGGGGCCGCGCGCGGCCCTTCCCCCGGACGGCCCGCGGCGCCCCGTCCGAATCCCGGACGGGGCGCCGTGCTCCGTCCCGGAACGATCCCCGCCGCGCCCCGCCGTCGGACCCGGTGAAGGCCGGGCACCCCACCAACACACCTCCACCGGGTGCTTGCCCGACCAGCGCCCGCCTTGTGATGCTATGACCGGTTTTGCCGGACATCGCGAGGTGGTGAATCAGCCGCGACACCCGATCCGCAGGGCCCGCCGTTGTCAACTTTGGGAGGGGTGACGTGTCCGTGGACGAAGTGCTGGCTGCGATCATCAGCCCGGCCGGCGAACTCCGCCCGGACGGGCTGCGCGGCCCCGGTGGCAGGCCCGTCGTGGACGTCCGGACGCTGACCCGGGTGCTGTTCGAGCGGCTCGCCGAGCTGCCCGCCGACGCCCCCGAACGGGAACGGGTCCGGGCCGCCCTGATCGAGGTGAACATCCCACTGGTCCGCTACGCGGCCACCCGCTTCCGCAGCCGCAGCGAGCCGATGGAGGACGTCGTCCAGGTCGGCACCATCGGCCTGATCAACGCGATCGACCGCTTCGACCCCACCCGCGGCGTCCAGTTCCCCACCTACGCGCTGCCGACCATCCTGGGCGAGATCAAGCGCTACTTCCGGGACAACGTCCGCACCATGCACGTCCCGCGACGGCTCCAGGAGCTGTGGGTCCAGGTCAGCGGCGCCATGGAGGAGCTGACGGTGCTGCACGGGCGGGCGCCCAAGGTGCCCGAGATCGCCGCCAGCCTGCGGATCCCCGAGGAGGACGTCCGGGCCTGCCTGGACGCCGGGCGGGCCTACAACGCGGCCTCCCTGGAGGCCGCGCAGGAGCACGAGGGCGGGCTCGCCCTGCTCGACCGGCTCGGCTACGAGGACTCCGCGCTGGCCGAGGTCGAGCACCGCGACATGGTCCGCCACCTGCTGGTCCAGCTCCCCGAGCGGGAGCGCCGGATCGTGATGCTGCGGTTCTTCGCCAACCTCACCCAGTCCCAGATCAGCACCGAGCTGGGGATGTCCCAGATGCACGTCTCGCGGCTGCTGTCCCGGATCCTGACCCGGCTTCGGACCGGCAACTCATGGGAAGAGTGAGATTGCAGCGCGTTACCCCCACGTGACATCTTGCGACGTTCGGGTTTGCCGTGCACCGTGTTCCGGTATGGAGGGGGAGGGCCCCGCCGGGAACCTCGGCGCGACGGTCCCCGTTCAACTGTCAGTCACGAGGGGGTGGGTGCATGTCCGGAGAGCTGGGCACTGCGGAGATCCACGCTGGTCAGGCCCGCGGCACGGCCGTCGCCGAGGCCCTGGTCCCGCGGCAGCGGGTCGAGTCGGTCGAACCGCCCGGCCCCGAGGCGGCACCCGGGACGCCCCCCGGCCCCGACACCGCGTCCGGGCCGACCGGGCCGTCCACCTCCGGGCCGTCCACGTCCGGGCCGTCCGCCTCCGGACTGGACACCCGGACGCTCTCCCGCTCGCTGTTCCTGCGGCTGGCCGCCCTGGAGCCCGCCAGCGAGGAGCACACCTACGTCCGCGACACCCTGATCGAGCTCAACCTGCCGCTGGTCCGGTACGCCTCCGCGCGCTTCCGCAGCCGCAACGAGCCGATGGAGGACATCGTCCAGGTCGGCACCATCGGCCTGATCAAGGCGATCGACCGCTTCGACCCCGAGCGGGGGGTGGAGTTCCCCACCTTCGCGATGCCCACCGTGGTCGGCGAGATCAAGCGCTTCTTCCGGGACACCAGCTGGTCGGTCCGGGTGCCCCGGCGGCTCCAGGAGCTGCGGCTGGCCCTCACCAAGGCCGGTGACGAGCTGTCCCAGCGTCTCGACCGCTCCCCCACCGTCGCCGAGCTGGCCACCTGCCTGGGCGTCAGCGAGGAGGACGTGGTCGAGGGCCTCGCGGTCGGCAACGCGTACACCGCCAGCTCGCTCGACTCCGGCTCCGGCGAGGAGGACAGCGACGGGCCGCTGGCCGACCGGCTCGGCTACGAGGACCTCGCGCTGGAGGGCGTCGAGTACCGGGAGTCGCTCAAGCCGCTGCTGGCCAAGCTGCCGCCCCGCGAGCGCCGGATCATCATGCTGCGGTTCTTCGGCAACCTCACCCAGTCGCAGATCGGCGAGGAGATCGGGATCTCGCAGATGCACGTCTCCCGGCTGCTCACCCGGACGCTCACCCAGCTCCGCGAGGGCCTGATCAGCGAGGGCTGAGCCGCCACCGCACCGGCCACTACCGCGTCAGTCACCCCACCGGCCGCCACCGCGTCAGTCGCCGTACCGGCCGCCACCGGCCGGTGCGGCCGCCCGCGCCGGGTCCGCGGCCGGCGGGGCGTCAGCTGCCGTCCAGCAGGTTGGCGCGCAGTCCGGCCAGCACGTCGTCGTCCAGCCCCAGGCCGTCCCGCCAGAACGGGCCGAAGCCGCCCCAGCCGACCTCGACCTCGGCGAAGGCCGCGTCCAGGTAGTCCGGGTCCGCCCGGAAGACCGGCAGCAGCAGCTCGGGCTCGCTCATCAGGCCGCGGGCGGCGAGGTCGGCCAGCACCCGGTCGACGACCGGGGCGGAGCGCTCGTTGGTGAGCAGGTAGTCGGCGAGGACGGTCTCGCGGTCCACTCCGAGGGCGGTCAGCAGGAGCGCGGCCGCCCAGCCGGTGCGGTCCTTGCCGGCCGTGCAGTGGAACAGCAGCGGCGGCCCCTCCGGGGCGGCCAGCAGCCGCAGCAGGCCGGCGAAGCGCTCGCGCGCCGACGGGTCCGTCACGAACCAGCGGTAGAGGCCGGTCATCATGGCGGCGGCCCGGCCCTCGCCGAGCAGGGCGCGCTGCCGCTGCGCGCTGCGGTCGGACAGGGTGTCCCTGATCATCAGGTAGATGTCGAAGTCCGTTGCCAGCAGCGGGAGGTGATGCCAGGCGACGCCCTCGGGCAGCCGGTCGGGGCCGGTGTCCCTGACCTCGTCCGCACTGCGCAGGTCCACCACCCGGCGCAGGCCCAACTCGCCCAGCGGACCGAGGTCTTCGGCGGTGACGTGGTTCAGGCCGTCGCTGCGCAGGGCCACTCCGGGCCGCAACAACCGTCCGTCGGCGGCCCGGTAACCGCCGAGATCGCGGGCATTGACCGCGCCGCGCAGACCGAGGCTCCGCCCGACCCGCTCGGCCCCGACCGACTCCGCCCCACCCGGTTCCGGCGCCCTATTTCGTACGCCCCCGATTCTCCCGGACTCCGTCTGCTGATCGGCCACGTGGGCGCCTCCATTGCATATTCGGACTGTCACATGGCACAGCGGTGCCCGATATTGCATGAACCTGCCCAATGGACCGGCGAGATGTGCGAGAGTGTCACGCGCAACGACGACAGTGTAGGTGTCCCACCCGCCCCGCTGGGCCCCACCGTCGGTAACCATCTGTAGCGCTCAGCGTCCGGTTTTTCATTTTCAATTCATTATTTGCGCCGCCGGTACAGTTCCGGTCACAATCAGCGCCTTCATGGCATCGCCATGAACGTTGGTAACAGGTTCGCTGCACTCTCGCCCAATTGGTCCCTCGCACCGCCGACGCTCGACCAGGATGGGCCCCGGGCAGCCTGCTGCCCGCGAGAACAGCTACACGGGCAGGCGAGCGCCGAGCAGCGCGGCGCCTGGCCCAAGGGGAGGATCAACCATGGGTCGAGCGACCCGAAGAGTCGCCGCGTGCGCGGCGGCAGTCCTGCTGGCCAGCGGCCTGCAGACCACCCTTGCCTTTGGCGACACCACGCCGCCCAGGATCGACCTCACCATCCTGGTCGTCGACGACGGCGGTCCCTCGGTCGCGGCCATCACCGCCGAACTGAAGAGCCAGGGCACGCCGTACAAGGTCGTCAGCCTCAATGACCCCAACCGGCCTGTGATCAACTCGGCTTTCCTGAGCGACACGGTCAACGGTCAGCCCCGGGGGAAGTTCCAGGGCATCGTGCTGCCCAACGAAAACCCCTTCCCCAACAGCGCCGCCGAGATGACGGCCATCGCGAGCTACGAAGCCGCTTTCAACGTCCGCCAGATCGACGCGTACACGTGGGCCAGTCCCGCGGTGGGTCTGAACTACGCCCAGAATCCCGGTTTCGTCGGCACCCTCGACGGATTCCAGGGCGCCACCACCGCGGCCGGAACTTCGGGCCCGTTCGGGTACCTCAAGGGCAGCGTCCCGTTCGAGGACAACGACCACAGCGTCAGCGAGAGCTACGGCTACCTGGCGACGCCGCTCGCCACCCTCCCGGCCGGCGCCTCCTTCGTCCCGCTGGTCGACGCCCCGATACCCAGCACGACCTCCCGCGGGTCCCTGGTCGGCGAGTACACCCACGACGGCCGCAAGGAGCTGGTCGTCACCTTCGTCTACAACCAGTACCAGCAGCAGTACCGCCTGCTGGCCCGCGGCATGGTCGACTGGATCACCCAGGGCGTCCACCTCGGCTACGACCGCAACTACTTCGCGGCCCACGTGGACGACGTCTTCCTGGCCGACGACCGCTGGGACACCACCCTCAAGTGCACCCCCGGCGACGTCACCTGCCCGCCCGGCACCCCGGACACCGCCAACCCGATCCGGATGACCCAGGCCGACGCCCAGTACGCCAAGCAGTGGCAGGCCGCCAACAACTTCACCATGGACATGGTGTTCAACGGTGGCGGCAGCGAGGACTGGAAGGCCGACCACGCGACCACCGCGGACCCCACGGCGAGCCAGATGATCGCCGACCAGAACAGCTTCCGCTGGGTCAACCACACCTACACCCACCCGTACCTGGGCTGCGTCCAGGACGTCTCGGTGGTGCCGTGGGTCTGCTCCAAGAACGCCGCCGGCGGCACCGTCTGGGTCGACCAGAACACCATCTCCACCCAGATCAAGAACAACTTCGACTGGGCCAAGGCCAACGGCCTGACCGTCGACCCGCAGGTCCTGGTCACCGGCGAGCACTCCGGTCTGCTCACCGCCCCCCAGGAGACCAGCGACAACCCGTACCTGGCCCCGGCGCTGGCCGCCAACGGCATCAAGTACACCGGCAGCGACGCCTCCCGCGAGCCCGCCCAGCGCGCCGTCGGGTCGTCCACGCTGACCGTGCCGCGGTACCCGATGAACGTCTTCTACAACGCCGGCACGGCGAAGGAGGAGACCGACGAGTACAACTGGATCTACACCAGCAAGGCCAACGGCGGCAGCGGCGTCTGCGAGAACAACGCCAACTCGACCTGCCTGCCCACGCCGCTGGACGTCAACACCGGCTACCAGTCGTACATCGTGCCGCTGGAGGCCCGGATCGACCTCGGCCACGTGCTGAGCAACGACCCGCGCCCGCACTTCATCCACCAGTCGAACCTGTCCGAGGACAAGATCCTCTACCCGGTGCTGGAGAAGATCCTCGGCACCTACCGGTCGCTGCACGCCGACAACACCCCGATCGTGAACCTCGGCGAGCGCGAGATCGGCCAGGAGTTCCAGAAGCGCGCGGCCTGGAACGCGGCCGTCGCCGCCGGTCAGGTCACCGCCTACCGGGTCGGCAACACCGTGACGGTCAGCGCGCCGGCCGGCGTTCAGGTCCAGGCCACCATGCCGACCGGAACTTCTCAGAAGCTGGTCATCGGATCGACCGCGTTCGGTTCGTCCTACGCCGGTACGCTCTCCGGCTGGGTGGCTCCGGGCGCCCTGCAGAGCGGCATCACCCTGCAGCTGCCGTCCGCGCCGGCCGCCCCGGCCGCCGTCGCGCCGAGCGTCGCGGCCAAGTCCGTCCCGGCCCCCGCGCCGGCCGACAAGAAGGTCGTCCCGCAGGGCGTCGCGACCCCGGTCCCGGTGGGCCCGAGCGACACCACCCGCAAGCCGGCCCCGTCGCTGGTGCCCGGGAGCGGTACCCCGGTGCCCGGCAAGGGCGTGACCGCTGATAACAACGGACACGGCGGCAAGGGACAGAACGGCCACGGCGACAAGGCCGCGGCGAAGACCGGCAAGGCCTCCGGGGGGACGGCCGCGCCGATCGGCACCACCGGACGGTAACCCGTACCACCCGCCGGCGGGGTCGGGCCGGGCGACCGGCCCGGCCCCGCCACGGCTCCCGTTCCGGCCACCCAGGCCGGAACCGACGCAAGAACAGGAGGGGGGACAGGAGATGCGCGTCACCCTGCTCACCGAGGGGACGTACCCGCACCAGCACGGCGGCGTGAGCGTCTGGTGCGACCAGCTCGTTCAAGGCATGCCGGACGTCGACTTCGACGTCATCGCCGTCACCGGGACCGGCCACGAAGCACTGGCCTGGGAACTGCCCGCCAACGTCAAGTCGGTCACGACCGCTCCGCTGTGGGGCCCGGCCGCCGAGGCCGCCCCGCCCCGCGGCAAGGAGATGCGGCGCTTCCTCAACGCGTACGAGCGCTTCCTGCACTCCATCCTCGATCCCGTCTACACCACGCACTTCGGCACCGAGCTGTACGGCTTCGCCGACCTCGCCCGGCGCGGGCTGCTCAGCCCGGCGCTGCGCAGCGAGCGCGCGCTCCGCACCCTCCAGCACGTCTGGACCCGGGACTACCTGCCCACCGCCGTCTCCCGGCCGACCCTGCACGACGCCCTGAACGCGACCGACCTGCTGGAGCACGCCCTGCGGCCGCTCTCGGTCGAGCCGCCGAAGGACGGCGTCGCACACGCGGCCAGCGGCGGCCTCGCCACCCTGCCCGGGCTGATCGCCGCCCAGCAGTACGGCGTACCGTTTCTGCTCACCGAGCACGGCATCTACCTGCGCGAGCGCTACCTCGGCTACCGCACCGGCCCGTACCGCTGGCCGGTCAAGGCGCTGCTGCTCGGCTTCTACCGGATGCTCGCCGAGGAGAGCTACCGGGTGGCCGCGCTGGTCACCCCCGGCAACCGGTACAACCGGCGCTGGGAGGAGCGCGGCGGCACGCCGTCCGCGCACATCCGCACCGTCTACAACGGGGTGGACCCGGCGGCCTTCCCGCCGGCCGGCCCCGAGCCCGAGACCCCGACCCTCAGCTGGGCCGGCCGGGTCGACCCGATCAAGGACCTGGAGACACTGATCCGGGCCTTCGCCATCGTCCGGCGCGAGATCCCCGAGGCGCGGCTGCGGCTCTTCGGGGGCACGCCCAAGGGCGGCGAGGCGTACCGGGACGGCTGCATAGCCCTGGCCGCCGAGCTCGGCATAGCCGACTCGGTGGCCTTCGAGGGCCGCGTCGCCGACATCACCGACGCGTACGCGGCGGGCAACGTGGTCATGCTCTCCAGCATCAGCGAGGGCTTCCCGTTCACCCTGATCGAGGCGATGTCCTGCGGCCGCGCGACCGTCTCCACCGACGTCGGCGGCGTGCGCGAGGCCGTCGGCGACACCGGCCTGGTAGTCCCCCCGCGCGAGCCCGAGCCGATGGCGGCCGCCGCGATCGAGCTGCTGCGCGACGCCGAACGGCGCGCCCGGCTCGGCGAGGGCGCCCGGCTTCGGGTGATCGAGCAGTTCACCCTCCGCCAGAACATCGACGGGTTCCGCGGCATCTACACCGAACTCCTGGGCACCTCCCGCTGGATGCCCGGCGGCATGGTCTCCGTCACCGACCAGGCCCCCAGCCCCGACTGGGACCAGCAGCTCGCCACCGCCCGGCCCGAGCCGAGCGAGGTCGGCGCATGAGCGGTCCCCTGCGCCTGGTCGAGGACGAGGCCGGCGCCGAGCGGACGGTGCAGCTGCGCACGCTGCCGCTCAAGCGCCGCCGTCCCGCCCTGCCGGAGCCCGCACCCGGGCCCGGCCCCGAGGAGCAGCTCGACCTCTCCGCGGACCCGCTGGACGAGCTCGCCGAGCGGCTGCGGGACGTCTGCGCCGACGCCGTCCACCCGTACGAGATCGCGGCCTTCCTGGAGTCCGACGGCCTCTCGGACGAGCAGGCCGCGCTGCTGTACGGCCGCCCCGACGCGTTCACCGTCGCCGAGGAGCTGTTCGAGAAGGTCGAGCGCCGCTACCCCGGCCAGAGCTCCGAGTTCGCCAACCCCTGGCGGGCCGACCCCTGGCGCTGCGTCGTGCGCGGCCTGGTGTTCGCCCTGCCCGGGCTCGGCTACCTGCTCGGCGCCAACCTGTTCGCGACCACCCGGATGCGCTTCGGCCTGCCCTCGGGGATGCTCGCGCTGTCGATCGCCACGCTGGTCAGCTGGGGTTTCAACCAGGCCCTGGCGCACCGCTCGTACCGCTGGCTGGGCCGGCTGCGCCGCCGGGAGGCCGCGCTCTGCCTGGCCGTCGGCGCACCGCTCGGCGCGCTGATCGCGGGCGCCGCCGCGTACGTGGTGGGCGGGCCGCTCGGGGCGCTGTGCTTCGCCGCCGGGCAGTCCTGCTACCTGGGCGCGGCCACCGTGCTGCTGGTGCTGGGGCGGGAGAAGTTCCTGCTGGTGGCGCTGGCGCCGGCCTCGGTCGGCGCGGGTGTGGTGCTGGCGGCGGACGTCCCGCAGGTGGTCCGTACGGTGGTGCTGCTCGCCTCGCTGCTGCTGGCGGTCGGGCTGGCCGTCCGGGAGCTGCTGGTGTGCGTGCGCGGCGTCGAGCGGGAGCCGGTGGAGGTGAAGCTGCCGCTGCGCCAGGAGGTCCCGCACCTGCTGTTCGGCCTGGCCTGCGGCGCGCTCACGCTGATCGCCGGTCTGGGTACGACCATCCACCAGGCCGTGCAGACCGGTGGCCACGCCGCCCAGGGGGCGTCGACGACCCCGACCGGCCCGGCCATGATCGCGCTGACGCTCAGTCTCGGCCTCGCCGAGTGGCTGCTCTTCCGCTACCGGGCGATGGCGGTGGCCGCGCTCCGCACCAGCCACACCACCGGCCAGTTCACCCGTCGCACCGGCGGGATCCTGCTCGGCTGCCTGTTCATCTACCTCACCACCGTGGCCGCGCTGGACGCCGCCGCGACCGTGCTGTGGCCGGGCGCCCCCACCCTGGGCGTCCCGCAGCTCGGCGCGATGCTGCTCCTGGGCGGCTCGCTCTGGCTGGCGCTGCTGCTGAACGCCTTCGGGTTCAGCTGGAGCACCGCCCTCATCTGTCTGGCCGCCGCGGGTGCCGAGAGCGCCGGGCTGCTGACCGGTGCGGACCCGATCGTCCTGCAGCTGATCGGCTGCGGGGCGGCCGCCGCCGTCCTCACCGCCATCGCCGGGCCCGCGCTCGGCCGTACCACCCAGCACCGCTGAACCGCCCGGAACCGCCTGTGAGCCACCTCCTGAACCACTTCTGATCCACATCGAGATCCCGCACGCCGCCCGCGCGTGCACCGCCGTACCCGTTCCACCCGGAACGCCAACCAGCCGGCGGCGGCCGACCACCACAGAGCGTCCGGCCGCACCGGCAGATCGAGAAAGCGAATCCCCGCATGAGCAGCGTCGCGGTTACCGGAGCCGAGGGCTTCATCGGCTCCCACCTCGTCGAGACCCTGGTCGCCGACGGGCACCACGTCCGCGCGATGGTCCAGTACAACTCCTTCTCCTCCTTCGGGTGGCTGGAGACCCTGTCCGAGGAGGTGCTGGACTCGGTCGAGATCGTCCTCGGCGACGTCCGGGACCCGGGCTCCGTCAACGGCCTGGTCAAGGGCACCGAGGCGGTGTACCACCTGGCCGCCCTGATCGCGATCCCGTACTCCTACCGCGCGCCCCACTCGTACGTGGACACCAACGTCACCGGCACCCTGAACGTGCTGGAGGCGGTGCGCCACCTGGAGATCCCGCGCATGGTGCACACCTCCACCAGCGAGACCTACGGCACCGCGCAGACCGTGCCGATCACCGAGGACCACCCGATCAACACCCAGTCCCCGTACGCCGCCTCCAAGGCCGGCGGGGACCGGCTGGCCGACAGCTACCACGCCAGCTTCGAGACCCCGGTCGTCACCCTGCGCCCGTTCAACACCTTCGGCCCGCGCCAGTCGATGCGCGCCGTCATCCCGACCGTGATCGCCCAGGTCGCGGCGGGCCAGACCGAGATCACCCTCGGCGACCTGCGGCCGACCCGTGACTTCACGTTCGTCAAGGACACCGCCAACGCCTTCCGCACGGTGGGCACCGCGCCCGCCGAGACGGTGGTCGGCCGCACCTTCAACGCCGGCACCGGCGGCGAGATCTCGGTCGGCGACCTGGTCACCCTGGTCGGCAAGCTGATGGGCGTCGACCTGCTGGTGAAGGAGGACGAGCAGCGCATCCGTCCGACCAACTCCGAGGTCATGCGCCTGGTCGCGGACGCGACCCGGCTGCGCGAGGCCACCGGCTGGGCGCCGCAGTTCAGCCTGGAGCAGGGCCTGGAGCAGACGATCGAGTTCTTCCGCGACCCGGCCAACCTGGCTCGCTACAAGACCGACATCTACAACGTCTGACCGCCTTCGCGATCATGCCCGTCCTGGTAACCAAGGTTCGTGTCCTGCACATCCTTTCCGTGGGGGAAACACCATGCATGCAGTGATCCTGGCCGGCGGCAAGGGCGTCCGTCTCCGCCCGTACACCACCGCGCTTCCCAAGCCGCTCGTCCCGATCGGCGACCAGCACGCGATCCTGGAGATCGTGATGCGCCAGCTCGCCGCGGCGGGCTTCAAGACCGTCACCCTGGCCATCGGCCACCTCGGCCACATCATCCGTGCCTACGTCGGCAACGGCTCCCAGTGGGGCCTGCGGGTCGGCTACGCCGTCGAGGACAGCCCGCTCGGCACCATGGGCCCCCTGCTCACCATGCAGGACCGCCTGCCCGAGCACTTCCTGGTGATGAACGGCGACATCCTGACCGACCTGGACTTCGCCGGGGTGCTCAAGCACCACGAGTCGTCCGGTGCCCCGCTGACCATCGCCACCTACGCCCGCCAGGTCAAGATCGACTTCGGCGTGCTGACCACCGACTCCGGCAGCATCACCGGCTTCCAGGAGAAGCCCAGCATCGACTACCGCGTCTCGATGGGCGTGTACGGCGTCTCGCGCTCGGCGCTCGCCAAGTACACCCCCGGCCTGCCGCTGGGCTTCGACGAGCTGGTGCTGGACCTGCTGGCGGCCAAGACCCCGCCGGCCGCGTACGAGTTCGGCGGCTACTGGCTCGACATCGGCCGCCCGGACGACTACGACCGGGCGAACGCCGAGTTCTCGACCATCCGCCCGGTCCTGATGCCCTTCGAGCAGACCGGTGTCACGCCGGGCGTCGCCGAGCTGCCGGTCCCGGCCGCCCGCACCGCCCCGGACGACGACGACACGGTCGGCGAGCCCGTCACCGCGGGCGCCGAGAGCGACGGACGGGCCGCGTGAGAATCCTGCTGCTCGGCGGCGACGGCTTCCTGGGCCGTCACGCCGCCGCCGTCCTGCGGTCACTGCCCGGCGCCACCGTGCTGACCGCGGGCCGGCGGCCCGCCCACGACCTCCGGCTGGACCTGGCCACCGCCCAGGCCCACCCGCTCGGCGAGGAGATCGCCGCGCTGGCTCCCGACGCCGTGGTCAACTTCGCCGGCGCGGTGGCCGGCAGCCGGGTCACGCTCGCCGAGGTGAACGCGCGTGGTCCGGCGGTGCTCTGCGAGGCGCTGCGGCTCGGCGCCCCGAAGGCCCGCCTGGTGCACATCGGTTCGGCCGGCGAGTACGGCGTCTGCGCGCAGGGCAGTTCGCTGTCCGAGGACGCCGACGCCCGCCCGGTCGGCGTGTACGGCGCGACCAAGCTGGCCGGCTCCCTCGCGGTGGCCGAGTCGGACCTGGACGCGGTGGTCCTGCGGGTGTTCAACCCGGTCGGCCCGGGCGCCCCGGCGGGCTCGCTGCCCGGCCGGCTGGCCGCCGAGCTGCGCCGGGTGGCGCCCGAGGGCGCCGACGGAGTGATCACGGTCGGGGACCTCTCCGCCTACCGCGACTTCGTCGACGCCCGGGACGTCGCCGAGGCGGTCGGTCTGGCCGTCACGGCCGACCGCCCGCTGCCCCGGGTGCTCAACCTCGCCTCCGGGCAGGCCAGGCAGGTCCGGGCGATCGCCGACGGACTGGTCGCGGCGGCCGGCTTCACCGGCCGGATCGACGAGAGCGGGGCGGGCTCCGAGCGCTCGGCCGCGGTCTCCTGGCAGCAGGCCGACGTGTCGGCCGCCGCCCGGGAGCTCGGCTGGCACCCGGCGACCGGCCTCGCCGACACCCTGCGTGACCTGTGGCTCAGCACCCCCGAGCCCACGCCCGCCCCGGTGGTCGCATGACCGCCGGGCACCCCGACGGCCGCCTGCTGGTGCCGCTGTACGTCCACCCCGCGGTGGACCCGGCGGCCTGGCGGGCGGTCGCCGCCGCCGACCCCGACCGGATCGCCGCCGTGGTGCTCAACCTCGCCGACGGTCCGGGCGAGGTCCCGGACCACGTCTTCGCCGAGGCCGCCGACGAACTCCGGTCCGCCGGGCTGCCGTTGGTCGGGTACGCCGACACCGACTACGGCCGCAGGCCGCACGCGGCCGTGGTCGCGGACATCCTGACGTACCGTCAGCGACACGGCATCACCGGCGTCTACCTCGACCAAGTGACCACTCACCCGGGCGCGTTGGCGCACTACCGGCGGCTGGCCACGGCCGCCCGCGCGGCCGGCTGCGGCACCGTGATCTTCGGTCACGGCGAGCACCCGGACCCGGGCTACGCCGAGGTCGGCCTGGCCGACCTGCTGGTCACCTTCGAGGGCGACTGGGACACCTACCGCGCGATGACGCAACCGCTGTGGACCGCCCGGCACGCGGCCTCCCGCTTCTGCCACCTGGTCTACGACGTCCCGGCCGAGCACGCCCAGGACGCCGCCGCCCTGATCGCCGCCCGCCGGGCCGGTGTGGGCTGCGCCGTCCCCGGCGCCGGCGACAACCCCTGGCGCACCCTGCCGTACGGCCTGACCGCCGCTGAACTCACCTGACCCGATCCGGAGTCCGACTACCGTGAACCGCCGCAACCGGCACCTGCCGGCCGCCCTGGCCCTGGCCACCGCCACCGCCCTGCTGCTCACCTCCTGCAGCAGCTCCGGTTCGGAGGACGACGACGACTCGGCCGACGGCTCCCCGAGCGCGCCTCCCGCGGCCACCGCCCCGGGCACGCCGGGCACCACCGCCCCGGGCACCCCCGAGGGCACGCCCACCCCCGGCACGCCCAGTGACCCCGGCACGGGCACGGCCCCGGGCACCACCCCGCCCGGCACCACTCCCCCGGGCACCACCCCGCCCGGCAGCACCGCCCCGCCGCCGGCCGGCGCCCGCTGGCAGCCCGCCCCGGGCCTGGCCTGGCAGTGGCAGCTCGGCGGCGGCACCGTGGACCAGTCGGTGGACGTCCCGGTCTACGACATCGACGGCTTCGAGAACGACGCCTCGGTGGTGGCCGCGCTGCACGCCAAGGGCCGCAAGGTGATCTGCTACATCAACGCCGGCTCCTGGGAGAACTTCCGCCCCGACTCCGCCGCCTTCACCAAGGCGCTGCAGGGCTCGGACACCGGCTGGAAGGGCGAGAAGTGGTTCGACATCCGCAAGCTCGACCAGCTGAAGCCGCTGATGGCCGCCCGCTTCGACATGTGCAAGAGCAAGGGCTTCGACGCCATCGAGCCGGACACCATCGAGGCCTACAACCAGAACAGCGGCTTCCCGCTGACCCCGGACGACCAGATCAAGTACAACCGGATGCTGGCCCAGCTCGCGCACGAGCGCGGCCTGGCCATCGGCCTGAAGAACGATCTGGACCAGATCCCCGCGCTGCTGCCGGACTTCGACTTCGCGGTCAACGAGGAGTGCTCGCAGTTCAACGAGTGCGACCGGGTCGCACCCTTCGTCAAGGCGGGCAAGGCGGTCTTCCATGTCGAGTACAAGCTCGACACGGACCAGTTCTGCGCCAAGGCCAAGTCGCTGGGCTTCAGTTCGATGCAGAAGAAGCTCGAACTGAACGCCTGGCGCAAGCCCTGCTGAGAGGCGCACGCCTGCCGACAGACGTGCTCCTGCCGGGACGCGCCGCTCCCGTCGCGCGGGTGACCCGGACGAGGGCCACCCGCGCGAGGGTCACTTGACCGCCAGCCAGATGACGGCACCCAGCACGACCAGCGTGACGACCGCGACCAGCGCGATCACGCCGGTACGGCTGCTGCCGCCACCGCTGCTGCGGCCGTAGGTGGAAACGTTGCCCGGCTCCTGGCGAGCCGGGGTCTCGTCGACGAACGCCCGGAACATCTGGGTGCTGCCGGCGGGGTCGTAGTCGTTGTCAGCCATGGCACGGACTCTAACGAATCGGCCCACCTCAGGCACAGCCCGGACCCCTCCTCCCGGCCGTCGCACCACCCCGGCGTGCGACGGTGGTGCGACGGACTCGTGAACACCGCGCCGAACGCGGAATGCCCCACCACGGGATCGGGTTGGCTTCGATCATGACCGGAACCCACAGCCGGGTGAGCCTCGGCACCTCCGACCTGTCCGTCTTCCCGCTCTCCCTCGGCGGCAACGTCTTCGGCTGGACGGCCGACGAGCAGCAGTCCTTCACCGTCCTGGACGCCTACGCGGCCGCCGGCGGCAACTTCGTCGACACCGCCGACGTCTACTCGGCCTGGGCCCCGGGCAACACCGGCGGCGAGTCCGAGACCGTGCTCGGCAACTGGCTGCGCAGCCGCGGCAACCGCGACGACGTGGTGATCGCCACCAAGGTCGGCATGCACCCCGAGGCCGGCGGCCTGGGCGCCGCCAACATCAAGGCCGCGGCCGAGGCCTCGCTGCGCCGCCTGGGCATCGAGCGGATCGACCTGTACTACACCCACCGGGACGACGACACCCCGGTCGAGGAGTTCGTCACCGCGCTGGACGAGCTGGTCCGCGAGGGCAAGGTCCGCGCGGTCGCCGCCTCCAACATCGGCGCCGAGCGGCTGTCCGAGGCGCTGGCCTTCGCCGAGCGCGAGGGCCTGGCGAAGTACGTCGCCGTCCAGCCGCACTACAACCTGGTCTCGCGCGACACCTTCGAGGGCCCGCTGGCCGAGGTCGTGGCCGAGCACGGCCTGGCCACCGTCCCGTACTACGCGCTCGCCTCCGGCTTCCTGACCGGCAAGTACCGCCCGGGCGGCGCGGGCGTGGACAGCGCCCGGGCCGAGGGCGCCGCCCGCTACCTGGCCGAGCCGCGCGGCCCCAAGGTGCTGGAGGCACTGGACACCGTCGCCGCCGAGCACGGGGTCGAGCTCGCCTCCGTCGCCCTGGCCTGGCTCGCCGCCCGTCCGACGGTCGCCGCCCCGATCGCCAGCGCCCGTACCGTCGAGCAGCTCCCGCCGCTGCTGGCCGGCGCCGCCCTGAAGCTCACCCCGGAGCAGACCGCCCTGCTGGACGCCGCCTCCGAGGCCTGAGCACGACACCGGGCCCCGACAGCGCGCGGCTGTCGGGGCCCGGTGCGTTCCCAGCGCCGTTCCCGGTACTACGGCCGACCGAAGTGGGTCGGGTAGTAGCCCTGGTTGAGGGTCGAGACCCGGATGGTCCGGCCCGGCCGGGGCGCCTCCACGAACTTGCCGCCGCCCAGGTATATCCCCACGTGGTGGATCCCCGAGGCCCGGCCGCTGTCCGACCAGAACACCAGGTCACCGCGGCGCAGCTGCCCCGCGCTGATCGGCGTGGTCGCCGCGTACTGGTCGTCCGCCACCCGCGGCAGGCTTATCCCGGCGCTCCGGTAAGCCTGCTGCACCAGCCCCGAGCAGTCGTAGCCGGTCGGACCGTCGCCGCCCCAGACGTACGGCTTGCCCAGCTGGGCGAGCGCGTAGTCGAGGGCCGCCTCCTTGCTCCCGGAGGTCGGCGCGGCGTCCGAGGACGGACGGCTCACGGGCTGGGCGGGGGCCGAACCGCCGCCGGACTGCCCGGTGCGGTTCAGGTAGACGTCGCGGTGGCTGGTCCAGCGCCACTCGCCGCTGCCGTTCTTGAACCAGTACCTCGACCCGTCCCAGCCCTGGCGCGGCCCGGAGGAGGAGGCCGGACCGTTCGAGACGGCCTGGGCGCCCGAAGCGCCGGAGCCGCTGGAGCCGCCCGAGCCGGAGGAGCCGGAGGAGCCGGAGGCGGACCGCCCGGTGCGGCTCGCGTAGACCTCGTAGTGGCCGGTCCAGCGCCACTCGCCGGCGGCGTTCTTGAACCAGTACCTCGACCCGTCCCAGCCCTGCTTCCCGGCCGCGGCGTGCGCGGACCCGGCACCGGCCGTCAGGCCGACCGCCCCGGCACCCGCCAGTACGGTGGTGGCCAGGCAGGTGCCCCGCACGGCCCGGTGTATTCGGCTGCCGCCGGCCGCCGCGGCGGAACGGGCGGTGCGCGGCCGGGGCGCGCAGTTCGGGCAGCCGCAGCCGGCGATCGCGGGGATGCTGCCGAGGCGCTCCTCGAAGCCGATCAGACCGGGGTCCTCGTCGAAGCCGATCGATCCGGGACCAGGTTCGGCGTACGCGCCGGTGGCTATCCTCATGCGGGTCGTCCTTCCTTCCGCCCGGCACGGGCGGCCGGGGACGGTACCGAGGCGGCCACTCCGGCCGGGGCGACGAAGGCGACCAGCAGCTGCTCCATCAGCGCGCTGCGGGCGGCCTCGTCCAGTTCGTGCGCGGTCGCGCGCTCCAGGCGCCGGACGGCGAGCGCCGCCGCCTCCACCGCGTCGTCCACCAGCACCGTCCGCAGGCCCGCGTCGAGGTCGGCCAGCCGGCGGCGGCGCATCGACTCGGCGACCTCCGGCGCGTAGTCCAGCCCCAGCGGCTGCGCCGAGTAGACCTCCAGGCCCGCCGGGGCGACCTCGGCGGCCAGCGCCCTGGTCAGCTCGTCGGCGAACCACTGCCCGTCGCGCAACGCCGGGCCGGGCGCCGCGTTGCTGTCGCAGGGCAGGATGGACGCGGTCCGGGTGAGCACCGCCTGGACCTGCTCGCGCAGGTAGCCCTCGTGGTCCGCGATGGCCAGCAGCGCCCGCGCGGTGTCCTTGACCCGCCAGACGATCAGCAGCCGGACCACGATCGGCGTGCCGGTCCGGTCGACCACCTTCACCGCCTCGCTGCGCCAGTGCCGCAGCCGCACGTCCACCCGGCGGCGGCGCAGCAGCGGGTTGACCCAGACCAGGCCGGTCCGGCGGACGGTGCCCCGGTAGCGGCCCCAGCGGGTCAGCACCCGGGTCTCGCCGCCCGCGTTGGCCAGCAGCCCGGCGAGCGCGAACACCACCAGCAGGCCGATCGCGCTGACCCCGGCGATCCACCCGGCGTCCGCCTCCGCCCGTCCGCTCGCCCGCGCGGCGGCACCGCGCAGATCGGGCAGGACGTCCCAGTGCGGGATGACGCCGGTGCGCAGCAGGATGAACAGCACCCCGGCCAGCCCGAGCAGCACGACCAGGAGGGCGGTCCAGCCGGGCAGCGCGGTGGCGGCGTGCTCGCGCAGCGCCTGGTCGGCGCGCGGCGGCCGCCGTGAGGTGGTGGCGGCGGGGGAGCCGACCGCGGTGGCCTCCAGGAGTTCGACGGTGTCCGGTCCGGCCGTCTCCAGCGGGTCGCGCAGGTCCGCGGGCCCGGCGGGCGACGGCGCGGGGACGACCGCCAACGGAGTGGTGGCCGGCCCGCTGTCGCCCGGGCCGCCCACCGGCTTGGCCACCTTGGCCGCGGTGACGGCCGTGGCTCTGGTCAGCGGGCTGGCGCCGGAGGCGGAACGTTCCGGCAGTGCCGGAGGGAGCGCCCTGGGCGGGTTGTCGGGTCGCTGCGAAGAGTCGCGGGTGACGTCCATGCACGGATCCTCTGGGTCGGTGTGTCGCGCAACGGGCGGCCCGGATCTGACGGGCAGTGCCAGGGTCAGGCTAAGTTCATACGTCATCAAATGCGACATTTGAGTCGAGGTGTGTCGACATTTACTGACGTATCGTCCAAAGCCGACCTGACGCGCAGGCACATGAACTGATGGTCGGGACGGTTAGACGCCGATCAGCGGCGTCGAGCACCGGGCCCACGGGCGAACACCCGACGGGTGATCAGCCCGATCCCGGTGAGCACCAGCAGGATTCCGGCGAGCCCACCACGCCACCCGGCCTCCTCCGAGCGCGCCGCCGCGCCCTGCGAACCCTCCGCCGGAGGCGCGGGCAGCGGCCGGGCAGCCGCCCGGGCGGACTCGGCGGGCTCGGCAGGTACGGCCGGCTCGGCCGACTCGGTCGGTGACGGCCGGCCGGTCACGGCGTCGACGGGCGCCCGGGACGGGCTGACGGCGGAGGTCGGAGACGGGCTGGGGGTCGAGACCGGGCTCGGAGCAGCGGTCGGGGAGGACGGGACGGACGTGACAGGGGCAGACGGGACAGGGGCGGACGGAACGACGGACACCGCCGAAACCGACGCGCTCGCACTCGGGCTCGGGCTCGCGCTCGCGCTCGCGCTCGGCGTCACCGTCGGAGCGACCACCGGCGGGACGACCACCGGCGGCACAGAGATCGGCAGCACCCCCGGCGGAACCGGCACCGGCACCTCGGGCACCACTGCCACAACCGACGGACTCGGCACCGGGCCCGGGGAGGACACCGCCGAAACCGACGCGCTCGGGCTCGGGCTCGGCGTTGCGGAGCCCGACGAAGCCACCGACGGACTGGCGGCCGACGGGCTCGGCGACACCGTCGGAGCGACCACCGGCACGGGGATCGGCAACACCCCCGGCGGAACCGGCACCGGCACCTCGGGCACCACCACCTCAGCCGACGGGCTGGGACTCGGGCTCGGCGCAGCCGAAACCGAGGCCGAAGGCGTGACCGACCCGACCGGCACCGACGCCGTCGGACTCGGCACCGCAGGGCTCGACGCCACCGGACTCGGCACCGCAGGGCTCGCCGTCACCGTGCTCGACGCCGAGGGACTCGGCACCGCCGGGCTCGACACCACAGGACTCGGAGCGGCCGAAGCCGACACCGCCGGGCTCGGCACCGCCGGACTCGGCACCGTCGGACTCGGCACCGGCGCCGCGACCCTCACCCGGACCGGCTCGGCCGAGGCCCCGTTCCCCGCCGGGTCGGTGGCCGTGACGGTGAGCCACTGCTCCCCGTCCGTCAGGTCCCGGTTGGCGGTGCAGGTCCAGCTCCCGTCGAGGGCGGCCGTCGTCCCGCAGAGCACCGTCCGCCGGTCGGAGGCGGCGCTCGGCCCTGCCGTGACCAGCACGTTCGTGCCCGGTTCGGCCCGCCCGGCGAGTTTCGGGCGGGTGGTGAGCAGGGTCTCCCCGGGGGCGGGTGAGGTGAGGGCCGGCCGGTCCGGCGGGACGGTGTCGACGGTCAGGGTGACGGGCTGCCCGGCGGTCCGGTTGCCGGCCGCGTCGACCGCGGCCGGGGCGAGCTGGTGCCGGCCCTCCGTCAGGTTCTCGACGGGCAGGCAGGACCACCGGCCGTCCGGCCGTACGGCGGTGCTGCACAGCTCGTTGCCGCCGGGGCGCTCGGTGACCGAGACGGTGCTGCCGGCGTCGCCGGTGCCCGCGAGCTGCAGCCCGGGGTCGTTGGTGTAGGCGGGGAGGGTGAGTACGGGGGCGGTGGGCGGCACGGTCTTCACGGTGACCTTGACCGCCTCGCCGCGCAGCACCACGCCGCCGCTGGTGGTCTCCACCGGGGTGAGGCTGTGCGGACCGGCGGCGAGTGCTCCGGCGGGGCGGCAGGACCAGTCGCCGCCGCGCCCGACCTTGGCCCGGCACAGCGCGGTGTCGCCCTCCCGGACCTCGACGGTGGCGCCGGCCACCGCGCCTTCGCCGCTGATCTCCGGGCGGGCGTCGGCGAGGACGGCTCCGTCGGCGGGTTCGGCGATCTCCGGCCGGGCGGCCCCGACGGTGAGCTTGATCCGCTGGTCGGTGACCTGTCCGGAGTCGGCGAAGCCGCCGGAGGGGACCAGCTGGCTGGTGTCGCGGCCGATCCGCAGCCGGGCCCAGGTCTCGCCCGAGGCGGCCCCGGCCGGGACGGTCCATTCCAGGGTCGCGGTGTCGGCGCCGGGCGGGACCTCGGTCTGCACCCGGCCCGCGGGTTCGAAGCGGCCGGTGTGCCCGAAGTCGATCCAGCCGGCCAGGGTGGCGGGCTGGTCGCCCACCTCGACCGGCACGGTCAGCCGGTAATAGCGGCCGATGGCGGCCTCGGTGGGGAAGCTGATCGACGGGTCGGCGCCCTGGTACTCGCCGCGGCCGGGCTGGAGCTTGGGCGGCGGGCCGGCGAAGGGGCTGCGCAGGGAGGCGCCGTGGTCGAGCCGGACCAGCGGCTCGTCGCCGACGGCCCCGACTGACCAGGTGCGGGCGCGGCGCGACGGGGTGGTGGCGTCGGCGCCGAGGAAGAGGTCGGAGACCACGTGCGAGGCGTTGCCGTAGGCCTGCGGCGCGCTGCCGAGGTCCTCGTCGACGGTGACGGTGTACGCCTGGCGCAGGACGGGCGGGGCGGTGGTGCTGCCGGCCCTGGCGGTGGAGCGCTGTTCGACCCGGAACACCGCGGTGCGGAAGGTCCCGGCGAGTTCCAGGGTGCCTTCGGCGGCGGAGCCGGGCGCGCCGTCGGAGGTGCCGTCCCGGCCGGCGGGGGCGAGGGTGTTGCCGTCGACCGTCCAGCCGGTCCAGTCGGTGCGGCCGACCAGGGTGGGAGTGGTGGGTGAGCCGCCGGTGAGGGTCAGCCGGGCCGCGGTGCCGGTGGTACCGGACTTCCCGGTGGCGAGCGCGGCGAGTCCGCTGAGGTGCAGCCGGGGATTGCGGACGGGCCGGGAGAACGTCAGTCCGAGCGTCCCGGTGGTGCGCCAGGAACCGTCCGTCTGCGGACGGTCCTGGGCGAGCTGGAAGGTCTGCGCGGGATCTCCGGGGCGAATTCCGTCCGCATAGGAGACGGTGGTGCGCCCCCCTCCGGGCCGTGCCGCCAATTCGCCGGTTCCGGCGGCGACCCGCACCCCGGGAGAGGCGTCGAAATCGACCTGCACGGAAAGTCCCGAGGGCAGGACCGCCCGGTGTTCCGCCGACCAGGCGTCAGGGGACTGCTGGGCCACCGAGAGCGGGACGTTCCAGCCGGTCAGCAGGGATGCTGTGAGGACGGCCAGGGCGGCCGCGGTACGGGGGAACTGTCGGCTCATCCGGCTCTCCTTCGCGATCGGGCTGCCGGGGCGACGGGCAGTCCGGGCACAAGATCCGACAAAAAGGAATCACGATCCTGGACCGTTCATACCGCGACACCTGCGCTTTTGGCCGTGTCCCACCCGTTCGGCGGTAATCCGGGCGGCAGGAAGGGATGTACCCGAAACAGCTGCATTTCATCCATTAGGCGGCAATCGATACCACCCGGACGGACGCGGGAATGGGAAATCCCGGCTAATCCTGCGGACCCCAGCGTCCGGTACCTGACCATTCATCGAGGAGGTCTGTTCGAATTACCCGCCCGCTCGGCGGGCCCGGGCCGTCGCCCGGCGACGCGGTGCCCGGCACCCGCCCACCACCGAGCAGCCGGGAAAACGGAGAAGCCCCCGGCCGGTGGCCGGGGGCTTCTCGCTGGTGCGCTCAGCAGGATTCGAACCTGCAACCTCTTGATCCGTAGTCAAGTGCTCTATCCGTTGAGCTATGAGCGCAAGGAACGGGCGAACCCGATCTTGCGGAGTTTGGTGCGCTCAGCAGGATTCGAACCTGCAACCTCTTGATCCGTAGTCAAGTGCTCTATCCGTTGAGCTATGAGCGCTCGCCCCGGTGAACGTTGCCGCCGGGGCGTTGCGTGGACAACATTACATGACCTGCGACGTGGGGCGAAATCGATTGCGCCGGGGCCCGCCCCCGGGCCGCTCGGGGGCCAGGCCAGGGTCACGCCGGGACGGCCCGGACCTGCCCCGACCGGTTCCCACCTCGGCCCGACCCGACCCACCCCGGGAACGCGAAGAGCCCCCGTCGACGAGTGTGTCGACGGGGGCTCCCGACTGGCGGAGGCTGAGGGATTTGAACCCTCGATCAGGAATAACCCCGAAACCGCATTAGCAGTGCGGCGCCATAGACCGGACTAGGCGAAGCCTCCCCACATGGACCGCACCCGCGTGAAGCGGACCCGTTCCGTGTGTCAGTGATGATGCCACAACCCTGGGGTTCGGCACCAACCACCGCCAACGTTACTAGGCGGGTCGTCCCCGCCGCAAAGAAGAATGAGATACTGCCGTCTCCGGAGGAGCTGCCCCGAGCCGAGGAGACCTGTCGACGTGAGCAGCAGGCCGATCCGAGGCGCTGCTCGCCTCGCCGCCATACTCGACGCCCTGCCCGACGCGTTGTTGCTGGTGAACAGCAACGGCACCGTCGTGGACGCCAACAGCGCGGCGGTCCAGGCGCTGCAGGCGCCGGGCACCTCACTGGTCGGCATGGGCCTACTGGGCCTGCTCCCGGAGTTCGACCCCAGCCGGATCCCCGGCTCGATGCGCCCGGCCACCCGTGACGGCGACGACCTCGACCGCCCGGTCCGGATGACCGCCCACCGCACCGACGGCAGCACCTTCCCGGTCGAGGTCTCCGGCAACGACTTCGCCGACGACAACGACAACGGCCGCGGCTACGCGCTCTCCCCGCTCGTCCCGTACGACCCGTACCGCGAGGGCTCCCGCTCCCCGTCCTCCTCCGACCTGCTCCTGCTGCTGGTCCGCGACCTCTCCGGCCGGCTCGGCGTCGAGGCCGAGCTGCGCCGCCAGCACAAGCAGACCGAGATGATCCTGCGCGCCGCCGCCGAGGGTGTGTTGGGGGTGGACCTCGAAGGCCGTTGCGTGCTGGTCAACCCGGCCGCCGCGCACATCCTGGAGTACCGGGCGAGCGAGCTCGGCGGGCGCGAACTGCACCCGCTGATCCAGCACTCCCGGGCCGACGGCACCCCGCTGGCGCTGGAGGAGTCCGCGCTGCTGGACACCCTGACCTCCGGGCGCAAGCACCGGGTGCGCGGCACCGTGCTGTGGCGCAAGGACGGCCGGCCGGTCACCGTCGACCTCACCACCGCCCCGGTCAGGGACGGCGACCAGCTGGTCGGCGCGGTGATGACGTTCACCGACCGCAGCCGCGAACTCGCCCTGATCGCCCGCAACGAGCACCTCACCGCCGTCCTGGAGAGCGAGCTGGGCGGCGCGCTGAACGCGCTGAACCAGCGGCTGGACGCGCTCGCCGCCGACCCGGCCGGACAGCTCTGGCCCGAGGCCAACTGGACGCTGCGCCGGCTCGCCGAGGAGTGCCGCCGCTTCGGGAAGCTGATCGACGGCGTCCTCGACCACCAGCGCTGCGAGGCCGGCGAGAGCGGCGCGGCGGAGGCCAAGGACGGGAAGGACGGCAAGGAGACCAAGGAGGGCAAGGAGGGCAAGGGCCGGCGGACGGCCGCGGCCCAGGTCCCGGTCGCCCTCGACACGGTGGTCCGCCGGGCCGTCGAGGAGGCCGGCGAGCTGGTCGGCCCGGGCCGGGTGCGGTTCTCGGTGCACGCCGCCGCGGTCGAGGTGATCGCCGACGAGCGGCGGCTCGCCCAGGCGCTGGCCCACCTGGTCGCCGACGTCAGCGGCGTCCGCCTCGGGCTGGACGCCCCCACCACCCCCTCCCCCGGCCTGGGCGTGCCCGGTCTGGCCGGCGGCGGCAGCGCGCCCGCGCAGCCGTCCACCCCCGAACCGCCGACCGTCGTCCTGGCCGCCGCCCAGCGCGGCGAGGTCGCCCGGGTCGAGATCCGCGGCCCCGGCGTCGGCGGCAGCCCCGTCCACCTGCCGATAGCCCGCGCGGTGGTCGAGCGCCACGGCGGCGTGCTCCAGCCGCACGAGCTGCCCGGCAAGGCCGGCACCACGTACGTCGTCGAGCTGCCGCTGGACCCGGTCGCCGCGAAGGCCGCCGCCGAGCGCGCCGCCGCCGAGGGCCGCTCCGACCGGCCCAAGGAGAGCGACAGCGCCGTCCTCCCCGAGCTGCCGGGCATCCCGCAGCTGCCCAGCAGTGGCGGGAGCGCCGAACCCGCCGCCGCGGCCGACGAGCAGCCCGCCCGCAAGGCCCCGGCGGCCGAGCCGGCACCCGCCGAGACGCCCCAGGCCACCGAGCGCCGCGGCCGGCGCGGCCGTCCGGCCGCCGAGACCCCTGCCGAGGCGGGTCCCGAGGCACCCCCGACTCCCCCGGCACCCGCCGCGCCCGAGGCACCCGCCGACCAGTGGCCGAACGCCCCCGCCCGGGTCAAGCGGGCCGTCCCCGAGCAGTGGAACGGCACCGGCCACGACCCCGCGTACGGCCGCCAGGGCCTGGCCGGCCCGGACGGCGCACACAGCGACCCGTGGGGCAATGACGACGGCCGCTCCGGCCCCGCCTACGCCGTGCCCGTCGACGGCGGGCGCGCCCCGCAGGACCGGCCCGGCGGACGCGAGCCGCTGGCGCTCGGCCCGGCCCCCGCCGCCCCGGCCGCCGACGGCACCCCGCCCGGTGGCACCCCGACCGACGGGACCGCCCCCGAGGAGACCGCGGGCGAGCCCAAGCCCCGCCGGCGCCGCGCCCTGCCCTCCGCCGAGGACTCCTCCGGCGGCTTCGCCCTGCCCGGTGCCGCCGACACCCCGGTGTACCCCGGCCTGGAGCACGCCCTGCCGGCCGGCCCCGCGCCCGTACTGCCCGAGCCGGCCGCCGCCGCCACCGCACCGACCGGACGCCGCCGCCGGCTGGCCGTCCCGCCCGGGCCCGGCTCGGAGGTGCAGGTGGGCGCCCCCGGTCCGGCCGCGCTCCCCGCTCCGGCCGCGCCCCCGGTGCCGGCCGGCCAGGACGCGGGTGCGCCCGGCACCGCGCTGGAGCCCGCCCGCCCCGCGCTGCCCGCCGCCGAGGACCCGGGCCCGCGCCCGGTCGGCACCGGCCTGGGCGAACTCGCCCCGCCGCGTCCGCTCGGCGCCCCGCCGGTGCCCGCCCTCCCGCAGCAGTCGGCCGCCCCGGCCGAGGCCCGGAACGCCCCGCGCCCGATGGCCGAGCTCCCGCCCGCCGAGGAACGGCCCGCCGACGGGCAGCCGTCGTCCCCGGGCGGCGAGCTGGCCAACACCCGTCGGCTGCTGGTCTGGCCCGAGCCCGACCCGGCCACCAAGCAGGCGCTCCAGGCCCGCGGCTACCTGCCGGTGATCGTCAGCTCCCGTGAGGAGGTGGACGCCCAGGTCGCCGGTTTCCCCGCCGCCCTCTTCGTCGACCCGCTCACCGGGCCGATCACCCGCACCGCGCTCCAGTCGCTGCGCACCGCGGCACTCAACCGCCGCGTCCCCGTCCTGGTCACCGCCGGCCTCGGCCAGGCCACCCGGGACACCGCGTACGGCGCCGACCCGGCCGTGCTGCTGCGCGCCCTCGCCCCCCGCGACGGCGAGCACCACGCGCCGCGGGTCCTGCTGGTCGAGGGCGACCCGGACATCGCCGCCGCGATGATCAGCAGCCTGGAGCGGCGCGGCATGCACGTCGAGCACGCGGTGGACGAGAACGACGCGGTGGCCCGGGCCAGCAGCGTGCAGCCCAACCTCGTGGTCATGGACCTGCTGCAGATCCGCCGCCGCCGGGTCGGCCTGCTGGACTGGCTGCGCGCCAACGACCGGCTGCACCGCACCCCGCTGGTCGTCTACACCTCGGTGGACCTCGACCCGCGCGAACTGCCCCGGCTGCGCACCGGCGAGACGGTGCTGTTCCTCGCCGAGCGCTCCACCACCGAGGACGTCCAGGGCCGGATCGTCGACCTGCTCGGCCGGATCGGCACGATGGGCGAGGCGGGCGTCGCCCACGCGGGCTGAGCCGCCCCGCGCCACGTCGAAGGGCCGGCCGCCCCCCGTTCCGTACGGGGGCGGCCGGCCCTCTTGGCGCTCGCTCGGCACTTCGCGCTCGCGCGGCTACTTCGCGCTCGCGCGGCTACTTCACGCTCGCTCGGCTCACTCCTTGCCGAGCACCGTGACGTCCAGCTCGTCCGCCGCGTAGCTCGCCCGGATCACCTTCTTGTCGAACTTGCCGACCGAGGTCTTCGGCACCGACTCCACGACCGACCAGCGCTCCGGCAGCTGCCAGGAGGCGACCCGCCCGGCCAGGAAGGCCCGCAGCTCCTTCAGCCCCACGGTCGCGCCCGGGCGCAGCACCACGGTGGCCAGCGGGCGCTCGCCCCACTTCTCGTCCGGGACGGCCACCACGGCGGCCTCGGCCACCTGCGGGTGCGCCATCAGCTGGTTCTCCAGCTCGACCGAGGAGATCCACTCGCCGCCGGACTTGATGACGTCCTTGGCCCGGTCGGTGAGGGTCAGGTAGCCGTCGGCGGTGATGGTGCCGACGTCACCGGTGCGCAGCCAGCCGTCCTCGGAGAACTTGTCGTCCGGGCGGACCGGGTCCTGGCCGGCGCCGCCGTAGTACGCCCCGGCGATCCACGGGCCGCGCACCTCCAACTCGCCCGCCGCGACGCCGTCGTGCGGCATCCGCTCGCCGCCCGGGCCGATCAGCCGGGCCTCGACGGAGGCCGGGAAGATGCCCTGGGTGACCCGGTAGGGCCACTCCTCCTCGGGGGTGAGGCCGCCCGGCGGCTGGGCGAAGCAGCCCAGCGGGGAGGTCTCGGTCATGCCCCAGGCGTGGATGACCCGGATGCCGTGGCGCTCCTCGAAGCCCTTCATCAGCGACGGCGGACAGGCGCTGCCGCCGATGACCACCATGCGCAGGCTGGAGGTGTCGTAGTCGCCCGCGTCGAGCTCGTCCAGCAGGCCGCTCCAGATGGTGGGGACGGCGGCGCTGACGGTGGGACGGACGGCGGCGATCATCTCGGCCATCGGCTTGGGCTGGAGGAAGCGGTCCGGCATCAGCAGGTTGGCGCCGGACATGAAGGCGGCGTGCGGGATGCCCCAGGCGTTCACGTGGAACATCGGGACCACCGGCAGCGCGGTGTCGCGCGGGGTGAACGCGAAGTTGTCGCCGGTGTTGACCTGCAGGCAGTGCAGGTAGACCGAGCGGTGGCTGTAGAGCACGCCCTTCGGGTCCCCGGTGGTGCCGGAGGTGTAGCAGAGCACGGCGGCCTGCCGCTCGTCGATGTCGCCCTGCCACGGGTACGTGGTGGGCCGCCCGGCGATCAGCTCCTCGTAGTCGTGCACGCCGCCCGCGAAGCCCGCCAGCAGCGAACGGTCGCCGGGGCCGCTCACCACGATGTGCTTGAGCGTGGGCGCGAGGTCCGGGAGGACGGCGGCGAGCAGCGGCAGGACGGTGCCGTTGACGATGACCACGCGGTCGGCGGCGTGGTTGACGATGAACGACAGCTGCTGCGCGGGCAGCCGCAGGTTGAGCGTGTGCAGCACGGACCCCATCGCGGGGACGGCCAGGTACGCCTCCAGGTGCTCGGCGTTGTTCCACATCAGGGTCGCGACCCGGTCGTCCCCGGTCACCCCGAGCTCGTCGCGCAGGGCACACGCCAGCTGCGCGGCCCGGGCCCCCACCTCGGCGTAGCTGCGGACGACCGGGCCGGTGCCGTCCCAGGTGGTGACGGTCGAGCGGGCGTGGATCGTGGACCCGTGCTCCAGGATCCGGGCGACGGTGAGCGGGACGTCCTGCATCGTGCTGAACACGGGGTCCTCCTTGACCTGGCGGCACTTGCTGCTGCGCCTGCGGCACCTACCCGACGGTAATGTGCGTCGACCTGGCCGATTTTGCCGCCCCGCGCCGCCCCCTGTCAGCATCCCGGCGCCGTTGCACGGATCACGGCGCCACCGGGCACCCCGGCCGGACCGGCGGTTCAGCGGTTCAGCGGTGCTCGGGGAGGCAGAGCCGGAGGGTGTTGGCCGGGTCGGGGGTGTAGGCGGGGTCGACGGTCCAGCCGTCCTGGGCGGCGATCCGGAGGGCCTGGTGGGCGCCGGCGCCGCGGTAGGTGGCGCGGTTGATCGTGATGCGGCGCACGGGGGTGGTGCCGTCCGGGGTCTGTCCCTTGGCGGCGGCGGTCGCGGCCTTGGCGGCGGCCTCCTTGGGGCCGACGCGGGACTCGCGCGCGAGGATGCGGCGGATGTGGCGGTCCCAGGCGGCGGGGCTGTCGGTGAATTCGGCCCGGAAGGCGCGCGGGCCGACCGTCCAGCGGGCGCCCCAGCGGTTCCAGTCGACGTCCCGCCCGCAGACGACCAGGACGAGGCCGACCACGGGGACGTAGAGGAACTGCAGCAGGAAGACGAAGGGCAGCAGCGGCGCGAAGCGGGTCGGCTGCGGGCCCCACGGGGTGCCGGGGGCGGCGGGCGGGTCCTGGGGTGAGGGTGCGTTCAGGACGGCCGGGGCGGGGATGCGGCGGGAGAGCCGGACGTGCGTGAGGTCCGGGCCGGACGGGACGCCGTGCCAACCGTGCCGCGCGGCGAGCCGGACCACCCCTTCGGCGCCGAGGCCCCGGTAGAGGCGCGCGGCGAGCCTGATGCCGATGACCCGGCTGAGGTCGGGCTGCACGTCGCCGCCGCCCGCCGCGTGCTCGGCCTCGGCGGCGGCGATCCGGCGCTCGAGGATCGGGGTGACGTAGCGCTCCCAGTCCTCCGGGCGGCCGGTGAGCTCGGCACGGAGCCGACGCGGCGGGATGAAGGCGCGGTTGACCTTCAGCCAGCCGTCGGAACTGGGACCGCTCCCGGTGTAGTCCGCGAAGATCAGGACGACGAAGAGGGCCACCAGGCCGGCGATCCAGAGCGGGGCGTAGATCCACTGCAGCAGGAACTGGAGCAGCACGGCGAGGCGGCTGCGGCGCGGCAGCGGGCCGGGGAAGGCCCCGGGCTGCGGCTGTGACTGCGGCTGCGGCTGTGGCTGTGGCTGCTGTTGCGGCTGCGGCTGTGGCTGCTGTTGCGGCTGCGGCTGTGGCTGTGGCGGGGCGCCGAACTGCGCTGCGGGGTACGCCTGTTGGGCGGCCGCGTACGGCTGCGGAGGATACGGATGCGGCGGGTACGACTGCTGCGGCGGTGGGACGGGCTGGGCGTACGGGTTCTGCCCGTACGGTGCCGCCTGCCCGTACGGGTTCTGCGGCGGCACCGCGCCGTACCCGTTCGTGCCGCCGTGTTCCTGGCCGTTCCCCATGCCGCCCCCTCCGCTGGACCGGGGGCCACCCTACCGGCGGGCTCAGCCTGCGGTGGGGCCGTCCACCTGGTCGCGGTCGATGGTGAGGGTGACGCCGCCGTAGGTCTCCGGGACGTTGCCGCGGTACTGGTGGACGCGCTGGTGGAGGCTCCAGAGGTCGGGGTCGAGGGAGCCGGAGCCGGCCGTGTCGGCGTGGTCGTCCCAGCGGGCGTACCAGAGCGAGTCGGGCATCGGCGAGCTGCCCGCCCGGGCGGCGGCGGCCAGGTCGGCGATGCCTGAGTCGAGGCTGGAGTAGAAGCCGGAGCGGTAGCCGGCGGCGTGCAGGGCCTGGGTCCAGGCGAGGGTGAAGTCGACCACGGCCTGGCCGCAGGCCGGGTCCCGCATCGGGTAGGCCTCGATGTCGAGGTAGACCGGGCTGCCCGCGCCGAAGCCGAGCGAGCGCAGCGCGCGGGCGGCCTCGTCGGCCTCGTCCCGGCCCTGCTGCACGGCCTTCGCCGGGTCGATCCGCTTGGGCTTGCGGCTCGGGTCGGCGCACGGGGCCTGCAGTCCGACGTGCACCGGCAGGAAGCGCCAGCCCATCGCGCGCGCCTGGTGCACCCAGTCGGGGGTGAGCCGGGGCTGGGCGCAGCCGCGCTGGGAGCCGCTGGTGTAGATGCCGACCGCCCCGTACGGGGAGGCGGTGCGCCAGGTCCGCAGGGTGTCGAGCGGGGGCGCGGTGCAGACGTCGAAGGCGGGGCCGGTCCAGTTCTCGCGGAAGCGGGGCGGGACGGGGCGGTCGGGGAGGGTGACGGCCCGGATGCGGGGGACGGCGACGGCGGCCGGGGCGGCGGCTCCGGCGCTCACGCCCGTCCCGTCGGTGGCCAGCAGGAGCACGAGGGAGGCGGCGAGGAGGGCCGCGGGGCGGAGATAGCGCACCCGGCCTTGATACTGACGGACCATCGGACGAATGCGGCTGCCACGCCGCAGCCCCTTCGGGAGTCCACCCTTTCGGACGCACCCGTCCGTATCCGTCCCGATATTTGTAACGAGCTTGCCCGTTCATCACTCCTTACGGCAAACTCGCGACATGCCCACCTCCCATACCAGCGCACCTCCCACCGCCTCGCCGTCGGCCGCCGCCGTCGCCGAGGCCCTCGCCATGCCGCCCGCCCCCAAGGGCGAGCCGGCCGGTGAGCGGGGCGGCTGGCGACGAGGTGGCGCATCCGGCCCCGCGGCGCCACCCGGAGTACGGCCCGGCCGGTCCACCGGCCGGCTCGGCAAGGCCCTGCGGCGCCCGGGAAGGATCCCGGCGCCGCTTCTCTGTGTGACCGCGATGTTCCTGGTGCAGACCGGCATCGCGCTGTCCAAGCCGCTCTTCGGCCCGCTCGGGGTCGGCGGCACGACCTTCCTGCGGCTCGGCTTCGCCGCCGCCATCCTGCTCGCCGTCACCCGCCCCGAGCTGCGCGACAAGCGTCCGCGCGACCTGGGCGCGGCCGCGCTGCTCGGCGTCGCCTCCGCCGGGATGACCTGCCTGTTCGCCGGGGCGATCGACCGGCTGCCGATGGGCACCGCCGCGACCATCGAGTTCCTCGGCCCGCTCGCGGTCGCCCTGGTCTTCGCCCGGCGCGCCAGCCACCTGCTCTGGGCGCTGCTCGCGGCCGCCGGCGTGGTGCTGCTGACCCTGCTCGGCGAGGGCGAGGGCGGCGGCTCGCTCGACCCGGTCGGCCTGCTCTACGCCTTCGGGGCGGCCGCCTGCTACGCGCTGTACATCCTGTTCACCGACAAGGTCGGCGCGACCTTCCAGGGGTTCCAGGGGCTGGCGGTGTCGATGACGGTCGGCGCGCTCGCGCTGGCACCGTTCGGGTTCGGCGAGGCCTGGCACGGGCTGACCGCGCCCGGCGCCTCCCCGCTGCTGCTGCTCGCCTCGGTGGCCGGGGTGTCGCTGCTGCTGCCGGTGATCCCGTACGCGCTGGAGATGACCGCGCTGCGCCGGATGCCGCAGCGGGTGTTCAGCGTGCTGGTCAGCCTGGAGCCGGCGGTCAGCGCGCTGGTCGGCCTGGTGGTGCTGGGCCAGCTGCTGGGCGTGCCGCAGCTGGCCGGGATCGGCTGCGTGGTGGCGGCCAGTGTCGGCGCCACGCTGACCGGGCGGCGGTAGGCCCGCGGCCGCCCTGTGGGCCCACGGGGCGGCCGCGGGCCTACCGGTGGCTCACGGCCAGAGCAGGGTGCGCGACCAGTCCGGGGAGCTGACCGGGCCGGTGCGGGTGTAGCGCAGCCGGACGTGCCGGCGCTCGGAGTCGCCCTGCCAGAACTCCACCTCGTGCGCCCACAGGGTGTAGACCGCGTGGCCGGGCGGGACGACGTCCGGGTGCGCCTCCAGCCGGCGGCGGGCGACGGCCACCGCCTCGTCGTACTCGGTCAGCTCGGCCAGCGGCTCGCTCTGCCGTCCGACCAGCGAGGACGCCCGGGCGGCGGGCGAGCGGGTGGCGAACTCGGCGGCCGCGACCAGGTCGGCCGCCCGCTCGACGGTGCCGCGCACCCGCACCTGGCGGCCCAGCTGCGGCCAGTAGACGGTCAGCGCGGCGGCCGGGTGGTCGGCGAGCTGACGGCCCTTCGGACTGTCGGCGGCGGCGGAGAAGTTCCAGCCGGTGCCGGCCGCGTCGACATCGCGCAGCACCAGCACCCGGGCGTCCGGCATGCCGTCCGCGTCGACGGTGGAGAGGGTGAACGCCTGCGGGTCCAGCACCCCGGCGTCCAGCGCGGTCGCGAGCCAGTCCACGAACAGCGGGCCCGGCGCGGCGGGCGCGGCGTCCTGGTCGAAGGACGGCAGCGGACGGGCCATCGGCGGGCGGCCGAGCAGCAGCTCGGGGACGGACCTGGGCTCGGGCCTGGGCTCGGGCCGGCGCTCGCGGGGCGGCTCGACGGTCGGCTCCGGGCGCGCTCCCGCCTCCGGCTCCGGTGCAGGCCTGGCCTCGTCCGGGCCCGTCAGGCCCTCCTCGTCCGCCGCCATCGCGCGCCCTTCCTTCCGAGTGCCGCGGTCGCCACCCCCGCCGGGCCGTCCCATTCGGGCCCTGGCACGAGATGCGCTGTCGGAGCGCAACCGTACCGCCGTGGACCGACGGCCCCGGGCGCGGGCCCGTCGGTGGACGGATCACGGCCGGTCCGCGGGAGGGCGCCCGGACGCACTCGTGGGCGGTGCCGATGGCGGCACCGCCCACGAGGCCGGTCTGACGGTGACCCTTTCCGCCGGCCGGTCATGCGCTGTTCCCTCGGTGATGCGCGGTTCCCTCTGGTTGTCGCGGCTGGTGCGGTTGCCGCTGTCGTCGCGGCTGGTGCGGTTGTCGCGTCCGGTGCTGTTGCCGCCGTTGCCGCCGTTGTCGCGGCCGGCGCGGTCGTCGCCGTGCGGTCCGAGTCCGGGCGCGGGTGCTCAGCTCACCCGCGGCCCCCACCTCCGGCGCCCCCGCCCTCGGTGGTTCTCGGTGGTACTCCACGGCACTCGACGGAACCCGACGGCACTCGGTGCGGCCGTCCGGCCGCTCGGTCAGGGGAAGACCGGGGCGAAGATGACGTTGACGTTCTTGTTGCCCTGACCGGCCAGCACGGCGCCGGCGTTGTCCTTCACCGCGAGGGTGTTGCTCTGGTTCGAGGCACCGGAGCCGGTGGCCGTCTGCTGGGTGGAGACGTAGTTGCCGTCGACCCCGCCGAACACGTTGCCGGTGCCCACGTTGGACACCACGCCGGCGTTGGAGCCGGCCGCGGCACCCGCGCCGTTGTCGGCGACGGCGGCACCGGCGCCCACCAGCAGCAGACCGGCCGCGAGCGGGCCGGCGAGCAGGAGTCCGGCCACCCGACGGGTGTGGATGCGAGCCATGAGAGCCTCCAGAAATCTGTTAATCGTGCAATGGTCGATCATGAGGTGCGGGGTTCGCCGGCCAGACGAACACCTGCGGGCTGCGACGCCGGGAGACAGACTTCCGCAACAAATCGACAAAGCACTAGCTCACCCCGCAGTTTTCGCCCGTTCGCGTGATATCCACCGAGGCCGCGCATAACGGGTCGGAATCCGGACAGCGCGCCGACGCACCACCCATGAGCTGGGACTTCACCCGGATGGACGACGGTTCGCGGACAACGGGGAGCGGCGCGTCGACACCCTTGCGGACTACTGGTCGCACCACCCCGGCGCAGGCGAACCGTGAATGCGCCCCAGAAAAGTTCGACCACCCTTCTATGTCGACTTTTCCAGCCATTCGCAGACCATCGGAAAGTCACACTGAAATGGGGCGCAGAAGCGAGCGGAAACCGTGTCGAGAGGGCTCGGAGAAAATCAGACCATCTTGCCCGGGTTCAGGATGCCCAAGGGGTCGAAGACCCCCTTCAGCTGCCGCTGCAGCTCCAGCGCCACCGGGCCCAGCTCACGGGCCAGCCAGTCCCGCTTGAGCAGCCCCACGCCGTGCTCGCCGGTGATCGTGCCGCCCAGCTCCAGGCCGAGCGCCATGATGTCGTCGAAGGACCGCTGGGCGCGTACCGCCTGGTCCTCGTCCTCGGCGTCGAAGATCACGATCGGGTGGGTGTTGCCGTCCCCGGCATGACTCACCACCCCGATGGTCAGCCCGTGCCGCTCGGCGATCGCCGCGACCCCGTTCAGCATCTCCGCCAGCCGGGAACGCGGCACCGCCACGTCGTCGATCATGGTGGTGCCCAGCCGGTCCAGCGCGGGCAACGCCAACCGCCGTGCGGCCAGCAGCAGATCGGACTCCGCCTGGTCCTCGGCCGGCACCACCTCGGTCGCCCCGGCCGCCCGGCACAACTCCGCCACCCGCGCCAACTCGCCCACCCGGTCCGGCCCGTCGAACGCCACCAGCAGCAGCGCCTGGGTGGACTCCGGCAGCCCCATCTGCCCCAGCTCGTTCACGGCCCGCACCGAGACCGCGTCCATCAGCTCCATCAGCGACGGGGTCAGACCGCGCGCCATCACCTCGCACACCGCCGCCCCCGCCGCGTCCGCGCTCGGGAACTCCGCCGCCAGGGCCAACTGCGGAGCCGGCGCGGGCCGCAACGCCAGTACGGCCCGGACCACCACCCCGAGCGTCCCCTCCGAACCGACGAACAGCCGGGTCAGGTCGTACCCGGCCACGCCCTTGGCCGTCCGGCGGCCGGTCGACAACAGCCGCCCGTCCGCCAGCACCACGTCCAGGCCGAGCACGTACTCGCTGGTGACCCCGTACTTCACGCAGCACAGCCCGCCCGCGCCGGTGCCGATGTTGCCGCCGATCGTGCAGGACTCCCAACTGGACGGGTCCGGCGGGTACGACAGGCCCAACTGCTCTACCGCGCGCGAGAGTTCGGCGTTCACCACACCGGGCTCGACGACCGCGATCCGGTTCACCGGATCGATCTCCAGGATCCGGTTCAGCTTCACCAGCGACAGCACGACGCACCCGTCCACCGCGTTCGCCGCCCCCGACAACCCGGTCCGGGCACCCTGCGGCACCACGGGCACCCGCAGCTCGGTCGCCACCCGCATCACGTGTTGCACCTGCTCGACCGTCTCCGGGAACACCACCACGGCAGGCACCCCGGCCGCACAGAACCCCGCCATGTCGCGGCTGTACGCGGCCGTCACATCGGGGTCCACCACCACGGCCCCGGCCGGCAGGCCCTGCGCCAGTCGATCCGTCAGATCACCCATCGCCGCCTCCGCTCACCGCCGACCAGCTCCACCACCGCACTCTGCCCGCGTGCCGGATGTGGGGCAAGTGGGCCCCGGGGGCGGGACGGGCGGTGGGGCCGGGCCGCCAGGGCGGGGGTGGGTGAGACGGGAGGAGCGGTGGGCTGCCGGGCCCGTGCGCCGACTGCGGGGGTCAGGCTCGGCGGAGGGTCGGGGTCGCGAGGGCGGTGAGGCCGGCGGCGGCGGTGGCGAGGGCGCAGAGGAGGGTGGGCAGGGCGGTGCCGGCCGTGTCCGCGAGCAGGCCCAGCAGGGCGTTCGAGAGCACCAGCGCGAGGCTCTGCACGAGCGTCAACAGCGCCTGTACGCGCGAGAGGTGGGAGGAGGGCGTGCCGGTCAGCACCAGCGGTCCGAGGTGGCACGCGAAGAGGCCCGAACCGATGCCCGCCACCACGCTGCCGGCCACCGCCGTCACCGGCCCCGCGGCGAGCGCCAGCACCGCCGTCCCCGCCGACGCCGTGCAGAGCCCGGCCGCCGCCCCCGCGCCGGCCCTGGGCAGTGCGCCTCGCCAGGCGACCAGGCCGGCCACCGCGAGCACCCCGGCCGCCTGGCCGCCGCTCACCAGCCCGGCCGTGCCCGCCGTCCAGCCGTGCGCCCGGGCGAGCAGCGGGCCGAGCAGCGACACCACCGGGAGCAGGGCCCCGGCGGCCGCGCCGGTGAGCAGCAGCGCGGCCCGCAGCAGCGGGTCGCCGAGGGCGAGCCGGACGCCGGACGCCGCCTCGCGCAGCAGGCCGGCCGGCCCGGCGGACGGCGCGACGACCGGCCCGGCGGACGGCGCGCCCCCGCCGGGCCGGACCCGCAGCAGGACCAGCAGGACGACCCCGAAGCTCGCCGCGTCCGCCGCCGCCGCGCCGGACAGCCCGCCGGCGGCGACCAGCAGGCCGCCCAGCGGCGCCCCGAGCAGGACGGCGCCCTGCCCGCCGGCCTGGCGCAGGGCGAGCGCCCGGGGCAGCCGGTCGGCGGGCACCAGCCGGCTGGGCATCGAGCCGCTCGCCGGGAGGTAGAAGGCGTCGACGGTCCCGATCACGGCCGCCGCCACGACCAGCAGCCACAGCGGCGGTGTGCCCGGGCCACGGGCCGCGAGCGCCAGGGCGACGGTCGCGGCCAGCATCACCGCGTCCCCGGCGAGCATCACCCGGCGGGCCCCGAACCGGTCCGCGACCGCGCCGCCCAGCAGGACCAGCACCGTCCGCGGCACGGTGATCGCGGTCAGGACGAGCCCGGCCGCCCCGCCGCCGTGCGCGGAGGCGGCCCAGCCGAGGGCGAAGTACAGCGCGGCGTCGCCCAGCAGTCCGGCCTGGGTGCCGGCCAGCCAGAGCAGGTACGGCCGGGGCAGCGGCGCCCGCGCGGCACCCGCGGCGGTGTCGGAGCGGGCGCCGGTGGCGGCGTCGGAGGTGGCGGCGTCGGAGGTGGCGGTGGTCATGCCGGGCGACGCTAGGGCCCTCGACCTGGTCGAGGGCAAGCGCGCCCCGAGGGGCAGCCCTACCGGCGGACGACCGGCTCCTGGAGTTCGGTGACCCACCCGGCCTCGTCCTCCGGGCACTCCAGGTACAGCTCCCGGGCGTAGCCGGCCGAGCGGTAGCCGTTCTCCTCGATGAAGCGGGCCAGGTGCTGGACGGTCCCCAGCACTCCGTTCATCGGGCCGCGGTGCACGATCGTCGCCGCCTCCTCGATCGGCGGGAGGTCGACCACCTCGAAGTCGTGCGCGCCGGGCCGCACCGACGGCCCGACCGGGACGGCGACCAGGATCAGCACCGAGCCGTCTCCCTCCGGCCCGTCCTCGTACCGGGCGACGGACGGGCCGGTCCCCTCGACCCCGGCCTCGGCGAGCCGCCGGCACAGTTCGGTGAACAGCTGGCCGATCACCGGGGTGATGTCCTCGGGCGCGTAACTGGCGGCCACACCGGTCAGTTGGGCCGCCCGGACGGACGGCACCGGCTTCACCACGACATCGTGTGCGGACATGGTCCCCTCACTCTCGATCGTCCGGAGCCTCGCCTCCACCCGGGCCAGCCGCAGCTCGTCCGCCGCGATCGCCTCGGCGAGCTGGGCCCGTCGCAGCCGCAGCATGCCGCGCAGTTCGGCCGGGTCCACCTCGTCGTCGAGGACGGCCCGTACCTGTTGCAGCGTGAAGCCGAGCTCCTTGAGCGCGATCACCCGGTTGAGCCGGGCGAGTTGGGCCGCCTCGTAGGAGCGATAGCCGCTGACCGGGTCCACCCGGGCGGGCCGCAGCAGGCCGATCGCGTCGTAGTGCCGCAGCATCCGTACCGACACCCGGCCGTGGCTGGCGAAGTCTCCGATGTTCAACATGGTGCCTCCACTCCACCGCCTCCCACGGTGTCAGGGTCAACCCCGGCCGCCGGACCGCCCCGCAAAACACCGAGGGCGGGTGCCGAGTGGTCTCGGCACCCGCCCTGAGCAGGTGGTTCTCCTACCGGCGGAGAGCGTGGGATTCGAACCCACGGTGACGGGTCACGCCACGACAGTTTTCAAGACTGTTCCCTTAGGCCGCTCGGGCAGCTCTCCAGGCGGAGGTCAGCCTAACGGGTCCGGCGGGGTTCGGTGCACACCGTTTCGCGGTGCCGCCGGTCGGTGGGCGGGGTCACGGCTGGTCGCCCTCGCGCTGGCCGAGGGTGACCTTGGTGGTGAGCTGCTGGCCACCGCGGGTGTACTCGACGTCGACGGTCTCGCCGGGCTTGTGCGTCCAGATCCGGCTGACCAGGGCGGGGCCGTTGTCGATCGGCACGCCGCCGAGCTTGGTGATGACGTCGCCGGGCTTGAGGCCGGCCTTGTCGGCCGCGCCGCCGGGGGTGACGGCCGGCTGGCCCTGGACGTCGCGGGTCTGGATCTGCGCGCCGTCGCCCTTGTAGTCGTCGTTGCGCAGCACGTCGAGCTTGGCGTAGACCGGCTTGCCGGTCTTGATCAGGGTGTCCGCGACCCACCGGGCCTGGTTGATCGGGATGGCGAAGCCCAGGCCGATGCTGCCGGCCCGGCCGTTGGCGGAGGCGTTGGACTGGATCGCCGAGTTGATGCCGACCACCGCGCCGCCGGAGTCGAGCAGCGGGCCGCCGGAGTTGCCGGGGTTGATCGAGGCGTCGGTCTGCAGGGCGTTCATGTAGGAGGCCTGCGAGCCGGTCTCGTCGCCGGAGGCGACCGGGCGGTCCTTGGCGCTGATGATGCCGCTGGTGACGGTCGACTCCAGGCCGTAGGGCGCGCCGATCGCGACGGTGGCGTCGCCGACGTTGACCTTGTCGGAGTCGGCCAGCGGCAGCGGGGTCAGCTTGCCCTTCGGCGGGTTGTCGATCTTGACCACGGCGACGTCGTAGCCCTCGGCGTGGCCGAGCACCGAGGCGTTGTACGAGGTGCCGTCGGCGAACTTGACGGTCAGTTTGCCGCCGTTGAGGGTCGGCGCGACCACGTGGTTGTTGGTGAGGATGTGGCCCTCGGTGTCGAAGACGAAGCCGGTGCCGGTGCCCGACTCGCCGTTGCCCTGCGCCTTGATGGTGACGACGCTGGGCAGCGCCTTCTGCGCGATGGCGGCGATCGAACCGGGGGAGGGCTCGTTCTTCTGGGTGTCGCTGGCCTGGACGGTGGTGCTGCGGTGGTCGTCGGCGGAGCTCCTGCTGTCGCCGCGGTCGGCGACGCTCACGCCGACCGCGCCGCCGGCGATCCCGGCGACCAGCGCGACGGCCGCGATCAGGGCGAGCAGCGCGCCGCGCTTCTTGCGCGGGCCGCCGCCGTGCGGGCCGCCGGAGTGGTCGGCCGGGTAGCCGAGCGGGCCCGCGGGGCCGCCGGGGAAGCCCGCTCCGGAGCCGGCGTCGTGGTTCGGGCCCCAGCCGCCGAGCGGCTGGCCGGCGCCGAACGGGTGGTGGGCGTGCGCGGCGGGCACGCCGGGGGTGATCGGGGTGCCGGGGGCGGGCGTGGCGGCGCCGTACGGGTCGTGCGCGCCCGCGGCGGGGACGCCGTGGGTCGGGGTGGCGTACGGGTTGCCGGCCGGCGGCAGCGCCGGGGCCGCGGGCGCGGCCGGGGCGGGCGGCAGGACCGGCGGCGGCGCGTCGATGTACCCGGTGACCGGGTCGACGGCGGGCTCCCCGGTGACGGGCGCCACGGGCGCGACCGGAGCGGCGTCCGCGGCGGGCGCCTGGGGCGCGGCCGCCGGGGCCTCCGGCGCGGTGACCTTGGTGAAGGCGACGGTGGGCTTGTGGCCGCCCTCGGGCGCCGCACCCTCCGGCGCCGTACCCTCCGCCGCGACGCCGGCGGCGGGCGCCGGCTCGGGCGCGGGCACCCGGCTGAACGCCATGGTCGGCTGGTGCCCGCCGTCCGCCGGAGCGGCGTCGACGGGGGCGGCCTCGACCGCGCCCGCCTCAGCGGCGCCGGCCTCGACCGCGCCGGCCTCCGGCTCGGGGACCCGGCGGAAGGCCATGGTCGGCTTGTGCCCGCCCTGAGCGGGGCCCTCGGAGACGGACTCGGCCGCCCCCTGGCCTGCGGGCTGCTCCCCCTGCGGCCCGGTGGGCCCAACCTCGCGCTCGGTGCTCACGGACGACCTCCATAGCTGGCAGAACCAAGGACCATAGTTTTTCGCATTGTCGATTCGATTGCCGTAAGGACCCCTCTGAAGAACTCATAAGAATCCTTAGCCGGCACCGACACCCGGGGGTTCCCCTCCCCCGTCGGGCGTCCCGCGATGCGGACCGCACACGCCCTGGCCTTGGGTGTTCGCCCCTGTGCCGGTTAGCCTGTCGCTCCAAACTGACACGCGGGAGCTTGGACCGACCAGGCTGAGAGTGCGCATGTCGACCGTACGCCACACGAGCGAGGCGAACGGCCGAGGGGGCGCTGACCGCCGGAACCTGTCCGGGTAATGCCGGCGTAGGGAGTATCGGCCATGCCGCCTGCTTCGTCATCCTCTTCTTCGGGCGCCCCCGCGTCCAAGGGTTTCCCCGCCACCGAGGGCCCCGCCGCCACCGCGGACCCCGCCGGGTCAGCGGCCGCCGGAACCGCCGTCCTGGACCCCGCCGAGCGCCCCGAGCGGGCCGAGGCGCCGCTGGTCCTGGACACCGAGCCGCCGCGCACGCTGCGCTTCCGGGACCACTTCGCGCTCTGGATGAACCTGGGCGTCAGCCTGATCGGCTTCTCCACCGCCGCCACCGTGCTGGGCGCCCCCGGCAGCGAGCTCTCGCTGGCCGCCGCGGTGACCGCGATCGTGGTCGGTACGGCGGTCGGCACCGCGATGCTCGGCGTGGCCGCGCTGATCGGCGCCCGGACCGGCGCCCCCGCGATGGCCAGCCTGCGCGGGCTGTTCGGCACCCGGCTGTCGTACCTGCCGACGGTGCTGAACATCGTGCAGTGCGTCGGCTGGGGCGTGTTCGAGCTGCTGACGATCTCGGCGGGCGCCCAGACCGTCGCCCACACCACCGGCTACCGCTGGCTGTTCGTGCTGCTCGCGGGTGCGCTGACCACCGCGCTGACCATCTGGCCGCTGGGCTCGATCGCGGTGCTGCGCCGCTTCGTGGCCGGGGCGGTCGCGGTGGCGATGGTGTACCTCACCGTCCAGCTGGGCCGCCAGGGCGTGCCGGACCCGGGGGCCGGCAACTGGCACGGCTTCCTGGGCGCGACCGACGCGATGATCGCGGTGTCGATCTCCTTCGTGCCGCTGGCCGCCGACTACACCCGGCACTCGCGCACCCCGCGCTCGGCGTTCTGGGGCAGCTTCTCCGGCTACACGATCGCCCAGGTCTGGTGCTACGTGCTCGGCCTGATGGCGCTGCTGCAGTCCGGCGGCGACCCGAACAAGATCTTCGACTCCTTCCTCGGCGTCTGGGCCGGCTGGCTGTTCCTGCTGGTGCTGGTGGTGCGCGAGACCGACCAGTCCTTCGCCAACGTGTACTCGACCGCGATGTCGGTGCAGAACCTGCTGCCGAAGGTGGACCGCCGGGTGCTGAGCGGCGCGATCGGCCTGCTGACCACCGTGCTGGCGCTGCAGATCGACGAGTTCACCGACAGCTACTACAGCTTCCTCGGCCTGATCGGCTCGGTGTTCGTGCCGCTGCTGGCGGTGCTGGCCGTGGACTTCTTCCTCGGCGCCGGGCGCCGTGGCTGGGACCTCTCCGAGGACGCGCCGTCCCGCTGGACGATGCTGCTGCCGTGGGTGCTGGGCTTCGCCGTCTACCAGTTCATCGCGCCGACCAAGGTGGCCGGCTGGTGGACGGACTTCTGGACCTCCGCCCAGGAGACCCTGCACTTCACCCCGCAGGAGTGGACCTCGGCCTCGCTGTTCGCCTTCCTGGTGCCGGCCCTGGCCACCTGGGCGCTCACCCCGCTCACCCGCCGCACCGCCCGCTGACGGCACCGGACGGCCGTCCGCCGACACCGGACGGCCGCCCGGAGGGCCGCAGACGGCGCCGCAGGTTGGGACCGTCGTCGCCCCCGCTTCACCTGCGCCGCCTATCGTTGGCCGCGTGACCAGCCCAGACCTGTCCTCGGCGGTGGCGCGCACCGCGCCGCCCGTCCAGGTGATCGCCCACCGCGGTTCCTCCCACGCCCTGCCCGAACACACCCTCGCGGCCTACCGGCGCGCGCTCGACGAGGGCGCCGACGCGGTGGAGTGCGACGTCCGGGTGACCGCCGACGGCCACCTGGTCTGCGTGCACGACCGGCGGATCGGCCGGGTCTCCAACGGCCGCGGCACCGTCTCGGCGATGACGCTCGCCGAGCTGGAGGCGTACGACTTCGGCGCCTGGAAGACCGGCCGCCCCAGCACCGACCCGGAGCTGCGCGGCGTGCTGCGGCTGGAGCGCCTGCTGGAGCTGGTGGTGGACTGCGGCCGCCCGGTGGACCTGGCGATCGAGACCAAGCACCCGGTGCGCTTCCGCGGCCTGGTGGAGTCCGAGCTGCTCCGGATGCTGGAGCGCTTCAAGATCGGCGCGGCCCGGCAGGGCGACCGCCCGTCCGCCCGGATCATGAGCTTCTCCTCGATCGCGCTGAACCGGGTGGCCGCCGCCGCGCCGGAGTACCGGCGGGTGTTCCTGTTCGAGCGGACGCTGCCGCTGCTCGGCAAGCTGCGCGAGGGCGCGCCGCTGCCGGGCGGGGCGCGGATCGCCGGGCCGGGCATCGACCTGGTGCGGGCCCGTCCGCAGCTGGTGACCCGGCTGCGCGAGCTGGGTCACGAGGTGCACGTGTGGACCGTGGACGAACCGGCCGACGTCGAGCTCTGCCTGGAACTCGGCGTTTCCGCGATCATCACCAACCGGCCCGCCGAGGTCCTGGCACAGCTCGGACGGTGATCCGCCGACGCACCGGCGGCCGGGCCGGTGCGGACCGGCCGCCCTGGTCGGCGGTCAAACCTTCCGCGCTCGATATTGCCGGAATTCCTCTTCCCCCGGGCGACGGAGGGTGAGCACGGAATGACCTCGTGTCGACCTTCCGTAGCCACGCTCGAAATGGGCTCGCGGGATCGTCCGGTGTTCGTTTCCGACGCATTACCAAGGGGCATCTCTCCCTCGGCATACGCTGAAGGAGGTCCGGGGGTGGCGTTGATGGTGGCGCGTGAAGTGCCGACTTCATCGACCATGGCAGTGCCGCACGGCCCAGCGAGTGTCGGGGTCGCACGGCGCCGACTGCGTCGAGATCTGGGTGACCGGCAGATACCCGAACCGGTCATCGACGATGCTGTACTGATCCTGTCCGAACTGTTGAGCAACGCCTGTCGGTACGCCCGTCCGCTCGGCCCGCTGCCGGCGCTCGGCCGCAGTGCCCGGGCCGAGGTGCTCGGTCAGGTGCTGGTCGGCGTCCCGTCCGGGGCGCAGCCCGCGCCGGAGGGCCGGGAGCACGGCGAGGACACCGGGCCGCCGGACGACGGCGTGCTGGTCCGCTGGCAGATGCACGCCGACGGCGTGCTCACCCTGGAGGTCACCGACGGCGGAGCGACCACCCGGCCGCTGCCCGCCAGTCCCTCGCTGACCTCGGGCGGTGGCCGCGGCCTGAGCATCGTCGACCAGCTGGCCAGCGACTGGGGCGTGCGCGACGCGCCCGGCGAGGTGACGGTCTGGGCGGCGCTGCCCGCCCGCGCCCGCCACGCCCGGCGCACCGGGGGCGACGCCCGCAGCGCGTAGGACGACACCCGCGGCGCCCAGGACGGCGTCCGCAACGCGCAGGACGGCGTCCGCAACGCCCAGGACGGCGACGGCGGCGCTGCCCCCCGGCGCGCGACACCCGCCCCGGCGCGTCGGCGCGCGCCGGGGGAAGCGCGGGTGCCTCGAGAACGTCAGTAGGCTTCCCGGGACACAGGACCACCGTTCCCGGGAGAGCCGCACCATGGGCAAGAAGGCCGCCAAGAAGGCGCCGCAGCGTCAGTCCACCACCGCCGTCACGGGCGAGATCCCCGTGGTCGGGGCCCGCGAGGACTGCCCCTGCGGCTCGGGCCGCCGCTACAAGGCCTGCCACGGCCGCGAGGCCTCGCACGCGGTGCAGGAGCTGGTGCACCGCCCGTTCGAGGGCCTGCCGGGCGAGGCCGACTGGGTCGCGCTGCGCGAGCTGGTGCCGGCCGCCACGGTGCCGCTGACGCTGGCCGCCGGCGTGGTCGAGGGTGCCGAGGGCGAGGTCCCGTCGGTGACGCTGGCCACCGTGCTGCCGCTGGCCTGGCCGGCCCTGCGCCGCCAGGACGGCTCGATCCTGCTCGGCCTGCAGACCCAGTCCTCCTCCGGCGACCTCAGCCGCGACCTCGCGGACGCCCTGGAGCTGGCCCTGGCCACCGAGCCGGGCACCCCGGTGCCGGCCCGCCGGACCGTCCCGGGCGGGCGCCGCCTGCAGGACCTGCTGGACACCACCGCCGCGTTCACGCCGGACGTGCACACCGGCTTCGAGTTCTGGCTGGAGGACGCCGAGACCGCCACCGGCGAGGTCGCCGCCTCCCTGGAGCGCGCCAACGCCTCGGCCATCCCGACCGAGAAGCTGGGCAGCGTCGACGCCGCCTACTGGTGCGGCACCCCGGACAAGAACCACCTGCGCTGGGTGATGACCGTGCCCGAGGAGCAGCTGCTGGACGCGCTGGCCCGGCTGAACGCCGCCGGCGAGGCCTCGCTCGGCGCGGACACCCGCCTGGTCGGCTCGTTCCGCGCGCACGGCCTGACCGTCCCGGTGTGGGACCTGCCGCTCTCGATGACCGCCGCCGACTGCGAGAAGCCGGCCGCCGAGTTCGGCGAGCGACTCGCCGCGGTGCTCGCCGAGCCGGCCCCGCTGACCGCCGAGGAGCGGCGCGCCCGCGCGAACCTGGTGAACCGTCAGGTCACCTTGAACTAAAGCGCGCAGGATCCACGTGATACGCGTCACATTGTCGCGGTGAACGCGCAATTTCCGGGCGTGGAGGGCGTCTTGGAAATTGGCGCGGGCGCGGATCCTTGTTACTGTCTAAAGAGTCCGGCCGCTGGTGCATCCCCCGTCGCCAGCGGCCGGATCTTTTCTTTTTCCGGAGCGCCCCGGTGGTAGCCGTCCCGCGAGCCCCGGGAAGACCACTCGCTCCCAGGGCCCGCAGCCGCCCTCAGTACGCCGAGCGGCCGCTGTCCAGCCGGACCGTCGCCTCCACCAACTCGCCCAGCAGCGGCCCCACCTGCGGCAGCCAGACCCCGCCGCCCGCACCCGGTCGCGGCGCGAGCACCCAGCGCACCCGGCCGGCCGACCCGCCGGGCGGCAGCGGCAGGAAGCCGCCCGGCCCGTGGTAGCGCAACGAGCCAGGGACCCAAGGGAGTTGGGCGAGCATCTCGCCGAGCGCGTCCAGCGAGTAGGGCGCCACCAGCAGCGCGTAGCGGCCGGGCATCGCCAGCACCGGGCCGAGCGGCAGCCGCAGCGCGCCGAGGTAGACCAGCGCCCGCGCCCCGGCCGCCGCGGGCAGGCTGACCGCCGAGACGGTGGAACCGGTGGCGGCCAGCACCGTCGCGTCCGGGCTCTGCCGCTCCCACCACCAGCGCACCATCCGGGCGTCCGTGGTGGCGGCCAGCAGCGAGGGGTCGTGCGGGTGCGCGCCGGGGACGCTGCAGTCCCGGTCGCCGCAGGAGCAGCGTCCGCCGCGCAGCACGGCGCTCGGCACCACGGGCCAGCGGTGGTCGACAGCGGCCCCCAGGGCCGCGGCCAGTCGGGCGGCACGCTCTTCGGACCGGTCCTTCGGGTTCTCACGCATGGCGCTCGTTCCTTTCCCTGACCGCTCGGTTCGCTCCACTCCGTCGGCGTCCGCCGGGACGATCCGCGCGGGTCCGCCGCGGCACGGCCCCGGAACGAACGGGGCGGGCGGCAAGGCGGACGGCGCGGCTACGGCGTGGAGCACGGTGCGGAGCACGACATGAGAAGGGCCGCGCAGTGGAACAGCCCTTGGAACGAGAATCCCGTATGCGACCGGATGGACGCCGCCCGGGCGCGCTTGGTTCCACCGTACGAGTGAGAGACGTCAGGCCGACCCGGCTCGCGGGCGGCAGGGGCATACGATCCGGACGGCCGCCCGGTCCGTCCCCACGGTTCTGCCCGCTCGCGGCTCGCTCCATGCCTCCCGGCCCTACCGGCGCGCGCACCGACCACGCACGCCCCCCGACCGGGTCGGGAGGGCCGTGGAACCGACCAGCGCGTCGTCCCGGATCTGGACATGCCCCGAATGGCCTGTGTAGAAGTGGTGGCATTGCTGTCGATCAATGACGAGTAGTAGCGAATCGAGGCGAAACACGCCCTTTGGCCGTGCTCGCTCCACATCGGCCGTACCTGGGGGTTCCGCATGGCACAGAGCACCGCGTCAGGAGTGGCGGCATGACCGAGTCCCACCAGTCGACGGCTCTCCCGTCGACGACGACCGCCGAGCCGGGCGAACCCGGCTGCGCAGGCGGGCTCACCGTCCTCGACCCGCCGGGGCTCACCGGCCCCGCCGACACCCCGACCGGCCCGGCGGACGACCTCACGGCCCCCTCCACCGCCGTGCAGGACCGTTTGGCCGGACGCCTGTCCGATATCACCAGCCTGCACGAGCACACCGAACGGCTCGCCCGGGCGCGCGGCCTCGACGCCACCCTCGACGCCGTCCTCGCCTCCGGCGCCGCCCTGCTCGGCGCCCGCCGCGGCGTCCTGGTCACCCGGCTGCCCGGCGGCGGCCCCGGCCAGCCCGTCGGCCTCGGCCTCGACCGCTCCAGCCTCGGCGCCCTGGAGACCGTCCCCACCGAGCAGAGCCTGCTCGCCCGGCTGCTCCGCGAACGCGACCGGCCCCGGCAACTGCACTCCCCCGACCTCGCCACCGACCCCGCCATCGGCGCCCGGCTGCGCGAACTCGCCGTCCACCTCGGCCTCGGCGGCGCCTTCGGCCTCCCCCTCGCCACCCCCGAGGAGGGCCCGCTCGCCGCCGCCGTCTGGTTCTACGACGAGCCCGCCGAACCCGCCGAATGCCGGCGCGAACTCGCCCGCCACTACAGCGAGATCGCCGCCCCCCTGCTCGCCAAGCAGCTGGAGGCGGACCGGACCCGGCGCACCACCGAGGCGCTGCGCCGCGGCCTGCTGCCCGACCGCCTCCCCCAGACCCCCGGCGTCCGGCTGGCCGCCCGGCTCGTCCCCGCCGGCCTCGACCGCTCCAGCGGCAGCGACTGGTACGACGCCATCCCGCTGCCCGACGGCACCGTCGGCATCACCGTCGGCTCCGTCTCCGGCGACGGCCCCGGCGCCGGCCCCGGCTCCGCCCCCGGCGCGGCCGCCGCGATGGGCCGGATCCGGGCCGCCCTGCGGGCCTACGCGGTACTGGAGGGCGAGGACCCGGTCTCCGTCCTCGGCGACCTGGAACTGCTGCTCAAGACCACCGAGCCGACCCGCAGCGCCACCGCCGTCTACGCCTGGCTCGAACCCGAGGAGCGCCGGGTCACCCTCGCCGGAGCCGGACACTGCCCGCCCGTCCTGGTCGGCCGCAACGGCGCCGAGTTCGTGGAGACCTCGCTCTCCGCCCCGCTCGGCATGCTCGCCTGCTGGGAAGCGCCCGGGGTCGAGTTCACCGCCGGACGCGGCGACACCCTGCTGCTCTACACCGAAGGCCTGGCCCGCCGCTGCGGCCCCACCCTGCACGCCGGACAGGCCAACCTCCGCCGGGCCGCCGCCGACGCCCCCCGCGACGTGCGGATCGACCCCGACCGGCTCTGCGCCCACCTGCTGGCCGTCTGCCCCGCCCCCGAGACCGCGGCGACCGCCACCGACGACCTGATGCTGCTCGCGGCCCGCTTCGAGTAGGCATTCGAGTAGGCATACGAACCCCGCACCGGCGGGCGGCACGGCGTCCGTACCATGGGACGCACGGCCGCCCGCGCGTTGTCGCGATCCGACACTCCCCCGAGGGGCGGCGGTACCACCCCCAAGGAGGCGTTGAACGTGACCGAGGACCGCACCCCCGCGGTGGCCGAGAACCCCGAGGCCGAGGGCGGCGAGGAGCCGCAGGAGTTCAAGGGCCGCAAGAACGGTCTCTACGGCGAGATCTCCGACGAGCTGGCCGCCTCGATGAAGACCGGCTGGGCCGACACCGAGCTGCACGGCCTCGTCCCCGTCGCCCAGGCCCCCTACGCGGCCGAGCGCCGCGCCCGGCTGTCCGCCGCCTACCCCGGCGAGCGCCTCGTCGTCCCGGCCGGCAACCTGCGGGTGCGCGCCAACGACACCGACTACGCCTTCCGCGCCTCCAGCGAGTACGTGCACCTCACCGGCGACCAGACCGAGGACGCCGTCCTCGTCGCCGAGCCGACCGGCGACGCCGGCCACGCGTTCACCCTCTACCTGCGGCCCCGCTCCGACCGCGAGAACGGCGAGTTCTGGCTGGACGGCCACGGCGAGCTGTGGGTCGGCCGCCGGCACAGCCTGAGCGAGCAGGAGCAGCTGCTCGGCCTGCCCGCCCGCGACGTCCGCAAGGCCGCCGAGGAACTGGCCGCCGCGGCCGCCGACACCGCCGTGCCCACCCGCATCGTCCGCGGCTACGACGCCGGCCTGGAAGCCGCCCTCGCCGAGGTCCTCGACGCCGACCAGGACGCCGGGCTCAAGGAGTTCCTGAGCGGCCTGCGACTGGTCAAGGACGAGTGGGAGATCGGCGAACTGCGCGCCGCCTGCGACGCCACCGTCAAGGGCTTCACCGACGTGGTCCGCGAGCTCGGCCAGGCCGTCGCCACCTCGGAGCGCTGGATCGAGGGCACCTTCTGGCGCCGCGCCCGGGTCGAGGGCAACGACGTCGGCTACGGCACCATCGCCGCCGCCGGCCCGCACGCCACCACCCTCCACTGGGTCCGCAACGACGGCGACGTGCGCCCCGGCGAACTGCTGCTGCTCGACGCCGGCGTCGAGACCCACACCCTCTACACCGCCGACGTCACCCGCAGCCTGCCGATCGACGGCCGCTTCACCGACCTGCAGCGCAAGATCTACGACGCGGTGTACGACGCCCAGGAGGCCGGCATCGCCGCGGTGCAGCCCGGCGCCCGCTTCCGCGACTTCCACGAGGCCTCCCAGCGGGTGCTCGCCGAGCGCCTGCTCGCCTGGGGCCTGCTGGACGCCTCCGCGTACGACGTCGAGAAGGTCCTGGAACTCGGCCTGCAGCGCCGCTGGACCCTGCACGGCACCGGCCACATGCTCGGCCTGGACGTCCACGACTGCGCCCACTCGCGCCGCGAGGAGCACGTCGACGCCCTGCTCGTCCCCGGCATGGTGCTCACCGTCGAGCCCGGCCTGTACTTCCAGCAGGACGACCTGACCGTGCCGGAGGAGTACCGCGGCATCGGCGTCCGCATCGAGGACGACATCCTGGTCACCGCCGACGGCAACGAGAACCTCTCGGCCGGCCTGCCCCGCCGCTCCGAGGACGTCGAGGCCTGGATGGCCTCCCTGGCCTGAGCCGCACCCGCACGGACGTGAAGGGCCCGGCCTCCCGAGCAGTGGGAGGCCGGGCCCTCGCGCGTAGGGGGTGTCGACACCGGACCGCGGACGTTACCCGACGACTCGCACCGGAACGCTGTTCCGGCCGAGGAACGTCTGCGGACCCTGACCGTCGAACGGCAGCACGGCCTGCGCCGTCACCGGCATCACCCCGGGGCCGTTCCCGGAGTCGAGGGTGAGCCGGAACTTCACCGTCCTGCTCTGGCCCGGCGCCAGCGGAAAGACGGCCGTCCTGCCCGCGGTCAGATGACTCATGCTCGGTGTCGGCGACATCGGCACCGGGACCCAGGTGTCACCGTCCTGGCGCTCCAGCCTGCCCGAGTTCACCGGCTCGGTGGCGCTCGCCGGAGAACCGCTGTAGGGCTCGGTGAAGAGCGCCGGCTGGACCGAGGCGTAGGTGGTCTGGCTGGTGTTCCGGTACGTCACGGAGAAGGTCAGCGGTGTTCCCTTCGCCGGCACCTGTTGGCCGGTGCCCAAGCCGTCGAAGGTGATGCCGATGTCGTTCTCGTTCGGTGCGAGGAGCGGTGTCCGGTAGCCGCTGAGGTCCAGGGTGTCCAGGATCGAGACCACGGCGGCCTGGTGCTCCGGCTTGAGGCCCGCCGTCGTGAGGTACACCTGGTCCTGGGTGAACCGCCACATCTGTGCGGTGAAGGACTCCTTGCTGTTGCAGGAAACCTGCCAGAGGGACTTGTAAGCCGGGCGGCCGGCCACGATGTCCCTGGTACTGGTGGGGTTGGAGGTCTTCAGGACATCGTTCGAGCCGATCGCGTGCGGGTCGTCCCACACCGGGCAAGCGGGCTGCTTGGCCCAACCCGTCCCGCTCAGCGACGCGTTGGCGTTCGGCCAGGCACCGCTCTGATTGACCTCGTCGAAGCTGGTGTAGACCGTCAGCAGCGCACCGTACGGCTGACAGTCCGCAGCCCCGGCGGACTGTGGCGAGCCCGGGGCGAGGACACACAGCGAGGAGGCCGAGGGGCCGGGCACCGCCTTCCAGCCCGCCGGGATCCTGAACTTGACGCCCCGGAAGGTGTACGGGGTCGACGGGCCCGCCGGGGGTGTGGTGTTGGTGGTGGTCGCGACGGAGGAGGGGGTGGAGTCGGCGAGGGGGAGTTCGGGTTCGGGGTCGGCCGTCGGGCTGCCGGTGCCGGTGTCGGTGGGGGTGGGGGTGGCCGACGGGGTGGGGGTGGTGGTCGGTTCGGCGGTCGGGCTCGGGGAGGTCGTCAGGGTGGCGGCCGGGGGCGGGACCTGGTCGTGGGCGACCGGTTCGCCGTGGAAGGTGAGCACGCCGAGCGCCATCGCGGCGGCCAGGCCGAGCGGCACGGCGACGGTGTAGACGGGGCGCAGGCGGCGGATGCGGCTCTTCGGTGGCGCGGCCGGGCGCAGGGAGTTCGCCGTGACCTGGGCGGCGCGCGCGCCCATCGCCTCGCGGAGCAGCCGTTCCGTGGGGGTTTCGGCCGGCTCGTCGCCGTCGCCGCCGCTTCGGCGGGGGAGCTTGTCGGTCATCGAACCTTCTCCAGGTGCTTTTCCAAGGCGTCCAGGGCGCGACTGGCCGTGGACTTCACGGCACCCCGGGAGAGTCCCAGGGTCTCGGCTATCTGCGCCTCCGACATGTCGGACCAGTAGCGCAGCACCAGCACCTCTCGCTGGCGGGGGGTCAGTTCCTGCAGGGCGACCAGCACCCGGCGGTGCTCGTCGTTGAGGACCGCGTGGTCCTCGGCGGACGGGGCGTCGGCCTCGTGCGGCGGCACGTACTCGCGGGCGGTCCTGCGGCGGCGCAGCATCGAGCGGGCCCCGTTGACGACGGAGGTCCGCAGGTAGCCGAGCGCGTTGTCGAGGTCGTCCAGTTCCTCGCCGTGGCGCTGGTAGAGCTGGGTGAAGGCGTCCTGGACGACGTCCTCGGCCAGGTCCTGGTGGTCGACCAGCAGGACGGCCATCCGGACCAGACCGAGCCGGTGGGCGTGGTACAGGTCGGTCAGGGTGGGCCGGTCCTCGGCGGGCTTGCGGCCGCCGCGCAGCAGCCGGAACCCGGACCGGCGCTGCTTCGCCTCCTGCTCGGTGACGGCGGCGGCGAGCGGCTCGCCCGCCTCCTGCGCGCCGAACAGGGCGGCGACCACCCCGCGGACGGTGAATCCGCGCGCGCCTGCCGGCGCGACGGTCGGCCCGATGGCCATGGACATGTGCGCTTCCGCTTTCCCCCGGGACGGTGACGGCGTTCGCCGGACCGTCAGGTCCACCTGATCAAGATCGTGATCGGGAGGGATCCTCCCAGCCGCCCTCGGCCCGGTTCCCTCCGCCCCCGTACCAATGGACGTGTGGCGGGGACGGAGGTTGCAGGTGGGTTCGGGGAAAGTTCCGGGGTGGCCGGGACGGCTACACTCACCGGCATTCCGCCACCCGTGAGCAGGGGGTTTCGCATGGCCGAGCAGAACGTCGAGGGCCCGGTCGGCACCGGTACGGCGACCGCGCCGCGGCCGCGACCGGTGGCCGTCGCCATCGGTCGCCGGCCGGAGCCCGTGCACGATGTCGCGGTGTACGCCTTCGAGGGCATGGCACCGTTCGAACTCGGCGTCGTGGTCGAGGTGTTCGGGCTGGCCCGGCCCGAGCTGGCCGGGCTGCTGGCCACGCCCTGGTACGGGCTGAAGGTGTGCGCCGACCGGCCGGGCACGGCGCTGGACGCGGTGGGCGGCTTCAGTCTGACGGCCCGGCACGGGCTGGACGAGCTGGCGGCGGCCGACACCGTGGTGGTCCCCGGGGTGCCGAACGCGTTCGGCGGCGTGGTGTCGCCCGGGCTGGTGCGGGCGCTGCGCACCGCGCACGAGCGCGGCGCCCGGATCGTGTCGATCTGCTCGGGCGCGTTCGCGCTGGCCGCGGCCGGGCTGCTGGACGGCCGGGACGCGACCACCCACTGGCGGTACGCCGAGTTGCTCCAGCGGCGCCACCCGGCGGTCCGGGTCAACCCGGACGTGCTGTACGTGGACAACGGGGACGTGCTCACCAGCGCGGGCAGCGCGGCCGGGATCGACCTCTGCCTGCACCTGGTCCGCCGGGACCACGGCGCCAAGGTGGCCAACGCCGTGGCCCGCCGGTTCGTGGTGGCGCCGCACCGGGACGGCGGGCAGGCCCAGTTCATCGAGGCGGCGGTCCGCCCGGTCGAGGAGGAGGACGACGGGATCGCCCGCAGCATGCAGTGGGCGTTGGACCACCTGTCCGCCCCGCTGACCGTCCCGGTGCTGGCCCGTGCCGCCCGGATGTCGGACCGCTCCTACCTGCGGCACTTCACCGCCCGCAACGGGACCAGCCCGATGCGCTGGGTGATCACCCAGCGCATCGCCGCCAGCCTGCCGCTGCTGGAGTCGCCGGACGGGACGGTGGAGGAGATCGCCGCGGCGGTCGGCTTCGAGAGCTCCGCGACCTTCCGCCACCACTTCGGCCGGGTGATGCGCACCTCCCCGACCGCCTACCGGCGCTCCTTCGGGCGCGGGGTGGCGTGACTCGCTACGCCTGCTCCCGCCTACTCAGGCCTGCTCAGCCCTGCTCCCGCCGGTCGGCGTTGGCGACGATGGCGTCGTGCAGCCACTGCGCCAGGCCGGGGGCGAGGTCCTCGTAGGTACCGGTCCAGCGCGGGTCGGAGACGTACAGGCCGGCCAGTCCGCGGTGGATGGTGAAGGTGCAGTCGTAGAAGTTCCGGCAGATGTGCTGCCGGTGCTCCTCGGCGAGGCCGGTGGCCACCGCGCCGTCGGCGGGCTCGCCGGCGGTGATCGCCTCGACCAGGCGGGTGTTGAGCTCGGTCATCTCGGTCTGGATCCGCTGCCAGTCGGCCTTGGAGTAGCCGCCGGTGCGGCGCTGGGACTCGGCCCAGGCCTCGGTGTCGCCCCAGCGCTGCTCGGCCTCCTGCTCCCAGTCCTCCTGGTAGCCCTCGCCGAAGATCTCGAACTTCTCCTCCGGGGTCAGCTGAATGCCCATTCTCCGTGCCTCCATGGCGTGTTCGACGGCTGTGGCGAGGTCCTGGAGGTGCCTGATCCGGTCGGTCAGCAGTCGGTGCTGCCGCCGGAGGTGCTCGCTCGGGCTGACCGAGCGGTCGTCCAGGATCGCCGCGATCTCCTCCAGGGGGAATCCGAGTTCTCGGTAGAAGAGGATCTGCTGCAGCCGGTCGAGGTCGGCGTCCACGTACCGGCGGTAGCCGGACCGGGTACGGCCGGCGGGGGACAGCAGGCCGATCTCGTCGTAGTGGTGCAGGGTGCGGACGGTCACCTTGGCGATCTTCGCCACGGCGCCGACCGAGTAGCCCTCACTGGTCATCGGGGTTCCTCCCTGGTGCTGACCACCACCCTCGGCTCTCACGTCGCGTGAGGGTCAAGCCGTCGTGCCGGACGGCGGCCGGAACGGTGCGGCCGCCGCTCAGGCGTCGGCGCCGCTCAGGCGTCGGCGCCGACCAGCACCCGCTCACGCCGCCGGGCCGCCCGGCGCCCGCCCTCGCCCGGCCTGCCGGAGCGCGGCCGCCGGGGCTGCTGGGTGGGCCAGAAGAGCACGTACGCGGCGGAGACCACCACGAAGGCGAGCCGGACGAAGCCGCGGGCCGAGTCGGACGGGAGGAGCAGCGTGCCGCCGTACAGCGCGGCCAGCGCGATCCAGCTCCACCACGGTACGAGCCGCTTCTGCCCGACCGCGTCCCAGAGCAGGGTGCCGAGCAGGATCGAGGCCGTGTAGTACGTGTAGACGCTCGGGTCGAGCAGGATCCGGGCGTCCGCGCCGAGCAGCACCACGGCCGGCCAGCGGCCGCGCCAGACGGCGATGCTGCCGAGGCCGAGGCCGAGCGCGAACTGGGTCGGACGGTCCCACCAGGGGGTCGCCGGGTCGGTCACCCCGAACCAGCGCAGCGCGGAGGCCGGCTGGTTGGGGATGGTGAACTTGGCGGCCGCCATGGTGTCCAGGTTGCCCAGGTAGAACGGCAGCCAGGCGACCGCCACCAGGACGGCGAACCAGAGCGCGGTGCGCAGCCAGTCGCGTCGGGGCAGTGCCAGGACCAGCGGGGCGAAGGCGATCGCCCAGGGCTTGGAGTCCACCGCCAGGGCCAGGAACACCGCGACCTGGGTGGGCTTGCCGCGGGCCAGGGCGTGCGCGGCGAGGGTGGTGAAGAACAGCGCGAGGACGTCGTCCAGGTGCGCGAAGCGGACCGACACCTCGACCCACATCGGGATGAAGGCCAGTCCGGCGATCAGCAGGCGCTGCTGGAGCCGGCGGTGGTTGGTGCCGGTGCCCAGGTAGTAGAGGGCCGCGGTGCGGCCGACCACGACCAGCATCACCAGGCCGAGCGCGGCGCTCGCCGCCTCGGCGACCAGCTGGCCGGTGTGCGGCGAGAACGGGGCGGTGAGTCTGGCCGCGGCCAGGCTGACCGGGCCGATCTGCAGCTCCGGGTGGTGGGCGTAGAGCGACAGGCCACCGTCGGACTGACCGCTGAAGAGCAGCTGCTCGCCCTGGCGCAGGTAATGCCAGGAGAAGCCGCCGCTCGGCTCGACCAGGAAGAACCAGAGCACCGTCCACGCGGCCAGCAGGACGTGGTGCCTGCGGAACGGCAGTCCCGCGATGCGCCCGGTCGCCGCCTCGTAATCGGTGGTGGTCCGTGCCGTGCGTACTTCCCGCACCTGTCCTCTCCCCGCCGGTTCCGCCCCCCTCCGGCCGGACATCCTATGTGACGGAGGAGTACCGCCCGGGCCGCCCGCGTGGCCGTCCGGTGGACGGTGCGGGCGGCCCGGGGGTACCCGGGAACCGCTTCCCCCAGGTCAGCTGTGCTGGCCGGACTTGCGGCGGCGCAGCACCACGAGGGTGCCGACACCGGCCACCAGGACGGCGCCGCCGACGGCCGCGATCGCGGTGGTGTCGTCACCGCCACCGGTCTGGGCCAGGGACTTGTCCGCGTTGTCGGCGGCGGTCTTGGCCTTGCTGACGCCGCCCGGGGTGATCTTCGGCGGGGTCACGGTCGGGGGCTGCACCGGGAAGTCGATCGGCTGCGGGGCGTCGCTGCTGCTGTCGCCGGCGGGCGGCGTGGACGGCGAGGCCGGGCCGGTGGTCGGCGCGGCCGTCGTCGGCGCGGTCGACGGGGTCGTCGGCTGGGTGGTCGGCGTCGTCGGCGCGGTCGACGGCGTGGTCGGCGCGGTGGTCGGCGTCGTCGGCTGGGTGGTGGGCGTCGTCGGCGCGGTCGTCGGCGAGCTGCTCCCGGTCGGGCTCGGCTTGCCGGTCTTGGTCGGGGTGGGGGTCGGGGTGGGCTTGCCGCCGCCCGCCTTGATGGTGAAGCCCGCGCCCTTGATGCCGTCACAGCTGAAGTGGCCGTGGTCGTCCTGGTCGTTGGCGTCGGCGGAGTAGACCACCGGGACGACACCGGCCTTGCCCAGCGGGGCGTCCTTGGTGAAGGAGGCGCGGATCTTGATGTCGACGCGCTTGCCCTGGGCGATGAAGAGCAGCGCGCCGTCACCGGCGTTGCCGTCGGTCACGTCGCCGAGGAACAGCAGCACGGCGCTGTCGTCGCCGTCGCCGCCACCGGGGGCGACCACGGCGGTCTTCCAGGTACCGCCGCCGGGCAGGCCGGCCGGCAGCTGGAACTCGACCTTGAGGTCCTTCGACTGCAGCGAGCCGGCCTTGTTCTTGAACTTCAGCAGCGGGTAGGCGACGAAGTCGGTCTTCGTCGAGTTGTCGATCCGGTAGGTGAACTCGCGGGCGTCACCACCGGCGAAGAAGGTGCCGGGAACCCCGTGCACCGAGAGGTCGAGGGCCTGGTGGCCCGCCTTCTCGGCCGGCGCGGCGGCGGACGGGGATCCGGTGGTGCCGACGGCCACGGCGCCCTGGGCGCCGGCCAGCACGAGCGAGGACGCGAGCGCGGCGGCACCGGCGAGGGCGAGAGTGCGACGTATGGACAAGGGAGACCTCACGGACGTTTCCGGGCGAGGCCCGGGCGCGGGAGGGTGGCCGCGGACGCCCCGCCCCCCGCGAAGCTGAAAGTGCGACGGAGAGTACCGAACGATCCGGCCGCTCCGGAAGGCGGGTGGCGCACTGTGCCCAAGACTTGGCGAAGGGCCGTCCGGTTCGTCCAACTCCGTCCATCGGTAAGGCTTTTGCGCTTTGCCAAATGATGACCACAGAGTGACGGGTACACGTCCGGACGACCGTACCGCACGCGCCGCTGGCGGCGGTGCCCGGGCACCGCCGCCGGCGGGGGCTCAGCCGGCGAAGAAGGACTTGGCCGCGACCAGCGCCCGCTCGTCGCGCAGCACGTCCCCCGGGCGGGTCCCGTTGCCGAGCAGCGCGCCGCCCCAGCGCATCCCCATGTACTCGGCGGTCAGCCGGAGCGTGCCGATCAGCGGCTCGGCCGTGGACTCGGCGCCGCTCAGGGCGGTGACGCTCCACAGCGTGGCGCCGCCCATCCGGGCCCGGAAGTCCAGCCCGGGCACCCGCAGCCAGGCCGACCAGTGGTCGAGGTAGAGCTTGGCACTGGTCGGCAGGGTGTACCAGTACAGCGGCGCGACGAAGACCAGGTCGGTGGCGGCCAGGGTGGCGTCCAGCAGGGTCCGCTCGTGGCCGACCGGCTCGGGGGTGCGGCCGTCGCCGACGTGCCGCCGGTCCCGGTGCGGCGGCAGCGGGTGCTCTTCGAGCCGCAGCCAGCGCTGCTCGGCCCCATCCGGCAGGCTCGCCTCGGCGGCCAGCCGCGCCAGCCGGGCGGAGTTGCCGCCGGTGCGCGCGCTGGCGTCGAGGAACAGGAAACGGCGCGGCGCCTCGGCGCCGGACGGCTGGTCGGTCATCGGAAACTCCCCCGGGTCACGTGGTGCGGACGGAGGTACGAGCCTCCGCGGCGCACCGGTTATTCCGGGGGCGTCGGTTCCGGGCCCGTCAGCTCCGCGCCCGGGCCCGCAGCCGCAGGCCGGTCGGTTCCGGGCCCGCAGCCGCAGGCCGGCCGCCGGTCAGTCCGGCAGTCCGGCCCGGCGGCGGGCGACGGCGGCGACCGCCGCCCAGTCCTTGTCCCCGTCGCCGTGCGCCAGCGCGTCCAGGAAGGCGTCCCGCAGGATGCTGCCGAACGGCAGCGGCACGTGGCGGGCCGCCCCCGCGTCCAGGGCGAGGCCGACGTCCTTGAGCCCGAGCGGCAGCCGGAAGCCGGCCGGCTCGTAGCGGCGCTCGGCCACCATCGCGCCGTAGCCCGAGTAGACCGGCCCGGGGAAGAGCGTGCCGGTGAGCATCTCGATCAGGTCGGTCGGCCGGACCCCGTTGGCCTCGGCCAGGCTGCACGCCTCGGCCATCGACTCGATCGCGCAGGCCAGCAGGAAGTTGGTGCTGATCTTGGCGGTGTTGGCCTGCCGGGGGCTCTCGCCGAAGTGCCAGGTGCGCTGCCCCATGGCGGCGAACAGCGGCTCCGCCCTGGCCAGCAGGTCGGCTCCGCCCGCGGCCAGGATGTTCAGCCGGCCCTCCGCCGCGACCGGCGGCCGGCCGAGGACGGGCGCGGCGACGTAGCCGATGCCGTGCTCGGCGTGCAGCGCCTCGGCCCGCTCGGCGATCGCGAGCGAGACGGTGGCCATGTTGACGTGCAGGCTCGCCGCCGCGCCGGTCAGCAGGGCGGGGTCGAGCAGCAGCCGCTCGACCGCGTCGTCGTTGGCGAGCATCGAGACCACCGTGTCGGCGGCGAACACCTCGGCGAGCGAGCCGGCCGCCTCCGCGCCCTCGGCCACCAGCGCGGCCACCGGCTCGGGCGAGCGGTTCCAGACCCGTACGGCGTGACCGGCCCGCAGCAGGCTGCCAGCCATGCCCCGTCCCATCGCGCCCAGTCCCACGAAGCCGACCGTCGTCCCGGTCATCCGCCCACTCCCGTCGCCGTCGTCGATCACTGCGACCGACTGTACGTCAGGAGGCGAACCGCCCGGGGCCCGTGGGCAGCTCGGGGCCCGTAGGCAGCTCGGGCTCAGGCGCAGGCGCGGGCGGGCATCCGGCCACGGTTGGCGGCGGCGCCGCGCTCCAGCTCGGCGACCACCCGGCCGCGCAGCAGCTCGTACTGCGCCTGCAGCCGGCCCGGACGGGCCGGGCGGGCGACCGGGCGGCCGGGGCCGACCAGTTCGTCCGGCCCGAACTGCTCGCGGGTGAGGTCGATCTCGAAGCCGGTGGCGAAGCGGTTCCACCAGTGCAGGTCCGTACGGACCCCGTCGACGTACACCTCGCCCATCATCAACTCGCCGCCGAGCAGGTCGTGCACCACCATCGCCGTCACCCCGCACTGGCCGCGGGCGGGATTGTCGGGACGCCAATGGGCCAGATCCTCGGGCGCACAGGTGTCGACACCCCAGGAGGAGCGGATCGCACGTTCGATGTCGTTGAGGGTCCACGCCGTCATACCGGAGAGCCTGCCACGCGGCACTGACAGCGGCAGCGGCTTTTCGAAGGGTCACCCCGTGTTCTGCGGTGACCCTCCCGGCGTTCACCCGATCGAGTCAAACGCACCCGGCCGGTCGAACGGCCCCGGCCGGCCGGGGGCACCCGTCACCCCGCCGACGGGACGGCGGGGCGGCGAGGCAGGGGCGTCACTTCGCCAGGGCGGCGACGCCGGCCTGCGCGAACTGCTCGTCCAGGTCGCCGCTGGGCGCGCCCGCGACACCGATCGCCGCGACCGGAGCGCCCTTGGACTGCACCGGGGCGCCGCCGGCCAGGAACAGCGTGCCCGGGATGTCCTTCAGGTTCGGGGCCTGGGCGAGCCGCTTGGCCAGCTCCGAGGTCGGCGCGTTCCAGGACACCGCGGTGAAAGCCTTGCGCTCGGCCGACTCCGGGGCCTGCGGGCCGGCGCCGTCGCCCTTCAGCAGCACCCGGGTGACGCCGTCGCGGTCGACGACCGCGACCGAGACGTGCTGGCCGGCCTTGGTCGCCGCGTCCAGGGCGGCCTGGGCGGCGCGGGTGGCGGCGTCGATGGTCAGGCCGGTGCTCTGGGCGAGGTTCTTGTTCTGGGTGTCGACCTTCACCGCGGCCGGGGCGGCCGGGGTGTCGGTGGTCTCGGCGCTGGCCGAGACGGCGCCCACGGTGGCGGCGGCGATCGCGGCGGCGGCGACGGTGCCGGTCAGCACCCGGGTGCGCACGGAGGTCTTCTTCATGGTCAAGCTCCTCGACGGGTCTGCGGGGTGGTGCGGGGTTTCGGGGGCCGCCGGGCCGGGGGGCGTCCGGCGGCACGTTCCGATCCTCCGTCCGGGGACCCGCCCGCCACATCGACGGTCCGGCGCGAGCGTTTGGGCATGATGGAGGACGGCGGCGTCAACCGATCGGCTGATGCGGGACCGGGCCGGACGGGTCACCATCGAGGAATCGGCGCAGGTCGGCGCGGGTCCACCGCTCGCATCCGGGCCCACTCCGTCCGCAGGCCCGCCGCTCGCCCGCGGACCCGGCACCCGGGTGCGCCCGCGCCGCCCGCGCACCGCCCGTCCGACCAGGAGCCACCCGTGCCACAGTCCCGCCCCGCAGGCCCCGACCTCGGCCGCGACGCCGGGGACCCGGACGCCGGCCGGCTGGCGGTGCTGCTGGACTCCGCCTTCGTGGTGCTGCTCGCCGCCTCGCTCAACCGCTACCTCACCCACCACTCCGGCAACTCCCAGGCCCCCTGGGTGATCGGGCTGAGCGCCGCCCTGGCCCTCGCCCAGCCGGCCGGCTCCTGGCTCGACCACCACCGGCCGACCGCCTCGGGCCGGCGCCGCCGCTGGCCCCTGGCCCTGGTGGTGGTGCTCTGGGTGGTGCTGGTGCTGCTCGCGCCGAGCTTCGCCTGGTGCGCCGTCCCGCTGATCTACACCGCGCTGCGGGCGCTGCCCGCGAAGGCGGCGATCCCACTGGTGGGCGCCCTGACCCTGCTGGTGGTGATCGCCGAGATCCGGCTGCCCGGCGGGGCGGACGCCACGCTCGTCCTGCTGCCGCCCGCGGTGGCGGCGCTCGCCACCGGCGTCTTCCTCTTCATGGCCCGGCAAGCCGCCCGGCAGCGCGCGCTGATCGCCGACCTGGTCCGCACCCGGCGCGAACTCGCCGCCACCGAACGGCGGGAGGGCACCCTGGCCGAGCGCGCCCGGCTGGCGATGGAGATCCACGACACCCTGGCGCAGGGCCTGTCCAGCCAGCAGATGCTGCTGCAGGCCGCCGAGCGCACCTGGGACACCGCCCCGACGACCGCCCGCGCCCACGTCCGCACCGCCGCCGAGGTGGCCGCCCGCAACCTCGCCGAGGCCCGGCGCTTCGTCCACGACCTCGCACCGGCCGAACTCGCCGACGGCCGGACGCTCGACCAGGCGCTGCGGGCACTGGCCGGGCGGGAGTCCGCCGAGAGCGGGCTGCCGGTCCGCTTCCACCTGGACGGCACGCCCGTCCCGCTGCCCACCGCCACGCAGTCCGCCCTGCTGCGGATCGCCCAGGGCGCGCTGGCCAACGTCCGCGAGCACGCCGGGGCGTCGGCCGCGGCGATCACGCTGTCCTTCCTCGGCGACCAGGCGGTGCTGGACATCGCGGACGACGGGCTGGGCTTCGACCCGGCGGCCGCGGGCACCGGCGGCGGGCGCGGGTACGGGCTGCCCGCGATGCGCGCCCGGCTGCGGCAGCTGGGTGGCACCCTGACCGTGGAGAGCACGCCCGGCGAGGGCACCGTCGTCTCGGCCGCGATCCCCCTGGAGCACCGATGAGCGAGCGGTACCCGTGAACGAGCGGTACCCGCGAACCCGCAGCACCGATGAGCCCGCAGCCCCGATGAACGTGGAGCACCGATGAACGCGACCCCCGTCCGACTGCTGGTCTGCGACGACCACGCGGTGGTCCGGGCCGGACTGCTGGCGCTGCTCGCCAGCGCGGGCGACATCGAGGTGGTCGGCGAGGCCAGCACCGGGGAGGAGGCCGTCGCGCTGGCCGCCCGACTGACCCCCCAGGTGGTGCTGATGGACCTTCAACTCGGGGACGGCATCGACGGCGTGGAGGCCACCCGGCGGATCACCGCCGAGCCGGGCGGGCCGCACGTCCTGGTGCTCACCACGTACGACACCGACGCCGACATCACCCGGGCGATCGCCGCCGGCGCCACCGGCTACCTGCTGAAGGCCGAGCGGCCGGAGGAGCTGTTCGCCGCCGTGCACGCGGCCGCGCAGGGCCGGACGGTGCTCTCGCCGCCGGTGGCCTCCCGGGTGATGGCGCAGATGCGGGCGCCCTCGCCGCAGCTCACCGAGCGCGAGCAGGACATCCTCGAACAGCTGGCGCAGGGCCTGGGCAACCGCGAGATCGCGCGGGCGCTGTTCATCAGCGAGGCCACGGTGAAGACCCATCTCGGGCGGATCTACGACAAGTTGGGCGTGGACACCCGGTCGGGCGCGGTGGCGGTGGCGAAGGAACGCCGGCTGCTGCGCTGAGCCGGCCGCGACGCGCCTCCCCGCCCGTACCCGTCCGCCGACGGACGGCTGCGCTGGGCGTTCGCGCGGTGTCGCTGCGTGCTGTCATGATGCTCGGAATGCCTGGTTCCAAGGCCGAGGTCGCCGGGTACACGGTCCGGCCGAAGGTGCGCGGACCGGGCCGACGGAGGCCGCCGGGGGTCCACAACCGCCTGGTCCGGAGCGTTTCGAGCCGGTCCGGGCCGGCCATCACAATGTGGATGTTTCGTGGATTCCACTATTGACAAACCAACCACGCGGTTTGTTAGCGTGAGGTCAACGACGTCCCCGGGGGTGGGGGCTCGCCGGGGCCTGTGCGGACCGCTCTCGCCGGAGGGTGCTGCCAGGGGGGAACGGCGGGGCTGCCGGGGTGTCGGGGGGAGCGGCAACGCCGAGCCGCGCGACGAGGGTGGCGTGGAGCGAGTCCGGGGGGACTCGCTCCACGCCTCCCCCGACCCCTTCCGCCTTCCGGGGATCCACCCGGCACGCCGCCCGGACGGGCCTACGCCAACGCGCTCCAGTACGGGCAGCAGACGGACGGCAGCGGCGCCGGGGCCCGGGCACCCGACCCCGCCGGCACCGGGCTCCGCTCCGAGCGGGCCACCCCGGGTGAGCTCGCGGTCAGCCCGGCCTCGCCCAACTCCCCGAAGCGCAGCGCCAGTCGGTAGCCGTCCCGGGTGATCGCGGCGACTCCCGGGCGCTCGCGGTCGGCGTTCAGCGCGGTGATCGTCCAGCCGCACCGCCGCCAGTGCCGTTCCACCACGCCCACCAGCGCCGCCCGCCGGGGCAGCGAGACGACGGTGAGGACGTCCCGTCCCAGGGTCACGTACCAGAGCACCGCCGCCCCCTTCCCCGGTGGCGACAGCCGCGCACCCGCCCGGGGCGCCGCCTCCTGCCAGGCCGGCGCGGGGTCGATGGCGTCCACGGTGTCCCGGAGCAGCGTCTCGCAGCGTTCGGCGGCGTCGAGTTGATCGATCGTCACTCCGGGGTCCGGCCCCGGCCACCGCGGGGCGGGCGCGACCGGCGCACCGTCGGGGCGGCCACCCGGGCAGCCGACGTTGAGTTCGGCACCACCTGACTGCACAGGGCCCTCCGTACTCCTCCCGGCGTTCAACCCGGGCTGGGATTCCATCACTGCTTGGACGGCGGACGGGTACGGACAGTTCCACCCTCCACCGTTTCCACCCCTCAAATTGCACTGCACGGTGCAGTTGAATCAGTGCTCTGCACTGTGTAGTTTACTTCTTGTGCCGCCGACGGGAACAGCCCGCCGGACCGGCCCACCACCGCCTTCGAGAGGACCCCGCCATGCCCACCATCACCGTCGGCACCGCCCGCATCCCCTACCGCGTCGTCGGCGACGGCCCCGACACCCTCGTCCTGGTCCACGGCACCGGCCCCGGCTCCGGCATGTGGGACGCCCTGCTGGACTCCTTCACCGACCGCTACACCGTGCTGCTGCCCGACCTCTCCGGCAGCGAGGCCGCCGAGGACGACGGCGCCCCGCTCACCCTGGAGACCCTCGCCACCCAGGTCAACGCCGTGATCGACGACGCCGGCCGCGGCCCCGCCGACGTCTTCGGCTTCTCGCTCGGCGCCGTCGTCGCCACCGCGGCCGCCGCCCAGCGCCCCGACCAGGTCCGCCGCCTGGTCGCCGCCGCCGGCTGGATCAGCGCCGAACAGGACGAGTACCTACGGCTGTCCATGGCCACCTGGCTCTCGCTCGCCGAGCACCCGAGCGCCTTCGGCGGCTACGCCACCCTCACCGCCTTCAGCAGCGGCTTCCTGGACCGCATCGGGCGCGCCGCCGTCGAGGCCAACACCGCCTACATGCAGCCAACTCCCGGCACCCTGCGGCACATCGCCCTCGACCTCAGCCTGGACCTGACCCCGCTGCTCCCCCGCGTCCAGGCCCCGGCCCTGGTGATCGGCTGCGCCCAGGACGCCACCGTCCCGGTCCGGAACGCCCGGCGCCTGCACGCCGCCCTCCCCGGCAGCGTCTACGCCGAGTTCGACACCGGCCACATCGTGCTCGCCGAGGAGACCGCGGCCTTCACCAGGACCGTCCGGGAGTTCCTCGACGCCGCCTGAACGACGGGCCGCGGGCAGCCGACGGCGGGCCGAGAACGGCGGGCGGAGGCCCGACCGCCGGGGGGCGGCCGGGCCTTCGCGCGCTTCCGAACCGTCCGTGCCGTTACGTGCTGTTACGTGCCGTCAGCGGAAGCCGCCCTCGGGCGGGAGCGCCCGGCCGGCCCCGGCCCGGATCGCCTCCACCAGTCCGGTCACCAGGCGCGCCCGCGGCACCATCGCGTCGACCAGCAGGTACTCGTGGTCGGCGTGGGCGCCGCCGCCGACCGCGCCCAGCCCGTCGAGCGTCGGTATGCCCAGGGCGGCGGTGAAGTTGCCGTCGCTGCCACCGCCGACCGCCGTGCCCGCGAGGTCCGGCCGCAGCCGGCGCGCCAGCCCGAACAGCTCCGCCGACGCCGACTCCGGCATCGGCGGCCGGCCCACCGCGCCCCGGACCGCGATCTCGGCCCCGTCGAGGTGCGGGCGCAGACGCGCGAACGCGGTCTCGATCCGCTCCTTCTCCTCGGCCGACTCGACCCGGACGTCGACCGTCACCGTCGCCTCCGCCGGCACCACGTTGTCGGTGGTCCCCGCCGAGGCCATGGTCGGCGTCACCGTCGTCCCGGCCTCCGGCCGGCTCAGCGCCGCGAGGTCCAGCACCTGGTGCGCCGCCTCGACCAGCGCGTTGACCCCCGCCTCGGGCTCCAGACCGGCGTGCGCCGCCCGCCCCCGGACCGACACCTCGAAGGTCCCGCAGCCCTTGCGGCCCGTCTTCAGCGCGCCGCCCTCACCCGCGCCCTCGAACACCAGCACCGCGCCACAGGCCCGGGCCCGCTCCTCGATCAGCGCCCGCGAGGAGCCCGAGCCGACCTCCTCGTCCGCGGTCACCAGGATCTCCACCCCGCCGGTGTCCTCCAGCGCCGCCAGCCCGTGCACGGCCTGCACCAGGCCGCCGAGCATGTCGAAGACGCCCGGTCCGGTCGCCCGGCCGTGCTCCACCAGGAACGGCCGCCGGGCGAGCGTGCCGAGCGGGAACACCGTGTCGTGGTGGCCGAGCACCAGCACCCGGGGCTCACCGCCGCCCGACCAGTGGACGTGCGGCCCCGCCTCGCTCTCCACCAGGACGGCCCGCCCGCCCAGCCGGCCCTCGATCACCGCGGCGACGGCCTCCGCGGACGCCCGCAGGGCGACCAGATCGCGGGACGGGGACTCGGTCTCGACGAGCCTGCGCAGGTCGTCGAGCATCGCGTCGACCTGCGGGGCGGAACTCCTGTGCAACGTCATCTCCCGGACTCACGGGGCGAGCCGCCCGCGGCCGGGCGAAGGACGCCCCCCATCGAACCCGATCGCCCCCGGACCGAATCCCCCGGGGGCGGCCCGCTCGTCTACCCGCCTACCCGTCGACCCGGTGGCCGGCCGCCCTGAGCGCGGCCACCGCGTCGGCCAGCCGCCCCGCGGGCACCAGCACCAGGTCCGCGTCGTACGTGGACGCCACGAACACCGGCACCCCGGCACCCGCCAGCGGCCCGAGGAGCCCGGCCAGCATCCCCGGCAGGTCGAGCGCATGGGCGGTGTCACCGCCGTACAGCGCCTTCCACCGCTCGACGGACGCACCGTCCGTCCGCTCGTCCGCCTCCCGAACCACGGTCACCCCCTCGGGCGCCCGGACCAGCGCGATCCACCGCGCCGCCAGGGCCGCGGCCTCGTCGGCCGGCCGCTCGACACAGAACACTTCCGGGAGTACGCGCAGATGCTGCGTGGTGGTCGCTGTGGTCACCCGCCGATCGTAGGACCGCCGGCTCGACCGAGAACGCGCGCAGCCCTCAGGGCTCCGGAGGCAGGACAGCCGGGGCTTCATCCCTCCTCGCGATACGTTGGCACTTCCGACTCCAAGATCGGAAAGGGTGGCCGCAGAGGCCTCGAAGCGGAAGGGCTGGGGTGGCAGAGGTGGTCGAGGACCTGAAGCACTGGGTTCGCGTACCGGTGGGGCCCGATGCGGCCCGATGGGCCACCCGCGGACGGTGTCGACGGGTCCTGCTGGTCGTCCACAACGTGACGGCGGCGACGCGGTTGCTCGATGTGCTTCCGCTGTTCCGCGATGATCTGCGCGTACAGGTACTGGCGACCTGCACCGGCTCGTCGCCGTTCCAGTCGGGCGTGGCGGAGCTGCTGGCTTCGACGGGCGTCCCGGTCCTGCCGTGGGACCAGGCCCTCACGGTTCCCGTGGACCTGGCGATATCGGCGAGCTTCGGCGGCCAACTCGACCGCATCAAAGGCAAGTTGACAGTCCTCTCGCATGGTGTCGGATACAATAAAAGGCTGGCGAAGCCGGAAGCCGGAAGCCGGAAGCCGGAAGCCGGAAGCCGGAAGCCGGAAGCCGGAAGCCGGAAGCCGGAAGCCGTGTTCGGGCTCGGACCCGAGTGGATCCTCACCGCCGAAGGCGTCCCGATCGCGGACGCCATGGTCTTCTCCCACCCCGAGCAGATCGGCCGGCTCGCCGAGTCCTGCCCCGCGGCGGTGCCGACCGCCGTACTGGCCGGCGATCCCTGCTTCGACCGCATCCTGGCCGCCCGGCACCACCGCGACCGGTACCGGCGGGCCCTGGGGGTGCGTCCCGGGCAGCGCCTCGTCCTGCTGAACTCCACCTGGAATCCGACCTCGCTCTTCGGTGACTCCGGCCCCGAGGACGTCCTCCCGCTCCTGCTGCCCCGGCTGACGTCCGAGCTCCCCGCCGACGAGTACCGGGTGGCAGCCGTCCTCCACCCGAACGTCTGGCACGGCCACGGCCCCGGCCAGATCCGCCTCTGGCTGGACAGGGCCCGTCGGGCCGGCCTCGCCCTCGTCGACCCGCTCGAAGGCTGGCGCCAGGCCCTGATCGCCGCGGACGTCGTCCTGGGCGACTTCGGTTCCGTCAGCTACTACGCCGCCGCCTGCGGCACGCCCGTACTGCTGGGCGCCACCGATCCGGGGGTCCTCGGGGCGGAGTCACCCGTCGCGGCGTTCGTCCGATCGGCGCCCCGCCTCGATCCATACGGCGCGCTGCCGCCCCAGCTGGACAAGCTGCTGGCCGAACACCTCCCCCTCGACGGGCCGGCCACGCTGACCAGCTCGGTCCCGGGACGGTCGGCGGCCCTGCTGCGCGGCCTCTTCTACCGGATGATCGGCATCACCGAGCCGGCCGCCCCTGCGGTGCTCGACCCGCTGCCGCTGCCGCCGTACGAACCGCCGCTCCGCACCGCGCCCCTGCGTGTCCTCACCCGCACCACCGCGGACGGCACCATCGCCGTCCTGCGCTTCGCCGAGCCCCGGTACGAACCCGACGACGCCGAGGGCGAGGGCCACCTCGCGGTGCACGAGGACACCCTCGATCCCGGTGTGCTGGAGTCGGCCGACGTCATCCTCCGGTACGGCGAGGCCGACGACCCCCGGTTCGGCTCGCCCCACGCGTGGGCGGCCGAGGTGCTCGACCGGTACCGTTCCGCCTCGCTCGCCGTCTACGTCACCGGCCCCCGCGAGTGCGAGGTGCTGCACCGCGACGGACTGCGGTGCCGGCTGACCTCCGACACCGCCGGGGACCCGGCCGTCCACGCCTCGGCGCTGCTCGCACGGCTGCACACCGGCCCCGCGAAGGCGCCGGCGCCCTCCACCCTGACCGTCAGGACCGGCACCCGCCTCGCGCGGGTCCGCGTCACGGTTGCCCGGGAAGGCACTGGGCGCGCAGCCCGGCCAGGTAGGTGAGGTGGACGGTGGCGTTCTCCCGGCTCAGCAGCGCGACGGCCTCGTCGATCAGGGGCAGCGCCCCGGTGTGGTCGGCCGCGTCGAGGTGGAGCTCCGCGAGATCCGTCAGCACCCGGGCGGTGTTGTAGCGCTCGCCGCTGTCGCGGAAGAACTCCCGTGCCGTGGTGAGCCGTTGCTCAGCGTCGTCGAACCGGCCGAGGCCTCGCAGCGCCCGCCCCCGGTGCCGGTGCAGCAGCGCACGGGCCCGCGGCACATCGGCGGCGCCGTCGTCGGCCGGACCGATCCCGTCCAGCAGCCCGTCCGCCTCCTCGAAGCACTCCAGGGCCGACCGGAAGCGCCACTGGCGCAGCCGCAGCAGGCCCAGCGACTCGACCGCCGTCGCCCGGCCGCGCGCGTGCCCGGCCCGGGCCTCGTCGTCCGCGGCCGTCAGCAGTTCGCGTTCGGCCTCCTCGTCCTGCCGCAACTCCATCAGGGCGAAGGCCAGTTGAGTGTGCATCCGGCCGGCCGTCCGGGCCCCCGGGCAGTGCCGGGCGGCGGTACGGGCCCCGGCCCGCAGCGCGGGCAGCAGAGCGTCGTGGCAGCCGACCTTGAGCTGCACCGCCCAGAGCGCCTCGACGGTCTGGCAGACCGTGTCGAACCGGCCGAACTCCTCGGCGGCGAGCACGGCTTCGACCAGGTTGCCCGCCTCGGCGACCAGCGCGGCGACGGCCGCGCCCTCGTCCTCGTACGGGCCCGGCCCCAGCTCGGTGTACAGCGGGCCGAGGTGCCAACGTTCCTTCAGCGCCGCGCAGTCGGCGCGGACGGCGAACCGCAGGTACCAGTCCACCGCGCGGGTCACGGCCGCGGCGCACCCCGCCAGGCCGTCCTCGCGGGCCGCGGCCTCCTCCGCGTGCGCGCGCACCGCCGGCCGGTACCGGTAGCGGCCGTCCCCGGTGCCCTCCAGCAGCTGGAGCTCCGCCAGTTCGGCCAGCGTCCGCTCCGCCTCTTCCTCCGGGACCTCGGCCGTCGCCGCCACCACGGCCGCGGTCAGCGAGGACCACGGTCGCAGCGCCCCGAGCCGGTAGATCCTCGCCGCCTCCACGCCGAGCCGCCGGTAGGCCTCCTCGGCGACGGCCCGCACCGGAGGCAGGGCATTCGCCGGACCGTCACCGCCGAGCGACCCCGTCGCCAGCTGCGGGGCCATCGCTCGCAGGGCGAACGGGGAGCCGGCGCACCGCTCCAGCACCGAGGGGAGCGCGGCACGGGCCGTGGCCATGGCCGGCCGCCCCGCCAGGTCGGCCAGCAGCCGCTTGGCGTCCCGGTCGGACAACGGGCCGACGGGGATGGTGACGGCGTCCAGGCCGGTGAGCGGACGACGGGCGACGATCAGGGTGAACACCCCGGGCGCCGCCGTGATCAGCGGTTTGACCTGGGCCGCCGACTGCGCGTGGTCGAGGACGACCAGCAGCCGCCGGTTGGAGAGCAGGGAGCGGAAGAGGTCGACCCGGTCCTCCGCGGCGGGCGGAACGTACTCCGCGGGTACGCCCAGGCGCAGCAGGAAGTGCCGCAGAACCGTCGCGGCCGTCGGAGCGGTGCTCGCCGAGCCGCCCCGGAGATCCGTGTACAGGGTCCCGTCCGGGAACCGGCCGGCCTCGCGGCCTCCCCAGTGGAAGGCGAGGGCACTGGTACCGATCCCCGCCGGACCGTGCAGAACGGCCACCTTCGGCAGACCGTCGGGCTTGCGGTCCGCCTCCCGGTCCAGCAGCGTCAGCGGGCCCTTCCGGTCGGTGAAGAAGCGGGCCGAAGCCGGCAGCAGCCGCGGCACCCCGTGCGCCGCCGCCCCACCGGCGCCCTTCCCGCTCATCACGGCGGCGAGCGCCCTCGCCTGCTCGGGGCTGCGCATCGCCTCCGCCACCAGCAACCCCGCCACCGACTCCCGTTCGGCCTGCCCGACCGGCGCCGGCACCTCCCGCCCCACCGCCCGGGCCACCAGCCCGCCCACCGTCTCCCAGGCCCGCTTCCCCGCCTCGTTGGCCATCCCCGCGCCGGCCGCGCCCAGGAAAGCCGTCACCATCGACAACGACAACGGATCCACCGCACCCACCCCCGGTCCTCCGTGGGGCAGATGTCCGCCAATGCCCCAGCCTGTTGCATCCGGCCCAACGGTAGCCTGCCGCGGCAAGCCGTCGAAGGGCCTCGAGCGCCACCGGAAACGGAGAACACCACCCCTGGCACGGGCCTGAATTCGCCGGCCGGAACGCCAGGATTCGCCGCCGCACCGGCGGCCTTCCGGCACGGTGGGGGTGGATCGGTCCGGAGAACGCGAAAGCCCCAGGTCGTTGACCTGGGGCTTTACCACTGGAGCGGGCGACGAGAATCGAACTCGCGCTCTAAGCTTGGGAAGCTCATGTTCTACCATTAAACTACGCCCGCTTGACGAGCCGTCAGAGACCGCTCGATCCAGTGTCACTGTACCCCATTCGAGACGGTGGTTGCACAAGGGGTTCGGGTGCGCGGCGGTGCGGGGTGGGGGCGGGTGCGGAGGCGTACTGTGTGGGCCGCGTACGAGTGCTCCGGCGGGTGGGGTCGGGGCGGCGAGCCACCTGAGGAATGTCCGGAACATCCCCTAATGTGACGCTGTCCCGGGGCTCGGCCGCCGGGGCGTCTGAGTACGGGTGAGTACTGGGTTAGGGATGGGAAGGGGATCGATGGAGCAGCGCGCCGTCGTTCGTTGTGCCGAGGGGCACCTGTTCAGCACCACCACGTTCCCGATGCAGAACCTCGGTCCGGGCCGGCTCGGCCCCGGGCGGTTGATCCGCTGTCCGCAGTGCGGACGGCTGCGGAGCTCGGTGCTGGCCGACGTCGGGGAGCTGTCGGAGCCGCAACTGGAGCGGGCGATGCGGCTGGAGGCCGCGGAGTTCCTGGCCTGACGGCGGGCGGACGGGTAGCCGGGCCCCGGGCGGATTCGTCCGGGGCCCTTTCATGCACGTAACCTCGAAGCGTGCTGCTCTCTGACAAGGACATCCGGACCGAAATCGACCTGGGCCGGGTCTCCATCGACCCGTTCGACCCGGCGATGGTCCAGCCGTCGAGTATCGACGTGCGCCTCGACCGCTTCTTCCGCGTGTTCGAGAACCACAAGTACCCCCACATCGACCCCTCCGAGGAGCAGCCGGACCTGACCCGGCTGGTCGAGCCGGAGGGCGACGACGCGTTCATCCTGCACCCGGGTGAGTTCGTGCTGGCCTCGACGTACGAGGTCATCACGCTGCCCGAGGACGTGGCCTCCCGGCTGGAGGGCAAGTCGAGCCTGGGCCGGCTGGGCCTGCTCACCCACTCCACGGCCGGCTTCATCGACCCCGGCTTCAGCGGCCACGTGACGCTGGAGCTGTCGAACGTCGCGACGCTGCCGATCAAGCTGTACCCGGGCATGAAGATCGGGCAGCTCTGCCTGTTCCGTCTCTCCTCGCCGTCGGAGCACCCGTACGGCTCGGAGCGCTACGGCTCGCGCTACCAGGGCCAGCGCGGCCCGACGCCGTCCCGTTCGTACCTGAACTTCCACCGCAGCCAGGTCTGAGCCGCGGGACCCGCGGAGCCGCACGCAGCCGGGCGGCCGTCCCCCCACCGACGGGGGGCGGCCGCCCGCGGCGTTCTCAGGCCCGCTTCGGGCTGGTGACGGCGACCAGCTCGGTGCCGTCCTCGGACAGCCGCAGCTCGGTGCGCAGCTCGGCCAGCTCGCCGAGGTGGTGCAGGTGGGTGCCGCCGCAGAAGATCTGCGCGCCGCCCTCGGGCAGCTCGCAGTGCCACTGGCGGCGGGCGGTGAGCTCGGGGCCGGGCACCTCGATGCGGACCGGGGCGTCGGCGGCGACCCAGGCGGCGAGCCGGGCGTTGACGTCCTCGGTGAGGGCGGGCAGGGCGTCGGCCAGGGCGGGGAACTCCTCGGTGGCGTCCGCCGTGAAGCCCTTCTTCTTGAGCGACTTGCCGAGCCGGTAGGTGTCGGTGCTGGCCTCGGTGTCCATCACCGAGCTCGCCATCGCGAGGCTGTCGAAGTCCGGGTTGCCGAAGGCGTCCGAGCGGCCCGGGTCCTTGCGCCAGCGCGGGGCGAGCGCGGCGTTGAGGGCGAGGGCGAGCAGGTGGCAGCCGCTGTGCGAGGCGCTGAGGGCGCCCCGGCGGGTGGCGTCCACGGCGAGCTCCGCGGTGCGGCCGACGATGGCGCCGGGGTCGGTGTCGAGGACGTGCAGGACCAGCCAGGACCACTCCTCGTCGCCGCGCCGGACCGGGATGTCGGCGCCGACCAGCAGTGCGTCGTCCGCCGGGCCGACGGCGCCGGTCAGGCAGTCCACCACGGCCAGCTCGGTGCCGTCGACGGTGAGGGTGCCGTGGTCGGCGGGCTGGTCGGGCCAGGTGTGGTCGAGCGGGTGGAACGGGGTCGCCCCGGTCACGACGGCGTACCGGCCGTCGGCCAGCGGGTGCACCGCGAGCACCGGGGACTCGCCGGTCACCGCCCCGGCCGGGAAGCTGACGTGGGTGGTGGGGAGGGTCATGCCTGGCTCCGGTGGACGTGGGACGACGAGGGTGGACGGGCCGCGGCGCTCGGCCGCCGCCCGTCCACCATTCTGCCCTCCGCCGGTCAGCCCAGTGTCGGCAGCTTGATCAACACCAGCAGGGCGAGCAGTTGCAGCGCCGAGGCGGCGGCGGCCTTGCCCCAGGGCAGGTCGTGCAGCCGCCGGACCATGCTGGTCAGCAGGAACGCGCAGAGCCCCCAGGTGGCCCAGCCGACGACCTGGACGACGAGGCTGCCGGAGGGCAGCACCAGGTCGAGCAGCAGCCGGGGGGCGTCGGTCAGCCAGCCGATCAGCGCGGCCAGGCCGACGGTGGACTTCCACGGGCCGTCGCCGCCCAGCTGGCGGGCCAGCCCGTAGGTGACCGCGCCGAACAGCGCGCCGGCCACGGTGAAGCCGATGGCGGCGGCGACGATGCCGGTCAGCGCCACGGTGAAGGTGGAGTTGACGATGTCGTCGTGGGTCAGCCCGATGCCGAGCACCGCGAGCGCGCCGTACAGCAGCGAGACGGTGACGGCGGGCAGCCAGACCTGGTGGTCGCGGGTGCGGTCGAACATCGCGGTCGGGCTGCGGAAGAGGCCGACGAACAGCTCGCGCCACTGCGGCCGGGGGCCGGCCACGTGCGGGGAGGACTGGCCGCCCGCCCGGTAGACGGCGACGTTGTCCTGGCCGTACGGCGGCTGCTGCTGCTCGTAGGGCTGTTGCTCGTACGGCTGCTCGTACGGCGGCTGCCGGCCGTAGCCGTCCGGCGGGTACTGCCCGTACTGGCCCTGGTCCGGGTACTGCCCCTGGTCCGGGTACTGGCCCTGGTCGTAGTACCCCTGCCCGCCGCCGCCCGCGTACGGGTCGCCCGTCGGGAAGGCACGGGTGCTGCCCGGCCGGTCGGCCGCGTACGGGTCGTACCCGTCGCCGGCCGGTCCCCCCGGCGCGCCGGCGGCTCCCGGGTGCGGGGCCGTGAAGTACTCCGGCCCGTCCGTCTGCCCGTGCCCCCCGGGCACCCCCGCCGGCGGCGGCGGAGGGGGCGACCATCCGCCGTGCGGACGGTCGGCGCCCTGACCGCTGTCGTATCGATTACCAGCCACGGTCCGAAGGTACCCGTCCGGCCCAACCCGCGTCGGCCCCGGACGAAGCCGGGGCCGGTTTGCAGCCAGCCTGAGACGAACGGGGCCGAAAGCCGCCCCGGAGCGACACGGAGCGGGTGCTCCGTGGTCCGCCGACTCCGCCGGGGCCTCCGACTCCGCCGGGCGCTACCGCTGCGCGGTGACCGACGGCCCGTGCACGGCCGCCGCCGCGCTGGTGCCGGCCGGGCAGCCGCCCGGGCCGGCCGAGGTGCGGACGGCGCCGACCGGCAGCAGCGTGCCGCAGGCGATCCGGATGCCGTTCGGCAGCTCGTTGTCGGACTCCACGATCGCGCCGTCGCCGATCACCGCGCCGTCCAGCGCCGAGCGGTCGCCGATGCTGGCGTAGGCGCCGACGATCGAGTCCTTGACCAGGCTGTCCGGGCCGATGACCGCGCCGGGCAGGATCACGCTGGCCTCGACGATCGCGCCGGCCTCGACGACCGCGTCCGCGGAGACCACGGTGCCGCCGCTGAGCACCGCGCCCGGGTGGACGGTGGCGCCGGGCAGCAGCAGGGCGTCGCCGGTCGGGCCGGGAACGGCCGGGGAGTCGACCTTGCCGAGCACCAGGTCGGCCGAGCCGCGGACGAAGGCGGCCGGGGTGCCGAGGTCCAGCCAGTACGAGGTGTCCACCACGCCGCGCAGCAGGGCCCCGGTGGCCAGCAGCTCGGGGAAGGTCTCGCGCTCGACGGACACCTCGCGGCCGGCCGGGATGCGGTCGATCACGGAGCGGGTGAAGACGTAGCAGCCGGCGTTGATCTGGTCGGTGACGATCTGCTCCGGGGTCTCCGGCTTCTCCAGGAACTCCAGCACCCGCCCGTTCCCGTCGGTCGGGACGAGGCCGAAGGCGCGCGGGTCCTCGACCCGGGTGAGGTGCAGGGTGACGTCGGCCCCGGCGGCCACGTGGCCGTCGCGCAGGGCGGCGATGTCGACACCGGAGAGGATGTCGCCGTTGAAGACCAGGACCGGCTCGTCCGGGCCGCAGGTCAGGCCGGAGGCGGCGTTGCGGATGGCCCCGCCGGTGCCCAGCGGCTCGCGCTCGGTCAGGTAGACCAGCTCGATGCCGTACGGGGTGCCGTCCTGGAAGTGGTCCTCGAACACCTCGGCCAGGTAGGAGGTGGCCAGCACGACGCGGGTGACGCCGGCGGCGGCCGCGCGGGCCAGCTGGTGCGCGATGAACGGGACGCCTGCCACCGGCAGCATCGGCTTGGGGGTGTGGGTGGTCAGCGGACGCAGTCGCGTGCCCTTACCACCGACCAGCATGATCGCCTCGGTCATGGTCTGCGCTGTTCCCCTTGTGGTCTCTGCGGCCCGGCCCGGCGGGCCGTTGCCTCCGTCGGTGTTCTGGACCCGTCCGTCCGGCGCGGGTCGGCGCCCGTCCGGTTTTCCGTCCGGAACGGGCCGACCGGCTCGGAGCCGGTCCGGCGCCTACTGTATTTCCTTCCAACCGAATGCCCGTCCGGCCCCTGTGCGACGGATGTCACTCCGGGTTCTCCCCCGGTACCGCCGCGAGCCGCCGGGGCCGCCCAAAAGCCCGGCCCGGCGGGCGCGTTGGCGGCGTCCACCGGGCCGGGCAGTTGTAGCAGAACTGTCGAACAGCGGGGCTGCCGGGCAGCGGACGGTCAGGCGTCCACCGTCGCGGGCTGCTCCTCGGCCTCGGCCGGCGGGACGGCCTTGACGGAGTCCAGCAGCAGCTGGGCCACGTCGACCACCTTCAGGTGCTCCTTGGCCGCGCCCTCGTTCTTCTTGCCGTTGACCGAGTCGGAGAGCATCACCAGGCAGAACGGGCAGGCGGTGGAGACGATGTCCGGGTTGAGGGACAGCGCCTCGTCCACGCGCTCGGTGTTGATCCGCTTGCCGATGCGCTCCTCCATCCACATCCGGGCGCCGCCGGCGCCGCAGCAGAAGCCGCGCTCCTTGTGGCGGTGCATCTCCTGCTGGCGCAGACCGGGGACCTTGTCCATGATCTCGCGCGGCGGGCTGTAGACCTTGTTGTGGCGGCCCAGGTAGCAGGGGTCGTGGTAGGTGATCAGGCCCTCGACCGGGTTGACCGGGACGAGCTTGCCCTCGTCGATCAGGTGCTGCAGCAGCTGGGTGTGGTGGATCACCTCGAAGTGCCCGCCGAGCTGCGGGTACTCGTTGGCGATGGTGTTGAAGCAGTGCGGGCAGGTGGCCACGATCCGCTTGGTCGGGGCGTCCTCCAGCGCGGCGTTCAGCGTCTCCACGTTCTGCGCGCCGAGCATCTGGAACAGGAACTCGTTGCCCAGGCGGCGCGGGGAGTCACCGGTGCAGGTCTCCTCCTTGCCGAGGATCGCGAACTTCACGCCCGCGGTGTGCAGCAGCTCGGCGAAGGCCTTGGTGGTCTTCTTGGCGCGGTCCTCCAGGGCGCCGGCGCAGCCGACCCAGTAGAGGTACTCGACCTCGGCGGGGTCGATGTCCTCGCCGATCACCGGCACCTCGATGCCGGTCTCCTTCTTGAGCTCCTTGACCCAGTCCAGGCGCGCCTTGGTGGCCATGCCCCACGGGTTGCCCTTGTTCTCCAGGTTCTTGAGCATCGTCCCGGCCTCGGTCGGGAAGTTGCTCTCGATCATCACCTGGTAGCGGCGCATGTCGACGATGTGGTCGATGTGCTCGATGTCCACCGGGCACTGCTCGACGCAGGCGCCGCAGGTGGTGCAGGACCACAGCACGTCCGGGTCGATGACGCCGTTCTCTTCCGCGGTGCCGATCAGCGGGCGCTCGGCCTCGGCCAGCGCGGCCGCCGGGACGTCCTTGAGCTGCTCGGGGGTCGCCTGCTCCTCGCCCTCCATGTCCTTGCCGCCGCCGGCCAGCAGGTACGGCGCCTTGCCGTAGGCGTGCTCGCGCAGGCTCATGATCAGCAGCTTCGGCGAGAGCGGCTTGCCGGTGTTCCAGGCGGGGCACTGCGACTGGCAGCGGCCGCACTCGGTGCAGGTGGAGAAGTCGAGGATGCCCTTCCAGGAGAAGTGCTCGACCTGGGAGACGCCGAAGACGGCGTCGTCGGCCGGGTCCTCGAAGTCGATCGGCTGACCGTCGCTGGTCATCGGACGGAGGGCGCCGAGCGCGGTGCCGCCGTCCTCCTCGCGCTTGAAGTAGATGTTGAAGAAGCCGAGGAACCGGTGCCAGGCCACACCCATCGACGGGTTGAGGCCGATGGTGGTCGCCCACGCGAACGAGATGCAGATCTTCAGCATCGCGAACAGGTAGATCAGGTTCTCCAGCGTGCCGTGCGACAGGCCGCTGAGCGCGGTGACGAGCGGGTACGAGACCAGGTGCTCGGGACCGTACGAGTCGACGCCCTTGAGGGCGCCCTCCAGCGCGCGCAGCATCGTGATGCAGAGGCCGATGCCGAGGATCGTGTACTCGACGTAGAAGGCCTGCCAGGCGATCGAGCCGGCGAAGCGGGACTTGCGGCCGGACCGCGACGGCAGGCTCATCAGCCGGATCACGATCAGGACCAGGATGCCCAGCGTGGTCAGGGTGCCGAGCAGCTCGACGAAGAGCTGCCAGATCATCCAGTGGCCGATGACCGGCAGGTCGAAGTCGGCGTCGAAGAGCTGGCCGAACGCGTTGACGATGGTCAGCACCAGGCTGAAGAAGCCGACGGCGACGAACCAGTGGGCGATGCCCACGATCCCCCAGCGGTTCATCCTGGTGTGACCGAAGAATTCGGTCGCGAGGGTCTTCGCCCGCTGGGCGGGCTGCCCGAAGCGGGTGGAGTCCGCCGCTCCGGTGCGCACCACCTTGTAGATGTACAGCGCCGCACGGGCGGCGAGCGCGGTGCCGATCACAAATGTGACCAGCGAGATGACGATCGCTGCTAGCTGCATCGGCTCTCCGTCTCCTGCGGCTTTGCGGTTGAGCAGTCTCTGCGGTCCTACGGTTGTCGACCTGAGTGTACTGGTCGGTAACTTGCCGGGCCGACGGCCCGGACATTACCGGTCGGCAACAGTTCTCCAGAAGATTCCCAAGCTATGGCGGCAGTCACGTGACCGCACGCGCGCCACGGCGCCCGCCGCTCCACTACCGCCCCACCACCGTCCCGCCCACGCCCCATCGGTCGATTCCGCTCAGCAAAGTTGAGCGACTGGCACTCATAGCTGTTGACGCTGCCCGTCGAGTCGTGCATCCTTGAGCCTGTAAAGCTCAACTCTTCCGTGGAGGTACCTACGATGGCACGCGCGGTCGGCATCGACCTCGGCACGACGAACTCGGTCGTCAGCGTTCTGGAGGGTGGCGAGCCCACCGTCATCACGAACGCCGAGGGCGCTCGGACCACGCCGTCCGTCGTCGCCTTCGCCAAGAACGGCGAGGTCCTGGTCGGCGAGGTGGCCAAGCGTCAGGCGGTCACCAACGTCGACCGCACCATCCGCTCGGTGAAGCGCCACATGGGCACCGGGTGGAAGATCAACATCGACGGCAAGGACTTCAACCCCCAGCAGATCTCGGCCTTCGTGCTGCAGAAGCTGAAGCGGGACGCCGAGGCGTACCTGGGCGAGACCGTCACCGACGCCGTCATCACCGTCCCGGCGTACTTCAACGACTCCGAGCGCCAGGCCACCAAGGAGGCCGGTGAGATCGCGGGCCTCAACGTCCTGCGCATCGTCAACGAGCCCACCGCGGCCGCCCTGGCGTACGGCCTCGACAAGGACGACCAGACCATCCTGGTCTTCGACCTCGGCGGCGGCACCTTCGACGTCTCCCTGCTGGAGATCGGCGACGGGGTCGTCGAGGTGAAGGCCACCAACGGTGACAACCACCTCGGTGGTGACGACTGGGACCAGCGCGTCGTCGACCACCTGGTCAAGGTCTTCCAGTCCGGCCACGGCGTCGACCTGTCCAAGGACAAGATGGCCCTGCAGCGTCTGCGCGAGGCCGCCGAGAAGGCCAAGATCGAGCTGTCCTCGTCCTCCGAGACCTCGATCAACCTGCCGTACATCACGGCCTCCGCCGAGGGCCCGCTGCACCTGGACGAGAAGCTCACCCGGGCCCAGTTCCAGCAGCTGACCGCGGACCTGCTGGAGCGCTGCAAGGTCCCGTTCCACAACGTCATCAAGGACGCCGGCATCTCGCTCTCCGAGATCGACCACGTCGTCCTGGTCGGCGGCTCCACCCGCATGCCGGCCGTCGCCGAGCTCGTCAAGGAGCTGACCGGCGGCCAGGACGCCAACAAGGGCGTCAACCCGGACGAGGTCGTCGCCATCGGCGCCGCGCTCCAGGCCGGTGTCCTCAAGGGCGAGGTCAAGGACGTCCTGCTGCTCGACGTCACCCCGCTGTCCCTCGGCATCGAGACCAAGGGCGGCATCATGACCAAGCTGATCGAGCGCAACACCACGATCCCGACCAAGCGCTCCGAGATCTTCACCACGGCCGAGGACAACCAGCCGTCCGTGCAGATCCAGGTCTACCAGGGCGAGCGCGAGATCGCCGCGTACAACAAGAAGCTCGGCATGTTCGAGCTGACCGGCCTCCCGCCGGCGCCGCGCGGCCTGCCCCAGATCGAGGTCACCTTCGACATCGACGCCAACGGCATCATGCACGTCGGCGCGAAGGACCTCGGCACCGGCAAGGAGCAGAAGATGACCGTCACCGGCGGCTCCTCGCTGCCGAAGGACGAGGTCGACCGCATGCGCCGCGAGGCCGAGCAGTACGCCGAGGACGACCACAAGCGCCGCGAGGCCGTCGAGACCCGCAACTCCGCCGAGCAGCTCGTCTACTCGACCGAGAAGTTCATCGCCGACAACGCGGAGAAGCTCCCGGCCGACGTCAAGACCGAGGTCGAGACCGCCATCGGCGAGCTCAAGGAGGCCCTGAAGGGCGAGGACATCGCGAAGATCCGCGAAGCCTCGGAGAAGGTCTCCACCACCGCCCAGAAGCTCGGCCAGGCGCTGTACGCCAACGCCGACGCCGCCGGTGCCGCCCCCGCCGGTGAGTCCGCCCAGGCCAAGGACGACGACGTCGTCGACGCCGAGATCGTGGACGACGAGAAGCCCAAGGGTGGTGCGTCGGCATGACGGACAAGCCGCAGGGCGGCAAGCCCGGCGACGACTCCGCCGCCGAGGAGGCCGTGATCAAGGCCGCCGAGGAGGCAGCGGCGGCCGGTGCCGGCGAGGGCTCCCCCGAGGAGCTCGCCACCGCCAAGCGCGAGCTGGCCGAGCGCACCGCGGACCTGCAGCGCCTGCAGGCCGAGTACCAGAACTACCGGAAGCGGGTCGAGCGCGACCGGCTGACCGTCCGCGAGATCGCGGTCTCCAACATCCTGGAGTCCCTGATCCCGGTCCTGGACGACATCGGCCGCGCCCGCGAGCACGGCGAGGTCACGGGCGGCTTCAAGTCCGTCGCCGAGTCGCTGGAGACGGTCGTCGCCAAGCTGGGCCTCCAGCAGTTCGGCAAGGAGGGCGAGCCTTTCGACCCGACCATGCACGAGGCGCTGATGCACAGCTACTCCTCGGACGTCACCGAGGACACCTGCGTGCAGATCCTCCAGCCCGGCTACCGCATCGGCGAGCGGATCATCCGCCCGGCGATGGTCGCCGTCGCGGAGCCCCAGCCGGGCACCCAGACGGCCTCCGCCCCGGACGCCGACGCCAAGTCCGGCGACGCGGACACGTCCGACGGTGGCTCGGACAGCTGACCACCTGTGACAGCTGACAACCAGTGCGCTGCGGAGTCGTACGCCGGCCAGTACGGCGGCCGGCTCCGCAGCGCGTTGTCGACGGCCGTGCGTTCCCGTGCTGTTGACAACACAGTGACGATGGACATCGGGAGGTGGCGGAGGCCATGAGTGGCAAGGACTATGTCGAGAAGGACTACTACAAGGTCCTCGGCGTGCCCAAGGACGCCACCGCCACCGAGATCAAGAAGACGTACCGCAAGCTCGCGCGCGAGTTCCACCCGGACGCCAACAAGGGTGACGCCAAGGCCGAGGAGCGCTTCAAAGACATCTCCGAGGCGTACGACGTCCTCTCCGACGAGAAGCGCCGCAAGGAGTACGACGAGGCCCGCAGCCTCTTCGCCAACGGCGGCTTCCGGGCCGGCGGCGGCCCCGGCGGCACCGGCAGCTACAGCTTCGACTTCGGCGACCTCTTCAGCGGCAACCAGGGCGGCGGCACCGGCGGCGGCGGGATCGGCGACGTCTTCGGCGGCCTCTTCAACCGCGGCGGCACCCGGCAGGCCCAGCCCCGGCGCGGCGCCGACGTCGAGACCGAGGTGACGCTCTCCTTCGAGGAGGCCGTCGACGGCGCGACCGTCCCGCTCCGGATGACCAGCCAGGCCCCCTGCCGCACCTGCAACGGCACCGGCGCCAGGTCCGGCACCACGCCGCGGGTCTGCCCCACCTGCGTCGGCGCCGGCACCGTCAGCCGCGGCCAGGGCGCCTTCGCGCTCTCCGAGCCGTGCAAGGACTGCCGCGGCCGGGGCATGATCGTCGACGACCCGTGCACCGACTGCCACGGCAGCGGCCGGGCCAGCTCCGCCCGCACCATGCAGGTCCGCATCCCGGCCGGCGTCCAGGCCGACCAGCGCATCCGCCTCAAGGGCAAGGGCGCCCAGGGCGAACGCGGCGGACAGCCCGGCGACCTCTACGTCACCGTGCACGTCGACCCGCACCCCGTCTTCGGCCGCAAGGGCGACAACCTCACCGTCACCGTCCCCGTCGCCTTCCACGAAGCGGCCCTCGGCGCCACCATCGAGGTACCCACCCTCGGCGGCCCCGCCGTGAAGCTCAAGCTGCCCCCGGGCAGCGCCAACGGCCTCACCATGCGCGCCCGCGGCAAGGGCGCCACCCGCAAGGACGGCACCCGCGGCGACCTCCTCGTCACCGTCGAGGTCGTGGTGCCCCAGCACGTCACCGGCGACGCGCTGAACGCCCTGGAGCAGTACCGCGAGGCCACCGCCTCCGACGATCCGCGCGCGGCCCTCTTCCGGGCGGCGAAGGGAGCGTGACGACCAGATGTCCCCGATGAATCCGATGAATCCGGTCAACCCCGACGGGTCGATCGGCCCCGGCGTCGGCGAGGGCCTCCCCGGCGACGGCACCCGCCGCACCCGCCGGGTCCCCTCGGCCGCACCGCCGTACGTCCTCACCGAGGACACCCCGGTGTACGTCATCTCGGTGGCCGCCGAACTGTCCGGACTGCACCCGCAGACCCTCCGCCAGTACGACCGCCTCGGCCTGGTCTGCCCCGACCGCACCGCCGGCCGCGGCCGCCGCTACTCCGCCCGCGACATCCAGCAGCTGCGCGAGGTCCAGCGGCTCTCCCAGGACGAGGGCATCAACCTGGCGGGCATCAAGCGGATCATCGAGCTGGAGAACCAGGTCACCGCCCTCCAGTCCCGGGTCACCGAACTCGTCGACTCCCTGGAAGGCGCCGCCACCGCCCTCCAGCAGCGCGAGGCCGCCGTCCACGCCTCCTACCGCCGCGACCTCGTCCCGTACCAGCCCCCCACGCCCCAGTCCAGCGCCCTCGTCGTCTGGCGCCCCAAGCGCTGACCCGCCCGCCCGGACCCCGCCGCCGGCCCCCTCCTGTTCGGGGGGTGCCGGCGGCTCGGCCTTGGTGAGAGGGTGCGGTCATCAATCCCTCTTCGGAGGGCGCACCGGATCTGGCATGCTGAAACGCGATTCAGCGTCAGCGCTGACGGGACGCAGGTATCACGGTAACGGCAAGGAGTCGCGGATGAGTGAACGAGAGCAGCCCCTTGCCGCCGGCTTGACCGTGCTCTCGACAGAAGCACGGGAGCTATTTCTCACCGTTCTCCGAGGAGACGGCAGGCTGCCATCGGGCACCAATACCGATCAGAATGATTCTGCGCGCGACGAGCTGGCGAGGATTGGCCTTCTCGTTCCCGACAGCGATGATCCGACTGTTTTCGTAGCCGCCGACCCCACACAGCTCTCAGCCAGCCTCAGCCATTCGTGGCAGCGTCAGGCCTTGGAGCTCCTGTCACGAGCCGTCTCCCTGCCCTCCGAACTGCAGGAACTCGCTCGGGAATTCCATTCCCCGAAGCAACGCGGCGGATCGATCGAGTATGTGCAGGGCAAGGCTCTTATCCGTCAGCGGCTGGAGCAGTTCAGAGAATCCGGGCTCGAGGAAGCCCTGGCGCTCCAACCCGGCGGCCCGCGCCAGCCGGACCTTCTCGCCGGGATGATCGAGCACGATCTGGAAACGCTCCGCAGTGGTACGGAGATGCGGACGATCTACCACGCCAGCACGCGCTACCACCAGCCGACCAGGGATTACGTGGCCACACTCGCCCGGGCAGGTGGCCAGTACAGAACCCTTGACGAACCCTATACGCGGCTCATAGTGATGGATCGGCGGGTAGCCGTGATCCCGATCGCCGATGACATGAGCCTCGCGGCCTTCATCTACGACCCCGCGGTCGTCGACTATCTCGCCGAAGAGGTCTTCGAACGGTGCTGGAGCCGAGCGCTGGAATTCGAGGGCGACCGCACCGTGCCGCAGCAGGTGGTGTCCCGTCTGCGTCAGACGATCATCGACCAGATGCTCGAAGGCACCAGCCACCGGGTCATCGCGCGGCGTTTGGGAATCAGCGAGCGGACGCTGGCAAGACACATAGCCGAAATGCGCGATGACTACAAAGTCGACTCGCTATTCCAACTCGGATATGTCCTCGGCCGGAAGATGCAGGAATCGCCGACTGACTGAGAGCCCCGATTCAGGGGGTCGGCGAATCCTTCACGAGTCCTGACAAGCGGCCAGACACTCAAACGATCGTGTTCACTGCCAGGAGATGTCGTCCAGGGCGCTCGCGGTGGCCTCGACGGCAATCGCGTTGTGCGAGTCGGCAACATGGGCAAGAGAGCCGGCACCGAGCACAGCGGCGGCGACGGCCAACGAAAGCACAACCTTGCGGACAAACCGGCGCATGTCAGTCATGCCCCCACTCTCTCTCCGGAGAATCGCCACTAGAAGCGTCGAACAGGATAACGGCTCACATAGTGCCGCGCGAGGGGGGAGGCTGTCACCCCCGGTGCACGGGTGTGCGTCATCTCCCTGCCAGGCATCCAGATGACACAGGCCAACCCTGGACGCGGCGCTGCCCCGCGATGGACGATCAGTTCGCTCCCAATGGTCCGGCAAGACGCCACACCTTGCCAATGTACCGTCAAATGCTAAGTCGTTCATCAGCGGGATCACCACGCAGAGCAGCCCACATCCAACGCATCGCCGACGCTCACTCTCCCGGTCGGCCTTTCCCCGGAGTCGACATGACCGAGCCCTACCTGCGTCACCACGACAGCCAGGCCCCTGAGGGTCGGCGTGCACGTGTGTTCCTGGCCGCGCCGCTGATGCGGCTGACCGGCCCGGCCGACAGTGTGGTGACGCTCGCCAGCCGGACGCGGCTGACGACGCTCCGCACGACCCTGCTCCGCAGCGGTGCCGCTGTGTACAGCGCGCACCACAGCGACGCCTGGACCATCTCCGGCCGCGCTCCGGAGCCCCGCGTCCCCTCCGACTTCCGCGCCCTGCAGTCCGCGGACCTCGTGTTCGCCTACGTGGGAGCGCCGCTCTCGGCCGGTGTCAGCCTGGAGCTCGGGTGGGCGTCGGCCCTGCGGAAGCCGATCGTCCTCCTCGTCGACGAGGCCATCACCCACAACCCGCTGATCGCCACCATCGAGCAGGTCGCCCCCGTCCTGCCGCTGGTCTTCGACGACACCTGGTCGCAGGAGGCCCTCAACCACACGGTGGAGACCGCGCTCGACTGGGCCGGCATGGCGCTCTCCCTGCGCGAGGGCTTCTGGACCGCCCCCGGCGAGCAGTTCAACGTCCCCCGGCAGCAGCCCCCGGTCCCCGGCTACTGGCCGACCGGCGCCGCCACCGGCTGAGCACCGCTCAGCCACCGGGCTCCCCCGCCCGCCGGGCCGGCCGGACTCGGCCAGGCACGTCGCAGGATCCACCACCACGGCGGCGACCCCGCTCTCAGGGGTCGCCGGGATCAGAGCGACAGTGCGACCGACGACCAGGCCGTGGTTGAACGGGGTCTCCGGACAGCGGATCCGTGAGCCCCCGTTCCGGCCCTCCACCACGGCGACATCGGGCAGACCGCGCTCAGGCATCGCGGGCTCCCCTCATCTGCCAGCCGAGCTGGAACAGCGTCTCCGCGTCGTACTGCTCACGCAGCCGGGCGATGTGACCGGCCACGGTGCGCTCGCTGAGGCCCATCCGGGTGGCGATCGCCCGCTGGGTGAGCCCCCGGGCGAGGAGGCGGCCCACCTGCTCAAGGGTCGTGGACCCCGCGGATCCTTCCGCGAGTGCCTCCCAGTCCACCACCTGGGCCTGCGCCCACTGCCGTTCGAAGACGTCGACCAGGTAGGCGACGATCGCGGGATCCTCTACGACGGCGGCCACCGTATGGTCCGCCGCCGCGGGGATCAGGGCGACGGTCCGGTCGAAGATCAGCGTCTTGGTGAAGGGCCCCTCCAGCAATCGGATGGGGACACCGACCCGCGTCGACCGCATCGCGTACTCGACGGTTCGCGGGTCGGAGCACGCCGAGGGCTCGAAGATGGTGTGCATCACGCCACCCGCTTCGACGTAGCGGCGGGCCTGATCCAACTCGTCCGCCATGTGGTCGTGCGGACGGGGCCCGCCGGGCTGCGCGGACAGGGCCTCGTGCGGGTGGTCCCTGGCGATCTGGGAAAGCAGGTGCCGGATCTCCACCATGCCCGCCAGCCGCCGCACGCCACCGGCCGACTCCCTCCGGCGAGGTGCCGCGTCGTAGGCCTGAGCCAGGTCCTCCAGAAGATCCGGAACGAGCGCTGCCCGAGCGAGCAGGCGAGCACTCTCCTCCCGCAAGTCGGCACCGAGGCGCTCGCCGACGGCGCGCGGGTTCACCGCACTGTAGGAACTGTCGGCGGCGCGAAGGACCAGGAGCCCGAGGCCGACGAGCTGCTGGATCGTCGGCTCGTCCTCGGGACGGATGTCACCGACGTGAAGGCGACCGCCCTCCTTGAGGATCTCCCGGTAGAACTCCCGGGCGGCGGCACCGAGCAGGTCGGGCTCAGGCATCGCGGGCTCCCCTCATCTGCCAGCCGAGCTGGAACAGCGTCTCCGCGTCGTACTGCTCACGCAGCCGGGCGATGTGGCCGGCCACCGTCCGCTCACTGAGGCCCAGACGGGTGGCGATGGCGCGCTGGGCGAGGCCGCGGGGGAGGAGGCGGGCCACCTGTTCGTGGGCCGTCGGGCTGGCGGAACTGTCGGCCAGGGCTGCCCAGTTGACGCCTTCGGCCTGCTGCCAGAGCTGTTCGAAGGTGTCGACGACGAAGGCCACCGTCGCCGGGTCGTCGACCACGGCGGCGCTGGTGTAGTCGTGGGCGGCGGGGATGACCGCGACGGTGCGGTCGAAGACCAGGAAGCGCTTGAACGGCTGGTCCAGGATGCGGATCTGGCAGCCGAAGCGGGCGGCTTCGGCGCCGTACGCGACGGCCAGGTCGTGGGTGCGGGCGGCACGTTCGAAGAGGGAGCGGACGACTCCGCCGCGCTCGATGTAGCGGCGGGTGCGGGCGAGGGAGTCGGCGAGCAGATCGGCGGGGCGGGCGGCGCCGGGTTGGGCGGTGAGGCTCTCGTTGGGGTAGGCGTGGGTCAGCTGTTCGAGTTCGTGGCGGATCTCGGCCTTTCCGGTGACGGTCCGGGTGCCGGTCCGGCGGGCTTCGCGGCGGGGCACGGTGTCGTAGGCCTGGGAGAGTTCGCGGAGCAGTTCGGGGACCTGGTCGGCTTCGGCCAGGAGGCGGGTGCCGGTCTTGCGCAGGTCGGTGCCGATCCGTTCGGCGACCGGGCGCGGGTCGACGGCGCTGTACGAGGCGTCGACCAACCCCGGCACCAGCAGCCCGAGTTCGACCAGCTTCCGGAGCGCCGGGCCGTCGTCCACCCCGACGTCCGCGGCGCGCACGCGGCCGCCTTCGCGGAGGACGGCGAGGTAGAGCGCGCGGGCGGCCGGGTCCGGGAGGGCGGCGGTGAGCAGGGTGGGGGCGGGTTCATCGGTCATCGCGGGCGCCTCGCATCAGCCAGCCGAGCTGGAAGAGGGTCTGGGCGCCGTGGCGGTCGCGCAGGCGGGAGATGTGGGCGGCGACGGTGCGTTCGCTGAGGCCGAGGCGGGTGGCGACGGCGCGTTGGGTGAGGCCGCGGGCGAGGAGGCGGCCGACCCGGTCGGGGACGGTGCGGGTGGGGCCCTGGCCGAGGACCGCGGCTTCGGCGGTGTCGGCGCGGGCCCAGTCGCGTTCGAAGGTGCCGACGAGGAAGGTGATGGTGGCGGGGTCGCTGATGAAGGCGGCGGTGCTGTTGTCGTCGTTGGCGGAGATCACGGCGACGGTGCGGTCGAAGACGATGAGCCGCTGGAAGGGTTCGTCGAGGACGCGGATGAGGGAGCCGTGCCGGGTGACTTCCTCGGCGTAGGCGAGGGCGGGCGGTTCGGCGAGGGCGACCGGCTGGTAGATGGTGCGCAGCGAGCAGCCGCGCCGGAGGAGCTGGACGTCCTGGCGGAGGGCGACCTGCAGGGTGTCGGCGGGGCGTTGGCCGGGCTGGGCGGTGAGGACTTCGGAGCGGCAGTCGGAGACCAGTTGGGAGATCCGCTGGCGGATGTGGACGTGTCCCTCGACGTGGACGGCGCCGCCGGCCCGGCCGGAGGGGCGGGGCATCGCGTCGTAGGCGCGGGTGAGGCCGTCCAGGGTGCCCGGGAGGCTCTCGGCGCGGACGAGCAGCCGGGTGGCCTCGCTGCGGAGTTCGGCGCCGAGCCGGTCGCTGACGGAGCGCGGGCTGACGGCGGTGTAGCAGCGGTCCACCGGGTTGACCATCAGCAGGCCGATGTCGATGAGCTGTTGGAGGGCGCCGCGGTCGGTGTCGACGACGCTCGCGCAGGGGATGCGGCCGCCCTCGGCGATGATCGTCAGGTACAGCTGCCGGGCGGCCTCGTCGGGTTCCTCGCCCACGGGCCCTGGCTGGTGCGGAGCGACCGCCGGTTCCGCCGTCACGTCGCACTCTCCCTGCCGGACGCATCTCCCCTGGTGTTGCCCGCGTTTCCCGGCGGACGAGCCGCGGGTGCCGGTTGCCGGGCGGGCTCACGGTACCGGGTGCCGGTACGGGGTGATCATGCGGTCGGCGGTCACGGTACCGGTTCGGACGGCGGGCCCCCGGGCCCGGGTGCCGTCGCACACCGGGACGTCCGGGGGCCGCCGTCTCTGCACGCCAATGCCAGGGCGCTTCCGTCGAGGCGGAGCAGCAACGCCTCGACGGATCCGGTTCCGGGGGCCATCACCACACATGGTCCCCGGCCGGTGCTCTTCTCCCCCCGTTCCACCGGCGCGGGAATGGTGCGCCGGCGGTCAGTCCGAAGAGCAAGTCGCCACCATCGGGCTGCGGTTGCCCGGACGACTTGGCGTGTCTCCACCCTCACAGCGTGACGGCCGGTGAACAAGTGCCGCCCGAGTGCATGTTCGCGCAATTGCAGTTATCTGCATCCCGGGGTGCGGCCGGGGGGTGGAGCGGCGGGGCGGATTCCGGTAAAGGGCGAGGCCAGCGGGGGGCGGGGTGGTGCCCGGCGGTACCTCCGGTTGGCCGCGTACGGTCATGACCCGGTTGCGCGTTCCTGCAACGGCGACATGCTCCTGAGCTGCATGTCTACGCGCGGTGACAATCCGGTCCGGCACCTCAGCCCGCCTCAGCGCCCCCGCCTCACCGCGCCAGCAGCCGGCCGCGTGCCAGGCCCGCCGCCGTACCGCCCGCCGCGAGCGCCCAGGCGAGCGCCAGCAGCAGGTACAGCCCGGCGGCCAGCGCGGTGAAGCCCACGAAGCCGGTGTGCCGGGCGAGCGCGGAGGCGCCGGTGACACAGGTGCCGATCGGGAAGGTGTACGCCCACCAGGTCATCGCGAAGGGCATCCCGGCCCGGCGGGCGCGCAGGTTGGCGGCGAGCGCGACGGCCAGCCAGAGCACCGCGACGCCCATCACCGCGACGCCGTACAGCTCGGCGAGGTCGAGCATGGCGGGCGCCAGCGCGGGCAGCACCGGGTGGGCGGCGTCGGCGATCTGGTGGACGGCGGTGACGGACTGGCCGAGCGGGCCGAGCACCAGGAACAGCGAGGGGGTCAGCACCAGGGTGGGCAGCTTGCTGTGGAACAGCCCGGTGAACACCACCGGCAGCAGCACCAGGGTGGCCAGCAGCCCGATCCCGAACAGGGCGCAGCAGGCGTACAGCATGGCCTGCCGGGGTGTGCCGGCCGGCAGGTGCGGGACGAGCACCGGGCCGCAGGCGGAGGCGACCAGCGGGGCGACCACCGGCAGCAGCCAGGTCGGGTTGGACTCCAGGGCGGAGATCCGGTGCCGGGTGATCATCAGGTACGGGATGCCGCCGGCGACGGCCAGCGCGTACAGGGTGCCGACGCCCCAGAGCACGGCGTCCACGGCGACCGCGGGGCCGGTGCCGATGACCCGGGAGCCGACCGTCATCGTGCCGAGCCCGACCGAGAGCAGGGCCATCGGCGGGCAGCCGTAGAAGACGGCGGTGGCGGGCTGCTCCAGCAGGTGGGCGCGGGCGGCCTCGCGGTGCCGGGTGAGGTGCACCAGCCGGGCCGCGCCCAGCACCAGCAGGGCGGCCAGGCCGAGCGCCCACATCACCTCGCCGAAGCCGATCAGCCCGGGCAGCCGGACGGGCAGGGCGGCCGCGCCGTTGCCGATGATCGCGGTGCCCATCACCACGGCGTACCAGTTGGGGCCGAGCTGGGAGAGGTCGACGCGGGAGCGGCGGACGGCGGGGCGGGCGAGGGGACGGACTCCGGCCAAGGTGGACATGTTTCCACCATCGGTCCGAAGGCCGGCCACCGGTAGCGCCGAGGATCCTATGGCGACATAGCCTGGACCTATGCCCCTCTCCTCGCACGTCCCCGAACTCGGCGCCCTGGAACTGCTGCTCGCCGTGGCCCGGCTGGGCAGCGTCGGACGGGCGGCGGCCGAGCTGGGCGTCAGCCAGCCGACCGCCAGCGCCCGGATCAAGGGCATGGAGCGGCAGATCGGCGTGCCCCTGCTGGAGCGTTCACCCCGCGGGAGCAAGCCGACCGAGGCGGGCCGGCTGGTGGTCGAGTGGGCCCGGCAGGTGGTGGAGGCGGCGCAGGCGCTGGACGCCGGGATCGACGCGCTGCGCGAGCGCCGGGACGCCAAGCTGCGGGTGGTGGCCAGTCTGACCGTCGCCGAGTACCTGATGCCGGGCTGGCTGCTGGGGCTCTCCGAGGCCAGCCCGGGCACCGCGGTGACGCTGCGGACGGCGAACTCGGCGGAGGTCGCCGGGCACGTCCTGGCCGGGGACGCCGACCTCGGCTTCGTCGAGGGCCCCGCCACCCCGCCCGGACTGGCCGGCGCGGTGGTGGCGGCGGACCGGCTGGTCGTGGTGGTGGCACCCGGCCACCCGTGGGCGCGCCGCCGCACCCCGCTGACCGGCCCGGAGCTGGCGGCCACCCCGCTGGTGCTGCGCGAGCCCGGCTCGGGCACCCGGGAGGTGCTGGAGATGGCGCTGCGCCCGTACGGGGGCGCGACGCAGCCCCGGATGGAGCTGGCCTCGTCCACCGCGCTGAAGGCGGCGGCGATGACCGGGGCGGGGCCGGTCTGCCTGAGCGAGCTGGCGGTGGTGGAGGAGCTGGCGACCCGGCGGCTGGTCGAGGTGCCGCTGGAGGAGGGGCTGGACCTGCGCCGGCCGCTGCGCGCGGTCTGGCCGGCCGGGCAGCGGCCGAGCGGCCCGGCGCGGGAGCTGCTGGTGCTGACCCGGCGGAGCCCCGCCAGGCGCTCGGCCGGAAGCCGCCGGGCCGGAGGCTGACGGGAAGGACCGAACCCGGGCCCGGAAGATTGGGCGTAGAAGATTGGGCACGGAAAGTTGAGCGGAATAGACTCAACTTAGTGCATGCTGTAGGTAGCAGTAGTGAAGGACGACGAGGGAGGACCCCCCAGCAGTGGACGCCAGCAAGTTCACCACCAAGACGCAGGACGCCCTGTCCACCGCGATCCGGCAGGCGGGCGCGGCCGGCAACCCGGACGTCAAGCCGGTGCACATCCTGATCGCCCTGCTGGAGCAGCCCGAGGGCATCGCCCGGCCCCTGCTGGAGGCGGTCGGGGCCGACGCCACCCGGGTCGACGCCGAGGCGCGCCGCCAGCTGGCCGCCCTGCCCAGCGCGATGGGCTCGACGGTCGCCGCGCCGCAGCTCGCCCGGGACACCCTGGCGGTGCTCACCGAGGCCGGCAAGCGCGCCGACGACCTGGACGACCAGTACGTCTCCACCGAGCACCTGATGGTCGGCCTGGCCGCCGAGGGCGGGTCGGTCGCCGAGCTGCTGACGCAGCGGGGCGCGACGCCCAAGGCGCTGCTCGCCGCGTTCAAGGACGTGCGCGGCTCCGGCAAGGTCACCTCGCCGGACCCGGAGGGCACCTACAAGGCGCTGGAGAAGTACGGCACCGACCTCACCCAGGCCGCCCGGGACGGCAAGCTCGACCCGGTGATCGGCCGGGACCACGAGATCCGCCGGGTGGTCCAGGTGCTCTCCCGCCGGACCAAGAACAACCCGGTGCTGATCGGCGAGCCGGGCGTCGGCAAGACCGCCGTGGTCGAGGGCCTGGCCCAGCGCATCGTGGCCGGTGACGTCCCGGAGTCGCTGCGCGGCAAGCGGCTGGTCGCGCTGGACCTCAGCGCGATGGTCGCCGGCGCCAAGTACCGCGGCGAGTTCGAGGAGCGGCTGAAGGCCGTCCTGAACGACATCAAGGCCTCCGACGGCCGGGTCGTCACCTTCATCGACGAGCTGCACACCATGGTCGGCGCGGGCGCCGGCGGCGACTCCGCGATGGACGCGGGCAACATGCTCAAGCCGATGCTGGCCCGCGGCGAGCTGCGGATGGTCGGCGCCACCACGCTGGACGAGTACCGCGAGCGGATCGAGAAGGACCCGGCGCTGGAGCGCCGCTTCCAGCAGGTGCTGGTCGGCGAGCCCAGCGTGGAGGACTCGATCGCCATCCTGCGCGGCCTCAAGGGCCGGTACGAGGCGCACCACAAGGTGCAGATCTCGGACGCCGCCCTGGTCGCTGCGGCCACCCTGTCCAACCGCTACATCACCTCCCGCTTCCTGCCCGACAAGGCGATCGACCTGGTCGACGAGGCGGCCTCCCGGCTGCGGATGGAGATCGACTCCTCCCCGGTCGAGATCGACGAACTCCAGCGCTCCGTGGACCGGTTGCGGATGGAGGAGCTGGCCCTGGAGAAGGAGTCGGACCCGGCCTCGGTCGACCGGCTGGCCCGGCTGCGGCGCGATCTCGCCGACAGGAACGAGCAGTTGAGCGTGCTCACGGCGCGCTGGGAGCAGGAGAAGAAGAGCCTCAACCGGGTCGGCGAGCTCAAGGAGCGGCTGGACGAGCTGCACGGCGCCCTCGAACGCGCCCAGCGTGACGGGGACTTCGAGCGGGCGTCCAAGCTGATGTACGCCGAGATCCCGGCCGCCGAGACGGAGCTCACCGAGGCCCAGGAGCGCGCCGCCGACCAGGACGCCTCCGCCTCGATGGTCAAGGAGGAGGTCGGCCCGGACGACGTGGCCGACGTGGTCTCCTCCTGGACGGGCATCCCGGCCGGCCGTCTGCTGGAGGGCGAGAGCGCCAAACTCCTGCGCATGGAGGAGGAGTTGGGCAGGCGCCTGATCGGCCAGGCGGAGTCCGTGCAGGCCGTCTCGGACGCGGTGCGCCGCACCCGCTCCGGCATCGCCGACCCGGACCGCCCGACCGGCTCCTTCCTCTTCCTCGGCCCGACCGGTGTCGGCAAGACCGAACTCGCCAAGGCCCTGGCCGACTTCCTCTTCGACGACGAGCGGTCGATGGTCCGCATCGACATGAGCGAGTACGGCGAGAAGCACTCGGTCTCCCGGCTGGTCGGCGCCCCGCCCGGGTACGTCGGCTACGAGGAGGGCGGCCAGCTCACCGAGGCGGTCCGCCGCCGCCCGTACAGCGTCGTCCTGCTGGACGAGGTGGAGAAGGCGCACCCCGAGGTCTTCGACGTCCTGCTCCAGGTGCTGGACGACGGGCGGCTCACCGACGGCCAGGGCCGCACGGTGGACTTCCGCAACGCCATCCTGATCCTCACCTCCAACCTGGGCTCGCACTACCTGGTGGACCCGACCACTCCGGAGGACAAGAAGAAGGCCCTGGTGCTGGACTCCGTCCGGGCCGCGTTCAAGCCGGAGTTCCTCAACCGGCTGGACGACATCGTGGTCTTCGAGCCGCTGGGCACCGCCGAGCTGAGCCGGATCGTCGACCTGCAGGTGGCCCGCCTCGGCGAGCGGCTGAACGAGCGGCGGCTCACCCTGGACGTCTCCCCGGCCGCCCGCGACTGGCTGGCGCTCACCGGCTACGACCCGGCGTACGGCGCCCGCCCGCTGCGCCGGCTGGTGCAGTCCGCGATCGGCGACCAGCTGGCCCGGGCGATCCTGTCCGGCGCGGTGCACGACGGGGACACCGTCCTGGTCGAGCGGGACGAGGAGGGCGACCGCCTCACCGTCCGCGGCGGGGGGCCGCTGGAGAAGTAGCGGTGGTGCCGCGCGCGGGCCGTTCCCTTCCGGGTGGGAGGGAACGGCCCGCGCGCGGTGTTCCGGTGGACGTCCACCGGGACACCGCGCGCGGTCAGTCGGACGACCCGCCCCGCCGCTGCCGTCGCCTCGCCCGGTCCCGCCAGCTGCGTGCCAGCCGGTGCAGCTCGGCCACCTGCGCCTCCGGCAGGTTCCAGGTCTGGGTCAGCAGCCGCAGCGTCGACACCCGCGGGCAGGACACACCCCGCTCCAGGTCGCGGATCGACCGCACGCTCAACCCCGTCGCGTCACCCAGCTGCTCCTGCGTCATCCCCCGGTCCAGCCGGATGGTCCGCAGCAGCGTCCCGAGTGTCGCGCCCTCCCCCGTGACCGTTCCGTCCATGCCTGTTCCCCCCTCAACTCAGAACAGCTCAACTTGCCCGTCCGGGACGGGCTTTGTGTGAAGTGAGTTCCGTCGCACGCTAACCGCATCCGGCCCGTACGGCAGGCGAACCCGGGCGCCGGGCGCGTGACGTGGCTCACTCGGCGCACCGCGGCGCGCACCGCGCCCCACCCCCGGCACGCTCCGTGACCGGCACCCGTCGCACCGGCCGCCGACCCCCGCGAACAGCGCCGGAACGAAGATCGACGCGCCCCCGACCGCCCCTGTGAGCGGCGCCCGGGATGAGGCAGGATGGGAGGTGGAAAGGGCGGCCTCTCATTGCCGGCCACCACGTGCACTGAGGAAGAGGACCCCCATGAGCATCGACCCGTCGTCCATCCCGTCCTTCGGCATGCCCCAGGGGGGCCAGCCCGGCGGCCAGGGCGGGCAGCCGGCCGGCCCGCCGCCGATCATCGTCCCGGACCAGGGCCTGGTCGCCCAGCTGCTCGACCAGATGCAGCTCAAGCACGTCGTGGACGAGGAGGGCGACCTCACCGCCCCCTGGGAGGGCTTCCGCGTCTACTACATGTTCCGCGGCGACCAGAAGGAGCTCTTCGCGGTGCGCGCCTTCTACGACCGCGCGTACCCGCTGGAGAAGAAGGGCGAGATCCTCGACCTGATCGACGAGTGGAACCGTGAGACCCTCTGGCCCAAGGTCTACACCCACACCCACGAGGACGGCGTGGTCCGCCTGATCGGCGAGGCCCAGATGATCGTCGGCACCGGCGTCAACCTGGACTACTTCGTGACCACCACCGCCAACTGGACCCAGGCCGCGGTCGGCTTCGAGCAGTGGATCGTCGAGCGCCTCGGCCTGCAGAACGAGATCGAGGGCGAGGACGGCGAGGCCCCCGAGGGCACCGACGAGGCCTGATCCCCAGGCCTGATCCCCGGGCCTGATCCCCGGGGCCCGCTCCGGCCCCGGCGACGTCCGGTACGGCCCGCCACCGCGTTCGCGCCGGTGGCGGGCCGTCCTCGTCCCCGGCCCCAGCGGGCCGTCCTTGTCCCCGGCCCCGGCGGGCCGCCCTCGTCCCCGGCCCCGGCGGGCCGTCCTTGTCCCCGGCCCCTGGCTGTCCCAGGATGGGCGCGACGACGACGCAGGAGGAGCCGCAATGGGAACCAGGCCGCTGTTGAACCGCCGACTGGCCGGGATGGGCACGACGATCTTCGCCGAGATGTCCGCCCTGGCCACGGCCACCGGCTCGATCAACCTCGGCCAGGGCTTCCCGGACACCGACGGGCCCGACGAGATCGCCCGGGCCGCCGCGGACGCCGTGCTGACCGGCCGGGGCAACCAGTACCCGCCCGGCCCCGGCATCCCCGAGCTGCGCACCGCGATCGCCGAGCACCAGCAGCGCTTCCACGGCCTGACCTACGACCCGGACGGCGAGGTCCTGGTCACCGCCGGCGCCACCGAGGCCATCGCGGCCACCCTGCTGGCCCTGCTGGAGCCCGGCGACGAGGTCATCGCCCTCGAACCCTTCTACGACTCCTACGCCGCCTGCATCGCCATGGCCGGCGCCACCCGCGTCCCGCTCACCCTCCGGGCCCCGGACTTCCGCCCCGACCTCGACGAGCTGCGCGCCCTGATCACCCCGCGCACCCGGCTGCTGCTGATCAACACCCCGCACAACCCGACCGGCACCGTGCTCACCGCCGGGGAGCTCCGGGTCATCGCCGAACTCGCCGTCGAGCACGACCTGCTGGTGGTCACCGACGAGGTCTACGAGCACCTGGTCTTCGGCGCGACCCACCACCCGATCGCCGCGCTGCCCGGCATGCGCGAGCGGACCGTCACCATCTCCTCCGCCGGCAAGACCTTCTCCTTCACCGGCTGGAAGGTCGGCTGGGTCACCGCGAGCCCCGCCCTGGTCGCGGCCGTGCGCACCGCCAAGCAGTACCTGACCTACGTCAGCGCCGGCCCCTTCCAGTACGCCGTCGCCGAGGCGCTGCGACTGCCCGACGCCTACTTCGACACCCTCCGCGCCGACCTGCTGCGCAAGCGCGACCTGCTGGCCGACGGCCTGGCGGCGGCCGGGTTCCGGGTCTTCACCCCCGAGGGCACGTACTTCGTCACCACCGACATCACCCCGCTCGGCGAGAAGGACGGCATCGAGTTCTGCCGCGCCCTGCCGGAGCGCTGCGGGGTCGTCGCCATCCCCAACGCCGTGTTCTACGACGACGTCGACGCCGGCCGTAGCCTGGTCCGGTTCACTTTCTGCAAAAAGGATGACGTCCTCCAGGAGGCCGTTGCGCGACTGCAGCGCCTCTGAGGGCCCGCGCGCCCCCTTTCACGCCCTTCGAACGGTGTCGCCGCAGTCCCGACAACCGTTCTGATGCATCATCAACTCACGTGATCGAACTGCCCGGTTGCCGCCTCCACGGCAGATCCGACGGCCCGTCCGGCACAGCTCAGCCGCCCTCCCCGCCCCGTGCGAGGAGGGCGGCGGCGCGTGATGCGCGCTGACGGCGCACAACCAGCGCGCACGGCGCGCGACCCGGTGACAGGGGCGCGCGCTGTGCAAACTCGCACACCGGCTCGATCAGAGCCGGGAAGCAGGTGTGCTCGAAACGGTGAATGCTTGACAAAGTTGGGTAAATCACCGGCGGACCCGGCGTATTCGTGCTTCTCTGCTGCTGAATCTCCAGCCGGAATCCTTCCTTCCACGGTCGGCCGCGCCCAGGGCCGCACAGCCCCGAACAGCCTCGCCATCGCCTAGGCTTTTCTCGCTGCTGCTCGGCGGGCGCGCACGGAGCTGAAACGCGGAGCCGAGCATGCTCACCACACTGCAGACCTCCTACACGGACACCCGCGCCGGTGACCTGGCCTGGTGCCTCGGCGGCGACCCGCTGCCCGCTCTCGCGGTCCGCGACCTGAGACTCGACGGCGGCGGCCGTCCCGGCACGACCGGCACCCTCCAGCTGCGGCTGCTGGGCGCCTCGCACCAGGTGGTGATCGACGCCGGTCCCGGCCAGTGCCTGGAGACCGTCGCCTGCCTGCCCGGCCGCCGCACCCCGCTGCCGGCCCGGGTGGCCAAACAGGTCGGCGGCTGGGAGTACGAGTTCGCCGCCCGGATCGAGGCCCTGCCGCCGCACGACTTCGCGGCCCGCGCCCAGGAGCTGCTGGCCCTGGTCGAGGGCCACCCCCGGGGCCTCGCCGGGGTCTTCCCGGGCGACCCGAGCGCCTTCACCGCACTGGTCACCCAGGGCGGCACGGACCGCCTGCTCTGGCGGACCTGGCACGCCTACCCCCAGGAGGGGCAGCTGGTGTGCACCCGCTCCTCGCTCGTGGTGTCGGGGGCATGACCGCCGGGAGTCCGGGCGAGAGCACCGGTCCGGGCATACGCTGCAAAGCGAAGGTCAACGAATCGCACGCAGGAACGATTCGTCAATCAGACGTGGCTCAGTGTCCGTCGGATGGGCGCAGCTATCCGTCCCGCACGTCCCCTAGCGTTTGTTCGTGATCAACCATCCGGCCGGTCCGCCCGCACGCCCGCGAGTGGACCTCGACGACGGCACCCCACTCCGACCCGGGCACGGCCTCACCCCACTGCCCGCCCGCCGTCGATCCCGGCTGCGATCCCGCCCCCGGCTCGCCCGCCTGACCGTCCTGATGGCCGCGTTCGTCTGCGCGGCCTGCGGGCTGGTCTACGAGCTCGAACTCGTCGCGCTCGGCGACTACCTGCTCGGGGACGCCGTCACCCAGACCTCCGTGGTGCTCTCCGTCATGGTGTTCGCCATGGGCCTCGGCTCGCTGCTCGCCAAACGGTTCACCCACCGGCCCGCCACCGCCTTCGCCCTGGTCGAATGCGCACTCGCCCTCACCGGCGGACTCTCCGTCCTCACGCTCTACTCCTGCTGGGCCTGGCTCGGCCGCTACCAGACCGCCATGGTCGGCCTCACCTGCCTCATCGGCATCCTGATCGGCGCCGAGATCCCCCTGCTGATGACCCTCATCCAGCGGATCCGCCGCGAGGACGCCGGACGCGCCGCCGCCGACCTGTTCGCCGCCGACTACGTGGGCGCGCTCATCGGCGGCCTCGCCTTCCCCTTCCTGATCCTGCCCACGCTCGGCCCCGGCGACGGCGCGCTGCTCACCGGCGCCGTCAACGCCGTCGCCGGCGCGGCCGTCGTGCTCTGGCTCTTCCGGGAGGAACCCGTCCCCCGGATACGACGGCTGCTCTGGGCCGGCTGCCTGCTCGTCCTCGCCGTCCTCGCGGCCGCCGCCGCCGGCTCCGACACCGTCGAACGCGCCGCCCGGCACACTCTCTACGGCGACCAGGTCCGCTACGCCACCCGCAGCCGCCACCAGGAGATCGTGCTCACCGGCCCCGCCGAAGGCCCGCTCCGGCTCTACCTCGACGGACGCCTCGCCGTCTGCGGGCCCGACGAGTACCGGGCCAGCGAAGGCCTCGTCCACCCCGCCATGGCCGCCGGCCCCGACACCCGGGTCCTGCTGCTCGGCGGCGGCGACGGGCTCGCCCTGCGGGAGGTCCTTCGGCACCGGGGCGTGCGCACCGTCCGCCTCGTCGACGCCGACCCCGCCCTCCCCCGGCTCGCCCGCACCGACCCCGCGCTCGCCGCCCTCGGCGACCACTCCCTGGACGACCCCCGGGTCCGCACCACCGCCGCCGACCCGATGGCCTGGCTGCGCGGGGCCGACCCGGGCACCCCCGGCGGCGACGGGCCGTACGACGTGGTGCTCGCCGACCTGCCCGCACCGGCCGACGGCGGACCGGTCAAGTTCCACTCCCAGGAGTTCTACGGCCTCGCCACCCGGCTGCTCTCCCCCGGCGGCCGGATCGCCGTCCGGGCCGGGAGCGACCCGGACGGCCTCTGGCAGATCGACTCCGGCCTGCGGACCGCCGGACTGCAGACCGCCCCCTACGCCGTCCCCGGCAGCCCCACCGCCGGCTGCCGCCCCGGCCCGCCGGACACCGCCCAGAACTACCTCCTCGCCGCCGCCGGCCGCCCCCCGCTCACCCTCGCCCCCGACGCCCCGCCACCCCGCGCCCTCACCCCCGACACCCTCCGCACCTCCACCGCCCGCCTCACCTCGACCCGCCCCGCCCACCCCCCGGCCGCCCTCACCCTCCTCGGCCCCCGCTGACCGGCGGCCGCGGTCGCGGAGCGGCCTCCGGAAAGAACGGCGCCCCCGCCGAACGACGGCAGGGGCCAGGCACCGCGGTCGGGCGGGGAAGTCGGGTGGTGGTGGGTAGGGACCGGGCGCCCTCCTCGGCCCCGCTGACCGGCGGCCGCAGTGGCGGAGGAACCCGCGTGGTCGCGGAGCAGCGCCCGGAAGGGGCGACGGCCCCCGGCCGGAGGGCGGCGGTGGCCCGGGGCCGGGGTGGGGCGGGTGGGGCGGGGAAAGTCGGATGGTGGTGGGTAGGGACCGGGCGGGGTTGGGTCGGTAGGCTCCGTGGCATGGAGCATGAGGTTGTCGTCCCGATGTCCGCCGAGCTGGTGCGGCAGGCCTTGCAGGATCCGGCGCTGCTGGCGCGGAGCGTCCCTGGGCTGAGCACCGAACCGGCCGCCGTCGGGGGCGGGCCGGCCGAGGAGATCGGCGGGCGGCTGAAGCTGCGGATCGGCGGCTCCACGATCACGTACAAGGGCGTGCTGTCGCTGATCGAGGGCCGTGGGGGCGTGCTGACCGTGCTCGCCGAGGGCGAGGAGGCCCGGGGCAGCGGCGAGGCGACCGCCACCGTGCGGGTCAGCGTCGTGGACGGCGCCGAGGACGGCACCGCCGTGATCCGCTTCACGGGCGACCTGAGCGCCACCGGCCGGCTGACCGAGTTCGACGAGGAGACCCTCGACGGCACCGGCCGCCGGCTGCTGGACCGGTTCGCCGCCGCCCTGGTCGCCCCGGAGGGCGAGCAGGAGCAGGACCAGGAGCAGGACGACGACTCCGGCGCCGCGACCGCCGCGGTGGTCTTCATCGAGGACCGCCAGGACCAGCCCGGCGACGACCTCGACGACGACCTCTCCGAGCTGATCGCCTTCTCCGACGCGGACGCCGAGCGCTTCGGCCTCCCCATCGGCTCCGCCGACGACGAGGACGCGGACGAGGACGAGGACGAGGACGGCAACGGGGGCGAGGACGACGAGGCCCCGGACAGCAGCGCCGCGGCCGAGCACGGGGAGCCCGTCGAGGCGGCGGACGACGTCGAGGAGCGCCCCGCCGGGCAGGACTCCGTGGCCGAGGAGATCCCGGTCGAGCCGCTCTTCGCGTACGAGGACGAGCCGGCGCTCTCCGGCCCGGTGCGCCGCAGCATCGTCGGCCGGTCCGCCGAGGAGGTGGACCACGCCCCGCCGCGCGGCCCGTACGCCCCGGCGCTGCCGGCCCGCAGCGCGCGGGCCCGGGCGGCGTCCCGCTGGGGCGGCGAGGCGGGCGGGATCGTGGTGCCCGGTACGGGTGGCCGCAGCGCGGTGCCGTGGGTGATCGGCGGTTCGGTGGCGCTGCTGGGTGGTGCCGTGGTGCTGGTCAGGGCGCTGCGCCGCCGCTAGTCCGGGGGCGCCGTCGGGGACGTCAGGCCCTAGACTGAACGCTCATGAGCAACGACCGCGACGCCCTGCTGGCACAGATCAAGGACAAGGCCGTCGTGCACGGCAAGGTCACCCTTTCCTCCGGCAAGGAGGCCGACTACTACGTCGACCTGCGCCGGATCACGCTGGACGGCGAGGCCGCGCCGCTGGTCGGCCGGGTGATGCTGGACGCGACCTCGCACCTGGAGTACGACGCCGTCGGCGGTCTGACCCTGGGCGCCGACCCGGTGGCCACCTCGATGCTGCACGCCGCCGCCGCGCGCGGGCGGACGCTGGACGCCTTCGTGGTCCGCAAGACGGGCAAGGCGCACGGTCTGCAGCGCCGGATCGAGGGCCCGGAGGTGAAGGGCCGCCGGGTGCTGGCGGTCGAGGACACCTCCACCACCGGTGGTTCGGTGCTGCAGGCCGTCGAGGCGCTGCGTGAGGCGGGCGCCGAGGTGGTCGGCGTCGCGGTGATCGTGGAGCGCGGCGGCGCGGGCGCGGTCGAGGAGCAGGGTCTGACGTACGTGACCGCGTACACCCTGGACGACCTGGGCCTCTGACCCCGGCAATGCCAGGGAATCGGAACCTCCGGAACCCCCGGGACTTCCCCACGGACGACTGAGGGCCGGGCCTGTTTCACGTGAAACAGGCCCGGCCCTCGTGCTGTCCGCTCGTGGCCGGGGCTCAGCCGCGCCGGTGGCGGCCGCCGGCCTGCGCCGTGGCGTCGGCGACGCTCTCGGCGACGCCGGCCTTCTTCTTCTTCCGCTCGCGCAGGATCTCGATCAGGATCGGCGAGACCGACAGCAGGACGATCAGCAGCACCGCCGGGATCAGGTACTTGTCGATCACCGGGGCGAGCGCGTCGCCGAAGAAGTAGCCGATCAGCAGCATCGACTCGGTCCAGAGCACACCGCCGATGACGTTCCAGAGGAAGAACGTCCTGGCGGGCATCTCCAGGGTGCCGGCGACCGGGTTCAGGAAGGTGCGGACGATCGGCATGAAGCGCGCCAGCACCACGGCCTTGCCGGCGCCGAACTTGTTGAAGTACTCCTCCGCCTTCACCACGTACTCGCGGCGGAAGATCTTCGACTCCGGCTTGTCGAACATCTTCGGTCCGACCTTGACACCGATCAGGTGTCCCAGCTGGGCACCGGCGATCGCCGCGATCGGGCAGCCGACGAGCAGCACCGCGATCGGCAGCTTGGCACCGTCGCCGAGCACCGACGAGGCGGCGTTCGAGGCGGCGACGCCCGCGAGGATCAGCAGCGAGTCGCCCGGGAAGAAGAAGCCCACGAGCAGGCCGGTCTCCGCGAAGATGATCGCGATCAGCCCGATGGCGCCGAGGGACGAGATCAGGGATTTGGCGTCGAGCAGATTGACGGCCAGCTGGTTGTAGTCCACGGGCGCAGGATAGCGGGCGTACCTTGCGGGCGTACCTCGCGGGCGAGCGGCCGTACCGTGCCCGGGGGCTCCCGGCGGGCGCCCGTCGGGGCGGGTCCCACCGGCCCCGGCCGCCCCGGGGTGCGGCGTTTCGACTGGCGGGCTCCTGCTGACCTGCGGGCACGAGTCTGGGAAGATGGCCGAGGCGTCCGGTCCGCGGCGGCCCTCCACCCTCATGGCCGTACCGCGGAGGTCGCCTCGAACCTTGGTGCCGGAGAGCCACACCGCAACGCCGCGCGTCGGCGGGCCGGCACGGAGTCGTCAAGAAGGCGTACACAGCGTCGGACAGCACCGTCCGTACGCCGCAACCCGACAGGAGCGGATCGCATGCCCATCGCTACTCCCGAGGTCTACAACGAGATGCTCGACCGGGCCAAGGCGGGCAAGTTCGCCTACCCGGCCATCAACGTCACCTCGTCGCAGACCCTGCACGCCGCGCTGCGTGGTTTCGCCGAGGCCGAGAGCGACGGGATCATCCAGATCTCGACCGGTGGCGCGGAGTTCCTGGGCGGCCAGCACAACAAGGACATGGTGACCGGCGCGGTCGCGCTCGCCGAGTTCGCCCACATCGTCGCCGCCAAGTACGACATCACGGTCGCCCTGCACACCGACCACTGCCCGAAGGACAAGCTGGACGGCTACGTCCGCCCGCTGCTGGCCGTCTCGGCCGAGCGCGTGGCCAAGGGCGAGAACCCGCTGTTCCAGTCGCACATGTGGGACGGTTCCGCCGAGACCCTGTCGGACAACCTGTCCATCGCCCAGGAGCTGCTGGCCCAGGCCGCCGCCGCCAAGATCATCCTCGAGGTCGAGATCACCCCGACCGGTGGCGAGGAGGACGGCGTCACCCACGAGATCAACGACGAGCTGTACACCACCGTCAACGACGTCGTGCGCACCGCCGAGGCGCTGGGCCTGGGCGAGAAGGGCCGCTACCTGCTGGCCGCCTCGTTCGGCAACGTGCACGGCGTGTACAAGCCGGGCAACGTCGTGCTGAAGCCGGAGCTGCTGCGCGAGCTGCAGGACGCGATCGGCAAGCAGTACGGCAAGACCGACCCGTTCGACTTCGTCTTCCACGGCGGCTCGGGCTCCTCCGCCGAGGAGATCGCCACCGCGCTGGAGAACGGCGTCGTGAAGATGAACCTGGACACCGACACCCAGTACGCCTTCACCCGCCCGGTCGCCGGCCACATGTTCGCCAACTACGACGGCGTGCTGAAGGTCGACGGCGAGGTCGGCAAGAAGAACACCTACGACCCCCGCACCTGGGGAAAGCTGGCCGAGGCCGGCATGGCCGCCCGCGTGGTCGAGGCCGCCGAGCAGCTGCGTTCGGCGGGCAAGCGCCTGAAGTGAGCGCGGTCACCGCGTGAGACACGGGTGCCCCCGGCGGTCCTCCGCCGGGGGCACCCGCACGTCCGGGGTTCCTCTGGTTCCCTCTGTTCGAACGGCGGCTCGGACTACTGCTTGAGCTCCGCGTACGCCTCCGCGCTGCTGTCCTTCAGGAACTGCCAGCAGCGGGCCTCCTCCTCGGTCTCCTTGATCGCGCCGGCCGCCCGCGCGAGCGCCGCCAGGCAGCGCAGGAAGCCGCGGTTGCCGCGGTGCTCCCACGGCACCGGGCCGTGGCCCTTCCAGCCGTTGCGCCGCAGCGCGTCCAGGCCCCGGTGGTAGCCGGTGCGGGCGTAGGCGTACGACTCGACGTAGCGGCCGGCCGCGTAGGCGTCGTCGGCGAGCATCGCCCAGGCGAGGCAGAAGACCGGGAACTCGGCAGCCACCTGGGTCGGGGAGGCCGACTCCTCCGCCAGCATGCGGTAGGGCCGCTCCTCCTCGGGCAGGAGGGTCGGTTCGGGACCGTCGAGAAGATTCCTGTGGATCGCCATGCCCTGAAGTCTGCCACCCGAGCCGCAGGGGTCAACCGTCGCACCGTGGTCGTCGGCCACCGCGCTCCCGCCCGCCGCCGTCGCGGGGCCGTTCAGTGCCGGACGGTCACCACGATCTTCCCGACCTGTCCGTTGGACTCCATGTGCCGGTGCGCCTCGACGATCTCCGTCAGGTCGAAGACCCGGTCGATCAGCGGCTTCAGGGTGCCGTTGCGCAGTCCGGCGTGGACGAAGGCCCGGCCGCGGCGCAGCGCCGCCGGGTCGGCGACGAGGCCGGCCACGGCGTAGCCCCGGACGTCCAGCGGCCACACCATCGGCAGCGGGGTGGGCCGGGGGTCGAGCCAGCCGTAGACGATCAGGGTGCCGCCCGGGGCGACCAGGGTGGCGAGGTCGGTCAGACCCGGTCCGGCCACGCAGTCGAGGACGATCCGCGCGCCCTCGTCACCGGTCACCGCCCGGACCTTCGCCACCGTGTCGGCGGCGCCGTCCGCGACCACCACGTGGGCCGCGCCGGCCGCCCGCAGCTGGTCCTCCTTCGCCGCGGCGCGGGTGACCGCGACCGCGACACCGCCGAGGGCCGCGACGATCTGGATCGCGGCGACGCCGACGCTGCTGGACGCGGCGGTGACCACCACGCGGTCGCCGGGCGCGATCCGGCCGGCCTCGACCAGCGCGCCGTAGGCGGTCAGGTAGGACAGCCAGACCGCTGCGCCGGTGACGGCGTCCAGGTCCGCGGGCCGGGGCAGCAGGGTCGTCGCGGGCACCACCGCGTGGTCGCCGTACACGCCGGAGCCGGACATCCCGGTGCCGACCGCCAGGACGCTGACCGCGTCGCCGGGCGCGACCTCCGTCACGCCGGGGCCGACGGCGAGCACCTCGCCGGCGGCCTCGCCGCCGAGCCGGGAGCCCGGCAGGGTCGCGTCGTACCAGTAGCCGCCGGAACGGAAGAGCGCCTCGGCCCGGTTGAGCCCGATCGCGTCGATCCGGACCAGCGCCTCCCCCGGGCCCGGGTCGGTCAGCGTCACCTTCTCCAGCCGCAGGACCTCCGGTCCGCCGATCTCGTCGAACAGTACAGCCGTGCTCTCCGTGGCCATGGCTTGTCACCCTCCCCTTGGACGAACCGAGTGATCGATGCTCATTTTCCGTGCACCGTTCTGTTTTCGCGCACCGAACTCTAATTCAGCTCTGTACGATGTCAAGCGTGGAAGATCGGAAACCCGGCCGACGCGCCCGGCTGCGGGCGCAGACCACGGCGGAGATCAAGCGGATCGCCCTGGAGCACATGGCCGAGCAGGGCGCGGACGCGATCTCGCTGCGCGCCATCGCCCGTGAGATGGACATGAGCGGCAGTGCGATCTACAGCTACTTCGACACCCGCGACGACCTGATCTCCACGCTGATCGGCGACGTCTACACCGCACTCGTGGACGCCGTGGAGGCCGCCCGGGACGCCGTGCCCGCCGACGATCCCGGCGGCCGGATCACCGCCTGGGGCGAGGCGCTGCGCACCTGGTCGCTGGCCAATCCGCAGGGCTTCCGGCTGATCTACGGCGATCCGGTGTCCGGCTACCGGCCGCCAGCCGACGGGCCGGCCCCGGAGGCCGCGAAGCGCGCCTGCCTCGGACTGGTCGGCCTGATCGCGGCCGCCTGGCCGACCGCCCGGGCACTCCAGGACGACCCCTCGGCCCGGTGGAGCGACTTCTCCGAGGACCTGGTGGCCAAGGTCCTCGAGCGGGACCCTGACCTCCCGCCCGCCGCCGTCGCGCTGGCGCTGCGGACCTGGGGACGGATGCACGGCCTGGTCGCCCTGGAGCTGCACGGCCACCTGGGCCCGCAGGCGCACCATCCGGACCGGCTGTACCGGCGCGAGCTGCTGGACCTGGTCCGCTCGCTGGGGCTCCCGGCCGCCTGAGCCGCCTACCCGACCGGGCCGTCCGCGGCGGGCGGGGGGCGAACGGGCACACGGGACCTCCGTGATCTGCATACCGGGTACATGGACATTCACCCGTTCGCCATGCCAAGGTGACGATCATGCCCGGAGCCCGACCCGCCAGCAGGCGAGCCGCCCCCCATCGGAAGAGCGGCGGCAGACGCCGCAAGTCGGCCCGGAGAACAGGCCCTGGCATGCTCACGGCACTGGTGCTCTCGGCGCTCGTGCTGGGCGCCACCGCGATCGCGCTGACCTGGCCCGCCGGCACCCCGGAGGCCGCCCCCACCGCCCAGGCGCGGGTCGTCCCGCCCGGCGAGCAGACCGCACCGGCGGCACCGGCCCCCACGCCCACCGCGGCCGCCACGCCGGCGCCCACCCCGACGCCCACGCCGCCGCCGGTCCCCACTCCCCCGCCCGCCCCCGCCGGGCCGGACCCGGGCCCCACCAAGGGCACGGGCACCTTCACCATCGCCCAGGCCGGCGCCAAGGCCGTCGGACGCGGCACCGTGCGCCGCTACCGGGTCGAGGTCGAGGACGGCATCGGCATCGACCCCGCGACCGCCGCCGCCCAGATCCACGGCATCCTCGGCGATCCGCGCGGCTGGACCAACGACCGCCGCAACGGCTTCCAGCTGGTCGCGACCGGCTCCTACGACTTCACCGTGAAGATCGCCTCGCCCGCCACCGTGGACCGGATCTGCGGCGCCTCCGGGCTGGACACCCACGGCGAGGTCAACTGCAACGTCGGCGACCAGGTGCTCGTCAACTCCAAGCGCTGGAACACCGGTTCACCGCAGTTCAGCGGCCCGATCGAGGAGTACCGGGCGCTGATCGTCAACCACGAGGTCGGCCACCGGATCGGCCACGGCCACGAGAGCTGCCCCGCCCCCGGCAAACCCGCGCCCGCGATGATGCAGCAGATCTACGGCCTCAAGGGCTGCACCCCCAACGCCTGGCCGTACTCGGCGGACGGCACGTACCTCAGCGGGCCGTCGGTGCCGTGACCCGGACGGCACCGCAACGGAGTTGAGACCGTACCGGCAGCCCGGCGGGACCCCCGGCCCGTACGCTGCGATCATGACCGCTGCCCAACGCCGAAGGCCCACCGCCCTGTTCGCATCCGCCGCAGTCCTGCTCGGCGCGGCCGCCTGCTCGTCCTCGTCCGGGGGCGTGCCGCCCGGCCCGGGCGGGCTCTCGTACGACACCGTCCGCACGGTCGCCGAGAAGCTGCTCCAGGACCAGGCGGCGGGGAAGGGGAAGGAGGCCGCCTGCCCGTTCGGCCTCGACCTCGGCAAGGCGCTCAAGGCGGCCGGGATCCCCGGGACGCCCGCCCTCGACACCGGGGACGAGCACGCCGTGGACGGCGACATCGGCAACGGCGAATCGCCGCAGCCGTGGCCGTCCGGCATGAGCCACCCCCCGGAGATGCCGTCGATCCCGGCCAAGCCCCCGCTCGCCGACGTCTCCTGCGGCTGGCGGGTCGGCTCGGCCAAGCTGGACCTCGAACTGCTGGCCACCACCCAGCGCGGGGTCGCCGTCAACCTGATGCTGCCGGGCATCCAGCACGCCGCCCGCCTCGGCGCCTCCGACCTCCAGCAGCTCGCCGCCGACCAGCCGGGCCCCGGGCAGACGAAGCTCCTCGCCGGCCGGGGCACCGCGGCGCTCTCCCGGATCACGCCCAAGGGCGACGGGGACATCGTCCTGCTGGTGTCCCAGAACTACGACGCCCAGCCGGACGAGGCGCTCACCGGCGAACCGCTGCGCAAGCTCGCCGAGTCACTGGCGGGCCAACTGCGCTGAGCCGCCTCACGGGCTCTATCCCAGGACCGGCAGGTGGTCCCGGAGGTCGCTGCGCTCCCCGGAGGCGGACACCGCGGCCGCCTCCACCGCCGTCGCCCAGTCGGTCCGGCCGGTGGCCAGCCGGATCCAGGTCAGCGGGTCGGTCTCGACCACGTTCGGCGGGGTACCCCGGGTGTGCCGGGGGCCCTCGACGGCCTGCACCACGGCGTACGGCGGGATCCGCAGCTCGACCGCGCCGCCGGGGGCGCGCTCGGCGAAGGCGTCGGCCAGCATCCGGGCGACGGCGGCGACGGCCTGCCGGTCGTGCGGGAAGGCCTCCGGGCCGAGCGCGGCGGCCAGGTCGTCGGCGTGCACGACGGCCTCCACCAGCCGGGTCACCAGGTAGTCGGTCAGGAGCATCGACCGGCCCGCCAGGAGGGTGATCCGGCGCCCCGGCTCCGCCACCACCGGCCCGTCGAGCACGGCCCGCACGGCGTCGAGCGGCCGGTCGAACGCCGCGGCCACCTCCTCGGGCGGGCCTGCGTACCCGGTCGCCGCGTGCTCGGTCACCGCGGCGTCGACGGCCCCGGCCATCGTCCTGCTCAGCTCCGCGTAGCCGGCCAGCGTGAGCACCGGCCCGTCCGGCCCCTGGTCGTCCAGCGTGTCCGGCAGCCGGCCCAGCGCCAGGCCCAGGTGGGCCACCAGCTCCCGCACCCGCCAGGAGCCGAGCCTGGTCGGCAGGTCCAGCTGCGCCGCGGTCAGCCGGTGCACCGCGGCGCGCAGCGCCTCGTTCTGCGCCGCCAGCGCGGCGCTCGTCTTCTGCGGTTGGTACGTACGGGACTTGGGAGGCATGGGCCCCAACATACGCCGAGGGGCGGACGGTTCCGTAGAACCGTCCGCCCCTGTTACTCGCCCGCTCGCCCCCGAGCCAAAGGGGCGGCCCGTCAGCCCAGCAGGGCCTCGATGACGCCGGTGTGGGCGTCCTTCAGCTCGGTCAGCGAAACGCTGAACTGGCCCTGGACGTCCAGCTCCTGGCCGTCCACGACACCGATCCGGGTGGCCGGCAGGCCACGCGCGGTGCACATGTCGTTGAAGCGGAGCTCCTCGCTGCGCGGCACCGCCACGACGGCGCGGCCGGCCGACTCCGAGAACAGCAGGACGAACGGGTCCGTGCCCTCGGGCACGACGATCCGCGCGCCGTGGCCGCCCTTGAGGCAGCTCTCCACGAGCGCCTGGCCGAGGCCGCCGTCGGAGAGGTCGTGCGCGGCGTCGATCATGCCGTCACGGGAGGCGGAGATCAGGATCTCGCCGAGCAGCCGCTCGCGCTCCAGGTCCACCTTGGGCGGCAGGCCGCCGAGGTGGTCGTGGACCGCCTGGGACCAGGCCGAGCCGCCGAGCTCGTCCGCCGTGTCGCCGAGCAGGTAGAGCAGCTGCCCCTCCTCGGCGAAGGCGAGCGGGACGCGCCGGGTGACGTCGTCGATGACGCCGAGCACCGCGACCACGGGGGTCGGGTGGATGGCGACCTCGCCGGTCTGGTTGTAGAGCGAGACGTTGCCGCCGGTGACCGGGGTGCCGAGCACCAGGCAGGCGTCGGCCAGGCCGCGGGTGGCCTCGGCGAACTGCCACATCACGTCCGGGTCCTCGGGGGAGCCGAAGTTGAGGCAGTCGGAGACGGCGAGCGGCTTGGCACCGCCGGCCGCGACGTTGCGGTACGCCTCGGCCAGCGCCAACTGGGCGCCGGTGTACGGGTCCAGCTTGGCGAAGCGGCCGTTGCCGTCGGTGGCGACCGAGACGCCGAGGTTGGTCTCCTCGTCGATCCGGATCATGCCCGAGTCCTCGCCGACCGAGAGCACGGTGTTGCCGAGCACGAAGCGGTCGTACTGGTCGGTGATCCAGGACTTGGAGGCCTGGTTCGGGTGGCTCGCGACCTTCAGCAGGTCGGCCTTGAGGCCCTCGCCGGTGGTCGGGCGGGCCAGCCGCTCGGCGGTCGGGGCGTCGGCCTGCAGCGCGTCCTGCCAGCTCGGGCGGGCGTACGGACGCTCGTAGGTCGGGCCCTCGTGGGCGACGGTGCGCGGCGGGACGTCCACCACGAGCTCGCCGTGCCAGAAGATCTCCAGGCGCTCGCCGTCGGTCACCTCACCGATGACGTTGGCGATGACGTCCCACTTCTCGCAGATCTCCAGGAAGCGGTCGACCTTGTCGGGCTCCACGATCGCGCACATGCGCTCCTGCGACTCGCTCATGAGGATCTCCTCCGGCGAGAGCGTGTGGTCGCGCAGGTGCACGGTGTCGAGCTCGATCCGCATGCCGCCGGAGCCGGCCGAGGCCAGCTCGCTGGTGGCGCAGGACAGGCCGGCGCCGCCGAGGTCCTGGATGCCCTTGACGAGCTTCTCGCGGAAGATCTCCAGGGTGCACTCGATGAGGAGCTTCTCCTGGAACGGGTCGCCGACCTGGACGGCCGGGCGCTTGGCCGGCTTGGTGTCGTCGAAGGTCTCGGAGGCCAGCACCGAGACGCCGCCGATGCCGTCGCCACCGGTGCGGGCGCCGTACAGGATGACCTTGTTGCCGGCGCCGGAGGCCTGCGCGAGGTGGATGTCCTCGTGCTTCATGACACCCACGCACAGCGCGTTGACCAGCGGGTTGCCCTGGTAGCAGGAGTCGAAGACGACCTCGCCGCCGATGTTCGGCAGGCCCAGGCAGTTGCCGTAGCCGCCGATGCCCGCGACGATCCCGGGCAGCACGCGGCGGGTGTCCGGGTGGTCGGCCGCACCGAAGCGCAGCGGGTCCATCACGGCGACCGGGCGGGCGCCCATCGCCAGGATGTCGCGCACGATGCCGCCGATGCCGGTGGCCGCGCCCTGGTAGGGCTCGATGTACGACGGGTGGTTGTGCGACTCGACCTTGAAGGTGACCGCGTAGCCCTGGCCGACGTCGACCACACCGGCGTTCTCGCCGATGCCGACGAGCATCGCGTCCGAATCGGGCTTCTTCTCGCCGAACTGCTTCAGGTGGACCTTGCTGCTCTTGTACGAACAGTGCTCCGACCACATGACCGAGTACATGGCGAGTTCGGCGCCGGTCGGGCGCCGGCCGAGAATCTCCCGGATGCGCGCGTACTCGTCCTCCTTGAGGCCGAGTTCGGCCCAGGGCTGGGCGGCGTCCGGGGTCTGCTCGGCGTTCTTGACGGTGTCGAGGCTCATCAGGCGTTCACCAGCTGCTTCAGGACGGAAGTGAAGAAACCCAGGCCGTCCGTGCCGCCGGTACCCACCAGCGGCTCGACCGCGTGCTCCGGGTGCGGCATCAGACCGACGACGTTCCCGGCGGCGTTGGTGATGCCGGCAATGTCATTGATCGAACCGTTGGGGTTGACGTCCAGGTAGCGGAAAACCACCCGGCCCTCCGCCTCCAGCTCGTCGATGGTCCGCGCGTCCGCGGTGTAGCGGCCGTCCATGTTCTTCAGCGGGATCCGAATCTCCTGCCCGGCCGCGTAATCGCGGGTCCAGGCGGTGCCCGCATTCTCCACCCGCAGCTTCTGCTCGCGGCAGATGAAGTGCAGGTGGTTGTTGCGGAGCATGGCGCCGGGCAGCAGGTGGGACTCCGTCAGCACCTGGAAGCCGTTGCAGATACCGAGGACCGGCATTCCGAGCTTCGCCTGCTCGATGACGCTCTGCATCACCGGCGAGAACCGGGAGATGGCGCCGGCCCGCAGATAGTCGCCGTAACTGAATCCGCCGGGCAGGACGACGGCGTCGACCTGGTGGAGATCCTTGTCACGGTGCCAGAGGGCGACCGGCTCGGCGCCGGCGAGGCGGACCGCGCGCTGGGCGTCGCGGTCGTCGAGGGATCCGGGGAAAGTGACGACGCCGACGCGGGTGGTCACTTCGCCGCCTCCTCGACCCGGACGGTGAAGTCCTCGATCACGGTGTTGGCGAGAAAGGTCTCGGCGGCTTCGCGGATACGGGCGAGCGCCGCGTCGTCGACCGGGCCCTCCACATCCAGCTCGAAACGCTTGCCCTGGCGGACGTCGGCGATCCCGGTGAATCCGAGACGGGGCAGTGCACGCTGCACCGCCTGGCCCTGGGGGTCGAGGATCTCCGGCTTGAGCATGACGTCGACTACGACGCGTGCCACTGGCACTCCCGGTGGTGTCTTCGGTGAGGCGGGGGAACTCCAGACTACCGGTGGTTTCGGGCGGCATTGCTGGCCGGGGATAGCGACGCGCGTAGACCCCCGACCCTTACGCCCCAAGGGATCCGGCGCCCCCACCCCCCGCCCCGGCGGGCCGGTTTCGACGGTTTCGGCGCCCGGAACGGCCCCGCCCGGAGAACACCCGAATACGGCACTTGGGGACAGATCCGCCCGTCCCGCACATCGGTATCCGGCAGTCCCGCGAAGACACGTGAATATCCGGAAAAGAATGCCGGACTCTTCGATTTCGACCCCCTTCGGGTGCAGAATAGGGCCACCTGTCGCGGCAAGTGCTGCGTATCAGGCGGGCCAACGGGCCTGCCCGTATGCGCTTGCGCGAGTTGGTGCACATCAGGCCCCGGGCGTACCCCCGCGGACCGGTGGCCGAATTGCCGAGAGGATTGACACCCATGGCTCAGCGTGTAGTTGTCACGCTCTCCGACGACCTGGACGGCGGCGCTGCCGCGGAAACCGTCCACTTCGGCGTCGACGGGAAGTCGTACGAGATCGACCTGTCCCTGGACAACGCGGAAAAGCTGCGCGAGGCGCTCGCCCCGTTCGTCGCCGCCGGACGCCGTCAGAGCCGCACCGGAAAGTCCTTCCGCCGCACCGCCCTCACCCCGGACCCGGCCGCCGTCCGCGCCTGGGCCCAGTCCCGCGGCATGGAGCTGCCGGCCCGCGGCCGCATCCCCAAGCACGTGTACGAGGAGTTCGCCGCGGCGAACTGACCCCCGGGGCCGGCCCGAAGGCGGGCCCCCGGTCGCCCCGCCCGCCCTGGACCGAAAGGGTGGGGCGACCACCCCGAAAGATGCTGTAGAGTATTCCTCGTCGCCGCAACGGAGAGATCCGGAGAGGCGGCGGGTGCCCCACCAGGCACCGTGCGGACGTGGCTCAGTTGGTAGAGCATCACCTTGCCAAGGTGAGGGTCGCGAGTTCGAATCTCGTCGTCCGCTCGCAGTGCGCGAGCACAGCACAACTCAATAGTTTGACCTGCGGACGTGGCTCAGTTGGTAGAGCATCACCTTGCCAAGGTGAGGGTCGCGAGTTCGAATCTCGTCGTCCGCTCAGAAACGAAGGGCCCCCTCGATCGAGGGGGCCCTTCGGCATTCCCTCCGCGCGGCATTCCCCCACGAAATGGCCCATGACATTTGTCATCGCCCACCCGTGGATCCCCACCGCGATGTCATGACGGCCCGCACTGCCCGCGGGGCCCGGGCGGCGGAAGGCTTGGGGCATGGAAACGAGCCAGCCCTCCCGCCCCGACGACAGCGTGATCGAGGTCACCGACCTGCACCGCCGCTACGGCAGTGGCACCACCGGCTACCACGCCGTCCAGGGCGTCGACCTGACCGTCGGCCGCGGCGAGCTGTTCGCCCTGCTCGGCACCAACGGGGCCGGCAAGACCTCCACCATGGAACTCATCGAGGGCCTGGCCGCCCCCAGCGGCGGCACCGTCCGGGTGCTCGGCCACGACCCCCACCGGGAGCGCGCCGCGGTCCGCCCGCGGATCGGCATCATGCTCCAGGAGGGCGGCTTCCCCGGCGACCTCACCGCCGCCGAGACCGGCCGCGCCTGGGCCGGCATGACCAGCGGCACCCGCCCGGTCGAGGAGGCCCTGGAGCTGGTCGGCCTCGCCCACCGCCGCGACGTCCGGGTCAAGCAGCTGTCCGGCGGCGAACGGCGCCGGCTCGACCTCGCGATGGCCCTGCTCGGCCGCCCCGAGGTGCTGTTCCTCGACGAGCCCAGCACCGGCCTCGACCCGGAGGCGCGCGCCGCCGTCTGGCGGCTGGTCCGCGAACTGCGCGCCCAGGGCACCACCGTGCTGCTCACCACGCACTACCTGGAGGAGGCCGAGGAGCTGGCCGACCGGCTGGCCATCATGCACGGCGGCCGGGTCGTCACCAGCGGCACCGTCGCCGAGGTGATCGCCGGACGGCCGTCCCGGATCTCCTTCGAGCTGCCCGCGTTCGGCGGCGCCTCGCTCCCGCCGCTGGCCGCCGAGGTCGCCGTCGACGGCCGCAAGGTCACCGTGCAGACCACCGACCTCCAGCAGACCCTCTACGACCTGCTCGGCTGGGCCCACCGGCACGGCATCGCGCTCGGCGCCCTGGACGCCCGCAGCGCCTCGCTGGAGGAGGCCTTCCTCGCCATCGCCTCCGAGGCCGCCAACCAGGCCCCGCCGCAGGCCGCACCGCCCTCCGGGACCGCCGCCCCCGCCCGTACCGCCCGCCGCCGCCTGATCGGATCCGCCCGATGACCACCGCCGTCCCCACCGCCACCGGCCCCACCACCGCCGGCCCGCGCAGCACCACCGCCCGCCGGCTGCTCGCCCTCGGCCGCGCCGAGGCCACCCTGCTGCTGCGCAACCGCACGGCCCTGTTCACCGCCCTGCTGCTGCCGCTGTTCCTGCTCTTCACGCTGCGGGGCACGCTCACCCAGCAGGCCGAGGACCACCCCGGGCTGGACGTCGACTCGCTGCTGGTCTACGGCTCGGTCGGGATGATGCTCGGCTTCGTCGTCTACTACAACCTGACCGCCGCCTACGTCGCCCGGCGCGGCGAGCTGGTCCTCAAGCGGCTGCGCACCGGCGAGGCCCGGGACATCGAGATCATGCTCGGCACGGCCGTCCCCTCGCTGGTGCTCGCGCTGCTGATGGCCGCCGTGATCGGGATCGGCGGCAGCGTCGCCCTGCACCTGGCGGTGCCGGTCAACCCGCTGCTGATGCTCGCCGGCCTGGTGCTGATCCTGGCCACCATGATCGCCATGGCCGCGCTGTCCAGCTCCTTCACCAAGACGGTGGAGAGCGCCGGCATCACCACCATGCCGATCATGCTGGTCATCCAGCTCGGCTCCGGCCTGTTCATCCCGCTGGAGGTGATGCCCGACCGGGTGGCCGACGTCTGCCGCCTGCTGCCGACCACCCCGGCCTACCAGCTGATCCGCGTCGGCTGGTTCGGCACCGACGGCTCGTCCGCCGCGACCGGCTTCGCCGGCAGCTGGGGCACCGCGGCCCCGCACCTGGTCACCGCGACGGTCTGGCTGGGCCTGGCGGTCTGGGGCGCGGTGCGCTACTTCCGCTGGGAGCCGCGTCGCTGATTGGCCGACAGCAAATCAAGGTAATACCCCCAGTCAGACCTCTGATATGAAGGCAGCTGCAGGATCGTGGTCGAACTGGGGGCAGCACGTTGAACATGGGTTCACCACTGCGCAGATGGCGGGGCTTCGGAAAGCCCAAGCGCGCCGAGCTCTACTTCCGCTGGTCGATCTACCTGATGCCGCTGATCGTGCTGCCGGTGGCCCTGCTCGGCCTCGCCGCCCAGACCGGGCAGTACCCGGTCGGCTCCGCCCGGGTCATCCTGGCCGTCTCACTGGCCACCACCCTGGTGGGCATCCGGGCCTGCCGCACCTCGCTCGACCACTACCTGGGGCGGCCCACCGACCACCACCGCTGGCTCCTGGCCAACGGCGCGGTCACCGTCGTCGGCGCCTGGGCGCTGCTGCTGACCGGCCCGGCGATCGACGGGCCCACCGCTCCACCGCCCACCCTCCTCCTCACCACCGGCCTGCTGGTCGTCGCCTTCGCCCCGCTGTCCATCGGCCTCCCGCTGCGCTGGTCCGCCCCGGCCGCCGTCGTCCTCGCGCTGGTGGTCGCCCCGGCGATGATGCTGGCCGGGATGAGCGTCGGCAGCACCGCCGGACAGCTGGTCGGCACCGTGCTCGGGATGCCCTTCGTCGCGGCGAGCTGCCGCAGCTTCGCCTGGCTGACGGCGGTGGTCTGGGAACTGGACGGCGCCCGCGAGACGCAGTCCCGGCTGGCCGTCGCCGAGGAGCGGCTGCGCTTCTCCCGCGACCTGCACGACGTGATGGGCCGCAACCTCACCACCATCGCGCTGAAGAGCGAGCTCGCCGTCCAACTGGCCCGCCGCGGACGCCCGGAGGCCGCCGAGCAGATGGCCGAGGTGCAGAAGATCGCCCAGGAGTCGCAGCGCGAGGTCCGCGAGGTCATCCGCGGCTACCGCACCGCCGACCTGCACGCCGAGGCGATCGGCGCCCGCGCGGTGCTGCGCTCCGCCGACGTCGCCTGCGAGATCGACCTCGGCGAGCACGCCGACGAACTGCCGCCGCCGGTCCAGTCGGTGTTCGGCTGGGTGATCCGCGAGGCCACCACCAACGTCCTGCGGCACAGCGAGGCCGGGCGCTGCCTGATCCGGCTGCGCCGGGAGGACGGCCGGGCGGTGCTGGAGCTGGAGAATGACGGGGTGCCCGCCGTGCCGCTCCCCTCCCAGGGCGGCGGCACCGGGCTGCGCGGGCTGCGCGAGCGGCTCGCCGCCCACGACGGCGAGCTGACCGTGCCGCCCGCGGCGGCGGGCACCTTCCGGATGCTCGCCACCGTCCCGCTGCCGGACCACGCGGACCGGACGGACCAGGCGGGCCACGCAGACCAGGCGGACCGAACGGACCAGGCGGACCGAGCGGCCCGCGCGGCCCGCGCGGCCCGCGCGACCTGAGCGGTCCGCCCGCCGCCGGACCCGAGCGACCCGAGCCGACCCGAGGAAGGCCCCACCCGATGACCGACCCCACCGCGCCCGTCCGCGTCCTGCTCGCCGACGACGAGCACCTGATCCGGGGCGCGCTCGCCGCGCTGCTCTCGCTGGAGGACGACCTGGAGGTGGTCGCACAGGCCGGCTCCGGCCCCGAGGCGCTCGCGATGGCCCGTACCCACCGGCCGGACGTCGCGGTGCTGGACCTGCAGATGCCCGGCAAGGACGGCATCGAGGTGGCCGCCGAGCTGCGCCGGCTGCTGCCGGACTGCCGCTGCATGATCGTCACCGGGCACGGCCGCCCCGGCTACCTGAAGCGGGCGCTGGAGGTCGGGGTGCGCGGCTTCCTGCCGAAGACCGTCTCGGCGGCGGACCTGGCGGGCATCATCCGCACCGTGCGCTCCGGCGGCCGGTACGTGGACCCGGAGCTGGCGGCGGACGCGATCAGCGCCGGGGAGACCCCGCTGACCCCGCGGGAGACGGACGTCCTGGAGCTGGCCGCCGACGGCACCTCGATCGTCGAGATCGCCGAGCGGGCCTCGCTCTCCCAGGGCACCGTCCGCAACTACCTGTCCTCGGCGGCCACCAAGCTGGGCGCGGAGAACCGGCACGCGGCGGTGCGGATCGCCCGCGAGCACGGCTGGATCTGACCGGCCGCGCCCGCGGGCGTCACCGGGTCACTGCCAGGTGGTCCCGGTCAGCCGCTCGTACACGTCGATGTACTTGGCGCGGGTCAGCTCGACCACCTCGGCGGGCAGCGCCGGCGGCGGCTGCTCGCTGTAGCGATCCCAGCCGGAGGCCGGGGAGACCAGCCAGTCGCGGATCAGCTGCTTGTCGAAGGACGACTGCGAGCGGCCAGGCCGGTACTCGTCGGCCGGCCAGTAGCGGGAGGAGTCCGGGGTGAGCACCTCGTCGCCGATCACCAGCTCGCCGTCCAGCAGGCCGAACTCGAACTTGGTGTCGGCCAGGATGATGCCGCGCTCGCGCGCGATGTCCCGGGCCCGGGCGTAGACGTCCAGCGTGGTGCGGCGCAGCTGGGAGGCCAGCTCGGCGCCGATCCGGCGGGCGGTCTCCTCGTAGGGGACGTTCTCGTCGTGCTCGCCGACCTCGGCCTTGAGCGCCGGGGTGTAGATCGGGGCGGGCAGCTCGGAGCTGTTCTCCAGGCCCTCCGGCAGCGCGATGCCGCAGACCGTACGGCTCTCCTCGTACTCGCTCAGGCCGGAGCCGGCCAGGTAGCCGCGGGCGACGGCCTCGACCGGGATCATGTCCAGGCTGCGGCAGACCAGCGTGCGGCCCTTCCAGTCGGCGGGGGCGCCGGCCGGGACCTCGGTGGAGATCACGTGGTTGGGGACGATGTCGGCGATCCGCTCGAACCACCACAGCGACAGCTGGGTGAGGATGCGGCCCTTGTCGGGGATCTCGTTCGGCAGCACCCAGTCGTGGGCGGACGTCCGGTCGCTGGCCACCATGACCAGCTCTCCCGACTCGGTGCGGTAGAGGTCGCGCACCTTGCCGGTGTGCAGGTGGACCAGGCCGGGTACCTGGACCGGCTCGGGCTTGGTGACAAATCCGCTCAAGGTGTTCAGTCCTCAGGGGTCGTTCGCGGGCGTGGGGCACGGCGAAAGGGGAGGTCACTGCCCCCGCAGTCTTTCACGCCCGCCGGAACTCAGTTCTTGCAGAGCCGGTCCAGCAGGTTGGCGGTGGCCCGCTGGATCCGCTCGTCGGTCAGCCCCGGGCGGCCCAGCGCGGGCGACCAGGCGAAGGTGCCGGCCGCGAAGACGTACGCGCCGCTGGGCGCCCGGTACAGCGAGGTCTCCTGGTAGCGGGTGCGGCCGGCCAGGTCCCGGTACGGCGAGTGCGCCAGCAGCACCCGCTCGGTGTGCTCGGGCAGCGCCACCTTGGGGTAGTACCGGTCGGCCTCGCCGGCCACCAGGCCGGGCAGCTCGTCGCCCTCCTGCAGGCCGGTGCCGTCCCAGAGCCAGTGCGCGGTGTGCCGGGCGACCAGCGGGACGGGCGCGGCCACCCGGCCCGAGTACTGCACCCCGAGCAGGTGCTGCTCGGGCTCCCCCGCGTCCCGCCAGAGCGCGCTGGCGGCGCCGGTGGCGCCGGCGGCCGGGCTGCCGGGCCCGACCTTCTGCCGCTTGCGGCAGTTGAGCAGCCGGTTGGGCTCGCCGGAGGCGGCGGCGGTCAGCTCGACCCGCCAGTACATGGTGTTGGCGGACAGGAACACCAGCGAGGTGCCGCCGTCCCTGGCCCGCTCGGCGGCCCGGCGCATCGGCGCGGACCAGTACTCGTCGTGGCCGGGGAAGACCAGCGCCCGGTGCCGGGACGGGTCGACCAGTCCGGCGTGCAGGTCGGTGGCGGTGGCGTAGGAGAGGTCGTAGCCGTAGCGCTCGGCCCAGCGGATGAAGTCGTACGCGTGGCCGACGTGCAGCGGCAGTCCGGCGGTGGCGTGCGGACGGTCGAAGGAGACCGTGACGGCCGCCTCCGGCTCGCCGACCAGGTCGCCCCGGCCGTCCCAGGCGTGGTAGAGGCTGGCGCCGGTGCGGCCGTCCTCGGGGAACAGGTTGTACGCCTGCCAGGTCACGTCCGGGAGCACCAGGAGCAGTTCGGCGGTGTGCCCCTGGTCCTCGAAGTCCCGCACGGTGAACGGGATGTGGCTGCGGTGCAGCAGGTCCGCCGTGGTCAGCACGGCGACGTACGCGCCGGGCTTCCAGTGCGCCGGGACCTGCAGGCGCCAGGAGTGCCACCAGTGGTGGCAGGAGACCGTCCGGTCGACCACCAGCGGGGCTGGCTGGGCGAGGCCGGAGATCGGCGGGCTGGAGGTGATGTGGCGGGCGCCGTCGCCGCCGTAGTGGCCGATCCGGTAGACGTCCACGGTGAACTCACGGGGCGGGTTGACGGTGACCCGGAAGTCCACCGAGCCGCCGGGGCGGATCACCCCGGCCGAGGCGAAGCCCTTGATCTGCTGGTCGACGTCGTTGGAGCTCTGCGGGGTGCCGACCGGGGGCTTGGGCAGGGGGCCGGCCGTCAGCGGCCGCTGGCCGGGCGCGTCCACCGAGACGTACCAGGGCACGGCGCCCTCCGCCCCGGCCAGGTACTGGTCCGGGCTGCGCAGCCAGGGCAGCGGGCCCTGGCCGAAGGGGTCGGAGACGCTGTAGGCGTGCGTTCCGGACTCCCAGCGGCGGTTGAGTTCCGTCCCCACGCGCCCCTCCCAGGTGCACTTCCGCGACTCCTCGTTCGCCTCCGGGTGCCCCTGATCCGGTGTCGACGGTCCTGGCTCGGCGCTCGTCGCTTCCGGCACCGGCGCGCCCTTCGGCTCCCGAGGCCCGGTTGGCACGTGCCCCCCGGATGTGCGTGCGGTCTAATACACCACACAGTGCTGCCGGTTCGTCACCCTCCGGTGGCAATTGGTGCCGGGAATCTGACGGCCCGCCCGGAGGGGGCCTCCGGCCTGCGAGGACGACCGGCGGCCGGACCGACCGGGGGCGCGTGCGGTGGTGTCGAGCGCCGCCCCACCGGTCACAGCCGGACGGTCACAGCCAGGCGGTCACAGCCGGACGGTCACAGCCGGACGGGCTTCTCCAGCCGGACGTCGGCCGCGTCCAGCCAGGCCCGCAGCGGGCCGTCCTGGCCCTGTTCGACGGCCTGGGCGACCGGGCCGGCCAGGTCGGTGCGGCGGACCCCGCCGAGCAGCAGCACCGGACCGTCCAGCCAGTCCAGGCCGGGAGCACCGCCCGCGGTGTCCACGGCCGCGCAGCAGACCATCGCGGTGACGTGCTCGACCAGCAGGTCGCGGCCGCTGCGGTCGGGCTCCAGCAACGGGGCCGGGGCGGTGGTGCGGGCCAGCTGGGCGGCGAGGGCGGCGGCCAGCCGCTCGCCGTCGCCCTCGGCGAGCCGGACCAGCAGCCTGGTGAGGGTCGGGGCGCCGGGCCGGGACTGCGGGGCGAGCCGGTCCAGGGCGGACTGCAGCGCGGCGGCGCCCGCCCGCCAGCCGGCGTCCACCACCTCGGCCGGGTAGTCGGCCCACTCCAGCTCGTGCCAGGCGCCGGCCGCCGGGCGGCCGAAGAACAGCTCGGCGGCGAGCCGGGAGACCGCCCGGTCGACGGAGCCGGGCTCCTCCAGCAGGTCGCAGGCGGGGCGGTCGCCGAGCCGGCTGCCGTAGCCGTCGGCCAGCCGGTCGCGGCGGGACAGCTCGGTGAGGGCGGCGACCACGCCGGCGTTGAGGTGGGCCGGGTGGCGGCCGAGCCGCCAGGCGGGCAGCGCGACCCGGGTGAGCAGCCGGTCCCAGCCGGCGTAGGCGAGGCCGACCTGCTCCTGGGCGGCGATCCGCAGCCCGTAGTCGACCGCCCTGGCCTGCTCGGAGGCCCAGCTCGCGACGGCGCGCTCCAGTTCGGCGGAGTGGCCGCGGCAGGCGCCGAGCAGCCGGCGGGTGATCCGCCGGGCGATCCGGTCGGCGAGCGCGGCCGGACCGCGCCGGGGCGGCCGGGGCGGGGCGGCCAGGGTGCCGCCGCCGAGGCCGGGGGCCGCGCCCTGCCCGGAGTCCAGGCAGGCGTCCAGACCGCGCAGGAAGCGGCGGGCGGCGGCGATCTCCGGGTCGGCGGAGGCGGCGGCGCCGGCCACCACGGGGGCGAGCAGGGCGCGCAGCTCGCCGGCCCGCATCCACCAGAGGAAGGGCGAGCCGATCACCAGCACCGGGGCGGGCGGCTCCTCGTGCGGCCGCAGCGGGTGCGCGCGGCGCGGCGGGGCGACGTCCTCCAGCCAGCTGTCGCAGTCCGGGGTGAGGGCGATCGCGGAGGGCGCGGGGACGTCCAGCCGGTCGGCCAGCTCGTCGATCAGCCGGTACAGCTCGGGGGCCTCGGCGCGGTCCAGCGGGACGGCCGGGGTCCGGGGCGGCTCGGCCCGGCGCAGGGCGTGGGCGGTCAGCCCGGCGACCAGCAGGGTCACCCCGGCGACCGCGCAGACCACCCAGCGGGCGGCGTCCCAGCCGGCCGCGTCGGCGGCCCCGGGCGCGCCGATCCGGCCGGTGAACCGGCCCGCGAGCAGGACCACCGCCAGGGCGGCGGGCAGGACGGCGGCGGCCAGCGCGAGGCCTCGGACGCGCAGGACCGCGTGGGCGTGAGCGCGCGCGGTGTCGACAGCGGCCATACGGTGCGGCACCCCCTTCGGAGCCCTCGGGCGCCCGGCTACGGGCCCTGAGCCGACTCGAAACGATCAGTTCCGACCGGGAAGCGGAGGTGTCCGATCCCGGTAGTGCATGCTGCGTGGCGCTACTGCCATTTTCGACGCCCCGGTGCGGGTGGTCGTTCCGGATCTCCCCGGTTCTCACTCGTCCCGGTGACGCCGCCCGAATTCCGGACGCCCGCGACCGGTCCGGTGCGAAGCACCCGGCGACCGCCCGGCCGGACGCCGTCCAGCATCCCCCCGCGGAAGCGCCGCTACCCGGCGGCGACCCCGGCGCGCGACCCCCGCGCGCTGCGATCCAGCGCACCATAAGGCCGGGCGGACCGTTACGTCAGCCGGATGCGGGTGCTGTCACCCGATGGGCTGGAATCCGTCGGCTGAACGGTGCGTCCGCCCCGGGAACCACTCCAGTCCCGAAACGCCGAGGGCGCTGCGTCCATGGGGGTTGGTTCCCACGGCCCGCAGCGCCCTCGGGGCAAGCTTCGGAACGGCTCTCGGAGCAGCCTCGGAGCCGCTCCCGGAACAGCCTCCGAGCGGCCTCTCAGCGGCCTGACGTCGCTACGCGGTGGCCGCCTTCAGCGCGATGTCGGTGCGGTGCTGACCGCCCTTGAGGGAGATCCGGTCCACCGCGGCGTACGCGTGCCCGCGCGCCTCGGCCAGGTCGGCGCCGGTCGCGGTGACCGACAGCACGCGGCCGCCGGCGCTCAGCACCTGCCCGTCCTCGCCCGCCTTCGTCCCGGCGTGCAGCACGAACGCGGTGCCGTCCGCCTCGGCCTCGGCCAGGCCCTCGATCGGGTCGCCGGTGCGCGGCGCGGCCGGGTAGCCCTCGGAGGCGACGACCACGGTCACGGCCGCGCCCTCGTCCCAGCGCAGCGGCTCCAGCTGGTCCAGGGTGCCGGTGGCGGAGGCCAGCAGCACCGCGGCCAGCGGGGTGCGCAGCCGGGCCAGCACGACCTGGGTCTCCGGGTCGCCGAAGCGGGCGTTGAACTCGATCACCCGGGTGCCGCGCGAGGTGAGCGCCAGGCCCGCGTACAGCAGGCCGGAGAACTCGGTGCCGCGGCGGCGCAGCTCGTCCACGGTCGGCTGCAGGACGGTCTCCAGGACCTCCTCGACCAGCCCGGCGGGCGCCCACGGCAGCGGCGAGTAGGCACCCATGCCGCCGGTGTTGGGGCCCTCGTCGCCGTCCAGCGCGCGCTTGAAGTCCTGCGCGGGCTGCAGCGGGACGACGGTCGTGCCGTCGGTGATCGCGAACAGCGAGACCTCGGGGCCGTCCAGGTACTCCTCGATGACCACGCGCTCGCAGGAGGCCGCGTGCTCCAGCGCCTCCGCGCGGTCGGAGGTGACCACCACGCCCTTGCCGGCGGCCAGCCCGTCGTCCTTGACCACGTACGGGGCGCCGAAGGCGTCCAGCGCCTCGGCGGCCTCCGCCGCGGTGGTGCAGACGTAGGAGCGGGCGGTGGGGACACCGGCGCCGGCCATCACGTCCTTGGCGAAGGCCTTGGAGCCCTCCAGCTGGGCCGCGGCGCCGGACGGGCCGAAGACGGGGATGCCGGCCGCGCGTACGGCGTCGGCCACGCCGGCGACGAGCGGTGCCTCCGGGCCGACCACGACCAGGGCGGCGTCGAGCCGCTCGGCCAGGGCGGTGACCTGGGCACCGTCGAGCTGGTCGACCGGGTGGACCGTCGCCACCTGTGCGATCCCGGCGTTGCCCGGGGCACAGTGCAGCTCGGTCACGGCGGGATCTTGGGACAGAGAGCGGCACAGGGCGTGTTCGCGGGCGCCGCCGCCGATGACGAGGACCTTCACGCCTCGCAACAGTAGTCGGTGGCCGGTTCCGGCCGCTCTCCGGTCCCGTCGGATCCTCCAGGAGAACCGCTTTGTACGCCGAGGATGCCGGAGGATCCTCCAAGTCCGGAGGGGGTCGGACGGCGGTCGGTGCCCGGGTCACGACCACGGGTCACCGGGCCCTCGCTCGGACGGGTGAAATCCCGCCGGGCCCCGCAACCCGCTCACCTCGGGTTCCGGTGGCCGAAACCGGTAACGATCAACCACGAAGCTCCCCCATGGTCAGCCATTTGGCGGTAAGAAGTGCTGTTGGACAACCACCGGCAGACCCAGCGTCAGCCGATGCACCGCCAGCACCCAGCCGCCCGCCCGCCACAGGGAGCCCCACAGGTGAGCCAGCCGGAAATGCAGCCCGAGGAGAGTGCCTGGGGCAAGGAGATCGGCGAGGAGGACCCGCCCGCCGCCGCCGTGGTCCGGCGCGCCTCCACCCGCCACCGGACCGATCTGAGCACCCGCCAGTTCCCGCTCGGGGACTGGGGCGAGCCCGCCGAGCGGCTGGAGGAGCTCTACCGCTGGTCCGAGGAGCGGGCGGTCGAGGCGATCGAGTGGTACCGCCGGGACCGGGTCTGGAAGCGCCGCTGGGCACGGCTGCTGCGGTTCGGTACGGCCGGGTTCGCGGTCGGCGGGGTGACCGCCCCGCTGGTCGACCTGGCCGGCGCCTTCGCGCACGGCACCAGCTGGGGCTACGTCGGCCTGGCGCTCTCCGCCGGCTGCTACGGCGTCGACCGGGCCTTCGGCGTCACCTCCGGCTGGATGCGGGACGTCTCCACCGGGCAGGCCCTGCAGCGCCGGCTGGAGGCCTTCCAGTTCGACTGGGCCTCGGAGTGCGTGCGCGAGGTGCTCGGCCCGACCGAGGGCACCGCGGGCGAGGCCGCCGAGCGCTGCCTGGGCGTGCTGCGCCGGTTCTGCGAGGACGTCTCGGACATGGTCCGCACCGAGACCTCGGAGTGGATGCTGGAGTTCCGCGCCTCGATGACCCAGCTGCCCACCCAGGCCCCCGGGAGCTGGGGCGGGCGCTCCGAGCCCGGGGTGGGCGCCCAGGTGCGGGTGCTGCCGCCGCCGGGCACCCGGCCGACCATGCCGCGCCAGCGGCCGCCGGAGGGGCCGCTGCGGTAGCGCCTGCCCCTCCTGCGTCGGCGCCCGGCGGCAGCTCAGGCGTTCAGTCGCTCAGTCGCTCAGTCACGCTACGCGAAGACGATCATCGAGCCCTGGGTGACGCTCCTGGTCGCCGCCGCGTACAGGCCCGACCAGGCGTGCCGCTCCCGGGCGAAGGGGTGCACGTCGTCGATCGGCGGCCCGAACGGCTGCTCCAGACCGGTCGGGCCGAGCGGCCGAGTCGGGTCCGGCGGGTTGAGCGGATCGATGCCCAGCGCCGGTGCCACGGCCTGGAGTTCGCGCAGCAGTCCGTAGCTGGAGCCGAGCGGGCCGCCGGTGGCGAGCAGCGCGTCGTCCACCAGCGGCACCGCGAACTCGATCGGCACGTACGCGCCCGCGTGGTCGAAGTGCCAGACCAGGTGGGACTGTTCGGCGCTGCTCTCGAACATCTCCAGCAGCTGCTCGTAGTCCCCGCCGAGCGCGTCGACCGGGGTGATGTCCAGGCCGGTGAGGCCCAGCAGGTAGGCGCGGCGCAGGAAGTGCAGCGAGTCGTAGTCGAACGCGGCTATCGGCTCGACGGCGCCGCTGAGGCCGGGGACGTACTCGTAGACCGGCACCTCGGGCAGCCCTCGCGAGACCAACACCGAGTTGTAGAGGGCTAGGTCGTCCCGGAAGGGGTTGTCGGGGCTGTGGCTCAGCACGTCCACCAGCGGGACGAGCCAGAGGTCGCAGGCCATGGCCGGCAGTTCCTCTCCGGGCGGCGGGAATCGCCCGCGGAGCGGGGCGACGACGGGGGCGGGGTCGGTACCCGGACAGCCCTTTCACGGGGCGCCCGGTTCGACGCCCGCCCACCCTACCGGCCCGGGGCCGCGTGCGGGTCGGGCCGTCCTCGCGGGGCCTCGGGGGGCGCGGACGGGGGCAGCCGGCGGCCCAACCGGCCGTACGGGACCGAGCGGGGCTGCGGCACCAGGCCGAGGCCCAACCCCAGCTCACGGCCCAGCTCCCGGCCGACCTCGTCGCCCCGCGACGGCCGGCCGCCACGGGCCGGACCGGGCTCGGACCCGGCCTCCGGAGCGGGGGCGGAGGGGGCGGCCGGCTCTCCGGCACCGGGCGCCGGCGGCGTCCCGTCCGTCCCTGCCGTCCCCGCCGTCCCTGCCGCCCCTGCCGTCTCGGCGAGCAGTCCGAGGACCGTCACCGACTCCAGCGGCTGCCCGGCCAGTTCGGCCAGCGTCCGGGCGGTGTGCAGGTTGTACTCGCAGATGATCCGGTGCGCGCCGGCCAGGTCACGCGCCTCGATCGCCGCGACCAGGTCCGGGTGGCGGTCCCAGCAGACCCCGGCCAGGCTGGGCATCTCCCGCAGGTAGGGGGCCGCGAACATCCAGGACTGCACCCGCAGCCAGTCCAGGTAGTCGGCGATCCGGCGGTTGCCCAGCAGCCCCGCGACCTCCTGCCAGAACCGCCGGTCGCAGCCCACCATCACGTCCAGGTTCCCGGCCCTGGCGGCCCGGACGGCCGCGTCGGCCCGGCGGTGCAGCGAGGGCAGCCGGCTGAGGTCGGGGAGGGCGCGGCGGGTCGAGAACTGGCGGTGGAAGCTGTCGGTGAGCAGCACCCGGGACTCGAAGATCTCCAGGAAGTCGTCCCAGCACAGCTCGGGCACCGTGAAGCCGCGGTGGTGCTCGACCCGCAGCAGGCCCTGCGAGCCCAGGTCGACCAGCGCCTCGCGGGCCGGGGTCGCGGAGACGCCGTAGAGCTCGGCGATCTCCTTGACGGTGAAGTTGCGACCGGCCGCCAGTCGGCCGGCCATCATCTCCTCGCGCAAGGCGCCGGCGATCTGTTCGCGCAGGCTGTTGCGCTGGATGACGGGACGGGGGGTGCCGCCGTCGCCGGTGCCAGGCATGGGCGCGACCTCCTCGGGCGGGCCGACCGGGCCGGTCTTCGACGGGCCGGCGGGAACACGACGAGTGCTCATCTTCTCAAACCCGCCCGGGCCAGGTCCGAACCAACCCTCCGGAAGCCGCCGGGCGCCCCCGGGCTCAGCGCTGGACCGGCGCCGGGATCCCCAGCAGGCGGTCCCGCAGCACCGGGAACTCCTCCCGCGCCCTGGCCACCTCGGCCGGGTCGAACTCGACCGTCAGCACCTGCTCCTCCGCCCCCGCCTCGGCCAGCACCCGGCCCCACGGGTCCACCACGATGCTGTGCCCGGCCTGCTCCACCCCGGCGTGCGTCCCGGCCGTGTTGCAGGCCAGCACGAAGGCCTGCTCCTCCACCGCCCGCGCCCGGGCCAGCAGCGTCCAGTGCTCTCGCCGCTTGGCCGGCCAGGCCGCCGGGACCACCAGCAGCTGCGCGCCCGCGTCCAGCAGCGCCCGGAACAGCTCCGGGAAGCGCAGGTCGTAGCAGGTGGCCAGGCCCAGCGTGGCGAAGTCGGTGGGCGCGGTGACGATCTCCTGCCCGGCGCCCATCACCACCGCCTCGCCGCTGTCGAAGCCGAAGCGGTGGATCTTGCGGTAGGTGTGCACCAGCTCGCCGTCCGGGGCGAACAGCATCGAGGTGTTGTAGATCGGCCCGTCCGGGTCGCGTTCGACGATCGAACCGGCGTGCAGCCAGACACCGGCCGCCCGGGCGGCGGCCGCCATCGCGTCCGAGGTGGGCCCGTCCAGGCCCTCCGCGCCGTCCGACCAGAGGTCGTGGGCGAAGCCGCCGAGCGGCCACAGCTCCGGCAGCACCACCAGGTCGGCGCCCTGCTGGGCCCGCACCAGCGCCGCCGCCCTGGCCCGCCGCTCGGCGGGCGGCTCGGCGTCGGAGACCGCGAGTTGGATCAATGAAGCGCGCACAGTACCACCGTCCACGGCAAGAGACCTACGATCGTCACCCGAAAGCGCTGCCCAGCTGTCTCCCGGCAGCGTAACGTGCGGTTAGCGTGTGCGCCCGGAAGCCGGACCATCCCGGTCGGCCAGGACGGCCGGGCGCGGACGGCAAGGAAGCTGACGGAGGGCCGGAGATTCCCGTGACGGACAACCAGACCGTGCAGGCTCACACCGAGGCCTGGACCCAGAGCATCGAGTCCATATCGGAGCTGGTCGCCCCCCTCCCCGAGGGGTCCTGGAACCGGCCCACCGAATGCCCCGGCTGGTCCGTCCGGGACGTCGTCTCGCACGTCATCGCGGTCGAGTCGGAGCTGCTCGGCGACCCGCGCCCGATCCACTCGCTGCCCCGTGACCTCCGTCACGTGACCACCGAGTTCGCCCGCTACGTCGAGCTGCCGGTCGACAAGCGCCGCTGCCACACCGCGCTGGAGATGACCAGCGAGCTGGAGTACACGGTCATCCGCCGCTCCCGCGCGCTGCGCAACGCCAAGCAGACGCCCGGCGAGCCCGTGCGCTGGCCCGCCGGCCCGCTCGCCAGGGACGTCCCGTACCACGAGCTGCTGCGGATGCGGGCCTTCGACGTCTGGGTGCACGAGCAGGACCTGCGCCGGGCCCTGGAGACCCCCGGCAACCTGGACTCCCCCGCCGCGCTGATCGCCCGGGACCTCCTGCTGGAGCTGCTGCCCAAGGCCGTCGCCAACAAGGCCGGCGTCCCGGCCGGGACGGCCCTGGTGCTCGACGTCACCGGCCCGGTGGAGTTCCTGCGCACCGTCCGGGTGGACGCCACCGGCCACTGCACCGTGGACGAGTCGATCAGCCTGGCCCCCGACGTCCAGCTCACCATGGACTGGGAGACGTACGTGCGGCTCGCCTGCGGCCGCGGCCGGCCCGGCCCGGTGTCCGTGGAGGGCGACAAGGAGCTCGCCGAACGGGTGCTGGCGAACTTCTCCGTCACCATCTGAACCACCCGGCGCCCCTGGCGCACACCACCCGGCGTACACGCACCAACGCGCGCCGGGTGGGCACCACTCGCGCATCCATACGTCAACCCAGCACCAGCCACCTCACCTGTTTGGCCTCGTTGTTCCGGGCAGTCCTGCCACCACCCGGAAGAAGGAGGGGCGTCCACCATGGACGACGAACAGGAACAGCGGGAACAGATGGTGCTGGTGCGGTCGAGCTTCCCGGTCACCGGGCAGCCGATCCGCGTCGTGATGATCGACGGCGAGCCGTGGTTCGTCACGGCGGACGTGTGCCGGGTGCTCGGTCGCGGCAACGCGGCGCAAGCTGTGAAGGGGCTGGAAGAGCACCAGCACCGCACCGTCGACATGAGGGCGGTAACTGTCACCAAAAGTGATAGTTACGACGTTTCCGCAGGTCGGAAACTGTACAGCCACGCGAATCCATACCTACGCGTGCTGAACGAGGCAGGCCTGTACACCCTGCTGATGCGGTCCAACAAGGCGTCCTCCAAGCCGTTCAGGGATTGGGTCACCCGTGACCTCCTCCCTTCCATCCGCCGCGGGGACACCGACATCCCCACCCAGCAGCGGCGGATGGCGGAGACCCTGGCCGAGGCGGTCGGGCAGCAGGTGGAGATCATCGCCGAACTCAATCGCGACGGCTGGCCCCAGGTCTACCTGCGGTCGGACGGGGCGGTGTACTGCAAGCACGGGGAAATGCTCTACGACGTGCCGGCGCGCGAGGACGACAGCGGCCCGCCCTTCGGCGGCTACTACTCCTGCCCGAGTGTCGAGCGGGTCGGCATCAGGGGTGGCACGGCCATCCCCCGGTGCTCGAAGGTCAAGATCGTGGATCTGGTCCGCATGCTTGTCCTGGCACCCGCACCAACCCCTCTCGGTGACGGACAGCTGACCGTGGAACTGCATGGCGCTCGAATCTATGGGACGGCCCGGCAGATCTCGGACCTGATGCGCGAGTACGGCCGCTGATGCCATCGCTAACCCTCGCTTTTGGCGAGGGTTAGCGCGTCTTCGCAGGTCAGAAACGCTACGCATCAACCTTCCGGCGCAGCCGGAGGATCATCAGCGTCCCCACTGCCAGCGGGACGTACTGCCAGCAGAACGCCCAGCGGAAGGCGTCGGCCGAGTACGAGCCGGCGCCTTCCGGGGTGAGGGCGTCGAGCAGTACGCCGATGCCGAACAGTGTGATCATCGTTCCGATGAAGCCGCCCATGTTGACGATCCCGGAGGCGGTGCCGAGCCGCTCCGCGGGGTTGCGCGAGCGGGCGTAGTCCAGGCCGACGAGCGAGGCCGGGCCGTTGCTGCCCATCACCAGGATGATCCCGACCAGCAGCCAGGTCGGCGGGTGTCCGCCGGGCCAGGCCAGTACCAGTGCCCAGCCGAGCGCGGTGGCCGTGATGGCGGTGAGCACGATCGGCATCCGGGCGCGCGCCGTCGCGGAGAGCAGCCGGCCGAAGAGGAAGCCGAAGGTCATGTTGGAGAGCACCAGCAGGGTCAGCAGCCCGCCGGCCCCGGCCCGGGACATGCCCTGCGCCTCGACCAGGTAGGGCAGGCCCCAGAGCAGGCCGAAGGCGTTGCCGGGGAACTGGGTGGTGAAGTGCACCCACAGGCCCAGCCGGGTGCCCGGCTCCCGCCAGCAGTCCAGGACCTGCCGGCGCAGGCCTGGCCGTTCCCGGTGTTCCACCGGCCGTACCGGGGCCGCCGGCACCGGGGACTCCCGGAGGAAGAGCGCGACCAGCGCGAACACCGCCACGCCGAGCAGCGCGATCGCGGCGAAGGTCGGCGTCCAGCCTTCGCTGTGCAGTGCCTGGGCCAGCACCACGGTGGTGATCAGGTTGCCGCCCATCCCGGCAAGACCGGTCAGCTGGGCGACGAACGGGTTCTTCGCCGCCGGGAACCAGCGGGCGGCGATCCGCAGCACGCTGATGAAGGTCATCGCGTCGCCGCAGCCGAGCACCGCCCGGGAGGCGAGTGCCGGGGCGAAGGTGGAGCTGAACGCGAAGGCGAGCTGCCCGGTGCTCAGCAGCAGCACGCCGAGCAGCAGCACCCGGCGCGGCCCGAACCGGTCGACCAGCAGGCCGACCGGGATCTGCATGGCCGCGTAGACCAGCACCTGGAGGATCGAGAAGGTGGAGAGCGCCGAGGCGCCGATGCCGAAGCGGTCGGCGGCGTCCAGTCCGGCGACCCCGAGGCTGGTGCGGTGGATGACGGCCAGGACGTAGACGCTGACGCCGACGGACCAGGCCAGCCAGGCCGCGCGGCCGCCGGGCGGTCCGGCCGCGGGGACGGCGGTACCTCGGGGAGCGGGAGCGGAAGCGGGAGCAGGGGCGGACAGGGGCGCGGCTGGGCGGGCGGGCTCCACGGTCATAGTGCGACCAGGTTAGTCATCCCATGATGGGAGGCCCAGGGCGGGGTTCGGTCGTCCGGACGCGAACCCGCACCGACCGGACGCGGCCCCGCGCCCCCGCGGGGCCGTGGATCCGCCGGTGCGCTCCCCGGTCTCAGCCGGCCAGCGTCCAGGACACCGACCGGGTCATGTAGCGGTCCCGGAAGGCCTCGTCCCGTACCCAGTCGGTGGTGTCCCGGACGGTCGCGGTCACGGTGGCCGTCCGGCCCGGGGGCAGGTCCAGCCTCGCGGTGTCCAGCCAGGAGCCGTCGGCCGACTGCGGCGTCACCGGGACGCCGTCCACCTTCCACTCCACCTTCAGCTGCCGCGGCCCGCTCAGCGGCAGCGCCCGGACGTCGAGCCGGGGCCGCCCGGCCACCTCGCCGGGCGGCGGCACCGGGGCGTCGGTCGGGCGGACCTTGCGGTACAGCTCCTCGACGATCGCCTCCCGCGAGGGCAGGTTGTAGGTGCTGCCCAGGGTGCGCATGACCGAGTCCGGGGTCGGCCGGTAGAGGCCGTTGGCGCTGCGGTAGGCCCCGACCAGCCCGGCGCCGTCCGGGGACTCGGCGCCCAGCCAGCGCCACCACTTGGTCTGCTTCCTGCGCATGTCGTCGGCGTTGAGGGTGGAGAGGTTCGGGTAGTCGGCGTCGTCCGGGGCGCTGTCGTACTCGTCGCCGAGGTCCCCCACGGTGTGCCCGATCTCGTGCTGGATGATCCGCCCGGCGTCCTGGCTGCCGCCCGCCAGGGTGGTCACCCCGGTGCCCCCGGCTCCGCCGTACTCCGTGGAGTTGGCCAGGGCGATCAGGTACTGCGGCCCGGCGCCGTCCCCCGCGTAGCGGGCGGTGGCGGACTCGTCGGCGCAGAGCAGCCGGGCGGTGCCCTCGCACCAGAAGTGCATGCCGAGCGGGGTGGCCGGGTGGCGGCCGCGGCTCTCGCTCTCGGCTATCCCGGAGACCGGGGAGACCACCTCGACCCGCCGTATGTTGAAGAAGCCCTGGTAGGTGCGGAAGGGCTCGATCTCCATCAGCGCGTGCCAGGCCCGGTCGGCCTGCTGCCGGAACAGTTCCTGTTCTCCGGCGGTGTAGCCGTCGCCGAGCAGGACCAGGGTGATCCGGTTGGCCGGGTCCCCGGTGCGGCGTATGTCGACGGTCGGGGCGGCCGCGGGTATCCGCTGGTCGGCGCGGACCGCGGTGTGCGGCGGCACCGCCCGGTCGGCCGGGGCCCCCGGCCCGATCACGCCGAACGGCGAGGGGGCGGCCAGTTCCAGGGCGGCGGGCAGCAGGGCGGTGGACACCAGCACGAGCGCGGCCAGACTCCGGACGAGACGGCCAGGGTTGCCAGACGGCATACGGGTGCGTCCTCGGGGCTCCGGTCACCCGGCGTCGCCCGGGTGGTGGAGCGGAGACGTACCCGGCGCGGCGTGTCGCCCCCACCGGCGGACGCAAATGTCACCGACCTGGCCGAACGATCCGCATCCTCCCCGCCGTACCGGTCATGCCTGTCATGCCTGACATACCAACCACATCGCCGCTCAGGACCGCCGGAAGTCCAGCACCAGATGGGTGCCCAGCCCGAAGAGCAGCCCCCAGAAGGCCGAGCCGATCCCGAACAGGCTCATCCCCGAGGCACTCGCCAGGAAGGTCACCACCGCCGCGTCCCGGCCGCGCTCCTCCGCGACCGCCGCCGTCAGGCTGCCCTGCAGCGCGGCCAGCAGCGCGACCCCGGCGATCACCGCGATCAGCTCCTTCGGCAGCCCGGTGAACAGGCTCACCAGCACCCCGCCGAAGCTGCCCACCAGCACGTACAGCACGCCCGAGGACATCCCCGCGACGTAGCGGCGGCGCGGGTCCGGGTGGGCCTCCGGGCCCGAGCAGATCGCCGCCGTGATCGCCGCCAGGTTCACCCCGGGCGAGCCGAACGGCGCCACCAGCATCGACACCGCGCCGGTCGAGCCGATCAGCAGCCGGTCGTCCGCCCGGTAGCCGAAGGCCCGCATCACCCCGAGGCCCGGCGCGTTCTGCGAGGCCAGCGCGACGATGGTGAGCGGCAGCGCCAGCCCCACCAGCGCCGACCAGGAGAAGGCCGGCACCGTCAGCACCGGCACGGTCGGCCCGCCCGAGCCCGGCCGCAGCGACAGTCCGACGGTCAGCGCCGCCAGCACCCCGCCGACCAGCAGCGCGACCGGTACGGCGTACCGCGGCGCGAGGCGCTTGGCCAGCAGGAAGGCCGTGAAGCTGCCCAGCACCAGCACCGGCGCGCTGTGCACCGCGCCGAAGATCCCGGCACCGAAGGAGAACAGGATGCCCGCGAGCATCGCGTTCACGATCCCCACCGGCACCGCGGCGATCAGCCGGCCGAACCAGCCGGTCACCCCGAACAGCGCCACCACCACCGCGCTCACCAGGAACGCCCCGACCGCTTCCCGGTAGGGGTAGTCGCCCAGGCTGGTCACCAGCAGCGCGGCCCCCGGGGTGGACCAGGCGGTGATCACCGGCGTCCGGGTCCACCAGCTCAGCGCGAAGCCGCTCAGCCCGCTGCCGATCGCCACCGCCCAGATCCAGGAGGCGGTGTGCGCCGGGTCCAGCCGCCCGGCGGCCGCCGCCGCCAGCACCACCACCAGCGGTCCCGAGAAGGACACCGCGACGCAGATCAGGCCCGCCAGCAGCGCCGGCCCCGACACGTCGCGCCGCAGCGACCGGCGTTCCCCGCTCCCGACCGGCGTCGTCTCCGGTCGGATCGTCAGCTCATCCGTCATCCCGGCAGTATCCCGAAGCAAGGGTCCGGAGGTCCCGAAAAAGTTTTTGAATCCACCTGCAACCCCCGGCGGGGATGCGCGTCTATACGGATGAAGGCACGGAGAGCGAGACCGGCAGAGCCGGGGGGCGCTTCCGCTCGGTAGGAGCGGGGCCGGTCGTCTTCACCATCACACCGTCAGTCACATGACCCTGGGGAGTCACGTCATGCGCATGCCCGTTATCACCCGTTTTGCGAAGAACGACCGCGCACTCTCCGGCCGCCGCCGCGTCGCCGTCCTCGCCGCCACCACCGTCCTCGCCGGCGGCGTCCAGTTCCTCGCCACCGACACCGCCTGGGCCTGTGGGGACGTGCGGTACGGCGACCCGCGCCCGTCGGTCGACAAGCCGACCGTCCCGTCCGCAGGCTTCCGGGTCTTCGACTCCAACAGCGTCGCCGCCGACGGCAGCTGGACCGAATTCGGCCTGTCGATCGGCAACCTCACCGGGACCGACGTCCCGAAGACCGCACCGGCTTTCGGTCTGTCGGCCGCCAGTAAGGGAACCCGGCTGCGCGTCAAGGACGTGCGGGTCGAGGTCATGCAGCACGGCGCCTGGAAGCCGCTCAAGCTCGACGTGGGCTGCATCGGGCTCGACGCCGACACCGACGGGCTGGCGCAGCCGCTGTCCAACGGCCGGGCCGCCAACTTCATGTTCCGGGTCTCGCTCTCTCCCGACTCGCCGAAGGACCTGACCTCGCTGAGCCTGGTGACGAACGCCACCAACGACAAGGGCGAGGAGGAGACCTGGGACCACCGCGAGGTGAAGGTCACCCACCCCAAGGCCGCCCCGGCTGCGAAGCCGACCCAGGCTGCCAAGCCCGCGCCCACCAAGTCGGCCAAGCCCGCCCCGGCCGCCGACAACAGCCCTGCCGACAAGCCCGCTGAGATGGCCCAGGCCGCGGCCCCGTCCGCCGCCCCGGCCACCACGGCGCCCGCCGGCACCCCCGAGCTGGCCCAGACCGGCGCCTCCTCCACCAACACCTTCCTCGCCCTCTCCTCCGCCGCCCTCCTCGCCCTCGGGGCCGGTGTCCTGATCGCCGTCCGCCGACTCCGTCCCCAGCGGTAACCGGCGGGCGGGCACAGGAAAGGGGGCCCTCCTCTTCCGCACGGCGGTGCGGAGGAGGAGGGCCCCCTTCTCATTCCTTCGGGGACGTCAGCCCCAGGTGATCAGGCGCTTCGGGCGCTCCAGCAGGGCGGCCACGTCGGCCAGCACCTTGGAGCCCAGCTCCCCGTCCACCAGGCGGTGGTCGAAGGAGAGCGCCAGCGTGGTCACCTGACGCGGGACCACCTTGCCCTTGTGCACCCACGGCAGTTCCCGGACCGCGCCGAAGGCGAGGATGGCCGCCTCGCCCGGGTTGAGGATCGGGGTGCCGGTGTCGACGCCGAAGACGCCGACGTTGGTGATGGTGATCGTCCCGCCCTGCATGTCGGCCGGCGAGGTCTTGCCCTGGCGGGCGGTCTCGACCAGCTCGCCGAGCGAAACGGCCAGCCCGGAGAGGGTCTTGGACCCGGCGTCCTTGATGTTGGGGACGATCAGGCCGCGCGGGGTGGCCGCGGCGATGCCGAGGTTCACCTGGCCCCTGATGACGATCTCCTGGGCCGCCTCGTCCCACTGCGCGTTGATCTCGGGGTGCCGCTTGACCGCGGTCAGCAGCGCCCTGGCGACCAGCAGCAGCGGGCTGACCCGGACGTCCCGGCCCAGCTCGCCGCTCTCCTTGAGCCGGCGGACGAACTTCATCGTGCGGGTCACGTCGACCTGGACGAACTCGGTGACGTGCGGGGCGGTGAAGGCCGAGGCCACCATCGCCTGCGCGGTCGCCTTGCGGACGCCCTTGATCGGCACCCGGACGTCGCCCGTGGCCGGGGCGGCCGCCGAGGCGACGACCGGCTCGGCCACGACGGCCTCGGCCACCGGCGCCGGAGCGGCCGCAGCCGCCGGAGCCGCCTGGGCCGTGGCGTACGCGTGCACGTCCTCGCGGGTGATCACGCCGTCCCGGCCGGTCGGGGTCACGGCGCGCAGGTCGACGCCGAGGTCCTTGGCCAGCTTGCGCACCGGCGGCTTCGCCAACGGCCGGTCACCGGCGGGGACTTCGGCCACCGGCGCCGGAGCGGCCGGAGCCACCGGGGCGGGCGCGACCGGAGCAGCGGCGGGAGCAGCGACAGGCACCGCCGCCGGCTTGGCCGCGGTGACGGTGGTGGTGGTCCGCCGGGCCCGGCGGGTGGAGCCGCCGGTGCGCGGGCCGTACCCGACCAGCACCTCGCGGCGCTCCGGCTCGGCCTCCTCGGCGGGGGCCGGCGCGGCGGGCGCCGCCGCGACGGGGGCGGCCGGAGCCGCGGCCCCCGCCTCCCCGGCGACCGCGACGGAGATGATCACGGTGCCGACGTCGACCGTGGTGCCCTCGGGGAAGTGCAGCTTCTCGACCACCCCGTTGAACGGGATGGGCAGCTCCACCGCCGCCTTGGCGGTCTCCACCTCGCAGACGACCTGCCCGTCGGTGACGGTGTCACCGGGCTTGACGAACCAGCTGAGGATCTCGGCCTCGGTGAGGCCCTCGCCCACGTCGGGCATCTTGAACTCGCGGAGCGAGCGAACTTCGGTGGTCATCTTCGCTCCCCGGTATCAGTACGCGAGCGCGCGGTCGACGGCGTCGAGCACGCGGTCAAGGTCGGGGAGGAAGGCCTCCTCGACGCGGGACGGCGGGTACGGCGCGTAGTAGCCGCCGACCCGCAGAACCGGTGCCTCCAGGTGGTAGAAGCACTTCTCCGTGAGCCGGGCGGCCAGCTCGGCGCCCATGCCCAGGAAGACGGGTGCCTCGTGCACCACGACGGCGCGACCGGTGCGCTTGACCGAGTCCTCCAGGGTGGTGAAGTCCACCGGGGAGAGCGAGCGCAGGTCGACGACCTCCAGCCGGCGGCCGTCCTCCTCGGCGGCCGCGGCGGCCTCCAGGCAGACCTTGACCATCGGGCCGTACGCGACCAGCGTCGCGTCGGTGCCGGGCCGGACGATCCGGGCGTCGTGCATGCCCAGGTCGGGGGCGTCGCCGACCTCGCCCTTGTCCCAGTAGCGGCGCTTGGGCTCCAGGAAGATGACCGGGTCGTCCGACTCGATCGCCTGGCGCAGCATCCAGTGCGCGTCGTGCGGGTTGGACGGGGTGACCACGCGCAGACCGGCGGTGTGCGCGAAGTAGGCCTCGTGCGACTCGCTGTGGTGCTCGACCGCGCCGATGCCACCCGCGTAGGGGATCCGGATGGTGACCGGCATCTTGACGTGGCCGAGCGCGCGGGCGTGCATCTTCGCCAGCTGGGAGACGATCTGGTCGAAGGCCGGGTAGACGAAGCCGTCGAACTGGATCTCCACCACCGGGCGGTAGCCGCGCAGGGCCAGGCCGATCGCGGTGCCGACGATGCCGGACTCGGCGAGCGGGGAGTCGATCACCCGGTCCTCGCCGAAGTCCTTCTGCAGGCCGTCGGTGATCCGGAAGACGCCACCGAGCTTGCCGATGTCCTCGCCCATGAGGAGGGTCTTCGGGTCGTTCTCCAGCGACTTGCGCAGCGCTCCGTTCAGCGCCTTGGCGATGCTCAGCTGACCGGCCATCAGTGGTTCTCCCCCGCCTCGAAGGAGGCCGCGTACGCGACGTACTCGGCCCGTTCCTCATCGACCAGTGTGTGCGGCTCGCTGTACACGTGGTCGAAGATCAGGGTCGGGTCCGGGTCCGGCATGCCGCGCACGCCCTCGCGCACCCGCAGCCCCAGCTGCTCGCTCTCGGCGTCGACGGCGGCGAAGAACTCCTCGTCGGCCAGGCCCTCCTTCTCCAGGTGGGCGCGGAGCCGGCTGATCGGGTCCTTGGCCTTCCAGGCCTCGGTCTCCTCGGTGTGCCGGTAGCGGGTGGGGTCGTCGGAGGTGGTGTGGGCGCCCATGCGGTAGGTGAACGCCTCGATCAGCACCGGGCCGTTGCCGTTGCGGGCGTGGTCGAGCGCCCAGCGGGTGACCGCGAGGCAGGCCAGCACGTCGTTGCCGTCGACCCGCACGCCGGGGAAGCCGAAGCCGGAGGCGCGGCGGTACAGCGGGATCTTGGTCTGGGTGGTGGTGGGCTCGGAGATCGCCCACTGGTTGTTCTGGCAGAAGAACACCACCGGGGCGTTGTAGACCGAGGCGAAGGTGAAGGCCTCGTTGACGTCGCCCTGGCTGGAGGCACCGTCGCCGAAGTACGCGATCACCGCGTCGTCGGCGCCGTCCTTGGTGATGCCCATCGCGTAACCGGTGGCGTGCAGGGTCTGCGAGCCGATCACGATGGTGTAGAGGTGGAAGTTCTTCTCGTTCGGGTCCCAGCCGCCGTGGTTCACGCCGCGGAACATGCCGAGCAGGTTCAGCGGGTCGACGTCGCGGCACCAGGCCACGCCGTGCTCGCGGTAGGTGGGGAAGGCGTAGTCGCCGGTGCGCATGGCGCGGCCGGAGCCGACCTGGGCGGCCTCCTGGCCGAGCAGCGAGGCCCACAGGCCCAGCTCGCCCTGGCGCTGCAGCGCGGTGGCCTCGCCGTCGAACCGGCGCACCAGCACCAGGTCGCGGTAGAGGGAGCGCAGCTCGTCCGGAGTGGTGGTGAGGGGGTAGTCGGGGTGCTCGACCCGCTCGCCTTTCGGCGTGAGCAGCTGGACGAGCTCCGGCTGGGCGTCCGTACCCGCGGCGCGGAGGGTGTCAGGGACAGCGGGGGCCGCCTTCTTGCGGGCCCTCGCCGTGCTTTTGACGGTCACGTTCACTCCTCGGTCTGTCCGGCCGCCCGGGGTCGCCGGTGACCGGTCCGGTCACCGCCTCGCGGGGCGCGCGTGGGTGTGCGCTCCCACTGCGGGGCAGGTGGTGATCCTGTTCCGACGGCACCCTCACGAGAACGTTACCCAGCGTCCGCCCTCGGCGCGCTTGCGCTAGGACGTCCTACTTGTTCAGGGCCTACAACCCCGAGGGTGCCGCGTTCGGCTCGCCGTCGGAAGGGTGGGGGTGACGGTCGGCGTGACGCAGCTCTCAATTCGAGCGCCTTCAGGACACCAGCGCACGTTATCCGGGCGGACGCCCGCGCGTAAGGGGGTTCTCGGTATCGGTTTCGGATGTCTCTGGCCGGATCACGTCTTTACGGCGTTGAGAGCGATAGGTCTTTCCTACGGTGATATGGGAGGCTTTGGACGTGACTGACAACGGACAAATCAGGGTATTCCTGCTCGATGATCACGAGGTCGTCCGACGGGGTGTGCACGACCTGCTCTCGGTCGAGGACGACATCGAGGTGGTCGGCGAGGCCGGCACCGCGGCCGAGGCGCTCACCCGGATCCCCGCGGTCCACCCCGACGTCGCGGTGCTGGACGTCCGACTGCCGGACGGCAACGGGGTCGAGGTCTGCCGCGAGATCCGGTCCCGGCTACCGGAGATCAAGTGCCTGATGCTGACCTCGTTCTCCGACGACGAGGCGCTGTTCGACTCGATCATGGCCGGCGCCTCCGGCTACGTCCTGAAGGCGATCCGCGGCACCGACCTGATCACCGCCGTCCGGGACGTCGCGGCGGGCCGCTCGCTGCTCGACCCGGTCGCCACCAGCCGGGTGCTCGCCCGGCTGCGCGACGGCGGCGAGAAGGAGGACGAGCGGCTGGCCCAGCTCACCAAGCAGGAGCGACGGATCCTCGATCTGATCGGCGAAGGTATGACCAATCGTCAGATCGGCAACGAGTTGCACCTGGCCGAGAAGACGGTGAAGAACTACGTCTCCAGTCTGCTCGCCAAGATGGGCATGGAGCGACGGACCCAAGCGGCCGCCTTCGTGGCGCGGCACCAGGCCGACCACCAGTACTGAGCCGACGACTGCACAGTCCTGACGGTTTGTCAAGGGCCCCCGCCAGGGGGCCATAACCTCTGGCTGTGACTTTCAGCCAGACCCTCGCCTGCGCCCCGGCCCGCCCCGATCTCTCCGCACCACCGATGGGAACCCTCAGTCCGCCCGTCCCGCACACCGCGCTCGCCGAGGTCCTGGCCCGTTACCGGGTGGGGCGCCTGCTGACCGCAGAACCCGTCGCCGAAGGCCTGTTGAACCGGGGCTACCGGGTCACCACCGAGGCCGGCGCGTACTTCCTGAAGTGCTACGTCGACTCCGCCACCGCCAGCCGCCCGAAGATCCTCGCCCACCACCGCGCGATGGCCGCGCTGAACACCCTCGGACTGCCCGTCGCACCCCCGCTGGCCTGCGCCGAACGGTCCGGCACGGTGGCCGGCTGGGGCGGCCGGCTGTTCGCGCTGTTCCCGTGGACCGATGGCCGACACCGGCACGGCACCGAGCTCGACCTCCCGGGGTGCGAGGAGCTCGGCGCGCTGCTCGGCCGCCTGCACGGCGCCCTCGACGACGTCTGCGCCCCCGTCGACCCGCCCGCCGGCTACCGCAGCGCCGACCCCGCCGACAGCGCCGGGATCGCCCGCGACCTGCGGCTGCACGCCCGCGAGCACCGCCCGTACGGGGAGCTGGACGCGCTGGTCGAGCAACGGCTCACGGAACGGCTGGAACTGCTCGCCGAACACGCCCACCGCCGCCCCGCCCCGCAGGCGGCCCCGCCCACCGGCTGGACCCACGGCGACTTCCACGGCCTCAACCTGCTGTACGACGAGGGCCCGGGGGGCGGCCGGGTGACGGGCGTCCTGGACTGGGACAAGCTCGGCCCGCAGCCGCGCGCCGAGGAGGCCGTCCGGGCCGCGACACTGCTCTTCAACGACCGGGCGTCCGGCGTCCTCGACCTGGTCCGGGTCCGCCGCTACTCACAGGCCTACCGGGCCTCCGGCGCCGCCACCGCCGAGCACCTGGCCGCCGCCGCCCACCGGGTCTGGTGGGAACGGCTGAACGACTTCTGGATGCTGCAGTGGCGCTACCAGCGGGCCGACCACCGGGCCGACCCGCTCTACCCCGCCTCGGCCGGCCAACTGGCGTGGTGGTGCCAGGAGTACGAGCAGGTCCTGGACGCCTTCGCCAACTGACCGGATCAGCCGCCGGGGGGCGGCGGTGTGATCGGCCCCTTCGTGGAGGACGGCGGCACCGGGTTGGTGGGCGTGCCGCCCCCGCCGCCCGGGGTCGGCGTCGTCCCGCCCGTCGACCCGCCCGTCGCGGTCGCCGACGAGGAGGGCGTCGTCGTGTGGCTGGGCGAGGTCGTCGCGGTCGGGGACGGGGTGTTGTGCTTGCCCGTGGTCGCCGACGGCGTCGTGTTGTTGCCGCTGTTCCCGGAGTTGTTCCCGCTGTTGTTGTTGCCGGTGTCGGTCGGCTGCTGCGGCTTCCTGCTGCCGGAGACCGAGGCGGGCGGGCTCGTCGTACCGCTCTGGGTCGGCGTGGTCGGCTCGGCCGTGCTCACCACCGGCGCCGGCGTGGAGGGCACGCCGTGGTCCTTGTTCCCGCCGTCGTCGGTGCCGCTGAGCGCGAAGGCGATGCCGGCCCCGGCCGCGACCAGCACCGCGACGCCGCCGGCCACCCAGGCCCACGGCCCGCGCCGCCGGCCGTGCCCGTCGTCGCCGCCACCACCGTCGTCGCCGCCGTACGAACCGCCACCGCCCGAGTAGGGGGTGAAGGGGGTCTGCTGGTCGCCCGACCCGTAGGGCAGCGCGGAGGTCTGGTCGCCCGGGCGGACCACGCCGAAGGCCGCGGTGGCCGCCGTCTGGTCCGGCCGGAGCACCTGGGTCGCGCCGGTGTCGCCGGGGATCCCGGGCACACCGGCCCAGCCGGCCCCGGCCGCGCCGTGCATCTCGCGCAGCGCGTGCTGCACGTGGGCGCGGAACTCGTCGGCGTCCTGGAAGCGGTCGTCCGGGTTCTTGGCCAGCGAGCGCAGCACCAGCCCGTCGAGGCCGACCGGCACCCGGCCGTTGGCCTGCGAGGGCGGCACCGGCATGTCCTGGACGTGCTGGTAGACCACCGAGAGCGGGGTGTCGCCGGTGAAGGGCGGGCGCAGGGTGAGCAGTTCGTACAGCATGCAGCCGGCCGCGTACAGGTCGGAGCGGTGGTCGACCGGCTTGCCGAGCGCCTGCTCGGGCGAGAGGTACTGCGGGGTGCCCATGACCATGCCGGTCTGGGTCATCGTGGTGGCCCCGCCGGTCAGCGCCCGGGCGATGCCGAAGTCCATCACCTTGACCGCGCCGCTGTTGGTGATGATCACGTTGGCGGGCTTGATGTCGCGGTGGACGATGCCGTGCCGGTGGCTGTAGGCGAGCGCCTCCAGCACCCCGGCGATGATGATCAGCGCCTGGTCGACCGGCGGCGCGGCCTCGTCCGCCAGCAGCTCGCGGACGGTCCGGCCCTCGACCAGCTCCATCACGATGTACGGCGTGGACTCGTCCCCGACGTACTCCTCGCCGGTGTCGTAGACCGAGACGATCGAGTGGTGGTTCAGCGCCGCGACGGCGTGCGCCTCGCGGGTGAACCGCAGCCGGGCGATTTCGTCCTGGGCGAGCTCGCCGCGCAGCAGCTTGACGGCGACGGTACGGCCCAGCCGCACGTCCTCGGCGGCGACCACCTCGGCCATGCCGCCGCGGCCCAGCCGGTGGGTCAGCCGGTAGCGGCCGTCACCGACGGTGCCCAGCGGTGCGGCGGTGCCGCGGCCGGGGGTGTGCGGGCCGCCACCGAAGGCGGGCGGCAGCGCCGAGGTCGCGGCCTCGCTGCCGGGCTCGGGGAGCCTCGGCGTCCCGCCGGTCCGTCCGGCCGCTCGGGCACCCGCGTCGTCGTCCGGCTGCTGCGTCTGTGCCATCGCTCCTCGCCCCGGGCGTTCGCTCGGATCGCGGTGCCCTGTCGCTTTCGTATCCCCGAACGCTACCGCCTCCGGGGCGGACCCGTGCCACCCCCGAACCGGTCGGAAACCGTCAGAGCAGGCCATTCCGGTCGGACGGGACGTCGACCACCAGCACGTTCGCCTGGCGGTCGGCGTGGCTGAACTTGCCGCCGGTCTTCTTGTCGGCGTTGTTGACCACGATCGCGATGATGATGCCGGCGAGCACCAGCACGCCGATGATGATCCCGACCACGACCACGGCCGTCGAGCAGCCGCCGCTCGCCTTCGGCTGCTGGTACGGCGGCATCGGCTGCTGCGGCATCGGCTGCGGCGGCGGGGTGTGCGCCTGCTGGGGGAAGGGGTGCGGCGTGTGCGGGGCCTGCGGACGCGGGGTCTGGTAGGCCGGCGGCGGGGTCTGGTACTGCGGCTGCCCGCCCTGCTGCAGGTACTGGGGGTGCGGCGTGTGCGGGGCCTGCGGACGCGGGGTCTGGTAGGCCGGCGGCGGGGTCTGGTACTGCGGCTGCCCGCCCTGCTGCAGGTACTGGGGCGGCGGGGTCTGCGGGTTCTGCTGGGCGGCGTGCACCGAGCGCGGGCCCTCGTTGATCACCAGCGGGGTGCTGGCCTGCAGCTGGTGCCCGCTGCCACCGCCCTTCGCCGCCTGGATCAGCCGCTCCGCCTCGTCCCGCATCGCCGCGGCGCTCTGGAACCGGTGCGCCGGGTCCTTGCGCAGCGCCTGGGCGACGAAGGCGTCCAGCTCGGGGGTGACCGAGCGGTTGAGGGCGGAGGGCGCCGGCGGCTCCTCCTGGACGTGCTTGTAGGCGATCGAGAAGGCCGAGTCGCCGTCGAAGACCAGCTGGCCGGTGAGCATCTCGAAGAGCATCACGCCGACCGAGTACAGGTCGGAGCGGGCGTCCACCGGCTTGCCGAGCGCCTGCTCGGGCGAGAGGTACTGCGGGGTGCCGACCACCATGCCGGTCTGCGTCATCGACGTGACGCCGGATTCCAGCGCCCGGGCGATGCCGAAGTCCATGACCTTGACGTTGCCCTTGCGGTCGAACATGACGTTGCCGGGCTTGATGTCGCGGTGCACCAGGCCCATGTCGTGCGAGGCCTCCAGCGCGTTCAGCACGCCGACGGTGACCTTCAGGGCCTCCTCGGCGGGCATCGCGCCGTGCTGGGCGACCGACTCGTTGATCGCCTCGCGCAGGCCCTTGCCGTCGATCAGCTGCATGACGATGTACGGCGTGCTGGAGCCGTCCGGGGCGATGTCCTCGCCGCTGTCGTACACCGTGACGATGTTCGGGTGCTCCAGCCGGGCCACCGCCTGGGCCTCGCGGCGGAACCGCTCCTTGAACGAGTCGTCCCGGCCCAGCTCGCTGTGCATGCTCTTCAGCGCGACCTGCCGGTCCAGCACGCTGTCGTAGGCCAGGTGCACGGACGCCATGCCGCCCTCGCCCAGCAGCCGCTGCAGCACATAGCGGCCGTTGCCCAGGGAGAAGCCCTCGACCGCCGCGTTGCCGTGCTCGCTCATGGTCCTCTGCTCCCCCTCGGCGCGGCCGTGCTGCCGCCACCGTGACGTTCGGTCTCGTCCGTGCGTGTGGGCCCGGCCCGCCGGCCTGGCGGACCCCTGTCGCGGCGGATCCACCGGCCTGCGACAGGGGTCAGGGTATCGGCTCGCGCCGACGGTGATCGGTCCAGGGCCGGTCCTGGGTCCGGGCCGTCGGCACCGGATCCCGGCGGTACGGCCCGGGGCGGATGGTCGTGGTACGTCCGGTCCGGCGGGCCGCCCGGCCCGCCGGCGGGTACCGGCGAGTAGCGGCTACAGGTACGGGCCGGAGCGGATGCCGCGGCCCTGGCCCGGCTCGTCCTCGTCCGGGTCGCCGCCGTGCAGGCCCGGCGGCAGCGCCCGCCGCATCTGCTCCAGCTGGGCCCGCGCCGCCATCTGCTGGGCGAACAGCGCGGTCTGGATGCCGTGGAACAGGCCCTCCAGCCAGCCGACCAGCTGGGCCTGGGCGATCCGCAGCTCGGCCTCGGTCGGGATGGTGTCCTCGGTGAACGGCAGCGACAGCCGCTCCAGCTCGGCGACCAGCTCCGGGGCCAGGCCGAGTTCGAGCTCCTTGATCGAGCTCGCGTGGATGTCCTTCAGCCGGACCCGGCTCGCCTCGTCGAGGGGCGCCGCCCGGACCTCCTCCAACAGCTGCTTGATCATGCTGCCGATGCGCATGACCTTGGCGGGCTGCTCGACCATCTCGGTCACCGGGAGCTCACGCGGCATGTCGCCGTCGTCGTCCGAGTCCCCCATCGGGCCGGCGAAACCCTGGCCCACCGGCAGCCCGTCCGGTCCGACGATCAGCACCTTCTGGCCGTCCTGCGGCTGCCCGCCGGCGGCCTGGTAGGGCTCCCGCGACGAGCGCTCGTTCATCGGATTCGTCATGAACAACATTCTCTCTCACTGGGGTTGGTCGGGCGGAAGCCCCCGTTCGTCCCGCCGGCCTGCGCCACCCGTCACGAAGGTACGCCCCCGAGCGCCGCGCGGGAATCCGTACGGGTACTCAGATCCCGTGCCGGGCGCGCCGACCGCCCCACGGAACCCGCACCGAACCTCCACCCCCACCACCCGCCGCCGACGGCGCCGGCGACCCGGTCGGTCACCCTGGGGAACCGGTCACACACTCCCCGTCGCCCAGCCGCACCGTCGACTCAGCGCCTCCGCAGCCGCAGGCCGACCAGCCCCAGGCCGCAGCCGATCAGGCCCAGGCCGGCGCCCAGCGGGAGCTGGGTCGTGGAGGCGTCCTGCCAGCGGGCCGGCAGGACGATCGGGACGGTGACGGCCGTGACGGGCCCGGCGGCCGCCGTGACCGCGTCCGGTGCGACGGCGTCGCCGCCGGCGGCCTGGTCCTGGGCGTCCGGGTCGCTCTCGACAGCCCGGTCCGGGGCCTGCTCGGACGCCTGGTCGACGGCCTGCTCCGGCGCCTGCTCCGGCGCCTGGTCCGGGGCCCGCTCCGGCGCCTGCTCCACGGCGGCGTCGGAACGCTCCGGCAGCAACGCCGGGCGGTGCCGGTGGGCCCGGGGGAAGTCGCCGTCCTGGTGCGACCGCGGGCCGGGGCGCAGCGGCGGCGCGGCCGCCGGGGTGGGCGCGGCCGGGTGCGCCGGGGCCTCCTCCGCACCGGCCGGGCTCGCGGCGCCCCCCGTACTCGCCGCGCCCGCCGCGCCCGCCGCGCCCGTCGCGCCCGGCCCGACGCCGGGCGTCGGCGCGGAGGGCGGAGCAGGCGAGGGGAAGGGAGCGGGTGTGGGGAAGGGAGCGGGCGAGACCCCCGCCGAGGGCGAGGGCATCGCCGCCGCCGCCGACGCGGCGGCCAGCGGGAGCGCGAGCCCCAGCACGGCCGCCGCGAACAGCCGCTGGGCGCGGCCCGGGTGCGGGTGGCGGGCGGACGGGTGGCGACGGGTACGACGGCGGTGCGGCTCCCGGGGCAGCGGCCCGAGGCGTGCGTGCGGCGATGCGGCCACGGTCGGAGTCCTTCCGACGGCCGCCCGCGCCCGGGGGCGGGGTCGGCGGCGGGACAGCTCCGGACCAGCGTCGCACGGCCCGACAATCCAGGCATTTCGGACACGTACCCGGTCGGTCGCCGCACCGCGCCGCCCCTCGGGCCGGCCCGGCGATCAGGCCCGCAGGACGACCTTGCCGACCTGCTCGCCGGCCTCCAGCACCCGGTGCCCCTCCCCCGCGTCGGTCAGCGGCAGCACCCGGTCCACCACCGGCTTCACCACCCCGGACTCGACCAGCGGCCACACGTGCTCCCGCACCGCCGCCACGATCGCCGCCTTCTCCGCCAGCGGCCGCCCGCGCAGGTTGGTGGCGATCACCGCCGCCCGCTTGCGCAGCAGCGCGTTGAGGTCCAGCTCGCCCTTCACCCCGCCCTGCAGCCCGATGATCACCAGCCGCCCGTTGACCGCCAGCGCGTCCACGTTCCGCTGCAGGTACTTGGCGCCCATGATGTCCAGGATCACGTCCGCCCCGGCCCCGCCGGTGGCCTCGCGGAGCGCCTCGACGAAGTCCTGCCGGCGGTAGTCGATCACGATGTCCGCCCCCAGCTCGGTGCACCGCGCCAGCTTCTCGGCACTGCCCGCGGTGACCGCGACCCGCGCGCCGACCGCCTTGGCCAGCTGGATCGCCATCGTCCCGATGCCGCTCGCGCCGCCGTGCAGCAGCACGGTCTCGCCGGGCCGCAGGTGCGCGGTGAGGAAGACGTTGGACCACACCGTGCAGGCGACCTCCGGCAGCGCCGCGGCCTGCTCCGGGCTCAGCCCCGCGGGCACCGGCAGCAGCTGCCCGCTCGGCACCGCGACCCGCTGGGCGTAGCCGCCGCCCGACAGCAGCGCGCACACCTCGTCGCCGACCGCCCAGCCGGACACCCCGGCCCCGAGCGCGACGATCCGCCCGGCGCACTCCAGCCCGGGGTAGGGCGAGGCGCCGGGCGGCGGGTTGTAGAAGCCCTGCCGCTGGAGCAGGTCGGCGCGGTTGACGGCGGTGGCCGTCACCTCGACCAGGACCTCGCCGTCGGCGGGCACGGGGTCGGGCACCTCGGCCCACACCAGTGCCTCGGGACCACCGGGTACGGGAATCGTCATCGCATGCATGCCCCGAACCTACTGCGCGTCAGGGCGGTTCGCGGGCAGCGCCCGCACGGTCCGGCCGTCCGGTCAGCCGGCCGCCTTGATGACGATCACCCGGTCGGTGAGCTGCAGCACGGCGGCCTCCGGCTCGGTGTAGTTGAGCACCCGCCGGCCGCGGACCACCGCGACCACCAGGTCCGCGCACTCGCGCGGGCTGTGCCCGGCCTCGGCCCGGGTGACCGGACGCTCCACCACGTCCAGCCCGTTGCCGTACGTCAGCAGGTCCTCCATCACCGCGCCGGCGTGCGGGCTGAGCATCGACATCCCGAGCAGCCGCCCGGCCGAGCTGGAGCTGGTGACCACCACGTCGGCACCGCTCTGCCGCAGCAGCGGGGCGTTCTCGTCCTCCCGTACGGCGGCGACCACGGTGGCGCCCTTGTTCAGCTGGCGCGCCGTCAAGGTGATCAGCACGGCGGTGTCGTCCCGCTCGGGCGCGACCACCACCCGGGCCGCCGCGGGCAGGGCGGCCCGCACCAGCGTGTCGGTGCGGGTGGCGTCGCCGACCACCCCGACCAGGCCCTGCTGCGCGGCCTGGTCGATCACCTTGCGCTGCGGGTCGACGACGACGATCTCCTCCTTCTTCACCCCCTGCCCGAGCAGGGTGTCGACGGCGCTGCGGCCCTTCGTCCCGTACCCGATGACGACGGTGTGCTCGTGCACGGTGGACCTCCAGCGGTTCAACCGCCATTGCAGGCGGGTCCGTTCGGTGAGCACCTCCAGCGTGGTGCCGACCAGGATGATCAGGAACACCACGCGCAGCGGGGTGATCACGAAGATGTTGGTGATCCGGGCGCCGTCGCTGAACGGCGTGATGTCGCCGTACCCGGTGGTGGAGAGCGTCACGGTGGCGTAGTACGCCGCGTCGAGGAAGCTGACCCCGCCCCCGGCGTTGTCGTTGTAGCCGTCCCGGTCGAGGTAGACGATCAGCGTGGTGGCGACCAGGACGGCGAGCGCCACCAGCAGCCGCGAGCCGACCTGCCGCACGGCGGGCGCGGCCCGGCGGGCGGGCAGCACGATCCCGCCGTCCGACCACGGATCCGCCCCGGTCGCCCCGGCCCGTCGCATCCGACTCATGCGTCCACCTCGCCGCACACGCTCCGCTCGCTCACATGCCCACCCCGCCGGAAACGCACCCCTCGACGGCTCCCCCACCCCGCTCGCTCACGGCACCTCCAGCAGCTCGACCGTCTCCCCCGCCGCCGCCCCGCCGGGCGGGACCACGGCCAGGGCGTCGGCCCGGGCGAGGCCGCGCAGCATCGCGGGCCCGTCGAAGGCGAGCGGCACGACGCCCCCGGCGGTGCGCCGGACGGGCTGCAGCCGGGTGTCCGCCGGGTGCCCGGGCAGCGCGGCCGCGGCGGGTGCGAGGACGGGGGCGCCGACGGTCCGCCCGCTGCGGGCGTGCAGCAGCGGCAGGGCGAGCGTGACCGTCCCGGCGACGGCGGCCAGCGGGTTGCCCGGCAGACCGACGAGGTGGCGCCCGCCGGGGAGTTCGGCCAGCAGCATGGGGTGTCCGGGCCGGACGGCCACGCCGTCCACCAGCAGCCGGGCGCCGGCCTCGGCGAGCGCCCGGTGCAGGTGGTCGACCGGCCCGGCGGCCGTCCCGCCGGTGGTGACCACGATGTCGGCGGTGGAGTGCCGCAGCGCGTCCCGGAGCAGCCCGAAGTCGTCGCGCACGTACCGCACTTCGCCGACCTCGGCGCCGGCGGCCCGCAGCCAGTGCGGCAGCAGCGGCCCGAGCGCGTCCCGGACCAGGCCCGGGCCGGGGATCCCGGAGTCCAGCAACTCGTCGCCCAGGACGAGCAGTTGGACCACCGGGCGGCGGCGGACGAGCAGCCGGTCGTGGCCGCAGGCGGCGGCCAGGCCGAGCACGGCCGGTCCGACCGGGGTGCCGGCCGGCAGCAACTCCTCGCCCCGGCGGCACTCCTGGCCGCGCGGCCGGACGTCCTGGCCGGTGGTCAACCGGTCGGGCCCGTGTTCGTGGAGCAGCGCGCCGTCCGTCCGGCCGTGCTCGCGGCGCAGGACGGCGGTGGCGCCGGAGGGCAGCCGGGCGCCGGTGGCGATCTCCACGGCGCCGCCGTCGGCCAGCGGCGCCGGTTCGTCCGGTCCGGCCAGCACCCGGCCGGCGACCCGCCACGGGCCGGGCCCGGCGACCGCCCAGCCGTCCATCGCGGAGGTGTCGAAGGCGGGCAGGTCGGTCAGCGCGGCGAGCGGCTCGGCGAGGGTGTGCCCGAGCGCTTCGGCCAGTGGCAGCCCGGTCCCGGGCAGCGGGCGCAGTCCGGCCCGGCGCGCGGTCTCGCGGGCCCGGGGCCAGGTCTCCACGGCGGGGCCGGTGGACGGGGCGGCCACGGTGGTCTGCCCGACCGCGCTCACTGCTCGCCCGGCCGGTCGGCGGCGACCCACCGCTCGGCGAGGGCCTCGGTCCGCCGGGAGGCCTCGGCGACCGCCTCCGGCCCGCCGCCCTGCTGGGCCGCGGCGTAGCCGATCAGGAAGGCGGTCAGCGGAGCGGCCGGCCGGGCCACTCCGTGCGCGACCACCCGGGCCAGGTCGAGCAGACCTCGGACGTCGACGTCCAGGTCGATGCCCAGCTCGGCCTTGGCCTCGGCGATCCAGTCATCCAGCGTGCGCTCCATGCGCCCATGCTGCCTGATCGGCGGTTTCCCGGGGGTGTTCACCCCGTGTGCGGGGCGCGTCGTTTCCCTCACGGGCCGGTGGCGGCTGCGGTGAGGGTCAACCCCGGTCGCGCTCCCGGGCCTGTTCCAGGTCCTCCCAGGTGTCGCAGTCGTACGCGACGTTGTCGGTGTCGGCGACCCGCAGCCGCGCCAGTGCGCCGACCAGGCGGCGCAGCGGCTGCCCGGCCGGGTCGCCGAGGGCGGTGAGCGCGGCGCGCAGCGGGGCGGTGCGGTAGGCGGCGGCGAGCGGCTGGTCGCGCCCGCCGGCGTCGACCAGGACGGCGGCGTCCACGGCCGGCCCGGCCTCCTCCAAGGCGGCGGCGAGCCGCCGTACCGTCCGCCGGTCCAGGAACGGCAGGTCGGCGGCGAGCAGCAGCACGGTGTCCGCGGTGACGAGGTCGAGCCCGGCCGCGACGGCGGCGACCGGTCCGCCGCCGGGCGGCTGCTCCCTGGTCCAGCGCACCCCGGTGCGGGTGGTCGGCCGGGCCGGGCCGACCACGACGGTGGTGCGGGCGTCCGCGCAGGCGGCGAGCACCCGGTCGAGCAGGGTCGTCTCGCCGACGGTCAGTCCGGGCTTGTCGGCCCCGCCGAGGCGCCGTGCGGCCCCGCCCGCCGGGACGATCACGTCGTACGGCGTCATGCGGCCAGTATCGTCCCTGGCACGGCGGAGCCCGCCGGGTGGCCACACCGCAGAACCTCTCCGCAGGGCCGAGCCCGCGGGAACTACTCGTCCTGGTCGTCCTCGACGATCTCCGCGTCGATGATCTCCGCCTCGACGGTGTCCTCCCCCTCCGCCGCCGCCCGGGCGGTGTTGGCCGCCGCGCCGAGTTCGAGGATGGCCGGCAGGGTCAGCTCGCCGTACCGCTCGTTCATGGCGGTGACCAGCGCTTCCGGGTCGTCACGGTGCCGGGCCAGCGCCCGGTCGAAGTCCCGCAGGTACTCGCCGGTGAAGGCGAGCACCCGGGCGGCGTCGTCGCCCTGCCCGGGGGCCCGGTGCCCGGCGATCACCCGGTCCGCGCCGAGGTCGGCGATCCGGCCGAGGTTGTGCCCCCAGGTGGTGCGCTGGGCGGGGGTGGTGTCGGCCGTCCAGACGTGGCAGCCGTTGTAGGCGAAGTCCCCGGCGATCACGGTCCGGCTGCTCGGCACGTGGACGACGGTGGAGTTCCCGCAGTCGGCCTGGCCGAGCAGCAGGACGGGGATCACCTGGCGGTCCAGCATGAGCGGCTGGGGCAGCAGCGGGGCGGGGATCAGCGGGTGGTCCGGGATGTCGTCGCCGTACACCGGCTTCCACTGCGCGACCTTGGCGGCGGCGGTGCGCCGGATGCCCTCGACCACGGCGGGCGCGGCGAGCAGCTGGGCGTCGGGGAAGAGCTTCAGCACCTCCTCGGCGCCGAAGTAGTGGTCGGGGTGCTGGTGGGTGACCACGATGGCGAGCAGCCGGCGGCCCTTGCCCGCGACCCATTCGGCGAGTTCGCGCCCGGCGCTGCGGGTGAGCTGGGCGTCCACCAGGATGGCGGTCCGCTCGCCGAGGATCAGCGCGGAGGTGGCGAAGAAGGCCGACTCGGGGCCGGTGAAGACGGCGACCTCCAGCGGCCGGGCGGGGCGTTCGCCCTCCGGGACGGCGGCCGGTGAGCCGTCCACTCGCTCCGCGCCGGCGCTCTCCTCGGGCGGGGACGACGTCACGGGCTTGCTCCCTCTGGTAGGCGGTCGGTCTTCCTGCGCCCTACAGCATGGGAGCACCGGCGCCCGATTGCGCGGAAGGCGCGCCCGGCGGGGCGCGCCTTCCGGCTCAGGTCACACCGCGACCCGGGCGGCGATCTCCTTGGCCCGCTGGGCGGCCTGCTCCAGGGCCCGGGCCTTGGACTCGGCGGCGTTCGGGATGAACTCGGCCAGCGCCGGGACGCTCGCCGCGAGGGTGAGCTCCGGGACGATGAAGTCGACCTCCAGCCCGAGTCCGCCGGCCAGCACCTTCTCCAGGTAGGTGGTGACGAACTCGAACGGCTCGCGCGGGGCGCCGGGCGCGTACGAGCCGCCGCGGGAGGCGACCACGGTGACCGGGGTGCCCTTGGCGGACGGCGCCTCGCCGGCGGTGCGGCCCATCAGGATCACCTGGTCCAGCCAGGCCTTGAGGGTCGACGGGATCGTGAAGTTGTACATCGGGGCGCCGATCAGCACCGCGTCGGCGGTCTCCAGCTCGGCCATCAGCTCCTCGCGCAGCACGAAGGCGGCGGCCTGTTCGGCGCTGTGCGCCTCGGCGGGGGCGAAGCCGGCGGCGATGCCGTGCGCGTCCAGGTGCGGGATCGGGTCGGTGGCGAGGTCGCGGTAGATCACCGTGCCCTCGGGGTGCTCGGCCTGCCAGGCGGCCCGGTAGGCGGCGGTGACCTCGCGGGAGACGGAGCCGTCGGTGACCGCGGAGGAGTCGATGTGCAGGAGCGTGGGCATGGCGGGACCTCCGGAGGATTAGTAGCTGCTGTTTTCGCTGCAACTGAAAGTACCGTAGCAGCTTACTTTTCTGCAGTCACTAGTGACCGGTCTAGTACGCTGGATCCATGGCCCAGCACGAGGTAGTGACCGACGGAGCCCCGAACGCCCTCGACGCGTGCGCCGCCGGGGCCCAGAACCCGTGCCAGAACACCGACCTGGCCCTCGGCCGGGTGTTCACCCTGCTCGGCAAGCGCTGGACCGGCATGCTGCTGGCCGTGCTCAACAACGGCGGCCAGGCCTACTTCTCCGAGCTGCGCCGCGCCGTCCCGGGCATCAGCGAGCGGATGCTCTCCGACCGGCTCACCGAGCTGGCCGAGGCCGGGATGGTGGTCCGCGAGGTCGACGCCGGCCCGCCGCTGCGGGTCAGCTACCGGCTCACCGAGGGCGGCGTCGCGCTCAAGCCCGCGCTGAACGAACTGGCCGTCTGGGCCGACCGCTACCTTCCGGAGAGCGCCCTCAAGAGCGGCGGCTGCTGAGCCCGGAAACGCCTCCCGGCATGCGAAAGGGCCCGCCCGCTGTCACCAGCGGACGGGCCCTTCACCACAAGCGAATTCAGCGCTGCTTCGCGCCGCGCAGCCGGGCCAGCCGGTCGGACAGACCCCACGAGGTCACCCGCCACAGCGCCTCGACCACGATGCTGCGGCTCATCTTGGACGCGCCCAGCTCGCGCTCGACGAAGGTGATCGGCACCTCGGCGACCTTGAACCCGGCCTTCACCGTGCGCCAGGCCAGGTCGACCTGGAAGCAGTACCCGGCCGAGGCGACCTCGTCCATGCCCAGGCCCAGCAGGGTCTCCTTGCGGAACGCCCGGTAGCCGCCGGTGACGTCCTTGATCGGCACGCCCAGCATCAGCCGCGAGTAGGTCGAGCCGCCGCGCGAGAGCAGCAGGCGCGACTTCGGCCAGTTCACCACCCGGCCGCCCGGCACCCAGCGCGAGCCCAGCACCAGGTCGGCGCCGCGCAGCGCACCCAGCAGCCGGTCCAGTTCCTCGGGCTGGTGCGAGCCGTCGGCGTCCATCTCGACCAGGACGTCGTAGCCGTTGTCGATGCCCCAGCGGAAGCCCGCGAGGTAGGCGGCGCCCAGGCCCTCCTTGCCCTTGCGGTGCATGACGTGCACGTGGGCGTCCTCGACGGCCAGCTTGTCGGCCAGGTCGCCGGTGCCGTCGGGGCTGTTGTCGTCGGCGACCAGCACGTGGGCCTCGGGCACCGCGGCACGGACCCGGCCGACGATCCGCTCGACGTTCTCCGCCTCGTTGTAGGTCGGGATGATCACCAGGACCCTGCCGAGATCAGCAAAACTCTGCTGGTTCACGGTCACGTACAAACCTCTCGGCCGATGGCGGGGAATCTCAGAACACCGTCGCCCGCACGCTGGAACGCGGCTCCACCGGCAGCCCTCCGACGGGGTGACCACGGTGGGGAACTGCGCGCAGGGCGGAGACTACTGCGTCCTGGCATCCTACTACCGAGCCCGGGAACCACCGGTCCGACCATGGCACTCCCACCGGATGCCCACCGTTTCCCCGTGGGTGACACCGGTCGGCTAGGGTCGATGCCCTTGCCCGTGCCCGGGCCGCCCGCACCGCCGGGCCCGCCCCCGGCGATCCGGCACACCCGCCAGACAGCGAAGGAGTAGGACCGCGCGCATGGACAGGCTCGTCAACACCGTCCGCCCGTACGCCTGGGGGTCGCTCACGGCCCTGCCCGAGCTGCTCGGACAGCAGCCGACCGGTGAACCGCAGGCCGAGCTGTGGATGGGCGCCCACCCCGGCGACCCGTCCCGCGCCGACCGCGGGGAGGGCCCGCGCCGGCTGGACGACCTGATCACGGCCGACCCCGAGGGCGAGCTGGGCGCCGCGAGCGTGGCCCGGTTCGGCCCGACCCTGCCGTTCCTCCTCAAGGTCCTCGCCGTGGGCACCCCGCTGTCGCTCCAGGCCCACCCCACGATCGCGCAGGCCCGCGCCGGCTTCGCCGCCGAGAACGCCCTCGGCATCCCGCTGGACGCCCCCGAGCGCAGCTACCGCGACGCCAACCACAAGCCCGAAATGGTCTGCGCGCTCAGCGAGTTCGAGGGCCTCTGCGGCTTCCGGCGGCCCGGTGAGGCGGCCGAGCTGATGGCCCGGCTCGGACTGCCCGAGCTGGACCCGCTGATCGACCTGCTGGGCGTCGAGGACGAGACCGAGGCGCTGCGCGGCACCCTGGCCGCGATCCTCACCATGGACGACGAGACCGCCCGGCAGACCGTCGGGGCGACCGCCGCGGCGCTGGCCGAGCACGACACCGGCGATCCGGACTGGTACTACGCCCCGTACGCCCGGATCGCCAAGGACTTCCCGGACGACCGCGGCCTGATCGCCGGCATGCTGCTCAACCGCTTCAAGCTGCGCGCCGGCGAGGCGCTCTACCTGGGCGCCGGGGTGCCGCACGCCTACCTGTCCGGCGTCTGCGTCGAGCTGCAGTCCAACTCCGACAACGTGCTGCGGGCCGGCCTCACCCCGAAGCACATCGACGTGCCGGAGCTGCTGGAGGTCGTGCTCTTCGAGTCCGCCGCCCCCGGGGTGCAGGCCCCCGTCCCGGTGGACGCCACCCCGGGCGAGGAGCTCTACCCCGTCCCGATCGACGAGTTCCGGCTGTCCCGCTTCACCCTGGACGGCGTCGAGCGCGCGGTCGACGGCCGCACCCCGCAGATCCTGCTCTGCACCGAGGGCTCCGCCCGGCTGACCGCGGCCGACGGCACCGTCCTGGACCTCGCCCGCGGCCAGTCCGCCTTCCTCCCCGCCACCGGCGCCCCGACCCGGCTCTCCGGCACCGGCGCCACGCTCTTCCGGGCCACCGTCACCGTCTGACCGCCCCGTCCGACCGCGCCGTCCGATCGCGCCGTCCGACCCCCGACGGGGGCGGCCGCGCGGGCGGCCGACGGGGTCAGTCCCGGGTCATGTCGACGAAGCGCGAGTAGTGGCCCTGGAAGGCCACCGTGATGGTCGCGGTCGGACCGTTACGGTGCTTGGCGACGATCAGGTCGGCCTCGCCCGCGCGCGGGGACTCCTTCTCGTAGGCGTCCTCGCGGTGCAGCAGGATGACCATGTCGGCGTCCTGCTCGATCGAGCCGGACTCGCGCAGGTCGGAGACCATCGGCCGCTTGTCGGTGCGCTGCTCGGGGCCACGGTTCAGCTGGGAGAGCGCGATGACCGGCACTTCCAGCTCCTTGGCCAGCAGCTTGAGGTTACGGGACATGTCCGAGACCTCCTGCTGACGGTTCTCGGCCCGGCGGGAGCCGCCGGACTGCATCAGCTGGAGGTAGTCGATGACGACCAGCTTGATGTCGTTGCGCTGCTTGAGCCGACGGCACTTGGCGCGGATCTCCATCATCGACAGGTTCGGCGAGTCGTCGATGAACAGCGGCGCCTCGCTGACGTCGGGCATCCGGCGGGCGACCCGGGTCCAGTCGTCGTCCGTCATGTTCCCGGAGCGCATGTGGTGCAGCGCGACCCGGGCCTCGGCGGAGAGCAGACGCATGGCGATCTCGTTGCGCCCCATTTCGAGCGAGAAGATCACGCTCGGCAGCTTGTGGTGGATCGAGCAGGCCCGCGCGAAGTCCAGCGCGAGGGTGGACTTGCCCATCGCGGGACGGGCGGCGATGACGATCATCTGGCCGGGGTGCAGGCCGTTGGTGAGCGCGTCGAAGTCGGCGAAGCCGGTCGGGACGCCGGACATCTGGCCGTTGCGGGAGCCGATCGCCTCGATCTCGTCGAGGGCGCCCTCCATGATGTCGGCGAGCGGCGCGTAGTCCTCGTTGGTGCGCTGCTCGGTGACGGCGTAGATCTCCGCCTGGGCGGCGTTGACGATCTCGTCCACGTCGCCCTCGGCGGCGTAGCCCATGCCGGCGATCCGGGTGCCCGCCTCGACCAGGCGGCGCAGCACGGCGCGCTCGTGGACGATCTGGGCGTAGTACTCGGCGTTGGCCGCGGTCGGGACGGAGTTGACCAGGGTGTGCAGGTAGGAGGCGCCGCCGACCCGCTGGAGCTCGCCGCGCTTGGTCAGCTCGCCGGCCACGGTGATCGGGTCGGCCGGCTCGCCCCGGGCGTACAGGTCGAGGATCGCGCCGTGGACCATCTCGTGCGCGGGCCGGTAGTAGTCGGCCGGCTTGAGCACCTCGACGACGTCGGCGATGGCGTCCTTGGAGAGCAGCATGCCGCCGAGGACGGACTGCTCGGCCGCGAGGTCCTGCGGGGGGACCCGCTCGAAGCCGTCCGCGCCGCCCTCGCCGTCGCCCTCGCCCCTGCGCTGCCAGCCGCCGTCCCGCTGGCCGTCCCCGGAGCCGTTCCGGCCGCCCTTGCCACCCTTCTGGAAGCCGTCGCGGCCACCGCCGCCCTTGCCGTCCTTGCCGCCCTGACCGCCGCGGCCGCGGGAGACCGGGAGCCGGTCACCGGGGCCGTCCGGGAAGGGCGCGTCGTCGAAGGCGCCGGCCGGGAAGGGGTCCTCGGCGGGCTGCCAGTCCTCCTCCGGCGGCGGGGCGTCGTGGTCGTCGTACTGGGGGCCGGTCACGCGTGTTCCCCGATCAGCGAGTGGTGCGAGTTTGGAGCTTGCCTTGCCGGTGGCTGGGTGGAGCGGATCCGCTCCTCTTTGTACGCCACGGCTCCGACAAATCGGACGCCGGGGCGCTGGGAGTGTCGGGCGGACGGCCCACGCTAAGGCGCCGGACGCCCTCCCGCCAAGGCGGTTATCCACAGGGGGTGTGGATGAACGGCCCCGGCCTGTGGAGAACTGCCGCAAAGCTGTGGACACCCCTGTGGACGCCCCTGTGGATAACCGGACGATCGATCCACCGTCAACCTGCTGACCTGGCATTACCTCTTTGAGGGCCTGTGCATGAGAAATTCTTCACACACCTCCGAACGGCTGTGGGCACGGAGCGGGCGAACGGCGTCGCTCAAGATTTCGAGTAACAGGCACAGGCCTCTTACGTCCATTACCTGTGGATGAGTAGCCTGGAGCCCATGACCGCCTCGCCCCCGACCCCCGCCCGCGCCGGGCGCCGGCACGACCGGGAGATCCTCTCCCTGGCCGTCCCGGCCTTCGGCGCACTGGTCGCCGAACCCCTCTTCCTGATGGCCGACTCGGCGATCGTCGGCCACCTCGGCACCCCCCAGCTGGCCGGGGTCGGCGTCGCCTCCGCCGCGCTCACCACCGCGACCGGCGTCTTCGTCTTCCTCGCCTACGCCACCACCGCGGCGGTCGCCCGCCGGATCGGCGCCGGGGACCGCCGGGGCGCCGTGCAGCAGGGCGTCGACGGCATCTGGCTCGCCCTCGGCCTGGCCGTCCCGGTGGTCCTGCTGACCCTGCTGGCGGCACCCCTGGTGGCCGACCTGCTGGGCGCCTCGCCGACCGCCGCGCCCTACGCGGTGACGTACCTGCGGATCAGCGCCCTGGGCATCCCGGCGATGCTGATGGTGCTGGCCGCCACCGGCGTGCTGCGCGGCCTCCAGGACACCCGTACGCCCCTGCTGGTGGCCGTCGCGGGCTTCACCGCCAACATCGGCCTGAACGTCGGTCTGGTGTACGGCGCCGGGCTCGGGGTGGCCGGCTCGGCCTGGGGCACCGTGCTCGCGCAGACCGGGATGGCCGCCGTCTACCTGGTCGTGGTGGTCCGCGGCGCCCGCCGGGAGCGGGCCTCGCTGCGGCCGGACGCGACGGGCATCCGGGCCTGCGCCAGGGCCGGCGGCCCGCTGCTGGTCCGGACGATCAGCCTGCGCGCGGTGCTGATGATCGCCACCGCGGTGGCCGCCCGGCTGGGCGACGACCAGGTCGCCGCGCACCAGATCACCATGACGCTGTTCAGCTTCCTGGCCTTCGCACTGGACGCCATCGCGATCGCCGGCCAGGCCATCATCGGCCGCTACCTGGGCGCCTCGGACGTCCCGGGCGCCAGGGCCGCCACCCGGCGGATGGTCCAGTGGGGAATCGGCTCGGGGGTGGTGCTCGGCCTGCTGGTGGTCGCCGCCCGCCCGCTGTACGTCCCGCTGTTCACGCCCGATCCGGCCGTGCGGGCCCAGCTGGACACCGCCCTGCTGCTGCTCGCGCTCAGCCAGCCGGTCTCCGGCCTGGTCTTCGTGCTGGACGGGGTGCTGATGGGTGCCGGGGACGGCCCGTACCTGGCCTGGGCGGCGCTCGCGACCCTGGCGGTGTTCGCCCCGGCGGCCTTCGCGGTGCCGGCCACCGGCGCCGGGCTGGCCGGGCTCTGGTGGGCGATGAACCTCTTCATGCTGGTCCGCGCCGCCTTCCTGGTCGGACGCGCCCGCGGCGGCAAGTGGCTGGTCACCGGGGCCGTGCGCGGGTAGCCCCGCCCCCCCGGGGGGGGGGAGGCGGACGGCGCCTGGAAAGACGGACCGCGCCGGAAAAGACCGAGGGCCGGGCTCCCGGAGGAGCCCGGCCCTCAGGCCACTGCTACGGAACTCAGGCAGCGACGACCGCGATGTCCAGGTTGGCCTGGACGTCGGAGTGCAGCTTGACCGAGACCTTGTGGGTGCCCACGGTCTTGATCGGCGAGGCGATCGCGACGGCGCGCTTGTCGACCGCCGGGCCGCCGGCGGCCTTGATGGCGGCGACGACGTCGGCCTGGGTCACCGAGCCGAACAGACGGCCGGCGTCACCCGAGCGGACGGCCAGCTTGACCTGGACGCCCTCGAGCTGACCCTTGACCTCGTTGGCGGCCTCGAGGGTCTGGATGGCGTGGATCTTCCGGGCGCGACGGATGGCGTCGACGTCCTTCTGACCACCCTTGGTCCAGCGGATGGCGAAGCCACGCGGGACCAGGAAGTTGCGGGCGTAGCCGTCCTTGACCTCGACGACCTCGCCGGCGGAGCCGAGACCCGGCACCTCGTGCGTGAGGATGATCTTCATTACTTGGTCACCCTCTCTTAGCGCGCGGTGCTGGTGTAGGGCAGCAGCGCCATCTCACGGCTGTTCTTCACGGCCGTGGCGACGTCACGCTGGTGCTGGGTGCAGTTGCCGGTGACCCGGCGGGCACGGATCTTGCCGCGGTCGGAGATGTACTTCCGCAGCAGGTTCGTGTCCTTGTAGTCAACGTAGTTGACCTTGTCCTTGCAGAAGACGCAAACCTTCTTCTTCGGCTTGCGAGCAGGCGGCTTCGCCATTGTGTGCTCCATTTGGGGTTCACGGCCCGGCGGGCGTCCGGGGACGCCGCGGCCGGGCCGCACGAAATCTGTCAGCTCTTAGAACGGGGGCTCTTCCGAGTAGCCGTTGCCACCACCGGACGGGGCACCCCAGCCGCCGCCCTGGTTTCCACCGGACGGGGCGCTGGAGGCCCAGGGGTCCTCGGAGGGGCCGGACTGGCCGCCGGAGTTTCCACCCCAGTTGCCGCCCTGCTGGCCGCCACCGCCGCCCCAGTTGCCGCCACCGCCGCCCTGGCCGCCGCCGCCCTGCTGGCCGCCGAAGCCGCCGCCGGGAGCGCCGGACCGGTTGGCCCGGGTGACCTTGGCGGTCGCCGAGCGCAGGCTCGGGCCGACCTCGTCGACCTCGACCTCGAAGACCGTCCGCTTCTCGCCTTCCTTGGTCTCGTAAGACCGCTGGCGCAGTCGGCCCTGCACGATGACGCGCATGCCGCGCTGCAGCGACTCGGCCACGTTCTCCGCCGGCTGCCGCCAGACGTTGCACGTGAGGAAGAGGCTCTCGCCGTCCTTCCACTCGTTCGTCTGACGGTCGAAGGTGCGGGGGGTGGACGCGATGCGGAACTTCGCGACCGCCGCACCCGACGGGGTGAAGCGCAGCTCGGGGTCGTCGACGAGATTGCCGACGAGGGTGATGACGGTCTCGCCTGCCATGGTGGTGATGACCTCTCGGGAAGATGTCCGTTCACCGCTGTTTCACGTGAAACAACGGTCGCGAGCTACCCGAGACCCGAAGGCCTCAGAGGTGGCTCAGTGGGTGTCCGGGCGCAGGACCTTGGTCCGCAGAACCGACTCGCTCAGGCCCATCTGGCGGTCGAGCTCCTTGACGACCTCAGGCGTGGCCTTGAGGTCGATGACCGAGTAGATGCCCTCGGACTGCTTGTTGATCTCGTAAGCCAGACGGCGACGACCCCAGGTGTCGACCTTCTCCACCTTGCCGCCCGCGTTGCGGACGACGGTGAGGAAGTTCTCGATCAGGGGGGAGACAGCGCGCTCCTCGACCGAGGGGTCGAGGATGACCATCACCTCGTAGTGACGCATGGGTAACCCACCTCCTTTGGACTCAGCGGCCACGGTCTCTCCGTGGCAGGAGGGTTGTGCGTAGCGTCGGCACCGGTGCGGTGACGACTCCGGCCCACCGTAGCGGCAGGGTCCGACAGTCAGGCCCCGCACCACCCGATCGGGGGGCGGCCCCGTAAGAGGGCGCAAGGGGGCACAACTACACCAGTGCAGACGGCACAGCCTACCCGCACCCGTACGGCCGAACAAAACGCATAGGGGTTGTGAGACGGACCCAACCGCCGCAATCTGGACGGAACGGGATTCCTGCCCGTTCGTCTCCACGCCTGGAGGTGGGACCCATGGCCCAGTCCGTCCACCGCATGCCCGCGCTCACGCTGAACACCGACGGCCACCCGCACCCCCGCGAGAACACCCTGGTGGCGCTGACCGCCGTCCTGGGCGTGATCGCCTTCACCACCTCGTTCTTCTACAACCTGCATCTGCTGACCTCGTGGACCGGCCTGGCCGGCATCGTCACGGGGTTCTGGGGCATGTTCGTCTCGGTGACCACCGCCGAGCGCTTCGTCCTGATGATCACGCTCGGCGCGTCCGCGATCGGCTTCTACCTCGGCATCGCCCGCGGCGGCCTCTGGGGCTGAACCAGGGCCTAACCGGGCCACTCCGGAACCCTCGGCGCCCCCGCCGCGTATCTGCTGGAAGACAGGTACGCGACGGGGGCACCGTCGTGCCCGCCCGGAACGGGCGCCCGGGCCCCGGACGATAAGGTCAGCCCGAGAACCCGGGGCCCACCGCAGCCCGACCGACGAGGAGCACCGAGCAATGAGCCTGCGCCTGAGGACGATCACCCGCGAGGAGCACCTCGCCTTCATCAGGAGCCGCGCCTCGGCCAGCCACATGCAGGTGCCGTCGTGGGGCGACGTGAAGGCCGAGTGGCGGTCCGAGTCGATCGGCTGGTTCGACGACGCCGACCAGCTCGTCGGCGCCGGCCTGGTGCTCTACCGCCAGCTGCCCAAGCTCAAGCGCTACCTCGCCTACCTGCCCGAGGGCCCGGTCATCGACTGGTTCGACCGGGACCTGGACCGCTGGCTCTCCCCGATGCTGGCGCACCTGAAGTCGCAGGGCGCGTTCTCCGTGAAGATGGGTCCGCCGGTGGTCATCCGCCGCTGGAACGCCCCCACCATCAAGGAGGCCATCGCCGCCAAGCAGGCCAAGCGGCTGCGCGACGTCGAGGCCGACTGGTACGAGGCCCGCGCCTTCGAGGTGGCCGACCGGCTGCGCAAGGCCGGCTGGCTGCAGGGCGAGGACGGCGGCGCCGGCTTCGGCGACGTCCAGCCCCGCTACGTCTTCCAGGTGCCGCTGGCCAACCGCTCGCTGGACGACATCCACAAGAACTTCAACCAGCTGTGGCGCCGCAACATCAAGAAGGCCGAGAAGAGCGGCGTCGAGGTGTTCCAGGGCGGCTACGACGAGCTGCCGATCTTCCACCAGCTCTACCTGGTCACCGCCGAGCGCGACCACTTCACCCCGCGCCCGCTGTCGTACTTCCAGCGGATGTGGAAGGCCCTCACCGCCGAGGACCCGAACCGCATGCGGCTCTACATCGCCTACCACGAGGGCGAGCCGCTGGCCGCGACCACGATGCTCGTGGTCGGCGAGCACGTCTGGTACTCCTACGGCGCCTCGGCCAACCACAAGCGCGAGGTCAAGCCGTCGAACGCGATCCAGTGGCGGATGATGCGCGACGCCTACGCCCTCGGCGGCGGCGTGTACGACCTGCGCGGCATCAGTGACACCCTGGACGAGAACGACCACCTGTTCGGTCTGATCCAGTTCAAGGTCGGCACCGGCGGGCAGGCGGCCGAGTACCTCGGCGAGTGGGACTTCCCGCTCAACAAGCTGCTGCACAAGGCCCTCGACCTCTACATGTCCCGCCGCTGAGGAGGCTGCTCCGATGACGCTGTCGCTCTACCTCGACACCGAACGCTGGCGCACCCACCAGCGCTCCGTCCTCGCCGAGTTCCCCGGCCTGGTGCCGGTCGCCAAGGGGAACGGCTACGGCCTGGGCAACCACCGGCTGGCCGAGGAGGCGACGCTGCTGGGCACCGGTGTGCTCGCCGTCGGTACCGCGTACGAGGCGGCCGACGCCGCCGAGTGGTACGGCGGTGAGCTGCTGGTGCTCACCCCGTACCGGGTCGGCGAGGAGGTCCTCCCGCTGCCGCACGCCCGCGTGATCCGCACGGTGGCGAGCGTGGACGCGCTGCGGGCGCTGCACGGCGCCCGGGTGGTGCTGGAGTGCATGACCACCATGCGCCGGCACGGCGTGAGCGCCGACGACCTGCGCACCGTCGCCGCCGAGCTGGAGGGCGTCGCCTTCGAGGGCCTGGCGCTGCACCTGCCGATGGACCGGCCGGACGGCTCCAGCCCGGTCGAGGAGGTCGCGTACTGGGTGGACACCGCCCGCGCGGCCGGCATCCCGGTGCACACCGTGTTCGTCAGCCACCTCGGCGCGGCCGGCATGGAGCAGCTGACCCAGCGCTACCCGGGGACGGTCTTCCGGGCCCGGATCGGCACCCGGCTCTGGCTGGGCGACCACGCCGCGCTGGAGGTCCGGGCCACCGTCCTGGACGTCACCCCGGTGAAGAAGGGCGACCGCTACGGCTACCGCCAGCACCCGGCGCCGGCCGACGGCCACATCCTGGTGGTCGCCGGCGGCACCGCGCACGGCATCGGCCTGGAGGCGCCCAAGTACGTGCAGAGCATGGGCGCGCGGGCCAAGGGCATCGCCCGGGCCGGGCTGGCGACCGTCAACAAGACCAAGTCGCCGTTCCACTGGGCCGGCAAGCAGCTCTGGTTCGCCGAGCCGCCGCACATGCAGGTCTCGCTGCTGTTCCTGGACGGCGAGACCAAGGCCCCGGTGATCGGCGACGAGCTCGGTCTCCAGGTCCGCCACACCACCACGCACTTCGACCGCGTGGTGGACCGCTAGACGCTCCCCGGGCGCTCGGCGCGGCCGTTCGGCCCGCCCGCGCTACGGCTTCTCGGCCGGCTCCAGCAGTTCCGGCTCACCCAGCCACTGCTCGGGGCCGGCCGGCGCGTAGGCGGCGTAGCTCTCCTCCTCGCGCAGCCGCCGGGCGGTGCCCAGCACGAAGACGTCCGGGGCGCGGTCCAGCACCCCGCCGGAGGGGTCGTCGCTGCCGTCCCAGCGGACCGGGTCGCGGTCCGGGTACAGCACGTCGCGGACCACGAGGGTGACCAGGTAGAGCGTGCCGATCAGGTGCAGTCCGATCGCGAAGTGGTACCAGGCCTCGCCGATCCCGTGCTGCTTGGGCCCGGTGACGAAGCCCAGGTGGGACCAGATGCCCAGGGTGTAGAGCACCTCGCAGGCCTGCCAGATCAGGAAGTCCCGCCAGCGCGGCCGGGCCAGCACCGCGAGCGGCAGCAGCCAGAGCGCGTACTGCGGCGAGTACACCTTGTTGACCAGGACGAACAGCGCGACGACCAGGAAGGCCAGCTGCGCGAAGCGCGGGCGGCGCGGCGCGGAGAAGCCGAGCCACGCTATGGCCAGGCAGCCCAGCACCATCAGCGCGCCGATGTAGACGTCGAGGTCGGCCAGCCCGACGCCGCGGGTCTGCATGAGGATCAGCCAGACCGAGCCGTAGTCCTCGCCGCGGTGCTTGCTGAACACGTAGAAGGTCGACCAGCCCTGCCAGTTGGCGATCATGATCGGCAGGTTGACCACCAGCCAGGAGCCCACCGCGCCGCCCAGCGCCAGCCGGAACTCGCGCCACTTGCCGGCCCGCCAGCAGAGCACCAGCAGCGGGCCGATCAGCAGCAGCGGGTAGAGCTTGGCGGCGGTGGCCAGGCCGATGAAGACGCCGGCCCAGCCCGGCCGCGAGCTCGCCCACCAGGCCATCGCCACGGCGGCCAGCGCGACCGCGAGCAGGTCCCAGTTGACGGTGCCGTTGAGCAGCAGGACGGGCGCCAGCGCGAACAGCAGCGCGTCCCAGGGGCGGCGGCGGTGGGTGCGGGTGAGCGCGACCACCGCGACCACCGCGCAGGCCATCAGCAGCCCGGCGTTGACCGCCCAGAACCACTGCTCCTGGCTCTGCTGGTCGCCCCCGCCGGGCGTCAGCCAGGCCGCGACCTGCATGAACAGACCGGTCAGCACCGGGTACTCGAGGTACTGCAGGTCCCCCGAGGAGCCCGGGATGCGGTCCACGTACGGGTGCAGCCCGGCGGCGAAGCCGCGTCCGGAGAACAGGTGCGGGATGTCGCTGTAGCAGGCGTGGATGTACTGCGGCGAGCCCGGCTGGAACCAGGCCTGCTCGTAGCAGGGCACCTTCTGCACCATGCCGAGCACCGAGACCACGATCACGGCGAGCGCCAGGAAGCGCGCCGGGATCCACCAGGAGACGCCGAGCAGCGCCCGGCGGCCGGGCGGCCCGCCGATCACCTCGCTGCCGGCCGCCGCCACCGGGTCCTCGTCGGCCGGGACGACCACGGTGTTGGCGGGCGGCGCGGCCGTGGCGACGGCTGCCGGGGCGGGCCCTGCGGCGGCGCCGGGCCCGACCGGGGCGGCGGATTCGTCACGATCGCTCGACGTCATGCCGGACATCCTGCCGCACCGTCCGCGCCGGGACGAGGAGGACCCCGCAACGGTCTGCGGCGATCCGGGGGCGGCCGGGCCGCGAAGCGTGACGAAAACGGCGGTGGCGGCCCTCCGAGGAGGACCGCCACCGCCGTTCCGACGTCTCGCCCGGGCTACTGCCCGGCGACCCCTGGTGGGGCGGGGGGAGGCGTGGTCTGCGTCGGCTTTCCGGTCGGTTTGCCGCCGCCTCCCGGTGTCGTCGTGTCCGTGGGTGTCGGCTGCTGCGTCTGGCAGCCGGGCAGGCCCAGCAGACAGGTGTTGGTCGGGTGCGGGGTCTTGGTCTTCGTCGGGGTCGGCTGCTGGTCGCCGGGGCAGTCCACGCCCGGCACGCAGGTCGGGGTCTGGGTCGGCTGCGGCGGGGCGGGCTGCGTCGGCTGCTGGGTCTGCGTCGGGGCCGACGGGCTGTCGGTCATCGTCGGCGTCGGCGCGGCCGTGGGCGTGGACGGCGCGCCCGAGGAGTCGACCTCGGAGCCGACCGGCTGCGGGCTCGGGAAGTCGAGCACCTTCTCGTTGGCCAGCGCGACCTTCATGTACCGGGTGAAGACGTCCGTCGGGATGTCACCACCGTGGATGGACGCCTTGCCGCCGGTGCCGTTGAGCGACTGCCGCTCGTGCTTGCTCGGGTCCTCGCGCCACATCGCGACGCTGGTCACCAGCTGCGGCGTGTAGCCGACCCACCAGGCCGACTTGTTCTGGTCGGTGGTACCGGTCTTGCCCGCCACCGGGCGGCCCAGCGCGAGGGTCTTGGTACCGGTGCCCTTCGCCGCCACGTTCACCAGGACGTCGGTGACGTTGTCGGCGACGGTCGGCTCCAGCGCGACCTTGGCCTCCTTCTTGCCGAAGCCCGGGCGCTCCTTGCCGTCCACCTCGACCTTGGTGACCGAGTACGGCTCGGACTCCTTGCCGCTGGCCGCCAGGGTCCCGTAGGCGGTGGCCATCCGGATCGGGCTGATGGTGGAGGTGCCGAGCGGGAAGGTGGCGGTCTTCGGGTCGGCGAGGCTGTCCTTCTTGACGCCCATCTGCACCGCGATGTCGGCCACGTTCTGGCCGCCCACGTCCTGGTTGAGCTGGACGAAGGGCACGTTGTACGAGAACTGCATGGCCTGCCGCAGCGAGACGTAGCCGTGCTTGCTGGTGTCCTCGTTCTTCTGCTTGTACGGCTTGCCGTCGTCGCCGATCACCAGCGAGCCGTCCGGCTTGCGGATCTCGGAGAGGTCGTCGGCCAGGTAGCGGCTGTCGGCGTTGATCCGCTTCGGCTTGCCGTCCTCCTTCGCGGTCTGCACGCCGACCTGCATGGCGGTGGCCAGTACGAAGGGCTTGAAGGTCGAGCCGACCTGGACGCCGGTGGCGTCGGCGTTGTTGTCGAAGTGGCCGTTCTCCACGCCGTCACCGCCGTAGAGGGCGATGATCGCGCCGTCGGAGGGGCGGATGCTGGCGGAGCCGAACTGGATGTTGGTGTCGTTGTCCGGCCGCTTCTGCGGGTTGAGGTTCTCCGCCTTGACGTCGTCCACGGCCTTCTTCAGGGCGTCGACCTTGTCCTTCTCGAAGGTCGTGTAGATCTTCAGGCCGCCCTTGTCGATCACCTGCTGGGTGATCGACTTGTCGTTGTTCAGGACGTACTTGTTGGCGGTGTCGACCAGGTAGCTGATCTCACCGTTCATGTTGGTGCTGGGCTTCAGCGGGACCGGGGCCGGGAACGTGGTGCACTTGGCCCGGTCCTCCGCGGTGATCGCCTTGGTCTTCACCATCTGGTCGAGGATCCAGGCCCACCGCCCCTCGGCCCGCTCCTTGTTCGCCGGGTTGGTCGGGTCGTAGTACGCCGCGCCCTTGAGCAGGCCGGCCAGCATGGCGCTCTGGCAGACGTCCAGATCCTTGGCGTTGATCCCGTAGTACGCCTGGGCGGCGGCCTGGGCGCCGTTGGCGCCGCGGCCGAACCAGCTGGTGTTCAGGTAGCCCTTGAGGATCTCGGGCTTGTCCAGCTTCTGGTTGATCTTCAGGGTGATGAAGAACTCCCGCACCTTGCGGCTGAGGGTCTGCTCCTGGCTCAGGTAGGCGTTCTTGACGTACTGCTGGGTGATCGTCGACGCGCCCTGGGTCTCGCCGCCCTTCGCCATGTTGTAGACGGCGCGCATCATGCCCTTGGGGTCGATGCCGCTGTCCTCGCGGAAGCTCTGGTTCTCCGCGGCGATGACGGCGTTCTGCAGGTTCGGGCTGATCTCGTCGAGCGGCACGATCTGACGGTTGGTCTGGCCCTTGCGGGTCATCTCGCTGCCGTCCGCCCAGTAGTAGATCGTGTTCTGGCCCTTCACCAGCTCGTTCATGTTGGGGATCTCGGTGGTCTGGTACAGGTAGAACACCAGGCCGACGAAGCAGCCGAAGACCAGCAGGAAGCCGCTCAGCCACTGCTTCCAGGACGGCAGCCAGCGCCGGATCCCGGTCTTGCCGAAGCGCGGGTAGTCGATGAAGCGCTTCTTGCCGGGCCCGGCGGCCGCGGCGGCACCGCGCCGGCCGCCACCGGCACCACCGGTACCGCCGGCATCGGCACCACCGCCCTTGCCCTTCTTCTGGGCGGCCTTGCGCATCTCGGCACGGGTCATCCGGGGTTGCTGAGCGGTCTCCCGGACGCCCGGCGGGCGCCGACGGCCGAGGCCCTCGGAGCTCAACTCGTCGGGCCCAGGCCCTCCCCGACGGCCGCCGCCTCCCGGGGGCTGCTGCCCGTCACCGCCCGGGTCGGGCGTCCTTCGCCGTCGCTCGCTCATCTTCCAGCTACTCCTCGCCAGGCGTTTCCGACCTGAAGGCAGGGTTCACGTCCGATGCCCGCCAACCGCCCTGATCCCGGAGGTGGTCCTCGTGCACACGCGACAGCGTACGCAGCACTGAATTACAACTAATCGGGCATCATTCGCCAATAACCGCAAAACGGCGTCAGATCATTACACGCCCGTTGCCAAGCCCACCCGCGCGTCGGCTTGTGATCACATTCACGCGCGCCCCCCTTGCCGGTTCCGGGGGTCGGGTTTACTGTTCTCGATATATCGAGCCGATACATCGAAGCGGAATACCGCCGGATGCAGCGGCTCGGCGGAGGCCGAGAGGGAGGAGGACGCGGCAGTGGGCAGGCGCTCAGGAGTCCTGGAATTCGCCGTTCTCGGCCTGCTCCATGACGCTCCGATGCACGGCTACGAGCTGCGCAAGCGGCTCAACATCCTGCTCGGCACGTTCCGCGCGCTCTCCTACGGCACGCTCTACCCGTGCCTGAAGAGCCTCGTCGCCCAGGGCTTCCTGGTCGAGGACAACCCGGACGTCGAGTACGTCCCGGCCACCGCGCTCAACGGCAAGCGGTCCAAGATCGTCTACCGGCTCTCCCCCGAGGGGAAGCAGCGCTTCGAGGAGCTGCTCGCCGACTCCGGTCCGGACGCCTGGGAGGACGAGCACTTCGGCGTCCACTTCGCGTTCTTCGGCCAGACCGACCGGGCCGTCCGGATGCGCGTCCTGGAGGGGCGCCGCAGCCGGCTGGAGGAGCGCCTGGAGCGGATGCGCAACTCGCTGGCCCGTGCCCGCGAACGGTTCGACGACTACACCGTCGAACTCCAGCGGCACGGACTGGAGTCCGTGGAGCGCGAGGTCCGCTGGCTCAACGAGCTGATCGAGACCGAGCGGTCCAACCGCACCGGCCGCCCCGGCGGCCCCGCCACCGGCGGCAACTCCACCGCCGTACCCCACAAGACTTCGGACGGCCGTGGCCAGGAGACCGGGTCCTCGGACCCGTCCGGGCCACCGTACGACCGCCCGGGGCGCTCCGCCCAGGAGCGCTGACACCGCGCCAGCCCTGTGCCGCGCGGCAGGAGTGGGCGCCTCGCGCCCCACAAGCAGTCATCGAAGATGCAGGACGAGTTCCGCCGGTACCGGCGGCCCTCATGAGATCACAGGGAGCAACCGGAAATGGGTTCGGTTCGCGTAGCCATCGTGGGCGTCGGCAACTGCGCCGCGTCGCTGGTGCAGGGTGTCGAGTACTACAAGGACGCCGACCCGGCCGGCAGGGTCCCCGGGCTGATGCACGTCCAGTTCGGTGACTACCACGTCAGTGACGTGGAGTTCGTCGCCGCGTTCGACGTCGATGCCAAGAAGGTCGGCTTCGACCTGGCCGACGCCATCGGCAACAGCGAGAACAACACCATCAAGATCTGCGACGTGCCGCCGAGCGGCGTCACCGTCCAGCGCGGCCACACCCTCGACGGCCTGGGCAAGTACTACCGCCAGACCATCGAGGAGTCCGACGAGGCCCCGGCCGATGTCGTCGCGATCCTCAAGGAGAAGCAGGTCGACGTCCTGGTCTGCTACCTGCCCGTGGGCTCCGAGCAGGCCGCCAAGTTCTACGCCCAGTGCGCCATCGACGCCAAGGTCGCCTTCGTGAACGCCCTGCCGGTGTTCATCGCGGGCACCAAGGAGTGGGCGGACAAGTTCACCGAGGCCGGCGTGCCGATCGTCGGTGACGACATCAAGTCCCAGGTCGGCGCCACCATCACGCACCGCGTGATGGCCAAGCTGTTCGAGGACCGCGGTGTCCTCCTCGAGCGCACCATGCAGCTGAACGTCGGCGGCAACATGGACTTCAAGAACATGCTCGAGCGCGAGCGCCTGGAGTCCAAGAAGGTCTCCAAGACCCAGGCCGTCACCTCGCAGATCCGTGACCGCGAGATGGGCGCCAACAACGTCCACATCGGTCCCTCGGACTACGTGGCCTGGCTGGACGACCGCAAGTGGGCCTACGTCCGCCTCGAGGGCCGCGCGTTCGGCGACGTCCCGCTGAACCTGGAGTACAAGCTCGAGGTCTGGGACTCCCCGAACTCCGCCGGTGTCATCATCGACGCCGTGCGCGCCGCGAAGATCGCCAAGGACCGCGGCATCGGTGGCCCGATCCTGTCGGCCTCCTCGTACTTCATGAAGTCCCCGCCGGTCCAGTACTTCGACGACGAGGCCAAGGAGAACGTCGAGAAGTTCATCCGCGGCGAGGTCGAGCGCTGAGCGCAGCGAAGTTCGCGACCGTCGAACGCTGAGCGGTTGAGCGTTCGCGGCTCGTAGCTCCGCCGAAGGGCCCGTGATCCCCGGATCACGGGCCCTTCACCTTTTCCGGGGCAATGTTTCACGTGAAACCACGGCCGGTTCCATGGCACTCTGGGCGGGTGGCGATCACCGAGAACGGCAGCACCCACCAGTCCGCGCACCGCGCCACGCTCCTGGACCTGCTCCGGGGCCGCGACTTCCGGAGGCTGCTGACCGCCCGGGTGCTCTCCCAGCTCTCGGACGGCGTCTTCCAGGTCTCGCTCGCCGCCTACGTGGTCTTCTCCCCCGAGAAGCAGTCCTCCCCCGCCGACATCGCCTCGGTGCTGGCCGTGATGCTGCTGCCGTTCTCGGTGATCGGCCCGTTCGCCGGGGTGCTGCTGGACCGCTGGCGCCGTCGCCAGGTGCTGTACTTCGGCAACCTGGCCCGCTTCGGGCTGGGCATGGTCACCGGCGCGCTGCTCCTGGCCGAGGCTCCGACCTGGCTGTTCTTCGCCTCGGCCCTGCTGGTCACCGCGCTCAACCGGTTCATCCTGGCCGGTCTGTCCGCGGCCCTGCCCAGGGTGGTGGAGCAGGACCAGCTGGTCACCGCCAACGCGCTCTCCCCCACCCTCGGGACGGTCGCCGCCGCCTCGGGCGGGGGCATCGGCTTCCTGCTGCACCAGGTGATGACCCCCGGGCCGGAGGCGGACGCCGCGCTGGTCACGGTCGCCTCGCTGCTCTACCTGTCGGCCGCGCTGGCCGCCCGCCGGATGGACCGCGACCTGCTCGGCCCGGACCAGCACGCCGACCGCCCGGCGCTCGGTCAGGCACTGGTCCGGGCCGCCGTCGAACTCGGCGCCGCGGTGCGCCACCTGGCCCGGGACTGCCGGCCCGCCGTGCACGCGCTGGCCGCCGTCACCGCGGCCCGGTTCTGCTACGGCGTGCTGATCGTGGTCGTGGTGATGCTCGCCCGGTACACCTTCAACGACCCGTCCGACAGCGCGGCCGGCCTGGTCACCCTCGGCCAGGCGGTCGGCCTCTCGGCCGCCGGCTTCTTCATCGCCGCGGTGGTCAGCCCGTGGTGCACCCGCCGGCTCGGCCTGACCGGCTGGATGACGGCCTGCCTGGTCGCCCCGGTGGTCTTCGTCCCGGCACTCGGTCTGAGCTTCACCCTGGCGCCGTGTCTGATTGCCGCCCTGCTGCTCGGCGTGGTCACCCAGGGCACCAAGATCTGCGCCGACACCGTGGTGCAGGAGTCGGTCGAGGACGAGTTCCGCGGCCGGGTCTTCGCCATCTACGACGTGCTGTTCAACGTCGCCTTCGTGGCCGCGGCCCTGGTCACCGCGCTGGTGCTGCCGCTGTCCGGCCGTTCGGTCGGGGTGGTCGTCGGGGTCGCCGCGGTGTACGCCGGCACGGCCGCCCTCTACCTGCGCGCCGCCCGCCGCCGGCTCGGACACTGAACCGGGCCGCTGAACCGGGCCGCTAACCGGACCGCCGACCGGTTCTCCACGAAACCCCCGGGACTCGGGACGGATGGCGTCCGACCGAGTCGCTAAGGTGTCAGACCTGTCGGAGCGACAGCACTCTGTCTCGGGGGACGAACTGATGAGCACACCGCCCAACCCCTACGGCCCGCCACAGCCGGCGCCGGGGGGACCGCCCGCGCACCCGTACGGCTCGCCCGTTCCCCCGCCGGCCGCGCCCTACGGGCCGCCGCCCGGCTACGGGCAGCCCCCGCAGCCGGCCCCCGGCTACGGACCGCCACCGCCGTACGGGCAGCAGCCCCCGTACGCGCAGCAGCCCCCGTACGGCCAGGCGCCGCCCGGGCAGCAGCCGTACGGGCAGCAGCCGCCCCCCGGGGCGTACGGCTACCCGCAGCCCGCCGCTCCGGCACCGGCCGCACCGCCCGCCAAGCGCAGCGGCTTCTCCAAGCTGAAGGCCGTCGGCCTGGTCGGTGGCGGCGTGGCCCTGGTGGTCGGGTACTTCGTCGCCGGACCGAGCGTCAGCAGCGCCAAGCCCGGCGACTGTGTGAAGGTGAGCGGCTCCCGCGATGTCGACATCGTCAAGTGCACGGATTCCAAAGCGAATTACCGCGTACTGTCGAAGTTCGAAGGCACCACCGACGTGAACCGCTGCAAGCAGACGCCGCAGACCACCAGCGCCGTCTCGGGCAAGAGCGGCCGCCGCTGGAACAAGAAGCGGTACGTGCTCTGCCTCGGCCCGATGGCACCCGCCACCACCGGCGTCCCGCCGGTGAAGAAGTCCTGAACCCTTCCGCCACTCCGTCCCCGGGGGACCACTTGTCCGTTCCGCCTCCGCCCCAGATGCCGTACGGTCCGCCGCCGGGCGACGGCAACCCCTACTCCTCCGGCGGTGCCTACGGCGCGCCGCCCCCGCCGCCGCCCGGCCAGCCCGGGTACGGCTACCCGAGCGCCCCGCCGCCCGAGCAGCCGTACGGCTACCCGCAGCAGGCCGCGGGCTACGGCTACGGGTACCCGCAGCAGGGCCCGGCGGACGGCCTCACCTGCCGTTTCTGCGGGGGCTACCCGGCGGTCAACGCCACCGTCCGCGGCCACCAGGGCCTGATACTCGCCTACCGGATGCTGCGGATGACCGGCCCGTTCTGCCGCACCTGCGGAACGGCCACCGTGCGCGACATGTCCGCCCGGACGCTGGTCCAGGGCTGGTGGAGCCTGGTGTCGTGGCTGCTCACCCCGATCACCCTGCTGGCCAACCTCGTCCCGCACAACCGGTTCCAGCGGCTGCAGCCGCCCGTGCCGGGCAGCCACGGCCCGCAGCTGGACCCGGGCGTCCCGCTGACCCGCCGCCCGCACATCGCGATGCTGCTGGTGCCGGTCTCGCTGGCGGTCACCCTCGTCCTGGCCTCCACGGGCGTGCTCGGCCCGGGGAAGCACGGCACCGGCACGGACCCGATCATCGCGGCGCCGTCGCCGTCGGCCAGCTCCTTCAGCTACACGCCCGCGCCGCCGCCGGCCTTCCCCTCGCCGACCTTCACGATGCCGGCGGTGCCGAGCATCACCCTGCCGCCGGTCACCACCCCGAGCGACCCGGCCGACGCGCCCGACAGCGTCGACACGGCCAAGGCCGGCGACTGCCTGCGCAACGAGAACGGCCCGGCCGGCGAGACCACCGACACCCACCCGAAGGTCTCGGTGCTGCCCTGCACCGACACCAAGGCGCAGTACAAGGTGATCTACAAGTACCCCGCCACGTCGGACGAGAAGGTCTGCGAGAAGCAGCCGAAGTCGGACAGCTGGTACACCCGGACCTACACCAACTTCCCGGCGCTGAACTACGTGCTCTGCCTCAAGAAGCTCAAGTAGCCCCAGCGGTCAGGGCAGTTCGGGGGTATCCCGAGCGGTCCGCCGCACGCGTGAGGGGTGGTCCCGGCCTGGTGCCGGGACCACCCCTCACGTCGTGTCCGGAGCGTCCCCGCCGGGGCGCCGGAGCCGGGTCAGCCCTGCTGCCCGGCCCACCAGGCCCGCAGCGCCGCGACCGCCTCGTCGTGCTCCATCGGGCCGTTCTCCAGCCGCAGTTCGAGCATGTGCTTGTACGCCTTGCCGACCTGCGGGCCGGGCTTGAGGCCGAGCAGCTCCATGATCTGGTTGCCGTCCAGCGCCGGGCGGACGGAGTCCAGCTCCTCCTTCGCCCTCAGCTCGGCGATCCGCGTCTCCAGGCCGTCGTAGGTGCGCGAGAGCGTGGCGGCCTTCTTCTTGTTGCGGGTGGTGCAGTCGGAGCGGGTCAGCTTGTGCAGCCGCTCCAGCAGCGGCCCGGCGTCGGTGACGTAGCGGCGCACCGCGGAGTCGGTCCACTCGCCGCCGCCGTAGCCGTGGAAGCGCAGGTGCAGCTCGACCAGGCGCGAGACGTCCTCGGTGAGCTCCTTGGAGTACTTGAGCTCGCGCATCCGCTTGCGGGTCATCTTGGCGCCGACCACCTCGTGGTGGTGGAAGGAGACCCGGCCGTCCGGCTCGAAGCGGCGGGTGCGCGGCTTGCCGATGTCGTGCAGCAGCGCGGCCAGCCGCAGGATGAGGTCCGGGCCGTCCTGCTCCAGGGCGATGGCCTGCTCCAGGACGGTCAGCGAGTGCTCGTAGACGTCCTTGTGCCGGTGGTGCTCGTCGCGCTCCAGCCGCAGCGCGGGCAGCTCGGGCAGCACGTGGTCGGCCAGGCCGGTGTCGACCAGCAGCCGCAGGCCCTTCACCGGGTGGTCGGCCAGCAGCAGCTTGTTGAGCTCGGCCTGGACCCGCTCGGCCGAGACGATGGTGATCCGCTCGGCCATCGCGGCCATCGCGGCGATCACCTCGGGCGCCGGGTCGAAGTCCAGCTGGGCGGCGAAGCGGGCGGCCCGCATCATCCGCAGCGGGTCGTCGGAGAAGGACTCCTCGGGGGTCGCCGGGGTGCGCAGCACCCGGGCCTCCAGGTCCTCCAGGCCGCCGTGCGGGTCGACGAAGCCGCGGCCGGGCAGGTCGACCGCCATCGCGTTGACCGTGAAGTCCCGGCGGACCAGGTCCTCCTCGATGGTCTCGCCGTAGGTCACCTCGGGCTTGCGGGAGGTGCGGTCGTACGCCTCGGAGCGGTAGGTGGTGATCTCGATCAGGAAGGAGCCCTCGGGGGTGTCCTTGCGGGCGCCCACCGTGCCGAAGGCGATGCCGACGTCCCAGACCGCGTCCGCCCAGCCCTTGACCAGCTTGAGCACCTGCTGCGGGCGGGCGTCGGTGGTGAAGTCCAGGTCGTTGCCGAGGCGGCCGAGCAGCGCGTCCCGGACCGAGCCGCCGACCAGCGCCAGCCGGTGCCCGGCCGCCTGGAAGCGGCGGGCGATCTCGTCGGCGACCGGCGACACCCGCAGCAGCTCTTGCAGGCCCATGGTCTGGGCCTCGCTCAGGCCTGGTACGGCCCGGAGGTCGGTGCTGGAACGGTCGGTGCGCGCGGTGGGCTCATTGGCAGTGGACACGGCTCACAAGGGTACGTGCCCCGACAGGTCAACCGCCCGCGCGTTTTGGGCGTCTCACCCCACAGCCCGCAACACTGCACCGCAGGCTGCATCGTTACCATGCCGGTGGACGAGTCTCGGGCACCGGACAGGGGATGCGGTGCCGCGTGCCGTCACGGCCTGCGGCGCTCCCGCGGAAGCGGTGCGGCGAGGGCGTCGGGCCATCGGTTCCCAGCGTTCCGAGTGCTCCGAGAATTCCAAGAGTTTCCAGAGTTTCAGAGTTCCAAGCGAAGGACCGTCGGGCGCACCGCGCCGGACGGGACGACCAGCATCAGCAGCAGCGATCGAGAACGGCGAGGGCGAAACGAGTGAGTGAGCCGGCACGGCACTCGGGCCTGGGGGCGCACCGACAGCCTGGACGGGCCGAACGTCCCGCCGACGGACGTCATCCGGTCCGCCGGGCGGGGCTGCGCCTCGCCGCCGCCTGTGCGGCCGCCCTGACCCTCTTCGCGGCCGCCCCGGCCGGTGCGCTGCCGGCCGGGGGCAACCCGGCCGCCGACTCCACCGCCTCGGCCAAGTACCCGGTGGTCCTGACCATCGAGTCGCTGGCCCCGCAGGTGGCCGTCCCCAACGGCACCGTGACGATCACCGGGCACGTCACCAACGCCGGCCAGTCCGCGCTGAAGGGCGCCCACGCGGCCGTCCGCAAGCCGTACTCCGGCAAGCCGCTGGACCGGCGCAGCGACCTGGCCGGCGTGGCCGGCCGCTCCACGCCGGTCGAGCCGGACGGCGTGGAGCTGGACAGCCCCCAGTACGCCCTTCCGGAGCTGAACCCGGGCCAGACCCTGCCGTACACCCTGAGCGTCGCGGTGAACGACCTCGGGCTGTCCTCCAGCGGCGTCTACGAGCTCGCGGTGGACGCCTGGGGCTCGACCGCCGACAACTCGCACGACCGGGCCCTGGGCATCGCCCGGAGCTTCCTGCCGTACAACCCGGGCGGCGCCGAGGCGCAGCCGACGAAGCTCGCCACGCTCTGGCCGCTGGTGCACGCGCCGGTGCTGACCGCGCAGACCGTCACCGACAACGACCAGTCCGTCCCGGTGCTGCGCGACGACAGCCTGGCCACCGACCTCGCCCCGGGCGGCCGGCTGTACGAGCTGGTCGACACCGGCTCCAAGCTGCCGGGGCTGACCTGGGTGGTCGACCCGGACCTGCTGGACGCCGCGCTCGCGATGACCAAGCCGTACCGGGTGCAGAACCCGGGCACCGAGGAGGCGGGCAAGCCGGCCAGGGACGACAACACCGTCCTGCACAACGGCTCGGCCGCCGCCGGCGCCTGGCTGGACAAGCTGCGCGCCGCCGTCGCCAAGCCGGAGAACCAGGTGGTCGCGCTGCCGTACGCCGACCCGGACCTCGCCTCGATCGCGCACAACGGCGCCGACCTGTCCGGGATGGCCACCGCGCTCGGCAAGGCGGCCACGGCCGGCCGGCTGACCGTCGAGGGCCGGCTCTCGGTGGACACCCGCTCCGACGTCGCCTGGCCGTACCAGGGCTACGTCGACCAGCAGATCGTCGGCCTCGCCCAGCAGACCGGCAGCTCCCTGGTGCTGGCCAACGGGGCGAGCATGCCGGAGCCGGACGCGCTGAACTACACCCCGAGCGCGGCGCGGCCGATCGGCAACGGGCAGAGCGCCGTGGTCGCCGACGAGACGGTCTCCGCGCTCTTCCAGCGGGACCTGAGCACCGCGAAGGACCAGACCGAGTCGACCCAGCGCTTCCTGGCCGAGACCTTCGCGATCACCCACGAGCAGCCGCAGAACCAGCGCGGCCTGCTGGTCATGCCGCCGCGCGACCTGAGCGTCACCACCGCCAAGGTGCTGGCGACCGCCCTGCAGGCGGCGTCCGGCAAGTGGATCGCCCCGGTCAAGCTGGACGCGGTGGCGCAGTCCTCGCCCGACCCGAAGGCCACCACCGCCGTCCCCGCCGCCACCGACTACCCGACCCAGGCCCGTGCCACCGAGCTGACGTCGACCGAGCTGGTCGCCACCAACCGGATCCAGTACGACCTGGACACCCTGATGCGGGTGCTCACCCTGCCGCAGCGGGTGCGCGGCCCGTTCAACGCCGCCATGGTCCGCTCGCTGTCCACCGAGTGGCGCGAGCGGGAAGCGGCCGGCGTCGACTACCGCAAGGGCGTCACGGCCTACCTGAAGGAGCTGACCAAAGCCGTCCAGGTGCCGCCGAAGAAGGTGGTCACCCTGGCGGGCGACACCGGTCTGCTCCAGGTCAGCGTCCGCAACGACCTCACCCAGACGGTCACCAACCTGAAGCTGGTGCTCACCTCGGCCCAGCCGAACAGGCTGAACGTCCGCCGGGAGGAGGAGCTGGTCCTCCCGGCCTCGCAGAGCGCCACCCTCCGCTTCCAGGCCGAGGCGCACAACAACGGGACGGTCCAGATGACCGCCCAGCTCTGGACCACCGGCCCCAACGGGCGGCCGTACGGCGAAGCCCAGCCCTTCACGGTCGAGGTCACCTCGGTGACCAACGGCGTGCTGTACGTCTTCGCGGGCGCCGGCGTGCTCCTGCTGCTGGCCGCGCTGCGCTTCGTCCGCCAGCGAAAGCGGCGGGACGGGCAGCCGCACGCGGACGGCGACCAGCCGGTCGGCGACGCCCCGGCGACGGGCGGGGCCGCGGCGGCGGAGCCGACGGCGGAGTCCACGGACGCCCCGGACGCCCCGGAGGCGGCGGGCGGGCCCGCCCGGTCCGCCGGGTCCACCGGCGACGGGCCGGGGGACGGCGACGCCGGTGCCGGTCCCGCGCAGACACCGCGCGGCAGCAGCCCGGATGGCCGGGATCGGGCCGCCAGTGATGAGAAGGTTGGTCCTTGATACCGCCGACCCCCCGTGACGCCGGGCCGGCCTCCCCCCACGACAGCGAAGAGGTGACATGACCGGGCGCAGCGAGGAGCGGCCGCCGGGCCGCGGTGAGAGCCGGCCGGGTGCCGAGTCGCCGTCCGGCGACTGGTACGTGGCCGACACCTACGCCCAGGACCCGTACGCGACCGACGCCTACGGGAACCAGCAGGACGGCCAGGACCCGTACGGTCTGCGGGCGGGCCGCCCGGCCGCGCCGCAGCCGCCGGCCGCCGCGTACGACGTGCCGCCGCAGCTGCCGCCGCAGGGCGGTGGCTACCCGACGCCGGTGCCGCCGACCCCGTACCCGGCGGCGGACCGGTTCTCGGCCCCGGTGCCGCCGATGCAGCCCGGCTGGGACACCCCGCCGCAGGGCGGCTGGCAGCAGGAGCCGGCCCCGGCTCCGGCCGGCGGCCAGTGGGGCGGTGCCGGACAGCCGCAGCAGCAGTGGGAGCCCGGCCCGGCGCACTCCGCGTGGGACAGCGAGACCACCGAGTACGTCGGGGTGGACGCGCTGTTCGGCGGCCGGCCGGCGACGGAGGCCGCGGCCCAGCCGCCGGTCCCGCCGCCCGCTCCGGCCCCGCAGCCGACCCAGCCGATGACCCAGCACACGACCCAGCCGGTGCCCGCGCCCGGCGCCCCCGGCGCCGTGCCGCCGGCCGGCCCCGCGCCGTACCCGCCGGTGGGCGGCCACCCGGGGCAGCCCCGGCCCGGCGGTCCGGGCGGGCAGCGCCCCTTCGTGCCGCCGATCGAGTTCGACCCGCCGCTCTCCGAGGAGGAGGCCACCATGCAGGTGGCCGCCGTCGCGGTGCCCCCGGCGGTCGAGCCGCTGGCGGACCTCGCCGCCGAGGAGCACACCGCGGAGCCCGCGGCCGCGCCCGCCCCGGCGGGCGGCGGCGGGGGCAAGGTCGCCAGCCTGCTCAACTCCAGCGCGATCATGGCGGCCGGCACCCTGGTCTCCCGCGGCACCGGCTTCGTCCGGACCATGGTGATCACCACCGCCATCGGCGTCGGCGTGATGGGCGACTCGTACAACGCGGCGAACACCCTGCCGACCCTGCTGTACATCCTGATCGGCGGCGGCGCGCTGAACGCCGTCTTCGTGCCGCAGCTGGTGCGCAGCATGAAGAACGACGAGGACGGCGGCACCGCGTACGCCAACCGGCTGCTCACCCTGGTGATGGTCGGGCTCGGCGGCGTGGTGTTCCTGGCCGTGCTCGGGGCTCCCGTCCTGGTCCAGCTGATCGCCCACCCGATGATGGCGAACCCGGAGCGCGCCGAGACCACGGTCGCGATGGCCCGCTACTGCCTGCCCACGATCTTCTTCATGGGCATCCACGTGGTGATGGGCCAGATCCTCAACGCCCGCGGCCGGTTCGGCGCGATGATGTGGACCCCGGTCCTGAACAACATCGTGGTGATCTTCACCTTCTCCGCGTACACCTGGGTCTACGGCGGGTTCGGCACCACCGGCGTCACGCCCGAGTCCATCTCACCCGAGGGCGTCCGGCTGCTCGGCCTCGGCACCCTGGTCGGCCTGGTCGTCCAGGCCCTGGCGATGATCCCGTACCTGCGGGCGGCCGAGTTCCGCTTCCGGCCTCGCTTCGACTGGCGCGGCCACGGCCTGGGCAAGGCCGCCCGGCTGGCCAAGTGGACGTTCTTCTTCGTGCTCGCCAACCAGGCCGGCTACCTGGTGATCACCCAGCTGTCCACCATGGCCGGTGACGCCGCCGCGGCGGCGGGCCACCACGGCGGTGCCGGTCTGGCCGCGTTCTCCAACGCCCTGCTGATCTGGCAGCTCCCGCAGGCCGTGATCACCGTCTCGATCATGAGCGCGGTGCTCCCCCGGCTCTCCCGGGCGGCCGCCGACGAGGACGCCGGAGCCGTCCGCGACGACATCTCCTACGGTCTGCGCACCACGGCCGTGGCGGTCGTCCCGGGGGCGTTCCTGTTCCTGTCGCTCGGCCCGGTGATCGGCCGTTCGATCTACGCGGTCGGCGGCAACGAGGCCGTCCTGAGCGCCGCCACCGACGTCGGTCTGATGCTCTCCGCCTTCGCGCTGGGCCTGATCCCCTACTCGGCCCAGTACGTGATGCTCCGCGGTTTCTACGCCTACGAGGACACCCGGACGCCGTTCGCCAACACCGTCTGGGTCGCGGTCTGCCAGGCCGGCTTCTCGGTGCTGTGCTGGCTGCTGCTGCCCGCCCAGTGGACCGTGGTCGGCATCGCCTTCGGCTACGGCCTGGCGTACGCCGTCGGGGTGATGGTGGCCGTGCCGAAGCTGAAGAAGAAGATCGGCGGACTGGACACCAAGCGGATCGGCAAGACGTACAGCCGGCTCGCCACCGCCTGCGTCCCGGCCGCACTGGTCGGCTTCGGCGCCAGCCTGGCGGTCCAGCACGTGCTCGGCGGCTGGGGCGGGAGCGTCGCCTCCCTCGTCGTGGCCGGCGGCCTGCAGCTGGGCGTCTTCGTGCTGATCGCCAAGCGCCTGCGGATCGAGGAGCTCAACTCCATGCTGGGCATGGTCCGCGGCCGACTGGGCCGCTGACCGCCCGTTCCACGGCCGGACGAGCGGCGCCCTGAACGGGCGTCAACCGGAGCGCACCGCTCCTCCGCTCGTCCGGCCGAGTGCTGGGCAGCCAGTCGTGCGGGCCCCGCCCGGCGGCGAGATGGCGACCCGGTGTCCTTTCTGCACCACATCTCTCCACCCGTACGCAACCGAGTGGACCCCTCAGCGGTCGTACCCGGTGGAGAAGAGTGGGCACAATTGTCCTGGAGCACAGGGCCGCCAACCCGCGGGCTCCAGCGACTCTCTCGGCCGGGGCGACACAAGGGGAGGCAGGACCACGGTGGCTGATGGCACCAAGGCGGTCGTCGACACGTCAGCAGCTGACGCGGCGGCGGACGAAGCCGCGCTGGCCGCGGCGATCGACGGGCTCGCGGTCGCGGAGGACGCCGACGGGCGTGCCCCCGCCGACACCGACGAGGGCCCCTCCACCGCTGCCGCCGCCCCGGGGAAGACCGCCGGGAACGAGCGCGAGGCGAAGGACAAGGCGAAGGACAAGGCTGAAGGCGAGGCGTCGGGAAGCGGCCGGGAGACCTCCGTCAGCGAGGAGACCTCCGAGATCACCGCACCGCTCTCGGTCCGGGAGATCGCCGCCGAACTGGCCGCCGGCTCCGCCCGGAAGAAGCCGGCCCCCGCCGCCGAGCCCCCCAAGCGCAAGCCCACCGACCCCCAGCCCACGGTCGACCCGCGCGACACCGCCACCCTCCCGCGCACCCTCCCCGCGCCGCAGCGGCGCAGCGGCGACATGATCGGCCACCGGTACCGGCTGGAGGAGTGCATCTCCCAGAGCGACACCTTCAGCAGCTGGCGCGCCGTCGACGAGAAGCTGCGCCGGGCCGTCGGCGTCCACCTGATGGCCTCCGGCCACCAGCGGGCCCGCAAGGTGCTCGCCGCCGCCAAGTCCGCCGCCCTGCTCGGCGACCCGCGCTTCGTCCAGGTCCTGGACGCCGTCCAGGAGGGCGAGCTGGTCTACGTCGTGCGGGAGTGGCTGCCGCACTCCTCCGACCTGGCCAGGCTGCTCGCGAACGGCCCGATGGAGCCGCACGAGGCCTACCAGATGGTCCGCCAGGTCGCCGACGCGGTCGCCGCCGCCCACCGGCGCGGCCAGGCCCACCTGCGGCTCACCCCGCGCTGCGTGCTGCGCACCGACAGCGGCCAGTACCGGATCAACGGCATCGCGGTGGACGCCGCCCTGCGCGGGCTGACCGCGGAGGAGTCCGCCGAGGACGCCCAGCGCGTCGACACCCGGGCGATCGGCGCCCTGCTGTTCGCCGCGCTCACCCACCGCTGGCCGTACCCGGAGGACCGCTACGACCTCCGCGGCCTGCCGAAGGACCTCCAGAACGCCGCGCCGGACCAGGTCCGCGCCGGCGTCCACAAGGGCCTGTCCGAGCTCGCCGCCCGGGCCCTGTTCGACCACCCGCCGCACCACGCCGAGCCGATCACCACCCCGGAGGACCTGGTCCGGGCGATCGCACGGATGCCCCGGATCCGCCAGCCCGAGCCGGAGCTGCCCGCCTACCCGGCCCCGCCCCGGCACAACACCCACGCCCTGCCCACCGCGCCCAACCCGACCCGGGTGGCCGACACCACCGTCGCCCCGCTGCCCGCCTCCTCCCGGCCCACCTCCTCCCGGCGCATGCGTCGGCGGCTGCGCCGGGTGGTCAAGGCCACCGCCTGGACGGTCGCCCTGGGCGCGATCGGCGTGGCCTCCTGGCAGTTCGTCGGCAGCCTGCGCAACAACAACGGCGCTTCCGCCTCCCCGCTGCCCTCGGTCAGCAGCGCCGCGCCGACGGCCACCCACGCGACCCCGCACACGCCGGTGCCGCTCGCCATCAAGGGCGCGCAGTCGTACAACCCGCTCGGCGAGGGGTCCGACGGCAAGGAAAACACCGCCAAGGCCGTCGACGGCGACCCGAACACCGTCTGGAACACCCAGTGGTACGCCGACCAGTTCGGCACCAAGCCGCCCGCCCTCAAGTCGGGCACCGGGCTGCTGATCGACCTCGGCACCCAGCAGTCGGTCTCCTCGGTGAACGTCCAGTTCGTCGGCGAGCACACCGCGGAGCTGCGGGTGCCCACCCCGGCCGCCGCCGCCAACCCGATGCAGGCCAGGCCGGAGGGGTACACCGTCCTCGCCAAGAAGTCCGGGGCCAACGTCGAGTACACCCTTGACGCCCCGGTCACCACGCGCTACCTCTTGCTCTGGCTGACCGCACTGCCGAAGGACGGCGCCGGCACGTTCACCGGCCAGGTCGCCGAGGTCAAGGTCTCCGGCTGACCGGGGCCGGCGGACCCGGTACGACGCGGAGGCTCGAGGGGTGACGGTGGCGGACGACGACGCGGCACTGCTCGCCCGGCACGTGGCGGGCGACCCGGAGGCCTTCGGCCTGCTGGTGAACCGCCACCGCGACCGGCTCTGGGCGGTCGCCCTGCGCACCCTGGGCGACCGCGAGGAGGCCGCCGACGCGCTCCAGGACGCCCTGGTGTCCGCCTTCCGCGCCGCCGCCGGCTTCCAGGGCCGCTCGGCCGTCACCACCTGGCTGCACCGGATCGTGGTCAACGCCTGCCTGGACCGCGCCCGGCGCAGCGCCACCCGCCGCACCACCCCGCTCGACGAGGACCCGCAGCGCCTCGACACCCTGGTCGGCGCGGCCGAGCCCGCCGACTCCCCGGTGGTCCGGGCCGAACTGCACCGCGAGCTGACCGCGGCGCTCGACGAGCTGCCCGTCGAGCAGCGGGCCGCCCTGGTCCTGGTCGACATGCAGGGCTACCCGGTGGCCGAGGCCGCCGAACTGCTGGGCGTCCCGGTGGGCACCGTGAAGAGCCGCTGCGCGCGCGGCCGCGCCCGGCTGCTCCCGCTGGTGCGCCACCTGCGCGAGAGCGACGGCGGCCCGGACGTTTCACGTGAAACACCGGGCCCGCACGGCTCGGCCCCACCCCGACGGGACGCCCCGGGGAACCCGAAGGCCCCCCGCACCGTCACAGGAACAGGCCCGAGCACCGGTCGGACGATTCTGGAAGGAGACGCGAGCACACGATGACCGCCGACCTCTCCTCCCCCGACCGCACCGACGACCACCCCCCGGTCGAGCAGCTCGCCGACCTCGCCGAGGGGCTGGTCGACTCCCCCGCCGACGTCGAGGCGCTGCGACGGCACCTGGACGGCTGCGCCGAGTGCCGGGAGACCGTCGACGCGCTCGCCGAGGTCCAGGCGCTGCTGGGCGAGGTCGAGACCCCGCCGATGCCCGCCGACGTCGCCGACCGGCTGGACGCCGCACTGGCCCGCGCGGCCGCCGAAGCCGCCGAGTCCGCCGACGCGGCCCGCGCGGCCGCGTCCGGGGACGACCGGACGGCCGCCACCCGCCCCCAGGAGGCCCCGGCAGCCGCCCACCGGTCCGCCGCCCAGGCCCCCGCCGCACGCCCCGCCACGGGGCCCTCCGCGCCGCCCTCCCGCCCCGCCGCGGCCACCGGCCCCGGCCGGCCCCGCCCCCGCCGGCGGCGGATCGCCCTGCTGCTCGGCGCGGCCGCCGCACTTGCCGGGCTCGGCCTCGGCGGGGCACTGCTGCTGCACCCCGACGACCGGTCCGGCGTCGCCGTCACCGCGGGCGCCCCGGCCGGCACCGGCACCGCGGCGGACCAGAGCGCCCGCACCCCGCACGCGGCGGGCGGCGGCACCACCTACCGCGCCGACGGGCTCGCGGCCCAGATCCAGCAGCTGCTGGCCCGCTCGGACAGCAGCGCCCCGGGGCTGCGGCCGACCGCCCCGGCCAAGCCCGAGAGCGTCCTGCCCGCCGAGGGCGCCCGGCCGGAGCCCGCGTCCCCCACCTCCCCCACTGCCCCGCCCTCCTGCCCGGCCCCCGCCCCCGGCGTCCCGCTGGCCACCGACCGGGGCAGCTACGACGGCTCCCCGGTCGACGTCCTGGTCTACCCGCTGCCGGGCCGGCCCGGACTGGTGGACGTCTACCTGCGCGCCGCCGACTGCGGTCCGGTCCTCCTGCACCAGAGCGTTCCCACCCCCTGACCGAGTGGTCGCCATGCGATCCACGCCCAGCACGGCACGCCGCTTCCGGAGTTCGGGCACCTGGTACTGATCCGCCTGGGAATGCGGGAGACTGGTCAGTCGTTGTCCCGGGCGGCGGAGCAGGACCGCCCTCCCCGCAGCAAACGCGGGTCGCGATGCGAACCAGGAGAAGCAGTGAGCGACGTCCGTAACGTGATCATCATCGGGTCCGGCCCGGCCGGGTACACGGCCGCGCTCTACACGGCCCGCGCCTCCCTCAAGCCGCTGGTCTTCGAGGGAGCCGTCACCGCCGGTGGCGCGCTCATGAACACCACCGAGGTCGAGAACTTCCCGGGCTTCCGGGAGGGCATCATGGGCCCCGAGCTGATGGACAACATGCGGGCCCAGGCCGAGCGCTTCGGCGCCGAGCTGATCCCCGACGACATCGTCGCCGTCGACCTCACGGGTGACATCAAGACCGTCACCGACTCCGAGGGCAACGTGCACAAGGCCCGTGCCGTGATCGTCACCACCGGCTCCCAGCACCGCAAGCTCGACCTGCCGAACGAGGACAAGCTCTCCGGGCGCGGCGTCTCCTGGTGCGCCACCTGTGACGGCTTCTTCTTCCGCGACCAGGACATCGCGGTGGTCGGCGGCGGTGACACCGCCCTGGAGGAGGCGACCTTCCTCTCCCGCTTCGCCAAGAGCGTCACCATCATCCACCGCCGGGACACCCTGCGCGCCTCCAAGGCGATGCAGGAGCGTGCCTTCGCCGACGAGAAGATCCGCTTCGAGTGGGACAGCGCGGTCGAGGCCATCCACGGCGACCCGAAGCTGAGCGGCGTCACCCTGCGCGACACCACCACCGGCGAGACCCGTGAGCTGCCCGTCACCGGTCTGTTCATCGCGATCGGCCACGACCCGCGCACCGAGCTGTTCAAGGGCCAGCTGGACCTCGACGCCGAGGGCTACCTCCAGGTCGAGGCCCCCTCGACCCGGACCAACATCCCGGGCGTCTTCGGCGCCGGCGACGTCGTGGACCACACCTACCGCCAGGCCATCACGGCCGCCGGCACCGGCTGCTCCGCCGCGCTGGACGCCGAGCGCTACCTCGCCGCCCTGGACGACCTGGAGGCCAAGGCCGCCGCCGTGGCGGTCTGATCCCCCGGGCCACCGACCCATCCCCTCCCGCGGGGGTGTTCCGCGTGAAACACCCCCGCTCCGGCCGGGCAGAAACAGAACGGGCCCGCCCGTTGTTCTCCTGGCAGCAGCCCCCTCCGTCCTAACCCGAGGAGTTCCCGTGGCCGGCGCCACCACCACCGTCACCGACGCGACGTTCCAGTCCGACGTCCTGGACAGCGACAAGCCCGTGCTGGTCGACTTCTGGGCCACCTGGTGCGGCCCGTGCCGCCAGGTCGCCCCGATCCTGGACGAGATCGCCTCCGAGCACGGCGACAAGCTGACCATCGCCAAGCTCGATGTGGACGCCAACCAGGCGACCGCCGCCCAGTACGGCGTCATCTCGATCCCGACCCTGATCGTCTACAAGGGTGGCGAGCCGGTGAAGTCCATCACCGGTGCCCGTCCGAAGGCCGCGCTGCTGCGCGAGCTGGCCGAGTTCATCTAGGTCGTCGGACCGTCGACCGCACGGCGGCGGGGCTCCCCACCCGGGGAGCCCCGCCGCCGTCTTTCGTCTCCGCCGTCTTTCGTCCCCGTGCCGCCTCGTGCCGCCCCACCCGGGGCCGCGCTCAGAACGGCCGCAGCGCCGGCTCCTTGCGCCCGCCGCCGAGCAGCCGCTCCAGCGCCCCCTCCACGTCCCCCCGCCAGGAGAGCGTGGTCCGCGCCTCCAGCCGCAGCCGCGGGTAGCGCTGGTGCGGCCGGACGGTCTTGAAGCCGACCGCGAGCAGGTGGTCGGCCGGCAGCACGCAGCTGGTCGGCAGCCGTCCGGCCGAACCGAAGGCCTCGATCGCCCGCACCCCGCGCCCGATCAGGTCCTTCGCCACGGTCTGCACCAGCACCCGGCCGAGCCCCTGGCGCTGGTAGCCGGGCAGCACCCGGCTGACCATCAGCTGAACGGCGTCCGGTGAGACCGGACTGGTCGGGAAGGACTGCGATCTGGGGACGTAGGCCGGCGGCGCGTAGAGCACGAAGCCCGCGGGCCGGTCGTCCACGTAGACGATCCGACCGCAGGAGCCCCACTCCAGCAGCACCGTGGAGATCCACCCCTCCTTCTCCAGTTCCGGCTTCCCGGACTCCACCGCCTCCTTGGCGCTGACCGGGTCCAGCTCCCAGAACACGCAGGAGCGGCATCCGGTCGGCAGGTCGACGAGGTTGTCCAGCGTCAGCGGAGCGATCCGGCGTCCCATGGCCCGTACCTCCTCCTCCACTTCACGGTCGAGCATTCCCCCACGAACACCGATGGGTGCATGTTTCACGTGAAACAGCGCTCACGTGAAGCATGCACCCATCGGTCGGTGCCCTCGGCCCTGGAGACAGACCCGAAGCCGGGCTCAGCCCTGCGACAGCCGCAGTCCGTCCTCGCCCGGGGCCATGCTGTCCAGGATCCGGTTGAGGTCCTCCACCGATCCGAACTCCAGCACCACCTTGCCCTTGCCCAGCTTGCCCCCGCGCTGCGACACCTCGACCTTGACCCGGGTGTCGAAGCGGTCCGAGAGCCGGCTCGCCAGGTCGTTGAAGGCCGGGGAGAGCAGCTTGCCCGCCTTGGGGGCCTGGCGCTTCGGCTCCTCCCCCTTCATGGACTTCACGATCTCCTCGACCGTGCGGACCGAGAGCCCCTCGGCGTTGATCCGCTTGGCCAGCCGCTCCTGCTGCTCGGGGTCGGTCAGGGAGCAGAGCGCCCGGCCGTGGCCGGCCATCAGCACCCCGGCCGCCAGCCGGCTCTGGACGGACGGCGGGAGCTTCATCAGCCGCAGCGTGTTGGTGACGTGCGTCCGCGAGCGGCCGATCCGGTCGGCCAGCTCCTCGTGGGTGCAGGAGAAGTCCCGCAGCAGCTGGTCGTAGGCGGCGGCCTCCTCCAGCGGGTTCAGCTCGGCCCGGTGCAGGTTCTCCAGGAGGGCGTCCAGCAGCAGCTTGTCGTCCTCGGTGGCCCGGACGATCGCCGGGATCCGCTCCAGCCCGGCCTCCCGGGAGGCCCGCCAGCGGCGCTCGCCCATGATCAGCTCGAAGCCGTCCGGGCCGGTCTGGCGCACCACGATCGGCTGGAGCAGGCCCACCTCCTTGATGGAGTTGACCAGCTCGACCAGCTTGTCCTCGTCGAAGACCTCCCGCGGCTGGCGCGGGTTGGGGGTGATCGTGTCCAGCGGCAGCTCGGCGAAGTAGGCGCCCGCCGGCTGAGCCTGCTCGGCCTGCCGCTCGGCGGCCGCCCGGGCCGCCACGGTGCCCCGGCCACCCGGCAGCGTCGGCAGCGCGGCCGGCGACGTCGCGCCGACCGCCGCCACCCGGGCCGGTTCGGGCGCGGCCGTCGCGGGCTTCGCCGCCGCCCCGCCGTCCACCGGCGCGGCGGGGCGGATCAGCGCCTCCAGCCCTCGACCCAGACCCCTGCGACCACTCACTGATGACCCTCCGTCGTGCCGTGCTGTGCCACCGGGGCGCCGTGCCCCGGTCGGCCGTCCCGCTGCTGACCGGGCAGCGCGCCGCCCTGTCCCACCGCACGCAGTGCGAGCTCGCGGGCGGCCTCCAGGTAGGAGAGCGCCCCCGTCGAGCCCGGGTCGTAGGTGAGCACCGTCTGCCCGTAGCTGGGCGCCTCCGAGATGCGCACCGAGCGGGGGATCGCCGTGCTCAGCACCTCTTGCTGGAAGTGGGTCCGGACCTCCTCGGCCACCTGGGCGGCCAGCCTGGTCCGGGCGTCGTACATGGTGAGCAGGATGGTCGAGACGTGCAGCGCGGGGTTGAGGTGCGCCCGCACCAGCTCGACGTTCCGCAGCAGCTGGCCGAGGCCCTCCAGCGCGTAGTACTCGCACTGGATCGGGATCAGCACCTCCTGCCCGGCCACCAGGGCGTTGACCGTCAGCAGGCCGAGCGAGGGCGGACAGTCGATCAGGATGTAGTCCAGCGGCTGCTCGTACGCCGCGATGGCGCGCTGGAGCCGGCTCTCCCTGGCCACCAGGGAGACCAGCTCGATCTCGGCGCCGGCCAGGTCGATGGTGGCGGGCACGCAGAACAGGCCCTCGACGTCGTGCACCGGCTGCACCACGTCGGCCAGCGGCTTGCCCTCCACCAGTACGTCGTAGATGGACGGCACCTCGGCGTGGTGGTCGATTCCCAGCGCCGTGGAGGCGTTGCCCTGCGGATCGAGGTCGACGACCAGGACGCGCAGTCCGTGCATGGCCAGCGAGGCAGCCATGTTCACGGTGGTGGTGGTCTTGCCGACCCCACCCTTCTGGTTGGCGACCACGATCACCCGGGTCGCGGCGGGCCGGGGCAGCCCCTCGCCCGCTCGGCCGATCGCCTGTACCGCAGCCTGGGCAGCCCGCGCGATGGGCGTGTCATCGATCTGGTCGATGGTCTCCGAGTCCTGCATGGGGCTCAGTGTTTCACGTGAAACCGGAGCGGCAACAGTCGCCGCCCGGAAGAGGCCGAGCCGGCGGCGGAGCCGAAGATCGAGACCGTCGGAGAGCAAGGAGCGACGTTTCACGTGAAACACCATGCCCGCTTTGCCGGAAATCTGATGGTGCGACACTCCGGTGCCCCGGCCGTCGGCCCGCCCGTCACCTGAACGACGACGGGCGGACGCCCCTCCCGTTCAGGAGGACCGTCCGCCCGTTCCCGTGCGTGTCCGAGGTCACCCGGCTCAGCGGGTGCGGCGCCGTCCGCCCCGGGCGGCGCCGCCGGTGCGGGCGCTCGCGTTGCGGCCGGCCCGAGCCGCCTTGGCCCGCCGGGTCGCGGCCTTCACCCCGCCGGGGCTCTCCCCCGCCTTGACCTGGACCACCCGGGTCGAGGTCTCCAGGGTGCCCTCGCCGACCGAGATCACGCTCCACTCGACCGCGCCCAGCTTGGCCAGCCCGGCGCGCGAGTCGGCCAGCTCCTGCTCCGCGCTGTCGCCCTTGAGCGCCAGCATCTGGCCGTGCGGGCGCAGCAGCGGCATGCCCCAGCCGGCCAGCCGCTCCAGCGGTGCCACCGCCCGGGCGGTCACCACGTCCACCGCGAGCTTGCCGACCATCTCCTCGGCGCGGCCGCGCAACACCGTGACGTTCTCCAGCCCCAGCTCCCGGACGACCTCCTCCAGGAAGGTGGTCCGGCGCAGCAGCGGCTCCAGCAGCGTCACCGAGACGTCCGGACGGGCGAGCGCCACCGGGATGCCGGGCAGACCGGCACCGGAACCGACGTCGCACAGGGTGATGCCGGCGGGCAGCAGCTCGGCCAGCACCGCGCAGTTGAGCACGTGGCGGTCCCAGAGCCGGGGCACCTCACGCGGCCCGATCAACCCGCGCTGGACGCCCGCGGTGGCCAGCAGCTCGGTGTACCGGACCGCGGCGTCGTAACGGTCGCCGAAGACCTCCCGGGCGACGGCCGGCGCCTCGCCCGGGCCGGCCACCTCGCCGGGTGCAGCCACTTCGGCGGTCCGCCCGTCGGCGGCCGGGTCCACGTCCGCCCCCGGCCGGCCGGCAGCCGCGTTCTCCGTGTCCATCTCGACCTCTCCGATCCCCGGATCCACCGACCCGCTCAACGCACTGTTTCACGTGAAACGTCTCCCGCCGGGCCGCTCCCCGCGGAAGGGACGACGACCCCGCCCGCACGAGGCGGACGGGGTCGCGTCCGGTGAAGCTCTCCGGCCGCCAGGGCGGCCGGTCATCGACCTGCCGGGCCTCAGGCCGGCAGCACGACCACGCACCGCTGGGGCTCTTCGCCCTCGGACTCGCTGCGCAGGCCCGCCGCGGCGACCGCGTCGTGGACGACCTTGCGCTCGAAGGGCGTCATCGGCCGCAGCTTGACCTGCTCACCGTTGCTCTTCACCTGCTCGGCCGCCTCGGCGCCGAGCGTGGCCAGCTCGGTGCGCTTGCGGGCCCGGAAGCCGGCAATGTCCAGCATGAGGCGGCTGCGCTCGCCGGTCTCCCGGTGGACAGCCAACCGGGTCAGCTCCTGCAGGGCCTCCAGCACCTCGCCGTCCTGGCCGACCAGGCGCTGCAGCGCGCGGTCGTTGCCGTCGCTGACGATGGAGACCAGGGCGCGGTCGCCCTCGACGTCCATGTCGATGTCACCGTCGAGGTCCGCGATGTCGAGCAGACCCTCCAGGTAGTCCGCCGCGATGTCGCCCTCCTGCTCCAGGCGGGAGACGAGGTTCTCGTCGGCGCTGGCGGCGGCCTCGGCCTCGACGGCGGAGGTGGTGCCTTCCGTCACTGATGGACTCCTTCGGAGTTGGGCCCGTCGGACGGGCCGGGAACGAAGCTCTTCGGGGCTGCCGAAACGAGCCGGGGCCGGTGGGGAGGACTACTTCCTCTTCGGCCGCTGGCCGCCGCCGCGCTTGGGCTGCTGACGGGTGCCCTGCCTGGTGCCGCCGGGCTTGGCCGCGGTCTGCTTGGCCGTCGGCTTGGTGCCCGAGTCCGCCGGAACGGCGTCCTCGACGGACTGCTCGGACTGCTCGGTGGCCTCGCCGGCCTCGGCCGTCTGCGCGCCGCCCTGCTGACGCTGGGCCTTGGTCTGCCGACGCGGCTGCTGGCGGTTCGCCCGCACCGACTCCTCGACCACGGCGGCGGCGGAGGCCGCCTCGGCGAGGGCCGACTTGCTCGGGGGCAGCATGCCCCAGAGCGCGCCCTTGATCTCCGTACCGTCCGGACGCAGCCGGCCGGCCTTCTTCAGCCGCTCCTGGCGCTGCTGGAAGGCGTGGCTGCCCGGGGTCGGGTTGTTGTGGATGACGATCAGCTGCTGGCCCATGGTCCAGACGTTGGTGGTCAGCCAGTAGACCAGGACACCGACCGGGAAGTTGATGCCCATCACGGCGAACATGACCGGGAAGACGTACATCAGCATCTTCTGCTGCTGCATGAACGGCGTCTTGACCGTGAGGTCGACGTTCTTCGTCATCAGCTGGCGCTGGGTGATGAACTGCGACAGCGACATCATGATGATCATCACCGCGGTGACGATCTGGACGTTCAGGCTGTCGGAGCCGACGAACTTGGCCGACAGCGGCGCACCGAAGATGTGCGCCTGCTTGGCGCTCTCCAGCAGGCCCTGGTCGATGACGCCGATCTTCTTGTTGTTGGCGACCGAGGCCAGAACGCCGTAGAGGGCGGTGAAGAACGGCGCCTGCACGAGGATGGGAAGGCAGCTGGAGAACGGGTTAGTACCCGCATCCTTGTACAGCTTCATCATCTCTTCGGACTGGCGCTGCCGGTCGTTCTTGTAGCGCTCCTGGATGGCCTTCATCTTCGGCTGGATCGCCTGCATGGCCCGGGTCGCCTTGATCTGCTTCACGAAGAGCGGGATCAGGCAGATCCGGATGACGACCACCATCGAGGCGATGGACAGACCCCAGGCCCAGCCACCGTTCGGGTCGAAGACGTGGCTGTACAGCGAGTGGAACTGGACGATGATCCAGGACACCGCTGTGTAGAGGGGACTCAGAAAACCGAAGGTCACCGGTCAGACTCCTTGGGCATCGGGCTTCGCCACCGGCTCCGGCTCGGCGGTCCCGCTCTTGGGGCTCAGCAGATCACGCAGCCGGCGGTGCCACACCGGATGCTTTCTCGGCGGGACGTGATCGACCCCGCCGGGCGTCCATGGGTTGCAGCGCAGGATGCGCCACACGGTCAGCCCGCCGCCCTTGACCGCCCCGTGCACCTTGACGGCCTCGAAGCCGTAGTGCGAGCAGGAGGGGTAGTAACGGCAGACCGGACCGAGCAGTGGGCTGATCGTCCACTGGTAGACCCTGATCAGACCCATCAGCAGGTACTTCATCGCCCTGCTCCCGTCGGCGCCGTCGCGGCGGGCTCAGCCTTCAGCAGCCGCTTCAGCGCCGCGTCCAGGTCACGTTCGAGGTCCTGGTACGAGGCGGACGCGGCCTGGGGCAGCGCACGCACCACTATCAGGCTACCGGCGGGCAGCCTGGACAGACGATCACGGATGAGGTGGCGCAACCGGCGCTTCACGAGGTTGCGGACGACCGCCGGGCCGACGGCCTTGCTCACGACGAAACCCGCACGCGCCGAAGGAGTCCCCTCGGCGACGTGCGGGCGGAAGTCGCTGGTCCGGTCGGCCTGCCCCTGCGGGTCACCGTCTCTGCTGAGATGGACGACCAGGAGGGGCCGGCCGGCCCGACGACCGCGTTTCACCGCGGTCGCGAAGTCCTCGCGCCGCCGCAGCCGGTTTTCGGAGGGCAGCACAGCAGACTCTTGGCGCGGATCAGGCGGAGATGGCGCTGCGGCCCTTGCCACGGCGGGCGGCCAGGATGGCGCGGCCGGCGCGGGTACGCATACGCAGCCGGAAGCCGTGGGTCTTCGCGCGGCGACGGTTGTTCGGCTGGAAGGTGCGCTTGCTCACTCGGGGGCTCCTGAGGTGAATCGTAGGATGACGAGAAGTCGCTTGGCCGTCACCGTGCGTCCGCGTGATCTCCCTTGGAATCGGAAATCCGGCTCATCGCCCCAGTTCGGCTGGGGTCTGAGGCAATCCACGGCGCCCGTGCTGCGCGCCTTATGGAGCGGGTGGACCCGCGGACATGCGGCAGCGGCCATCGACAACTCGACCTGGTTACGGTACGCGGGACGGGGCTCGAGGGTCAAACCAGCCCTCCGGGACCCGCTTTACCCACAGCCTGTGGACAACGACTTGATCCCGCTCTGTTCGCTGACTACCGTTGCAGAACTTGTCTGGGTTTGTTCTTGGAAAGCGTGCACCAGTGGCTGATGTCAACAGCGACCTCGTCCCGGTCTGGGCCAGGGTCGTCGAGCGGCTGGTCAGCGACCCCGATGTCGCGGAGATGGACAAGCAGTGGGTGCAGCGCACCCAACCGATGTGGATGATGCACGACACCGCCCTGCTGGCGGCCCCGAACGAGCGGGCCAAGCAGGTGCTGGAGGGCCGGCTGCTGCCGCAGCTGACCGAGGCCCTCAGCCGTGAGCTCAGCCGCCCGGTCCGGATCGCCGTGATGGTCGACGCCAACGCCGTGCCGACCACCCCCGCGCCCGCCCCCCAGCCCCCCGCCGAGCCGTACCCCGGCCCGTCCGAGGACACCGACGGCTACGGCGACCAGGGCTACCAGCGCCCGTACGAGCACGGCCCGCAGTACGAGCAGGGCCAGCCGTACGAGAAGGCGCAGCCCTACGAGCAGGGCCAGCCGTACGAGCAGGACTACGAGCGCCCCCGCTACGACACCGGCGGCTACGAGCAGCGCCCGGGGCCGTACGGCGCCCCCTCCGGCGGCCCGCAGGGCTGGCAGGGCTACCAGGAGCAGCCCCCCGCCCACTACGAGCCCGAGGAGCCCGCTCCCCGCCAGGCACCGCGGCCCCTGCCCGGCCCGCCCGCGACCACCCAGGGCGACCTCTTCGGCGGCGCCTACGGCCCCGGCCCGAACGAGCAGCCCCGCGGTGCCGCGGGGCGCCGCGCCACCGGTGCCCGCCCCACCGGCGGACGTCCGGCGGAGAAGGCCGCCCCGGAGCGGTCCGGCGAGCGTCCCCCCGTCCCCGGTGTGCCCGCCCCGCCCGGCGCTCCCCCGGCCGGCGGCTCCCGCAAGGACGAGCCGGCCGCCCGGCTGAACCCCAAGTACCTCTTCGACACCTTCGTCATCGGCGCGAGCAACCGCTTCGCGCACGCGGCGGCGGTGGCGGTCGCCGAGGCCCCGGCCAAGGCGTACAACCCGCTCTTCATCTACGGCGAGTCCGGGCTGGGCAAGACCCACCTGCTGCACGCCATCGGGCACTACTCGCGCAGCCTCTTCCCGGGGACCCGGGTGCGCTACGTGTCCTCGGAGGAGTTCACCAACGAGTTCATCAACTCGATCCGGGACGGCAAGGCGGACACCTTCCGCCGCCGCTACCGGGACATGGACATCCTGCTCGTGGACGACGTCCAGTTCCTGGCGAGCAAGGAGTCCACGCAGGAGGAGTTCTTCCACACCTTCAACACCCTGCACAACGCGAACAAGCAGATCGTGCTCTCCTCGGACCGGCCGCCCAAGCTGCTGACCACGCTGGAGGACCGGCTGCGCAACCGCTTCGAGTGGGGCCTGATCACCGACGTCACCCCGCCGGAGCTGGAGACCCGGATCGCGATCCTCCGCAAGAAGGCGATCCAGGAGCAACTGAACGCTCCCGCCGACGTGTTGGAGTTCATCGCGTCCCGGATCACCCGCAACATCCGGGAGTTGGAGGGGGCGCTGATCCGGGTCACCGCCTTCGCCAACCTCAACCGGGCGCCGGTGGACCTGGAGCTGGCCGGGATCGTCCTCAAGGACCTGATCCCGGGCGGGGACGAGGACGCCGGCCCGGAGATCACCGCGCAGGTCATCATGCAGCAGACCGCCGCGTACTTCGGTCTGGGCGTGGACGACCTCTGCGGATCCTCGCGCAGCCGGGTGCTGGTGACGGCCCGCCAGATCGCGATGTACCTGTGCCGGGAGCTCACCGACCTGTCGCTGCCGAAGATCGGCGCGCAGTTCGGCGGCCGCGACCACACCACGGTGATGCACGCGGACCGCAAGATCCGCTCGCTGATGGCCGAGCGCCGCTCGATCTACAACCAGGTCACCGAACTGACCAACCGCATCAAGAGCTAGCCACCGCCGCGCACGCGGCCCGGAGGGCGTCAGGAGCGATCCTGACGCCCTTTTCGCGTGTCCGGACGCATCAGCGGGCATCCACAGGTGTGCGCCGCCCGCCGGCTGGGCAGGGATGTGGTCGACGGACGGTTCGCCAGTCCACAGCCCGCGCCGAACAACCGACCGGTGATTCGAAAACCCGGGGCGTGCAGGGCAGTTGTCCACAGGGCGGGTGCCTTCCCCGCCGTCCACAGGCCGGTGGCTCCGGAGTTATCCAGAATTCTTCCACAGGCCCGTCACCGCTACGCTCTTCCGCGCAGGTCAGGTGCCTGTGGACTTGTGCACAACGGTTATCCACAGGGTGTGGACAATTGACGGCCCGCCAGTGGGCCATCCGGGTTATCCACCGGTTGTCCCCAGGGCAGGGGCGGTTATCCCCAGGTTGTCCACAACCGCGTCCACAGTTCGACAACCGTGAGCTGGCGTTCATACCCTGGTGTGAAAGGCGTCACGAAAAGTTGACCGGGCCCCGTGGATAACCGCACCCGGATCTGGGGACAGGCCTGGGGATAACCTGTGGATACCGAGCGTGCCCTGTGGGTAACGCTCGGCTGTCCACAGCGGGGCCTGCTCGTCCACAGCCGCCGTCCACACCCACTGTGGACAAAATCCGGGCCTTGACCTGCGGAAACGGGGTTATCCACGGTTTCCACAGGCCCTACTACTACCACTACACATTTAGACCGTGGACTTGCTTTCAAAGTGGGTGGGCCCCGAATCTGTGGACAACGCGACCCCGACACCTGTTCGGGTTGCTTCCGCCCGTCTGCCCCGTCTGTCGGCGGAGTACGTCAGACTGTCCTTGCGACTGGAAGCGGAGCGAGCAGAGCTCCGACGGACAGCGGACCGACGATCAAGATCAGACGAACCAGAGTGCGAGCGGGAGCGCTCGATCCAGGAGGCGGTTACCGGTGAAGTTCCGGGTGGAGCGTGACGTCCTCGCGGAGGCGGTGGCCTGGGCTGCCCGCAGCCTCCCGGCACGGCCTCCGGTGCCGGTGCTGGCAGGCCTGCTGCTGACCGCGCAGGAGGGCAGCCTGGCGCTGTCCGGCTTCGACTACGAGGTCTCGGCCCGGGTCGAGCTGGAGGCGGACGTCGAGGAGGCCGGCACCGTGCTGGTCTCCGGTCGACTGCTCAACGACATCTCCCGCAACCTCCCCAACAGGCCTGTGGAGATCTCCACCGACGGCCAGCGGGTCAGCGTGGTCTGCGGCAGCTCCCGGTTCACCCTCCCCACCCTCCCGGTGGACGAGTACCCGGCCCTGCCCCAGATGCCGACCGCCACCGGCACCGTCTCCGGTGACGTCTTCGCCTCCGCGGTCAGCCAGGCCGCCGTCGCCGCGGGCCGGGACGACACCCTCCCGGTGCTCACCGGTGTCCGGGTCGAGATCGAGGGCGACCGGATCACCCTGGCCGCCACCGACCGCTACCGCTTCGCCGTCCGCGACCTGCTGTGGAAGCCCGAGCAGTCGGACATCTCCGCAGTCGCCCTGGTCCCGGCCAAGACGCTGCAGGACATCGCCAAGTCCCTGGGCAGCGGCGACACCGTCTCCATCGCGCTCTCCTCGGGCGGCGCGGGCGAGGGCCTGATCGGCTTCGAGGGCGCCGGCCGCCGGACCACCACCCGGCTGCTGGAGGGCGAGTTCCCCAAGTTCCGCAGCCTGTTCCCGACCGAGTTCAACGCGGTCGCCGCGATCCAGACGCAGCCCTTCCTGGAGGCGCTCAAGCGCGTCTCGCTGGTCGCCGAGCGCAACACGCCGGTCCGCCTGAACTTCGAGGAGGGCGTGCTGACGCTGGAGGCCGGATCGGGCGACGACGCCCAGGCCACCGAGCGGATCGACGCCTCCCTGGAGGGCGACGCCATCTCCATCGCCTTCAACCCGGGCTACCTGGAGGAGGGCCTCAAGGCCATCGACTCCGCCTACGCCCAGCTCAGCTTCACCACCCCGACCAAGCCCGCGCTGCTCAGCGGCAAGGTCTCGGTGGACGCCGAGGAGGACAAGGCCTACCAGTACCTGATCATGCCGGTCCGCCTCTCCGGCTGATCCCCGGGAGCGGCTCCGGCCGCCCCCGCTCCGCGTGACCGTCCACAGGCTGTGCACACCCGCTGTGCACAGCCTGTGGACGTCTCCCCCGGTCGGCCGGACCGCAAGCGGGCGCGGGCGGTCCAGCGCGTAGGCTCAGGGAGTGCGGCAACGGCGCCGCCGGCAGGCACGTCACCACAGGTAAGGACTTGGTCATGGAGCTCGGCCTCATCGGTCTCGGCAAGATGGGCGGCAACATGCGCGAGCGGATCCGCCGCGCCGGCCACACCGTCATCGGCTACGACCGCAATCCGGACATCTCCGACGTCGAGAGCCTGCAGGAGCTCGTCAACAAGCTGCAGGGCCCGCGCGTGGTCTGGGTGATGGTCCCGGCCGGCGCGGCCACCCAGGCGACCGTCGACGAGCTCGCCGAGCTGCTCTCCCCCGGCGACGTGGTGGTGGACGGCGGCAACTCCCGCTGGACCGACGACGTCAAGCACGCCGAGGCGCTGGCCGCCAAGGGCATCGGCTTCGTGGACTGCGGCGTCTCCGGCGGCGTCTGGGGCCTGGAGAACGGCTACGCGCTGATGTACGGCGGCGACGCCGAGCACGTCGCCCTGGTCCAGCCGGTCTTCGACGCGCTCAAGCCCGAGGGCGACTTCGGCTCGGTGCACGCGGGCGCGGTGGGCGCCGGCCACTTCGCCAAGATGGTCCACAACGGCATCGAGTACGCGATGATGCAGGCCTTCGCCGAGGGCTGGGAGCTGCTGGAGGCCGCCCCCGAGGTCACCGACGTGCGCGAGGTCTTCCGCAGCTGGCAGGAGGGCACGGTCATCCGCTCCTGGCTGCTCGACCTGGCCGTCCGTGCCCTGGACGACGACGAGCACCTGGCCAAGCTGCGCGGCTGGGCCGCCGACTCCGGCGAGGGCCGCTGGACCGTCGAGGCCGCGATCGACCACGCCGTGCCGCTGCCGGCGATCACCGCCTCGCTGTTCGCCCGCTTCGCCTCCCGCCAGGAGGACTCGCCGCAGATGAAGATGATCGCCGCGCTGCGCAACCAGTTCGGCGGCCACGCGGTCGAGTCGAAGTAATCCCCTCCGGGGCGCAATCCCCACCCCGGGTCCGGGGCGCAATCCCCTCCGGACCCGGTTCATCCACAGAAGGCGGGCGCAGTCCACAGCCATGCACGTCGCGCATCTGTCGCTCGCCGACTTCCGGTCGTACGCCCGGGCCGAGGTTCCCCTCGACCCGGGCGTGACGGCCTTCGTGGGGCCCAACGGCCAGGGCAAGACCAACCTGGTCGAGGCGATCGGCTACGTCGCCACCCTGGGCAGTCACCGGGTCGCCACCGACGCGCCGCTGATCCGGCTGGGCGCCGAGCGGGCGGTGGTCCGCACCTCGGTGGTGGACCGCGGCCGCTCCACCCTGATCGAGCTGGAGCTCACTCCGGGCAAGGCCAACCGGGCCCGGATCAACCGCTCCGACAACGTCCGCCCGCGCGATGTGCTGGGCCTGCTGCGCACCGTGCTGTTCGCCCCCGAGGACCTCAGCCTGGTCAAGGGGGACCCGGGTGAGCGACGCCGCTTCCTGGACGAGCTGCTGACCGCCCGAGCCCCCCGGCTGGCCGGTGTGCGGCAGGACTACGAGCGGGTGCTCAAGCAGCGCAACGCCCTGCTGAAGACCGCCGCGATGGCCCGCCGGGCCGGCGGCGGCAAGGGCGCGGACCTGTCCACCCTGGAGGTCTGGGACGGCCATCTGGCGCGGGCCGGCGCGGAGTTGACGGCCTTCCGGATCCAGCTGGTGGCCGCCCTGCAGCCGCTGGTGACCGCCGCGTACGGGCAGCTGGCCCCCGGCGGCGGTGAGACCCTCCTGGAGTACCGCAGCTCCTTCGAGGGGGAGCTGCCGACCAGCCGCGAGCAGGCCGAGGAGCAGCTGCTGCAGGCCCTGCAGGCGGTCCGCAAGCAGGAGGTCGACCGCGGCCTCACCCTGGTCGGCCCGCACCGCGACGAGCTGGTGCTCAAGCTCGGCCCGCTGCCCGCCAAGGGCTACGCCAGCCACGGCGAGTCCTGGTCGTTCGCGCTGGCGCTGCGGCTGGCCTCGTACGAGCTGCTGCGCGCCGACGGCGGTGAGCCGGTGCTGATCCTGGACGACGTGTTCGCCGAGCTGGACGCCGCCCGCCGGGACCGGCTGGCCGAGCTGGTGGCCGACGGCGAGCAGGTGCTGGTCACCGCGGCGGTCGCCGAGGACGTGCCGAAGGCGCTGGCCGGCGCCCGGTTCGCGGTGGCCGACGGTGCCGTGCGCCGCGTGGACGCCTGACCCGCGCAGCCGTTCTCCGCCGGCTGTCCCCTGCCACCCCTCACCCCCACCGCCGCGGGTCGCGGCGGCCGTGCGCTCCCGTAGGCTGGACGGCTCGGCGGGCGTGCGACCGCGACCGTTGTCCACAGGCTGGGGAAAGGAGATCGCCGTGAGCGAGCCGGCGGAGAACCCTCCCGGCGGGCCCGGCGCCCCCGAGCCGACCGGCGCCGACCTCGCCCGCTCGGCACTGCGGGCGGCCCGGGCCCAGGCCAAGCAGCGCGGCGAGCAGGTCCGGGAGAAGCGCGAGGCGAAGCGGCACGGTCTGCGCAGCGGCGCCCGTTCGGACGGCCGCGACCCGGTGCCGCTGGGCGCCGCGCTGAACCGGCTGCTGACCGAGCGCGGCTGGGAGTCCTCGGCCGCGGTCGGCGGGGTGATGGGCCGCTGGCCGCAGATCGTCGGTCCGGACATCGCCGCGCACTGCCACCCCTCCTCCTACGACGAGGCGGCCGCGGTGCTCACCGTGCAGTGCGACTCCACCGCCTGGGCCACCCAACTGCGCTGGCTGGCACGACAGTTGGTGGCCCGTCTGAACCACGAGCTGGGCCACGGCACGGTCAGGACCATCAAGGTGCTGGGCCCCGCGGCGCCCGCCCGCGGCTACGGCCGGCTGCGCGCGCCCGGGAGCAAGGGGCCGGGAGACACCTGGGGCTGATCGAGCCACCGGCCCCTCGCCGGCGGCATGGATCGGATCCGGATCTTCCGGAACCCCTGACAGCCCTCCCAGGCGCTCTGGGGCCCCCGGGCGAGTATCGGGACACGTGCCGAGGGGATTCAGGGCGGCGTATCTGCCTTCAAGGGCTGCCAAACGCCCATCTCTGTCAGTCGTACCGGTAGACTGAGAGCCAAACACTGTTGCCAGTGGCAACCGAGTCGAAACGCCGTGGTCGCACGCTCGCCCGTACGGGGCGGGAATGCGGCCCGTGCTGTGCCAGAGAGGGCGCTTCGTGGCCGATTCCGGCAACCCCAGCCAGACCCCAGACCAGTCCGACCAGGACGAGAAGTCCTACAACGCCAGTAACATCCAGGTGCTGGAGGGCCTCGACGCCGTCCGCAAGCGTCCCGGCATGTACATCGGCTCGACCGGTGAGCGTGGCCTGCACCACTTGGTGCAGGAGGTCGTGGACAACTCCGTCGACGAGGCGATGGCCGGGCACGCGGACACCATCGACGTCACGCTGCTGCCGGACGGCGGCGTGCGGGTGGTCGACAACGGCCGCGGCATCCCGGTCGGCATCGTCCCCGGGCAGGAGAAGCCGGCCGTCGAGGTCGTGCTCACCGTGCTGCACGCGGGCGGCAAGTTCGGCGGCGGCGGGTACGCGGTTTCCGGCGGTCTGCACGGCGTCGGCGTCTCGGTGGTGAACGCGCTCTCCACCCGGCTCGCGGTCGAGATCCACACCGAGGGCCACCGCTGGACCCAGGACTACAAGATGGGCGCGCCGACGGCGTCGCTGGTCAAGAACGAGACCACCGACCGGACCGGCACCAGCGTCACGTTCTGGGCCGACGGCGACATCTTCGAGACCACCGTCTACTCCTTCGAGACGCTCTCCCGGCGCTTCCAGGAGATGGCCTTCCTCAACAAGGGCCTGTCGATCTCGCTGACCGACGAGCGCCCGGAGCACGTGGACGAGGACGGCAAGCCGCTCTCCGTCACGTACAAGTACGACGGCGGCATCGCCGACTTCGTCGCCCACCTCAACTCCCGCAAGGGCGAGGTCATCCACCCCTCGGTGATCGACTTCGAGGCGGAGGACAAGGACAAGGCGATCTCGGTGGAGATCGCGATGCAGTGGAACTCCTCCTACACCGAGGGGGTCTACAGCTTCGCCAACACCATCCACACCCACGGCGGCGGTACCCACGAGGAGGGCTTCCGCGCCGCGCTGACCGGCCTGGTCAACCGCTACGCGCGGGACAAGAAGCTGCTCCGCGAGAAGGACGACAACCTCTCCGGCGAGGACATCCGCGAGGGCCTGACCGCGATCATCTCGGTCAAGCTCGGCGAGCCGCAGTTCGAGGGCCAGACCAAGGACAAGCTCGGCAACACCGAGGCGAAGACCTTCGTCCAGCGGGTCGTCCACGAGCAGCTGAACGACTGGCTGGACCGCAACCCCAACGAGGCCGCGGACATCATCCGCAAGTCCATCCAGGCCGCCACCGCGCGCGTCGCCGCCCGCAAGGCCCGCGACCTGACGCGCCGCAAGGGCCTGCTGGAGTCCGCCTCGCTGCCGGGCAAGCTCTCGGACTGCCAGTCCAAGGACCCGTCCGAGTGCGAGATCTTCATCGTCGAGGGTGACTCCGCCGGCGGCTCGGCCAAGCAGGGCCGTGACCCGCGCACCCAGGCCATCCTGCCGATCCGCGGCAAGATCCTGAACGTGGAGAAGGCCCGGATCGACAAGGTGCTGCAGAACACCGAGGTCCAGGCGCTGATCTCGGCCTTCGGCTGCGGCATCCAGGAGGACTACGACGAGTCCAAGCTCCGCTATCACAAGATCGTCCTGATGGCGGACGCCGACGTCGACGGACAGCACATCCGCACCCTGCTGCTCACCCTGCTGTTCCGCTTCATGCGGCCGCTGGTCGAGTCCGGGTACGTCTACCTCGCCATGCCCCCGCTGTACAAGATCAAGTGGGGCAAGGACGACTTCGAGTACGCCTACTCCGACCGCGAGCGCGACGCGCTGATCGCGGCCGGGGTCGAGGCCGGGCGCCGGCTCCCCAAGGACGACGCGATCCAGCGCTTCAAGGGTCTCGGCGAGATGAACGCCGAGGAGCTCCGGGTCACCACCATGGACGCCGAGCACCGGCTGCTGCTCCAGGTCACGCTGGAGGACGCCGCCCGCGCCGACGAGCTGTTCTCCGTGCTGATGGGCGAGGACGTCGAGGCCCGCCGCTCCTTCATCCAGCGCAACGCCAAGGACGTCCGCTTCCTGGACGTGTGAGGCCTCCACCCCAGGCCCCGCACGTACCAGTCCGCGTGAAAGGAAACTGACCACCAGTGGTCGACGACAACCGTCCCGAAGGCGACCAGCCCGAGACTCCCGAGGCCGCCGAGGCCACCGCCCAGGCGACCATGCGGATCGAGCCGGTCGAGCTCGAGACCGAGATGCAGCGCTCGTACCTCGACTACGCGATGAGCGTGATCGTCAGCCGCGCGCTGCCCGAGGTCCGCGACGGCCTCAAGCCGGTGCACCGCCGCGTGCTCTACGCGATGTACGACGGCGGGTACCGGCCCGAGAAGGGCTACTACAAGTGCGCCCGCGTCGTCGGCGACGTGATGGGCAACTACCACCCGCACGGTGACACCTCGATCTACGACACCGTGGTCCGCCTGGCCCAGCCGTGGTCGCTGCGGATGCCGCTGGTGGACGGCAACGGCAACTTCGGCTCCCCGGGCAACGACCCGGCCGCGGCCATGCGCTACACCGAGTGCAAGATGATGCCGCTGGCCATGGAGATGATGCGCGACATCGACGAGGACACCGTCGACTTCGCCGCCAACTACGACGGCCGCTCGCAGGAGCCGACCGTCCTGCCGGCGCGCATCCCCAACCTGCTGGTCAACGGTGCCACCGGCATCGCGGTCGGCATGGCCACCAACATCCCGCCGCACAACCTCCGCGAGGTCGCCTCCGGCGCGCTCTGGGCGCTGGAGCACCCGGAGGCCTCCAACGAGGAGCTGCTGGAGGCCCTGATCGAGCGGATCAAGGGCCCCGACTTCCCCACCGGCGCGCTGATCGTCGGCCACCGCGGCATCAACGACTACTACCGCACCGGCCGCGGCTCGGTCACCATGCGGGCCGTGGTCGAGGTCGAGGAGATCCAGGGCCGCCAGTGCCTGGTGATCACCGAGCTGCCGTACCAGGTCAACCCGGACAACCTCGCGCTGAAGATCGCCGACCTGGTCAAGGACGGCCGGGTCGCCGGCATCGCGGACGTCCGCGACGAGTCCTCGTCCCGCACCGGCACCCGCCTGGTGGTCGTGCTCAAGCGCGACGCGGTCGCCAAGGTCGTGCTGAACAACCTGTACAAGCACACCGAGCTGCAGACCAACTTCGGCGCCAACATGCTGGCCCTGGTCGACGGCGTGCCGCGCACGCTCTCGCTCGACGCCTTCATCCGGCACTGGGTCAACCACCAGGTCGAGGTCATCGTCCGGCGCACCACCTTCCGTCTGCGCAAGGCGGAGGAGCGCGCCCACATCCTGCGCGCCCTGCTCAAGGCCCTGGACCTGATCGACGAGGTCATCGCGCTGATCCGGGCCTCGGCCAGCGCCGACGCCGCCCGCACCGGCCTGATGGGCCTGCTCGACATCGACGAGCTCCAGGCCAACGCCATCCTGGAGATGCAGCTGCGCCGCCTGGCCGCCCTGGAGCGCCAGCGGATCATGGACGAGCACGACGAGCTGCAGCGCAAGATCGACGAGTACAACGCGATCCTGGCCTCGCCGACCCGCCAGCGGGAGATCATCTCCGAGGAGCTCACCGCGATCGTCGAGAAGTACGGCGACGAGCGGCGCTCCACCCTCATCCCGTCCGACGGCGACCTCTCCATCGAGGACCTCATCGCCGAGGAGGACATCGTCGTCACGATCACCCGTGGCGGCTACGTCAAGCGGACCCGCTCCGACCTCTACCGCTCGCAGAAGCGCGGCGGCAAGGGCGTGCGCGGTGCCCAGCTGAAGCAGGACGACATCGTCGACCACTTCTTCGTGACGACGACCCACAACTGGATCCTGTTCTTCACCAACAAGGGCCGGGTCTACCGTGCCAAGGGCTACGAGCTGCCGGACGCCGGGCGCGACGCCCGCGGCCAGCACGTCGCCAACCTGCTGGCCTTCCAGCCGGAGGAGCACATCGCCCAGGTGATGGCCGTCCGGACGTACGAGGACAAGCCGTACCTGGTCCTCGCCACCCGGGCCGGCCTGGTGAAGAAGTCCCCGCTGAAGGACTACGACTCCCCGCGATCCGGCGGCCTGATCGCGATCAACCTGCGCCAGGACGAGGAGGGCCGGGACGACGAGCTGATCGGCGCCGAGCTGGTCTCCTCCGAGGACGACCTGCTGCTGGTCTCCAAGAAGGCCCAGTCGATCCGCTTCACCGCGACCGACGACGCCCTGCGGCCCACCGGCCGCGCCACCTCCGGCGTCAAGGGCATGGCCTTCCGCGAGGACGACGAACTGCTCTCGATGAACGTCGTCCGTCCGGACACCTACGTCTTCACCGCCACGGACGGCGGCTACGCCAAGCGGACCGGTGTGGACGAGTACCGTGTCCAGGGACGCGGCGGCTACGGCACCAAGGCGGCGAAGATCGTCGAGGGCCGGGGCTCGCTCGTCGGCGCGCTCGTGGTCGACGAGAGCGACGAGATCATGGCGATCACCCTCTCGGGTGGGGTGATCCGCACGAGGGTTTCCGAGGTTCGTGAAACCGGACGTGACACCATGGGCGTCCAACTGATCAACCTCGGAAAGCGCGACGCGGTCGTGGGCATGGCCCGCAACGCGGAGGCCGAGGACGAGGAGACGGCGGAGGACGAGTTCGCCGGCACCGAGTCCACCGAGACGACCGAGGGTGCGGAGACGGCGGTCGGCGGAGACGTCGAGGCCTGAACCGAACCGCAGACCGGTGCCGCCGCGTCCACAGGGTTGGACGCGGTGGCTCCGGCCGCCGGCCAGTTCCGGGCAATCCCGCCGGGCGCTGGATGACGAGTGACGAAGCAGGGCGGCGACGCCGCCCTGGTGGGAAGTGCGGGAGGACCAGGTGAGTGGAGCCACGGGTGCTGCGGGAGGGACCTCCGGCGGCCGTCCGGGCGCGCAGGGCGGGGGTTCGTACGGGGTGCCGCAGCCGCCGACCGAGCACTCGACCGCGTCCACCTCGCTGATGCCGCCGGTCGGCGCCGCGGGTCAGAGCGGTGCGACGTACGGCGGCGGCCAGACGCCCCCGCCGCCGGGCTCGCCCGCGCCCGGCTCGGGAGGCTTCTCCCAGCCGACCACGTACGCCAAGGGGCAGCCGACCCCGGCCCGGGGCACCCGGACCTCCGGCAACACCCCGCCGGGCGGCACCCCCGTCCCGGGCGCGGCCCGGCGCCCCGCCGCGGCGCCCGCGGCGGCGGCCGCCGGGCCCGGCCTCGGCCGGACCCGCAAGGCCCGGCTGCGGGTGACCAAGGTCGACCCGTGGTCCGTGATGAAGGTCAGCTTCCTGCTGTCGCTGGCCGTCGGCATCATCCTGATCGTGGCCTCGGCCGTGCTGTGGATGACGCTGGACTCGCTCGGCGTCTTCGACTCCCTGAGCAAGACCCTCAAGGACGTCACCGGCTCCGACAGCAACGGCGGCGTCAACCTGATGGACTACGTCGGCTTCGGCAAGGTGATGACCTTCACCACGCTGATCGCCGTGGTCGACGTCGTCCTGCTGACCGCGCTGTCCACCCTCTCCGCGTTCATCTACAACGCGGCGGCCGGCTTCACCGGCGGCGTCGAGCTGACCCTGGCCGAGGAGGACTGATCCCGGCCGGATCCTGACCCTCGCTCAGCTTTCCGTCCACGGACGGAATGTACGGGCCCCACCGGCTGTTGCAGCCGGTGGGGCCCGTCGGCATTTCGGGTGACAGCCGGCACCCCGCGGCGTGCCGTCCGGAAGCCGGTCGGCCGCGGTGGGATTAGCTGGATGGCGCCCGTTCCGCGCCTGGGAGTGCCGCAGGCCCGCCCCCCGGTCCGCCCGACCGGGCAGGTGAGGTTCAGCAGGACGACTGGACGGAGGCGCGCGGTGGCGAAGCTCGCAGGTCAACTGGTCGAGGCCCTGGAAGGGCTGCTGGAGGTCCCGGTACCGCTGCGGGTACAGGCCTGGGACGGCAGCGTCGCCGGGCCGCCGGGGGCGCCCACCCTCGTCCTGCGCAACCGCCGGGCGCTGCGCCGCCTGCTCTGGCAGCCGGGCGAGCTGGGCCTGGCCCGGGCCTACGTCGCGGGGGACCTGGAGATCTCCCCCGGCGGCGACCTCTACGAGGTGCTCTCGGCCGTCGGCCGGTTCGCCGAGCTGCCGGAGATCCGCACGCTCCGCCTCGGGCCGCGCGAGGCCCTCGGCGCCAAGGGCCGCCGGGCCCTCGCCACCGTCCTGCGCGCCGGCGCGCTCGGCCCCGAGCCGGCCCCGCCCCGGGAGGAGGTCCGCAAGCCCGGCGGGCGGCTGCACAGCCGCGGCCGGGACCGCGCGGCCATCAGCCACCACTACGACGTCGGGAACGACTTCTACGGCCTCGTGCTGGGCTCCTCGATGGTCTACTCGTGCGCCTACTGGACTCCGGAGGCGAAGAGCCTGGAGGCCGCCCAGGAGGCCAAGCTCGACCTGATCTGCCGCAAGCTCGGCCTGCGGCCCGGGATGCGGCTGCTGGACGTCGGCTGCGGCTGGGGCTCGCTGCTGCTGCACGCCGTCCAGCACTACGGCGTCACCGCGGTCGGCGTCTCCATCTCCGCGGAGCAGGTTGCGCTGGCCCGCGCGCGGGTCGAGGAGGCCGGCCTGGCCGACCGGATCGAGGTCCGGCTGCAGGACTACCGGGAGATCGTCGACGGACCGTTCGACGCCGTCTCCAGCGTCGGGATGGCCGAACACGTCGGCTCCGAGCAGTACCGGGTCTACGCCGAGGGCCTGTACCGGCTACTGGTGCCCGGCGGCCGGCTGCTCAACCACCAGATCGCCCGCCGCCCCGACCACCCCGGCGAGCCGTACCGCAGCAGCCCCTTCATCGACCGCTACGTCTTCCCCGACGGCGAGCTCTCCCCGGTCGGCTCCACCGTGGCCCGGCTGGAGGAGGCCGGCTTCGAGGTCCGGGACGTCGAGTCGCTGCGCGAGCACTACGGGCTGACCCTGCGGGAGTGGGTGGCCAACCTGGAGGCGCACTGGACGGAGGCGGTCCGGCTGGTCGGCCGCGGCCGGGCCCGGGTCTGGCGGCTGTACATGGCGGCCTCCGCGCTCGCCTTCGAGCAGAACCGGATCGGGGTCAACCAGGTCCTCGCCGTCCGCAGCACCGAGGAGGGCACGGCGGGCCTCCCGGCGACCCGCGGGGAGTGGCTGCTGGACCGCGCCGCCGGCACGCCGCGGCCGGTCGCCGGGGTGCCCGCCGCGTCCCCGGCCGATCCGGATTTGGGAGATCGGCCGTCGGTCCGCTAATCTTTCAGTGCGGCAAGGGCCTATAGCTCAGACGGTTAGAGCGCTTCCCTGATAAGGAAGAGGCCACAGGTTCAAGTCCTGTTAGGCCCACCACCGCGAAGGCCCCGGAGTGATCCACTCCGGGGCCTTCGACGTTTTCGCGGATCGGCCGGATTCGGGTACGCTCTCTGTTCGGCGAGGGCCTATAGCTCAGACGGTTAGAGCGCTTCCCTGATAAGGAAGAGGCCACAGGTTCAAGTCCTGTTAGGCCCACCTCCCCGAAGGGCCCGGAGTGATCCACTCCGGGCCCTTCGGCGTTCCCGCCCGCCGGACCGGGAACCGGGGGCCCGGCCCGGCGGTTCTCCGGGACGGACCGTGTGGAGGGTTGGTGGCGACATGACGGTGTTCTGGGCGATGAGCATCCCGGGGCTGGTCTGTGCCCTGGTGCTGGTGGCGGCGGTGGACCAGCTGCTGCTGCGGGCGGGCCGGGCGCGCTGGGTGCCGTGGCGGGGCACGGGCCGGGAGGGGCAGATCTCGGCCACCGGATTCGAGCAGCTGCACGCCCAGTTCGCGCCGGGCAAACAGCACGAGCTGGACGAACGCGGCAGCACCCTGATGCTGCGCGACGAGGAGGGCGAGGGCGCGCCGCCCCGCAGCACGGTGGACCTGGCGAGCGGTACGGCGGTGGTGGTGCTGCCCCGGTCGGAGGGCCCGGCGGGCCGGGTCTGACCGGGGAATCCCGGGCCGGTCGTGCGCGGGCGGAGCACCCGGGAGGAGGTGCTGCGTCAATCCTGGGCCCGGACCGCCGGGTTGGCCGCACCGGTGGCTGGTCACGATTGGGATACCGGTGTGTATCATCGGCCGCAAGGGCAGTCTGGCACCCGGCCGCCCTTCGCGCTCGAAACACAACTGGACTCGTCGGCCCGGTCAGTCCGGCCGGATCCGGCTCTTGAGTCCACCAACGCAAGAAGGACGAGGTCCCGCGGTGAAGAAGCTTCTCCTGGTCGCCCTGGTCGCCCTCGGCGGCTTCTTTGTCTACCGTCAGGTCCAGGCGGACCGCGCCGAGCAGGACCTGTGGACCGAGGCCACCGACCCGGTCCCGGCCGGTCGCTGAACCCGGGCGATCTGACGATCGACGGTCTTCGGGGGCGCCGACCCGCGCCTCCCGGACCGGCCGGCCCGGTCGACCGACCGGACCGGCCGGTTCCCCACAGGGGACGGCGCTGGGAAACGCGCCGGAACCCGGTACGCTAGTGCCCGTCGGCACGCGCGATGCCGTCGAGGGGCATTAGCTCAGTTGGTAGAGCGCTGCCTTTGCAAGGCAGATGTCAGGAGTTCGAGTCTCCTATGCTCCACAGTTCACAGCAGTCACCGATCGGCCGCTGACCAGGGATCTGGTCGGCGGCCGATCGGCGTTTCCGGGCCCTTTCCGCGGCTTTCGCGCGGTCAGTCCGCCGTGGGGCCCCCGTCGTCGGCGGGCTCGGCGGCCTCTGCGTCGGGGCCGGCGCCGTTCATCGGGGCGGTGGCGGCGTGCGCGCCCGCCGGGCGGCGCTCCTGCGGGGCCGGCGGCTCGACCAGCCACTCCGGGTTGCTGTGCCGGCGCCACCACTGCCAGGCCACGATGCCGCCGCCGATCGCCAGCAGGCCGGCCACGGCGAGGCCGGCGGCCAGCCTGTCGCACCGCTCCTTCCTGGCGTTCCGGGCGGCCAGCGCGCTGATCTCGGCGGAGCTGACGTGGCCCTGCAGCGCGGTCAGCGCGGCAGCGCCCCGGGACTGGGCCTCCTGGGCGACCGGGGTGACCGCGGCGCGGGCCTCGTCGACCGCCTGCGCGACCCTGGGGCCGACGGTGGCGCGGGCCTGGTCCGCCGCCCGGGTCGCGGAGAGGCGGGCCGCCAGAGCGGCCTCCTGGGCCCGGTGGAGGGCCTTCAGGGCGTTCTGCTGGGCCTCCGGCGGCAGACTGGCGAAGGCCTGGCCGAACTGTGGGGCGAGATGCTTGTCGTACTGGACGCGGAGGTTGTGGGCGGCCTGGGTGGCCATCGGCCCCAGGGCGTCCAAGGTGGGCCCGAGCCGGTGCTTGGCGCCGTCCGCGAACTGCGCGGCGGTGTCCCGGGTCCTGGTGGCCGTCTCGCGGGCCGAGTCCGAAAAACTCACGAGTCTCTCCTCCTGGGTGGCGTCCTTTATGCACATATCCACCTGAATGCTGATCATGCATGGTGATTTGTCCGGCGGCACGCTGGGGTGGGCCGTACGCGGGCCCCGGCCGGGCGGGGGCACGGAAACGGCCGGCCGGGATGCGGGGGATCGGGCCGGGGGCCGGGGGTGCGGCAGTAGGCTGGCTGTTTCGGAGGTCGTGTACCGGAAGGGGATCCGCTGATGCTCCCGGACGAGCCGCGGTCGTCGGCCGATCGGTCCCCGGCGGGCGGGCCGCCCGGCTGCTACCGGCATCCCGGGACGCCCACCGGGATCTCCTGCACCCGCTGCGAACGGCCGATCTGCCCGGAGTGCATGGTGCCCGCGTCGGTGGGCTTCCACTGCCCGGAGTGCGTCGGCGCCGGGCACGCCGGGGCCAGGCGGGCGACCACCCGGTTCGGCGGGGTGCCGGCCGCCGACGGCGGGCTGGTCACCAGGGTGCTGGTCGGCGTCAACGTGGTGGTCTGGCTGCTGGCCGCCTATGTGCTCACCCCGCGCCTGGGCCAGGTCTGGCAGCTGCTCAGCGTCGGACGGGACCGCGACGGCGGCCCGGGGGGCGTCGCCGACGGCCCGGACCAGTGGTACCGGCTGCTGACCGCCACCTTCCTGCACGAACAGTGGTGGCACATCGGGCTGAACATGCTGGTGCTGCTCGTCCTCGGCCCGCCGCTGGAGGAGGCGCTCGGCCGGCTCCGCTTCCTGGCCCTCTACCTGGTCGCCGGCCTGGGCGGCAGCACCTTCGCCTTCCTGGTGGCCGGGGACTGGTTGAGGTTGGTCGGGGCCTCCGGGGCGATCTTCGGGCTGATCGGCGCCACGATCGTGATGCAGCTGCGGAACCGAGGCCCGCTGGCCCCGGTGATGGCGTTCCTGGTCTTCAACCTGATCGTCACCTTCTCCCGCGAGGGCATCGACTGGCGGGCGCACCTCGGCGGTCTGGCGCTGGGCACGCTGACCGCGGCCGGCCTGATGTACGCCCCGCGCGAGCGCCGCGGACTGGTCCAAGGGCTGGCGGTGGCGGGGGCGTTGGCCGTGGAGGCGGCGATGCTGTTGATCGGGATGTCCCTCTACGGCTCCTGAGGACCCGGGCCGCGGGGCCCGGGGACCCGGACGTTTGTCCACAGCGGGTGCGGGGTTGTGCACAGGCTGTGCGGCACCCGGGTTGTGGACTGCTGTTCTACGCGCGTCCTGCTGTGCGGTTCTTCCGTTCCCCGGGGCTTGCGCACAGCTGTGGACGGTATCGGCCGGGAAAGTTATCCACAGGTTGGGGAGACTTTTCCCCAGTGTGGATAACCATGTGGATAAGCCCGACAGTCTGATGATGGGGATGGCGGGCAGGGACAGCCGACCGGCCTCCCGCCCGGCTCCGGGCACGCCTGACCGCCGCCCCGGGTCGAGCTGTCCGGAGCGGCGGGAATCGGCCCGTTCCCGGGCCTCAGGACGAGCGGGTCGTCACTTCCACTGGGTGGAGACGCCGAAGCCCGCGGCGATGAAGCCGAAGCCCACCAGGATGTTCCAGTTCCGCCAGCTCTCGACCGGGTAGGTGCCGCTGGTCACGTAGTAGGTGACGATCCACACCAGGCCGATCAGGAACAGTGCCAGCATCAGCGGCGCGACCCAGCCGCGGCCCGAGCTGATCTTCACCACGGCCGTGGTCGGCGGGGTGTAGTCGGACTTCTTGCGGAGTCGAGACTTCGGCACGAGGGGTTCTCCTGTCGATGCGCTGTGAGACCGCGCAGAGGTGCAGCGGGTGGGTCGGTCGGTCGGTCGGCGGTCGGCAGCGGAGAACACCCCGAGGGGGACGGCTCCGCACGTGCCACCGGCGTCCGTTAGCGTAGTGGCTCGGCGGGTCTTGAGGAGATAAGGGTACGGTGACTAATTTGTCGATTCCCCCGGAGCCGGCCCCTACCCGCCCTTCCGGTACCCGAATTGTCGGACGTGCCCTGACCTGCGCCGTCTTCGCGCTCGCCGGTCTGCTCTTCTACATCAGCGCGCAGACCGCCCGCGGCACCGACCTGCGGACCGACAACTCGCTGCTGAGCCTCGGCGACGTGATCCGCCAGCGCAGCGCGCAGAACCAGCAGGCGCAGTCCCAGCTCGCCGACCTCCAGGACCGGGCCCAGGACCTCACCGAGCAGCAGGGCCACAGCCCCGCCGACGCGGCCCGGCTGGACGGACTGCGGGCCGGCGCCGCCCTGGAGCCGCTGCAGGGCGGCGGCCTGACCGTCACCCTCAACGACGCCCCGCCGAACGCCACCGCGCGCATCCCCGGCGTCCCCGAGCCCGGCGTCAACGACCTGGTCATCCACCAGCAGGACATCCAGGCCGTGGTCAACGCGCTGTGGCGGGGCGGCGCGGAGGGCGTCCAGGTGATGGACCAGCGGCTGATCTCCACCAGCGCGGTCCGCTGCGTCGGCAACACCCTGCTGCTCCAGGGGCGGGTCTACTCCCCGCCGTACGTGGTCAAGGCGGTCGGCCGGACCGAGGCGCTGCACTCGGCCGTCGACGCGGACCCGACGATCCGCAACTACCTGCAGTACGTCCAGGCGTACGGGCTGGGCTGGAAGGTCCAGGAGAGCGGCGACCTCACCCTGCCGGGGTACTCCGGTACCACCGAGCTGCGTTCGGCGGGCGGGCAGCAGTAGCGGACCGGCCTCGCGGCCGTGGGGGGCGGGTCTACTCTTGACCCAGTCTGCTACGACGAGGGAGCACCATGTACGGCTTCATCTGGCGTCACCTCCCGGGGAACACCCTGGTGAAGGCCGCCATTTCGGTGCTCCTGATCCTGGGGATCGTCTACCTGCTCTTCACGTACGTCTTCCCCTGGGCGGAACCATTGCTCCCCTTCGGCGACGTCACAGTGGACGGCGGCGACGGCGCAGCGAGCGGCTGACCCGGGCGGCCCGGTACTTCCATCCAGCACCGCATCCCACGGAGACCACGCGCGCATGACCACCCAGTCGACCCCGCCCCGCATCCTGGTGGTGGACAACTACGACAGCTTCGTCTTCAACCTGGTCCAGTACCTGTACCAGCTCGGCGCCACCTGCGAGGTGGTGCGCAACGACGAGGTGACCGTCGAGCACGCCGTCCGGCGCTCGGGCGAGGAAGGTTTCGACGGGGTCCTGCTCTCCCCCGGGCCCGGTGCCCCCGAGGAGGCCGGGGTGTGCATTGAGATGGTGCACCACTGCGCCCGGATCGGGCTGCCGGTGTTCGGCGTCTGCCTGGGCCTGCAGTCGCTCGCGGTCGCCTACGGTGCCGTGGTGGGCCGGGCGCCGGAGCTGCTGCACGGCAAGACCTCGCTGGTCGAGCACGAGGACGGCGGGGTGTTCGAGGGCCTGCCCTCGCCGCTGACCGCGACCCGCTACCACTCGCTCGCGGTCGAGCCGGCCACCGTGCCGGCGGAGCTGGTGGTCACCGCGCGGACCGAGAGCGGTGTGATCATGGGCCTGAGGCACCGTGAACTGCCGGTCGAGGGCGTGCAGTTCCACCCCGAGTCGGTGCTCACCGAGGGCGGGCACCGGATGCTCGCCAACTGGCTCGCGGAGTGCGGCTTCCCGCAGGCCGTCGACCGGTCGGCCGGGCTCGCCCCGGTGATCGGCCGGGGCTGAGCGGCGTGACCGCGCTGCGTCCGGAGGGGCGTTACCAGCCGGAGGCGGACCCGTACGGCGGCGCGCAGCACTACGGGGGTCCCGAGCAGGGCGGGGGCCGCTACGGCGGTTCGCCGCACGGCGGTCCGCAGTACGGCGACCAGCCCTACGGTGACGACCCGTACCGGCAGGAGTCCCCGGTCCGGACCGTGCCCGAGGACGCCTGGGGCGTGTACGAGCCGGCCGAGGAGCCCCTCGCGGGCGGGCCCGAGTACCCGTGGCTGCCCGACCAGACCCTCCAGCTGCGCCTGCCCGTCGGCGTGGGCGGGCCGGCCGCCGAGCCGGTCCCGGCCACCGGCGGCCGGGCCGAGCGCCGCCGGGCCGCCCAGGGCCGGACGGCGATCCGTTCGGGCAACGGGCGACGCCGGGCGGGCGGCCGCGCCGCGGGGCGGCCGCGCCCCAAGGAGTCCGTGCTGGTGGTGGCGGCCCGGGGCGTCGGCGAGCTGTGCATAACGCTCGGCGTGGTGATGCTGCTCTTCGTCGCCTACCAGCTCTGGTGGACCAACGTGCAGGCCGACGCGGCCGCCGACGGGGCCCGCAACAAGCTGGAGCAGCAGTTCGACGCGGCGCCGCCGCCCGCCCAGCCGGGGCAGCCGGCCCCGGACCCGAACAAGCCCGAGGTGTTCGAGCCGGGCAAGGGCTTCGCCATCATCTACCTGCCCAAGCTGGGGCTGAAGTTCCCGATCGCCGAGGGCACCTCCAAGCCGGCGGTGCTCGACAAGGGCCTGGTCGGCCACTACCCCGGCACCGGCATGCCGGGCGACAAGGCGGGCAACTTCGCGCTGGCCGCCCACCGCAACACCCACGGCGAGCCCTTCCGGTACATCAACCAGCTGGGCAAGGGCGACAAGATCGTGGTGGAGACCGCCGCGGGGTACTTCACCTACGAGGTCACCGGCGGCATCCCGGAGACCTCGCCCAGCAACGTGAGCGTGATCAAGCCGGTGCCGAACGGCGCCGGGTACGCCGGCCCCGGCCGCTACATCACGCTGACCACCTGCACTCCGGAGTTCACCTCCAAGTTCCGTCTCATCGTCTTTGGGAAGATGATCGAGGAACGGCCGCGCAGCCAAGGCAAGCCGGCCGCGATCTCGGGCGGGTAGCCGCCCGGACGCCGGGCCCGGAGGGGGAGCACCGCAGATGCAGGACGACGAGACCGCGCAGCCCGTCGGACCGGGGCGGGAGGCCGCCCCGCCGGCCGGGCGGGGGCGGAGCCGGGCGCTGGCCGCGCTCGGGGTGTTCGGCGAGCTGCTGATCACCCTGGGCCTGGTGCTCGGCCTGTTCGTGGCCTACTCGCTGTGGTGGACCAACGTGCAGGCCGACCGCGCGGCCTCGCAGGCCGCCGACCGCCTCCGCGGCTCCTGGGCGGCCGGCCCGACCGCCGGCCCCTCGGCCGCGCCCGGCACCACCCCCGCCCCGGGCGCGCCGTCCGCGCCGGAGAGGTTCGCGGCCGGGGACGACGTCGGCTTCCTGCACGTCCCGGCGATGGGCCGGGACTACCAGGTGCTGATCCGGATGGGCACCTCCACCGAGGTCCTGGACGAGGGCGTGGCGGGCGTCTACGAGCAGCCGTACCGGGCCGCGATGCCCTGGGACCAGGCGGGCAACTTCTCGCTGGCCGCGCACCGGGACGGCCACGGCGCCAAGTTCCACGACCTGGACGCCGTCCACAAGGGCGACGCGGTCGTCGTCGAGACCAAGGACAAGTGGTACGTCTACAAGGTCGACAACACCCTGGCGGAGACCTCCAAGTACGACACCGGCATCGTCGCGCCCGTCCCGGCCCGCTCCGGGTACGCCGGCCCCGGCCGCTACATCACGCTGACCACCTGCACCCCGGTCTACACCTCGCGCTACCGGATGGCGGTCTGGGGGAGCCTGGTGCGGGTGGACGACGTGGACGCCAAGCGCACCCCGCCGCCGGAGCTGCGCCGCTCCTGAGGCCCTGCGCGGGGCCTCAGGGGGCCCGCGGATCCTGGTACGAGCGGAAACGCCCGAGGGCCCGCCGCATCCGCTGCGGCGGGCCCTCGGGCGTCACGGTCCGGTCCTGCCGGGCTCCGGGCCCCGGTTCAGTTGAACCAGGGGAATATCGGAGGCTTAGTGGTCCCCTTTGGGGGGTGTGGTGGTGGGGTCGCCCCCTTTGGGCGGGTCGGCGGGCTTCGTGAACAGCTGGACCTGGGTGTTCGGGTCCACCTGGGTGCCGGCGCCGGGGTTGGTCATCTGGACGGTCGCGTTCGGGTCCTGCGGGCCGGCGACCACGGTGTAGCCGAGGCCGGCCTTCGCGAGCTGGGCGATGGCGTCCGACAGCTTCTGGTTCTGCAGCGGCGGGACCTGGGCCTTGTCCGGGGCCTTGAAGACCGTCAGGGTGATCTTGGTGTTGGCCGCGGCCTTGGTGTTGGCCGGGACGGACTGCGAGGCGACCGTGTTGACCTTGGAGGGGTCGGGGGCCGGGGTGGTCTGCGGGGCGATCACCACCTGGAAGCCGAGGCCCTGGAGCGTGTTCTGGGCGTCCTCCTTCTGGGCGCCGACCACACTCGGGACGTTGATCTTGCTCTTGCCCTGGGAGACCGTCAGCTTGATCGGCGCGGTCGGGTCGGCCGAGGCGTTGGCCGCCGGGTCCTGCGCGGTGACGGTGTCCTGCGGGGCGTTGTCGTCGTCCTTGTACTCCGGGGTGCCGACGTTGGTGAAGCCGGCCGCGGCCAGCGCCTGCAGCGCCTGGTCCTTGGTCTTGCCGACCACCGGCGGCACGGTCGCCTTCGCGGGGCCGGAGGAGAGCTGCACCGTGATGGTCGAGGTCTCGGCGACCTGGAGCCCGGCCACCGGGTTCTGGGTGCAGACCTGGTCCTTCTTGATGTTGGCGTCCGGGCAGGCGAGCTTCTCGCCCTCCGCCACCACCAGCTTGGAACCGGCCGCGGCGGCGGCGGTCTTCGCGTCGGCGAGGGTCCTGCCCACCAGGTTCGGCGCGGCGACCTTCACCGGGTCCTTCGTGCCCTTGTCGCCGAACATCGCCTGGGCCACGAAGAAGGTGCCGACCAGGACCAGCACGGCGGCGATCGCCAGCACGATCCAGGAGGTGTTGCTCTTCTTCGGCTGCTCCTCGCCGCGTCGGCCGGCGCGGCCCTGGCCGTCGTCGTTGCCGCCCTGGCCGGCGTAGGTCTGGCCGTAGCCGTCGTCCGGGTAGCCGCCCTGCTGCCCGTAGCCGGGCTGCCCGGAGGCCTGCGGCAGGAGGGTGGTCGGGCCGCCGCCGGGCTGCTGCGGCAGCACGTTGGTCTGGCCGTACGGGTCGTGCTGCTGCGGGTAGCCGTTCTGGTCGTAGCCGTAGCCGGCCGAGCCCATGCCGTAGGCGGCCTGCTGGGCGGCGGCCACCGGCAGGCCGTCGAGGAAGCGCTCGATGTCGTCGCGCATCTCGTCGGCGCTCTGGTACCGGTAGTCGCGCTCCTTGGCGAGCGCCTTCAGCACGATCGCGTCGATCTCGGGGCGGACCTCCGGGTCGAAGACCGACGGCGGCTGCGGCTCCTCCCGGACGTGCTGGTAGGCCACCGCGACCGGCGAGTCGCCGATGAACGGGGGGCGGACGGTCAGCAGCTCGTAGAGCAGGCAGCCGGTGGAGTACAGGTCGGAGCGGGCGTCGACCTGCTCGCCCTTGGCCTGCTCGGGGGAGAGGTACTGGGCGGTGCCGATGACGGCCGAGGTCTGCGTCATGGTCATCCCGGCGTCACCCATCGCGCGGGCGATGCCGAAGTCCATGACCTTGACGTTGCCCTGCCGGGTCAGCATCACGTTGGCGGGCTTGATGTCGCGGTGCACGATGCCGGCCCGGTGCGAGTACTCCAGGGCCTGGAGGATGCCGATGGTCATCTCCAGCGCGCGCTCCGGCAGCAGCCGGCGTCCGGAGTGCAGCAGCTCCCGCAGCGTCGACCCCTCGACGTACTCCATCACGATGTACGGGATGGAGATGCCGTCGATGTAGTCCTCGCCGGTGTCGTACACGGCGACGATCGCGGGGTGGTTCAGGGACGCCGCCGACTGCGCCTCGCGGCGGAACCGGGCCTGGAACGACGGATCCCTGGCCATGTCGGCCCGGAGCGTCTTCACAGCGACGGAACGGCCGAGCCGGGTGTCATGGGCGAGGTACACCTCGGCCATGCCGCCGCGCCCGAGGACGCCGCCGAGCTCGTACCTGCCGCCTAGGCGACGAGGCTCTTCCATAGTTCCGACCCTCTCCCTCACCCGCCGGTGAGGTTGTGACGTAGGTGTCCCCGCACGCTCTGGGTGACGCCGCGCGGACCGCGACCGGTTCTCCGGCCGGGCCGTGCGGTGCCTCACGGGCGGCAACGGGCACACCCGCTGCTGGCGGATACGCTACCGGTCGCACCCCATCGGACCGGAGTCAGCCGTCGGCCGATATCAGACCGGTATCCGGACGGGGGTGCCGATCGTGACATTCCCCTCACCCGGGACGGGGCTGCCTACTTGCCGAGTGCGGCCTGCATCACCGCCTTGGCGATCGGGGCCGCGAGCCGGCCGCCGCTGATGCCGTCGCGGTTCTGCGAGCCGTCCTCGACCACCACCGCGACCGCCACCGACTGGCCGTCGGCGCCCTTGGCCCAGGAGGTGAACCAGGCGAAGGGCAGCCCGGCGTTGTCCTCGCCGTGCTGCGCGGTGCCGGTCTTGCCGCCGACCTGCACGCCGGGGATCCTGGCGGTCTTGCCGGTGCCGTTCTCGACCACCGAGACCATCAGGTCCTGCATCTTCTGCGCGGTGGACGGGCTCATGGCCTGGGAGAACTGCTTCTCGGTGTGCTTGGAGATGGTGGTCAGCGAGGCCGAGCGCTCCTGGTCGACCAGGTAGGGCTGCATCAGGCTGCCGTTGTTGCAGATCGCGGCGGAGACCATGGCCATCTGCAGCGGGGTGGCGCGGGTGTCGTGCTGGCCGATCGAGTCCTGGGCGGTGCCGTCCAGGCTCTTGCTGTCCGGGAAGACGCTCTTCTCGGAGCGGACGGGGATGTCGATCGTGCTGTTGAAGCCGAACTTCTCGGCCTGCGCCCGCATCTTCTCCTTGCCCAGGTCGGCGCCGATCTTGGCGAAGACCGTGTTGCAGGACTGGTCCATCCCGGACTTGACGGTGGCGTTCTCGCAGCGCTCGTCGGGGCTCTCGTTCTTCAGCTGCGTGGTGGTGCCGGGCAGGATGTACGGCTCGGGCGTGGTCGTGGCGTCGTCGACGCCCTGGAACATGCCGTTCTCGAACGCGGCGGTCGCGGTGACCAGCTTGAACGTCGAGCCGGGCGGGTACGTCTCCTTGAGCGCCCGGTTGAGCAGCGGCTTGTTCGGATCGGCGTTGAGGTCGTTCCAGGCCTTGGTCGAGGCGCCGTCGAAGCCGGAGAAGCTGCCCGGGTCGAAGGACGGCGTGGAGACCATGGCGAGGATGGCGCCGGTCTTCGGGTCGATCGCGACCGCGGCGCCCTTCTTGTTGCCCATGGCGTCCCAGGCGGCCTTCTGGACCTTGGCGTTGATCGTGGTGACGACGTCGCCGCCGCGCTTCGGCTCGCCGGTCAGCATGTCCAGGGTGTTGCGGAAGAACAGCCGGTCGTCGCTGCCGGAGAGGATGCCGTCCTCCAGCGCCTCCAGGCCGACGCTCTGGAACTGGGTGGCGTAGCCGGTGACCGGCGCCCACATCGGGCCGTCCACCCAGGAGCGCTGGTACTTGAAGCGCAGGCCGTTGACGAAGTCGGACTTGGTGACCGGCTGGCCGCTCGCGATGATGTTGCCGCGCGGGTGGGCGTACCGGTCGTACAGCTGGCGCTTGTTGTTCTTGTCGGTGGCCCAGGACTCGGCCTGGACGCCCTGCACCCAGTTGGTGCGCACCATCAGGGCCAGTATCAGGACGAGGCAGAAGATCGAGACCCGGCGGATCGGCTTGTTCATCGGGCGGGTCCTCCCGGGCCCTCGGTGGCGGGGGTCGGCTCGACGCCGGGGCGGCGGGCGCTGTCGCTGATCTTCAGCAGGATCGCGACCAGCGCCCAGTTCGCGACCACGGACGAACCGCCCTGCGCGAGGAACGGCATGGTCATACCGGTCAGCGGGATCAGTCCGGTCACACCGCCGGCCACGACGAACACCTGCAGCGCCATCGCCGAGGCGAGGCCGACGGCGAACAGCTTGCCGAAGGGGTCGCGGGCGGCGATCGCGGTGCGCAGGCCGCGCTGGATCAGCAGCCCGTACAGCAGGAAGATCGCCATCATGCCGGTGAGTCCGAGCTCCTCGCCGAAGGAGCCCAGGATGAAGTCGCTCTTGGCGGCGAAGTTGATCAGCCAGGACCGGCCCTGGCCGAGGCCGGAGCCGGTGACGCCGCCGGAGCCGAGCGCCATCAGCGACTGGCCGATCTGCTCGGTGGCGCCGGGCGGCGGCTTCGGGGCGAAGGCGGCCATCGGGTCGAGCCAGGCGTTGATGCGGATCTTCACGTGGCTGGCGGTCGAGGCGACCAGGACCGCGCCGCCGACGGACATCAGCAGGCCGAACAGGATCCAGCTGGTCCGCTCGGTGGCGACGTAGAGCATCACCACGAACAGGCCGAAGAACAGGAAGGACGTGCCGAGGTCGTTCTCGAAGATCAGGATCAGTAGGCTGAGCAGCCAGATCACGACGATCGGGCCGAGGTCGCGGCCGCGCGGCAGGTACAGGCCCATGAAGCGGCGGCTGGCCAGCGCCAGGGCGTCCCGCTTGACCATCAGGTAGCCGGCGAAGAACACCGTCAGGATGATCTTGGCGAACTCGCCGGGCTGGATCGAGAAGCTGCCCACCCGGATCCAGATCTTGGCGCCGAAGTCCTCCGCCCGGGCCGGGAAGAAGGCCGGCGCGGCGAGCAGGACCAGAGCCACCACCATCGAGATGTAGGTGTAGCGCTGGAGCACCCGGTGGTCCTTCAGGAAGACCATCACCGCGATGAAGCCCGCGATGCCGAGGCCCGACCACATCAGCTGGTTCTGGGCCGCCGGGAAGTTGCCGCTGAGCAGCTTGCCCGCCTTGTCCAGCCGCCAGATCATCACCACCCCGAGGCCGTTCAGCAGGGTGGCGATCGGCAGCATCAGCGGGTCCGCGTACGGCGCGAACCGGCGCACCAGCAGGTGCGCGACCAGCGCCAGGGCGCCCATGCCCAGCCCGTAGCCGAGCATGCCGGCGGGCAGCTTGGAGTCCATCGCGAGGCCGACGTTGGCGTACGCGAGGACCGGCAGCAGGACCGCGAAGAGCAGCAGGGCCAGCTCGGTGTTGCGCCGGTTCGGCGCCTCCTGCGGGGAGATCGTGGTGTTGTCCCGCCGACGGGGCACGACGCGTCCGGCGGTCGCCCGCCGACGGCCGGACCGGCCGGTGTCTTCGCTCAGGTCGTAGCTGCTCACGTGGTGACCGCTCCCTGACGGCCGGACCGACCGCCGGGGGCGGTCCTATGTCGGATCACGGACGTCACTGCTTCGGGCAGGCGTTGGCCCGGCTGAGTTCGTCTTCGGTCAACTGGGTCGGGTCGCCCTGCGTCCCGGTCGCCGGCGCGGTGGCGTTCGGCGTCGGGGCGGGCGTGCCCGTGGCGCCCGCGCCCGGGGCCGGCGTGCCCGTGGCCGGCGCGGTCGCCGTGGCCGAGGGGGTGCCGGTCGGGGCGGCCGCGGCCGGGCCCCGGTTCTTCTCGCCCGGGGTGGGCGTGGTCGCCAGGAACGCCGCGTTGGTGGCCTGCGTCGCCTGGCTGCCCTGCGCCGGGGCCGTCTTGGCGGCGGCCTTCTGGCAGAGCTGGACCCAGCCGTCGAGCTCCTGGACGGTCGACTGGGCGTCCTTCAGGCTGCCGACCGAGATGGTCTTGTTCACGTGCGCGCGCTGGTCCTGCGGCAGCCACTTGAGCTGGATCCCGCTGTACGAGGCGTGCACCGAGGACAGGCTCAGGCCGGCCAGGTTCTGGTTGATGCCCTGGTAGACCGCGACGTGGTCGCCGTCCTCGCCGACGTAGTACTGGTCCTGGGTCCACCGGTAGCCGAAGAACCCGGCGCCGCCGAGCAGGCCCAGCGTGACCAGGACGGCCAGCGAGACGGTCAGCCCCTTGCGCTTGCGCTTCGCGGGCGGCTGCTCCTCGTCGAAGTCCTCGGTGCCGTAGACCGAGGGCTCCGCGGAGCCGTAGCCGTACGCGCCCTCGTAGCCCTCGGCGGGGCCGAAGCCGCCCGCCGCGCCGGGGTCGCCCTCGTAGCCCTCGGCCGGGCCGAAGGCGCCCTGCGGGCCGCGGCCGAGGCCGGCCGCGCGGCCGGCCGGGGTGTCCGCGATCGAACGGTCGGCGGCGGCCGAGGACGGCGGGGCCTCGGCGACCGCGCCGACCACCACCGGGACGTCGTTGAACTGGCCGCTCATGGTGTCCGTGGCGCCGACGTCGATGACGTCCGCCACGATGCAGGTGATGTTGTCCGGACCGCCGCCGCGCAGGGCGAGCTGGATCAGCTCCTGCACGGTCTGCTCGGGCGAGTAGTAGCTGCCGAGGGTGTCCTGGAGGGTCTGGTGGCTGACCGGGCCGGAGAGGCCGTCGGAGCAGATCAGGTAGCGGTCGCCGGCCCGGACCTCGCGGATCGACAGGTCGGGCTCGACCTGGCCGCGGCCGTCCAGCGCCCGCATCAGCAGCGAGCGCTGCGGGTGGGTCTCGGCCTCCTCGGGCGTGATCCGGCCCTCGTCGACCAGGCGCTGCACCCAGGTGTGGTCCTGGGTGATCTGCACCAGGGAGCCGTCCCGCAGCAGGTAGGCGCGGGAGTCGCCGACGTGCACCAGGCCCATCCGCTGGCCCGTCCACAGCATGGCGGTCAGCGTGCAGCCCATGCCTTCGAGCTGCGGGTCCTCCTCGACCATCTGCCGGAGCCGGTCGTTGGCGCCCTGGACGGCGTCGCCCAGCAGGGTCAGCAGGTCGGCGCCCGGCACGTCCTCGTCCAGCCGGACGATCGAGCCGAGCACCTCGGAGGAAGCGACCTCGCCGGCCGCGGCGCCGCCCATGCCGTCGGCCACGGCCAGCAGCCGCGGCCCGGCGTAGCCGGAGTCCTCGTTCCCCTCCCGGATCAGTCCCTTGTGGGAGCCGGCGGCGAAGCGCAGCACCAGGGTCATGCGACCTGTGCCCCCCTCTGGGTCATGGACGGGATGCTGTCCCTCATGCGCTACTACTTCCGCAGTTCGATGACGGTCCTGCCGATACGGATCGGCATGCCCGGCTGGAGCGGGGTGGGCGCGGTCAGGCGCTGCCGGTCCAGATAGGTGCCGTTGGTGGAGCCTAGATCCTCGACCGTCCACTGCCCAGTCTGATCCGGATAGATCCTGGCATGCCGGGAGGACGCGTAGTCGTCGTCCAGCACGATGGTGGAGTCGTGCGCGCGGCCCAGCGTGATCGTCTGGCCCTGCAGCGCGACCGTGGTGCCGGCCAGCGAGCCCTGCACCACGACCAGCTGGGTCGGCCCGCCGCGGCGGCGTCCGCCGCCGGGCTGGGTCGGGGCCGCGGCCGGAGTGGCGGCGGGGGCGGGCGCGGGGCGACCCGCGGCCTGGGTGGGCGCACCCCCGGCGGCCGTGGCGGACGCGCCCCGGCGGGAGGGGCGCGGGTTCACCTTGGTGCCGAAGAGGTCGCTGCGGATCACCTGGATCGCGACGATGACGAACAGCCACAGCACGGCCAGGAAGCCCAGCCGCATGACCGTGAGGGTCAGTTCGGACATGACCGTCCCGCCAGTCGGTGAGCGAGGCGCGCGAACAATTCGGACACTACCCTTCGACCTGCCGGTAGACGATGGTGGTGGAGCCCACGACGATTCGCGAGCCGTCGCGGAGCGTAGCGCGCTGGGTGTGCTGTCCGTCCACCACGATGCCGTTGGTGGACCCCAGGTCGAGCACCATCGAAGGGGTGCCGGGCCGGATCTCGGCGTGCTTGCGGGAGACCCCGGGGTCGTCGATCCGCACGTCGGCCTCCGTGGATCGGCCCAGGACGCAGGCCGAACCGGTGATCTGGTGCCGGGCGCCGTTCACCTCGACCCAGCGGCGGACCGAGGCACCGCCGTGGCCGGCGCCGGGGAGGTTGCGGACGTTGCCGCCGGCGGGCGAGGGCGGGCCCGAGGGCATCGCGGGGGGCGCGGCCGGCGGCGGGGGCGTGCCGTACTGGGCGGCGCCGCTCTGCTGCCACGGCGCGCCGGGGGCCGGGGCGGCCGGCGGGCGGTCGTAGCCGGGCTGCTGCGGCTGCTGCTGCGGGGCGTACTGCTGGGGCTCCTCGGCGGCGAGGGTGCGGCTGCGCACCCGGTACAGGCCGGTGTCGAGGTCGTCGGCCTTCTCCAGGTTCACCTGGAGCGGGCCCATGAAGCTGTACCGCTGGGCCTCGGCGTACTCGCGGACCATGCCGGCCAGCTCGGTGCCGAGCTGCCCGGAGTAGGGGCTGAGGCGCTCGTGGTCGTGCGGGCTCAGCTCGACGATGAAGTCGTTCGGCACGACGGTGCGGTCGCGGTTCCAGATGCTCGCGTTGTTGTCGCACTCGCGCTGCAGCGCCCCGGCGATCTCCACGGGCTGGACCTCGGACTTGAACACCTTGGCGAAGGTGCCGTTGACGAGACCCTCGAGCCGCTGCTCGAACTTCTTCAGCACTCCCATGGGGCACCCCCTTCCAGAGTTCGTTCGCCTGCCTGCCGGCCGGATCCCGCCCGGGAACCGGTCGCGCCTACTTGCGGTACTTCCGTACTGATCGTATCCACGCCGGGCCCTTCCGTACGGTTCCCGGAGCGTGTGGTGCCCGGGGGTGGGCTCGGACACACAGGGTGACGCATTCCGGGTACGGCACGCCAGGTGTGCCCGTCGGAGCGGTCGTCCGCCCCTCGCGCACGCGTTCGTCGCGCACCCGTTCGGATGCGGTCGGTCCCCCCGGACGGGCGATTCGGAGCAGCCCCGCAGGTCGTGCTAATGTTTTCCACGTCGGAAGGGCCGCCCGGAAGGGAGGCCGGTCCAAGGAAGCGCGAAGGCCTCATGGTACCGAGCGTTTCGGAAGACCGGTCGGCAACGAGGACAACACCCATGCGCGGGTGGCGGAATAGGCAGACGCGCTGGATTCAGGTTCCAGTGCCCGAAAGGGCGTGGGGGTTCAACTCCCCCCTCGCGCACAGCGAAGCCCCGCAGATCTACGGATCTGCGGGGCTTCACCTTTTTCTGGGGCTCCCTTCGCCTCCGGGGCGCGCCTCAGGGAGCCCTGGCCGGGAGCTCGGCGCGGACCTCGAAGCCGCCGTCCTGGGTGGGGCCGGCGGTCAGGGTGCCGCCCAGCAGCTGGGCGCGCTCGCGCAGGCCGACCAGGCCGTGGCCGCCGCCCGGGAGGGTCTCGGCCGGGTGGACCGGCGGGGCCTCGTTGCGCACCTCCACCCGCAGCCGGCGGCCCTTCGCCCGGACCCTCACGTGCACCGCCGCCTCCGGGGCGTACTTGGTGATGTTGGTGAGCGCCTCCTGGACGGTTCGGTAGGCGGCCCGCTCGACCGCCTCCGGCCACGGGCGGTCGCCGGGGTTCAGCTCGGCGTCGGCGGCCAGGCCGCTCTCCTCGATCAGCCGGGGCAGGTCGGCCAGCCGGGGCTGCGGGGCGAGCGGGGCGTCCGGCAGCGTGCCGGTGCCGCGCAGCACGCCGACCATCTGGCGCAGCTCGTCCAGGGTCCGTACGGACAGTTCGCGGATGGTGCGGGCGGTGGTCACCGCGGCCGGGTCGGCGGTGCTGACCTGCAGCGCGCCGGCCTGGATGCTGATCAGGCTGACCTGGTGCGAGACCACGTCGTGCATCTCCCGGGCGAGGCGGCCGCGCTCGGTGATCAGCACCCGCTCGGCCAGCAAGCGGCTCTCCCGCTCCTGGCCGCGGGTCAGCTCGTCCAGGCGGGCGGCCAGCTCGCGCCGGGTGCGGGCGAGCAGGCCGGTGGCGGCCGGTCCGGCGGCCAGCATCACGGCCTGGATGGCGTCCAGCGCGGTGGCCCGGCTCAGGTCGATGAGGTCGGGGGGCAGCGGCCAGTGGAAGAACTCGACCAGGGTGAAGAGGATGCCGCAGGGGACCACGAACCGCGGCCGGGGGCGTTCGGCGGCGACCGTGTAGACGGCGGTTATCGGGGCCAGCCAGATCTCGTCCAGCCAGCTGCCGGGCATGGTGAGCAGCAGCACCGTGACCGGGAAGCGGCGGCGCCAGAACAGCGCGACGGCGGCCAGCGTCGAGAAGGACAGCTGCCACCAGGCGGCGTCCCGGGCCACCAGGGCGGCGTCCAGCAGCGAGTACAGGACGGGCAGCAGCAGCATCAGCCAGGGCGCGGTGCACCAGGCCGGCAGCCGACGGGACGGCAGGTGGTCGGCGGCCGTCATGCCCCGTCGCCGGGCTTGGGCCGGACCAGGCCGGCCCGGTGGGCGAGGACGGCGGCCTGCACCCGGTTGGCGGCGCCGAGCTTGCCGAGGATCGCGCTGATGTGGTCCTTGACGGTGCCGGTGCCGAGGAAGAGGCGGTCGGCTATCTCGGCGTTGGACAGGCCCTCGCCGAGCAGGGCGAGCACGTCGAGCTCCCGGCCGGTGAGGGTGCGGGCCAGCGTGGTGGCCTCGGCGTCCGGGCCGCCGCCGTCGACGTAGCCGCCGATCACGGTGCGGGTGACGGTCGGGGAGAGGATGTTGCCGCCGGCCGCCAACACCCGGACGGCGTGCACCAGCTGCTCGGGGGCGGTGTCCTTGAGCAGGAAGCCGGTCGCGCCGGCCCGGAGCGCGGTGCCGATGTACTCGTCGGTGTCGAAGGTGGTCAGCATCGCCACGGCGGGCGGGTCGGGCAGGGCGCGCAGCCGGCGCAGCACCGAGATGCCGTCGAGGTCGGGCATCCGGATGTCGAGCAGCACCACGTGCGGGCGCAGGCGCTGGACGTGCTCCTCGGCCTGCCCGCCGGAGCAGTCGCCGACCACCTCCAGGTCGGGGGCGGAGCCGACGATCAGGCCGAGGCCGGAGCGGACCAGGATCTCGTCGTCGACGATCAGCACGCGGGTGGTGGTGATGGTGCCTCCTCGGTTCGGGCGGCCGGGTGGGGGCGGTCCGCGTGGGTCCTTCCGAGCGTAGGGGTAGCCGGGGCGGGGCGCCGAACACTCGGGGGGTGGCGACCCCCGCCGTTCGGCGGGGGTGGGAATCCGCTACCCGGTTCACGCGATTCTCAGGTTCGGTGGGGAACCATGGAGTTGGCTGACCCTTTCCGGCCCGCTCCTCACCAGGGCGGACAGCCGGGCGGGCGTCGCCGGTCAGTCCGTCGGGCCCGCGCGGGCGCCAGGCGCCGGGCCGTACGCGGATGCGCCCCACCATCTGATCGTTTGGAATTGAGCTGTGTCGTCCACTGTGAAGTCGGACCCGTCCGCCGCGTCCCCCGGGCCCCGGCCCGTCGGCGTGCTCGACCGCTGGCGCCCCAGGGCCGCCGCGGCCTCCGTCTGGTACCTGCGGCTGATCGCGCTGCTGAATGTGGCGACAGTACTGCTGGTGCCCTTCCGTGACCAGGTCAGCGAGCACAACGAGGGCGAGTACTTCACCCCGTACCTGATGACCTCGGGCCTGGCCGCCGCGGTGCTCTCGGTCTTCCTCGCGATCGCGATGCGGCGCCGCAAGCGGGCCGCGTGGATCTTCAACGCGGCGCTCGGCGGCCTGTTCGCGCTGCTCTACCTGGCGGCCATGGTGCTGCCGGACGAGCGGTTCAACAAGCACCCGCTCAACTACTTCTCCACCGTGCTGACCTGCCTGTTCGTGCTGGCGCTGCTGGTCGGGCGGAAGGAGTTCACGTCCAAGGGCGACAGCTCCAACCCGAAGACCGCCGCGGCCACGTTCGTCGGCGGGCTGATGTTCGGCGGCGCGGTCGGCGGGCTGCTGGTCTGGGCGACCAACGACCTCAAGGGCGCGGGCTTCTGGGACCTCTTCCGGTACTCCGTCGGCCGGATGATCACCATCAACCCGTCCGAGCACCTGCGCTCGGTGATCGCCGCCCCGACCTGGGTGAACGCCGCGATCAACGCCATGGGCGGGGTGCTCTTCCTGCTGGTGCTGTACGTGGCCTTCCGCAGCCCGCGGGACAAGGAGCTGCTGACCCCCGAGGACGAGGCCCAGCTGCGCGGACTGCTCGCCAAGCAGGGCGAGCGGGACTCGCTCGGCTACTTCGCGCTGCGCCGGGACAAGGCGGTGATCTTCTCCCCCAGCGGCAAGGCGGCGGTCACCTACCGGGTGATCGGCGGCGTCTCGCTCGCCTCGGGCGACCCGATCGGCGACCCGGAGGCCTGGCCGGGCGCGATCGACGCCTGGCTGGCCGAGGCCCGCGAGCACGCCTGGGCGCCGGCCGTGATGGGCGCCTCCGAGGAGGCCGGGGTGATCTACGCCCGGCACGGGCTGGACGCGCTGGAGCTGGGCGACGAGGCGATCGTCGAGCTGGACGAGTTCTCGCTGGACGGCCGCGCGATGCGGGTGGTCCGCCAGGCGTACAACCGGGTCAAGCGGGCCGGGTACACGGTGCGGATCCGCCGCCACGAGGAGATCTCCGAGGAGGAGATGGCCGAGCTGGTGGCCAAGGCCGACGAGTGGCGCGACGGGGCGACCGAGCGCGGCTTCTCGATGGCGCTGGGCCGGCTCGGCGACCCGGGCGACGGCCGCTGCGTGATGCTGGAGTGCAGCGACGGCGAGGGCGAGCTCAAGGCGCTGCTGAGCTTCGTCCCGTGGGGCCCGGACGGGCTCTCGCTGGACCTGATGCGCCGGGCCCGGGACACCGAGAACGGCCTGATGGAGTTCATGGTGATCGAGCTGCTGCAGCGTGCCGACGAGGTCGGGCTGAAGCGGGTCTCGCTGAACTTCGCGATGTTCCGCTCCGTTTTCGAGCGCGGTTCGCGCCTCGGTGCCGGCCCGGTGCTGCGGCTGTGGCGCTCCACCCTGGGATTCTTCTCGCGCTGGTGGCAGATCGAGTCGCTGTACCGGGCGAATGCCAAGTACCGGCCGATCTGGGAGCCGCGCTACCTGCTGTTCGCGAAGAGCAGCGAGATTCCGCGGATCGGCATCGCGAGCGCGCGCGCCGAGGGGTTCATCGTCGCGCCCAGCCTGCCCGCCCTGTTCCGGCGCCGGCACGCCCGGGCCGCCGTGGCCGCCGCACCCCGGGTGCCGGTGGCGGCGCAGGACGGGAAGGGGTAGCCCTCCGCCGGGGGGCGGAGGGGGCCGGTCGGTCGAATGGGGGTCAGGCGGGGGGATTGTTCTCCCCCCAGAGGATGACCCATATCCCCATCCGTGCCGATGTGGCTTTGTTAACGGGCTTCTAATGTTGGAGTAGACGAGAGTTCGGGGATTCGGAGAAACGACTGTGATTGACAGGACCCACGCGGGGGGCGTGCGAAAGGGGCCGCTGGCGGTAGCCAGGGCGGCCGCTGTCGCCGAGTGGGGAACGTTGTTCGTGACGGTTCGGAACGCTTTGGTGCGAAAGAAGTTCGCCGCGGTTCCGCTGGCCACGCTGGCGACGTTTCTGATCCTGCTGTTCAGCATCGTCCAGCACCTGCCGGGCGGTGAGCGTTTCGTCAACAACATCGGGGTGGTGCGGGCGGCGCTGCCGCTGGAGGTCTCGCTGCTGCGGACGCCGCTGTCGCTGTACGTGCCGGCGCTGGACCTGCCGGTCTGGGGGGCGCTGGCCCAGGTGTTCGTGGTCTTCGCGATCGCGGAGATCGTGCTCGGCCGGCGGCTGACCCTGGTGGTCGCCTACACCTGCACCGTGGCGGGCACGCTGTTCGCCCGGGTCGGCGTGGCGATCGGGCCGGCCCACCTGTTCGGCTTCCCGAAGTGGGTCGCCTACGTGCGGGACACCGGGCCCTCGGCCGCGGTGGTGGCGCTTGCGATCTGCATCGCCTTCCGCAGCCGGGCCTGGTTCACGGCCGGGCTGGTGGTGGCCCTGATGGTCGGCGAGGCGGTCGTGCTGCCGAACCTGGCGGGCCTGGAGCACGTGGTCGCGGTGATCGCCGCGCTGCTGATCGCCGTCTCGGTCGAGGTCTTCGGGGACTTCTGGCCGCGGGTGCTGGCCGGGGTGGGTGCCGCCACCGCGGTGGCCACGGCCGCGTCCCGGGAGGTCGCGGTGGAGGCCCGGCGCCGCCGGTCGGCGGGCGCCGTGATTCAGTAACTCGCCCGCTCGCCTCCGGGGCGCTCGGATCCGGTGCCGACGGTCGGCGCTCCAAGGCCCTCGTCCCTCGGGCCTCCTCGCTCCTCCCTTTCGGCACCGGCGCGCCCCTTCGGCTCGGGGCGGGGGCTCGCCCGCTCGCCCGTGACCCGGCTCGGGGCGGGGGCTCGCCCGCTCGCCCGTGACCCGGTTCGGGGCGGGGCGGCCGTCAGGCGTGCGGGAGGGGCAGCTCGAACCAGACGACCTTGCCCACCGCCTTGCGGGCGGTGCCCCAGCGCTCGGCGAGCTTGGTGACCAGGGTGAGCCCGCGGCCGGTCTCGCCGAGCTGCTCGGCCGGCTCCAGCGAGGGCAGGTTGTGGTTGTCGTCGCTGACCTCGACCAGCAGCTTGTCCACCCGGATCAGCTGCAGCTGGACCCGGTCCCGGGCGACCCGGACGGCGTTCGTCACCAGCTCGCTGACCAGCAGCTCGGTGGTGTCGCTGAGCGCCTCCAGGTGCCAGCCGGCCAGCTGCTCGCGGACCAGCGAGCGCGCCCGGCGGACCTCCCGGTGGTCCACGGTGAGGTCCCAGGTGGCCACCTCGGACGGGGCGACCCCGTCGAAGCGAGCCACCAGCAGGGCGACGTCGTCCTTGCGGTCGTCCGTGTGCAGCCGCCGCAGCACCTCGTCGCAGGCCTGCTCGGGGCTCTGCTGCGGGTCGATCAGGTTGCCGCAGAGCGCGGCCAGGCCGGCTCCTATGTCCCCGCCCCGGACCTCCACCAGGCCGTCGGTGCACAGCACCAGCATCGAGCCGTCCGAGACGTCGATGGTCTTGGCGACGAACGGCACCCCGCCGACGCCGATCGGGGCCCCGGCCGGGATCTCCAGCAGCTCGCCGCTGCCGTCCGGGTGCACCAGGACCGGCGGGACGTGGCCGGCGCTGGCCAGTTCGCAGGTCCGGTTGATCGGGTCGTAGACCGCGTACAGGCAGGTCGCGAGGTGGTCGTCGCCGAGCTTGTGGGCCAGGTTGTCCAGGTGGCGCAGCAGCTGGCCGGGCGGCAGGTCCAGGGCGGCCAGGGTCTGCATGGCGGTGCGGAAGCGGCCCATCGCGGCGGCTGAGTGCAGGCCGTGGCCCATCACGTCGCCGACCACCAGGGCGACCCGGCTGCCGGGCAGCTGGATCGCGTCGAACCAGTCGCCGCCGACCTCCGCCTTGGGGTCGCCGGGCAGGTAGCGGTGGGCGATCTGCACGCCGGGGATCTGCGGCGGGCGGGTCGGGATCATCGAGCGCTGCAGCGTGGTGGCGACCCGCGCCTCGGCACGGTGCAGCCGGGCGTTGTCCAGCGACAGCGCGGCGCGGACGGCCAGCTCCTTGAGGGTCGCGGCGTCGCTCTCGTCGAAGGGGGTGCGGTCGGGCAGCCGGAGCAGCTTGAGGATGCCCAGCACGGTGCCCCGGGCGGAGAGCGGCACGACCAGCATCGAGCGGCCGGAGACCACCGGGGCCAGCCGGGCGCCGCCGAGCGCGATCGCGTAGTCGACCGCGACGTCCGCGCTGACCACCGGGACCAGCACCGGCTGGTTCAGCTGGAGGGCCATCCCGGGCGGGGTGCGGCGGGGCATGCTGACCAGCGAGCCCTCGGAGAGCACGTGGTCCCAGGCGCCGCCGGTCTCGTTGTAGACCAGGGCGACCCGGCGCAGCATGGTGTCGTCGTCCGGGCGGGCGACCGGCAGCTCGGAGTCCGAGATCAGCCCGTCCACCAGGTCCACGCAGGCGAAGTCGGCGATCCGGGGGACCAGCACCTGGCAGAGCTCGTGGGCGGTGAAGCCGAGGTCCAGGGTGGTGCCGACCTTGCCGCCGACCTCGTTCAGCAGGGCCAGCTGCTCGCCGGCCTGCCCGTTGGTGAGGAACGGGCCCAGCCGGCCGCCCGACGGGGCCGCGTCGCCCGCGGGGGCGGGCACCGGGACGTGCCCGGCGGCGGGCGGGGCCTGGTCGGCGTGCGGCTGCGGGCGGCCGTCGGCGGACGACTCGGCGGACGACTTGACGGGGGCTCGGTCGATGGCGGGTCCTTCTCCGGTGGGTGCGGGGACCTCCCAGCCGGTGGCGGGGGGAGGGACGGACGGGCCGCCGGCGGCCGCGGCGCCGCTGACGGCGGTGACGGGGTGGGCGACCTGCTGAGCGACGGGTTGGGCGACGGGGAGCTCGGCGGGCTCGCGGTGGGAGGGTTCGCGCTGGGCGGGCAGCGGGGCGGCCGCACGGCGGCCGGGCGCGCCCTGCTCGGGCTGCGGCGGCGGGCCGACCCGGGCCGCGCGCTGCTGGGGCGTCGGGTAGCGCCGGCCGAGGCCGGAGGCCGCGTGCGTGGTGCCGGTCTGCGCGTCGGCGGGCAGCACCGGCAGCACGGTGACCGCGTCCAGCCGCAGGGCGGGCAGCCCGCCGGAGCCGAGCGCGGCCAGCATCGGGGCCCGGTGGGCGGCGGGCAGCAGCCTGGCCAGCGGTTCGGGCACCCGGTCGGCAGAGGGGGTGAGCGCCGCGGTCAGCCCGTGGAAGCCGCCGCGGGCGGCGGGGGCGGCGGCGAACGGCAGCAGCCGCTCGCCGAGCGCGAGCCGGGGGCCGGCGGTGCGCAGCGGTCGGGCGTCGGCGGCCAGGGTGAGCAGTCCGCCGGACGGGCCGGGCAGCGGGTAGGCCCACCAGAGCACGTCGCGCTGGTGCTCCTCGCGGTCGGTGACGGTCAGCCGCCCGGCCCAGGGACGGCCGGAGGCGGTCAGCTCGGCGAGGGTGTCGAAGGCGTCGCAGGCGCGGCGGACGGAGCAGCGGCCGAGCACCCGGGACTCCACGGCGGGCAGCAGGCCGGAGGCGGGGCGGTCGTGGGCGACCTCGGCGCGGTGCCCGAACAGTTCCTCGGCGGCCCGGCCCCACTGCGCGATCCGGCCGGACCGGTCGACCAGGACGAGGGCGAGCCGGACCAGGGCGGCCACGCCCGTCGGGTGGTCGCCCGGGGCGGCCCCGCCGGCCGTCGGACGCGGTGTGGAGTTGGACTCGGCCACCATGGATTCGGTCTGCTCCCGCCTGGCCGCCACGCCTGGAGGCGGCCGTCTCTCCGGAGGAAGGCACGCTGTGCGGATACCAGCGAAGCACGGACCGGGCCGGGCTTGATACCGAAACGGGGAGATTCATCAGTATCGGTTGCGTGTCGCGCGCCGAGCGCCGGTTCGTACTCCCGGTTCACCCGGACGGGGCTTTCGCGCACGGCGGTAGGCTGGCAGGCCGGACCCGCCCGAGCGGCGGACCCGATCCGCAGGACGCAGCCGGACGAGACAGAGGCGAGAAGTGAGCGCGCAGAGCCCCGCCCGCTGGACGGACCCGGAGCAGCTGGAGCTGGAGGAGCGGGTCGCCGCCGCCGAGCTCGCCTGGCTCAGCATGGACGTGGACGTGCAGACGCTGCGGGTGGAGATCGACAACTTCGCGCTGATCCACCATCAGCTGCTCGGCCCGCTCTACGCCCGGCTGGACGAGCTGGACGCACTGGTCGCCGAGGCGGTCGCGGCCCGCACCGGGCTGCCGGAGGACCTGCGCCGGGCCGCCGAGGCACGCCGCCAGGTCGAGGAACTCCCGGACCTGGACGCGCTGTTCGACTCCGTTCAGGAGCAGCGGGAACAGCGGGAGCAGTCCGGCGAGGGGGAGCAGACGGCCCCGCCGCCGTCCGCCGCCCCGACCCGGGTGCGGCCCGGCAAGGACGCCCAGCGGGTCTACCGCGAGCTGGTCCGCCGCGCCCACCCCGACCTCACCACCGACCCGGACGAGCAGCGGCGCCGCGCCGACTTCCTGGTCCGGGTCAACGAGGCCTACGCGTACGGGGACGCCGCCGCGCTGGAGGGCCTGGCCGCCGAGTGGTCCACCGCGCCGGAGGCCGCGCCCGCCGTGGACGCCCCCGACCGGACCGACTGGCTGCGCCGCCGGCTGGAATGGCTGACCGGCAAGATCACCGCGACCGCGACCGAACAGGTCCGGCTGGAGCAGACCCCGATGGGCCAGCTGCTCGCCCTCGCCCCGCAGGACCCGGACCGGCTGCTGGAGCAGCTCGCCGAGGAGCTGCTGGCCAAGGCCGCCGACCGGCAGGCCGAGCTGGAACGACTGCTCGGCGGCCACCGCCCGGCGGACGGCCACGGCCCGGCGGCCGGCGACGACCGGGCGCCGGTGGGCGACAATGGCACGGACCCGACCCATCCCCAGCACGCCCAGGAGAGCCACACGATGTTCGCGCAGATCCCCACCGCCGACGCCGCCGCCGTGCCCGCCGACGCCGCCCTGCTGGACGTGCGGGAGCAGGACGAGTGGGACGCCGGCCACGTGGACGGCGCGCTGCACATCCCGCTGGGCGAGGTCATCGCCCGGCTCGGTGAGCTGCCCGACGACAAGCTGTTCGTGCTCTGCCGGGTCGGCGGCCGCTCCGCGCAGGTCGTCCAGTACCTGGTGCAGCAGGGCCGGGACGCGGTGAACGTGGACGGCGGCATGTACGCCTGGCAGAGCGCCGGCCGTCCGATGGTGAGCAGCACCGGCGCGGAGGCCTTCGTCCTCTGAGGGGAAGCCCCCCGGGGCCCGTCACCCGGTAGGGCAGGATGGGCGCGCGAGCGCGCCGGTACCGGGCCGGGCGCCGCCCGCCGACCGGGCTGGGGAGGCCATGACGGAGACGACGGACCGGCCGGCCCGCGGCAGGGCCTGGTCGAAGCCCGCCCAGCTCGTCCTCGGCCTCGCCGGGGCGGCGCTGATCGGCGTCACCGGGCTGTTCCTCGCCGCGGTGTTCCTGCACGTCGCGCCCGCCAACTCGCTGTCCCGGCAGTACCGGGACGAGATCGACGGCGTGGTGTACCCGGAGTTCGAACAGAACTGGAAACTGTTCGCGCCCAACCCGCTGCAGCAGAACGTCAGCGTGGACGCCCAGGTGCGGACCGTCGCGCCGGGCGGCGCGACCACCGCTCGCGAGTGGACCGGGCTGACCGCGCGGGACATCGCCGCGATACGGGGCAACCCGGCGCCCAGCCACGTCGACCAGAACCTGCTGCGCCGGGCCTGGGACTTCTACGACGGCTCGCACAACCCGCAGGACGAGACGCCGATCGGCTCGCGCGGCAAGCTCGCCGAGCAGTACCTGAAGCGGATCGCGCTCCAGCGGATCGGCCGGGAGGCGGACGGCGAACGGGTCCTGGAGATCCGGTTCCGGGTGACCACCGCCACCGTCCCGGCGCCCTCCTGGAGCGGTGAGACCGCGCCGCCGGCGCCCAAGGTGCGGGAGCTGCCGTGGTGGCCGGTGGCGGACGAGGACTACCGGGGGCTGCTCGGATGAACGAGGTGTCGCTGCCGGCCGCCCGGCCGGACGGGGTCGAGCCGGCGGCCGGGGTCGAGCCGCTGGACGGGGACGGGCTGTCGGCGGGGGCGGTGCCGCCGGCCCGGGTTCCGCGGCAGGCCGGTGCGGGACCGGACGCCGCGGCGCCGCGCGGGCCGGGACCGGCCGAACTGCTCGGCCGGGCCGTCGACGCCTTCACCGGGCGGGTCCTCGGCCGGCACCAGGCGGCCGTGGTGCGGATCGGCTTCGGCCTGGTCTGGCTCGCCCACCTGCTGCGGGAGTGGCCCAACCGGCGGGTGCTGTACGGCGACCGCTCCCCCTGGTCGATGGAGCTCGCCGAGCGGCTGCTGGGTGACGACGGCGCGTTCACCGTGCTGACCTGGTCCGGCGGGCGGCTCTGGTTCGAGCTGGTCTACCACCTGGCGGTGCTGGCGGCCCTCGGCGTCCTGCTGGGCTGGCGGACCAGGGCGAGCACGGTGCTGTTCCTGGTCACCGTGCTGTCGCTGCAGAACCGCGACGTCTTCCTCGGCGACGGCGGCGACAACGTCGTCCACCTGATGGCCGTCTACCTGGTCTTCACCCGCTGCGCCGAGGTGTGGTCGCTGGACGCCCGCAGGGCGCGGAGCGGGCGGGGCGGACCGGCCGGGGTGGTGCTCTGGGCCGTCCTCGGGGCCGTCCTGGCGGTCTGCCAGTTCGGCGGCTTCTCCGGCACGAACCTGAGCTGGACCGGCCGGACCTTCCCCCACCTCGGCTGGGCGCCGCTGTTCTGGGGGCTCTGGGCGGTGGCCGGGCTCTGGTGGGTGCTCGGCCGGCTGCGGCCGGACGGCGAACCGCGGGCGGTGCTCGACGCGCTGGCGACCATGGTGCACAACTGCGCGATGCTGGTGATCGCCGTCGAGGTGGTGCTGATCTACGCCACGGCCGGCTGGTACAAGGTGCAGGGCTCGCGCTGGCAGGACGGCACCGCGCTGTACTACCCGCTGCACCTGGACTACTTCACCCCCTGGCCCGGGCTGTCCGCACTCGTCGGCTCGGCGCTGCTGCCGGTCTTCCTGATCTCGTACGGCACCGTGATGGTGCAGGTGGCCTTCCCGTTCACCCTGCTCAACCGGCGGGTCAAGAACGTGCTGCTGGCCGTCATGATGCTGGAGCACGCGGGGATCGCGGTGGTGCTCGGGCTGCCGGTGTTCTCGCTCGCGATGATCGCGGCGGACGCGGTGTTCCTGCCGACCGGCGCGCTGCTCCGGCTGGCGGCGTGGGCGAGCCGGCCGGCGGCGCGGGCGAGCCGGATCCGCACCGGCCGGATCCGGCGGAGGCCAGCCCCCTAGGATGTCGCTATGTCCTGGTTCGACGCACTTCGTGACACCGCGCGGACCGGACTCACCCTGGACCGGACGCTCACCGACCCCAAACGCGCCGTGCGCGGGGCGGTCGCCGTCGCGCTGGTGCTCTTCCCGACCCTCGCGCTCGGCGGGGTCGGGCTCGCCACCTCGGCCGCGATGGGCGCGTTCATCGCGGGCTCCGCCACCTTCCAGCGCAGCTTCCGCCCCCGCGCCAGCCTCGCCGTCGCGGCCGGGGCCGGACTCGGGATCAGCACCTTCCTCGGCTACCTGGCCGCGGGGGTGTACGGGCTGTTCCCGGTGCTGCTCGCGGTCTGGGCCTTCGGCGCCGGGCTCGCCTGGGCGGTCGGGCCGACCGCCGGGGTGGTCGCGACCAATACGGTCTCGGTGATGCTGATCGTCGTCCAGCTGCCGGTCAGCGCCACCGCCGCGCTCGGCCACGGACTGGTCGCGGCCCTCGGCGGGGTCGTCCAGGCCGCCGTCATCACCCTCTGGCCGATCGGGAGTTGGAGCGCCCAGCGGGACGCCCTCGCCGACACCTACGCCGAACTCGCCGACTACGCACGACGGTTGCGACAGGACCCGACCGCACACGTCGACCCGGCGCCGTTCATGACCGCCCGGCACGCCGCCGCCCTCACCCCCTGGCAGGACCGCCACCGGCCGCCCGAACTGCGCGGCCTGCGCGGCATCGCCGAACGGATCCGGCCCACCCTCGCCGCGCTCGCCGACCCCAAGGTCGGAGCCCCCGAGGAGGGGCCCGAACGGGACCGGGCCCGGGAGGTGCTGGCGGCCGCCGCCGAGGCCATGGACGCCCTCGCCCGGGCGATCCGCACCGGCGACCCGGTCCGGCTCCCCCGGTCCGCGCCCTCGCTCACCCTGGTCCCGCCCGACGACGGGCCCCGGCTGCGCGGCGCCGCCCGGCGCTCCTCCCGACGGCTCGGCACACTGCTGCGGAAGGCCGCCGACACCCTCGACCGCAACGACGAGGACACCATCACCACACCCGTGGTCGGGGCCGGCGGGGCACTGCACAAACCCTCCATCGGCCGGATGCTGCCCGTCGCCCTGCGGGCCGTCCGGCGCCAGCTGCGGCCGCGCTCGGCGATCTTCCAGCACGCCGTCCGGCTCGCCGGGGTGGTCACCGCCGCCTACCTGCTCGCCCGGCTCGTCGGGTTCCGCCACGGGTACTGGGCGCCGATGACCGCCGCCATGGTGATGCGGCCGGACTTCGCGCAGACCTACAGCCGGGGCGTCGCCCGGCTCGCCGGGACGGTCGTCGGGGTCGCCGTCTCCACCCTGGTGGTGCAGCTCGCCCACCCCGGGCAGTGGGTGCTGGCCGCGCTCGCCGTGGTCTGCATCGGCGGGGCGTACCTCGCCTTCCGCACCGGGTACGCGCTGACCACCGTCGGGATCTCGACGTACGTGGTCTTCCTGCTCGGGCTGCAGGAGGGGAACCCGCTGGTCACGGCCTTCGAACGGGTCGGGCTCACGCTGCTCGGCGGATCGGTCGCGCTCGTCACGTACGCGCTGTTCCCGACCTGGCAGACCGCCCGGCTCGGCGAACGGCTCGCCGAGTGGCTCGCCGCCGCCGGACGGTACGCGGGGGCGGTGATCGCCTGCTACGAGCAGCCCGCGGCGCCGCGCGGACGGGCCGTACGGAGCGCCCTGCTGGACTCCCGGGAGGCGCGGTCCGAACTCCTCCAGGCGATGCAGCGGGCCGACGCCGAGCCGGGACGGCACGAGACCGGGCTGGCCGGGGTGAGCCGGCGCCAGATCGACCGGGCCCGGGCGGCGGTCGGCCACCTCGGACGGGCCGCCGTGCTGCTGGAGGCCCACCTGCCGGCGGCGGACGCCGAACCGGTCGCCGGGACGGGGGAGTACGCGGAGGAACTGCGGCTCGCCACGGCGCTCGCGGCGGCGGCGCTGCTGACCGGGCGGCCGGTGGAGTTCGGGGCGGTGCGGGAGGCGCAGGCGCGGCTGGAGGAACGGCTGGCGCGGGGCGCGGCGGGGGTGCAGGGGGACGTGGTGCGCGCGGGGACGCGGCTGGTGGGCCAGGCCCTGCGGGATCTGGAGCGGGCCCTGCGGGGGTCGGCGACGTAGGGACCGGCCGCGGGGCGGTGGGAGAGTGGGCGGCATGGGTGACGAGGAGCTGGTGCGGGCGTGGCGGGAGGCCGAGCGGGAGCCGGGGGCGGTGGTGCTGGACGGGTTCCACGCGTTGAAGCACGCGCTGCGGTTCGGGGGTGACGTGCGGCGGGTGCTGACCGTGGACCGGGAGGCGCTGCTGGCGTTGGCCGCGGAGCTGGCCGAGGACGTGGTGCCGGCGCTGGAGGGGCTCGCGCTGGAGGTGCCGGAGGCGGTGGTGCGGGGGCTGGTGTCGCGGGTGCATCCGACGGGGGTGATCGGGCTGGCGGTGCGGCCCCCGGCCGAGGCGAACCTGGCGGCTCTGGCGGAGCGGCCGCGGCGGTCGCCGGTGGTGCTGCTGGAGAATCCGCGGAACCTGGGCAACGTGGGGGCGGTGATCCGCTTGGCGGCCGGGTTCGGGGCCACCGGGGTGGTGACCACCGGGGACCTGGATCCGTGGCACCCGAACGTGCTGCGGGGCAGCGCCGGTCTGCACTTCGCCACGGCGGTGGAGCGGCTGACCCTGCCGCAGCTGCCGGCCGGGCCGCTGTACGTGCTGGACCCGGAGGGGACGGACATCCGGGACCTGTCGTTCCCGGACGACGCGCTGCTCGCCTTCGGCACCGAACGGCACGGGGTGTCGGAGGAGCTCAAGGCCCGGGCCGACCACCTGGTCGCGGTGCCGATGCGGCCGGGGGTGTCCAGCTTCAACCTGGCGACCAGCGTCGGGATGGGGCTCTTCCACTGGATGTCGGGGAGCAAGCGGTGAGCCGGTGAGGTGCGGCATCCGGGGCGGATGCCGCACCTCAGATGGTTCAGGAGAAGAGGCGGCGCCAGGTGTCAGGGCCCGGGTAGCCGTCGGCTTCGGCGCCGCGCCAGCCCTGGGCGAGCTGGAAGGCCTGGGTGGCCGTGCGGTCGGCCTCGCCCCAGCGGGGGCCGGGGCCGACGGTGTAGGAGCCGCCGAAGCCCTTGCGGACCAGCTGTTCGCCGAGCTGCCGGACGGAGTCGTTCTCCTGGCCGGGGTCGAACGCGCCGGCGCCGGGGAAGGCGGGGGCGTCGGCGGCGGGCGGTGGCGGGGGCAGCGGGGTGCCGGTGGCGATGTTCCGGCCCTTGCCGTTGACCAGGTAGTCCCAGGTGTCCTTGCCGGGGAGGCCGTCGGCTTCGGCGCCGCGCCAGCCCTGGGCGACTTGGAAGGCCTGGGTGGCCTTGCGGTCGGCCTCGCCCCAGCGCGGGCCGGGGCCCTCGGAGTAGAAGCGGGAGCCGCCGCGCTGCACCAGCATCCGGCCGAGCTGGGTGACGTACGCGTTGTTCGCGCCGGGGCCGAACTTGTCGGCGCCGGGGAAGGCGGTGGCGGGGGCGCCGTCGCTGCTGCCGCCGGACAGGCCGGTGTAGCGGTACGGGACGTAGCCGCCGGAGTTGTTCCAGTACGCGTACGGGGTGGCGCGCTTCCGGGTGCCGGGGGAGGTCTGCTCGTAGGCGAGGTACCGGGTGCGGGAGGAGTCCGTCCAGCCGCCGAAGAGCGTCACGTGCGAGCCGGACTGCGGGTTGGCGGGGTTGTTGTAGAGGAGGACGTCGCCCGGCTGGAGGTCGTTCTTGGTGATCCGCTCGGCGAAGTCCGGCAGGGTCCAGGTGGTCTGGCTGCTGCCGAGGCCCCAGGCCATCGAGACGAAGCCGGAGCAGTCCTGGCGGTAGCCGTCCGTCCAGTAACGGCCCATGCCGTACGGCACGCCCTGGTCGACCCAGCTCTGCGCGCGCTGGATGATCTGCGCCCGGGTGACCGGCTGGGCGGTGCCGGGGGCGGCGTAGGAGCGGGCGCCGTCGGACTCGCCGTAGGGGCCGCTGACCTCGCCCTGGGGGGACTGCGGGGGCTGGGCGCTGCTGCTGCCGCCGGGGGTGGGGGCCGCGGCGGTGGCGGCCGTTCCGCCGCCGATCGCGGTGCCGACGGCGGCCACCAGGACGGCGGCCCGGCGGCGGAGGCTGCGGGCCGCGGCGTGCCCGCCCTCGTGGACCGGCGCGGCGTGCAGCCGGGCGAGGCGGCGGGCACGGCAGCCCCCGCATATGCAGTCCTCCTCCGGTTCGACCTCGTCGAACTCGATGAGCGGGGACAGGGGGTCGGTGAGGGTCATGCTCCGCCTCTTTCCTGCGGTCTTTCCAGGCCCCGGCCTGACGGCGGGACAGGAGTGGCCTTCCCCGGCCGGCTCCGCGTGTCATCGGGACCAAAGTCCCAAAGCGGGCGGAGCACGGCGCGGCAGGTTGAGCCGGGAGGGTGACGACCGTTCGGCTCCCGGGCGTGGCGCGGCGGTGCGGGCGACGGTAGTGCGGGCGACGGTAGTGCGGGTACGGAGCTGAGTCGGGATCAGTGCGGGTTGGCGGGTGAGTACTCGGGGTCGGTCCAGGTCAGCGGGGTGGCGTCGGCGAGTTCGACCACGCCGGTGACGGCCAGTTCGACCATCCGCTCGGCGCCCGGGACGGCCTGCCGGGCCTCCTCGGACCAGTCGGTGCGGGCCTCGCCGGTGACCAGCAGCGCCCCGCCGCTCTCCCAGTCGGGCAGCAGCAGGCCGGCCCGGGGGTCGAGCTCCAGGTTGCCGAGGGTCAGGAACATGCTGTTGCCCGGGTACTCCGGCCAGCGCAGCCGGTCCGGGGCCACCGCCTCCAGGAAGCCGGGGAAGCCGCCGCGGTGGGAGGCGTCCACGCTGCCGTCCGGTCCGGTGGTGGCGACGAAGAAGGTGTCCGCGGTGGCCGCGGCGAGGCGCTGGGCGGTGGTCAGCCGCGGGCCGGCGGCGACCGCGCGGGGCGGGCCGGCGACCGGGCGGTCCAGCGGGGTGCGGCGCTGGATGTACTTCGGGCAGTTGGCGACCACCTCGGCGGCGTGGAGCAGCAGCCCGCCCCGGCCGTCCGGGACGGAGCCGCCGTTGAGCCGCATCCGGCGCCGGCCGGCCGGGTCCAGGGCGATGGTGCCGACCCGGGCCGGGCGGGCCAGCGCCCCGGCCAGCGGGTCGGCCCCGGCCGGGCGGGCGGCGACCGAGACCGTCCGTTCGTCCGGCGCCCGAAGGAATCCGGCCGGTCCGGCCAGCTGGGTGGCCCAGACCCGGCCGTCCTCGTCGGCGGCGCCGACGACCAGCATCCGCCGCTCGGCCAGGAAGCGGGCGGCGACGGCCGGGACGGTGTCGCGGATCGACCGGCCGGCGTGGTCGGCCCGTTCGGTCCGGCCGGCCCGGGCCTGGGCGGCCCGCTCGCCGGGGTGGTACGGCGTGCTGGTGGTCATGGTGGGCTCCCCCGGGTTCGGGTCTAGAAGAATCCGCAGGTCGGGGCGGAGGTGGTGGGGGCGACGGCCTCGGTCTCGTCCACACCGGTGCGGGTGTAGACCTCCAGCCGGATGCCGTCCGGGTCGGTGAAGAAGATGCCGCCGGAGGCCGAGCCCTCGCGGTGCGGGACGACGCCGTCGTAGGCGAACTCGGCGCCGAGTCCGCGCAGCAGCCGTTCGGTGGCGCGGACCTCGTCGAGGCTCTCGACCTCGAAGGAGAGGTGGTGCAGGCCGGGGCCGGTGGTGGCGAAGGTGCCGGTGCTCTGCTGCCAGAGGGTCACCACCAGGCGGCCGTCGCGGCCGAGCAGGGCGAACCGGCGATCGGGGTCGGTGCCCTCGGCGGTGACGTCGAGGCCGAACACGGCGCGGTAGAAGTCGATCGAACGGGCCAGGTCGGTGACGTTCAGGCCCACGTGGCCGGTCTGCAGGGTGCGGAGCAGGGTGGTGTCGGACATGCCTGGTCACTCCCGGGGCTGGGGCTTCCGGCGAGGCTTCTGCCTAACCGGTACTCATGAGAGTAAGAGTTAGGTGATGCATCGTCAACCGGTACGGGTTGGTGAAGTGGTTAGGTTTCCGCGGTGGACACGGAAGAGCCCCGCCGGACCGGGTGGTCCGACGGGGCTCGGGAAGGGCGGAGGGGTGGTGGGGGCCGGCGAGCGTCCGGCCGGAGGCTAGGCCCACTCCCAGCGGATGCCGATGTGGCCCGGCTGCTGGTCCGGGGCCAGTACGTGGGCGCTCGCCGAGGCGCCGATCCAGAGCTGCTCACGGCGGTGGTCGACGTCGGCGCCCGGCTCGCGGTCGTAGCGCTCGCAGTGCGCCGGGACGGCCGCCGGGTCGAAGTGCACCTGGAGCACGTACTCGCGCACCGGGGTGGCGAAGCGACGGCTGTACTCCAGCGTCGGCCCGCCGGGCGGGATCTCCACCTCGTACTCGAAGACGGTGCTGTCGCCGAGGCCGAGCGGGCGGTCCAGCATCAGCTCGGCGACGGTCAGCCCGACCTCAGGGCGGCGGCGCACCCGGCCCAGCCGGCCGTGCCGCACCGCGGTGATCTCGGGGCAGCCGGTGGCCTCCTCGTCGGCCTTGTGGACGACCAGGCAGCGGCCGACGCCGCCGACGGTGGCGCGCACCACCTGGCGCATCCGCAGCAGGTTGCCGCGCCGCTGGGCGTCCACGTAGTACGAGTCGTGGATGCTCAGCCGCTCCAGCTCGCCGGCCGGCGGGGCGTCCAGCTCGGTGAAGATCGAGGCGATCTCCAGCTCGCCCGGCCAGACGTCCTCCAGCCCGAGGTGCAGGGTGTTGGCCGCGGCGGCCCAGCGGCCGCGCGGGCGCGGCGGGCCGAGCAGCGAGGAGAGCGCGCTGTGCGGCAGGCCGAGCAGCTCCTCCAGCAGGTGGACGGCGCGCAGCGAGCTGGCGCGTTCGGGCTGGCTGCGGCCGCGACGCCAGTAACTGAGCGTCGTGACACTGACCCTGACGCCCCGTTGGGCGAGGGCGGCGCGGATCCGGTCCAGGCTGAGGCCGCTGGCCTCGATGGCCAGGTGCAGGGTGTCGGCGAAGCCGCCGACCGGGGCGAGCCGGCCGGCCTGCGGTGCCGACGCCGCTGCCGGTGTCGGGGCCTGCGCGGGTGCAGGCGGTCCGGGGCGCTCTGCGCGCGACCCGACCAGCCGCAGCCGCGCGGCGTCCTGAGGTTGCTGTGCGGCCATACGGTGACCCTCCCCACCAGGTGAGTTCGGTGGGACCGGGCCGACGCCGGGGCGCGTCGCCGCGGGCTTCACCGAGCTTTGGGGAACCCTATGCACGGTCGAGAGGCTACGTCATCAGTCGTGCGTATGACAGTGGTCACGGCAGGTCGACCGGATGGTTAGCGATCTTGAAACAGTCCGGAAACACAAGGCCGCCGGACCCCGGCGCCGGGCGGTCCCGGAAGACGCGACACCGCCGGGGCGGGCCCTGACGGCGCCGCCCCGGCGGGGGACTCGGTGGTGCTGCCCGGTGCTACGCGGAGTGTCCGCTCGGCACCGGAGGGTGATCAGCCGATGTTCAGCGCCACGTCGTCGACCACGAAGCTGGTCTGCATGGACGAGTCCTCGGTGCCGGTGAACTTGATGGTCACGGTCTGGCCGGCGAAGGAGGTCAGGTCCAGGGTGCGCTGCACGTAGCCGGCGGCGGCGTTCGCGTTGGAGTAGGTCGCCAGCGTGGTGCTGTTCGCCTGGACGGTCAGCTTGTCGTACGCGGTGGAGCCGGTCTCCGCGGTGTCGATGTGCAGCCAGAAGGTCAGCTTCGCGGAGGCGCAGCCGGCCGGGATCGAGACGGTCTGCGACATCGTGTCGGTGTGGGCCGAGCCGTAGCCGTTCATCCAGGCCTTCCAGCTGCCCGTGTGGGCGGCCTGGGAGGAGCTGTTGTCGACGACGCCGCTGGAGGTGGTCCACGGGGCGGCGGTGCCGGTCTCGAAGCCGCCGTTGCCGACCAGCTGGGCGGCGGTGCAGCCGCCGGACGGCGGGGTGGTGCCGCCGCCGAGCAGGGCGGTGGTCAGGGCGTCGGCGACCGGGGAGCCCCAGCCGGTGACCTGGTCGTAGCCGGCCTTGGCGGGGAAGTCCTGGTTGGAGCCGGTGCTCACGTCGTGGAAGACGCTGCCGTAGCTGCTGCTGTTCGCGACGGTGTACAGCCGCGGGCTGGCCTCGCCGAGGACCGGCTGGCCGGCGGCCTTGGCCTTCTGGTTGAACTGGGCCGCGTAGCCGGACCAGAGCGGCGCGGCCGCGCTGGTGCCGCCGTAGACCTGCCAGCCGCCGGCCGTGTAGATCGAGAAGCCGCTCGCCGGGTCGGCGTTGGAGGAGACGTCCGGGACGGTGCGCATGGTGCCGCTGACCCCGGTGCCGGTCTGCCAGCTCGGCTTGGCGAACACGGTGGAGACGCCGCCGCCGGCGGTGCTCCAGGCGCTCTCCGAGGAGTAGGTGTTGCCGGAGCCCACCTTGAGGTTGGTGCCGCCGACACCGGTCTGGTGCGGGCTGGAGGCCGGGAAGTCGACGGCCTTGACGGTCGAGCCGCTGGTGGAGCGGGTGCAGTCGCGGGAGCCGTCGTCACCGGAGGCGGAGAAGATCGAGATGCCCTGGGCGGCGGCCTGCTTGAAGGCGTTGTCGACCGCGGTCATCGAGGCGGCGGTGGTGTCCGGCTCGCAGGAGCCCCAGGAGATCGAGATGACCGATGCCCGGTTGTCGGCCACGATCTTGTTGGCCATGTCGATCTCGCCCTGGTCGCTGTTCGGGGCCTCGTAGACCAGCTGGGTGGCCTTGGGCGCCGCGCCGCGGACGATCTCGCTGTCCAGCTCGACCTCGCCCTGGCCCTGGCCGGGGGCGGAGTCGTAGCTGGCACCGTCGACCGAGACCGTGGTGACGGCCGGGCCGGTCAGGCCGAACTGCGAGTCGTAGGTGGTGAGGTTCGAGGACTTGTAGCCGTCGAACTCCCAGAGCGCGACGGTGGTGCCGGTGCCGTCCGCGCCCGTCTTGTTCAGGTTGTAGGCGCCGGTGTACTGCACCGGGTTCATGCCGCTCGGGCTGGCCGTGGCGGCCTTCGGGGCGAGCGCGTTGGGCGTGGCCAGGCGGTTCTTGCGCACCGCGTGGTTGTCCAGGCCGCTGACGCCCTGCACCACGGCGGCCAGGTCGGCCGGGATCGAGGCGGCCGCGTCGTTGGCGAAGAAGGCGCGCTGGAGCTGCGGGTCGACGTACGAGCTCTCGTGCGTGCCGAAGGCCTGCGAGACCTGCGCGGCGGTGCCGTGGGCGTTGACGACCTGGCGGTTGGCGCTCACGTCGGTGACGGTCAGGCCCTGCTGGGCCAGGTAGGCCTTCACCTGGTCGACGGAGGCCTGGGTCGGGCCGAACCGGGCGGTGAACTGCTCCGGCGTCAGGTAGTGGCCGTACTCGGCGGTGCCGGGGGTGGCGACCGCGGTCAGGAAGCGGTCCAGGGCGTCGGAGTCACGCAGCTTCAGGCTGACGGACACCGGGATCTGCTGCTCGGCCGGGACGTCGCCCTTCTTCTCCGAGTGGGCCACCGCCGGGTTCACGGTGTTCGGCAGGGCGACGCGGGGGGCGGCGTTGGGGGTGGCGGCCTGCGCGGCGGAGACACCGAGCGAGACGGCGGTCAGCGGCAGGACGGCTATCGCCGCGGCGAGAGCGAGAGTGCGGGGGCGCAACGGATCCTCCTCTGGCCGGCTGTGGGGGCCGGCAAGGGGCCAGGCGTTCCGGGGTCGAGAACGCTGGCTCGAACATGACAGAACCCGTGTGCGAATTGGCTCATGATCAAGCAATTCGTTGCTAAAAAACAGTCAACTGTGGAGGGGTGGAAACTCCCGCATTCCATACAGTGAATGACCCGAATTCACGGCCCGGTCCATACCAATTCGCACCGAGGGCCCCCGACGTAGAATCGGGTGGAGCCGAGGGAGAACGATGACTGACGTGAAGGCGGACCCGAGGGACCCACGACCGCTGACCGGCGAGCCGCTCGCGCTCGACCTGCTCAACACGCGCTGGGCCGGGACACCCGTCAACGACCTGCTCACCGGGGTCGAAGGGTACGGGATCTGGCTCTCCTCCGCCGGACTGGGCGGACGCTGCGAGGCCGACGAGGAGGGGCTGGCCGCCATCCGGAAGGTCCGCGAGGCGATCCTCCTGGCAGCCCAGGAGGCCCGGGAGCAGGGCGAGTTGAGCACCGCGGCCCGGGCCGGACTGGACGCGGTACTGGCGCACGGGCGGATCCGGCGGACGGCCGGACCGGGCGGTGCCGAGGACCTGGCCGAGACCGACCGGCCGCACTGGCTGGCGCCCTGGCTGGCCGCGGACGACTTCCTCACGCTGCTCGGGCAGGGGGCGCAGCGGGTGAAGCAGTGCGCGCACGAGGCATGCATTCTGCATTTCTTCGACGCCTCGCAGAACGGGCGCCGGCGGTGGTGCCGGATGGCGGTCTGCGGGAATCGCGCGAAGGCGGCGCGGCACTACGAGAAGGCCCGGGGTTAACGGACGACCGAATGACTGGTCGGGCGCCGGCGTTCGGGCACCGCGGTCCGGGCGGGCAGGTGTGCCCGCCCGGACCGGGGGTCAGGCCGGGTCGCCGAGCCAGGTGGTGAGCGCGGCGCGGAGCTCGTGCTGGCCGGGGTCGACTGCGCCCCAGGCGACGTAGCCGTCCGGGCGGATCAGCAGGACGGTGTCGCGGAGCTTGCCGTGCGGGTCGGCCGGGGCGGCGGAGACCATGCGGTCGGCCCAGGGCTCGGCGGCGGCCAGCTCGTCGTTGCTGACGAGGACGAACCTGCCGGCGCGCAGCGCCTCGTACAGCCGCTCGGGGGTGGCGGGGGCGCCCTCGGCGGGCTTGCTGAGGGCGGTCAGCCGCAGGTCCGGGACGCGCTTGCCGACCTGCGGGTGGGCGTCCTTCGGGGCGGGGTACGAGATGCCGATGCCGGAGACCATCCGGGCGCCGCGCTCGGTGATCAGGTCGAGGTGGCCGCCCAGCGCGGTGAGCGCCCCGCGCAGGGCGCGGGTGGGGGCGGACTCGGCGAGGGCGAGCCGGATCAGCGCGCCGGAGGTGCGCAGGACCGTCTTGCCGACCGGGTGCCGCTCGGTCTGGTACGTGTCGAGCAGGGCGTCGGTGGCCCGGCCGCGGACGGCGGCGGCGAGCTTCCAGGAGAGGTTGGCGGCGTCCTGGAGGCCGGTGTTCATGCCCTGGCCGCCGGCCGGGGAGTGGCAGTGCGCGGCGTCGCCGGCCAGGAAGACCCGGCCGGAGCGGTAGTTGGGGGCCTGGCGCTCGTCGCTGTGGAAGGTCGAGCTCCAGCGCACGTCGTGCAGCCCGTAGTCCTCGTCGAGGATGGCCCCGACGAGGGTGGTGAGCTGCTCGGCGGTGGGGGTGGTGCCGTCCTCGAAGCGCTCGTTGCGGTCCCAGGCGATGACCCGGTACCAGCCGTCGCCGAACGGGGCGATGAAGGCGAAGCCGGTCTCGTTGGCGCCGACGGTGATCGCCCCGGCGGGTTCGCGCTCCAGCCGGACGTCGGCCAGCACCACGGAGTCGACCACCGACTCGCCGGGGAACGGGATGCCGAGCAGGTCGCGGACGGCGGAGTGGACGCCGTCGGTGCCGACCGCGTAGGCGGCGCGGTGGCTGTGGCCGTCGGCGGTCTCCACCGTGACGCCGTCGGCGTCCTGGCGCAGCCCGGTGACCTCGGCGCCGCGCAGCAGGGTCGCGCCAGCCTTCTGGGCGCGCTCCAGGAGCAGCCGTTCGACGTTGTACTGCGGGGTGATGAGGACGAACGGGAAGCGGGTCGGCAGGGCGCCGAGGTCGATGGTGAAGCGGTCGAACATCTTCAGCGCGCCGAGCGGGCGGCCGGTGGCGATCAGGTCGTCGGCCAGGCCGCGGGCGTCCAGCAGCTCCAGGCTGCGGGCGTGCACCGCGAAGGCGCGGGTCAGGTTGGACTCGGCGGCACGCTTCTCCAGCACGGTGACGCCGACGCCGGCGGCGGCGAGGTCGCCGGCCAGCAGCAGTCCGGTCGGTCCGGCGCCGACGATCAGGACGTCGGTTTCGGACGTCGGCTTCACGGCCATGTATCAGCTCCCGTTGTTCGGAGGGCGGTTGGACGCCGTTCCCTGCGTTCTCCCAGCCTCCATCATCGCTGGCCCGGGAGGGAGCTGTGAACCGCCGGGCCCCGACGGTCGGTGACCGTCGGGGCCCGGGGAGTCACGCCGGCGCTCAGGCGTGCCGGCGGACCTCCACCGTGCGGAACCGGTTGGCGACGAACGCGCCGTCGCAGTAGGCCGAGTTGGCGGCCGGGTTGGCGCCGGTGCCGTGCAGGTCGGAGAAGGCGGCGGTCTGGTTGGGGTAGACGCCGCCGGTGAGGTTGAGCGAGAGCGAGACGCCGGCGTCCAGCGCGGCCTCGACCAGCAGCTGCTCCACCTCGGGCGAGGTGGTGTAGCCGGAGGCCGTCATGGCGCCCTTCTCGCGGACCGTGGTGCGCAGCAACTCGATGCCGGCGGGGGTGGATTCGACGGCGACGGCGAAGGAGACCGGGCCGAAGCACTCGCTGCGGAAGACCGCGCGGTCGTCCGGCTTGTCGGCGTCCAGCTTGACCAGGGCGGGGGTGCGCAGGGTCGCGCCGGGGAACTCGGGCGAGGTCACCGGGCGCGGGGCGAGGACGAGTTCCCCGTACTCGCCGCCGGCCGCGGCGGCCGAGCGCTGCAGCACGCCGGGGTTGACCACGGCGCCGAGGACGGCGGCGGCGCGGGCGTCGTCGGAGAGCAGGCCCTCGATCGCGCCGGCCAGGTCGGTGACGACCTCGTCGAAGGACTTGTCGCCCTGGTCGGTGGTGATGCCGCCGCGCGGGACGAGGACGTTCTGCGGGGTGGTGCACATCTGGCCGCTGTAGAGCGAGAGCGCGAAGGCCAGGTTGCCGAGCATGCCCTTGTAGTCGTCGGTGGAGTCGATGAGGACCGCGTTGACGCCGGCCTTCTCGGTGTACACCTGCGCCTGCCGGGCGTTCTCCTCCAGCCAGTCGCCGAAGGCGGTGGAGCCGGTGTAGTCGATCATCTTGATCTCGGGGCGGACCGCGAGGGTGGCGGCGACGGTGCCGCCCTCGTGCTCGGCGGCCAGGCAGACCAGGTTCGCGTCGTAGCCGGCCTCGGTGAGCACCTCGCGGGCGATCGCGACGGTCAGCGCCAGCGGCAGCACGGCCCGCGGGTGCGGCTTGACCAGCACCGGGTTGCCGGTGGCCAGGGAGGCGAACAGGCCCGGGTAGCCGTTCCAGGTGGGGAAGGTGTTGCAGCCGATCAGCAGCGCGAGGCCGCGCGGGACGACGGTGAACTCCTTGGTCATCACCAGCGGGTCGCGCTTGCCCTGGGGCTTGGTCCAGCCGGCCTGCCGGGGCAGCCGGGTCTGCTCGGCGTACGCGTAGGCGACGGCCTCCAGACCGCGGTCCTGGGCGTGCGGGCCGCCGGCCTGGAAGGCCATGCCGTAGGCCTGGCCGGTGGTGTGCATGACGGCCTGGGCGAACTCGTGGGAGCGGGCGTTGATCCGGTGCAGGATCTCCAGGCAGACGGCGGCGCGCTCCAGCGGCGAGGCCGCGGCCCAGCCGGGGCGGGCGGCGGTGAGCGCGGCGATCAGCGCGTCCGGGCCGGCGTGCGGGTAGGTGATGCCCAGCTCGACGCCGTACGGGGAGGTCTCGCCGCCGACCAGGTCGCCGTCGGTGGGGTGGCCCGCCAGGGCGAAGGGCTTGCCGAGCAGCGCGTCGAAGGCGGCCTTGCCGTCCGCCGGGCCGCTCTCGCCGTACGCCTTCGGGAACTCGGGGTAGGGCGACCAGTAGTCGCGCTTGGCGGCGGCGTCGAGCGCGGCGTCCAGGGTGGCCTGGTGGCGCGCGACCAGCTCGCTGACGAGGGGGTGGGTGACCGCTGCGGACATCTGTGCGCTCCTCAGAGGGGAGGACGGGACACGTCACAGAGTAACCGAACGATCGGTCGGCTCAAGAGGGTGCAGGGAGGGGAATCCGCCGGGACGTGAGCCGGGGCATCTACCGGGACATCCGCCAGGACATCCGCGGAACGGACGGAGGGCGCGTCCGTGGCGGACGCGCCCTCCGAACCTTCCGCACCGCGCCGACTACGGCACGCCCAGCTCGAACAGCACGTACCCGCCGTACCAGCCGGAGGCGATCGCGCCGCTGCCCAGCACCGCGGCCAGCACCGGCCAGCTCAGCTTGCGCATGCCCACCGCCAGCGCGATGAACAGCGGGAACGCCGGCAGCAGGTAGCGCGAGGTGTTGCCGAAGATGCCGAGGCTGCCGAGCACCGAGACGATCGTGGCCAGCGTGTAGGCGGTCAGCACCAGCGGCGGGCGCAGCCGGATCATCAGCACGATCAGCACCGGCAGGGTGAGCACGATCAGGGTCGCCAGCAGGTCCGGCACCGGGAACGCGAAGGGGTAGTCGTTCCGGCCCAGCAGCACGCCGCGGATCGCGTGCCAGGTGCCCTGGCCGCCGTCGAAGTAGTGCAGCCAGGCGTCGTGCTGCAGCCGGAAGTAGCCGCCCCACTCGCCGGTCTTCCAGCCCACCCAGCCGACGTAGCCGAGCAGGCCGACCGGGGCCAGCAGCATCGCGGCCAGCGGGCGCAGCACCCCGCTCTCCCGCCGGTACAGCTCGACCAGCGCGGCCAGGCCGACCGCGCCGATCAGCGCCGCCGCGGTCGGCCGGTTGAGCCCGGCGACCAGGGTGATCACCCCGGCCGCGACCCACTGCCTGGTCATCACGGCGTAGCAGGCCCAGGCGGCCAGCGCGACGAAGGTGGAGTCCGAGTAGACCGCCCACTCGGCGCCCGAGCCCGGGGCGATCGCCCAGATCCCGGCCGCGATCACGCCCGCCCGGACGTCCCCGGTCAGCTTCTCCACCACGGCGTAGATCCCGGCGGCGGCGAACAGCGAGGCCACCACCGACACCAGCATCCCGGCGCCGTACAGGCCGAGCGGGGTGACCTCCGAGGTCAGTCGCATCAGGCCCGGGTAGAGCGGGAAGAAGGCGGCCGAGTTCTGCTCGACGTTGAAGCCCTCCGGGCCGGGGATCGCCACCAGCGCCGGGTGGTAGCCGAACTGGGCGACCTGCTGGTACCACCAGCCGTCCCAGCTGGCCAGCACGTCCCAGGGGTTGGCGCCGCCGCCGAACCTGGCCGGCTTCTTGGCGTAGTCGCCGGCGAACGAGAGCAGCTTCATGAACACCGTGAAGCCGATCAGCTTCAGCAGCGCGTAGCACCACACGGCCGGGCCGAACCGGACCACCAGCGCCCGGGCGCGCTCCTGCCAGGCGCGCGACTCCTCGGGCTCCCCGCTGCGCTGCTCGGGCACGTCGGAGGCGACTGCCGGTATTGCGTTCATCAGCCGTGGACCCCAGCCTGCTGGACGTGGACGGATCGTCCGCAGATTCTAGGGCCTGGCCCTCCTGACCGGTGCGGACCGAGAGGACCCGATCGCGTACCGCGCCGGGCGGCCGGGGATACTCGGAGGATGGCCGATCACACCACGCGCACCGCCTACACCGTTGAGTCACTGCTCGCGGTGACCGTCGACGTCTTCAACGAGCGCGGTTACGACGGCACCTCGATGGAGGACCTGTCCCGGGCGGCCGGGATCTCGAAGTCCTCCATCTACCACCACGTCCGCGGCAAGGAGGAACTGCTGCGGCTGGCGGTCGGCCGGGCGCTGGACGGACTCTTCGGGATCCTGGCCGAGCCGGCGGCGGTCGAGGGCCCGGCGGTCGAGCGGCTGGAGCACGTGGTGCGGCGCACCGCCGAGGTGCTGCTGGCCGAGCTGCCGTACGTGACGCTGCTGCTGCGGGTGCGCGGCAACACGGCCACCGAGCTGTGGGCGCTGGAGCGGCGCCGGGACTTCGACCACCAGGTCGCGGAGCTGCTGCGGGCGGCGGTCGCGGACGGTTCGCTGCGCGCGGACGTGGAGCCGCGGCTGGCCACCCGGCTGCTGTTCGGGATGATCAACTCGATCGTGGAGTGGTACCGGCCGGGGCTCAAGGCCGCCGACGGCGTCGCGGACGCGGTGGTGCACCTGGCCTTCGACGGCCTGCGGGCCCGGTAGCCGGCGGCGCTTACACGGGGGGTGCCGGGTCCGGGGGGACCTGGTCGGTCTCCTCGAAGACCAGCATGGTGCGGGTGCCCAGCACCTGGGGGATGGACTGGATGCGGTTGAGCACGAGCTCCCGCAGGGTCCGGTTGTCGGCGGTGTGCACCAGCAGCAGGACGTCGAAGTCCCCGCCGACCAGGGCGATGTGCGCGACCCCGGGCAGTGCCAGCAGCTGCTCGCGGACGGTGCGCCAGGAGTTCTGGACGATCTTCAGGGTGATGTACGCGGACGCGGCCTGACCTGCCCGTTCGTGGTCCACCCTGGCCGTGAAGCCGCGGATGATGCCGTCCTCGACCATCCTGGAGATCCGGGCGTACGCGTTGGCCCGGGAGACGTGCACCCGCTCGGCCACCGAGCGGATCGAGGCCCGGCCGTCCTGCTGCAGCAGCCGCAGGATCGACCGGTCCACCCGGTCGAGTCTGGACATCTGTTCAGCCGACATGACCCCCCACCCTCACCGATTGGACGTAATGCCACCAGTCGACCGCCGCTCAGGCCGAATGTCCACCACCTTGTCACGCTTCTGGCCAAGATGAACAGACGACCGAACAATCGGTAGGGAGCCCCCGCCACCCCTGGAGGTGCCCCGAGATGACCGTTCTCGACCACAGACACCACACGGGCGTGCCCGGTTGGTCGCCCGGAGCCACCGCCCCGCGCACCGACCCGGCCCCCCTTCTCCCGGACCTCTCCCCCGTCCGGGTGCTCGGCACCCCCGCGCTGGAGAAGTACGAGCCGGCGCTGCTGCGCGAGCTCTACCGGCGCCTGGTCGTCGGCCGCCGCTACAACCAGCAGGCCACCACCCTGACGAAGCAGGGTCGACTCGCCGTCTACCCGGCGTCCACCGGCCAGGAGGCCTGCCAGATCGCCGCCGCGCTGGTGCTCGGCGAGCGGGACTGGCTGTTCCCCAGCTACCGCGACACCCTCGCCGTGGTCTCCCGGGGCGTCGACCCGCTGGAGGCGCTGACCCTGCTGCGGGGCAACGCCCACACCGGCTACGACCCGCGCGCCAGCCGTACCGCCCCGCTCTGCACCCCGCTCGCCACCCAGGCCCCGCACGCCGTCGGGCTGGCGCACGCCGCCCGGCTCAGCGGCGAGCCCGCCGTCGCGCTGGCGATGCTCGGCGACGGCGGCACCAGCGAGGGCGACTTCCACGAGGCGCTGAACTTCGCCGCCGTGCTCAACGCGCCGGTGGTCTTCCTGGTCCAGAACAACGGCTACGCGATCTCCGTACCGCTCAGCGCGCAGTCCGCCGCGCCCAGCCTGGCGCACAAGGCCGTCGGCTACGGCATGCCGGGCCGGCTGGTCGACGGCAACGACGCCCCCGCCGTGCACTCCGTGCTGGCCGAGGCGGTCGAGCGGGCCCGCGGCGGTGGCGGTCCGACCCTGGTCGAGGCCCTGACCTACCGGATCGAGGCCCACACCAACGCGGACGACGCCACCCGCTACCGCACCGAACCCGAGGTGGCCGCCTGGCGGGACCACGACCCGATCCTGCTGATGGAGCGCGCGCTGCGCGGACTCGGCGTGCTGGACGACGCCCTCGTGCGGGAGTCGGCGGACGAGGCGGAGGCGCTGGCGGCCCGGATGCGGGCCGAGTTCCACGCCGACCCGGCCCTGGACCCGATGGCCCTGTTCGCCCACGTCTACGCCGAGCCGACCCCGCAGCTGCGGGAGCAGGCCGCCCAGTTGTCCGCCGAGCTGGCCGCCGAGGCCGAGGTGCAGCACTGATGTCCACCGTCGTCTCCTCCGGTGCCCGTACCGCCTCCATGGCGCAGGCGCTCAACTCCGCGCTCCGGGACGCCATGCGCGAGGACCCGGCGGTGCACGTCCTCGGCGAGGACGTCGGCGCGCTCGGCGGCGTCTTCCGGATCACCGACGGGCTGACCGCCGAGTTCGGCCCCGACCGCTGCCTGGACACCCCGCTCGCCGAGGCCGGCATCCTCGGCACCGCGATCGGCATGGCGATGTACGGGCTGCGCCCGGTGGTCGAGATGCAGTTCGACGCCTTCGCCTACCCGGCGCTGGAGCAGCTGTTCTCGCACGTCGCCAAGATGCGCAACCGCACGGCCGGCCGGCTCCCGCTGCCGATCACCGTCCGGATCCCGTACGGCGGCGGCATCGGCGGGGTCGAGCACCACAGCGACGCCTCCGAGGCGTACTACACCAGCACCCCCGGCCTGCACGTGGTCACGCCCGCGACGGTGGGCGACGCGTACGGGCTGCTGCGCGCCTCGATCGCCTCCGACGACCCGGTCGTCTTCCTGGAGCCCAAGCGGCTCTACTGGGGCAAGGACGGGTTCGACCCGGCGGCGCCGGTCGAGCCGATCGGCAAGGCCGTGCTGCGGCGCGCCGGGACGTCCGCCGTGCTGATCACCTACGGCCCCTCGCTGCCGGTCTGCCTGGAGGCGGCCGAGACGGCGAAGGCCGAGGGCTGGGACCTGGCCGTGCTGGACCTGCGCACCCTGGTGCCGTTCGACGACGAGACGGTCTGCCGGGTGGTGCGCTCGCTCGGCCGGGCCGTGGTGGTGCACGAGGCGACCGGCTTCGGCGGCACCGGAGCGGAGATCGCCGCGCGGGTCACCGAGCGCTGCTTCCACCACCTGGCCGCGCCCGTACTGCGGGTCACCGGCTTCGACATCCCGTACCCGCCGCCGATGCTGGAGCACCACCACCTGCCCGGGGTGGACCGGATCCTGGACGCGGTCGCCCGGCTGCAGTGGGAGGACCGAGCATGATGCCCGTCGTACGGGAGTTCCGGCTGCCCGACCTCGGTGAGGGGCTCACCGGGGCGGAGGTGGTGCGCTGGATGGTCGAGGTCGGCGAGGTGATCGCGATCGACCAGCCGGTGGTGGAGGTGGAGACCGCCAAGGCCGTGGTGGAGGTGCCCTGCCCGTACGGCGGGGTGGTCACCGCGCGGTACGGCGAGGAGGGCGAGGAGATCGCCGTCGGCGCGCCGCTGGTGACGGTCGCGGTGGCCGCGCCGGGCGGGGGCTCCGACGAGCCGGTCGGGTCTGCTCCCGGATCCTCGGCTTCGGCCGGGTTCTCGGCTTCGGCCGAGGTGGAGCGGCCGCTGGTCGGGTACGGCGTCGCGGAGACCGGGAAGGGCGGGCGGCGGCGCCGGGTCGGTGCGGCTGCTCCTGCTGTTCCCGTCGTTTCCGCTGCGCCTGCTGCTCCGGCTGTTCCCGCTGTGCCGACTGCGCCTGCTGCTCCGGCCGTGGTGCCGGTGATCTCGCCGCTGGTGCGGCGGCTGGCCCGGGAGCAGGGGGTCGACCTGACTGCGCTCACCGGCAGCGGGCCGGACGGGCTGATCATGCGGGCGGACGTCGAACGGGCGGTCGCGGCCATGGTGGCGGCTCCGGTCGCGGCCAAGGCCGCCGGGACCGGTGCGGCCGGTGCGTCCGTCGGGTCCGTCGCTTCGGAGAACGTCGTCCCGTTGCGCGGGCTGCGCAAGGCGGTGGCCGAGAAGCTCAGCCGCAGTCACCGGGAGATCCCGGCCGCGACCTGCTGGGTGGACGCCGACGCCACCGAACTGATGGCGTTGCGGCGGCAGTTGAACGCGACCCCGGGCCCGAAGGTGAGCGTGCTGGCGCTGCTGGCGCGGATCTGCACGGTCGCGCTGGCGCGCTTCCCCGAGCTCAACTCCTCGGTGACCGAGGACGGTTCGGGCATCGTCCGGCACCCGGCGGTGCATCTGGGCTTCGCCGCGCAGGGCGAGCGCGGCCTGGTCGTCCCGGTGGTGCGGGACGCGCAGGACCGCAGCACCGAGCAACTGGTCGAGGAGCTGGCCCGGTTGACCGAGTCGGCGCGCAGCAGCTCGCTCTCCCCGGCCGAACTGACCGGCGGCACCTTCACGTTGAACAACTACGGGGTGTTCGGCGTGGACGGTTCCACCCCGATCCTCAACCACCCCGAGGCGGCGATGCTCGGGGTCGGCCGGATCGTGGCCAAACCCTGGGTCCACGGCGGGGAGTTGGCGGTGCGCGAGGTGACGCAGCTGTCGTTCACCTTCGACCACCGGGTCTGCGACGGCGGGACGGCGGGCGGATTCCTGCGGTTCGTCGCGGACTGCGTGGAGCAGCCCGGGATGCTGCTGCGGCAGCTCTGAGGGCATCCGCCGCGCACGGACGACGGTTGCCCTGGGTGGACGGGGGGCCACTCAGGGCAACCGCGATCGAGTGAGAGTAGCGCGTTCCCGGGCCGGGTGTCCGGGCTTCGCGCGATTTGTCGGATGAGCAGTTCGGGCGTGCCACGCTGCCTAGGCGTCAGCAGAGACAAGCCAGGTGGTGGCGCAGGCCGGCCGGAGGCGAAACGATTCTCTTGGGTACTCGAAACGTAGCGGTGAAGTCCCGCAGAACACTTCTGGTCCGCACCGGGCACGGTTCGGCGGGGGCCTCCTCCGTCCCGGGCCTGCCGGAGCTCCCGTCCGAGGACCCGGCGGTGCGGCAGGCACGCCGGTCGGAGGAGCCCCGCTCGGCGGAGCCGGTACGGCCGCCGATGCCGCTGGACCCGCCGGACCTCCCGCCGGTGGCCGCGCCTCTCGCCCCGGCGATGCCTCTCGCTCCGGCCGAGCCCGTCGTTCCGGCCGCGACCGGAATCCCGGCGATGCCCGGCATCCCGGCGATGCCCGCCGAGCCGCCGGCCGTCCCGGCGCCGAGCTACCCGGAGGCGGTCATGACCACCGGGACCTCGCCCGCCTTCCGTCCGCTGTTCGCCGATGCCCCCGGGCTCAACTGGGCCGGGCCGGGCGACAGTTGGAGCGACGCCTGGGCCGTTCAGCCGCCCGTCGAGCACCCGTCGGCCGCCGTGCCGGCCGCCGCGCCGGCCCTCCCGGCCGGTGGACAGCTCGTCCCCGCCGTCGAACTCCCCCTCACCGCCCGGGACATCGAGCTGATCCGGGCCAGCCTCGCCGTCGTCGAGCCGGTCGCCGACCGGGCCACCGCGCACTTCTACGCGCTGCTCTTCCTGCAGCACCCCGAGGTCCGCTCGCTCTTCCCCGCCGCCATGGACGTCCAGCGCGACCGGCTGTTCCGCGCCCTGCTGGACGCCGCGCGCGGCGCCGAGGACCCGGTGGCCCTGACCGCCAAGCTGGGCGGGCTCGGCCGGGGCCACCGCCGGTACGGCACGCTGACCGGCCACTACGCCCCGGTGGGGGAGTGCCTGGTGCAGGCACTGGCCCGGTACGCGGGCGCCCGCTGGGACGCCGAGACCGAACTGGCCTGGCGCCGCGCCTACCGGCTGATCTCCTCGATCATGATCGAGGCCGCCGAGGAGGCCGCCCGCACCTCGCCGCCCTGGTGGCAGGGCGAGGTCGTCCGGCACGAGCGCCCCGCCCGGGACATCGCGGTGATCACCGTCCGCCCCGACCAGGCGTACCCGTTCCGGGCCGGGCAGTACACCAGCCTGGAGACGCCCTGGTGGCCGCGGGTCTGGCGGCACTACTCCTTCGCCACCGCCCCCCGGCCGGACGGGCTGCTGACCTTCCACGTCAAGGCCGTCCAGGCGGGCTGGGTGAGCAACGCGCTGGTCCACCGGGCCGCGCCCGGAGACGTCCTGCGGCTCGGCCCGGCGGCCGGGTCGATGACCGTCGACCACACCGCCGGCGGGGACCTGCTCTGCCTCGGCGGCGGCACCGGCATCGCGCCGGTCGGCGCCCTGGTCGAGGAGATCGCCGGGCACGGCGTGCCCGGCCGCCGGGTCGAGGTGTTCTACGGGGCCCGCCGCGCCGCCGAGCTGTACGCGCTGGACGGGCTGCGCGAACTGGCCCGGGTCCACCCCTGGCTGACGGTCCGCCCGGTGCTCTCCGGCACCGGCCCGGCCGAGGGCGCGCTGACCGGCGAATTGCCCGAGGTGGTGGGCCGGTTCGGCCCGTGGGCGGACCGCGAGGCGGTGCTCAGCGGGCCGCCCGCGATGGTGCGCCGGGGCGTCGGGGTGCTGCTCCGGGCCGGCGTCCCGGCCGAGCGGATCCGGCACGACCTGGTCGGCGACCTGGCCGCCGGGTGATCACCCGAGATCGGGCGCGAGCAGCGCGCGGATGCCCTCGATGTTGGCCGCCAGGTACGCCCGCAGCCGGGGCGGCACCACATTGACCGAGGTGACCCCCTCCCGGGTGAACGGCAGCCGGACCACCTCGTACTCGCCGTTCGGCTCCGTCACCTCCGGCCCGTGCCGCCGGCTGAGGTCCATCGAGGCGAGCCGGCAGACGAAGAAGTGCTGCACCTTGACCCCGTGCGGATGCAGCGGCGTCCCGTCGTCGTGGTGCGTGTGGCTGATGGTGTCGACGAAGGCGGGCACCACGTCCACGACCTTGCCGCCGAGCTCCTCGTCCACCTCGCGGTGCAGCGCCTCGACCACCGTCCGGTCCTCGCGCTCGACCCCGCCGCCGGGCGTGATCCAGTACGGGTGCGGCGCGCCCGGCCGGACCCGCCGGATCAGCACGATCGACGCCGGGCCGTACGGATCGTCGGGGTCCAGCTCCAGCAGGATCGCCCGGGCGGTGCGCTTCACGACCGGGCGCGGTGGCGGGGTTCGGTTCTCGTGGTCCATGGCCACCTCCGGGGCTGGAGCGTTGTGCGGGAGTCTCCCGCGCCGGGAATGCGTCGAAACCCGGGGAATCGACCGAAACGCGGACCCGCCCGGGCCGCCACCGCGCGCGTCGCGGGAACCGCAGAACGAGAGGTAGGGGCGCCATGCAGCACAGCACCGTCCAGGGCCACCTGGTGATGGACCTCCTGGTCTCGCAGGAGCTCTCCCTCCGCATCCGGGTGGACCTGGCGTACGAGGCCGCCGACCCGTACGCCGTCCGGTTCACCTTCGACCTGCCCGGCGACGCGCCGGTCACCTGGTACTTCGCGCGGGAGCTGCTGCTCGAAGGGATCGGCGGCCCGGCGGGCGAGGGCGACGTGCACATCCACCCGGTCGGCGAGGAGCGCTCGGAGGTCCGCGTCGTGCTGCGGTCCCCGCACGGCCGGGCCGCGCTGCGGGCCCCGTCGGCGCCGCTGACCGCCTTCCTGGCGCGCACCGGCCGGCTGGTGCCGATGGGGCGGGAACTCGCCGGGCGGGAGCTCGACGCCGAGCTCGCGGACATCCTCAGGGGGCGCGAGAACGCGGGGTGAAGCGCGGGGTGCGGCGCGGGGTGGGGGCCGGCCGCGGCTGGGCGGACGACGAAGGGGCCCGTCCCCGGTGGACCACCCGGGTACGGGCCCCTCGCGCGGGCGCACGTCGGCGGTCAGTCGTCGTCCAGGGCCAGGTGCAGGCCCCAGGCCACCAGGCTGATGATCAGCGAACCGACCAGCGCGTTCCCGAAGTTGTTCACGTGGAAGTCCAGCTCCAGCCTCCCGGACGCCCACGAGGTCAGCATCAGCATCAGCGCGTTGATCACGAAGGTGATCAGGCCCAGCGTGAGGATGAACAACGGGAACGAGAACAGCTTGACCACCGGCTTGATCAGCCAGTTGACGAGGCCGAAGACCACGGCGACGCCGAGCACCGTGAGTGCCTTGTGCTGCCAGTCGGCCTTGCCCTGGGCGAGTTGGATGCCGCTGACGATCCAGGCGGCGACCCAGATGGCCACCGCGTTGATCAGTGTCTTGATGACGAAACCCTTCATGCCGCCCAAGAGTGGCAGGCCGGGCCTCCCGGGGGAACCACCACACGGCGGGTTGGTGTTGAATGCCCCTGGTCCCGGAGGTGGACGGACGGTCCCGGAGCGGACGAAGGAGGACGGCGGCGGTGAAGCTGTTCCGGCTGGACGAACTGGACGCCGAACGGGCGGCCAACGACGGCGCGTACCTGCGGTTCCTGCGCGAACCGCACATGTCCGCCGGGCTGTACGCGCTCTCCCCCGGCGACACCGACCCGCAGACGGCGCACGACCAGGACGAGATCTACCAGGTGATCAGCGGCCGCGCCGAGCTGACCGTCGGTACCGAGACCGCGACCGTCGGCCGCGGCACCGTGGTGTACGTCCCGGCCGGCACCCCGCACCGGTTCCACCACGTCACCGAGGAGCTGCGGGTGCTGGTCGTGTTCTCGCCGCCGGAGGCCTGAGCGGCCCGGAGGGCTGAGCGTTCCGGAGGCCTGAGCGTTCCGGCGGGCTGAGCAGGGAGAAGGAGGGCTCGCTTAGGGTCGTCCGCATGACCCGCAGCCTCACCGAAGAACTCTGGGCCTCGATCGAGCCGGTCTACGCCGAGATCCTCGCCCACCCCTTCCTCGCCGGCCTCACCGACGGCACCCTGCCGCGCGAGGCCTTCCGCCACTTCGTCGTCCAGGACTCGCACTACCTGCGCGACTACGCCCGCGCCCTCGCCGTCTGCGCCGCCAAGGCGCCCGGTGAGCAGGACGTCCGGGCCTTCGCGGACGACGCGGTCGGCGCGCTGGCCGCCGAGCAGGGCATGCACGCCGAGTTCCTGACCGCCTTCGGCGGCACCGCCGAGCAGGCCGCGGCCGAGCCGGTGCTGCCCACCACCCGCGCCTACACCAGCTACCTGCTGGCCACCGTCTACGGCGGGTCCTTCGCCGAGGCGCTCGGCGCGGTGCTGCCCTGCTACTGGATCTACGCCCGGGTCGGCGAGGCGCTGCTCGCCCAGGGCTCCCCCGAGCCGCTCTACGCCCAGTGGATCGCGACCTACGGCGACGAGGCGTTCCAGTCGGTGGTCCGCCGGGTGCTGGCCCTCACGGACCGGATCGGCGAGGAGCTCTCCCCGGCCGAGCGCCGCAAGGTGGTGGACCACTTCGTGACCACCTCGCGCTACGAGTGGATGTTCTGGGACGCCGCCTGGCGCGGCGAGCGCTGGCCGGTCTGACCGGCGGCGGAGCCCGTTCCCGGCCGTTCGGCGGGGGTCTCCCGGGGGGTCTCCCCGTAGATCCGCAAGGGGTGTTCCCGGGGGTCGGGGTCGGGGTGATCTCGGGGTTCTCTCCGGGCCGTTGGCCCTCGTTCCGGCACTCCGGCCCCCGTACGATCGAAGTATCGAAAGCAAGCGGGATGCGGCACCGGACGGCGGCCGACCCGAGGGGAGAAGAGGAACCGACATGGCTGAGCTCTGGAAGTCGCTGCCCTCCTGGGTGCGCAACATCGTCATCCCGGTGCTGGTCCTGGTGCTGGCCTGGAACATCGTCGCCTTCGTCTTCGGCGTGGTCGGGGCGCTGGTCTGGTTCGCGATCAAGCTGCTGGTGGTGGTCGGCATCGCGGCCGCGGTGGTGATCCTGGTGAAGAAGGCCGCCAGGAGCTGACCGCCCTCCCCCGCACCGCCGCCCTGAGGCCCGGTCCCCGTCACGGGGAGCCGGGCCTCGGCCGTTCCCGTTCCCGGGCATCCCGCCCGCCTTCCTCCGCCTGCTGCCTCCGCCTGCTGCCTCCGCCTGCTGCCTCCGCCCGCTGCCTCCGCCCGGCGCTTCCGGCCGGTGGACCCGCTCTGGACCTGCGCCGATCGGCTCGCTACGGTGTTGGGCGTCATGTGCAGGCAACACCGCCTGCGACGCGGGAGCTCGGAGCACCGGGCTGAGAGGGCGCTGACCGGGACGTCGACGGACGGACCGACGGCTGCGTCGACCGCAGGAACCTGGACCGGGTAATGCCGGCGTAGGGAGTAGAGGTCAGATGACCACGTTCGACGCACAGCCGCAGTCTGCCCAGAGCGCCCCCAGCAGCGAGCGCACGGGCTACCCGACCCCGGCTTGGCGCAAGGCCTACCGCGAGGGATCCCGCCCCGACCTGCGGGTCCCGTACCGCGAGGTGCGGCTCACCAACGACAAGTCCGTCCCGCTGTACGACACCTCCGGCCCGTACACCGACCCCGCGTACGAGCCCGACGTGCGGCGCGGCCTGCCCGCCCTGCGCGACCCGTGGATCCGCCAGCGCGGCGACGTCGAGGAGTACGACGGCCGCGAGCCGCGCCCCGAGGACGACGGGATCAAGCACACCGCTCCGCGCGGCGGCAACCTGCGCAACCTGGACGCCGTCTTCCCCGGCCGGCCGCGCCGCCCGCTGCGTGGCCGGGGCGGCGTCGCCGTCACCCAACTCGCGTACGCCAAGCGGGGCGTGGTGACCCCGGAGATGGAGTTCGTGGCGCTGCGCGAGGGCCTCGCGCCCGAGTTCGTGCGCGACGAGGTGGCCCGCGGCCGGGCCGTCATCCCGGTCAACGTGAACCACCCCGAGGTGGAGCCGGCCGTCATCGGCACCAACTTCCTGGTGAAGATCAACGCCAACATCGGCAACTCCGCCGTCACCTCCTCGATCGAGGAGGAGGTGGAGAAGATGACCTGGGCCACCCGCTGGGGCGCCGACACCGTCATGGACCTCTCCACCGGCCGCAACATCCACACCACCCGCGAGTGGATCCTGCGCAACTCCCCCGTGCCGATCGGCACCGTGCCGCTCTACCAGGCCCTGGAGAAGGTCGACGGCAAGGCCGAGGAGCTGAGCTGGGAGGTCTACCGGGACACGATCATCGAGCAGTGCGAGCAGGGCGTCGACTACATGACCGTCCACGCGGGCGTGCTGCTGCGCTACGTCCCGCTCACCGCCCGCCGCAAGACCGGCATCGTCTCGCGCGGCGGCTCGATCATGGCCGCCTGGTGCCTGGCGCACCACCAGGAGAACTTCCTCTACACCAACTTCGAGGAACTCTGCGACATCCTCGCCGCCTACGACGTGACCTTCTCGCTCGGTGACGGCCTGCGGCCCGGCTCCATCGCCGACGCCAACGACGAGGCGCAGTTCGCCGAGCTGCAGACCCTCGGCGAGCTCGGCCGGATCGCCCGCGAGCGCGACGTCCAGGTGATGATCGAGGGCCCGGGCCACGTCCCGATGCACAAGATCAAGGAGAACATGGATCTCCAGAAGGAGATCTGCGACGAGGCGCCGTTCTACACCCTCGGCCCGCTCACCACGGACGTCGCCCCCGGCTACGACCACATCACCTCGGGCATCGGCGCCGCGATGATCGCCTGGTGGGGCACCGCGATGCTCTGCTACGTCACGCCCAAGGAGCACCTGGGCCTGCCCAACCGGGACGACGTCAAGACCGGCGTGATCACCTACAAGATCGCCGCCCACGCCGCCGACCTCGCCAAGGGCCACCCCGGCGCCCAGGAGTGGGACGACGCCCTCTCCGACGCCCGCTTCGAGTTCCGCTGGGAGGACCAGTTCAACCTGGCCCTCGACCCGGAGACCGCCCGCGCCTTCCACGACGAGACCCTCCCCGCCGAACCGGCCAAGACCGCCCACTTCTGCTCCATGTGCGGTCCCAAGTTCTGCTCGATGAAGATCTCCCAGAAGATCCGCGACGAGCACGGCGACGGCGCGACCGCCGTGGCCTCCGGCTACGACGCCGAGGCCGAGGCCGGCATGCAGGCCATGTCCGAGGAGTTCAAGGCCCAGGGCAGCCGGGTCTACCTCCCCCTCGCCGACTGACACCCCCGCACGGCCCGAGGATGGGCGCCGCTTCACGAGGCCGACGGCCTCCGGGAGCGGCGTCCGTTCGGTTTCCGGTTCGGGCCCTGACGGCGATCGAGGTGGACGATGCGTTCTGGCGAAGGCCCTGCGCTCCGGAGGTGCCCCTGCCGAGCGTCCGGCCTCTGATATTTCGACAGTGCGTCGCTCCGGCCATCGGTCTCTGCCATGCTGTGGACCGAGTGTGACGAGACGTTGGACCATGCCGGGGCGTGCTGACCATGCGTCAGGCATGTGGGGTAGGAAGGCTGATTCCTTGGCTGATGGGACCGCGCGCGGCGAGGGTTTAGCAGGCCTCGTTCCGCAGTCGAGCAGGCCCGTCGTAGCGGTGGTCGGAAGCACCCCGACGGGGGATTCCGAGCGAGCTGACGGCAGTGTTTCGGCCGCACGGGCCGCCGAGGAGATCGGTGCCGCCCTCGCCGTGCGGGGATGCGAGCTGATGGTCTATTCGAGCTCGCCCGCGTTCCTGGAACACCATGTTGTCACCGGGTACCTCGCCGGGGCGCCGATCTCGGCCCGGTCGATCCGGGTGCGGCCCCCGTTCGACCATCCGCGTATCGACTTCGCGCAGATGGACCAGCACGAGGAGGCCTTCGAGGTCCGCCATGAGGCCGGGGAGGACTGGGAGGTCGCCTTCTACCGGTCGCTGAGCGAGGTGCAGGGGATCGTCCTGATAGGCGGCGGCCGGACCACCCTGGTGACCGCGATGGTAGGACTGGCCTTCGAGATACCGCTGGCGCCGGTCGCAACCTTCGGCGGTGGCGCGCGCAAGGCCTGGGAGACGCTCGGCAGGGTTCGCAACCAGGCTACGGAGGACGAGATCTCCGATCTCGGGGCCGGCTGGCGGCCCGGTTCCGGTGAGCGCGTGGTGGAGATCCTGCTGGAACAGCACCGCCGTCGGCTCACGCAACAGCGGCAGCGGGAGGAAGGCCGTCGGTCTCAGGCGCGGCGCGCGGGTCTGGGCCTCCTGGTCGGAACGGTGATGTTGCTGGCCGCCCTGGCGACGATCCCACTCACCTATGCCACCACGGGCAGCGCTTCGCTGAACCTGACCGCGCTCATCCTGGGCTCCTTGCTGGCGGCCATCTCCGGGGCCATCACCAGGACCTCGGTCGACCGCGGTGGCGACTGGTACCGAGCCTCCGCTCTCGGTATGGCCGCCGGTGCGGTGGCCTTTCTGCTCTTCGTGACGGCGCAGTTGGCCACATCGCCGGACATTCTGGCCGGACCCGGCGCCAGAAGGCTGCTGTTCTTCGTGGTGTCCGTCGGTTTCATCGCGGGATTCACCTCCGATGCGGTCTACGCCAAGCTGCGGCAGCAGGACGTCCTCGACATGTCCGGGTTGAATACGTCAGTGACCTCCCCGACGGCCGCGGAGGAGGAACCGGGTGGGCGCTGACCGCGCACTTGCCGAGCGGCCCACCGTGTTCCTGAGCCACCGCTACCGGTCCGCAGACGTCAACCTCTTCTTCTGGCGCATCATCAGTGAGGTCCAGGAGGTGGCGTTCCGGGTCGACGAGGGCACCATGTTCACCAGCGTCACCCGGCTAGAGCGGCTGATCCGCGATGCCGACGGTTTCGTCGGCGTCTATCCGCTTCCGGGGGATTCCCAGGAGTCCTGGGACCTGGCGGAGTTGCGCCAGGAAGCCCGTTACTTCCTGCTGGAACTCGGCATCGCCATCCGCGCCCAGCGGCCGGCCATCGTGTTCTGCGACCATCGCTATCGGCGTCTGATGCAGTCGCCGCCGAGTGTCATGGTGATCGAGTACGACCCGCAGGAGATCTCGGATGCCTCGGATTCGGCGTTGGTCGCCAGGGTCAGCCGGGCCTACCGGGCCTTCGTCGAACGGCTGAGCCTCGCGATGGGCATCAGGAGGAAGGCGCGGGCTCACCAGGCCGGAAGGGTAGGACTGCTGCTGTCGCGCGAGTACCAGCCGGAGGTCCGCGAAGCCCTGGAACAGGTGCTGAACGATACGGCGTGGGAGCCCGCGCCGTTACCCTGGCCACCGAGGTTCGACCCGGAGCTGATGACCCGGCTGCGTAGGCTCGACTGGGCGATCCTGGCCCTAGACGACCCGGCGGCGCAGATGACGGCGGGCTTCGTCCTCGGGCACGGTGTGCCGCTGCTGCCGATGCTCCACGAGCGGAACGGCCCCCAGGCCGAGACCGCCGAGGAGGTGCTGTTCGGGGAGTCGGAGGTTGGGCACCGCAAGGCGATGCTCCGGTGGGAGTCCGAGGCGGATCTGGTGCCGGCGTTCCGCACGCATCTGAAGGTGATCGGTCAGCAGCCGCGCTACATCCGGGACGCCGGCCAGGCGGCCGAGTACTTCGCGTCGGCCAGCAGGCGCAAAGAGCAGGTCTTCCTCAGCTATGCGCGCGAGGACAGCGTGGTGGCGGCGGAGTTCAGCACTCTGCTGCGCGGCTCGTTCCAGAAGGTCTTCGACTACCGGGTGCAGGGTGCGATACGAGCCGGTGCGAACTGGATGGCCGAGCTCTCCGACGGGCTCTCCACCAGCGCGATCGGGGTGCTGCTGTTCTCGTCCAGTTACTGGCAGAGCAAGTGGTGCACCATGGAGGCGGAACGGCTCTACCGGGCCCACATCGAGGGCCGTGCCCGACTGCTTCCGGTCTGCCTGGAACGAACCGCGGTGCCGGAGCCGTTCAGCGGGCTCCAGTACCGGGCGCTGTACCAGTCGAGCGCCGAGGACATCGTTGCCGAGCTCGTGCGCGAGTTCCCGCTCGCCGAGTCGCTGGAGGCGGTCGCTCTGCCGGACTCCCGGCGGCCGCGCGTGGAGAACTTCGGGGACTGAAGCAACCGATGGAGTCAGTGCCCGGGGCAACCGGCGCTACCTCCCCCTCGCCGACTGACACCCCGCACCACTGAAGCGCCGCCCCGGGGGATTCCCGGGGCGGCGCTTCGGGGTTGTGGGGCCGGGGCGGTCAGGCGGTGGTGTCCTGGGGGTACCAGCGGAGTTCGACGGTGTTGCCGTCGGGGTCGCGGACGTAGAGGGAGGTGGCGGTGCCGCGGGCGCCGTAGCGGGGGACGGGGCCTTCGAGGACGGTGAAGACGCCGGAGTCGATGACCTGCTGCCAGTCGAGGGGTTCGACGGTGAGGCAGATGTGGTCGACGTTGGACTCCTGCCGGGGGCGGCTGGTCAGGTCGATGATGGTGTCGGCGGTGACGCGGACGGACGGGAAGGACACCTTGCCGGCGCGCCACTCGTCGACGCGGACGGGCTCCAGGCCGAGGAGGCCGGCGTAGAAGGCCAGGGAGCGCTCGACGTCCGAGACGTTGAGGACGAGGTGGTCGAAGGCTATGACGCGCACGGTGGGTCCTTGGGTGGGACGGGGGACGGCGGGGGCGGTCCCACGCGGTCGGTGACGGGTTCCATGATCCTCCGGTCCGAAGGTCGGATCAACACATGATGACCGTGCGCTCGTTGAGCGGGATTCGACGATCGAGGGGCGGACGGCGTGCTGGAACGGCTGGAGGTCGAGGTGGGCGGCGAGGTGGGCGGCGCCGGGGGGTGAAGCCGCCCACGGGCGGGTTCAGGAGATGGCGCGCAGGCGGGGCGGGGCCGGGGTGAGCAGGCGGTCGAGGTGGGCGGCGGTCTCGTCGTCGGCGGGGAGCAGGACCAGGAGCTGCTGGGAGTCGTCGGGCAGCTCCAGGGTCTCGCGGTGGAGCCGGAGTTCGGGGCCGGCCGGGTGGTGGAGGCGCAGTGGGCCGCGCCGGGGGACGAGGTGGTTGCCGAGGCGGCGGGTGAACTCGGGGCCGGCGAGCGGGGCGAGGTCGGTGCTGAGCCACTCGGAGGCTTCGGCGGTGGGGCCGATCCAGAGGTCGAAGGCCTGTTCGTCGGCGATGTCGTCCCAGTCGGCGAAGAGGGTGCGGGCGCGCGGGTCGGTGAAGACGTAGCGGGTGAGGTTGGGGGCCGGGGTGTCGAGCAGGCCGGCCGCGCCGAGGACGGTCGCGTAGCCGCTGGTGTGGGCGAGGACGTCGCCGAGCCGGTTGGTGACGGCGGCGATGCCGGGTTCGAGCAGCCGCAGGGTCTCGCGGACGGTGGGGCGGATGTCGCGGGGTGCGGGGACGGGCCGGGTGCGGCCGGCGCACGCGCCGCCGGTGATCTTGGTGAGGTAGCGCAGGTGGTTGCGTTCGGCGGGGTCGAGGCTGAGGGCGTCGGCGAGCGCGTTGACCACGGGGGTGGAGGGGTTGCGGTCCCGGCCCTGCTCCAGCCGGGTCAGGTACTCGACGCTGATGCCGGCGCGGACGGCCAGATCGGAGCGGCGCAGTCCGGGTGAGCGGCGGCGGCCGTGGTCGGGCAGTCCCAGCGTCTCCGGCTGGATGCTGTCGCGCTTGGCGCGGATGAAGTCCCCCAGTGGTGTCCCCATATGACGAGCGTACGACTCGGGCCGACGCGGAGGGTGGCCCTGCGGGGGCCAGCCTGGGCACGGTCTGGTTGGGGCCCGGGGGCGCGCCGAGAGTGGTGGCCATGGAGACGAACGCCAATGAGCAGCAGAGCACGAACAAGCAGCAGGGCGCGCACAAGCTGGTGATCATCCTCGGCAGTGTCCGGGAGGGCCGCTTCGGCCCGGTGGTGTCCTCGTGGGTGGCCGAGCAGGCCGCCGCGCACGGCGGCTTCGAGGTCGAGGTGGTGGACCTCGCCGAGGTCGAGCTGCCACTCGAACTGCCAGCCGCCTCACCGAAGTTCGCGGGCGACGGTTACCCCCGTCCGGCCGGGATGGCGAGGCTGACCGAGGCCCTGGAGGGCGCCGACGCCTTCGTCGTCGTCACGCCGGAGTACAACCACAGCTACCCCGCCTCGCTGAAGGCCGCCATCGACTGGCACTTCACCCAGTGGACGGCCAAGCCGGTCGCCTTCGTCAGCTACGGCGGCGCGGCCGGCGGCCGGCACGCCGTCCTGCACCTGGAGAACGTGCTGACCGAGCTGCACGCGGTGACCATCCGGGACGGCCTGGCCTTCCCCAACTACTTCACCGCCTGGACGGACGGCCGTCCGGACGACCCGCAGGCGCCCGGCTACGCCAAGGTCCTGCTCGACCAACTGGACTGGTGGGCGGGCGCGTTGAAGAACGCCCGGGCCGCCTCGCCGTACCCGGCGTGAAGCCCCGCGAGGGAGGAACGGAAACGAGGGAGGAGCAGGAGCGATGGAGTACCTGAAGCTCGCCGGTACCGACCTGGAGGTCAGCCGGATCGCGCTCGGCTGCATGGGCTTCGGCGGCTCGGGCGGCGGGCACAACCCGTGGGCGCTGGACGAGGAGGCCGCGGCGCCGGTCTTCCGGCGGGCGGTGGAGCTCGGCATCACCTTCTGGGACACCGCCAACGTGTACGGCGGCGGCGCCTCGGAGGAGCTGGTCGGCCGGGCGGTGCGGCGCTACACCCGGCGGGAGGACGTCGTCCTGGCGACGAAGGCGGGCCTGCCGATGCACGACGGCCCGGGCGGTTCCGGGCTCTCCCGGCGGGCGGTGCTGGAGCAGGTCGACGGTTCGCTGGCGCGTCTCGGCACCGACCACATCGACCTCTTCCAGCTGCACCGCTTCGACCCGGCGACCCCGGTCGAGGAGACGGTGGCGGCCCTGCGGGAGGTGGTCGACGCGGGCAAGGTCCGGTACGTCGGCGCCTCCTCGATGTGGGCCTGGCGGTTCGCCGAGCTGCGGCACGCCGCCGAGCGCTCGGGCGGCCCGGACTTCGTGTCGATGCAGCACCAGTACAGCCTGGTGCAGCGGGAGGAGGAGCGGGAGATGTTCCCGTTCCTCGCGGACCGGGGCGTCTCCAGCCTGGTGTGGTGCCCGCTGGCCTCGGGCCGGCTGGCCCGCCCGTACGGGGAGCGGACCGCCCGCTCGGCCGGGGACCCGGTCGCCCGGCGGTTCTTCGGGGACGTGGACCGGCCGATCGTGGACGCCGTCCAGGACGTGGCCGCCGCCCGCGGGGTGCCGATGGCGCAGGTCGCGCTGGCCTGGGTGCTGCGCAACCCGGTGGTCGCCGCCCCGGTCGTCGGCGCGACCCGCCCGGGCCACCTGGACGACGCCGCGGCCGCCGTGCGGCTGCGCCTGACCGACGCCGAGGCGGCGGCCCTGGAGGCGGCGTACACGCCCCGCCTGCCGACCGGTTTCTGAGCTCAACGGGCGGTGCGCCGGCGGTAGTAGTGCACGGTGAGCACCGCGAGCAGCGGCCCCCAGGCGGCCAGCGGGAGGTAGCCGATCCAGAACACCACGGTCTGCCAGCCGTGGGTGATGATCCCGTCCCGGTCGCCCCGGATGGTCAGGCCTTGCGCGAACATCACCATCGCGTACGGGAAGACCATCAGGGCCGCCGAGCCCAGCCCGGCCGGGACGACGGCGGCGAGCACCGGGACGGGGCGGCCGCCGAGGACGGGGAGCCGGCGCGGCCACACCTCGCCCCAGCGGGCGACCAGGCCGAAGCAGAGGAAGGCCAGGGCCTCGCTGACCACGCTGAGGGCGAGGATGTACGCCCAGCCGCCGTCGAAGGAGGCCGGGTCCCGGTCCGGGGGCGTCGGGCCGTGGTCGAGCAGCGGCAGGCCGAGGATGAAGCCGCCGATCCGCCAGAGGCAGGAGGGCAGGACGGCCAGGGTGATGGCGTACGCGGTGCGGACGGCCCAGCGCGGGACGCCGGGCGCGGGTGTGCCGTGCAGCCGTTCGGCCAAGGTCGGTGCCGCGGTCGGTCCTGCAGTGGTCGGTGTCGCGGGCGTCGGTGCGTTCATGGGTCCGCCTCCGGTTCGGGGGGACGTCCGTCGTCCGCCGTCCGCCTTCGACGGTCCCGGAGATCCGGGGCGGGGGCGTCCTCGCCGGAGGTGAACCGGCTCCCCCTGGCGGGGGAACGGGCCGGTGCCGCGCGGGCGGAGGCGGCGGGGGGCCGGGTAGTACCCCGGTATGACGCCGGATCGGGCTCCCCGGTGTGACGAGTGGGAGGGGGCCGGCGCGGGAGGGTACGGGCACCGACCGAACGAGGCTGAAGGAGCCGAGCATGTCCCCGATCCACCGTCAGGTCAGCGCCGACATCCGTGCCGACGTCCGTGTCGCCGTCCGGGCCGGGCTGGCCCTGCCGGCCGCCGCGGTCGGTGCCGTGCTGGTGCTGGCCGGCCGGCCCGGGCGGGCCGCCCGGTGGCAGGCGCGGGTGTCGGGGGGCCGGGGCTGGACCGGCGGCCGGGTGCTGGCCCGGGCGGGCCTCGGGCTGCCGCTGGACGCGCTGGCGCTGCTGGTCACGGGGTACGCGCTGTTCAACTCGGTGCGGAACTTCGGCTACCCGCTCTGGTACCTGGGCACGGACTACCACCAGGCCTGGGGCGGGCCGACCATGGCCGGGGTCTGGGCGGTGCACGCTACGGGCTGGGCGCTCTGCCTGTTCCTGCTGCTGCGCTGGCCGGTGCGGTGGATCGCGCGCGGCCAGCGGGCGCTGACCGTACGGCTGTCGGACGGCGGCTCGCCGGCCCCGGCCGCCCGGGTGGCGGTTCCGGCGACGGCGTGACCGCTGCCCCGGCCCCGGCCCTGGCCCCGGCCCCGGCCCCGGCCCCGGCCCCGGCCCCGGCCCCGGCCCCGGCCCTGGCCCTGGCCCCGGTCAGGGCAGCAGGAGCCCCCAGGACAGGGCCCAGGGTGTGAACAGCGCGGCGGCCAGCAGCAGGGCGCCGAGCCGGGCCCGGTCGAGGCCGGGGGCGGTGGCGAGGGCGGCCCGCCGTCGCAGGGCGGTGCCGGCGGCGACGACGGCCGAGCCCAGGGCGACCAGGGCGAGCAGCTGCACCGCCAGCCAGACCACCGGGCGGCCGAACAGCACCGGGCCGGGGAACATCGCGGCCGTGACCACCAGGAAGAGCAGGTAGCCGAGCCCGCCCAGCAGCGCGGCGGTGCCGGTGGCGGCGGCCCAGCGGGCGGCGCGCGGCAGGGCGTCGGGGCGCGGCCCGCGGCGGATCCGGCGGGCGGCGCCGGTCAGCGCGTAGCCCGCGAAGCCGGTCAGGCAGAGCAGGGTGGCGACGGCCTGGAACCAGGTGGACTCGTACCAGCGCAGCGGGGCGAGCTCCCGGCTGCGGGCGTCCTGGTGCGGGGCCGGGTCCGCGGATGCGTTGGGGAGGGTGGTGGCGAGCCGCTGGATCCAGGCGGCCTCGGTCTCGGCGTAGTCCGCCGGCAGCCGGTCGGGCCGGTCGTACCCGGCGTCGTCGGTGACGTGCAGGTTGTGCCGGACACCGGGGACCGTCCGCAGCGTGTAGTGGGTGTTGCCGGCCCGGTCGAGGGCCTGCCGGATGATCGCGGCGCTCTCCTCGGGGGCGGCCTCGCGGTCGAGTGCGCCCCACTCGGCCAGGACGGGCTGGTGGATCCGCTCCCACACCGGCACCGGGTCGTAGCCGGCCTCGGGGAAGAGCCTGGCGGCGGACAGTACCCGGACCGACGTGTCCGGCAGCGCGGTGCGCAGCGAGCCGGTGACGCCGGCGTGGCGCAGGTACCCGTCGTACGCCCAGGCCTGCTGGCGGGCCGGGGTGAGGCCGACGGCGCCGGCGGTGACCAGGTAGGCGACGTCGGGGGAGCGGGTGGCGGCGAGCGAGACCACCCAGGCGCCCTCGGAGAGGCCCCACAGGCCGACCCGGTCGGGCGCGACCTCCGGCCGGGCGCGCAGCAGCCGGACGGCGGCGAGGGCGTCGTCGGCGAGCTGCCCGTAGTCGCGGTGGGTCATCGAGTAGCCGTCGGTGCGCTTGTCGAAGACCAGCGTGGTGATGCCGCGCCGGGCGTACGCCTCGGTGGCCGACCGCAGTTCGCCCAGCGGGCCGGGGCCGGCTCCGGGGATCAGGACCAGCCCGGGGCCGCGCTGCCCGGCCGTGGCGGTGGGCGGGGCGGTGGGCGGGGTCAGCACCAGGCCGTGCAGGACGGTGCCGCCGGCGCCCGCGAAGTCGACCCGGGTGGCGACCGGGTCGCCGGAGCCGGTCGCGGCGCCGGCCCGTCCCGCCCCGGGGAGCAGGACGGTCAGGGCTGCCAGGAGCGCGGTGACCAGCAGTGTCGTCGGTGCGGTGGTGCGCAGTGGCCCGTGGCGCCCGGTGCTCATCGCGGTCCTCCCCCGTGTCCGGTGTTCTCGGCGGGTCCAGCTTGTCCTGGCCAGGGGTGGTCGGGCGATGGTGGCCGCACCCCGACCGGGGGTGGGGAAATCCCCCGGTCGGTACGGGAACTGACGCTGTGACGGGCGATGACGGGCGGCGACGGGCGGTGGTTGGGCCGTACGGGTGAGCCCGGGAAGATCGGGGCGGTGCCGGTGGTTGGGCCCCGAAGACAGGCCAGGCCAGGACAAGGCCGGGCCAGGCCAGGACAAGGCCAGGCCAGGACCGGGCAGGACTCGACGGACGGGGGACGGGATGTCGGAGCGGATCACGGCGATCGCGCGGTTGCGGGCGAAGGCCGGGCGCGAGGCGGAGATGCGGGAGCAGGCACGGACGATGGTGGGGCCGAGCCTGGCGGAGCCGGGCTGTCTGTCGTACCGGAACTACGTGGACCCGGAGGATCCGGGGGTTCTGGTGGTCGTGGAGGAGTGGGAGTCCCGGGCGGCGTTCGACGCGCACCTGGCCAGCCCGCACCTGGCGCGGTCGCTGGACCGCACGGCCGAGCTGCTGGCCGGTCCGCCGGAGTTGCGGGTGCTGACGGACGTGCCGGAGCCGACGCCGTAGCACCGGGGCCACGGCGGGGGATCGGGCTCAGGTGACGTCGTCGGGCCCGGTGAACGCGGGCGGGGTGTAGCCGGGCCCGGTGAAGTCGGGCGGGGTGAACGCGGCGGAGCGGTGGGTGCGGCCCTCCGGGTCGGTCAGTCCGTCCGGGCCGGGGCTGGTGAAGGAGGGCGAGCTGTAGCCGGGGCTGCTGAAGTCGGGCCCCTCACCGGCTCGGGCCTCCTCACCGGCATGGCTCTCCTCGCCCGTGCGGCCCTCCGCCGCGGCGCGGGGCTCGGGGACGGCGGCTCCGGGCACCGGGGGGAGTGCGGCGTGCAGGTAGGGCAGCAGGCCGCGGTCGCGCAGGGCGGTGCGCCACTCGGTGCGGGCCGCGGCGAGTTCGGCGGCGAGCGCGGGGTCGGTGCCGGCCGGGGCGGCGGTGCCGTCGCGTATGGCGGTGAGGAGGAGGCCGACCATGCCGATGGCCATCGCGGCGACGCCGGCGGCGAGCGCCACCCAGCCGGCCGTGACCAGGGAGCGGGCGAGGACGAGGTCCGGGTCGGCGGCGCGCAGCAGGTAGCCGATGAGCAGCAGGAACACGGCGGCGGCCCAGGCCAGGATCGGGGTGAGCACGGTGAGGACGGGGAAGAGTCCGGCGCCGCCGTTGGCGGAGCGCAGCTGGGTGAGCAGGCCGGGGGCGGTGGGCTCGACGCCGGGTGGTGGTGGGGGTGTGGCGCGCAGGCTGTCGCGCAGCCGGGTGTAGTGCGCGTACTCGGTGGCGGCCGCGGCGTTGACGCCGTCGGCGTCGCGCAGCGCGCGGATGCGCAGTTGGTCGCCGGTGAGCGCGCCGGGGGCGCGCAGGGCGGTGAGGACGGTGCGGTCGCGCAGGGCTTCGGCGAGGAGGCGCTCGTACTCCGGGCGGTCCTCGGCGAGCAGTGGCGGGGGGTTGGACATGGGGACCCCGTTCGTGCGGACCCCGGTCCGCTCCGCCCCGGGGGCGCGGGCGCCCTCAGGACGCCGGAACGGGCCGCGGAGGCGGGCCGCCGGACGGGCGGCCGGGTGTGGTGTGCCTCATGGTAGGGGCGGGTGCACCCGGGTCGACAGTCGGTTTCCGGAATTTCGCGCCCCGGGCCGCGCGCGTGCGACGGCCCGGGGCGCCGGGAACAACTGTTCGGCGAGGGGTCTCAGTTGACGGGCAGACGGGCGACGAGCAGCCGGCCTTCCATGGTCACGCCGCCGTCCATGGCCACCGCGAGGTCGTCCGCGTACACGTACGGTCCGGGGATGTGCGGCGGCTGGCCGTCGTCCGCGTGCACCGCGCCGGTGAGGTACGGGATGGGGCTGTGCCCGTGCACGATCCGGGTGCCGCCGTAGGTGTCGAGCAGCTCGTGGACGGCCATCGGCCCGGCGTCGCCGCGGAAGGCGAACCGCTTGGTGAAGCGGCGGAAGCAGTCCCACCACTCGTCCACGCCGGCGTCGGCGAGCAGGGCGTGCACGGCGTCGTTGACGTCGGGGATGGACTCGCCGTACTCCAGGTACGCGGTGGTGTCGGAGTGCAGCAGCAGGTGGTCGTCCTCCAGCGCGATGGCGGGGAGCCGGGACAGCCAGCTGATGTGGTGCGCCTCCAGGCGGTCCAGGTCGTTCTGCTGGCCGCCGTTGAGCCGCCAGGCGGCGAGGAAGGAGGCGGTGCCGGCGGTGGACTGGACCGGCTCGTCGCCGTACTTGGCGGCGCCGAGGAAGAGCAGTTCGTGATTGCCCATCAGGGCGCGGCAGTAGCCGCCGGCCGCGGCGGCCTCGGCGGCGAGCTGCATGACCAGGTCGATGACGCCGATGCCGTCGGGGCCGCGGTCGGTGAAGTCGCCGAGGAACCAGATCCGGGCGCGGCCGGCCGACCAGTGGCCGTCGGCGTCGATCAGGCCCTGGTGGTGCAGTTCGGTGCGCAGCTCCTCCAGGTAGCCGTGCACGTCGCCGACGACGTAGACCGGGCCGGGCGGCTCGCCGGGGCCGGGGGCCGGGTACGGGTAGGTGGGGGCGGAGGGGTCGGGCAGCGGCGGGCCGAGCTCGATGGTCGGCGGGTCGTCGCGGCCGTCGCGGGCGTCGATCTGGAGGGCCGGGGAGGGCTGGTCGGGGAGGGTCGGCTCGTAGCCGGCGCGGTCGTCGTAGCCGCCGTTGCCGCCGTTGTCCTCGTAGGCCGCGTGCTCCTGGTAGGTCGCCCGGTCCTGGCCGCCGTCGTACCCGGCCTGCTCCTGGCCGTCGTACCCGGCCTGCTCCTGGGCGTCGTACGCCGCGTGCTCCCGGCCGTCGTAGGCCGGGCGTTCCTGGTCCCCGTAGCCGGGGCGTTCCTCGTACCCGGGCCGGTCCTCGTAGCCGGGGTGGTCCTGGTGCGAGAACGCCGCGGACTGGTCCACCGTCTGGCCCTGGGCGTGCACGGTGTGGCCCTGGCCCTCGGCCGTCCAGTGCTGTTCGAGGTAGCGGGCGCCGCCGTAGCCGCTGTACGTCTCGGCGTCGTACGGGGTGCCCTGGTAGCCCTGGGCGGGCTCGGGTTCGTAATAGGTGCCGTAGGGCAGCACGTCGAGGTCCGGCTGGTGGTTGGGGCCCGAGTGGGGGTGCTCGGGCCCGGGGAAGCGGTCCTCGGGTGTCATTCGCCCATCATAGGAAGACCACTCTCCCGGCGTCGTCACCTGGTGGGCATCCAATCCTCCGGAGCGTCAGCCGGGCGGCCCCGCAAGGTCCGTTTTGTCCCGGCTCGGTATGGTCTCGTCAGCTCTGGTCGGGCTGCTTTCGTGCTCGTCCGGCTCCGGTCGGTGTCCGGCCGGGGGCCGTCGGGGTGCCGGCCGGGCCCCGCCCCGGACGCCGGTCGGCGTCCCGACGGCGCCGGCCGGCGACAACGGGTCTAGACCTCGCCCGGGGGGCGGGGCGGGCTGACGGTGGTGCGCGGGCTCCGGCGCTGGGAGGACGCGCGGACGATCAGTTCGGTCGGCATCAGGGTGCCCGGGGGCGGTCCGGTGCCGGCGGTGCGGAACCGGGGCGGGAAGAGCCGGGCGATGTCGACGCCCGTCCCGGAGTCCACGCCCTCGATCGCGTCGATGAGCAGGTTGACCACGGTGGTGCCGATCTTGCGCGGCTTGAGCGAGAGCGTGGTGATCGGCGGCTCGGTGGTCGCGTAGACGTCGCTCTCGCTGCAGCAGACCAGCAGCAGGTCCTCCGGCACCCGCAGGCCGTACCGCCGGGCGGCGGCGAGCAGGTCGGTCCCGTTGGGGTCGAACAGCCCGTAGACGGCGTCCGGCCGGTCGGGGCGGGCGAGCAGCCGGTCGGCGGCGACCGCGCCGGCCGCCGGGTCGTGCGCGGGGTAGGTCTCGTAGACCGGCTCCTGCCCGACCTTGGCGCACCAGCCGAGGTAGGCCTCGGTGGAGAGCCGGGTGTAGGTGTCGGTGCTGGTCCCGGTGAGCAGGCCGATCCGGCGGGCGCCGGCTTCGGAGAGGTGGTCGAGGATGCCGAGCACGGCGGCCTCGTGGTCGTTGTCGACCCAGGCGGTGACCGGGCAGTTGCCCGGCTTGCCGTCGCTGACCACCGGCACGCCGGACCGGTACAGCTCGCTGACCAGGGGGTCCTGGTCGGGCGGGTCGATCACCACGGTGCCGTCCAGGGCGATGTTGCCCCAGACGTCGTGGCGCGAGGAGGCGGGCAGCACCACCAGCGCGTAGCCGCGGCCGAGCGCGGCACTGGTGGCGGCCCGGGCCATCTCGGCGAAGTACGCGAATTCGGTGAAGGTGAAGGGTTCTTCGCCGTACGTCGTGACGGTCAGCCCGATCAGGCCGGACCGTCCGGTGCGCAGGGTACGGGCGGCCGCCGAGGGGCGGTAGCCGAGGCGCTCGGCGACTTCGCGCACCCGGCTGCGGGTTTCGTCGGGCAGGCGGCCCTTACCGTTCAGCGCGTCGGAGACGGTGGTGATCGACACTCCGGCGGCTGCCGCCACATCCCGGATGCCGGCCCGCTCCAGACGCCGTGAGGTGGTGGGTCGCCGACCGCTCTGGTTGGCTGCTGCTGTCATGGCGGACCGATCGTATGGCTCCTGACAAGGGTCTGTGACCGGCGCATCGGGAGCCTTCGGAGATACGTTTCTCCAAGAGTGAGCCTGGGTGCGCCCCTTCGATACCCGCCCGAAACCAGGCTTCTTACCTCTGACATGTGCCAAAGGAACCAGGCAGAATGGCTGATCTGCGTCTGTAACCCGACCGGGCATCTCACTCCTACGGGTGAGGGCGGTCGGTATCGTGCAAGGCACCCGACCGGGGTGGTCCGGGCGCGTCAGGAGATCCCGGGTACGGAGGCGAACCCGTCCGTGGCGGGCGAGCGCACCGGACTGTTGTGCAACTTCTGGAAACGGAGTACGACCGTGAGCAGTGGTACGTCAGCGCAGGGCCCGCGGCTGCGGCCGACCCTGGACGGCATCCCCACCTACAAGCCCGGCAAGCCGGCCGGCGCCGACGCCTACAAGCTGTCCTCGAACGAGAACCCGAACGACCCGCTGCCCGGCGTGCTGGAGGCGGCGGTCGCGGCGGCCGGCTCGTTCAACCGCTACCCGGACATGGGCGTCACCGAGCTGACCGAGGTCCTCGCCGAGCGCTTCGGCGTGCCCGCCGAGCACATCGCCACCGGCACCGGCTCGGTCGGCGTCGCCCAGTCGCTGATCCTCGCCACGGCCGGCCCCGGCGACGAGGTGATCTTCGCCTGGCGCTCCTTCGAGGCCTACCCGATCATCACCCAGGTCGCGGGTGCCACGCCCGTCCCGGTGCCGCTCACCGCCACCGGCGACCACGACCTGGACGCGATGCTCGCCGCGATCACCCCGAACACCCGGCTGATCTTCGTCTGCAACCCGAACAACCCCACCGGCAACGTGATCCACCGCGCCGAGCTGGAGCGCTTCCTGGACGCCGTGCCCGGCGACGTCCTGGTCGTCGTGGACGAGGCCTACATCGAGTTCATCCGCGACCCCGAGGTGCCCAACGGCATCGACCTCTACCGCGACCGCCCGAACGTCTGCGTGCTGCGCACCTTCTCCAAGGCGTACGGCCTGGCCGGCCTGCGGGTCGGCTTCGCGATCGCCCACGAGCCGGTGGCGAACGCGCTGCGCAAGACCGCCGTCCCGTTCGGCGTCAGCCAGCTCGCCCAGAACGCCGCCGTCGCCTCGCTGCGCTCCGAGGAGGCGCTGCTGGAGCGGGTCGAGGGGCTCGTCCAGGAGCGCGCCCGGGTGGTCGCCGGGCTGCGCGCCCAGGGCTGGGAGATCCCGGACTCGCAGGCCAACTTCGTCTGGCTCTGGCTCGGCGAGCGCTCGGCGGACTTCGCCGCGGCCTGCGGCGCGGCCGGCGTGATCGTGCGGCCGTTCCCGGAGGGCGTGCGGGTGTCGATCGGGGAGGCCGAGGGCAACTCGATCTTCCTGCAGGTGGCGGAGGCCTTCCGCAAGTCGCTCTGACCTTCCCGTTCCCGCAGGGGCGTGCCGCTCGTCGGCGCGTCCCTGCGGCGTCTCCGGCCCGCCGTGCGCGGTCGGGCGCCCGTACCCGGCCGGCTCCCGGATGGCTGTGGATCGCTGGGAGCCTGCTGGGAGTTCGGCCAACGGCGGGCCACGAGGCGCCCAAGCGGGCCGCGCTGGGCGGATGTTCTGCCCGTAATGCCCGGATCCGCCCGGTCAGTCTTCTCCCAGCCGGCGCTCAGGGCTCCGCAAGAGCGCCCCGGGAAGCTGTCCGCCATGAAGGTCCTCCCACGGCGGCGCGGTGCCGTCCTCGTCAACTCCGCGCTCGGCGTGGCCCTGCTGGGCGGTGCGGCCCTGGTGTACACCACGGTCAGCGGCAGCTCCGGCCCGGCCTCGGCCAAGCCCGTGACCCGGACCGCGACCGTCGCCAAGGGCACCGTCCTGGCCACCGTGTCCGGAACCGGCACCCTGGTGTCTCCCACCGACGCGGCCCAGGATTTCACCACGGGCGGCAAGCTCACCGCGGTCAAGGTCGCGGTCGGGGACGCCGTCAAGAAGGGCCAGGTGCTCGCCACCGTGGACACCACGGCGGCCCAGCAGCAGGTGGACGCGGCCAGGGTGGCCCTCACCACGGCCAACGCCAACCTCACCAAGGCGCAGGCCGGGGTCACCACCACGACCACCGAGCCGCTGCCGGCCCCGGCCTCCGGGGGGTCCGGCGGCGGGACCGGCAGCGGCACCGGAGGGTCCGCCGGCGGTGGCGGACGCGGGGCGGGCGGGAGCAGTACGCCCGCCCCGCAGACCACCACCGTCACCACCACCAAGGTCGACGACGCGGCCGTCGCCCAGGCCGAGCAGCAGGTCGCCACCGCGCAGACCAACCTCTCCAACGCCCAGACGGCGCTGGCCGGGACCACCCTGACCGCCTCGCTGGACGGCACGGTCGCCTCGATCTCGAACAAGGTCGGCGACACCGTCGGGGCGACCGCCTCCGGCTCCACCGGTTCCGGATCCGCCAAGTCGACCGGCACGAGCACGGGTGCGAGCGCGCCCAGCGGCTTCATCGTGCTCACCAACCCGACCGGCATGCAGGTCACCGCGAACTTCTCCGAGCTCGACTCGCTCAAGCTGAAGAAGGGCGAGGCGGCCACCGTCACCCTGAACGCGCAGTCCGACACCAAGCTCAACGCGACCGTCCTGTCGGTCAGTTCGCTGCCCAGCGGCAGCGGCTCCGGCGGCGCGGCCGGCTCCGCCGCCGTCCAGTACGCGGCCACCCTGCAGCTGAGCGGCGACACCAGCACGCTGCGCACCGGCCTCAGCGCCACCGTCCAGGTGATCACCGGCGAGGCCGACAGCGCGCTGTCGCTGCCCACCGCCGCCCTGTCGGGCACCGGCACCTCCCGCACCGCGACCGTGGTGCACGAGGACGGCGCCACCGAGCGGGTCACCGTCGGGGTCGGCGTCGAGGGCGACAGCACGGTGCAGGTGGTCTCCGGGCTGAAGGAGGGCGACAAGGTCGAACTCCCCACCACCAGCGGCAGCAACGGCTTCCCGAACGGCTCCTTCCCGGGCGCCGGCGGCAACGGCCGGGGCGGCAACGGCGGCGGGGTCTTCCCCGGCGGTACGGGCGGCGGCGCAGGCGGCACCGGCGGTGGCGGCGCGGGCGGCGGCCGGGGCGGTCGGGGCTGAGCATGCGTCACGTCATCGACAAGCGCGTCCCCGAGACGCCCGTGCCGGTGATCCGGATCCGCCGGCTCACCAAGTCGTACGGGCACGGCGACGCCACCGTGCACGCGCTGCGCGGCCCGGACGACCCGGAGACCGGCGAACCGCAGGGCGTCGGCCTGGACATCGAGCAGGGCGACTTCGTCGCCGTGATGGGCAGCTCGGGCTCCGGCAAGTCCACCCTGATGAACATCCTCGGCTGCCTCGACGTCCCGACCTCCGGCCGCTACCTGCTGGACGGCGTCGACGTCGGCCACCTGGACGAGCAGCAGCTCTCGCTGGTGCGCAACCGCAAGATCGGCTTCGTCTTCCAGTCCTTCAACCTGATCCCGCGCACCACCGCCCTCGCCCAGGTCGAGCTGCCGCTCGCCTACGCGGGCGTCCGGGCCTCCGAGCGGCGCCGCCGGGCGCTGGCCGCGCTGTCGCTGGTCGGCCTCGGCGAGCGCGCCGGGCACAAGCCCAACGAGCTCTCCGGCGGCCAGCAGCAGCGCGTCGCGGTGGCCCGGGCGCTGGTCACCGCGCCCGCGATGCTGCTCGCCGACGAGCCGACCGGCAACCTCGACAGCCGCTCCACGGAGGAGGTGCTGGCCCTGATCGACGGGCTCAACGCCACCGGCCGCACGGTCGTGCTGATCACCCACGAGGACGAGGTCGCGCGGCACGCCAAGCGGGTGCTGCGGCTGGTGGACGGCCAGATCGTGAGCGACCTCCGGCAGGCCCCGGTCGACGGACCGCCCCCTGCCCTCCACGACCTGGGAGTGCCCGCGTGATCCTCTGGCAGACACTCCGCTTCGCGGTCGGCGGCCTCGCCGCCAACAAGGTGCGCTCGGCGCTCACCATGCTCGGCGTGCTGATCGGCGTCGCCTCGGTGATCCTGCTGCTGGCGGTCGGCAACGGCTCGTCGGTCGCGGTCAAGGACTCGATCACCTCGCTCGGCACCAACTCGCTCACCGTCAGCTCCGGTTCGGCGGCCGGCGGCGCCCGGGCGGCCTCCTCGGTGAAGAAGCTGACGGTCGCGGACGCCAAGGCGCTGGCGACCGACGCCGGCGCGTCCACCGCGATCAAGTCGGTGGCCCCGGTCGTCACCACCAGCGGCACGGCGCTGTACGGGAACGTCTCGTACAGCCCGGGCTCGATCGTCGGCACCTACCCGGCGTACTTCGAGACCGCCAACCAGAAGGTCGTGAAGGGCGAGTACTTCACCGACGACGACGTGCTCGGCTCGCGCAAGGTCGCCGTGCTCGGCGCCACCACGGCCAAGCAGCTGTTCGACACCGAGGACCCGGTCGGCAAGCGGATCGTCCTCGGCGGCACGCCGTTCACGGTGGTCGGGGTGCTCCAGGCCAAGGGCGGCAGCGGCTTCACCGACCCGGACGACGTGGTGATCGCCCCGCTGCCGACGGTGCAGAACGCCTTCACCGGCTTCGGCGCGGTCAACCAGATCCTGGTGCAGGCCGCCTCGGCGGACACCACCACGGCCGCCCAGTCGGAGATCACCCGGGTGCTGCTCGCGGCGCACGCGATCGCCGACCCGGGCAAGGCCGACTTCCGGATCACCAACCAGGCCTCCCTGCTCACGGCGCGGGAGAGCACCACCAAGACCTTCACGGTGCTGCTCGGCGCGGTGGCGGCCATCTCGCTGCTGGTCGGCGGGATCGGGATCACCAACATCATGCTGGTGACGGTCACCGAGCGGACCCGCGAGATCGGCATCCGCAAGGCGCTCGGGGCGCCGCGCGCGGTGATCCTCGGGCAGTTCCTGACCGAGTCGACGCTGCTGTCGGTGATCGGGGCCGGCCTGGGCGTGGCCGCCGGGACGGCCGGCTCGCACTTCAGCATCGTCGGCATCAAGCCGGTGGTCATCCCCGAATCGGTGCTCGGCGCGTTCGGCATCGCCGTCGCCATCGGACTGTTCTTCGGCAGCTACCCCGCCAACCGGGCCGCCTCGCTGCGGCCGATCGACGCCCTCCGGCACGAGTAGGACTCCACTCCATGAGCAGCAAAGAGATCGCCCCGGTCAGCAGTACCCCGGCCGAGCAGGTCGCCCTGCTCTCCACCCCGCCGGACGCCCGCGACGTCAGCGCGGAACTGGCGGCGCCGCCCCGGCGGAAGCTGCCCTGGCTCAGCCTGGCGCTGGCCGGCGGCGTGATCGCCACGGGGGCGTTCGCGGGGGGCGTCTGGTACCAGCAGAACCACGGCTCCGCCGGGGACAGGTCCGCCCGGCCGACGGCTGCGGCGGGTGCCCAGCGGCCCGCCGGGGGCGGCGGGTACGGGCAGGGCGCCGGGGGCTACGGGCAGGGCGCCGGGCAGAACGGTGGCCGTCGTGGGGGCCAGGGCCAGGGTGCGGGCGCCGGTCAGGGTGGCGGTCAGGGCACCGGTCAGGGCCAGGGCGGACAGGCCGGTTTCGCCCGGGGCACGGTAAAGGCCGTGGACGGAAACATCGTGTACCTGACAGACTCCAATGGCAACACCGTCAAGGTCACCACCGGCGACGCGACGAAGGTCCAGCTCAACAAGGAGGGCAAGGTCACCGATCTCCAGCCCGGCCAGAGCGTGACCGTCGTCGGCACCCCCGACGCCAACGGTGGCTACACCGCGAACCAGCTCGTCGAAGGAGCCGCAGCAGGCGGCTTCGGAGGCGGAGCCGGCGGCGGTAATCGGAACCCGTCCGGCGGCTGACCCGGAGCCCGACGGACGACCGCGAGGCCCTCGCCCCTTCGGGGGTGGGGGCCTTCGCGTGCGCCCGGCGCGGCTCGTCGTCGCGGTTCGTCATCGGTGCGGCGCGGCGTCTTCAGGACCGTGACGACGCCGGGGCCGGCCCGGCATCGGGGGCTCACAGGCCGGGCACGTGAAGGCCGTTCAGTTGCCAGAGGGCGGCGCTGTACCAGAGCAGGGCGATCAGGACGGTCAGGGCGCCGCCCGCCGTGGGCAGGGCCCAGCCGGGGAGCCGGGGGTGACGGACCACGACGACCTTGGTGACGAACGCGCCGTAGAGGAAGCACCCCGCGAACGAGTGCAGCGCGATCCGGCTGTCCGTCACCTGCACGCCGTACGCGGTGAGGCAGTGGTAGGCGACCGGGAGGGAGAGCAGGAACGCTCCCAGGCCGATCAGCCGGTGCCCGGTCCGGACCGACCGGGGTGCGGCGGGCAGGCCGGGCAGCCGGCCGTACATCCACAGCGCCAGCAGGAGCTGGACCAGGGCGAGGCCCAGCAGGGCGGTGCCGAGCTGGGCCTTGAGCTGGTTGGCGTCGGCGAAGCGGCGGCCGAAGAGGCTGCTCGTGTAATCGGGGGTGTGCGCCCGGCCGTACCAGAAGAGGCCGGCCGTCACCGCCACCGGCAGGAGCGCCCACAGGAGGCCGGAGGCCCGCTGGCGGGGACGGGACGGCCGCTCGACACGGTGCATCCGCTCAGTCGCCCTCGACCTTGTCACCCGCGGCGTTGACCACGTACCACTTGGCGCCGAAGGCGCTGGACTCCTCGCCGTTGGTGTCGCCCTGGGCCTTGTCGCCCTCGAAGTAGTAGAGCGGGTGGCCGTTGTAGACGACCTGGGACGTGCCGTCCTTGCGGGCGGTGGTGGTGAGCTTGGCCTGGTCGGCGCCGTGCGCGGCGGTGGGGGTTCCGGTGGTGAGGACCGGCGGCCAGGCGGTGGCGCAGGCGTCGTAGCAGGTCGGGGTGGGGGAGGTGTCCGCCTCGAACAGGTAGAGCGTCTTGCCCTGGGCGTCGACCAGGATGTTCTGGAACTTGCCGATGGTGGCCGCCGCGACCAGGGTGCCCGCGCCGGTGGCTCCGGCGGAGGGGCTCGGGCTGGCACTCGGGCTTCCGCTCGGGCTCTCCGTCGAGGTCGTGAAGGGCGCCGCGGCTGTGGTGCTCGCCGCGGCCGTCGTCTTCTTGCTGCTGGAGCAGCCGCCGCACACCACGGTGATCAGGGCGATGGCGGCGGCCGTGGCGGCCACCGCGCGGGTGTTTCTCATGGGCTTCTCCCGGGCCGGGGTGGGAACTGGTGCCACCACTTCAGCCTGAACGGGCTCGGCCGCTTCACGAGGCACGCCAGCGGGTGGGCAAGTACACCCGTTTTGCTGGGTGGCCGTCATGCGGTAGATCTGACGATCATGACAAATGATCAGGTCAGCAGGCTCATCGGCGGCAGCTTCGGGCTCGCCTTCGTCCAGATGAACGCCGGGACCCTGCCGACGGCCGCCGCCGCTCCCCTCCGGGTGCTCGCGATCCTCGCCTTCCTCCGGATCGTGCTGACCCGGCGACGTCCGGCCGAAGCCGTCGCCGGTGAGGCGAGACCCCCGCGTGGGCCGGGCTTCGGGCGGGGCTACTGGTACGTCGTGGCGGCCGAGGTGCTCGGGCTCGGCGTCGGCCTGTACGTGATCGCCAATGTGCTGAACACGCCGACCGCGTCCGTGGCCTGGATCGCGTTCGTGGTCGGCGTGCACTTCTTCGGGCTCGCCGTCGTCTGGAAGCGGGCCGCGCTGCACGTCCTCGCCGGGTCGATGGCGGTCTGCGGTGTCGTCGGCCTCGTCCTGGCCGCCTGCGACGTCTCCAAGCCGGTCATCGCGGTGGTCTCCGGCATCGTCCCGGGTCTCCTCCTGCTCGGCTCCGTCCTCTGGTCCGGCCGTTCCGCCGCTGCCACCGCTCAGTGACCCTCACCGGTGGCCCCTCGCCCCTCCGCGCGGGGCCGCCGGTGTGTGTGCCTAGCCCCACCCCCCTGTACGGCTGGACCCGTATGGGGGCGCTCGCCCGCTCCGTAGCGTCGATTCCACAACGACCCGGAGGGAAAAGAACCATGGCGACCGTCGCGACCACCCAGTCCACCTTCACCACGATCAAGAAGTGCGTCGTGCTCTTCGGCGCCGTGAGCGCGATCGTCCTCGGCACGGTCGCCGTGACGGCCTTCACCGGCCACGAGGCGACGCCGTTCATGTGGATCCGCGCCGTCATCCTCCTCGGCGCCGCCCCGCTGGTCCACCGGATGGTCTCCCAGGCCGCCGCCGGGTCCTACCGGGCCTTCGACCGGGTCCGCACCCTGGCCAGGGTCATGCCGGTCGCCGTCATCGGGGTCGATCTGATCCCCGGCCTCTGCCCCGCCTGGTACGTGGTCCTCCAGGGGCTCTCCGCCCTCGCCCTGGTCGCGGTCGCCGTCCTCACCCACGGCTCCGCGCTGCGCGCCGCTTTCCCGAAGCCCTCCGAGGGCAGGTGAAGCGTGGGAAGTCGGCCCCGCCGACTTCCTGTGCGGGTGTTCTGCCCGCGTAGCTGTCACCAAGGATTTCTGCGAATTTCCTACTTCCTCGATTCACAAGTCTTGACCCTTTGTTCACAACTTCGGGAGCATCGGGGGCGCCGACCGCGGGGGAGAGAAAGACGGCCGGCCGGTCCTTTGCGGGTTCATCGAGCAGGCGGCCGGGTGTACCCCGACGTCTGTGATCACCCACGAAGGGAACGACCGGGCATGACGACTGTTCTGCACAGCGACCAGCAAGTCCTGCGTGCCAGAGCCGACTTGGCCACCGAGGTCGAGCGAGCGGGCTCGGCGCTCTCCGCCCGGGTGGTCGACGCGTTCCTCACCGTGCCGCGACACCCCTTCGTCCCGGTGTTCTACCGCGAGGAGAGCGGTCTCCATCTCCCCTGGCGCGAGGAGGACTTCGCGGACGACTCGTGGCTCGCGGAGGTCTACGCCGACCGGGCGCTGATCACCGAGGTCGACGGCGTGCACGCCGAGGACGCCGCGCCGGGAGGATTCCGCGGCGGGATCGCGACCTCCTCCGCCACCCTGCCGAGCCTGCTCGCCGAGATGCTCGACGCGCTCGACGTCCGGCCCGGCAGCCGGGTGCTGGAGCTCGGCACCGGCACCGGCTACACCGCGGCACTGCTCTGCCACCTCGCCGGCTCGGCCACCGTCACCACCGCCGACCGCACCGGTCAACTCGTCGACAACGCCCGCACCCGGCTGTACGACAACGGCTTCGAGCCGACCGTCGTCCGGGCCGAGGCCGCCGACGGCTCCGACGGCCACCCGGCCGGAGCGCCGTACGACCGGATCATCGCCACCCGAGGCGTCCGCCGCATCCCCCGGGCCTGGCTCGACCAGTGTGCCCCGGGCGGCCTCATCGTCGCCCCGGTCCGCGGCGCGGTGGCCCGGCTCACCAAGCTGGCGGACGGCCGCGCCGTCGGCCGCTTCCTGCCGAGGAACCCGGGCGAGGCCAGGCCGGCGGAGGCGACCGACTCCCGCGTCCTCGACGACCCCGCCTTCTCCTTCTGGGCCGCCCTCCACCCCCAGGACCTCCAAGCCGCCCACACCTCCTGGCTCGCCCACCACCGCCCCCGCCGCGAGTGGTTCACCCTCGAAGCCGGCCCCGGCGCCCAGCACATCACCCACACCACCCCGGACGGCACCACCCTCACCTGGGCCCTCTGACGCCTCGCGCGGGAAGTCGGCCCGCCCGACTTCCCGCGCGACGGTGCAGGCGCGACCGGCCGGTCGGTGGCGTCCGGTGCTGTGAGCCTCCGCATCCGCGTGGTGCGGTGTCAGGACCGCGGGATGAAGTACCTGGTGCTGATGTACGCGGACCCTGCGGCGACGGCGGCGATGACCGGGGAGCAGCGGGCGGAGGTGTTCCGGCGGCACGAGGCGCTGCACCGGGACCTGGAGGGCTCGGGGGAGATGCTGAACGGGGCGGGGCCGGCGTTTCCGGCGGACACGACGACGCTCCGGTGGACCGGGGAGGGGGTCACGTCCTCGGGCGGGCCGTTGGTGGCGGCCGATGAGCACCTGACGGCGTACTACGTCGTCGAGTGCGCGAGCCCCGGGCGGGCGCGGGAGATCGCGGAGCGGGTGCTGGACCTCCATGTGCTGGCGGCCGAAGTGCGGCCGGTGCACGACCACTTCGGGATGGAGTGACACATGGTCAGGCGGTCGCGGTCGCCGTCGGGGTGAATCCCTTGGTGAGGAGCCGGACGGCCAGGCAGAGTTCCCAGGCGAACACCGGGACGGCGGCGAGCATCCCGGGTCCCGAGACCTGCTCGTAGACCCCGAACAGGACGGCGATCGCGGAGGCGAAGATCAGCGCGCCGCCCGCCAGGCCGAGGACGGCGATGGGGCGCGGGACGAGCCGGCTGCGGTACAGCAGCAGGGCGAGGAGCGCGGTGTTGGCTCCGCAGATGAAGTTGGGGCCGAGCAGGAACGTCCAGTCGTGGACGGCGACCAGGGCCTTGCCGGTGGTGAGGAGCGCGCCCGGATCGGCGCCGGTGGGCGGCTGGCTGCGGAGGGTCACGACGGCGAGCAGGCTGACGATGCCGACGGCGATGACGGCGGCTTCCAGGGTGCGGAGGGCGACGTAGCCGGTGGCGAGGGCTTCGTGGCGGCGCCGGGTGACGGGGTGCAGGGTGACCGCGGTGCCGACGACGGAGAGCGTGAGGAGCACTTCGAGCAGGGCGCCCAGGAGGATCCGGCTGTCGGTGCCGGCGCCGGTCACGTAGTCGGCGGTCTTCAGGAGCGGGCCGTACAGGACGAGCCCGCCGATCGAGGTGACGTGGGTGGCGAGGAAGCACGCGCCCGCTGCTGTCGCGAGCGTTCTCGGTGTGGCCATGGGGGGCTCCTTGGATGCCGGGGCGAATGAGGTGTACGCCGTACACCTTCGTCGGGGACGCTAGGGTGTACCCCGTACACCTGTCAAGGGAGATCGGCGGGACCATGGCCCAACAGGCAGACACCGAGCGCCGGAAGCCGCTCAACCGGGACCGCGTGCTGCGGGCGGCCGTCGCGCGCGCCGACCAGTCCGGGTACGAGGGGCTGAGCATGCGCGGCCTCGCCCAGGAGCTGGGCGTCGTGCCGATGGCGCTCTACAAGCACGTGGCGAACAAGGAGCAGCTGCTCGACGGCATGGTCGAGCTGGTGGTGGGCGAGATCGATCCGCCGGCCGAGGGCCCCGACTGGCGGTTCGCGGTCCGGGCGCGCGTCCTGTCGGCGCGGCGGGCGCTGCTGCGGCACCCGTGGGCGCTGCGGGTCATCGAGTCCCGGGGCACTCCGACACCGGCCGTGCTGGACTACCTGGACTCGGTGATCGGGACGTTCCGGCGCGGCGGCCTGTCCGTCGACCTCACCCACCACGCGATGCACGCCCTGGGCAGCCGGGTCTGGGGCTTCACCCAGGAGCTGTCCGTCGCCTCTCCGGGGGCCGGCGGCGGCAGCGAAGGCGGCGACGTCGACGTCGACGAAAGGGCGTTGGCGGCCATGGCGGCGATGGCGGAGCGGTACCCGCACATCGTCGAGATCGCCACGGCCGGCCGGGCCCACGACGGGGCGTCGGTCGTCGGTGGCGGCTGCGACGACCAGTTCGAGTTCGAGTTCGCCCTCGACCTCCTCCTCGACGGCGTCGCACGGCTCCACGCGCAGGGCTGGACGTCCGAGCGGGGGTGAGCACCGGGCTGCCGGGAGAAACCGCCGGGAGAAATGCGGGCGACTGCGGCGAGCGGGACCGCCTAGGGTGGGCGCGTCCCCCGGGCGGCCGTTTACCGCCCGTCGTCGGCGCGACCAACGCGCCCGCAACCCAGGGAGTTGCCGCTATGTCGCGCACCCTCGTCGCAGACCTCCAGGCCCGGATCGAGGAGACGGTCACCGTCTACGGCTGGGTGAACACGCTGCGGCTGCAGCGGCGCATCCAGTTCGTCCTGGTCCGCGACCACACCGGCCTCGTGCAGGTCACCCATCCGCGCGGTGGTGAGGGCGACGCCATCGAGGCCGCCTTCGAGCGCGTGACGGTCGAGTCGGCCGTGAAGATCACCGGCAGGGTCGTCGCCAACCCGCAGGTCAAGCTGGGTGGTCTGGAGATCGTCCCGTCCCGGGTGGAGATCGTCTCGCTCGCCGAGCCGAAGCTGCCGATCGACGAGAAGACCGGCATCGACCAGCGGTTGGACTGGCGCTTCCTCGACGTCCGGCGCCCCGCCCAGCACCTGGTGTTCGACGTCCAGACGACCGTCGAGCGCGCGATGCGCGAGGTGGCCGCCGAGGAGGGGTTCACCGAGCTGCACACGCCGAAGCTCATGGGCACGGCCTCCGAGTCCGGCGCCGAGGTGTTCGAGGTCGGCTACTTCGGCCGTACCGCCTACCTGGCCCAATCCCCCCAGTTCTACAAGCAGATGGCGATCGCCGGCGGCATCGACAGGGTCTTCGAGATCGGGCCGGTGTTCCGGGCCGAGCCGTCCTTCACCTCCCGGCACGCCACCGAGTTCACCGGCGTCGACGTCGAGATCGCCTGGGTCGACGGCGTCGAGGACGTGATGGCCTTCGAGGAGCGGATGCTGCACCGCGTCCTCACGGCCGTGGCCGAGCGCCACGGTGCGGCGGTCGCCGAGCACTTCGGCACCCCGGTCGTCGTTCCGGAACTGCCGTTCCCCCGGATCACGATGGCGGACGCCCTGGCCCGGCTGCGGGCCGCGGGCTGGGACCCGGCGGGGGTGAAGGAGGACCTCGACCCGGAGGGCGAGCGCACGCTGTGCGCCCTGATCGCGGAGGAGACCGGGCACGAGTTCGTCTTCGTCACCCGCTTCCCGGCGTCCGTCCGGCCGTTCTACCACCTGCGGCCGGAGGACGACCCGACCGTCACCGAGTCCTTCGACCTGCTCTGGAAGGGCGTGGAGATCACCACCGGCGCCCAGCGCGAGCACCGCTACGACCGGCTGGTCGCCCAGGCCCGGGAGAAGGGCATGGACACCGGGCCGCTCTCCGGCTACCTGGACTGCTTCCGGTACGGCACCCCGCCGCACGGCGGTCTGGGCCTGGGACTCGGCCGGCTGCTCATGCTCGCCCTGGGCCTGCCGTCGATCCGCGAGGCGACCTTCCTCTTCCGGGGGCCGCACCGCCTGGAGCCGTAGGGCCGCGGGTACGGATGGCTCGGCGCAGGAAGTCGGCCCGGCCGACTTCCTGCGCTCTCCGCGTCCCTGGCCTTCCTCGGTGTTCCTCAGTACCTGACGGCCTCGCGCATCGTCACGGCGTCGGTGAACTCGGCCTGCGGCGCCTGGATCTCGTGACGCGGTGGCCGGAAGCCGTCGGATCGGGCCGGATCGGGACGCGCCGGAACGGGGTGCGGCGTCCAGGGCGTCACACTCCGGTGTGCTGTCCTGTCGCATGGGTGAGGGGACCACCGAGGGCGAGGCGAAGGGGTGGGGAGCGCGGTGCGGAGCGACGGAGTGAACGGGCTGCCGGAACAGGGTGTGGGCGCGATCATGGGCGAGCGGCGGCGGTTGATCAACCTCGCGTACCGGTTGCTCGGCTCGTCGGCCGACGCCGAGGACGTGGTGCGGGAGACCTACGCCCGCTGGTACGCGATGCCCCGGCGGGAGCGGGAGGCGATCGGTTCGCCCGGCGGCTGGCTGACGACGGTCGCCAGCCGTATCTGCCTGAACGTCCTGGGCTCGGACCGGGTGCGGCGGGAGTGGGCGGGCGCCGGGCCGGTCGCGGCGGCGGATCCGGCGGACGTGATCACCCTGGACGAGTCGGTCGGCATGGTTTCCCTTGTCGTCCTGGAGTCGATGGCGCCGGCCGAACGCGTGGCCTTCGTCCTGCACGACGTCTTCCAGTACCCGTTCGCCGAGGTGGCCGCGGTCGTCGGACGGTCGTCGGCGGCCTGTCGGCAGCTGGCCTTCTCGGCGCGCCACCGGATCCGGGTCGCGCAGGAGGCGGCGCCGCCGGTGGGATTCCTGCCGGTCCGGGGGTGAGGTAGGTCATACCGCTCGGGGCGTGGGGCGGGCACTGTTTCCCGGGGGCGTACTGGGCGTGTTCACGCCCGTCCGCACACCATCGAGCGCCCCTCTATGGCCTTGTCGTCGTAAAACCGACCGATAAGGTGTTAATCCAACATTCATCCATGCCGCATAGCCTCCGAGGGCTAGCCTCATGCTCAACGTCATCGTCCGACCAGGAGGCGAAAGCCCCGTGCAAGGCACTGTCACCACACCAGGCGGCTCCACGGTGGCCGGGGGCCAGGGCGAGGCGTTCCTGCTCGTCGTGGACGACGAGCCCAACATCCGCGAGCTGCTCTCCGCCTCGCTGCGCTTCTCCGGATTCCGGGTCGCCTCCGCCGCCAGCGGCACCGAGGCGCTCGAACTGATCGCCACCGAGCGCCCCGACCTGGTCGTGCTCGACGTGATGCTCCCCGACCTCGACGGGTTCACCGTCGTCGAGAAGCTGCGCGAGCGCACCAGCCGCGGCCAGATAGCCGGGCCGGCCCACGGGCACCCCGGCGACCACCTGCCCGTCCTCTTCCTCACCGCCAAGGACGGCGTCGGCGACAAGGTGCAGGGGCTCGCCGCGGGCGCGGACGACTACGTCACCAAGCCGTTCAGCCTGGAAGAGCTGATCGCCCGGATCCGGGCCATCCTGCGCCGGGCCGGCGGGCCCGCCGAGGACGGCCGGCTGCTCGTCGCCGACCTCAGCCTCGACCCGGTCGCCCACGAGGTCACCCGCGCCGGTACCCCGGTCTCGCTCTCCCCGACCGAGTTCAAGCTGCTGCACTACCTGATGGCCAACGTCGGCCGGGTGGTCTCCAAGGCGCAGATCCTCGACCACGTCTGGGCCTACGACTTCGGCGGCGACCTCTCCATCGTCGAGTCGTACATCTCCTACCTGCGCCGCAAGCTCGACTCCGGCCCGGCGCACGGCCCCAAGCTGATCCACACCGTGCGCGGCATCGGCTACGCGCTGCGCCGCCCCCCGCAGGGCTGACCGGTACCGGCCCACGTGTTCGCCCGCTCCTCCTCACGACAGCCGTCGCAGGGACAGCCGTCCCCACGACGGCTGTCCCTGCGACGGCTGTCGCTGCGCGCCCGGCTGCTGGTGCTCGTGCTCGCCCTGGTCACCACCGGTCTCGCGGTCAGCGACGCCTTCGTGCTCGGCACCGTCCGGGCACAGCTGGTGGAGCAGCTGGACGAACAGCTCCAGCGGTACGGGCCGCCGCTCTCCCGCAAGCCCCCGGGCCGGATGGCCACGCCCGACCCCAACCGGCCCGCCGTCACCGGGCGGCGGGTCAGCCTGCCCAGCCAGTACCTGGTGCAGTACCTGTCCTCGGACGGCAAGGTGCAGGCGGTGATGCGCCAGCCCGTCTCGGACAGCGACCCGGCGCCGCAGCTGGCCGGCCTGGACCCGGCCCGGACCGCCCCCGACGTCCCCTTCGACCTGCCCGACCAGCGCGGCAACCACAACTGGCGGGTGCTGGTGCTGCCGCTCCAGGCGCCCCGCCAGCCCGCCGGCGGCACCAGCGTGTTCGCCTCGCCGGTCACCCCGGCGTACGTCATGGTGGCCGTCTCCCGCGAGGACATCGACGCCACCCTGGGCAAGCTGAACACCTCCTTCCTGGCGATCGGCGGGGCGGTGCTGGTGCTGATCGCGGCGCTCGGCTTCTTCGCCGTCCGGGCCGGGCTGCGGCCGCTGCGGCGGATCGAGGAGGGCGCCGAGCGGATCGCGGCCGGCGAACTGTCGCACCGGATGCCCGAACTCTCCCCGGGCACCGAGGTCGGACGGCTGTCGAACGCGCTCAACGGGATGCTCACCCAGATCGAGGCGGCCTTCGCGGCCCGCGCCGAGTCCGAGGCCCGGATGCGACGGTTCGTCGCGGACGCCTCGCACGAGCTGCGCACCCCGCTGGCCGGGATCCGCGGCTTCGCCGAGCTGTACCGGATGGGCGCGCTGCCCACCGAGTCGGACGTCACGCGCACCATGAGCCGGATCGAGAGCGAGGCCGACCGGATGGGCGCCCTGGTCGAGGACCTGCTGGTGCTCGCCCGGCTGGACGAGGAACGGCCGCTCGACCTCGCCCCGATGGACCTGCGCACCCTCGCCGCCGACGCGCTGCACGACCTCACCGCGCTCGACCCCAGCCGGCCGGTCGCGCTCACCGGCCCCGCCGGCCAGGGGTCGCCCGGCGCGGCGCCCGTCCTCGGCGACGAGGCACGGCTGCGGCAGGTGGTCACCAACCTGGTCGGCAACGCGGTCAAGCACACCCCGACCGGCACCCCCGTGCGGATCGGCGTGGGGGCCGGGCCCGACGGAGTCTGCCTGCTGGAGGTCGCCGACGCCGGCCCCGGCCTCACCGAGGAACAGGCCCAGCGGGTCTTCGACCGGTTCTTCCGGGTCGACGCCTCGCGCAGCCGGGACAACGGCGGCGGCGCCGGACTCGGCCTCGCCATCGCCACCGCCCTCACCCGGGCGCACGGCGGCACCCTCACCCTGGACACCGCGCCGGGCGAGGGCGCGACATTCCGGGTCGAACTGCCCGATCACGGCGACCGGGATTCCTGAGGAAATGTCGACTCGTCAATTCTGTTGCTGAACAGGAAAATTAGGGGCGCGCTCATTGCCGGAATCCGGCATGGAGCGTCAAGAAAGCGTCTGCCTATGATCGGCTCTGCCCGGCCGGCACGACCTGTCCGGACCGAGGCTTCTGCTTTCATTCCGACCCGAAAGAGGTCATCGTGAAACTCCGCCGTTCCCTGGTTTCGGCCGCCGTCCTCGCCGCCGTGCTCTCGCCCGCCGCCGTGTTCTCCGCGGCACCCGCCTTCGCGGGGACGGCCCCGGTGGCGCGGGCCCAGAGCGACAGCGGCTCGATCGCCGAGCTGGAGAAGGCCGCCGCCGACGCCGCGAAGGCCTACGAGGCCGCCGTCGCCAACGAGGCCAAGGTCAAGGCCGAGTCCTCCGCCTTCATGGACAACCCGGAGCCCTACCTCGGCAAGTTCAAGGCGGCCAAGGAGGCCGCGGCCAAGGCCGCCACCGCCAAGGCCGCCGCCGACAAGGAGGCCGAGGAGGCGGCCCAGGCCTACGGCACCGCCAAGGAGGAGGACCTCCCCAAGGCCAGGGAGCGGATGCTGAAGGCGTTCGACGCCGCCAACGCCGCCCTCGCCGTGGTCGAGAAGGCCAAGGCCGCCGTGACCGCGGCCGAGACCGCGATGGACGACGCCAGGGTCGCGGCGTTCATGCGAGGCGTCGACGCCCAGGAGGCCACCAAGGCGGCCCTGGCGGCCAAGACCGCCGCCGACAAGGCACTCGCCGACGCGAAGGCGGCCGCCGAGAAGCCGGTGGAGACGCCGGTCGAGAAGCCGGTGGAGACGCCGGTGGAGAAGCCCGTCGAGCAGCCGGTGCAGAAGCCGGTCGAGAAGCCGGTGGAGACGCCGGTGGAGAAGCCCGTCGAGCAGCCGGTGCAGAAGCCGGTCGAGCAGCCCGTGGAGAAGCCCGTCGAGAAGCCGACCACCGTCACCCCGGCCTCGGACACCACCAAGGCCTCGACCACGACGGCCACCACCACCTCCGCCACCCAGGCGGCCACCACCACCCAGGCGGCCACCACCGGTTCGACCACCGAGCTCGCCGAGACCGGCTCCGGCCCGGCCACCCCGTACCTCGCCCTGGGCTCCGGCCTCGCCATCAGCCTCGGCGCCGCCGCCCTCTACGTCTCCCGCCGCAAGCCGGCCGCCCGCACCACCCGCTGACCCACCCCGGTTCGCGCCCGCTCGGGAGGAGGCCGCGAACCGCCCCGCACCCCACCGGAACCGCAGGACAGGCCCCGCCCGTCCTGCGGTTCCGCCGTTCCCGGCCCCGAAACTCCTCGATCGGGTGAACCGGACCCCGTTCACCCGGTCGGCCCCTCGGTCGTGTGCGACCGTGCAGCCGTTGCTTGTGCGGACTCGCACGGGCTGATCACACTGGACGGGAAGAGGGGTGTCCCCATGAGCGCGCTCGTTGCCGAGAGGACCGTCGTGAACCTGGACCAGCAGCTGTGGCAGGCGTGGAAGTCCATGGACGTACCCGAGGGCTTCCACGCGGAGATCATTGAGGGGACGATCACGTTGTCACCCACCGGCGGAGTTCGTCACTTCACTGTCAACAGGCGGCTGGGGCGGGCTCTGTACGACCATCTGAGGGGTTCCGGGTACGGGCCTGCGCAGGACGGCAACGTCATTGCCGGCCTCAAGGTGTTCATTCCGGATGTCTTCGTGGCGCCGGACGATGTCGATGAGATCGAGCACCCCGAGGGCGTGGGGGTACTGGCTTCCGGTGTACCGCTGGTCGTCGAGACCGTTTCTCCCGGTGCTGAGGCCCGTAAGCGCGACCACGTCCTCAAGGTTCGCGCCTACGCCGCCGCAGGCATCCCGGTGTACGTGATCATCGATGACCATGATGACGGTGGCATCGTGACCATCCTCACCGGACCGGACCGCGAGCGTCGCGCCTACGAGTACTCCGCCCGCATCCCCTACGGCAAGGAGGCCGTGATCCCCGAGGGCCCCGCCAAGGGCTTCGTGATCGGCCCCGAGATCACCGGCGAGCGCCGTGACTGACCGCGCAGTGGCCGACCGCTCGGTGTCGTTCAAGCGGGACCTGTCCGAGTGGCGGATCCTGCTGGTGGCATGGCGGCTGCTGGTGCTGCAGGGGGCGGATCCGGTGGTGGGGGCCGGGATGGCGGAGCACTCGACGTACCGGGCGCATCCGTGGCGGCGGGTGGAGCACACGCTGGGGAGCGGGCGGCGGCTGTTCTACCAGGACGCGGAGTCGCTGGCGCGGGAGGTCGCCCGGCTGGAGCGGGCGCACAAGCGGATCCGGGGGACGGCGCCGGACGGGCGGTCGTACGACGCCCGGGACGCCGGGACCAGGGCGTGGGTGCTGCTGACGCTCTTCGAGTGCGTGGTCGAGATGCGGCGCCGCGGCGGGGACCCGTACGACGCGGGGCAGTTGGAGGAGGCGTACGCGCAGTTCACCGAGGCGGTCGCCGCCTTCGGCCTGCCGGAGGGTGAACTGCCCGCCACGGCGCAGGACTTGCCGGCCTACTTCGCCCGGTACGCCCGGGAGAGGCTGGAGTTCACCGAGGCGGCGCACTACCTGATGGGCGACCTGCTGCGGGAGGCGCCCCGGCCGCGGCGGCTGTGGTTCCTCGGGGACGCCGGGTGGCGGGTGGTGCGGCTCCTGGTGGCCCGGGTGATCCACGACCTGACGGTGGCGGACCTGCCGTCGGCGGTGCGGGAGCGGTTCGGGCTGGCCGCCACCCGGCGCGGCGCGGTGTTGTCCTTCGTGCTGCACCGCGGGGCGGGGGCGCTCGTCCGGATCCTGCCGGACCGGCTGCGCTACCGCTCCGCGGATGAGGAGCGGCCGCCCCGCCGCTACCGTCCGCACCGGGACACCCGCGGGCCCCGGCTGGACCGGTTCTTCCGCGAGGTGCTGGACCAGACCGGCGACGGCTGGGTCACCGTGCACGACCTGCGGGCGATGGCGCACAACGTGTGCTGGCAGCTGGAGCTGGACGAGGCGGGGGAGGCCCGGGTGCACGGGGCCTTCGAGGGCTGGTGGGAGCAGTTGCGCGCGGCGATGGACGCCGACGGTGACGGGAGGGTCAGCCGGGAGGAGTTCGTGGCGGCCACCCTGGCCGGCTGCGACCGGGACGAGGCCTACCTGGAGCAGGGGCTGCTGCCCGCGTTGCGGGCGGTGTTCACCGCGGCGGACACCGACGGCAGCGGCTTCCTGGAGTTCGACGAGTACCGCGTGGTGTTCGGCGGCCCGCGGGTGCACCCGGCCGAGCTGTCGCACGGGTTCCGCCAGTTGGACGCGGACGGGGACGGGCGGATCACCCGGGAGGAGTTCCTGCACGGCTTCACCGAGTTCTTCACCGCCCGCGCCGGCTCCACCTCGGGCACCCAGCTCCTCGGCCGCGCCTGACCGGAGCTGTCAGGCAGTAGCACGCCCCGCCCGCCGACGCGAGCGGGGCGTCGGCCTGTCAAGCGCCGGTTCGGCCAAGAGCGGGACGGCATCCGCCCGGTCGTTCGTTGCCTCCGGCCGGGCCGGTCCGCAGACTGTGCGCACCGCCCGCGAGCCGCCCGCGCACCGCGCCGCGAACCGTGACGTAAACCGTGACGCATCGCACAGGACCGTGTACGCCACCCCACCTGCGGTTCCCCCGTAAGCATGGTGGATACTGAGCCTTGTGAACGTGTTCACGTTCACAAGCGGACAAGCTTGCGTGGTTCGTCGGCGGTCCACGGCTATAGAAGATGTTTGTCCGGAATGCGCCCGTCATCACACGGGCAGGCTGGAGAGAGGGCGACGTGGAACTGGCAATCGCTCACGAGACCATCGCGCGATGGCAATTCGGCATCACCACCGTCTACCACTTCCTCTTCGTTCCGCTCACGATCAGCCTGGCCGCCGTGGTGGCCGGTCTGGAGACCGCCTGGGTGCGGACGAACAAGGAGAAGTACTTCCACGCGACGAAGTTCTGGGGAAAGCTCTTCCTCATCAACATCGCGATGGGCGTGGTCACCGGGATCGTCCAGGAATTCCAGTTCGGCATGAACTGGTCCGACTACTCCCGCTTCGTCGGTGACGTCTTCGGCGCCCCGCTCGCGATGGAGGCGCTGATCGCCTTCTTCTTCGAGTCCACCTTCATCGGCCTGTGGATCTTCGGCTGGGACAAGCTGCCGAGGAAGATCCACTGCGCCTGCATCTGGATGGTCGCCCTCGGCACCGTGCTCTCCGCCTACTTCATCCTGGCCGCCAACTCCTGGATGCAGCACCCGGTCGGCTACGCGATCGACCCGGCCACCGGCAAGGCGCAACTGACCGACATCGCCAAGGTGCTGTTCCAGAACACCACCCTCACCGTCGTCGCCCACACCCTGACCGCCGCCTTCCTCACCGGCGCGGCGTTCATGGTCGGCATCTCCTCCTTCCACCTCTGGAAGGCCAAGCGCAAGCCCGAGACCGCCGACCCGAAGAGGACCGCCTCGATGCGCACCTCGCTGCGGCTCGGCCTGGTGCTCGCGGTGGTCTTCGGCGCCGGCACCGCGCTCAGCGGCGACGAGCTGGGCAAGGTCATGTTCGAGCAGCAGCCGATGAAGATGGCCGCCGCCGAGGCCCTGTGGGACACCCAGGCGCCCGCGCCGTTCTCGATCTTCGCGGTGGGCGACGTCAGCAAGGGCCACAACTCGGTCGAGCTGGAGATCCCCGGGATACTGTCCTTCCTCGCCCACAGCGACTTCAGCTCCGCCGTCCCCGGCATCAACGACACCGCGGCCGCCGAGGCCGCCGCGCACGGTGGGGACCCCAAGGACTACATCCCGAGCATCTTCGTCACCTACTGGGGCTTCCGCCTCATGATCGGCTTCGGGATGACCTCCTTCCTGGCCGGCCTGATCGGCCTCTGGACCACCCGGAGGAAGCTCTTCCTGCGCCCCGAGTTCCGCACCGGCGACACCGAGGTGCCCCGGCTGATGCTCACCCCCGGGCGCGAGCTCAGCCCGCTGCTGACCAGGTGGAGCTGGCGGATCGGCATCCTGACCATGGGCTTCCCGCTGATCGCCAACAGCTTCGGCTGGATCTTCACCGAGATGGGCCGTCAGCCCTGGGCCGTCTTCGGCCTGATGACCACGGCCAGCGCGGTCTCCCCCAACGTGGGCGTCGGCACCCAGATCGGGGCGCTGGTCACCTTCACCACGCTGTACGCGATCCTCGCGGTCGTCGAGGTCCGGCTGCTGGTCAAGTACGCCAAGGCCGGCCCGGTGGTGACGGAACAGCCGCCCACCAAGGACCCCTCGCTGCGCGGACCGTCCCCGGACGAGGACGCCGACAAGCCGCTCGCCTTCGCCTACTGAGGACCACTGCGGAACTGCGGAACTGAGGATCTGACATGCAACTCCACGACGTCTGGTTCGTGCTGATCGCGGTCCTGTGGATCGGCTACTTCTTCCTGGAGGGCTTCGACTTCGGGATCGGCATCCTGACCAAGCCGCTGGCCCGGAACACCACCGAGCGGCGGGTGCTGATCAACACCATCGGCCCGGTCTGGGACGGCAACGAGGTCTGGCTGCTCACCGCCGGCGGCGCCACCTTCGCGGCCTTCCCGGACTGGTATGCGACGCTCTTCAGCGGCTTCTACATCCCGCTGCTGGTGATCCTGGTCTGCCTGATCGTCCGCGGCGTGGCCTTCGAGTACCGGGCCAAGCGGGACGGCGCCCGGTGGCAGCGGAACTGGGAGGAGGCCATCTTCTGGACCTCGCTCCTGCCGGCCTTCCTCTGGGGCGTGGCCTTCGCGAACATCGTGCGCGGCGTGGACATCGACGCGCAGAAGAACTACGTCGGCGGCCTCGGGGACCTGCTGAACCCGTACGCGCTGCTCGGCGGCCTGGTGACGCTCTCCCTGTTCACCTTCCACGGCGCGGTGTTCGCCGCGCTCAAGACGGTCGGCGAGATCCGTGAGCGGGCCCGCCGGGCCGCGCTGCGGGCCGGGCTGGCCGCCGCGGTGCTGGCGCTGGTCTTCCTGGTCTGGACGCAGGGCCACAGCGGCAACGGGCGCAGCCTGGTCGCCCTGGTGGTCGCCGTGCTCGCCCTGGTCGGCGCCCTGGCCGCCAACCAGCTGGGCCGCGAGGGCTGGGCGTTCGTCCTCTCCGGGGCGACCATCGTGGCCGCCGTCGCGATGCTCTTCCTGGCGCTCTTCCCGAACGTCATGCCGTCCACCCTGAACGACGGCTGGAGCCTGACCGTCACCAACGCGGCCTCCTCGCCGTACACGCTGAAGCTGATGACCGTCGTGGCCGCGGTCTTCACCCCGCTGGTGCTGCTCTACCAGGGCTGGACGTACTGGGTGTTCCGCAAGCGGATCGGCGTCCAGCACATCCCCGGGCACGCCCCCGCCGCCCCGGCCGCGCCGCTCGACCGGGGATGACGCGATGAAGCCGGTCGACCCCCGACTCCTCGGGTACGCCCGCACCACCCGGGTCTTCCTCGCCGGATCCGTGCTCCTCGGCGCGGCCGGCGCGGCCCTGGTGGTCGCCCAGGCGAGTCTGCTCGCCGAGATCGTCGTCCGCGCCTTCCAGCGCGGGGCGACGCCCGGCGAACTGACCACGCCGCTGCTGCTGCTCGCCCTGACGGCCGTCGGGCGCGGGCTGGTCGGCTGGCTCACCGAACTCACCGCGCACCGGTCCGTCGCCCGGGTGAAGTCCGTCCTGCGGCGCCGGCTGCTCGACCACGCCACCGCGCTCGGCCCGGCCTACCTGGCGGGCCGGCGCACCGGCGAACTCACCACCCTCGCCACCCGCGGCGTCGACGCCCTGGACGACTACTTCGCCCGCTACCTGCCGCAGCTGGCGCTGGCCGTGGTCGTGCCGGTGATCGTGCTGCTGCGGATCGTCGGCGCCGACTTCACCTCGGCCGCGATCATCGCCGGCACGCTGCCGCTGATCCCGCTGTTCATGGTGCTGATCGGGCTGGCCACCCAGGCCCGGATGGACCGGCAGTGGAACACCCTGGCCCGGCTCTCGCACCACTTCCTCGACGTGGTCGCCGGGCTGCCCACCCTCAAGGTGTTCAACCGGGCCCGCACCCAGGCCGCCACCATCGCCCGGATCACCGCCGACTACCGCCGCGCCACCCTGCGCACCCTGCGGATCGCCTTCATCTCCTCCTTCACCCTGGAACTGCTCTCCACCCTCTCGGTCGCGCTGGTCGCCGTCACCGTCGGCTTCCGGCTGGTGGACGGCACCCTCGACCTGGAGACCGGGCTGCTGATCCTGGTCCTCGCCCCCGAGGTGTACGTCCCGATCCGCCAGGTCGGCGCGCTCTACCACTCCAGCGTCGAGGGACTGACCGCCGCCGACGAGCTGTTCCGGGTGCTGGAGACCCCGCTGCCCGCCGCCGGCACCGTCCCCGCCCCCGCCCTGGCCGGGGCGCGGATCGACGCCGAGGGCCTGGTCGTCCGGCACCCCGGACGGACCGAACCCGCCCTGGACGGCGCCGCGCTGACCCTGCGCCCGGGCACCACCACGGCGCTCACCGGCCCCAGCGGCGCCGGCAAGTCCACCCTGCTGGCCGTCCTGCTCGGCCTCACCGCCCCCGGCGCCGGCACCGTCCGGATCACCGCCGCCGACGGCCGGTCGTACGAGCTGGCCGAGCTGGAGCCGGAGAGCTGGCGGCGGCAGATCGCCTGGGTGCCGCAGCACCCGCACCTGTTCGCCGGGACGGTCGCCGACAACCTGCGGCTCTACCGGCCCGGCGCCACCGACGCCCAGCTGTGGACGGCGCTGCGGGCCGCCCACGCGCTCGACTTCGTCACCGACCTCGCCGCCGGGCTCGGCGAGGACGGCGCCGGGCTCTCCGCCGGGCAGCGCCAGCGCCTCGCCCTCGCCCGGGTGCTGCTCGCCGACGACCGGCCGCTGGTGCTGCTGGACGAGCCGACCGCCAACCTGGACGGCGCCTCCGAGGCGGCCGTCGTGGACGCCGTCCGGGCGCTCGCCGAGGACCCGGCGCGCACCGTGCTGATCGTCGCGCACCGGCCGGCGCTGCTGGCCGTCGCGGACCACCGGGTCCGGCTCGCCGGGGCCCCGGCTCTTCCGGCCACCGCCGTACCGGCCACCGCTCCGCTCACCCCGCTCTCCCACAGCGGCCGCCCGACGCCCGCCCCCGCCGTCCCCGAGGAGCCCGAACCCGAGACCGGCGCCACGCCCCGGCTGGCCCTGTCCGTCCTGCTCGGCGCCCTCGCCCTCGGCTGTGCCGTCGCGCTGATGGCCACCTCCGGCTACCTCATCTCCCGCGCCTCCGAGATGCCGCCGGTGCTCTACCTGATGATGGCCGTCACCTCGGTACGGGCCTTCGGCATCGGCCGCAGCGTCTTCCGCTACGCCGAACGGCTGGTCTCGCACGACGCGGTGCTGCGCACCCTGGGCACCCTGCGGGCCGCCGTCTACCGGCGGCTGAGCGAGCTCGCCCCGGCCGGGCTGCCCGCCTTCCGGCGCGGTGACCTGCTCTCCCGGCTGGTCGCCGACGTGGACGCGGTCCAGGACCACTACCTGCGCTGGCGGCTGCCCGCCGCCGTCGCGGGCCTGGTCGGGCTGGCCTCGACGGTGGCCCTGGCCGCCTTCCTGCCCGCCGCCGGGGCGGTGCTCGGCCTCGGGCTGCTGCTCGCCGGCGTCCTGGTGCCCGCGCTGGCCGCCCGCTGGTCGGCCGGTGCCGAGCGGCGGCAGGCCCCGGCGCGCGGCCGCCTGGCCACCGCCGTGGTGGACGCCCTCACCGGCACCGCCGAACTCACCGTGGCCGGCGCGCTGCCCGGCCGGCTGGCCGCCGTCCGCACCGCCGACGCCGCGCTGACCAGGCTGGCTGCCCGCTCGGCCGCCACCACGGCGCTCGGCACCGGGCTGATCGCGCTGCTCACCGGGCTGACGGTGGCGGCCGCGGCGGCCGTCGGGGTCCAGGGGGTGCGCGCCGGGGCGCTGGCGCCGGTCTGCCTGGCCCTGGTGGTGCTGACCCCGCTGGCCGCCTTCGAGGCGGTCACCGGGATGCCGCTCGCCGTCCAGGCCCGCCAGCGCGGCCGCGCCGCGCGGGCCCGGCTGGACGAGGTGCTCGACGCCCCCGCCCCGGTGGCGGAACCTCAGGGCCCGGCCGAGCTGCCCGAGCAGCCGCTGCCGATCGCGGTGCGCGGGCTGACCGTCCGGTACCCCGGACAGGCGGTGGACGCGCTCGCCGGGGTCGACCTCGACCTCGCGCCCGGCCGCCGGATCGCCGTGGTCGGCCCGTCCGGCTCCGGCAAGACCACCCTCGCCCAGGCGCTGCTGCGCTTCCTGGAGCCGGGCGCGGGCACCGTCACCTTCGCCGACGGTCGTCCACAGGCTGTGGACAGTCGCGCGCTCGCGGGCGAGGACGTCCGCCGGGTGATCGGGCTCTGCGCGCAGGACGCCCACGTCTTCGACAGCTCGCTGCGGGAGAACCTGCGGCTGGCCCGGCCCGGAGCGGGGGAGGACGAGCTGCGCGCCGCGCTCGCCGCCGCCCGGCTGCTGGACTGGACCGAGGGCCTGCCGGACGGCCTGGACACCATGGTCGGCGAGCACGGCGCCCGGCTGTCCGGCGGCCAGCGCCAACGGCTCGCACTCGCTCGGGCGCTGCTCGCGGACTTCCCCGTCCTGGTCCTGGACGAGCCCGCCGAACACCTCGACCTGCCCACGGCCGACGCGCTCACCGCCGACCTGCTGGCCGCCACCGCGGGCCGCAGCACCGTGCTGATCACCCACCGGCTGGCCGGTCTGGGCGACGCCACGGTGGACGAGGTGCTGGTGCTGGACGGCGGCCGGGTGGTGGAGCGGGGGCGCTGGTCCGAGCTGGTCGCCGACCCGGACGGGCGGCTGCACGCCATGTGGCGGCGGGAGCGGGAGGCGGACGGGCTGCTGGAGGCGGACGGCTTGGCGGCGGACAGGCTGCCGGCGGCCGGGCCGGTGGCGGCCGTCGCGCCAAGCTTCATCTGAAAACCGTACAAACTAGGCTTTCTGCATGGACCCCACGCCGGACCTCTCCGAGGCCGCTCCCGAGCCCGAGCCCGAGGCCGCTCCCGAGCAGACACCCCACCGGGTGCCCGAGATCGCCTCGCTCGGCCTGGACACCCTGGTCACCGAGGTCGCCGAGCGCCTGCAGTCGGCCGCCGCCGTCACCGACCGGATGCAGCGGCTGCTGGAGGCGGTGGTCTCCATCGGGGCCGGCCTGGACCTGCACGCCACCCTGCACCGGATCGCCACCGGCGCCGCCGAGCTGGTCGACGCCCGCTACGCGGCGCTCGGCGTGATCGCCCCCGGCGGCACCGGACTGGCCGACTTCATCCACGTCGGCGTGGACGACGGGACCGCCGCCGGGATCGGCGAGCTGCCCGCCGGCCGGGGCATCCTCGGGGTGCTCATCGACCGCCCCGAACCGCTGCGGCTGACCGACCTCGGCGCCGACCCGCGCTCCTCCGGGTTCCCGGCGCACCACCCGCAGATGAACACCTTCCTGGGCGTGCCGATCCGGGTCCGCGAGGAGGTGTTCGGCAACCTCTACCTCACCGAGAAGAAGGGCGGCGGCGCCTTCACCCCCGAGGACGAGCAGGTCGTGCACGCGCTCGCCGCGGCGGCCGGCGTCGCGATCGAGAACTCCCGGCTGTACGAGGAGGGCCGCCGCCGCGAACGCTGGATCGCCGGCGCCGCCGCCGTCACCACCGCGCTGCTCTCCGCCGAGCAGGCCGAGACGGCGCTGACCGTCGCCGCCGAACAGGTGAGGGAGCTGGCGAACGCCGCGCTCGGCATGATCCTGCTGCCGACCGGCCCGGAGGGCGAGGGGGACGGGCAGATGCGGGTCGCCCACGCCTCCGGCGAGGTGGCCGAGTTCGTCCGCGGCGAGCTGCTGCCCAAGGAGAGCTTCGCGGCCCGGCTGCTGGAGGGGGAGAGCGTCCACCTCGACGACATGTCCAGCGACCCGACCGTGGTGATGCGGCTGGCCCGCCGCTTCGGCCCGTCCATGGCGGTGCCGATGGTCGCCGCCGGGCGGGTGCTCGGCGGGCTCTGCGTCTGGCGCCCGTGCGGCGCGCTGCCGTTCACCGACGGCGAGAAGCAGCTCGCCGAGACCTTCGCCTCGCAGGCCGCGCTCGCCCTGCGGCTCGCCGAGGGCCAGCGCGACCAGCAGCGCCTCGCCGTCTTCCAGGACCGCGACCGGATCGCCCGCGACCTCCACGACCTGGTGATCCAGCGGCTGTTCGCCACCGGGATGATGCTGGAGAGCGCGGCCCGGCGGGCGGTCGTCCCCGAGGTGAGGACCGGCATCGGCAAGGCGGTCGACGAACTGGACGCCACCATCCAGGAGGTCCGCACCACCATCTACGCCCTCCAGCACGACAACCACGGCGACGCGCCCGACACCCTGCGCACCCGGGTGCTGCGGGAGGCCAGCCAGGCCGCGGCGGCGCTCGGCTTCAAACCCTCGGTGAGCTTCGTCGGGCCGGTGGAGAGCCTGGTCGGCGACCAGACCGGACGTCAACTCCTCGCCGCCCTCAGGGAGATGCTCTCCAACACGGCGCGCCACGCCCGGGCCTCCCGGGTCGGCGTGGAGATCGACGCGACCGTCCACCTGGGCGACGACGGCCGGCCGGTCGGCGGCGACCCGGAGTCGCTGGACCGGAGCGGGCGGCCCGGCGTGCTGCTCTCCGTGACCGACGACGGCGTAGGCATCCCGGCGGGCGGCCGGCGCAGCGGACTGCTCAACCTGACCCGCCGCGCCGAGGCGCTCGGCGGCGACGCCTGGCACGAGCGCGGGCCCTACCGGAAGGGCACCACAGTGCGCTGGACGGCCCGGCTCTGAGCGCGGTCGCGATTCCCTCCTTTACCAGCGCTTTGATCTCGGCACTTTCCGTCCGGAACCCGCCCGGGGAGGACCGAGGAGGGTTTCGGGCAAGAACAAGTGAAAGTTAAACGAGGGAGAACTTCCCGACCAACAGCGCAAGTTGTGAACGTTCTGGGCTTTCACCGGCTCCGTGTGCACACATAGCTTTGCTCCGTCTCGGAGGGGAACCGGAGGGGCGACCGGACGGAGGGGGCAGTGGAAGCTGCCGGCCGCGGGTACACCGCAGCAGGGGCAAGTCGAGGGGGGTTCCGCACCGAACGGGCCGCGGACGGGCGCTACCGCTGGCAACTGAAGGCGCCCAACGGCCGGGTGGTCGCGATCACCCCGGCCGCGTTCGAGACGGCCGCGGAGGCCGAGCGCGGCTTCGACGGCCTGCGGACCGGGGCGGTCGAGCTGACCGCCCGCATCACCCACGTCCGGGACGGCATCGGCTGGGTCTGGGTCATCCCGGAGTCGCGCGAGCTCCCCGAGGTGCGGTCCAGTCGCGCGTACGAGCGGTACGCGACCTGTCAGAACGCCTTCCGGCGGTTCGTGGTGCTGCTGTCCAAGCAGCAGCCGCGCGAACTGCCCGACCGTGCCGCGCCGTTGAGACGCACCGATGGCCGCTGAACGGCGCGGTCCGCGGCTGCTGATCGTTCCGGCGGCCGACCGCTGCCTCGGCTGGGCGCTGCGCGCCGCCAACGGGCGGCCGCTCGGCGTGGGCGCGCGGACGTACCGCAGCGAGGACGAACTCTCGGAAGCGGTGAGAGAGTTGCTGATCGAGCGGGCCGCGCTCCGCTGCTCGATCGGGCAGTCCGAGGGGCGCCAGTGGGTCTGGGCCGCCTACCTGCCGGTGCGAAGCACCCGGCCGGGGGCGGCCTCCGCCGTTCCGGTCGCCCGCAGCGCCCGCGGCTACCTGCGCCGCGACCAGTGCCAGGCGGGGATCGAGGGGTTCCTGGCCGGACTGCGGTGGGTGGGGCAGGAGTCGCGCCGGTCCGGGCGCGACGGCCGCCGGCCGCTGTAGTCCGTCACCGTCGTTGCCGGGCCGTCGCTCCCGAGCCGTTGTCCCCGGCCGTGATTCGCCGTGCCCCGCGCCGTGATTCGTCGTGCCCCGCGCCGTGGTTCGCCGCCGTAGTGCGGTGGTTCGCCGGCCATGCGTCGTGGACGCTGCTTCGTTCGTGCGTTTCCGGTGAAGCCGAGGTTTCCGGCAACACCCCGAGCAGCTTCCTGGAGAAGAACGTCGACGCTGTTCGGAGGCCCGGTTCCGACCCGGTCGCGTCCGCGCTGACCAGTGCCTAAACCTCGCTGAACCGATGAGTCGACAATCCCCGGCCGGGCTCGGCCTCCCTTCCGGCGGAACCCGCCCGGCGGACAGGATCTGCACTGCCGGACGGGCCGCAGCGGACGCGGTCACCGGCCCCGGACTCCCGACCGGAGTACGGGTTCACGCGATGGACGTCTCTCCCACCGGAGGAAGAGAAACATGCGTAAGACCGCTGCCAACCTGCTTGCCGCCGCCGCGCTGGCGACCTCGCTCGCCACCGTCTTCGCGGGCACCGCCACCGCCGACCCGGCCGTCCTGCCGCACTCCCAGGACATCGTGGGCGTCGGCTCGGACACCACCCAGGCCGTGCTGAACCAGCTCTCCGCCGACTACAACGCGACGGTCACCAACCCGAGCGCCCCCCACCTGTACAGCTGGGACGCGATCCCGGCCGGCACCATCACCACCAAGTCGGGCGCCACCCCGATCACCCGCCCGAACGGCTCCGGCGCCGGCATCACCGCGCTGAACGCCAACACCAGCGCCACCGTGGACTTCGCCCGCTCCTCGCGCGCCCCGCAGCCGACCGACCCGACCACCGACGACTTCGTCGCGCTGGCCAAGGACGCCGTCTCCTGGGCCGCCCCGTCCGGCGGCAACGCCCCGGCGAACCTGACCACGCAGAACCTGAAGGACATCTACACCTGCACGGTCACCAACTGGACCCAGATCAACGCGTCGCTCCCCAACGCCACGATCAAGCCGTTCCTGCCGCAGACCGGCTCCGGCACCCGCTCCTTCTTCCTGACCACCATCGGTGGCGGCACCGCGGTCAACCCGGGCGCCTGCGTCACCAGCGGCACCCAGGAGAACCAGGGCAGCGACCCGGCCCTGGCCGACGTCAACTCGCTCGTCCCCTACTCCGTGGCCCACTACATCGGCCAGGTCTACTTCGGCAAGGGCAGCGGCGCCGACGTCCAGGGCCCGCTGACCATCCGCTCCGTCGACGGCACCGCGCCGGTCGACACCGTGAACAAGACGATCAGCTCCGCGTTCGCGGCCACCCCGTACGCCCGCGTGGTCTACAACGTCTTCCGTGACGCCGAGTGGACCGCGACCGACGTCCACGGCACCACCCTGCGCGCCATCTTCGGCCGCGGTGGCTGGATCTGCGCCAACGGTGCCACCACCATCAAGAGCTTCGGCTTCCTGCCGCTGTCCTCCTTCGCCTGCGGCAGCGTCACCCACTCCTGAACCACCCGCACCACACCGGCGGCCGCGGGGGCCTCGTCCCCGCGGCCGCCGGCCCGGTGGGGCGCCGGAACGGGGGCCCGCGGCGGCGTCAGCCGCGCATGAGCTCCTCCCGAGCTCCGTCGAACCGCACGACCGGCCATCACCCCTCTCCCTCTCCCAAGGAGTTCGGCATGACCCGCATCAGCGCCCGCCTGGCCTCGACCGGCGCCGCCGTCGTCCTCGCCCTGACCGCCGTGAGCGGTGCGGCCGTCGCGGACACCCCCGCCACCACGCCGGCCGCCGGCCAGGCCGTGATCACCACCGACGTGAACTTCCTGTCGGCCGCCGCGCTCAAGGGCATCGTGGTCATCCCGCTCCAGCCCGCCAACCCGACCTTCGACCCGAACGCCGGGCTCACCGTGACCCTTCCGGTGAGCGGCGGCGCCGCGAACATCCCGGCCTTCTACGGTGACGTGCAGTTCGGCGGCGGGCTGCTCTTCCTGAACCTCTCCACGGGCAGGAGCGTGACCTTCAAGCAGTTCGACTTCTCGGTCGCCAACGGCTACTTCACCGCCGTGCCGAACGGCTCCACCACCCCCGTCCCGCTCCTGGACCCGGCCGGGGACAACGTGATCAACCGCAACGGCCTCACCCAGAACCTGAACTCCTCCAGCTTCCAGGTGGACGCCGAGGGCGCCACGTACCTCGACGCCAAGCTCGGCACCACCTTCTTCACCGCCGGCCAGCAGGTCGGTTCGCTCGCGCTCTCCTACACCCCGGCGCACTGAACCGCGCCGCTGTCCCGCACCCCGGCGTACTGAACTGCGCCGCACCGAGCCGTTGACCGGCGGGCCCGTGCCTCGGCGCGAGCCCGCCGCTTGCGGATTTCCCAACTCCGGTACGGAGTCGCCGCGTTGTGGTCTCGTACATCTGGCCGACCGGATCCCGCCATGTCCGGCTGGCCGAATAGTACGCACGGAATGGTCCGTCCCCAGCGCGATCGACGCCCTCGCGCCGCCTCTCCTCGGCGGCCCGCACCTCCCGGAGGCCCCGCCATGAGAAACCGCGTACCCGACCCGAGAGGCCGAGGGCGGTGGCGTCGCCGACTACCGGCGCTGGCGCTCGTCAAGGCCGTGGTGGCGGCGCTCGCCGTCGTTCCGATCGGGTTGGGCGCGGTGCCGCAGGCACACGCCGACTCGGCCATGACGGTGAAGGGCCCGAAGGTCTGGATCCCGGCCACCAAGACGTACGGTCCCGAGGGCAGCGTGTCGGTCTCCCAGACCGCCAACCTGACCAACCAGGTGCTCCAGGTCTCCTGGAGCGGCTTCACGCCGACCGTCTCGCTGGGCTCCAAGGCCCCCGTCCAGGTGGCGGTCAAGGAGTCGAACTTCATCCTCTACGCGGTGCGGATCTACCAGTGCCGCGGCACCGACCCGGCGGTGACGGACTGCTACGGCAGCACCCTCTACGGCGGCGACCCGGCGAAGGGCTTCGAGCAGCCGCCCCGTCCGACGCACCTGGAGACGCCGGAGTGGCCCACCAACCAGGTGATCGCCGCGACCGGGCCGGACGGCTCGGGCACCGCCTCGATCGAGGTGTGGAGCGCCAAGGAGAGCGCCACGCTGGGCTGCGACGCGACCCACCCGTGCTCCCTGGTGGTCGAGCCGAACTACGGCGGCGACCCGCTGGACCTCTTCCAGGTCCAGAACGGCGGGGCCGACTGCGAGTTCCACGACCTGGACGACGATCCGGACGGCTACACCGCCGCGGACGGGATCATGAAGCCCGGCCCCGCCTTCCAGAACTGGAAGACCGGCAACCGGACCAGCGAGCAGTGCGCCTGGAAGCACCGGACCGTGGTCCCGCTCAGCTTCGCCCCCACGGCGGACTCCTGCGCGGCCAGCGACCAGGCCTTCGGCGCGGCCGGACTGGAGCTGGCCAACCGGGCCATGCAGCAGTGGCGGGCCGGGCTCTGCCTGGGCAGCTCGCCGATGACCGTCGGCTACGTCCCGGCCGGTGGTGAGCCGCAGGCCCGCGCGGCCTTCCTGGGCGGCAGCGGCAGCACCGAGGTCGCGCTGACGGCGCGGCCGGACCGCTCCCCGCCCCCGCGTCCGTACGTCTACGCCCCGCTCGCCACGACCGGGATCTCGGTCGCGTACGTGGTCGACGACCCGGCGACCGGCCGGCAGATCCGCGACATGAGGCTGAACGCCAGGCTCCTGGCCAAACTGCTGACCCAGTCCTACGCGTCCCCGGGCTCCACGATCCCCTCCGTGGCCGGCAACCCGACCTGCCTCTTCACCGACCCCGAGTTCCAGCAGCTCAACCCGGAGACCGCGGCCAACGGGATCCACTGGCCGAAGAGCTGCGGCGGGATCCTGACGATCTACCCCGGCGTTCCCGGCGGCACCACCGACTTCACCTACCTGGTGACCTCCTGGGTGGCCGCCGATCCCGACGCGGCCCGCTTCCTCGACGGTGAGCCCGACCCGTGGGGCATGCGCGTCGACAGCTTCTACCTGAAGCCCAAGTTCGCCGGCTACCCGTCGGAGGCCTTCCAGACCCAGGACTTCACCGGGCCCGACCGGGACGGCACGGCCGTGGACCTCCGGCACTGGAAGCAGTACGAGTGGAACCCCTCCCTCGACGGCATCGGGCGGGTGGCCCGCAACCTGATGCAGAGCCAGCCCAACTGCCAGGACCCGAACATCGACCCCGTCACCAACGGCCACAAGCCCTGCGCGGTGCAGGCCGTCGGCCAGCGCGCGATGCTCGCCATCATGGACACCGCCCAGGCCAAGGCGTTCTCGCTGCCCGAGGCCGCGCTGCTCAACCCGGCCGGCTCCTACGTGTCGCCCTCCACGGCCGGCTTCCAGGCCGCCGTCGCCGACATGCCGACCGACCCCGCCACCGGGGTCCAGCAGCTGCCGTACGGCACGCCCGACACCGCGTTCTCGCGGGACCAGCGCGCCTACCCGCTGAGCGTCGTCCAGTACGCGATGGTGCCGACCGGCGGGGTGCCCGCCGCGAAGGCCGCCTCGATCGCGCAGTTCCTCAGGACGGTGACCACCGACGGCCAGACCTACGGCCTCGCGCCGGGCCAGCTCGCCCAGGGCTACCTGGCCCTGAACGGGGCCCAGCGGCAGCAGGCCCAGGAGGCGGTCCAGCACGTCGCCGCCCAGGACGGCAAGCTGCCCGGCAACCAGACCGCGCCCCCGGCCCCGGGCACCGACCCGGGCACCCCGGAGAGCGGGAACGGCGGCTCGGCCACCGGCGGCACGACCGGCGGCACCGGCCCGGTGAACACCGCCGGCACCGACACCGGTACCGCCGGCAGCGGCGGCGGCTCGGCCTCCGGCGGCACCGGCCTCGGCTCCTCCGACGGTTCCTCCGGTGGCTCGTCCGGTGGCTCGTCCGGCGGCCTGTCCGGCACCGGCTCCACCGGCACGGGTACGGCCGGCGGCGCCGCGGCGCCCGGCACCCCGGCGGCCGGCGGCAAGCCCGGCGCGACCGCGGCCCCCTCCGCCGCTCCCTCCGGCGGCCCGCTCGCCGCGGCCCCGGTCGGCAGCCCGGTGCCCGACCGGCCCGGCACCGCCCGGCTGCTGCTGCCGATCGCGCTGATCGCGGGCCTGGTGCTGCTGGTCGGCGGACCGGCCGCGCTCTTCCTGGGCGGCACCCCGGCCGGCGCGAAGGTGCTGGCCGGAGCCCGCACCCAGTGGTCGCGGCTGCGCCGCAAGTAGCGGAGCGCGCTCGGCGGGGCCGTCCGTTCCGGCCCCGCCGAGCGCTTCCCTCCCGCCGAGGCAGCGCCCCGGACCCTCACCGAGCACGCCCGTTCCCGAGCACGTCCGTTCCCGAGCACGGAGAGCACACCATGACATCGGCCGCTCAGCCCGCGGCACCGTACGCCGGGGCGCCACGCCAACCCGGCCACGGGCCCGACCAGGACGTCCCGCGCACCGTCACCGCCCCCGCGACCCCGGGTGACCGGGTGTTCCGCGGCGTGCTGCGGCTGGCCGGCCTCTCGGTCTTCGCGATCATGGGACTGATCGCCTTCTTCCTGATCCTGCGCGGCACCGACGCGCTGCGCACGGTCGGCTGGTCCTTCCTGACCGAGCAGAAGTGGCAGACCGCCGCCCACAACTTCGGCATCGCCGCCGTGCTGCCCAACGGCCTGCTGATCGCGGTGATCGCGCTGGTCATCGCCGTCCCGGTGGCACTCGGCACCGCGATCTTCATCTCCGAGTACGCGCCGGTGCGGCTGCGCGCCGCGCTGATCTCGCTCGTCGACCTGATGGCGGCGATCCCCAGCATCGTCTACGGCCTGTGGGGCCTGTTCTTCCTGCAGCCGCGGATCATCGGCTTCGTCCGCTGGATGGCCAACCACCTGGGCGACACCATCCCCTTCCTCAAGGTGCGCATCGGCGACATCGGCACCTCGTACACCTCCTCGACCTTCATCGCCGGCGTGGTGGTCTCCCTGATGATCATCCCGATCGTCACCTCGCTCAGCCGGGAGGTCTTCTCCCAGGCCCCGCAGGGCGAGCGGGAGGGCGCGTACGCGCTGGGCTCCACCCGCTGGGGGATGGTCCGCGCGGTGGTGCTGCCGTTCGGCAAGGGCGGCGTGATCGGCGCGGTCATGCTGGGTTTCGGCCGGGCGATGGGCGAGACCATCGCCGTCGCGCTGATCATCTCGCCGAACTTCAAGGCCATCACGCACATCCTGGAGAACGGCGCCAACTCGATCTCCGCGCTGATCGCGCTGCGCTTCGGCGAGTCGGACGCGCTGTCGCTCTCCGCGCTGATGGCCGCCGGTCTGGTGCTGTTCGCGCTCACCCTGCTGGTCAACGTGCTGGCCGGGATCGTCATCAACCGCTCGCGCTCCGGCGCCGCGACGGCGGACTGACCATGACGGACCGTCAGCACGACGACGCCCGGGCGAGCCGCCGACCGAACCGTGAAGGGACCAACCGATGACCACGCTCGACCTGCCGCCGGTCGCGGCGTCCGGGCCCGCCGGTGCGCCCGCGCCCGCCGCGGTCGACCCGCCGCGGCCCGAGAAGAGGATCCGGATCGGCGGCGTCACCCGCGACGACGTCCTCACCGTGGCGGGCGCCGCGACCGGCTCGCTCGCGCTGGACTGGGTGCTGTACGAGCGGGTGCTGCCGTTCAGCGGCGCCTTCGGCTTCCTGGTCTGCTGGTACCTGCTCTTCCTGGCCGGCTACTACCTGCTCGGCCGGCTCCAGTGGAACCCGATGATGGTGCGCGACCGGCTGATCGCCGTGGTCGCCTGGAGCTCCGGGCTGCTGGTGGTCGGGCTGATCGCCGACCAGATCGGCTACGTCGGCAGCCGCGGCTGGGAGGCGGCCCAGCACCTCAACTTCTTCACCGAGTCGATGGAGCACACCGGCCCGCTCGACCCGCTCACCTCCGGCGGCGCCCTCAACGCGATCGTCGGCTCGCTCGAACAGCTGGGCCTGGCCACCCTGTTCGCCGTTCCGCTGGGCATCGCGGCGGCCGTCTTCATGTCCGAGGTCGGCGGCCGGCTGGCCCGCCCGGTGCGCACCCTGGTCGAGGCGATGACGGCGCTGCCGTCCATCGTGGCCGGCCTGTTCATCCTCGGCGTCGTGATCATCACCTTCGGCTTCGAGAAGAGCGGCCTCGCGGCCTCGCTCGCGCTCACCGTGATGATGATGCCGATCGTCACCCGGGCCGCCGAGGTGGTCATCCGGCTGGTGCCCGGCACGCTGCGCGAGGCCTCGTACGCGCTCGGCGGCAGCCAGTGGCGCACGGTGTGGAACGTGGTGCTGCCCACCGCCCGGCCCGGCCTGGTGACCGCGGTGGTGCTCGGCATGGCGCGCGGCGTCGGCGAGACCTCGCCGGTGCTGCTGACCTCCGGCTTCACCGCGCAGTTCAACGGCAGCCCCGTGGACGGGCACCAGGTCTCGCTGCCGCTGTACATCTGGAACTACGTCAAGCAGCCGTACGACGGGATGATCGCGCGCGGCTTCGCGGCCGGTCTGACCCTGATGGGCGTGGTCCTGATCCTCTTCGTCACCGCGCGCGTGCTCGGCGGCCGCAGGCCCGGGCAGCTGACCCGGGCGCAGAGGCGCCGGTTCGACCGGGAGGCCCGCCGGCAGAGGGCGGCCGCCGCCGGCGGAGTGGCCCGCCCGTACGCGCTCCCACCGCGGGCCGAGCGCTGATGTCCCGTCCAACCACCCTCCGTACCAGAGGAGTTCACATGTTCCGGGAGGCCGCAAGGCGCTCCATGGCCCGGCTGCTGGCGGGGACGATGTCCCTGTCGCTCGCCACGGCCTCCCTGCTGCTCGGGCAGACCCCGGCCCACGCGGCCTCCGTCTCGCTGAGCGCGGACGGCTCCAGCTGGGCCGGCCCCGCGATCGACCAGTGGCGGCAGGACGTGTCGCCGCAGGGCATCCAGATCAACTTCAACCCGGTCGGCTCGGCGGCCGGCCGCACCCAGTGGTCGATCGGACAGGACGACTTCACCGCCTCCGACGTGCCGTTCCGCTCCGCGCCGGACACCGGCCTCGGGCAGAACGGCCACGCGAACGGCGGCGGCGACCGGGAGAACCCGGTCTACGGCTTCTCCTACGTCCCGATCACCGCGGGTGGCACCACCTTCATGTACAACCTGGTGGTCGGCGGCAAGCAGGTCCGCGACCTGCGGCTGTCCCCGCAGACCATCGTGGACATCTTCACCAACAAGATCACCAACTGGAACGACCCGAAGATCACCGCCGACTACGGCAAGGCCCTGCCCAACCTGCAGATCACCCCGGTGATCCGCTCCGACGGCTCCGGCGCCACCGCGCAGTTCACCCGCTGGATGGAACACACCCACAAGGACCAGTGGGACGCCTACTGCACGTCGGTCAACGGCGTCAGCTGCGGCGACTACACCGAGTTCTTCCCGCCCTCCGGCCGGATGACCGCCCAGAACGGCTCCGACGTGGTGGCCGGCTACATCAAGTCCCCCGGCAACCAGGGCACCATCGGCTACGACGAGTACGCCTTCGCCAAGCGCAGCAACTGGCCGGTCGTGAAGGTGCTCAACGCGGCCGGCTACTACTCGCTGCCGACCGCCTCCAACGTCGCCGTCGCGCTCACCGCCGCCAGGATCCGCGGCGTGGACGACGGCACCCCGGCGGACGACCCGAACTACCTCCAGCAGAACCTCGACGGCGTCTACAGCATGAACGACCCGCGGGCGTACCCGATCTCCAGCTACAGCTACCTGATCGTGCCGCGCGCCGGAGCGGCGCAGCCCCCGCCGCCGCGCTTCAACAACGACAAGGGCTCCGCGCTCAGCCGCTTCCTCTCCTACGTGCTGTGCGAGGGCCAGGGCAAGGCGGACGACCTCGGGTACTCGCCGATCCCGCGCGGCCTGGTCCGCGGCGGACTGCTGCAGACCAAGTCCATCCCCGGCAACGCCAGCCCGGTCGACCCCAACACCCTCTCCAACTGCGCCAACCCGACCTTCAACGCGGCCGGCGAGCTGACCGTCCTCAAGAACGCCCCGATGCCCAGCGAGTGCGACAAGCTGGGCGCCCCGCTCAACTGCGTGGTGCAGGGCGGCAAGGCGACGCCGGCCGGCTCCGGCAGCGGCGCGGGCTCCGGCGGTGCCGGTGGCTCGGGCGGGTCCGGCGGCACCGGTGGTGCGGCGGGCGGCTCCGGCGGCACCGGCGGATCGGGCGGCTCGGGCGGATCCGGCGGCGGCACCGGGAACGGCGGCGGCACGGGCGGTGCCGGCACGGGCGGCACCGGTGGGGCCGACGGCGCGGCCGGCGGCGACCCGAACGCGGCCGGCGCCGGCGGTGCCGGTGACCCGAACGCGGCCGGCGACGCCGGTGACGGCGCCGGGGACGTGATCGACCCGCAGACCGGCCAGGTGGTCGCCCGCGGCCGCGGCGCCGCCGCCACCGAGGTGGCGGCCAACGTGGTCGAGGTCAGCGGCAAGCCCGAGGACTGGACGCTGTCCACCCTCACCGCGCTCGAACTGCTCGCCGTGGTGCTCGTCCCGCCGCTGCTCGGGCGGCGCCTGCTGCGCCGCCGCAACGGCTCGGGCGGCACCTCGTGACCGCCCCGGTGCTGGAGAAGCCGGCCGGGCGGCCGGCGCCGACCGCCGCGCCGGAGCCCACGGCCGACGGGCCGGCGCCCGCCCGGCCCGCCGTCCCGCCCGGGCGGCGGCGGTTCCTCCAGGGCGCCTGGGCGGTCAGCCTGGCGGCCGCGCTGGTGCTGGGCTTCGTCGGCTACCTGTTCACGCTCTCGCACGTGCAGGAGCGGCACTACCAGTCCACCGCCTACAAGACCTTCCGGGACCAGCTGGCCCGGGCCGTCGCCCCGACCGGCGCGGCCGCCGACGGCGACCCGGTGGCGCTGCTGGACATCCCGGCGATCGGCCTGCACCAGGCCGTCGTGGTCGAGGGCACCACCGGCCGGGACCTGATGCGCGGCCCCGGCCACCGCCGGGACACCGCGCTGCCCGGCCAGCGCGGCGTCGCGGTGGTCTTCGGCCGCGGCGCCACCTTCGGCGCCCCGTTCGCCGAGCTGTCCAAGCTGCGGGTCGGCGACAAGATCGAAGCCACCACCGGGCAGGGCAGGTTCACCTACACCGTCAACGTGTACGGCGACGGCGACCACCCGATCGCCGACCCGGCCCGCAACCGGATGGTGCTGGTCACCGGGGACTCCGACTGGATCCCCGGCTCCACCGTCATGATCGGCGCCCGGCTGGAGGGCGAACCCGAGCAGAACCCCGGCGGCCGGCCCGCGACCGTCCCGTACGACAAGGCGCTGGCCGCCGACAAGGGCGCGCTGGCCACCCTGCAGCTGTGGTCGCTCGCCCTGCTGGGCGCGGTGCTCGGCGCGCTGGTGCTGGCCCGGTACTGGCGGCGCTCGGCCGCCTACCTGAGCCTCGCGCCGGTGGTCGGCGCGCTGCTCTGGGCGGTCTACGAGAACGCCGCCGCCCTGCTGCCCAACCTCTACTGACGCGCGCCCGGAGGACCGTACCGATGACCGACGCACCACTGAGCTCTGCCCCGCCGGCCGACGCCCCGCTGGCCGGCCCCTCGCCGGCCGACCCCGTCGCCGACACCATCACCCTCCCCCCGGTCGCCCCCGCCCCGTACGCCGACCCGCGGCACCCGCAGGGCCACCCCGGCGGGGGGTCGCTGGCCGGCCTGGAGACCCGGGACGTCTCCGCCTGGTTCGGCACCCGCAAGGTGCTGGAGCGGGTCTCGCTGGCGATGCCGGCCGGCGGGGTCACCGCGCTGATCGGCCCGTCCGGCTGCGGCAAGTCCACCTACCTGCGGATCCTCAACCGGATGCACGAGATGGTGCGCGGCGCCGCCCTCGCCGGCGAGGTGCTGCTGGACGGCGACGACGTCTACCGGCCCGGCCGGCGCCCCGCCGAGGTGCGGCGCCGGATCGGCATGGTGTTCCAGCGGCCCAACCCCTTCCCGGCGATGTCCATCCAGGACAACGTCGCCAGCGGGCTCAAGCTGGCCGGGATCAAGGTCTCCAAGGAGGAGCGCCGGGACCTCGTGGAGACCAGCCTGCGCCGGGCCGGGCTCTGGGACGAGGTCTCCACCCGGCTGCACACCCCGGGCGGCGCGCTCTCCGGCGGCCAGCAGCAACGCCTGTGCATCGCACGGTCGTTGGCCGTCTCGCCGGACATCCTGCTGATGGACGAGCCGTGCTCCGCGCTCGACCCGACCTCCACCCGCCGGGTCGAGGAGACCATCGCCGAACTGCGGGGGCGGCTCACCATCGTCATCGTCACCCACAACATGCAGCAGGCCCAGCGCGTCTCGCAGAGCTGCGCGTTCTTCCTGGCCACCCACGACACCCCGGGCCGGATCGTCGAGGCCGGGCCGACCGAGCAGATCTTCGGCAGCCCGCGCGACCAGCGGACCTCGGACTATGTCAACGGCCGCTTCGGATAAGGCGGTTGCCGCAACCTGTCGGAGTTGCGGCCGGGGGAGCGAGCGGCCCGGTCAGCCGAGGCCGAGCAGCTCCTCCAGGACTGCCGCGACGCCGTCCTGCTCGTTGCTCACCGTGTGCAGCGGCACCGCCGCCAGCACCTGCGGGTGGGCGTTGGCGACGGCGTACGCGGTGCCGGCCCAGGCCAGCATCTCCAGGTCGTTCGGCATGTCGCCGAAGGCCACCACCTCGCCGCGGTCGATCCCGTGCCCGGCGCACCAGCGGGCCAGCGTGCTGGCCTTGGTGACGCCGGGCGCGCTGATCTCCAGCAGCGGGATCGGCGCCGAGCGGGTGATCTCCGCCAGGTGCCCGGCGGCCGACCGGGCCTCGGTGAGGAAGGTGTCCGGGTCGAGCTCCGGATGCTTGGCCAGCAGCTTGAACAGGCCCCGGACCGGTCCGCCGGCCCCCAGCAGCTCCTCCGCCGGGCCGATCGCGTGCTCCAGGTCGTCGCCCCACATCGGCACCACGTAGTCGGGCTCGCGGGCCCAGCCGTCCGGGTACTCGAAGGCGAACGCCGTCCCGGGCAGCTTGGCCCGCAGCACCTCGACCACCGCCAGCGTGGTCTCCACCGGCAGCGGGAACGACTCCAGCAGCTCCCCGCGCCGCACGTCCACCACCGCGCCGCCGTTCGAGCAGATCGCCACCCCGTGGCCGCCGATGTGCGGGCTCACCTGCTGCATCCAGCGCGGCGGCCGCCCGGTCACGAACACCACCTGCACCCCGGCCGCCTCGGCCGCCGCCAGCGCCGCGGCGGTGCGGTCGGTCACGGTGCCGCCGGAGCAGAGCAGGGTGCCGTCCAGGTCGGTGGCGATCAGGCGGGGAGCGGTACGGGGTTCGGTCACCGGTCCATCTTCGCCCATCGGCGCCGCCGGGTCACCGGCACGGTCGGGACGGACCCCAGGGTCCGCGCCGGGCGCCGGGCGGGGCCGATCCGGCCCTTCGTGCGCCGTTTCCGGCCGAACCGCCCCGGCCCGGGGTGTCCCGGCCCCGTACGGCGGGCAGGACTGCCCACGGCCACCCCGTCGGCAGGAAGAGCCATGCCCACTCGCCAGCTCCGTGCCCAGCCGCCCCCGACCGCCCGCCCAGGCCCCGGCTCCGGCGGCCCGGACGCGACCGACACCTCACGCGACCCGGTCCTGCTCGGTGACGTCCTCTTCCACACCCTCGCGGACCTCGCCCGCCGCACCGAGGCCCCCGCCCTCCCGGCCCAGCGCACCCGCCCGCACCCGTAGCGGCGCCCCCGGTCGTCCAGGCGTGCACCGCCCGCTCAGGCGGCGGCCGGGGCGGGGCGCTCGCGCAGGAGGAGGACGGCGTTCAGGGCGACCGCCGCGGCGGTGAGGCCGTGCACGCCGAACGCGGTGGCGGCCGACCCGTGGTTGCCCAGGACCGTCAGCATGTCGGTGACGGGCGCGAAGGTGAGCCCCAGCAGCATCCAGCCGGCGGCCCTGCGGTGACCGGTCAGCAGGAGGGCGAGGAGGCCCAGGCCGGTCGCGACGTCGCGCCCGCCCTTGACGGTGAGGAAGCCCGTGCCCTCGTGCCGCGGCCAGCTCGGCAGGCCGAATCCGGCCGCGGACCCCTGGGGGTCCAGCAGGTAGATGACGCCGATGTACAGGACGAACAGGACGCTCAGGACGGTGAGGACGGTGGTGAAGCGCTTCATGGCTTTCCTGTCTTTCAGTGCGGAGGGGTTGGTCCGGGCGGAGGGGCGGTCGGGGCGGTTCGGGCGGGGGCGGTCAGCCGCGGACACGGCGGGTGGCGCGGGCGTACCGCGCGCGGCCGACGGCGTGCCAGAGCAGTCGGGCGGGGAGCGGCAGGCCGCCGAGGAGCGCCGAGCGTTCGGCCGGACCGGCCTCCTCCAGGACCATGCCGAGGAAGAACAGCAGCTTGGGCTTGGGCGTGTGGGCCAGGAAGTGCTCGCCCATCGCGTTCCACTCGTGCGCCCACAAGTGCCGTGCCGCGAGCGGGAGCAGTGCGGTCTCCTCCTCGTCCAGGTGCTCGACGAGGACCGCCCGGTGCTCGGCGAGGGCGGCCGTGAGCGTGTCGCGTTCCGCCTCTCCGGCCGCCGGCTCCCAGGCGGCCAGGGCGGTTCCGGCCGCCGCGAGGGTGGCGGCGACCCGTTCGTGCTGGGCCTCCATCCGCAGGACGAGGTCGGCTTCGAGGTCGACCCTGGCCAGCAGGGGAGGCCACAGGAACGCGTCCTCGCCGTGGTGGTGGTTGGTCAGGCCGAGCCGGTAGTCGCGGAAGTGGTCCGCCAGCACACGGGCGCGGACGGTGTCCCCGGGGGCGACGGTGGCGACCAGCTCGATCAGCAGTCGTGACTCGCGGCGCAGGCCGCGGTGGACGACCACCATCTCCCGGGTGTTCGGGCGGTTCTGTACGGGTGCGCTCTCGGTGTCCATGCGAGAAGGCTCGCCGGGGGCTCCTGGAGGGCGTTTGGAAGCGACTTGGAGGAAGGCCGTCCGACGGTGGGCGGGCCGTCTACGATGTGCCCGGTGACGGTCTCCCTACGCGTGCTCGGCTCCTTCGTGGCCGAGCGGGACGGCGGCCCCGTCCCGCTCGGCGGCCGGCGGCAGCGCGCGGTCCTGGCCCGGCTGGCGGTGGCGCGCGGCGCGGTCGTCTCGGTCGACCGGCTGGTCGAGGAGATCTGGCAAGGTGCCCCGCCCGCACGGGCGGTGACCTCGCTCCAGGCGTACGTGTCGAACCTGCGACGGCTGCTCGAGCCCGGCAGGGCACCGCGCACTCCGGCCACCCTGCTGGTCAGCGCACCGCCCGGGTACGCGCTGCGCCTGCCCGAAGGCGCCGTCGACGCCTGGCGGTTCGAGCGGCTGCTGCGCGAGGCGCGCGAAGTCCCGCCGTGGCGGCCGGAGACCGCGCGGAGCCTGCTCGGCGAGGCGCTGTCGCTGTGGCGGGGCACCGCGTACGCCGAGTTCGTCGACGACTCCTGGGCCCGGGCCGAGGTCGCCCGGCTGGACGAGTTGCGGCTGGTCGCACGCGAGCTGAACGTGGTCGCCGGACTGAGGTCGGCGGATGCCGCGGTGACCGTTCCCGAGGCCGAACTGCTCACCCTCGACGAGCCGTTGCGGGAAGAGGGCTGGCGGCTGCACGCGCTGGCGCTGTGGGCGGCGGGCCGGCAGGCCGACGCGCTGGCGACGCTGCGCCGGGCCCGCGCGGTCCTGGCGGCCGAGGTGGGCCTCGACCCGGGGCCCGCGCTGAGCGGGCTCGAAGCGGCCGTCCTGGGCGGTCGCACCGAGGTGCTGCGGGCCGCGACGGAGGTTCCGCGGGACCGGCCGCCGACCCGGCCCGACGTCCGGAGCGCCCCGGCCCCGGCGGACCGGCCCGCCACCGACACCCGCCGACCCGCCACCGACACCCGCCCGTTCGTCGGCCGCGACGCCGAGCTCGCCCGGCTGGTGGAGGCCGCCGGCCGGGCGGCCACCGCCGGGCCCGGGGTCGCGCTGGTCACCGGGGAGGCGGGCCTGGGCAAGTCGGAGCTGCTGGAGCGGTTCGGCGAGCGGCTCCGTGGAGACGGCTGGCTGGTCGCGGTCGGCCAGGCCACCGACGACGAGGGCGCGCCACCCGCGTGGCCCTGGGTGGCGGCACTGCGGACGATCGCCGCCGCCGCGCCGCCGCCGGCCGGGTCCGCCGAGGTCCTGGCCCCGCTGCTCTCCGACCGGGCGTCCGGCCGGGGCCCCGACGAGGACGTGGCCGCCGGCCGGTTCCGTCTGAACCGCGCGGTGTCGCGGTGGCTCGCGGCGGTGGCCCGCGAACGGCCGCTGGCCGTGCTGCTGGACGACCTGCACTGGGCCGACGCCGAGACGCTCGCCCTGCTGACCGGCCTGACCGACCTGCCCCAGGGGACACCGGTCCTGGTCGTGGCCGCCTACCGTCCGAACGAGGTCGAGGGCCCGCTCGCGGACCAGCTCGCCGTGCTCGCCGGGCGCTCCCCGCTGCGGCTGCCGCTGCCGGGGCTGCCCGGGCCGGCCGTCGCCGAGGTGATCAAGGCCGCCGGTGCCGGGCCGGTGGACGCCGGAACGGTCGCCGCGCTCGCCGAACGCACCGGCGGCAACCCCTTCTACGTGTGGGAGAGCGCCCGGCTGCTGGGCAGCGAAGGCGCGTTGGTCGCCCTGTCCGAGGTGCCGGAGGGGGTACGGGACGTGGTGCGCCGCCGGCTCGGGCGCCTCCCCGAGGCGGTGGTGGCAGTGCTCCGGCTGGCCGCCGTCGTCGGGCGCGAGGCGGACGTCGAGCTGCTGGTCGGCGCCGCGGACACCGACGAGGACGGGGTCCTGGGCGGGCTGGACGCCGGCCTGGTCGCCGGACTGCTGACCGAGCCCGCCCCCGGCCGCGTCCGGTTCACCCACGCGCTGGTGCGCGACACGCTGCTCGCCGATCTGAGCGGCCTGCGGGCCAGGCGGATGCACGGGCGGATCGCGGCCGGTCTGGAGCGGCTCGGTTCGAGCGACGTGTCCGCGCTGGCCCACCACTTCGCGAGGTCGGCGGCTTCGGCCACGGCTGCCCAGGGCGTGCACTACTGCCTGCGCGCGGCCGACCTGGCGGCCGCCCGGTACGCCCACGACGCGGCGGCCGATCTGCTCGCGGCCGCGCTGGACTGCTTCGACCGGACCCCGGCCGGCCCGTCGGAGGACCGGGAGGCGGAACGCGTCGACCTGCTGGGCAGGCTGCTGCGCGCCCAGGTGCGGGCCGGGGCGGTCATGTCCGCCCGCGCGACCCGGCAGCGGGCGATCGACTGCGCGGTCGGCACCGGCCGCAGCGAGCTGCTGATCCGCGCGCTCACCGCCTGGTCCGAGCCCACGCCGTGGCAGACCCGGCCGTACGGCGCGGTCGACGAGCCCGTGGTCGCGCTGCTCGGCCGGTCCTTGGACCTGCCGGACCTGGCACCCGCCGCCCGGTGCGGGCTGCTGCTCGCCTACTGCGCCGAACTGTCCGACGAGCGGAACCCGCGGGTGCGGGCCGCGGCCGAGGAAGCCGTCGGACTCGCGACGGCCCTGGGGGACCCCGGCCTTCGCGCGCGGGCGCTCGCGGCGCTGCTCCGCGAACTCGACACCGAGCTCGACACCGAGCGCGAGGGCGGCGAGCTCGCGCCGCGGAGCGAGGAGCTCGTCCGGCTCGCCACCGAGCACGACCTGCCGGCCTTCCGCTGGTTCGGCCTGCTCAGCCTGTCGACCGCCGCCGCAGCCGCAGGCGACGTCGCCGCCGCGTACGCCCACATCGACACCTGCGTCGAACTGGCCCGGACCTACCGGATGCCGGGGCCCGTCGTGGTCGGTCAGACCGCGCTGGCGACCCGGGCGCTGATCGAAGGGCGCGCCGAGGACGCCGAGGAGCTGTACGCCGAGGCCACCGCCGGAATGGCCAGGCAGGGCTCTCCGCACGCCGACGGCTTCCTGCAGGTCGCGCTGGCGACGATCCGGGCCGCGCAGGGACGGCTCGGCGAGTTCGTCCCGCAGGCCCGGCGGCTGACCGAGGAGTTCGGCCCGCTGGTGGCGGACCTGCTCGCGGCGGCCCTGTGCGCCGCCGGCCGGCCGGACGAGGCCCGCGCCGTCCTGGCCCGGGTCGGGCCGCTGCGCACCGACTACCTCCTCACGGTCCTCGCGACCTTCCGCGCGATGGCCGTGGTGGCGCTCGGCGAGCGGCAGCGGGCCGACGAGCTGTACGCCACCCTGCTCCCCCACCGTGACGCGCCGCCGCCCGCCGCGGGCTTCACCCTGGCGATCCGCCCGGTCGCGTACACCCTCGGCGAGCTCGCCCGCCTGCTCGGCCGCGACGCCGAGGCCGCCGCGCACTTCGCGCACGCGGCCGCCGTCGCCGACCGGTGGGGCACCGCCCTGGGGCGCGGCGGCAGCGGCTGACCGGCTGGGCACGCCCGTGACCTCGGTCAAGCCTCGTTCACCCGTCGCCCATCACCCGTCACCCGTCGCCCCTGGGCGGGCGAGCCGCTTCGACGTCCGGGGCCGGCTCCGCCCGGCGGTGCGGGCGGAGCGGGGCCGCCGTTCAGGAGGCGAGGCGCTTCAGTGCCGCGGTGGCGGTGCCTTCGACGGAGGCAGTCTGGCCGGGGACCTCGACGATGGCGACCTTGGTGCCGCTGCGCAGGACCGCGACCCCGCCGGCGGCGCCGCCGTCGCCGTTGTAGGCCGGGTACCAGCGGGCGGTGCCGCCGGTGACGGTCAGGGTGTGGGCCGCGCCGTAGTGCCAGTGGCCGGCGGGCTCGTCCTGGCACTCCTCGACGAGCGCGACGAGCTGCTTCTCCCAGGCGGCGGCGGTGGACCCGGTGGGGGCGCTCGCGGCGGACTCCCTCAGCATGCCGTGGTTGTCGAGGGTCCAGTTCACGGACGCGTACGCGGTGGCCTGGCCCTTGGTCAGGTCGCGCATCGTCGCCTCGCCGGAGCACGCGGACAGCGCCTCGCGTCCGGCCAGCTCGACGGTCGCGCCGACCGGGTTCAGGCCCTGCGGGATGTCCTCGCTCTGGACGAGGCGGGCGGAGCCGAGTCCGGGCGCGGTGGCCGCGGCCGGGCGGGCGGCGGCCGCGTCGCGCTGCGCGGACCCGTCGGCGGCGGCCGACTGGGTGCCGACGACGCCGGCCGTGATCAGTGCGGCGGCGAAGCAGGCCGCGGCGGCGAGCCGGTTGCGGCGGACGGACTTCTGGACGGTCTGGTTCTCGGTCATCTGGTCCCCCTGCTGGTCGGGACGCCTGCTGCGTCCTCGTACAACTGGGGAGATGCCGCCGCCGGAGGGAAAGTCGGAGCCCCTGACCGGCTGTTTCACAGCTGTGACAGAGCGGTCCTGACGACGCGGTCCATCGCGGCCGTCCCCAGGCAGGCCTCCACCTCCAGCACCCCGTAGTGGCTGCCGCTGCGCAGTACGGCGATGCCGCCGCAGGGTTCCTTGCCCTCGGGCGCGGTGCCGGTGGTGTTGAGCGATCCCTGGTACATGCCCATCCATCGCGCGGTGACGTCCGGGCCGAGCTGCAGCGTCGTGGTCTTTCCGTAGACCCAGTGCCCTGGTGTCGACTCCTGGCAGGGCACCTCCTCCAGCAGCAGGCGTTCGCTGTAGTTCTGCGCCAGGGAAGGGCTCTGGGCCTCGGCGGCGACCTCGCGGGCGACCTGGCCGCCGCTCTCGCCGGCCACGGTGGGGTCGTCCGGGCTGCTGCGGCTGGTGATCAGTCCGCGGAAGTGGGCGCCGCGCCCGCCCAGGGTCTGGGTGAGGGTCTTCTCGCCGGTGCAGGCCGCGTTGGCGTAGTTCCCGTCGCCGTACCGGTCGGTGACGTGGATCCGCTCGACGCCGACGTCCGGGCCGAAGGCCGCGGGCTCCAGCAGGTTCGCGGCCGTCACCGGCCCGGTCGCACCGGTCGCACCGGTCGCACCGGTCGCACCGGTCGGTGAGGCGGAGCCGGAGCCGGAGGCCGAGGACGCGGGCGTCGGGACGGACCCGCCGGGCGTCGCGGGAGCGGACGCGCTCTGGGACGCCCCGCTGACCGCGGCACCCGATGGTGCCGCCGGGTGCGCGGTGGTTCCGGGGGGCGCCGGCAGGACGAACCGGCCGGCCGCCAGCCCGAGCGCGGAGGCTGCCACCAGGGCGGCGACGGCGGACCGGGGCCGGACGACGACGCGGCCGCCGCCCGCCGCAGGACGGCCGGTCACAGACCGGTGACCAGGCGCTCGCGCATGAAGCTGCGGGCCTTGTGGATGCGGTCCTTGACGGTGCTCAACGGAGCGTCCAGCATCTCGGCCACCTGGATGTAGGTCAGGTCGCCGAGGTCGCGCAGCACGAAGGCCTCCACCACGGCGGGGTGCCGCTGCTCCAGCGCGGCCAGCGCCTCCATCACGTCGAGCCGGGTCCCGGCGATGACGCTGGTGGTGCGCGGGTCGACGGACTCGGGGAGGTCGTCGTGGCTGTCCTCGGCGCGCCGGCGCATCGAGCGGTAGGTGGACCGGGCGGCGTTCGAGGCGATCACCGTCACCCAGCCCAGGAAGGAGCCGCGGCCGCCGTACTCGCCCAGGTGCCTGCTGATGGACAGCAGCGCGTCCTGCGCGGCCTCCTCCGCGTCGGCGTGGTGGGGCAGGAAGCGCGAGCAGCGGCGCAGCACCACCGGCCGCAGCTTGGCCAGCAGGTGCTCCATCGCCGCCGGGTCCCCCGCCTGAGCGGTCGCCACGAGCCGTTCCAACTCGGCCTCTTCGAACATCCGGATCCCCCCGTTTCGTCCCGCCCGGCACCCCGCCCGTCGAGCGGGAGTTCCGCACTCCCGCCGACTCCGGCAGAATGCTGCCACATGCGCAAGCTCGGCCGTTACCTCCTCCTGGAGCGGCTCGGAGCCGGCTCCTTCGCGACGGTCTGGAAGGCCTACGATCCGGAGCTCGACACCGAGGTCGCGGTGAAGGTGCTGGCCGAGAACTGGGCCGCCAACGCCGATGTGCGCGAGCGGTTCCTGGCGGAGGCGAGGCTGCTGCGCCGGATCGCCAGCCCGCGGGTGGTCCGGGTGCACGACGTCGGGGTGCAGGAGGAGCGGCCCTACTTCGTCATGGACTACGTGCGCGGCGGCACCGTGGCGGACCGGGTCGGGCAGTGCGACCCGCAGGAGGCGCTGCGGCTGGCCGCGGAGGCGGGCTACGCGGTCCAGGTCCTGCACGAGGCGGGCGTGGTGCACCGCGACGTCAAGCCGTCCAACCTGCTGCTCGACACCGGCCCCTCACCCGCCGCGGTGCTGGTGGCGGACCTGGGCAGCGCGAAGCAACTGGCCGACGCGTCCGGGCTGACGGTGACCACGGGCACGCCCGCGTACATGGCACCGGAACAGGCCTTCCAGACCGGTGGGTTCGACGGGAGGGCCGACGTGTACGCGCTGGCCGTCGTGGCCTACGAGCTGCTGACCGGGCAGAAGCCGTTCGGCCCGGGCGGGCGCGCCACCGCCCTGATGACCGGCCAGCCGACCGCCTCGACCCTGCCGGCGCTCCCGTCCGGAACGGAGCTCCCGCCGAACGTCGCCCTGCTGCTCCGGGCCGCGATGTCCGTCGAGCCGGCGGACCGACCGCCGACCGCCCAGGCCTTCGCGGACGCGCTGCTGGCTCCGGTCCCGCAGTCCCGGCCGCTGGAAGGCCCGAGGTGGCTGACCCGGCGCGCGGTCTGGCTGGCGTCGGGCACGGTGTTCACGGCGGCGACCCTGCTGAGCTGGCTGCGGCGTTGAATCGGCCGGGGAGCCGCTGACGGCTGCCGTAGGGTCGGCGGTATGCGACTGAGCACGGTGATCCTCCCCATCCACCGGTGGAGCGAGGGGCAGAAGATCTGGCGGCGGGCCGAGGACCTCGGGTTCCACGCCGCGTACACCTACGACCACCTCTCCTGGCGGTCCTTCCGGGACGAGCCGTGGTTCGGATCGGTCCCGACGCTGACGGCCGCCGCGACGGCGACCGAGCGGATCCGGCTCGGCACGCTGGTGACCTCGCCGAACTTCCGGCACCCGGTGACCCTGGCGAAGGAGCTGATCACGCTGGACGACGTGTCCGGCGGGCGGCTCACGCTGGGCATCGGGGCCGGCGGGACGGGGTTCGACGCGACGGCGATGGGCCAGGAGGCCTGGTCGCCGAAGGAGCGGGCGGACCGGTTCGGCGAGTTCCTGCCGCTGCTGGACGAGCTGCTGCGCACCGACGCCACCACCCGGGAGGGCACGTACTACGAGGCGGTCGAGGCCCGGAACATCCCCGGCTGCGTGCAGACCCCGCGGGTGCCGTTCTACGTGGCCGCGACCGGCCCGCGCGGGCTGAAGCTGGCCGCCGAGTACGGGCAGGGCTGGGTGACGTACGGCGATCCGCGCGGCCCGGCGGACGTGCCGGTGGAGCAGGCGCCCGAGGTGATCGCGAAGCAGATCGAGAAGCTGACCGCGGCCTGCGAGGCGCAGGGCCGGGACGTCGCCACCCTGGAGAAGGTGCTGCTCCAGGGCTCCACGGCGGAGAAGCCGCTGGCCTCCCTGGACGCCTTCGTCGACTGGGCCGGCCGCTACCGGGAGCTGGGCATCACCGAGCTGGTGATCCACTGGCCCGTCCCGGACTCGATCTTCGAGAACGACCTCGCGGTCTTCGAGCGGATCGCCACCGAGGGCCTCGCCCAGCTGGGATGACCCCCTCCCGCCGGAGCGCCCGACGCCCCGGGCGCTCCGGCGTCCGGGGCGTCGGGCTTTGGGCTTCAGGTGTCAGGGTTCCCGGGAGGGTGTCGGGGCGAGGCGCTAGTCTGTCCGCCGCACCGTCCAACTGATCATGCGTCACCACGGGGGTTCGTTCACCATGTCTGCTTCCAGGAGACTGCTCGCCACCGCTCTGGTCGCCACCGCCGCGCTCGGTCTCGCGGCCTGCGGCCCGGACGACTCGTCGGACCAGGGCGCGGGGAGCGGGTCGGGCACCGCGACCGCCGCCCCGACCGCCGCGGCCCCGACCACCGCCGCCCCGGCCGGCACCGGGAAGCCCGCCGCCCCGGGCGGCACCGCGAAGCCCGCGCCGAGCGGCACCCCGGGCGCCTCCGGTGAGCCCGAGGAGGGCTTCTGCACCCACGGGCCGCTGCCGGCCGGCCAGAAGTGGATCTACCCGGGGAAGGGCACCACCGCGGCCACCCTGGTGTACAAGGACACCAAGGACGTCTGCGGCGTCAACGACGTCGGCTTCGACCCGGTGGGCGCCGACAAGACCGCCGCGTTCGCGCCGACCGCCAAGGGCCACCTGAGCTCGGTGCTGGCCCCGCCGAAGGACGTCAACGTGGCCGACCTGGTGAAGCACATCAACGAGTGCATCGCCAACCCGCACAACGAGAAGGGCTCGTACCCCTGCTCGACGGGCGACTACAAGGTCGCGATCGACGCCTCCGGCAAGGTCACCGAGCTGTGGGAGCGCGCGCACTCCTGAGCCGCGACCCCTAGGGGGGCGGGGCCCGGGCGTCATACCGCAGCAGCAGACCGGCTCGTCATTCCAGCTCATGTCCCCCGCCGGGCAAGGCCGTTACGTTGGTCGGCGTGTCCACAGCTGTCATCAAGACGGACGGCCTCACCAAGAGGTTCCCCCGGGTCACCGCCCTCGACCAGCTCACCGTCGAGGTGCGGCCCGGGGTGGTCGGCCTGGTCGGGTCCAACGGAGCGGGCAAGTCCACACTGATCAAGATCCTGCTCGGGCTCGCCCCGGCGACGTCCGGCCGGGGCGAGGTCCTCGGCCTGGACATCGCCACCCGGGGCTCCGAGATCCGCGAGCGGGTCGGCTACATGCCCGAGCACGACTGCCTGCCGCCGGACGTCTCGGCCACCGAGTTCGTCGTGCACATGGCCCGGATGGCGGGCCTGCCCGCCACCGCCGCCCGTGAGCGCACCGCCGACACCCTGCGGCACGTCGGCCTGTACGAGGAGCGGTACCGGCCGATGGGCGGGTACTCGACCGGCATGAAGCAGCGGGTCAAACTCGCCCAGGCCCTGGTGCACGACCCGAAGCTGGTACTGCTGGACGAGCCGACCAACGGCCTCGACCCGGCCGGCCGGGACGAGATGCTGGGCCTGATCCGCCGGGTGCACACCGACTTCGGCATCTCGGTGCTGGTCACCACCCACCTGCTCGGCGAGTTGGAGCGCACCTGCGACCACCTGGTCGTCATCGACGGCGGCAAGCTGCTGCGCTCCTCCTCCACCGCCTCCTTCACCGAGGCGACGGCCGTCCTCGCGGTCGAGGTCACCGACTTCCCGGAGGACCACTTCCCGGAGGACCACGGCCGCGCACCGGGCGAGGCGGTCCGCGAACGGCTGGCCGCCGCCGGCGTCGAGGTCCAGCCCGAGGGCACGCACCTGCTGCTGGTCCGGCTCGCGGACGAGTCGACGTACGACACCATCCGCGACACCGTGGCCGGCCTCGGCCTCGGCCTGGTCCGGCTGGAGCAGCGGCGGCACCGGGTCGCCGAACTCTTCACCGGTGAGCGGGACTCCGGCCGGAACGACCAGGACGGCGGAGACGACCAGGACGACCAGAGCAGCAGGGGAGGTTCGGACGATGGCGCAGCCTCCTGACACCAGGTCCGCCGACACCAGGTCCGCCGACACCGGGTCCGCCGACACCGGCGTCATCCACGACATCGGCTACCGCGGCTACTCCGGCCCCCGGCTCGGCCGCGGCTACGCCACCCGCTCGCTCTTCACCCAGAGCCTGCGCGCCGCGTACGGCCTCGGCCGCTCCGGCAAGTCCAAGGTGCTGCCGATGCTGGTGCTGGCCGTGGTCACCGTGCCCGCCGCGATCGTGGTGGCGGTCGCGATCACCATGAAGCGCGACCAGCTGCCGGTCGAGTACGCCGGCTACCTCGCCAGCGTCAACCTGGTGATCGCGGTCTTCCTCGCCTCCCAGGCGCCGGTGCTGCTCTCCCGGGACCTGCGGTACCAGACCGTGCCGCTCTACTTCTCCCGCCCGATCACCCGCACCGACTACGTCCGGGCCAAGTTCGCGGCCATGGTCTGCGCCCAACTGCTGCTGATGGCGGCCCCGTTGCTGGTGCTGTACCTCGGCGCTCTGCTCGGCGGGATGGACTTCTCGTACAACACCGGGCACTTCCTGTACGGCCTGGTCGCGGCCGTGCTGTACGCCCTGGTGCCGACCTCGGTGGCGCTGGTCATCGCGGCCGCCACCCCGCGCCGGGGCTTCGGGGTGGCCGCCATCATGGGCTACCTGGCGGTCAGCGCCGCGGTGGCCGCCGTCGCGGTCGGCATCAGCAACCCGGGTACGACCGGCTCCGACGCCGCCCAGTGGACCTCGCTGATCTCGCCCACCGAGCTGGTGGAGTCGCTGGTCAACGAGGTGTTCGACCTGGGCGTCGGCCTCGACCGCCGGTACGCGCCGGGCGGGCTCGGCATCGCGGTGTTCGCACTCGTGGCCCTGGCGCTGGTGGTCGGCTCGTACCGGCTGCTGCTGACCCGCTACAAGAAGGTGTGAGGGAGGGCGGCATGGCCACCATCAGCATCGACAAGGTCTCCCGCTGGTTCGGGAACGTGGTCGCGGTCAACGACGTCACCATGGCCATCGGCCCGGGCATCACCGGCCTGCTGGGCCCGAACGGCGCGGGCAAGTCCACGCTCATCCACATGATGAGCGGCTTCCTCGCCCCCTCCAGCGGCTCGGTGACCCTGGACGGCGCGCCGATCTGGCGCAACCAGCAGGTGTACCGGCAGATCGGCCTGGTTCCCGAGCGGGAGTCGATGTACGACTACCTGACCGGCTGGGAGTTCGTCCTCGCCAACGCCGAACTGCACGGCCTGCCCCAGCCGGGCGCCGCCGCCCGCCGGGCACTGGACCTGGTGGAGATGGACTACGCCAAGGACCGGCGCACCGGCACGTACTCCAAGGGCATGAAACAGCGGGTCAAGATGGCCTCCGCGCTCGTCCACGACCCGGCCGTCCTGCTCCTGGACGAGCCCTTCAACGGCATGGACCCGCGCCAGCGGCTCCAGCTGATGGACCTGCTGCGCCGCTTCGGCGCGGACGGCCGCACGGTGCTCTTCTCCTCCCACATCCTGGAGGAGGTCGAGCAACTGGCCCGGCACATCGAGGTGGTGGTGGCCGGACGGCACGCGGCCTCCGGCGACTTCCGCAAGATCCGCCGGCTGATGACCGACCGCCCGCACCGCTACCTGGTCCGCTCCAGCGACGACCGCCGGCTTGCCGCCGCCCTGATCGCCGACGGCTCCACCACCGGCATCGAGGTCGACGAGCGCGAACGGGCGCTGCGGATCGAGGCGGTCAACTTCCAGGGCTTCACCACCCTGCTGCCCAGGGTCGCCCGGGAGGCCGGCATCCGGCTCTACACCGTCTCCCCGGCCGACGAGTCGCTGGAGAGCGTCTTCTCGTACCTGGTGTCCGCGTGACCGCCGCCGTGACCATCGCCGTGGTGACCGCCGCCGTCACCGTCGCTGCCCAGGAAGGGGCCGTCCGACCATGAACCCCACCGTCGCCAGGTTGACCCTGCGCGGGCTGCTGGGCCGCCGTCGCGGCCTCCTGCTGCTGGTGGTCCCCGCGCTGCTGCTGCTCGTCTCCGCCATCGCGAGCGGATCGAGCGCCGACGCGCACGGCCTCACCGTCAAGATCCTCGGCCAGCTCGGCCTCGGCACCCTGGTCCCGATCCTCGGCCTGGTGGTCGGCACCGGGGTCATCGCCACCGAGATCGACGACGGCTCGATCGTCTACCTGCTCGCCAAGCCGCTCCCGCGGTGGCGGATCATCACCACCAAGCTGGCCGTCGCGATCGGCGTCACCTGGCTGTTCTCGGTCGTCCCGACGCTGCTGTCCGGGCTGCTGCTGTACGGCACCCGGGACGGCATGGTGCTCGGCTACACCGTGGCGGTCCTGGTCGCCGGCGCCGCGTACAGCGCGCTGTTCCTGCTGCTCGGCGTGGTCACCCGGCACGCGGTGGTGGCCGGGCTGGCGTACGCGCTGATCTGGGAGTCGATGGTCGGCAACTTCGTCGAGGGCGCCCGGACCCTGAGCGTCCAGCAGTGGGGCCGGGCGGTTGCCGAGGCCGTCGCCGGGGACACCGCGATCGGGGCCGACGTCTCGTTCGGCGCGGCCGTCCCGCTGCTGCTGGTGGTGACCGTCGGGGCGACGGTGCTGGCCTCGGTGAAGCTCGCCGGGCTGACGCTCGCCGGCGAGGAGTGAGCCGTACGGCGGGAGGCCGCACGTAGAGCGAACCGAAACGGCGCTCCGGACCACCGCTGGTGGTCCGGAGCGCCGTTCGCCGTACGGAGGGCCTCAGAGCACCCGGTTGCGGCCCGCGCCCCAGCCCGCCGCGCCGACCACCAGGACCAGCACCAGCATCAGCACCAGAGTGGTCTCCCAGCCGCCGGTCAGCTGGTGCAGCGCGCCGGCGCCGACCGGTCCGGCCGCCGCGACCAGGTAGCCGATCGCCTGCGACATCCCGCCCAGCTGGGCGGCGCCGGCCGCGCTGCCGGTGCGCAGCACGATGAACGCCAGGCCCAGGCCGAGCGAACCGCCCTGTGCCACGCCCAGGATCGTCGCCGAGACCCACGCGGCGGACACCGGCGCGACCAGCAGCATCGCGATGCCGAGCCCGTTCAGGGCGGCCATCGTCACCGCCAGCCCGCGCTGGCTGGTCATCCGGCCGGCCATCAGCGGCACCAGGAAGGCGCCGGCCACCTGCACCAGGTTGGAGAAGGCGAAGACCAGGCCGGCCTGCCCGCGGTCCATGCCGTGGTCGGCCAGGATGGTCGGCATCCAGGCCACCAGGGTGTAGACCAGCAGCGAGGAGATGCCCATGAAGAGGCTGATCTGCCAGGCCAGCGGCGACTTCCAGAGGCCCTCGATCGGCTTGCCCGGCACGGCCGCCGCGGCCGCCGCACCCCGCTCCTGACGGCTGCGCAGCACCTGCGGCAGCCAGGCCACCGCCGCGATCAGCGCCAGCAGCGACCAGGCGCCGAGCGAGGCCCGCCAGCCGCCGCCGAGCACGTGCTCCAGCGGGACGGAGGTGCCGGCGGCGAGGGTCGCGCCGACCAGCATGGTGGTCGAGTAGACGCCGGTCATGGTGGCCGCGCGGTCCGGGAACTCCCGCTTGACCAGGCCCGGCATCGACACGTTCAGGACCGCGATGGCCACGCCGATCACCACGCAGCCCGCGTACAGGGCCGCCACCGAGGGCAGCACCCGCAGCAGCACGCCCGCGCCCAGCACCAGCACGGCGCCCAGGACGACCCGCTCGGCGCCGAAGCGGCGGGTCAGCCGGGGGGTGAGCGGGGCGCCGACGCCCTGGAACAGCACCGGCACGGTGGTGATCAGGCCGCTCGCGGTCGCGGAGAGGCCGAAGGTCCGCTGGATCTCGCCGACCATCGGGGAGATCGCGGCCAGGCAGGCGCGCATGTTCAGCGCGACCAGCACGATGCCGGTCAGCAGCAGGGCCGGATGGGCCAGCCGGGCGCGGACGGGGAGCTGGGCAGGGGTGGTGACAACCGGCTGCGGGGCACGGGTGACGGCCATGGGGGTGCTGTTTCTTTCCTGGATGTGCGTGGATGCGGGCGGGAAGGGCGGAGGCTCGCGCCGTCCTACTTCCGGGCCGCGATGGCCGCGAGCAGCTGCTCGACGGCCGCGGTCGGGCCGGCGAGCAGCGCACGACACGCCGCCTCGGCCCGGTCCGGGTCACCGCTCTCGATCGCGTCGACCAGTGCCTCGTGGGTGGCCACGACCGCCTCGGGCATGTCGTGGTCGCCGAAGGCGGACGTCATGGCCTCGCGCACGGAGGCGCCGAAGTAGCGGTACACCTCGGCCAGCGCGGGGTTGTGCGCGGCCTCGACGACGGCGGTGTGGAACTCCAGGTCGTGCTCGACGGTGGCCTCGCGGCTGGCCCGCTCGGGGTGCGCCGCGAACACCTCGGCCTCACGGGCCAGCGCGGCCCGCATCCGCCGGACGTCCTCCGGGGTGTGCCGCAGCGCGGCCAGCCGGGCGCCCTCGGTCTCCAGCGCCGCGCGGACCTCCAGGACGTCCCGGATGCCCGAGCGCTGGACGCCGCGCAGTACGGACGCCGGGTCGCTGGTGGAGCGGACGAAGGTGCCCTCGCCCTGCCGGGAGACCAGCATGCCGGCGTGCACCAGCACCCGGATCGCCTCCCGTACGGTGTTCCGCCCGACCTGCAGCCGCTCGGCGAGCTCGTGCTCGGTGGGGATCCGGGACCCGACGGGCCACACCCCACCGGCCAGTTGCTCGCGCAGCTGGTCGATCGCGGTGTCGACCAGGGATCGCCGCCCGGCCGCCTGCAGACCGTTGCCGTCGCCGCTCATTCCGGGCCTCCCTTCGCCACGCACGTACCGGACCAGTCATCGGTCATCCTACAACCGCTTGCCCGGTCATCCTACAACTGGTGGAAGAACACTCCGTGAACGCCCGACCGCCGACGCGCCGCGCCGTCCGCCGGGCCCGGCGCCCGGGCCGCGAAGGCGGTCAGCGGGCGGGGTAGAGCCGCTCCAGGACGACCGCGACGCCGTCCTCGTCGTTGCTGGTGGTGACGGCGTCGGCGACGGCGAGGAGTTCCTCGTGGGCGTTGGCCATGGCGACGCCGTGGGCGGCCCAGCCGAACATCGGGACGTCGTTGGGCATGTCGCCGAAGGCGATGGTGTCGGCGGCGCGCAGGCCGAGGCGGCGGGCGGCGACGGCCAGTCCGGTGGCCTTGGAGAGGCCGAGCGGGAGCAGTTCGACCACGCCGGGGCCGGCCATCACGACGCCGACCAGGTCGCCGGCGGCCCGGCGGGCGGCTTCGGCGAGGGCGTCGTCGGTCAGGGCGTGGTGCTGGATGTAGAGCTTGCTGACGGGGGAGGCGAGCAGTCCGCCGCGGTCGACCCGGACGACGGGGAGGTCGGAGCCGATCAGCAGTTCGTAGCCGGGACCGGCCAGGACCTGGCCGTCGAGGCCGTCCTGGTTGGCGGCGACGGCGAGCGGGCCGGTCTCGGCCTCTATCTTCTCGATGGCGAGGGCGGCGAGCCGCCGGTCCAGGGTGAGCGAGGTGAGCAGCTTGTGCGCGCCGGCGTCGTAGACCTGGGCGCCCTGGCCGCAGACCGCTATCCCGGTGTAGCCGATCTCGTCGAAGACGGGGCGGGCCCAGACGGCGGAGCGGCCGGTGACGACGATGTGCACCGCGCCCGCGCCGGTGGCGGCGGCCAGGGCGGCGCGGGTGCGCTCGGAGACGGTCTCCTCGCTGGTGAGGAGGGTGCCGTCGAGGTCGGTGGCGACCAGCCGGTAGGGCAGGTCGCCACCGTTCCGGGTGTCCTCGGGGGAGACGGGGCTGGGGCTGGTGGTGCTCATGGGCCGGACGTCTCCCGGGAGTTGCGGGTGGAGCGGGTGGAGCGGGTGGTACGGGTCGAACGGGTCGAACGGGTGGAGCAGGTGGCGAGGTGCCGGCCCGGGACCGGTCCTACTTGACCGGCTCCAGGACGGAGCGTCCGCCGAGGAAGGGCCGCAGCGCCTCCGGGACGACGACCGAGCCGTCGGCCTGCTGGTGGTTCTCCAGGATCGCCACGATGGTGCGCGGGATCGCGACCAGGGTGCCGTTCAGGGTGGCGAGCGGGCGGGTCTTGCCCTCCTCGCGCATCCGGATGGAGAGCCGGCGGGCCTGGTACTCGGTGGTGTTGGAGGTCGAGGTGACCTCGCGGTACTTGCCCTGGGTGGGGATCCAGGCCTCGATGTCGAACTTGCGCGCGGCCGAGGCGCCGAGGTCGCCGGAGGCGACGTCGATGACTCGGTAGGGCAGTTCGAGGGCGTTGAGGAAGTCCTTCTCCCACTGGAGCAGGCGGCGGTGCTCGTTCTCGGCGTCCTCGGGAGTGGTGTAGACGAACATCTCCACCTTCTCGAACTGGTGGACGCGGATGATGCCGCGGGTGTCCTTGCCGTAGGTGCCGGCCTCGCGGCGGAAGCAGGACGAGTAGCCGGCGTAGCGCAGCGGCAGCTTGTCGGCGTCGAGGATCTCGTCCATGTGGTACGCCGCGAGCGGGACCTCGCTGGTGCCGACGAGGTACCGGTCGTCCTCGGCGAGGTGGTACACGTTCTCGGCGGCCTGGCCGAGGAAGCCGGTGCCGTCCATGGCGGCCGGCCGGACCAGCGTCGGGGTGATCATCGGGGTGAAGCCGGCCGCGGTGGCCTGGGCGATCGCCATGTTGACCAGGGCGAGCTCCAGCAGCGCGCCGACGCCGGTCAGGTAGTACGAGCGGGCACCGGCGACCTTGGCGCCGCGCTCGGTGTCGATCGCCTTGAGGATCTGGCCGAGCTCGACGTGGTCGCGGGGCTCGAAGCCCTCGGCCGCGAAGTCGCGCGGGGTGCCGATCTCCTCGATGGTGACGAAGTCCTCCTCGCCGCCGATCGGTGCGGCCGGGTCGATGAGGTTCGCCAGGGAGCGGAGCAGGCGGTCGGCCTCCTCCTTGGCGGCGCTCTGCTCGGCGTCCGCGGCCTTGACCTCGGCGGCCAGTTCCTTGGTGCGCTGGAGCAGGGCGGTCTTCTCGTCACCCTTGGCCTGGGCGACCTGCTTGCCGAGCACCCGCTGCTCGTTGCGCAGTTCGTCGAAGCGGCTGCCCGAGGACCGGCGCCGTTCGTCGGCGGAGAGGAGGGCGTCGACCAGGTCGACGTCCTCGCCACGGACGCGCTGCGAGGCGCGCACTCGGTCAGGGTCCTCACGGAGCAGGCGAAGGTCAATCACAGGGCAAGCGTACCGGGCGGGCGTTCCTCCACCGGTACCGGTTTTCCCCTGGGGATAACCACCCGGATCCTGTGGATAACTTCTGTGGGGAACACGCGGGGAGCGGGTTATCCACAGGTCGGGGGCCGGGCCTGTGGATCGAAGGGGAGGATCACCCTCCGGGCGACCGAACCAGGGAATTGAGGTTTCAAACCTCAATCAACCTTCTCGACTGAGGGAATTGAAGCACTCAGACGGGTGATTTGCTGGCAAGCGGGTGACTCTGGTCGGATTAGTCATCTCTGCGACGCAAACCGATGATCCGACCAGTTCTGGGCAATGGCTATACCGGTTTGTCGACTCGTCCCCAGGTCTGTGGATAACTTCCGGCTGTGGACAGCGGAGGGGCCTGTGGACAGCGGCCCCGGTGCCGGGCGGCCCTGTGGACGACGGGTGGGGTCACCCGCCCCCGCCCGATCGGCCCGGTCCAAAACGGTCGGAAAAGGTCAGAAAGACAACAGATGTCGTCCGGATGAAGCACCGGCCCGGGTCACTCAGATGCCCCGGGCTCAGAAGTCCCGGGCTCAGATGTCCCCGCGCCCGTCGAGCGCGCGCGAGAGCCAGTCCGCGGCCGAGGTGAAATCCGTGTCCGAGGTCCCCGGCCGCCGGTGGGTGGACACCTGCCGATCGGCGCGCGGATAGGAGCCCAGGAACCGCACCTGCGGACAGATCCGCTTGAGCCCCATCATCGCCTCGCCCACCCGGCGCTCGGACAGGTGGCCCTCGCAGTCGATCAGGAAGCAGTAGTTGCCCAGGCCCTCGCCGGTCGGCCGGGACTCGATCCGCATCAGGTTGATCCCGCGCACCGCGAACTCCTGCAGCAGCTCCAGCAGCGCGCCCGGGTGGTCGTCCGGCAGCCAGACCACCATCGAGGTCTTGTCGGCGCCGGTCGGCGAGGAGACCCGGCCGGGGCGGCCCACCAGGACGAAGCGGGTGGCCGCGCTCTTGGCGTCGGCGATGTCCTTGACCAGCGGGTCCAGCCCGTAGATCGGCGCCGCGAACTCGCCCGCGAACGCCCCGTCGTAGCGGCCCTCGGCGACCAGCCGGGCGCCGTCCGCGTTGGAGGCGGCCGACTCCCAGGTGGCGTCCGGCAGGTTGGCGGCCAGCCAGCGGCGCACCTGCGGCTGGGCCACCGGGTGGCTGGTCACCGTCTTGACCTCGGACAGCTCGGTGCCCGGCCGCACCAGCAGCGCGAAGGAGATCGGCAGCAGCACCTCGCGGTAGATCATCAGCGCCGCGCCGGCGGCCAGTTCGTCGTTGGTCGCGGTGACCGCGCCCTCCACCGAGTTCTCGATCGGCACGAACGCCCCGGCGGCCTCCCCGCCGCGCACCGCGTCCAGCGCCAGCGCCACCGAGGACAGCGGCACCAGCTCCCGGGTCGCCGCCTCGGGCAGGGTGTGCAGCGCAGCCTCGGTGAAGGTGCCGGCCGGGCCGAGGTAGGTGTAGCGGGTGGCCGACATGACGCCTCCGGGGTGCTCGGTGCTGCGCTTGCGGGGTGGTGCCGAAGCAGTCCACCCTAACGATTCCGCGCCCCGGCAGGAAAGCGTTCCACTGGCCGGGACCGCCTGTGCTACGGCCCGTCTCCGGGCCACTGCTACCCCTCCAGCAGCTGCTGCCCGAGGTAGCCGCCCGTCGGCGCGGCCGGCGGCAGCGCGTACAGGCCGCTCGCCTCGTGCCGCAGGAAGCGGGAGAGGCCGTCGCCCCGGGAGAGCTTGCGCTGCACCGGGGTGAAGCCCTTGCGCGGGTCGGACTGGAAGGCGAGGAAGAGCAGTCCGGCGTCCGGTGAGCCGTCCGGCAGCAGCCCGTCGTGGTACGAGAAGCCGCGGCGCAGCATGGCCGCGCCGCCGTTGGCCGCCGGAGCGGCGACCCGGACGTGGGCGTCGGCGGGGATCGCCAGGGTGCCGTCGGGGCCCTGTGCGGACAGGTCGACCGGGGCGTGCTCGCCGGCCCCGGCGGGTGCGCCGAGCGGGGCGCCGTCCGCCTTGCGCCGTCCGATCACCCGCTCCTGCCGCTCCACCGGCAGCGCCTCCCAGTGGTCCAGCAGCATCCGGATCCGCCGGAACACCAGGTAGGAGCCGCCGGCCAGCCAGGCCGGCTGGTCGCCGCCGGGGGCGCAGAAGACCTTGGCGGCGAAGCCGTCCTCGCCGGGCTTCGGGTTGTTGGTGCCGTCGATCTGGCCCATCAGGTTGCGGCCGGTGACCGGCCGGGCGGCGGCGCCGGGGGTCCGGGCGAAGCCGGCGGACTGCCAGCGCAGCGCCGCCGTACCGGTGGCCAGCCGTTGCAGCACCCGCAGGGCGTGCACGGCCACCAGCGCGTCGTCGGCGCCGATCTGGACGAGCAGGTCGCCGTCGCCGCGGGCCGGGTCGAGCGCGTCGCCGGGGAAGGCGGGCAGCGGTTCGAGGCCGGGCGGGCGGTGGTCGGCCAGGGCGGCCTTGTCGAAGAGCGCGGCGCCGAAGCCGACGGTGAGGGTGAGCGAGCAGGGCCCGGCGTCCAGCGCGACCTGGTTGTCGAACTCCTCGGCCGGTTCGCCGGCGGTCAGCCGCTCGGCGGCCCTGGTCCAGCGTTGCAGCAGGGCGCGCAGCCCGTCCCGGCCGGTGCCCTCGGCCAGGTCGAAGGCGGCGAGCTGGACCCGGGCCTGCTGCGGTTCGAGGATCCCGGCCTGGTGCTCGCCGCGGAACGGCACCCGGGCGGCGCCGAGCGCGCCGGCGGCGGGTGCCGCACCGACGGGGCGGTCGCCGCGGTCCAGGGCGACCGCCCCGGCGACGCCCGCGCCGGCGCCGGCCAGCAGCCCGGCGCCGGCGGTGCCGAGCAGCGCCCGGCGGGTGACCCCGCTGCCGCCCGCGGCGGCCCGGTCCGTCGTCGTCATGTCGTCCGTCGTCACATCGCCCACCGCCGTCAGCCGATCTTGAACTGCTGGGTCGGCGTGGTCTGGTCGATGTCGGAGGAGCGGACCTGCACCGACACCACCCAGGTGCCCGCCAGCGGGAGCTGCGCGGTCCCGCTCCAGCGGCCGGTGCCCTCGGGGGTGAGCGCGACCGGCAGCGGGCCGAGGTCGCGGTCCGGCAGGGTGAAGGCCAGCTGCACCTCGGGGACGTCCACCGGCTGTCCGTCCGGGCCGTCCAGGGCGAGCTTCACCTCGTTCGGGCCGGTCCGGGCCGGGTTGAGGGTGACGGTCGCGGTGCCCTTGGCGTTCGGCGTCCGGCCCTTGGTGTCGTACGGGAGCTTGAGCTCGACGGTGCGGCCGGGCTCGGTCTGCGGGGCCGGTGCGGCCCCGCCGGCGGCCGGCGCGGCGGCCCCGGCCGTGACCTCGCTCGCCACCCGCCCGGGCGGGGAGTTGGTGAGCATCGTGGTGACCACCAGCACCGCCACCGCGACCAGCGCCTCGACCAGCACCGAGCGGCGCAGCCCGGCCCGGGTCGGGGTGAGCCCGCGGTCGCGCCCGGCGCTCTCCCGGGCGGCCCGCTGGCGGGCCAGCTGGGCCCGGCGGACCGGGTCCTCGCCGTGGGCCGCGACGCCGACCGGCTCCGGCACCTCGGCCGGTTCGGTCTCGGCGCGTTCGACCTCGGCGGCCTCGGCCGGTGCCGACCGCAGCCGGGCCAGCCAGGAGCGGGACATCCACGCGACGCCGAGCATCACGGCCACGCAGCCGCTCTTCACCAGCAGCAGCCGCCCGTACTCGGTGCCGGTCAGCGCGCCCCAGCTGCCCAGGCCGCGCCAGGACTGGTAGATCCCGGTCGCGGCCAGGACGGCCACCGAGGCGAAGGCGATCCGGGAGAAGCGGTCCACCACCTCGGCGCCGACGCCCTCGCGCAGCCCGACCAGCAGCGCGGCCAGCCCGCCCAGCCAGAGCGCCATCGCGATCAGGTGCAGGATGCCGAGCGGCAGCGCCAGCCAGACCTGGATGCCCACCGAGGCGTGGTCGGCGCCGACCCAGGTCGCCGCGAGGGCGACCGCCAGCACCAGCCCGGCCACGCCGAGGCCGAGCCGGGCCTCCCGCTGCGGCCGTTCGGCGGCCCGCAGCTCCAGCGCGCGCAGCTCGGCGGCCTCGGCGTCCCCGTCCCCGACGGCACCGCCGTCGTCCTCGGCGGGCTTCGCGGGGAGCGGCCGCGGCGGTTGCCCCAGCTGCCCGACCAGCAGCGACAGGAACACCCCGCCCGCCGCGAGCAGCAGCAGCCGGGCGGCCAGCGCGGTGCCGATCCGCTCGTCCAGGGTGGCGCGCACCAGCGACAGGTCGAGGGCCTGCCCGACGCCCGAGCCGCGTTCGTACGGGCCGCGCAGCATCAGCACCGCGACGGTGGAGACCAGCAGCGCCGTCCAGCCGGTCATCAGCAGCCGCTGCACCGGGCGCCGGGCGGTGCCGGCCGGCCAGCAGATCAGTACGAAGGCGGCGACGCCGGCCAGCAGCGCGAACGCCGCGTAGGCGACGGTGCGCCCGGTCCCGTACAGCGCGGCGACCAGGCCGTCGGCCTTGGCGCCCTGCAGCGCGGTGGCCGACACCGAGGTGTCCGAGGGCGCGCCGATGGAGAAGGTGAACGCCCCGCCGACCGGGTGCGAGTCGTCCGAGACGGCCCGCCAGGCGACGGTGTACGTGCCGTTGGCGAGGCCGCCCTTCAGCCCGACCCGGGCGGTGTTGCCCTTGCCGTCGGCGTGCCCCGGGTCGCCGGTGTCCACGGCCTTGCCGGCCGGGTCGAGCACCCGGACGGAGTCCGAGGAGAGCGAGACGGACTCGCTGAAGGTCAGCGTCACCGCCTGCGGCGCGGTGGCGACCACCGAGTTCTGCCGCGGGTCGGTGGAGTCCAGGGTGGCGTGGGCGGAGGCCGGTCCGGCGCCCGCGAGCATCAGCGCGAGCAGCGCGCCGAGCACTCCGAGCACCCCGGCGATCCGGCGGTGCGAGGCCTTCTCCAGGCCGGCCGACTGCATGGTGGCGGTCCCCTTAACTCTGGCCGGGGCGGTAGGTGAGCTCCTTGACCGGCACCTTGACCGAGATGGTGCCGGACTTGGCGAAGGTGAGGTCGAGCTCCAGCTCGTCGCCGAGGGCGGGGGCCTTCTGCCAGCCCATGATCATGAGGTGGGTGCCGCCGCGGGCGAACTGCAGCGCGCCGTGCGCGGGCACGTCCAGACTGGCGACCTGCTCCATGCTGGACGGGGTCGAGCGGTGCATGGTGACCGATTCGGCGCCCGGGCTGCTCACCTTGACCAGCTCGTCCTGCCCGCCGTCGTTGCGGACGGTCAGGTAGCCGGCCGCCATGCCGCCGGCCGGGGGCAGCGGGATGTAGGAGTCGGCGACGCTGAGCCTGGCCGGCCCGGCGGCGGCACCGTCCTGGCCGCCCGTCCCGCAGGCGGCCAGGAGGGCGCCGCCGCCGAGGACGGTGGCCAGCACCGCGCCGGTGAGGGCCGTCCGCCGGAAGCGCGTCCCGGTCACCATCACGCCGCGACCCCCTTGGCGAGCAGCGGCAGGTCGTGCTCGTAGGTCTTCTCCTCGGTGCCGCTCATGTAGAGCACGTGCGCCTTGTCGTCCGAGGGGAGGAAGGCCAGCACCTGCGCGCCGTGGGTCGAGGTGACCGTGCCGTCCGGGTTGACCACCGGGTCCTCGATCATGATGCCGAGCGACTTGGCGGCGGTCTTCACCTTGGCCAGGTCGCCGGTGAGGCCTATGAAGTCGCTGCCCATCGAGTCCAGCCAGGTGCGCAGCACCTTGGGGGTGTCGCGCTGCGGGTCGGTGGAGACGAAGACGACGTTGACCTTCTGCCGGTCCTCCGCGGGGAGCGCCTTCATCGCGACCCCGATGTCGCCCATGGTGGTCGGGCAGACGTCCGGGCAGCTGGTGTACCCGAAGAACAGCAGGGTGGCCTTGCCGTTGGTCTGCTGCCGCAGGTCGTACGGCTGGCCGGAGGTGTCGGTCAGCTGGAGGTCCGGCTTCTCGAAGTTCTTGGCCAGCTTGGTGCCCTGGTACGGGGTGTCCTCCTTCTGCCGGGTGACCTTCGCGGCGTCGGAGCCGCCGCCGGAGGAGCCGCAGGCGGACAGCGTCAGGGCGGCGGCCAGCGCGAGGGCGGCCGCGCCGGCCAGACGGGTGGTGCGGGTGGTGCGGGACATGCGGGGATCCGATCCGATCGTGCGCGGTGGACCGCCGGCGGGGCCGTACCGGGGTGCGGGTACGGCCCCGCCGGGGCTGGGGTCAGGAGGCGGAGCCGGCGTTCTTGCGGCGCAGGCCGAGCACGCCGACGGCGGTGCCGATCACGCCGACCACGATGCCGACCACGCCGAGGGTGCGGGCGGTGGAGTCGCTCGCCTTGCCACCGCCGTCGGAGGAGGCGGCGTGGTCCGAGCTGTCCCCGTGGGCGGCGACGGTCGGGGAGGCGGTGGCGCCGTGGCTGTCTCCGTGGCCGTCGCCGCCCTCGGCCTTGGTGAGCTTCAGGACGGGCGCGGGCTTGGCCGGCTCGGGCTGGCCGTCCTTGGACTCGTCGATCCAGCGGACGACGTCGCCGTTGTCGTAGGTCTGCAGGGCCTTGAAGACCATGCTGTCCGTGTCGGTCGGCAGCGGGCCGAGCGAGACCCGGAACTCCTGGAACTGGCCGGGGGCGATCTTGGTGCCGGCGTCGGCGGTCCAGGTGATCTTGGAGACGGCCTCGTTGACGTCGTTGCCGTGCACCTTGATCGGCTTGTCGAGCTTCGACTTCTCGACCGTGGCGGTCCAGCCCGGCAGCGGCAGGGTCCGGACCGAGGCCAGCGGGTGGTCCAGCGGGAGGTTGACCTCCAGCTTCACCGTGCTCGCGGCGTCGCTCTCGTTCGGCACCCGGAAGTCGACGGCCGTGTAACCGCCCTGGGCGGCCGCACCCGGGTTCACGGTGACGTGCGCGAAGGCGGGGCCGGCCAGCGCCACCACGGAGGCGGCGGCGGTGAGGGCGACGGCGGCGAGACGGCGGGTGGGAAGGGAACGCATGATGCGGGGTCTCCGATCGGAGCTCGGTGGCAGGCCGGGACCGGGCGGCGGACGGAGCCGCGCCTCGGGGGCCGCGCGTGGGGATGTGGGGGCGGAGCCTCGGGGCCGGACCCGGTGGTCGGGGGAACGGCCCGGACGGTGCGCACGGCCGCGACCCGGCCCGTAGACGGCCGGGAGAGGCGGATCAGTACGCGAAGGCCCCGCGCGGCGGCCCGCGCCGCACCACGCTGTGCCGCAGCACGGCACCCGCCGGGAGCGGGCTCTCCCCGCCCCTGGCGCCGAAGCGGCGGACCGGACCGGCCACCTCGAACAGACCGCGCAGCAACGCGGCCACCAGCACGAACACCGACCGCAGCGGCGCCGCCCACTGCTCCCGGGCCACCGACGCGGCCACCCGCAGCAGCCGCCACAGCGCCGCCTCGCCGCGCCGCAGCCACCAGCCCGCCACCAGCGCGGCGGCCAGGTGCCCGGCCAGCATCGACGGCGTCATGCCGAGCACGCCGCCCTGCCACCAGGGCGCGGCGGCGAACGCGTGCGGATCCAGGCCCGCCGAGGAGACCAGCTGCTCCGGCGACGGGCTGCCGGGCAGACCGTCCAGCGTGCCCGGCCGGGCCTCGTTGCAGATCAGCCGGCCGGCCACCTGCGGCACGGTCAGCGGGCCGGAGCCGCCGTGGTGCATGCCCGCCATGCCCGCCATGCCCGACACGGAGCCGCTGAAGCCGTGGAACAGGCAGTGCAGTCCGAGCTGCCCCGCGCCCAGCGCCCCGGCGATGGCCGCCAGCGAACGCTCCCGTCCGCCGCAGACCGCCGCCAGCGCCAGCACCGCGGCGAAACCCGCCGCCAGCGCGGTCGGCGGCACGTTCCCGCCACCGGCCAGGGCGTGCCCGGCGGCCGCTATCAGCGTGCAGACCAGCGCGAACGGGACGGCCCGGGCAAGCCGCAGGTCCCAGGCGGCGGCCCGTACCGGCTGGGCCGGTCCTGGGGCGCCCGGGAGCGGGGCGGCGGCGAGGGCAGTCATGGCCGGGCCATCCTCTCATTGCGTACGACGCCGACACGGGCAGGGTGGGAAATCCCTACGAATGCCTCTTTCGGCGGCGGCGTGCGGGTTCCGGTACGCGCCGCCCGGCACAGACCCCGTCCCCCAGTCCATCCGCCGAACGGGCGGTAGCGCCCCCCGGGCACGGTTCACCGCCGAATCGCCCGGAGATACCTAGTTGTATGTGGAGCCGCAGCCAGGAGGGACCTCCCGTGGACATCTGGTGGACTCTGCACCTCAAGCGCGACCCGGCCAGCGTCCCGCTGGCCCGGCGCATCCTGCTCGGTGCCATGGCGACCGCGGGCGTCGACCCGCAGATCGCCGACGACCTCGGCGTCGCCCTCAGCGAGGCCTGCGCCAACGCCGTCGAGCACGGTGCCGCCGGGCGGCCCGACGACGGCTTCCAGGTCACCGCCTCCATCAGCGGGGACCGGCTGCGGATCGAGGTCACCGACTCCGGCCCCGGCCTGCCCGCGCCCACCGCCCCGCCGGTCCGCCGCCCGGCCGCCGCCGCCCCGGCCCGTCCGGTCCCGAGCGGCCGGGGGCCGCACCGCTCCCGCCGGGGCCGCGCCACCGTCCCGGCCCGCGTCCTCACCGCCCACCGCCCCCGCCGCGACGGCCACCCGTACGACACCCACGTGCTGCCCTGCCGGCCCACGGCCCCCACCCTCCGCCCGGTCGACCTGGACACCCTCCCCGACCTCACCGCCGAATCCGGCCGCGGCCTCTTCCTCATCCACGCCCTCACCGACCACGTCCAGCTCCGCAACCACCCCCTGCGGGGGGCGATCGTCAGCTTCGACAAGATCCTCAAGTGGCAGGACGGCGCGCTGCTCCAGGCGGCGTCGTAGCGTCGGTATCCCTCTGACCTGCACGAATGGCCACTATCAGGGCCCGGGTCGAAGCAGGTATGAGGTAGAGATCAGGCCGCCAGGGCACACGTGGGGCACATGCCCTCGGATTTCGGCGCGCTGTGCCCCGCCTTCGCACCAGGAAGCACCCTGTCGATCGCCGAGCGGGTCCGCGACTCGCTCGTCGGCATCAGGTGGGTGTAGGTCCGAAGCGTGAAGCCCGGGTCGCTGTGGCCGAGGTAGGCCGCGAGCGCCTTGATCGTCTCTCCGGCATCCAGCAGCACCGAGGCGTAGGCATGCCGCAGGGCGTGCATGCCGTCGTCCGGGGCCGCCTGGAAGTACTTCGCCCCCTTCTCGCGCGGCGGGATCACCCCGGCCGCGACGAGCGCGAGCTTCCAGGCGCCCGCGTTGAAGACGCTGCGGTGGTACGGCTTGGCGTTCTCGTCGGTGAAGAGCAGGTTCGCCGTATGGTCGTCGCCGTCGGCGAGGCGCCAGGGGAGCGTGACCCGAGTCGGCGGAAACTTCTTCATGTGGGCCTTCAAGGCCCTTGCCAGCCCATCGGGTAGCGGGACCTGTCGGACCTTGCCGCCCTTCGGCAGCGCGAACACCATCGTCTTCGCCACGAAGCGCACCTGCCGACGTACCGTCACCATGCGGCGGCGGAAGTCGATGTCGTCGACGGAGAGAGCGAAGACCTCGCCCTGTCGGAGCCCGCAGCCGAACGCGACGGAGCCGCCGGCCTGGAAGCGCTCCGGCAGACCGTTGATGACCGCGTGGACGCGCTCCACGGACCACGGGACGACCGGCTCCTTCTCCACCTTCGGGAAGCTCACCGACTTCGCCCGGCAGGGGTTGGTGGCGATCGCGCCGTCGTCAACTGCCGCATCCAGCATCATGATCAGGACGGAGCCGTACCAGCCGATGCTGGACGAGGCGAACCCTTCGTCCTGAAGCCGCCTTATCCAGCGCTTGATCGTGGTCGGCTTGAGCGCCCGAAGCTCCAAGTTCCCCAGGCGGGCCACGATGTGGTTGCGGACCACGCCGTCGTAGCGCTCCAGGGTGGTCGGGCCGGGAGTGACGGCCTCCAGCCACGTCTCGGCGTACTCGGCCACGGTCGTCTTGCCCGCGTTCGGGTCGATGTAAGTGCCGTCCTTGAGCGTGACCTTGAGCTCGGCGGCGCGGTCATCGGCCTTGGTCTTGAGCTCGAAGTCCTCCTTGCGCTGGACGTCGTCGGGGTCGCGGTAGCGAACCTGCCAGCGCTTGCCCTTGCCGTGGTCGGCGGTCGGGTACTTGCCCTTGTGCTCGCGGCAGGGCTTGTCAGTCGGGCGGGGGTAGGTCTTGTGCCAGGTGTCGTAGACGGTGGCCATTCGACTCCTTCGGTCGGAGACATGGAGATACGCGGCCGATGGGCGGCGGTGGGGCAATGGGGGATTTTTCTCGCGGGCGAACCGCAGATCCGATAAGCCGAGATCAGCGCTGGCTTCGGGCGGGTGTTGGATATTCATCGACCGGCGGGCTTTTGTCAAATGGACGGTGCTCGATCGTCCCGCCAGTGGCCGATAGTGCCAAATAGTGTCAGATAGTCCCGGGAAATCCGCGAACCTTCGCGAGAGAGGCATGCGGTAGTGACCTGGGTCACGCGCCCTCGCCGGGGGGCTGCTGGTGACCCAAGCGCGCTGGCCGGGCGCACTCAGCAAGATCTTTTCCGCGATCTTCCCGAAGTCCTTGCACGGAAGATATTCCGGCTCCTACGGTTTCAATGGGCGCCGTCACCTGCGGGCGGCGACTTCGTGCACCCAGCCAGGGTGGGCGATGCTCGGCCCTTTTTAGGTCGCGAGCCGCAGGCCGGGCATACTGCCCGGATCGCGTTCGCAGGAGGCTCTCGCAAGGGGGTCTGGCGGCCTTTTTAGGAAACTCTCCGATCTCCTGTTGAACTTCCACCGCTCACCCGAGCAGGCGGCCCGAAAGGGACCGCCTATTTCGGCCTGCCCTTGTTCCCTGCCCATCGGAGATTCGTGACCAAGCCCTTCCGCGCCACCACTACCGACCGCCGCCCGCTGGCCACCGCCCAGGAGCTCGCCGACCACCTGCAGGTGCCGCTCGACACCATCTACGGGTGGAAGCACCGAGGGCAAGGCCCGAAGGCGATCAAGGTCGGCCGGCACCTGCGCTACCGCTGGACCGAGGTGGAGGCATGGCTGGACGACCTGAGCTCAGGCCGCGCCGCCTGAGCACCGCCTGCACGGTCAGCTTTCGTCCCCGTCGCCCAGCGCGTCGGCGGACCGTACGGCCCTTCCTCACATCACCGCTCAACTCGGCGGTCCAGGACTCCACGGTCCGGGACCGCAGTTAGGAGACTCCTTGGAGAGCATGCCTTCTACACCTTCGACGGGACCGGTATCGGCTGCGGACTCTAGGGACGGCCATGGTCCGTCCGCTGCGGACGGTCCGAACATGGGGACCAGTCCTGGGGACGGTCCGCAGCATGTCGCGGAACACGGGGACCGGTCCCGGACCATTCCGCCGGACGGGGACGGACCGGCGGACCGGCCTGCGGGTTCGTCCCGGACCGCCGGTCCGCAGAAGGGGACCGCCGTCGCGGACGGTCCGGTCCCGTCCGGTCCGGACGACGGTCCGGTGGTTCCGTCCGGTCCGGAGGCGGTCCCGGTGGTCCATGTGGACCCGGGCGCGGTGCTGCTGGACGAGCTGCGGTCCACGCTCGCCCGGTTCGTCGTGCTGCCGTCCCCGCACGCGCTGGACGCGGTGACGCTGTGGGTGGCTGCCACGCACGGACAGCCGGCGTGGCAGCACGCGCCCCGGTTGGCGGTGGTCGGTCCGGCGAAGCGCTGCGGCAAGTCGCGACTACTGGACATCGTCACCGAGACGGTCCACGACCCGCTCATCACGGTGAACGCCAGCCTGCCCGCGGTCTTCCGCTCGATCACCGAGGACCCGCCGACCCTGCTGGTGGACGAGGCCGACACGCTGTTCGGCACGTCGAAGGCCGCCGAGCGGAACGAGGAACTGCGTGGGGTGCTGAACGCCGGTCACCAGCGCAACCGTCCGGCGATCCGCATGGTCGGCAACGGACCGGACATGAGGCCGGGCAAGTTCCCGACCTTCGCGATGGCCGCCCTGGCGGGGATCGGCGATCTTCCCGACACGATCATGGACCGCTCGGTGGTCGTCCGGATGCGCCGCCGCGCACCGGGCGAGACCGTGCAGCCGTTCCGCTCGGCCCTCGACACCAAACCGCTCCACGACCTGCGCGACCGCGTCGCCGACTGGCTCCGTCCGCTGCTGCCGAAGGCCGTGGGGATGCTGCCCGCCATGCCGGTGACCGACCGCGCCGCCGACACGTGGGAACCACTGGTGATCGTCGCCGACCTGGCCGGCGGTCACTGGCCCGCCACCGCACGCGCCGCGTGCGCGGCGATGTGCGCCCACGAGGCCGGTCTGGACGACGACGGGGACGGCGCCAAGATCCGGATCCTGCAGGACATCCGGACCGTGTTCACCGCCCTCGGTGATCCGCCGGCGCTCGCCACCGCCACCCTCCTCGCCCAGCTGCGGGCGTTGGAGGAGGCGCCATGGGCGGAGTTCGGCGTCAGCGGTCTGACCGCGCGCGGACTGCAGCTCCTGCTCAAGGACTTCGGCGTCTCCTCGTCCAACATCCGCTTCCCTGACTCCCGGCAGGCGAAGGGCTTCGTCCGCAACGACTTCCTCGACCCGTGGCGGCGCTACTGCCCCGAGCCCGCACCGCCGCAGGGCGAAGGCAACTGTGCGGCTTGACCCCGGCCCGCCGACCCGTCCCACTCGTCCCACCCTCTGCGCTCGCGCGCCCGTCCTGCTTGCCCGGGACGAGTGCGACGAGTGCAACTGGTCCGCCGCTACCTGCCGCCGTACCGCGGCCCTGGCGCCGAGTAGGCCGGGGCGGCACCCCGACTACCTTCCGACTCGTAAGGACCCATGAGTGCACCGAGACACCGACCCGACCATCGACGTCAACTCCCCATCGCAGCAAGGAACCGAGGGCCGCGTGGCAGCAAGTTGGGCCGTGTGGAGTCCACACGGCGCCGCCGCCCCCGAGGGGGCGCCGGCCGTCGCCGCTTCCGCCCCAGGGGTGGCGGAAGCGGCGACCGGTTCCGGCCCAGGGGTGCCGGTGGAAGATGTGCCGCAGCCGGTCGGTTCCGTCAGTCGCGCCGAGCGCGATTCGGGCGTCATGCCCGGGATTCGGCACCGCCAGTACCTGAAGATTCGCCGCCGCAACCGCTGCCATCCGGTCTTCAGCGACGAGGAATGGGCTGACGTCCAGGCCGCTGCTTCGGCGAGCGGCCTCAAGCCCGGCGGCTACGCCGCCGCCGTCACCGTGGCCGCAGCCCGCAGCGACAACCCCGAGGCCGCCGTCGCCGACATCCGCCGCCTCCTGGAGGAGCTGATGGAGGCCGACCGGCAGGCCGCCGCCATCGGCAACAACCTCAACCAGATCGCCCACAACCTGTGGGTCGGCGGCACACCCCCGCCCCACCTGCAACACGTCTTCGACCGCGTCGTGCAGACCCTGGAGGGCATCGACACGGCCGCCGCCTCGATCATCGGAAGGTGAACGCGAGCTGATCCCCAGCATCGACCACAACCCCGGCGGCACCTACGCCCTCATCCAGTACCTCTACGGGCCGGGCAGGGCCGACGAGCACGAGGACCCACACATGATCGCCTCGTGGAACGGCTTCGCCCCCGACCCCGCCCCAGACCGCAAGCGCGGCCCCAGGGACACCATCGCCAAGCTCGCCGCCCAACTCGACCTGCCCGTCAACGCCCTTGGGCCCGAGAACCGGCCGCCCACGACCGTATGGCACTGCTCCGTGCGGGCGGCACCCGAGGACCGCATCCTCTCCGACACCGAGTGGGCCGCCATCGCCCGGCGCATCCTGCGCGCCACCGGAATCGCCCCCAATGGCGACACCAAAGCGTGCCGCTGGGTCGCGGTACGGCACAACGCCGACCACATCCACATCGTCGCGACCCTGGTGCGCCAGGACGGGCGCACGCCGGAGAACGGCCGCGACTTCACCCGCGCCCAACGCGAGGCCCGCAAGATCGAAGTCGACTACGGCCTCCGGCGGGTCCGACCGGGCGACGGGACCGCCGCCAAGCGCCCCACCCAGGCCGAGCAGCACCGCGCCAAGCGAATCGGCCACACCACCACCGTCCGCGAACAGCTCCGGACGAAGGTCCGGCTGGCGGTTGCCGCCGCCAGCAGCGAGGAGCAGTTCTTCCTCGCCCTCGAAGAGTTCGGCGTCCAGGTCAAGCCGCGGCGGCTGCCGTCCGGCGACATCGGGGGCTACAGCGTGACCTTGCCGGGCGAGACGGCATGGTTCAGCGGCAGCACGCTCGCCCCTGACTTGTCCCTGCCCAAGATCCGCCAGCGCCTCGCGGGCATCGAACCCACCACCGGCGCCAGTGACTGGGCTGGCGCCTGGCAGCGCGCCGCCCACGCCACCGAGGCCGTCCCCCACGCCCTACGCACCAGCGACGACCAGGCCGGCCAAGCCCACATCGCCGCCCTCGGCGAACTCCTCGACATCACCGCCGCCCTCGGCCCGCCCCCGCTCCGCCCACAGCTCCGAGCCGCCACCGAGGTGTTCGAACGCGCCAACCGTTCCCGCATCACACCCCACCACCGCAAGGCCGGCGCCCTGCACCGCGTCACCCGCGAACTGCTCTACACCGGCGGCACCAAGGACGACGAAGTCCTCGCCCTGGTCCTGTTCGTGATCGCCGCCGCGGTGGTCGCCGCCGCCCGCTGGCACGCCCAACACGGCCACCAACAGCAGGCCGAGGCCGCCTGGCAGACCGGTGCCCACCTCAACGCTGCCTACCAGCAGGCCGCCGCCCAGCCGCTGGCCGACCTTGCCCACCGCACCCCCGACACCTACACCCTCGCCCGCTACCAGCACACCGTCCAGACCGTGCTGCCCGACCACGCCAAGAGCATCACCACCGACCCTGCCTGGCCCGCCCTCGCCACCGTCCTGGCCGACGCCGAACAGGCCGGCCACGACGTGGGTGACACCCTCGCCCAGGCCGCCCAGCCGAACGACCTCGCGGGCGCCAACTCACCAGCCCAGCACCTCCTGTGGTCCGTGAAAGCCCGCAGCCGCAAGGGCACCACCGGCGAGCGCACCACCGCGGCCCGGACCAAGACCACCACGGCACGCGCTACCGCCACGCCCGCCGTCGTCCCTACAACGGCCACCGGCCCGGCCCTGAACGCCCCCACCCACCGACGCTGACTCCGGGAAGGGAGAACCTGCTGCCCCGAGCCCCGCCCAGCAGCCTCAGCCCCGACCAGCAGCACGGCCCCGGCCTGCGACACCACGGCCCGGCCGCCCTCGATGTGGACATGCGTTAGGACCCGATACGCTTCTTCGCCTGGAAGTGCCTCCGACGTGCGGGAACAAGGACCTCGACAATCCCTATTCTCGCTGGTCAGGGGCACTCTCTGCTGACATGATCACCTGCCGGACGGCAGCTCACATGAAAGCCCGAGCGGCCAGAGTGCGCCGAACTCTTATCGGTGGTTTCGTGGAGTGTAAGAGCGAGACTCCCAAAGCGAGGTGAGTACCATGGCTGGGTTCAAGCTCGGCGATCCGATGGATGCGTTTGGGGATGACGTCGTCGTTAAGATGCCGCCTCCCATCGTGTTCCGCGTGCAGCCCGACAGCTATGTGCGCTTGAATACCCCTGAACAGCTCAGGGCCTGGGAACGAGCGGTTCGGCAGACTACCGGGCTCGAGATCGTAGCTGACAATCTCGAGGGCGCCTCTGAGACCGGGTGCTCGGACGGCTCGTCAAGTATGTCCGACGATTGTGGACTGTCAGCGTGATACTGGCCGTCACGGTGCACGATGACCTCCACGTAATTGCTGTCCAGCATGCGGTGCGTAGTCGAGGCCACACCCAATTCCACATCGTGGAGTGCGATACGATTGGAGGCAGGAATGCCTTATCCTGGCGCTCACACAGCGACCATGAGGACTCCGGCTCCGGTACCACTACGGCAGCCGTTCTGACGTCCGAAGGTTTCGTTGTCGATCCCGGTGAGGCCGTTGTCCTGTGGTGGCGCCGGGCCAGGGCTAACCAGGAGATCACTGCGCATTCCGGCAATACCCACGAGGGCAGTCTGGTCAACAACGACTGCCGTGGTGCACTTGATGGGATCCTTGCTTCCGCCTTTCACGGTCAGTGGATCTCGCCACCCGAAGCGACTGACCGAGCCACCGATAAGGTGTACCAACTCGGGGTGGCTCGGGACGCCGGATTCCGGGTGCCGCGCACCCTGATCTCGCAGTCACGCGAAGACGTCATAGCATTCACGCGGCAGGTCGGGCGAGCCATCGTCAAGCCCGTCGTCGGCGCCCGGGGCCCCTCGCTCTGGACGGGTTGGATCGACGATCCGGAATCGATCCCGGCGACGTCGTTCGAGGTGTGTCCCGCCACCTATCAGGAGTACATCAAGGGTAGTCAACACATCAGGCTCAACTGCTTCGGCGAGCATATGTACGCTGCGCTCATCGAGACCGATGAACTTGATTGGCGCCCCGACCTCCAAGTGCCCATATCACCATGGCCGGTTCCCGAGGACCTCCGCCAACATGTGGGCACGGTACTGGGGCGTCTGGGGCTACGCATGGGTGTCGTGGACCTCAAGCTGACACCGGAAGGGCAACCGGTCTGGCTTGAGGTGAACCCGCAGGGTCAGTTTCTGTTCCTCGAGCCGCTCACGGGTGTGCCGCTGACAGAGCATTTCGCGGACTTCTTGCTCTCTGCAGCTGATGGGCTACAGGGCATGGAGCACTGAAGGTGCTTACAGAGGACACCCTCGTCGCCGCGGACTCCGAAGCCACCGTTGGCCACCTCACAGTAGATCCTTCGTAGCAGTCGCGGCAGGGGATATCCAACAATTGCCTCGAACTCGACTGGTGCTGGCGGGGGGAGTTCGTTTGCCTCGGCGAACGAGGCATCCTCGCTGGGACGACCTGGAACGACGCCTGAGTCTGGCGGGCCCGCCCACGACTGGATGGGCGGGCCCCGCAGGGACGATGACGAGAGCGTCAGGCCAAGAAGGTGGCTGCCCGCTCATCGAGTTCCTGGGCGGCCGAGACGCCACGGCTCTTGAACTGCGCGAGGCTCTTGCGCATCTCCATCACCGAACGGCGGGTGCGGACGGACTGCACGCCGGCCATGGCGTCGAGCGCGCGGTTCCAGGTGCCGCATGCCTGCTCGATGCCGCCGTCTGCGAGTTCCATCTTGGCCTGGGCCACCAGGTCGAGCGCGAGGATCCTCGTGTAGGTCGTGGCCGGGCGGTTGGCCGCCGCCGCCGCGTAGTTCTCTGCGGCGCCCTTCCGGTCGCCGAGCCGGGAGAATACCTTGGCACTGCGGGAGTTGACCGTGGCGCGTGCCGGGCCCCAGGAGAGGGCCCAGTACGGCATCGCGTCGCCGTTGGCGACCTCCAGCAAGTCCCGGGCCCGCTGGACGGCCTGGACGGCGGGGCGACGCTGGTTGGTGGCCGCCAGGCCGTGGGCGTGGGTGATGGTGAACAGGGCCTCCGTCGAGGCGTCCACGCGGCCGACGACGCGCGACAGAGCGGTCTCCGACAGCGCGAAGGTCTTGGAGGGGTGGCGGAGCTTCATGCCCTGCTGGGCGAGCGTGCGCAGGACGAAGGCATCGTGGCCGACGATCCCGGACTCGACGGCGAGGGCGTACGACTGGTGGTAGTAGCGCTGGGCGAGGCCCTGCTCGCCTGCGTCGTACGCCTTCCAGCCGGCCAGGTGCACGCCGACCGCTGCGGCGGAGAGCATCTGCTGGCGGTCCTCGTGGGTGCGGAAGGTGCCCCGGCACAGGGCGGCGACGTCGGAGCGCAGGTACTGGATCAGGGCGGAGCGGCCGTGTTGGCCACCGTGGCGCTCGTCGATCTCGGTGAACATGCTGATCATGTCGCGGACGGCAGCGACCTCGGCGGCTCCGGCGACGGCGCCGCCTCGGACGGCTGCGGTGCGTTCGGCGCTCTCGCGGACGTAGTCCAGCGGCAGGTGCATCGCGGCGACGGAGTACGCCGAGGCGGCCATGAACTTTCGTCGGTCCAAATCAGCTCTCCACACCCGTGCGAGGACGCCCACCGGGTCGGGGCCGATGGACAGCCCGAGGCCCGGATCGGATCCTTCCACCGACCGTAGCCCGAGTTCGGCTGGGGTGTAGAGCCGTCCCGTCTTACGGAACAGGGCCTCACAGATGAATGCGGGAGTGTCGCCCTCCGGATCGGCGCCACGCAGCCACTTGTGGACCGTCGACGGGTTCGTCCGCAGGTGGACACCGACCTCGGCCGCCACGCGGACGACGCCCCGGGCGAGAGCATCGAAGGTCATGTCAGCGTCGTTGATGGCCGCTTCGAGCTGGTGGTTCGTCACAGGCTGTGCCATGACCACTCCCTTCCTCGGCGCCGGGCGGCGGTAAACACGGTAAAGACAACCGACCCGCCGAGACAGGGACTTGGACGAAGGAAGGACGGTTGACTTGATGTCAGCCGCTCGGGTCGCGAGTCGACACCGACTCCGGGGAAGCCCCGGGCGGCTGACTCCGACCGCTGCCGCCCGGACAGCCCCCGCTGTCCGGAGCAGGCGGCCCTGGCGACCAGGAGCGGACCGTGACCACCGAGACGCTGACCAGAACGGAACCACTCGCACGACCCACCACGGTCGAGTTGCCGTACGCGCCGCAGTCCGCCTCAACGGCACGTCGACTGATCCGCGACGCGCTCGCGGACTGGGAGCTGGGTCACCTGGCCGACGACGCCGAGCTGGTCGCCACGGAGCTGGTCTCCAACGCGGCCAAGACCGGCTGCCTGACCACCATGCGGGTCGGCGTCGCCCGGGTGACCAACCGCGCCGGCCAGGCCGTGCGGATCTCCGTACGGGACGGATCCCGTGCCCTGCCGGTCCTGGTGGGCGCCGCCGCCTACGACGCGGAGTCCGGCCGCGGCCTGGCCCTGGTCGACTGCTTGGCCGTTGTCTGGGGCGTCGACTTGGAGCCGTACGGCAAGACGACGTGGGCGGACATCGCCGTGGAGCGGGCGTGAGCGGCCGGCACCGCAGCGCGGACCGCGACCCGGTGAGCGACGTACTCGCCGGGCTGTGGCTGCTCGGCCACGCCGTCGTCCTCGGACTGCTGTCGATTCCGATCCAGCACGCCGTCGAGGCGGACGCCCTGGACCGGGCTGGTTCCTCCGCGTCGGTGCCGGACCCGCCGCCGCCCGCCTGACCCCAAGACCCCCGCCTCGGCATCCGCCGCACACCGGCCCGAGGCGGGACCGGCGGCTCCAGGTGAACCCCCGCAGCCGGATCCGCCCACATTCGCCGGCCTCGGCGACCCGCCAGGCCGGAACCCGTCACGCCGAAGGGAGATTCGCCGTGCCGCAAACCGCCGCTCCGATCTTGGAGGCCCCCTAGCCTCCGCCGCCCCCGCCGCCTCCGCCCCCGGCCCCGCCGACCCCGCAGCCGCCGTACCCGGGCCGGTAGCCCGATCCGGCCCTCGGCCGGGCGCCCTTGCGGCGTCCGGCCGAGGGCCGCCCACCGCCCCACAGACATTGCGCAGCCCTCGGAGGAAATCGTGTCCATCTCTCCTGAGCAGGACCCCACGCCTTCCCAGTCCGTGACGATCGCGATCAGCGGTCCCGACAACGTCGGCAAGACCAAGCAGATCGGCATTCTGGCTCGCCGCCTCGGCTCCGCCGCCCACGCCACCGGACGGCTGGACGACTACGACCCGCGCTGGGACGGCATCAAGGCCACGGGCATGGGCGCCTGGTGGTTCGAGCGCGGCCCGATCGAGGAGGTCGCCGACGTCCTCGCCAGCTCCTACCTGGAGCGCTCCCGCAGGCCCGCCGCCGCGCCCGTGCGGCTGATGGACCGGGGCATCCCGATGCTGGAAGCCTCGCTGGCCGCCACCGTCGCGGTGCGCGAGCGTCTCAACCCCGACGAGGCCGCCGAGCGGGCTGGCAAGCTCCTCGATCCGTACGCCGCCGACGTGCGAGCCGCCGAGGCGGCCGAGTACGGCATCGTGCTCCTTCACGACGAGGACCCGGTGATCGGCACTTCCCGTAGCCTGTCCCACGAGCGGCACGTCACCCCGGCCTACGCGGACTACCAGCGACACCTCCACCTGCAGATGCACCGGCTCATCGCCGAGGGCAGGTGGGCGGAGACCATCGTGGTCGGCGAGCGCCGGGTCATGGCCGTCCAGGACGAGATCCGCCAGCGCTTACACCCGGTCGCCCCGCTCGTGCCGCCCCGCGCCCTGCCCGGGGTGCGGGTGATCGCGCTCGGTGGCATGTCGGAGAGTGGCAAGAGCACGGCGGGCGAGTACCTGCGGGTCAGGCACGGGTACGCCCGCCTCAAGATCGGCTACCTGATCGAGGACGCCGCCCAGCGCGCCGGCACCGCCGACCCGTATGAGCTCCCGGCTGTGGTGCGGGCCGAGCTGCTGGTCGACGGCCTCGACCGCTACTGCGCGGCCCACCACTTCCTCGACCACGTCACCATCGAATCCCTGCACGACCAGGACGCGACCGCCGAGCTGCGACGGATGCTCGGCGAGCAGCTAACCGTCGTGTACGTCGACGCGACGCCGGAGGTCCGTGCCGAACGCGGCACCGCTGGGCCTGAGGACGTGGTCGAGCGCGACGCCGTCAAGGCCCGCCGTGGCGCAGCCGGGATTGCCTCGCTCGCGCAGGAGGTCATCGACAACAACCACACCCGCCTGCACCTGGAGCGCCGCCTCGACGGGATCGCCCTGGCCCGCCGGTGGTCGCTGCGCAGGCCGGCCACCACGCCGGTGAACACGCTGGGCCTGCCCGTCCACCTGGAGTCCTACCTGTCCGAGCTGCTCGACCGCACCACCGTCCAGGTGCCGCCCGTCATCGACCTTCTCGCCGTGACCGGCAGCGGCGCCCGAGGCAAGTACCAGCACGGGTGGTCCGACCTGGACGTCTTCGTCGTCGCCGAGCAGGACAGCCTCCCCAGGCTCCGGCAGGCCCTCGCCGAACTCGAAGCCGAACTCGCTGGCGTCAAGCTCGGCCTGACCGTGCTGACCCAGGACGAGTGCCGCACCGGGGCAGTCACCTCCCGCCTGCTGCACGTCCTCATGCTGATCGGCTCCGGCTCCCTCGTGCCGCTGTGGTGCCGTCCCGGCCTGGCCCTGCCCGCCCCGGACGCGGCCGGCGACGTGGCGACCAGCGTCGAGGCCGGCGTGCAGGCCGCCATCGAGATCCGCCGCCAGCTCCTCAAGGGAGCCCCCGACCTGCGCGCCCTGTTCAAGATCACCGCTCTGCTGGCCAAGGTGATGCTGCGCTTCGAGGGCACCGAACGTGCCTCGGACGACGACGCGCTGGGCGTCTTCCTCGACCGCGAGCCCCTCGCTGACGCCGACCTGCGCCGCCAGGCCCGCGAGGACCGCGAGAAGGCGGTGGAGCTGGCCAACATCGTCCTGGGCCACTGGCTGGCCACCATCGCCTTGCCGACGAGCCGCGCATGAACGGCCCCGTCGCCTCGGTCCCGGCCTTCCGCAAGATCCTCGTCCCCGCCGCAGCGGAGGCCGAGGTCCAGGGCTGGCAAGCCACCGCACGCACGCTGCCGGTGCCCCAACTGCTGGGCCACAGCCGGGCGGCCGACAGGCACGTCGTGGCCTACGAGGACGTGTTCGCCACCGGCCGGTGCAGCATGCTGCTCGGCGACGTCATCGCCACCGCGGACCGGTACCCGAGCGCGCTGCCCCGGGTCACCGCGCTGATCGACGCCGTCTGCGACAGCCTGCTCACCGCAGTCGCCGACAGCGTTCGCGCCGCGCCGCTCTCGGACTGCGTGACCGGCCTCTACCTGGACCGCATCCGCCCCGGCGGGCGGATCGACACCTGGTACCTGTCCGGCCAGCTCACTGTCCCCGCCCCACGCACCGACCAGCGGCTGCCCGTGCTTGCCCTCACCGGTCACATCCTCGTCGTCAACGGCGTCCCGATGCGCCTCGACCTGCCCGCCATCATTTGGGAAGCCCGCGAAGCGCTCTGCTCCGTCCGTACCTGGGTCACTGCGCTCACCCAGGGCGACCCGACCGAACCGAACATCGCCGACCCGCTGTGCTGGCTCGACTTCCAGTACGCCGGCCGCAACACGGTCGCCGGGGAAATCGCCATCCTCCTCTGGTACTTGCTCGGCATGGGCGGCTGGCTCGTACCGACCTACCAGCCCGACGTGTACGCCCGCACCCTCCCGCTGCACCTGCCGCCGGTCAGCACCCCGCACCTCGAACACGTCGACTACGACGAGCGCCACCGCCGCCTGGAAGTCCGCTACACCTGGGCGGTCGGCGCCGGGCGCCGGGCCGCAATCGATCGCCTGCTGAAGCGCGTTCGCGCCGACCTCGCGCCCTCCGCCGGACTGGCCCCGGACCGCTTCCTCGCCCAGATCCGCCACTTCCTCACACTGCGGATCCTTGGCGTCATCCCGCCCGGCCGCCTCACCGGCCACGACCTCCTCCTGCTCCTGGCCAAGCTCGCCGAGACCCAGCAGCCCGAGACCGTCTGCGAGACCTTCACCCGCACCCAGCCCGCGCCGGCCACCGGCCCCGACGATCGGACCGACGATGACCACACCCACGCCGCTTGAACTGCCCATCGTCGCCCTGCCGCTCCAAGGTCGGGTCGCGCTGGTCACCGGCGGAGCCACCGGGATCGGCGCCGCGATCGGCCGAGCCCTGGCCGCCGCCGGAGCTGCCGTCGCCATCAACCACCTCGCGCAGATCCGCCAGGCTCGCACCGTGCTCGCCGACGTGCGGCGCGAGGGCCGCAGCGGCATCGAGGTCAGTGCCGACCTGACTGACCCGAACGCCGTGGCCGCGCTGGTCAGTCAGGTCGAGTCCGAACTCGGGCCGGTCGACGTCCTCGTCAACAACGCGGGCGCCTACCCGCGCATCCCGTGGGACAGGCTCGGCGAGGACGACTGGGCGCTCGCCATCGAGTCCAACCTGACCATCCACTACCGCACTTGCTGGGCCATCACCCCGGGCATGACCGAGCGCCGATGGGGCCGGATCGTCAACATCGGCAGCGTCAATGCCCGCGCCGGCCGCCCCGGACTCACCGCCTACAGCACCGCCAAGGCCGGACTCCTCGGCCTCACCAGGTCGCTGGCCAGGGAACTTGGACCGGCCGGGATCTGCGTGAACACTGTCGTACCCGGGGCCATCCAGGTCGAGGCGGAGAACGACCTGCCCGCCCACCACCGAGCCCGACCCGAGGACCAAATCCGCCGCCAGTGCGTCCAGCGCCGGGGCCGCCCCGAGGACGTCGCCGCTGCGGTTGCCTTCCTCGCCGGCCCCAGCGCGTCCTTCATCACCGGCCAGTCGTTGCACGTCGACGGCGGCTGGCTCCTCCACTGACCCGCCTCACACCACCGAGACCACCGAGAAGGAAGAGATCACCATGCAGCACCGCGTCCGCGCCGTCCTCCTCACCTCGAACGACACCATGCTGCTGATCAAGCGCATCCGCCCCGGCATCGACCCGTACTGGGTGATCGTCGGCGGAAAGATCGAACCGACCGACGCCAGCCCCGAGGAGGCCCTGCTGCGCGAGGTCCGCGAAGAGATCGCGGGCGAGGCCGAGATCGTCAGCCTCCTCCACACCATCGAGACGGACGATGAGCGCCAGGACTTCTACCTCGCCACCATCGAGAAGTGGAACTTCGAGGACCGCACCGGCCCCGAGTTCAGCCAGGAAGGCCGAGGCGAGTACATCCTCGAAGAGATCCCCCTGACCACCGACGCCCTCGACACGGTCAACCTCCTGCCCCAGGACTTCGCGGCCGTCCTACGCGACGCCGTCGAGCGAGGGGAACTCCTCGCCGCCCGCTGACCGCGAAGGCGGCCGGGTCGGCTCGGCCACCCGACATTCGCGCGCAACCCACGAAGGCCACCACATACGGCTCCACCGAAAAAGTGCAGCCCTTGCTGTGATCAAGACCGCTGCGGCAAAAGGGCCTTGGTGTGGCGGGTGACGTGGTACGTTCCGTGATCCAACCAAAAATAGGCGACCCCGGCAGCGCGCCAACGCTCCGGGGTCCGGCAACAGGAGTACGACCTCCCGATGCGCGTCCATCGTACCGAACACGTACGTAGCTTCACCGTGCTGCCCAACGGCCTGCTGCAGGATCGGCGGCTGTCCTACACGGCCCGCGGCCTGCTCGCCGACCTCCTTTCCCGCCCGGACGGCTGGCGCGAGGACGGCCGGCACATGGCCGACACGAGCCCGCAGGGGCGTGGGGCGATCCGCAAGGCCCTGAAGGAACTGACCGAGGCCGGGTACTACGGGGTCGAGAAGATCCGCATGCCGGACGGGACGATCCGAACCGAGACCCACGTCTACGACACCCCGCGGCTGGCAATGCCGGGTGTCACCCGTCCGGTCTCCGGTGAGGCGAATACCGGCCGTGCTGGCGTCCCTCTTGTAAAGAACCGGTACCAAGAACGCTCCCACCCCGTCGAGCAGGCCGACCAGCAGTCGGCCGCTGTCGGGGACACCGCCGACCGGCTAGAAGGGCGGGAGGAGGGCCAGACCATCGACCAGGAGACTCCGGCCGTACCGGACGAACAGGTCCGCGAGGCGGTGGCGACCCTGTTCCGGGTGGTCCGCCCGGAGCCGCGCCTGCGGCTGGGCGAGGCCGAGGCCACCGAGCTGGCGCCGCTCGTCGCCCAGTGGCTGGAGCGCGGCAGCACCGCCCAGGACTTGGCCCAGGCCCTGCTGCCCGGCCTGCCCGTGCCCCTGCACTCTCCGGTCGGCGTGCTCCGCAGCCGCCTCCAGCGCAAGCTGCCGCCCGTGCAGGCCCCACAGCAGCCCGTGAAGCCTCGATACGCCGAATGCGCCAAGTGCCATGACCCGGTCCCGCAGCCGGGCATCTGTGCCGCGTGTGCGGGCCTGGGTGGACGAAGGCCCCAGGTCGATAATGGGGCGGTCGTGGCCGCTAACGGAGCCGCGCGGGTCCGGGAAGCCATGCGCGCTGCCAGTCTGGCGTTGAGCGCCGCGTAGCTCGCCCTTGCAGGTGCCAGGTAGGCGGTTGATGTTGTGAATTCAGACGCCAATTCTCCCGGCGCCTCCTATGCTCCCGCTATGACAACCCGGTCCCGTAGCGTGTGGCAACAGATGCCCGCGAAAGAGCGACACGCCATCAGCGCATCCGTTGGTAACGCAGGTCTCCCTACCAGAGCGCTGGCTCTGTATGCCCGATGGTGGCAGCTTGAGACCTGGCTGCGGTCGTTGCTCTATGTCGAACTCAGAGCTGCTCATGGCGTGGACTGGGCGTCACACATTGGCCAGGGTGCTCTGTCTCGTCAGGAAAAAGACAAGCTTCGGACATACATGGCCAGTCCAGACTGGGATGACCCGCTGGCCTATCTCGATGTGGGCAAGCTATTCCCCCTCCTGGATAGCTCCTGGGACTTGGTGGGGCCCAGCCTGTTTGAACGGTCCGCTTTTCAGGGGCGAGTGAACGAACTCTTGGCGATCAGAAACAGAATTGGACATCTTCGCCGCCCCCACGCTGATGACCTGAGTCGACTCGAACAAACATTGCGGGACTTGGAGAAGGGGGCGTTTGAGGCGCTAGCGTCCTACAATCGTGAAACGTACATCGACGAGGACCTTCAAGACCCAGTAGTTGATTCGTGGATCGTTGGCAACCATCGGACGGCTCGGCGCCTCATCAATCATGCGCAGAGTCAGTACGATACGGACATTCGGGTAACGTACACCCGACGCCCGTGGGCCGGGCCGCGCGATTCTGGAGATCCAATTAGTGGATCGTGTGGCTACCTGTGGAGAGTCGACTTCGTCACGCGCGGTCGCTACCTGGACATCCCTGCCCTTTGGCGTGACTCCTACCTGGACCGTCACGCGCGCAAACTGCTCGTCCATCTTATCGTGCGTCATGCCAGTGGCGTTTCTGTCGTTTTCCCGGCTGTTGACAATTCGGCGGAGATTTCGGATGCCATCGGCGACGTCTTCGACGCAGTTCTGACCAATTCGTCGGCCTTCCCCGCAGGGGTGTCGCTGAACAGCGAAGATCTCGCTCGCGTTCCGCCGCTTGACCCCCGGGTCCAGATGGGCACTGGCTGGACGATCGTCGACGACACAACTGTGCCGATTTCAATTTTCGCCGCGTAGCGCCTATGTGGCGTAAAAGTGCCGGGAGTAGTGATGAGATAGATCGTGCTCCCGGCGCTACCCCGCCTGGGTTGGCCTGATGGCTGAGCGCCAGGGCAGGTCTCACGGGAGTTGACCTGGTCGGCCACCAGGATGCCTCGCGCGCGGGGGGCACATCTGGGGCACACGAGGGCCAAAAGTGCCGCTGACCAGTGCGGACTACTGAAGGTAGTTTCGCCTGGTCAGCGGCACTTTTATGGTCGAACTCGCAGGTCAGGGGCTTGCGGGGATCAAAAGATCCTCAAATGGCAGGACGGTGCGCTGTTGCGGGCCGCCTCCTGAGGAGCCGGGAACGCCGAAGGGGCGCGGGCCGACGGCCCGCGCCCCTTCGGGTTACCCGTGGGGTCAGCTCTGGGCGGCCGACTTGCGGCGGCGCAGCGCGACCAGGGTGCCGGCGCCGACGGCGAGGACGGCCGCGCCGCCGAGGGCGATCGGCAGGGTGTTGGAGCTGGAGCCGGTCTCGGCCAGGTGCGGGCCGCCGGAGGGCGACGGGGCGGCGGTGCCGACCGGCGCGGTGGTGGTCGGGGCGGTGGTGGCCGCGGTGGCGTCGGCCACCTTGAAGAGGTCGTCCACGCGGTAGTCGCCGCCGTAGGACAGGCAGAGGTCCGCGGGGGCGCCCGGCACGTCCTTGCCCTCGAAGGTCTCGGAGGAAGCCCCCAGCTGGGCGAAGTAGTTGCCGGTGACGGCCTTGGCGGTGGCCGCGAGCCGGACCTGGAAGGTGAGCTTCCCGCCCTTGGCGATCTTGTTCTCGCCGAGGTTCACCATCAGGTACGACGAGCTGCCCGTGACCGTGCTCGGCTCGGGAGCCTTCCACTCCCCGCCGGGCAGCTTCACCTGGATGGTGAAGGACTCCTTGCCCCAGGTGACCGGGTTGGTCACCGGGGCCTCGACCACGTCGGTGAAGAAGAAGTAGGCGCTGACCTTCTTGAGGTCGACCGGGCTGTCGTTCTCGAAGGTCACCGTGGCCTCCTGCGCGGCGCCGCCCTTGACCAGGGTGGTCTTCGCGAGGCCGCTGCCGGTGACCTTGATGTCCTTGTGCAGGTTGCTGCGGCACGGTCCGCCGCTGGGCGCCGGCACCGGCGGGGTCGGCAGGTTGGTCGGCTTGGTGGTGGCAGTCGGGGCCGGGGTGGTCGCGCCGGCGCTCGGCGAGGCCGAGGTCGGGGCCGGGGCCGACGGGGAGGCGGCGGTGGCCGTGGCGCTCGGCGGCGGGGTCGGCGTCGGGGTGACGCTGACGGCGCCGGCGGTGGCGGCGCCGACGGTGGTGCCGAGCGAGAGCGCCACCAGCGTGGACGCGGCCAGGAGGCGGGAAGTGCGCACGGTGAAAGTCCCCCACTTAGGATGAAATATGGCCGAAATCGGACGACTTGGGACCTCGGCGTAGGCCGTCGGCACTGGTCGCGACCGCGCACCCTACCCTGCCGTGGTGGCCGGATTTCGACGGGGGGAGCGTTCCCGCCCTCCGGTTGCCGGGGGTGGGAGGGGGCCGGACGATGGGGGCATGATGCACCAGATGCGAGCCGAGTACGGCGCCGGCGGTGAGGCCGAGGGGGTGCGGCTGTGGCACGTGGTCCGGGGCGAGCAGAGCGTGGCGATGTGCGGGCGGGAGCTCGATCCGGGGGCGCGGGTGCGCGAGGCGGTGGACTGGGGGAAGACCCCGGAGCTGTGCTGCCACACCTGCGGGGCGTACTTCCTGCGTGAGGCGCCGTACCTGGCGGCCGAGCACCCGTAAGCCCGTCTACTGTGCTCGGCATGGATGAACCCCTCGTCCGGCCACGGTCGTTGACCCGCGAGGCGGCCGCGCTGCGCGCGGGGGAGCCGGGGCTGCCGGAGTACGTCGACCGCCTCTGCGGGGCGGTGGAGCGGGTGGACCCGCTGATCCACGCGTTCGTTCCGGAGCCCGGGCGGCACGACCGGCTGCTGGCGCGGGCACGGGAGCTGGCCGCCCGGTACCCGGAGCCGGCCGGGCGGCCGCCGCTGTACGGGGTGGCGGTGGGGGTCAAGGACATCGTGCACGTGGACGGGCTGCCCACGCACGGCGGTTCGGCGCTGCCGCCGGGGGTGCTGGCCGGGCCGCAGGCCGCGGTGGTGGACCGGCTGCTGGCGGCGGGGGCGCTGGTCGCGGGCAAGACGGTGACCGCGGAGTTCGCCGCGACCGCCCCGGGCCCGACCCGGAACCCGCACCATCCCGGGCACACCCCGGGCGGTTCCAGCAGCGGTTCGGCGGCGGCGGTCGCGGCGGGCCTGGTGCCGCTGGCGGTCGGCACCCAGACGGTCGGCTCGGTGATCCGCCCGGCCGCGTACTGCGGGGTGGTGGGCTTCCGGCCGACGTACGGGCGGATCCCGTTCGACGGCGTGCTCCCGAACGCGCCGAGCTTCGACGCCCTGGGCCTGTTCACCGCCGACCTGGCGGGCGTCGCGCTGGCGGCCCCGCTGCTCTGCGACGACTGGCGGCCGGTGCCGGAGGGCCCCGGGCCGGTGCTCGGGGTGCCGGAGGGGACGTACCTGGAGCAGGCGGAGCCGGCCGCGCTGCGCGCCTTCGAGGAGCGGCTGGACCGCTTGGCGCGGGCCGGGCTGACGGTGCGCCGGGTCGAGCTGTTCCCCGATTTCGCCGAGGTGAGGCGGCAGTTGCAGGCGATCAACCGGTTCGAGCTGGCCCGCAGCCACGCGGACTGGTTCGCCCGGTTCGGCGGCCTCTACCGGCCGGAGACGGCGGCGAGCATCCGGGTCGGCCGGGGGATCGCGCCCGAGGACCGGGCGGCGGCGCTGCTGTTCCGGGAGCGGCTGCGCGAGCGGGTGGCCCGGGCGGGCGCGGCGGCCGGGGTGGACCTGTGGCTGGCGCCCTCGGCGACCGGCGGCGCGCCGGAGGGCCTGCACAGCACGGGGGACGCGGTGATGTCGCTGCCGTGGAGCTTCCTCGGGCGCCCGGCCCTGAGCCTGCCGGCCGGGTGGACCCCGGCGGGGCTGCCGCTGGGGCTGCAGGTGGTCGGCGCGGAGGGCGGGGACGAGCTGCTGCTGGCCCAGGCGGCCGTGCTGGAGCGGGTGTTGACCGAGCCTTAGACGAGTGCCCCGGGCCGGTGGGATTCCCCGGTGCGGGCCTGTAGGTGGCGGCCGGATGGGTACTGTCGGTCGGATGGACCTCGTCGAACTGCACGCACGCTCACTGGAGTTGGCCGCCGAGGTGGTGGACTCCGTACGGCCGGACCGGCTGGACCTGCCCACCCCGTGCGCGGGCTGGACGCTGCGGCACCTGCTGGAGCACGAGATCGGGCAGCGCCGGGGCTTCGCGGCGGCCGCCCGAGGGGCCGGCCCGGACCTGGCACTGTTCGCGCCCGCCCCGGTCGGCGCGGACCCGGCGGACGCCTTCCGGCGGACCGGCGCCGACCTCACCGCCGCGTTCCGGGAGGCGGCCGAGGCGGGCCGGGCGCTCTGGCTGCCGGAGATCCGGGACGGCCGTCCCTTCCCGCTGGCGCAGGCCGTCGGCTTCCACCTGCTCGACACCCTGGTGCACGGCTGGGACGTCGCCGCCGCGCTCGGTGCGCCGGACGGGCTGGTCGCGGCGGTGGAGGGCGACGAGGACCTGCTGTCGGCCCTGGTCAGGGTGACCGAGGCGGTCCCGGACACCCCGGAGGCCCGGGCGCCGGGCCGGGCGTTCCGCCCGGGTCTGCCGACCGGCGGGGCCGGCCGGTTCGAGCGGGTGCTGGCGCTGCTCGGCCGCGACCCCGCCTGGAAGGCGTAGGGCCCGCCGCGCCGGGGCCGCTCAGGCCGTTCGCCGCGCCGGGGGCCGCTCAGGCCTGGTCGCGCCGCTCGTCGGGGAAGCGCGGCCCGCCGATGAAGAAGAGCAGTGCGGCGGTCGGAAAGCCGAGCGAGGCGGCCAGCACCACGATGAACTGCCAGAACATCTTCCGCTCCTCGTCAGTCGCGGGCCGTCCGGCCACCCGAAGGTGGTCCCAAACCCAACCCGCCCCGATTGGCCGAATTGTCCGGTCACTTCCCGACGGTATGGCCGAATCGCCCCGGCTGCCACCGGGCGCCGGGCCCCGGCCCGCGCCGCACCGGCGCACGGGTCTGGGCGCGGGCCGGGGGCGGCGTCCACACTGTCGGGATGCAGCTACAGCTCGCAGGGGAAGCACGGCGGCCCGACCGCGAGAGCGAGGACTTCGCGGCGGCCTCGCCGGAGGCGCTGGTCCTGCTGGACGGCGCGAGTTCGCCGGCCGGCCTGGATTCCGGGTGCCGGCACGGAACGGCCTGGTACGTGCGCCGCCTGGGCGTGCACCTGCTCGCCCGGCTCACCGACCGGGCGGACCGCTCGATCGCCGAGTGCCTGGCCGACGCCATCGTGGAGACGGCCGCGCTGCACGGCGGCCGTTGCGACCTGGCCCATCCCAACACGCCCGCGGCGATGGTGGTCGCGGCCCGACGGCACGGCGAGGCGCTGGAGTACCTGGTGCTCGGCGACTCGCTGCTGGTGCTGGAGTTCAAGGACGGCCCGCCCAAGGTGATCGGGGACAACCAGCGCTTCCCGGGCGGGGAGGGGCTGCGCCGGCAGGTCTGGTCGACCGTCCCCGGCTCGGCCGAGCGGGCGGCGCTGCACATGGAGTACGCGCTGGCCGTCCGCGCGGCCCGCAACCGGGGCAACGGCCCGTGGATCGCGGCGGCCAGCCCGCGCGCGGCCGAGCACGCCGAGACCGGCTTCGTCCGGCTGGAGCGGCTGCACGCGCTGGCCGCCCTCACCGACGGCGCCTCGCGCTACACCGAGCGCTTCGGGCTGGGCAGTTGGGGCGACGTGCTGCGGTTGCTCGCCGAGTCGGGCCCGGGCGAGCTGATCGCCCAGGTCCGGGCGGTGGAGCGGTCGGACGCCGGCTGCGAGCGCTGGCCGCGCGGCAAGACCCACGACGACGCCTCGGCCGTGTACGCGCTGTTGTAAGGGGAGAGTCGTCAGGGCCGTTGCAAGGGGAGAGCCGGACGAACGGACGGCGGGGGCGGTCACGGGTCGGGACCCGTGACCGCCCCCGCCGTCGTGCCGGAGTCCGGACCTACTTGGCGTCGGCCGGGACGGTGCCGAGCCGGCCGGCCTGGAAGTCCTCCATGGCCTGCTGGAGCTCGCGGTGGCTGTTCATCACGAACGGCCCGTACCAGGCGACCGGCTCGCGGATCGGGAGGCCGCCGAGCAGCACGACCTCGAAGTTGGCGTTGCGGGAGTCCTGGCTCTCGTCGGCGCGGATGGTGAGGGAGTCACCGTCGCCGAACAGGACCGCCTGGCCCATGTGGAACGGGCGGCGCTCCTGGCCCGCCGAGCCCTTGCCCGCCAGACCGTACGCCAGGGCGTTGAAGTCGGAGCGCCAGGGCAGGGTGATCTGGGCGCCGGGGCTGATCGAGGCGTGGATCATGGTGATCGGGGTGTGGGTGGCACCGGGGCCCTGGTGGCCGTCGAGCTCGCCGGCGATGACGCGCAGCAGGGCGCCGCCGTCGTCGGTGCTGAGGAGCTTGACGCTGCCGCCGCGGATGTCCTGGTACTTCGGGGCGATCATCTTGTCCGAGGCGGGCAGGTTCACCCACAGCTGGAGGCCGTGGAAGAGTCCACCGGACATCACCAGCGACTCCGGCGGGGTCTCGATGTGCAGCAGACCGGAGCCGGCCGTCATCCACTGGGTGTCGCCGTCGGTGATGACACCACCGCCGCCGTGCGAGTCCTGGTGGATGAACGTTCCGTCGATGATGTAGGTGACGGTCTCGAAGCCGCGGTGCGGGTGCCAGGGGGTGCCCTTGGGCTCTCCGGCCGCGTAGTCCACCTCGCCCATCTGGTCCATCATGATGAACGGGTCGAGGTACTTGGTGTCGATCTTGGCGAAGGCCCGGCGGACGGGGAAGCCCTCGCCCTCGTAGCCCTCGGGGGCGGTGACCACGGTCCGAACCGGCCGGGCGCTCGTGACGGCGGGGTCCGGCGTGGTGACGCGCGGGAGGGTCAGCGGGTTGTCGACGGTCACGGCGGGCATGTCGGCCTCCTTCGAGGGGGTGTCTGCGGCCTACGTGCACGAGGTTAGTTCAATCCTCAACAACAAGCAAGTTGAAAGTTGAACTATATGGGGACGGAGAAGCGCGGGGCTCCTCTCTCCAGTGTGGCCCGGCCGCCCACGGGGCACCGGCCGACGGCCGCGAGGCGGTCGTCAGCCGTACATCCGGCGCATGGTGAAGTCGACCATCTGCTCGACGGCCTTGGCGTCGAACACCATCCGGTGCTCGCCCTCCATGTCCAGCGCGAAGCCGTAGCCGGTCGGCAGCAGGTCCAGGACCTCGGCGCCGGTGACGGTGAAGTGCTTGGAGTCCTTGCCGGCGTAGCGGCGCAGCTCCTTGAGCGAGCTGAACATCGGGATCACCGGCGTCGGGGTGTTGTGCAGCGCGAGGAAGCCGGGGCGTTCGCCGCGCGGGCAGTGCACCTTCGAGGTGATGAAGATGGCCTGGAAGTCCTCGACCGCCATCGACCCGGTGGTGAAGGCCCGGACGGCGTCCGCCAGCGACGGCGGGGAGGGTTCGGGATAGAGCGACTGCTGGTTCGCCTGCGACTGCGCGCCGTAGGCGTCCGGTCCGGGCATGCCGTTCATGCCCGGCTGCGGTCCCGCCTGCTGCTGGTAGGGGTCGCCCGGGTATGCGTTCTGGTCATATCCGTACACACGGACAGGCTAGCGGGAGCGCACCCGCCCGCGCTGGCGCGGATCCTGACAAGGAGTGGTCGCCCGGACTGTGGGACGTGACCACGTTCATAGCGGATTCACCGCCGAGGGCTTGCCCAAGTTACCGCTGGGTAGCATCATGATGCCTACTGGTGGGTACGGGACGCCCGAACGCGGCGGTCTCCCGGAAGCGACGAACCGGAGAAAACGGCCATGGGTCACTACAAGTCCAACCTGCGGGACGTGGAGTTCAACCTCTTCGAGGTGTTCGGTCGCGAGCAGGTCTACGGCACCGGACCGTTCGCGGACATGGACGTCGAGACCGCGAAGAACATCCTGAGCGAGATCGCGCGCCTGGCCGAGAACGACCTCGCCGCTTCCTTCACGGACACCGACCGCAACCCGCCGGTCTTCGACCCGGAGACCAACACCGCGCCGATCCCGGCCACCTTCAAGAAGAGCTACCAGACCTTCATGGACGCCGAGTGGTGGCGTCTGGGCATCCCGGAGTCGATCGGCGGCCAGGTCACCCCGAACTCGCTGATCTGGGCCTTCGCCGAGCAGATCCTGGGCTCGAACCCGGCCATCTGGATGTACTCCTCCGGCCCGGCCTTCGCCGGCGTCATCGCCGAGGAGGGCACCGAGGAGCAGCTCGAGGTCGCCAAGCGGATGACCGACCGCCTGTGGGGCTCCACCATGGTCCTCACCGAGCCCGACGCGGGCTCCGACGTGGGCGCCGGCCGCACCAAGGCGATCCAGCAGGAGGACGGCTCCTGGCACATCGAGGGTGTGAAGCGCTTCATCACCTCGGGCGAGCACGACATGTCCGAGAACATCATCCACATGGTGCTGGCCCGCCCCGAGGGCGGCAAGCCGGGCACCAAGGGCCTGGGCCTCTTCATCGTCCCGAAGTTCGACTTCGACTGGGAGACCGGCGAGCTCGGCGAGCGCAACGGCGTCTACGCCACCAACGTCGAGCACAAGATGGGCCTCAAGGCCTCGAACACCTGCGAGATGACCTTCGGTGCCAAGCACCCGGCCAAGGGCTGGCTGCTCGGCGAGAAGGTCGACGGCATCCGCCAGATGTTCAAGATCATCGAGTTCGCCCGCATGATGGTCGGCACGAAGGCCATCGCCACCCTCTCCACCGGCTACCTGAACGCGCTGGAGTACGCCAAGGAGCGCGTGCAGGGCGCCGACATCTCGCAGTTCCTGGACAAGAGCGCCCCGCGCGTCACCATCACCCACCACCCGGACGTGCGCCGCTCGCTGCTGACCCAGAAGGCCTACGCCGAGGGCATGCGCGCGCTGGTGCTGTTCACCGCGTCCACCCAGGACGACATGATGGCCGCCAAGCTGCGCGGCGAGCGCGACGAGGCCGCCGAGCGCCTGAACGACCTGCTGCTGCCGATCGTCAAGGGCTACGGCTCGGAGAAGTCCTACGAGCAGCTCGCCCAGTCCCTGCAGACCTTCGGTGGCTCCGGCTACCTGCAGGAGTACCCGATCGAGCAGTACATCCGGGACGCCAAGATCGACACCCTGTACGAGGGCACCACCGCCATCCAGGGCCAGGACTTCTTCTTCCGCAAGATCGTCAAGGACGGCGGCCAGGCGCTCACCGCGCTGTCCGAGCAGATCCAGAAGTTCATCGGCTCCGCCGCCGGCGGCGACGCCCTGGCCGCCGAGCGCGAGCTGCTCGCCAAGGCCGCCGGTGACCTGGAGGCCATCATCGGCAAGCTCCTGGCCGACCTCTCCTCGGTCGAGCAGGACGTCAAGAACATGTACAAGGTGGGCCTCAACACCACCCGCCTGCTGATGGTCTCCGGCGACGTCGTCGTCGGCTGGCTGCTGCTGCGCCAGGCCGCGGTGGCCCTGGCCAAGCTGGAGGCGGGCGCCTCGGAGAAGGACGTCCCCTTCTACCAGGGCAAGGTCGCGGCGGCCCGCTTCTTCGCCAAGAACGTCCTGCCGACCGTCACGCCGCAGCGCGTGATCGCCGAGGGCATCGACAACGAGATCATGGAGCTGGCGGAGGAGGCCTTCTAAGGCCCGCTGCTCCTCCTGACCGCCTGACGAAACCCTCACACCGAAGGGCCCGGCTGCCACCGGGCCCTTCGGTGTCCTCCCGTGCTGTTCCGTGCTCTCCCGTGCTTTTCCATGGCGTTGCGTGGTGTTCCGTGGCGTTTCCGGAGCGCTGCCGGATCGCCCGTCCGCCGCCCCGGCAGGCGGTGCCCGACCAGGGCTGATCCGCCGTCCGGGCGGCGTGTGTCGCGGGTGGTTCACGGTTGTGTCCGGGTTGAGAGCTTCCGAATGCCCTGTCCGTGTACGGGCATATGCTCAAGGTGCGAAGCCGACTCCCCATCCGGCTTCGGCCCTCCCTCGACCCAGGAGCAGTATGTCGACCGCCGCCCGCCAGGCATTCTTCGACCGGACGCACAGCGACGATCTGATCGCGTTCCTCGGCACCTCGCCGTCCCCGTACCACGCGGTCGCGAGCGCCGCGGAGCGGCTGGAGAAGGCGGGCTTCCGGCAGGTCGCCGAGACGGACGCCTGGGACGGCGCCGCCGGCGGACGCTACCTGATCCGCGGCGGCGCGCTGATCGCCTGGTACCTGCCGGAGGGGGCGGGCCCCGAGACCCCGTTCCGGATCGTCGGCACCCACACCGACTCGCCCAACCTGCGGGTCAAGCCGCTGCCGGACACCGGCTCGGCCGGCTGGCGCCAGGTCGCGGTGGAGATCTACGGCGGCGTGCCGCTGAACACCTGGCTGGACCGGGACCTCGGCATCTCCGGCAGACTCGCGCTCAAGGACGGAACGGCGCGGCTCGTCCAGCTGGACGAGCCGCTGCTGCGCGTGCCGCAGCTCGCCATCCACCTGGACCGCCAGGTCAACGACGGCATGAAGCTCGACAAGCAGCGCCACCTCACCCCGATCTGGGGCCTCGGCCCGGTCGACGAGGGCGCGCTGATCGCCTACGTCGCCGAGCGGGCCGGCCTGGCCGCCGACGACGTGGTCGGCTGGGACCTCATGACGCACGACGTCCAGCCCGCCTCCTACCTGGGCCGGGACCGCGAGCTGCTGGCCGGCCCGCGCCTGGACAACCTGCTCTCGGTGCACGCGGCCACCGCCGCGCTGGCCGCCGTCGCCTCGGCCGAGGGCGCCGCCGGCCTGCCGTACATCCCGGTGCTGGCCGCCTTCGACCACGAGGAGACCGGCAGCGAGTCCGACACCGGCGCGCAGAGCCCGCTGCTCGGCAACGTCCTGGACCGCACGATCCACGCGCGCGGCGGCACCACCGAGGACCGCGCCCGGGCCCTCGCCGGCACCGTCTGCCTCTCCTCGGACATGGGCCACGCCGTCCACCCGAACTACACCGAGCGGCACGAGCCGGGCCACCACCCGATGCCGAACGGCGGGCCGATCCTCAAGGTCAACGTCAACAACCGCTACGCCACCGACGGCGTCGGCCGGGCGGTCTTCGCGGCCGCCTGCGAGCGGGCGGGCGTGCCCTGGCAGAGCTTCGTCTCCAACAATGCCATGCCCTGCGGTACGACCATCGGCCCGATCACGGCGGCGCGCCTCGGCATCAAGACGGTCGACTGCGGCATCGCGGCGCTGTCCATGCACTCGGCCCGCGAGCTGTGCGGCGCGGAGGACCCGTACCTGCTGGCCAGCGCGCTGAAGGCGTTCCTGGAGGGCTGAGGCCTCGGCCCGACGCGACGGGCGCGACGGGCGCGCCGTTACGGGCCTGACGCGACGGGGCCCGGCGGACGAACGGTCGTCCGCCGGGCCCCGTCGTTATCGCGGGCCGCGGGGGCTACTCCATCCCGGCCAGGACCAGCGGCAGCCGGCGGGCGCCGTCGGCGACCAGCTTCACCGGCACGCCCCAGTCCTGCTGGTGCACGTGGCAGGCCGGGTACTCGATCTCCGGGTCGTCGTCGCAGGAGGCCGCCATCGCCGAGACGTGCAGCACGCCCTCGGTGACCTCGTCGGAGAGCACCAGCTCGCGGGAGAGGTCGCTGTCCGCGCCCGCGCCGGAGACCAGCAGCTCGGGCGGGGTCGAGCTGACCAGCAGCCGGGTGGACGGGCCGTAGCGCTCGTCCAGCTTCTGGCCGCTCGGCGCCGAGAAGACCACGTCCAGCCGGAAGGCGCCCGGCGCGACCTCGGTGGCCGCGCGCTGGGTGCGGTGCGCCACCGACTCGACCCGGACCGCCTCCTCCGGGAGCCGCAGCCTGGTCAGCCGGTGCCGGGCCGACTCGACCACCACGATGTCCTCGTCCACCAGCACCGCCCCGGAGGGCTCGCGCAGATCGGTGGCCAGCGTGCTGACCTCGCCGGTCGCCGGGTCGTAGCGGCGCAGCGCGTGGTTGTAGGTGTCGCTGACGGCCACCGAGCCGTCCGGCAGCACGGTGACGCCCAGCGGGTGCTGGAACAGCGCCTGCTCGGCGGCGCCGTCCCGGTGGCCGAAGTCGAACAGGCCGGTGCCGACGGCGGTGGTGACCGCCCCTGTTTCACGTGAAACCGAGCGCAGCGCGGAGGTCTCGGAGTCGGCGACCCAGAGCCGCTCGCCGTCCGCGGAGACCGCCAGACCGGACGGCTGGGCGAACCAGGCCTCGGCGGCCGGCCCGTCCACCAGGCCCTCGTTGGTGGTGCCGGCCGCGACGCCGACCGTGCCGGTCGTCGGGTCGTACGCCCACAGCTGGTGCACGCCCGCCATCGCGATCCACACCCGGCCGTCGAACCAGGCGACGTCCCACGGCGAGGACAGGTCCACCTCGCGGGCCGGGCCCTCGGTGGCCGAGCCCTGCCACCACTGGCGGCCGGTGCCGGCCAGCGTGGTCACGCTGCCGTCCGCCAGCCGCAGACCGCGCAGGGCGTGGTTGACGGTGTCGGCGACGACCACGTCGTACTCCGAGCCCTCCGGCAGCAGCGCGAGGCCCTGCGGCTCGCTGAACCGGGGGCTGGTGCCGTCCACCAGACCGCGCTCCCCGTCACCGATCCGGCGCACCACCGTCTCGCCGTCCTCGGCCAGCTCGACCAGCGAGTGGTGGCCGGAGTCGGCGACCAGGAAGTGGCCGTTCGGCAGCCGGACGGCCTTGCCCGGGAACTTGAGGTCCCCCGCGGTCGGCTCCGGCGCCACGTACGGGCCGTCGCCGCGGCGCAGCGTGCCCTTCGCGGCGTGCTCGGCCTCCAGCTCCTCCACCAGCCGGGCGATCGCGTGGGCGTGCCCCTCACCGGCGTGCTGGGCGACCACGTAGCCCTCCGGGTCGATCACCACCAGCGTCGGCCAGGCCCGCACGGCGTACTGCTTCCAGGTGACCAGCGCCGGGTCGTCCAGCACCGGGTGGTGCACCTCGTACCGGGCGACGGCGTCCACCACGGCCTGGTGGTCGGCCTCGTGCACGAACTTCGGTGAGTGCACCCCGACGATCACCACGGTGTCGCGGTGCTTCTCCTCCAGCTCCCGGAGCTCGTCCAGGACGTGCAGACAGTTGATGCAGCAGAAGGTCCAGAAATCCAGGATGGTGATCTTGCCCCGGAAGTCGGCGAGCGTGAGCTCCTTGCCGCCGGTGTTCAGCCAACCGCCTGCCCCGACCAGCTCGGGGGCGCGTACACGTGCACGAGATGCCATAACCCCATCAAACCGCACGCCCGGTGTCCGCATTCCTGGCGTACCGGGTTCCTGGCGTACGGGGTTCAGAAGGTCGGTGTGCGGGCCTCGCTCAGCTCGACGATCTCGCGGGCCGTGCGGAGGGAGGTCCCGGCCCAGCCGAGCAGGGCCTTGGTGACCATGATCGCGGGGATCACGCCCACCCCGCGCTCGGCCAGCAGCGACTGGACCGCGGCCATCCCCTCGTCCGCGAGCACCGGGTGGCACTCCTCGACCAGGGTGGTCAGCCGGGCGGCGTACTCGGCGGTCAGACCGGCGACGTTCGGGAAGAAGTCCGGCCGGGTGAGGTCGGCCTGCCACCGGGTCTCGCCGTCCTGGGTACGGGCGGTGGGGCGCAGGCCGAGGGTGCGGGCGACGGCGGCGGAGGCGCGGTGGTCCGGGTGGATGTGGGCGACGGCCGTGGTGACGCCGGCGGCGGTCAGGTGGTCGAGCAGGGCGCGGGCGGCCTCGACGGCCAGGCCGCGGCGCTGCCACGGGGTGCCGACCACCCAGGCCAGCTCGGTCTCCTCGGGGCCGACGGTGGCCTGCACGTAGCCGGTGAGGACGCCGTCGGCGCGCAGCCGCAGCACCCAGTTGCCCCAGCGCTCGGCCGGGTCGGGGGAGCCCGCGGCCAGCCGGGCGCAGCGGGCGCGCATCTCCTCCGCCGTGGCCGGGCGGCCGCCGGTGAAGGCGTGCAGGGCCGGGTCGGCGAGCGCGGCCGCCAACTCCTCGGCGTGACCGGGGGCGATCGGCAGCAGGTCCAGGCGCTCGCTGCGCAGCGGGGTGGTGGTGGGATCGGGGCGCATGGCGGTATTGAACGCCACCGGGGGCGGCCGCGCGACGGGCTTTCCCTCGGGTGGGCGGCGGCGGTGGTTGGTAGCGGTGCTCCGGGGCGGTGCTCGGCGGCGATGCTTCGTGGCGGTGCTTTTCGGCGGGTGGGGGCTCGGGGTCGAATGGGGGTCGACGCCAACACGGAGGAGGTCCCGCGGTGCGGTATCTGGTCAGGGAGAAGCTGTTCGCGATCGGCGACGACTACTGGATCGAGGACGACCGGGGGCACAAGGCCTACCTGGTGGACGGCAAGGTGCTGCGGCTGCGGCACACCTTCGAGCTGCGGGACGCCCAGGACCGGGTGGTCGCGGTGGTGAAGGAGAAGATGCTCACCGTCCGCGACGCGATGAAGATCGAGGACGCCGACGGCGAGGTGATCGCGACCGTCCGGGAGAAGCTGTTCACCCCGTTCCGCGACAAGTACCTGGTGGACCTGGCCTCCGGCGGCGAGCTGAAGATCCACGGCAACCTCATCGACAAGGACTACCGGATCGAGGACGACCACGGCGACGAGCTGGCCCGGATCAGCCGCAAGTGGTTCCGGATCCGGGACACCTACGGGGTGGAGATCGCCGACGGCGCGGACACCGGCCTGCTGCTGGCCGTCGCGGCCTGCGTCGACCACCTGACGCACGAGGAGGACTGACCCGTCCCCGGATTCCGGATCCCGGTCCCGCTCTCACCCGCGTGGGGTATCTTTTGCCAACCCTTGACCAGGCCGGTCGAGGGGCCCTGACCAGCCGGTCGGGGTGCACGGCGAGAGTGGACCGGGGGCTGGAACCACGATGAACGACATCCTGCACGGGCTCGGCGCGGCAGCGGCGTACGGCGCCCTCGGGGTGGTGCTGCTGCTCCTCGGCGTCGGGCTGGTGGACCTGCTGACGCCCGGCAGGCTCGGCCACCAGATCTGGGTCGAGCGCAACCGCAACGCCGCCGTCCTGCTGAGCTCCGCACTGCTCGGCATCGGCGGCATCGTCTTCACCGCGATCGTCTACACCTACGCCGACTTCGCCAAGGGCCTTGTCTCGACGGCCTGTTACGGCGTGCTCGGACTGGTGCTGATGGCCGTCGCCTTCTGGCTGGTGGACCTGCTGACGCCGGGCAAGCTCGGCGCGATCCTGGTCGAGCCGGAGCCGCACCCGGCAGTGTGGGTGTCGGCCAGCTGCAACATCGCGGTGGCCGCGGTGGTCTCGGCCGCGATCGCCTGACGCGCGTCACGACCGGGTGGGCGCCTCACGCCGGGTGGGGCGCGCCGCCCAGGACGTGCTCCCGGCCCCACGCGCCCAGCGGCCCCAGCGCCGCGTTGAGGTGCCGCCCCACCTCGGTCAGCGTGTACTCGACCCGGGGCGGGACCTCGTCGTACGCCTCCCGGTGCACGATGCCGTCCGTCTCCAGCTCGCGCAGGTGCGCGGCCAGCACCTTCTCGGTGATCCCCGGCACCTGGCGGCGCAGTTCGCCGAACCGGCAGCTCCCGTGCTCGTCCAGCGCCCAGAGGATCAGCACCTTCCACTTGCCGCCGATCACGTCCATCGCGGCGTCGATCCCGCAGACGTACGCCCCCGGCCTCGGCACGGTCGCCATGCCCACCCCTCCCGACGCTCCGACCTGGATACTGACCCCAGGGTAACCACCCACTTCGAAGTGCGTACTTGATCGTTTCCGGGGGCGGCGCGGAGGCTGATTCCCGTGACGAACAACCGTGTTGAGAACGCAGCCGAGAACGTGACCGAGAACCCGCCCACCCCGCTGACCCTGCTCGGACTCGGCGCCATGGGCGCCGCCCTGGCCGGGGCCTGGCTCACCGCCGGGCACCCGCTGACCGTCTGGAACCGCACCGCCGCCCGCGCCGACGCGCTCGTCGGCCGCGGCGCCGTCGTCGCCGCCACCGCCGCCGAGGCCGTCGCGGCGAACCGCCTGGTCGTCGTCTGCCTGCTCGACGACGACTCCGTGGCCGAGGCGCTGGCCGACGTCGACCTGACCGGCAAGGACCTGGTCAACCTGGTCACCAGCACCCCCGACCAGGCCCGCGCCCGCGCCGCCTGGGCCGAACGGCGCGGCGCCCGCTACCTGGACGGCGGCATCATGGCCGTCCCGCCGATGATCGGCGTCCCGGCGGCCGGACCGTACGTCTTCTACAGCGGCTCGCCCGCGCTGTTCGAGGAGCACCGGACGGCCCTCGCCGCCCCGGCCGGCACCCGCTACGTGGGCGAGGACGCCGGGTACGCGGCCCTGCACGACGTGGCGCTGCTCAGCGCGATGTACGGCATGTTCGCCGGCGTCTCGCACGCCTTCGCGCTGGTCCGCGGCGAGGCGGTCGCGCCGGGCGACCTCGCGCCGCTGCTCAGCGACTACGTCACCGCGATGACCGGGTTCATCGCCGGCACCGCGGCGCGGCTGGAGAGCGGCGACTACACCAAGGGCGTGGTGTCCAACCTGGCGATGCAGGTGGCGGGCAAGGGCACCCTGCTGCGCACCGCCGAGGAGCAGGGCGTGAGCGCCGAGCTGCTGGAACCCTACTTCCGGCTGATGGAGCGTCGGCTGGAGGTCGGCAGCGGCGAGGAGGACCTCACCGGGGTCGTCGACCTGCTGCGACGGTGAGGGCCGGCCGGTAACGTACCGGCATGGCAGACCTAGAAGAACGCGCCGACGTCGTCGCGTCCGGCTCTCGACAGGCCCGGGCGGGAGTGCTGGTCAGACCGCGCCGCGGCGACGACCTCGCCGACTGCGTCCGGGTGCTGGGCGACGTCCACCGCGCCGACGGCTACCCCGCCGACTGGCCCGACCGCCCCGCCGACTGGCTCACCCCGGGCGGCCTGCTCGCCGCCTGGGTCGCCGAGTCCGAGGGCCGGCTCACCGGACACGTCGGCCTCGCCCGCAGCGCCCCGGACGACCTCGCCCCCGCCCTGTGGAGCCACCGCACCGGCGGCCGTCCGGAGCTCACCGCCGTGATCGGCCGGCTCTACGTCGCCCCCGGGGCGCGCGGCCACCACATCGGCGCGCGACTCCTCGCGGACGCCGTGGCGCACGCGCGGGCGCTCGGCCTGCACCCCGTCCTCGACGTCCTGGCCACCGACACCGCGGCCGTGGCCCTCTACCGCCGCCTCGGCTGGACCCACCTCGGCAGCGGCGACCAGCGCTGGCCCTCCGGCCGCACCGTCACCGTCCACTGCTTCGCCGCCCCCCGGGGATAGCACCGGCCCCGGCCTTCCCGCCCGCCCGGCCACCCCGGCCGGGCGGGCGCGCTCCCACGGGTCGTCGCCGCCGACCCGGTCGTCGGAGCCGTAGAAGGCGTCGGCCTCGGCCCGCAGCTGCGCCCCGTCGACCGTGGGTGCGCTCTGCCACGTGCGGTGCAGCTCGTCCACGGGGACGAATCGTCGGCGGTTGCTCATCGGCCGGTCGCTCATCGGCCGGACCTCGGCGATCTCGGTTCCGTTGCGGGTGATGCGGTAGATCTCGCCGGCTTCGACGTCGTCGAGGACGGCCTCGGACCGCGCCGCGAGTTCGCGCCGCGTGATGGTCTTCATGACGTCAGTGTGGTGCGCCGCATCGCCTCGTGCCGTGCCGTTCGCCCCGGATCCCTCGCGTGGGGGAGCGGGATCGTCGTGGGGGCTGAGGCCGGGGGCGGGTGGGGCGGGTGAGCCTGGGGCCATGGTGAAGCGCGGGTGGGTGCGGGACGGGCGGGCGGTGGCCGGGTGGGGCGTCGGCTACGCGGGGTTCGGGCTGGGGTGCGCGGGCAGTGGGACGGCGCTGTTCGGTGCCGGCTGGCTGGGGTGGGTGGTCGCCGGGGTGGGGCTGGCGGCGGCCGGGGCCGGGTGGGCGGCGGGGCGGCCGCGGGTGTCGGCGGGGCTGCGGCGGGGCCTGTGGGGGTTGTGCGGGCTGACCGCGGTGGCGGCCTGGGGCCTGCTGATGGACACGGTGACGCTGCTGTTCGGGCAGGCGGTGGACAGCGTCCCCGACACGGTGCTCCGGGTGCTGGCGGCGGTCGGGGCGGTGCTGCTGGCCGGTGCCGCCCGGGGCGAGCGGCCGGGCGGCCGGGCGAGGCGAACGGTGCCGGCCCCCTCGGCGGCCCCGGCCACCGTCCAACTCGCGGCCTGGGCAGGCACCTTGGCCTTCCTGCCGTACGTGGTGATGAAGCTGGTCTGGGCGCTCGGCGGCAGCTTCGCCGGGATCAGCGGTGACCGGATGTACGCCGACTACGTGCGCAACGGCTCCTCCGGGCTCTGGCTGGCCCTGGAGCGCTGGGGGCTGGACGGCACCGTGCTGCTCGCGGCGGTCGGGGTGTTCCTGCTGTGGGGGCTGGTCCGGCCGTGGGGGCAGGTCTTCCCGCGCTGGACCCTGCCGCTGCGCGGCCGCCGCGTCCCGCGCTGGCTGCCGCTCACCCCGGCGCTGTTGGGCGCGGCCACCCTGGCGCCGTACGGGCTGGTCGGGATCGGCTACCTGGCGCTGTGCACGACCGGGGTGATCCGGATCAGGGCGGGCGAGCTCGCCACGGCCGAGCAGGCGCTGCAGATCTCCTGGGTGGGGATGTTCGCGTTCGCCGGGTACGGGGTCGCGCTGGTGGTGGCGACCCGCTCGTACTGGCGGCGCACCGGCGGGTGAGCGGCAGCTGTTTGCTGGGGTGGCAACAAAGCTTGCCGTTGTTTCGCGGTCGGACGCAGCCTGGCGGTGGAGGATCTCGGACGGGCGGTCGCCGCCCACCGCGCGTCCGGCGCCGGGGTGCCCGCCTGAGGCGGCAGGCTTTTCGTCAACAACGAACGGAGACAAGGGACATGACCTCTCACCACCACCAGCAGCAGCAGCACGGCGCCGGCCACCAGCACGGGCACGGCCACGTCCCGGCCGCCGACTTCGACTGGGACGCGCTCGCCGCGCACCTGGAGCACGAGGCAGACCTGCGCGCCGACGCCGTCACCGAGGCCGCCCGCTGGCTGTCCGGCCTGTACGGCGCCGGGGCGAGCGGGACGGGCGTCGCGGACGGCACGAGCGGCACGGACCGTACGGACGGCGCGGCCGCCGGCGTGCGGCGGGTCCTCGACGTCGGCAGCGGACCGGGGGTGATCGCCGAACTGCTGGCCGGGGTCTTCCCGGCCGCCGAGGTGGTGGCCGTCGACCAGTCGGCCGCCCTGCTGGAGCGCGCCCGGACCCGCTCGGGCGGTCGGCTCGGCACCCAACAGGCCGATCTGCCCGCCGAGTTCGACAAGCTCGGCGAGGCCGACCTGATCTGGTCCGGCAACGCGATCCACCACCTGGGCGACCAGCAGGCCGCGCTCACCTCGCTCGCCGGGGTGCTGCGGCCGGGCGGCCTGCTCGCGGTCGCCGAACGCGGCCTGGCGACGCGCTTCCTGCCGCGCGACTTCGGCCTCGGCCGGCCCGGCTTCCAGGCCCGGCTGGACGCGGTCCACGAGGACGGCTTCAGCACCATGCGGGCCGAACTGCCGGGCAGCACCGAGGAGATCGAGGACTGGCCGGCCATGCTGGAACGGGCCGGCCTGACCCCGAGCGGCACCCGTACCTTCCTGGTCGACCGCCCCGCGCCGCTGGACCGCGGCACCCGCGAGTACCTGCGCACCCAGCTCAGCCGGCTGCACGACCAGCTCGCCGACAGCCTTCGGCCGGAGGACCGCGGCACCCTCGAAGCCCTGCTCGACGAGGACGCCCCCACCGGCATCCTCCACCGCCGGGACGCCTTCTACCTCTCCGCGATGACCGTCCACACGGCCCGCAAGGCCTGAGTCACCGCACCCGACCCGGCGGCCGAGGCCGCCGCGGCCGCCGGGCCGACGTGGGGGCCCCGGTGGTCAGAGGGTGTGGCCGAGGGTGCTGAGCAGGGTGGCGATGGCCGCCTCGTCGCGGCGGTAGTGGGTCCACTTGCCGATGCGGGTGGCGCGGACCAGCCCGGCCCGCTGGAGTTCGGCGAGGTAGGCGGAGACGGTGGACTGGGCGAGTCCGGCCTTGGCCTGGATGTGGCTGACGCAGACGCCGACTTCGTGCGGGTCGGCGATCGCGCCGTCCAGCGGGAAGTGGCGTTCGGGGTCGCGCAGCCAGGTCAGCAGCTGCAGTCGCGTCGGGTTCGCGATCGCCCGCAGGGCGGTGACCAGGTCGGCATCCATGTCAGGAAGGGTACCGGCGGTGGTGCGGGGCCCGGGGTCCCGGAGCGGCGCTCAGACCAGGGCCTCGGCCAGCCGGCGCCAGTGCGGGAGGGCGGAGCCGCCGGGCGGGGTGCCGATGACCTGGACGGCGACGTGGTCCGCGCCGGCCGCCAGCTGGCCGTGGAGCTTGGCGGCGACGGTGTCGAGGTCGCCCCAGTACACCAGGTCGTCCACCAGCCGGTCGCTGCCGCCGTCGGCGAAGTCCTCGTCGGTGTAGCCGAGCCGGCGGAACTTGGCGGCGTTGTACGGGGACGCGAGGTAGGGCGCCAGGTGCTCGCGGGCGGTGGTGCGGGCGACCTCGGGGTCGGCTTCGAGCAGGACGGCGTGCTCGACCGCGAGCAGGGCGTCCGGGCCGAGGATCTCCCGGGCCTGCGCGGTGTGCGCGGTGGTGACGTGGTACGTGTGGGCGCCGAGCGAGCGGTCGCGGGCGAGTTCGAGCATCTTCGGGCCGTACCCGGCGAGGACCCGTCGGACCGGGGCGGCCGGGGCCGGGTTGTGGGGGTCGGCGTCGAGGGCGTCGAGCTCGTCCAGGTACCCGGCCATCACGGCGAGCGGCTTGACCCCGGGCCGGGCGAGGCCGCCGTAGCCGAGCCCGAGCAGGTGGCGGTCCGGGTGGGCGTCGGCGAGGAGCAGTGCGGCGCCGTGGGTGCGGCGGGCCTCGCGGCCCCAGACCTGGGCGATGCCGTTGGCGATCCGGATCCGCCGGGTGGCGGAGAGCAGCAGGGCGGCGTGGGTGAAGGCCTCGCGCCCGATGCCCTCGGGGACCCAGAGCGCGGGCCAGCCGAGCTCCTCCAACTCCTGGGCGTGGTCCCTGATCCGGCTCGCGCGCAGGCCTTCGAAGTCGAAGGTGTAGATCCCGAACCGGCCCAGCCCCAGGCTCTCGACGTCACTCACGCGGCTCCCCTTCCGTCGTCCGTCCGACCCGAAGCGTCGAACGTATCGAACTATCGCAGATTTACGATGTGACGCGCAACGGAGAACCGCCCGGGAAGCCCGACTCCCGGGCCGCCCCGGCAGCCCGACTTCCGGGATACCGTCGGAACATGACAGTCGGTGAGCAGCGCTTCGTCGTGGTGACGACCACCCACGAGAGCGAGGAACTGGCGCGGGCCCTGGCGTCCGCCGTGGTCCGGGAGCGCCTGGCGGCCTGCGCCCAGGTGTACCCCGTCCGGTCGGTGTACTGGTGGGAGGGCGAGGTGCGGGACGCCGAGGAGTGGCGGATCGACCTCAAGACCCGGGCCGAACTCGCGGACCGGCTGGGCGCGTTCGTCGCCGAGCGGCACTCCTACGAGACGCCCGAGGTGATCGCCGTGCCGGTGGTGGCCGGCAGCCCCGGCTACCTGGACTGGGTGGCCGGGGAGACCGCTCGATAGCGAGCGGGGCCCGGGGGATCGCCTCCCCGGGCCCCGCTTCCGTCCACGGACCTCAGCCCTCCGAGCCGCCGAAGCGCGTCGCCCAGGCGGCCAGGTCCTCGTCCGTGATCTTGGCGAACAGCACCGGCGGCACCGTGAACGCCGTCCCGGCCGGCACCAGGTCCAGCGCGCGCGCCTCCTCCGGGCCGACCCAGCGGCAGGTGGCGGCCGCGGAGTCCGCGGGCAGCGCGAAGGCCCCGCGCATCGCCGCCGCCGCGGTCGGGATGAACGGCTCGGACACGACCGCGTACAGGTGGATCAGGTTCATCGCGGTGCGCAGGGTCAGCGCCGCCGCGTCCTGGTCGGTCTTCACCTGCAGCCAGGGCGCCTTCTCGTCCAGGTACGCGTTGCCCGCGCTCCACAGCGCGCGCAGCGCCTGCGCGGCCTTGCGGAAGTTGAGCGCGTCCAGCTGGGCCTCGTACTCGGCGAGCAGCCCGGCGACCTGCTCGCCGAGGCGCTGCTCGGCCTCGCCCGCCGGGTGGCCGCCGGGGACGTCGTCGCCGAAGCGCTTGCGGCTGAAGGTGAGCACCCGGTTGACGAAGTTGCCGAGGGTGTCGGCGAGGTCCTTGTTGACCACCGAGGCGAAGAGGTCCCAGGTGAAGCTGGAGTCGTCGGACTCGGGGGCGTGGGCCATCATGAAGTAGCGCCAGTAGTCGGCCGGGAGCAGCTCCAGCGCGACGTCGCTGAAGATGCCGCGCTTCTGGCTGGTGGAGAACTTCCCGCCGTAGTACGTCAGCCAGTTGAAGGCCTTGACGTAGTCGACCTTCTTCCACGGGCGGCGCGAGCCGAGGATCGTCGCCGGGAACATCACCGTGTGGAACGGGACGTTGTCCTTGCCCATGAACTCGGTGTAGCGGACGGTCGCGTCGGCCTCGTACCACCAGGACCTCCAGTCCCGGGGCTGCCCGGCCGGGGCCGCGTCCGCCCACTCCTTGGTGGCGCCGATGTACTCGATCGGGGCGTCGAACCAGACGTAGAACACCTTGCCCTCGGCGGCCAGTTCGGGCCACACGTCGGCCGGCACCGGGACGCCCCACTCCAGGTCGCGGGTGATGGCGCGGTCCTGCAGGCCCTCGGTCAGCCACTTGCGGGCGATCGAGGAGGCCAGCACCGGCCAGTCGTCGCCGTGGGCGGCGACCCACTCCTCGACCTCGTCGGTCAGCTTCGACTGCAGCAGGAACAGGTGCCTGGTCTCCCGGACCTCCAGGTCGGCGCTGCCGCTGATCGCCGAGCGCGGCTCCAGCAGGTCGGTCGGGTCCAGCACCCGGGTGCAGTTCTCGCACTGGTCGCCGCGGGCCTTGTCGTAGCCGCAGTGCGGGCAGGTGCCGACGATGTAGCGGTCCGGCAGGAAGCGTCCGTCGGCGTTGGAGTACACCTGGCGGATCGCGCGCTCCTCGATGAAGCCGTTGCGCTGCAGCTCGCGGGCGATCTCCTGGGTGATCTCCCGGTTCTGCGGCGAGGAGCTGCGGCCGAAGTGGTCGAAGGAGAGCCCGAAGCCGTCGTACACCGCCTTCTGCGCGTCGTGCGCCCGGGCGCAGAACTCGGCGACCGGCAGCCCGGCGTCCTTCGCGGCCAGCTCGGCGGGGGTGCCGTGCTCGTCGGTGGCGCAGATGAACAGCACCTCGTGGCCGCGCTGTCGCAGGTAGCGGGAGTAGACGTCCGCCGGGAGCATGGACCCGACCATGTTGCCCAGGTGCTTGATCCCGTTGATGTAGGGAAGGGCGCTGGTGATCAGGTGCCGAGCCATCCTCGGATGCTCCGATTTCTCCCGCACGCGCACCCCACCCGGAGTGCTGTGCCAGGCGCAGGGGTCCACTGTGGGCTGCCAAGCCTACCGCCGCCGCGGGCCGGGACGGTCGCCGCCGGGCGGGCGTCGGGGGCCGCTTCCGGGGCCGGTGTCTCAGCTGCCGCCGGGCCGGTGCCCGGCCGCCGCCGGGGCCGGTGTCACGGCCGGGTGAGGTCGCCGTACCGGTCGAACTCCCCGGCCTTCACCCCGCGGACGAAGGCGGCCCACTTGCGCGGCGTGGTCCGTACGACCACCTCGGGCCGGTCCGACTCGCGGATCTCCACCAGCCCGCCCGCGGCCCTGACCTCGACGCAGTCGGCGCTCTCGCCGCTGGCCGAGGCCTTGCGCCAACTGCTCATGAGAAGTCTTTCCGTAAGGTCCAGATGAACTCCCGGGACTCGTCCGGCTCCAGCGAGATCATCGCGGTCCTCTCCTTGATCCGGCGGTAGGAGTCCAATTCCGCTTCGGAGTGCACGAACTTCGGCCCGTGGGAGAGGTCGATCTGGACGGTGTCGAGCTCCGGGACAGGCCCGCGGGCGAGGTACAGGCTCTCCCCGGATCCCGTGTAGGTGGGGACGCTGAACGGGATCACCCGGATCTCCACCCCGGGCCGCTCGGAATTCTCCAGCAGGCTCAGCAACTGTTCGCGCAGCACTTCCGGACCGCCGAACTGCATGCGCAGCGCGGACTCGTGGAGGAATGCGCTGTACGGCTTCGGACGGTCGTCGAAGATCTGCTGGCGCCGAATCCGGAATTCCCTCCGGGCCTCCGCCTCCTGCTGGTACTGCGGGGGGAGGCGTTCGAACACCGCGGCGGCGTACTCCGGGGTCTGCAACAGGCCGGGGATGAAGGTGCTGTTGAGGATGGACAGGGAGGAGGCGTGGTGCTCCATCTCCGCGATGTCGATGATCTCGTTGGGCAGCCGGCCCCGGTAGCTGTCCCACCAGTACTTGCGCCGGTCCTGCGTCATCGCGAGCAGTGCGTCCAGGTACGGGCCGTCCTTGCAGCCGCAGGTGCGCGCCCAGGTCCGCAACCGGTCGGCGCTGATGCCCGACTTGCCGTTCTCCATCTGGGAGATCTTGGGCAGGTCGGTGCCGATGGTCGCGGCCAGGGTCTTGGGCGTCACGCCCACGCGTTCGCGCATCTTGCGCAACTCGATTCCGAGGCGCTGCTGGCGCACGGTCGGCGACAAGCGGGGTGGCATGACTCTCTTCTCCGGGTCGCGGCTGCGGTCGATGCTTCCGGTGAAGTGTGCCGCGCATACCGGGCCCTAGCTACCGAATTGGGGGATACCCCACGATGGAGTGAACGTTCTCTCGCTCGGTAGCAACTCTGGCACCCTGACCCTATGGTCGTCGTGTCACTCGCTGACTTGTTGCCGCCTAAACAGTCGTCAATCAGCCGTAATTACACACCAGATGCATGGTCACGGCGCCCGAACATCAACGACCGGAGACAGCCATGCCCCTTCCCACGCCTCTCCGCCTTCCCCACCATCCCCGTCCTTCCCACCGCATTTCCGCATCCCGGTGAATGCGCTTCTCGTCGCCGCGTTGTCCGCACTCCTCCTCGCCGTCCTTTTCGTCGGCTGGCTGGTCTGGCTGGTCAACCTCCAGCCCCGGGAACACCGCCCGGCGAAGCGCGGTATCGCGGCGGGCCATTCCGTCACCGGAGAACGGAAATAGCGGCGGCACACCACCGGAGGTGTGGCGGCGGATTGCCGGCCGGCTTCCGACGGCAAGCCGGTGCTCGCCCGGAGCGGGTGTGCGGCACCGCCGCCCTTCCAGCCGCCCGAGGCGTTCTCAGCCGCGGGAAAGGCGGTCCACCAGGCGGGACTTGGCGGCCGGCCACTCGTCGGCGAGCATCGCGAAGTAGGCGCTGTCCCGCCAGGTGCCGTCGGGGCGGAGGCGGTCGCGGCGGTGGATGCCCTCGAATCGGGCGCCGAGGCGCAGGACGGCGTTGCGGGAGCGCTCGTTGAGGGCGTCGGTCTTCCAGAAGACGCGGCCCATGCCGAGCTCCTCGAAGGCGTGGGTGAGCAGCAGCAGCTTGGCCTCGGTGTTGACGGCGGTGCGCCAGACCGAGCGGGCGTACCAGGTGCCGCCGATCTCCAGGTACTCGTTCTCGGCGCTGAAGTCGTGGTAGCCGGTGATGCCGACGGCCCGGCCGGTGGTGAGGTCGACGGCGGTGAAGTACACCGACTCCCCGGCCGCCGCCTCGGCGGTGCGGACGTCGAGGAGCGCGCCCAGCTCGTCCTCCGAGGTGGGGACGTGGACGAGGATCCAGCGCCAGACCTCGGGGTCGGAGCCGACGGTGGCCCAGAGGTCGGCGAGGTGACGGCGCTCCAGCGGCTCCAGGCGGATGTGGCGGCCGGTGAGGGTGACGGGGGAGGGCAGCTTCGCGGTCATGGGCCGAACGTAGCGCCGCTCTGCACTAGACGCAAGAGATATCTGCACTAGTACAAAATGCCCGACCGGGGCAGAGCAAAGGCCCCGCGGGACGGATCCCACGGGGCCCTCGAAGCGCCCGGCCTACGACGTGCCTGGCGGCCTGGCTCAGATGAACGAGTTGATCTGGATCGTCTCGTCACGGCCCGGGCCGACGCCGATGGCGGAGATCGGCGCGCCGGACATCTCCTCCAGCGCCTTCACGTACGCCTGGGCGTTCTTCGGCAGCTCGGCGAAGGACTTGGCCTTGCTGATGTCCTCGGTCCAGCCCGGCAGCGTCTCGTAGATCGGCTTGGCGTGGTGGAAGTCGGACTGGTTGTAGGGGAGCTCCTCGACCCGCTTGCCGTCGATCTCGTACGCGACGCAGACCGGGATCTGCTCCCAGCCGGTCAGCACGTCGAGCTTGGTGAGGAAGAAGTCGGTGAGGCCGTTGACCCGGGTCGCGTAGCGCGCGATCACGGCGTCGAACCAGCCGCAGCGGCGGTCACGGCCGGTGGTGACACCGCGCTCGCCGCCGATCCGGCGCAGGGCCTCGCCGTCCGCGTCGAACAGCTCGGTCGGGAACGGGCCGGAGCCGACGCGGGTGGTGTAGGCCTTCAGGATGCCGATGACCCGGTCGATCTTGGTGGGCCCGATGCCGGCGCCGGTGCAGGCGCCGCCCGCGGTCGGGTTCGACGAGGTCACGAAGGGGTACGTGCCGTGGTCGACGTCGAGCAGGGTGCCCTGGCCGCCCTCCAGCAGGACGACCTTGTCCGCCTTCAGCGCCTCGTCCAGGACGAGGGTGGTGTCGGCGAGGAAGGGCTTGATCTTCTCCGCGTAGCCCAGGTACTCCTCGACCACCAGGTCGGCCGGGATGGTGCGGCGGTTGTACAGCTTGACCAGGACCTGGTTCTTGTCGTGCAGCGCCGCCTCGATCTTCTGGCGCAGGATCGACTCGTCGAACAGGTCCTGGACCCGGATGCCGACGCGGTTGATCTTGTCCGCGTAGGTCGGGCCGATGCCGCGGCCGGTGGTGCCGATCCGGCGCTTGCCGAGGAAGCGCTCGGTGACCTTGTCCAGGGTGCGGTGGTACGGCGTGATCAGGTGGGCGTTGCCCGAGACCAGCAGCTTGGAGGTGTCGATGCCGCGCTCGTTCAGGCCGGCCAGCTCGGAGAGCAGCACGGCCGGGTCGATCACGACGCCGTTGCCGATCACCGGCGTGACGTTCGGGCTGAGGATGCCGGAAGGGAGCAGGTGCAGGGCGTACTTCTGGTCGCCGATGACCACCGTGTGACCGGCGTTGTTGCCGCCCTGGTAGCGGACGACGTAGTCCACGGAGCCGCCGAGGAGGTCGGTGGCCTTCCCCTTGCCCTCGTCCCCCCACTGAGCGCCAACGAGCACGAGTGCCGGCACAGGCGTACACCCCTTCCGGTTGGGGCATCCTGCGTAGGCCGCAGTCTGCCCCGAGATAGACGAAGCCCCTGGCGCAATGGCGCAAGGGGCTCTTGCACCGAGAGATTACCTGAGGAAGGACCGGTCGTGTCGTCCCTGTCCACGCCTGCTACCGGCGGCCCCGAGCCGCTCCTGCTGCTGCTCGACCCGGTGGCCCGGCGGACCGACGGCGAGTCGGTGCGGATCGCGAAGGACGTGCTCTGCGGGGGTGCGGACGTGAAGGTGGTCTATCCGGAGAGCACGTCCGAACTCGACCGGGTGCTTTCGCACCGGGGTCGGAGGCGACCGGTGGTGATCGGTTCTGATCTTGCCCTGCAGCGGGTGCTGCAGGCGTTGCACCGGCAGCGTGAGCTGGGCACGGAACCGGTGGGGATGGTTCCGGTCGGCCGCGCGGAGGAGCTGGCGACGGCCCGCGCGCTGGGTGTGCCGGGGGAGCCGGTCCGGGCCGCGCGAGCGGTGCTGTCGGGTGCGGCCCGCCGGCTGGACCTGCTGGTCGACGACGGGGGCGGGGTGGCCCTGGGCGGGGTGCGGATCACCGGCGGCGGGACGCGCTGGACGGGGGGCCGTACGGGTGGCTGGCGTTCGCTATGGGCGAAACTGGCTGCGGCCGAGCAGGCGAACGCACTCACCCCGGAGAGCACCGACCACAACCCCAGGGTCCGGGTCGAGGCCGACGGCCGGCTGCTCGCCGACGTCCACCGGCCGGTCCGGCTGGTCCAGGTCACCCTGCCGTCCGGCGCCTCGGACGGGACCGGGGAGATGGAGGTCGTGGTCCGGGCCTCCGGCGCCCTGGTGCGCGCCCGGGCGGCGAGCGTCTCGGTGGTCGGCCGCGGCTTCGGCTACGAGGCGGACGGCCACCCGGTCGGCCCGGTCCGCGCCCGGACCTGGACGGTGCACCCGGCGGCCTGGGGCCTGCTCCTTCCGGCCGCGTGAAGCCGCCTGAGGCCGCGCGAGACGGCGCGAGGCCGCGTGAAGCCGCCTGAGGCCGCGCGAGGCCGCGCGATTCCGGCCGCGTGAAGCCCGCGTGAACGCCGGGTGAGCAGGCTCACGTTCGTCCGCCCGCCGACACCCCCCGCTCCGCACACGGAACTCCCCAACAGGCGCGAACCACAAGGCCAACCGCCGCCGGGGGGAATTCCGGCCGGCCGAAATCCCCGCCCCGTAAGGGGTTTTGTCTACGCGCGTTACTCACCGATCGTCCGACAAACCCGGCATCCCGGGTTCCGGAAGCCTGTGCCAACTGCCCTAGACTCGAAGGCGTGCCACGTGGTGACGGAAGACTCAACCACGATCTTCTTCCCGGTGAGAAAGGCCCCCAGGACGCTTGCGGCGTCTTCGGTGTCTGGGCTCCCGGCGAGGAGGTCGCCAAGCTCACGTTCTTCGGCCTTTACGCCCTGCAGCACCGCGGTCAGGAATCCGCGGGCATCGCAGTGAGCAACGGCTCCCAGATTCTCGTCTTCAAGGACATGGGACTCGTCTCCCAGGTCTTCGACGAGGCCTCCCTGGGGTCGTTGCACGGGCATATCGCCGTCGGACACGCCCGCTACTCGACCACCGGTTCCTCGGTCTGGGAGAACGCCCAGCCGACCTTCCGGGCGACCGTCCACGGTTCGCTGGCCCTCGGGCACAACGGAAACCTGGTGAACACCGCCGAACTGGCGGCCATGGTCGCCGAACTGCCCGGCGAGGAGCACGTCTCGCGCTCCGGCCGGACCGCGGCGACCAACGACACCGACCTGGTGACGGCCCTGCTCGCCGGCCACCCGGACCTCTCCATCGAGGAGACGGCCAAGCTCGTCCTGCCCTCGGTCAAGGGCGCGTTCTCGCTCGTCTTCATGGACGAGCACACGCTCTACGCCGCCCGCGACCCGCAGGGCATCCGCCCGCTGGTGCTCGGCCGGCTGGAGCGCGGCTGGGTCGTCGCCTCCGAGACGGCGGCGCTCGACATCTGCGGCGCCTCCTTCATCCGCGAGGTCGAGCCCGGCGAGCTCATCGCCATCGACGAGAACGGCATGCGCACCTCGCGCTTCGCCGAGGCCAAGCCCAAGGGCTGCGTCTTCGAGTACGTCTACCTGGCCCGCCCCGACACCTCCATCGCCGGCCGCAACGTCCACCTCTCCCGCGTGGAGATGGGCCGCCGCCTGGCGAAGGAGGCCCCGGTCGAGGCCGACCTGGTGATAGCGACGCCCGAGTCCGGCACCCCCGCCGCGATCGGCTACGCCGAGGCCAGCGGAATCCCGTACGGCTCCGGCCTGGTGAAGAACGCCTACGTGGGCCGCACCTTCATCCAGCCCAGCCAGACCATCCGCCAGCTCGGCATCCGCCTCAAGCTCAACCCGCTGCGCGAGGTCATCCAGGGCAAGCGCCTGGTGGTCGTGGACGACTCGATCGTCCGCGGCAACACCCAGCGCGCGCTGGTGAAGATGCTGCGCGAGGCCGGCGCCGCCGAGGTCCACATCCGGATCTCCTCCCCGCCGGTGAAGTGGCCCTGCTTCTTCGGCATCGACTTCGCCACCCGCGCGGAGCTGATCGCCAACGGCATGACCATCGAGGAGATCGGCCGCACCCTCGGTGCCGACTCGCTCTCCTACATCTCGATCGACGGCATGATCGAGGCCACCAAGCAGCCCAAGGACAAGCTCTGCCGGGCCTGCTTCGACGGCGAGTACCCGATGGAGCTGCCGGACCCGGCGCTGCTCGGCAAGCTCCTGCTGGAGGCCGAGATCAAGGGCGGCCAGCAGCCGCCGGCCGTCCGCGGCAAGCCGACCAGCGGCAGCGACCTGGACGGCGTCCAGTCGCTGCTCGGCGGGGCGGGCGCGGCCGACGCGCTGCGCCGCCCGTAACGAATCCACGGTGGGGTCCCGCGAACCGGGGCCCCACCGCCGTTCCGCCCCCGCTCTTCCCGAACCACCCCCCTGACCCGAGAGGGCCGCACCGCAGTGACCAGCAACCAGAACGGCGCCACCTACGCCGCCGCCGGTGTCGACATCGAGGCGGGCGACCGCGCCGTCGAGCTCATGAAGCAGTGGGTGAAGAAGGCCAACCGCCCCGAGGTGGTCGGCGGTCTCGGCGGCTTCGCCGGGCTCTTCGACGCGTCCGCCTTCAAGAACTACGAGCGGCCGCTGCTGGCCTCGGCCACCGACGGCGTGGGGACCAAGGTGGCCATCGCGGCCGCCATGGACAAGCACGACACCATCGGCCACGACCTGGTCGGCATGGTCGTGGACGACCTGGTGGTCTGCGGCGCCGAGCCGCTGTTCATGACCGACTACATCTGCGTCGGCAAGGTCGTCCCGGAGCGGGTCGCCGCGATCGTCAAGGGCATCGCCGAGGGCTGCGCCCTGGCCGGCTGCGCCCTGGTCGGCGGCGAGACCGCCGAGCACCCCGGCCTGCTGGGCCCGGACGAGTACGACGTGGCGGGCGCCGGCACCGGTGTCGTCGAGGCCGACGCGCTGCTCGGCGCGGACCGGGTCCGGGCCGGCGACGTGGTGATCGCGATGGCCGCCTCCGGCCTGCACTCCAACGGCTACTCGCTGGTCCGCCACGTGCTGCTGAACGAGGCCGGCTGGAAGCTGGACCGCAAGGTCGAGGAGTTCGGCCGCACGCTCGGCGAGGAGCTGCTGGAGCCGACCCGGATCTACTCGCTGGACTGCCTGGCGCTCACCCGCGCCACCGAGGTCCACGCCTTCTCGCACGTCACCGGCGGCGGCCTGGCGGCCAACCTGGCCCGGGTCGTCCCGGCCGGCCTGCACGCCCGCCTGGACCGCGGCACCTGGACCCCGCTGCCGGTCTTCCGGACCGTCGCCGAGGTCGGCAACGTGGCCACCCTGGAGATCGAGAAGACGCTCAACATGGGCGTCGGCATGGTCGCGGTCGTCCCGCCGCACTCGGTGGACGCCGTGCTGTCGATCCTGGAGGACCGCGGCGTCGAGTCCTGGCTGCTCGGCGACATCGTCGAGCGCACCGACGAGCACGAGGGCGGCGCGGCCCTCTACAACGCCTACGAGGGCTTCCGGACGGTCTGACCCGGACCTGACGACGAGAGGGCCCCTCCGGCACGTCCGGAGGGGCCCTCCCGCGTACGGGCGCCCTACCGGCCAGCCCCGAGCAGACTCCTGCCCACGCCGGGCCGTCCGGTGAGCTGGGCGAGTAGCAGGGCACGCCGAAGACCGGTCCGGCGCCTCGGGCGCCGGACCGGTCCGGTGGAGCTGCTGTTACGAGCGGCGGGAGGCCTGCGAGGCCCCGGTGCCCGGCTCGTTGTCGTCCTCGTCGTCGAGGTCGGCGTAGCGGGCGGCGTACTCCGCGTACGGGTCGTCGTCCTCCTCCTCTTCGATCGGCTCCGGCTCGATCGAAGGAGCGGACGGCGATACGCCCAGCTCGTTGGACAGACGGTTAGCGTCGAACCCGCCGCTGTTGTACTTCAGCTCGCGGGCGACCTTCGTCTGCTTGGCCTTGGCCCGGCCGCGCCCCATGGGTCGACCCCCTCAACGATGGGGCTCACGGCCCCGAGTCTGACACGTGTTCATGATCAGGACCGGCCTGCCCGAATGGGAGAAGCCGTCCCTTGGAGCATTAACGGTACCTGTTTCCGCCGCTGGACGGTACGTCGTTGGTGTGACGTGGCGCGCACCGACCGCACCCGAGACCAGGTCTTTCCAGGTCAAGGGAGGTTTTGCGGCGATTTTCGCGCTGTCCGGAGGTGTCTTGGGTCCGTCGTTCCAGGACTGATTATCCCCCCTAGGGGGACCCCGGATCACCCGTTCGGCCGGAGAAGTGAGAATCCGGTTCCACATCGTGATGCGCGGGGGGCCACGGTGGCGGCCCCCCGCGCATCCGGGGTCGGGTGGCGACGGCCGGATCAGCCGCGGCGGGCACCCGGGAGCAGCACCGTGCGCAGCGCGCTGATCTCGCGCATCCGCTTCTCGGCCAGGCGGTCGGCGGCGACCGCCGGCGGGACGCCGTCGGTGGCGGCCCGGGTGAAGATCTCCAGGGTGGTGTCGAAGATCTTGGTGGCCTTGTTCTTGGCCCGGTCGAAGTTGAAGCCCTCGATCTCGTCGGCGACCTGGATGACGCCGCCGGAGTTCACCAGGTAGTCCGGCGCGTAGAGGATGCCGCGGTCGGCGAGGTCCTTCTCGACGCCGGCGTGGGCCAGCTGGTTGTTGGCCGCGCCGCACACGATGGAGGTGCCGGCCTCGCCGAGCGCGGCGACCACGCCGTCGGTCAGGGCGCCGCCGAGGGCGCAGGGGGCGTAGACGTCCAGCTTGGCCTGGAACAGGGCGGCGGTGTCGGCGACCACCTCCACGTCCGGGTGGGCGGCGCGCACGCGGTTGACGGCGGCCTCGAAGGGGTCGGTGACGACGACGGTGGCGCCGTCCGCGACCAGGTGGCCGACCAGGTAGTGGCCGACCTTGCCGACGCCCGCGACGCCGACCCGCTTGCCGCGCAGGGTCGGCTGGCCCCAGCGGGCCTGGGCGGAGGCGCGCATGCCCTGGAAGACGCCGAAGGCGGTCAGGATCGACGAGTCGCCGGCGCCGCCGTGCTCGGGCGAGCGGCCGGTCACGAACTCGGTCTCGCGCGCGATGACGTCCATGTCCTGCACGTAGGTGCCCACGTCGCAGGCGGTGATGTAGCGGCCGCGCAGCGACTCCACGAAGCGGCCGTAGGCCCGGAGCATCGCCTCGTTCTTGTCCTTGTTCGGGTCGCCGATGATGACGGCCTTGCCGCCGCCGAGGTCCAGCCCGGCCAGCGCGTTCTTGTAGGACATCCCGCGGGACAGGTTCAGCGCGTCCTCCATCGCCGCCTCCTCGGAGGCGTACGGGAAGAAGCGGGTGCCGCCGAGGGCCGGGCCCAGCGCGGTGGAGTGGATGGCGATGATGGCCTTCAGGCCGGAGCTGCGGTCGTGGCAGAGGACGACCTGCTCGTGGCCGTCGCCGGGGGCGCCGTCCTGTTCGGTACGGAAGATCCTGCTGAGCACGCCGGGTGCGGGGTGCGTGGCGGGGGTCTGTACGTCGGTCACTGTGGTGACTCCAGTATCGAAGGCCCGCTGCTGTGGTGCGGGCGCCTAAGGGGAAGCGTAGTCGGGTGGGCGCCGCCGATAGGCCCTCTTGTCCGAGCTTGTGCCGGTTGTCCGAGGGGTGAGACGGGAGGGGGTGCGCGGTGCGGGCGCGAACGGTTCGTGGCCGCGCCCTCCCGGGCCCGGTCGGCCCGTGCGACCATGCAGGACGTGACCGCCGTACGCACCTCCGTACAACCGCCCTACGCCGCCCACCTGCGGGTCTACGAGCCGCTGGCGGCCTACCCGGAGCCCGAGCGGGCCCGCTGGCAGGCCTACGCGGCGGAGCACGGGCCGGACGCGGGGGAGGCGGCGCAGCCGGTCGCGGCGGCGGTGCTGGAGGAGCAGCGGGAGGCGCTCGCGGAGCTGGCCGCCCGGACGCCCCGGGCGCTGCCGGAGCGGGAGAGCGGGCGGGCCTTCCTGCGGGTGGTGGACGGCGTCCTCTACGTCTGCCCGTGGGCGACCAGGCTGCGCAGCTGGCAGGCGCTGGAGGAGCTGCGGGCCGGGGCGCCGGTGGCGCTGCTGGACACCGCGCTGCCGCCGGCCGTCCGGGAGGCCGCCGAGGCGGACCGGGAGCGCTGGCGGGCCGAGCACCCGGACGCCCGGCCGTGGATCCTGACCAGCCGGTGGGAGGTGCCGGTGCGCTGGTTCCTGCCGTTCGGGGACGAGGACCGCTGCTTCGTCCCGGGCGGTCGGGCGGAGGGCGGGGGCCTGTCCGGCGGCGGGCCGCCCGGCGGGGAGCCCGGGAGGGAGCCCGGGAGGGAGCCGTCGGGGGGAGGGGAGCGGGACGGCCGGCCGGCGGCGCTCTTCTACCTGGTGCCGATGGCGCAGGCGCGCCGGCGGGTGGCGCGGGCCTACCGGGCGCTGCGCGAGGCGGTGCCGGACGGGGAGCTGGTGCGGGGGGCGGAGCTGATCGGGCGGTGGCTGGAGGAGTTCCATCCGCGCTCGCTGGTGGAACTGGACTACGGGGGGCTGGTGCACCTGATGGGGCCGGAGCGGTTGCTGGCGGACCGTTCGGCCGGGGAGCTGGAGGAGGGGCTGCGCGCGCTGCGGGCGGGGGACACCGCGGAGGCGCTGCGGGTGTACGGGGAACTGACGGTGCGCTGGCGCCGGGTGCTGGCGCTGCGGTACGCGAACTGACGTCCGACCACCCGTGTATGACTGTAAGGGTCCTTGGGACCGGAACACCGATGACCAAGGTCCTGGTTCGGGTCAATAGCCGTCGAACGTGACACTACTCACCGTTGACGCGAACTTACCCCTATGTGCAAAAATGGGACAACCAGCCCAACTTCACGTGAGCGTGCCCACTTTTGGGTGGTTCTGGAGTCGATGCGCGCTTTGCGGGGAAACGGAGGGTCTGGTCCCTTCGTAACCGGATGTCATCGCCGTGTGACTGTCCGTTATGGGGTGGTCCATCGCCATCCGTCAGCCTTGAACCCGTGAGGGGTCAATTTTGGCGGTTTGGTCGATAGGGCTGGACGGATGGTGTAGTTGTAGACACCAGGACAAGCCGTTCGTCCTATAACCGACTCGGCCCGTCTATGCCATTTCGGGCATCGCGGGCCAAGGTGCAGAATTTGAAGGATAGAACCGCCCTGGTTCGGTTCTCCCGAGGAGGCCGCTCATGACCGCTCGTACCCCTGATGCTGAGCCCCTGCTGACGCCGGCAGAGGTCGCCACCATGTTCCGCGTGGACCCGAAGACGGTCACCCGCTGGGCCAAGGCGGGCAAGCTGACGTCGATTCGCACGCTCGGCGGTCACCGCCGTTACCGTGAGGCGGAGGTGCGCGCTCTGCTGGCCGGGATTCCCGCTCAGCGCACTGAGGCCTGATAGGCCAAAGGCTCTTTCAAAGGGGCCGCTTACCGGACTCCGCCGGGTCCGGTAAGCGGCCCCTTTGTCATGCCTCGGGGCGGCGGGCCGGTCCATCGGAATGCTGAACTCCGGATAACGATTTGGTGTTCATGGGGCGGGGGGGATTTACAGTGAATAGAAGTGCAATTTTACATATTAAATTAGCGGGTCCTTGGGAAGGGTGTGCCACGCCCGGTTTCGAGGAAGGATGCGTGGTGACCGTCACACGGTCCGTCACTTGTGGTCCGGACCCGGTTCGGGATAGTGGTGGCGGCGTGGAAACGCGAGAGGCCCGGAACCTTGACGATTCCGGGCCTCTCGCACTGCGGCGATCCTGACGGGACTTGAACCCGCGACCTCCACCTTGACAGGGTGGCGAGCTAACCAACTGCTCCACAGGACCAGATTGTTCTGATCTCGTTCACTCGCTTGCCGCGCTGCGAACAAGACAGACTGTAGCCCATGGTGGGCCCCCAGGTCGAACTGGCTCCTGAAGGCCCACCCGCAGCTCAGGGCGGTGACCCGCGGCCCCGGGGTCAGAGCGTCGCCCGGGCCGCCTCCATCGCCTTCATGATCCGCTTCTCGGAGACCGGGCTCGGCGTGCCCAGCGACTGGGCGAAGAAGCTGACCCGCAGCTCCTCGATCATCCAGCGGATCGCCCGCACCTCCTCGGACGGCTGCCGGCCGGCCGGCACCGCCGCCAGCAGCTCCCCGTACGCCTGCTGCACCTGCTGCACCTTCAGCAGCTGCTGGGCGTCCCGCTGCGGGTGGTTGGGCAGCGCCTCCAGGCGGCGGTCCACCGCCAGCAGGTAGCGCTTGAGGTCCGGCAGCCGCCGCCAGCCGGTGGCCGTCACGAAGCCCGGGTGCACCAGCGAGGCCAGGTGCAGCCGGACGTCGTTCACCGCGTTCAGCAGCACCGGGCTGCTCACCGACTTCAGCCGGGTCGAGGCCTTGTGGAAGGCGATCAGCGCGGTGGCCGTCTTCAGCGTGGTGTCCGCGGACAGGTCGTACAGGTCCGCGCGCACCTTGTCGTGCAGCTTGCCGAACGCCGCCTCGTCCCAGGCCGGTCCGCCGGCCAGGGTCATCAGCCGGTCCGTCGCGGCGGACACCACGTCCTCGAAGAGCGCGGCGATCGAACCGTGCGGGCTGTGCGAGAGCGCCAGCTTCGCCTGGTTGCCCAGCCGGCCCTGGATCGACTTGGCCGGGGAGGTGGTGGTCAGCATCAGCAGCCGCCGGGTGCCGTCCCACATCGCCTGCGCCTGGGCCTCCGGGGTGTCGAACAGCTTGATGCCGACCGCGGCGCCCTCGTCCACCAGCGCCGGGTAGGCGCGCAGCGAGTGGCCGCGCGAGCGCTGCTCGAAGGTGCGCTGCAGCACCGGCAGGGACTCCGGCCAGGCGGTCAGCCCGCCCTGCTCGATGCCCTGGCCGGAGGCGGCCGAGGAGAGCGTCTCCTTGAGCTTCGGCTTGAGCTTCAGCCGCAGCTCCTCCAGGTCCTTGGACTCGGCGAGCTTGCGGCGCCCGTCCACGACCCGGAAGGTCACCTTGAGGTGCTCCGGCACCCGCTCGTCGTCCCAGGCCTCCGGCGGCACCGTGACGGCCGTCAGCCGCTTCAGGGCGTGCTCCAGCGACGGCAGCAGCGGCTCCTGGCGGTCCTTCACCGCGCGCAGCGCCGCCTTGGCGAAGTCCGGGGCCGGCACGAAGTTGCGCCGGATCGCCTTCGGCAGCGACTTGATGTACGCGGTGACCAACTCCTCCCGCAGGCCGGGGATCTGCCAGTCGAAGCCCTCCGCGGTGACCTGGTTGAGCACCGGCAGCGGGATGTGGACGGTCACGCCGTCCGCGTCGCTGCCCGGCTCGAACTGGTAGGTCAGCTGGAAGCGCAGCTTGCCCTGCTGCCAGTGGTCCGGGTAGTCGGCCTCGGTGACGCCGCCGGCGGCGTCGTTGATCAGCATCGACTTCTCGAAGTTCAGCAGGTCCGGCTGGTCGTGCCGGGCCTTCTTCCACCAGGAGTCGAAGTGCCGGGTGGAGACGACCTCGTCGGGCAGCCGGGCGTCGTAGAACTCGAACAGGGTCTGGTCGTCCACCATGATGTCGCGGCGGCGGGCCCGGTTCTCCAGCTCCTCGACCTCGCCGAGCAGCCTGCGGTTCTCCGCGAAGAACTTGTGGTGGGTCTCCCAGTCGCCCTCGACCAGCGCGTTGCGGATGAACAGCTCGCGGCAGAGCTCCGGGTCGATCCGCCCGTAGTTGACCTTGCGCTGGGCGACGACCGGCATCCCGTAGAGGGTGACCTTCTCGTAGGCCAGCACCGCGCCGGCCTTCTTCTCCCAGTGCGGCTCGCTGTAGCTGCGCTTGATCAGGTGGCCGGCCAGCGGCTCCACCCACTCCGGCTCGATCTTGGCGTTGATCCGGGCCCAGAGCCGCGAGGTCTCCACCAGCTCGGCCGACATCACCCAGCGCGGCGGCTTCTTGAACAGGCCGGAGCCCGGGAAGACCGCGAACCGGGCACCGCGGGCGCCGCCGTACTCGCGCTTCTCCACGTCGAACAGGCCGATGTGGGAGAGCAGGCCGGCCAGCAGCGACTGGTGGATCCGGTCGGCGTCCGGCTCGGCGTCGGGGTGGGGCTCCTCGATCGTCACGCCCAACTGCTTCGCCACCGTGCGCAGCTGGGTGTAGATGTCCTGCCACTCCCGTATCCGCAGGTAGTTGAGGAACTCCGTCTTGCACATCCGGCGGAAGGCCGAGGAGGAGAGCTCCTTCTGCTGCTCGCGGACGTAGCGCCACATCGCCAGGTAGGACATGAAGTCCGAGGTCTCCGAGGTGAACCGGCGGTGCCGGTCGTCGGCGGCCTGGCGCTTCTCCGCGGGGCGCTCGCGCGGGTCCTGGATGGACAGCGCGGCGGCGATCACCATGACGTCGCGGACGCAGCCGTTGCGGTCCGCCTCCAGCACCATCCGGGCCATCCGCGGGTCCACCGGGAGCTGGGCGAGCTTGCGGCCGAGCTGGGTGAGGCGCTTGCGCGGGTCCTTCTCCTCCGGGTCCAGCGCGCCCAGCTCGTGCAGCAGGTGGACGCCGTCCTTGATGTTGCGCGAGTCCGGCGGGTCCAGGAACGGGAAGGCGGCGATGTCGCCGAGGCCCGCCGCGGTCATCTGCAGGATCACCGAGGCCAGGTTGGTGCGCAGGATCTCGGCGTCGGTGAACTCGGGGCGGGAGAGGAAGTCCTCCTCCGAGTACAGCCGGATGCAGATGCCGTCCGAGGTGCGGCCGCAGCGGCCCTTGCGCTGGTTGGCGCTGGCCTGGCTGATCGCCTCGATCGGCAGCCGCTGCACCTTGGTGCGGTGGCTGTAGCGGGAGATCCGGGCGGTGCCCGGGTCGATCACGTACTTGATGCCGGGGACGGTGAGCGAGGTCTCGGCCACGTTGGTGGCCAGCACGATCCGGCGGCTGCTGGAACGCTGGAAGACCCGGTGCTGCTCGGCCGAACTGAGCCGGGCGTACAGCGGCAGGACCTCGGTGTTCCTCAGCTTCAGCCGGTTCAGGGCGTCGGCGGTGTCGCGGATCTCGCGCTCGCCGGAGAGGAACACCAGGATGTCGCCCGGGCCCTCGTCCTGCAGCTCCTGGGCGGCCTCGCAGATCGCCTGGACCTGGTCCCGGTCGCGGTCGGCGGCGTCCTCCTCCGCGCCGTCGGCAGTGTCTTCGGCGATTGGCCGGTACCGGACCTCGACCGGGTACGTCCGCCCGGAGACCTCGATGATCGGGGCGTCGCCGAAGTGCCGGGAGAAGCGCTCCGGGTCGATCGTCGCGGAGGTGATCACGACCTTGAGGTCGGGACGGCGGGGCAGCAGCTGCTTGACGTAGCCGAGGATGAAGTCGATGTTGAGGCTGCGCTCGTGCGCCTCGTCGATGATCAGGGTGTCGTACTGGCGGAGATCGCGGTCGGTCTGGATCTCCGCGAGCAGGATGCCGTCCGTCATCAGCTTGACCAGGGTGTCCTGGCCGACCTGGTCGGTGAACCGGACCTTCCAGCCGACCGCCTCGCCCAGCGGGCTGTTCAGCTCCTCCGCGACCCGCTCGGCCACCGTACGGGCGGCGATCCGGCGCGGCTGGGTGTGACCGACCAGACCGCGCACCCCGCGGCCCAGCTCCAGACAGATCTTCGGGATCTGGGTGGTCTTGCCGGAGCCGGTCTCGCCCGCGACGATCACCACCTGGTGGTCCCGGACCGCCGCCAGGATCTCGTCCTTCTTCTGGCTGACCGGCAGCTCGGCCGGATACGTGATCGTCGGGACGGCGCTCCGGCGCTGCGCCACCAGCAACTCGGCGCGGTCGATGTCGGCGGCGATCTCGGCGGCGACCTTCTGCCGGGCCTCGGGCTTGCGGACCCGGCGGGCCCCCTCCAGCCGGCGCCCGATCCGCACCTCGTCGCGCAGGGTCAGCTCGGGCAGGCGGGCGGCCAGCTCGCCGATTCCGGGGCCCTCGGAGGGCGCGGGGGCGGACTGGACTGCGGGAGAACTCACTGCGGGCATCCCTCTAGGTTCGCAAGGAGGCACGGCGGAGCGCACCTCGGTTTTCGAGCCCCTCCAGTGTCACAGCCGCCGGTGGCGAATCGCGAACGCCGGGCAACGGTTCGCGGCCGGCCCGGGCGCGCCCTGGGCTCCTCGTGGGCTCGTCCTGGGTTCGCCCTGGGCCGGATTGTCGGTGCCGTGCGCCACAGTGGTTCCCGGACGACATGACCGACGGTCAAGGGGTGTCGACCGAACGTCACGGGCCGCCACGGGCCGTCGAGGATCGTCACGGACCGCCGAGGACACGGGAAGGTGCTCACCGATGGGCAACACGGCAGGGTTCCACGCCAAGCGGCTGAGCCGGATCCCCGAGGTCCTCGGCGGGCACGTCGAACGAGGCGGAGTGCCAGGCCTCGTCGCCGCCGTGGCCCGCGACGACGAACTGCACGTCACGGTCCTCGGCAGCCACGACGTGGCCGGCACCGCCCCGATGCGGCGCGACACCCTGTTCCGGATCGCCTCGATGTCCAAGCCGGTCACCGCCGTGGCCGCGCTCACCCTGGTCGAGGAGTGCGTGCTGCGGCTGGACGACCCGGTCGACGACCTGCTGCCCGAACTGGCCGGCCGCCGGGTGCTGCGCCGCCCGGACGGCGAGCTCGACGACACCGAGCCCGCCGCCCGGCCGATCACCCCGCGCGACCTGCTCACCTTCGGGCCCGGTTACGGCCTCGCCATGCTCCCGCCCACCGCCCCGATCGTCCGGGCCGCGGCCGAGCGCGGCGTCAACGTCCAGCCGCCCCTGGGCGACTACCCCGACCCCGACGAATTCCTGCGTCGCCTCGGCGAGTTGCCGCTGCTCCACCAGCCCGGGGCCGGCTGGCACTACCACACCGGCTCGACCCTCCTGGGCATCCTCGTCGCCCGGGCCTGCGGCCGCCCGCTCGGCGACGTGCTGCGCGAACGCGTCCTCGACCCCCTCGGCATGCGGGACACCGGCTTCACCGTCCCCGCCGACCGGCTGCACCGCCTGCCCGTCCAGTACGTCCCCGACCTGGGCAGCGGCGAACTCGTCCCCTACGACGACCCGGCCGACAGCGCCTGGGCCCGGCCGCACCGCCTCCAGGACGGCGGCGCCGACCTCGTCTCCACGCTCGACGACTACCTCGCCTTCGCCCGCATGCTCCTCTCCGGCGGGGAGGGCCCCGACGGCGTCCGGGTCCTGTCCCGCCCCACCGTCGAGCTGATGACCACCAACCACCTCACCCCCGCCGTCCTCACCGCCTCCGCCCCGCTCCTGGGCCGCCCCGAACTCACCGGCTGGGGCTTCGGCGTCTCCGTCGCCACCACCCGCACCGGCCTCGCCGCCCCCGGCCGCTACGGCTGGGACGGCGGCCTCGGCACCGTCTGGTTCAACGACCCGGCCGAGCGCCTCACCGGCCTCCTGCTCACCCAGCGGATGTTCGAGACCGCCACCCCGCCGCCCGTCGCCCGGGACTTCGAGACCCTGGCCTACCAGGCCCTGGCGGGCTGAGCGGGCCTCCGGCCGGGGTGGTACTACGGCCGGAGTGGTCCTACGGTCGGAGCGCGGCCTCGTCCGCGTCCGGGAGCCAGTCCCGGGCCGGGTCGTACTCCAGCCACCGGCCGCGGGCCGCCTCGGTGGTGAACGCCTCGACCAGCCGGTCGAGTTGGGGGTTCGGCCCGCCGGAGGCCTCCTCCCGCCAGAGCAGCGACCAGGCGTACAGCGGGGTCGGGTCGGCCAGCGGCACGGTCCGCACGCCCGGGTGGTCGGGCAGCGGAGTGTCCGCCGGGACGAGGGAGAAGCAGGACGGGTCGTCCCGGACCTCGTCCAGGAAGTGCTCCAGCCCCAGATTGGTCGAGCCGACCCGGTCCTGGACGTCGAACCGGTCGGCGAACCGGGTCAGGAAGTCCAGCCGGTCCACCGCCGCCGGAAAGCGCAGCACACCGCCGCGCAGCTCCGCCGGCCGCAGCACGTCACGGCCGGCCAGCGGATGGGCGGCGCTCAGCAGCGCGTCCACCGGCTCCAAGCGGACCAGACGGTGCGTCAGCCCCGCGTCACCGCCGTCCGGCAACGGATGCACCCGGCCGAACCCGGCGTCCGACTCCCCGCGCAGCAGCGCCGCCGCCACCGACGGCAGGTCCCGGCCCGGCACCGGCTCCACCGACAGCCCCGGCGCCGCGTCCACCGCCCGCGCCAGCGTCCGCATCGGCGCGTACAGGTGCCCCCACACGTCGATCCGCAGCGGCCGCGCCGCACACCCCACGGCCGCCACCGCCCGCTCCCCCTGCGCCAGCACCCGCCGGGCCGGCTCCAGGAACCGCCGCCCCGCCCCGGTCAGCGCCACCCCGCGCGCGTCCCGCTCCAGCAGCCGCACCCCCAGCGCCCCCTCCAACCGCGCCACCCGCTTCGACAGCCCCTGCTGGCTGATCCCCAACCGCCCCGCCGCCCGCCCGAAGTGCAACTCCTCGGCGACGACGACGAACCCCCGCACCTGCGCCAGATCCAGATCCACCCGGGCACCCTAGGGCCTGCCTGCGCGCCCCGGCCCACCGGCCGCCAGGCTGCCCGGCGTCCGAGCTGCCACCACTCCCGTCGGTTGTCGTGGGCGGGCGGTGGTTGTTGGACCGGGGGGTGCGGGGCCGGGTGGGGTGTGGGGGTGACCGACGGAGGAGTGGGGATGAAGGCGCTGGTGGCGACGGGTCGGGCGGCGGAGCCGGTGCGGTTCGCGGAGGTGGAGCAGCCGCGGCCGGGGCCGGGGGAGGCGCTGGTGAAGGTCGAGGCGTTCTCGGTGAACCGGGGCGAGACGTTCCAACTGGAGGCGCCCCGGGCCGGGGGGCGGCCCGGGAAGGACGTGGCCGGGCTGGTGGTGCAGGCCGCCGCCGACGGGTCGGGGCCCGCCGTGTGCCGGCGGGTGGTGGGGCATCCGCCGGCCGGGGGGTGGGCCGAGTACGTGTGCGTCCCGACGTCCTCGCTCGCCGAACTGCCCGACCGTCTGGACGCCGTCCGGGCCGCCGCGCTGCCGCTCGCGGGCCTCACCGCGCTGCGGCTGCTCCGTACGGCGGGCGCGCTGGCCGGGCGGCGGGTGCTGCTGACCGGGGCCTCCGGGGGCGTCGGGCACTACGTCACCGAGCTGGCGGCCGCCGCCGGGGCCGAGCTGACCGCCGTCACCGCCTCCCCGGAGCGCGGCCGGCGCCTCACCGAGCTGGGCGCCGCCGAGGTGCTCCACGACCCGGCCGAGGCGCGCGGACCGTACGACCTGGTGCTGGAGTCCACCGGCGGCGCCGCGCTGCCGGTGGCGCTGGCCCGGCTGGCCCGGCGCGGCACCCTGATCTGGTTCGGCCAGGCCTCCCGGACGCCCGCCACACTCGACTTCTTCGACTTCTTCAAGGGCCCGGAGTCGGCGGTCGTCCGGCACTTCCACTACGCCGACTCCGACGTGCCCGACGGCGAGGACCTGGCCACCCTGGTGCGCCTGGCGGACGAGGGCCGGCTGACCCCGGAACTCGGCCGGGTCGTGCCCTGGGACGAGACCGCCGCCGTGCTCACCGACCTGCGCGAGCGCCGGATCCGCGGCAAGGCCGTGCTGACCGTCTCCTGAAACCCCCGCCCCCACCCCGGAGCCCTGAAGGGACCCCACCGTGCCCGACCCGTCCTTGCCCTCCCTCCCCTCCCTCCTCGACACCCCCGGCCTGCTGGCCGCCTTCGTCGCCGAGAACCGCCCGCGCGCCCACGGCGCCGGCCTCGACCCGTACGAGTACGCCCGGGTCACCGACCCGCTGACCTCCCTGCACGACTGGCCGGCCGCCTGCCGCGCCGCCGGCCGCCGGTACACCGGGGCGGCCGGGAGGGCGGCCGCCGAGGGCCGTACGGTCACCGCCGGTGAGGCGTACCGCAGTGCCGCCCGCTGGTTCCACCTCGCCGGGCTGCTCCCGCACCCCGACCGGGCAGCCGCCGCGGAGGCCGCCGAGGAGGCCGACGAGGCGATGCGGCGGGCGCTGGAGCTGTTGGACCCGGGGGCGGAGCGGGTGGCCGGCGAGGGCTTCGCGGGCTGGCTGCGCCGCCCGGCCGCTGCGGCCGGCACCGGGGCGGACGGCACCGGCGCGGACGGCCTCCCCGTGGTCGTGGTGGTGCCGGGGATGGACTCCGGCAAGGAGGAGTTCCACGCGGTCGTCGAGGCCCTGCTGGCCCGCCGGGTCGCGGTGCTCGCCGTCGACGGGCCCGGGCAGGGCGTCCTGGCGGCCACCAGCGCGCCGGAACCGGAGTACCACCGGGTCGTCGGGCGCGCCCTCGACGCGCTGGCCCGCCACCGGGACCTGGACCCCGCCCGGACCGCCGTCATCGGCCTCAGCCTGGGCGGCTACTACGCCGCGGAGACCGCCGCCCACGAGCCCCGGCTGCGGGCCGCGGTGACGGTCAGCGGTCCCTACCGGCTGGACTGGGACGGCCTGGTCCCGTTCGTCACCGAGACCCTGGCCCAGCGCTGCGGCGGGTACGAGGCGGCCCGCGCCTTCGCCGGCCGGGTCGACCTGACCGCGCTCGCGCCGCGGATCGCCGTCCCGCTGCTGGTGGTCGAGGGCGGCGAGGACCGGATCCCGGGCGTCACCGCCGCCACCGCCCTGGCCGAGCACGCCCCCGACGCCGAACTCCTCCTCGTCCCGCACGGCAACCACCTGCTCGGCACCGCCCTGCCGGACTGGCTGCCCGCCACCGCCGACTGGCTCACCGCGCGGCTCGACTCAGCGCGCGGCTGAACCCGGGACCGAGGCCGAGCGCGAGGCGGACCGGAGCGACGCCCGGTGGCCGAGCGAGGTGAGGGCGAAGAGGAGGCCGCCGACCAGGAAGAACGGCTCGTAGCCGAAGGCGGCGAACCGGGCCATCGCGTCCAGGTCGGCTCCCGAGCGGCTGCCGAAGGCCAGGGCGAACCAGTCCGGCACGGACGGCGCGGCGTGCAGCACCAGCAGCGCGGTGGTGCCCCACAGCGCCCCGGTCAGCAGCCGCGCCGGCACCCGCCGGCCCCACCGCCGCAGCGGCGCCAGCGCCACCGCCGCGGCCACCGCGCACAGCGGGACCGCGATCACGTCGATCACCAGCAGCGGGGTGCTGCTCCACACCGACCGGCCCTCCGGCAGCCCGAGCCGCCCGTCGGCCAGCCAGTACAGGTGCACCAGGGCGAAGGCCACCGCCCATCCCGCCGCCACGTACCCGGCCCGCCCCGCCACCCGGTTCCAGCCCGTGTCCCTCGTCGTCTCCATGCCCCAACGGTCCCGCCCCACCACCCCCCGCCGGATCCCCCCGCGGTCGCGTCCCCCTCCCCCCGCAGGGGGATCCGCCCGGCCGGTGGAACGACGAAGCCCCCGTAGCGAATTCGCTACGGGGGCTTCCTGGTTGTGGCCAGGGCCGGGGTCGAACCGGCGACCTTCCGCTTTTCAGGCGGACGCTCGTACCAACTGAGCTACCTGGCCGTACTGCACCGTCTCTTGCGAGACGAGCGATCCCGACGGGACTTGAACCCGCGACCTCCACCTTGACAGGGTGGCGAGCTAACCAACTGCTCCACGGGACCTGGTAGTGGCGAACCACTAAGGTCTTGCGGCACTGCACTTTACTACGGTCATGCGGTACTGCGTGCCCCCAACGGGATTCGAACCCGTGCTACCGCCTTGAAAGGGCGGCGTCCTGGGCCACTAGACGATGAGGGCTTGCGGCCTGTCCCGCTGTTTCCAGCGTTCGGGGACGTCGAGAAGCATATGGGATGCCGGGCGGATCGCCAAAACGGGTTTCGGCCGGGTGGGTGGGGCCGGTGCGGGGCGGGGTGCGGGAGGGGTGTCGGGTGGGGCTGCGGGCGGGTCCGGGGAGGGGTCAGGACCAGCCGAGTTCGTCGAGCTCGTGGTCGTCGAAGCCGAAGTGGTGGGCGACCTCGTGGATCACGGTGGTGCGGACCTCCTCGACCACCTGCTCGCGGGTGTCGCAGTGGCGCAGGGTGGGGCCGCGGTAGATCAGGATGCGGTCGGGCAGGACGCCCGCGTACCACTCGCCGCGTTCGGTGAGCGGGGTGCCCTCGTAGAGGCCGAGGAGTTCCGGGTCGCTGGGATCGGGTTCGTCCTCGACGAAGATCGCGACGTTGTCCATCATGGCCGCGAGCTGCGGGGGAATCTGGTCGAGGGCGTCGCTGACCAGTGTTTCGAACTCTTCCCGGGTCATCTCCACCGGATCATTGTCGGGTCTGGGGTGACGGTGTGCCAGGTGGCGGAGGCCGGTGTTTGATGGGGCTATGACGACCTCGGAGGACGCCCTGGGCGGCACGGTGGAGGGCCCTCCCCGGACGCCGCCGGTGGCGGCGCGGGTGCGCAGCCGACCGCCGGTGCTCCGCGGGCAGGGGCCGGCCGTGGCGGTGGTCGCGGTCGGTGGGGCGATCGGGGCGGTGGCCCGGTACGCGGCCGGGCTCGGCTGGACGACCGGGCCGACGGCCTTCCCGTGGACGACGCTGCTGGTCAACGTGGTGGGCTGCGCGGTGATCGGGGTGTTCCTGGTGGTGATCACCGAGGGGCGGCAGGCGCATCCGCTGGTGCGGCCGTTCTTCGGCACCGGGGTGCTGGGCGGGTTCACCACCTTCTCGACGTACGCGGTGGACGTCCGGCGGCTGCTGGAGGAGGGCCGGCTGGGGCCGGGGCTGGCGTACCTGGGGCTGACGCTGCTGGGCGCGCTGGTCGCGGTGTGGGCGGCGGCCGGGTTGACCCGGCGTCTGGTCCACCGCGCGGTGCGTCGCGGGGCCGAGGCGCGCGGGGGTGCGGGGTGAGCCGGCTGAGCGGGCCGGCGCTGCGGCTGACGGTGCTGGTCGGCGAGAGCGACCGGTGGCACCACCGCCCGCTGTACAGCGAGGTCGTGCACCGGGCGCGGGCGGCCGGGCTGGCCGGGGCGAGCGTGTTCCGGGGGATCGAGGGGTTCGGGGCGTCGTCGCTGGTGCACACCACGCGGCTGCTGTCGCTGAGCGAGGACCTGCCGGTGGCGGTGGTGATCGTGGACGAGGAGGAGCGGGTGCGGGCGTTCCTGCCGGAGCTGGACGGGCTGGTGGCGGAGGGCCTGGTGCTGCTGGACCGGTGCGAGGTGGTGACCTACGCCGGGCGCGGCCCGGCCGGGGGCGGCCACTCGGCCGGGGGCCGGGGAGTGGCGGCGGAGTGAACTGGCTGCTGGTGGTGGTGGGTGCGGTGGTCGGCGCGCCGCTGCGGTACCTGACCGACCGGGCGGTGCAGTCCCGGCACGACTCGGTGTTCCCGTGGGGGACGTTCACGGTGAACGTGGTCGGCTGTCTGATCCTCGGGACGGTGACCGGGGCGGTGGCGGCGGGCGCGGCGTCCTCGAACCTCCAACTCCTGCTGGGGACGGGGCTCTGCGGCGCGCTGACCACCTACTCGACCTTCTCGTACGAGACCTTGCGGCTGGCCGAGACCGGCGCCGGGCGGTACGCGCTGGCGAACGTGGCCGGCAGCGTGGCGGCCGGGCTGGCCGCGGTGTACGCCGGGGCGGAGCTGGCCGCGGCGCTCTGGGGCTGAGGTGCTCCGGGGCTGAGGCGGCGCACCGGCGTACCGGCGGACCCGCGGACCGGCGGCCGAACGGGCCCGGACGGGGCCGGGGGCGAACTGCCGTGCTGCCCGTGTCCCGTCGGGCGGGCGCGCGTTGGGCACCGAAAGCGGCCGCGCGCGAGTGGGCGGCCCGGGTGGGGCGGTAGAGAGGGACCTCGGTGGCTTCGGTACGGGCGGTGCGGGCGGTTCGGGCAGTGCGGGCGGTACGGGCGGCGCGGGTGCGGGTGGAGGCGGCGGGGACGGCCCCGGTGCGGCGGGTGGCGGTCCTGCGCTCGCGCGCGGTACGGGCGGCGGCGGTGCTGACGGTGGCCGGGCTGGGGCTGACCGGGTGCATGTCGGTCGGTCCGGCGGCCGAGGAGAAGCACGGCGGGGTGACGCCGGTCGGGCAGGCCGGTCCGGCGGGCAAGCCGGGTGCGACGGGCGGGCCCTCGGCCTCGCCGGGGGCCGGGCACCCGGGCGGTGCCTCGGGGCGCCCGGAGCGGCCGGGGGGCCTGCAGGCCGAGAACGCGCCGGGCGGGGCCACGGCCTCGGCGCCGGGCGAGGTGGTGCCGGGGGCGAACGGCGCGGTCGCCGGGGCGGTGCCGGTGCCGGCGCCCGTGGACGGCGCGCCGGGCGGCGGTTCGGCGGGCGGGGCGAACACCAGCCCCGCGCCGCACCCGGGCGGCGGCGCTTCGGCCGGCCCGGGCGGTACGGCGGGCTCCGGCGGTGCGGGCGGCACCGGCGACGGCCGTTCCGGCGGTGCGGCGGGCACCCCCTCGGCCACCCCGAGCAGCCGCCCGTCGAGCACCCCCGAGCCCGAGCACAGCACGCCTCCCGCGACCGTCCCGCCGTCCCCGGAGCCCTCCTCGGGTAGTTCCGGTTCTTCGGCCCCGAGCCCGCACGCGGGTGCGCACTAGTGGCTTGGCCAGGGCATTTGCCTCGGATCCCGTGGTTCCTCTATGGTGGTAGATCGTTCGTTTGATTCATTTGATTGGCGCCCTATTCCCATCTGGCGCCCTTGGCGCGTTCCGGCGATCCGTGGCTGACCGCATAGAGGCGGTTGTGAAACAGAACCCCGGACTTTGGCGCGTGCCACTTCCGGAAGGTTTTGCATGTCTCTCGTTGACGACGCCCGCTTCGCCATGCCCGCGAACGAGGCCGCCGCCGATGTCACCGACACCATCGACACCATCGACACCGCCGCGGACGAGGTGATCGCCGAGGCCGTGGAGGCCACCGAGGAGGCGGCCGCCGAGCCGACCATCACCTTCGGCGACCTGGGCCTGCCGGACGAGGTCGTCCGCGCCCTCGCCAAGCGCGGCGTCACCACCCCGTTCCCGATCCAGGCCGCGACCATCCCGGACGCCCTGGACGGCAAGGACGTGCTGGGCCGCGGCCGTACCGGCTCCGGCAAGACCCTCAGCTTCGGCCTCCCGCTGCTGACCCGCCTCGCCGACGGCGAGCGCACCAAGCCCAAGCACCCGCGCGGCCTGATCCTCGTCCCGACCCGTGAGCTGGCCATGCAGGTCGCCGACGCCCTGGAGCCGTTCGGCTCGGTGCTCGGCCTCAAGCTCAAGGTCGTCTGCGGCGGCACCTCGATGTCGAACCAGATCTACGCGCTGGAGCGCGGCGTCGACGTCCTGGTCGCCACCCCCGGCCGTCTGCGCGACCTGCTGAACCGCGGCAGCGCCAAGCTCGCCGACGTCCGCACCGTCGTGCTCGACGAGGCCGACCAGATGGCCGACATGGGCTTCCTGCCCGAGGTCACCGAGATCCTCGACCAGGTCCCGGACGGCGGCCAGCGCCTGCTGTTCTCCGCCACCCTGGAGAACGAGATCGACACCCTGGTCAAGCGCTACCTGAAGAACCCGGTCACCCACGAGGTCGACCCGTCGGCCGGCGCGGTCACCACCATGACCCACCACATCCTCGTGGTGAAGCCCAAGGACAAGGCGCCGATCACCAACGCGATCGCCGCCCGCAAGGGCCGCACGATCATCTTCGTCCGCACCCAGATGGGCGCCGACCGCGTCGCCGAGCAGCTCATCGAGGCCGGTGTGAAGGCCGACGCGCTGCACGGCGGCATGACCCAGGGCGCCCGTACCCGCGTCCTCGGCGACTTCAAGGACGGCTACGTCAACGTCGTCGTCGCGACCGACGTCGCCGCCCGCGGCATCCACGTCGACGGCATCGACCTGGTCCTGAACGTGGACCCGGCCGGTGACCACAAGGACTACCTGCACCGCTCCGGCCGCACCGCCCGGGCCGGCCGCTCCGGCGCCGTCGTCACCCTGGTGCTGCCGCACCAGCGCCGTGGCGTGTTCCGCCTGATGGAGGACGCGGGCGTCGACGCCTCGCGCCACATCCTCGACCACGCCTTCGACGCCGAGGTCGCCAAGATCACCGGCGCCCGTTCGCTGACCGAGGTCCAGGCCGAGAGCGCGGCCGGCATCGCCGGTGCCGCCGAGCGCGAGCTCGCCGACATGACCCGCCAGCTGGAGCGCGCGCAGCGTCGCGCCACCGAGCTGCGCGAGGAGGCCGACCGTCTGGCCGCCCGTGCGGCGCGCGAGCGGGCCGAGCTGGGCATCGAGGACGAGGCTCCGGCCGCCGCCGAGGAGGCCGGCGATTCCGCCGAGGCCGCTCCGGCCGCCGAGGCCCCCGCCGCGTCGCAGACCGAGGACCGCGCTCCGTCGTACCGCGAGGCCCGCACCGAGCGCCCGGCGTTCAACCGTGACCGTGACGACCGCGGTGGCCGTTCCGGTGGCTTCAACCGTGACCGTGACGACCGTGGCGGCCGCTCCTTCGGCGACCGTGACGACCGTCGCTCGGGTGGCTTCAACCGCGACCGTGACGACCGTGGCGGCCGTTCCGGTGGCTTCAACCGTGACCGCGACGACCGTGGCGGCCGCTCCTTCGGCGACCGTGACGACCGTCGCTCGGGTGGCTTCAACCGCGACCGTGACGACCGCGGCGGCCGTTCCGGTGGCTTCAACCGTGACCGCGACGACCGCGGCGGCCGCTCCTTCGGCGACCGTCCGGCCCGCTCCGGCGGTTTCGACCGTGACCGCGGCGGCGACCGTGGCGGCTTCAACCGTGACCGTGACGACCGCGGTGGCCGTTCCTTCGGCGACCGTCCGGCCCGCTCCTTCGGTGGCGACCGCCCGGCCTTCAACCGTGACCGCGACGACCGCGGCGGCAGCAGCCGTCCGTTCGCGCGCCGCGACGACCACCGCGCCGGTGGCCGTCCGCAGGCCGACCGCGGTGGCTTCAACCGTAGCGGCGGCGGTTTCGACCGCGACCGCGGCGGCGACCGCGCCGGTGGCTTCAACCGCGACGACCGCAAGCCGCGCTGGAAGAACTGACCCCGTACGGGCGGTAGTCGACCGCCCGGCCGGCTGAACGTACGAAGGGCCCGCTCCGTCCCCCGGAGCGGGCCCTTCGCGTTCCCCCGATACCCCCCGACACCTCGTCGTGCTCCCCCCGAGGTGTTGTTCTGGAAGTGAGAATAACCTGTGGCGCCCGGACGCGGTAGTCCCGTACCGTCCACGACATGAGCAGCAGACTGCATGACGTGGCACGGGTGAACGAGGAGATCGCCGAGCGGGGGAGCTACCGGACGGCCGGCGGCGAACTCGTGCCGGTGGGGGAGCGGCTGACGGCGGCCCGGGCCGGCACGGTGTCGTACGCGCCGTCGGCGCTGGACGCCCTGGTGGCAGCCGGCGGGCCCGGGCCCGGCCCGCGCGGGAGCGTCGAGGTGACGGCCGAGGGGAGCGTCGAGGCCGCCCGGCGCCTGGTCGAGGCCGGGGCCGGCCCGGTCGGGGTGCTGAACTTCGCTTCCGCCCGCAACCCCGGCGGCGGGTACCTGCGCGGCGCCCGCGCCCAGGAGGAGGACCTGTGCCGCAGCGCGCTGCTGTACAGCTGCCTGCTGGAGGCGCCGGACTACTACGAGGCGCACCGGGCCTCCACCGACCTCCGGTACAGCCACCGGGTGATCGTCTCGCCCGGCGTGCCGGTGATCCGGGGCGGGCGCGGCGACCTGCTGGCACGGCCGTACCCGGTCACCTTCCTGACCTCGCCCGCGCCCAACGCCGGTCAGCTGGAACGGCGTTCGGCCGGCACGGACGTCCGCGGCGTGCTCGCCGAGCGGGCCGTGCGGGTGCTCGCGGCGGCCGCCGAGCACGAGGTGCGCGCCCTGGTGCTCGGGGCCTGGGGCTGCGGGGTGTTCCGCAACGACCCGGCGCAGGTCGCCGAGGCCTTCGAGGGCGCGCTGGCCCGGTACGGGGCGGCCTTCGAGCGGGTGGTGTTCGCGGTCTGGGACCGCTCGCCGGTCTCGGCGAACCGGGCCGCCTTCGAGACCCGGTTCGGCGCGGCGCGCGGGGCCTGACGAGGCCTTCCCGGTTCGTGACGGGCTCTAACGGGTCCTGCGGTTGCGGGCGGACAGTGCCGTGGCGGCCGTGGAGGCCGCCGCGACCACGCCGGTGACGGCGAACACGGACGGCCAGGCGCCGATCCGCTTCGCCAGCGGGTGCGAGCCGCCGAAGGCCGCCACGTACAGACCGGTCAGCACCGCCGCGGTGGCCGTACCCGAACCGCGGCGCCACTGCGCGGCCGCCCCGGCGCCGGCCACCGCCAGCACCGCGCCGCCCAGCTCGCGCCGGCCGCTCCAGCGGGCGACGCCGTAGCCGCCGACCAGACCGCTCGCCGCGGTCAGCGCGGCGGGCGCGGCGGCCGCGAGCACGTTCGGGACCTTCGCCATCGTCGACTCCACTCCTCGGGGCTGTGTCGGTCGTCCGACCATAACCCGGCCCCTCCGGCGGCCCGCCGGGGGCTGCCCCGGCGGGACTCCGCCCTCTACCGGAAGGCCTCCGCGGCGGGCTTCCCCGGGACGGTCCTGGCCAGCCACCGCGCCGCCTCCGCCGGGTCGAGCACCCGCTCCAGCCGCAGGTCGCCCGGCACCTCCTGGATGAACCGCCCGGCCGACCAGCTGCGCTCGTACGGCAGCGGCTCCAGCACCAGGGTGCGCACCCCGTCCAGCACCGGGATGTCGCTCGGGGTGCCCTCGTTCCAGAGCCAGCCGCCGTCCGGGGCGACCAGGTTGAAGGCGCCGGACGCGATCAGCCGGCGGCCGTCCAGGAAGGCGGTACGGGCCAGCGCCACCACCTCCGGGTCCTGCCGGGCGCCGGGCAGGTGGCCGCCGCCGATCAGCACGTCGGCCAGCAGGGTGTGCAGCTGGAAGGTGTCGCTCAGGCCGCTCATCCGCAGCAGGTAGCCGGTGCCGGTGGGGCGGTCGAGCACCAGCAGCGGCTCCTCGTCCAGCATCAGCGCCAGGTGGGCGAGGCCCTTGAAGTCGTGCCGCTCGCCCTCGTACCGGGCGAACAGCTCCACGAGCACCTCGGTCACCCCGGCGGCACGGGCCTCGGCCCGGACCGGGGCGTGCGCGTACACCGCCCAGGCCGCCTGCTGCCACAGGTGCAGTGTCCACCAGCCGACCACGGCCAGGTGGGCGTTCCACTCGTCCAGCAGCGCCGGGTCGGCGATCCGCTCGTGCGCCTCGGCCGGGTCGTCCTGCTCCGGGTCCGGCAGCGGGCCGCCGCCGGTCTCGGCCCAGCGCCGGGCCAGCACCCGCGCCCCGCTCAGCGCCCCGCGCAGGCCGGCCAGCACCGGGCCGGCGCAGGCGACCGGATCGGCGCCGTGCTCCACGCAGGCGCCCACCACCATGGCCAGGTGGGAGCGGGGGAACGGCGGGGCGTCCGGCAGCAGCGCGGCCAGCCGGGGGCCGGCCGCCGCCCGCTCCTCCGGGGCGGCCGAGCCGAACAGCCCGCCGACCGGGCCGAGCGCGGGGCCGAAGCGCTCGTCGTCCCCGGCGGCGACCACCGCCTCCAGTTCGGCCACGGCTTCGAGGAGGGCGGGCTGCTGACGGTGCGACGGAGTCTGCTCGGTGGACATTCGCCGCAGCATAGGCGGCCCGGCCGGTCCGGTCGAAACGCCCCCGCGCCCCGGCCCGGTGACGGATACTCGCGCGGTGACCGCGTCCTCCGTTTCCTCCGGTGGCCCCGTTTCCTCCGGTGCTCCCGTCTCCCACGGTGTCCCCGTCTCCCACGGTGTCCCCGTCGCCCACGGCGCTCCCGTTCCCGCCGGTGCCCCCGGCCGCACCGGTCGCCCCGGCGCTCGCGTTCCAGCCGGTGCCCCCGGTAGCCCCGGGGCCGTCGAGGCCGCCGGGAGCGCCGAGCCGGCCCTGAAGGTGGCGCCGCTCGAACTCTTCCTCGACCTCGTCTTCGTCTTCGCCATCACCCAGCTCACCGGCAGCCTGGCCCACCACCTCACCCCCGGCGGGTTCGCCCAGGTGCTGGTGATGCTGGCCCTGATCTGGTGGATGTACGACGCCTTCATCTGGCTCACCAACGCCATGCCGCCGCGCACCCACGGCCGGCGCGGCCTGCTGATGCTGGCGATGGGCGGCTTCCTGGTGATCTCGCTGTCCGTCCCGCACGCCTTCGAGGGCAGCGGCGCCGCCTTCGGCTGGGCGTACCTGGTGATCGTCGCCCTGCACACCGGGATGTTCGTCGCCGCCGGGGTCACACCCGCCGCGGTGCTGCGGATGGGCGCGAGCAACCTGGTCGTCGGCGCCCTGGTGGTGACCGGCGGCTACGTCGCCGGGAGCGCCCAACTCGGCTTCTGGATGACGGCGTTCGCGATGCAGTTCGTGACCCCGTGGGTGGCCGGACTGCCCGAGTTCCGGCTGCGCTCCGACCACTTCGTGGAGCGGCACGGGCTGATCGTCATCATCGCCTTCGGCGAGTCGGTGATCGCCATCGGCGTCGGCGCCGGGAGCGCCGAACCCGGGCCCGCGCTGCTCGCCGTCGCGCTGCTCAGCCTGAGCGTCTGCGTCGGGCTCTGGTGGGCGTACTTCGGCCACGACGACGACGCCCGCGCCGAACACCGGATGGCCGCGCTGCCCTCCGACCGGCGCAACCGGGCGGCCGTCTCCGTCTACTACCTCGGCCACCTCGGGCTGCTGCTCGGCGTGGTGCTGTTCGCCGCCGGGGTGAAGTCCGCGGTCGGCCACCCCGGCGCCGCGACCGGCCTGCCCCAGGCCGGGGCGCTGGCCGGCGGCACCACCCTCTACCTGCTGGTCAACACGGCCCTACGCGGCTTCTTCGGCCTGCGCCCCAACCTGCCCCGGGTGCTCGGCGCCGTCCTGGTCGCGGGCACCGTGCCGCTGGGCACCCGGGTGTCGGCGCTGGTCCAGGTCGGCGTGGTGGCGGCGGTGCTGGCCGCGGTCTTCGGCTACGAGGCCTGTCGGTACCCGGTGGCAGACTTCGACCGTGACTGACTCCGCGATCACCGACGGCAGCTACCTCGTGCGCAACGTCGGCAACGGCCTGCTGCTGCGGGTCGCCGACGCCTCCCGGCGCAGCGGCGCCCGGATCGTCCTGGGCCCGGACGACGGCACCGATGCCCAGCTCTGGCGCCTCACCGCCGTCCACCCGGGCGGCGCGCTCTTCCACCTGGAGAACGCCGGCAGCGGCAAGCGCCTCGACGTCACCGGCGCCTCCCCCGACAACGGCGTCCCCATCCAGCAGTGGGGCGCCAACGCCTTCGGCGCCCAGGAGTGGCTGCTGGAGTCCCACGTGGACGCCCCGGGCACCTACACCGTCACCAGCTTCGTCAGCGGCAAGCCCCTGACGGCACCGGACGCCCCGGACGACGTCGTCCGCCAGTGGGAGGACGTCGACGCCCCCACCCAGTGGTGGCGCTTCGAGCGCCGCGGCTGATCGCCCGCGCCTGACCGCCCGCGCCTGACCGCCCGCGTCAGGCCGAGAGGTTGGTGTGGACGGCGGCCAGTTCGGCGTCGGTGACGCCGTGGTGGCGCAGGTAGGCCGGGATGTCGGTGTGGTGGGTGCGGATCCAGGCCAGGGAGGAGGCGAGGAGTTCGGCGCCGACCGGGCGGGAGACGCGTTCGGTGCCGGTCTCGTCGATGTACGGGGTGGGGCCCTTGTCCAGGCCGAGGCCGATGTTGGAGAGCAGGAAGTCGGCGGTGATGTCGGCTTCGGAGGCGCCGAGCAGGGTCTGCAGGACGGCGACGGTCAGACCGGTGCGGTCCTTGCCGACGGCGCAGTGGACCAGGACGGCCGACGACTGCGGTTCGGCGAGGCGGCGCATGACGGCGGCCAGCGAGGGGCCGGCCGTCTCCGCCATGAAGGGGTAGAGGGAGGCCTGGTCCTCGGGCCAGGGCCGGTCGAGGTTGTCGCGGTCGGCGGGCAGGGTCGGCAGGTGGAGGGTCTCGTGGTCGAGACCGTGCCGCTGGTCGGGCCAGACCTCCAGCTCGAACGCGCTGCGCAGGTCGATCACCGTCCGCAGGCCGAGGTCCTTGAGCCGTCGGGCGCCCTCCTCGGTGAGGGTGTGGAGGGACCCGGAGCGGTAGAGCACGCCCCGGCGGAGGGCGCCGATCCCGCCCGCGTCACGGAAGTTGCGCACACCGGGGATGTCGATGAAGGCGTCGGTCATGGCCCCACCGTACGGGCGGGGGCGGGCTCGGGGAAGGAAACCGGAGGGGGCCGTTCGGTGGCGGGGCGACGCTGTCCGAAACCGGCCCCCGAACCGGTGGGGATCAGCCCTCAGCGCCCGCCCGAGACCTCCAGGAACGCCCCCGTGGTGTACGAGGCGGCCGGGGAGAGCAGGAAGAGGATCGCCTCGGCGACCTCCTCCGGCTGCCCGCCGCGCCGCATCGGCAGGCCGGGGGCGACCCGGTCGACCCGCCCCGGCTCGCCGCCGAGCGCGTGGATGTCGGTGTGGATCAGCCCGGGCCGCACCGCGTTGACCCGGATCCCCTCGGCCGCGACCTCCAGGGCCAGGCCGCGGGTCATCGAGTCCACCGCGCCCTTGGCGGCCGCGTAGTCGACGTACTCGTTCGGCGAGCCGATCCGGGAGGCGGCCGAGGAGACGTTGACGATGGCGCCGCCGCGGCCGCCGTGCCGGGTGGACATCCGGCGGACGGCCTGGGCCGCGCAGAGGAACGGGCCGGTGATGTTGGCGGCCCAGATCCGGGTCAGCCGGTCCTCGTCGATCTCCTCCAGCCGGCACTGCTTCTCCAGCGTGCCGGCGTTGTTCACCAGGCCGGTGAGCTGGCCGAGTTCGTCGTCCACGGTGGCGAACAGCCGCTCCACGTCGGCGGTCCGGCTGACGTCGGCGCGGACGGCCAGGGCGGTACCGCCCTCGGCCCGGATCGCGTCCACGACGGCCGCCGCCGAGGCCTCGTCCGTACGGTAGTTGACGCAGACCCGGTGGCCGCGGCGGGCGGCCAGCAGGGCGGTGGCGGCACCGATGCCGCGGCCGGCGCCGGTGACGATCAGGACCTCGTCGGTGGTGGTGGTCGACATGATCCGTACGCTACCCGGCGGTTCGGGCCGTCATGCCGGTCGGGCCGCTGTACGCCCGGCCCGCCCGTCAGGCCGCCGCGGCGGCCCGTAGTGCCGCGATCTTCGGTGCCCGGCTCTTCGGCGAGTCGAGGCTGAAACCACGGGCGTCGCCCAGCTCCTCGCGGACGAACGCCTCGGTGCGGGCCACCGCCTCCCGCAGGGCGTCGTCCGGCGGGACGAAGGGCAGCAGGACGATCTCGGCCCGTTCGGTGTCGTACTCCCAGAGGCCGACGATCCGGCCGCGGTCCAGCACCACGTGGGTCTGCGGGTCGGCCTCGGTGCCGAAGGAGCGGCCGGCCCGGCCGGCGGGCAGCGGGCGGGCGGCATCGGCCGGGTCGAGCAGCCGGGGCAGGTCGCGGTGCAGCAGGTGGATGCCGTCGATGCCGGCCAGCAGGGTGTAGTGCGGGGTGCTCGGTACCGTGAACTCGGTGAACTCCTCGGCGAGTTCGGGCGGCAGCAGGAGGTCGGAGCCGGGCGCGAGCGGGACCGCGCCCGCCTCGGCGACGGCCCGGCGGGCGGTGGCGGCGGTGAAGCCGGAGAACCAGCGGAAGTGCGTGAGGGTGGCCGGGCCGGCCCAGGAGAAGTAGCGGCGGGCGAGGTCGGCGGCGTCCCCGGCGACAGGCTGGTCCCAGCCGGTGTAGCCGTAACGCTGCTGGTCCAGGCGGCCGTTGACGGGCACCCGGCGGATCCGGCCGCGCGACTGCATCAGCCCGAGGGCGAGCGGCAGGGTGGTGGCGACGCCGCGCTTGCGGCCCGCCTCGCCGAGCGGGCGGACCGCGTCGCCGACCGCCTCCCGGATCGTGGTCGGGTCCAGCGGTTCGCCCTCCGGCAGCACCCGTTCGATCGCCAGGCAGAGCTTCTCCACCTCGTCCCGGCCGACCCCCAGGTGCTTCTCCGCCGCGACCAGTTCCCCCACCGGTGCGGCCGCGCCGGCCGCCAGACCGAGCGCGAAGTCGGCGGCCGGCAGCACGTACGTACAGCCCCGCGCGGCGGGCAGCTCGTGCACCTCCAGCCGGGCCACCGCCGCGTCCACCGCCGCCCGGCCGAGCCCGGCCCGGGCGAACAGGCCCAGGTACGGCGCCGCGCCGCCCACCGAGCGGGCCCAGCCGGTGGCGGCCAGCACCTCCGCGGCGGACGCGCCGGGGTGCGGACGGTCCAGCCACTGCCGGTGCGACCACCAGGCCCGCAGCTTCTCGACGCCGACGGCCGTTCCGGTCGCGCCGGTTGTCCCGGTCGCCCCGGCTGCCCTGGTCGTTCCGGCCGCCCCGGCTGTCACCGCTTCCGCGTGGGGATCGCGCTCCATGGGGCCAGTATCGGCGGCCGGGCGGGCCGGGGACCGGAAATCGCTCGCCCGGCGCGGCCCGCTCCGGAGAGGATGCCGGTACCCGTTCGGCGGCCCGGCCGTACGTCCGTCCATCCGTACGTCCTCCGGCCGTACGTCCCCCGGGAGGAGACCGCCCGTGCCCGCCGCCCCGCCCGTGCCCGCCCCGCCCGTCGCCGCCCTGCCCGGCGCCGTCCCCGGTGCCGTCCTGCTCGCCGGCATCGTCGGCTCCACCGCCTACGGCTTCGCCCACGCCGGCTCCGACGTCGACCGGCTCGGCCTGTTCGCCACCCCCACCGAGGAGTTGCACGGTCTGCACCGCCCGGCCGAGTCGCACGTCAGCACCGATCCCGACCTCACCCTGCACGAGGCCGCCAAGTGGTGCCGGCTCGCCCTGGGCTGCAATCCGACCGCCTCCGAACTCGTCTGGCTGCCGGACGAGCTGTACGAGATCCGCACCCCGCTCGGCGAGGAACTGATCGGCATCCGCGCGGCCTTCCTCAGCGCACCGGCCGTGCGCAGGGCCTATCTCGGTTACGCCGACCAGCAGTTCCGCAAACTGCTGACCCGTGACACCACCGACCCGGCCACCCGCCGCCGGGCCGCCAAGCACGCCCGGCACCTGGTCCGGCTGGTCGAGCAGGCCGTCCGCCTGCACCGGACCGGCCGTAACCTGATCCGGCTGCCCGACCCCGAACGGATCCGCGACCTCGGCGAACGCATCGCCGACCGGCCGGCCGTCGCCGAATCCCTGCTCGCCGACGCCGCCGAGCGCCTGGACGGCCCCGGCGTCCTGCCCGCCGTCCCCGACCCGCGCCCCGTCGAGGACTGGCTCCGCCGGGTCCGCGCCGCCCACTACACCCCGCCTCAAGGAGCGCTCCACGCCACCGGCGCGCCCGCGCAATCCACTGGCGGAGCCCTGGGCCCCACCGGGTAGGATCGCGGTGGCTCTTCCCACCGGGTACCACCGGGACCGAGGGCCGCGGGGCACTAGCTCAATTGGCAGAGCTGCGGACTTTTAATCCGTAGGTTCAGGGTTCGAGCCCCTGGTGCCCCACCGCGACGAGGCCGGGTCAGCGCATCGCTGACCCGGCCTCCGCCGTTCCCGGGCCGGGGTCGACCACGGGCCCGGACCGGCCTTCCGGCGCCCGGGATTGCGCATGCGTAGGCGGCGGGCGGGGGCGTGCGTAAACGGGGATTTCAGTATGTACCGGGTCTCGGCGGGCGTGGTCGAATGGCCGGGTAGTCGCTGGTGCCGGGGGCGGGCGGCCGGCCCTGGGCGGGGTGCGGGAAATCCCCTCGCGAACGGGCCGGAATTACCTCTCCTGGGCAGACCGAGGAAAAAGAGGTAACCGTGGCCGAGCATTTCCTTTCCGCCTATCTCACGCCGCCGGGGCCGGGTGCGGTCTTCTCGGTGCGGCACGACCAGAATGTCGCGCTGTGGCGCCGGGACGGCGCGGACGTCGAACTGGTGCGGGTGTGGGAGCTGGAGCGGGTCAGCGGGCAGAAGCACCACTTCTGGCCGCTGTACACCGAGGGCCGGGCCGAGGCCTTCCTGTCGGCGCTGCTGGCCGAGGAGGGGCTGACCCTCGACGACGTGACGGCGACCTGGGGCACGCCGGGGCTGCCGAAGGCGCGGCCGGTGCCGAAGCCGGCCGGGTCGGAGGAGTTCCCGCTGCACAGCCTGGCGCACCTGTTCAGCGGTGTGCTGAGGGACATCCCGCTGTTCCGGGACGGGCAGATCATCGGCATGGCGATCGACGCGCTGCCGGACTACGCGCAGGAGAGCCGCCCGAACACCTACTGGTACGCCGGCTGCGTGGTGAAGCAGGGGAAGATCACCTTCGAGCCGGTGGAGTCGCCCGGCCCGCTGTACACCGCCGCCGAGACGGTGTTCGGCCTGGAGCCCGGCTCGCTGATGGCGCTGGCCACGGCCTCCACGGCGGCGATCGAGTTCGACGCCGAGGCCGCGATCGCGGACGTCACCTTCTTCGGCGGCTCCGCGACCCAGCCCTGGAAGGCCGCGCACGACCTGGTCCGCGCGGTGGTGGCCGCCGCCGAGGAGCAGCTGGCCGACGTGGAGCTGGACGACTCGCTCAGCCGCGAGGACCACCTGCGCAGCGCGGTGATGAAGGTCGTCCAGCGCTGCTGCGAGGGCGTCGCGATCCGCAACGTGGAGCGGCTGCTGGAGGTCGGCGGCATCCGCGCCGAGGACACCCATCTGTCGACCAGCGGCGGGTACGCGCTCAACTGCCCGACCAACACACTGCTGATGGACCGGTTCGGCTTCAAGGGCCTGGTCACCCCGCCGTGCGCCAACGACTCCGGCCAGGGCATCGGCCTCGGCCTGCTCGGCCTGTACGGGGCCGGCGCGCTGGCGGAGTCCGGGCTGCGGATCCTCTCGCCGTACTACGGCCGGGACGTCATGGACGTCGAGGAGGCGCTGGCCGAGTTCGCGCCGTGGATCGCCTCGGTGACGGACTTCGAGGCCGAGCGGTTCGTCGCCGACGTCTCGGACGGCGTGATCGCCTGGGTGGACGGCCGGGCCGAGCTCGGTCCGCGCGCGCTGGGCCACCGCAGCCTGATCGGCGACCCGCGCTCGCAGAAGGTCAAGGACCTGCTGAACGAGTACAAGCGGCGCCAGTGGTGGCGCCCGGTCGCCCCGATGGTGATGGCCGAGCACACCGGCGAGTGGTTCGCCTCGGACCGCGAGTCGCCGTACATGCTGGAGGCGGTGCAGGTCCGCCCGGAGGTGCGGGACCTGGTGCCCGCGATCGTCCACCTGGACGGCTCGGCCCGGCACCAGACGGTCACCGCCGAGTCCAACCCGCGGCTGCACCGGGCGCTGGACGCGTTCCGGGCCGCGACCGGGGTGCCGATCCTCTGCAACACCTCGCTCAACGACAAGGCCGAGGCGGTCGTCGACCAGGCCGCGCAGGCGCTCAACTTCTGTGTCCGCAAGGGCGTTCCGGTGCTCTACCTGTGCGGGCGGCGGGTCGAGCTGCGGACCGCGCCGGTGCCGGCCGCGGACGCGCCGACCGAGCCGCGGCCGCGCGCGCTGGAGTACTTCGCCGGGCAGGAGGCGGACCGCGACGCGCTGTGGCAGGGCTGGCTGGACGCCGGGTACACCGTCGAGGGCATGTACCACCTGTCGCGCAGCCACCAGCTGCGCGCGGAGCAGGAGTTGTCCACGCCGGAGCGGGTCAACCTGCTGGCCGCGTACCGGGCGACGGTGGACCCGTCGTTCCGCGGGCTGGTCGACAACTTCCGCCGGACGCACGGGCCGGGCGGCTCCTTCGTCGACCCGTCCACGCTGACCGGGGCGTTCGGGGTGATCAACCCGCTGCGCAAGTCGCGCTGACGGCTGCCGCACGGGGCGGGGCCGGAAACGGGCCGGGACCGGAAACGGGTCGGGACCGGAAACGGGTCGGGACCGGAAACGGGTCGGGACCGGAAACGGGTCGGGGGGTAGGGCTTCGAAAGCCCTACCCCCCGACCCGTTTCCGCTGCTAAGCCGCCGGGCGTCGCCACCACCGTCAGTAGCGCGGCTTCCGGGTCAGCGCCAGGCCGCCGAGCAGGAAGGCGACGCCGAGCACGCCGGCGACGACCGCGTCGGTGGTCTGGGCGGGCTTGTGGCTGGCGTCCATCACGGCGGTGATCAGACCGGCGACGGCGCTGATGTAGCAGAAGATGGTGATGAAGATCTTGACCTTGGGGTGCATGGCGGTTCCTTTCGGTGCTGCTCTGTCGGTTGGTGTGGTGGTCAGGCGTTTTCCTGCGGTCCGCGGCCCGCGGGTGCGGTCGCGGCGGCGGTGAGGCCGAGCAGCATCACCCAGGCGTCGGGGTCCGACCGGAAGCGGTTCCAGCGGTCGGCGGCGAGGGCGAGTTCGGCCAGGGAGAGGACGCCCCGGGCCACCAGCGGTTCCAGCCGCTGCGGGCCGAGCTGGCGGGCGAAGGCGTCGGTGGGGTGGTCGTCGTTGGTGGTCGCGAAGGGGCGCAGCGCGACCTGGTCGAAGCCGGCCGCCCGCAGCAGCCGGGGCAGCCGTCGGCCGATCGACCGGTCGCCGCCGTCGGCGCGCTGGGCGGCGGCCATCTTGGCGTGCACGCCCGCGAGTTCGGGGTACGAGGGCTCGGCGGCGCCCCACAGCGCGGAGTCGACCTCGGTGCAGGCGACCCGTCCGCCGGGCTTCAGCACCCGGCGGACCTCGGCGAGCACGGCGACCGGGTCGGGCACGTGCTGGAGGACGTAGCGGAGCAGGACGAAGTCCACGCTCGCGTCCGGCAGCGGCAGGTCGGCGCCGTCGGCGACGAGCAGGGTGACGCCGGGACCGGCCGCGTGGGCGAGCAGTTCGGCGTCGATGTCGGCGGCGATCAGGGTGGTGCCGGCGGGCAGCGCGGCGCGCAGCCGTCGGGTCACCGCGCCCGGCCCGGCGCCGAGTTCGAGCACGGTGGCGTCGGTGCCGTCCGAGCCGATGCCCAGTTCGCGCAGGATGCGCAGTTCCTCGGGGAAGGAGAGCGCGGCCTGCGCCTCCAGCCGGTCGAGTTCGGCGGCCAGACCGCCGCCGGTGGTGCGGGCCGGGTCGTACGAGCCGCCGACGGGACGGGCGGGGGCGGCGGTCGTGGTGTCGGTGGTGGTCATCGGGGCCTCGCGATCATCGTCATGCCGTGCTTGGGGCGGAGGGTGACCAGGGCCTCGGGCTCCACGGGGAAGCCCTCGACCAGTTCCAGCCGGACCGACTGCAGCAGGGTGGCGAGCACCAGGACCGCCTCCAGCATCGCGAAGTGCTGGCCGACGCAGATCCGGTCGCCGCCGCCGAACGGCAGGTAGAGGTGGCTGGGGAGGTCGGCGCCGTCGAAGCGGTCCGGGCGGTACGCGTCCGGCGCGTCCCAGTAGTCGGGGTGGCGGTGCAGCACCCACTGGCTGACGCACACCAGGGTGCCGGGCTCGACGTGGTACCCGCCGACGGTGTCCCCGGCCACCGCCCGGCGGGAGATCAGCCAGACCGGCGGGTAGAGCCGCATGGCCTCCTGGATCGCCCGGCGGCAGGCCGGCAGGTCCTGGAGGTCGGCGGCGGTCGGCGGGCGGCCGCCGAGGACCCGGTCGACCTCCTCGCGGACCTTGGCCAGCTCCTCGGGGTGGCGGTCGAGCAGGTAGAGCGTCCAGGTCAGCGACTTGGCGGTGGTCTCGTGGCCGGCCATCACGATGGTCAGCACCTGGTCGCGCAGGTCCTCGTCGGAGACCAGGTGGTCGGTGGACATCATGGTGTCCAGCAGGTTGCCGCCCTTCCCGGCACCGTCCCGCCCGCTGCCCCCGCCGCTGCCGCCACTGCCCCCGCTGCTGCCGCCGCTCAGACGGCGGGAGGCGATCAGGGTGCGGGTGACGGTGTTGAGGAAGACCCGGGCCCGGCCGAAGTCGGCGTACCGGCGGGCGGTGTCGGCCGGGTCGGGGTCGGGGCTCGGTACGTAGTGGCCGATGCAGCGGTTGACGGCGTCCACCGCGCGACTGAAGCCCTCGCCGATGCCGTCGATGTCGGCGCCGAGGATGGCGTGGGTGAGGATGCCCAGGGTGAGCGCGGTGAACTGCTCGTCCACCTCCACCGGGGCGCCGGACTCCAGGGACGGGCGCCAGCGCTCCAGCATGGCGGTGGTGGCGTCGGTGACGATCTCGTCGAAGGTGCGCACGGCGCTGGGGCGGAAGGCCGGGGCGGTCAGGTGCCGCTGGCGGGCCCAGTCGGCGCCGTTGCTGGTGAGCAGCCCGTTGCCGAGCAGCGGGCGCAGCATGGCGTCGTCCGGGGTGCCCTCCTTGGTGTAGTTGGCGCCGTTGTCCTTGAGCACGTGTTTGGCGTACTCCGGCCGGTTGAGCAGGTAGACGGTGTCGCCGGCCGCGCGGTGGCGGGTGACGTCGCCGTAGCGGCGGGCCAGGCCGGTGATGAAGTCGAGCGGCGACTCCCTCATCAGCGCCATGTCGACGTCGTCGGCAGGGCCTGGCGGGACGGTGTGCGTAGGCACGGTGCGGACCACCCCCGTTTTCCTCTCGATGCTTACCCGGGACTCCGGAATGCGTACTCGGCCCTGCAATGCGTACCCGGCAATTCCCGGTACGCATTCGAATGCGTATTGCGATGCGTATTCTGATACGTATTCATGGGCGCGTGACGGCTGAAATCTACCGCACCTGCCGCATGTGCTCAATACTTAGTCCGGGCACCGGAAATGAAGTCTTGGCGGCCGATTGCGGCCGTGTCATTCTTCATTTGTCAGCAGCGCCGGGAAGCACCGAGCACCAAGCTTCCGGCACCGCCGGCACCACCGGAAATCTGAGAAAAGGAAAAGTCACATGGCTTTGGACCAGAGGAAGCGGGCCGAGTTCGTCAACGGCTACACCCGTGCCCTGATCAGCGCCTGGTCGAGCGAGGAGTACGCGGCCCGCCTGCGTACCGACGCCCGCGCCGCCCTCGCCGAGGCCGGCCTGGAGTTCCCGGCCGACGCCGAGATCGTCATCGTCTCGACTGCCGCCGAGGGCGAGCAGGAGGGCAACCTCGAGGTGCAGGTCGAGCTCTTCGAGATCGGTCTCGCGACCGGTCGCTACGAGTTCCACATCCCGGAGACCCCGCAGATCGACACCGCCGAGCTCAGCGAGGGCGACCTGTCGGACATCGCGGCCGGCGGCAACTCCTGCTGCTGCCCGTGCTGCTGCTGCACCTGATCCACCCGGGAATCCCGCCCGCCGGGCAGAGTGCCCGGCCGGTCGACCTGAGGACCGGGTCGGCCTGAAAACCCCACAGAGGAGCGATCCACAGTGGCGACTGCCGTCGGGGAACACCCCGTCTCAGTCCGCGGCCTGCGCAAGAGTTACGGCGACTGGCACGCGGTCCAGGGTCTGGATCTGGACATCCACCAGGGTGAGGTCTTCGCCCTGCTCGGGCCGAACGGCGCGGGCAAGACGACGACCGTCGAAATCCTGGAGGGCGTCCGCCAGCGAACCGGCGGTGACGTGCGGGTCCTCGGCTGCGACCCAGCCGAGGACCGGCGCGAGTGGCGCGCCAGGATCGGGGTGGTCCCGCAGACCACCGGCGCCTACTCGGACCTGACCGTGCGCGAAGTGGTCGAGCACTTCGCCGCGTTCTACCCGAACCCGCTCCCGGTCGGCCAGGTCATCGACATGGTCGGACTGGGCAAGCACCAGAAGAAGCAGAGCGCGGACCTCTCCGGAGGCCAGGCCCGCCGGCTCGACGTCGCGGTGGGCATCGTCGGCGACCCGGACCTGATCTTCCTCGACGAACCCACCACCGGGTTGGACCCGGTGGCTCGCCGAGAGGCCTGGGACCTGGTCCGCTACTTCTCCGAGCGCGGTCGCACCACCGTGCTCACCACGCACTACCTGGACGAGGCCGAGGCGCTGGCCCAGCGCGCCGCGGTGATCGTCGCCGGCCGAGTGGTCCAGTGCGGACTGCTGGCCGAGTTCGGCGGCCGCTCACAGACTCCGACCACGGTCTCCTTCCGGATTCCGCCGGAGCTGGCCGGCCGTACGCTGCCGCCGCTGCCACCCGGGGCCGAACCGGCCCCGGTGGGCGTGGACGGCGTACTCCGGATCGCCACGCACGCCCCGACCGCGCTGCTCGCGGCGCTGGTCCCGTGGGCACATCGGGCGGGGGTCGGCGAACTGCCCGAACTGCGGGTGCACCGGCCCACGTTGGAGGACGTCTACCTGGACCTCATCCGGGAGAACGCCGACGGCACCGACCGCGGTGCCGACACCAGCCAGAGCATCACCCACGAGGCGGGCAAGCGATGACCCTCACCCAACCCACCGCGACCGCTCCGGCCCCGGCGGCCACCGCCGCCACGCCCCGGCGCGCCGGCCGGATGCCCGGCATCCTCCGGGCCGGCGCGGCCCGCTCCAAGGTCGAGCTGCGGGCGTTCTTCCGGAACAAGCAGTCGCTGGTCTTCACCCTGATGTTCCCGGTGATCCTGCTGATGGTCTTCGGCTCGATCTTCTCGGGCAAGGTGACCGGCACCGACACCGACGTCAAGCTGGTGTTCATGGCCGGCATCATCGCCGCCGGCGTGATGAGCACGGCCTTCTCCGGCCTGGCGATCAACATCGCGATCGAGCGCGACACCGGGACCGTCCGCCGTCTCGCGATGACCCCGATGCCCAAGTCCGCCTACTTCATCGGCAAGCTGGTCCGGGTCATCGTCACCACCGCGCTGGAGACCGTACTGCTGATCGGCATCGCGCTGGCCCTGTTCGGGCTGCCGCTGCCCAGCACCCCGGAGCGCTGGTTCACCCTCGGGTGGGACCTCGCCCTCGGCACCGTCGCCTGCGCGATGGCCGGCGCCGCGTACTCGGCGCTGATCCCCAACAGCCGGTCGGCCGCGGCGATCGTCACCCCGGTCTTCATGGTGCTGCAGTTCATCTCCGGCGTGTTCTTCCCCTTCGGCCAACTCCCCGCCTGGATGCAGACGGTGGCCGCGTTCTTCCCGGTCAAGTGGATGGCCCAGGGCTTCCGCTCGGTCTTCCTGCCGGACTCCTTCACCGTGGTGGAACCGGCCGGGAACTGGGAGCTGGGGCACATCGCGATGGTCCTCACGGCCTGGTCGCTGGCCGGCCTGCTGCTGACCGCCTTCTCCTTCCGCTGGCGCGGCCCCCGGGTCCGCTGAGACCTCCCCGGAGCTGGACATGACGACGGCAGACCTCACGACGGCGGACCTCGCGACGGCAGGCCCGACGGCGGCGGACCTGACGGCGGCGGATCCGACGCCGCCGCCGGTGCGCCTGCCCGGCCACCTGATCCACCCGTTCGCCCCCGCCGGGCGGGCGAACCCGCACCCGGCCTACCGGTGGCTCAGGGCGAACGACCCGGTCCACTACGACGCCGCGTCCCGGCTCTGGCTGATCACCTCGCACGCCGACTGCGCGACCGTCCTGCGCGACCCGCGCTTCTCGGCCGCCCAGGGCCAGCGCGAGCGCGCCCGCGACGACGCCCTGCCGCCGTCCATGCTCACCACCGACCCGCCGGACCACCACCGGCTCCGGGCCCCGGGGGCGCTGCTCCTGGGGCCGGCCGCCGTCCGCCCGCTCGCCGCCGGCCTCGCCGAGGACGTGGACGCGCTGCTCGACCGGCTGCCCCTCGACCGCCCGGTCGACGCCGTCGCCGAGATCGGACGACCGCTCGCCACCGCCGTCTACGCCCGGCTCTTCGGCCTGCCCGACGGCGAACTCCAGCGCTTCGAAGCGCTCGCCCGGGCCGCCTCGGTCAACCTCGACCCGATGGTGCCGCCCGCCCGGGCCGCCCTCGGCCGCAGCGCCGCCGGCGCGCTCACCCACTACCTCGACAAGCACGCTGCCACGGTCGAGGGCGCCGAGGTGCCGCTGGCCGCCCTGGCCGCCGACGACCGGCTCAGCCGCGCCGAGATGCTCGGCATCCTCAACCTGGCCGTCATCGGCGGCTGGCAGCCGCTCGCCGAGTCCATCGGCAACGCCCTGCACCTGCTGCTGCCCGACCGCGCCGCGGTCGCCCGGCTCGCCGGGGCCGACGAGGACCTCGCGCGCCTCGCGGTGGACGAACTGCTGCGACTGGAAGCGCCGATCCCGTTCACCGCCCGGGTCACCACCGACCGGGTCGAACTGAACGGCGGCGTCCTCCCGCCCGGCGCCCGGGTGCTCGCCGTGCTCACCGCCGCCAACCGCGACCCGGACGTCTTCGCCGACCCGGACGAACTCCGCCTGGACCGCAGCCCCAACCCCCACCTCGGCTTCGGCGGCGGCCCGCACTTCTGCCTCGCCGCCCCGCTGGTCCGGCAGACCTCCGCCCTGCTGCTGCCCCGCCTGCTGCGCCGCCACCCGGCCCTGCGCGGCCCGGCGGGCGCCCCGGACTGGGACCAGTGCCTGGTCCCGCGCCGGCTGCGGGCCCTTCCGATCGACCTCGGCGGTGAGCTGTGACCCCTGTGACCGCTGTGACTGCTGTGACTGCTGTGACCGCTGTGACCACGTACGACGCCATCGTGGTCGGCGCCGGCCCGTCCGGCCTGAACTGCGCCCGGCTGCTGCACCGGGAGGGCCTCGCCGTCCGGGTGTACGAGGCCCGGGACCGGCTCGGCGGCCGGATCCACACCTTCCACCCCGCCGACGGCGGCCCGCCGCTGGAACTCGGCGCCCAGGTCGTGCACGGCGACCGCAACCCGGTGCACGAGCTGGTCGGCCCCGGCCGCACCACCGCCGTACCGCGCCGGGTCACCGCCCGGATCGTCGAGGACGGCGCCAACCGCGAGATGGGCGCCCTGAGCTTCGGCCGGCGCGCGCCCTGGCAGCTGGAGGCCATGCTGCAGCGCGCCCCCGGCGTCACCGGCCTCTCCGTCGGCACCTGGCTGCGGGCGGTCGGCAGCACCGGCCCGGAGGCCGCCGCCGCCACCGAGTGGTTCCGGCAGAACTGGGCCGCCGACCCGGACGGGCTGAGCGCCGCCGCCGTCGCCTCCGCGCACCGCGGGGACGGCGTCGGCGAGGGCGAGTACGCCGTAGAGGGCGGCTTCGCCCGGCTGCCGGAGCGGCTGGCCGCCGGGCTGGACGTCCGGCTCGGCGAGCCCGTCCGGGAGGTGCGGTACGGGCCCGGGCGGGTCACCGTACGGACCGGTGCCGGGACAGCCGGGGGGACGGCCGGGGGGACGGCCGCCGCCCGGGCGCTGGTGCTCACCGTCCCGCCGGCGGCCGTCGGCGGTGTCGCCGGGCTGCCCGCGCACAAGCTCGACACCGCCGCCCGACTGCCCGCCGGCGACGGCTGCTGCGCCGTGGTGACGCTGGACCGGCCCGCCCCCGACACCATGATCGTCTTTGACGTCGACGGCCGCACCGGATTCGTCCGCTGCACCGCCGGCCGCCCCGAGGCCCTGGTCGTCGCCAAGGCCGGGGCCGCTTCCCGGCTCCGCGCGGCCCTCGGCGACCGTACGGCGCTGGCGGCGCTGCTGGCGGTGGCACTGCCCTGGACCTCGGACGCCGCCGTCCTCGACGTCACCGTCGCCGACTGGGGCCGGGACCCGTACGCCGCGGGCGCGTTCACCGCACCCCGGGCCGGCCTGGAGGACGCCGCCCGGCAGTGGGCGGAGCCGGTGGACGGCACGCTCTTCTTCGCCGGCGAGGCGACCGTGACGGGCGAACGGCTGCCCTGGGTGCAGGGCGCCCTGGCCAGCGGCGAGCGCGCCGCCGAACAAGTCCTCAAGGCACTTCGATGAACGTGAGTCCGATGACCGTGCACCACGGCTGGTACCTGCTGGCCTTCCGCTCCGAACTGCCCGACGAGATCACCCCGTTGGCCGTCGGACCGCACCGCCTGATCGCCGTCCGCGAGGGGGAGCGGATCCGCGTCCTGGACGCCACCTGCCCGCACCGCGGCGCCCACCTCGGGTACGGCGGCCGGCGCGAGGGCGACTGCCTGGTCTGCCCGTTCCACGGCAAGCGGATCGGCCTCGGCGACCCGTCCAAGCACTGGTCGGTCGCCGAGCACCGGGTGCTGGAGTGGGGCGACGCCCTCTTCGTCCGGCTCTCCGACGACCCCGACGGCGACCGCGGCTTCGAGCGGGCGCTGAAGGCCTGGGAGGCCGAGTACCCGCTGGTCGCGGCCGTCAGCCTGCCGGTCGCCGTGCCGTCCGAGTACGTGGTCGAGAACGCCTTCGACCCCGACCACTTCAAGGCCGTCCACGGCGTCCCCGGCACCCGCGGCATGACCGCGCGCGACGGCGAGAACGGCGAACTGGTCATCGAGGGCGAGTTCCTGATGCAGACCTCGCCCTGGCAGGACGCCCGCACCCTGGAGGGGATCCGCTGGGAGGCGGTCCGCACCGGCCGGGTCCGCTGGGACTTCAAACCGCGCTTCCACGCCCAGGCGTTCAGCCCGAACGTGGTCGTCACCGAGTTCGGCCCGGAGGCGGAACGCCAGGTCATCGTCACCGGCTCGGTGCCCACCGAGGACGGCGGCTGCACCGCCCGCGTCGCCATCGGCGTCCGCGAGAACCAGCGGGCCGCCCTGCCCGCCCTGCTCGGCGGCAGCGAGAAGGCGCTTGCCGAGGACAAGGTGGTCTGGGAACACCTCGACCACACCATGACCCCGCGCTACGACGCCCGCGACGAGCCGGTCCTCGCCTTCCGGGCCTTCTGCGCCGACTTCACCGGAGGCACCGGTGCCTGAGGCCCCGCACCCGCACCTGCACCTGCGCCGTCAGGGCACCGGCCCGGCCGTGCTCTGGATCCACGGCTACACCATGGACTCCACCACCTGGCAACCGCTGTGGGACCGCCTCCCCGGCTGGACCCACATCGGCGTCGACCTGCCCGGCCACGGCGGCTCGGCCCCGCTCCCCCCGGGGCTGACGCTCACCGCTCTGGCCGGGCAGCTGGCCGGGGTCGCCGAGGAGACCGGCGCCCGGCGGCTGGTCGGGCTCTCCTTCGGCTCTCTGTCGGCGCTGCAACTCGCCATCCAGGAACCGTCGTTGCTCGACCGCCTGGTCCTCGCCGCCCCCACCCTCGCCGGCACCCCCAACGAGGACTCCGCGCGGGTCCGCTACCAGCAGCTGGCCATGCTCTACCGCATGACCGGCCCCGGCGAACCACTGGCCGACCTCTGGATGCAGTCCCCGCCCGACATCTTCACCGGCACCCGGCGCCACCCCGCCCTGCGCGCCGCCCTCAGGTCGGTCGTCGCCCGCCACAGCTGGGCCGAACTCGGCAACCGCGCCATGGACGCCCTCACCGCCCACCAGCACACCACCGACGACCTGCGCCGCATCACCGCCCGCACCCTGGTCCTCCTCGGCGACGAGGACATGCCCGCCTTCGTGCGCAACGCCGAACTCCTGCACGCCACCGTCCCCGACTGCACGCTGGAGACCCTGACGGCCACCGGCCACCTCCCCCTCCTGGAACGCCCCGAGGAATGCGCCCCCCTCCTCGCCGCCCACCTGGCCTGACCGCCGTACGCCCAGCGGCCCGCTCCCCGAGGACAGGGAGCGGGCCGCTTCGGTTCCGAGCCGGTACGGCTACTGGTGCAGGTACGTGTCGGTGAAGCTGGTGCCGCCGGAGCCGAGACCGCTGGTGCGGGCCTCGTAGGTGCCGTTCGCGCTGGGGTCGAGCGCGACCGGGCCGTAGGAGCCGAGGGACTTGCCGTTGACGGTGGCCGAAGTGAAGCTCAGGGTGCCGAAGTTGGGGTACGAGCCGGTCGGCGACTCGATGATGACCTCGGCGCTGGTGCGCTGCGCGGAGAGGGTCTTGGTGGTGGTGTACGTCCAGCCCCGCGAGGAGTCGGTCAGCTTCAGGGTGTACCTGTTGCTCCCGGCGTAGGTCACCGAGGCGCTGATGGAGTCGCCGGCCGACACCGGGTACGAGCCGGTGCTCAGGTACACCGGGGCCGCCGGGTACATCTCGTACCAGGCCTGGTTCACCGGGCTGCCGCTGGAGCAGTCCGTCGCCACCCCGGTCTGCTCCACGCTGGACGAGCCGTACCCGTCGATGCCGACCCAGGGGGCGTAGAGGTCGTCGGTGGAGTTGCAGGTCACGTGCGGCTCGGTCCAGGTCGCCGACACCGAGGTGAAGCCGCTCCCGGTGGCGGCGTAACCGCCCCAGTTGTACCCGTTGGTGTTGAACTGCAAGGGGCGGAACGACACCCCCTGCGCCGCGGCCGCCGTGCTCGGCGCGGCGGGAACGGCGAGCGTGGTCGCGGCCGCCGCGAGGGTGGCGACACGTATCAGGAATCTGCGCATGCTGGCTCCTTCGTGGGGGACGAGCAGGAGGCTCACACGCCGACCCGGGCCGTGGGGGTGGCCGTGGCAGGGTGGCAGAAGCAGGATTGCCGACCTGTCATGAGCCGAGCAAGGGGAGCGGCACGAAGGTTGATGAAGGAATTGCCATGCCGAGTACAGCACTTGACGTTGCACGGCGGTATCTCATGTTCCGGATGCCCACACGCCCGTGGCCGTCGGCCCGCCGCTCACGAGCGGCAGGCCGACGGGGAGGGAGCCGGATCAGGCCGGCGGGGTGCCGTTGGGCCAGACACAGGGCGAGCTGACGTTCAGGGAGACGTTGCGGCTCGCGTCGGAGACCCCGTCCAGGACGGCGAGGAAGTTGTCCGTGGGGTTCTTGAGCTTGATCCAGTCAGGATGGAAGCTGGGAGTGTCCGGTACCGGCTGGAATCCTCGCTGGGTCATCAGGGTGCGAAACGCACTGACAGCCTCGGCCCTTGCGGCGGACGGAACGTCCCCGAAGTCGTATCCGCGGCTCGTCTGTTTTCTGCCATGCGGACCGATGTCGTTGGCATCGCATTCCAGATCGCCGAAGTCGCCCGAACTCGCAGTTGGCTTGATCGGCAGCTTGGCCAGGATGTCGGTGAGGTAGTCGTCGATCTGCTTCTTGGTCTGGTCCAGTGTCATCGTGGGCTTGGACCGTTCCTTCAGCGTGCTCGCTCCACAGGCATTGAGGGTCAGCATCGTGAGCGTCAGGACGGCCGCGATCCCGAGGCTTCTGGCCGATGATGCCGTTGGGGAGACGCGCATCGAGGTGCTCATGAGATCGGCTTTCCCGCGATGGCCTGTCCCATCGCGACGAGGGACGGGGAGTTGGGCTCCCAGTAGCCCGAGTGATCCGTCCCCGGGCTGGTGGGGAGTGCCTGCGCGCCGAACTGCGGGACGCTCGGGTCGCGTCCGAAGGCTACGTGATGGTCAGGATTGTCGGTGAACCCCAAGTCGGCGCCGACGTTGTTCACGATATTGCTCGCCGCATTGTCCGCGTTCTCCGGAATCGCGAACTTGATGGGGTCCTTGTCGCCCTGTGCCACGAAGACGCGGGACGGGTCGACGCCCAGATCACGGGCGTGTTCGACGCCGGCGCCCGGGCTGGCGATCAGGACGACGTTGTCGACCGGAAGCCCCTTGTCACGCAGGGTGTAGCCCACGGTGGTGGTGCCGAAGCTGTGGCCGAGGATGGTGTTGTTCGACGGCTTCCCTTCGTGCGTGGCGCGGAGCCCCGTCTCGAAGTTGTGCAGATCGTTCTCGGCGGCCTTGGCGTAGAGGTCGATCGCCGCGTCGGGGACGATCGACTGTGGCGCGGTGTAGCCGACCCAGGTGATCGACGACGTGGTGGCGGGGTCTCCAGCCTTCTTGTTGGCGGCGTTGGCGGAGGCGACCATCCGGTCCGAGCGCTCGATGTCGCCGGCGAGGCTGCCGCCGACGCGCGCTCCGGTGCCGGGGACGTAGGTCGAGACGTTGTCGGCGGTGTCCGGGTTGTTGACCGCGATGATGGCACGTCCCGTGCCCTTGGTGTCGAAGCCGAGCAGGAACGCGGGCGGGTGGTCGGCGTCGACGCGCGTGGTCAGCCGGTTCTCGATGGCCTCGATGCCGTGCTTCTTGTCCTCAAGGGCGGCGTACTTGCGCTTCCACTCGTCGTAGCCGGGGTTCTTGACGGGTTGGCCGTCGACGGTTGTCAGGGTCTTCACCGGCTCGGGGCCGAGGTCGTTGATCTGGCGCTGCACGTCCTCCTTGCCGCGCTGCAGGTTGATCCAGTTGGCCTGGTTCCGGGCTACGGCGGGGATGCCGTCGAGGCCGCCGACCTTGTCAGGTGAGGTGAGGATCATCCGCTGGCGCTGAGCGTCGGTGAGGCCGTTCCACCAGGTCTTGACGCTGTTCGGGTCGGTGCCGGCGGGCGGGACCTGGCTGAGCGCGTTCGCCGCGGCCTGGTCGTTCTTCGCGGTGGCGGCATCGAGCCCGGTGCCGTCGGTCGCGTTGGTGGACAGGTGGCCGAGCCGGGCGCTGATGGCCTGGTCGGCGTGGTCGGCCTCGGTGAGCGCGTCGGTGATCCGTTTGCTGATCGCTTGGGCGGTGGACTCGGCCTTTTCACCCGCGTAGTTGGCGGAGTTGGGGTCGTTGTCCCAGGTGATGCGGCCGTCGGGGGCCACGGTCATCTTGTTGTTCTTGGCGTCGTCCAGCGCGGTGATCAGGTGGGACTGCGCTGCCGCGATGCCCTCGGCGGCGTCGGAGAGCGCCTTGCTGATGAGGCCGAGTTCCTGCTTCGCCGCCTGGAGTTCGGTGCCCAGGAACTGGATCCGGGCGTGGGCGTGGCCGGAGGCCGTACCGGTCCAGTGCGAGTTGGTGAGCCGGTTGACGACGTCGTGGTCCCAGGACTCGATGTGCTGTCCGAAGGCGGTGAAGAGGGCGTCGTAGGCGTTCTTCGCGACGGTGATGTTGTTGATGTTGGCGTCGTAGAGCGTCTTGATGTCCACCGGCTACTCCGCCGCCTTTGCGCTGTAGGGCTTCACCGGGCCTGGGGCGACGACCGTGCCGAATGGGTCGGGCTCGTCCGTCGGCGAGTTCGGGTCCTTGAGGCTGGCGTGGATGGCCTTCTCGACCTGGCGGTAGTAGGTGGCCGACGAGGCGAGCTTGGTGCCGACATCCCCCATGTCGCCGCCGAGCTTGTCCAGCAGTGTCTTCCAGTTGGTGCCGCAGTTCCGGATGGCGGTGGCCAGCTGCCAGCCCGCCAGGGTGCCGGCGGCCTGGTTGGACGGTTCGGTGATCTTCGAGGTCTCGCCCGGTATGAGCCCTCCGATGTGCTGGGCGCTCTGCCCGCAGCCGTCCAGCTCGGCCGGGTTGACCTTGAGCTCCAATGCCTGATCAGTGTCTGCCATCTGTTCCCCCCTGCAGTCGGGCCCCGGTGCGCCGCCTGGGGCCGTGTATTCGACAGCATGTTCCTGTCCGATAGTAGTCGGCTGCTTCCTGGGAGCGATCGACAGGCCGCGTGCGCCGGCGTCGGGCACCGCGGAGCAAGGCTGTTGCGGAGGTTCGCGCCACCCGTGGACGCGAGGCAGGTACGCCAACGGCCCGCCGCCGGGAGCGGGCCGTCTCGGTGCGCCGGTTACGGTGCCCGGCGTGCGGGAGCCGGCCGCGCGCACAGGTGTCTCGTAACCCTCGTACGAGAGGAGGAGTGGGAAGTCGGCCGGGCCGACTTCCCACTCCTCCGTGGCCGACGTGCCGGCTCAGGTCGCCCGGACCGGGCGGACCTCGACGAGGTCGCCCGGGGCGGAGGGCAGGCGGCGGGCCCAGGTGACGGCCTCGGCCTCGTCGGCCACGTCGATGACCCAGATGCCGCCGAGGTGTTCGTGGCCGGAGCGGTACGGGCCGTCGGAGACCGGGGCTCCGGCGGCGCCGCCCGGCACCACCAGGCGGGCGGTGCAGCTGCGGTGCAGCCCGCCGCCGTAGCGGACGGTGACGCCGGCCTCGTACATCTCGCGGCCGAATCTCGCGTGCGCGGCGTCGAGGGCGGCCTCCTCCGCCTCGCTCAGCCCGTTCCAGACCCGCTCGTCGCCGTGAATGAGCAGGGTGTATTCCATCGCTATCGCTTCTCCGTTCCCACCGGCCGGTTGGTCCGCGGGGGCCCGTCGCAGCGACGGACCTCCACCCGGCCCGATTCGCTGAGCGGGAGTTTCGCCGCCCAGCCGAGCGCCTCCTGTTCGGAGGGCACGTCGATCACCCAGAGGCCGCCGACCTCCAGGACGCCGTCCGCGGCCCGGGCCTCGCCCTCGGCGGCGGCCGGCCGGGCCAGCCGCGCGCCGTAGGCGATGCGCACGCCGGCTTCGGCGAGTTCGCGGCCGAAGGCGCGGTTGGCGCTGAAGCGGGCCTCCCGCTCCTCGGACGTCATCCGGTCCCAGTCCGTCTCCTGGCCGTAGACCAGCAGGGCGTACTCCATGTCCCCTCCCCGGAGCCGAGAACTACATCTGGCGGCTGGCGAGGCGGGCGAACAGCCCGTCCCGGTCGGCCAGCAACTCTTCGTACCGGCCCTGTTGGACGACCCGGCCCTGGTCCATGACGATGATCCGGTCGGCCTCGGCGACGGTGGAGAGCCGGTGGGCGATGACGACCCGGGTGGCGTTGAGCCGGCGGGTGGATTCGGTGACCAGCCGCTGGGTCGGGTTGTCCAGGGCGCTCGTCGCCTCGTCGAAGAAGACGATGCGGGGCCGGGAGACGAGCGCGCGGGCGATCATCAGCCGTTGCCGCTGGCCGCCGCTGAGGGTGCTGGTGCCTTCGGAGAGCACGGTGTTCATGCCCATCGGCAGCGCGGCGATGTCCTTGTCGATGCCGGCCATCTCGGCGGCGGCCCAGGCGTCGTCGAGGGTGTGGTTGGTGGAGCCGACGATGTTGGCCTTGATGTCGCCGGCTAGCAGTGCGCCGTGCTGGAGGACCACCCCGCACTGGCGGCGGACGGCGGAGACCTCCAGCTCGCCGAGGTCCTGGCCGTCGTAGAGGACGGTGCCGGCCTCGGGCCGTTCGAAGCCGAGCAGCAGTCGCAGCACGGTGGACTTGCCGCTGCCGGAGGGGCCGACGACGGCGACGAACTCGCCGGGTTCGATGGTGAGGGTGACGTCCTGGAGGGCGGGCGGGCCGTCCTGGCCGTAGCGGAAGGTGACGTGGCTGAGGCCGAGGCGGCCGGAGAGGTCGCCGGGGTCGGCCTTGCTGTCGTCGACCTCGGGCTTCTCCTCCAGGATGGGCCGCAGCCGTTCCAGCATCGGGACGACGCCCATGGCGGTGACGGCGGCCGAGGTGAACTGGAGGCTGGAGGCGATCAGCAGGTTGAAGGCGGTGAAGAAGGAGAGGAAGACGGGGATCGGCACGCTGCCGTCGAGCGGGCCGGCGATCACGCCGAAGACGATCACCGAACAGACCAGCGGGAAGCCGGCGTTGAAGGTGGTGACGGCGTTCTGCACCCGGCGGGAGGAGGCGGCGAGGCCGCGGCCCTTGCCGAATTCGGCGGCCCAGACCCCGAACACCCGGTCCTCGGCCGCGGTCACCCGCAACTTGGGGATGGCGGTGAGCAGTTGGAAGACCCGGGCGGACATGGTCTGCTCGTGCGCGTACAGCCGGCGCTGCCAGCGGACCTCGAACCGGCCGGCGGCCAGCGCGAAGCCGCCGCCGATCAGGACGAGGGCGGTGGCGAGCGCGGCGAGCCGCAGGTCGTAGAAGAAGACCAGCACCAGGTTGGCCAGCCCGGTCAGCAGCCCGAGGGTCGCCGTGGTCATCATCCCGGAGAGGGTCTCCTGGGCGGCGCTGACGCCGAGCACGGTGGTGCCGAGTTCGCCGGTGGAGTAGTTGGCGAAGAACGGCGCGGGCAGGGAGAGCAGCCTGGTCCAGACGCCGACCTGCATGGCGGCGGTGGAGCGGCTCTCGATCCGCAGCACCGCGATGTTCTGGACGATGGAGAGCGCGGCGACCGCCATCGCGGAGCCGATCACCACCAGGGCGCCCTCGGTGATCAGGTTGCGCTGGGCGTGGGCGACGAAGGTGCCGAGGACCTCGCCGGTCATCACCGGGACGAGCAGGCCGATCAGGGCGACCAGCGCGGCCATGCCGGTGAACATCCACAGGTCGCGCCGGTTGTTGCGCAGGCCGAACCTCAGCAGCCCGGCGACGGACCGTACGGTCGCCGGGAGCGGCCGGTAGAGGACGGTGGCCTTGTTCTGGAGTTCGGCGGCGACCTTCGGGGTGAGCGGGGTGACCTTGCCGCCCTCGGCGAGGACGTAGCCGCCGCCGGAGCCGTCGCCGATGGGGAGCAGGGCGACCGGGGCGCCGGCCTTGCGGTAGCCGACCATGGCGCCGAGGTCGTGGTGCCACCACCGGCCGTCGAGGCGGACCGAGCGGGTGCGGACGCCGGAGGCCAGGGCGATGGCCTGGAGCCGGTCGAGCCGGCGGTCGTGCCCGTTGCCGGTGACCGGGGCGGTGACGGTGTAGCCCTCGTGGGCGGCGACCAGCCGGGCGGCGGCGAGGGTGGGTTCGTCGCCGGTGGCGTCGCTGATCCGCAGCCGGGAGGAGGTGTCGCGCAGGACGGTCTCGAAGCCGCGCGCGGAGTCGGCGAGGGTGCCGGCGTCGCGTTCCCGCCGGGTGGCGATCAGCTCGGTCTCGCCGTCGCGGCGGGTTTCGATCCGGCGGTCGACGGTGTCCAGCAGCCGCCCGCAGTGGGTGGCGAGGCGTTCCCAGAGGCCGCCCTCGTCGAGCAGTTCGCGCGGGGAGCGGGCCCGGACGGTGGCGGCGCCGGTGGCGACCAGCCAGTCCTTCTCGGTGAGGCAGATTTCGCTGCCTTCGGTGAGTTCGCCGGTGCCGCCGCCGGGCGTCTCGCCCTGTGCTCCGTCGGGCGCCTCGACGGTGCCTTCCTCGATCCGCACCCACTGGAGGCCGTCGACGGAGCGCAGGGCCTGGCCGCGTTTGAGGGCGGTCGGCCCGGCGGGGTCGAGCGGGGTGAACTCGCGCGGGGGCAGGGTGTCGCGCAGGGCGCCGGCCAGTGCGGTGAGGCCGCGGCCGAGGCCGGCCAGGAACTGGTCGGCGGCGAGCTGCTGTTCGCCTTCGGGCAGGGCCCGGACGGCGGCGCCGGCCGCGGTGCCGCAGTCCCGGCCGCGGGCGGAGAGGCCTTCGACCCAGGCGGTGGCGAGGAAGGAGAGTTCGGCGCCGAGCACCGGGCGGGCGACGATGCCGCGCCGTGGTCCGGCGGCCGCGCCGGGGACCAGGGTGCCCGCCTCGATGCGGCAGAGGAAGTGCCAACGGCCTTGCGGTGCACCGGAGTCGATGCTGACCGCGAACAGGTCGACGGCGCCCGAGCGGACCAGCAGCATCCGCCGGGGGTCGTCCAGGACGAGGTAGCGGTCGGCGAGCGGGTCGACCGGTTCGGCCGCGTCGGTGAAGAACGGTGAGAAGACTTCCATCGCGAGCGTCATGCGTCCACCTCGCTACGCTCGGCAGCCGCTGACGCGAAGTCGCACCTTCTGATGGTTCGCTCGCTCACAGTTCGTCCTCCTCCTCGCGGCGCGCGGACTCGATGAGCGCGGTGTAGTGCCCGCCCAGCGCCAACAGCTCGTCGTGGGTGCCCCGTTCGACGATCTCGCCCTGGCTCAGCACGATGATCTCGTCGGCGTCGCGGACGGTGGAGAGCCGGTGCGCGATGATCAGGCAGGCGCAGCCGCGGCGGCGCAGGTTGTCCATGATCACCCGCTCGGTCTCCGGGTCGAGCGCGCTGGTCGCCTCGTCCAGCACCAGCAGGGTCGGTTCGGTGGCCAACGCGCGGGCCAGCTCCAGGCGTTGGCGCTGTCCGCCGCTGAAGTTGCGCCCGCCCTCCAGGACGGCGCTGTGGATGCCGCCGGGCCTGGTCATCACGGTGTCGAAGACGGCGGCGTCGTGCAGCGCGGCGGTGACGGCCTCGTCGGGGACGTCGTCGTTCCACAGGGTGAGGTTGTCCCGGACGGTGCCCTCGAAGAGCGAGATGTCCTGGTCGACGTAGGCCAGTGAGGAGGCCAGGACGGTCCGGGAGAGCTCCTCGCGGGGCCGTCCGTCGAGCAGGATCCGGCCCGACCACGGGGTGTAGAGGCCGGTCAGCAGTCGGCCGAGGGTGGACTTGCCGCTGCCGGAGCCGCCGACCACGGCGATCCGGCGGCCGGGGACCACGGTCAGGCTGAGGTCCTTGATGATCGGCTCGGAGAGCGGGCTGTAGCCGAAGCGGACGTTCTCGAACTCCAGGTTGCCGTCCAGCTTGGGCCCGGCGGGCGGTTCGGGCTTGGCGAAGGCGGCGGCCACCGGGTAGCGCTCGACGTCGTACAGCCGCTTGATGTCGGCGGTGACGTCCTGGAGCCGGCCGCCCAGGTTGGTGAGCTGGGTGACGGGGCGGCTGAGCGCGGCGAGCAGGGTCTGGAAGGAGACCAGGATGCCGACGCTCATCGCGCCGTCGACCACCCGCTGTCCGCCGACCAGCAGGATCAGTCCGCTGTTGAGGGCGGCGAGCATCGGCGGTACCACGGTGAGCACGGCGCTGGGGATGCCCAGCTTCTGCTTGGCGGTGACGACCTTGGCGAGGAAGCCGGCCCAGCGGCTGAACGCGTCCGGCTCGGAGCCGGTGGCCTTGACCGTCTCGATCAGCGAGAGCGTGGTGAAGGTGGTGGCGGTCAGGTTGCCGCGGTCGGTGCGCAGCGCGGCGACGGCGTCGGTGCGGGAGCGGGCGACGGCCTGCAGCACCACGATGTTGAGCAGCGCCATGCCGAGGCCGACGACGCCGAGCAGGATGTCGTAGCGGATCAGTACGGCCGCGTAGAAGAGCACCAGGCCGAGGTTGATGACGGTGAGCGCGAGGTCGCGGGAGAGGATCTCGGCGACCACGTCGTTGCCGGACACCCGTTTGGCGACTTCGGCGGGGCGGCGTTGCAGGAAGAAGTCGACGGGCAGCCGCAGCAGGTGCCGGAAGAACCGGGCGGAGCTGACCAGCCCCATCCGGATCTCGATCCGCAGCAGGTAGTGCCGCTGGACGGAGGTCAGCACGAAGACGACCACGGCGGTGGCGGTCATGGCGGCCAGGAGTGGCAGCAGGTAGCCGCCGCCGCTGCCGGTGAGCACCCGGTCGATGAAGACCCGGGTGTACGCGGGGATCGCGATGCCGGGCAGCACCAGCAGCAGGCTGGCGAGCAGCACCAGCGGCATGGCCCGGCCGGTGGGCAGCCGGCGTTCGAGCAGGGCGCGGGTGACGCCGCCCTTGTCGCCGCCGGGTTCGAAGTCGGGGCCCTTCTCGAAGGAGAGCACGATCCCGGTGAAGCCGGAGTCGAACTCGTCCCACTCCATCAGGCGGGGGCCGCTGGCGGGGTCGTTGACCGCGACGACGGTGCGCCCGTACCGGGTGCGGATGCCCTCGACGACCATGAAGTGCTGGAAGGCCCAGAAGATGATCACCGGGCCGTCGAGGTCGCGGAGCTTCTCGGCCTCGGTCTGGTAGCCGCGGGCCTTGAGCCCGTACGTACGGGCGGCGTTGAGCAGGGTGGAGGCGCGGGCGCCGTCGCGGGAGACGCCGCAGACGCCGCGCAGGTCCTCCAGCGGCACCCAGCGGCCGTGGTGGGCGAGGATCATGGCGAGGCTGGCGGCGCCGCACTCGACCGATTCCATCTGCAGGACGGTCGGTACGGCGTGCCGCCAGCGCCGCGGCGCGGCCGCCCGGGTGGGGCGGCCGCGGCGGTTCTTCTTCTGTCCGGGTTCGGGCTCGGGCGCGGTGGCCCGGGTGGCCTCCGGGATCGTGGCTGTCATCGGAGCCCCCTCAGCGGCCGAGGATCAGGTTGAACGGGGTCTGCTTGCCCACGTTGATCGTCGCGGTGACGGCGACCTGGGTGCCGAGTGGGTTCGGCGGGCCGCTCTGCGAGGTCCAGGCGTAGCCGGTCGGGGTGTCCGGGTCGGGCGTCAGCTCGACCACGACCAGCCGCGGGGCGTCCTTGCCCAGGTAGCGCTGGGCGGCGAGGTCGCCGCCGACCAGGCCGGAGATCGCCTCCTTGGTGAGCGCGTACGGGCTGACCGAGCTGACCGTGCCGCGCAGCAGGCCGAAGGCGCCGGCCGGGCTGGTGGACACGTTGAGGTCGACCTGGTCGCCGGGCGTGAGCCCGACGGTGTGGGTCGCGGGTACGAAGACCATCGCGACCACGCCCTCCTGGGGGTCGTCGATCCGTTCGACCGAGACCACCGGGGAGCCGGGGGCGACGACCTGGCCGTCGGTGACCGACAGGCCGACCACCCGCCCGCCGAACGGGCTGGTGATCTCCCGGCTGTGGCCCTCGGAGTCCTCGACCCGGGCCACCGACTGGCCCTGCTTGACCTGGTCGGAGGGCTTGGCCAGGACGGTGCGGACCATCCCGCCGAACGGGCTCTGGATCATCGCGGTGCCGTGCGGGCGGGTCAGCAGGCCGGGGGCGTCCACGGTGATCGGGATGGTGCCGGCGAAGGTCCAGAGCAGCGCCGCCGCCATGGTGATCATGACGACGAACAGGGCGATCCAGCCCCGCGGCGCGGCGAGCAGCGTGGGCGAGTCCAGCTCGTCCGGCTCGCGCATCCGCTGCAGCGCCTTGAAACGGAACTTCATCTTCTGGCTTCTCTCCGTGGGACGCCGACGTCCTGGCGCAGCGTCGGGGGCCGGCTGCCGATCACGAGCTCACCGACGGTGCCCTCGGTGAAGTAGTCGATGCCGCTGGCCGCGGCGAAGTCGGCGGCGTCGCCGCCACCGAGGCCGCAGACCGCGAGGTCCATCGCGGTGCCGACCAGGTAGAGGGTCTGGTAGAGCGCGCCGACGTGCTTGAGGATCAGCGGGTAGGCGACCGTCTCGTACTTCCACATCACCCGGCCGAACCGCGCGGTGACCAGCAGCACCACCTGCGGGTCGGCCTTCATCAGGCTGGACTCGCGGGCACTGGCGACGAGTTGGGCGGTCGCCGGGGTGGGCTCGCTGACCAGCTCCAGCTCGTGCCGGTCGGTCGCGTAGTGCCACAGGCCGGGCTCGAGGCCGGCGCAGGAGGTGACCAGCGGGTACACCTCCAGCTCGTGCACCGCGCCGCCGCTCGGGTACGGCCGGTCGGCCAGCTCCTGGCCGTCGCCGCCGGTGAAGGTCTGCCGCCGGCGCACGGAGCGCCAGAGCAGTTCGCCGAGCCGCTCGACGGTGATCGGCGCCTGCTCGTCGTGGTCGCGCACCGAGCGGCGCTGTTCCAGCACCTCGGTGAACGGCCGGTCGGCGCGGACGAGTTCGTCCAGGTCCGGGACGGGCAGGGCGACCTTCTCGCCGGGGAACGGCGCCGGCGAGGCCGGCTCCGGGGCGAACCGGTCGCCGAACCGGTAGGTGCCGCCGTACCCGGCGACCGTGGTCGGCCGGCGGGTGCGGGAGTGGAACGCGAGGTCGGCCGCCTGCCACTGGGCGAAGCGCTGCTCCTCGGCCTCCGGCTCGGCGCCGGGGGAGCCGTACGCGAGCAGGCCGGCCGCGGCGAACAGCCGCAGGGTCTGCCGGACGGCGTCCAGCGGCAGGCCGCCGGGCAGCTGGGCGAGCGCGGCGGGGCTGGTCCAGCCCGCCAGCGCGGCGAGCAGTCCGGCCGCCCGGGCGGTCAGCCCGACGGCCAGCGGGCCGCCGGGGGCGCGGACCAGCAGGGCGCCGTCCTCGGCCGAGGCGGAGGCGAAGCGGGACAGCTTCACCCGCCCGGTCGGGTCCGGGGTGGGCCCCGGCTCGGCGGCGCCCCGGCCGACCGGCCGCAGCCGGGCCAGCGGCTCGTCCGCGGTGTCGGTGACCAGGTGGACGGAGTGTTCCAGCAGCCCGGCGGTGCCGAGCCGGCGGCGGGTGAGCTGCCAGCGCAGCAGCCCGGCGTCGCCGTCCCGGGCCGCGACCAGGGCGGCCAGCTCCTCCTCGGTGTGCTCGCCGGCGGCCAGCGCGGCCACGGCCTCCAGAGCGCCGGGGGCGAGGTCGTTCAGGTTCAGCGCGCCGACGGGCGCGGTCAGCCGGACGGCGCGCGGGCCGAGCGGCGCGAACGAGCCGTCGGGGCGCAGCCGCAGCCGGCGGACCGTACGGGCGGTCGCGGGCAGGTGGGCGTCGTCCTGGGGGGTCGTCAGAGCGGTGGTCATGGTGTCAGCACCCGGCCGTTCCTAGAAGAAGACGTTCTTCGGGTTGAGCTGCTCCTCGGTGTGCGGAGCGGCGAGCCGGCCCTGGCGCACCGGGACGTCGTACAGCCGGCCGGGGGCGAGGCGGCGCCAGAAGTGGCGCATGCCGGGGGCGATCACCTTGACGACGCTGAGGTCGAGGTCGGGGCGGCTCTGGTCGAGCACGATCACCTCGACGCCGGCCTTGGCGGCGCGCTCGACGCAGTCCCGGACGTGGTCGGCCAGGTCGTCACCGACGAGCGGGGCGAAGTCGGCGAGGGTGCTGGCGGCGGTGTCGCGGTCGGGCAGCAGCCAGGGCTCGTTCGCGACGGTCGCGGTCCTGCACCACTCCAGGGTCTCCAGGTCGTCGGTGCGGTAGAGGGTGTTGCCCTCCTCGTCCCGGCGGTCGACGAACGGGAGGAACTGGTTGACCTCGGTGAGCGCGCGGATCGCGGCGATCCGCGGGTCCGGGTGGGCGCCGAAGCCGACCATGATGTCCTCGACCGCGTGCTTGCGCCGGGAGATCGCGGCGAACACCGGGACGCCGAGGTCGGAGGTGATGTCGAGGACCCACAGCTCGCGGTCGACCGAGGCGTAGAAGGCCCGCATGGTGTCGACGTACGGGTCGTTCAGCGAGTCGAGGTCGAACTCGGGCTGGGCGAGCCGGTTGTACCACCACAGGGCGACGGCGTCGCGCTCGACGACCTCGCAGAAGCCCTGCAGGATCGCCTCCTCCAGGGTGTTGCCGCTGGCGCAGCCGTTGGAGTCGCCGACGCAGTAGAAGTGCTGCTGCAGGTCGGGGTGGCCGTACCAGGCGTAGCCGGAGGGGACGAGGCGCTCGGCGTCGTGGGTGAGCGACCAGGCGCGGGTCCAGTCCAGTTCGACGTCGGTCGGGAACGGGTCGGGCACCAGGTGCAGCCGGTGGTTGGGGTCGGCGTTCCACGCGGCGCGGCCGGCGAACTGCTCGTCGGAGAACTGCAGCAGGGCGTCCATGTGGACGGCGGTGGCCGGGTCGAGGTCGCGGTAGGCGGCGCGCACCACCGGCTCCTCGCCGCGCCAGACCGCCGAGTAGCGCTCGATGGCCTCGCAGATCGCGCTGACCTTGGCCTGGATCTCGGAGCGGCCCTTGCCGCCGCTCTGGCCGCGCATGTTGCGGCGCAGCAGGTCCATGTTGTCGTTGACCATGGCGAAGTTGTGGCCGGCGGTGAAGCTGAAGGTGATGCCGTTGCCGGTGTCCTCGTGCGCGCCGAGGCGGGTGATCGCGCCCAGCTGCGGGCTGATGTGGTGCTTCAGCCGGTCGTAGGTGAACTGCGGGGCCTGTACCCGGTAGCCGCCGTCGGTGGTGTGCCGGGCGGGGCTGGGCCGCAGGACGACCTTGGGGCTGCGCTCGGTGAGCAGCGCCGGGTCGCCGCAGCTCGGGCACTGCGGCTGGCGGACCAGCGTGTGCTCGGTGGTCTGCAGGGTGTTGAGGTCGAGGCTGATCATCGTGCCGGCCAGCGCGGCGCAGCACTCGTCGGCGAGGGTGCGGGCGGTCTCGGCGGCCAGCAGCTGGGCGGCCATCGCCGGGCCGGCCGGGATCGCGGCGCGCAGCGGGTGCAGCGGCACGGTCTCGCCGCGCTTGCCGGCCAGGTAGCGCTCGACCTGGCGGTTGCCGCTGATCCGCTGCGCGAGGCAGGTCCAGCAGCCGGTGTCGCCGGGGCGCAGCAGCGGGCCGAGCCACGGGGCGGTGCCGGTGGGCTTGGCGAGCAGCCAGGGGCGGCCGTCGGCGAGGCGGGCGGTGTTGAGCCGCTCCAGCGCGCGGTCCAGGTAGTCGTCGGTCAGCGCGATCACCATGGCGGCGGGGCCGCCGGCGACGGCCTCGTCCTCGGTCACCGGGCGGGCCCGCAGGCCGGTCGCGGTCAGCGCGTCCACCAGGGGCGCGGCGTCGGCGGAGCCGAGGGCCAGCACCAGCAGCTCGGTGGCCTGCGCGGTCTCCAGCGCGACGGCCGGGTCGACGCCCTGGGCGTCCCAGTACGCGAGCACGTGGTCGGGCAGGTCGGGCCGGCCCTCGGCGAGGTGCCCGGCGGCCTCGTAGCGGCGCAGTGCGGTCAGCGCCTGGCCGAGGGGCACGGTGCCGCCCAGCTCCTGGAGGATCTCGGCGACGGTGCGCCGTCCGTCCAGGTAGGGCAGGAGGCGCACCGCGGCGGCCCCCGGGACGAGGTAGTCCTGCCCCTCTCCGAGCAGGAAGACCTTTTCGCCCACCGTCTCGGTGAGGAAATGGGCCTTGAGCCGCGGTCGCTCCATAATCATCCCCCTGTGTTCACAAGTTCGTCGTTGATATTGAACACTCCGTGAAAACCGCTGTACATACTGCATATTCGTCCGGGCGGCCGATATACGCATCGGCCGGAATTACGTATTCCGCCGGGCCGGTACGTAGCGCGGTACGTATTCGTCCGGCGCGTTGACAGCCGGGTGGGCGAGGCGATACTGGTGGGTCCGCGTGAGGTACCGACGGGGGGTTGCGTTGACTGGTGGAGTTTTGCTGCACCGTGAACAGGAGCTGGCCGAGTTGGCCCGGGCGGTGGCCGGCGCGGGTGCCGGACGACCGGCTGTGGTGCTGGTCAGAGGGGTGCGGGGGATCGGCAAGAGTGCGCTGCTGCGGGCCGCGCTGGCCCGGATGCCGGGCGAGGCGGTGGTGCTGCGGGCCCGATGTCACGACAACGAGCGGGACTTTCCGTACGGGGTGGTGCGCCAGCTCTTCGACCCCTTCATGCGCATGTCAAGCAATGTCGCGCAGGGCGCCGAATTCCCCGGCGGGGAATTTCTCGCGACCGCGCTCCCGGAAGGCCCGGAAAGTCCCGGGAACGGTCGGGAACGGGTCCTCAGCAACCTTTTCCAGGCCGCCCGCTCACTGACCTCCCGAACCCCCGTCGTGATGGCCGTGGACGACCTCCACCTGGCCGACGAGGAGTCCCGGCAGTGGTTCTCCTACCTCGCCCGCCGGCTCGACGGCCTGCCGGTCGCGCTGCTCGCCACCACCGCCGACGAGGCCGACGACCCGCTCGCCGCCGAACTCGGCGCACTCGGCCACGCCCGCACCGTCACCCCCGGACCGCTCTGCGACAGCTGCGTCGCCGAGCGGGTCGCCGAGGAGTTCGACGCCCCGGTCGACCCCGAACTGGCCGCCGTCTGCCACAACCTCTCCCGCGGCAACCCGCTGGTGCTGGAGGAACTCACCGCCCGGCTCGTCGCCGCCCGGATCTCCCCCGGCTCACCCGACCTCCACACCGTGCGCCGGATCGGCGCCGGCACCCTCGCCGACACCACGCTCAGCTGGCTGCGGCAGAGCCACCCCCGGGCCGCCGACCTGCTCACCGGCCTCGCCGTCCTCGGCGCCGACGCCGACCTCGCCACCGCCGCCCTGCTCGCCGGCCAGGGCGAACTGCTCGCCGACGAGGCCCGCGAGGCGCTGCGCCGCACCGACCTGATCGAACCCGGGCCGCCCGAGACCTTCCGGCACGAACTCGTCCGCACCGCCGTCCTGGCCCGCACCGACCCGCGGATCCTGGTCGCCCTGCACGAGCGGGCCGCCGCCCTGCTGGTCCGGCTCGGCGCCCCGGCCGGCCGTACCGCCGAACACCTGATGTCCTCCGGCACCACCGGCCTCGACTGGGCCGTCCCGGTGCTGCGCACCGCCGCCCGGGACGCCGCCGCCGACGGACACTGGGACGACGCCGCCCGCTACCTCCAGCGCGCGCTCGCCGACACCACCGACCCGGACACGGTCCGCTCGCTCACCGGTCAGCTCGGCGCCGTCGAACTCCACCGGGACGTCGCCGCCGCCGCCCGCTGCGCCGCCGGCCTGGCCACCGTCGCCGACCCGGTCGACCGGGCCCGGCTGCTGGCGCCCTTCACCGGCCCGGTCCTGGCGCTCAGCTCCTCCGGCGCGGCCACCGTCCCCTTCACCGAGGCCGCCCACGCCCTCGCCGCCACCGCCGGACCCCCCGCCGACCTGCTGCTGCCGCTCGCCGCCCAGGCCCTGCTGACCGGCCGGCGCACCGCCCTGCGGCAGGCCGTCGCCGCCCTGCGCGCCGACCCCGCCGCCGCCTCGGCCCCCGCCCTGCTGGGCGCCCTGGCCGCGACGGCCGCCGCCGGCGGCCAGCCCCGTACGGCGGTCCGGCTGGCGGCCCGCAGCGTGCGCGGGGTCTCGCCCGCCGAGGCCGGCGTCGAGGTGCTCGGCGCGGCGATGGCCTACGCCTGGACTGGACGGCTGGACGAGGCGGCCGCCTGGGCCGGCCGGGCGGTCCGCTCCGCCCAGCGCTGGAACCACCGCGGCGAACTCGCCCTCGCGCTGCTCGCCCGCTCCGACATCGCCCACCGCCAGGGCCGGCTGGACGCCGCCCTGGCCGACGCCGAACACGCCGCGGAGCTGGCCTGCAGGGTCCGCGCCGAGGAACTCGCGGGCGCCGCCCGGGCCCTGGTCGTCCGGACCCGGCTGCGCCGCGGCCTGCCGGTGGACGGCACGGACCTCGCCGCGGTCGACCTGCCGGCCGAGGCCCACCCGCTGCTGCGCGCCGCGGTGCTGGAGGCCCGCGGCCTGCTCGCCGCCCACCGCGGCGACCACCAGCAGGCGCTGCGGCTCTTCCTGGAGTGCGGACACCAGCTGGCCGCCCGCGGCATCGCCAACCCGGCCTGCGTGCCGTGGCGTTCGCACGCCGCCCAGGCGTACCAGGCGCTCGGCGAACCCGCCGCGGCCCGGACCATCGCCGCCGAGCCGCTGCCCGGCGGCGACGCCCGCCCCCGCCCCGCCGAGGACCGCGGGCCGGCCATCGGCACCCGCGACGCCGGGCCGGTCCGGCTCACCCCGAGCGAACGCCGGGTCACCGAACTGGTCCTGCAGGGGCTGAGCAACCTGGAGGTCGCCGAGCGCCTCTGCCTCAGCAAGCGCACCGTCGACACCCACCTGGGCCGGATCTACCGCAAGCTGGCGATCAAGGGCAGGCCCGAACTGGCCTCGGCGGTCAAGGCGTTGTGACGTTCGGCGCCGGGGCGGCCCGGTGCACTGACGGTCCGGTGCCGTCCTGCCGTGACGCCGTGACTTCGTGACGCCGTGACAGCAGGACGGCAGGACCCGATCCCCCCGGTCGGGCCCTGCCGTCAGTCCCGGTCGCCGTCGGCCGGCGCCGAGACGACGCCGAACTCGGCGCCCCACGGGTCGCGCAGCACCGGCGGCTCCTCGCGGCCCGGGCGGATCAGCCGCGCGCCGAGCTCCACCGCCCGGCGCACGGTGTCCGCCGGGTCGAGGGCGCCGACGTGGGGCAGCCACTGCGGGCGGCCCTGGTCGCTCTCGACCACCCGGGCCCGTCCGTCCCCGTCGAGCTCGAACTCCCCGTCGGCGGTGAGCCGGTAGCCGAAGAGCGCGCCGTAGAAGGCCTCGGCCCGGGCGGCGAGCGGCACCCGCAGCTCGTGGCCGCTGATCGCGCCGGGTTCGTCGGCGAGCACCACGCCCTCGGCGCGGCTGCCCTCCCAGAAGCCGACCGCGGCGCCGGAGGGGTCGACGGTGAGGAAGAGCCGGCCGTTCGTCCCGACCGGCACCGGCGGCATCACCACCCGGCCGCCGTGGCGCCCGACCTGCGTGCAGGTGCGGGTGGCGTCCTTGGTCGCCAGGTAGATGTTCCACACCGCGCCCGGCGGCATCCCGGCCGGCGCGGCGCCGAAGCCGCCGATGATCTCCCCGCCGAGCATCGCGAGCTGGTAGTCGGGCGACTCGGCGACGAACTCCCAGCCGAACAGCGCCGAGTAGAAGTCCCGGCTCCCGTTCAGATCGGGAGTGATGCAGTCAGCCCAGCACGGAGCGCCGATGGCATAGCGGGTACGTCGAGGCACGACTCGTCCTTCTCCTTGGTCATTGCGTGATCGATCAGGCCCGCCGCCTCCTCCGCCCCGCCCACACCGGGCAGGTGCAGGCAGTGGGTCGGCGCCCCGGCGAGCAGGCCGGCCGATCCGGCCGGCCAGGTCTGGGTCGTGAACTCCCATGGTGCCAGCCGGACTTCCTCGTCGACGCCGCGACACAGCCGGACCAGCGCGGGCGGTGCCAGCCGGGCCCGTACCGGAACGACCGGGCCGAGGCACTCGGGGCGGACCAGCAGCACCTCGCCGCCGATCGGCGAGGCGACCGTGCGCCACATCCCCTCCGGCAGTCCGGCGCCGCGCAGCCAGGCCGCGGCGGGGCCGCGCGCCTCCAGCGGGGTGAGGTAGGGCAGCACGTGGCCGCTGCGGCGGTCCAGCACCAGCAGCCGTCCGGACACGAACTCCCAGGAGCGCTGGGCCAGCGCGGCGCCGACGTTCGCCTGTTCCGAGTACGGCCCGCCGAGCAGTGCGACGGTGGCGCCGCCCTTGGCCAGCACCACGGCCGGGAGCAGGCAGAACCGGTCCTGCAGCGCGGCGAACGGCGGCACGGCGGGCGGCACGTTGCCCCAGCCCCGGAAGGGCCGCCGCAGCAGCGGCGTGCCGTCGCTGCGGCGGACCAGGAAATCGCCCGGGGAGCCATTTCCGGCGGCGCCGGAGAATTCCACCCGCAGCTGGTCCGGATCCTGGGAAATCCCTGTGAGGTGAGGACCGAAATGGAACGAGATCTCATCGCGGTCGGCCCGGACGAGGCCGACCTCGATGCCGAAGAAGTTCAGCACAATCGGCTCGATAACCGGCACTGTCGCTCCTGACGGGTTTGTTGCACATTCAATTTCTTGCGGCGCCCGGAGTTCGGTCCCGGCCGGGTCGGCCCGGGTGGGGCGCGCGGGGGCGGGCGGCACCCTTCGGCGCGGCCGGCGCGGCGGGCCGACGGATGCGGTCGGCCGGTGCGGCCGGAAGGGGCCGGCGCGGGGGCCGCGCCCGTCGGCCGGCCCGGTGGGCGGGTGCGTCCACCTGGGGCCTCGTCACCGCCCGACGGACGGTGTGCGATGAGGGGACGTCATGTGCGCGGTGTGTCGGCGGCTTTGCCGCTCACTCCCAGCGCCAGTCGCCCGGCGCGTTGATGCCGGGCAGCTTGGCCAGCCGGGACGTGCTGATCTCGTCGGCGAGGTGGCCCAGCGCGGTGGACACCGAGGCGACGGCGGTCGGGCCGGCGGTCGGCGCGTGGCTGGTCGCGGCCTGCGCCGACCCGGCCAGGACGCCGCAGGCCAGGGCGATCGCGGCGGCGGTGGTACAGGCGAACCTACGGCAGGAAAGCATGGAGTCCCCCAGGACGAACAGTGTTTCGGAAGCGGCGCCGGGCATTTCCCGCGACCGCTGCGGTCGACCGCCGGTGAGAGCGGTCCGCGGTCATTGGCGGGCCCGGCCGGGGAGCTCGCCGCTCCCCGACAACCGAAAGTCTGCTGCACGCCGAGGGGCACCGGAAGGTGTTCGGGACGGCAGGAAGAACGGCGTGGCACGATGGTGCCATTACCATTCCATTACCTTTCCCGGGCGGGCCGATCGACGGACCGGAACAGGGGGCTCCGGGCGGTTGTCCCGGTCCGCTCGCCCTGGCATGATCAGGCGGCAACTCGTCCGGTCGAAATTGCCGGTCGGGGCGACGGACTACGGGGGTGGTGCGCCGATGACGGACGGGATCGACGACGCCGCACAGGCGGTCTACCGGTTGATGCTGACTGATCATCATCTGGATGCCAAGGGGATCGCCGACGAGCTCGGCCTGCCCGAGGGACGCATCCGTGCCGCGCTCGACCAGCTCGCCGACCTCCGACTGCTCCGGCCGTCCGAGGAACTCCCGGGCGAGCTCCCGGGCGGCCTGCGGCCGGTCGACCCCAGGGTCGGGCTGCCGGCCCTGCTGCGCCACTACGAGTCCGTCCAGCAGCGCACCCAGCAGGAGTTCGAACGGCGCCAGAACGCGATCACCAGCCTGCTCGCCGAGTACCGGGACGAGACCGCCCGGGAGGACAGCCAGCTGGAGCGGCTGATCGGGCTCGCCACCGTGCAGGCCCGGCTGGACGAGCTGGTCCGCTCGGTCACCGGGGAACTGCTCACCTTCAACCCCGGCGGCGCCCAGTCCGCCGCCTCGCTCCAGGCCAGCCGCCCCGGCAACGAGGAACTGCTCGCCCGCGGCGTGGCGATGCGGACGGTCTACCTGGACAGCGTCCGCAAGGACCGGGCCACCGTCCAGCACGCCGAGTGGCTGACCGGCCTGGGCTGCGAGGTCCGGACGGTGCCCGCGCTCCCGCTGCGGATGATGGTCATCGACCGCCGGGTGGCCCTGGTGCCGATAGACCCGGCCAACACCCGCAAGGGCGCGGTGCAGATCTCCTCGCCCGGCGTGATCACCGCCCTCCTCTCCCTGTTCGAGCAGACCTGGTCCGACGCCACCCCCTTCGGCGCCCCGCGCGAGCGCGACGAGCAGGGCCTGACCCGCCAGGAGCACGAACTGCTCCGCCTGCTCGGCCAGGGCTACACCGACGAGGCGGCCGGCAAGCACCTCGGGCTCTCCCTGCGCACCGTGCGCCGGATGATGGCCGACCTGATGGACCGCCTCAGCGCCCGCAGCCGCTTCGAGGCCGGCCTCCTGGCCGGCCGCCGCGGCTGGCTCTGAGCCCGCCACCCTCCCCCGGGCAGTGGCATGAGTCACGTCGGAATCGGTCGGTTTCAGGTGTTCTGCCTGGTGATCGCCCTGCCGTCGCCGCGGTAGCCGGGTGACCGGAGGTCGGTGATCGCGTCGCGCCTAAATATGATCGGAAGCAACGATTGTCGGTTGGTGCCGATGGTCGTACGTGCAACCTGGGAAACGGTTGGGGCCGTCTCTCTGTGTGCGGTGCGCCAGATCGTCCGGGGCGTCGCTTCCGTCGGTGAAAGGTACGCGCATGTCAGGTCAGTGGGGCGAGGGCCCGGCTCGGGGCGAGGACGCACCCGGCGCGCTCACGACCGAGGGCACCGAGAGCGGCGGCGCCGTGCCGTCCCCCCGTTCCGGCGGCCGGGCCGAGGCCCGCCGTGCGGCCTCCCAGGGCAAGGGCGGCCGCGGCGGCAAGGCGACGGGCCCGGACACCGGCGGCCGGGCGGCCGCGCGCAAGAACGCCAAGCCGAAGAAGAACGTCAAGAAGATCGTCGCCTGGTCGGCGGCCGGCGTCCTGGTCCTGATCGCCGGCGCGGGCGGCGCGATCTACTTCAAGCTGAACGCCAACATCAAGTCCTTCGACGGCGACGCGATATCCCATGACCGTCCGCCCGAGGCGAAGGCCGACGCGGACGGCAACAAGCCGGTGAACATCCTGCTGATCGGCTCGGACAGCCGCGGCAAGAACAACGCCGACCTCGGCGGCGGCGAGGACGGCGGCGCCCGCTCGGACACCACGATCCTGCTGCACGTCTACGCCGACCACAAGCATGCCGTGGGCATCTCGATCCCGCGCAACACGATGGTCCAGCTGCCGTCCTGCAAGCTTCCCAACGGCAAGTGGACCAAGGGCGGCAACACCGACCTGTTCAACGCGGCCTTCTCGACCGGCGGCAGCGACGACGGGAACCCGGCCTGCACCCAGAACACCGTGGAGAAGCTGACCGGCATCCGGGTCGACCACACCATGGTGGTCGACTTCAACGGCTTCGCCGCGATGACCAAGGCCGTCAACGGCGTGGACATCTGCCTGCCGAAGGCGATCTACGAGGGCGACATCAACCCCAACCTGCACAAGAAGGGCGACCTCGTCCTCCCGGCGGGCAAGCAGACCGTGGACGGCCAGAAGGCGCTCGACTACGTACGGCTGCGGCACGGCATCGGCGACGGCTCCGACATCGGCCGGATGAAGCGCCAGCAGGCCTTCATGAGCTCCCTCATCAGCAAGATCAAGAAGGACGGGCTGAGCCCCACCAACCTGCTGCCGCTGGCCGACGCCGCCACCAAGTCGCTGACCGTCGACCCGGGCCTGAACTCGGCGGACAAGCTGCTCTCCTTCGGGCTGTCGATGAAGAACATCGACATGCACGACCTCAAGTTCGTGACGGCGCCCTGGCGTTACCGCACCCAGGACTCCAACATCGACCTCATCCAGTCGGACGCCAACAAGCTCTGGGAGACCCTCAAGGCCGACCAGACCATCGACGGCCAGAACGCCACCGGCCAGCAGCCCGACGCGCCCGGCAGCGGCACCAGCCCGGCCGCGCAGCCGCCCGCGCCCACCACCCCGGCCGCCCCCGCCGCGGACGCCTCCAACGCCGCGATCAAGGTGTCGGTCTACAACGGGACCGTCGTCAACGGCCTGGCCGGCAAGGGCACCGAACTGCTGAAGACCGCCAAGTTCGGCGCCACCACCGCGGGCCAGGCGGCGAGCACCAAGTACAAGACCACCACGATCGAGTACGGCTCCGGGCAGAAGGCCAATGCCGAGAAGATCGCCGCGCTGTTCCCGGGGGCCGAACTGTCCTCCGGCAGCTCCAAGGGCATCTCGGTGATCGTCGGCCAGGACTTCGCGGCGACCACCGGCGGCGGCACCGGCTCGCCCAGCGGGACGGCCGGCGCCACCCCCGGCGTCCCGTCCCCGCCGCAGCCGCTGCCCACCACCGTCACCAACGACGCCCGCTCGGCGGACGACGACATCTGCGCCAACACCACGTACGGCAGCGGCGGCTGATCGCACCGCCCGCCCCGGGACCGACCGTCCCCGGCACGACCCCCGACCCCCGACCCCCGACCGGCGTCCCAGGGCGCGCGGGCCCGGGGGTCGTGCCATCGTGGCCACAGGAGGAGGGGACGGGCACCGAAAGGCGGACCCCATGCCCGAGATCGCCCTGCAGTTCGACATCGCCGCGCCCCGGGCCGTCGTCCTCACCGCGCTCACCACGCACGACGGGCTGACCTCCTGGTGGACCACCGCGGTGGACCGGGAGGACGACGTCCTGCTGTTCGACTTTCCCGAGGTCCCCGAGCCCTTCCGGCTCCGGGTGGAGCGGGCCGACCAGGACCGGGTGGTGTGGACCAACGCCGGGGCCTTCCCGCCGCACTGGGCGGGCACCTGGATCAGCTGGGAGCTGGCCGAACAGCCCGGAGCACCCGAACGCACCCGGCTGCTGTTCCGGCACGGCGGCTGGCAGCCGGGCAGCGAGGAGGGCGTCCCGGCGGTGGCCGGCACCTGGGCCGAGCTGCTGGTCCGGCTCAAGGACCACGCGCAGAGCGGCAAGGTCCAGCCGTACTTCGTCACCGCCCGGCGCCACGACGCTCCGTGACCGCGCCGTGACCGCCGTGCCCGCCAGCACCGGCCCGTACCGGTCCGCGACGACCGGAACCGGCCCTTCCCGCGACGCGCCGCCGGGAAATCGGCGGCTTCCCCCCGTTCCCGGGTAAGACTGCACCCATGCTGGGGCTACCGGACGACATCCGTGCTTTCCTCTTCGACCTCGACGGGGTGCTCACCCAGACCGCGAAGGTGCACGCCGCGGCCTGGAAGGACACCTTCGACGCCTTCCTGCGCGCCGAAGCCGCCCGCACCGGCGGGCCGTTCGTCCCCTTCGACGCCGTCGCCGAGTACGACGCCTACGTGGACGGCCGTCCGCGACTCGACGGCACCCGGACGTTCCTGCGCAGCCGGGGCATCGACCTGCCCGAGGGCGCCCCGGACGATCCGCCCAACTCCCGTACCGTGCAGGGGATCAGCCGGGCCAAGAACGACACCGTGCTGCGGATGATCCGGGAGCAGGGCGTCCAGCCGTACGAGGGCTCCGTCGCCTACGTGCACCGGATGCGCGCGGCCGGGCTGCCGGGCGCGGTGGTCTCCTCCAGCGCCAACTGCCGTGACGTGCTGCGGGCGGCGGGCATCGAGGACCTGTTCGAGGTGATCGTGGACGGCCAGGTCGCCAAGGCCGAGGGCCTGCCCGGCAAGCCCGCCCCGGACACCTACCTGTACGCCGCCCGCGCACTCGGTGTCGAGCCCGCGCACGCCGCCGTCTTCGAGGACGCGCTCGCCGGGGTGGCCTCCGGCCGGGCGGGCGGCTTCGGCGCGGTCGTCGGGGTGAACCGCACCGGTCAGGCCGCCGAGCTGCGCCGCGACGGCGCCACCGTGGTCGTCGAGGACCTCTCCGAGCTCCTGGGAGAGGGAGAGGGAGAGGGAGAGAAGGCATGAGCGAGCGCAGCGAGCTCATCATCGAGAGGTGCGTCTGGGCGAATGCCCCTGCCGAGCGCAGCGAGGTGGGCGCATGAGCCCCTCGGACAACTTCGCGATCGACCCCTGGCAGGTCACCGAGCAGGGCCTGGACCTGGGCGCGCTGGCCCGCGCCGAGTCGGTCTTCGCCCTCTCCAACGGGCACATCGGCCTGCGCGCCAACCTGGACGAGGGCGAGCCGCACGGCCTGCCCGGCACCTACCTCAACGGGGTCTTCGAGCTGCGCCCGCTGCCGTACGGCGAGGGCGGTTACGGCTATCCGGAGTCCAGTCAGAGCGTCATCAACGTGACCAATGGCAAGATCATCCGGCTGCTGGTGGACGATGAGCCCTTCGATCTGCGCTACGGCGAACTCATCAGCCACAAGCGCTGGTTGGACTTCCGTGAGGGGCTGCTTCACCGCGAGGCCGAGTGGACCTCCCCGGCCGGCCGGACCATCCGGGTGCGCTCCTCGCGGCTGGTCTCGCTCACCCAGCGCGCGGTCGCCGCCGTCGAGTACAGCGTCGAGGCGGTGGACGGCCCGGTGCGGATCGTGCTGCAGTCCGAGCTGGTCGCCAACGAGCAGCTGCCCGGCGGCCCCGAGGGCGACCCGCGCGCCGCCGCCGTCCTGGAGGCGCCGCTGCAGCCCGAGGTGCACCACGCCGGCGGCACCAAGGCCGTCCTGGTGCACCGCACCCGCTACAGCGGCATCCGGGTCGCGGCCGGCATGGACCACGTCATCGCGGGCCCGGAGAGGTCCGACACCGTCGCCGAGGCGGAGGCCGACCACTGCCGGATCAGTGTCACCACCGTCCTGGAGCCCGGCGCCAGGCTGCGGCTGACCAAGTTCATCGCCTACGGCTGGTCCGGCACCCGCTCGCTGCCCGCCGTCCGGGACCAGGTGGAGGCCGCGCTGACCGCCGCCCGGTACACCGGCTGGGACGGCCTGGTCGCCGAACAGGCGGAGTTCCTGCGGGAGTTCTGGGAGAACAGCGACATCGAGATCGAGGGCGACGTCGAACTCCAGCAGGCCGTCCGGTTCGCGATCTTCCACGTGCTGCAGGCCGGCGCCCGCAGCGAGGAACGGGCCATCCCCGCCAAGGGGCTGACCGGGCCCGGCTACGACGGGCACAGCTTCTGGGACACCGAGACCTTCGTCCTGCCGGTGCTCACCTACTGCCTGCCCGCGGCCGTCAACCAGGCCCTGCGCTGGCGGCACACCACCCTCCCGCTGGCCCGTGAGCGCGCCGCCCAGCTCGGCCTGGCCGGCGCGGTGTTCCCCTGGCGGACGATCCACGGCGAGGAGTGCTCCGGGTACTGGCCGGCCGGCACCGCGGCCTTCCACATCGGTGCCGACATCGCCGCCGCCGTCGCCCGCTACGTCCGGGCCACCGGGGACGAGGAGTTCGAGCGGGTGTACGGGCTCGAACTCCTCGTGGAGACCGCCCGGATGTGGCGCTCGCTCGGCCACCACGACGTCGCCGGGAAGTTCCGCATCGAGGGCGTCACCGGCCCCGACGAGTACAGCGCCATCGCCGACAACAACGTCTTCACCAACCTGATGGCCCAGTCCAACCTGCGCGCCGCCGCCGAGGCCGCCGTCCGTCACCCGCACGAGGCCGCCGAACTCGGCGTGGACACCGAGGAGACCGCCGCCTGGCGGGACGCGGCCGCCGCGATGTTCATCCCCTACGACGAGGACCTCGGCGTCCACCCGCAGGCCGACGGCTTCACCGACCACCAGGTCTGGGACTTCGAGAACACCCCGCCCGAGAAGTACCCGCTGCTGCTGCACTTCCCGTACTTCGACCTCTACCGCAAGCAGGTGGTCAAGCAGGCCGACCTGGTGCTCGCCATGCAGGTCCGCGGCGACGCCTTCACCGACGAGCAGAAGGCCCGCAACTTCGCCTACTACGAGCGCCTCACCGTCCGCGACTCCTCCCTCTCCGCCTGCACCCAGGCGGTCATCGCCGCCGAGGTCGGCCAGCTCGACCTCGCGTACGACTACACCGCCGAAGCGGCCCTGATGGACCTCCACGACCTCGGCGGCAACACCCGCGACGGCCTGCACATGGCCTCCCTCGCGGGGGCCTGCATCGCCCTGGTGGCCGGCTTCGGCGGGCTGCGCGACCACGGCGAGACGCTCGACTTCCGGCCCCGGCTGCCGTCCGGACTGATGCGGCTCAGCTTCTCGCTGCTGGTGCGCGGACGGCTGCTCGGCGTCCGGATCGGCCACGACGGGACGACGTACACGCTGCGCCGCGGCGAGGTCCTCCACCTGCGCCACGACGGGGAGGAGGTGGAGGTCAAGGCCGGCGCCCCGGTCACCCTGCCGACCGCCGCCCCGCCCGCCCAGGAGCGGTTCGCCCAGCCCCCCGGCCGGGAGCCCGCCCGCCGCCAGCCCCAGGCGGGCCTGGCCGCCGGCAAGCTCGGCCAGCAGGACCACCTGGCCGCCGAGTAGCCGTCCCGGGGCTCCGCCACCGCGGCCGTTCCGGACCCTCACCCGTTCGGCCCACTCCGGGTGCCCCGGGGCCCCGCCCGTCGGAGGGTGCAGGTGTCCTGCGCCGCCGCAGGTGTCCTGCGGCGGGGCGGCGGTGAGTGACGACGATGGGAGCACACCCGTGGCGAGCGTGGCCGAACAGATGGTGGAGGTGCTCCGGCAGGCCGGGGTGGAGCGGGTCTACGGCGTCGTCGGCGACAGCCTCAACCCCGTCGTGGACGCGATCCGCCGGGCCGAGGGCATCGCCTGGGTGCACGTGCGCAACGAGGAGGCCGGCGCGTTCGCGGCCGCCGCCGAGGCCGAACTCACCGGCCGGATCGCGGTCTGCGCCGGCTCCTGCGGCCCCGGCAACACCCACCTCATCCAGGGCCTCTACGACGCCCAGCGCAGCGGCCTGCCCGTCCTCGCGCTGGCCTCGCACATCCCCTCCGCCCAGATCGGCACCGGCTTCTTCCAGGAGACCCACCCCGAGCGGGTCTTCACCGACTGCAGCAACTGGTGCGAGATGCTCTCGGCCCCCGCCCAGCTGCCCCGGCTGCTGCGGATCGCCGTCCAGCACGCGCTCGGCTCGCACGGCGTCTCGGTGCTCTCCTTCCCCGGGGACGTCGCCGCGCTGCCCGCCGCCGGCCCCACCGGCACCAGCCACTTCCTCACCGAGCAGGCCGTCGCCGCGCCGCCGTGGTCCCAGGTCCAGGAGCTGGCCCGGCTGCTCAACGCCGCCCGCAAGGTCGTGCTGTTCTGCGGCGCCGGGGTGCGCGGCGCGCACGCCGAGGTGATGGCGGCCGCGCAGGCCCTGAACGCGCCGATCGGGCACTCGCTGCGCGGCAAGGAGTGGATCCAGTACGACAACCCGTACGACGTCGGGATGAGCGGTCTGCTCGGCTACGGCGCCTGCCACGAGGCGCTGCACTCCGCCGACCTGGTGCTGCTGCTCGGCACCGACTTCCCCTACGACTCCTTCCTGCCGCAGGCGCACACCGTCCAGGTCGACCACGACGCGACCCGGCTCGGCCGCCGCACCGCCCTCGACCTGGCCGTCCACGGCGACGTCGCCGCCACCCTGCGGGCCGTGCTGCCGCTGCTGGACGCCAAGCGGGACCGGGCCTTCCTGGACGGCATGCTGCGCAAGCACTGCCGCGCCCTGGAGGACGTGGTCGGCGCCTACACCCGCGACATCGAGAAGCACCTGCCGATCCACCCCGAGTACGTGGCCTCGGTCCTCGACGAGGTCGCCGCCGAGGACGCCGTGTTCACCGTCGACACCGGGATGAACAACGTCTGGGCCGCCCGCTACCTGCAGCCCAACGGCCGCCGCCGGGTGATCGGCTCCTTCCTGCACGGTTCGATGGCCAACGCCCTCCCGCACGCCGTCGGCGCCCAGCTCGCCCACCCCGGGCGCCAGGTGGTCGCGATGGCCGGCGACGGCGGCATCGGCATGCTCCTCGGCGAGCTGCTCACGGTGGCGAAGCACCGGCTGCCGGTGAAGACGGTGGTGTTCAACAACGGCGCGCTCGGCATGATCAAACTGGAGATGCTGGTCTCCGGCTACCCGGAGTGGGAGATCGACAACGGCGACGTGGACTACGCGGGCATCGCCCGGGCGATGGGCATCCCGGCCAAGCGGGTCACCGAGCCGGCCCGGGTGCGGGAGGTGCTGGCCGAGGCGCTGGAACGGCCGGGGCCCGCGCTGGTGGACGTGGTCACCGACCCCAACGCGCTGTCCATCCCGCCGCACATCACCGCCGCCCAGCTGAAGGGCTTCGCGCTGGCGGCCGGGCGGACGGTGCTCTCCGGCGGCGTCGGCCGGATGGTCGACCTGGCCCGGAGCAACCTGCGGAACATCCCCCGACCCTGAGCCGGCAGGGGCCCGCCGAACGGGCCTGCCGAAGGGGCCCGCCGAAGGGGCCCGCCGAACGGGGCCGCCGAAGGGGCCTGCCAAGGGCGCGCGGACGTGGTTTGCCCCAGAGGCAAAATTCTTGCCCGTGCGGCACGTCGGGTGTCCACTGGGCACATGACCACCAGCTCCACCGGCACCCCCGCCACCGGCGACCAGCTCGACGACCAGGAGGTCGTCGGCCTCGCCGCCCGCCTCCGCGAGCACCGGCTCAGCAGCCGCCTCACCCTGGAGGTGGCCGCCGCGCGGGTCGGGCTCTCCCCAGCCTATCTGTCCCGGCTGGAGACCGGCCGGCGGCAGCCCTCGCTGCCCGTCCTGCTCGGCCTCGCCCGCGCCTACGGCACCTCGGTGTCCGGCCTCCTCGGCGAGACCGCCGCCGAACCCGACCCGGTGGTCCGCGGCGGCGCCATCGAACCCGGCCGGGCCGGCGGCTGGGGCTACCGCCGGGCCGGCGCCCCCGGCCGCGCCATGCAGGCCCTGCGGGTGCACGTCCCGCCGGGCGTGCAGGACGCGGTGGTCCGGGTCCACCCGGGCGAGGAGTGGCTGTACATCCTGCGCGGCGAGCTCCGGCTCACCCTCGGCGACCGCGTCCACCACCTCGGCGTGGGCGACTCCGCCCACTACGACTCGCTCACCCCGCACTGCATCGCCGCCGAATCCGACAGCGGCGTCGAACTGCTCTTCGTCCACACCCTGCTGCAGAGCCCCGGCGGCGAACTCTGCCTCGGCGGCGGCCCCGCCACCGTTCACTGACCAGCCGTCAGAACACCCTGGAGGAGATCACCATGGCCGATCCCACCACCACCGTCACCCCCGTCGCCGCCGTGACCCCGGCCGCTGCCGTCACCCCGGCCGCCGCCGGCGACACCGCCGCCGGCCCGAAGACCATGGACGCTGGCAAGTGGGCCAACAAGCGGGTCTACCTCCGCCTGGTGATCTACACCGCCGGCATCCACGCCTTCGCCGGCTTCATCATGCTCCTGTTCGAACTCGGCAGCCGCAACAAGTAGCCCCGCCCCCGATCGCCACCCCTCAGGCCCCGCGCAGCAGTTCGCAGAGGGCCCGGACCGCCGCCGGGAAGGCGTGGTCCGGCGGGGTGGCGTAGCCGATCACGAGGGACGGCGGGGGCGGGGTGTCGGCGGCCCCGGTCGGGACGGCGCGGTGCGAGACGAGGCCGCTGAGGGAGATGCCGGCGGCCTGGGCCCGGGCCAGGAGTTCGGGTTCGGGGGTGGCGTCGGGCGGCAGCTGGACGACGGCGTGGAGGCCGGCCGCGATGCCGGTGACCCGGACGTGCGGGGCGTGTTCGGCGAGGGCGGCGACCAGCTGGTCGCGGCGGCGGCGGTAGTGCAGCCGGCAGCGCCGGACGTGGCGGTCGTACGTGCCGGAGGTGATCAGTTCCGCCAGGGTCAGCTGGTCGAGCACCGGGGACATCGTGTCGGCCAGCACCTTGAGCCGGGCGACCGGTTCGACCAGGGCGTCGGGCAGGGCGAGCCAGGCCAGCCGCAGTCCGGGGGCGAGGCTCTTGGCGGCCGTACCGGCGTACACCACCCGCTGCGGGTCGAGCGCCTGCATCGCGCCGAGCGGCTGCCGGTCGTAGCGGAACTCGCCGTCGTAGTCGTCCTCGATGACGTACCGGTCCTGCTCGCGCGCCCACCGCACGGCCTCCGCCCGGCGTTCGGCGGACAGCGGGGCGCCGGTGGGGTACTGGTGGGCCGGGGTGAGCAGGACGGCGCCGGGCCGGGCGTCCAGCCGGTCGACCAGGGCGCCCTCCTCGTCCAGCGGCAGCGGGACGGTGGTGAGTCCGGCGGCGCGGACGACGGCGTGCTGCGGCGGCAGCCCGTACTCCTCGACGGCGAGCGTCCGGGTGCCGCGTTCCCGCAGGGCGGCGCAGAGCAGGCCGAGGCCCTGGGTGACGCCGCTGCAGACGAGCAGGTGGTCGGGGTCGGTGCGCACGCCGCGGACCCGGGCGAGGTAGTGGGTGAGGGCCTCCCGCAGTTCGATCCGGCCGAGCGGGCTGCCGTAGTCGAGGGCTTCGTGCGGCGCGACGGCGAGGGCGCGGCGGGCGGCGGCGAGCCAGGCGGTGCGGGGGAAGAGCGAGAGGTCGGGCCGGCCGGAGGTCAGGTCGTGCCGGGCGGTCCGCCGCGGTGCCGTCCGGGCGTCGGTGCGCCGGCCGGGGGCGGGGTTCTCCGGTACGGCGCGGCGGGCGACGGTGGTGCCGGAGCCCTGCCGGGAGTCCAGCCAGCCCTCCGCGGTGAGCTGGCCGTACGCCTCGACGACGGTGTTGCGGGCGATCCCGAGGTCCTCGCCGAGGGCCCGGGAGGAGGGCAGCCGGGTGCCGGGTGCAAGCCGCCCGTCCTGGACGGCTTCGCGCAGGGCGTCCTCCAAGGCGGCCCGCAGGCCGGTGCCGGCGGCGCGCCGTTCGGTGAGGTCCAGGTGGAGGTCGCCGCCGAAGGAGGTCCAGGAGCTGGTCACGGGCCCATTCTCGCCCGGGACCGGGGGTCCCGGGGTTCACCAGGTGGTGCCGGCGGGCTCCTCGATGGTGGCGTTGATGCGGTTGAAGAGGTTGGTGAGCGCGATCATCAGGATGATCGCGGAGAGCTGCGCCTCGTCGAAGTGGTCGGCGGCGGCGTCCCAGACGTCGTCGGGGACGGCCTTGCCGGTGCGGTCGGCGATCCGGGTGGCGGCTTCGGTGAGTTCGAGCGCGGCGCGCTCCTCGTCGGTGAAGAACGGGGCCTCGCGCCACGCGGCGACGGCGTGCAGCCGCTCGTCGGTCTCGCCGTGCTGCTTCGCGCCCTGGACGCCGGAGAACACGCAGGCGCTGCAGCCGTTGATCTGGCTGGCGCGCAGGTGGACCAGTTCCAGGATCCGCGGGGCGACGCCGCCCTGGTACGCGGCCTTGTAGATGTTCTGGATGCCCTTGGTCGCGTCCGGCAGGACCAGCGCGGGGTTCTTCATCCGGGCGGTGCGGGCGGTGCGGCCAGCCGGAGCGGTGGGGGCGGTGGTGCGGTCGGTGGTCACGGTGGTCTCCTCGTCGGTTAGCGTCCGTCACTGGACCGACGGATCCCGACGCGAGGATGTGACAGGGTGAGCGAGGAAGTTTCTTCGGCCGAACTGACCGGACTGGCAGGGCGGTTCGAGACCGAGCGGCCGCAACTGCGGTCGGTGGCCTACCGTATGCTGGGGTCGATCGCGGAGGCCGAGGACGCCGTCCAGGAGGCCTGGCTGAAGCTGAGCCGCAGCGACGTGAGCGAGGTGCGCAACCTCGGGGCGTGGCTCACGACGGTGGTCGGCCGGATCTGCCTGGACCAGCTGCGTTCCCGCGCCTCCCGGCGGGAGGACCCGCTGCCCGAGCAGGACGGACAGGTACGGCTGCCGGACCCGGTGGTGAGCGGGCTGGCGGCGTTGGACCCGGTGCACGAGATCCTGGTCGCCGACTCGGTGGGGATCGCGCTGATGGTGGTCCTGGAGACGCTGTCGCCGGCCGAGCGGGTGGCGTTCGTGCTGCACGACATGTTCGAGGTGCCCTTCGACGGGATCGCCGAGGTGCTCGGCCGCACCTCGGCCTCGACCCGGCAGCTGGCCAGCCGTGCCCGCCGCCGGGTGCAGGGCGCGACCCCGGCCGGGGACGCGGACGACGCCCGCAAGCGCGAGGTGGTGGAGGCGTTCCTGACGGCTTCCCGGGCGGGTGACTTCGACGCCCTGCTGACGGTGCTGGACCCGGACGTGGTGGCGCGTTCCGACGGCGGCACGCTGGTGCCGAGCGTGCTGCGCCGGGGCGCGGGCGACGTCGCCTCGCAGGCGATCGTCTTCGCCCGGTACGCCAAGGAGGGCCGGACGGTCCTGGTCAACGGCTCGCCCGGGGTGGTGTCGTTCGCCGACGGCCGTCCGCTGTCGGTCATGTCGTTCACCATCCACGAGGGCCGGATCACCGAGATGAACATCCTCACCGACCCGACCCGGCTGGCCGCGCTGGGCCTCACGGCCTGAGCGGCCCCGCCCGTCCCGGGTCCGTCCGGCAGCCCGCCGGGCGGACCCGGGCGGGTCCTCAGGCCAGGCCGCCGGTGGCGCGGAGGTTCTGGCCGGTGATCCAGCGGCCGTCCGGGCCGGCCAGGAAGGCGATGACGTCGGCGATGTCCTCGGGCCGGCCGAGGCGGCGCAGCGGGGTGAGGCCGGCGACGCGGGTGAGGGCCTCGGGCGGGTTGGTGCCGCGCAGCAGGTCGGTGTCGGTGGCGCCGGGGGAGACGGTGTTGACGGTGATCCCGCGCGGGCCGAGTTCGACGGCGGCGACGGCGGTGAGCTGTTCGACGGCGCCCTTGCTGGCGGCGTACGCGGCGATGCCGGGGACGGGCCGGACGGTGTTCGCGGTGGAGATGTTGACGATCCGTCCGCCGTCGCGCATCCGGCGGGCGGCGTAGCGGACGGTGGTGAAGACGGAGCGGGTGTTGACCGCGAGGACGCCGTCGAGGGCCGCGTCGTCGAGCTCGGCGAGCGGGGTGGGGACGAAGGACTTGGCGGCGTTGTTCACCAGGACGTCCAGCCCGCCGAGCCGTTCCTCCGCCTCGGCCATCAGCCGTTCGGCGGCGCCCGGTTCGCCGAGGTCGGCCCGCAGGGCCCAGGCGCGGCCGCCCTCGGCCGCCACGGCGCGGACCGTCTCCTCGGCGGCCTCCTCGTCGCGGGCGTAGGCGAGGACGACGTCCGCGCCGTCGCGCGCCAGTCGGCGGACGACGGCCCGCCCGATGCCCCGCGAGCCGCCGGTGACGACCGCCGCCTTCCCCTCCAGCGGCCTCGACCCGTTCGACCCGTTCGGCGGGCTCGACGGATACGACGGGTTCGACGCTTCCACCATGTTTCCTCCACGTGTTGTTCGCCGTAGTTTCCCGGGCCGCTGTCGGACCCGCACGCTACGGTGCCGCCCATGGCGAACTTTGTACTGGTGGCGGGCGCGTGGCTCGGCTCGTGGGCTTGGGACGAGGTCGTGTCGGAGCTGCGCGCGGCCGGGCACGGAGCGTACCCGCTGACGCTCTCCGGGCTCGCGGAGAAGGGCTCGGCACCCGCCGGGCAGCAGACGCACGTCGCGGACGTGGTGGCCGAGGTGGTGGAGCGCGACCTGCGGGACGTCGTGCTGGTGGGGCACAGCTACTCGGGCATCCCGGTCGGCCAGGCCGCCGAGCGGATCGGCGACCGGCTGGCCGGGCTGGTCCTGGTGGACGCCAACGTGCCGGTGGCGGGGGAGTCCTTCGCCGACCAGATACCGGAGCCGGCCGGGCTGCGGGCGGACCTCGCCGCCCACGGGGGCTGGTGGCAGCCGCTGCCGCCCGCCGACTTCGCCGGGCAGGGGCTGTCGGCCGGGCAGATCGCCCGGATCGCCGAGCGGGCCACCCCGCACCCGGGCGCCTCGCTGACCGAACCGGCCGTCCTGGCGGGCCCGTTGAGCGCGCTCCCGACGGTGTACGTGAAGTGCCTGCTGGACTGGCCGGAGCCGCCGCCCGGGGTCGCCCGGCTGGTCGCGGACGGGCACTGGCGGCTGGTGGAGCTGGACACCGGGCACTGGCCGATGTTCTCCCGTCCGGCCGAACTCGCCCGCGTCCTGAGCGAGTTCCGGGGCGCCGTGCCGGCCCGGACCGACAGGGCCGAGACCGACGAGGCTCAGACCGACGGGGCTCAGACCGACAGGTAGACCGCGCTGCCGACGCCGGCCAGGAAGCAGTAGACCGCGAACGGCGTCAGGCTGCGGGTCTCGAAGTACTTGGTGAGGAACCGCACCGAGACGTACCCGGCGGCGAAGGCGGCGACGCTGCCCGCGGCCACCGGGCCGAGCACGGCGGAGTTCTCCGGCTTGAACAGCTCGGGGACCTTCAGCGCCGAGGCGGCCAGGATGACCGGGGTGGCGAGCAGGAAGGAGAACCGGGCGGCGTCCTCGTGGTGGAGTCCGCGCAGGATGCCGGCGCTCATGGTGACGCCGGAGCGGCTGATGCCCGGGAACAGGGCGAGGATCTGCGCGGCGCCGATCCAGGCGCCCTGGACGAAGCTCAGCCTGGTGAGCCGCTGGTCGGAGGCGATCGCCGGGTCCAGGCCCGGCTCGTCGACGGGCGCGGCGTGTCCGTGCCCGGCCCGGCGGCGGCCGCTGCCGCCGCGCTTGAGCCGTTCGGCGCCGAGCAGCACCAGCCCGTTGAGGGCGAGGAAGACGGCGGCGGGGACGGGCTTGCCGAGCGCGTTGCGCAGGGCCTTCTCCAGGACCAGGCCGGCTACGCCGACCGGGATGGTGGAGAGGATGAGCAGCCAGGTGAGCCGCTCGTTGCGGGTCTCCACCCGGCGGTGGCGGATCGAGCTGACCAGGCCCTCGGCGACCCGGACCCAGTCCTTCCGGAAGTAGACGACCAGCGCGAGCGCGGTGGCCAGGTGCAGGGCGACCAGGGCGGCGAGGTAGGAGGAGCCCTCGGCGGTCATGTCGAGGTCGTGCTGGATCTTCCCGCCGATCAGGGCGGGCAGCAGGATGCTGTGGCCGAGGCTGGAGACCGGGAAGAGTTCCGTCACTCCCTGCAGCAGGCCGACGCCTATCGCTTCCGGGTAGGTCAGGGTGGACATCGCGCACCTTCGCTCGGGGGTCGCCGGCCGGTCCGATCCGGGGGCCCTCGCGAAGCTACTACGGGCATGTAGACGCCCGGCAGTCCCGCCGCCAGAAGTTCACCGACCGTACGTCCGGCCGACATCGAGGCCGAGGTGGTGGACCAGCGCCCCGGCCACGGCGGCCGGCACGGTGACGGACGGGACGGCCCGGTGCGCGGCGTCGCCGAGCAGGACGGCGGCGGTCACCGCGAGCGGGGTGCCCACCAGCGGCAGGGCGACGGTCAGGACGGCGGGCAGACGGTGCACGGTGGCTCCCGGGGCTCGGGTTCGGGTTCGGCGGGGACTTCTGGTCCGGCGCACGCCACGATGCCGCCTCCCGCAGCGTCAGGCTCAAGTCCTTTTCCGCCGCCCGGTTCCGTGGCGCCCAGCGCCCGAGCCCGGCTCAGCCCGTCGCCACCCGCCGCCAGCCCGATCCGTCCGCCGCCACCGGAGCCGCCGCGAAGTCGTACCGCAGCCGGTCCGGCCCGAGCGCGAGCAGCGAGATCGAGGAGGAGCCCCAGATCCGTCCGTCGCCGAAGTCCCGCCGCTGGACCAGCGCCGCGTCCGCGTCCGGCGCCAGCCCGTCCCCGGCGACGATCGGCAGCCAGGCGCCCCAGGCCCGGGCGGTCGGGGCGTCGCCGGTCGGTTCGGGCCGGGGCGCGGCGGTGAAGCGGGCCCGGAAGTGGTCGGCGCGGGCGGCCATCAGCGCGCTGACCCGCTCGGAGGCGGAGCGGTTGGCGGCCTGGCCCTCCAGCCCGTCGTTGAGCACCACGCTGAGGCCGGCGGGCAGTTCGCGCCGCTCCAGGCGCCCGCCGTCCCAGCTGCTGACGGTGGCGCCGTCCGGCCGGGCCAGGACGAGGTGGAAGGGGTCGTACGGGGTGAGGTCGAGGTGGTCGATCCCGCCCGCGGTGACGGCGGTGAGCGGCAGGTGGCCGCGGGTGCGCCGGGTGCCGGCGGGGGCGGGCGGGCCGAAGCCGTTCAGCAGGCAGGCGGCGGTGCGCCGGGCGGGGTCGACGGCCAGCCAGGTGCCGCCGGCCGCGAGGTCCAGTCCGCCGAGCAGCCCGGGCCGGTCCGGCCAGTGGTGGTCCGGCGGCAGCCAGGCGCGTCCGAGGTACTCGTCCCGGACGGACAGCAGCAGCACCGGTACCGCCGCCCCGGGTTCGATGCTGACGAACGCCGTGCACACGACCTGGGCCCCCTGACCTCGTCCTCCCGGTGATCCTCGCACGGCTGTTCGCACACCGGAAGTGGCCCAAGGAACCCGGTGCCGAATGCACCAGGACGGCGGGCCACCGCCCTCCTAGGCTGGCGCTCATGACGACGAACGAGACCGTGCCGGCCACCGACGCGGCGAACCGCGCGCCCGTACCCGCCCCGGCCCAGCGCATCGTGCTGCCGAAGCTCGCCCCGGCCTTCTACCGGGCGATGGCCGCCACCGACGAGGCCGCCAGGAACGGCCTCGACCCGGTGGTCGTCGAGCTGGTCAAGCTGCACGCCTCGATGATCAACGGCTGCGCCTACTGCATCGACATGCACTCCACCGACGCGATCGCGCAGGGCGAGCGGGAGCACCGGCTGCTCTCCCTCCCGGCCTGGCGCGAGACCTCCTGGTTCACCGCCCGGGAGCGCGCCGCGCTCGCCCTCACCGAGTCGGTGACCCTGCTGACCCAGGGCCACGTGCCGGACGCGGTGTGGGCGGAGGCCGCCGAGCAGTTCGACGAGACCGAGCTGGCCCAGCTGGTGGCGCTGATCGCCACCATCAACGCCTGGAACCGGATCGGTGTCAGCACCCGCATGAGCCCGGCCGCGAAGTGAGGGCCGCGGACATGACCTCGCTGCGGGAGAAGGCCCTGCTGCTCCGGGAACTGCACCGCCCGGGCGATCCGCTGGTGCTCGCCAACGTGTGGGACGCGGCGAGCGCCCGCCTGGTGGCGGCCGCCGGGGCGCGGGCGGTGGCCACGGCCAGCGCGAGCGTCTGCTGGTCGCTCGGCAGTCCGGACGGCGGCGGCGTCGACCGCGAGGAGGTGCTGGCCCGGACCGCCGGGGTGGTCCGGTCGGTGGACCTGCCGGTCACCGCCGACCTGGAGGACGGCTACGCGGCGACCGCGGCCGGGGTCGGCGAGACCGTCACCGCGCTGCTCGCCACCGGTGCCGTCGGGGTCAATCTGGAGGACGGCGGACGCCCCGTGGCGGAGGCCGCCGAGCGGATCGCGGCGGCGCGGTCGGCGGCGGACGCGGCCGGTGTCCCGCTCTTCGTCAACGGGCGCACCGACGTGTTCCTGCTGGGCACCGGCGCCCCGGAGGGCCGGCTGGACGACGCGGTCGAGCGGCTGCGGGCGTACGTCGAGGCGGGTGCGGACGGCGTGTTCGTCCCCGGCGTGGCCGACCCGGAGACCGTCGCCGCCCTGGTCGCGGCCGTCCCGGCGCCGCTGAACGTGCTGGCCGGCCCGGGCTCGCTGTCGGTCGCCGAACTGGCGAAGCTCGGCGTGGGCCGGATCAGCCTCGGCCCCGGCCTGGCCAAGGCCGCGTACGCGGCGGTCCGCCGGGCCGCCGAGGAGGTCTACGCGAGCGGCACGTACACCGCCCTCGACGGCGGGCTGACCTACCCGGAGCTCAACGGGCTCTTCACGGACTGAGCGGCACCGGCGCACCGGCGCACGGGCGGCCGGCCGTACGGGGGTCGGCCGGCCGCCCGGGCGCTCAGCCGAGGGCGCGGTCGATGGCGTTGGTCCTGCCGCAGTCGTCCACGTGGTCGCCGAGCGAGCCGCCGAGCACCGGCACCACCGCCACCTCCTGGAAGCAGACGGCGGCGGCGGTGAGGCCCCAGCCGCGGGCCGGGGCGGTCCCGTCGGCGACCGCGGGCGCGGCCGACGCGGCCGACGCGGCCGACGCGGCCGACGCCACCAGGGCCAGGGCGAGGGCGAGCGGCGTGCGCATCCCGGTCAGCCGATCTGCCCGCTGAGCCCCGGGTGGCTCATCTGGTTGGTGCCGACGGCCTCGATCTCGTTGGCGGTGTGCCCGACCACCGGGAGCTTGCCCGCGGTCTGCAGGGCGAGGTCGGCGGGGGAGAGGTTGAGCCCGTCGGTCAGGCCGCCGGTGGCGTCCGGCGAGGCCGCCGTCTGGGTGGTGGCGGAGGCGGCCGGGGCGGCGAGGGCGAGGCCCGCCATGGTGAGGGCGGCCAGGGTGGCGAGCTTCTTCATGCCGTGGTTCTTCATGCCGTGGCTCCTCGCGCCTTCGTTCGTGCGGTGCGTGCCGTGCGTGCCACGCGTGCCGTGGTTCGTCATGCACTGCCGAACGACCCGGCCGCCCTCAGGTCACCGGCCGGGTCCGACGGTCACCCACAGGGTCCGCACGCTGTTGCTGACGAAGGACGCGATCGGCTCGTTCGTCCGCCCCTCGGCGAGGGCCAGCCCTGGGAAGCGCGTGAACAGGTGCCGCAGCGCCGTCTCGGCCTCCAGCCGGGCGAGCCCGGAGCCGAGGCAGAAGTGCGGGCCGTGGCCGAGCGACAGGTGCCGGTTGGGCTGCCGGGTGAGGTCGAAGCGGTCGGCGTCGGGGTGGTGTCCGCCGTCGCGGCCGGCCGCCGCGTACGAGGCCAGCAGGGCCTCGCCGCGCCGGATCACCACGTCGCCGACCTCGATGTCCTCGATCGCGTAGCGCAGCGGGAACTGGCCGACCGGTGAGTCGTAGCGCAGCGTCTCCTCGACCACCGCCGACCACGGCTGCGCGCCGTCCAGGACGAGCCGCAGCTGGTCCGGGTGGGCGAGCAGGGCGCGGACGGCGTTGGTGATCAGGTTGAGCGTGGTCTCGTGGCCGGCGACCAGCATCAGCAGCAGGGTGCCGACCAGCTCGGCGTCGCTGAGCCGCTGCTGGCCGGGGTCGTGGCCGGACTCCTGGGCGGCGATCAGCGCGGTGGTCAGGTCGTCGCCGGGCCGGGCCCGCTTGGCGGCCACCACCGAGGCCAGCAGCGCGTTCAGGTCCCGCTGCGCGGCGACGGCCGCGGCCGGGGTGGCCGAACTGGAGACCAGGGTGTCGGAGAGCGCGTGCAGCTCGTCCTGCTGTTCCAGGGCGAGGCCGAGCAGTTCGCCGATCACCTGCATCGGCAGCGGGTAGGCGAAGTGCTCGCGGAGGTCGAACTCGCCGTCGAGCTCGGCGACCTCGTCGAGCAGCGCGACGGCCCTGGCCTCGATCGCGGGGGCCAGGTCGGCGATCCGGCGCGGGGTGAAGGCCTGGGAGACCAGTCCGCGCAGCCGCCGGTGGTCCTCGCCGTCGGCGGTGACCATGCCGGGGACGGCGATGAAGTTGGTCAGCGGCCAGCCCTCCGGGAGCCGCCCCTCCCGGAAGGTCGTCCACAGCCGGGCGTTCTTGCCGACGCGGGGGTCGGCCAGCAGCGCCTGGAGGGTGTCGTGGTGGGTTATCGCCCAGACCACCACCCCGCCAGGGAGCTCCACCAGGACCGCGGGGCCGGCCGCTCGGAGCCGGGCGTTCTCTCCGTGCTGGTCGCCTCCGAAGGGGTCGAGTCTGACGGGTTCGGGGCGGGCTCCTGCGGAGTCGACGGCGGTGTCCATGCGGGCCTCTCGGGGGCTGGCGGGCGGGGCGGGGTGAAGGCGCTGTAGAGCACCGGCAGGGCGGTCAGGGCCCGTGACCACGGGGACGGCCGCCAGGTCAGTTCGCCCGGCGGGACGGCGAGTTGGAGGTCCGGCAGGCGGTGCAGCAGGGTCTCGACGGCGGTCTCGACGATGATCCGGGCCGGCTGCTGGGCCGGGCAGACGTGCCGGCCCGCGCCCCAGGCGAGGTGGGCCCGGTTGCCGCCGAGCGAGCCCTGGGCGGCGGCCGAGACGCCCTGGGCGGCCGGGTCGGCGTTGGCCGCGGCCAGGCCGAGGACCAGCATGTCGCCGGCGCTGATGTACTGGCCGCCGAGCACGGTGTCGCCGGTGGCCCAGCGGCCGGGGAAGTTCTGCGTCGGCGGGTCGCGCCAGAGCACCTCCTCCAGCGCGTCCGAGACGGTGAGCCGGCCGCCGGTGAGGGTGGCCCGGAAGCGCCGGTCGGTGAGCAGCAGCCGCAGGGTGTTGCCGGTCCAGTTGATCGAGGTCTCGTTGCCCGCGACCAGCAGCACCACCAGGTGGTGCACCGCCTCCTCGTCGGTCAGCCCGGCCGGGTGGGCGAGCAGCCAGGAGGTGAGGTCGGCGCTGGGCGCGGTCCGGCGGCGCCGGACCAGGTCGACCAGGATCCCCTGGAACTCGGCGCCGGCCCGCTGGGACTCCGCGCTGCTGTCCACGAAGTGGCTGATCAGCTGGACCAGCCGGGGCCCGGCCTCGACGGGGAGGCCGACCAGCTGGGTGAAGACCAGCAGGGGCAGCTGCCGGGCGTACCGGGCGATCAGGTCGGCGGTGCCGTCCGGCCCCCAGCTGTCGATCAGGCCGTTGGCGGCGGCCTCGGTGGTCTCGCGCAGCTGGTGGTGGTCGATCTGGGCGAGGGTGTCCGAGACGGCGGAGCGCAGCCGCTGGTGCTCGGCCCCGTCCAGGTTGAGCAGGGTCGGCCGCCAGGAGGTCATCGTGAGCAGCCGGGACTCGGCGGACAGCCGGCCCTCGGCGGGCACCCGCCAGCGGCGCGAGTCCTTGGAGAACAGCGCCTCGTTGCGGGTGAGTTCGAGCATCTCGGCGTAGCCGAGGACGAGCCAGGCCTCGACCCCGGGCTCCAGCTCGATCGGCGCGACCGGGCCGTGGCGTTCGCGCAGCCGGGCGTACAGGCCGTGCGGGTCCTCGGCGACGGCCGGTCCGTACAGCGGGGTCAGCGGTACGCCGACGGGCAGGCCGCCCGGCAGGCCGCCGGTCAGGCCGCCGGTCAGGCCGGCGCCGTGCGCGACCGGGCAGCCGGGGGCGGCGCCGGGTTCGGGGGCGGTCATCCCTGCAGCTCCAGGATCGAGTTGCGGTGCAGATGGTCGACGAAGTCGATCAGCAGGTCGTACGACTGCCGCCGGTCGCGCGCGTCGCAGAACAGGATCGGTACGTCCGGCAGCAGGTCCAGCGCCGAGCGCAACTCCTCCTCCGGGTAACTCGGGGTGTCCGGGAAGGTGTTGACCGCCACCGCGAACGGGATGCGCTGCTCCTCCAGGCGGCCGAGGACGTCGAAGCTCTCGTCCGGGCGGCGCAGGTCGACCATGGCGATGGCGCCGAGCGCGCCGCGCGACAGGTCGTCCCAGAGCGGCCAGAACCGCTGCTGCCCGGGCGTGCCGAACAGGTACAGCGCGAGCCGGGAGTTGAGCGTGATCCGGCCGAAGTCCAGCGCGACCGTGGTGGTCGTCTTGTCGCCGCGCCCGGTGAGGTCGTCGACGCCGCTGCTCGCGGCCGTCATGGTCTCCTCGGTGCGCAGCGGGGTGATCTCGCTCAACGACCCGACCAGGGTGGTCTTGCCGACCCCGAACGGTCCGGTGACCAGGATCTTGACCGCGCCCTGCACCGAGGACGGCAGGTACTGCGGCCCGGCGGCGGAACCGGCGGCCCCGGGGGCCTCGGCGGGGGCTTCAGCGGAGTTGGCGGAGGCCAACGAGCACCTCTTCCAGGAGGGTTGCGGGCAGGCGTTCGGCCTGCGGGACGGGCGGGAGCACCTGCACGGCGCCGAGGTCCCACAGGTCCCCGACCAGCACCTTGACGACGCCGAGCGGCAGCCCCAGGTGGGCCGCCACCTCGGCGATGGACAGCAGGCTGTGGCAGAGCCCGAGGATGCGCCGGTGTTCCCGGTTCAGCAGGTCGTGCTCGGGCAGTTGCGGCGGGCCGGGTAACGCGCTGACCAGGCTCTCGACGGCCAGCTCGGTCCGGGTGGAGCGGCTGCGGCCACCCGTGATGACGTACGGCCGGACCGGCCCGCTCACCGGTGGCCCCCCGCCGCGTGATCGACGCGCGGCGGGCTGGTGAGGTGGGTTCCGATCCGCTCGACGAGGACCTGCATCTGGTAGGCGACCAGGCCGGCGTCCACCGCCTCGCCGGTCACCACCGCCAGGTGCGCCCCGGCGCCGGCGGCGACGATGAAGAGGTAGCCGCCGCCGTACTCGATGATGATCTGGCGGGTGGCACTGCCCGGTCCGCCGAAGCCCGTCGCGACGCCGCGGGCCAGCGACTGCAGACCGGAGCAGGCGGCGGCGAGCCGTTCGGCGTCCTCGCGCGGGATGCCGGTGCTGCGGCCGATCTCCAGGCCGTCGTTGGAGACGACGACGGCGTGCTGCACCTGCGGGACGGCGATGATGTCGGCGAGCAGCCAGCCGAGATCAGGGGTGGTGGTCATGGAACTCTCCGGAGCGCTGGGGAAGTCGGGGGAGACGGGGGAAGCGAGGGGGAGGCGTCAAGGGGTGCCGGGCGGCGTCTGGGTGCGGGCCCGGGCGGCCGACCGGCCACTGGCGGTCCCGGCCTGGAACATCGCCATGAACGCCTGCGCGTCCTGGGCCGAGCGGTACGGCGGGACGGGCTGCGGCGGGGGAGCGGCGTGCTGGGCGGGGCGGTCGGCGCGGTCGCGCCGGTGGCTGCGGCGGGGCAGCGGCGGCGGGGTGGTGCCGCTGACCGGGGCCGGGCCGGGTGGCGGGGTCTCCACCAGGGGGTGACCGGCGGGGGAGACCGGCCGGGGATCGGGGGTGAACGCCCGGTCGTCGGGCCCGAGGCCGGGGACGGTGGGCGGCAGCGGCTCGGTGAGCAGCGCGTTCGGCAGCAGGACGACCACGCGCACACCGCCGTACGGTGAGGGCGCCGAGCTGAGGGTGACCCGGAAGCCGTACTGCTCGGCGAGCCGGCCGACGGCGGCCAGGCCCAGCTGCGGGACCTCGCCCAGCCGGGAGACCTCCAGGCTGCTGCCGCCGGCGAGTGCGGAGGCGGCCTTGGCGACGGCCTGCTCGGGCATGCCGACGCCGCCGTCGTCGATCTCGATGACGGCGCCGTTGTGCACCGGCATCAGGGTGACGAAGACCTGGGTGCTGGGCGGGGAGTAGCGGGTGGCGTTGTCCAGCAGTTCGGCGATCGCGTGGATCAGCGCCTCGGCGGCGGCGCCGACCACCGCGGTCTCGATCCGGCTGCGGACGACCACCCGCTGGAACGGCAGGATGCGCGACTGGGCGCCGCGGACGACGTCCTCCAGGGTGACCGGCTCCGGCCAGTGCCTCCCGGCCCGCGCGCCGCACAGCACGGCCAGGGTCTGGGCCAGCCGGGCCTGTTGGGCCGCCGCGTGGTCGGCCTTGAGCAGGCCTTCCAGCAGCGCCGGGTCGTCGTGGGTGCGTTCCATCTCGTCCAGCAGCGCCTGCTGGTCGTGGGCCATCACCAGGATCCGGCGGGCGACGCTGAGGAAGGCCCGCTGGGTGGAGGCGGTGAGCTCCTGTTCCTGCTGGACGGCGGCGAGTTCGGCGCCGCGGCGGCTCTGTTCGTGCAGGATCCGCTCGCCCGCGAGGTGCAGCTCGCGCTGGAGGCCGTCGGCCCGGCGGCGTTGGGTGACGGACACGGCGCGGTACCGCGCGGCGGCCACGAGGGCGAGGACGGCGAGTACGCCGGTTGCCGTTACGGACCACTGAGTCATCGTCACGCCGCGAATTCTAGGGTGATGATCCTACGAAGGTGTGAACGGATCTCGCCAGGTGACCGGATCTCGTCAATATCCAGTCAATCCGGCCTCAATCCGGACTCGTTCGCCCTCGATCACCGCACCTGGCAGGGGTTCGGATCGCCGTCGCCCGGCCGGTGGTTCCAGGGTTCGGGCACACCTGATGGCCGGATCCCACCTCGACATGTGTGAGACATGTGCGCAAGGTGTTACGGAAGTGGCGACATCCGGTGCAGGAGCAGCAGCGCCACGTCGTCCGGCCGCGACCGCCGCTCGGTCACGTTCAGGGTCAGCAGGTCCGCCAGCCGCTCCAGCGCGGGCGCCGGCCCGATCTGCCCCGGCCCGGTCTGCCGGGCCCACAGCTCCAGCCCGCCGAGCATCCGCTGCACCGACTCGTCGTAGTCCTCCTCGCGGTCCTCGACCAGCCCGTCGGTGTACGCCAGCAGCGTCTCGTCGACCGCCAGCCGGTCCACCGCCAGCGGGTACGGCTGCTCCGGGTCCACGCCCAGCGGCGGCCCGCCCGGCAGGTCCAGCTCCACCGCCCGGGCGCCCGCCGTGATCCGCACCGGCGCCGGGTGCCCCGCCCGGGCCGCCGTCAGCACGCCCTCGGCCGGGTCCAGGGTCAGGTAGAGGCAGGTCGCGAACAGCTCGGTGTCCAGCTCGGCCAGCAGCCGGCTGGTGCGGGTCAGCGTCGCGGCCGGGTCGTGCCCGTCCGTCGCGTACGCCCGCAGCCCGCTGCGCAGCTGGCCCATCACCGCGGTCGCCTCGGCGTTGTGGCCCTGGACGTCACCGATCACCAGCCCGATCCGGCCGTCCGGCAGCCGCAGCAGGTCGTACCAGTCACCGCCGATCTGCATGCCCTCGGTGCTCGGCAGGTAGCGGGCCGCGCTCGCGATCCCCGGCAGCCGCGGCAGGGTGCGCGGCAGCATCGCCCGCTGCAGCTCCGTCGCCCGGTGGTGGTGGGTGTCGTACAGCCGGGCCCGCTCCAGGGACTGCGCCAGGATCCCGGCGAACGCCGAGTACAGGGTGCGGTCCTCACGGCTGAACGCCCGCTCGGCCGTGAAGGTGATCAGGCAGGAGCCGACCTGCTGCCCGGAGGCGACCAGCGGCAGCACCGCCCAGGCCGCCGGGGCGAGCGGATCGCGCCGGGCCCGGGCGGCGGACGGCTCGCTGAACAGCGGGGCCGAACGCGTCAGCGACCGCTGCATCACGTCCTCGGACAGGTCCGCCAGCCGGGTGAGCTCGGTGCGGCGCGGCCCCCCGTACACGGTGTGCGAGACGGGCAGCAGCCGGCCCTCCTCCACGAGGTCCAGGACGATGCCGGCCGCGCCGAGGGCCGGGCGGACGACATCGGTGACCGCGGTCGTGACGTCCCGGACGGTCACCGCCCGCGACAGCGCCCGGGTGAGCGCCAGCAGCAGCGCCGTCCGGGCGGTGGCGGGCGTACGACCCCCGTCCCCCGGCGGGCTCCCCGCACCGTCCGGCGGCCGCGCCCGGTGGCCGACGTCCGCGAGCAGCCCCGCGATCCGCACCGGCCGCCCGTGCACGTCCAGCATCACCTCGCCGGACTCCTCCACCCGCGCGACCCCGCCGCCGTGGCGCAGCACCCGGTAGCCGATCCGGTAGCGCCCGCCGGCGGCCAGCGCCTCGGCCAGCGCCGCCTGCACGTCCGGCAGGTCCTCGGGGTGGACCAGCCGGTCCAGCTCGGGGGCGGCGCCGTCCGGGGCGACCGGCCGCCCGGCCACCCGGAACGCCTCGGCGTCCCAGTAGCTCTCCCCGGTGACCAGGTCCCGCTCGAAGGCCCCGTGCCCGGCGGCCCGCACCGCGAGCGAGAGCAGCGGGTGCGCCAGCCCGGCGGGCCGGCCGTCCACGCCCTCCGACGCCGGGCCACCGGCCGTCCGGACGCCGTACGGCGACCGGGCGTCCCGCGGCAGCCGGGCGTCCGCGTGGTCCAGCAGGTGGGCGAGCCGGTGCGCGCAGGCGTCGGCGACCGTCTCCAGGACGTCCAGGTCCCGCCGCGGCACGGTCCCCCGGTGGGCCAGCGCCAGCGCGAGCACCCCCACCGGCCGCCCGTCCACGACCATCGGCAGGGTGATCACGGCGACCATCCCGGTGCCCATGCCGGCGTTCCGGTTCGGGTAGTCGAGGCTGGTGTGCTCCGGGCTCAGCAGGTACGGGCGGCGCAGCCGCAGCGCCATCGCGGCGGGCAGCTCACCGGCCGGATCGACCACGCCGTAGCGCTCGTGCGCCCAGTCCGGCAGCCCGTGCGAGGCGGTCAGCCGGAGCATCCCGGCGGAATCCAGCAGGTAGAGCGCCGAACCCTCGCCGGTGATCCAGCTCGGCCCCTCGGCCAGGACGGTGCCCAGCAGCTCGGCGGCGCTGGTGCAGCCGAGCAGCAGGCGCACGCAGCGCATCGCACCGCGGGTGGTCGGACTGCTGAGCGGTGTCCGGCTCTGGTCCGGTGTCCGGCTCTGGTCCGGTGTCCGGCTCTGGTCCGGTGTCCGGTCCTGGTCCGGTGTCCGGTCGTGGTCCGGTGTCCGGTTCTCGTCCTCGGAGGGGGGCACTGATTCTTAATACCCCATTTCCCCGGACGGTGACTGCGGACCGAACCGCCCCACCGGCACCACCGTCACCCCCGGCCGCACCCCGCGGCGGGGCCGGCTCCCGCTGCCGGGCCCGTCAGACGGGCCAGCTGCGGAGGCCGGTGGTGAGGGTGGTGATGAGGCGGTCCTGGGTGGTGGTGAGGTCCTCGGCGAGCTGGAAGGCGCCGGCGGTGGTGAGGGAGGCGAAGCCGTGCGCGAGGGAGCGGACCAGGCGGGCGGCGTGGACGGCCTCGGAGCCGTCGAGTCCGTACTCCCGCAGGACGGCGATGATCACGCCGACGAGCCGGGTGGCGGCCCGGGCCAGGTCGTCGTCGGGCTGCGGGGCCTGGGGGAGGGCGTTGTAGCGGTGCGGGCGTTCGGTGGCGTACGCGTGGTAGCCGCGCAGCACGGCGGCGACGGCGTCGTCCCCGCTGCGGCCGACCGCGGCGTCCGCGAGGCGGTCGGCGAGCTCCTCGGTGACCCGGACGGCGATGAGCCGCCGCAGTTCGGCGAGGCCGCCGCTGACGTGCTTGTAGAGGGAGGGGGTGGCGACTCCGGCCCGGGCGGCGACGGCGGCCAGGGTGAGGGCTTCGGCGCCCTGTTCGTCGATGAGGGCGAGGGCGTGGTCGACGACCTGGTCGGGGGTCAGTCCTACGCGGGGCATGGTTCGGTCTCCGTACGGAAGCGGGCGGGGCCGGGCGCGCGGCGCGGGGCCGGGCGGCGGTCAGGCGAGTTCGGCGAGGAAGGGCAGCAGGGCGTCCGCGGTGGCCTGCGGGTTGTCGGCCATCGGGTAGTGCCCGGACCCTTCGATCATCGCCTTCCGCGCGCCCAGTGCCGCGACCTGCCGGTCGGCGACGAGTTCGGGCTTCGGGAAGTCGGGGTCCTTGCTGCCCATGACGACGAGCGCCGGGCAGCGGACGGCGGCGGTCCAGCCGGCGGGCGAGGAGTCCCCGGTGGCGTAGCCGCGGGTGGCGGTCTTGCGGCCGGGGGTGCGCAGGGCGGCGACGAGCCCGTTCACGTACGCGTCGAAGTCGGCGGGCTTGGCGCCGGGGAAGGCCATCCGGCGCAGGTAGAAGCCCCAGAAGGCGGGCCAGTGGACGAGTGCCACGCCCATCAGGCCGAGCACGCCGCGCATCAGGGCGCCGGGCGGCGGGTTCTCGACGAAGGCGTCGATGAGGACGATCCCGGCGACCCGGTCGGGTGCGTCCCCGGCGACCTTGACGACGGTGGCGCCGGTGTACGAGTTCCCGGCGAGGACGGCGCGCCGGATGCCGAGGTGGTCGAGCAGGGCGAGGACGTCGTCGGCGAGGGCGGCGGGGCCGTAGTCGTCCCAGGCGATGGAGGACTCGCCGAAGCCGCGCAGGTCCATGGTGATGACGCGGTGGCCGGCGGCGACGAGCAGCGGGCGCAGGTGCCGGTACGCGGTGCGGCTGTCGAGCATTCCGGGGAGCAGGACGACGGGGGTGCCGTCGCCGGCGACGTCCTCGCCCTGCCGGGTGTCGTCGTAGGCGATGCGGCCGCCGGGGACGGTCAGGTACTGGGTGTCCGGGGTGCTGGTGGCGTTCATGGTGGGCCTCCTCGGTCCGCCGCTGCGGGGTCTCGGCGGTGCTGCCGATAGCCATAAAGCTAAGGCTAATAGCCTTAGCCGTCAAGGGTCCGGACGGAGACGGGGTGGAAGCGGGGAGGGGGCTCAGGTGCCCTCGACCCGGAACGGGTCGTGCTCGGCGAGCAGCTTCTCCAGCCGGGCCTGGTCGACCCGGCTGACGATCTCGTTCGACTCGTGCCGGTCCCGGATCACCTTCGCCAGGGTGAACGCGGAGGTGACGGTGTAGAGGAGGCCGATCCCGAGGAACGCCCGGGTCCACCCGCCGACCGGCAGGTAGGCGATCCCGACGGCGAGGGAGACGCCCGACAGGGCGAAGGAGAGGACGGCCTGGATGTAGTAGGCGGCCGTCGTGCGGTTCTGCATCGGTGCGCTCATGGCGTCAGGATGCGGCCGCCGGGTCGGGCCGCACATGAGTAGGAGTACTCAGATGGGGTGCTCGGATGAGGGGTCGTTCGTTGACGTCCGATCACCTGCTCCGGGGTGGTCGAGGACGGATGGCTTGGAATCGGAGCGTCCTAGGATTAACGTTTGATAACGCAGCGCGGTCGTCAACGCCGTACCCAGACGGCACCGTGCGCCGTCGCCTAATCCCGCCGGCCGGCCTCCGGGCAGGTCAGGGAGCCGGGGAACCACGTTCCTTGGGGTGAATCGGCGGGGCTCCGGCCCGGCCGTAGGAGACCTTCCTGCTCCGAACCCGTCAGCTAACCCGGTAGGCGCGAAGGAAGGAAAGGAGCGCGCCTCCGTGGCGTCGACGCACACCCCGGCACACCCGGCCGGCCCCGCAGCCGGTACCCGGCTCCTCGACCACCCCGGTGCGGACGGGCTTGAGGCCTTCGGCCCCGAGGCCGACACCAACCGCCACCGGATGCCGCGTCAGACGCGCGGAGCCTCCCCGCTGCTCGGCGTCACCGCCGTCGCCGCCACCCTGGGCGCCACCGGTTTCGCCTCGGCCACCCCGGCCGCCGCCCCCGCCATCGAGGCCCCGGACGACGCTCCGGTCGCCCTCGCCGCCGACCCCGGCCTCGCGCTCGCCGCCCGCATCCAGCAGCAGGCCGACAGCCAGCGCACCGCCGCCGAGGAGGGCGCCCGGGTGCAGGCCGCGCAGGAGGCCGAGGCCAAGGCCGCCGCCAAGGAGGCGGAGGCCAAGCGCGCCGCCGAGGAGGCGGAGGCCAAGCGCGCCGCCGCGCTCACCCTCCCGGTGCAGGACTACCGACTCTCCGCCCACTACGGCCAGAGCGCCCGCTACTGGGCCAACCTGCACACCGGCCTGGACTTCGCCGCCGACACCGGCACCCCGGTGCTCGCGCTCGGCCAGGGCACCATCACCTCGGCCGGCTGGTCCGGCTCGTACGGCTACCGGATCGTCGAGACCCTGCCCGACGGCACCGAGATCTGGTACTGCCACCTCTCCTCGATCATCAAGGGCTCCGGCAAGGTCACCTCCGGCCAGCAGATCGGCAAGGTCGGGGCGACCGGCAACGTCACCGGCCCGCACCTGCACCTGGAGGTCCGCCCCGGCGGCGGCGCCCCGGTCGACCCGGAGCCCTGGCTCCAGCAGCGCGGCCTCAACCCGTAACGGACACCCGAGAGCCCCCGGCCGCCGCATCGAGTGCTCGCGGCGGCCGGGGGCTCTTCGCGGTCGTCCTCAGCCCTCCGCGGCCGGCGCCGTCCCGTCGTCCTCCGCGGGCAGCTGCGCCAGGTACGCCTCGATCTCCTCCGGGCCCGGCTCCGGCGCCAGCCCCGGGAACTCCTCGACCAGCAGCCGCGGCAGCCCCGGCACCGTCCACTCGCCGAACAGGTCGAGCGCCGCGTCGACCGCCGCCTCCTCGAACTGCCCGAAGTCCCCGGCCAGTTCGTCCGGCATCGGCCGCCCGAGCGCGGTCAGCTCGGCCAGGTTGCGGTAGCTGCGCCGCATCAGCCCCTGCTCCAGCAGCCGGCGCGCGCCGTCCGTGGCCATGCCGACCGACAGCACCCGGCCGGGGCCCCAGCCCAGCTCGTCGGGCTCGTCCAGCCAGCCGGCCGGTGCCAGCGCCTCGAAGGCGGCCAGCCGGTCCTCCTCGGCGAGTCCGGCGAAGCCGGCCAGCCAGTCCCGCACCGCCGCCGCGTCCGCGACGTCCACCCCGTGCGCGTGCAGCAGCACCGCGTAAAGCCGGGGCCAGGTGATCAGGTCGGCGCGGCGCAGCAGCCCGGCCGCGAGCTCGCCCTGCCACTCGGCCTCCGCGTGCAGCCGCTCCTGGCGCTTGGCGTTGAGCCGGCGGGCCGCCCGCTGGTGGTCGACCAGCAGCCGGACGGCGTCGCCGTACGCGAGCGGGTCCTCCTCGGGCGCGGGTTGGACGTACAGGTGGAGCCGTTCGTACAGCAGGTGCTCCACCGCGCCGGAGGTCAGTTCGGGCCAGCCGTCGTGCATCCTGCCCTCGCCCAGCTCCAGCAGCGCCAGCACCGCGCGCAGCGGCTCCTCGGCCACCGGCGTGCGGCCCTGCTCGGCCGCCCAGGCGAGCAGGTCGGCGGCCCTGGTGCGCGGGGCGAGCCGCAGGTCTTCGTCGTTCATAGTCCGAACGGTAGTCGCCGGGGGCCGGTAGGGTCGGCAGCCATGGTCCCCGTACGACTCACCGGCCCCCGGCTGGCCATGCGCGAGTACCACCACACCGAGGGCGACGTGGACGCGCTGCACGCGCTGTTCGGCGACCCGGAGGTCACCCGCTACCTGCCGTTCGGGCCGCGCGACCGCGAGTCCTGCGCCGACCAGATCGAGCTCTACCTGGAGCAGGCGATGGCCGAGGAGCGGGACACCTACCGGCTCGCCGTGACCAGGCTCGACGGCGCGCGGGACCCGCAGGACGCGCCGCCGATCGGGCTCGCCTCGCTCACCCTCGGCACGCACCGAGCCGCCGACCTCGGCTACGTCCTCGCCCGCGACCACTGGGGCCACGGCTACGCGGGCGAGATCACCGCCCTGCTCTGCGACTTCGCCTTCCGCACCCTGGACCTGCACCGGCTGGCGGCCCGGGTCGACGTGCACAACGCCGCCTCCGCCAGGGTGCTGACCAAGCTGGGGTTCCGGCTGGAGGGGCGGGCGCGGCACGACCAGTTCAAGGACGGCGTCTGGTCCGACTCGTACCACTACGCGCTGCTCGCCGACGAGTGGCCGGGCCCGGACGGCCGGTGGCACGGGAACGGGAACGGGAACGGGCACGGGAACGGGAACGGGAACGGGAACGGGCACGGGGACGGCGGCCGAGGGCGGGAGCCGGGGAGCGGGGGTTAACCCCACCCCCGATCCGCCAGGCCTCCGGATCCCCCGCAACCTGCGGTTCGACCAGACTGGACGTCGTCAGGGAACGCGCACGACAGTCGGAACGAAGGGCCGGGGGCCGGGACATGAGCAGCAGCCGAAGCACGCTGGACCAGGAGTGGGACGTCCTGGACGGTCACGGCGACGACCCGCACCGCGACCGGGCGCACCGCACCGAGCAGCCGCCGGCCTTCTGGCGGGCACCGTTCTCCGCGCACTACTACCGCGAGATCGGCTACGTGCTCAGCGGCCTGCCGGTGGCGATCGCCGGCTTCACCGTGGCGATCACCCTGTTCTGCCTGGGCCTCGGCACCTTCGTCACCGTCCTGGGCCTGCCCGTGCTGGCCGGCCTGACCACCGCCGGCCGCGGCTTCGGCCGGCTGGAGCGGGCCCGGGCGCGCGGCATGCTGGCCCTGGACGTCCCCGGCCCGAAGCCGGTGCGCCAGGTCCGTCCGGGCAGCTGGGGCGCGATCACCGCGCGGCTGGCGGACGGGGCGGGCTGGAAGGCCGCGCTGCACCAGGTGGTGATGTTCCCCTGGGCGATCTTCAGCTTCACCATGACGCTGGTGTTCCTGGTGCTCGGCTGGGCGATGGTGTTCTACCCGGCCTACCACTGGGTCTTCCCGACCTACACCGACTGGCACGGGTACCGGGTGTTCGACTACACCGACAGCCACCACGTCCGGCACGTCTACGACATCGAGGGCGCGTGGCAGATCGCCGGATTCTCGCTGCTCGGGGTGGTGCTGGTGTTCGTCAGCGCGCAGCTGGTCCGGGGCCTGACCAACGTCAACCGGGCCGCCGCCCAGGGCCTGCTCGGCCGCTGAACCGACCCCACCGGCCCGACCGACTCCGCCGGCCCCACCGGCACTCCCATCGGCCCCGTCCGCGCTCCGAGTGCGGACGGGGCCGACCCGTGTTCGGATGACCGGGTGGCCGCCACCGGCATTCCCCCCGATCCCCCGGACGTCCTGGTCACCTCCCGTCCGCTGGACGAGTACTGCGCCCTGTTCGACCTCACCCGGGCCCGGCTCGCCGCCCTGCCCGGACCGCTGCTGGACTGCCCCGGCGGCGCGGCCGGCCTGGCCGCCGAGGCGCGGGAGCTGGGCTGCCGGGTGGTCGCCGCCGACCCGGCGTACGCGCTGCCGTTGCCGGTGGTCGCGGACCGCGCCCGGGCCGCCCGGGCGGCGATGGCCGCCGCGATGGCCGCCCGCCCGCACCTCTACCCCGCCCCCCGCGTCGACCGGCCCGACCGGCCCGGGCGCTACCTGCGCAGCTGGGACCGCGCCCGCGAGCTGTTCGCCGCCGACTCGGCCGCGCACCCGCAGCGGTACGTGGCGGCGGCGCTGCCCCGGCTGCCCTTCGCGGACGGCGCCTTCGCCCTCACCCTGAGCGGCTACCTGCTCTTCGCCTACCCAGAACTCTTCGGCCCGGAGCACCAGTTGGCCGCCCTGGCCGAGCTGGTCCGGGTCACCGCCCCGGACGGGGAGGTCCGCGTCCAGCCGCTGTGCGACGGCTGGGGGCGCCGCTGCGACCACCTCGACCGGCTGCGGTACGCGCTCGGCGAGCGTCGGATAGCCAGCGAGGTCCACCGCTTCCACCGGGCCGGGGACGGCCGCACCCGCCGGGTCCTGGTGCTGCGGGCCGCCGACCGCCGCCGACGGGCGGAGGCTCATTTTATGTAATGGTCAGTATCGGGTTTCACTCCTATACTCACCGCATGACCGAGACGATGATCCGGCGTGCCGAAGCGGCCGACGCCGACCGGCTCACCGAGCTGATCCAGGCCTCCGGCGCCTACCGCGGCGCCTACTCCGCGATGATCGACGGCTACCGGGTGAGACCCGACTACCTCGCGCGGCACGAGGTCCGGATGGCCGTGGCCGAGGCCGACGACCGCCTGCTCGGCTTCTACGCGCTGATCCGTGAACCGGCCGAGCTGGACCTGATGTTCGTCGCCGACGAGGCCCAGGGGCTGGGCATCGGACGGCGGTTGATCGACGACATGCTCGACCGCGCCCGGGCGGCCGGGATCGCCTCGGTCAAGGTCGTGTCGCACCCGCCCGCCGAGCGCTTCTACCTGCGGGTGGGCGCCGAACGCACCGGAACCCGGCCACCGCAGCCCAAGACCCCCTGGGAGCAGCCCGAACTGCGCTTCACCGTCTAGGAGTCACCGTCGGCCGTGGACGGAGTGCTCGCGGCCGGTGCGGCCGGTGCGGCCGGAGAGCCAGCCCCGGCGGACTGCGCCGGCACGAAGACCGTCACCTGCAGCCGGGACAGGATCTTCTCGGCCAGCCAGGCGCGGTCCGACCCGTACGGGATGCCGCGCGGATCGACCAGCTGGGTCGCCACCGCGTCCCGCAGCCGCTGCGCCCCGGCGGCCGGCAGCCGGGAGAGCAGCCCCCGGGCGGCCAGCAGCGCGTGGTACTGCTCGAAGCCCGAGCGCGGCTGCGTGATCGCGTCCAGCACGCTGTCCAGGTCCGCCAGCGACGGGTCGCCCTGCATCAGCGCGAGCGCCTGGATCCGCCGGCCCTCGGAGCCGTCCGCGAAGAGGTCCCGCACCTGGTCGGCGGTCAGTGCCGAGCGCCGCGCGGTCGAGCGGACCTCGGCCACCACGCCCTCCGGCCCGGCCGGGGAGCCCGAGGCGGGCGGCAGCTGCCCGGCCAGCGCGGCGGGGTGCTCGGCGCTGCCGCCCAGCAGGCCGAGCTGCTGCATGGCGCGGACCCGCAGGTCGTCGGCGCCCACCTTGTCGCCGTGCCGGTCGCGGTCCTGCCCGGCGAGGAACAGGTCCAGGGCCCGGTCGGCGTCGTTCAGCGCCCGGGGCAGCGCGAGCCTGGTCACCAGCCAGCCGGCCAGGAAGCCGAGGACCAGGAAGTAGAGGACCAGGGCCGCCGCGAACGGTACCGCCGCGTCGCCCCCGCCGAGCACGGGCGCGAGCGCGGCCCCGAGGTCGTGCAGCCGTGTGCCGAGTGAGCCGAGCTGGGTGAGTCCGACGCCCAGCAGCACCTTGGTGAGCCAGTCCGAGACCTGCTCCAGGTTGGTGTTGGGCGCGTACGAGCCCTGCGGCTCGTCCGAGCCGCCGCGCACCCGGGGCACCCCGAACAGGAAGCCCAGGCCGCCGCCGAGCACCGTCGAGGCCCCGGCCACCACCAGGCCGCCGCCGAGCGCCTGCCAGGTCTCGTCCCGGCCGAGCGCGAACAGCAGCAGTCCGGTCAGTCCCGTCCCGGCCAGTACGCCGGTGGCACCCCACTGCGCCGTCCGCAGCGTCGAACCGCCGCCCGGCCGCCGCGCCTTCGCCATCGCCTACCCCCTGTGCCCGCGCCGCTCCGCTCCGGAACCCGCGCCGACTCTAGCGCCGCGGCCCCGCCTCGGAAACGTTCCGGGCCCGCCCCGGCTACGACACGGGGGCGCCCGTCACAGGAACAGCCCGTCACACGAGCGGCCCGTCACACGAGCGGCCCGTCACGCGAGCGGCCCGTCCCGGAAAACGCAGACGGCCCGCGGGCTGCTCCTCCGCGCCGGCCCGTGCACTGGCCAGGCGCCGAGGCACCGGGGATGATCCGGTGAGCCCGCGGGCCGGGTGACTGCTGTGGATTTCGCCTGCCGGAGGCCAAGGGCCTCACCCTGCGCAGGCAGGGGCGCTCTAGCGAGCAGCCACCTCACACATCCTGATGGAACTCAACTCAGGATCACCTCCTTTCAGTGTGCTGCCACTGTAGGCAGCCCACCGGAGGGAGGGCAACGGATTATTCGCGGCCCCCGTCGGAGGCCGGCGGAGCCGCTCAGGCGGTCTTGAACTGGTCCTTGAACTTGGTGAAGTCGATGACGTTGTCGGCCGAGGGGGCCTGGATGGTCAGCGGCTTGTCGAAGTCGGAGAAGTCGATCTGGCCGTCGCTGCCCTTGGCGCCGGCGTGCTCGATCCGGACCGGGTAGGGCTTGCCCTCGGTGGCGACGTGGATGGTCGACACCTCGCCCTTGGAGTCGGTGGCCTTGAGGCTGAAGGTCTTCACACCGTTGACGTTGCCGGCGGAGCCCTTCTCGACCTTGCCGTCCTTGCCGTCGTCCTCGGTGATCTTCTTGCTGAACTCGGCCAGGTTGCAGACGCTGGAGAGGGACTTCATCTCCGGGTCGCTGTCGAAGCCGGTCAGGTAGCGGCCCTTGAACAGCTCGGCCGCCTTGGCGCCGTTCGGGCCGCCGAGGTTGGTCCAGAAGTCCTTGTCCGGCTTGACGTACGAGGTCTTGCCGTCGCTGATGATCTCGAACTTGCCCATGCCGGGCATCGCCATCGTGCCGGTGCACTGGCTCTTGTTGTCCAGGGCCAGGTTGATCTCCATCTTGCCGTCCTCGTCGGCCATGTTGCCGCTGATCTTGAGGGCGGTGGCGCCGGCCAGGGCGTCCTTGGCCTGCTTCTCGATGTCCTGCGCGCTCAGCTTGTCGGTGTCGAGCTTCTGCGGCGCGGCGGCCTTGGTGGCGCCGCCCTTGGCGTCGCTCTTCGCGTCGCTCTTGTTGTCACCGCAAGCGGCGGTGCCGGCTGCCAGGAGGAGGCAGATCGCGGCGGTGCTGACCAGGCGCTTCGAGAGCATGTGGTGCTTCCTGTCCCGGGGGAGGCCACGGGCCGCCCCCACATGGATGAATTTTTCCTCAGGAAGTATCGGTCAGGCTTCGGACACCGGATCTCCCGATCGGCCGCCGTTACAGCTTCGTGGCAGGACCGTGCTCTCCGCGTTCCCGGAAATGCGAAAGGCCCGGAGGACGAATCCTCCGGGCCTTTCGGCTACTGAGTAGCGGGGACAGGATTTGAACCTGCGACCTCTGGGTTATGAGCCCAGCGAGCTACCGAGCTGCTCCACCCCGCGTCGGTGAACACAACAATACGTGGAAGTCGCCGAGATGGGAAATCGGTTCTCCAGGGGCCCCTGCCGGGCTGCCCTGCCGAGCGCTTTTCCGAGCGTTTCAGGCCGCCCCGGCGGAGTGCCCGGCGGCGCCCCGGCCGCCCCGGACCCGGTGCCGGTGCCGGGCCGAACGGGCTCTCGCCCAGGCCGCGAAGCAGACCAGCGCGACGAAGCAGGGCACCATCAGCACCCCGTACACCACCAGGAAGCCGTCCGTGCCGAGGTCGGCGGCGGCGTTCCAGGTGCCGTGCAGCACCATCGCCAGCAGCAGTCCGGCCGGTGCGGCCAGCCGGGCCAGCCAGCGCCGCCCGGTGGTCAGGGTGACGGCCAGGCCGATGCCGGTGAGCGCGGTGAACAGCGGGTGGGCGAAGGGCGAGAGCAGGGCGCGCAGCACGAAGGTCTGCACGGTGCTGTCGAAGTCGCGCAGGCTGGGCGGGTCGCCGAGGCCGATGCTGTCCAGCCGCTGCCGCTGGTCGCTGGTGAAGGCCCGGCCCAGGTAGAGGGCGTTCTCGGTGAAGGCGAAGCCGCACGCGGTCATCCCGCCCAGCACCACCCCGGCGGCCAGGGTGCGCGGCCGGGAGCGGCGGTGCGGCCCGCCGCCGGACGGCGGGGCCGGGCAGAGGTAGGGCAGCGGCCGCAGGTAGGGGCGCAGCCGCAGCCGGCCCCGGGCGTGCGGCCCGACCGGGCGGCGCTGGTACGGGCGGGGGCGCCGGGGCGCGGGCGCCCGGTGCAGCAGCGGCGCGCAGGGGCGCCCGGTGCGGCGGCCGTGGCAGCGCAGCCGTTGGCCGAACGGCAGCAGCAGCACCAGCAGGGCGGTGGCCTTGGCGAGTTCCTCGATCGCCGGGGTGGCGATCCCGGTGCCCAGCAGGCCGCCGAACGGGCCCCGGTGCCTGGTCAGGTAACTGGTCGTCCAGTTGTTGGCGACGATGGCGATGCTGGTGGCCGCGCAGGCGCCCCAGGCGAGGCAGAACAGGGTGTGCCGCAGCGGCACCCGGGCGGTGAGGTTGAGCCAGGCCAGGGCGCCGAGCACGAACGGCAGCGGCACCATCGCCAGGCCCAGGCCGACCAGCAGCCCGGCGGTGCCGGTCTGCCGCTGGACCAGGTGCAGGATCAGCGTCCCGCAGCCGATCAGGGTCAGGACGACGGTCGCGGTGACCGAGGAGAGCGCCATCGAGCGGCCCCGGCCCCGGCCCGGCGGGGCACCTGCTGGTACCGGGGCGGCGGGGGAGCCGGTGGCGGCGGCGGACGGCCGTGACGGACCGCCCGGCCGGGGCAGCAGGCGGTGGATCCGGCGCTTCCGGGGCCCCGGGATGGTCCGGGTGTCGCCGGTGCGCGGGACCGTCTCCGGTGCGTCGGCGGCGGCCTGAGGAACCGTCCGAACAGTCGTCCGAACGGTCGGCCGGGGCCCGCCGCCGGACGGGCTGCCCATGCGGCACAGGGTAGGCCACAGCGGCCGTCCACCGGGAGGACTCGGGACGAACCGGCCGTTCGGGGCGCACCGGGACGGTCACCGCGCGGCCGCCGTTCGAACGGCGGCCGGTGGGTCAGCGGCGGCGGAACAGCAGGTCGTGGACGACGTGGCCCTTGGCGATCCCGGCCCGTTCGAACTTGGTCACCGGCCGCCAGTCCGGTCGCGGGGCGTAACCGGGGACGCTGCCGTCCGGGTGGTCCGCGGGCTCCAGCCAGCCGGTCCCGTCACCCTCGGGGTGCAGGTTCTCCAGCTCCGGAGCGGCGGACAGCACCTCCAGCATCTGCTCCGCGTACGGCTCCCAGTCGGTGGCGCAGTGCACCAGCGCGCCGGGGGCGAGCCGGGGCAGCACCAGGTCGAGGAAGGAGGACTGGACCAGCCGGCGCTTGTGGTGCTTGGGCTTGGGCCACGGGTCGGCGAAGTAGACCCGCAGTCCGGCCAGCGAGGCGTCCGGCAGCATGTCGCGCAGCAGGATGATCGCGTCACCGGCCGCCGTCCGGACGTTGCCGGAGCCGTCCCGCTCCAGCAGGCCGAGCAGGTTGCCGTGGCCCGGGGTGTGCACGTCGGCGGCGAGGATGCCCATGGCCGGGTCGGCGGCGGCCATCGCGGCGGTGGTCTCGCCCATGCCGAAGCCGATCTCCAGGGTCACCGGCAGCCCGTCGAACAGCTCCCCGAGGTCGAGCGGGGTGCCGTCGATGGGGATCCCGTACGTCTCCCAGCTCCGGTCCAGCGCGCTCGCCTGGGCGTTGGTCATCCGGCCCCGGCGCGGCTGGAAGCTGCGGATCCGGCGCTCTCGGTGCTGGGCCTCGGTGGCCTTGTGCGGGTACATCGGCGCGGGGTAGGCGGCCGGCGCGGCGGACAGCCGGGCGGACGGCGAAGGCTGGGGGATCGGGGCGGTGGCAGTCACAATCACCCGAGTCTACGGGGCCGCGCGGGGCGCTCGCGGGGGTGTGTGACGGGGCTCATCCTGGGCCCCGCGGGCGCGACCTGCCGCGTCCGTCGCCCCGCCCGCGCCGCGCCTGCGCCGCGTCCTGGGCGGCCGGTCACCCGCCCGCCTCCAGCGCGGCCAGGGCCCGGCGGGCCACCTCCCGGCCGATCGGCAACGAGGCCGTCGCGGCGGGGGAGGGGGCGTTCAGCACGTGCACCGCGCGGCGCGGGGAGCGCGGGTCCTCCGGGTCGAAGCCGGCGAAGGCGAAGTCGTCCAGCAGCGAGCCGTCCCGGGCCACCGCCTGGGCCCGCACCCCGGCGGTGGCCGGCACCAGGTCCTCGGCCGAGACGGCGGGCAGCAGTCGCCGTACGGCCGTGGTGAACGCCCGCTTGGAGAGCGAGCGGTGCAGCTCGCCCAGCTCGTACCGCCAGTGCCGGCGGGCGATCCGCCAGGTGCCGGGGAAGGCCAGCGTCCCGGCCAGGTCGCGCGGGCGCACGGTGCGCCAGTCGTACCCCTCGCGGGCCAGCGCGGGCACCGCGTTCGGGCCGACGTGGACGTCGCCGTGGATGCCCCGGGTGAGGTGCACGCCGAGGAAGGGGAAGGCCGGGTCGGGCACCGGGTAGACCAGGCCGCGCACCAAGTCCCGTCGCTTCTCGGTCAGTTCGTAGTACTCGCCGCGGAACGGCACGATCCGCACCCCGGTCTCGTCCCCGGCCAGCCGGGCGATCCGGTCGCTGTGCAGCCCGGCGCAGTTCACCAGCACCCGGCAGCGCAGCTCGCCGGCGGCGGTGCCCACCGTCACCCCGTCCCGGCGCCGTGCCACCGTCCGTACCTCGCTGCCGGTCCGCAGCTCGGCGCCGGCCTCCCGGGCCAGCCGGGCGTAGGTCGCGGCGACGGCGGGGAAGTCGCAGATGCCGGTGGTGCCGACGTGCAGGCCGGCCAGACCGGTCACCTCCGGCTCGTACTCGGCGATCCCGGCCCGGTCCAGCTCGGTCACCGGGATGCCGTTCGCCCGCCCCCGCTCCGCCAGCGCCGCCAGCCGGGGCAGCTCGGCCGCGCCGGTGGCCACGATCAGCTTGCCGGTCACCTCGTACGGGACGCCGTGCTCGCGGCAGAACTCCACCAGCTCGGCGGCGCCCGCGACGGCGTACCGGGCCTTGTAGGAACCGGGGCGGTAGTAGACGCCGCTGTGGATCACCCCGCTGTTGCGCCCGGTCTGGTGCGCCGCGAAGCCGGCCTCCTTCTCCAGCAGCGCGACCCGCACCCCGGGCCGGGCCCGGGTCAGCGCGTACGCCGTGGCCAGCCCGACGATCCCGCCGCCCACCACCAGCACGTCGAACTCGTCCGCCACCGCCCGCTCCTCGCCTCGCCCGGCCGTGCCCGTCCTCGCTCCCGCCGATGCTGCCACGGCCTCCCGGCCGGGTCGAGAGTGCGTGCCGCCGGCCCCGGAACGGCGGAACGGCCGGGAAGGGACCACCCCCGTGGACCCCTTCCCGACCGCTCGCCCGCCCCCGGAGCTCCCTACTCCTCCCAGGGCCAGCGGGCGTCCGCCCCGGCCTCCAGGAGGGGGACGAGGCGGAAGGCCGCGTCGCTCAGGCCGCCGAAGGTGTGGCGGTGGGCACCGCCGCTGGGGCCGTGCGCCGGGGCGTAGCCGGCCAGGTTCCAGGTGTAGACCGGGACCTGGGCCGGGACGGTGGCGAGCGGGTCGCCGCCCCAGCGGTTCGGGCCGGTCTGCTCGTCGGTGACGATCACCACCCGGTCGTGGCCGCGGTAGTGGGTGCGGACCGCGTCGGCGGTGTTGGTGCCGCCGAGGCTGGAGTAGCGCTCCAGCACCCGCAGCACCGACTCGCCCCGGCCGACCTCGATCACCCGGCTGGTGGTGCCGAACTCGACCAGGTCCGCCAGGGCGGCGCGGACCTTCAGCGCGGTGCCGAAGATCGCCGCCGAGTCGGCCCGGTTGAGCTCGGTCGGGCCGCCGGCGCGGTCGAACATCGAGCCGGAGCGGTCCACCAGGATCAGCGTGCGCCCGGGCAGTTCCGGCACGTTGGCCAGCGAGTGGCCGAGCGCGGTCTCCAGGGCGTGGCCCCAGCGCAGCGAGGGCGCGTGCCGGTACGCGGACAGGTAGCGGAACGGGAACTGGCGCGAGCGCCGTACCTCGACCGGGTCGGAGATCCGCCGGGCCACCTCGGCCGCGACCTGGTCACCGACCCCGGCCCGGTCGAAGTTGCGGAGGTTGCGCACCAGCGCCATCGGCCCCATCGACGGGATGACCGCCTCCCAGACCGGCGCGTCCAGCGGGCCCTGCAGCCAGCCGGCCAGCGCCTCCCAGGTCAGCCCGGCGGCGGCCAGCCGCTCGGCGCCGCCCTCGGCGGTCACGGCCGCCCGGCGGTCCTCGACGGGCAGCGCGAGCAGCTCGCGGTTGGCGGTCAGCAGCCGGTCCGCCGCGGGCGGGACGGCCTCCTCCGGCCGGTGCCGGCGGTCCAGCGCGTACGCGAACAGCGCGCCCTGCCACGGCTTGTCCGGGTCCGGCGAGGGGTGCGTCAGCTCGATCACGTCGCCGAAGCGGTAGCCCTTGCTCGCGGTGTCGTACTTGAGCAGCGAGCGGGCGTCGTAGAGGCGGCGGACGGCGTCGGCGACACCCCGCTTGAGCGGCTTGGGCAGCGCCCGGCCGTAGCGCGAGGTCCAGTAGGCGAGGAGCTCGCCGGGCTCGTCGGCGCGCCGCAGCACCGCCGCGACGGCCTGCCGGGAGTGGCCGTGGACCCCCGCGTCCAGCCGGGCGCGGGTGAACTCGGCGGCGCCGACCAGGGCCGCGGTGCGCATCTGGGCGTCGTGGCGCAGCCAGCGCAGCAGACCGAGGGTCCACTCGGGCTCGGTGACGGCGAGTCCGCGCACCAGCGCGGTGTAGCGGTCGTCGCGGTCGCCGCCGCGCTCGTAGAAGGTGTCCTTGCCGACCATGTTGGCCACGGCGAGCAGGAACAGCTCGGACTTGGCGTCCCGGACGTGGCCGACGCCACCGTTGTGGTTGCGGGTGAGCTGCCCGGTCGTGGTCACCGGCGAACTCGGACCCGTCTTGGCCTTGCGGACGTTGAACCTGGACATGCGACAGCCCCCCTCGGCCTGTTGGTGTCAGTGGGAGGGAGGCGTGCCGCGGTGAGGGGTGCCCGAGATCGTGCCGGCCGTGGGACGGCCGACGTCGGCGGAGGTATATGCCTTGTGCTCTACCGGATTGAGCTACCGGCCGCACTCGCGTGCGTCCGTCCGGGATTTGAACCCGGAACCCCAAGATCCGAAGTAACCCCCGCCTGCGCACCGGGCACTCCGAAGCGCACTGCCTCCCGAGATCATGCCGGCGGCGGTGTTTCGCGGGCTCGAACCGCTACGCCGGAGAACCGGCGTCTACCAGAAGTAACCGCTGCCGTCGCACCGGGAGGTGCGGAAAAACTATTCAGGTATAGGTGTCCAGAGGTCGAAGGCGGCTGAGGTGACGAAGCTGCTCTGGCCACTGAGCTACACCGGTCCGAAACCGGTGACGGGATTCGAACCCGCGACCTGCCCATTGGAAGTGGAAGTAACCTCTGCCTGCGCACCTGGACGAGAGAGACCATAGCCAGGCCGCTCTCGCGGGTGCACCTCATTTACCGTCAGGCCGCGTCGGCCCCGCCGCTCACGCCGGGGCGACGATCACCGCCCGGGCCCGTTCGGCCAGTTCCCGGACCCGGCGCTCGCCCTGGAAGGGCTCCAGGCGCCGCAGCATCTCGACCACGTACTCCCGGCTGCGCTGCGAGGAGATCCGGCCGGCCACCTCGACGGCGCGTTCGCCGGCGGCGACCGCGGCGTCCAGGTTGCCCGCCTCCGCCTCGGCCATCGCCGAGACCACCAGCCGCAGGCCGTGCGAGCGGACGAACCCCTCGGTGGGCTTGGCGAGCGCCTCGCGGGTGAACTGCCGGACCTTGGAGGGCACTCCGAGGTCGCGGAAGCACTCGGCGGCGTCGGCGGCGAGCCGGTCGTAGGCGTAGAAGTCGATCCACGCCGGATCGGGGTCCCCGGCGCGCGCTCGTTCGAGTGCGCTCTCCGCCGCGCCGAGCGCCGTCGCGCACGCCGCCGCGTTGCGGGCCTTGGCCTGGGCCCGGGCCTCCACGAGGTGGAAGAAGCTCATGGTGCGGGCGGTGGCCAGGCCCCGGTTGCGCTCCAGGGCGGCCTGCGCGAGGTCGACCGCCTCCTCGGCGAAGCCCCGGTAGCCGGCCTGCAGGCTCATCGACGCCAGCACGTAGCCGCCGAGCGGCACGTCGGCGGCGGCCCGGGCGAGCCGCAGGGCCTGGATGTAGTACCGCTGGGCGGCCTCGTGCTGCCCGGTGTCGAAGGCCATCCACCCGGCCAGCCGGGTCAGTTCGGCCGTCGCGCCGAACAGCGCCCGGCCGACGGCGTCGCTGTACGAGGCCAGCAGCAGCGGCGCCGCCTCGACCCGAAGGCACTCCGGCACCATCGACGAACGCCAGTCCCCGCCACCGTACTTGGAGTCCCAGCGGCGGGCCTCCTGGGCGGCCTCGCGGAGCTTGGCGGCGTCCGAGTGGCCGACCCGGTAGGAGGACGTGTCGGTGGGGGAGAGCGGCACCTCGCGGGCCACCGAGCCGTCCGCCGGGGCGATCAGCCAGCGGGAGACCGGCGTCGCGTAGGCGGCGACCGAGAAGGTGCCGGCCAGGCTGTCGCTCCACCGGCCGCCACCGGGGCCGCGGCGCAGGTCGAGGTCGACCCGCCACAGGTCGGTGGCGGAGCGGACGGCCTCGGAGACGTCGCGCGGGAAGGCCAGGCCGAGTTCGGGCGCCGGGTCGGTGTCGCCCAGGCCGATCTCCTCCAGCGGGACGGGCCGGCCGAGCTTGCCGCCGATCGCGGTGGCGATCAGGTGCGGGACGGGCCCCTGCGGGACCATGCCCTTGCTGACCCAACGGGCCACCGAGGTCTTGTCGTACCGCAGGGTCAGCCCGCGTTGGGCGCCGAGGTCGTTGACCCGGCGGGCCAGTCCGGCGTTGCTGATCTGGGCGAGGGTCAGGAGCGTGCCGAGCCGTTCGTTCGGTCCGCGTGGGCTGACGGTCATGGTGGCGGCGGCACCTCCTGCGGCCTTGTGCGCGGGGCCCGGGCGGCACCGGGCCGTAGCTGCTGTACCTAGAGTAGTCGGACGCGTTCCGACGGTTAAGAGGTCGCATTCCGGATGGCGGGATCGCGCACTCGGCTGCGCCGCACCGGAGTTGGTCCGGACCGCTCGGATCCGGCCGATCATGCCGCGCGCCGGAGCGTCGTGCTCCGGTCCCGTGTTCACGTGCGCCCGGCCGTGCCCCCTGGCCCGACCGGCTGGTCGGCGATTCGCTGGTGGTCGTGGGTCGGCCCGCCGTCGAGGACCCGGCGGGCCGGGGGAAGCCGCCGCCTCAATCCCCGCGGGCGACGGTGAAGTCCGGGAGGGCATGCGGATGCCCTCCCGGACTGGGCGACGCCTTTCGGCCATCTCGCGATGCCCATGCCAAAGGCGGCCCGCGGGCGGTCCGGGCCGGGGAGGGGAAGGCCCGGCCCGCCCGGTCCACCCCGCTCCCCGGCCCGGACCGCCCGGCCTCGTCGGGCACCGGCCGGCACTCGTGGGTCGCCGCCACTCGCGGGTCGCCCGCCGAAGCGGAACCCGCAACACCGGCCACAGCGGCGCCCAGCGGTGGCACGATGTCTCCTGACGGCGCGTCGAGCTGCGGGGGCACGTCCGGACGCGCGCGCGGGCCGCCACGGCACACCCCGCCTCGCCGCCCGCCCGGCGGCGAACGTGCCGCCCGGGTGCAGGTCCTCGTCCGGTGGAGGCGCGATGCGGTGGCTGACGGGCTGGTGCACGGGCGCCTCCAGGACGGGCGCGGGCGCGTCCAGGGCGGGCGCCCCCGCCCACGAGCCGCCCGCCACCGTCGCACCGATCGCCGCCCGCGCCCTCTGGACCGGCCCCGACCCGCTCTGGGCCGTCGGCGACTGGCGCCCCGAGGAGATCCGCCTGGTCACCCTCCGTCCCGGCGCCCCCGCCGCGGTCAGCACCGGCCCCACCACGCCCGACCCGGTCGAGGACACCCCCGCCACCACCCGGCTCGCCGTCCTCGGCCACTGCGGGGCCACCGACGCCGAGCTCGCCGCCGGCCTCGCCGCCGCCCGCGGCGGCGCCGTCCGCCACCTGACCGCCTGGCCCGGCAGCTACACCGTCGTGCTGCGCTCCGGCACCCGCTCCACCCTGCTGCTCACCGACCTCGCCGGCGCCCTGCCCGTCTTCCACACCCCCTGGGGCGGCGGCACCGCGTACGCCACCGCGGCCCTCCCACTGGCCGACCTGGTCGGCGCCGCCCTGGACACCGGCCACCTCGCCGCCCGCCTCGCCTGCCCCGAGTCCCCCGAGGCGCTCGGCACCGGCACCCCGTACCTGGGCGTCCAGCAGGTCCCGCCCGGCCAGGTGCTCGGCATCCGCGGCGGCCGCCCCTACCTGTCCTCCTACGACGACCCGGCCGGCGCCGAACAGCCCCGCGACGAGGCGCCCGCCGTCCGCGAACTCACCCGCGCCCTGCTGGAGTCCGTCCGCTCCCGGGTCCGCACCACCACGCCGGCCCCCGGCCCCGCCGGGCGGGCCCGGCTCGGCGTCGACCTCTCGTACGGCACGGCCTCCGCCACCGTCGCCCTGCTCGCCGCCGCCGTACCGCTGCCGCCGGTGTCCGCGGCCGCCACCACCGCCCCCGGGGCCGCGGTCACCGGCACCGCCGGGGCCAGGAACGGCGCGGTCAAGGGCTCCTGGGCCCGCACGGCCGTCCAGGAGCCCGCCGCCCCCGAGCAACTGGCCGCCGTCACGCTCGGCGAGACCGAGCCCCCGGCCACCCTCGCGCTCACCCCCGACACCCCGCGGCTGCGGCACACCGTGCTCGACCCCGGCCCCGACACCCTCCCGTACGCCGGCCTGCGCACCGACCCGCAGGCCGGCCGGCTCACCGACGAGCCCGGGCCCGAACTCGTCGCCGCCGCCCGCGCCGAGGCCCGCTTCGACGCCGGCGGCACCGACCACCTCACCGGCTACGGCGCCCGCCAGGTCCTGGACGGCCACCCGGCGCGGCTCGCCGACCTCATCCGGGCCGGCCGCCCGCGCGAACTCCTGCCCCCGGTCGCCGCGCTGGCCGGGGCCGACCGGGCCGTCGCCGGGGTCCTGGCCGGCGCGCTGCGCACCCCGATCACCGTGGTCCGGGCCGCCCACCGGCTCTCCCGGGTCCGCTACGCCGAGGCGCTGGACGACGCCGCGGCCAAACTGACCGCCCGCCACGTCCCGGACGGCGGCGGAACGGCCGGCAGCCGCTCCGCCCTCGACCTCGCCTGGTGCGTGCCCGGCCCGGCCGCCCGCTGGCTCTCCGACGAGGCGCTCTCCTCGGTCGCCCTGCGGCTCCGCCTGGCGGCGCGCAAACCGGCGCCCGAGGAACACCCCGGCGCCCGCCGCGCCCGGCACGCCCTCTACCGCCAGGCGCGCTCCTTCCGCACGCTCGTCCACGCCGCCGAACTGCCCGGCCAACGGCTGCACGCGCCCTTCCTCGACAACCAGGTCGTCCGCGCCGCCCGGCTGCTCCCCGACGACGTCCGCCTCCAGCCCGGCGCCCGGCACGCCCTCCTGCACGCCGTCCTCACCGGCGCCGGCCGCACCGACCTGCCCCCCGACTGGGGCCGCGGCCCCCGCCCCGACCGCACCGCCCCCGCCCGTGCCGGCCTGCGCCTCGCCGCCGACGGCCTCGCCGAACTCTTCGACGCCCCCCTCCTCGCCGAAGCCGGCCTCATCGACCTCCCCACCCTCCGCGCCGACCTCGCCCACGCCTCCGACCCCGCCACCCCGCTCTCCCCCGCCGCCCTCGCCGGCCTCGCCGACCTCGTCTCCACCGAACTCTGGCTCCGCCGCATCCGCGCCCGCCGCCACGGCGCCTGCTGGACCGGCCTCCCCCACCGCCAACCCCCAGCCCTCACCCCCTGACCCACCCATCCGCCTGGCGCCCTCCGGCCTCGGCCTCCCCCCGCCGGCGCCTGCTGGACCGGCTCGCCCCACCGTCAACCCCGGGCCCTCACCCCTGGCCCACCAGCCACCCGGCCTGACCCGCCGGGCGCCCTCCGGCCTCGGCCTCCCCCCTGCCCGGCGCGTCCTCTCGGCGCGGTTGCGGGGTCGGTGTCGTCCGGGCGGGCCATGATGGCGGGGGTGCGGGTCGGTGGTGAGGAGGGTGTGCGGTGGCCGGTGGGAGCGCGGGGCGGGAGGTGCCCGTGGTGCTGTCGGTGCTCGGGCGGCCGCCGACGGGGCGGCCGGCGGGGGTGCTGGCGGCGTGCGACGGGTCGGACGGGTCGTTGTGGGCGCTGGACCGGGCGATGACGGAGGCGGAGCTGTTCGGCCTGCCGCTGTACGTGCTGGCCGTGGTGAACCCGGCGCCGGCCGGCTATCCGCCGGGGATGGCGGAGCTGGTGCAGGAGAGCGTGGAGACGCTGGTCGAGAGCACGGCGGACGGGCTGCGCCGGTCGGTGGCGGCCGTGCAGCGGCAGCGTCCGGTGCCGTACGCGGGTGAGCTGTCGCTGCACGTGGTGCTGGGCAATGTGATCGAGGTGCTGCTGGAGGCGGCGACCCGGCAGCACACGCTGGTGGTCGGCACCCGGGGCAACGGCGGGTTCGCCCGGTTGTTGCTGGGGTCGGTGAGTTCGGCGGTGGTGCACCACGCGGCCTGCCCGGTGCTGGTGGTGCCGGCGCCGGTGGCGGGCTGAACGGGCAGGTCAGCGGGTTGTCGGGAATGTACCGAGTTGGTTCATCGTTCACCCATCTCGTCCACACCCGACAAACGCCCCCTGGAGTTCCCCGCATGAAGGTCGAGATCTGGTCCGACATCGCCTGCCCCTGGTGCTACATCGGCAAGCGCCGTTTCGAGCAGGCCCTCGCGGACTTCCCGGGCAAGGAGCAGGTCGAGGTCGTCTACCGCCCGTACCAGCTGGTCCCGGACGCCCCGGAGACGGCGAGCCCGCACCGCGCCTGGCTGGCCGAGCGCTACGGTCCGCAGTCCGTGGCGATGGACGCCCGGGTGGCCGAGCTGGGCCTGGCCGAGGGCATCACGTACGACTTCGACGAGGCGCTGCACGCCAACACCTTCCTGGGGCACCGGCTGCTGCACCTCGCCGAGAGCGAGTACGGCGCGGCCGCGCAGGGGCGGCTGAAGGAGGCGCTGCTGAAGGCGCACTTCACCGACGGCGTCGACGTCGGCGACCGCGCCGCGCTGGCGGACGTCGCCGTTTCGGCGGGCCTGGACCGGGCGCGGGTGACCGCCTACCTGGCGGGCGACGAGGGCACCGCCGAGGTCAACGCCCAGCTGGCCGAGGGCCGGGAGCTGGGCATCAGCGCGGTGCCGACCTTCGTGTTCGAGGGCAAGTGGGCGGTCCAGGGCGGTCAGGACGCCGGGACGTTCCGCAAGGTGCTGGACCAGGTCGCCGCCGAGATCGGCGAGCGCCGGCCGGCCCCGGTGCAGGTCGCCCCGGCCGGGGAGGCCTGCGCGGACGGCTCCTGCGCCATCTGAGCCACCCCACTCCCCGGTCCGGACGCACCCCCCGTCCGGGCGCCCGAGGCCCGTTTCAGGAGCACCTGAAGCGGGCCTCGGCCCAGTCCGCGACGTTCAGCGCCGACCAGATCCCGTTCGCCGGGGTGACCACCAGCCGGATCGACTTCTCCCCGGCCAGCGGCACGTGCACCGGTACCGCGTCGTCGCCGACGGCGAGCGCCCGGGAGTGCCACAGGGTGCGGCCGTCGCCGCCCTCGACCGAGAAGACCACCCCGCCCGGGGAGAGCGTGGCGTCGTCCACCCCGGCCACCGCGTCGAAGGACGTGCAGCTGCGGTTGAGGTCGATCAGGGTGGTCGCGGGGGCGTGCACGGTGAGGGCGTGCGGGTGGTAGTCGCCGCCGATCCAGCCGCCGTCGCGCTGCCAGAAGTTGTCGCTGCCCTTCTGCCGGATGCTCGGCCCGTCCGGCGGCACCCGGTTGTTGCCGGGCTTGACGACGGGCAGCGCGTCGGCCCAGAAGTCGGTGGGCGCGGGCGGCGTGGGCCGGGTGACGGTGGGTGTCGGCACCGGCGGCAGGGTCGGCGTCGGGATGACGGGGACCTCGGGGGTGGGCACCGGCGGCAGGGTCGGCCGGGGCACGACCGGGGGAGTGAAGGCCGGCTCGGGGGCCGGCGGGCTGCTGGGTGCGGGCGGGCCCGGCTTGGGCGCCGTGGTGGTGGGCGGGGCCTGCGTGGGCTTGGCGGACGGCTTCGCGCTGGGGCTCGGCGCGGGCGGCTCCGGGGCCGGCGCGGCGGGTACCGGCGCCGGGGCCGGCGTGGGGACGGGCGCGGGTGCCGGGGGTGCGGGCGGTTCCGGGGCCGGTGCGGCCGGGGCGCTGACGGCCGGAGGCGCGGCCACCGGGGGCTTCGGTTCGGGCGAGCCGGTCAGCGCGTACGCGGCGACGGCGGCCGCGGCCACCGCGACGGCGGCGGCGATCCCGGCCTTGGCGGCGGTGCCCAGGCCCTCGCCGGCCAGGGCGGCGGCTCCGCCCCCGCTGCCACCGGACGCCGCACCGGCCGCCCCGGCACCGGCGGCCGCCGAGCCCGCCGTCGAGCCGGCCACGGCGCCCGAGGAGCCGGCGGTGGCCGCCACCGTCCCCGCGGCCGCGCCGCCGACCGCGGCGACACCGCCGACGGCGGCCGCGGCGGCACTGAAGCCGCCGACCCCGACCCAGACGAGCACTCCGCCGGGCAGCAGGGCGCGCAGCCCGGTGTTGATCTCGGTCAGTTCGAGGCAGGCCGCGGTGCAGCGGTCGCACTCCTTGAGGTGCCGTCCGACCTCCGCCGAGGCCCGCTTGCGCAGCGAGCCGCGGGCGTACGCCCCGAGCCGGTTGGCGTAGGACTCGCAGGTGCTCTCCTGGCTGCCGGAGACGTGTGCCTGCAGGAACGCGGCGGCGAGCCGGTCGCGGGCCCGGTGGGCCTGGACGGCGGTGGCGTTGGCGGTCTTGCCGAGCATCACGGCGACGGTCTTGGGGGATTCCCGCTCGACCTCGGTGTGCCAGAGCACGACCCGGTCGTCCTCGGGCAGTTCGGCGTAGGCCTGCATGACCATCCGCTGGTCGGCCATCGCCATCGCCCAGGCGTCGGCGCCCGGGTCGGCGAGGTCGAGGTCGACGACGGCGGCCGAGGTCTGCGCGAAGACGGCGAAGTCGTCGACGAGTTGTTCGCGTCGCTCGCTGCGGTGCCAGGCGGCGGCGACGTTGCGCACGGCGGTCAGCAGGTACGCGCGGACGGCGAACTCGGGGCCCTTGCCGGCGCGCAGCGCTTGCAGGGTGCGGGCGAAGACCTCGCCCGCGAGGTCCTCGGCGGTGAAGTTGTCCCGGCAGCAGGTGCGGGCGTAGCGGCGGACCGAGTCGGCGTGCCGGCGGTAGATCTCCTCGTACGCGGTGTCGTCGCCGGCCCGGACCCGGGCGGTCAACTCGGCGTCCGAGGGCGGGCGCTCGCCGTCCATCGGGTCGGCGGGAGCGGGTACGGTCGGGCGCGCGGTCCGGCCGTCGCCGCCGTACGGCTCTCCGACGAAGGCCTCGGGGGCGACGCCGCCCCGGCCCGCCGGGGCCTGGCCGGGCACCCGGCCGGTGGGCAGCGCGGCGGCGGAGGCGGAGAGCGTCTCGCGGCTGGGCATCCCGGCCTGGTCGGGGACGTGTCCGGCGGCCGGGCCCGGTGCGGCGCCCGGCACTTGGGCCGCCCCGCCGAGGCCACCCGTACTGCCGCCGACGCCACCCGTGCCGCCACCCGTACTGCCGCCCGTACCGCCACCGATGCCGCCGGGGCCCGCGGCGGACCCTTCGGCGGTGCTACCGGAGAGCCCCCCGAAGTCGAGGCCGTACCCGTAGTCGTTCTGTTCCTCGGCGCTCACAACGGACCCCAGATTCCACGACAGCCCCCGTAGTGTGGCAGGGCGCGCGGAGGTGCGTAGGCGCACGGCTCCCCGGCGTACGGCGCCGACGGCGCGCGAAGGGCGCGCATCGGGACATTGGCTCCAACCACGGGCAAAGGATGGCATAGCGCAGGGACGGGCGGTAGCCGGACCGGCCGTTCCCCACTCTTCCGTGGGGCCGTCGCGGATGTGTTCGCCCGGCGTGCGGCGGCGGGTCGCGCGACGCCCGCACCCGGCGCGCGTTCCCGTTCCGCGCGCCGGCGTTCCGTCCAACTGCCGCGCCCGCCCGGCGAGGCGGCCGCGCCCCTCCCCGGGGTCAGCGGGCCCGCAGGCCGTCCAGCAGTATCTGCAGCAGCCGTTCCGAGGGCCCGGGAGCCGCCTGGCCGCCCGTCTGCGGGGAGACCGGTGAGAAACCGCTCGCCGCCGGCGTCGAGACCGACGGCCGGGCCGCGTGCACCGGCACCGACGCGGTCAGCACCAGCACCACGTCCGACACCGTGACGCCCGGCCGCAGTTCGCCCGCCGCACCGGCCCGCGCCACCAGCGCGGCCAGCAGCTGCAGCAGCAACCGGGGATCGGCGTCGGCGGCCGACGGTTCCACCGCCCCGCCGGAGCGGGCCTCCTCACCGCGCAGGTCGAAGCGGACCGCGGCGGGCGGTTCCGGCATCCGCTGTTCGGGCACCCGGCCCAGTTCCTCCGCGTACCGGAACGCCTCCGGCGGCAGCAGCCGCCCGGCGCCGCTGCTCACGGCCCGGGCCAGGTAGCCGGCCAGTGCCTCCCAGGCGCCGTCACCGCCGTACAGCGATTCGCGCGCCTGCGCCGTCAGCCACGCCACCTCCTCGGCGGCGATCCGCTGGACCAGCACCTCCTTGCTCGGGAAGCGCCGGTAGACGGTGCCGACGCCGACCCCCGCCCGGCGCGCGACCTCCTCCATCGGCGCGCCGTAGCCGAACTCGCCGAAGACCTCGCGGGCCGCCCGCAGCACGCTCTCCAGGTTCCGCCGCGCGTCCACCCGCAGCCGGGCCCCGGGCACCGGCACGGTGGCCGACACCGGCTCGGCCCGGTACGGGACGGCGGTCTGAACCATGCCCACCTGCGCCATTCCGGTCTGTGCCGTCCCGACCTGCGCCATCCCGGTCTGGGCCGGCAGGTCCACCGGGCCGCGTTGCTCGGGCACCATGCCCGGCCCGGCCTGCGGTGCACCCGCCCGGCCCCACACCTGCTCCTGTTCCATCATCCCAACTCTCCCCCGCAGGCGTCCGAATCCGGACCCTGTCGTCGCCCGCCCCTGCACCCCCCGGTGCAGCTCAGCCCGTCAGAAATGACCCGATGAACCATCGCTCGTGCCGCCCGTCCCGATCCGGTGACCACGGTTCGTGCCGCCGGGCCGGGTCCACATCCGGCTCGGCGCGTCGGCACCGTCCGGGGCCCTGTCCGGGAACTACCCTTCCCCGGATGACTGTCCCCCAGTCGGGTTCTCACGCCAACGCTGGAACTGGCCGTAGTGGCCGCTCCACGGTGCGTCGCCGCCGATTGTCATGGCGACGGCCGCCCCGGTACACAATCCGACCATAGTTCACGGCTCTTCGCGGCCGAAAGTGCGTCAGAAAGTCGCCCAGCAAGCACAACTGGCCCCGGCGGCCCCTCGTGTCGCAACCAGCCCCGTACGGACTGTGGACAAGACCACCTCCGCCGGTCCTTCATAGGGGGGCGTGATGGCGGGGACACCCCCCGGCCGCGGGGCCGGGACGAAACGTCACATCGGCAGGAGGTGCACCATCAGGATCCTGATCGCCGGCGGGGGTTGCGCCGGTACGGCCACCGCACTCCACCTCCAACGCGGCCTGCGGGAGCGGCTGCGGCGGGGCGAGGTCGAGATCACGGTCGTCGAACCCCAGGCCTACTTCACCTACCACCCGCTGCTGGCCGAGGTCGCGGCCGGCTCGATCGACCCGAGACACGTGGTCGTCCCGCTGCGCCGGGTCCTGCCGGACTGCCGGGTGGTCACCGCCAGGATCACCCGGATCGAACACGCGGCCCGGCGCGCCCTGGCCGACGCCGCGGTCCCCGGCGAGCCCCCCGCGCCGATCGAACTGCCCTACGACCTCCTGGTGGTGGCCCCCGGCTCGGTCTCCCGGACGGCTCCGGTGCCGGGGCTCGCCGAACACGGCCTGGGCTTCTCCACGGTCGGCGAGGCCGTGGGCCTGCGCAACCACGTCCTGGAGCAGCTCGACCTGGCCTCCGCCACCCGGGACCCCGCACTGCGGCAGGCCGCGCTCACCTTCGTCTTCGTCGGCGCCGGCTACGCGGGCGTCGGCGCGCTCGCCGAGCTGGAGGACATGGCCCGCGCCGCCGTCCGCGGCTACCACAACGTCCGCGCGGAGGACCTGCGCTGGGTGCTGGTCGAGGCGACCGACCGGATCCTCGCCGAGGAGTCGCCCGAACTCGCCGGGCACACCCTCGGCGAGCTGCGCGAACGCGGCGTCGACATCCGGCTGCGCACCACGCTGGAGTCCGCCGTCGACCGGGTCGTCGCACTCTCCGACGGCACCCGCTTCGGCGCCCGCACCCTGGTCTGGACGGCGGGCACCCGGCCGTCCCCGCTGCTGCGCGACACCGACCTGCCGCTGGACACCCTCGGCCGGGTCCGCTGCCTCGCCACCCTGCAGGCGGTCGGACCGGACGGACGCGCCCTCCCCGGCGTCTGGGCGGCCGGCGACTGCGCCGCCGTCCCGGACCCGAACGCGGACGGCGCCCCCTGCGCGCCCAACGCCCAGCACGCCTTCGCCGAGGCCGAGCTGCTCGCCCGCAACATCGCGGTGGCCCTGGACGGCGGCCCGCACGCGCCGGACCTGGCCGAGTACCGGCCCGGCCCCGCGGCCTGTTCGACCTCGCTCGGTCCGGGCCGGGCGGTCGCGCACACCCGGGGCGGCCGCAAGCTGACCGGTCGGCGGGCCTGGTGGCTGCACCGGGCGCGGCACCTGCGGCGGCTGCCGAGCGCGGAACGGCGGGTGCGGGTGCTGGTGGACTGGGTGCTGGGCGGGGTGTTCTCCCGGGAGGTGGTCTCGCTGGGCGCGATGGAGCACCCGCGTTCGATCTTCGAGGGCGGGTTCGAGCCGAAGTCGGGACGGCCGTCCGACGCCGGGCCGGATGCGCCCCGCTGACCGCCCCCGCCGAACCGGGCCGGAGGCCGATCCGACGGCCACGCCGGGCGTGCGACTTCCGGAATCGGGCCTCCGCCTGACAGGATCAGCCCGACCCGGTCATTACCCCGTGTGCTGATGTGTACACAAAAAGTGATGATATGCCTGGAAAACGAGGAAGCGGCCGTCGTTTGAACCTGATGCGCTGGAGCGCCCGGCTCACCGGAGCCCCCTGGCGTGCCGCCCCGACCAACGGGGCCGGCACCGACGAGGGCGTGCCCTCCGCCGACGGCGTCGTGGTGCCCGGCCCCCGCGACCCGACCAGCCCCACCACCACCGCTGAGCTCCTCGACCCGCACAAACCCCAGAACCTGCGCGAGGTCCTCAACCGCATCCCCGCGCCGGTCGCCGTCACCTACGGCCCGCTGCACCAGCTCGGCTACGCCAACCGCGCCTACCGCGAACTCTTCGGCGACCGCCCCACCGGCCTGCCCGCCGCCGAGGCCCTCCCGGAACTCGGCACCATGGGCGTCCTGCCCCTGATGGACCAGGTCATCCGCGGCGGCCGCCCGCGCAGCGTCAAGGCCCGCTGCATCCTCGGCCTCACCGGCAACCGCTACTACAACGTCTCCTGCGTCCCGCTCGGCCCCGGCGACACCACCGACACGCCCCCCGAGGGCCCGCCCGCCGGCGTACTGATCTTCGCCGCCGAGGTCACCGACCAGGTCCTCGCCGCCGCCCGCCTGCGCGAAGCCGAACGCCGCCAGCGCGAGGCCGCCGTCACCCTCCAGCGCAGCCTCCTCCCGCAGAAGCTCGACCAGCCGGCCGACCTGCGGGTCGCCGCGACCTACCAGCCCGGCGGCGCCGAGGCCGCCGTCGGCGGCGACTGGTACGACGTCATCGCCATCGACGGCGGACGCACCGCACTCGTGATCGGCGACGTCATGGGCCGCGGCCTGCGGGCGGCAGCCGTGATGGGCCAGCTGCGCACCGCGGTCCGCGCCTACGCCCGCCTCGACCTGCCCCCGCACGAGGTGATGCGCCTGCTCGACGGCCTCGCCATGGAGATCGACGCCAACCAGATCGCCACCTGCACCTACGCCGTCTGGGACCCGAGCCGCCGCACCCTCACCTACGCCTCGGCCGGCCACCTCCCGATGCTGCTGCGCTGCCCCGACGGAACCATCCTGCGCAGCGAGGAACAGAACGGCCCCCCGCTCGGCACCGGCGACGGCCTGCACATCTCCCACACCCTGCGCCTGCTCCCCGGCACGACCGGCGTCCTCTATACGGACGGCCTGGTCGAGCGCCGCGACGAGGACATCGACCAGGGACTCGACCTCCTGGCCCGCACCCTGACCGGCGCGATCGGCGCCCCCGAGGTGATCTGCGCCCGGCTGCTGCGGGCGATGGGGGTGACCTCGGAGCACGACGACGACGTCGCCGTCCTGGCCTTCCAGCTGCCGGCGGAGGAGGCCGCCGAGAATCCGCTTGCGGAGCTTGACTCGGCCGTCCCAGAGGTCTAGTGTTCTTCGAGCTGCCTGGCAGGGAGCACCGGACACGCATCTGCGCGGACGGTCCCGGGGCAGCCAATCCTCTGAAACACCACTTCCCAGGTTCGGGCTGGGTCGCGTTCGCGTTTTCGCGTCGTGGCTCGGTTCTTCATTTGATGTGCTCGTTTTATTGGGTTGCGGTCGATTCGCTTTTCGGAGCGGGGATCGGCTAGAGTTTGAAACGTCGGACGGGGCGTCAAGCCGCAGAAGACACCGGCGAGTTGGATGAGGAAGCCCGGAAACGGCGCGGAAAACATCTGATAAGCTGGAAACACGAAAGAACGAAGCCCGGAGGGCCTGCTGGAAGGCAGTCCGAAGGAAGCGTCCGTTCCTTGAGAACTCAACAGCGTGCCAAAAGTCAACGCCAGATATGTTGACATCCCCGGCCTCAGATTGTTCTGGGGTTGGAGATTCCTTTTGAAGTAAAACACTAGCGAGGACGCAGTGCGCGGGGCCGCCCTATTCCGGTGGTTGCCGTGCCGCTCAACGCGGGTGTCGACCGGCCCTGCTTGATTTTCGGGGCCGAGTAAACATTCACGGAGAGTTTGATCCTGGCTCAGGACGAACGCTGGCGGCGTGCTTAACACATGCAAGTCGAACGGTGAAGCCCTTCGGGGTGGATCAGTGGCGAACGGGTGAGTAACACGTGGGCAATCTGCCCTGCACTCTGGGACAAGCCCTGGAAACGGGGTCTAATACCGGATATGACCTTCCTCCGCATGGGGGTTGGTGTAAAGCTCCGGCGGTGCAGGATGAGCCCGCGGCCTATCAGCTTGTTGGTGGGGTAATGGCCTACCAAGGCGACGACGGGTAGCCGGCCTGAGAGGGCGACCGGCCACACTGGGACTGAGACACGGCCCAGACTCCTACGGGAGGCAGCAGTGGGGAATATTGCACAATGGGCGAAAGCCTGATGCAGCGACGCCGCGTGAGGGATGACGGCCTTCGGGTTGTAAACCTCTTTCAGCAGGGAAGAAGCGCAAGTGACGGTACCTGCAGAAGAAGCACCGGCTAACTACGTGCCAGCAGCCGCGGTAATACGTAGGGTGCGAGCGTTGTCCGGAATTATTGGGCGTAAAGAGCTCGTAGGCGGCCTGTCGCGTCGGATGTGAAAGCCCGGGGCTTAACCCCGGGTCTGCATTCGATACGGGCAGGCTAGAGTGTGGTAGGGGAGATCGGAATTCCTGGTGTAGCGGTGAAATGCGCAGATATCAGGAGGAACACCGGTGGCGAAGGCGGATCTCTGGGCCATTACTGACGCTGAGGAGCGAAAGCGTGGGGAGCGAACAGGATTAGATACCCTGGTAGTCCACGCCGTAAACGTTGGGAACTAGGTGTTGGCGACATTCCACGTCGTCGGTGCCGCAGCTAACGCATTAAGTTCCCCGCCTGGGGAGTACGGCCGCAAGGCTAAAACTCAAAGGAATTGACGGGGGCCCGCACAAGCAGCGGAGCATGTGGCTTAATTCGACGCAACGCGAAGAACCTTACCAAGGCTTGACATATGCCGGAAACATCCAGAGATGGGTGCCCCCTTGTGGTCGGTATACAGGTGGTGCATGGTTGTCGTCAGCTCGTGTCGTGAGATGTTGGGTTAAGTCCCGCAACGAGCGCAACCCTTGTTCTGTGTTGCCAGCATGCCTTTCGGGGTGATGGGGACTCACAGGAGACTGCCGGGGTCAACTCGGAGGAAGGTGGGGACGACGTCAAATCATCATGCCCCTTATGTCTTGGGCTGCACACGTGCTACAATGGTCGGTACAAAGGGCTGCGATGCCGCGAGGCGGAGCGAATCCCAAAAAGCCGGCCTCAGTTCGGATTGGGGTCTGCAACTCGACCCCATGAAGTTGGAGTTGCTAGTAATCGCAGATCAGCATGCTGCGGTGAATACGTTCCCGGGCCTTGTACACACCGCCCGTCACGTCACGAAAGTCGGTAACACCCGAAGCCGGTGGCCTAACCCGTAAGGGGAGGAGCCGTCGAAGGTGGGACCAGCGATTGGGACGAAGTCGTAACAAGGTAGCCGTACCGGAAGGTGCGGCTGGATCACCTCCTTTCTAAGGAGCACATGGCCGCTTGCAGGCGAATGTTCTGCACGGTCGCTCATGGGTGGAACGTTGACTATTCGGCACAGGAAAAGATCGGACGTTAGTACTGCTTCGGCGTGGAACGCGATCTGGGATTGACTGTGTCGGGCACGTTGTTGGGTCCTGAGGGAACGGGTTTCCGTTGTCTCAGTGCCGGCCTCACTTGAGGCGCTCTTCGGAGTGTTGAGGGTGTGTGACTGGTCGTTGTTTGAGAACTGCACAGTGGACGCGAGCATCTGTGGCCAAGTTTTTAAGGGCGCACGGTGGATGCCTTGGCACTAGGAACCGATGAAGGACGTGGGAGGCCGCGATAGGCCCCGGGGAGCTGTCAACCGAGCTTTGATCCGGGGGTGTCCGAATGGGGAAACCCGGCAGTCGTCATGGGCTGTCACCCGCTGCTGAACACATAGGCAGTGTGGAGGGAACGCGGGGAAGTGAAACATCTCAGTACCCGCAGGAAGAGAAAACAACCGTGATTCCGGGAGTAGTGGCGAGCGAAACTGGATGAGGCTAAACCGTTTTGGTGTGAGACCCGGCAGGGGTTGCCAATGCGGGGTCGTGGGATTTTTCTTGATCGGTCTGCCGGCCGGTCGGCGAGTCAGAAACCGTATGGGTAGTCGAAGGACATGCGAAAGGTCCGGCGTAGAGGGTAAGACCCCCGTAGACGAAATCTGTACGGCTCGTTTGAAGAACTCCCAAGTAGCACGGGGCCCGAGAAATCCCGTGTGAATCTGGCGGGACCACCCGCTAAGCCTAAATATTCCCTAGTGACCGATAGCGGATAGTACCGTGAGGGAATGGTGAAAAGTACCGCGGGAGCGGAGTGAAATAGTACCTGAAACCGTGTGCCTACAAGCCGTGGGAGCGTCGTTCATCAGCTTGCTGGTGGGCCGTGACTGCGTGCCTTTTGAAGAATGAGCCTGCGAGTTTGCGGTGTGTAGCGAGGTTAACCCGTGTGGGGTAGCCGTAGCGAAAGCGAGTCCGAATAGGGCGATACAGTTGCATGCCCAAGACCCGAAGCGGAGTGATCTAGCCATGGGCAGGTTGAAGCGCGGGTAAGACCGTGTGGAGGACCGAACCCACCAGGGTTGAAAACCTGGGGGATGACCTGTGGTTAGGGGTGAAAGGCCAATCAAACTCCGTGATAGCTGGTTCTCCCCGAAATGCATTTAGGTGCAGCGTCACGTGTTTCTTGCCGGAGGTAGAGCACTGGATAGGCGATGGGCCTTACCGGGTTACTGACCTTAGCCAAACTCCGAATGCCGGTAAGTGAGAGCGTGGCAGTGAGACTGTGGGGGATAAGCTCCATGGTCGAGAGGGAAACAGCCCAGAACACCGACTAAGGTCCCTAAGCGTGTGCTAAGTGGGAAAGGATGTGGAGTCGCAGAGACAACCAGGAGGTTGGCTTAGAAGCAGCCACCCTTGAAAGAGTGCGTAATAGCTCACTGGTCAAGTGATTCCGCGCCGACAATGTAGCGGGGCTCAAGCACATCACCGAAGTCGTGTCATTGCAGCATATAGGGCCAACGCCTGCTGTGATGGGTAGGGGAGCGTCGTGTGCCGGGTGAAGCGGCGGTGGAAACCAGTCGTGGACGGTATACGAGTGAGAATGCAGGCATGAGTAGCGATACAAGAGTGGGAAACTCTTGCGCCGATTGACCAAGGGTTCCTGGGTCAAGCTGATCTGCCCAGGGTAAGTCGGGACCTAAGGCGAGGCCGACAGGCGTAGTCGATGGACAACGGGTTGATATTCCCGTACCCGCTTTGAAGCGCCAACGTCGAACCTCTTGATGCTAAGCCCGTGAAGCCGTCCTGGAGCCTTCGGGCAAAGGGAAGTGGTGGAGCCGGTGACCCAACAGGGTAGTAGGTGAGCGATGGGGTGACGCAGGAAGGTAGTCCAGCCCGGGCGGTGGTAGTCCCGGGGTAAGGGTGTAGGCCGAGTGATAGGCAAATCCGTCACTCATTAAGGCTGAGACCTGATGCCGAGCCGATTGTGGTGAAGTGGATGATCCTATGCTGTCGAGAAAAGCCTCTAGCGAGTTTCATGGCGGCCCGTACCCCAAACCGACTCAGGTGGTCAGGTAGAGAATACCGAGGCGTTCGGGTGAACTATGGTTAAGGAACTCGGCAAAATGCCCCCGTAACTTCGGGAGAAGGGGGGCCATTCCTGGTGATGGGTCTTGCACCTTGAGCTGGGGGTGGCCGCAGAGACCAGCGAGAAGCGACTGTTTACTAAAAACACAGGTCCGTGCGAAGCCGTAAGGCGATGTATACGGACTGACGCCTGCCCGGTGCTGGAACGTTAAGGGGACCGGTTAGCTCTGTTTCGACAGGGCGAAGCTGAGAACTTAAGCGCCAGTAAACGGCGGTGGTAACTATAACCATCCTAAGGTAGCGAAATTCCTTGTCGGGTAAGTTCCGACCTGCACGAATGGCGTAACGACTTCTCGACTGTCTCAACCATAGGCCCGGTGAAATTGCATTACGAGTAAAGATGCTCGTTTCGCGCAGCAGGACGGAAAGACCCCGGGACCTTTACTATAGCTTGATATTGGTGTTCGGTTCGGCTTGTGTAGGATAGGTGGGAGACTTTGAAGCAGCAACGCCAGTTGTTGTGGAGTCGCCGTTGAAATACCACTCTGGTCGTGCTGGATGTCTAACCTGGGTCCGTGATCCGGATCAGGGACAGTGTCTGGTGGGTAGTTTAACTGGGGCGGTTGCCTCCTAAAGGGTAACGGAGGCGCCCAAAGGTTCCCTCAGCCTGGTTGGCAATCAGGTGTTGAGTGTAAGTGCACAAGGGAGCTTGACTGTGAGACTGACGGGTCGAGCAGGTACGAAAGTAGGGACTAGTGATCCGGCGGTGGCTTGTGGAAGCGCCGTCGCTCAACGGATAAAAGGTACCCCGGGGATAACAGGCTGATCTTCCCCAAGAGTCCATATCGACGGGATGGTTTGGCACCTCGATGTCGGCTCGTCGCATCCTGGGGCTGGAGTAGGTCCCAAGGGTTGGGCTGTTCGCCCATTAAAGCGGTACGCGAGCTGGGTTTAGAACGTCGTGAGACAGTTCGGTCCCTATCCGCTGTGCGCGTAGGAGTGTTGAGAAGGGCTGTCCCTAGTACGAGAGGACCGGGACGGACGAACCTCTGGTGTGCCAGTTGTCCTGCCAAGGGCATGGCTGGTTGGCTACGTTCGGGAGGGATAACCGCTGAAAGCATCTAAGCGGGAAGCCTGCTTCGAGATGAGCACTCCCACCTCCTTGAGAGGGTAAGGCTCCCAGTAGACGACTGGGTTGATAGGCCGGATATGGAAGCCCTGTAAGGGGTGGAGTTGACCGGTACTAATAGGCCGAGGGCTTGTCCTCAGTTGCTCGCGTCCACTGTGTTGTTCTGAAACAACGACCCACCCGAAACATCGGGTGTCGGTTGACAGTTTCATAGTGTTTCGGTGGTCATAGCGTGAGGGAAACGCCCGGTTACATTCCGAACCCGGAAGCTAAGCCTCACAGCGCCGATGGTACTGCAGGGGGGACCCTGTGGGAGAGTAGGACGCCGCCGAACAATCATTGCTGAAGAGCCCCTGATCCACTCGGATCAGGGGCTTTTCGCATTTCCGGTGACGTATCGTCAGGGCATGGACGATCAGACAGCGGTCATTGCGAACAACGTGCTCCGCCCCGAGGAGCGCGACGGCGCCCTGCGTGTCCTGGCGGAGGCCCAGGCGGTGGACGGCCGGGCCGCCGTGTCCGAGCAGGGCCGGCTCCGGCTGCGGTCCGCCGAGACTCCCCGTCCGGGCGTGACCCACCTCGTCGAGACCGAGACTCCGACCCAGCAAGAGACCGAGCCGGCACCCGAGCCCGCGGCCGTCGTCGGCTACGGCCAGCTCGAGGTCCCGCAGGGCGAGGCCGTCGACCCGAGCGCCAACCCGGCCGCCGAGCTGCTGGTCGACCCGGCCGCCCGCGGCCGCGGCCTGGCCCGCCCGCTGGTGGACGCCGTCCTGGCGGAGGCGCACCGCGCCGGGCACGACGCCGTGGACTTCTGGGTGCACGGCGGGCACCCGGCGGCCCGGCACCTGGCGGAGGCGTACGGTGCGGAGCTGGTCCGCGAGCTGCGGCAGATGCGCCGCACCGGTCGGCAGACCGAGGAGGTGTCCGTCCCCGAGGGCGTCGAGCTCCGCACCTTCCGCCCGGGGGAGGACGACGCCGAGTGGCTGCGGCTGAACGCGCTGGCCTTCGCCCACCACCCGGAGCAGGGCGCCTGGACGGAGCAGGACCTGGCGGAGCGGATCGCCGAGCCGTGGTTCGATCCGGCCGGCTTCTTCCTCGCCACCCGCGGCGGCCGGGTGGTCGGTTTCCACTGGACGAAGGTGCACCCGGCCACCGCGACCGAGCCGGAGCTCGGCGAGGTGTACGTGGTCGGGGTGGACCCGGCGGAGCAGGGCAGTGGCCTCGGGCGCGCGCTGACCGCGGCGGGTCTGCGTCACCTGACCGGCTCGGGCCCGGGCGAGCGCGGACTGGGTACGGTCCTGCTCTACGTCGACGCCGACAACCCGGCCGCCGTGCGGGTGTACGAGCGACTGGGGTTCACCGTTCACGAGGTGGACCTCATGTACCGGGCCCGGTACCAGGGGGACCGGTCGGTCTGACCGCCCCGCACCGCGCTCCGCCGCTCCTTCCGAGGGGGCGGGGTCGGCCCGGAGCTGTCGCGGGCGGGTGCGGGGCCGCCGACGGCCCTTGCCCCGACCGCGTCAGCTTTCCTCCTGGCCATGCGGTGTTTACCGTGGATTCAATTGCTGCCGCGAAGATCACAGGATGAAGTCCGTAGTGTCTCGCTCGTGCAGAGTCGACCGCCACGCACCGGCCGGTCCTGTACGGACCGCGCCCGGAGGTTGGGCGCTGCTCCCGGGATCGTCCCGGGGCGAGGGCGACGGCCCGCAGAGCCATTCGCGCCCGGACGCCGTCCTTCTGCTGGAGGAGCTGGAGCCCATGAGCATCCCCCGCCCCGTCTCTGCCCCGCTGTCGCCGACGGCCCGGATGTCCAGTGCGCTGGGTGTCCCGCCGGAGCTGCCGGCGGCGGACGAGCAGGAGCTCGAAGCGTTGCCGCAGGGCCGCTTCCTGGACCGTGAACGCAGTTGGCTGGCGTTCAACGAGCGGGTCCTGGAGCTCGCCGAGGATCCGGGGATACCGCTGTTGGAGCGGGCCAAGTTCCTGGCGATCTTCGCCAGCAACCTGGACGAGTTCTTCATGGTCCGGGTGGCCGGCCTCAAGCGCCGGATCGCCACGGGCGTCGCCCAGCGCAGCGCGTCCGGTCTGCAGCCCCGCGAGGTGCTGGACCTGATCTGGACCCGCTCGCGGGAGCTGATGGCCCGGCACGCCGCGGCCTTCCAGCAGGAGGTGCTGCCGGACCTCGCCGCCGAGGGCATCGAGGTGGTCCGCTGGCCGGAGCTGGCCGAGAAGGAGCAGGCCCGGCTGCACACGCTGTTCCGGCAGAAGATCTTCCCGGTGCTGACCCCGCTGGCGGTCGACCCGGCGCACCCCTTCCCGTACATATCGGGGCTCTCGCTCAACCTGGCCGTGGTGGTGCGCAACCCGGTCTCCGGTCACAAGCACTTCGCCCGGGTGAAGGTGCCGCAGTCGCTGGCCCGGTTCCTGGAGGCCTCGCCCCAGCGGTACGTCCCGCTGGAGGACGTGATGGGCGCGCACCTGGAGGAGCTCTTCCCGGGGATGGAGGTGCTGGCCCACCACGCCTTCCGCGTCACTCGCAACGAGGACCTGGAGGTGGAGGAGGACGACACCGAGAACATCCTCAAGGCCCTGGAGAAGGAGCTGATGCGGCGGCGCTTCGGCCCGCCGGTCCGGCTGGAGGTCGAGGAGTCGATCGACCCCTACATCCTGGACCTGCTGGTGCGGGAGCTGAACATCACCGAGGCGGAGGTCTTCCCGCTGCCCGGGCCGCTGGACCTGACCGGGCTGTTCGGGATCGCCGAGCTGGACCGTCCGGAGCTGAAGTACCCGAAGTACGTGGCGGGCACGGCCCGCGGGCTGACCGACGTCGAGTCGGCGTCCCAGCCGGACATCTTCGCCGCGATGCGCGAGCGCGACGTCCTGCTGCACCACCCGTACGACACCTTCTCCACCTCGGTGCAGGCCTTCCTGGAGCAGGCCGCCGCCGACCCGGACGTGCTGGCGATCAAGCAGACCCTGTACCGGACCTCCGGCGACTCGCCGATCGTGGACGCGCTGATCGACGCGGCCGAGTCCGGCAAGCAGGTGCTGGTCCTGGTCGAGATCAAGGCGCGCTTCGACGAGCAGGCCAACATCAAGTGGGCCCGCAAGCTGGAGGAGTCCGGCTGTCACGTGGTCTACGGCCTGGTCGGGCTGAAGACGCACTGCAAGCTGTCGCTGGTGGTCCGCCAGGAGGGCGACACCCTGCGCCGCTACTCGCACGTGGGCACCGGCAACTACCACCCGAAGACCGCCCGGCTGTACGAGGACATCGGTCTGCTGACCTCCGACCCGCAGGTCGGCGCCGACCTGTCGGACCTCTTCAACCGGCTCTCCGGCTACTCGCGCCGCGAGTCCTACCGCCGGCTGCTGACCGCCCCGCGCGGCCTGCGGGACGGGCTGGTGTCGCGGATCAACAACGAGGTCGCCCACCACCGGGCGGGCCGTCCGGCCTTCGTGAAGCTCAAGCTCAACTCGATCGTCGACGAGGCCGTGATCGACGCGCTGTACCGGGCCTCGCAGGCCGGGGTCCCGGTGGACGTCTGGGTGCGCGGCATCTGCGCGATCCGCCCGGGTGTGCCGGGGCTGAGCGAGAACATCCGGGTCCGCAGCATCCTGGGCCGCTTCCTGGAGCACTCCCGGATCTTCGTGTTCGGCAACAACGGCGATCCGGAGGTCTGGATCGGCAGCGCCGACATGATGCACCGCAACCTGGACCGCCGGATCGAGGCGCTGCTGCGGATCACCGATCCCGCGCACCGCGCCGAGCTGTCCGGACTGATCGACCTCGGGATGTCGGACGAGACCGAGTCCTGGCACCTGGGAACGGACGGCACCTGGACTCGGCACTCGCAGGACGCCGAGGGCCGGTCGCTGCGGCACGTCCAGGACCTCCTGATCGACTCGCGCCAGCGCCGCCGGGCCGCCACCTCGCGCTGACGCGTCCACTGATGCGAAGCCGTCGGAGCGGCGGGCCTTCGAAACCCTCGAAGGCAGCCACTCCGGCGGTCGGCCGCCAGCTCCGGGGAACCGCCCCGGGGGAACGGGGATTCACCACGCCATGACCGATGCGCCGATGACGGCCCAGGCGGCTTCCACCGCGACCGCCGGGGACATCCTTTCCCGCCACCTGACCGCCCAGGCCGGCGCCTTCCTGCGCGCCCTGCCGCTGGCGGTGGGCGAGGCCGGCGCAAGACCCGGGACGGCCGCGGCCGTCCCGACGGCGGGCACCGCGGACCTGCTGCGGGCCGTCCGGCGGGTCGGCGGGCTGCTGCACACCTTCGGCTCGCTGTTCGAGCAGGCCTGGGCGCAGGAGTCGCGCACCGAGCTGCGCTGGCTGCTCAACCTGCTGGCGCTCGAACCGGGGTACGTCCGCCGGTCGGCCCGGCTGCTGGGCGCGCTGGACTCGCTGAGCGGCAGCGACCCGGAGGGGACGGGCATGCTGGCGGGCCACGCGGGCGCGCCCAAGGCGCGGGCCCTGCTGGACCGGCAGCTGACCCTGGCCAGGACCCGGGCGCACTCCACCGTGCTCCAGGAGCTCCGGTCGGCCCGGCTGCACGCGCTGGCGGACCGGATGACGCTGCTGGTGGGCGAGGCGCCGCTGCTGGAGTCGGCGGGCGGTCGGGCGTCGACGGTGCTGCTGCCGCAGGCGGCGGCCGCGTTCGCCGCGCTGTCCGCGACCGCCCAGCAGCTGCCGCTGCACCGTGCCGCGACGCCGTACGGCGGGGACGGGATGCGCCGGCTGGGCGCGGTCCCGGCGGCCCGGGGCGCGGTGGACGCGGACGCGGCGCTGGCGGCCGACGACGCGCCGTGGGCCCGGCTGCGGATCCTGGTGAAGCGCGGCCGGTACGCGCTGGAGGTGTGCGGCCGCTCGTCCTCCGAGCTGGACGAGCTGGACGCGGTGCTGGCCCGGCAGCAGGAGGCGGCGGACGCCGCGGTCACCGCCGCCACCGCGGCGCGCACGCCGCGGATCACCCCGGCGACCGCGTACGTGCTGGGCGTGGTGCACGCCGACCAGCGGCTGGAGGTGGAGTCGGCGCGGTACCTCGTCGGCCGTCGGTGGCCCGAGCTGCCGCCCGGCCCGGACGGCTGGCTGGAGCTCCCGCCCGAGGGCTGGGGCCACGTCGCGGCACCGGGGACGGTCTGAGGTGGGCGGGCGTCCGGGGGCCGGGCGTCCGTCGGGGGGCACGACCGGGACGGAGCACGGCCAGGTGGTCCTGGCGGCCGGCGCGGTGCTCTGGCTGCCGGGTCGGCCGAAGAAGAGCGGCCGGCTGGGGCGGCCGCGGATCGCGGTGATCCACCGGCCCAAGTACGACGACTGGAGCCTGCCGAAGGGCAAGCTCGATCCCGGCGAGGGCATGGTCGAGGCGGCGCTGCGCGAGGTCTGGGAGGAGACCGGGTTCCGCTGCCTGCTCGGCCCGGAGCTGCCCGCGCAGCACTACCGGGTGCAGGGCCGGCCGAAGGAGGTCCGGTACTGGGCCGCGGTGCCGTCCAGCGGCGCCTTCCGGCCGAACCGGGAGGTGGACCGCTTGGAGTGGCTGCCGGCCGGGAAGGCACGCGCCCGGCTCACGTACGACCACGACCGGTTGCTGATCGACGCGCTGCTGGCGATCCTGGGGGCGAAGCCGGTCAGGACCGCCGCCGAGCCGGTGAAGGACAGGTGGGAGTGATCTCCCCGCGCTCTCGCCGTGACGCAACCGTTACTACCTGGCGTAGTTTCCTGTCATCCTTTCGAGGTTCACTCGCCGTTCACTTGTGACCGGCTGTCGTGTCACTTCTCCGGCTTAACTTCGGGATCACCGGAGGGCCGAACGGGCCCCGGACCACAGCAGAACCCGCACTGCGCCGTATGCCTACGGACCCGCGGAACGGGTGCTGCCTCAGAAAGGGACACCCCTGTGAAGCTCCAGCGGAACGGCCGCTCCAAGGCCCTCGCCATCGGTGCCGTGGCGCTCGTCAGCTCGCTGTCGCTCGCCGCGTGCGGCTCGGACAACAACAACGGCAACACGACCGCGTCCGGCTCCAGCGGTTCCGCCTCGGCCGCTCCCGCGATCAACTGTGGCAAGTCCGGTTCGCTGATCGCCGCCGGTTCGACCGCCCAGGGCACGGCGATCGACGTCTGGAAGACCAACTTCAGCGGCGCCTGCTCCGGCACCACCATCAACTACCAGGGTGTCGGCTCGGGCGCGGGCATCCAGCAGTTCAACCAGGGCAAGGTCCAGTTCGCCGGTTCCGACTCGGCCCTGAAGCCGGCCGAGGTCGACGCCTCCAAGGCGGTCTGCACCGGTGGCCAGGCCATCGACCTGCCGATGGCCGGCGGTCTGATCTCGCTGGTCTTCAACGTCGAGGGTGTCGACAGCCTGGTCCTGGACGCCCCGACCGCGGCCAAGATCTTCGACTCGCAGATCACCAAGTGGAACGACCCGGCCATCGCCGCCCTGAACCCGGGCGCCAAGCTGCCGGACGCGGACATCCAGTCCTTCCACCGCTCGGACGACTCCGGCACCACCGACAACCTGACCAAGTACTTCGCGGCCGCCGCCAACGGCGCCTGGACGTACCCGTCCAGCAAGACCTGGGCGGCCAAGGGCGGCCAGTCCGCCACCGGCAGCGCCGGTGTCGCGGCCCAGGTGAAGCAGGTCAAGAACTCGATCAGCTACGTCGAGCTGGCCTTCGCCCAGACCAACAACCTGAAGAGCGCCGCCATCAACACCGGCGCCTCCAAGCCGGTCGAGGCCACCGCCGCCAACGCCGCCACCACCTTCGCCAAGGCCGCGATCTCCGGCACCGGCAGCGACCTGGCGCTGAAGCTCGACTACGCGACCAAGGACGAGGGCGCCTACCCGCTGGTCCTGGTCACCTACGAGATCGTCTGCGACAAGGGCAACAAGGCGGAGACGCTGGACACCCTGAAGGCGTTCCTGGGCTACACCATCAGCGACGCGGGCCAGAAGGCCGCCGGCGACAAGGGCTACGTCCCGCTCCCGAAGGAGCTGACCGACAAGGTCAACGCCGTCATCCCGACCCTGGCCTGACCCGACAGGACGACCGGTGGGACGGCCCCGTGAGCGAGGGGGCCGGGGCCGTCCCACCGGAACGCACCACACCCAGCACCAACGTCCGGGGCACCGCCGCCATGGTGCCGTCCCCCTTCCGGGGCGGCGCCACCAGACCGGAGTAGACCAATGACTTCATCCTCCCCTGCCGCCCCGCAAGGCAGGGAACGCCGAACGCGTGACAGCCGGGTCGGCGACAAGATCTTCATGAACCTCGCCCGGGGATCGGGCATCCTGCTGCTGGTCATCATGGCCGCCATCGCCGGCTTCCTGGCCTGGCGCTCCGGCCTGGCCCTCAGCAAGAACCAGGGCAACTTCCTGACCACCTTCGAGTGGGCGCCGGACGCTCCGAAGCCGGTCTTCGGCATCCCGGTGCTGGTCGTCGGCACCATCGTGAGCGCCGTCATCGCGATGGCGATCGCCGTCCCGGTGGCCATCGGGATCGCGCTGTTCATCTCGCACTACGCGCCGCGCCGGATCGCCCAGCCGTTCGCCTACCTGGTCGACCTGCTCGCCGCCGTCCCCAGCATCGTCTACGGCCTGTGGGGCGCGCTCTTCCTGGTCCCGCACATGGACGGTCTGACCAGCTGGCTCAACGAGTACCTGGGCTGGACGTACATCTTCGACCAGACCAAGAGCGGCACCCCGCGCAACCTGTTCACCGTCGGCATCCTGCTGGCGATCATGGTCCTGCCGATCATCACCGCGGTCACCCGCGAGGTGTTCCGCCAGGTGCCGCGGATGCACGAGGAGGCGGCGCTCGCGCTCGGCGCGACCCGCTGGGAGATGATCCGCACCGCGGTGCTGCCCTTCGGCCGCCCCGGCATCATCTCGGCCTCGATGCTCGGCCTCGGCCGCGCGCTCGGCGAGACCATCGCGGTCGCGGTGGTGCTCTCCTCCAGCAACGTCCTGTCGCTGCACATCCTGGACGCGGGCGGCGGCACCTTCGCGCAGAACATCGCGCTGAAGTTCGCCGAGGCCGGCGACAGCGGGCGCAACGCGCTGATGGCCTCCGGCCTCGTCCTGTTCGTCATCACCCTGCTGGTGAACGGTGCCGCGCGACTGATCATCGCCCGCCGCAAGGAGTACTCGGGGGCCAACGCATGACCGTCACCGCCGTCGTCGAGGACTCGCGTCCGGTCGGTCGTTCGCTGACCGCCAACCGTCTTCCCAAGTGGGCCCCGGCCGCCGTCGCCGTCGGCTCGATCGCCCTCGGCTGCGGGATCGGCGCCGCCGCCGGCCTCGCCAGCCACCTGCAGTGGGGCCTGCTCTCGGCCGCGCTGTTCCTCCTGATCAGCTACGGCCTCTCGGCCCGGGTCGAGGGCCGCCGGCAGGCCAAGGACCGGTTCGCCACCTCGGTGGTCTGGGTCGCCTTCATCCTGGCCGTCGTCCCGCTGGTCGCCCTGACGGTCTACACCGTCCAGCAGGGCATGGACGTGGTCAACGGGAACTTCCTGAGCCACTCGATGAAGGGCGTTCTCCAGTCCGGCCCCGGCGGTGGCATCTACCACGCGCTGATCGGCACGCTGGAGCAGGTCGGCCTGGCCACCGCGATCGCCGCCCCGATCGGTCTGCTGACCGCCGTCTACCTGGTCGAGTACGGCCGCGGCAAGCTCGCCAAGGCGGTCACCTTCTTCGTCGACGTCATGACGGGCATCCCGTCGATCGTCGCCGGTCTGTTCATCCTCTCGGTCTGGAACCTCGCCCTGGGCTTCGGCTACTCCGGCTTCTCGGGCAGCCTCGCGCTGGCGATCCTGATGATGCCGGTCGTGGTCCGGTCCACCGAGGAGATGCTGAAGCTCGTCCCGAACGAGCTGCGCGAGGCCTCCTACGCGCTCGGCGTGCCGAAGTGGAAGACCATCCTGCGGATCGTCCTCCCCACCGCCATCGGCGGCATCACCACCGGTGTGATGCTCGCGGTCGCCCGCATCACGGGCGAGACCGCCCCGGTGATGATGCTGGTGTTCGGCGCCGACTACATCAACAACAACCCGTTCGACGGACCGCAGCAGTCGCTTCCGATGTACATCTGGACGCAGTACTCGCAGGTCAACAACGACTTCGGCTACGCCCGTGCCTGGGGCGCGGCGCTGGTGCTGATCGCCTTCGTGATGGGGCTCAACCTCGTCGCGCGGGGCATCGCCCGCTGGCGCTCGCCCAAGAGCGGGCACTGACCGACCGACTGACGTACGAGACAGACGAGAGAAGCAACGATCATGGCCAAGCGCATCGACGTCAGCGGACTGTCGGCCTTCTACGGCACCACCAAGGCCATCGAGGACATCTCGATGAGCATCGAGCCCCGCTCGGTGACCGCCTTCATCGGCCCCTCCGGCTGCGGCAAGTCCACCTTCCTGCGGACCCTGAACCGCATGCACGAGGTGATCCCCAACGCCCGGGTCGAGGGCAAGGTCCTCCTGGACGACGAGAACCTGTACGCCGCCAACGTCGACCCGGTCGCGGTGCGCCGCTCGATCGGGATGGTCTTCCAGCGGCCGAACCCGTTCCCGACCATGTCGATCTACGACAACGTGATCGCCGGCCTCCGGCTCGCGGGCGTCAAGAAGAAGTCCGTCCTGGACGACGTGGTGGAGCGCTCGCTGAAGGGCGCCAACCTCTGGAACGAGGTCCACACCCGGCTGAACAAGCCCGGTGCCGGCCTCTCCGGCGGCCAGCAGCAGCGTCTGTGCATCGCCCGCGCCATCGCGGTCGAGCCGGAGGTGCTGCTGATGGACGAGCCGTGCTCCGCGCTCGACCCGATCTCCACCCTCGCCATCGAGGATCTGATCGGCGAGCTGAAGTCGCAGTTCACCATCGTCATCGTGACCCACAACATGCAGCAGGCGGCCCGCGTCAGCGACCGCACCGCCTTCTTCAACCTGGCCGGGGTGGGTCAGCCGGGCAAGCTGATCGAGCTGGACGACACCCAGCGGATCTTCTCCAACCCGTCGGTCCAGGCGACCGAGGACTACATCTCCGGCCGCTTCGGCTAGACCGGCCCCGGTCCGGCCGGACCGGTCCCCGTCACCCGTCGCACCGCGGCGGGTGACGGCACGCGAGCTGTCCCGTGGTGCTGCATGGCGGTGCCGCCGCGGGACATGAAGAAGGGCCCGCCCCCGAGATGTGGGGGCGGGCCCTGTCAGTTACTCGCCCGGCTCGCCGCCGGGGCGCTCGGACCCGGTGCCGACGGTCGGCGCTCCGGCGCTCGTACCTCGCTTGTCGCTTCTCCCTTTCGGCACCGGCGCGCCCCTTCGGCTCGGGGCGGTGTTCGCCCGCTCGCAGTTGTCCGCCCGCTCGCCGCCGGGGCGGATCAGGCAGGTGCCGGGCCGGGGATCAGCCCCAGAACAGGTGGACGAACCAGTACACCAGCGCTGCGACGATGGCGGCCGCCGGCATCGTGATGAACCAGCCGAGCACGATGTTCTTGGCGACGCCCCAGCGCACCGCGCGGATCCGCTTGGTGGACCCCGCGCCCATGATCGCCGCGGTGATCACGTGGGTGGTGGAGATCGGCGCCTTGAAGACGAACGACGTGATGTACATGACCGCCGAGGCGGTGGCCTCGGCCGCGAAGCCCTGCGGCGGGTCCAGCTCGATGATCTTGCGGCCGAGCGTCCGCATGATCCGCCAGCCGCCCGCGTAGGTGCCCAGCGAGAGCATCGTCGCGCAGGAGATCTTGACCCAGACCGGGATGTCGCCGGTGGTCTGGTGGCCGGAGATGGTGAGCGCCATCACCACGATGCCCATGGTCTTCTGGGCGTCCTGCAGACCGTGCGCCAGGGCCATCGCGGCCGCCGAGGCGGTCTGGGCGACCCGGAAGTTGCGCTTGGCCCGGTGCGGGTTGGCCCGGCGGAAGATCCACAGGATCGCCAGCATCACCAGGAAGCCGCCGATCAGGCCGACCACCGGGGAGAGCACCATCGGGATGACGATCTTGTCGATCACCCCGCTCCAGATCACGTCGATCCCGCCGGCCAGCGCCGCGCCCACCATGCCGCCGAACAGCGCGTGCGAGGAGGAGGACGGCAGGCCGAAGTACCAGGTGACGAGGTTCCAGGCGATCGCTCCGACCAGGGCGGCGAACAGGATCGCCATCCCCTGGTTGCCGGTCGGGGTCTCGATGATCCCCTTCGAGACGGTGTGCGCCACGCCGCTGCCCAGGAAGGCGCCGGCCAGGTTCATCACCGCGGCCATCGCGAGCGCGGCCCTGGGGGTGAGCGCCCGGGTGGAGACCGAGGTGGCGATCGCGTTCGCCGAGTCGTGGAAGCCGTTGGTGTAGGTGAAGAAGAACGCAACGCCGATGACGGCGATGAGTGCAGCCGTGTCCACGGGGGTCAGGACTCCTTGACGGCGATGGTCTCCACCGTGTTGGCGACGTGCTCGAAAGCGTCCGCCGCCTCCTCAAGGACGTCCACGACCTGCTTGAGCTTGAGCACCTCGATGGCGTCGTACTGACCGGAGAACAGGTGGGCGAGCAGCTTGCGGTGGATCTGGTCGGCCTGGTTCTCCAGCCGGTTGACCTCGATCCAGTACTCGGTGAGGTTCGACATGCTCCGCAGGTTCGGCATCGCCTCGGCGGTCAGCTCGGCGGCCCGTGCCAGCACCTCGATCTGCTGCTCGATCCCCTTCGGCAGGGTCTGGATGTCATAGAGGACGACCAGGTCGACCGCCTCCTCCATGAAGTCCATGATGTCGTCCAGCGACGAGGCGAGGCTGTAGATGTCCTCGCGGTCGAAGGGCGTGATGAAGGACGAGTTCAGCTGGTGGAACACGGCATGGGTGGTGTCGTCCCCGGCGTGCTCGGCGGCGCGCATGCGCTCGACGATCTCCGCACGGGCCGAGACGTCTGATCCCAGCAGCTCCAGGAGGAGTTTCGATCCGACGACGAGGTTGTCCGCCGCGGCGGCGAACATCTCGTAGAAGCTCGTCTCCTTCGGGGTCAGGCTAAAACGCACGGAAATCTCCGATGTGCGGGGTAGGGACTGAACGATGCTAGGTGCAACCAAGCGCAATCACGCAAACGGGGGCCCGGGGAGGGAGCCGGAGCCTCCTCTTCCGTTCAGCTGCCGAACCGGTCGGCCCGGCCCGTACCGCCACGCGCGGACCGAGCCCCCAGTCTGACGGAACCTCGCCCGGATTGTCCCCGTCGTGCGTGCGGAGGCCCGGGGCGCCGCTCAGACGGCTCAATCGCCGCCGAGCCCGCCCACGCGGTGCGGCACATGCCGCCTCGGCCGTCGGAACACCACGCGGGGCGACGGTGTTGGACACTGGTGGCCGACGCAGCCACCAGGCACTCCAGACGAAGGCGGGGCCGATGACCACGACTCAAGCGCGCACCGAGGCGGATCACGCGCACGGGGCCGACCCCCAGGCCGCACCGGCGGCCGCCGGGCACCAGGGCGGGCACGGCCCGCACGGGTACAGCGCGCAGAAGGACGCCCACCTGAAGCGGCTGCGCCGGATCGAGGGCCAGATCCGCGGCCTCCAGCGCATGGTCGACGAGGACGTCTACTGCATCGACGTGCTCACCCAGGTCTCGGCCAGCACCAAGGCGCTGCAGTCCTTCGCGCTCTCCCTGCTGGAGGAGCACCTGCGGCACTGCGTCGCCGCGGCCGCCGAGGAGGGCGGCGCCGAGCTGGACGCCAAGGTGGCGGAGGCCACCGCCGCGATCAGCCGCCTGCTGCGCAGCTGAGCCCCCCGGCTCCGGGCGGCCTGGGCCGGGCCGCTCTCTCAGGACCGGTCGACGCCCTGGTCCCCGGCCTCCCGCTCGGCCGGCCCGGGATCGGCCGGTCCCGGACCTGTCGGCCCCGGATCGGCCCGGTCGAGCAGCACCTCGTCGATCCGTTCGGTCGGCAGCCGGTCGCCGGAGCTGGCCGTCGCGGCGATCATCAGCTCGCCGGCCAGATCGATCTCGTCGAGGGCCGCGTCGTCGTGGCCGCCGCTGCGGCCGCCCGTGGACGACACCACCTGCACCACCCCTTCAGTGCCTCGCCAGCCCGGGCGGCAGCCACCCGGCGTCCAGCCTAGGCACTCCGGGGCCCGTCCACATGGCACGGACGGGCCATCTCGGCGCCGCCGAAACGGGTGGCCGTCGCTCCCCGGACGGCCACCCGCCCCGGCGGGGCCCCGTCTCGCCCCGGCGCCGGAGCGCTGCCAAGGCGGCTTACTTGGGGCTCTCGGTGGGCTTCATCTGGTAGATGTCCGAGGCCGCCGGCTCGGCCGCCTCGACCGGCTTGCCGAAGTCCGCCAGCGAGGTCGTCGAGGTCACCTTCACCTGGTCCTTGGCCTCCTTCGACCCGGCCACCCCGGCGAAGGTGAACACCTCGACCACCTTGTGCAGCCGGCCCTGGTCGTCCAGCCAGGCGTCGTACGGGACCTCCTTGACGGTGAAGGTCTGCCCGCCCATCCGCAGGCCGTCCCCGCCCCGGCCGCCCGTCGCGTCCGCCGCCTTGGCCAGGTCCAGGGTGCCGCGGTAGTGGTGCAGCGCGACCCCGTCGACGGTCTCGGTGCCGACCGCCTCCGCCTTCTGCGCCCCGCGCAGCGCACCCGCCGCCGAGGCCGGATCGGTCGCGCCGCTGCTGACCAGGTTGCCGTCCGGCAGCTGACGCACGTCCAGCTTGACCCACTTGCCCTCGGGCACCTTGGCGCCGCTGTTCTGCAGGTAGACGGTGCCCGGCAGGACCACCTCGACGATCTTCCCGGTGGTCGCCGCGCCCGGCGGCACCTGGACCTCCAGTCGGCCGATCCGCTTCACGTAGTCGTAGCCGCCGGTGCCGCTGAAGGCGGCCTTCTTCTCGGCCGACTCGGTGACCAGCTCGGTGGCGGTGTGCGCCGAGCCCGTGCGGCCGGTGATGTCGGCGGCGTTGCGGACGGCCGTCAGCGGGTCCGCGGCGAGCTGGTCGGGGGCGTTCGACTGCCGGTCGGAGGAGCCGCTGCCGGAGCCGCCCGAGCAGCCGGCTGCCCCCGTCGCCAGCGCGGCGGCGAGCAGGGCGGCCCCGGCCGCCGAGCGCAGGTGCGGAACCGGACGGCGCGCCGGCCGTCCGGTGCGCTGCTGGTCGGTCATCTTCATCCTCGCGCCAACCCCCTCGGGCCCGACTGCCCCGCCGGCCACCACCGGGTGGGCAGAGCTCTTTCCGGGCAAACGAGTTGGACGGCGAAGGGTTACGGGTGTCCGCCGTCCGGAGGCCGTCGCGCTTCGGGCGTCCGGCGCGTTACGGTGAACCACGTGCACAGTGAGCTGCCGGCCGCGCCCGGCACCCGGATGCCAGAGCACCGTCTCGCGATCAGCGAGCGCGGTTCCTTCGCCTTCGCGACCTGCAGCTGCGGCTGGTACGCCCCGGCCCGCCGCTCCCGCGACCTGGCCCGCCGTGAGGGGAACGACCACCTCGTCGCGAGCGGTGTCGAACCGGACTGACCGTGCCTGCGCTTGTGCCTGTACGCGGTACCACCGCGCGGGGGCCGGGTCAGGCCGCGAGGTCGGACTCCGGAGGCTGCTCCTCGGCCCGCACCGCCGCGCGCCCGCGCCGGCGGCCCCGCGGGCCGGCCGTGCCACGGGCCGCGCCGCCCTGCTCCCGCGCCCGGATCAGCGGGGCGACCGGCGTCCGGCTCAGCGCGTGGCAGAACGGGACCAGCACCGCCATCGCGATCGGCGCCAGCAGCAGCACCACGGCGACGGCCAGCGCGAAGCCGCCGATCACGTCGGTCGGGTAGTGGACGCCCATGAACATCCGGCAGAAGCCCTGCAGCAGGGCCAGCCCGCCGGCGATCCAGCCGAGCTTCCGGTTCACCAGGAAGAGCGCCACCGCGACGCCCATCGTCATGGTCGAGTGGTCGCTGACGAAGGAGTGCGTGCCGGCCTTGCCGTCCACCAGCACCAGCAGTCCGGGATGGTCCACGAAGGGGCGCGGGCGGTTCACGATCGCGGCGATCGGCAGGTTGGCCAGCTCGGCGACCGCGACCGACAGCGGCACCCAGAGCAGCCCGGCGACCGCGACCGGCGCGTCCGGGCGGCGTCTGGCCTGCAGCCAGGCCACCAGGCCGAGCATGCCCAGGCCGACCAGGATGCCGTACTCGCCGATCCACGAGACCAGGTGGTCCAGCCACTGCGGGGAGCGCTTGGCCAGGCCGTTGACGGCGTAGAGCAGGCCGAGGTCGGGGTTGGTCGTGTCGGCAAGCGGCGTCGACACGCCGCACCTCCTTCTGGTCCGCTGCACCTGATCGTCGTGGCCGGAGCCCGCCCGGTGCGGGAAACTGACGAGGGGCCACCGGAGGAAACGTCATTTCCGGGATACAGCGTTCCACGGAAACGCGCGGTTATCGAAACTTGACTCAGCGTCCACAGGGCGCACACAGGTCCCACGGGCCCCGGCCGTACCCCGGTCGTACCCCCGCCTACCGGGCCGCCGCCGCGGGAGTCGGCCCGGCCGGTGCGGGCGGTGCCGCCACGGCCGGTGCCGCCGCTGCCGGTGCCGCCGGCGGCGGGGTCGTCGAACCGGGCCGGCTCGGGGCGTTGACCGCGCCGTCGTTGTTCCGGCTCGGCAGCGCCTGGGCACCGTCCGAGGTGACCCGGGTCGCGCCGATGTACTCCTTGGTGTCGATCTTGTCGTAGCGGATCACCGCGCCGGTGTGCGGCGCGTTGATCATGTACCCGCCGCCGACGTAGATCCCGACGTGGTGGATGCTCCGCGGATCGCTCAGGTCCGTCGCCCAGAACACCAGGTCACCGGGCCGGAGCTGATCGCGCGAGGGGTGCGGGCCGGCGTACCACTGGTCGTTCGCCACCCGGGGCAGGGTGATCCCCACACTGGCGTACGCGGCCTGGGTCAGGCCCGAACAGTCGAACCGCCCGTTCTGCGAGGGCAGGCCCTCACCGCCCCACAGGTACGGGGTGCCGAGCTTGGTCTGCGCGAAGTAGATCGCCGCCGCCGACTGCGCGGACACCTCCAGCGGCGCCGTCGGCGCGGTGAAGCTCCGGGCCATCGCCTGGATGCTCCGCACGTAGCCCTGGGTCTCCTTGTACGGCGGGATGCCCCGGTTGCTCGTCACCGCGTACGGGCCGGCGTTGTAGGCGGCCAGCATGTTGGCCTGCGGGTCGCCCGGGACCTTCGAGACGTCCTTGGCGAGCGCGCAGTCGTAGACCGCCGCCGAGGCGATCGCGTCGTACGGGTCCCAGACGTCCTTCCGGCCGTCACCGTTCGCGTCCGTCCCGTACGTCGCCCAGGTACCCGGCATGAACTGCGCCATTCCCTGCGCACCCACCCCGGACCGGGCCTTGGGGTCGAATCCGCTTTCCTGGTACAGCTGCGCCGCGAGCATCGGCGGAGAGATCTCGGGGCACAGCGTGCCCCACTTCTGGACCGCCTCCTGGTAGGCCGCGGGGACCGTTCCGGGCGAGAGAGCGGAACGATTCGCCGACTGCTGCGGCGTCCCGCTCGCCGCATAAGTCCCCATCGTCACCAGCCCGATGAACCCGAACGCAACAACTCCCGCAGCGACGGCGGCCGTACCGGCCTTCCGGAGTACCATCAGCACCATCCCGACGATTCGTCAGTCGAAGTGTCCCGGAAGGCGTTGCTCACCGCAATCATCAGAGATACAAGGAGTGAGCGCTATCCTTCGTACGGTGGACATCCTCGCGTACGTGTCCGATGCCTCACGACCAATCCGCGAGAAGTAGCCAAGTCGACATCAGATCTGGCCAAGAATAGGCACCGACCCTTCGCGCGGGCGGGGTCCGGGCCCTTGAATTTGCCTGATCGGGCGGTGAGATGGAAATGAACCTGAGCAGCGTGCACACCTATGCGGTCGGCCACCTGGCCGAGGACCCTCCGAAGAAGCCGAATATCGACACCATCATCGGCGGGATCGCCCCGGACTGGGGCCCGTTCGCGAGCCTCGGGTCGGAGGCCCGGGTGATGGTCGAGGTCGTCATGGCCGTCGCCATCCTCGTCTGCCTCGGCATCGCCGTCTGGGGCGCCGCCAAACAGCGGATCGGTGCGACCGCGATGCGGGACAGCTTCGGAGCCGAACAGGGCAAGGGACTGATCGTCGCCGGGCTGACCGGCGTGTTCATCATCGGATCACTCGGCACTCTGTTCACCATTGTCTACGGCATGGCGATCTGACGATCGGACAGCAGCAGGCCGGTTCGTCCGAGGCCGGGTCCCCCGTCCGGACCCCCTCCAGCGGCCGGCCCGCCAGCAGTTCACCCCCGTACCCACCCTCCGTCCGCGCCCGCCCCCGGGTGGAGGGCCCCCGGAGCCGCCCCCGGCTCCCCGCACCAGGAGGGCCGCCGTGCCGTTGTCCGACGACCAGCCGCACACCCGTACGCGGCTACCGGTCGGCGAACAGCCCTCCCCGCAGCCGAGCCTCCGTCAGTCACGCCCGCTGCGGACCCTGCTGACCGTCCTCGTGGTGGTCACCCTGCTCGTCGTCGCCATCGCCATCGCCAACCGCGGCAAGCCCGCCACGGGCACCGGCACCGGCGGCTCCGCCGACCGCGCCGCCCCCAGCGCGGCCTCCGGCGCCGGCCCAGGGCCCAGCGGCGACCAGCCCGTCGGCACCGCCGTCAACGGCATCGCCGCCGGCTTCCCCCACACCGACCAGGGCGCCCAGTCCGCCGCCGCCAACTACGCGGTGGCGATCGGCTCCGCGGACATGTTCCGCACCGACAGCCGCCACACCATCGTCGCCACCATCGCCGACCCCGGCGCGGCGGCCACCCTGCAGAGCCGGCTGGACCAGGGCTTCGGCGGCGACACCGTCACCCGCTACGGTCTCGACGCCCAGGGCCGCGCGCCGAAGGGCCTCACCTTCGTCAGCCGCACCGTGCCGGTCGGCACCAAGTCGACGGGCTACACCGAGACCGACGCCAAGGTCGAGGTGTGGTGCACCGGCCTCACCGGCCTCGCCGGCGAACGCTCCGTCCAGCCGGTGACCACGAACTGGTTCACCCTCACACTCTCGCTGCACTGGACGGGCGGCGACTGGAAGCTCGCAGACTTCACCAGCAGGCAGGGCCCCGCGCCGATGCCCGGAGACCAGCAGGCCGCTACCGCCGAGGAGATCACCGGCGCCGTCCAGCAGTTCGGGGGGTTCCGCTATGCCCGTTGACCAGATCACACCGCGCCGATCCACCGCACGCCGTGCGGGCACGCTGGCAGGTGCGCTCGTCAGCCTGCAGGTGACGGCGCTGCTGGCCGCCCAGCGGGTGTTCGCCGACCCGTCGCCGACGGCCGCACCGAGTGGAACCCCCAGCGCCAACTGCCCTGACCTTCCGATCTCCGGGAACGGCATCCTCTGTGTCGACAAGCCCGGAGGCGGCTCGCTTCCCGGGAGCAGCACCGTCGGCAACGTGACCGATCCGCTCGGGTCGTTGGCGAAGAGTTGCGCGCAGGCGGCGGCGTGGGTGGTGCGGAACCTGTCGGGGGCGATCGACGGGACGACGCAGGTGGACTTCACCAATGCGTCGTTCCTGCAGCAGTACGCCGTGGTGTTCGCGGTGTCGACGGTGATCACGCTGGTGCTGTGGCTGCTGGCGGTGACGAAGCGGGCGGTGCGGGGGGCGCCGTTGACGTCGGCGTTCTCGGAGGCGATCGGCTTCCTGTGGCTGACGGTGGTGGCGTCGGCGTTCACGCCGTTGATCCTGTACACCGTGGTGAGCGTGACGGACGGGCTGACGAAGGCGATCGCGGTCGGGACGAAGACGGACACCGGGTCGTACCTGGGCGGCTTCGCGGACACCCTGGAGAAGGGGAACGTCGGCGGCGGTCCGCTGATCCTGGTGCTGGTGTCGCTGGTCGCGGTGCTGGCGGCGGCGGTGCTCTGGATCGAGCTGCTGATCCGGGCGGCGATGCTGTACGTGGGCGCGCTGCTGGGGACGGCGGTGTACGCGGGGCTGGTCGACAAGCAGCTGTGGAAGCACGTGCGCCGGTGGGCGGGGGTGATGCTGGCGGTGGACCTGGCGAAGCCGATCATCGTGGTCATCCTGGGCCTGGCGGGTGCGGTGGCGAGCGGGGCCGGGGCGAGCGACGACTTCGCCCGGGTGCTGTCGGGGCTGGCGATCCTGTTCCTGTCGATCTTCGCGAGCGCCGCGATCTACCGCTTCGTGCCGGGCTTCGGCGACGAGATCCTGAACATGCGCCAGGCCCGGGCGAACGCGGTGCAGGCGGGTTCGGCGATGATCAACGGCACGGCGAACCTGATGAAGCAGGGCATCAGCACCCACGGCGACCGCGGTGCGCCGGGCGGCGGCGGGGGTGGCGGTGGTGCGGGCGGCGGTTCGGTCGCGCCGGGCATCGCCGCGCACGCCGGCCGGACGCCGGCTCCGCCGCCGCAGGCCGGGCCGCCGCAGGCGACCCCGGTTCCGATCCGCGACAGCAATCCAGCGAAGGGAGGGTGACGGGTAAGTGAGCAGTGAACCGCTCGGCCAGTACGGTGCCCAGTACGCCCAGCCGTACGTGCACCATCGCCGCACCTACCTGATCGGCAAGGCCCGCCCGAACGCGCCGATCGGCCGGAACCGGGAGTCCGGCGAGATCGTGCTGATCATCTTCGGGGCGTTCCTCGGGATGCTCTGGGGTCTGCTGATGCCGATCCTGCCGCTGCGGATCGGCGGTCTGGTCGGTCTGCCGGCGCTCGCCATCGCCGCGGTGTACGTGCCGTACCGCAAGCGGACGTTCTACAAGTGGGTGGAGATCAACCGCACCTACCGCCGGACGGTCCGCAGCGGGCGGGCGGTGTGGCGTTCGGACGTGATGGACGCGGGCACCCGGCTGGACGGCCGGGAGGTGGAGGTCGGTCCGCCGCCCGGGGTGGGGCGGCTGCGCTGGCTGACCGCGCCGTTCGGGCCGGACGAGGTCGGGGTGCTGATGCACCTGGAGCGGCGGACGGTGACGGCCGCGATCGAGATCGAGGGCCCGGGTGTCGGGCTGCGCGACTCGGAGGACCAGGAGGCGCTGGTCGACCGGTTCGGGACGCTGCTGAAGCACGTCGCCAACGGGGACGGCTTCGTCACCCGGCTGCAGATCCTGGCCCGGACCCTGCCGGCCGACCCGGACGCGCACGCCAAGGACGTGGAGCGCCGCGGTGACCGCGACGCGCCGCGCTGGCTGCAGGACTCGTACGACCAGCTGCAGTCGATGGTGTCGACCTCCTCCGAGCAGCACCGGGCCTACCTGGTGGCCTGCATGCACTACACCCGCGACCTGGCCGCCGAGGCGCACGCGATGGGCCGCACGGCCACCGGCCGGCGGGCCAGGGACGACGAGGGGCTGGCGGCCGTGATGGCGCGCGAGCTGACCGACATCTGCGCCCGGCTGGCCGAGGCGGACATCCGGGTGCGCCAGCCGCTGGGCCAGGCCCGGCTCTCCTCGCTGCTGCACTCGATGTACGACCCGGACCACCCGATCGACCACATCCAGGCGATGTCCCGGCGCAACGCCTGGCCGGCCGAGCTGGACGCGACCCAGACGCAGTACCTGCAGGCGAAGACCCGCGAGTCGGCGACCCGGGAGCCGTGGTGCCACGCCACCGCGTGGATCAAGGAGTGGCCGCTCACCCCGGTGGGGGTCAACTTCCTGGCGCCGCTGCTGGTGCACACCCCGGACGTGATCCGGACGGTCGCGGTGACGATGGACCTGGAGCCCACCGACGTCGCGATCGAGCGGATGCTGACCGAGAAGACCAACGACGAGGCGGAGGCCAGCCGCGCCGCCAAGATGAACCGGACGGTCGACCCGCGCGACCTGGCCCACACCGGCCGGGTGGACCAGCGCGGTGACGACCTGGCCTCCGGCGCGGCCGGGGTGAACCTGGTCGGCTACATCACGGTCTCCGCGCGCAACCCCGACGCCCTGGCCCGCGACAAGCGGACCATCCGGGCCTCGGCCGGCAAGAGCTACCTCAAGCTGGAGTGGTGCGACCGCGAGCACCACCGCGCCTTCGTCAACACCCTTCCGTTCGCCACCGGCATCCGCCGCTGAGCGACGCGCGCGATCCGGGCGACCCGCCCGACCCGCGCGGCCCGCCCGTACTCCCCGTCCACCGCTGACCCGTCAGGAGGCCACCCATGGCGCTCGGCAACCTCACCGACGCCTTCACCAGCCTGATGTTCGGGAAGGTGGAGACCACCCGCCTGCCGGTGCGCACGTCCACCGGCCAGGCGCAGGCCGTCTACCTGCCCACCGCCGCGCCGGGGCTGGGCGACTCGGGCGTGATCATCGGCCGCGAGGTCTACAGCGGCAAGGGGTACGTGTACGACCCCTTCCAGCTGTACGGGCAGCAGCTGCCCGCCCCGCACTGGCTGGTGCTCGGCGAGTCCGGCAACGGCAAGTCGGCGCTGGAGAAGACGTACGTGCTGCGGCAGCTGAGGTTCCGCGACCGCCAGGTCGTGGTGCTCGACGCGCAGGGCGAGGACGGCGTCGGCGAGTGGAACCTGATCGCCAACGCGCTGGGCATAAAGTCGATCCGGCTGGACCCGATGGCCGCCCGGGACGGCGGGGTGAAGCTCAACCCGCTGGACCCGGCGATCACCCAGACCGGTCAGCTGTCGCTGCTGCGCACCATCATCGAGGTGGCGATGGGGCGCGGCCTGGAGGAGCGGGCCGGCTTCGCGCTGAAGGCTGCGCACGCCCACGTGGTGGCCTCGGTGACGGACCGCCAGCCGGTGCTGGACGACATCATCGACACCCTGCGCAACCCCGAGCTGTCCTCGGTGGAGTCGCTGGGCGTGGCGGTGGACGAGGTGCAGTCCTGGGGCCTGGACGTGGCGCTGGTGCTGGACCGGCTGGTCGACGGTGACCTGCGCGGCATGTTCGACGGGTCGACCACCGACGGCATCGACCTGGACGCGCCGCTGATCGTCTTCGACCTCTCGCACATCGACCGCAACTCGATCGCGATGCCGATCCTGATGGCGATCGTCGGGGTGTGGCTGGAGCACACCTGGATCAGGCCGGACCGGAAGAAGCGCATCTTCCTGGTCGAGGAGGCCTGGCACATCATCAACAGCCCCTTCGTGGCCCAGCTGTTCCAGCGGCTGCTGAAGTTCGGCCGCCGGCTCGGGCTGTCCTTCGTCGCGGTGGTCCACCACCTGTCGGACGTGGTGGACGGCGCGGCGGCCAAGGAGGCGTCGGCGATCCTGAAGATGGCCTCCACCCGGACGATCTACATGCAGAAGGCGGAGGAGGCGCGGGCCACCGGCCGGGTGCTGGGCCTGCCGCGGTGGGCGGTGGAGATCATCCCCACACTTTCGCCGGGCATCGCGGTCTGGGACGTCAACGGCAACGTCCAGGTGGTCAAGCACATCATCACCGAGGCCGAGCGGCCGCTGGTCTACACCGACCGCGCGATGACCGAGGACGCGGTGGCGGAACGGGTACGCGCGGAACGGCAGTTGGCCTCGGAGCCGGGGGTCTGAGCCGCGCCGGTCCGGGGGTCGGGCCCCGTCGGGAACGAGGGCTCCGGGGGCGGTGCCGGGGCGGGCTCCGCAGTCTCCGCACCCCTCGGACGGCGATGGTTCGTCAGTAGGTAATCCTCTCGTTACGTTCGACGTCCTGACAGCTACGCGCGTTGACCCTAGGCTTCACACGCGCAACACCTGCCCGTACGCCGATGCTGTCCGCAGCCGGTGCTCCTCCGATGTGCAGAGGACCCCTCATGCTCCCCGTCAGATCCCGACGGACGGCGCTCGCCGTCGTCGCCGCCGCAGGTCTGCTCGGCACGGTGGTCGTGCCGACGGCCGCCCAGGCCGCCGACGCCAATGCCAAGCGTCACAAGACCGTCAACCTCCAGCTGCTGGCGATCAACGACTTCCACGGCAACCTGGAGCCCCCGGCCGGCTCGTCCGGCACGATCAAGGAGATCGACCCGGCCACCGGCAAGGAGGTCGCCACCCCGGCCGGCGGCATCGAGTACCTGGCCACCGAGCTGCGCAAGGCCCGGATCCCCGCCGACGACTCGATCACCGTCGCGGCCGGCGACATCATCGGCGCCTCCCCGCTCACCTCGGCGCTCTTCCACGACGAGCCGACCATCGAGGCGATGGACAAGCTCGGCCTGGACGTCACCTCCGTGGGCAACCACGAGTTCGACGAGGGCGCGCAGGAGCTGCTGCGCATGCAGGAGGGCGGCTGCCACCCGACCGACGGCTGCTACGAGCCCGGCCGCACCTTCAAGGGCGCCAACTTCAACTACCTGTCGGCGAACGTCACCGACGAGAAGACCGGCAAGCCGCTGCTCGCCCCGTACTGGATCACCAAGTCCCAGGGCGTGAAGGTCGGCTTCATCGGCGTCACCCTGGAGGGCACGCCGAACATCGTGACCGCCGAGGGCGTCAAGGGCCTCAAGTTCGCCAACGAGGTCACCACGATCAACAAGTACGCCGCCGAGCTCAAGGCCAAGGGCGTCAACTCGATCGTCGCGCTGATCCACGAGGGCGGCTACCCGGCCAGCAGCGTCTACAACTACGACTGCGGCGCGGCCGGCCAGGGCGTCTCCGGCCCGATCGTCGACATCGCGAAGAAGATAGACCCGGCGGTCGGCGCCATCGTCACCGGCCACACCCACAACGCGTACGCCTGCACCATCCCCGACCCCAACGGCGTCCCGCGCTCGGTGACCAGCGCCGCCTCCTTCGGCCGGCTCTTCACCGAGATCGACATGAAGCTGGACAAGACCACCGGCGAGATCGTGCGCCCCTCGGTCAAGGCCGAGAACCACGTCGTGCGCCGCACGGTCGACAAGGCCCCGGACATGACCGAGCTGGTGAACCACTACGCCAAGCTCGCCGCCCCGATCGCCGGCCGCCCGGTCGGCTACATCGGCGCCGACATCAACGGCCGCGGCAGCTCCGACCTGGAGAAGCCGCTCGGTGACGTGATCGCCGACGCGCAGCTGGCCGGGCTCGCCCCGGCCGACAAGGGCGGGGCGCAGGTCGCCTTCATGAACCCGGGCGGCATCCGCTCCGACCTCGTCTACAAGGCCTCGGGCAGCGAGGGCGACGGCGTGGTGACCTACGGCGAGTCGTTCACCGTCCAGCCGTTCACCAACATGATGCAGGTCAAGACGCTGACCGGCGCCCAGCTGGTCCAGCTGCTCCAGCAGCAGGTCAGCGGCTCCAACGCGGCCGCGCCGAAGGTCCTCCAGGTGTCCTCGAACCTGCACTACACCCTGGACATGCGCAAGACCGGCGCGGACCGCGTCCTCGTGGACTCGATCCGGCTGAACGGCGCCCCGGTCGACCCGGCCGCCAAGTACCGCGTCGCGGCCAACGAGTTCCTGGCCGGCGGCGGCGACGGCTTCCCGGCCTTCGCGGCCGGCACCGACAAGCTCGTCGGCGGCTCCGACCTGGACGTCTTCACGGCCTACCTGGGCGCCCACAGCTCGGCCGCCGCGCCGCTGCAGGTCCCGGCGCAGGACCGGATCAAGATCATCGGCCCGGGCAGCGACATCGACTGACCGTGAGCCGGCCCTGAGGGGCGGGTGGGGCGCTGTCGGGGCGCCCCACCCGCCCCTTCCGCTATTCGGGGGCGGGACCGCCGGGCAGCCGGACGGTGGCCAGCGCGCCCGGCCCGCCGTCCGCGGCCGGGCCCAGCGTGACCTCGCCGCCCGCCTCCCGGACGCTCTGCGCCACGATCGACAGCCCGAGGCCGGAACCCGGCAACTGCCGCGAGGACGGCGAACGCCAGAACCGGTCGAAGACGTACGGGAGTTCCTCGGCCGGGATGCCCGGGCCGTGGTCCCGGACCGTCAGCACGCCCTGCCGGAGCCGGACGTCGATCGTGCCACCGGGCGGGCTGTACTTGACCGCGTTGTCCAGCAGGTTGATCACCGCCCGCTCCAGCCCGGCCGCGTCGCCGTGCACGAACCACGGCTCGGCACTCGTCTCGAAGACCAGCCCGGGGCCGCGCAGCTTCGCCCGCTCGACCGCCCGCCCGGCGATCTCGTGCAGGGCGACGACGGAGAGGTTCGGACCCGGCTTCGGGGAGTCGGGGCGGGAGAGCTGGAGCAGGTCGCCGATCAGGACGGTGAGTTCCTGCATCTGGGCCTTCATGTTGCCCAGCAGCTTGGTCTTGGTGGCCGGGGGGAGCGGGCGCCCGGTGTCGTTGCTGCGGATCAGCAGGTCGACGTTGGTGCGCAGCGAGGTGAGGGGCGTACGCAGCTCGTGGCCCGCGTCGGCGATCAGCCGGGTCTGCCGCTCACGGGAGTTGGCGAGGGCGGTGCTCATCGAGTTGAAGGAGGTCGAGAGACGGGCGATCTCGTCGTCCCCGTGGACGGGGATGGTGGTGCCGACCTCCTCGGTACGGGCGATGTGCTCGACGGCGTCGGTGAGTTGGTCGACGGGCTTGAGGGAGGAGTGGGCGACCAGCCGGCCGGCGACGGCGGCGAGCAGGATGCCGCCGAGGGACACCGAGCCGAGCAGGATGGCGAGGCCCTCGAGGGAGTCCTCGACGGACTGGGTGGGGGTGGCCACCATGACGACGACCGGCACCGTGTAGCGGGAGTCCGCGGTCAACCGGACCAACGCGGGGTCCCCGTTGGTGAACCGGCCCTCCCGGATGATCGACTGGCCGAACTTGAGGCGGAACACGGCGGTGTCCCCGGGCTCGGTGACGATCGCCTTGGTCGCGCCGGGGGGCAGGCAGATCCCTTTGCCCTGCGCGAGGAACTGGGTGTCCCGGGGGGCGGCTCCGCTGATGTCCTGGAGCCCGCCGCCGTGTTGGTGCTCCAGCGCCTGCTCGGGGGTGCTGTAGCAGTCGAGGGCGGGCCCTCGTGGCGGCATGGGCAGCGGTGCGCTCACCAGGTCGGTCTTGACCTGGTTGTAGAGCTGCTTCTCCACGATGAACCAGCACGCCAGCGCCGACAGCGCGATGGCCACCGCCACCGCCGCGGCGCTCAGGAAGGTGAGGCGGCTGCGGAGGGAGCGGGAGCGGAACCAGTGGGCGAGACGCCGCCGGCGGCCCCGGGTGCGGGGCGGAGCCAGTGGGGGTGGGGGTACGGCGGTCACGCGCCGGTGCCGGCGGTCGGGCGGAGGGCGTAGCCGACGCCGCGCACGGTCTGGATCAGGCGGGGCATGCCGCCCTGCTCGGTCTTGCGGCGCAGGTACATCACGTACACGTCCAGGGAGTTGGAGGAGGGCTCGAAGTCGAAGCCCCAGACCGCCTTGAGGATCTGTTCGCGGGTGAGGACCTGGCGGGGGTGGGCGAGGAACATCTCCAGCAGCATGAACTCGGTGCGGGTGAGTTCGATCGGCTTGCCGGCCCGGGTGACCTCGCGGGTGGCGGTGTTCATCCGCAGGTCGGCGAAGGCGAGCACCTCGCTCTCGTCCTCGGCGGCGGCGCGGGCGGCGGCTTCGGTGGCGAGGGCGTTGCGGCGCAGCAGGGCGCGGACGCGGGCGAGCAGTTCGTCGAGTTCGAAGGGCTTGGCGAGGTAGTCGTCGGCGCCGACGTCGAGGCCGGTGACGCGGTCGCCGACGGCGTCGCGGGCGGTGAGCATCAGGACGGGGACGGTGTCGCCGCGCGAGCGCATCCGGCGGACGGCGGTGAGGCCGTCCATCCGGGGCATCATGATGTCCAGCAGGACGAGGTCGGGCCGGTCGCGTTCGACGGATTCCAGTGCTTCGTAGCCGTCGGTGGCGGTGGCGACCTCGTAGCCCTCGAAGGCGAGGCTGCTCTCCAGGGCGTCCCGGAGGGCGGGTTCGTCGTCGACCACGAGGAGCCGGGCGGCGGGGTGGCCGGGCTCGGCGGCGGTGCGGTCGTCGGCGGACGGGGTCATGGGCGGCTGCCCTTTCTCGTCGGGTGGAGGGCCTGCTGGAGGTCTGCGGGAGGTCTGCTGGACGTTTGCGGGAGTCTGCTGGGGCCTGCTGGGAGCAATTGTGCGTCGCGCGGGCGGCGCCGTGGACGTTCCGGGCTACAGGTTCTGGCCGGCTTCGAGCTTCGGGAGGACCTGCTTGATGGAGTCGATCGGGATGGCGAAGCCGAGGCCGACGCTGCCCGCGGTGCCGCCGCCGGCGGTGGAGCTGGTGCCGTTCGGGGCGTACATGGCCGAGTTGATGCCGATGACCTGGCCGCCGGCGTTGATCAGCGGGCCGCCGGAGTTGCCCGGGTTGAGGGCGGCGTCGGTCTGGAAGGCCTTGTACGTGGTGGTGGTGCCGCCGTTCGACTGGGGCTGGCCGTTGCGCAGCCCGGGCAGGCTGGGGATGCCGAAGCCGCCGTTGCCGCTGGTGCTGCCCTCGTCGAGCCGGACGGTGACGTCGCGGTTCTCGGCGCTGATGATGCCGGAGGTGACGGTGCCGGTGAGGCCGTCGGGGTTGCCGATGGCGACGACGGGGTCGCCGACGGCCACGGTGGAGGAGGTGCCGAGGACGGCGGGGGTGAGGTTCCTGGCGCCGGTCGCGGTGATGACGGCGACGTCGAGGGACTTGTCGGTGCCGGTGACGGTGGCCTGGGCGGTGGAGCCGTCCTTGAAGGTGACGGTGATCCGGCCGCCGTCGGCCGCGGTGTCGATCACGTGGTAGTTGGTGAGGATCCGGCCGTCCTTGTCCAGGACGACTCCGGTGCCGGTGGCGGTGCCGTTGCCGTTCTTGACGGTGATCTGGACGACGCTGGGGGAGACGGCGGCGGCGATGGCGGCCACGTCGGCGCTGCCGTCGCTGCGGGCGGAGACCGGGCTGGCGACGGTGGAGACCCGGGTGTCGCCGGCCTGCCGTTCGGCGGCGACCACGCCGCCGGTGACCCCGCCGAGGACGGCGGCGACCGCGGCCACGGCGGTCACCAGGGCGATCCGGCCGCGAAGCAGGCCGCGCCGGGCCCGGTTGCCGTGGCCGCCGTGGCCCTCGGGGGAGCCGGGGCCGAGGAGGGTGGGCGGCTCGGGCGGCATGGGCGGGGGAGGCGGCGGTCCGTCGAAGCCGCCGTCGGAGTGGTCCTCGCGGTACGCGTACCCGGCCGGGCCGGTGCTGCCCGGGGTGCCGCCGCCGAGCACGGTGCCCTCGATCACCCGGGGCTCGTACGGGCCGTGGTGGTCGTCGTACCGGTCGCCGGGGTACTGCTGCTGTTCGCTCATGCCGACCAAGCTCCGCCCGGCGGATGAGGAGCGGATGAGAACCGGCTCAGAACGGGGAGAGAAGCCCGTTGGGTTCTCATAAAGCCTGGTCAGACGGCCTGCGGAGCGGAGCGGGCGGTTCCGGGTGCGGTCCGGGGTGTGGCCGGGTCCGCTGAGCCGTTCCGGTCGAGGGCCCCGCTCCGGCCGCTACTGGGCGGAGGGGCGGCCGGGTGCGGCGCCGTCGCAGCCGCAGGAGCGGCGGATGACCAGGCGGGACGGGAACTTGCGGACCCGCTCGGTGTCCGAGCCGGGGACCATCAGGGAGTCGTCCAGCACGAGGTCCACGGCGGCCCGGGCCATCGCGTCGCGGTCGGAGGCGACGGTGGTCAGCGGCGGGTCGGCGAGCGCGGCCTCCGGGACGTCGTCGAAGCCGGCCACCGCGAGGTCCTCGGGGACGCGCAGCCCGACCTCGCGGGCGGCCCGCAGCACGCCGATGGCCTGGTCGTCGGTGGAGCAGAAGATGGCCCGCGGCCGGTCCGGCGAGCTCAGCACGTCGAGGGCCACCTCGTACGCGCCGTAGCGGTGGAAGGGGGCGTCGATCAGGTGCGGTTCGGTGGGGACGCCGTGCGCGTCCATGGCGCGCTGCCAGCCCTCGACGTGGTCGATGACCGGGTCGCCGGGGGCGGGGGACTCGACCGGGCCGCCGAAGCAGGCGACGTACGGGTGCCCGTGCTCCTCCAGCAGGTGGCGGACGACGGCCTCGGCGCCGCCCACGTCGTCGGTGACCACCGCGACGTCGTCGATCGCCTCGGGGCGGCGGTGCAGCAGCACCACCTTGGCGCCCTCCATCGCGGCGAACTCCTCCGCGGCGCGCTGCGAGGGGCCCTGGCTGACCAGGATCAGGCCGGCGACGCGCATGCCGAGGAAGGCGCGGACGTAGTGGACCTCGCGGTCGTCCACGTAGTCGGAGTTGCCGATCAGCACGAGCTTGCCGCGCTCGGAGGCGGCCCGTTCGACGGCGTGGGCCATCTCGGCGAAGAACGGCTGGCGGGCGTCCGGGACGACCATGCCGATCAGGTTGGTCCGGCGGGAGGCCATCGCCTGGGCGACGCTGTTCGGCCGGTAGCCGAGCTGCTCGATCGCCGCGAGGACCTTCTCCCGGGTCGCGGGCGCCACCGGGCGCGGCCCGTTGTTGATGACGTAGCTGACGACCGCGGTCGAGGTCCCAGCCAGTCGGGCTACATCGTCGCGCGTCACTTTGGCCACGAGTGGAGTCTACGCGTGTGGCCTCGGGGGCGGCAGTGGGAGCCGGGGCCGCTTCCCGGTGAACGGGGTCCGGCTCCGGGATGAACCGGACAAGCCGGGCGGGGGTGGCCCGCCCGGCTCGCGGTTCAGGCCTCCAGCTGGCTGGCGGGGCGCTGGGCGAGCTCGGGACGGTCGCCCTTCTCGGGCTTCTCCGGGACGACGAAGCGGTAGCCGACGTTGCGCACGGTGCCGATCAGCTGCTCGTTCTCCACGCCGAGCTTGGCGCGCAGGCGCCGGACGTGGACGTCCACCGTCCGGGTGCCGCCGAAGTAGTCGTAGCCCCAGACCTCCTGCAGCAGCTGGGCCCGGGTGAAGACCCGGCCGGGGTGCTGGGCGAGGTACTTGAGCAGCTCGAACTCCTTGAAGGTGAGGTCGAGCGCCCGGCCCTTGAGCTTCGCGGAGTAGGTGGCCTCGTCGACCGAGAGGTCGCCGTTGCGGATCTCCATCGGGCTGTCGTCGGTGTCGATCTGCAGGCGGCCGAGCGCGAGCCGGAGCCGGGCCTCGACCTCGGCCGGCCCGGCGGTGTCCAGCAGGACGTCGTCGATGCCCCACTCGGCGGTGACGGCGGCCAGGCCGCCCTCGGTGACCACCAGGATCAGCGGGCAGCCGATGCCGGTGGAGCGCAGCAGCTGGCAGAGGCTGCGGATCTGCGGCAGATCGCGTCGGCCGTCGACCAGGATGACGTCCGCGCTGGGGGTGTCCACGAGGGCGGAGCCCTCGGCGGGCGCCACCCGGACGTTGTGCAGCAGCAGGCCGAGGGCGGGCAGCACCTCGGCGGACGGCTGCAGCGCGTTGGTGAGGAGGAGGAGAGAACTCATACCCGGTGGTCCCCTTTCCGGGTCGTCGCGGTCGCGTTCCGGCTGCCGCCACAGCCGGATGGCGTACGTGCTGAGGGTGGGAGGAGGAGGACGGGCGTCCGGGTCGTGCCGGGGGAGTGGGCGGCGCGCAGGGCACGACGGCGGATCCGCCCGGGGTCCCGCAACCCCTGGTGCACCGTTCCTGGCCTGCTCATCACCGAGAACCCTCCGGTCTGGTCCGGTGCCCGGGCGGCGGCCCGGGCACCGGTGGCGACGTCCCGTCCGGCGGCGACACGTCGCTGTGCCGCGTCGGACGGGGCGGTCCCTGCGGTGCGTCGGGGGTGGACCGACGAATCGCACGAACGTCCGTACTGGCGTCCTGAAAGCACAAAAGGACCCGGGGGCGACTCTGCCCGGATCCCTCTTGGTGGTTGAGGATAGCCGACCCGCGCCGCCGCCGGGAGTGCCCGGAACCGGCCGTCGCCCCGTTTCGGGCGTACGCCGGGTGAGCCTGGACACAGCGTCGAGCGCCGCCCCGGGCCGGTCGGACCGGGGCGATTGCCGGTCGTGGCGGCGGACACGCCATCATGGGACGCACATCGGCGGCGCCGCGCGGGTCCATCGTTCGGGTGGTCGGGCGGCCGCCCCGAGGCGAGCCGGACCGGGGTACCGGGACCGGGCGAGGACGACGAGAAGGGGTGGCCCGATGGATGTGACCACCGAGCCCGCGAGCGGCGCCCGGGTGCGCGGGACGATCCGCTACTGGGCGGCGGCGAAGTCCGAGGCCGGGCTGGCCGAGGAGCCGTACGAGGCGGCGACCCTGGCGGAGGCGCTGGCGGCGGCCAAGGAGCGGCACGCCGACAAGCCGAAGCTCGTCCGGCTGCTCGGGCACAGCTCGTTCCTGGTCGACGGCGGCCAGGTGGGCGCCCGGGACCACGCGACCGTCGCCCTGACCGAGGGCGGGACGGTCGAGGTCCTCCCGCCGTTCGCGGGAGGCTGAGCGGCGTGACGGACATGAACAACCCGAACCGCGGCGGCCACGGCGAGTGGCCGCAGCAGAACCAGCAGAACCAGCAGAATCAGCCGTACCCCCAGCAGCCGCAGGCTCCGCAGGGGTACCCGCAGCACGCGCAGTACCCGCCGCAGCAGCCCGGGCAGCAGCAGTCGCCGTACGGCTACCCGGTGGACGACGCGGCGGCGACCACGGTGCTGCCGCCGGTCCCGGCCTTCGACGACGCGGACGCGACCGCCCTGCTGCCCCCGGTGCCCCCGCTGGGCGACGCCGAGGCCACCGCGCTGCTGCCGCCGGTGGTCCCCGGCGCGGTGCCGGGCGCCCCGCCCGCCGCGCCGCGGCACCAGCGGCCGGTCCAGCCGCCGTTCCGGCCGGAGGGGCAGCCGCAGGGGTATCCGCAGCCGCCGCAGGCTCCGCAGGGGCACCTTCAGCCGCAGGGGCAGCCGCAGTCGCAGGGCCACCTCCAGCCGCACGGCCAGCCGCAGCCGCAGGACCGGCCCCGCGCCCGGGCCCGGCACGCCGCCCCGGCGGCGCAGCCCGAGGCCGCGCCGCAGCCGGCGGAGGTCTTCGACCCGCCGACCATGACGCTCAAGCGCCCGCCCGTCCCCGGTGCAGCGGGCCCGGTCGGTCCGGCGGGCCCGGTGGGCGCTCCGCCGGTGCCGCCGTTCGCGGCCGTCCCGGCGCAGCCCGCGCCGTCCGCCGCGCCGCCCGCCGCCCCGCGCGGCCGGACCGGTTCGCCGATCATCGAACCCGGCCTGCAGCCGGCCCTGATCACGGCCGGCGCGGCCGCGCTGCTGGCCGGTGGTGCCGCGCTCGGGCAGGTGGCGCTGGCCCTGGTGGTCGCGCTGCTGCAGCTGCTGACGGCGGCCGGCTGGTTCCGGCTGAACGGCATGTGGCCGGCCCGTCAGGGCATCCTGCTCGCCGCGCTGGCCGGGTTCACCGCCGACGCGGCGGTGCTGCTGGCGGATTCCGACGGCGGCGTGGCGGCTGTGGTGGGCACCCTGGGCGGGTTCTTCCTGCTGGTCCTGGTGCTGCAGACGTTCCGTCCGTCGGACCCGAAGGAGCGGTTCTACGCGCTGACGGTGCTGGGCTCGGCCACCGTGGTGACGGCGCTGTGCACCACGTTGCTGGCGGCCGACTGGGTGCCGGCCGGGGTGGGCGCGGTCGCGCTGGCCACCCTGCTGGCCGCGGCGCCGCTGCCCGGCCCGAAGCAGCTGGGCCCGGTGCTCGGGCTGGTCGCGGCCGTGGCGCTGGGCCTGCTGGTGGGCGCTCCGGTGGCGCTGGGCGCGCTCGCCGGGCTGGGGGCGCTGGTCGGCCGCCGGGTCGCGGCGTACGACTGGCCGTCCCGCTTCGTGCACATGACGGCGGGCGTGGCGCTGCCGCTGGCGGTGGCCGCGCCGCTGATCTGGATCGCCACCGACCTGCTGGCCTGACCCCGCCGCACGCGGCGGCGCCCTTCCCGTACGACGTCCCGCCCCGGAACCATGCTCCGGGGCGGGACGTCGTACGGTCGTGCGGGAGCGGCCGGGGCCGGCGACCGCCGCAGGACGGCGGGCGGCAGCGGACGACAGTGAACGACTGAACGACAGCGGACGACCGAAAGAACGACCACAGCGACCGGCGACGACGGGGGAGACGATGCGCGGATGGCTGAAGGCCACGATCGGCCTGGTGGTGCTCTCCGGCCTCCTGGTGGGCGCCGACCGGATCGCGGTCGGCGTGGCCGAGGACGAGGCCGCCGACCGGATCGTGCAGAGCGGCCGGATGAGCCAGCGGCCGGACGTCTCGATCGAGGGCTTCCCGTTCCTCGCCCAGGTGCTGTCGATGAAGCTGGACGACGTCCGGATCTCCGCCGACGGCCTGACCGTCGGCGACGGCAGCCACCAGGTGGCGCTGCACTCGTTCAAGGCCAAGCTCGCCGGCGTCAAGGTCAGCGACAGCATGAACAGCGCCACGGTGGACAGCGGCACCGGCAGCGGGATCATCTCGTACCCGGACCTGGCGCAGCTGCTGCCGCCGGCCTCCCAGCTGCTGCACGGCACCAAGCTGCCGGTGGGCACCGGCACCAAGCTGAGTCTGTCGTACGGCGGGCCGGGCAAGGTGAAGGCCTCCCTGGGGCCGATCGCGATCGGTGAGGGCACCGTGCACAACGACGGGAACACCGTCACGGTGGACGGCTTCCGGCTGAGCTCCCTGGCGGGGATGGTCGCCGGGGTCACCAACCAGCAGATCGAGCCGATGAGCTTCACCCTCGACACGCTGCCGGCCGGGCTGAAGCTGGCCGCCAAGGACGGCGACAAGGACGGGGTGACGCCGCTGCCGGAGGGCCTCCAGCTGTCCTTCGACGGCAAGGGCGTCAAGCTCCTGGGCTGAGCCCCGCCGGGCGGCCGTGCCGGTCGGCCCGCCGCCGTGCTTCATACCGCCGAAACGTTCCGCTCCGCGAGACGCGCTGTCCAGCGCGGGCCGCGGAGCGGTGTCGTTTCCGCCCGCTCCGCGTCGCCGCGGGGCGGCCCGGCCGGGCTCAGCAGGCCGCGGTGGGGGCAAATCCCACCATGCGGATGTTTTGATCCCAGTATTCGATACGCTGATGACAGCAGGCCGTCGGTGTCCCTAGCATCGTCGGCATGAAGCGACAGACGGATCTCACGAAGCGGCGGGCGGTCGACCTGTGCCGCGTGGCCGCCTGTCTGTGTCGAATGCGCTGAATCGGCGCCCTGGCAGGGTAGTTGACGCCCGCCGCCGATCTCCCCGGTGACCGTTCCCGGCCGCATCAGCGGGTCGGCGCCGACCTCTTCCGCAGTTCCCCGCCCGGCCGCACCGGTCCATCCGTCCCGTCCCAGTATTCGGACAGGGATTCGGACCGTCCCCGCCCGGGTGCCCTGCAGCACCTCCTGAGCACCGCACCTTCCGCAAACCGCCCTCGGATGGAGAACATCACCATGAGCCGCAGCGACGTCCTGGTCGACGCCGACTGGGTCCAGGCCCGCCTGGACGACCCGAAGGTCGTCATCGTCGAGGTCGACGAGGACACCTCCGCGTACGACAAGAACCACATCCGCAACGCCGTCCGGATCGACTGGAAGAAGGACCTCCAGGACCCGGTCCGCCGCGACTTCATCGACCAGGCCGGGTTCGAGGCGCTGCTCAGCGCCAAGGGCATCGCCAACGACGACACCGTCGTCCTGTACGGCGGCAACAACAACTGGTTCGCCTCGTACGCCTACTGGTACTTCAAGCTGTACGGCCACGGCGACGTCCGCCTGCTGGACGGCGGCCGCAAGAAGTGGGAGCTGGACTCCCGCGACCTGGTCTCCGAGGTGCCGGCCCGCCCCGCCACCGAGTACACGGCCCAGCCCGCCGACTCGTCGATCCGCGCCTTCCGCGACGACGTGATCGCCGCCATCGGCACGCTCAACCTGGTCGACGTCCGCTCGCCCGACGAGTTCTCCGGCAAGCTGCTCGCCCCGGCCCACCTCCCGCAGGAGCAGTCGCAGCGCCCCGGCCACGTGCCGAGCGCCCGCAACATCCCGTGGGCCAAGAACGCCAACGACGACGGCACCTTCAAGAGCGACGACGAGCTCAAGGCGCTCTACGAGGCCGAGGGCGTCGACCTGGCGACGGACACCATCGCCTACTGCCGCATCGGCGAGCGCTCCGCGCTCACCTGGTTCGTGCTGCACGAGCTGCTCGGCCAGGAGAACGTCAAGAACTACGACGGCTCGTGGACCGAGTACGGCAGCCTCGTCGGCGTGCCGATCGAGCTCGGCAGCAACTGAGCCTCCGGCTCGACCCGTAAGTCAGAAGGGAAGTACAGACATGTGCGGTGCGAAGGCCGGCGGCCCGGACCTGGCAGGAGTTGACGTGGCGAACGAGACGATCATCCAGGGTTCGGTCACCCGGGACGGCGAGCCGGTCAACGGCTACGTCCGGCTGCTCGACGAGGGCGGCGAGTTCACGGCGGAGGTGCCCACCTCCGCGACCGGCCAGTTCCGGTTCTTCGCCCGCCCGGGCAAGTGGACCCTGCGCGCGCTGGTGCCGGGCCAGACCGTGGACCGTCAGGTGGTGGCCTCCCAGGGCACCGCCGTCGAGGTCGCGATCGCGGTCTGACCGACGGGTCGCGACCGGAGTCGGCGCCCGGTACGGACGATTCCCCCCGAGGGCCCCTGCCGAGCAGGGGCCCTCGGCCGTACCGTGGAGGGGTGCGGGCAAAGCGGCGGCGTCGCTACTACTTCGCCATGATGGGCGTGTGCCTGGGCCTGTTCGTCATGGCCTGGGGCGTGGTGCGGTTCTTCTCGGTCGGCGCGGCGATCGGCATGTGCGTGGTCGCGATGGTGATCCCGCCGGTCGCCGCGGTGTTCGTCAACAAGCGGGACCCGGACGACGACTGGTGGAACGACCCGCGCTGGGACGACCCGAAGTGGGACGAGCCCGGCCACGACCGGGACCGGCCCGACCGGGAGCGCCCCGACCACGATCAGCGTCCGTAGCCCCGGGGCGTCAGTACGTCAGTAGACGAGCGCCTGGACGCCGTCCGCCATGATCTCGCTGACGAAGACCTGCGCGCCCGCGATCCGGACACCCTCGACGGTGTCCTTCTGCTCGATCCCGCGCCGGGCCGCGCACTGGGTGCACAGCGTCACCGAGCCGGCCGCCAGGATCGACTCCAGCAGGTCCGGCAGCGGCGCCGCGTGCGGCAGTTCGAACTCGGCCGCCCGGCCCGGCAGCGCGAACCAGGAGGACTCGCCGGTCAGCCAGAGCGAGACCTCGATCCCGCTGGCGACGGCCACCGCCGCCACCGTGAACGCCTGCGAGCACCGCTCCGGCGCGTCCGCCCCTGCGGTGACCTTGATGACCAGTTTCTTCGGCATGGCGCCACCTTAGAGGTCCCGCCCTCCCCGCCGTCCGTCATCACGGGAACCCGCGGGCAAAGCTTGGGCAGCGTGGTGGCGCCCGGCGCGAACCGCGCCGCCCGGCGCGAACCGCGACGTGGTGGGGCTCACCGCGACCGGCCGGAGCCCGACGGATAGAGTGAGCGGAGCAAAATCCACCACACTGTCGCCGCCTGGGAGCCCCCCGTGTCCGGTCTGGAAATGTTCTTCGACGGTCTGCTGGCCCTCATGGCCGTGCTGATCACCTGGTTCGCCATCTTCTCGGTGATGAAGCTGTACCAGGGCCAGCGCTGAGCCTGCCGTACGGTTGAGGCAGCCCCACACCGACGACGACAGCGACCAGGAACATGATCGAGATCCCCTCTGACCTCCACAAGGACGTCGTGCCGCTCGCCTTCCTCCTCGGCACCTGGGAGGGCGCGGGCGTCTATGACTTCCCCGGCACGGAGAAGTGCAACTTCGGCCAGGAGATCGTGATCCGTCACGACGGCCGGCCCTTCCTCGAGTTCCGCTCCCGGACCTGGGTGCTGGACGACGAGGGCGAGAAGGTCCGCCCGCTGGAGAACGAGCACGCGTTCTGGCGCATCACCAGCAACCACGACGGCACCAGCGGCGCCCGCGGGATCGAGATCTCCTCCGTCCGCGACGACGGCACCGTCGAGATCTGGTACGGCGAGCTGGCCGACGGCAAGCCGCAGATCGACGTCTCCACCGACGCGGTGGCCCGGATCGAGGGCTCCCCGGAGTACTCGGGCGGCAAGCGGCTGTACGGCTTCGTCAGCGGCGAGCTGCTCTGGGTCGGCGAGAAGGCCGCCCCGAACGTGCCGCTGCGCCCGTACATGTCCGCGCAGCTGAAGAAGGTGCTCAGCCCGGCGCAGCTGATCAAGGACATCAACGACCTGCCGGACGACGGCATCGCCTTCTTCAAGTAGGAACGGCGAGTACGCACGGCTCAGGCGACAGCTCAGTCCGCGCAAGTGTAGGGACCGGCCGCGGGCCGGTCCCTACACTGGCATCAGGACCCCCGACTCTGGCAGGGACAGCACCGTGGCGGACACCGGCACCACCGACTGGCAGCTCTCCGGCGACTGGAAGAGTGATCTGCGCGAGCGCGGCTACCGCCTCACCCCGCAGCGGCAGCTCGTGCTGGAGGCCGTCGACGTGCTCGACCACGCCACCCCCGACGACATCCTCTGCCACGTCCGGCGGACCGCCAGCGGCATCAACATCTCCACCGTCTACCGGACCCTGGAGCTGCTGGAGGAGCTGGGCCTGGTCTCGCACGCCCACCTCGGCCACGGCGCCCCGACCTACCACCTGGCCGGCCGCCACCACCACCTGCACCTGGTCTGCCGGGACTGCGAGAAGGTCACCGAGACCGGCACCGAGATCGCCCAGCCGCTGATCGAGAGCCTGCGCGCGCAGCACGGCTTCGACACCGACCTCAAGCATTTCGCCATCTTCGGCCGCTGCGCCGACTGCACCGCCAAGCTCGCCGACGACCGGTCGTAAGCTGGCCGGTATGACCGGTGTGAAGAGCCCGCTGCTTGCCCTGCCCGGAGCCGTCCCCGCCGAGGGGGCCGACGAGGGCGTCGCCGCCCACTACGGCGACATCTTCCGCGAGCAACGCAACCTCGCGCAGGGCACCGGCTTCGTCGACCTCTCGCACCGCGGCGTGGTCACCGTCACCGGCGCGGACCGCCTCGCCTGGCTGCACCTGCTGCTCACCCAGCACGTCAGCGAGCTGCCCGCGCAGCAGGCCGCCGAGGCGCTGGTGCTCTCCCCGAACGGGCACGTCGAGCACGCGCTCTACCTGGTGGACGACGGCACCACCACCTGGGCGCACGTCGAGCCGGGCACCCAGGGCGCGCTGGTCGCCTACCTGGAGAGCATGAAGTTCTTCTACCGGGTGGAGGTCGCCGACGCGACCGCCGAGTACGCCGTGGTCCACCTGCCGGCCGGCTCCACCGGCTCGGTCGAGGGCGCCGCCGCCGTCCGTGAACTCCCGTACGGGCGCGACCTGTTCGTCCCGCGCGCCGACCTGGAGAAGCTCACCGCCGGATACGGCCCGGCCGCCGGCGTCTGGGCGTACGAGGCGCTGCGGATCGAGGGCCACCGGCCCCGGCTCGGCTTCGAGACCGACCACCGGACCATCCCGCACGAGGTGGACTGGCTGCGCACCGCCGTCCACCTGCAGAAGGGCTGCTACCGCGGCCAGGAGACCGTCGCCCGGGTGCACAACCTGGGCCGCCCGCCGCGCCGGCTGGTCTTCCTGCACCTGGACGGCACCGAGGAGACGCTGCCCGCGCACGGCACCGAGGTGCGGCTGGCCACGGACCCGGACGGGCGGGCGCTGGGCTTCGTGACCTCCTCGGCCCGGCACCACGAGCTGGGGCCGATCGCACTGGCGATCGTCAAGCGGAACGTCCCGGTGGACGCGGTGCTGCTGGCCGGGACGGTGCCGGGCACCCAGGACGTGATCGTCCCGCAGTAGCGCCGACGGCCGCCCTAGGGCGTGTCTGACAATTCCCGCCGGGCGCGCGACGCCGGGGCACGCACCTCGCCGCGTTGTCGTCGGTCGCCGATGCTCCGCATGGACTCCCTCCTCCGCCTTGCGATGCACGCACCCCAACGCCGCGCGCTGATCCGACGCGAATTGTCAGACACGCCCTAGACCTCGACGAGGACGGTGAACGGGCCGTCGTTCACCAGCGCCACCCGCATGTCGGCGCCGAACCGGCCCGTCTCCACCTTGGCGCCGAGCGCGCGCAGCTGGGCGACCACCTCGTCCACCAGCGGCTCGGCGACCGGGCCGGGGGCGGCGGCGTTCCAGGTGGGGCGGCGGCCCTTGCGGGCGTCGCCGTAGAGCGTGAACTGGCTGATCACCAGCAGCGGGGCGCCGAGGTCGGAGCAGCTCTGCTCGACGCCGTCCTCGTCCGCCGGGAGCAGGCGCAGCGTCCAGAGCTTGCGGGCCAGTTGGGCGGCCTTGGCGGGGGTGTCGTCGTGGGTGACGCCGACCAGGACGCAGAGCCCGGGCCCCTCGATCGCGCCGACGGTCTCACCGGCCACGGTCACCCGGGCCTCGCTCACTCGCTGCACCACTGCTCGCATGCGGCCATTGTGCCGGAGCGCCGTACGGCCGCCGGAGGGCCCCCGGGGCCGTCCACCCGGCCGCGGGCCGACGCCCCTCGGACGCCCTTCCGCGGCCTTCGCGGGGCCCTCGCGCGGCCCTCGCCCGGCCCTCTTGCGGGGCTTGCGGCGGCGCCGTCACGCCCCCCGTCCGTCCCGTCGCGTCCCCCACGTGCGTCACAGGGGTTGTCCCAGGGCGCACGGGAGGGGCGCGCGCTGGGGTGGCGCACGCCGTGACGTGGGCGCCTGCGCGGGTTGGGGCGCCACTCTTCCTGCGGAAAGGGCCGGTCATATCAGCCACCCCCGTTCGCCAGGGGGCCGTTCGGGTGCACGGGCGGTGCGCCCGCGCCGGGCGGGGTGGCACGCTGGGGGACCGTACGAAGGGTCCGGGGCGCCATGAGGTCCGCCGCGCCGGGCCCGGGTTCGGCCGGGCGGTCGAGCCGGTGGGTCAGGTGTTCTGGTGGTGTCGCCCCGACGGGTGGTCACGGCCGGGGAACGGAACCTCCGGGGGGCTCCCGGGCGTGCCGACGGACGGAACGCCGAGCCCGTCGGGGGGACGGGCCGGCCGGCGGCAGGGACGGAGTGCCGCGAGCGGGCGGGATCGGACGACGGCAGGTGGTTGGGTGATGGACGCGAGCAGCGCGGCGCGGGACCGGTCCGGGCAGGTGGCGCGGGCCCCCGGGAGCCCGGGCGGGCCGGTGGCGGGCGTGCCGGGCGAGCCCGATCTGGAAGGGCTGGGCCTGGACCAGCTGCGGGTGCTGCGCCGGGAGACCCTGGAGCAGGAGGCCGACCTCTCCTACCTGCGGCGGCTGCTGCACGGGCGGATGGACATCCTGCGCGCCGAACTCGACCGGCGCCCCGGTGTGGGCCCGGTCCGCACGGCCGGCGTGCCCGGCCCCGACCCGGTCCCCGGCGACCTGCTGGACCGGCTGCCCGCCATCCTGACCGACGCGCCCTCCACCGTGCGGCGCTCGGCCCGGCACGTCACCCTGGGCCCGCCGCGCACCCTGGAGTCCCGGCTGGAGGCGGACGCGCTGATGGGCGACGTCCAGCTCGCCGACCTGGCCGCGCACCCGGCCGAGGAGCTGCTGGCCGCGCTGGAGCGGCTGCGGGCGCACGAGCGGGAGGTCTCCGGACGGCGCCAGCGGCTGCTGCGCACCGCCGACGGTTGCAATGCCGAGATCACCCGCAGGTACCGTGATGGGGAAGCACGGGTCGACGACCTGCTCGCAGGGGGGCCGCTCTGACCGGGTGAGTCGCCGTGGGCGGGTGGGGCCCGGCTCACTCCTCGGCTCACCCCCGCCCCGGAAGGCTCAACCCCGATGTCCCAGCTCGCCACCGCGCCCGTCCTCGCCGAGGTCATACGATCCGGCTTCGTCGAGGGCCACCACCACGGCTCCCTGGTGCTGCTCGCCGCCGACGGCTCGGTCGAGTTCGCGCTGGGCGACCCGGACGCGCCGGTCTTCCCCCGGTCGACCGCCAAGCCGTTCCAGGCGGTGGCGACGCTGCGGGCCGGGCTGGAGTTGGAGGGGGAGCTGCTGGCGCTGGCGGCCTCCAGTCACTCTGCAGAATCGTTTCACCTCGCCGGTGTGCGGGCCATCCTCGGCTCCGCCGGCCTCGACGAGTCGGCCCTGCGCACCCCGGCCGACCTGCCGCTGGACGAGACCGAGGCGGAGCTGCTGCTCGTCGCCGGCGGCCGCCGCGCCCCGATCCTGATGGACTGCTCAGGCAAGCACGCCGGCTGGCTGGCGGCCTGCGTCGCCAACGGCTGGGACACCGCGAGCTACCTCGACCCGGCCCACCCGATCCAGCGACTGGCCCGCGAGGCCCTGGAGGAGGGCACCGGCGAGACCCCCGCGCACGCCGGGGTGGACGGCTGCGGCGCCCCGCTGCTGGCCGTATCGCTGACCGGCCTGGCCCGCGCCTACCGCGGCCTGGTGCTGGCCGCCGAGGGCTCCGCGCCGCGCCGGGTCGCCGACGCGATGCGCGCCCACCCCGAGTACGTGGCCGGCACCCGCCGCGCGGACACCTGGCTGATGCGGGCCCTGCCGGGCGCGCTGTCCAAGATGGGCGCCGAGGCCGTCCAGGTGGTGGCGCTGCCGGACGGCCGCGCGCTGGCCTTCAAGATCGACGACGGTGGCGAGCGGGCCCGCGGCCCGGTGCTGGCGGCCGCCCTGCGCCGGCTCGGGGTGACCGGGGCGGACGAGACCGTCGACCGGATCGGCGCGGCCCCGCTGCTGGGCGGCGGTGCGCCGGTCGGCGGGGTGCGGGCGGCGTTCTAGGGCCCCCGCCCGCGGCCCCCTCGCCCCCTGTACGGCGGTCGGCGGGCGCCCGTCGGGGTGCGGGCGGCGCGGGGGCGGTGCACGGTGGACCGGGGGCCGTCGCACAGCTGAGGGAGTCCGCCATGAGCGACCACGTGTACCGGGTGACCGAGATCGTCGGGTCCTCGACCGAGAGCATCGACGCCGCGATCCGCAACGGGGTGGAGCGGGCCGCGCAGACGCTGCGCAACCTCGACTGGTTCGAGGTGTCGCAGGTCCGGGGCCATCTGGAGGACGGCCGGGTCAAGCACTTCCAGGTCTGCATGAAGGTCGGCTTCCGGCTGGAGGACTGACCCCGGTGAGCCGCGTTCCGGCAGCCCCGGCGGGCCGATCGCTCGCCGGGGCCGGTCCCGTCGCCGCGCCGGGCCGCTACGCGCTCAGCGGGTGGCGGGCGTCCAGGTCGCGGAAGACCGCGCCGTTGAGCACGAACGCCCGCTTGCACTCCTCGACCACCCGGCGCCGCTCGACCTCGTCCATCGCCGCGCCCGCCGCGTCCAGCTTGGCCCGGTATTCGCGCTTGAAGGCGGCCGGGTTGTCGACCTCCTCGAAGACGTAGAACCGAACGCCGTCGCCCTTGCGGGCGAATCCCCAGGTCTTCTCCGCCACGCCCCGGATGATCTGGCCGCCCGACAGGTCGCCCAGGTAGCGGGTGTAGTGGTGCGCGATGTACCCGGCGGGCCACTCGACGGCCAGCTCCTCCACCCGGGCGACGTACGCGGCGGTGGCGGGCAGCGGTGCCAGGCCGTCCCGCCAGTCGGGGCCGCGCAGGTGCGCCAGGTCGCGCTCGATGGCGGCGGTGCGCAGCAGTGCCCGGTCGACGAAGGGGCCGGTCAGCGGGTGTTCCGCGAGCTGTCCGGCGCGGCTCTCCAGGGCCCGGTAGACGTGCCAGAGCTGGCCGGTGAGGTCGGCGTACGCCTCGATCCCGAGCCGGCCGTTCAGCAGGTGGCTCATGAACGAGGAGTGCTCGGCGGCCTCGTGCTCCTCGCTGCTGGCGGTGCGGAGCACGGTGGAGAACGGGACGGGCCCGGGCGCGGTCATGCGGCCTCCAGTGATCGGCTGCGGCCGGGTCGGATCCGGCCCCGACGTTGTGGTTAGCCTAACCTAACTTCACGTCATGCCGACAGTCTGTCGGCAACCTGTGCCGCCAGTGTGCCCCGACCGCTCCGCCCCCGGCCGGCGGACCGCCCGGCCCCGGGAACGGCAGAGGCCGAGGCCCGCGGACGAATCCGCGAACCCCGGCCCCAGGCTGTCCCGACCTACCTCGAACTACCCTGATCGAACGAGATCGGAACGACGGCTCAGTGGCCGCCCTGCTCCGCCAGGCGCTTGATCGAAGCGGTGACCTCGGCCTCGGCCTCGACACGGCCGACCCAGTTGGCACCCTCGACGGACTTGCCGGGCTCCAGGTCCTTGTAGACCTCGAAGAAGTGCTGGATCTCCAGGCGGTCGAACTCCGACACGTGGTGGATGTCGCGCAGGTGCTCCCAGCGCGGGTCCGTCGCCGGGACGCAGAGCAGCTTGTCGTCGCCGCCGGCCTCGTCGGTCATGTGGAACATGCCGATGGCGCGGCACTTGATGAGGCAGCCCGGGAAGGTCGGCTCGTCAAGGATGACCAGGGCGTCCAGCGGGTCGCCGTCCTCGCCGAGCGTGCCCTCCACGTAGCCGTAGTCGGCCGGGTAGCGGGTCGAGGTGAAGAGCATCCGGTCGAGCCGCAGACGACCGGTCTCGTGGTCGACCTCGTACTTGTTACGAGAGCCCTTCGGGATTTCGATAAGGACGTCGAACTCCAACGGTTCCTCCAAGGTAGGGACTGACAGAATCCAAGTGTCTCCTACGGGAGTGAGTGCTCGGGAAAGGGGCCGGTCGGTGGGAGCAGGGGGAGGCGCGGCTCGCCGCCGCCGGGGGACGGCCGCCGGGCTGTTCGGTGCGGCATTGCTGGTCGCCGGAACGGTCCTGACCTCGGGCGGTGCGTACGCGCAGCCCTCCCCGCCCCCGGGCGGGCACAGCGCCGGGCAGGGCGAGGACGAGGACCGCGACGGCCAGGGCGGCCAGGGCGGCCAGGGCGGCCACGAGGGCAAGAAGGGCGAGCACGGGAAGAACGGCCCGAAGGCCGGGTCGGGCGAGAGCCCCGGCACCACGCCCACCCGCCGCTCCGGAGCGCCCGCCGCCACCCCCGGCGCCGGCGGTGCCGCGTCCGCCGCGCGCCCGGCCCCCGCGCAGGGCGCCGTCCTGGCCGCCGCCGAGGACGGCCCGCAGGCCGCCGTCCCCACCACGCAGGGCCTCCAGCAGGCCCTCGCCGCCGCCCTCGCGGACCGCGGCCTCGGAGACGTCACCTACGCCGTCGCGGACGCCGCCGGCGGCCAACTCCTGTACGGCTCCGGGGAGAACACCGCGGCCACCCCCGCCTCCACCACCAAGCTGGCCACCTCGGTCGCGGCCCTGTCCCTGATCCCCGGTGACACCCGGCTGACCACCAAGGTGGTCCGCGGTGCCGCTCCGGGCACGATCACCCTGGTCGGCGGCGGCGACCCGACGCTCACCGCACTGCCCGCCGACCAGGTGCAGATCGGCGGACAGCCCGCCGACGCCGACACCGCCCCAGCCTCCCTGGAGGCCCTCGCCCGGCAGACCGCCGACACCCTCACCGCGGCCGGCACCAGCTCGGTCAAGCTCGACTACGACCTGTCGATGTACGCGGGCAACCCGCGGCACAAGAACCACGACGGTGAGAACATCGCCCTGGTCGTCCCGCTGATGGTGGACGAGGCCAAGGTGGACCCGAAGAGCCGAGCGGACGCGCCGGCCCGCGTCACCGACCCGGCCCTCGCCGCCGCCGAGGCCTTCGCCGGCCTGCTCAAGGCCCGGGGCATCACCGTGGAGGGCGGGGCCAAGCCCACCGAGGCCCCGGCCGCCGCCGACGCGCCCGTCCTCGGCCGGGTCGACTCGCCCACGCTCGGTCGGCTGGTCGAGCGCCTGCTGACCACCTCCGACAACCAGCTCGCCGAGGCGATCGCCCGTCAGGTCGCGCTCGCCGCGCACCAGCCGGCCTCCTTCGAGGGGGCGGCCGCCGCCGTCACCCAGGAGCTCGTCCGACTCGGCGTGCCGATGGGCGACGTGGTCCTCAACGACGGCAGCGGACTGCACCGGGACAACCTGATCCCGCCCGTCGTCCTGGTCCGGCTGCTCTCCCTGGCCGCCTCCGAGCAGCACCCCGCCCTGCGCCCGGTCCTCACCGGCCTCCCGGTCGCCGGCTTCACCGGCACCCTCGGCAAGCGCTACGGCTCCGCCTCCGGCGCGGCCGCCGCGGCCGGCCTGATCCGCGCCAAGACCGGCACCCTGAGCGGCGTCAACACCCTTGCCGGCACCGTCGTCGACGCCGACGGGCGCCTCCTGGCCTTCGCCGTCATGACCCGCACCCCCGACACCGCCCCCGCCGACACCACCCGCGCCGCCATGGACCGCATCGCCGCCCGCCTCGCCACCTGCGGCTGCCACTGACTCCGTCTGCCTCGGTGCCCCGGGAGACTCCTGTCCGGGCCGGGGTCTCGGCGGCCGTCGGGCCTGCGGAGGCCTGGCCGGGCCTCGCGGGCTCGTCTGGGTTCGCCCGGTTCGGATGACTCCTGTCCGGGCCGGGGTCGGCCGGTGGGGATCGTCATCCGGCCGCCGCCTGTGGGCGTACCCGGAGGGCTTCGCGCCGGGCACCGAGTGGCCTGTGCGGGAGGCGCCGATCGGCCCCTGTGGCGCAGGGCGCGGGGTGTCCCTCGCGGGTGTGCCGGTCGGCTGGTGCGGAGCGTCATCCGGCCGCCGCCGCAGCCGAGTTGCCGGGTGCGCGGGGTCGCCGCCGGGGTGTGCCGGGGGGTCGGGGCGGAGGTGTTCGCGGCGGGTGGCTGCCGTAGGTGGTGGGGAGCACGTACGGTGAGGGCATGACGAGCGCGAGCGGCGGTGCTGACATGGTCGACTGGAATCTCGCGGTCGCAACCGCGACCAGGCTGGTTCGGCCGGGGCCCGAGGTGAGCCGGGAGGAAGCGGCGGCGGTGGTCGCCGAGCTGCGCCGGCACGCCCTGGAGGCGGAGGAGCACGTACGGGCGTTCACCGGCATGCAGTCGTCGAGCCTGGCGCAGGCCGCGGCGACGCCGGTGCTGGTGGTGGACCGCCCCGGCTGGGTGCGGGCCAACGTGGCGGGTTTCCGCACGGTCGTCCAGCCGCTGGTGGAGAAGTTGCAGGCGCGCCGGGCGAACAGCGCGGCGGCCGGCGTGTTCGGCACGGTGGGGGAGAAGGCCACCGGTATCGAGGTGGGGGCGCTGCTGGCGTTCCTGTCGACCAAGGTGCTGGGCCAGTACGAGACCTTCGCCCCGGCGGAGCCCTCGCTGGAGGCCCCGGACAGTCCGGCGGCGCTGTTCGACAAGCCGCGGCTGGGGCCGGAGGGCCCGGGGCCGGGCCGGCTGCTGCTGGTGGCGCCGAACATCGTGCACGTCGAGCGGGAACTGGACGTCGACCCGTCCGACTTCCGGCTCTGGGTCTGCCTGCACGAGGAGACGCACCGGACGCAGTTCACCGCGGTGCCGTGGCTGCGTGACCACATCCAGTCCGAGGTGCAGTCCTTCCTCTCCGAGACGGACGTCGACCCGGGCGCGCTGCTGGACCGGCTGCGGGACGCGGCGGGTTCGCTCGGCGGGCTGCCGGGCCTCGGCGGCCGGGAGGGTTCCTCGTCGAACCTGATGGAGATCGTCCAGTCGCCCGCCCAGCGCGAGATCCTCGGTCGGCTGACGGCGGTGATGTCGCTGCTGGAGGGTCACGCGGACGTGGTGATGGACGGCGTCGGCCCGGCCGTGGTGCCGACGGTCGCGGAGATCCGGGAGAAGTTCCAGCAGCGCCGGGACCGCGGCGCGAACCGGCTGGACCTGCTGCTGCGCCGGCTGCTGGGCATGGACGCCAAGCTGCGCCAGTACCAGGACGGCGCGGTGTTCGTGCGCGGGGTGGTGGCGCAGGTCGGCATGGAGGGGTTCAACCGGGTGTGGACCTCCCCGAACACCCTGCCGACCAAGGAGGAGATCCACGACCCGGCCGCCTGGGTCGCCCGGGTGGCGCGCTGAGCGCCCGTTCGTGACGCCGTGACGCCGTGACGCCGCGAAACCGGGGCGCTGCGGCCTCGTGACGCCCCGAGCCGGGCGGCAAGCGGCGCGGGGCGGTCAAACCCGCTCGTACGAGTGGTCCAATCGGGCATATCGCGAGTGAAGAAGCGTTTCTTCATTCACCCGAACGTGGGACGGTGGTCGTACCGGTGGCGCGGGTGGCGTAGCGGGTGGCTCCTTTCTGCCACCATCTGTGAGCGCCCGGTAACAGGGCGCTCACGCAGGTGCGCGGTCAACGCCGCCCGCCGCAGTCCTGTCCCCTCCGTCGAGGAGTCGTCCGCCGTGGGCCCTCACCCCGCTGTCGCCGCGATACGCCTGGCCGTTCGCCGCACGCTCACCGACCTCGCCGCCGAGGCCGGTTCCACCTTCACCGCGCCGGTGCGCGAACCCCGTGAGCGTCCGGCCGGGGCGCCGCTGGTCGGTGCCGCCGTCGGCACCACCCTGATCGGCAACGCCGCGCGCCACCCGTCCGGTCTGCCCCGCACCCCGGCCGCGCCCGGCTCGCCGCTGGTCCTGGTCGCCGTCAGCGGCGGCGCGGACTCGATGGCGCTGGCCATCGCCGCCGCCTTCGAGGCCCCCAAGATCGGCCTGCGGGTCGGTGCCGTCACCGTCGACCACGGCCTGCAGCCCGGCTCCGCCGAGCGCGCCGACCAGGTGGCCGAACGGCTGCGCTCGCTCGGCCTCGACCCGGTCGAGGCGGTCCCGGTGCGCGTCGGCCGCGCCGGCGGCCCGGAGGCGGCCGCCCGGGACGCCCGCTACGCCGCCCTGGACGAGGCCGCCGAGCGGCTCGGTGCGATCGCCGTCCTGCTCGGCCACACCCGGGACGACCAGGCCGAGACCGTGCTGCTGGGCCTGGCCCGCGGCTCGGGCGCCCGCTCGCTGGCGGGGATGCCGGCCCAGAAGGGCCGCTACCGCCGTCCGCTGCTGGAGCTCGACCGGGCCGCCACCCGGCAGGCCTGCTCCGCCCAGTCGATCCCGGTCTGGGACGACCCGCACAACTGTGATCCCGCCTACACCCGCTCCCGGGTCCGCCACGAGGTGCTGCCGGTGCTGGAGAAGCACCTGGGCGGCGGAGTGGTCGAGGCGCTGGCCCGCACCGCCCGGCTGTTCCGCGACGACGCCGACGCCCTCGACCAGTGGGCCTCTCTGGCCGAACGCGACCTCCGTACGGGGGAAGGCGCCCTGGACGCCGCGAAACTGGCCGAACTGCCGCCGGCCGTACGCCGCCGGGTGCTGCGCCGGGCGGCGCTGCGCGCGGGCTGCCCGGCCGGGGACCTGTTCGCCCGGCACCTGGAGACCATCGACCTGCTGGTCACCGGATGGCGCGGCCAGGGGCCGCTGCACCTACCCGGGGGCGTCGAGGCCACCCGCAGGTGTGGCACGCTGGTCTTTCGGCGGCAGGGCGACTGACGGGCTAGGCATGCCCCGGGGTGGCCGGCCGCCGGCCACAAAGACCCCGAACGTTTGAGGACGTATCCCCGGTGGACCAGAACGACATGGGCGCTGACCTCGCGAAGGTGCTCATCAGCAAGGACGAGATCGACGCCAAGCTCCTGGAGCTGGCCGAGCGCATCGACCGGGACTACGCAGGCAAGGACCTGCTGATCGTCGGCGTCCTCAAGGGTGCCGTGATGGTCATGGCCGACCTCGCCCGTGCCCTGCACTCGCAGGTCACCATGGACTGGATGGCCGTCTCCTCGTACGGGATGGGCACCAAGTCCTCCGGTGTGGTCCGGATCCTCAAGGACCTGGACACCGACATCGCCGGCCGTGACGTCCTGATCGTCGAGGACATCATCGACTCCGGCCTGACCCTGTCCTGGCTGCTGGGCAACCTGGGCTCGCGCGGTCCGGCCTCGCTCGAGGTCTGCACCCTGCTGCGCAAGCCGGACGCGGCCAAGGTCGAGATCGACGTGAAGTACGTCGGGTTCGACATTCCGAACGAGTTCGTGGTCGGCTACGGCCTGGACTACGCGGAGAAGCTGCGTAACCTGCCCTTCATCGGTACCCTCGCCCCGCACGTCTACGGCGGCTGAGGGACCCGTTCGGGCTATGGGCGGGAACAGTAGACCGTTCCCGCCCGTTGGACCGGGGGGACAAAGAACCGAAACCGTGTCGCCGTGCTCCCGCCATGGGCGGGTCCGACTGCGGTACGGTCCAATAAACCGCTCTTCACATGAGCAACCGACCGGACGCGCCGCGGCCTTCAGCCACACGGCGCCGTTGAGTGGCAGGAGGGACGGGGCGGCAACGCCCCGCATGGATGGACGTCAAGCGATACTTCCGTGCGCCGATCATGTGGATCGTGCTGGCCGTCCTCGCCGTCATCGTACTTATGCAGGTCGTTTCGGACTCGAACGGCTACAAGACGGTGGACACCGGCCAGGTCGTGGCGGCGATCGACGCGCACAACGTCAAGTCGGCGCAGATCACCACCGGTGACTCGAACACGATCAAGATCCAGCTGAAGGACGGCGCAACGCTGCCCAACGCCGGTACGGGCAAGACCCCGTCCGGCACCAAGTTCCAGGCCTCCTACATCGGCGACCAGGGTGTCGCGATCGCCGACAAGCTGCAGGCCCAGATCAACGACAAGGACTCGAGCACGCTCGCCGAGGGCTACACCGTCAGCCCGGAGAAGCAGAGCACCTTCGTCAGCCTGCTGCTGTCGATGCTGCCGATCGTGATCATCGTCCTGGTCTTCCTGTTCCTGATGAACCAGATGCAGGGCGGCGGCTCCCGCGTCATGCAGTTCGGCAAGTCCAAGGCCAAGCTGCTGACCAAGGACACCCCCAAGACCACCTTCTCCGACGTCGCCGGCGCGGACGAGGCGGTCGAGGAGCTCCACGAGATCAAGGAGTTCCTGCAGGAGCCGGCCAAGTTCCAGGCCGTCGGCGCCAAGATCCCCAAGGGTGTGCTGCTCTACGGCCCGCCCGGGACCGGCAAGACCCTGCTGGCGCGTGCCGTCGCGGGCGAGGCCGGGGTGCCGTTCTACTCCATCTCCGGCTCCGACTTCGTCGAGATGTTCGTCGGTGTCGGCGCCAGCCGGGTCCGCGACCTCTTCGAGCAGGCCAAGGCGAACGCCCCGGCGATCGTCTTCGTCGACGAGATCGACGCCGTCGGCCGGCACCGCGGTGCGGGTCTGGGCGGCGGTCACGACGAGCGCGAGCAGACCCTCAACCAGCTGCTGGTCGAGATGGACGGCTTCGACGTCAAGGGCGGCGTGATCCTGATCGCCGCGACCAACCGCCCCGACATCCTGGACCCGGCGCTGCTGCGCCCGGGCCGTTTCGACCGCCAGATCGCGGTGGAGCGCCCCGACCTCCAGGGCCGGCTGGACATCCTCAAGGTGCACCAGAAGGGCAAGCCGATCGCGCCCGACGTCGACCTCTCGGCCGTCGCCAAGCGCACCCCCGGCTTCACCGGTGCCGATCTGTCGAACGTCCTCAACGAGGCGGCGCTGCTGACCGCCCGGTCGGACAAGAAGCTGATCGACAACAACATCCTGGACGAGGCGATCGACCGCGTCGTGGCCGGTCCGCAGAAGCGCACGCGGATCATGTCCGACAAGGAGAAGAAGATCACCGCGTACCACGAGGGCGGTCACGCCCTGGTCGCGGCGGCCTGCCAGTACAGCGACCCGGTGCACAAGATCACGATCCTGTCCCGCGGCCGCGCCCTCGGCTACACCATGGTGCTGCCGGAGGAGGACAAGTACTCCACCACCCGCAACGAGATGCTCGACCAGCTCGCCTACATGCTGGGCGGGCGCGCGGCGGAGGAGCTGGTCTTCCACGACCCGACCACCGGTGCCTCGAACGACATCGAGAAGGCCACCGCCACGGCGCGGGCCATGGTCACCCAGTACGGCATGACCGAGCGTCTGGGCGCGATCAAGTTCGGCTCCGACAACGCGGAGCCGTTCCTGGGCCGTGAGATGGGCCACCAGCGCGACTACTCGGAAGAGGTCGCCGCGCTGGTCGACGAAGAGGTCAAGAAGCTCATCGAGAGCGCGCACAACGAGGCCTGGGAGATCCTGGTCGAGAACCGCGACGTGCTCGACAACCTGGTCCTGGAGCTCCTGGAGAAGGAGACCCTGAACAAGGAGCAGATCGCCGAGATCTTCGCGCCGATCGTCAAGCGCCCGGCCCGGCCGGCCTGGACGGGTTCCACCCGTCGTACGCCGTCCACCCGGCCTCCGGTGCAGTCCCCCAAGGAGCTCGCGCTCACCAACGGCGCCGCCGCCGGTGACACCGCTCCGATGGACGTCGTGAAGCTCCCGCCGCTGCCGGCCACCGAGCCGCCGGTCGAGGGCTGACCCCCGGTCCCGTAGGGAATGGTTGCCGCGTCACCAGGGTTTGTACCCTGGAGGCGCGGCATCCGTGCTGTTCAGCCAGAGTCTTCACACATCTAAGCGAGGCCCCGCATGATCGACCCGGTGACGCTCGACGGTCCGCCCGCCGTCGGGTTCTTCGACCAGAAGCGGGCCGAGAACGCCATCCGCGAGCTGCTGCTCGCCGTCGGGGAGGACCCGGACCGGGAGGGCCTGCTGGAGACCCCGGCCCGGGTGGCGCGTGCCTACAAGGAGATATTCGCGGGCCTGTGGCAGGAGCCCGAGGACGTCCTCACCACCACCTTCGACCTCGGCCACGACGAGATGGTGCTGGTCAAGGACATCGAGCTGACCTCGGTCTGCGAGCACCACCTGGTGCCGTTCCGCGGCGTGGCCCACGTCGGGTACATCCCGTCCCCCAGCGGCAAGATCACCGGGCTGTCGAAGCTCGCCCGGCTGGTCGACGTGTACGCCCGCCGGCCGCAGGTGCAGGAACGGTTGACCAGCCAGGTCGCCGACGCGCTGATGCGGATCCTGGAGCCGCGCGGGGCGATCGTCGTGGTCGAGTGCGAGCACATGTGCATGTCGATGCGCGGCATCCGCAAGCCCGGCGCCAAGACCATCACCTCGTGCGTGCGCGGCCAGCTGCGCGACCCGGCCACCCGGGCCGAGGCGATGAGCCTCATCATCGGCCGCTAGCGGCACCCGGCGGCACCGCTCGACGGCGGCACCGGTCGACGGCGGCTCCCGGCCGCCGAACGGCCGGGAGCCGCGGGCAGGACTCCTCAGGGCACCTCGGTCTTCGCGTGCGGCGGAGCCGGGGTGCCCATTGCGTTGCGGCGCTCGGGCATCCGCAGCGTGACCATCCGGCGCCAGCCGAATGCGCGGTCGTACAGGTAGAGCGCGTGCACCCCGAACGTGACCACGGCGAGCTGCCAGCGCGGCCAGCGCAGGATCCGGGCCATCCGGGCGGTGACGGCGAGGCCGACGTCCCGGTGGGTGCGGATCTCGCCGCGGGCGCTGGTCTCCAGGGTGTGCCGGATGTACGGGCCGTGGCCCTGGGCCCGCAGCCGCAGCAGCTCCTCGTGGCAGTACGCGAGGTGGTTGTCCTCGTCGGCGGAGATCATCCGCATCGCCCGGCCGAGCTCGGGGTTGTCCCCGTACACCTTGACCAGCTGGCGCATCTGCTCGGCGGCGCGCTGCTCGGTGACCCGGCTGTGCGCGAGGTAGGTGATGATCTCGCGCTCGGTCAGCGGCACGTCGCTGTTCAGCCGCTCGTGGGAGAGGCCGACACCCTGGCGCTCCAGCAGCATGCAGTAGTCGGCGTCGTCCGGGACGGGCACCTTGGGCAGGCCGCGCTTGTTCAGCAGCTGGGTGAAGATCCGGCCGTGCTTGCGCTCGTCGGCGCCGTGCCGGGCGACCTTCGGCGCGAGCACCGGGTCCGGGGTGAGGGCGGTGATTCGCTCGTTCTCCCAGCCGCCCTGGTCCTCGCCACCGGCCGCGATGCTGCAGAACAGCTGGTACGCCTGGTCGTTCCGGTAGATCTCGTTGAAGAGCGATCTGGTGCTCAGCACGGCGCCTCCTGCGCGGATCCGGGGCGGCGCCCGCCGGGAGTGGCGGGCGGACGGCCGCGATACGTTCCCCCGGGCCCGCGACCGGGCGGGCCGACCGGCGGGTAATCACCCGCACGCGTTAGCCGAGGTGGGTGCCCAGCCATTCGAGGGTGGCCGGCAGCTCCTTGGTCCAGCTGTCGAAGTTGTGCCCGCCGTCGTCCAGGTAGAGCGAGTCGACCTTGAACTGCGGGTTGGCCGCCGAGACCTTGGCGGCCTGGTCGACGAACTGGACGGTCTGCGGGAAGTCGCCCTCCGTCCGGGTGGAGACCACCAGCAGGTTGAGCGGCGGGACCGGCAGGTTCTGCAAGCGCCAGCCGAGGTCGTGCTGCTGGGCCAGCGCCTTGTCGCCGTTGAAGAGATCGCCGCCGGTGTAGTTGTCCTGGCGCACGGTGAAGTCGCCGTGCAGGCTCGCCGCGCCGCCGAAGACGCCGGGGAACCGCATCGCCAGCCGCAGCGCGCAGCTGCCGCCGGTGGAGTAACCGAACGCGGCCCAGGAGCCGGCCGTACGGCCGACCCGGTAGGCGGACCGGACGGCCTCGGGCACGTCCTTGGCGAACCAGGTCTCGGTGCGCGGCCCGCCGGGGACGTCCACGCACTCGGTGTCCCGGGACGGCACCACTGTCGGGCGGGCCATCACCAGGACGGTCGGTGGCATCTTGCCGGTGTGCATGAGGTCGATCGCGGACTGTCCGAACGGCAGTTCCTTGAGCAGGTTGACCGTCGTGCCCGGGTAGCCGGCGATGGCCAGCAGGACCGGGAAACGGATCAGGGCGAACTTCGGGTCGAAGTACTCGGGCGGCAGGTAGACGAACATCTGGTCGGACAGGCCCGACTCCTGGCCGCTGACCCGGACCGACTCGACCTTGCCGACCTCCTCGGGCGGCCCCTTCGGCAGGTTGGTGACCGTCTCCAGGCCGCCTTCGCCGGTGGGCTGGAGCAGCGCGTCGGTGACCGGGGTGCCGCCCTTGTGGTTCTCGTTGCTGGTCAGCGCGAGCTTGGTGCCGCTGGTTCCGAGCAGGTCGTCCCAGGACGTGTAGAACCCGAAAGAGTTGTTCACCGCGAGCGCGAGCACCGCCACGATGGAGGCTTGAACGACCGTCAGCAGGCCGATCCGGCCGAGCACCGGCAGGGGGCGCTGCCGCGCCAGCCGGGGCCAGATCCACAGGGTGGTGACCAGCGCCGCGGCGCCGAGTGCGAGCAGCGAGTTCACCAGCGCGTCGCTGGTCAGTTCCATGCCGTCGGCCTTCCGGTGGGACACTGTCGGTGCAGGCTTCATCGTCTGGCGGTCCGTCAGGCGGGGCCACCGCGGCTAGGCTGTCCGGGCGCTCGGGCGGAGGCCGGAGGGCGGGGGGAGGTCGCAGGCAACCGGCACCCTAGAATGCGGCGTCCACCGTACGTAAAGCGTCCCGGAGGGTCTTGCCGCGCCACGCTGCGGCGATCCCCAGGCTCCCACCGCCGGCTCAACCCGCAGCGCGTCCACGGTCCCGGTTTACCGACCGTTTCCGGGTCCTTGGTATGCGCATTGCCTGATGAAGGAATAGGCATGAAGGTCCATCACGCGTCCTCCCCCGGAGGGACGGGACACCCCACCGCAGCCTCTACGCTGAGCTTCCATGAGCGTTCCCGTGTCCGTTGAGCCGAGCCCCGAGCAGCCGCCGCGCCGTCGTCGCGGCCTGCAGACGCTGCGCACCCAGGCGGCCGCTGTTCCGAGGGCGTGGCTCCCCGGCGCGGTCGGCTACGCCTGTCTGCTGATCGGGCTGGTGGACATCGCCAGCGCGGTGTTCCCCAAGCTCCGGCACACCAAGATGCACACCTTCGCCGGGCAGCTCCCGGGCGGGACCACCAGCCTGGCCGCGGTCGGCACGCTGATGGTCGGCATCCTGCTGGTGCCGCTGGCCCACGCGCTGCGCCGGCGCAAGCGGCGGGCCTGGCGGGCGGTGTGCGTGCTGCTGCCGGTCGGCGCGGCGCTGCACATCGTGCGCTGGCACCAGGTCGGCCCGGCGGTCGTCTCGCTGCTCGTCCTCGCCGTGATGCTGGTCCACCAGCGCGAGTTCTACGCCAAGGCCGACCCGCGCACCCGCTGGCGGGCCGTGGTCAACCTGGTCGTCATGGGCCTCCTCAGCGTGCTGCTCGGCCTGCTGATCGTGAGCACCCGCACCAAGTACGAGATCGGCCACCCGGGCCTGAGCGAGCGCCTGCAGCACGTCGGCTACGGACTCCTCGGCTTCGAGGGCCCGGTCCGCTACACCAACGTGCGGATGTCCGACCTGGTCGCCTACCTGCTCGGCGGGCTCGGCCTGCTGACCGCCTTCACCACCGCCTACCTGGCGCTGCGCCCGGGCAAGCCGAAGCCCGAGCTCACCGAGGAGGACGAGGCGAAGGTCCGCGAGCTGCTGGCGCGGCACGGCGAGCGCGACTCGCTGGGCTACTTCGCGCTGCGCCGCGACAAGAGCGTGCTGTTCTCGCCCACCGGCAAGGCCGCGATCTCCTACCGGGTGGTCTCCGGCGTGATGCTCGCCTCCGGTGACCCGGTCGGCGACGTCGAGGCCTGGCCGGGCGCGATCAAGGTGTTCATGGCCGAGGCCCGCGAGCACGCCTGGGTGCCGGCCGTGATGGGCTGCAGCGAGGTCGGCGGCGAGGTCTGGACCCGCGAGGCGGGCCTGGACGCGCTGGAGCTGGGCGACGAGGCGATCGTCGACACCTCCACCTTCTCGCTCTCCGGCCGGGCCATGCGCAACGTCCGCCAGATGGTCAAGCGCATCGAGCGCAACGGCTACTCCTGCAAGGTGCGCCGGGTCTCCGAGCTCACCGCGGAGGAGAAGTACCGGATCGCCGACGCCGCCGCCCGCTGGCGCGGCACCGACACCGAGCGCGGCTTCTCGATGGCGCTGGGCCGCTTCGGCGACCCGCTGGACGACGACTGCGTCGTGGTCACCGCGCACAAGGACCCGGAGGAGGGCGAGAGCGGCGACGACCTGAAGGCCGTGCTGCACTTCGTGCCCTGGGGGCCGGACGGCATCTCGCTGGAGCTGATGCGCCGCGACCGCGCCGCCGACCCGGGCCTGAACGAGCTGCTGATCGTCGCCGCCCTGCAGGCGGTGGGCGCCATGGGCATCCGCCGGGTGTCGCTCAACTTCGCGATGTTCCGCTCGGCGCTGGCCCGCGGCGAGCGGATCGGCGCCGGCCCGGTGCTGCGCGCCTGGCGCGGACTGCTGGTCTTCCTGTCGCGCTGGTTCCAGATCGAGTCGCTGTACAAGTTCAACGCCAAGTTCCAGCCCGAGTGGGAGCCGCGCTTCCTGGTCTTCCCGAACACCCGGGACCTGCCGCGGATCGGCTTCGCCGCGATGCAGGCGGAGGCCTTCATCACGCTCGGCATGCCGCGCTTCGGCCGCAAGCGCCAGCGCGAGGGCCTGATGCCGGTGCCGTCGACCCGCGAGGTCACCGAGGCCGCCTGAGGCACCGGAGCTCCGAAACGGGCCCCCGCCGGGAATCCCCGGCGGGGGCCCCGTTCGATAATGGGCGCATGAGCGAAACGCCGTCCTTCACCCTGCCGGCCGGTCTGCCGCGGCTCGAGCGCTGCGCCGTGATGGGCGTGGTCAACGTCACGCCCGACTCCTTCTCGGACGGCGGGCTCTGGCACGACCCCGCCAAGGCGATCGCGCACGGGCTCGCCCTGCGCGCCCGCGGCGCGGACCTGGTGGACGTCGGTGGCGAGTCCACCCGGCCGGGCTCGCAGCGGGTGCCCGAGGAGGAGGAGCTGCGCCGGGTGATCCCGGTGGTGCGCGAGCTCGCCGACGCCGGGGTGATGGTCTCGGTGGACACCATGCGCGCCTCGGTCGCCGAGCGGGCCGTGGAGGCCGGCGCCGTGGTCGTCAACGACGTCTCCGGCGGCCTGGCCGACCCGGCGATGGCCCGGGTGGTCGCCGAGACCGGCGCGCCCTTCGTGGTGATGCACTGGCGCGGGCAGTCCGCCGACATGGACGCGCTGGCCGTCTACGACGACGTGGTGCGGGACGTGGTCGCCGAGCTGACCGCCAGGGTGGACGCGCTGCTGGCCGCCGGGGTCAAGGAGGACCAGCTGATCCTCGACCCGGGGCTCGGCTTCGCCAAGACCCCCGAGCACAACTGGGCGCTGCTCGGCCGGCTGGACGCGCTCACCGCGCTCGGCCGTCCCGTCCTCGTGGCGGCTTCGCGCAAGCGGTTCCTGGGTACGCTGCTCGCCGACCCGGCAACCGGGGAACTGCGCCCGGCCCGGGAGCGCGACGACGCGACGGCCGCGGTGTCGGTGCTGTCGGCCCGGGCCGGAGCCTGGGCGGTGCGGGTGCACGACGTGTCCGGCACGGCGGACGCCGTCCGGGTGGTCGCGGCTTGGCAGCGCGCGGCGCGGCAGGGGTGAGGGAGGGTCTGTGACAGGTGACGGCAGGTTGAGCGGCGGAACGGCCGGACGGGCCCGCGAGGCGGACCTGGAGGCCGTGCTGGCGGCGAACCGAGCGCTCTACGAGGCGCTGGAACGGGGGGACCTGGAAGCGGTCGAGGGCGCCTGGCTGGGCGCCGCGGACGCCGACGACAAGGGCGGCGTGGTGTGCGTGCACCCCGGCTGGCCGGTGCTGCGCGGCCGGGCGCAGGTGACCCGTTCGTACATGCTCATCATGATGAACACCGAGTACATCCAGTTCTTCCTGACCGATGTCGAGGCCGAGGTCCACGGTGATGTGGCCCTTGTCACGTGCACCGAGAACATCCTGTCCGGGGGCGAGGCGGAGGAGGAGGGCGAACTCGGACCGCTGGTCGGCGGAAAGGTCGTGTCGACGAATCTGTTCCGTCGTACCCCGGCCGGGTGGAAGCTCTGGTCGCACCACGGTTCACCCGTTCTGACCAGCGGTGACGAGGACGACGAGGACTGATTCCGGCGGCTGCCGGAATACGGTGCCGGTGCGCCGCCCGGGAATTCCCGAGTGGTCACCGAACGTTCACGTCAATCGCCATTCCGGCGCGCGTGGCGCCGTTCGGTGCCGGGTAGGACGGTCAGGCGTTGTCCGTGCTCGCGGGTAGATTCGAAACGGAGTGGCGGGCGTGCTGCCCGCCTTCGCCCTGCCCGTCCATGCCTTTCACCGGGCGGGGCCCGTCCGACTGGGAGCAGTGATTCGTTTGCTGGACCGCGTCACCCTGCGGGGGCTGCGAGCCCGGGGCCACCACGGCGTCTTCGAGCGGGAGCGCGTCGAGGGCCAGACCTTCGTGGTCGACCTCGTGCTCTACCTGGACACCCGCCCCGCCGCGTCCGGAGACGACCTCACCCGCACGGCGCACTACGGCATCGTGGCCGAGGAGGTCACCGCGATCATCGCCGGGGAGCCGGTCGACCTGATCGAGACCCTGGCCCAGCGGATCGCCGACCAGTGCCTCAAGCACGAAGCGGTCGAGGAGGTCGAGGTCACCGTGCACAAGCCGGACGCCCCGATCACCGTGCCGTTCGACGACGTGACCGTGACCATCCACCGGGGCCGCGCATGACCCCCACCGCGCGCCCGGTATCCGATGCAGAGGGAACCTTTTCGATGAGCAGCGACGACCCGACCGCCACGCCGAACGCGTTCGACCTGGAGAGCCGGGTGGACTCCGCCGACACGACCCTGCACAGCCAGCGCTGCGCGGTGATCGCGCTGGGGAGCAACCTGGGCAACCGGCTGGACACCCTGCAGGGTGCCGTGGACGCCCTCGCCGACACCCCGGGGCTGAGGATCAAGGCGGTGTCCGCGGTCTACGAGACCGAGGCCGTCGGCGGCCCCGAGGAGCAGCCCAGCTACTACAACGCCGTCGTCGTGCTGCGCACCTCGCTGCCGCCGCGGGACCTGCTGGAGCGCGGCAACGCGATCGAGGACGCCTTCGGCCGGGTGCGGACGGTCCACTGGGGCCCGCGCACCCTGGACGTCGACATCCTGACCTACGAGGGCGAGCTCAGCGACGACCCGCAGCTGCTGCTGCCGCACCCGCGCTCGCACGAGCGGGCCTTCGTGCTCGCCCCCTGGCTGGACGCCCAGCCGGAGGCCGAGGTGCCCGGGCACGGGCGGGTCGACGCGCTGCTGGAGGCGCTCGGCGGCCCGGACGCGCAGGGCGTGGTCCGCCGCGAGGACATCCGGCTGACGCTGCCGGAGTAGGCCGTCGGCGCCACCTGCCCCGAGCCGCGTCATGGGCGAGTGGGCGAGTGCCCGCCCCGAGCTGAAGGGGCGCGCCGGTGCCGAAAGGGAGAAGCGAGGAGGCCCGAGGGACGAGGGCCTTGGAGCGCCGACCGTCGGCGCCGGATCCGAGCGGCCCGGAGGCGAGTGGGCGAGTAACAGCCGGGGGAACTCGGCCGGGGGCCCGGCCGTACCAGTAGGTGTCCGCCGTTCGTGCGGGTGTCCGCCCGGCCGGGCCCGGTACGGTGGCCTGGCGCCGCCGCGTCGGGTCACCTGGCGGCCGGCCGGCTCTGGTACCCCGGGAAGGACCTCCTCCGAGTGAAGCTGCTTCGCCTCCGTCTGCTGATCGGCATCACCGCCGCCACGACGGCGCTGTCCTGGGCCGGCTCCAAGCTGTGGGCCTCCCTGGACACGCTGCCGGCCGTGCCGGGCGCGGCGCCGGTGGTTCTGGCGGCGGTGGCGGTGATCCTGCTGGCGACCGCGCTGTCGCTGCGGTCCCGGCTGAAGGCGGCGCGTGAGCGGCAGCCCGGCGCCAAGGGGGTCGACCCGCTGCTGGCGGCCCGGGCGCTGGTGCTGGGGCAGGCCAGCGCGCTGGTCTCGGCGGTGGCCACCGGCATCTACGCGGGGGCGGGGATCTACCTGCTGGGGGAGCTGGACGTGTCGGCCCGCAAGGACCAGGCCGTCACGGCCGGGTTCGCGGTGCTCGCGGGGGCCGCGGTGATCGCCGCGGCGCTCTGGCTCCAGCACGTCTGCAAGTTGCCCGAGAACCACGACGGTCCGAGTGGTCCGGCGGCCTCCCACCGCTGAGCAGGGCCTTCTTCGTGATCTTGGGTGAGAATCCGGGCACGTGCGGTAAAAACCTGCCCCTGTCAAGGGTGGAAGGGGACCCTGGGCTGACAGGGCCCCAATTCGCACGCTAGTTTCTTGGCATGTCTCGCGGACGCCACCGTCATTCCTCCGTCCTCGGCCGGGTCTTTCCCCCCACCGCCGCCGGCGTACTGCTGGTAGCCGCTCTGGCCGCACTCCTTTTCAGTCAGGACACCATCCTGGTGCGCTCGGTGGGCATCGCGGCGGTGATCGCGACGCTCGGCTTCGCGCTGTTGCTGCGTCAGCGGGACAAGGCGGCCCGGGCGGCCGCCGAGATGTCCGCGGCGCAGCGGCTGCGCGCCGAGGAGCGGTTCGAGGAGCAGCTGGCCGAGGCCGAGTACGCGGCCGAGGTCGCCGAGGAGCGGGCCACCCGCTTCGGGCGGCGGCTGACCGCGGAGAAGTCCCGGCTGGCGAAGGCCGAGACCGAGATCGCCCGGCTGCTGCGGGAGCGGGCCGTGTCGGTGGCCGAGCAGGCCCTCAAGGAGGCCGAGGCGGCCCAGCGGGCGCTCGCCGCGAGCCGTCCCAGGTATCCGGCCAGCCCGGCCGCGTTCGTGCGCGCGGCGGCCGTGCTGCGGCTGCTGGAGCGCCGTGCGGCCGAGCAGGAGGAGCGGCGGGCCCGTACGGCGGGTGCGGAGGTCGCGCTGCGGGCGCACGCCGCCCCGGCGACCAAGACCCCGAGCCAGCCCCAGAGCCAGACCCAGACCCAGCCCCAGGCCCAGCTCCAGACCCCGACCCAGGCCGCGCCGGTGGCGGTGCCCGCCCCGGTGGCCCCCGCGGTGCCCAGGCCGGCCGCGGCGCCGGTGGCCACGCCCCCGGTGCAGCCCGCGCCGGTGCGGCCGGCGCTGACGGCGACGGTGGGTCAGCTCGGCGGGGCGCAGGCCGCACCGGCCGCGGCGCCCGTACCGGCGGAGCGGCAGCGGCCGCGGCCGGCGCAGTCCGGGCAGGCGCGCGGACAGGGCTTCAGCTTCTTCGGCCGCGGTGCGGGCGGGGCGGTGCGCCCGGCGGCCCCGGCGCCGGCGGTGGGCAGCGTCGCCGAGCTGGGCGAGCGGACCGACCTGGCGGACGTGGTGGGCGACGAGGCGGTGGCCGCGAAGGCCGCGACCGAGGCCCGGGCGGCGGAGTCGGCCGCGGTGCGGGACGGCGGGCGGGAGCCGCAGCCGGTCGCCGAGCAGCCGCAGGGCGGTTCGCAGCCGGGCGGGCCGACCGTGGTGGACCTGACGCCGGAGGACGAGACCGAGCTGATCCAGCTGCCGGAGCTGCGCGCCTCGCGCTGAGACGGGTGCACGAACGCCGCGGCGCGGGAAGCCGGTCGGACCGACTTCCCGCGCCGCGGCGTTGTCAGGGGGTGCTCAGGGGGTGCGTCAGAGCTGGACGCCGAAGTCCTGGGCGATGCCCGCCAGGCCGGAGGCGTAGCCCTGGCCGACGGCGCGGAACTTCCACTCGGCGCCGTTGCGGTAGAGCTCGCCGAAGATCATCGCGGTCTCGGTGGCGGCGTCCTCGGAGAGGTCGTAGCGGGCGATCTCGGCGCTGCCGGCGGCGTTCACCACGCGGATGTAGGCGTTGCGGACCTGGCCGAAGTTCTGGCCGCGGGCGACGCCGTCGTAGATGGTGACCGGGAAGGTGATCTTGACGGCCTCGGCCGGCAGCCCGGCCAGGTTGACGTTGATCGACTCGTCGTCGCCCGCGCCCTCGCCGGTGCGGTTGTCACCGGTGTGCACGACGGTGTTGTCCGGCGTGCTGGTGTTGTTGAAGAAGACGAAGTGGGCGTTGGACAGCACCTTGCCGTCCGCGTTCAGGACGATCGCGCTGGCGTCGAGGTCGAACTCGGCGCCGGTGGTGGTGCGGACGTCCCAGCCCAGGCCGACGGTGACCGCGGACAGGCCGGGGGCCTCCTTGGTCAGCGAGACGTTGCCACCCTTGGAGAGGCTCACTGGCATGGCGATTGCTGTCCCTTCGTTCGCTTCGTGCGCTTTTCCCCGGGACAACGCAATACTCCCGGGACTTGGTTCCGCCCGGCCCCGTGAATTCTTCGTAAGCGTGAATGGCCGGGCAAAGCCGGGGCAAAGACCGCGGTCAGATCCGGCGGAACCGGCCCTGCAGTGACCAGATGTTCGGGTTGTCGGCCAGGTCGGGGTGCATGTCGCACAGGTCGGCGAGGGTGTCCTGGAGGAAGTCCCGGGCCTCGCGCCGCAGGTCGCTGTGGCGGATCACGGCGGTCGGCTCGTCCGGCAGCCAGGTGGCGGTGACCTCGACCCAGTTGAAGCGGCGGGCGAAGCGCAGCAGGTGGGTGTTCTGGGTGAAGTCGAGGTCGGCGGTCTGCACCCGGGCGGCCCGGCTGCCGCCCGGGTCGCGGTCCAGCAGCTCGGTGATGTCGCACAGCGCCCAGGCGAAGTCGAGCACCGGCACCCAGCCCCAGGAGGTGGACAGCTCGGCGCCCTCGGCGTCCAGGTAGACGTCGCCGCAGAACAGGTCGTACCGCAGGGCGTGCACGGACGCGGTGCGGTAGTCCGTCTGCGGAGGGTCGGGGAAGCGGTTGGAGAGGGAGTAGCCGAGCTCGATCACGTACGCCATTGTCGGGGTTCGGGGCGGGTGCGGGTAACCGGCCGCCCGGAGCCGAGCAGCCCGCTGCCCGCGCCGGGCAATCCGCCCCGGAGGCGAGCGGGCGAATAACTGCGTGACCGGGTGGGGCGGGCGCGGGATGATGGGCGCATGCCTGAGCCCATCCGCGTACGGGGGTCGGTGGTCGTCCCCGACGCCGAGCTCGTCTGGCGCTTCTCGCGTTCCTCCGGCCCCGGTGGCCAGCACGTCAACACCTCCGACTCCAAGGTCGAGCTGCGCTTCGACCTCGCCGCCACCAAGGCGTTGCCCGAGGTGTGGCAGGGGCGTGCCCTGGAACGGCTGGCCGGGCGGCTGGTGGACGGCCGGGTGCTGGTGGTCCAGGCCTCGGAGTTCCGCTCGCAGTGGCGCAACCGGGAGGCGGCCGCGGCCCGGCTGTCGGCGCTGCTGACCGAGGCGTGCGCGCCGCCGCCGAAGACCCGGCGGGCGACCAAGCCGAGCCGGGGGATGGTCGAGCGCCGGCTGTTCAACAAGAAGCACCGCTCCGACGTGAAGCAGGGCCGCCGGTCGCCGCGGGGCGGCGAGTAGGGCGCGTCTCCGCAGGACACGCCCCGGCTCAGCCCAGGGAGCGGTAGCCGCCGCGGAAGTAGAGCAGCGGACGGCCGTCCGGGGCGGGCACCGCGGCCTCCAGGACGCGGCCGAGCAGCAGGGTGTGGTCGCCCGCGGGTATCCGCTGCTCGGTGCGGCACTCGACGGTGGCCAGCGCGCCCTCGATCAGCGGGGCGCCGGTGCGCGGCCCGCGGTGGTGCGGGGTGTCCGCGAACAGCAGCCGGTCGCTGAGCCGGCCCTTCATGGCGAAGCGCGAGCCGATCGTCTTCTGTCCCTCGGTCAGCACCGAGACGGCCCAGGTGTCGACCCGGGAGAGCACCTCGTCCGTCCGGGAGTCCTCGCGCACCGAGATCAGCACCAGCGGCGGCTCCAGCGACACCGAGAGGAAGGAGGTGGCGGTCATGCCGATGTCCTCGCCGTCCTCCGGGTCGTGGACGGTCACCAGGCTCACGCCGGCGGCGAGCTGGGAGAGAGCTGCCCGGAACTCGTCGGGCGTGGCGTGGGGGGCAGCTTCGGGCTGCGGGGACGGGTACACGTACCGCACGGTAGTCGTCACCCGCGGGGAACGGCATCGGGCCTTGGTCGTAGGACCGGTGGCGAACCCGGGTGGCGAAGCCGGTGGCGCGGCCGGGGTCCGGACTCACCCTCAGGGGTGAAGCGGACGGACCGGCGGGCGCAGCCGGCTTCAGTCGTCGGCCGATGAGGTCGACCAAGGGAAAAGTACCGATAGCGCTTTATGTCCCGCTATGGGGCGGATGAGCTGATTAAGGGCGCATTAGTGTCGTGTGATTTAAGTCACAAGTGGCGTCCTATTGCTGACCGAGCGTGCCGAACGCTGTGCTCCCTGTGATTCAGTTCTTCTGGCAATCGGACGATAACCAATCAAGAACTATCCGAAGCAGCCGGGGAGCCCCCGCATGGAAGCCGAGTCGGAGCCGTACGTCCGTCTCGCGACCCTCCGCACCTTGCACCGGGTCGTGGCGGACCTCAACGCTGCCCGCAGCCTGGCGGGGACGCTGCAGGCCGTCGTCGAGGGCGCGGTGCACGGGCTCGGTTTCGACGCCGCCGCGGTCAGCCTGGTCCGCCCGGACGGCGACCTCGTGGTGGCGGCCGTCTGGGAGCTGGAGGAGAGCCCCATGGGCGGCCCCTCCGTGCTGCTCGGCCAGGTCGGGTCCCGCGAGTCCTGGGACCGGCTGCTCGGCGTCAGCGACCACTGGGGCACCCTGCGCTTCCTGCCGTACGACCGCGGCTGGGCCGTCGCCAGCGACATCCCGCGCTGGATCGGGGACGGCTCGCTGCCCGTGTACGCCAACGACTGGCACCCCGCCGACGGCCTGCTCGCCCCGATGTACAGCGCCGGCGGCGACCTGCTCGGGGTGCTCTCGGTGGACCGCCCGCGCAGCGGCAAGCGGCCCGGGGCCTGGACCCGCGAGGCGCTGGAGATGTTCTCCCTGCAGGCCTCCATCGCGATCGGCAACGCCCGGCTGCGGGCCGAGATGCAGCGCGCGCTGGCCCGCCTGGAGAAGGAGCAGCAGGCCCTGCGGGCCAGCGAGGAAAGCTTCCGCCAGGCCTTCGAGTACGCGCCGAGCGGGATGGCCATCACCGAACTGCACGGCGCCGGGCGCGGCCAGCTGACCAGGGTCAACGACGCGCTCTGCCGACTGCTCGGCCGCCCCCGGGCGGTGCTGCGCCAGCAGAGCTTCGCCGACCTCGTCCACCCCGAGGACCGCGCCCTGCTGGAGCGCACCAGCGCCGAGAGCGGCCGGGCGGAACTGCGGCTCTCCCGGCGCGACGGCGGCTACCAGTGGGTCTGTCTGCGCAACTCGATCGTGGCGGACGCGGCCGAGGGCCCCAGCTTCCTGCTGACCCACGTCGAGGACATCGAGGACCGCAAGCGGCACGAGTTCCAGCTCGCCCACCGGGCCAGCCACGACGCCCTCACCGGCCTGCCCAACGGCGCCGAGCTCAAGGCCCGGCTGGCCCGCCGGCTCTGCGCCCAGCCGCAGCCGGTCGGTGCCGCGGCCGGACCGGCCGAGGCGGCCTACCCGCCGCCGTACGGCTACCCGGCGGACTCCTACAGCGCGCACGCGGCGCACGACGGGCTGGAGGGCGCGGACCCGTACGCCGCCGCGGTGCACGGCTACGGGCTGCCCGAGGGCGGCCCGCCCGGTCTCGGCCCGGGCTTCGGGGAGCACGTGCACGCGGTGGTCCCGGCCGACCACGGGCCGGGCGGCGAGGCCTGGTCCGCGCCGTTCCGCTCCGGCGGCGCGGCCGCCGTGGACAAGGGCCTCGCGGTGCTCTTCTGCGACCTGGACGGCTTCAAGTCGATCAACGACCGGTTCGGCCACAACGCGGGCGACGCGGTGCTGGTCGAGGTCGCCCGGCGGCTCAGCCAGGCCGTCCGGGACGGCGACACGGTGGCCCGGCTCGGCGGCGACGAGTTCGTGGTGCTGGCCGACGGCATCGGCCGTGAGGAGGCCAAGGACCTCGCCCACCGGCTGCGCAACGCGATCATCCCGCCGATGCGGATCGACGGGCGGGCGATGCGGGTGGGCGTGAGCCTCGGCATCGGCTGGGCCGGCTGCGGGATGAGCATCGAGGAGGTGCTGCACACCGCGGACGAGCGGATGTACGACGAGAAGCGCGCCCGCGGCGGCGCGGTGCGCGGTGCGCGCGGCGAGCGCTCCCACCGGCGGGCGGGCTAGGGCGGGCCGTAGGACCGGACGGGGACGGACGACGCGGCACCGACGGCCCGTGGGCCGCCGGCCACGCCGGGTTACCCGCGAGTTGTCAAGGGTTCTTTTCCGGCTGTCAGGTACGGCAGGTAGGGTGCCCGGTACGACAGCGTCCATGATCTGCGCCGCCCGCAGCCGGCGGCGCGCACCGGATGGGGGAGCAGACCACCGTGACGACCGCCGGCAGCAACGGAATGCCCGAAGGCCAGGGGGGCGGTGCCCCGCAGGACGACGACCCGTTCGGCTACCTCTACCGCCCGGCCGACGGCTCCACCGGGCAGCCGGCCGAGCCGCAGCAGGGGGTCCCCCGGACGTCGTACAGCCGTCCGATGGAGGTCGGGCGCACCCAGTACGGCTACGGCTACCCGCCGCGGGCGCAGCAACAGCAGCAGCCGTACGGCCAGCAGGGGATGCCGCCGCAGGGGTACCCGGGCGGTCAGCCGCAGGCCCCGTACGGCCAGCCCGGCGTGCCCCAGCAGGCCGAGTACGGCGCCGCGCCCGCCCAGCAGGCCCGCTACGCCGAGCACTCCCGGCCGCAGCCGGGGGACGAGCGGCCGAGCAGCGGCCGCAGCAAGGGCGCGGTGATCGGCGCGGTCGCCGTGGTCGCGGCCATCGCGATCGGCGCCGGGATAGCGCTCTCCACGGGCGGTGACAAGGACGGCGACAAGACCGCCAAGGGCGGCGCCGCCACCACCGCCGTATCGGGCCCCACCACCCCGGGGCCGGCCAACACCACCGCCGGCGGCTCCCCGTCGGCCAGCTCCACCCCGATCGCCGGTCCGTCGACCGTGGACGCGGGCCAGCTGCAGGGGCAGAACGCGCCGTCCGGCAACAGCGTCAAGGGCGCCAAGTCGGCGGACGGGAGCTACCTGACCCTCCAGCCGGGCGGCTCGGTGACCTGGAACGGCGAGATCGCCACGGCCGGGACGTACAAGCTCACCGTGCACTACAACTACACCGGCACCGGGGAGTTCAAGGGCGCCGCGGCGGTGAACGGCAAGGACTGGCCGAGCGGGGTGACCTACAAGTCGTACGGTGCCCCCAAGGACCCGGCGTCCTCCTGGTTCACCACCTGGATACTGCCGAGCCTCCAGGCCGGGCCGAACTCGGTGAGCTTCACGGTGCCCGCCGGGGCGTCCATCCTGATCGACCAGATCGTCCTGGAGCCGAGCGGCTGAGCCGCCCGCCCGCCGGACGCACCACGGCCGCCCGTCCCCGCTGGGGGAGGGCGGCCGTCGGCGTTCGGGGCCCGGCGCGGAGCGGTCAGGCGGGCTTGACGGTGGGGAAGCGGTCGGCGCCGAGGATCCAGCGGCCGCGGCGCATGACGGCGACCAGGTCGTAGGTGTCGGAGTCGACCACGACGAGGTCGGCGAGCTTGCCTGCCTCCAGCGAGCCGATGGAGTCGCTCAGGCCGAGCAGCCGGGCCGGGGTCGCCGACAGCGACTCGACGGCCTGGCCGAGGGTCAGGCCGTTGACCGTCACCGAGCGCTTGAACGCCACGTCCAGGGTGAGGGTGGAGCCGGCGATCGCGCCGCCCTCGACCAGCCGGGCCACGCCGTCGGTGACCTGGACCTGGAGGGGGCCGAGGGGGTAGAGGCCGTCGCCCATGCCGGCGGCGCCCATGGCGTCGGTGATGAGGGCGACGCGGGTGGGGCCGGCGGTGCGGTAGGCGAGGTCGAGGACGGAGGGGTGGAGGTGGACGCCGTCGTTGATGAGTTCGACGGTGACGCGGTCGTCTTCGAGGAGGGCGACGATGGGGCCGGGGGCGCGGTGGGCGATGCCGGGCATGGCGTTGAAGAGGTGGGTGGCGACGGTGGCGCCGGCGTCGACGGCTTGGAGGGTGGTGGTGTAGTCGGAGTCGGTGTGGCCGACGGCGGCGATGACGCCGAGGTCGGCGAGCATGCGGACGGAGTCGAGGCCGCCGGGGAGTTCGGGGGCGAGGGTGAGCATGCGGGCGTGGCCGCGGGCGGCGTCGACGAGTTTGCGGACGAGGGCGGGGTCGGGGTCGCGCAGCAGGTCGGGGCGGTGGGCGCCGCAGCGGTTGTGGGAGATGAAGGGGCCCTCGAAGTGGATGCCGGCGAGGATGCCGTCCTCGACGAGTTCGGCGAGGACGGCGGCCTGGCGGGTGAGGTCGTCGATCTCGCCGGTGACGGTGGAGGCGACGGTGGTGGTGGTGCCGTGTTCGAGGTGGGTGCGGGCGGCGAGGAGGGCTTCCTCGGCGATGCCGGAGGTGTAGGAGGCGCCGCCGCCGCCGTGGACGTGCAGGTCGACGAAGCCGGGGACGACGGTGTACCCGGTGAGGTCGAGGTCGCCGGGTTCGGTGCCGCCGTCGCTCGTGGCGTTCGTGACGGCGGCGATCCGCTCGCCCACGACGGACAGGCGGTCGCCCTCGACGACGCCGCCGGGCAGGACCAGGCGGGCGCCGGCCAGGGCAGTACGGTCACGGTCCGCGGTGGTCACGCGGTCACCTCCATCGAGAGCAGGTCCCAGGCGAGCAGGCCCGCGCCCAGGGACGCGGCGGTGTCTTTGAGCATGGCGGGAACGACCTCCGGGGGCATCTGGAAGGTCAGACGCTCGGTGACCGCCGCGCGCAGCGGGGCGAAGAGCGTGTCACCGGCCTCGGCCAGCCCGCCGCCGACGATCACCGTGGACGGGTCGAGCAGGCTCTGGGCGAGGATGATGCCGTCCGCCAGGGCGTCGACGGCCCGCTGCCAGACCGCGAGGGCGCGGTCGTCCCCGGCGTCCACCGCGGCGGCGCAGGATGCCGCGTCGGCGTCGGGGTCGCCGCTGGCCTCGGCCCAGGCGCGGGAGACGGCGGAGGCGGAGGCCAGCGTCTCCAGGCAGCCGCGGGCGCCGCAGCCGCACGGCGGTCCGCCCGGGCGGACCACGACGTGGCCGATCTCGCCGCCGTAGCCGTGGGCGCCGGCCTCGATCCGGCCGCCGATGCCGATGGCGCCGGCGATGCCGGTGCCGAGGGCGATGAACAGGAAGCGGTCCACGCCCCGTCCGGCGCCGAGCCGGCCCTCCGCCAGGCCGCCGGACCGCACGTCGTGGCCGAGGGCCACCGGCATCGCGCTGCCGTCGGGGCCGGCCAGGCGCTCGCCGAGGAGCCTGCGCAGGGGGAGGTCCCGCCAGCCGAGGTTGGCGGAGAAGACCGCGATGCCGTTCCTCTCGTCGATCGTCCCCGGGACGGCGACACCGGCCGCGAGCGGGGCGACGCCGAAGCGGCTGCGGCCCTCGTCCGCCAGGTCGGTGGCGAAGTCGAGGATGGCGGCGACGACGGCGTCCGTGCCGTGCTCCCGCCCGGTCGGTCGGCGTGCCTCGAACAGCACGGAGCCGTCCTGGGCGAGCAGCGCGGCCTTCATGCCGGTGCCGCCTACATCGAGTGCGATGACGTGCTTCACGGAGGACAGTTTCCCTTGGTGGGTAGAAGAGGTCTAGTCCAGTTGTCGGATTGGTCTGGTCCATGCGGGGTGAGCTTTGTCGCAGCTGCGGGGGTGTGCGGCGGTTTGGGGCGGTCGCCGGAGCGGGGGCGGACGCGGGGTGTCCGGGGGATTGAATCCAGGTTGTCCGAGTGTGATCCGGGGGTGGGCGGGCGTGGGTGTTGCGCATCGTGCAACGACCCGGGGCACTTCGATAACTACTGGGTCGGGGTGGGCCAGTGGTGTGGACCAGTGGACGGCCGGTTTGGCAGTGTGGCGCCTCCCCCTGCCGGATTCCCTCGTTCCGGCGGCAGTTCTTCCCCCTAAGGCGGTACCCGCGTTGAACAGGCGCGTCCACGTTCCCACCCGTGTGCTCGGCAGTGTGCTGGCCGGAACCCTGGCACTCACCGCGGTCGGCGCGTGCGGCGGGCAGGACCAGGGGACCGTCACCCTCAAGCTGGTCGCGGCGGACTACGGCGAGAACGCGGAGACCGGCTCCGCGCACTACTGGGACGGGGTCGCCAGGGCCTTCGAGGCCGCCAACCCCGGGATCAAGGTCAGCGTCGAGGTGGACAGCTGGACCGAGATCGGCAAGAAGGTCGAGGACATGATCGCGGCCGGCAAGTCGCCGGACCTGCTGCAGACCGGCGGCTTCGCGGACCAGGTCGCGGCGGACCGGCTCTACCCGGCGTCGGACGTGCTCTCCGTGGACACCCAGGCGAACTTCCTGGACACCTTCACGCACGCCGGGCAGGTGCTCGGCACCCAGTACGGGATCCCGTTCGTGTCCTCCTCGCGGGTGCTCTTCTACAACAAGGCGATGTTCCGGCAGGCGGGGATCGCGCAGCCGCCCGCCACTTGGAACGAGCTGAAGCAGGACGCGGAGAAGATCAAGGCCAAGGTGCCGGGAGTGACCCCGTACGGGCTCCCGCTCGGGCCGGAGGAGGCCCCCGCCGAATCCATGCTGTGGACGCTGAGCGGCGGCGGGAGCATCTCCGACGACGTGGGCAACTACACCATCGACAGCAGCCAGAACCAGGCGACGTTCAGCTGGCTGAAGAACAACCTGGTGAGCCCCGGGCTGACGTACCCGGAGCCGGGCAAGATGAACCGCACCCCGGTGTTCCAGGACTTCGCGACCGGGAAGGTCGCGATGCTCAACGGGCACCCCACGCTGCTGCGGATGGCGACCGCCGGGAACATCGACTTCGGGACGGCGCCGATCCCCAAGAAGGACGGCCTCGGACGGACCGGCAGCCTCGGGGTCGCGGACTGGATGATGGCGTTCAAGGCCAACGGGCACAAGAACGAGATCAAGAAGTTCCTGGCGTTCGTCTACGGCCGGGACAACCAGCTGAAGTTCGACGAGCAGTACAACCTGCTGCCGGTCACCCAGGACGCCTTCAACCAGATGTCGACGGACCCGAAGCACGCGGACCTCAAGCAGTTCGCGGTCGGGCTGAGCAACGCCAGCTTCTATCCGTTCGGGGACCCGGCCTGGGGTGAGGTCAGCAACCGGATCAAGGCGGGGATCGGGCAGGCGGTGACCACGGAGCCCAAGCTGGTGCTCGGGGGGCTGCAGGATGCGGCGGCCAAGGAGGCGGCGCGGGTGCGGAAGTAGGGCGTGGGCCCGTCGTGTGTGGTGTGAGGCCCGGTCCCGGGGTGGGGGGCCGGGCCTCTGGAGCCTCGGTGCTGGTCAGGGGAGGGTGATGGCGTAGGCCTTGCGGAGGGTTTCGTGGACCGTCCAGGTGGTGCGGTCGCCCTCGCGCAGCACGGCGCAGTCGCCGGGACCGACCTCCAGGGTGGGGCCGCCCTCGACCTCGATGGTCGCCCGGCCGCTGAGGACCACGAACATCTCGTCGGCCTCGACGTCGGTGACCACGCCCGGGGTGATCTGCCAGATGCCGCGCAGCTGGCGGCCGTCCGCGGACTCGGCGAGGACCTTGCCGGTGACCTCGGGGGTGCCGGAGACGATCTGGGCCGGGTCGAGCGGGTCGGGGTCGAGCTCGGCGTCGGGGATGTGCAGGGCGAAGCTGGGCGTGGTCATGGGCGTGGTCATGCGGGTGACGTTAGCGGCGGCGGGCGGGCGGAGGGGCGAGCAGTGTGTGTCGGGGGCGCGCGGGAGAATGACACTCCGTAGTGGTGGACGGAGGTGTGCGCGGTGGGCGAGCTGAGTGAGCGGGACCGGGCGGTGCTGGCGCTGGAGGGGCGGCAGTGGCGGACGGCGGGGGCCAAGGAGCGGGCGATCCGGGAGGAGCTGGGGCTCTCCTCCACGCGGTACTACCAGCTGCTGAACGCTCTGCTGGACCGGGAGGAGGCGTTGGCGCAGGCGCCGGTGCTGGTGAATCGGTTGCGGCGGGTGCGGGATGCCCGGCGGGCGGCTCGTTGAGGGGTTCCGCTGCGCGGGGCTTGGGTGTGGGTGGGGCTCTCGGGAGGGTGGGGGCGGGGCGGCTCCGGGGTGGGTGCTCCGGGGGCTGGATGATTTTCAGACTGCCGACTCTGTGGGTGGGGGGTGGTCGCCGTTGGCAGTCTGAAAATCACCCGCAACGCCCCTCTCCGCACCCACCCCCTGCGCCGCCCCTTCCGCGGCACGTCCCTCTCGCCGGGACGGGGCGGGGGAGGTGGGGGGTGGGTGCGGATGGGTGGGTGCGGGTGGTGGGGGTTGGTGGTTGGGGGTATGGGGCTCGGTATGGGATTCGAAGAGGTGTGGGTGCCGGGGACCGAGGCTGGGCGGGATGGGGTGCGGGCGATTCTGCGGGCGCCTCGGGAGGCGGTGGTGGGGTTGGACTTCGATGGGACGTTGGCGCCGATCGTGGCTGATCCGAGTCGGGCGAGGGCGCATCCGGGGGTGGCGGGGGCGTTGCGGGTGCTGGCGGCGGAGGTGGGGGCCGTGGTGGTGGTGACGGGGCGGCCGGCGGCGTTGGCGGTGGAGTACGGGGGGCTGGCGGGGGTGCCGGGGGTGGTGGTGCTGGGGCACTACGGTGCCGAGCGGTGGGAGGACGGGGAGGTGAGCGCGCCGGAGGTGCATCCGGGGGTGGCGGCGGTGCGGGAGGCGTTGCCGGGGGTGCTGGCGCGGGTGGGGGCGCCCGAGGGGGTGTGGCTGGAGGACAAGGGGCGCTCGGTGGCGGTGCACACCCGGCGTACGGAGGCGCCGGAGGAGGTGCTGGAGTCGTTGCGGGCGCCGGTGGCGGAGTTGGCGGCCGGGCACGGACTGGTGGTGGAGCCCGGGCGGCTGGTCCTGGAGCTGCGGCCGCCGGGGGTGGACAAGGGGGCGGCGCTGACCGGGTTCCTGCGGGAGCGCGGCGCCCGGTCGGTGCTGTACGCGGGGGACGACCTGGGTGATGTGGCGGCCTTCGCGGCGGTGGAGGAGCTGCGGGGCGAGGGCGTGGCCGGGCTGCTGGTGTGCAGCGGGGCGGTGGGGGACGCGCCGGTGCGCGAACTCGCCGACCGGGCGGACCTGGTGGTCCCGGGCCCGGCCGGCGTGGTCGAGCTGTTGGGGGCGTTGGGGGAGGAACTTAAAGCGCGTTGAGCTGGTCGAGGAACCACTGCTGCGGGGGGAGTGCGGTGGCCGCCGCCGCGAGGCGCTTGGTGCGGTCGGCGCGCTCCTCCGCGGGCATGGTGAGGGCGGCGTGCAGGGCGTCGGCGGTGGCGATGACGTCGTACGGGTTGACGGTGAGGGCGTCGTCGCCGAGTTCGGCGTGGGCGCCGGCCTCGCGGGAGAGGACGAGGGCGCAGCCGTGGTCGGAGACCACCGGGATTTCCTTGGCGACCAGGTTCATGCCGTCCCGGATCGGGTTGACGAGGGCTACGTCGGCGAGGCGGTAGGCGGCCAGGGAGCGCGGGAAGTCGTCGTTGACGTGCAGGATCAGGGGTTGCCAGGTGGGGGTGGCGAATTCGGTGTCGATGGCCTCGGCGAGTTCCTGGACCGCGGCGGTGTAGTCGCGGTATTCGGCGAGGTCGGTGCGGGAGGGGTAGGCGAAGGCGATGTGCACCACCCGGTCGTGCCACTCGGGGCGGGTGCGGAGCAGGTGCCGGTAGGCCAGGAGGCCGCGGACGATGTTCTTGCTCAGCTCGGTGCGGTCGACCCGGACGATGGTGCGGCGGTCGCCGACGGCCGTACGGAGGGTGGCGAGGCGTTCGTCGACGTCGGGGCGGTGGGCGCGTTCGCGGAGGAAGTCGGCGTCGGCGCCGAGGGCGTGGACGCCGAGGTGGGTGGTGCGGCCCTCGTGGGTGACGGTGAGGGCCTCGTGGCCGACGGTGGCGCCGAGGAGGTCTTCGCAGCAGGCGGCGAAGGCGCGGGCCCAGCGTTCGGTGAGGAAGCCGGCCCGGTCGGCGCCCAGGATGCCGGTGAGGACGGCGCGGGCGACGTCGTCGGGGAGCAGCCGGTAGTACTCGGGCGGGGCCCAGGGGGTGTGCGAGAAGTGGCCGATCCGCAGGTCGGGGCGGGCTTCGCGGAGGAGGGCCGGGGTGAGGGACAGGTGGTAGTCCTGGACGAGGACGGCGGCGTTCGGGGCGGCTTCGGCGGCCAGGGCGTTCGCGAAGGCTTCGTTGTAGGCCTGGTAGGCGGCCCATTCGGTGCGGAAGTCGGCGTCGAAGGCGGGTGCGGTGGGGGTCGCGTAGAGCAGGTGGTGGACGAACCAGAGGGTGGAGTTGGCGACGCCGTTGTAGGCGCGGGTGAAGGTCTCGGGGTCGATGTCCAGCATCCGGACGGCCTGTCCGCCGACGTCGTGGCCGGCCAGGTCGAGGCGGCCGTTCGGCGCTTCCGCGGCGGCTCTGCGGTCCGCGTCGCCGAGGGCGGCGCAGACCCAGACGGCGTTCGGGTCGTCGATCGCGGAGAGCCCGGAGACCAGGCCCCCGCCGCCGCGCCGCAGGGTCAGCGTGCCGTCGTCGGCGGTGCTGAACGACACCGGTCCCCGGTTGGACGCCACCAGGACGGGGGCGGTGCCGGTCGCACTCGAACGTTCGGTCGTGAGATCGCCCATGGTTGGGATGTTGCCGGGGGCCCGGCGTGGCAAACCCGTCGACGGGGCCGTGAACCCGTCAATGTCGGGTGGCGTACTCGGGGACGGTGTGCATCGGGGGGCGTTCCAGGGCGGTGATGTCGTAGGTGCGGGGGGTGAAGATCGGGGTCCCGCCGTCGGTGGGCCGGGGCTCCGGGTCGCGGGTGAACTGGGTGAGGTGCGGGCGGACCAGGTCGGCGGAGGCCTTGAGCCGGTGGGCCCGGTCGAGGCGTTCGAGAGCGGTGCGGTAGATGGTGGCGGCCATCCGGCCGAGGGCCTGGCCGTCCTGGTGGCGGTGGTGCCGGACGCCGACGTCCACCTGGGCCAGGGCGTCCAGGCCGACCAGCTCCAGGGCGTCGACCAGCAGGCCGAGTTCGACGCCGTAGCCGGTGGGGAAGGGCAGCCGTTCGAGCAGGGAGCGGCGGGCCGCGTACTCGCCGCCGAGGGGTTGGACGAAACCGGCGAGTTCCGGCCAGTGGAGGTTGAGGAGGGGGCGGGCGACGAGTTCGGTGACGCGGCCGCCGCCGGCCGGGACGATGACGCCGCTGTCCGTCTCGAGGGGGCGGTCGTACATGGCCTTGACCAGCTGGATGGACTCGTCGGTCAGCAGTGGGCCGACGATCCCGGAGACGAAGGCCGGGTCGAACTCGCGCAGGTCGGCGTCCACGAAGCAGACGATGTCGCCGCGGGTGACCAGCAGCGAGCGCCAGAGCACCTCGCCCTTGCCGGGGGCGGCGGGCAGCCGGGGCAGGATGGCGTCGCGGTGCTCGACCCGGGCGCCGGCCTCGGCGGCGACGGCGGCGGTGGCGTCGGTGGAGCCGGAGTCGACCACGACGAGTTCGTCGACGAGCGGGAGGCGTTCCATCAGCTCGCGGCGGACGGTGCGGACGATGTCGCCGACGGTGGCCTCCTCGTCCAGGGCGGGGAGGACGACGCTGACCGTGCGCCCGGTGCGTTCCTTGGCGTCGAGAAGGGTGCGGACCGGCCGGTCCGCCGCGCTCCAGGACCGGCGGCGTAGCCAGGACGCCGCCTGCGGGAGGAGCTCGGGGGTCGGTTCGGCGGGCACGGAAGTCTCCTCGGCGGGTCGGGTGGGACGGGTCATCTCGCGTGGCGGACGGTCCCGTTCAGGAATGACGCCTTCGGATACAGTCTTCGTACAGCGGTCGGACCTTCGCACGCCGGGGTCACCGTTGAGCGCCACCACAATTTCACAAGCTCATCCAGAGGGACTGAGGGAACGGCCCGTTGACGTCCCGGCAACCTTCTCGCTCGGCTGTCGTCACAGGCCCCGGCGGGACAGGTGCCAATTCCGGCCTGTGGCGCGACCGTGCCACGGGGAAGATGAGGAGAGAGGCCTCGCCATCATGGCTATCGACACCGTCGCACCTGTTTCCGTGGACCTCGGCCCCGCCACCGCCCTGTCCTGTCGGGAGTGCGGCACCCGTTTCCCGCTCGGTCCCAGCTTCGCGTGCCTGGAGTGCTTCGGCCCGCTGGAGATCGCCTACGACTTCGGCAGCGAGGGCGCCGAGGAGTTGCGCAAGCGGATCGAGGCCGGTCCGGCGTCCGTCTGGCGCTACGCGCCGCTGCTGCCCGTCCCGGCCGACGTCGCCTCCAAGCCCAACCTGAACCCGGGCTGGACCCCGCTGGTGAAGGCGGACAACCTGGGCCGGGAGCTCGGCTTCACCGCCCAGCTGCACATCAAGGACGACTCCGGGAACCCGACGCACTCCTTCAAGGACCGGGTGGTGGCCTGCGCGATCGAGGCCGCCCGGGCCTTCGGCTACACGACGCTCTCCTGCTCCTCCACCGGCAACCTGGCCGGCGCGGTGGGCGCGGCGGCCGCCCGGGCCGGGTTCCGGTCCTGCGTGTTCATCCCGCACGACCTGGAGCAGGGCAAGGTCGTCATGGCCGGGGTGTACGGCGGCGAGCTGGTCGGCATCGAGGGCAACTACGACGACGTGAACCGCTTCTGCTCGGAGCTGATCGGGGACCCGGCCGGCGAGGGCTGGGGCTTCGTCAACGTCAACCTTCGGCCGTACTACGGCGAGGGCTCCAAGACGCTGGCGTACGAGATCTGCGAGCAGCTCGGCTGGCGGCTGCCGGAGCAGATCGTGATCCCGATCGCCTCGGGCTCGCAGCTGACGAAGATCGACAAGGGGCTGCAGGAGCTGATCAAGCTCGGCCTGGTCGAGGACCGGCCGTACCGGGTCTTCGGCGCCCAGGCCGAGGGCTGCTCGCCGGTGTCGGCGGCCTTCAAGGCGGGCCGGGACGTGATCAAGCCGGTCAAGCCGGACACCATCGCCAAGTCGCTGGCGATCGGCAACCCGGCCGACGGCCCGTACGTGCTGGACATCGCCCGTCGGACCGGCGGCGCGGTGGAGGACGTCACGGACGCGGAGGTCGTGGCGGCGATCCGGCTGCTGGCGCGGACCGAGGGCATCTTCGCGGAGACCGCGGGCGGGGTGACCGTCGGCGTGCTGAAGAAGCTGGTCGAGACCGGGCAGCTGGATCCGGCCAAGGAGACCGTCGCGATCAACACCGGTGACGGCCTGAAGACCCTGGACGCCGTCTCCGACGCCGGGATGACCGCCGTCATCCGCCCGACGCTGGACTCCTTCCGCGCCGCCGGCCTCGTGTCCGCCTGAACCACCCCGCCCCGCAAGGCCCCACCCCCGCAAGGAGAGCCATGAGCGCCAACGTCCGCATCCCCACCATCCTGCGCACCTACACCGGCGGCGCCGCCGAGGTGAGCGCCGAGGGCACCACCCTGGCCGAGGTCATCGCCGACCTGGAGCGGAACCACCCGGGCATCGCCGCCCGCATCCTGGACGACACCGGCAAGCTGCGCCGCTTCGTCAACGTCTACGTGAACGACGACGACGTGCGCTTCGCCGAGGGCCTGGCGACCGAGATCAAGGACGGCGTCGGCGTCTCGATCATTCCGGCGGTGGCCGGCGGCTGCTGAGCCGCGAACTCCCGCCATTCGGCCGCCCGCGCGTACGGAATTCCGATCTCCGTACCCGCGGGCGGCCGGTTGCATTCCGGCTGGAATATTTTCGAATGGAGTCGGAGTAGAGTGTCGCTCGACTGGGAACAGGGGTTCCCTCTCGGCCCGGCGGCAGGACCGGGCGAGGTTCCGTCGGAGGACGTCCGGCCGGTGAGACCGGTCCGTGAAACATGTCAGGCCGATGTCAGAATTACCGCGGGGATTTGAGTAATTCGTCCGCTATGCCCGGCGTGAAATGCCGAGATCTTCCCGATTCAACCCGTCCTGTCCCCTGCCGTCGCAGCGGAATTACCGGCGGTTGACCCTGTTGCAGAGGGCTTCGGTCCGGATACATTCAGCGGCGGTCGACGCAATCACCCGCTCACCGGAAGCCGTACGGCGACCCGCGCGGAGGGCTGCGGCGTGCACGGCTGCGCCCAGGGGGGGTTCCCCGGGCCGGCCTTCAACCAACCCGGGCCCGCGACCTGCGGGCACGTGAAGGGCCAGCACAGCACAAGGGGAGTTCGGAATGGCTCAGGGCACCGTCAAGTGGTTCAACGCGGAGAAGGGCTACGGCTTCATCGCGGTCGACGGTGGTGCGGACGTCTTCGTCCACTACAGCGCGATCCAGATGGACGGCTACCGCACCCTCGAGGAGGGCCAGCGGGTCGAGTTCGAGATCTCCCAGGGACAGAAGGGCCCGCAGGCGGACATGGTTCGCGCGGCGGTCTGACCCCTTCCGACTCCAGGAGCTCGGCCCGGCCCACCGCTGGTGACCACTCGCTTCTCGACGGGCCCGTACGACACGTGTCGTACGGGCCCGTCGGCGTTCCCGGGCGGTCCCAGCGGGGGCTCGCGGGTTGGCGATTGGGCTTGCACTCGACCACCGTGAGTGCTAATCATTGGCGTTAGCACTCACAGCGTGAGAGTGACAGCGGACCGGGTCGGTGAGGCCCCCGGGAGCGGTAGGGGAAAAGACCCCCGCACACCAGGGCCGTCCGTCGCGGGCACCCCTTGGTCCGAGCAGTCGACCGTGTCCCGGAGGACCACTTCTGATGGCCAAGATCATCGCCTTTGATGAGGAAGCTCGCCGCGGCCTTGAGCGTGGCATGAACCAGCTCGCCGACGCCGTGAAGGTCACGCTCGGCCCCAAGGGCCGCAACGTCGTGCTGGAGAAGAAGTGGGGCGCCCCCACGATCACCAACGACGGTGTCTCCATCGCCAAGGAGATCGAGCTCGAGGACCCGTACGAGAAGATCGGTGCGGAGCTCGTCAAGGAGGTCGCCAAGAAGACGGACGACGTCGCGGGTGACGGCACCACCACCGCCACCGTGCTCGCCCAGGCCCTGGTTCGCGAGGGTCTGCGCAACGTCGCCGCCGGCGCCAACCCGATGGCCCTGAAGCGCGGCATCGAGAAGGCCGTCGCCGCCGTCTCCGACCAGCTGCTGGCCCAGGCCAAGGACGTGGAGACCAAGGAGCAGATCGCCTCCACCGCCTCCATCTCCGCCGCCGACACCCAGATCGGCGAGCTCATCGCCGAGGCCATGGACAAGGTCGGCAAGGAAGGCGTCATCACCGTCGAGGAGAGCAACACCTTCGGTCTGGAGCTCGAGCTCACCGAGGGCATGCGCTTCGACAAGGGCTACATCTCGGCCTACTTCGCCACCGACCTGGAGCGGATGGAGGCGACGTTCGAGGACCCGTACATCCTCATCGCCAACTCCAAGATCGGCTCGGTCAAGGACCTGCTCCCGCTGCTGGAGAAGGTCATGCAGAGCGGCAAGCCGCTCGTCATCATCGCCGAGGACGTCGAGGGCGAGGCCCTGTCGACCCTGGTCGTGAACAAGATCCGCGGCACCTTCAAGTCCGTCGCCGTCAAGGCCCCGGGCTTCGGCGACCGCCGTAAGGCCATGCTCGGCGACATCGCCATCCTCACCGGTGGCACCGTCATCTCCGAGGAGGTCGGCCTCAAGCTGGAGAACGCCGGCATCGACCTGCTGGGCACCGCCCGCAAGGTGGTCATCACCAAGGACGAGACCACCATCGTCGACGGTGGCGGCGACAGCGAGCAGGTCGCGGGCCGCGTGAACCAGATCCGCGCCGAGATCGAGAACAGCGACTCGGACTACGACCGCGAGAAGCTCCAGGAGCGCCTCGCCAAGCTGGCCGGCGGCGTGGCCGTCATCAAGGCCGGCGCGGCCACCGAGGTGGAGCTCAAGGAGCGCAAGCACCGCATCGAGGACGCCGTCCGCAACGCCAAGGCCGCCGTCGAGGAGGGCATCGTCGCCGGTGGTGGCGTCGCGCTGCTGCAGGCCGGTGTCGCCTTCGACAAGCTGGAGCTGGAGGGCGACGAGGCCACCGGTGCCAACATCGTCAAGGTCGCGCTGGAGGCCCCGATCAAGCAGATCGCGACCAACGCCGGCCTGGAGGGTGGCGTCGTGGTGGAGAAGGTGCGCAACCTCCCCGCCGGTCACGGTCTGAACGCCGCCACCAACGAGTACGTCGACCTGGTCGCCGCGGGCATCATCGACCCGGCCAAGGTCACCCGCTCCGCGCTGCAGAACGCCGCCTCCATCGCGGCGCTGTTCCTCACCACCGAGGCCGTCATCGCCGACAAGCCGGAGAAGGCCGCCGCGGCCGCCGGCGGCGGCATGCCGGGCGGTGACATGGACTTCTGATCCTGATCGGATTCCGATCGGATCGGCTGATCCTCGTCCGCGTGGGCGGTTCCCTTCGGGGGGCCGCCCACGCGGCGTTTCCGGCGTCGGGCCCGTTTTGAACCCATGGGCGGGCCACGGAGAATGGACGGATGGCTTCCGACGACATCGAGACCGCCCTGCACAACGCCCGGGCCCTGATCCTGGCCGACCTCACCGCGCGGGACGTGGCGGACGCCGCCGTCGTCTCGCTGGTGGAGCAGGCCGTCACCCACCGGCGCTGGTGGCTGGAGCAGTGGCCGGACGGCACCGAGTACGTGCTCGGGCTGGTCGCCCAGGACGTCCAGGACGCGCTGCTGGAGGCGTACGGGCGCTGGCCGCTGTGCGCCGACTGCGCGGACGACGGCGACCCGCACGCGCTGGGCGTGGAGCCGGAGCTGGGGCCGGAGCCGCACTGGGTGTGCGGCAAGCGGGGCGCGGTGGTGGCGCCGGTGGGCAAGCTGTCCTAGGGCTCCAGCTGCCGGAGCTCGGCCGTCAGGTTGGCGCGGGCGGCGTCGGCGAAGCGGGCGTGGGCGGCGGGGGTGCGGTAGAGCGCGGGCAGCGCGAGGAGGCCGCGCAGCACGGCGGCGCGGCCGGCCCGGAAGTCCGGCGCGGGGACGAAGCCGTACTCCTCCCGGACGGCGGCCGCGTACGCCGCGTACGCCTCCGGGGTGCAGCCGAGGACGGCGAGGTCCGCGTCGCAGAGCACCTCGCCGTCGCGGTCGCCGGTCGCCGGGTCGTGGCCGACGGTCAGCAGGACCAGCCGTTCGACCTCGGCCACCCGGGCGGCGGGCAGGCCGGCGGCGGTCAGCGCCCGGACGGCCAGGGCGGCGCTGCGCTCCTCGTTCTCGCTGCGGTCGGGGCGGTAGACGGCGTCGTGGAACCAGGCCGCGAGGCGGACGGCGTCCGGGTCGGCGGCGTGCCCGGCGAGGTCGTCGACGTGCCGCAGGACCGCGCCCAGGTGGTCGGTCGTGTGGTAGCGGCGCTGCGGCTCGGACCAGCGGCGCAGCAGCTCCCGGCCGTACGGCTCGGGGTCGGCGGTGGTGCCGCAGCGGAGCAGCAGGGCGGTCCAGGCGGTGAGCAGGTCTTCCTCGGTGGTGGGCATGACGGCCATTGTGCTGGGTCGGCCCGGGGCTGGACCTATAGGTAGGTTGACGATATATGTAGTCGTATGACAGAACGCTCCATGCAGGAGCCCACGCTGCTTCTGCTCACCGCCCTGGCCGACGCGCCGAGACACGGCTACGCGCTCATCCAGGAGGTCGCCGCGATCTCGGACGGCCGGGTCAAGATGCGCACCGGCACCCTCTACGGCGCCCTCGACCGGCTGCTCGGCCAGGGCCTGATCGAGGTGGCCGCCGAAGAGGTGGTGGACGGCCGGGCCCGGCGCACCTACGCGCTGACCGGAGCCGGACGGGAGGCGCTGGCCGCCGAGGCCGGGCGCCTGCGGGCGGTCGCCACCGAGGCCGAGCGCCGGCTCACGAAGATCCGGGCGATGCTGCCGGGGAATGCCGGGTCGCAGGGGCGGCCCGCGTCGGGGGGAGGACTCTCATGACCATGCCGGTGATCGGTGCCGCGCCCTCGGTGGCGCTGCGGGCCGCGCTGCAGCTCTACCCGGAGCGGTACCGCCGGGAGCGCGGCGAGGAACTGGCCGAGGTGTTCGCCGACACCACGGCGGCGGGCGGCCGTGCGGCGGTCGCCCGGGAGGTGCTCGGCCTGGCCGTGTACGGGCTGCGGGTGCGGCTCGGGCTGACCGGCGCCTCGGCGGCCGGCCGGCTGCTCGCGCTGGCCGCGCCGATGATCGCCGGCGCGGTGGTCGGCGCCACGATGGTGCCCTGGCTGGCCACCGTGGACCGGACCACCAGGTGGCTCGCCTGGGACGACTCGCTGGGGAACCACGTCCGGGCGTTCGCCCCGCCGGTGGCCGCGCTGCTGCTCGCGGTGGCGGCCCTGCTGGGGCGCTGGACCGCGGTGCGGGCCACCGCGCTGGTGCTGGGCGTCATCGGGCTGAGCCAGCTGGGCGAGGCCGTGTTCACCTCGCACTTCGACCTGTGGTGGTCCGGCTACATCGGGATGGCCTCGCTGCCCTTCGTGGCGGCGGCGCTGCTGCTGGTCGCCGCGCCGACCGACCTGCTGCCCCGGCCGACCCTGCGGACGGCGGGGCTGGTGCTGGCCGCGGCGGTGGCGGGCGGACTGCTGGAGGCGGCCCAGAACTGGGACGACACCACCTTCCCGCTGGACCGGTGGTGGGTGGTGGCGATGCTCGTCGCCCCGCTGCTGCTGACCTTCGCCGCGCTGCGCGGCCGGACGGTGCCGACGGCCGTGGGGATGACGGCGCTGGTGCTGACCGGGCCGGGGTGCGTGTTCAACATCTGGCGTGAGGCCCACGGGGTCTCGAACCTGCTCCCGATGGCGGTGCCGGCGGCGGGGCTGCTGGTGCTGGTGGCGGTGGCGGTGCACCGGTACGGCCGGCGGCCGGCCGTACCGGCGGTCCACCGGACGGCCTGACGGGCTCGCCCCGGGCGGGGCGCGGCGGGGGTTGCCGTCCCGGTGCGGCCGGACGGGGGTGCGCCCTCGTCGGGTCCGGCCGGATGTGGCAACCTACTGATATGTCTAGACCAATTTTCGAAGTCATCGCGCTGACGCCCCAGGATGCCCAGGCCGCCGAGTCGGGCGGCGCCGACCGGCTCGAACTGGTCACCGACATGGCCGCCGACGGGCTCACCCCGTCCGTCGAGGACTTCGCCCGGATCCGGGCCGCCGTCGGCCTCCCGCTGCGCGTCATGCTCCGGATCCGGGACGGCTTCGCCCCCGGCGACCTGGACGGGCTGTGCGCCCGGGCCGCCGCCCTGCGGGCCGAGGGCGCCGAGGAGTTCGTCCTCGGCTTCCTCGACGCCGACGGCGCCGTCGACCTGGCCGCCACCGCGGCCGTCGCCGAGGCCGTGGCCGGCTGCCGCTGGACCTTCCACCGGGCGATCGACCACAGCGCCGACCGGGCCGCCCTGCGCGCCGCCGTCGGCGAGCTGCCCGGGCTGGACACCTTCCTCACCTCCGGCGCGGCCGCGGGCGTGGACGCCGGGCGCGCGGTGCTGTCGGCCGAGCTGGCCCGGGCCGGGGAGCCCGGGTACGGGCAGCGGATCCTGATCGGCGGCGGCCTGCGGGCCGAGCACCTGGCGGGGCTGCTGGCCGAGGGCTTCGACGCCTTCCACGTCGGCGGGGCGGTGCGGGCCGACGGCTGGCGGACGCCGGTGGACGCGGCCAAGGTCGCCGAGTGGCGGGCGCGGATCGACGCCTGAGCGTCCGCGAAAGGGCCGGCTCCCCCGGCCCTTTCGCGTGGTCAGCGCAGCTGCTCGGGCAGCGGCTCGGCGTGCAGCACGGTCAGCCCGGAGACGGCACGGGTCAGCGCCACGTACAGCCGCCGCAGGCCGGTCCGCTCGTCCGGCTCGCCGGCGACCACCGCGGCCGGCTCGTCCAGCACCACGTAGTCGTACTCCAGACCCTTGGCCAGCGAGGCCGGGACGAGGGTGAGCCGGGACTCGGCGCTGGTCTCGTCGCCGGGGGAGAGGTACGACAGGCCGGCCGCGGCCAGCGCCTCGGCGAGCCGCGGGATCCGGGCGTCGGCGGCGATCAGGCCGGTCGAGCCCTCGTGCTCCAGCGCCTCCCGGCAGGCGCGCAGGGCCGCCTCGACCGGATCCCCGTCGGCGACCGGGCGGATCGTCAGCGAGCCGGGCGTCTCGCGCACCGAGGTGGCCGGGGCCAGGCCCGGGGCGATCGCCGGGAGCAGCCGGGAGGCGTACACGATGACCTCCTCCGGCACCCGGAAGCCCTTGGTCAGCTCCTCGATGTGGGCGTCCGCCTTGCCCAGGTGGCGCAGCGCCTCCGGCCAGCTGGCCGTCGCCCACGGGGTGGTGCCCTGGGCGAGGTCGCCGAGGACGGTCGCCGAGCCGGTGGTGCAGCGGCGGCCGACGGCGCGGTACTGCATCGGGGAGAGGTCCTGCGCCTCGTCCAGCACCACGTGGCCGAGCGAGGGCGTGCGCTGCACCAGGTCCGTCGCCTCGTCCACCAGGACGGCGTCGGCCGGTGTCCAGCGGGCGGTCTTCACCGAGCGTCCGGGCTTGGGCCACAGCACCGCCCGCTGCTCCTCGGGCGTCAGCACGCCCTCGGCGCACTCGGCCAGGAACTCCGGCTCGGAGAGCAGCCGCAGCACCAGCTTGGCCGGGTCGACGGCCGGCCAGCACTCCTTGACCACCGCCTTGACCGCGGTGGTGCGGGCCACCGCGTCCTGCACCCGGTCGTCCGGGGCCTCGCCGCCCTGCTCCATCTTCAGCAGCACGGCGTGCGCGAGGCGCTGCGGCAGGGCGTCGCGGGCGGCCCCGTAGCGGATCTCACGGCCCTTCAACTCCTCGATGATCTCGACGAGTTCGTACGCCGGGACGCGCCAGCGGCGGGAGCCGCGGACCACCACGCAGGGCTCGGTGGGCAGCGAGATGCCCGCCCGCACCGCCCGGCGCAGCACCTCGGCCATCCGGGCGTCGCCCTTCAGCCGGGCCGCCTCCGGGTCGTCCTCGCCCCGGACCTCGACGTGCCCGACCAGCTGCTGCACGGTGGCCTGGGCGACGTCCAGCTCGCCGAGGGCCGGGAGCACCTGCTCGATGTAGGAGAGGAAGGCGTTGTTCGGCCCGATCACCAGGGTGCCGGTACGGGCCAGGCGCTCGCGGTGCGCGTACAGCAGGTAGGCGACGCGGTGCAGGCCGACGGCCGTCTTCCCGGTGCCCGGCGCCCCCTGGACGCAGATGGTGCCCGTGAGGTCCGAGCGGACGATCTCGTCCTGCTCGGGCTGGATGGTGGCCACGATGTCGCGCATCGGGCCGACGCGGGGCTTCTCGATCTCGGCGGCGAGCAGGGCGGAGGTGGTGTCCGTCTCGGCCGGGTCGGTGAGGTGCTCGTCCTCGTAGGCGGTGAGCTCGCCGCCGGTGTAGCCGAAGCGGCGGCGGCGCTCGACGTCCATCGGCTCGGTGCGGCTGGCCCGGTAGAACGGCTGGGAGACCGGCGCGCGCCAGTCGATCACCATCGGGTCGCCGTCGGCGTCGTGGACGTGGCGGCGGCCGATGTAGAAGTTCTCCCCTCCTCCGCCTTCACTCAGCTCCTCGCTGACCGCGTGCAGGTAGTCGAGGCGGCCGAAGAAGAGCGGGGTGTGGGAGAGGTCGGCCAGGGCGGCGATCCTGGCCTCGATCTGGTTCTGGAGGACGACGGCGGACACCCAGGTGCCGGTCACGTCGCGCAGGTCGAGCGACTCGACGTCCTCGCGCATCGCTCGCAGCGCGGCCCGGGACGAGGCCAGGTGGTCGCGTTCGCGCTGGAGGGGGTCGGTGGTGGGGGTGGCGGGCACAGCGAACCTTCCCGGCTGCCCCGGTGGCGGGCGCAGCGGATCGATGGAGCTCACGGTGGGGTACAGCCGACCGGTTGCCGTGCGGTCGGCGCCTCCCCCGGCTGCCTGCGGGACTTCAGCAGGTACCACGGTTCGGGAGGGGGCAGACGGACGATCTTAGACCCGTCCGTCCCCGGGGACCAGCCGTGCAGGTCTCGGGGTTCCCCCTACTTCCGTCCGGGGTCCGCCGTACACCCGGAGGACGACCTCCGCCGCGGCGGATACGGCCTTTGGAGTGATGCCCGTGGCCGGTCGGGTGCCTACCGTTGAAGACATGAGCACCAAGACCCGAACCCCCCGGACCGGCCCGCACGGCGCCACCGCCGCCAACGGGCGCCACCGCAACCCGCTGAGCACCGCCGTCCGCAACGTCGGCATCGCCCTGGACACCGCCGCGCGCGTGATCTTCCTCGGGCGCGACGGTGTCCGCTACTGAGCCTGCTGCCGGGACTGCTTACAGCACGTCGTCCGCGTCGATGATCCGGTACGCGTAGCCCTGCTCGGCCAGGAAGCGCTGCCGGTGGGCCGCGAAGTCCTGGTCCACGGTGTCCCGGGCGACCACCGAGTAGAAGTGGGCCGAGTGGCCGTCCGCCTTGGGGCGCAGCACCCGGCCGAGGCGCTGGGCCTCCTCCTGGCGGGAGCCGAAGGTCCCGGAGACCTGGATGGCCACCGTGGCCTCGGGCAGGTCGATCGAGAAGTTCGCGACCTTGGAGACCACCAGGACGCTGATCTCCTTGTTCCGGAAGGCGTCGAAGAGCTTCTCGCGCTGGGCGTTGCTGGTCTCGCCCTTGATCACCGGGGCGTCCAGGACCTCGCCGAGTTCGTCCAGCTGGTCGATGTACTGGCCGATGATCAGCGTCTGGTCCTTCTCGTGCTTCTTGACCAGCGCCTCCACCACCCGCCGCTTGGTCGCCGTGGTGGCGCAGAAGCGGTAGCGCTCCTCCGGCTCGGCGGTCGCGTAGGCGAGCCGCTCGGAGTCGGTCAGGGTGACCCGGACCTCGCAGCAGTCGGCGGGCGCGATGTAGCCCTGCGCCTCGATCTCCTTCCACGGCGCGTCGAAGCGCTTGGGGCCGATCAGGCTGAACACGTCGCCCTCGCGGCCGTCCTCGCGCACCAGCGTCGCGGTCAGGCCGAGCCGGCGGCGGGCCTGGAGGTCCGCGGTGAACTTGAACACCGGGGCGGGCAGCAGGTGCACCTCGTCGTAGACGACCAGGCCCCAGTTGCGGGCGTCGAACAGTTCCAGGTGGGCGTAGACGCCCTTCCGCTTGGTCGTCATCACCTGGTAGGTGGCGATGGTGACCGGGCGGATCTCCTTCCTCGTCCCGCTGTACTCGCCGATCTCGTCCTCGGTGAGCGAGGTGCGCTTGACCAGCTCGTGCTTCCACTGCCGGGCCGAGACGGTGTTGGTGACCAGGATCAGCGTGGTCGACTTGGCGTGCGCCATCGCGGCGGCGCCGACCAGCGTCTTGCCGGCGCCGCAGGGCAGCACCACGACGCCGGAGCCGCCGTGCCAGAAGCCCTCGACGGCCTGCGACTGGTACGGGCGCAGCTGCCAGCCGTCCTCGGCCAGGTCGATCGGGTGCGCCTCGCCGTCCACGTACCCGGCGAAGTCCTCGGCGGGCCAGCCGAGTTTGAGCAGCACCTGCTTGATCTGACCGCGCTCGGAGGGGTGCACCACCACGGTGTCCGGGTCGACCCGGGCGCCGACCAGCGGGGCGATCTTCTTGGAGCGCAGCACCTCCTCCAGCACCGGCCGGTCGGTGGTGGCCAGCACCAGCCCGTGCGTGGGGTGCTTGAGCAGCTGGAGCCGGCCGTACCGGCCCATGGTGTCGGCCACGTCCACCAGCAGCGCGTGCGGCACCGGGTAGCGCGAGTACGTCACCAGGGCGTCCACCACCTGCTCGGCGTCGTGCCCGGCCGCCCGCGCGTTCCACAGCCCGAGCGGGGTCACCCGGTACGTGTGCACGTGCTCGGGCGCCCGCTCCAGCTCGGCGAACGGCGCGATGGCACGGCGGCAGTCGGAGGCCTTGGGGTGGTCGATCTCCAGGAGAAGAGTTTTGTCGCTCTGGACGATTAGGCAGGACACACATACCTCCGTGGATAGGATCGCCGCGTGACAGAGACCACGACTGCCACCGTTCGGGCCATGCCCCGAGCCCGTCGCCGGAAGGGCGTTCCGGCCAGCGCACCAGGTATGCGCGCAGCTATCTATGTTCGCCTATCGCGCGAGACAGAGGAAACCACTTCGCCAGAGCGCCAGCGGGCGGCCTGCGAGCAGTTGTGCGCGGCACGCGGCTGGACCGTGGTTGCCGTCGAGGAGGACATCGACGTCTCCGGGTTCTCGCGCGGCCTGGAACGCCCCGGGCTCCAGAAGATCCTGGAACGGCTCGACGAGTTCGACGTGATCGTGTTCTTCAAGATCGACCGACTTGCGCGGTCCACGGTGGACTTCGCCGAGATCATGAAGATCACCGAGGCGCAGAGCGTCGCACTGGCGTCGGCGACGGAACCGCTCGACCTCACGTCGTCCCTGGGACGGGCCATGGCGAAGGTGATCGCGGTCTTCGCCGAGCTGGAGTCGGACACCATCGGCATGCGGGTCGCCGGCGCCCACGAGCACTTGCGGCGGGAGGGCCGCTACACCGGGGGACGCGTCCCCTACGGCTACGAGGTGGCCCCGAACCCGGACGGCGCGGGGAAGGTGCTGGTGGTCAACCAGGAGGAGGCCGAGACCATTCATTCGATCGTGAAGCGGGTGCTGGCCAAGGACTCGTTGATCCAGATCGCCATCGACCTCACCAAGGCCGACATCCCCTCGCCGGGGCACACGTCGCGGCAGACCACCGGCAAGCGCAGCAACTCGAAGAAGTGGTACACGACTTCACTGCGGAGTCTGCTGAGCAACCCGCAGTTGCTCGGGCAGGTCATCGAGGACGGCAAGCCGATCCTGCGGACTGATGGACTGCCGTTGGTCAACCGGCCGCCGATCCTGGACATGGACACCTGGCAGGCGCTCCAGGACGAGCTGGGCCGCCGGTCCACCAATCCGGGCGAGCGCAGGCGGGAGGCGACTTCGCTGCTGCGCGGGGTGGTCCATTGCGCGCTGTGCGGCTTCCGGATGTACACCTACGTGGCCAGCGGGCGGACGCGGTACCGGTGCATCGGTCGGCTCAAGAAGCGGCAAGGTGGCGTCGCTGTCGACTGCTACGGCGTGAGCATCGCGGGCAAGGGGATGGAGGACCACGTCGAGGTCGAGTTCCTTCGGAAGTTCGGCCGTCTGCCCGTTGTGCGGGTGGTGGAGCACGCAGGGGAGAACTACCGCCCGCAGATCAGGCAGGCCGAGGAGGCACTGACCGAGCTGGAGAAGGACCGGTACGAGCGCGGTCTTTTCAAGGGCGACGACGGCGCGGAGCGCTTCACGACGCAGTACGCCCGCCTTGAGGAGCGGATCGCGGAACTCAAGGAGCGGCAGCGGAACGCGAAGCCGGCGGGAACGGAGGTCGTCCCGATCGGCAAGACGCATGAGGAGGTCTGGCGGGATGCCGACGTGGCCGGGAAGCGGGACCTGTTGCTCAGCACGGGCGCGTACGTCGAGGTGGCCCCGGCGGCGAAGGCGGGCAAGGTCCTGGATCTGACTCGGCTTGCCCTCCACTTCGGAGAGGAGGGGCTGATGCGGCGGTCGGTGTCAAGGAAGGTCACGACAGTCGAAGGGCTCGACAGCTCAGGCACTGGCACATCCGAACCTGGTCAAGCGAAAGGCTGACGAGGTAGGCGATCGCCCCGCCTTCGGACCGTGCCGAAGACAAGGCGAGTCTTTGGCTTCTGACAGTGTGAGTTGTCGCCCACCGTGTGTCAGGCTTCACTCAGAAGGCGGATGAAGGAGCAGCGTTGACCTCAGAAGGTATCGAAGGCATCCCCAACGCTCCGGGGGCAGTCCATAACAGCATGTCCGGGACGGTTTCCGGTCCGGTGGTACAGGCATCGCAGATCGGCAACATGACGATCAACTACAATGCGATGCCGCCTCCAGTTGACGTAGCTCCCGATCAAGGCGCAATTGAAGAGCCTTCCTCGAATTACTTCGAGCCTGTTCCTAGGTCTCTGGATTTGATTGCCTCGATGGCTATGCGCCAGCCACCGTCTTGGGAGTATCTTATCTATGCGGGATATTTGCACATCGGAGTGAAGGAGCTGGAGTCGAGGTGGCTGGACTACAGTCTGGGGCATAGGCTTGTCGGCCCCATGTTCTCGAATGCTGAAGATTTGTCCAATCATATAGCTGTGGCATTCAATGAGGCAGCCGACATTGCCCACCAGGTGGGACTGTGGCTCTCTCCTGATGCTCAGGAGAGAGCGTTTGGTGCGCCAGGGGAGCCGGGCGACTCGGTGCTGATCGAGCATCTGGCACGCCGACTGGTCGGTACCTACGGAAGTCTGATCGACTGGTCCATTTCAGTGAGATCTATAAGGACTCCTGAGCATCTCTCCCGGATTGTCGATACTGCTGCAAAATTTGCCGACAAATCCATCCGGAAATTCCGTCTTTTTGTTGCCGATCTACTGGAGAGGCTTGATCGACTCTCGACCCTCGGGGCGGATGCGCCGACGGGGTCGATATTTCTTGATTTCTCTTACGTCATGGATATTGATTCCGGAGTGGTCGATGAGTTTCAGGCGGAGTTGAGGCGTGTGAAGCGGCGCCAGCGCCGATGGTTCTGACTGCAGCACGAGGGCTTGCCAGCTTGTGGCGAGCTGGCAGCTTTGCTGAGTGCAGTCGCAGTGGCCAGTGTCGCGCATTCCGCGGAGAACCGGGACGGGCTACTTCCACTCGTACAGCTTGCCCGTGGAGGTGCCGTCCGGGGCGGTGTCGAACTCGAAGAGGCCGACGGCGGAGTTGAGCCGTTCCAGCTGCGGGGCGGCGGTGGAGAAGAAGATCGCGCCGCGGTACTTGACGACGCCTCCCTCGGCGAAGTGGCCGATGCCGCTGCCGTGCCAGGTGACGGTCTGGCCGTCGGCGGTCATGTCGACGCCCTGGCCCTCGCCGAACAGCGTGCCGTCGGCGCGGAGCTCGGTCTCGTACGTGCCGAAGCCGGAGACCTCGACGCCGAAGTAGGTGGCGGTGCCCGCGAACGACACCTCGACGACCGCGTGCCCGTCACCGGCCGCGATGACCCGTCGGCCGGTGTCCTTGCCGTTGACCTCACCGATCAGTTCGCCGAGCATGATGCCTCCTCTGCGCAACCCCCTGTCCTTCCGGACTACGCCGCGTCCCGGGGCGGCGCAACCGCACGCCGGTGACCGGCGGAGGCCTCGCTCGTTGAGCCGGTCATGAACAAGTCGAAGCGTGTTCTCACCGCCCTCGCCCTGATGGGCACGGCCTTCGCCGCCACCGCCTCCTCGGCCGGCTCCGCGCACGCCCTCGCGGGCATCGGCGAGGGGCCCGGCGGCCTGCTCGCGGCTCCCGGTTTCCTGATCGCCGACCAGGTCGGCGGCGGCTCGCTGCCGATCGGACAGGGGGAGATCGGCAGCCTGGCGGACAAGGCGGTCCAGGAGAAGATGAAGGAGTCGAAGGGGCACTGACGCCCCCGGCGGGGGCCTGCTCCCTCCCCGCTCGTCGGGGTCGGCGACCTCGTCCGGTTCGGCGGCTTACTCGTCGAGTTCGGCGACGCCGGTGATGCGGTGCAGGGCGAAGGTGCGCAGTTCGTCTGCGTGGTGGTCGAAGGCGGTGACGTAGCCGCCTTCGACCTTGACCGGGTCGATGATCCGCTGACTGGCGATGCCCTCGGCGTTGAGGTAGCCGATCCACATCCGCTCGCCGAGCAGGACGGCGGTCTGCAGGGCGGCCAGGGTCTCGGCGGCGGCGGTCCGGGGGAGGGCGCGCGGGTCGGGGGAGTGTTCGCGGCGGGTGGCGGTGGCCGCGCGGTCACCGGCCCGGATGGCCTTGATGGCGGCGGCGAGCAGGGTGTCGTCGGGGCCGGGCGGTCCGTCGGGGACCGGGACGGGCGCCGCGCGGGGCGGGGTGCGGTGGCTGTCCGGCCGGGTGATCAGCACGTCGCCCTCGGCGGACTCGGCGGCCGGCGCGTAGCCCATGGTGCGCAGCGTGGTGAGCAGCACGTCGGGGGCGGCCTGGGCGGCGAGGACGGTGGGGGCGAGCAGCCGCAGCCGCAGGTCGGCGGAGCGGCGGTCGGCGAGCACCTCGTTCAGCAGGGCCGGGTCGTCGCAGCGCAGGTAGGAGGAGGCGGCGCCGACCCGCAGGATGCCGTGCCGGCGGGCGACGTCGTCGATCAGGTAGGCGAGCGGCTGCGGGACGGGCGTACGGCTGTGCTGCTCCAGGAAGGTCCGCAGGTCGGCGGCGGTGCGTCCGGCGTCGAGCGCCCGGCGGACGGACGCCGGGGTGAACCGGTAGACGGTGGCGCCGCCCTTGGACTCGATGTCGGCGCAGAGCGCGAGCGCGTGGGCGAGCGGGGTGAGCAGCGGGCCGGGGGCGATCGCGGTGAGGTCCGGCTGGAGGATCACGTGGTCGAGCGGGCGCGGGAGCAGCGGGGCGAGCACCTCGGCGGCGTCGGCCTCGGCGGTGAGCAGGGCGCGGGCGGGGGCGGCGAGGGCGCCGCGGCCGGTGACGCCGAGGAGTTCGGCCTCGGCGAGGGTCCAGGCGGTGAGCTCCTCGCGCAGGTCGCGGCCGTCCGGGCCGGTCGGGCCGCCGCGCAGCGGGCGCTGCCAGCGCAGGGTGGGGAGCAGTTCCTCGGCGGTGGCCGGGGTGCCGGGCGGCAGTTCGGCGAGCAGGGCGAGGGCGGCGCGGCGCACCGACGGGGCGAGGGTGCGGTCGAGTTCGGGGCCGAGGGCGGCGCGCGGCTTGCCCTTGCCGTCCGGGGTGCCGGTGAGGGCGGGGACGCGGGTGGCGGCGAGCCAGGCGGTGGCGAGGACGGACCAGCGCGCGGCGGTGTCCAACTGCAGCCAGCTGTCGTACCCGGGGGTGGGGGCCCAGCGTTCGTCCACCTCGCCGTCGGGGGCCAGCAGGCCCGCGGTGTAGGCGAGTTCGAGCCAGAAGGCGGCCTGCTGCTCGGTGGTCTCCAGGGCCTGGGCGGTGCGCTTGAGGTCGCGGACGCCGAGGCCGCCGGCCCGCAGGGTGAGCGGCGGGGTGAGGCCCCAGCCGTCCAGCAGTTCCTCGACGGTCTTGACGGCGGTGTGGGCCTGGCCGGCCGCGGCGCTGTCCACAGCCTGTGGATCGCGCGGGGCGGCGGCGGGCGCGGGCTCGGGCTGGACCGGTTCGACGGTGCGGTGGGTGCGGCCGCCGCGCAGGTGCAGGGCGAGTTCGCGGGGCAGCACGACGCTGCCGGGGCTGGTGGGCAGCAGCAGTCCGCGGGCGAGCAGCCACTCGACCGGGCTCTGCGCGTCCTCGGCGGTGACCGGGCGGGCGGCGTCCGGGACGGTGCCGGTGGGCGGGCCCCAGACCAGCCGGTCCAGCAGCCGCAGCGCGGGCTCGGGGGCGGTGTCCAGCAGCGCGGCGCAGCGGGCGCGGTCGGTGAGCAGCGCGGTGAGCGCGGCGACGGCGGTGACCGGGTCCGGGGTGGCGGGCTGGCCGGCCGAGGCGAGCAGCTGCTGCAGCCGGGCCGGGGACATGCCGACGGTGGCGTCGGCGAGGGTGGGGCCGAGGCCGGTGCGGCCGGGGTTGGCGGCGGTCGGGGCGAGCGCCTCGCGCACGGCGAGGACCAGCCGCAGGCCGTTGTCCGGGCCCCAGAGCAGTGCCCGGTCGCGCAGGGTGGCGAGCGCGCGGGGCAGGGCGGTGGCGACGGCGGAGCGGTCGGCCGGGGTGAGCGGGGTCGCGCCGGGGTGCGGCTTGACCTTGGCGGGGCCGGTCAGCAGGGAGCGGACGGTGGCCGCGGAGGTGCCGTCCGGGGCGGTGGCCAGCGCCTCGGCGGCCTGGAGGGTGAAGCGGTCCAGCCGCTCCAGGGCGCGCAGCGCGGAGGCGCGCGAGGAGAGCCGGGCGGACAGCTGGGTGAGGTCGCCGGGGACGGGGTTCAGCAGGTCCGGGCGGGAGCGCAGCAGGGCGGCGAGCGCGTCGTCGGGACGGGCGCGCAGCTCCTCGGCGAGGGTGCGCGGGCCGGCGGGCGTCCTGCCCCGGCGTTGGTGGCCCTGCTGTGTGGTCATTCGACCTAGGTTAGTCGGGCGTGCGGACGGCGTGGTGTCCCTCGCCCGGCCCCGGGGTGGGACTCGCGTCGCCCGGCCTCGGGGTGGGACTCGCGTCGGCGGGGGCGGGGTGGGTAGCGTCACGCCGAGGGCGGTTCGGTGGGCGGCCGCGCTCTGTACGGGCGGGCCGGGCGAGGCGGGGTGTCGGTGATGACGGACGGCGAGTGGTGGCGCAAGAGCGGGCCGTGGAGCGAGCGCTCGGACGGCGGCGCGCAGGGCGGTGCCGGTCAGGGGGGTGCGGCGGGTTCCGCGGGCGCCCCGGCCGTGCCGCCCGCGCCGTCGGTGCCGCCGGCGGCACCCGCCGCGGACCCCGACAGCGTGTACGACCCGCCGGCGCCGAGCGCGGCCGGGATCCCGTCCGTCCCGCTGAACCCGCCGGACGCGGTCGACGCCGAGCGGCGGGCGTCCGCGATCCCGCCGCCGACGGTGAGCAGCACCGGCCCGTGGACGATGACGGTGTTCGACTTCTCGGACGGGCCGGAGCCCGCGCCGAAGCCGATCCCCGAGCAGCGCGCGGCGGACGCCGCCGCCGAGGCGGAGGCGGCCACGGCGGCGGTGCCGGCCGTGGCGGACCCGAAGGCGGCGCGGAAGGCGCGGAAGCTCGCCAGGGGTAGGGGGAAGGCGGCGCCCGGGGCCCCGGGCGCTCCTGCGGCTGCGGCCGGTGGGAAGAAGGCCGGGAGACGCGGCGGAGGGAAGGCGGCCGGGAAGGGCGCGGCGAAGGCGGCCGGGAAGGACGCGGGCGCGGACGCGGCGGCGGCGCGCAAGCCGTCCCCGCTGATCCTGCTCTCCAGCGCCCTGCTGGTCGGCGGCGCCGTCAGCGGGATCTTCCCGGTCATGCTGGTGGGCTGGGGGCTCGGCTACCTCTCCCGCCAACTCTCCGAGCTGACGCGCAAGTTCGTGATCCTCGGGATCCCGCTGATCACGATGAGCGCGACCACCGTGTTCTCGATGCGGCACGCCAAGCAGGGCGGCGGCCAGGGCGGCGGACTGCAGTCCGGGTCCCCGCTGGGACAGATCGGCTGGACCTCGGCACCGAACGTGCTGCGGGTGTCGGCGGTGATCTCCGCGGTGGTCCTGCTGCTGCTCGGCCTGCGCCGCCGCCCGCCGCAGCAGCAGGGCTGAGGCGGGCGGCGGGACGGCGGGCGGCGGGACGGTCGGCGGGGAGGGTTCAGCGGGCCGCGGCCGCGGTCGCGACCTCGTGGATGACCTCCAGCATGCCCTCCTCTCCCATCGGGTCGAAGCTGACCAGCTCGGGGAGCGCCTTGACGCCGGAGATGAGGGTGATGAAGCCGACCCGGGAGTTCTCGATGTAGGTGCGGCCGATGCCCTGGGCACGCTCCATGTACTCCTCGCGGAGCCGGGTCGGGTCCATGAAGAACCGGACGTAGGCGAGGATGTCGTCGTAGAGGCGGCGGTAGACCGCGTCGAAGTTGCCGAGGGCCTGGTCGGCGTCCTTCGGGTTGTCGAGGGCGGCGTTGATGGCGCGGGCCGCGAGCCAGGCTCCGGAGGTGCCCAGCCAGACGCCGGAGGAGAAGAGCGGGTCGATGAACGCGGCGGTGTCGCCGACGGCGACCCAGCCGGGGCCGTGGAAGCTGTCGCTGACGTGGGACCAGTCGCGGGCGGTGTGCATCTCGCCGGTCCGGGTGGCCTTCTCGACCATGGTCCTGGCGATGGTGCTGTTGGCGATGCCCTGCTCGAAGACCTCCTGCTGGCTCCGGCCGGCGCGGGTGGCCTCGGAGAGCTGGTCGGCGGGGAGGACGTAGCCCATGCTCAGCTGGTTGTCGGACAGGGGGATGCCCCAGATCCAGCCGCCCTGGTCGAGGGCTTCGACCATGATGTCGTAGGGGTCGTCGATCGGCGTGTAGCCCTCGAAGTAGCTCCAGACGGCGACGTTGCGCAGGTCCTCCTGCCAGGTGACGCCGGTGAGCTTGCGGGTGACGGTCCGGCTCTGCCCGGAGGCGTCGACCACGTACCGGCTGGTGACCCGGTGCTTGGTGCCCTGGTGGGTGTAGACGACGCCGGTGACGGTGCCGGTCTCGTCGGTCAGGACCTCGGTGACGTGGGCTTCCTCGATGACGTCGGCGCCGAGCTCGCGGGCGTTGTCGAGGAGGAGCTGGTCGAACTCGTCGCGGCGCACGTGCCAGGTGTGGTCGTGGCCGCCGATGGCCTGGCTGAAGTCGGAGCGCCAGGGCTGCGGGTCCTTGCCCCACTTGAGGTTGATGCCGGTCTTGCGCTGGAAGCGGCGCTCGCACTCGTCCAGGACGCCGAGTTCCTCCAGCATCGGCGACATGCCCGTGACCAGGGACTCGCCGATGTGGTAGCGGGGGAACCGCTCGCGCTCCAGGACCAGGACGCTGCGGCCCGCCTTGGCGAGGAAGCTCGCGGCGGTCGATCCGGCCGGGCCGCCGCCCACCACGACGACGTCGTACTGCTTGGTTCCAGTCATTGCGTTCGGGCCTTTCAGGGGTGGAGTGAGGCGGGGGTCAGTAGCCGCGGAGGACGTCGACGACGGGCGAGGTGAGGTTGCGGGCCGGCATGGCCGGGTCGATCCCCGCGTCGATGAACGCGGCGGAGACGATCTCCTCGACGATCTCCTCCTCGCCGTCCTCCAGGAGGGCGTGCTGGATCAGGGCGTCGGCGAAGACCTGGGTGCGGTGCTGCCCGAAGCTGAGGTCCCGCCGGGTCGGGCGGGGATCGTCGGGCTCGAACGCGCAGCCGACCGATTCGGTGATCGGCTGGGTGAAGGGGGAGGTGCCCCGGCCGAGCAGACCGGTCGCCTGCAGCGCCTCGGCGATGGGGCGGGCCTGACGCCAGCTCGGGCGCGGCAGGTACACCACGACGGCGTCGTTGCGGGGGTAGAGCAGTCGCGAGGACGAGATCTTGGCGTGCCAGGGGGTGTCGACCTGCCCGAGGAAGGTCATCAGCGCGCGCCAGACGTCGGGGGCGACGTCGGGGGTGTCCAGGCGCGCGTACAGGCGGAGCATCGGGCCGCTGCGGATGACGGCGCCGTGGCCGGAGGTGACGTAGAAGAAGCCGGGGGAGAGGCCGGGGCGGGCACCGGGCACGAGGACCTTGACCGAGCCGTCGGGCTGCTCGGCGAGCTTCTCGTGCGGGACGCGCACGCGCAGCCCGTCCAGCAGGACCAGGGTGTGGGCCTCCTCGGCGAGGAGGACCTGTGCGCTCGTCGGGGTGCTGAGCGGGCCGGTGGCGTCGTTCAGGAGCGCGTCGAAGTCCGGTTCGCGGAAGCTGCGGCGGGCGCCGTCGAGCGGCTTGTCGCGTCCGGTGTGGAGGGTCTGGTAGAGGGCGGCGCCGAGGCGGCGGGCGAGGGCCTGGGAGGTCTCCTCCTCGTAGGTCTCTCCGGCGGTCTCCGCCGACAGCGCGCCGGGCGCGACGGTGACCTGCCCGATGAGGTCCCGCACGTCGCGGGCCAGTTGCAGTTGTCCGAGCACGTCAGGCCTCCAGTCCGAGGGTCGAGGTGAAGTCGGCCGGGGAGAGCAGCACGGTGCGTCCGATGCCGGCGGCGGCCTTGTTGACCGGGGAGAGCTGGCTGGCGCTGTCGGCGGCCGCCAGCATGCGGTCGATCATGTGCCAGCCGGCGTAGGCGGCGGCCCGTACGGGGAGGTCGGCGTCCGCGGTGATCGCGGCCGGTGCGGCGGCCAGGTAGGCGCGGTAGAAGGCGCGGACCAGCGGTGCGTGGCGCTCGATCTCGGCGGCGCCGGCGGCGATGATCTCCTCGTGCGTGGCGACGTGCCCGAAGGAGGAGGAGGCCGCGAGCTTCGCCGGGAGCCCGGCGGCCGCCTGGAACAGCCACTCCCCGGCGAAGGCGCCGACGTCGCGGGCGGGGTCGCCGAGCCGGGCCTCCTCGAAGTCGGTCAGGTGGAGCTGGTCGCCGGCCAGCAGGAACTGGTCCAGCCGCAGGTCGCCGTGGACGGGGCAGCGGGTGGTGCCGTCCGGGGTGTCGGCCCGGCGCAGCGCCTTGAGGGCCTCGATGATCTGCGCGTCCGCGTGCAGCAGCCGCCACATCGCCAGCTCGGCCGCCGAGGCCCGGCCGTAGTGTTCGAGGGGCAGGGCGTCGAGCAGGCCCACCGGCGGCAGCGGGTGCTCGCTCGTCTCGAAGTCCGGGGCCCGGAGGCCGTGGAAGGCGGCCACCGCCGTCCCGGCGCGGGCGCACAGCCCCTCGTCGAAGGACTCGTCGAGGGCCAGCTGCGCTCCGCTGGTGCTGTCCGGGATCTGCTCGAACACCAGGAGCGCGTGGTCGGCGTCCGCGCCGATGAGGCGCGGCGTGAGCGGTTCCTCCCGGATCGCCCCGGCGGCGCCGACGGTGCGGCGCAGGCGGTCGTCCCGGTCCCCCGCCAGGAGTTGTTTGACGAATACGGGTGTTCCGTTCCCGGTGGTTCCCGACCAGTTGTTGTTGCGGCCTCCCGTGGCGCTTACCGTGTCCGGGTCGAGGGGGCCGAGGCCGAGGCTTCCGAGAAACGCGTCGACGTGCGGAACCGTCTTCAGGTCCACCGGCTGAAATCGGGGGAGCTTTCCCCGTTCGCGGATATTCACCATGCTCCGCACCTTAGGCAGGCCGGGTGCCGGGCGACAACGCTCAACTTTCCGGGTTCTTTGACTCGTCGACCCCTTGAGGTGGGTCTGACCTGCGGATATGTCGGATCCGGCGCAAGTAATGCTTGCCCGTCCACGGGGCGCGTGCTGTCATCTCCACCATGCCGGAGTCCATCGAACAATTGACACTCGGCAACGGATTGCGCGTTGTCGAACAGAGCATCCCCGGCGTCACCGGAGTGGGAATATCGGTGAATTACGGGGTCGGTTTCCGAACCGAGACCGTCACCCGGTCCGGATTCGCCCACCTCTTCGAGCACATGATGTTCCAGGGTTCCGCGAACGTCGCCGGCGGGGAGCATTTCGCGCGGGTCCAGGCGTACGGCGGGTTCGTCAACGGCAACACGTTCCCGGACGTGACCGACTACCACCAGGTGGTTCCCGCCGCGGCCCTGCGCGAGGTGCTGGAGCTGGAGGCGGACCGGATGTCCCGCCTCGCCGTGACGGAACGCAACTTCGCCACCCAGCGTGACGTGGTCAAGGAGGAGATCCGCCTGCAGGTGGCGGGTCGTCCGTACGGCGGCTTCCCGTGGATCCCGCTGCCCTCGGTGCTCTACGACAAGTGGCAGAACACGCACAACGGCTACGGGGAGACCGCCGACCTGGACGCGGCCTCGGTGGAGGAGTGCGTCGACTTCTACTCCCGCTACTACGCCCCGGGCAACGCGGTGCTCGCCGTGTGCGGCGCGGTCGAACCCGGGCAGGGCCTCGCCCTGGCCGAGCGCTGCTTCGGCCCGCTCGCGGCCCGCCCCGTCCCGGAGCCGATCGACATCACCGAGCCGCCCGCCCCCACCACGCGGACCGCGACCTGTGAGGACGCGCTGGCCCCCCGGCCGGCCCTCGCGCTCGGGTGCCGCCTGCCGGACGCGAGGGCCGACCTCGCCGGCTACGCCGCGTTCGTCCTGCTCTCACGGCTGCTGACCGGGGCCTCCAGCTCCCGGCTGCGCCGCGCCTTCGCCCCCCTGGGCGCGGTGGTCGACTCCTCCGTCGGGCTGTTCGGGCCCCTGGTCGCCAAGGACCCGGACACCTTCGTCGTGGTGGCCCACCACCCGCAGGGGGCGGCCGGGGCCGCGCTGGCCACGATCGAGGAACAGTGCGCCGAGGTCGCGTCGGGGGGAGCGGGCGAGGCGGAGGTCGCGCAGGCCCAGGCGGCCGCCGTCACCGAGCTCTACCAGAACCTCGATTCGCTGGCCTACCGGGTGCGGTTCCTCGCGCGGGGCGCGCTGCTCTTCGACCGGCCGGGCATCGCCGAGGACCTGGCCCGTGCCGTCGCCGCGACGGACGCGGGCTCCCTCGCCGCCGCCGCGGCCGCCGTGTGCCGGCCCGAGGGCCGCGCGGTGCTCAATCTCGTCCCGAAGGGAGACCGGTGATGGACTCGCGCACACTGCCCGAGCTGCCGGAACTGACGACCCGCCGACTGCCGGGCGGGCTGACACTGGTCGCCTCCGGGCTGTCGACCACTCCGCTGGTGCAGGCCCACCTCGCGGTCCCGATCCCGGTCCGCCGGGACGCGGACGGCGCGGTGTTCGACGTACTGGCCGCGTGCTGGCCCGACCTTCCCGCCTGCGCCCGCTTCGAGCAGCACGGGGGCGCGGTGTCGGTGGCGCGCCGCGGCACCTGGCTGTTCCTGTCCCTGGTCTGCCTGGGCGACCGACTGCCGCTGCTGGCGCGGACGCTGGCCGACGCGGTCACCGCCGGGTACACCGAGGAGCAGGTGCGCCGGGCGGCGTCGCGGGCGGCCCAGCAGGCCTCCCTGGCCGCCGCGCAGCCGGCCGTCCAGTCGGCCCGCCTGCTGTGGGAGGACTACTACGGCGCCCTGCCCGCCTTCCTGAACCCCGCACCGGACCCGGCGGCGATCGTCGAGGTCACGGCGCGGGACGTGAACGCCGCCCACGCCCGCGCCGTGTCCCCGCGCGACGCGTACCTCGTCGTCGTCGGCGACCGCGTCGGCCGCGAGCAACTCGACGTCCTCGAAGAGCACTTGGCCGCCTGGACGCCCGGGGACGGCGAGGAGCGTGCGACGGTCCCGCGCCCGCCGCTCCGCCCCGGGCCGGCCGAGGTGCGCACCCGGCACCGCGACGGCTGGCCGCAGGCCCACATCCGGCTGGCGGCCGAGGCGTCGTCCCGGCGGGAGCTGCGGTCCTTCGCCGCCGATCAGATCGCCGCGCTGATCCTGGGCGGCTCCTTCGCCTCGCGGATCAACACGGTGCTGCGCGAGGAGCGCGGTCTCGCCTACCGCACGGCGGCGTCCGTCGGCGACCACCTGGACGGCGACGTGTTCGCGATCGAGGCGGACGTCGGCGCCGGCGCCGTACCCGAGGCCATGGCCCGGCTCGGCGAGATCCTCGACCGGTTCGCGGACGACGGCCCGACCGCGGCGGAACTGCGCGACGCGGTCGGCCACATGACCGGCAAGTACGTGCTGAACCTCGGTGCGCAGAGCAGTCGCGCCGCCTGCCTGCTGTCGTTCCTGACGCTCGGGATGCCGTTGACGGACATCGCGGACCTTCCCGCGCACATGGCCTCGCTCACCGCCGAGGACGTCCGGCGCGCCGCCTCGCGGATGCGGCTGGAGCACCTGCGCGGCGTCGTCTGCACCGACTCGGCAGCCGTGCCCACCGGCCGGCGCTGACACCCGGCCGCCCGGCACCACCAGACCCCCGTGGAGGGATGAAGCCCCGCATGTCCACCAGCGTTTTCTACCCCGTCATGGTCACCGACATGGGCTCGGTGACCTCCTACGCCCGCCTCGCCGAGACGGCCTCCGGCCGCCGGCTGTGGCTCGGGCAGTCGCTCAGCATCGAGACGCACCACGTGTTCGCCGCACTGTCCGCCACGGGCCTGGACCTCTCGTACGGCTCCGCGGTGACCGTGATGCCGCTGTGCCATCCGCTGACCGCCGCCGTCAACGCCCGCTCGGTGGCGATGCTGTCCGGTCAGCCCTACGTGGCCGGCATCGGTCCCGGCGCCGCCGCCCTGCAGCGCAGCATGCTCGGTGCGCCGTACCCGCGCCCGATCGCCACCACCCGCCGTTACGCCACCGTCGTGCGGACGCTGCTGGAGGGCGGGAGGTTCGCCGCTCCGGACGGTCCGTGGGCCACCGAGGGCCTGGAACTGCCCGACGTCGAGGCACCACCGGTGCAGCTGGGCTTGGGCGTGCTGCGCGAGCCGATGGCGCGGCTCGCCGGGGAGGTCGCCGACTGGGCGATCACCTGGCTCACGCCGCCCGCCTACCTGCGCGAGCGGATCGTCCCGGCCATCACCGAGGCGGCCGCCGCGGCCGAGCGCCCCAAGCCCCGACTGGCCGCCGTCGTGCAGTGCGCCGTCGCCCGGCCGAGGCGGGATCTGGCCGTCACCGCCTTCCACGCCGTGGGCAACCACCTGTCGGCGCCGCACTACACCGACATGCTCAACCAGGCCGGTGTCCCGGCCGACCCCGCCGACCCGCGGACCGGGGCCGAACTGCTGGTGGAGCACGGGGTCATGGCCACCGGCACCCCGGAGGAGATCGCCGACCGGCTCGACGACTACCGCGCGGCCGGCGTGGACGAGGTCATCGTCAACGTCGGCGGCGTGCACATCACCGAAGGGGTCGGTGCCGCCGTGCGCGACCTCTCGGCGATCCTGGCGGCGGTCGGGAGGCGAGCCCGGTGACGACGCCGTCAGCGGCCCTGGCCGACGGGAGCGCCCCCGAGTTCGCGGGCAGGCGACTGCTGTACGTCACCACCGGCGGGGTGCAGGCCATGTTCCTGCCGATGTGGCTCTCGTGGCTGCGCGCCAACTATCCGCGGACCGAGGTCCGCGCCGTCGTGACGGCGTCGGCGCGGCGCTTCGTCGGCTCCACGGCGGCCGCCGCGGCCGGCGGCGGCGGTCTGCCCGTGGTGGACCGGTGGCCGGACGAGCCCGACCGCGCCCTGCACGTCGAACTCGCCCAGTGGCCCGACACCGTCCTGGTCCACCCGGCCACCATGCACTTCGTGGCCCGGTTCTCCCAGGGCCTCGCCGACACGCCCACGCTGCTCGCGCTGCAGTGCACCCGGGCGCCGGTCGTCGTGTGCCCGGCGCTGCCGCCCGGCGGCCACCACAACCCCGCCTACCGGCGCCACGTCGCGGAGCTGTCCGAGCGCGACAACGTGACGGTGCTCCCGCCGATCCCCGGGATGAGCCTGTCGACCGGGGCGGAGGGCATCGGCACGGCGGCGCTGCTGCCCAACGCCATCGCCGCGCTGGAGGATATGCGCGCCTGGGCCGGGGGTCCGGCATGAGCCCCGGGGCCGGCGAGCGGGTGATCGCCGAGTTCGGCACCGGCATGGTCCGCACCGCCGTCACCGGGCGGTCCGACGGCACGGTGCGCTGGCAGCGCTTTCCCGGGCCCCTGCGCGACGGCGGATTCGCTCTGCCGGACGCCGCCTTCCTGGCGGCGCTGGCGCGGGCCTCCGGCGACGACGTCCGCTTCGCCGTCCCGTCGGTGGCCACACCGGACGAGTACCGCTGGGAGGTCTCCGGCTCCAGCAGCGCGGCCGCGCTGCTGGAGTCCGGGCCCGGAGCGGCGACCGCCCGGCTGCGGCGCCTGGCCGGCGGACTCGGCCGGCAGCTGCGGGCCCTGCACGACCAGCCGCCACCGCCGGGGCCGGCCCTGCCCCCGCCCGGGTACCTGGTCAGGCTGCGCGACTGGCTGGCCGACGGGTCGGGCCCGGGAGCCGCGGGCGACTTCCACCGGCGGCTGCGGGAGGACCTCGGCCCCCTGAGGTGGGGGCGGCTGACGGAGCTGGTGCACTGGGTCCTCCACCCCGGCCCCGGCGAGCGCCGCACCGTCCTGCACGGCTGGTTCTCCCTGGGCGGCGTCGTGGCGGCCGACGACGGCGCCAGGCCCGCGGTGTGCGTCCTGTCCGGCGGCGACGGCGCACTGGGCCGGCCCGAGGCCGACGTGGGGTGCCTGCTGGGCGAACTCACCGAGTACGGGATGGCGGCCGAGCGCTCCGGCGTCGGCTGGCCCGCCGTGCAGACCCTGCGCAACCAGTTCCTCGCCCACTACGGCCCGGGGCTGGACCCCGAGGTCCTGGCCGCGGCGGTCCTGGCGCGCGTCGCCGCGCACGCCCGGGACTTCGCCGCGTACGTCGGCTGGGACGCCCAGCTCGACGGCTACGGCCCCATGCTGGCGACCCTCGTCGACGCCACCGCCCCCGTCTGAGGAGCCAGGGCGTGTCTTGTGGATCTTGCCGGACAGGCCGGCCCGGCAGTGATCCACAAGACACGCCCCAGACCCAGAGACCACCTGCCGGAGGCCTCCGCCCGTGCCACGAGATCCCAAGCCGTCGCCCGAAGAGAAGTCACGCATCGTCCTGGACCTGCTCGCCCACCGGATCACCCTGTCCGCGGCCGCCCGACAGGCCGGGGTCTCCCCGCAGGCCGTGTCGGTGTGGCGCCGCCAGTTCATCGACGGCGGTCACGAAAGCCTGCACCGGCGGGGCCGGCGCAGTGAGGCGTCCCGGCGCGAACGGGAACTGCTCGGTGAGATCAGCGCCCTGAAGGCCGCCCTGGGCGAGGCGCACCTGGCGCTGCGCTCGCGCTCGTACTGACGCCCCCTGACGCCCCGTCGCGTGCTCGCCGGGCCGCCCGCCCACCCCCCTTCCGACTGAGAGGAAACCGCCATGCCGGTCATCGATCCGGACGAGCAGTCACCGCCGAACGGCGGCACCAGGCCGATCAGCCTGCGCCGGGAACTGGCCAGGATGCCGGGGCAGTTCGCCGCCGCCCTGGGCCTCGCGCTGGTGGCCACTGCCGCGTCCCTGTCCGTGCCGCTGCTGCTGCGGCAGATCGTCATGGACTTCGCCGGGCACCAGGCGATCTGGGTGCCCGTGGCGCTGATGTGCCTCGCCGCCGTGGCCAGTGCGGTCGGCCAGGCGTCGGCCGGCTACCTGATCTCACGCGCCGGTGAGCGCATGGTCCTGCGGATCCGGGCCCGGATCATGGCGCACGGGCTGCGCCTGCCGATGGCCACGGCCAGGGCCCAGGGGGCGGGCGAGCTGACCGCGCGCATCACCTCCGACGCCGTGGTGCTGCGCCAGGTCGTGGACGTGGGCGCGCAGCTGCCGCTGGCCGCGGTCACGGTGCTGGCCACGCTCGGTGTGATGGTCTGGATCGACTGGATACTGACCCTGGTCACCGTCGCGGCGATGGCCGTGGTGAGCCTGGTGCTGTCCTGGGTGATGACGCGGCTGCGCTCGAACTTCGTCCTGCAGCAGACGGCGGTCGGTCACATCGCCCAGCGTTTCGCCGCGAGCCTGCAGGCACTGACGACGATCAAGGCCTACCGGGCCGAGGGCATGGCGGCGAACGCGCTGGAGCGCGACGCCGACGAGCTGCGCCGCGTCTCGCTGCGCGGGGCGAAGCTGGAGGCGCTGGTGCCGTCGGCGACGGCCCTGGCCAACCAGTCGGCCATGATCGCCGTGGTCGTCACCGGCGGGGCCCGGATGGTCGCGGGGCAGCTGGGCATGGCCGACTTCGCGGCGTTCCTGCTGTACCTGGTGCAGACCCTGGCTCCGGCGACGGCCCTCACGACCGCGGTCGGCCGGCTGCAGGCGGGGCTGGCGGCCCGTGACCGGTGCAACGAGCTGCTGGCGCTGCCGGCGGAGGCCGGGGCCTCGGCGGACCTCGCCGCGCCGGTGCCGGTGCCGGACGCCGACGCCGTGGTGTTCGACGCGGTGTCCTTCAGCTACCCGCAGGCCACCTCGGCCGCCCTGGACCGGGTCTCGCTGCGCGCCGGACGGGTGGGGCTGACCGCGATCGTGGGCTCCTCCGGGGCGGGGAAGAGCACCGTCCTGTCGCTGATCGACCGGTTCGTCACGCCGTCCGGGGGCCGCATCGAGGTGCTCGGGCACGACACCGGCCGCTGGCCGCTCGACGCGCTCAGGGCCAGGATCGCCTACGTGGACCAGGAGTTCACCCAGCTGGAGGCGACCGTCCGGGAGAACCTCCAGCTCGGCCGGTCCGGGCCGGCCTCGGACGAGGAGCTGGAGCGGGTCCTCGACGCGGTGGCCCTCGGCGCGGACGTCGCGGCCCTTCCGCAGGGCCTCGACACCCCGCTCGGCCGGGAGACCAACCTGTCCGGCGGACAGCGCCAGCGCATGGCCCTGGCCCGGGCCCTGCTGTCGGACGCCGAGATCGTGCTGCTGGACGAGCCGACCAGCCAGCTGGACGGTCTCAACGAGCACCGTTTCCGGCAGATCGTGGACCAGTTGGCCGCCAGCCGCTGCGTGGTCATCGTGGCGCACCGCCTCTCGACCGTTCAGCACGCCCGTCAGGTCGTGGTCATGAACCAGGGCGGTGTGGTGGACGCGGCCGACCACGCGACGCTCATGGAGCGCTGCCTCCCGTACCGGGAACTGGTCGCCGCCCAGGCGGTGTTCGCGATGGAGCCGGTCGCCGTCGGCTGATCCGGACACGGGTGCGGCGCCTGCGGTTCGACCGCAGGCGCCGCACCCGTGTCCGCTGTCCGCGGCGACGGTCAGGGCCGCGCCCCGGCGGCCTCCCGGGCGGGGGTCGCCGGCCGGCCGCCGGAGGTCTCCCGGGCGAGTTCGGTGCCGCCGCGGGTGAGCAGGTTGAGCAGCGGCGTGGTCGCGGCGGTGGTCAGCAGCGCCATGAGCACCAGGATCGAGAACAGGTCCGTCCCGATGACGCCGAGCTGGCGGCCGATGTTGAGCACGACGAGTTCGGTCAGGCCGCGGCAGTTCATCAGGACGCCGAGGGCCGCCGCCGGCCGCCAGGCACAGCCGGTGAGGCGGGCCGCGAGGGTGGCCGATCCCCACTTGCCCGCCACGGCGGCGCCCAGGACGGCGAGCGTCCACAGCCACAGGGACGGGCCGGCGGCCAGCCGGGCGAAGTCGGTGTGCAGGCCGGTGTCGACGAAGAACAGCGGGAGCAGGATCGGAACGGCCACGGCGCGCAGCCGGGCGGTGCAGCGCTCCAGCGCCGGCAGTCCTCGCGGGGTGACCGCGCCGAAGAGGAACGCCCCGAACAGCGGGTGCACACCGATCCGGTCGGTCACGTAGGCGGTCAGGCACATGCCGACGAAGACGGTCACCATGACGAGCTCGTCGGAGGCGCGCTCGGCGCGCTGGAGGAGCCGGAGCAGCCCGGGGCGCAGGGCGACCAGGGCGGCGGTGACGGCTGCCGCGAGGGCGAGGGTGGTGAGTGCGGAGACCGGTGATCCGGCCGCGCAGAGCGCGACCACGCCGGCCAGCAGGCACCAGGCGATGGCGTCGGAGGCTGCGGCGCAGGCCATGGCGAGCGCCCCGAGCTGGGTGGTGGCCAGGCCGCGGTCGCTGAGGATGCGGGCGAGGACGGGGAAGGCGGTGATGCTCAGCGCCGTTCCGATGAACAGGACGAAGGCCGTCCGCCCGGTGTGCGCCGGCGCCAGCGTCGGGTACATCGCCCAGGCGAGCGCGCAGCCCAGGGCCAGCGGGACGAGGATGCCGGCCTGGCTGACCGCGGCCGCGGTCCGGCTGTGGCCGCGCAGCGAGCCGAGGTCGAGCTCGAAGCCGACGAGGAAGAGGAAGACCAGCAGTCCCAGGTTGCCCAGGCTGGAGGTGATGGGCAGCACGGCGGGCGGCAGGAGCCAGTGCTGGAGGTCGGGGGCGAGCCAGCCGAGGAGGGACGGACCGAGCAGGATGCCGGCGAGGATCTCCCCGATGACGGCGGGCTGGCCCAGTCGGCGCACCGCCCAGGCGCTGGCCTGGCAGGTGAGGATGACCGCGGGTACGGCGATGAGAACGGCGAGCATCGGGTCTTTCGGCAGCACGATGCCTCCTTGTCTGGATCGTTCGGACGGGGCGGGACGCGACGCGGGGTGCCGGTCAGGCGGCCAGGGCCTGACGCCAGCGGACGGCGGCACCGACCCGGAGGATCGAGTTTCGGTAGACCCGGGCGGCGAGCCGCATGGTGACGGCGGTGGCGGCGATGGTGACCGCCGCGGCCGCGGCCTGCTGGGGGAGGGACACATTGCCCGCGCCCGCCTGCAGTGGCATCAGGAGCCCGGAGAACGGCGGGACGTACTGCACGATCTGCACCCAGGACGAGGAGAGGGACTGGACGGCGGCGACCGCGACGGCGACCGGCGCGAGGGTGAGCAGGACCAGGGGCATGAGCACGGTCTGGAGGTCCTCGGGGCGGGACACCAGCGAACCGGCCGCCGCGAACAGGCCCGCGAAGAGCGCGAAGGAGAGCAGGAACCAGAAGCCGGCCGAGAGGAGGGCCGCGGTGCCGGGCAGGCTTCCGCCGGCGTCCGGGAACAGTCCCCTGGCGCCGAGCATCGCGCCGAGCATGGCGGCGACCTGGACGACGGCCGCGGTGGCGATGCCCGCGACCTTGCCGACCATGAGCTGCAGCGGGCTGACGGTGGCCAGCAGGACCTCGACGATGCGGGTGGACTTCTCCTCGACCACTCCCTGGGCGATGGCCGATCCCTGACCGACGATCTGCATGAACAGGACGACGATCATGCTGATCAGGCCGCTGATCTCGGCGGCGCCGACCCCCGCGCCGACGGTGTCGAGACGGGGCCCGGCCTGGACGACGGCCTGGTCGAGAGCGGCGGTGTCGATGTGCTGGAGCGCGTAGGCGTGGTTCGTGGCCCAGGCGCGGCCGAGTGCCAGGGCGACGGCCCGGGCCTGGTCCGGGGTGTCCCCGCGGAGCACGACGGTGACGTGGTCCGCGGTGACGGCGGCCGCGGCCTCGGCCTTGCGGTCCGCGGTCAGTCGCCGGGCGGCGTCCAGGTCCGGGCACGGCACCAGGCGGGCGCCGGAGGGGGCCGGGCCGAAGTCCGCGGCGGGGGCGCCGCAGGCGGCCACGCTGGAGGTCTTGGGCTTGCCGGCGAAGTCGAGGCCGACGGTGAGCCCGAACATGAGCAGGCCCAGGACGAGCAGGCTCACCAGGTAGCCCTTCGTGGCCATCCGGGCCTCGATCTCGCGCCGGTAGACCTGCCAGGTGCCCTGCAGCGGGCGGGTGTGCTTCTCGGTGGGGGTCTTCATGCGGGGGTACCGTCCTTCGCGGGGTCGACCAGGTCGCGGAACAGCTCGGTGAGGGTGGGGCGGCGCCGGTTCAGGGCCCGGACGGTGCCGTGCCGGACGGCTTCGGCCAGCAGGTCGTTCTCGGTGTGGCCGTCGGCCAGTTCCACCAGTACGCCCGCCGCGTCGGGCCGGTAGGACGCGACGGCGGGTGTCCCCTCGGGCCAGCCGGGCGGTGCCCCCTCGACCTCCAGGTAGAGGGAGTGCCCGGTGCGGGGGGCGCGCAGTTCGTCCAGGCTGCCTTCGGCGGCGAGCCGCCCGGCGGCGATGACCCCGACCCGGTCGCACAGGCGCTCGACGAGGTCGAGCTGATGGCTGGAGAACAGGACGGGGACCCCTTGGGCCGCCTTCTCGCGCAGCACCTCGCTCATGTCGTCGACGGCGGACGGGTCGAGGCCGGAGAAGGGCTCGTCGAGGATGAGCACATCGGGGTCGTGGATCAGGGCGGCGGCCAGCTGCACCCGCTGCTGGTTGCCCAGGCTGAGGGTGTCGATGGGCTTGTCGTGGTGGGCGTCGATCCCCAGTCGCCGCGTCCAGCGGGTCATGGCGGAGCGCGCCTGGGCGGTGGACTGGCCGTGGAGGCGGCCGAGGTAGAGCAGTTGCTTGGCGACCGTCATCTTCGGGTAGAGGCCGCGTTCCTCCGGCATGTAGCCGAAGCGGGCCGCCTCGGGGCGGCCGACCGGGGAGTCTCCCCAGTACACGGCCCCCTGGTCGGCGGCCAGCACGCCGGCGGCGATGCGCAGTGCCGTGGTCTTGCCCGCGCCGTTGCCGCCGACGAACCCGAAGATCTGTCCGGGGTGGACGGTGAAGTCCAGGCGGTCGAGGGCCTGGTGGCTGCCGTAGCTCTTGGTGACGCCCTTGTAGGTCAGTGGCTTCACGGAGTACTACTCCCTTGGAGATAAGTAGTTGCCATTCGGGGAACTAGATGCCAGCATGGAGTCATGGATGCAGACGAAGCGAACGAGGCACTCGACCAGGCGCGCCGCTCCTACGCGACGGCCACCCAGCCCCCGCTGCCCGGCTGGGCGCCCGCCCTGTGCGGTCTGCTGGTGGCCGGAGCGATCACCTTGGACGGGCTCGCCCCGGACGACACCTGGCTCCGGCTCGCCGCCATCGCGGGGGGCGCCGCCCTGGGGCTGCTGGCCCTGGGCCTGCTGCGCAATCTGCGCCTGCGCCAGGGGATCCGCGGTCTGCGGGGCCCCGCCCGCAAGGCTCAGACGGAGCTGTTCTCCGTCGGCCTGGTGTTCATCGTCCTGGGCCTGGGGGCCTTCCCGGGCGGCCGCCTGATCTATGCGGGGATCGGTGTGTTCGCCGGGGCGTTCGCCTGGTGGAAGCTGCAGACGAAGGCCGGGCGATGACCGACGGCGACGGCCTGGACGAGGCCTTCCGTACCGCCACCAAGCTGCGCATCTGCGCCTTCCTCTCCGCGTGCGACGAAGCGGAGTTCCGCTCCGTCCAGGAGTACTGCGAGCTGACGCCGCCGGCCCTGTCCAAGAACGTCTCGGCACTCGAGGAGGTCGGCTACGTCTCCGTGCGCAAGGGGTACGTCGGCAGGAGGCCGCGCACCTGGCTGGCCCTCACCGAGGAGGGGGCGAGCGCGTTGGCCGGCCACCTGGGCGCCCTGCGGAAGATCGCCGACGACGCGGCGGCCCACGCCCGCCGCCGGTAGGCGTCCGGGCTACGGCGCCAACCCGAACATCGGCGCCAACCCGGACCACGGTGCCAACCCGGACCACGGTGCCAACCCGAACATCGGCGCCAACCCGAACATCGGCGCCAACGCAGAGCGGTGCGGCCGTCTGGGGGTCAGACGGCCGCACCGGCACATGTCAAGAACTGATCTACTGGACGATCAGGTGATCAAACGATCAGATGATCAGCAGCCGGCCTTGACGGTGGCCGAAACGCTCGCGCTGACGACGGCGCCGGAGGCCGCGAGGGAGGCGATCCAGCTGACCGACTCGACCGAGGCCAGGGTGTCGCCGCCCAGGCCGAGGGAGTACTCCTCGGTGGTGGTGTAGGCGACGTAACCGGCGATGAGCTTCTCGTTGGCGTTCATGTGATGACTTCCCTTCGAAATGTGGATGTTGACGTGGTGGTCAGAACAGCTGGCTGATCAGCAGCCGCCGATGACGGTCTGCGCGGACAGCGCCGCCGAAGCGACGAAGGAGCAGACCGGGGTGGTCGCCGGGGCATCGGCCGCGGCGCCGCCGCCGAACTCCGCAGCGTCGGTGTACGCGGCGTATCCGGCCATCAGCTTCTCGTTCATCTCACTACCTCCCGAGTAGGAACCCTCTTGTGGGCTTCTTCTCGGGCCGGGGGGCTCCGGGGAACCCCCGGCCCGACGAGGAAGAGTCCATCACCGGGGCCAACACACCGTCGAGGAACCGCTCGTGGTCGGTTGACCCGTGAACGCCTCTGACCTCGGGACTTCGATCGGAAGTCGCAACCTGGTGCGAATGTTGACGTGGCGGGTGGGCCGCCGCCTACGCGTGCCGTCTGCCGCCGATCACCGGGACCATGCCTCTGGCCCCGATCTCGGCGGGCCCTCTTCGGGCACCCGGTCTGCGGACGAGCGCGCGCATCTCGCGCAGCTGCAGGTACGAGTCGCCCAGTGCGCTCTTCAACTTCTCGATCTCCTTCAGGAGCTGCTGCTCACGGCCGCTGTGCTCGGTACTGGTGTCGAGGCCCTCACAGCCGGCCTTGATGAAGCAGCGCTTCCAGTTGCTGATGGCCTGGCTGGAGACCCCGGCGACACGGGCCGCTTCGGCAGCGGTCGTCTCGCCGGAGAGGACGGAAAGGATGATGTCTGCCTTCCGCTGAGGCGGAAGCAAGGGTGGTCGTGCCAACGTGTCTCCCCCGTGGTCGGACGAACGAGTCAGCTGTGGAACCAGCGTCTGGCCATCACGTGGGCCGCCGTCACCCACGGGTCGCTGAGGCCCGGCCAGGCCCGCATGAGGCGACGCCAGCGTCCGCCACGGGTGACGTCGGCCTGTCCTCCCGTGCAGGCCCGCCCGTCGGGCGAAGGTCCGGGCCGCGCGTCGGACGACGGCCCGGCCGCCCCGGCCCGTGGTTCCGGTGCCGCCTTCGCGGCGGCGGGTGACCTATGGACTTCCATACCTTTTTCCTCCGTTCCATGCCGTACGGATCGTTTGCGTCGTCGGTCGATCGGCGCGCGGGAAGCCTCGTCCGCCCCGGAGCGGCGGTCGCCGTCCCAGGATTCTTCGGGCGGGCGGGAGTTCGTGGACGGTCGGAGGCGCGGGGCCGACGGAACGGCCTTTCGCCGATTCGCCGGATTCACTCACACGCAGGACCATCCGGACAGCGCCGGCGACTGCTTCACCGCGCGTTCGCACAGCCTCCTGCTCACGTTCCTGGCCTCTTCCGGACTGCCCGCCAGCACGTAGATGGCGAGGTTGAGCACGCCGGGCGAGGTCGACACGTAGACGTGCTCCAGGTGGTCGGTCGCCGTGGCCACTGACCAGAGGAGATCCGTCATCACGGCCGGTTCCAGCCTTGGCCGTTCAGCGGTCGAAGCGGCTGTGATACTTCCGAGAACGAGCAGCATTTCCATGTGATTCATCAGTCCCAGATGATTCCGCCGGGGAGTACCAACATTTCGCCCTCCTCTCCCGTACGGGAACCATTCCGTTCCCGCGGTTGACAGTTGCTACCGACGGGTCTGAGTATTGCTGGCCCTGGCCAGGCCGCGGAAGACAGTCGGTCCGAGCGGAAACGCTCTTGAGCGCAAGCTCTCACCGGCCGTGCCCGGCCCGGGGAACCGCCCACGCACCACCTGTACTTCAGCTCGAGAGGCAAGCCAGTGACCCGCCTGTCCGACGCCCACTCCTCCTGCTGCCCCGGCGTGGAAGCCGTCCGGGCGGCGCCGGCGAAGCCCCTGAGCGGCGTGGTCGCCCGCTACCTCGGTTTCCGCGCGCCGCAGAGCTGTGCCCACTGGAGCTGCATGGAGCTGCCCTCAGGATCGGCGAGCCTGCTGTTCCTGTTCGAGGGGCGGGTCGACGTCCAGGCACTGGCGGGGGGCGGCCACACGCTGCACGGCTCCGCGCTGGCCGGTCCGCGCAGCACCGCCAGGAGTGCCACCTACTCCGGCCACCTCAACGGCGTCAATGTCGCCCTGACACCCTTCGGCGCCTACCAGGTGCTTGCGCAGCCCGTCTTTGTTAGCGCTAACACCATCGTGGACCTGGACTCCGTGCTCGGCCCGGACGCGCAACGGCTCCAGGACCGGCTGCAGAGCGCCAACTCGTGGCAGCAGCGCTTCGCCGTGCTCGACCGGTGGTTCCTCCACCGGATCCGCAACGGGCCGACGGTCGCGCCCCAGGTGCGCGAAGCCCACCGCCTCCTCACCCGCCGGACCGGCCGCGACACCCGGCCCGGCCTCGCCGAGATCGCCCGGAGGCTCGGCTGGAGCGAGCGTCACCTGCGGACCCGCTTCAACGAGCAGATCGGCCTCGCCCCCAAGCTGGTCGCCCGGATCGCCCGCCTCCACCACGTACTCGTCAGCCACACGCAGGGAAGCAGCTGGGCCGAGATCGCCGCCGGAGCCGGCTTCACCGATCAGGCCCACCTGTCCGCCGAGATCAAGGCGATGACCGGGCTGCCGCCGACCACGCTCGCGCAACTGCGGGCCGCCGGCCCGTCCGACCTCGACCGCGTCCCGAACCAGGTGACGACCCTCCTGCTGCCTGCGCCGACGCGGGCCGCGCCCGTCCCGAACGTTTCCGCTTTGTACAAGACAAGTCCTGCCGCCGCCGGAGAGACTGCCCAGGGAGATCAACAAGAGAGCCGGTGGGGGGCCACGCGCGCCTCATCGCCATCACGGGGGATGATCACAACCATGCTGTCCGTGCTCGGGCTCGACCCGCACACAGAATCCGTCTACGCCTTCCTCGCCACCGCCCCGCAGGGCCACGGCGTACCCGCCATCGCGGACCACCTCGGCATCCCCGAGGAAGGCGTCCGCACGGCACTGGACCGCCTCGCCGAGCTCCAGCTGCTGCGCGAGTCCTTCAGCGCCGAGGGGAGCTGGCGGGTCGTCAGCCCGCACGTCGGACTCCACGCGCTGCTGCACGACCAGGAGGAACAGCTCCGGACCCGGCAGAGCGAACTGGCCAGGGCCCAGGCCCAGGTCAGCAAGATGATCGACTCGCTGTCCAGACACGGCGGCGACGTGGACCCCTCCCTCTGTCGCCGGCTGGACAGCATCGACGCCATCCAGACGGAACTGGAGGCCATCGCCGAACGCGCGCAGCGCTCCGTCCACAGCTTCATGCCCGGCGGAGCCCACTCGCCCCAGGCGCTCGCCGCCGCCGAACGCAACAACGCCCGCGCCCGGGCCCGCGGCGTCGACATCCGCACGATCTGCCTCGACAGCGTGCGCAACCACGCGCCGACCCTGCAGTACGCCCGGGCCCTCAGCGCCGCGGGGGGCCAGGTCCGCACGGTTCCGACGCTTCCCATGCGCATGCTGCTGGTGGACGACGAGACCGCCCTGGTCCCGGTCGACATGAACGATTCGCGGGCCGGCGCCGTCGTGCTGCGGCTCCCAGGCGCCGTCGCGGCCCTGGAGGCGCTGTTCGCCATGGCGTGGGAACAGGCCCTCCCGCTGGGCGTGGTCGACGGCGACGAGCAGGCCGTCCCGCCGGAGCAGGGCATCTCCGGAGCGGACCGCGAACTGCTGCGCCTGCTGGCCCAGGGCCTGACCGACAGCGCCGCCGCCACCCGCCTCGCCGTGTCCGTCAGCACGGTGCGTCGGACCATGGCCCGGCTGATGGAGCAACTCGGCGCCCGCAGCCGCTTCGAGGCGGGCCTTCGGGCGGCGCAGAACGGATGGCTCTGACGCCGCCCGGCGGAGGTCGGGCGGGCTGGGGCCCGTCTTCGAACCCCCGCCTGTGGGGGTTCGAAGACGGGCCCCAGGGGGAGCAGGAAGTCGGGGCAGTCGACTTCCTGCTCCCGGCCTGTCGGGCGGGGTGGCTGCCGTCCGTGGTCGACGGGCGGAGGCCAGCCGTCAGCCGTCGGAGAGGTGGACGAGGCGGCGGTAGGTGTCCGGGTCACCCAGGTGGTCGGTGATCCAGCGGGCGACGGTGGCGCGGGTGGCGGTGCCGGCGCGGGGGAGCGGCCGGTCGTAGGAGACCGCGGGGTTCGCGGAGGGCGGCCCGTCCTTGAGCATCGGCACCCGGACGACCGTCCAGCCGACGTCCGACGCGGCGAGCACCGACTCCATCCGGGCCAGGTCCCGGTGGATCTCCCGGTACAGCCGGTCGACCACGAGCTTGGTCACCACCCGTTGGGCGAAGGGGAGTTGGCCGGTCTCCAGACCGGCTGACCCCATCGTCACCAGGTGCCGCGCACCGCCGGAGCGGACGGCTGCGGTCAGGGCCAGGGCGCCGTCGGAGAAGACGGTGGTGGCCTGGCGGCCGGTGCTGCCGAGGGTGGCGACGACGACGTCCTGGCCGTTCAGCGGCTCCAGCAGTGAGCCGGGTCGGCGGACGTCCGCCTGCGCGGTGCGCGGGGTGCCGTGCGCGAACCGGGGCAGCCGGGCGGGGGTGCGGGCGACGGCGGTGACGGTGTGTCCGGCCGCCAGCGCGAGGTCGACCACCAGGCGTCCGGTGCGGCCGGTGGCGCCCACGACTGCGATCTTCATCGGTTGCTCCTTGCTGGGTCAGCGGGCCGACGCTGCCTGCGACCGTCCCTTGTGATTCATTCAGACGGACTGTATGAATGAATCTAGTGAACCACAGCACACCGCGAGAGCAAGCCCAAAGGAGCGATGGGACATGGGAGTTCGACAGGCTCGGTACCCCGACCTGAACGGCAGGGTCGTCGTGATCACCGGCGGCAGCCGCGGCATCGGCGCGGAGACCGCCCGGGCCTTCGCCCGCCAGGGCTCGGCCGTCGCCGTCCTCGGCCGGGACGAGAAGGCGCTGGCCGAGGTGGCCGAGGAACTGCGCGCGGACGGCGCCCGGGCGCTCGGCCTGGTCGCCGACTGCACCGACATGGCGGCGCTCGCCTCCGCCGTCGACCGGATCGAGCGGGAGCTCGGCCCGGTCGACGTCCTGGCGGCCTTCGCCGGCGGCGACGGCTACCCCGTACCGACCGCCCGCGAGACCGAGGAGCACTGGCGGGCCGTCCTGGACGGCAACCTCACCGCCACCTTCCTCACCGTCCGGGCCTTCCTGCCCGGGCTGCTGGCCCGGCGCAGCGGTTCGATCGTCACCATGGCCTCCACGGCGGGCCGGCTGCCCAGCGGCGCCTCCGCCGCGTACGCCGCGGCCAAGGCGGGCGTGCTGATGCTCACCCGCCAGCTCGCGCTGGAGGTCGCGGCCGAGGGCGTACGGGTCAACGCGATCGCGCCCGGCGCCGTCCGCACCGAGCGGACGGCCGCGCAGATGCCGCCGGAGGTGCAGGCCGCGGTCGCCGCCGCACACCCGCTGGGGCGCCTCGGCGAGCCGGAGGACATCTCCGCGGCCACGCTGTTCCTGGCCTCCGACGCGTCCTCCTGGATCACCGGGCAGACCCTGGACGTCAGCGGCGGGCGGGTCATCGTCTGAGCCCCGGGGTGTCCTCCCGCCGCGGGGGCGGGCCGGGCCGGGTGGGGTGATCGGCGATACTGCCAGTTCGCGTGGAACCGCCGGTTTCCCGCGGACGGTTCACGCGGAGCGAGTGGAGGCGAACGGGATGAGCCCCCGGTCCTACCGGATGGGACAGCGGCAGGCGGAGGTCGACGAGACCCGGGCCCGGATCGTCGCGGCCGCCCGGGTGCATCTGGCGGAGACCGGCGGGCTCTCGCTGGACGCGGTCGCCCGTCGCGCGGACGTCGCCCGGGCCACGGTCTACTACCAGTTCGGCTCCAAGACGGGCCTGCTGGAGGCGGTCTGCGACGCCCTCGCCGCCCAGGGCGGCATGGCCCGGCTGGCCGAGGCGTTCGGCCTGGCCGACCCGTGGGCGGCGGTGGACCGGTTCGTCGAGGTGATGGGCGGGTTCTGGGCGGTCGACCGGGTCTGCACCCGCCGGCTGCGCGCCCTGGCCGCCCTCGACGACGAGGTCGGCCGGGTCATCGCCGATCGCGACGCCCGCCGTCGGGAGGGTGCTGCGGTCCTCGCCGCCCGGCTGCCGGCCGCGCCGCCGGACGCGGCGAGCCTGCTCTTCGTCCTGACGGCCTTCGAGACCTACGACGCCCTCGCGGCGGAGCTGGCGGCGGGGGCGGACGCGGCGGCCGGGGACGACCTGACCGCCGCCGTGCCCGCCGTCGCCCGCCTGGTCCGTGCCGCCCTCGGTGCGGACCGGGCGGAGGCGGGGGCGTAGGGCCCGCGGGCCTCAGCGCAGCGGGAGCGCCGTCACGCACGAGGCTTCCCCGGGTGTCGGGCGCTCCCGGCCGGTGCGCCGCGGTTTCACCTGAACGACCGGCCGACCCGGCTCCCGGTGTCGGCGTCGAGGTCAACTGGCCTGTCCGGTGGTGGTGCTGAGGATTCCGGCGAGGACGGCCGCCGGGTCGTCGGTGGGCAGGGCGTGGCCGGCGCGGGGGACGAGTTCGACCCGGGCGGCGGGGGCGAGGCGGTGCAGCCGGGCGGCGGCCTCCCGGGCGTCGTGCAGGGCGCTGCGTTCGCCGAGGAGGAAGTGGACGGAGGCGTCGAGGCGGCCGAGTTCCTGGTCGGTGAGGGTGGTGGCGGGCGGCAGCCGGCGGCGGAAGCCCATCGAGGCGCGGACCAGGGCCATCAGTTCGGTCTCCAGGATGGCGCTGTTGCCGACGAGCCGGGCCAGCCGGGGCCGGAGCGGGCGCGGGGCCGTCGCGGCGAGGCCGCCGGCGATGAGCCAGGTGTAGAAGCGGCGGCCGGGGTCGGCCAGGCCTGCCGGGTCGACGAGGGTGAGGGTGGCGGCGCGACCGGGGTGGTGGATCCGGTGGTGGAGCGCGATCCAGCCGCCGTAGGAGCAGCCGACCAGGTGGACGGCGGGCAGGTCGAGGGCGGTGAGGAGTTCCTCCAGCCAGGCGGCGGCGTCCCGGCCGTCCCGGACGGGGGCGCTCTGCACGCTGGCGCCGGGTTCGCCGACGGTGTCGACGGCGATGACGGGGTGCCGCCGGGCGAGGGCGTCGAGGTAGCCGTGCCACATCAGGGCGTTGCCGCCGGAGCCGGGCAGCAGGACGATCGGCTGCCCTGCTTCGGGGCCGGTGCGGTGGACGCGGGTGGTGCCGTAGCCGGTGGGGACGTCGAGCGACGTCCGGGGCTGCGGCCAGAGCCGGGTGAGTGCGTGCTCGTAGGCGGTGCGGAAGCGGGCTTCGGCCTTGCCGTTCCTGAACTCGCTGATTCGCATGGTACATGTGTATCACAGGCATGATACGGGTGTACCAGGAGAAGCGCCGAACCCGCGGAGGCCGGACCATGACCGTGAAGGTCGACCACGAGGAACGCCGGCGGCAGATCGCCGAGGCCCTGCTGCGCATCGCCGACACCGAAGGCCTGCAGTCGGCCAGCATGCGGGCGGTCGCGGCCGAGGCGGGCGTCTCACTGCGGCTCGTGCAGTACTACTTCACGACGAAGGAGGGCCTGCTGCTGGACGCCCTGGCCAGGCTCGGCGCCCAGCTCCAGGCCCGGATGGAGCGCTGGATCGGCGAGGCGCGCGCCCCGCGCGAGGTGGTCACCGCGATCCTCTCCTGCATCCTGCCGACGGACGCCGAGAGCCGCCGGATCACCAGGACGTACGCGGCGTACTACACGCTCGTGCTCGGCGACCCCGCCGTGCTGGCGAAGCAGGCCGCGCAGCCGCCGGCCGTGCTGGAGGGCTTCCTCGCCAAGCAGCTCCGCGCGGCGCAGGAGGCCGGGCGGATCGACGCCCGCCGGGACGTGGGCACGGCGGCGGCCGGGCTGCTGGCCATGGTCAACGGGCTCGGGTCGAGCGTCCTGGGCGGCCAGCGGGACGGCGACGAGGCGCTGGCGATCCTCACGTACCACCTGGACGAGCTGTTCCGTACGCCGTGAGCCCGGTGGCCCCCGCGCCCGTACGGACGAGCGCGGGGGCCACCGGGGGCCCGGGCCTACAGCCGGTCGGCCAGGGCCCGGTGGACGCGCCGCCAGGCGTCCTCGGTGGCGGCGCCGTCGTGCCCGTCGGCGCGGTCGGCGGCGAATCCGTGCCCGGCGCCCGGGTAGGTCACCAGCTCGTGGGCGACCCCGGCCCCGGTGAGCTTCTCCTTCACCGCCTTCCACTCCTCCAGCGGCAGGATGTGGTCCTGGTCGCCGTTGAAGCCGAGCAGGAACACGCCGTTGGCGGCGATCCGGTCGGCGGTCTCCAGCGGCGGGACCGGGCCGACCAGCGGGAAGCCCGAGTTGAGCATCCAGCCCGGGTAGAACACGGCGGCCAGCTCGAAGCGCAGTTCGGTGGCCGCGCGGACGGCGATGTGGCCGCCCATGCTCATGCCCAGGAACGCCACCCCGCGCCCGCCCGCCAGGCCGCGGGCCGCCGCCAGCGCCTCGGCGGCGTCGGCCACCAGCTGGTCGCGGTCCAGGGCGCGCATCAGGACGAGGCCCGCCTCGCGCTCCTCGGCGCTGTAGCCGAGTTCGGTGCGACGGGCGTCGCGCCAGTAGAAGTCCGGCGCCAGCGCGACGTACCCGAGCGCGGCCAGCTCGGCGCAGATCCCGCGGACGTAGTCGTTGACCCCGTACAGCTCGGAGCAGACGACGACGGCGCCGCGCACCTCGCCCTCCGGGTGGTGCACGTACGCCTCGATGCCGCCGGGTGTGCCCAGCTCCTGCCATTGACCGGTCATCAATTCCCCCGTGGTGCAGGTCGGATGGTTGCGGCGGACATCGTAGAGGGTCGGCACGGCCGGGCCCGCACCCGTCTCAGCTCGGGGGTTAGCCCCCGTACGGGAAGGGTGCTTCCCCCGTTCTTCGGACCGCCGCGCCCGACCAGACTCGGGGCATGCCCACACAGACCGTGACGACGGCCGACGCCCCGGCCCTGCAGCCGGCGCCCGACGCGCCCGCCCCGCAGACCGGGCCCGCCGGCAGCGACTTCGCCCGACTGAGCCGCCGGATGGCCGCCGAGGGCCTGCTCGACCGGCGGCCCGGCTACTACGCCGTCCGGATGGCCCTGGTGCTCGCCGCGTTCCTCGGCGGCTGGTACGCCCTGTTCGCGCTGGGCGACACCTGGTGGCAGCTCGGCCTGGCGGTGGCGATGTCCGTCGTCTTCGCCCAGGTCGCCCTGCTGTCGCACGACCTCGCGCACCGCCAGGTGTTCAGCAAGCGGCTGCCGAGCGAGATCGGCGGCCGGATCGCCGCCAACCTGCTGATGGGCATGAGCTACGGCTGGTGGATGAACAAGCACACCCGCCACCACGCCAACCCGAACCACGAGGAACGCGACCCGGACGTCTCCCCCGACCTCCTCGTCTGGTCCAAGGAGCAGGCCCGGCAGGCGAGCGGGATCGCCCGGTTCATCGGGCGCCGGCAGGCGTTCCTGTTCGTGCCGCTGCTCCTGCTGGAGGGCCTCAACCTCAGCTACAACAGCTTCCGGGCGCTGCGCAGCCCCACGATGAAGCGGCCGGTGCTGGAGGGCGTGCTGCTGGTCGTGCACTTCACGGCGTACTTCGGCCTGGTGTTCGCGGCGCTGCCGACGGGGAAGGCGATCGCGTTCCTCGCCGTGCACCAGGCGCTGCTCGGGGTGTACCTGGGCGCCGTCTTCGCGCCCAACCACAAGGGCATGCTGATGGTCACGCCGGAGATGAAGCTGGACTTCCTGCGCCGCCAGGTCCTCACCTCGCGGAACGTGCGGGGCGGTGTGGTCGTCGACTCGGTGATGGGCGGCCTGAACTACCAGGTGGAGCACCACCTCTTCCCCAGCATGCCGACCCCGGCGCTCGGCCGGGCAGCGCGGATCACCCGGGAGTTCTGCGCGGAGGAGGGGATCCCGTACTACGAGGTGGGCCTGCTGCGGTCGTACCGGGAGATCTTCGCCCACCTGCACCGGACGGGAGAGCCGATCCGCTTCGGCGAGTGACTTCCCGCTCCGGCCGGTCGGTGCCCGGAAAAAACTTTTTCGATGCGCGGCAACCTTTCCGTGCGCGGCGACCACTGGGGGGTGTCCGGACGAGCGGTCTGGTCAGAGGCAACGGCTGAAAGAGAGCATCGACATGTTCCCTCGCCCATCCACGTCGTCGGAGGCGTCTCCCGGCGGTCGCGCCCGCCGTGGTAGCTCGTCGCGCTCGCACCGTGGCCGTAAGTTGTACCAGCGTCGGAGTTTCTGGGCGGCCGTCGGCCTGGCGGTCGTGGGCGGCTCCGTGGTCGTGGTCAACACGGCCTCGGCGGGAACCGTGGACACCAACTCCTGGTACCTGCTGGTCAACCGCAGTACCGGCGAGGTGCTGGACGCCCCCGCCTACGCGACGAGCGACGGTGCTCCGATGGCGCAGTGGAGCCGCAACGGCGGGACCAACCAGCAGTGGAAGTTCCTCGACTCGGGTGACGGGAACTACCGGCTGCAGAACCGGAACTCCGGCAAGGTGCTGGACGACTACGGCTGGTCGAAGACCGAGGGCTCCGAGCTGGTGCAGTGGCGCGACCTGAACGGCGCCAACCAGCAGTTCCGCATGGAGAAGTCGCCGGACGGCTACGTGCGCCTGATCAACCGCTTCAGTGGCAAGGCCGTCGAGGTCCCGGGCGGCTCCAAGGCCGAGGGGAGCCACATCGCCCAGTACCACGACTGGGCCGGCCCCCAGCAGCAGTGGCAGCTCGTCCCGGCCGGCAGCGCCGGCGGCACCGGGAACACGGGGAGCGGCAGCGGCAACGCCACGCCCACCCCGTCCCCCACGGCTGCCGCGCCCACCGCGTCCACCAAGCCCACGACGCCTGGCACGGTCCCCGCGCCGGGCGGCGGCGTTCCGACGAGCCAGGCTCCCAGCGGCACCCGCCCGGCGTCGGCGCCGCCGGCGTCCCCGACCGCCGGCGGCGCCAGCCCGGCGAAGAGCCTCATGGGCAGCACCACGATGCTCATCGGCGGCTCGATGGAGGACTCCTCGGCGAACGCCGCGCCGTTCGACGTGCGGTACAACTACGTGCACAGCCAGCCCGCGCCCTCGTCGGACTACTACACGGCGGCCCGCTGCCAGGACTCGTGGGGGGGCTGGTGGGGCTGCTGGACCGGCAGCACCACGGCGCCCGGCACCTTCGTGACCTACCGGGACTCCGTTGCGGCCAAGGCGACCTACCAGGGCAAGTCGCGCCCGCAGAAGCAGCTCTGGACCTGGTACTCGCTGCGCGACCTCGGCGACGCGGCGGGCCAGGGCGACGGCCCGGGCGAGGTCCAGGCCATCAACAGGACCGACCTGCTCACCCGCTACCTGAACGACTACCGCTTCTTCCTCCAGAAGATCGGCACCTCGCAGGACATGGTCGACATCGAGCCCGACTTCTGGGGCTACGTCCGGTCGCTCGGCAACCCGCACCAGGTCGCCGCACAGGTCAAGGCCGCGAACCCGACGGACTGCGGCTCGCAGGAGAACAGCGCCACCGGCCTGGCCCAGTGCATGATCGCGATGACTCACAAGTACGCGCCGAACACCGGCGTGGGTCTGCACCTGTCCTGCTTCGACTGGCAGCAGAACACCCCGCAGTGCGCCAAGGACTACGCGGACCTCGGGGCGAAGAACGCCGACTTCCTGGTCACCGACGTGACGGACCGCGACGCCGGCTGGTACGCGCTGCCCGCCCACGGCAGCAAGGACACCTACTGGAACGACCAGAAGGGCTTCGCCGCCCTCGCGTTCTACAAGACCATGGCCGAGGCCGTGGGCAAGCCGGTGGTCCTGTGGCAGGTGCCCCTGGGCAACATGGCGCAGAACAACACCCCCAACCACTACAAGGACGACAAGGTCGACTGGTTCTTCTCGCACCTGGGCCAGGCGGCGGACGCACACGTCGGCGGCATCATGTTCGGCGCCGGCTGGACGGAACAGACCACGCCCGAGACCGACGGCGGGAACCTGATCAACAAGACGACCGCGTACCGCAACTCGGGCGGCACGCCGCTCAAGTAGCCACCCGCAGCCGGTCGGCCCGCCCTTCACCCGTCTCTGGGTCACCTCAGCCGCCGGCCAGGGCGTCGTCCAGGGGACTGGCACGACGCCGGCACGTGAGAGGGGAGTGGGAAGTCGGCGTGGCCGACTTCCCACTCCCCGCCTCAACTCCGAGCAGGCATCGGCTCGTCCGGGGAGTCCAGCCACACCCGCTGGCCGTCCGGAGTGACGGTGAGGCCGAAGCGCTCGAAGCCGGGGCGGCCCCGGTCGTCCCACCAGTGCCAGGCGGACCGCACCTCCTCCCAGAGGCCGCGCGGACCGGACTGCACGACCTCGTACGCGGTGCGGCCGGGCTCCCAGTCGACGGTGGCCCAGGACGTGACGGCCCTGTCGTGCAGCCAGAGGGTGTAGCTGCCGTCGGCGTAGCGCTCGACCAGCGGAAAGACCCCGGGCACCTGCACCCCGACGGCGAACATGGCCGGCCAGCTGCCCAGGGCCTCCGGGGAGAGAGTCGTCGACGACCGGGTGCCGTCCGCCGGCCACGGCCCGGACAGGTACTCCAGGCTGCCGGGCCGGTCGGCGCGCTGCTGCCGGAGCCGCATGAAAGCGGACGACCCGACGAACGGGCCGCTCGCGGTGCCGTCGCCGTCCACGGTCAGCCGGACGACCGCCTCCCCGCCGTACTCGGGGCCCCACGGCGCGACGATCAGGCCGCCGGGGCGGGTCTGCTCGATCCAGGCGGGCGGCACCCGGCGGACCGAGCAGGTGGCGATCACCCGGTCGTACGGCGCGCGGTCCGGGTGGCCCGCGGTTCCGTCGCCGACCACGAGCGTGGGTGAGTGCCCGGCGCGCGCCAGCCGCTGCCGTGCCTCGGCGGCGTTCTCCTCGTCCACCTCGACCGTCACGACGTTGCCGGAGCCGAGCCGCTGGGAGAGCAGGGCGGCGTTCCAGCCCGTGCCGGTACCGACCTCCAGCACCCGGTCCCCGGGCCCGGTGTCCAGGGCGGCGAGCATCGAGAACACCATGGTCGGCATGGAGTTGGAGGAGGTGGGAGTGGTGCCGCGGCCTTCCCCGCTGTGGTCGCCGTCGTCCCACTGGGTGGTGAGCGGGACGTCCGAGTAGACGGCACGCCACCAGGCCGCCGGGTCGGCGTGCCGGTTCACCGCCTCGCCCTGGCGGACCCCGTCACCCTGACCGGGCCAGACCAGAGCCGGGACGAACCAGTGGCGGGGGACGGAGTGGTAGCCGGGCAGCCAGTCCGCGGTGAGGGACCCGTTCGCGATGAGCGCGGAGGCCAGCCGGGCCCGGCCGGCCTCCGCTTCGTGCCGCTCGCTCACGCGTCAGCCGCCCGACGCCGGGCCGCTGCCGTCCGAGGTGTTGCCACCCTCGTCGCTGCCGCCGCCACCGTGCTTGTTGCCGCTGCTGCTGTCGTCCTGCTGGCCGCCGCCACCACCGGAGCCGGACCCGCCGCCGTGCTTGCCGCTGTCGAACACGGGCATGTTCTTCTCCCTTCAACGGCGGCGTCGAATACCGCCGTTGAGAAGTACGGTAGGGCGGAGGAGAGGGCGGGACGGCGCGCGATTCTCGAATATTCCGGACGTGGGCCGGCGGGGTTCGCGGAGATTCTTCAGAGGTCGCCGAGAGCCCGTCGGCAGCGGGTGATCACCTTGTGGGCGTCCGCGCCGTAGACGGCGGAGGCGGCCAGGGTCTCCCAGACGCGGAGGTAGAGGGACACGTTTTCCGGTTGGTCGAGCCAGAGCTCGGCGTGCCAGTCCTCGACGATGACCAGTCGCTCGTCATGGATCCAGAAGCCGTTGGCGGGAGCTAAGTGGTCTGCGTCGTAAGTCCTTCGGGGGTTGACTTCGAGACTGGGCATCGGCGTTCTCGTGGTGGGTGGCCGACATGTGGTACCGAGGGAGTTCTCGGGGGTGGTGGCACTGCAGGTGGGCGGGAGGGTGTCTGATCGGAGGCTGGCTCGCCTCGTCGCGGGTGCGCTCAGCGTGGGACTGCGGGGGTGTGGCATCGGCGGTCAGGCGTCGGGGCGTGCCTCGAGGAATGCGAGGGCGCGCACCACGAACGCGTCGTGGAACTGGAAGATCCCGCCGTGTCCGGCGTCCGGGTAGAGGGGGACGAGTTCGCCCCGGGGCAGTCGTGCGGCGAGGTCGAGGGTGTTCTCGCTCGGCACCATCCGGTCGCTCTCGCCGTTGGCCACCAGGACCGGCTGGTGGATGCGGGACATGTCGGCCGGCGCCTGCAGGCCCCATCGGTGGATGGCCTTGAGCTGGGAGAGATAGGAGATCGGGGAGATCGCCTTGTCCCGGTGTTGCGTTCGCTCCTTCAGCCGGGCCAGGAACTCCTTGCCGGCCCGGCGTCCGTTCGCGGTACGGGTGAAGAAGAGGTACTGCTTCGGATCTTGGAGGGTGAGCAGTGCTCGGAGGGTGTCGAGGTGGGAGATCCGGGTCACGTTCTTAATACCCTTGCCACCGGCGGGTCCTGTGCCCGCGAGGATCAGCCTGCGAACGAGTTGCGGTTCGTTCTGTGCGATCACCTGGGCGACCATCCCGCCCATCGAGAAGCCGAGGATGTCCACCTGGTCGAGCTCGAGTGCCCGGATGAAGGTGACGGCGTCGTCGGCCATTTTCTCGATGGTCTTGGGTGTCGAACCGGTGGACGCGCCGACGCCCCTGTTGTCGAACGTGATCACCCGGTGCCTGGCGGCGATGCCGTCGACGACACGGGGATCCCAGTTGTCGAGTACCGCGGCAAGATGGGTGAGGAAGATCACCGGGATGCCGGACCGGGGGCCGAGGTCGCGGTAGGCGAAGGTCACTTGGTCGGCGGTGACGGTGCGGGTCGGTGCGTCCCGGTAGGACATCACCGTGCCGCCGCTACCTTCATGTGTGTCGTTCATGGGTGTGCCCTTCGGTCTCGGATCTACCGCGGCCTCGCTCCGGCCGCTTCGTCCTCGCGGGTGTGCGCAGGACGGCTTCCCGGTCTTCCGACTGCGGGCGCGGGGCCGGCGGCCGGATGAGTGGGAGGGGCGCGCGGTGCACCTCTGGTCGATTCCTGTGGTGGCGGGGAGGGGGGATCCACTCGTCTGCCGAGGCCGGCCGGTCAGGTGGAGGCGGGGACCGGCCGGCAGACCTCACTCCATCGCGATGACGACTTTGCCGGCCTTCGCGCGGCCCTTCTCGGCGTACTCCATGGCGTCGCGGGTCCGGTCGAAGGGGAAGACCCGGTCGACGACGGGGTGGATCTGCCCGGCGTCGACGAGCCGGGTGAGTTCGCGCAGCTGGCCGCCGTCGGCCTTCATGAACAGGAACGAGTAGGTGACGCCGTGGCGCTTGGCACGGCGCCGGGTCCTGAAGCTCAGCGCGTTCATCGCCTGCCGCAGGAGCGGGTTTGCGCCGAGCTCGCGGGCGAAGTCCGCGTCGGGCGGCCCGGCGATGCTGATGACCTTCCCGCCAGGCTTAAGGACCCGCAGCGACTTCTCCAGGGTCTCGCCGCCGAGGGTGTCCAGGACGACGTCGTAGCCGTCCAGGAGCTGCTCGAAGTCCTGGGCGCGGTAGTCGATGACCACGTCCGCGCCGAGTTCCTTGACCAGGTCGGCGTTGGCCGCGCTCGCGGTGGTGGCCACATGTGCGCCCAGGTGCCTGGCCAGCTGGAGGGCGATGGTGCCCACTCCGCCGGAGCCCGCGTGGATCAGGACTTTCTGGCCCGGCCGGACCTGCGCCTTCTCTACCAGCGCCTGCCAGGAGGTGAGGGCGACCAGCGGGAGGGAGGCGGCCTGCGCCATGGTGAGGACGGCGGGTTTGGGGGCCAGGTCGTCCTGGTGGACGGCGATGAGTTCGGCGAAGGTGCCGATGCGATCCTTGTCGGGCCGGGCGTAGACCTCGTCGCCCACCGCGAAGCGGGTGACCGACGAGCCGACCCGGACCACCACTCCGGCGAGGTCGTTGCCCAGGACGAGCGGAAGGCGGTACGGCAGGATCCTCTTGAAGGCGCCGTCGCGGATCTTGAAGTCCAGCGGGTTGACGCTCGCCGCGTGGATCTCGACCAGGACATCCTCGGGACCCGGCTGCGGATCGGGCAGCTCGGCGGCGTGCACCGCCGACTGGTCGCCGTACTTCTCGATCAGGTAGGTCTTCATCTCTCCGTCTCCGTGTCCCGTCCGTACCCGAACGCGATCTCCGCTCGCTTCCGGGCCTGCCCCGGTACGAGCCACTTTCTGCTAGTCACTGCTGGTTCACGGCGCCCCACGCCGATGCGGCGGAGTGCTTCTCACGCCGTGTTCGGCGACGTGGCCAGGCTCTGCTTGACGTACCGGGTGGTCTCGTCGGCGAGGACCTCGGGCAGGCCCGCCTCCACGGCGGACAGGGCCTGGGTGGCGACCTCGGCGGGGTTTGCCTTCTGGTCGGCGGGAACGCCGGCGGCCATGTCGGTGTCCATGTACCCGACGTGCAGCGCCGTCACCGTGATGCCGCGGGGCGCCAGTTCCTCTCGGACCGCGCCGGTCAGCGCCCATGCCGCCGCCTTCGCCGCAGCGTATGCGCCGAGGCCGGCCGGGTGCAGCCAGGACAGGACCGACAGCACGTTGAGCACGCCGCCGCCGCCGTTGGACTCGATGACCGGGGCGAAAGCCCGCGTCACGGCGAGAGGGCCGAAGAAGTTCACCTCCATTTCCAAGCGCACCGCGTCCGGGCTGCCCGCGATCAGCGGCGTTCCGGTGGAGATGCCCGCGTTGTTGACCAGCAGCGTCGCGTCGGCGGCGATGCGGGCCGCCGCCCGGATCGACTCCGCGCCGGTAACGTCCAGCCGCAGCGGGACGACGCCCGGAAGGTCCACCGTCTCGGGGCGGCGGGCCGCCGCGTACACCTTGGCCCCGCGCTCCACGAGCTGGGCGGCAAGATGCCGCCCGAGCCCCCGGTTGGCGCCAGTGACCACCGCGACCGCGTTCTTCAGTTCCATGAGCACTCCCGACGTAGTGGGCGGCAGCTGATCGCCACGATAGATTTCATCCAACATCTAACTGGAGTCTAGAATAGATTCGACTCGACATCCAACTGAGAGGGTGACCGATGGGCCGCGTATCGCAGGCACAGGCACGGGACAACCGCCGACGGGTCGTGGAGACCGCCTCCCGGCTCTTTCGGGAACAGGGCACCCACGTCAGCGTCGCCGACCTCATGAAGGCCTCCGGCCTGACCCACGGCGGCTTCTACAAGCAGTTCACCTCCAAGGAGGCACTCGTCGACGAAGCCACCGCCCACGCCTTCGCCGAACTCGCCCGCCACCACAAGGACGGCCTCGACCAGTACGCCGGACAGCGCGACGCCGCCCAGCGGGCGCTGATCGACGCCTACCTCTCCACCGAGCACCGCGACAGCGCCGCGGACGGCTGCCCCGCCGCCGCACTCGCCGGCGACATGGCCCGCGACGGCGCAGACGGCGAGGCCCGCCGCGTCTACACCCAGGGAGTCGGCGACTTCGCCGACTGGCTCGCCACCGAGGACCAGGACGGCATCACCCGGCTCTGCACCATGCTCGGCGCACTCATCCTGTCCCGCGCCACCAAGGGCTCCCCACTCTCCGAGAAGATCCTCACCACCGCACGCGAGGCACTGGCGGCCACCAACTGACCAAAGACGCGGTACAGGGCGGCACCGCGCAGGAAGGGCGCGTGCCGTCGACCTACCGTCATCCACTTCTCGCGATCGGCCTGCCTGCCTTGCCCGTTCCCTCGGCCTGCCCGATAACCCTGACCGCCTCCGAGCGGGAGCGGTTGAAGAAAATGGCCTACGGCCACAGGACCGAGCACCGGATCCGGCAGCGCGCCCACGTCGTGCTGCACGCGGCCCGGGGCCGGTCCAACGCCCGCATCGCCCGTGAGACCGGGCTGCACCTGGACACCGTCCGTACGTGGCGCGGCCGCTTCGCCGCATCTCGGCTGCCCGCCCTCGGCGAGCTCAAGCGGTCCGGCCGTCCCGCCTCCTTCACGCCGCTGCAGGCTGCCCAGGTCAAGGCCCTCGCCTGCCAGTTGCCCGCCGAGAGCGGCACACCGCTCGCACGCTGGTCGGCCCCGGAAATGGCGCGCAAGGCGGTCGCCCGGGCCATCGTCGGCACAATCTCCGCCTCCACCGTGCGGCGCTTTCTCAAGCAGGACGCGCTCAAGCCCTGGCAGTGCCAGTCCTGGATCTTCATCACCGACCCCGCCTTCCGCCCCAAGGCCGAGCGCCTCCTTGACCTGTACGCCCGCACCTGGCAGGGCGAGGCGCTCAGTGCGGACGAGTACGTGATCAGTGCCGACGAGAAAACCTCAGTCCAGGCCCGCTGCCGCTGTCACCCCACCCTGGCCCCCGGGCAGGCCAGGACGATGCGGGTGAACCACACCTACGGCCGCGGCGGGGCCCTGGCCTATCTCGCCGCCTACGACGTCCACCACGCGAAGGTCTTCGGCCGCTGCGAGCCAACCACTGGCATCTCCCCCTTCATGGCCCTGGTCAACCAGGTCATGAGCCAGGAGCCGTACGCTAGCGCGAAGCGCGTGTTCTGGGTCGTGGACAACGGCTCCTCCCACCGCGGCCGAAAAGCCGCCGACCGGCTGGCATCGGCCCACCCGACCGCCGTGCTCGTCCACACCCCCGTCCACGCCTCCTGGTTGAACCAGGTGGAGATCTTCTTCTCCGTCGTCCAACGCAAGGTCGTCTCACCCAGCGACTTCACCGACCTGAAGCAGGTCTCGGACCGGCTCCGAGCATTCGAAGACCGCTACAACGCCACGGCACAGCCGTTCCAGTGGAAGTTCACCACCTCCGACCTGAACGATTTACTGGCCAGGCTCGACCGACATGCCGCCGATCACCCAGAAGAATCCTCCACAGCCCTCACAACCTGACCAACCCCCGAAGGAATTGCGACGCCGACCACTAAGTCAGCGGCGCCGGTCGGCCAGTTGCCGACCTGTGAGACCGCCCTCGGCCCGCAGCTCACGGAGCCGCTGACCGAGAGCGATTCTGGCGTGCTGGAAGTCGGTGCTCACACGTCGGACGGTACCCCAGCGGCGAATTCACGGCTCGGGACGGCGTAGTGCCAGGCGGCGTCCCGGACCTGGCAGGCGCGGGCCACCTGCACCGGGTCGCTGATCAGCTCGATCTCGGTGATCTCGTCCTCGGTGTTGAAGTGCAGCAGGGCGATGACGCGGGAGTCGAACACCCAGGCGTCCTCCGCCGGGAGGTCCAGCCGGTCGGCGTCGGCACGCCAGAGGTAGCGGGTGTCCTCGCCGACGAGGTTGTTCCGCTCGGCGTTGTTGAGCAGGTACCGCTGCCCGATGGTGGGCGGGTTGTCCATGATCCGCACCCGCTCGAACCGCTTGCCCAGGGCTGACTGTTCGCGGCGAGTGACACACCACGGGTGGTCCAGGTCCCATTTGACCTCAAGGCCGGCGATGAACTGCTGGTAGTTCTCGCTCTGTTCGTCGGAGCGGTACCGGCGACGGGTCTCCAGCCGGAAGGCCGTGTGCTTGAAGCTTACGAACATCTCCTCGAACTCGTCGTAGCTGATCAGCACGCGTTCCCGGCCCACAGCCGCTCCCCTCGCAGTCGGTCATTCGGAATCAGGATGCCCTGGAGCCCTCGCTGAGGGACCCGTGATTCCCGAAATACTGCCGAGGTGCGGCGAAGGTGGTGCGGATGGCGCGAAGCATCAGCGCCGATGTCCCTGTCTGCTCGAAGACGGCCCGCTGGTAGTGATTCCGGGCAGACCGGAACGTCACCGCGGGTATCTGAGAATAATCAAGAATCACCCCGGACAGGACGCCACTTGAGGCCGATCATGAGAACTTCCTGCCTGTCGGATAGGGGAGAGAGCCATGGCTAGGCGACTGCGGGTCGTGGGTAGCACCTCAGGGGTCGGTGACTGTCCGACGCTGTACGAGGACGTGGACACCGGTGAGGTGGTGGTGCAGGGGTACGCCGTGACCGACCCGGAGGAGGTGGCACAGCTCAAGTACGTGAAGGACGATGAAGGCTTCGTAGTCGTGCCCCGCGAACTGCTCGTGAGGTTCGCGCCGAAGGAGGCAACGCCCGTGCCCGAGTTCGTGCCCCAGCAGAAGATCACCGAGTTCATCAACGACGGGTTCGAGCACACCGCCTGGCGATTGGAGACGAGGACCGGGTACCTCTCCGACAAGCAGATGCCCTCGTACGCGGAGTTCCTGCGGACGGGCGACACGGCGGGCGAGGTCGGGCATCCCTGGTTCGAGAATGTGCGTCGCATGGTCGACAAGGGCAAGAGGTTCGAGCGGGTGCGCCTGGTGGACAACCCGCCGACCGAGGGACAGCGGTATCTGCTGGCGTGCGCCCGGACCAACGTGGCTGCCGGCGAGGACATTCGGTGCATGTGGCGGTCGGACGCCGAGGCGGCCGGACTGGCCGGGTTGTCGGACTTCTGGCTCTTCGACTCCCGTACGGTCGCGCGCTTCCACTTCGAGGGTGACCGCACCGTGGGCATGGAGCTGGTCACCGACCCGTTGGAAGTCCTGCGAGCCTGCCAGGCCCGTGATGCCGCTTGGCACCACGCAACGCGCTACGAGGAGTTCAGGGCTCAGGTACCTTCCGGCATGTGAGTCCCGACTTTCGACATGCGCGGTCCGCTCTCGGTGCCCGGATGCGCGAGCTTCGCACCGAGAGCGGCCTGTCCGGCCGCGCCTTGGCTGCGCGGCTGGGCTGGCCGCAGTCGAAGGTCAGCAAGGTGGAGAACGGAAAGCAGTCGCCCACCAGGGCCGATGTAGTTGCGTGGGCCGAGGGCGTCGGAAGGCCCGATACGGCTGCGGAACTGGTGGGCAGACTGCGGACGGTGGAAACGCAGTACCGGTCGTGGCGGCGCCAGCTCGCTGGCGGTGTGAGGCCGGTACAGGAAGCTCATGCTGAGCAGGGCAAGAGGACCGGCGACCGGCGGTCATTTGATCCGACCTTGATTCCAGGCCTGCTTCAGACGGCCGGGTACGCCCGTGCGGTGCTCTCCCGGTACACCCGAATCCATCTATCGATTCGTGACGTCGAGGCTGCGGTGGTCGCCCGCATGGAACGGCAGAGGGTACTCAAGGACCGGTTCCGATCGTTCCATTTCCTGGTGTGGGAAGGGGCCCTTGTATCCCGCCTCTGCCCGCCGGCCGTACTGGCCGACCAACTGGAACGTCTTGTGCCGTGGTTGGCGGGCGGGAACGTACGCCTCGGGATCGTGCCCTTCGGCGCTGACCTGCGAGTTCCCGTGGGAGTGGGTTTCTCGATCCATGACGACACCCTGGTCGTGACCGAGTCATGGCACGCGGAGATGTGGTTGGACGATCCAGCGGACGTTGCGCTTCACATCCGTGCATGGGAGGCGTTGGCAGAGAGCGCCGTCTACGGCCCGGCGGCCCACCGCGTGATTGCCAGGGCCGCCCGTGCGTTTCGCGAGCAGCACTGAGAATTTCGCCCCGAGCGCTCTGACCCGAGGCCGGAGGTCTTGTTGCGGCCCCTCGCGTGGGCGAGGGGCCGCTGGGTGCTCAGGCGTGGTGGTCGAATTCGCCGGCCTTGATGCTGTCGAGGAGGGAGGCGAGGGCGGCGGGGGTGGTGCGGAGGATGGTGTGGCCCTCGTCGGACTCGCGGAGTTCGACCGCCCCGTCCGCTGAACGGACCTCCACACAGTCGCCACCGGATCCGCTGAAGGACGACTTCTGCCACTCGGTGCTGGTCATGTTGGGCCTTTCAGAGGTTCTGTGCGATCTTGCGGATGAGGCCGCGGGAGTCGTTCTCGTTGAGGGCCATCGATTCAGTGCGTTCGAAGATGGATCGGTAACTGGCCAGCTCGCTCGCGGCATCTAGATGTATGGGGCCTTGTGATGATTCGACCTCGATGGTGTCCAGCTCCGGCACGGAGCCGACCGCGTAGGTGAGGTTCTCAACAGCCCCGGGGAAGGTGTCGATATCGAACGGGACAACTCGGATGGTCATCCAGGCTTGTTCGGAGTCCTCGATGAGAGATGCCAGTTGTTCCCGGAGGATCGGAGTGCCACCAAAGCGAGTCCACAACACCGATTCGTAGATGAAGCAGGTGAGGGGCTTCTGGTCGCGGCGCAGATCAGCCTTGCGTTGCATTCTGAAGGTCGTGCGAGCCTCCAACTCATGCCGGGGGAGCGGAGGGACCAAGCGCCCGAAGACTGAGGAGGCGTAGCTGATGGTCTGGCAGGGGCCGGGCATGTGAGTGACGACCCACAGCATGAGGCTGTTCGCGCTCTTTTCCAGCTCGGCGACTTCAAGGAATCCATCCGGGATGGTTCCGCGGTACTCCTCCCACCAGCCCTTGGAACGGTCCTGGATCACTGACTCCAGGGCATCGATCAAGGGCTCGTTCATGCACTTGCAGGCAGCGGCGAAGGAACGGAGCCGCTCGGGGCTTACGCCGACCTTGGCGGCCTCGATCTGGCTGACCTGAGTCCGGTCGATGCCGAGGGCTCTGCTCAGGTTCGCGGTCGACAACCCGGCGGCCTCGCGCATCTTCCGGAGCTCGGCGCCGACACGGCGTTGACGAAGCGTCGGGTTGAGTCGTGGCGGCATTGGTTCCTTCCTTGCCCGTGTGGCCCAAGTCTGCCGCGCTGTCTCGCGCGGGGTCCACTTGAGGATGAATCTATCCGCGATCGGGATCACATGTGATTCCGTTGGGGTATGGTCGATGTCACATCGATCCGACGGATCGTCAGTAACGCCTGCTAGCAAGCACCGCAGAGCAGCCACGTATTCCACCTGGCCTGGCTCACGGCGACATGTGTTCCGCCGGTTCTTCCCTCACTCACGCCTCGGGAGAAGTCCCATGCGTCACCTCAACACGCCCTCGATCGCCATCGCCCGTCAGTCCCTCGGCGACACCATGACCCGCGTCGGCTGGTCCCCCTCCGCCATCTTCGACGCGCAGCTCGCGCTCGTGGAGCTCCTGGTCAACGCCTGGCGGCACGGCTCGACCCCCGCGCCGATCGTCCAGATCATCTCCGCGAACCAGACCCTCCGTGTCTCCGTCACGGACGAGAGCCCGATCCCGCCCTCCCCGCAGGCGCCCGACCTGCTCTCCGAGTCCGGCCGGGGCCTCCAGCTGGTCGCCGGCCTCACCCACCGCTGGGGCGTCGACCCCCAGGAGCGTGGCAAATCGGTCTGGTTCGAGCTGCAGAAGGATGTCGCCTGATGTCCTACCGTCGCCACCCCATGAAGCCGACCGACCCCCGGATCCGGCACTACACGGACGACCACATCCGTACGCTGCTCGCCGAAGTCCAGGAACGCGGACGGAAGTTCGGCCTGATCTGGCCCTCGGCCGGCACCGACAAGACCCTCGACGGCCGCGTCCTCGTCCGCTTCGGCACCGCGCCCGCGTCGACCCTCCTCAACCTCCTCGTCCTCCTCCTCGACGCCGAACGCGAGACCCCGTGCGATTCCTGATCGGGACGGCCTTCGCCGTCCTCCTCGCCCTCGCCTTCGCGACCGTCGCCCTGGGCGTCGTCACCGCTCTCCGCGCGACCCCGCCGGACGAGGACGCGTAGGAGCAAACGCAGAGGAGGGCCGTCACCGCCCTCGGCGATCACGGCCCTCCTGCTTGCTCCGCTCCTCCCTCTCCCCGCTCAGCCGTTCTTCTCGAATCCGGCGAGCAGGGCGCGCGGGTCGAAGGTGACCCGGATCCGGGCGATCTTCCCGTTCTCCACGTGCATCCAGTTCACGGTCGGCGTGGGCTCCGCGACGCTGGTGTGCAGCTCGAACCAGGTGATGACCTCGTCGCCCTCGGCGACCCGCACCTTCACGTCGATCTTCTCCAGCACCCGCCCGAGCCCCTGCAGCCCGGCCAGCGCCTCCTCCACGCCGGAGGCCGTCCCCAGCGCCCCGACGAAGTCCACGTCGTCGGCCAGGATTCCCCGGATGGTGTCGAACTCGCCCGCCTCCCAGGCGGTGAAGTAGGTCTCGGCAAGCTCACGCGCGTTCTTCGTCGTCGTCATGCCTCCATCCTTCCGCCGCCTCGTCCATCCGTCCAACAGATGGATCCGATGTTGTCTATCATCATCAGTTATGGAGATGCATCAGCTGCGCTACTTCGCCGCCGTCATCGACGAGGGCTCCTTCACGGCGGCCGCAGCCCACCTGCACGTGAGCCAGTCGGGCGTGAGTACCCAGGTCGCGAAGCTGGAGCGCGAGTTGGGGCAGCAGTTGCTCGACCGGGCGGGCCGTCGGGTCAGCCTGACCCCGGCGGGGGAGGCGATCCTGCCGCTGGCCAAGAACGCCCTCGCCACCCTGGACGCCATCCAGCACACCGCCGCCGAGTTCGCCGACGCGGTGCGCGGGCGGGTGCGGCTCGGCATGATCATGGGCTGCTCGATCCCGCCGTTCCTGGACGTCGTCGCCGACCTGGGCCGTACTCACCCCGGGATCGAACTCAGCCTGCACGAGGGGCACTCCGACCTGCTTCAGGCGCAGATCCGCTCCGGGGACCTGGACCTGGCGCTGATCGGCTTCGCCGGTGACGCCGACCCGGGCCTGGACGTCGACGTGGTCGTGGACGAGCGGATCGCCGCCGTCGTCCCGGCCGGGCATCCGCTCGACCGCGACGGGCTGAGGCTCGCCGACCTCCGGGGCGAGAAGATCCTCTGCCTCTCCCCGGGCACCGGCCTCCGGGCGGCCTACGAGGACTCCTGCCGACGGCTCGGCCTCGACCCGCGCGTGGACATCGACGCCAGCTCCCCGCTCGCGGTGCTCCGCCTGGCCGAGCGCGGCGCCGGGGTCGCCGTCCTCAGCGCCTCCTCCTCGGAGGGCGAGGGCCTGCGGGCCGTCCCGATCACCGACGCGGCGACGTTCGCCCGGCTCGGCCTGGTCGCCCGCCGCGACCAGCACTCCCCGGCGGTCCGGCTGCTGCGGGACAAGCTCCGCGCCGCGCTGGGGAGTTCCTGAAGCTCGGCAGTGTCCTGACGGTCATGAGCGGAGCCGGATGACGAGTGAGGCCGCGGCGGACGTCACGCGATCGACGGGAGGCCTCCGGCTCGGGCCTCGATCAACCCGCGTCCAGGGCTCCGGCCCGCTCGACCAGGCCGGCTGCGATGTCGTCCCAGTCCGGGCCGTGAAGCCGCAGGCTCGCGGCGGCCTCCCGCAGCAGCTCCGGCTCGTCCGGCCGCTGCAGGAGCAGCAGGCGGTAGGCGAGGTTCCGGATCCAGACCGGCAGGTAGCCGTCGGCCAGATTCGGGCAGAGCTCACGCAGCATGGCGAGGATCGCGTCCGCGTCGGCGAAGGTCAGCCGCTCGACGAAGAAGAACTCCTGGTGGTCGCCGTCGCACTCCGGTGGCGGGCCGTACTCGTCGCCGTAGAGACACCGCGCGTACTCCGTCAGGGTGTGCATGATCCGGAGCCTACGACGCGGTGGTCCGCCGGACGGGAGCCGGCCCTGCCGGTGGACGGATCCTAGGCCTTCCAGTGCGGGTCGCGGCCGGAGGCGGCGAGGGCGCGGTGCCACGCGGAGGCGTCGTCCGGCAGGGCCACCGCCTCGGCGAAGCCCTCGTACTGGCGGTACAGCTCGGCGTTCTCCGCCACGATCTCGCCGACCAGGGCGGCCAGTTCCTCGTCGACCTCGATCTCCCCGCCGGCCGCCCGGGCCACGTCCCAGCCGTGCAGGAGCAGCTCCAGGATCAGCATCCGGGCGATGCCCGGCGCCGGCATCGGGGAGCCGCCGAGGTCGACGTCCCCCTCCCAGGCGGCCGGCTCGGCCCAGGCCGCGACGGCGCGGTCCAGCTGCGCGGCGTACGCGGCGCGCCATTCGGCGTCGGCGGTGAAGTCCCGCTCGATCAGCTCCTGGGGCAGCTCGGTGCGGCGGGCCCGGTGCTCCAGGCCGTGGGAGGTGTAGAGCACCCAGTGGTTGACCAGCGCGCGGGTGTCGAAGCCGGTGCAGGGCGTCGGCCCGTCCAGCGGCTGCCCGGCCGGGACGGCGGCGGCGACTCCGGCCGCGGCGGAGGCGGCCCGGGCGAGGAAGGGGTGCATCGGGTGGACGTTCATGGTCCCGATCCTCCGCCGGGCCGCGCCGCCCGGTCTTGAAGAAACGCGACGCCGTACTAGGGATGGAAGAGTACTTCCGGATTGTCCGGCGAGGGGCCGTCCAGCAGCGGACTGTGGGTCCCCTTCAGCGTCTGGTCGAAGAACGCCGTCACGTACTCGCGGGTGATCGCCACCCCGCGTTCCGGGGAGAGGGGCGGCGTCGGGAACCCGGCCTGCTCCTTGAGCAGGTCCAGGTCGCTGAAGCTGAAGTGGTCGGCGCCGGCGACCGTCAGCCACTTCTTGTAGCCGCCGAGGGCGGCCCAGGGGTGCTCCCAATCGGTGTTGGCGGTCGTACCCAGCATGAGGAACGGCCGGTTGATCTGGCCGGGCGTCGGGTCCGGGTGGAAGCTGCCGTCCATGTTCACTCCGGCCCGTACGCGCGGATCGGCGATCATCGTGGCGGCGGCCGCCGCTCCGCCGATGGAGTGTCCGGCCATGCCGATCTCGTGCTTGTCGATGAGGTGTGCCAGGCACCACGCGGTATCGCCGTGCGTCAACCGGTCGATCACGAAGGACACGTCCAGCGCGCGGCTGGCGGGGATGGCGTCGATCCGCGAAGGGTCGTCGCAGATCGCGCACGACGACGTCTGGCCGTTCGCCAGCGTCTCGCCGCTGTCCTCGTAGGTGTCGCCGACGAGCGCGACGACGTAGCCGTGACTGGCCAGGTCGGTCGCGAGCGAGGTGAGCGTCATGCGCGGGTCCTCGTGCGCGGGTGAGAGGACCACCAGCGGATACTTGCCGCGCTGCGGCCGCGCGCCGTCGAAGGCGTGAGTGGTGACGCCGGAAAGGCTCTGCGGGGTGACGCCGGAGCTCGCCGGCAACTTCAGGCGCTGGATGATTCCGGCTGCCTCGCCGAGGGTCATGTACGGGGCCGGGGTCCCGGTCCCGGGGACGGCCGGGTAGACCATCGTGACGGTCAGTTGGCGGGGGCCGGATGACGGCACCCACGGGTCGGGACGGTTCGCGTCGGTGAGGTGGATGACGTCCACGCCGGCGGCGTAGGGGCCGGTCGGCGCGGGGAGCGCGCCGTGGAAGGTCCGCGTGGGCGCGGTGGCCGTGGCGGTGGCCGGTGCGGTGTCGAACGCCTGCGTGGCCACCGGTGCGGCCGACGGTGTGGTCGTGGCGGCGAACCCGGCGCCGGTTCCGGTGACGAGGGCGGCGAGCGCCAGCGCCGCGACGGCGCTGATACGGCGATTGCGTTTCATGGGGTCGACGCTAGTTTCCGCGGTTCCGTGGCGAATCGGCTCGTGGATGTAAGCAGTCGGGTGTCGTCCGTAGCCCTCGCGAGGTACCGGAGTAATCCGCCGGGAGTATGCCGGGGGTACGTCGTGCGGCGCGGGGTTCCCCCCGGAGGATCGACGCGGCGCTGCACTAGCCTGGCGCCATGACGGACGCTCCCGGACCCGAGCCCGGACCCGAGCCCGAGCCCGGACCCGGCCCCGAGCCCGTCCCCGACCTCGGCCGCGGCGTGCTCCACCCGGCCCGGGCCGCCGAGCTGATCAGCGTGGAGCGGCTGGCCCCCGCGCCCGCCGTGGCGCGGTTCGTCGAGTACTACTGGCTGGTGCGCTGGGACCTGCACGGCCTGCCCCCGTACGAGCAGAAGGTGCTCGCCCACCCCAACGTCCACCTGGTCTTCGAGGCCCCGCGGGCCCGGGTCTACGGGGTGGACCGTTCGCTCTTCGTCCGACGGCTGGAGGGCGCGGGGCACGTGCTGGGCGTGAAGTTCCGCCCGGGCGCCTTCCGTCCCTTCGCCGGCCGCCCGGTGGTCTCCCTCGCCGACCGGTCCGTCCCGGCCGCCGAGTTCTTCGGCCCGGAGGTGGACCGCCGCAACGCCGGGATCCTCGGCGAGCCGGCCGCCGCCCTGGCGGACGGCTTCCTGCTGCCCCGGCTGCCCGCGCCCGATCCGGTGGCGGAGGAGGTCGCCGTGATGGTGGAGCGGATCACCGCCGGGACGGACCTGCGCCGGGTGGACGAGCTGGCCCGCGAGCTGGGCGTGACCGTCCGCCGTCTCCAGCGGTTGTTCGCCGAGTACGTCGGGGTCTCCCCGAAGTGGGTGCTGCGCCGCGCCCGGCTGCACGAGGCCGCCGAACGGGCGGGCAGCGGCGGCGAGTTGGACTTGGCCGCACTCGCCGCCGAACTGGGCTACGCCGACCAGGCGCACCTGACCCGCGACTTCACCGCGGCGGTCGGCGTCCCCCCGGCCCGTTACGCGGCGGCGGGCTGACCGGCCTCCGCCGCGGCGGCGGCCGCTTCCGCCGCGGCGCGGCCCTTGGCGCTGGCCCGCTTGGCGTAGGCGATGGTGAAGTACACCAGCCCGCCGAGCACCACGTACGGAAGGATGTTGTTGACCGTGACGACCGTGCCGTGCGACAGGGTGTAGACCAGCACGATCCGCAGCACGGCCTCCAGGACGAAGGCCGTGCCCCACACGACGGTCAGGTTGCGCTGGACCCGGCGGAAGCCCGGGTACTGCCACATCGAGTTCCACCAGGCGACCATCTCCGGGGTGCCGTCGGTGGCGAACTTGCGCCCGAAGTAGAACATGATCGGCTTCGGCGCGGCGAGCGAGACCAGGTAGACCACGCCGAGCAGGCCGGAGACGAAGGAGTCCTTGGCCAGCAGCATCTTCGGATCGGTCGGCCCGACCAGCGAGACGACCAGGGTCAGGGCGACGAAGACCAGGGAGACCACGGCGAACTCGTCGATCCGGCGGTGCCAGAGCAGGTAGATCACGGTGTCGAGCACCGGCCCCAGGCCGGAGAGCAGGATGGCGGTGGATTCGCTGTAGCCGGCGTCGTGCAGCTGGTTGTAGATCATGATCGGCGCGACCACGTTGAAGCCGATGCTGATCAGCCAGCCGAGCGCGGCGGCCTTGCCCTTGCGGGCAGGGGCGGTCGGAGCTACCGCAGTTGACATGGTGTCGTCCCCCGGGATGAATGGTGTGATTGGCGGCCCATTGTGGCGGAATAGCCGCTCCACTGCACAACTCTCGGCGAGTCGACATGTCGTCAGTAGACCGACTAGGGCCCCAAGACGGGCCCTAAGCCCCGAGGAAACGCTGCAGTTCGTCCAGTACGTAGTTGGCCCCGGTGTAGCCGATCCCCTGGAACCACAGCTGGTCGTCGACCGGGAACGCCCGGTGCGCCTTGACCGCCCCCAGCGCCTGCCAGCCGGGGCTCGCCAGCACCGCGTCGGTGCCGGCCCGCTCCGGATCGCCGTAGGTCGCGTACAGCAGCAGGTCGCCGTCGGCCCTGCCGAGCTGGTCCGGCGGGACCTCGAAGTCCGACTGGTCGGTGTTCTGGGAGTCCGGCCGGCCGACCTGGGCGTCGGCGAGCACCGTCCCGGGGAAGCTCTGCCGGCCGTACAGCCGGATCCCGCCGCCCTCCACGAACCGCACCAGGCTGACCTTGCGGCCGGACAGCTTCGCGTCGGTCAGCGCCTGCGCGACCTGCCCGGCGTGCTTCTGGTACGAGTCGGCGAAGGCCTCCGCGGCCGCCTCCCGGCTCAACGCCTGGGCGTGCAGCCGGACGTTGGCCTTCCAGGGGGCGCCGGTGGTCTGGGTGAGCACGGTGGGGGCGAGCTCGCGCAGCTGATCGTACCGGTCGCCGTCGCGCGCCTGGTTGGAGAGGATCAGGTCCGGCCGCAGCGCCCGTACGGTCGGCAGGTCGGGTGCCCCGGCCGGGCCGACCAGCCGGATCCCGGTGGTCCGGGTGGCCGGCCAGTAGTCGGGGTAGCTGGTGTCGCGGGCGGGGAGGGCGGCGCCGACCGGGGTGATGCCGAGGGTCAGCGCGGAGTCGAGCACGTCGGTGTCCAGGACGACCACCCGCATCGGCTTGCCGGGCACCCGCACCGGCCCGGTGGCGGTGTTCACGGTCACCGGCGGCACCGGGACGGCGGACGGCGAGGCGCTCGGGTCGAGGCTGTCGGCGGTGCCGGGGGCCTGGTGCCGGACGCCGCCGGTGCACGCCGCGAGCGCGGCCCCGCCGAGGCCGGCGAGGAGGGTACGGCGGGTGATCCGGTGCATCGGCGGTCCTCGGGGAGCTCGGGGAGCGGGAGGGTCGGGGCGCCGTCGATTATGTCCGAATTGGTGCTTAAAGTGCCGTTAAGCGTGCCGTCAGGCCTCCACCACTGCGGCCTTCTCGGCCTCGGCCACCCACGGGGCGCCCGGCACGACCAGCGGCGTGCCCGTCACCGGATCCGGCACCACCACCGAGTCCAGCCCGAACACCTCCCGCACCAGCTCCGCCGTCACCACGTCCCCGGGCGGGCCCTGCGCGACGACCCGGCCGTCCCGCATGGCCACCAGGTGGTCGGCGTACCGGGCAGCCTGGTTGAGGTCGTGCAGCACGGCGACGACCGTCCGCCCGCGCTCCACGTTCAGCCGGCGCACCAGGTCCAGCACCTCCACCTGGTGGGCGATGTCCAGGTAGGTGGTCGGTTCGTCGAGCAGCAGGATGTCGGTGCCCTGGGCGAGCGCCATCGCGATCCAGGCGCGCTGGCGCTGGCCGCCGGACAGCTCGTCCATGCTGCGCTCGGCCAGGTCCGCGGTGGAGGTGCGCTCCAGCGCCTCGGAGACGGCCGCCTCGTCCTCCGGCGACCACTGCTGCCACCAGCTCTGGTGCGGCTGGCGGCCGCGCGAGACCAGGTCCGCCACCGAGATGCCCTCCGGGGCGGTGGGCGACTGCGGCAGCAGGCCGAGCCGCTGGGCGATCCGCTTGGTCGGGATCCGCGCCAGCTCCTGGCCGTCCAGCAGCACCGCGCCCGCGGCCGGCTTCAGCAGCCGGCCGAGGGCGCGCAGCAGGGTCGACTTGCCGCAGGCGTTCGGGCCGACGATCACCGTCACCCGCCCGTCCGGGATGCGGACGTCCAGGTCCTCGACGACCGTGCGCGCGTCGTAGGCGAGGGTGAGGCCCCGTGCCTCCAGACGGTGCCCGGACGACAGGCGCCCGGACGGCGGCTGGTCGGTGGACGGCTGGTGGGCGGACATCAGGAACCTCCACGGCGGGATCGGATCAGCAGCCACATCAGGTACGGCGCGCCGACCATGCCGGTCACCACGCCCACCGGCAGCTCGGTCGGCGCCAGCAGCCGCCGGGCGATCAGGTCGGCGAGGACCACCACCAGCGCGCCGGTCAGCGCCGAGCAGAACAGCGGGACCTGCGCCGAGCGGGCCAGCCGCAGCGCGATCTGCGGGGCCATCAGCGCGACGAAGTCGACCGGCCCGGCGGCCCCGGCCGCGCAGGAGGCCAGCACGATGCCCAGCAGCGCCATGCCGAGCCGGATCCGGTCCAGCCGCAGCCCGAGGCCGACGGCGGTCGCGTCGTCGAAGGAGATCGACCGCTGGGCGCGGGCCGCCCACAGCGCGACCGGCAGGGCGGCGAGCAGCACCCAGGCCAGCCAGCCGGCCTGGTCGTAGCCGGAGCCGTTCAGGCTGCCGGTCATCCAGACCTTGGCGGCCTGGGCCTGGAAGCCGTCGCCCTTGGTGAGGAACACCGAGGTGAGGGAGGAGAGGGCGACGCTGATCCCGATGCCGATCAGCACGAAGCGCTGCGCGTGCAGCCCGCGCCGCCAGGCCAGGGCGTACACCAGCAGCCCGGCGACCAGGCCGCCGGCCACCGCCGCGTACGGCGCCTGGCCGGTCGAGCCGACCACCCCGTACGCCGTCAGCCCGACCACGGTCGCGGTCGCGCCCCAGGTCACGCCCACCACGTCGGGGCTGGCCAGCGGGTTGCGGGCGACGGTCTGGATCAGCGCCCCGGCCAGCCCGAGCGCGGTGCCGACCAGCAGCCCGACGACCACCCGGGGCAGCCGGAACTCGCCGACCACCAGCTGGTCCGGGCTCGGCCGCCCGAGCACCACCTTCACCACCTCGGCGGGCGACACGGTGGACTCGCCCAGGCAGAGCGAGGCCACCACCGTCCCGGCGAGCGCCACCAGCAGCCCGAGCGCGACGAGCGCCGAGCGCCGGTGCAGCAGGAAGGACGCCCGCCCGGCCCGCACCACCGAGTAGCCGCGGAGCGTCACGCCACTCGTACCGGAGGAGAGCGGGGTCACGCCGCCACCACCTTCCGGCGGCGGACCAGGGCCACCAGCACCGGGACGCCGACCAGGGCGGTCATCACGCCCGCCGGCACCTCGGACGGCGGGAACAGGACCCGGCCGAGGGTGTCGGCGAGCAGCAGCAGGGCCGGGCCGAGGACGGCGGAGAACGCGAGCACCCAGCGGTGGTCGGCGCCGGCGAGCGCCCGGGCCGCGTGCGGAACGGCGAGGCCGACGAAGGCGATCGGGCCGGCTGCCGCGACCGCCGAGCCGGTGAGGACGGTCGCGCCGAGCGCGCCGACCGCCCGGACCAGGCCGGTCCTGGCGCCCAGCCCCTTGGCCGTGTCGTCGCCGAGCGCCAGCGCGTCCAGTCCGCGGGCCACCGCGACGACCAGCACCGTGCCGACCGCGAGGAACGGCAGCAGCTGCCAGGCCACGTCCGAGGTCCGCCCGGAGAGCGAGCCGACGTGCCAGAAGCGGAACCGGTCCATGGTGGCCGCGTCCGTGGTCAGCACCAGGGTGTTGAGCGAGGCGATGAACGCGGACATCGCCGAGCCGGCCAGCGCCAGCTTGATCGGGGTCGCCCCGCCCCGGCCGCGGCCGGCGAGGCCGTAGACCAGCACGGTGGCGATCACGGCGCCCGCGAAGCCGAACCAGACGTACCCGGTGAGGGTGGAGACGCCGAAGCCGGAGATGGCGACCACCACGCCGGCCGCCGCGCCCTGGGAGACGCCGAGGATGCCGGGGTCGGCGATCGGGTTGCGGGTCAGGCCCTGCATGACGGCCCCGGCCAGGCCGAGCGCCGCGCCGACGGCCAGGCCGACGACCGTGCGCGGCACCCGCAGCTCGCGGATCACCACGGCGTTCGCGGTGCTGCCGCCGTGCAGCAGGGCGTCGAGGGTCTCGCCGAACGGGACGGTCCGGCTGCCGACCGCGAGGCTCAGCAGCACCGCGGCGGCCAGCACGGCCAGGGCGGCGGCGAGCCACGGTATTCGGTGCCGCGCCGTGCGGCTCGTCGGCGTATGGCCCGGCGCATGGTTCGACGCGCGGTTCGGCGGGCACGGCGCGCCGGGCGGTGCGGTGGTGTCGTCGGTCATGGGCCCTCTCCGCGGACAACTCAGGCAAACCTAAGTTCCGCCGTGAAGCCGGGGCAAATTGCCTCGTGGGCCGGGGGGTCCGTTGGATAGCCTGGCGGCATGCCCGAGACCTTGCAGGCCCCGCTCACCGTCGGCTTCGACCTCGACATGACGCTGTTGGACACCCGGCCGGGTATCCGCGCCACCTATCTGGCGCTCTCCGCCGAGACCGGCACCCTCATCGACGCCGACCTGGTGGTCACCCGGCTCGGCCCGCCGTTGCTGGACGAGATGCGCAACTGGTTCCCGGAGGCGGAGGTGGAGCGGGCCGCGACGCGCTACCGCGAGCTCTACCGCGAGTACGCCTTCGCCCCGACCGTGGCGCTGCCCGGCGCGCACGCCGCCGTCGACGCGGTCCGCGCGCACGGCGGCCGGGTCGCCGTGATCACCGGCAAGTACGAGCCGAACGCCCTCCTGCATCTGGAGCACGCCGGGATGTCGGCGGACACCGTGATCGGCGACCTGTGGGCGGAGACCAAGGGCGATGCGCTGCGGGAGCACGGCGCGAGCATCTACGTCGGCGACCACCTCGGCGACATCCGGGGCGCCAAGCACGCGGACGCCGTGGCGGTCGCCGTGGCCACCGGCCCGTACGGAGCGGACGAGCTGCGCGAGGCCGGGGCGGACGTGGTGCTGGCGGACCTCACCGCCTTCCCGGACTGGCTCGCCCGCCACCTGGCCGACCTTCAGTCCGCCGCCTGACCGGTCAGGGCGCGTCCGAGGGGCCGGTTACGGCGCGACCCGGCGGCGCTGGGCGCGCGCGTTCAGGAACAGCCCGGTCAGCGCCGACAGGAAGCCCGCCGGCATCAGCATGCTCAGCCAGTACGCGGCCGTCGGCAGCGGCGTCAGGTGCAGGAACAGCGGGACGAAGGTGACCAGGGTGGCGACCGCGCCGAGCCCGAAGACGATCACCCCGGCCTTGACGTACACGTCGCCGGGATCGGCGCTCTGGCTGCTCACGTCTGCTCACTCCTCGGGGCGGGACCGGACGGCCCCCAGTCTGGCAGAGCGCCCGGGCGCACCGCCCACCGGAGCGGTCCGGTCACGTTGCGCAGTTTCCCGGCAGCTCAACGTTTTGATCCCTGCTGAGCGGGGGTATGCAGGGGGTGCCGAGGGGCGCTACAGGTGCGTCCCGCGTTCTCAGACCCGGGGGTGTGAGCCGATGGACAGCGCAGTGGCGCGACCCGGCCGTGCCAGTACCGGGTCGCCCGTGGCGGCGAGATCCCCGCGCGCCCGACGCCCCGAGCGGGCCTGGGGCGCGGATCCTTCGCGGAACACGGACGAGGCGGTCACGGACCGTTAGTCTGCTCCTGACAGCGTGCTGACCGTGAGCGCCCGCGGGCGCCGAGCCGAGGTCGCCCGCATCTTCCCACCACCCAGTGATCCCCGGCCATGACCGGGATCCCTCACACCCATTCGAGGACTGTTCGAGATGCCCACCGGCCAGGTCAAGTGGTTCAACGAGACGAAGGGCTTCGGCTTCCTGTCGCGCGACGACGGCGGCGACGTCTTCGTCCACACCAAGGCGCTGCCCGCCGGTGTCACCGTGCTGAAGCCCGGTCAGCGGGTCGAGTTCGGCGTGGTCGCCGGCCACCGCGGCGACCAGGCGATGGGCGTGCAGCTGCTGGACGCGCTGCCCTCGGTGGCCGCCGCCCAGCGCAAGAGCGCCGACGACATGGCCCCGATCGTCCAGGACCTGATCACCACCCTGGACGCGGTGCTGCCCGGCCTCCAGCGCGGTCGCTACCCCGCCAAGCCGACCGGCCAGAAGCTGGCCGGCCTGCTGCGCGCGGTGGCCGACCAGTTCGACGTCTGAGGTCCGCGCCCGAGGTCCCGCGCGGCGGGACTACCCGAACGCGAGCGCACCCGGGTCGAGCGGGGGCACCAGCCCCTCGTCGGCGGCCCGGGTGAGCAGCGCGCGGACGGCCGCGTAGCCCTCCTCGCCGAGGTCCTCGGTGAACTCGGTGACGTACAGCCCGATGTGCTGCCGCGCGACGTCCAGGTCCATCTCCTGGGCGTGCGCCAGCACGTACTCCCGGCTGGCCTCCGGGTCCGCCCAGGCCCGTCGGACGGAGGCGCGGACGGCGTCGGTGAGCGCCCGCAGCCGTTCGGCGCCGAGCGAGCGCCTGGCGACGATCGCGCCCAGCGGGATCGGCAGGCCGGTCTCGTCCTCCCAGGCCTCGCCCATGTCGGCCAGGCTGTGCAGGCCGTACTGCCCGTACGTGAAGCGGGCCTCGTGGATCACCAGGCCGGCGTCCACCCGGCCGTCCCGGACGGCGGGCATGATCTCGTGGAACGGCAGCACGACGATCTCGCCGAAGCCGCCCGGCACCGCCTTCGCCGCCCAGAGCCGGAACAGCAGGTAGGCGGTGGACCGCTCGGAGGGCACCGCGACGGTCTTCCCGGTGAGGTCCGCGGGGGAGGCCACGCCCGGCAGGGTGAGCACCAGCGGGCCGCAGCCGCGCCCGAGCGCGCCGCCGCAGGGCAGCAGGGTGTACTCGTCCAGGACCCACGGCAGCGCGCCGTAGCTGATCTTCAGGACGTCCAGCTCGCCGCGCTCGGCCAGGCCGTTGGTGACGTCGATGTCGGCGAAGGTCACCTCGGGGACGTCCGCCCCGGGCACCAGGCCGTGCGCCCAGGCGTGGAAGACGAAGGTGTCGTTCGGGCAGGGCGAGTACGCGATGCTCAGCCGTTCAGCCACGGCCGGCCTCCTCAATCGGTTCGTGGAGCGGCAGCCGGTTCATGGGCGGGCGCTGTCGCCGGTTCGTGGACGGGCACCGAGGCCAGTTCGTGGACGGGCACCGAGGCCAGTTCGTGGACGGGCAGCGCGGCGAAGGCCCGCTCCAGGGCGCCCAGGGCCTCGCCGATCCGCCAGGCGGCCCGGTCGCGCGGGCCCACCGGGTTGGAGACGGTGCGCAGTTCGAGGGCCGGCACGCCGTACCGGGCGGCGGCCTCGGCCACGCCGAAGCCCTCCATCGCCTCGGCCGCGGCGCCGGGGTGGCGGGCGGCCAGCTCGGCGGCCCGCGCGGCGCTGCCGGTGACGGTGGAGACGGTCAGCACCGGGCCGGTGACGGCACCCTGGCCGTCCGGGCCGGCCAGCGCCGCCGCGACCAGCGCGACGACGGCCGGGGGCGGGGTGTGCCGGGTGGTGCCGAAACCCAGCTCGGCGACGTCGGCGAAGCCCTCGGGGGTCTCGGCGCCGAGGTCCGCGGCCACGATCGCGTCGGCCACCACCGTGGCACCGACCGGGGCGTGCGGGGCGAAGCCGCCGGCGATCCCGGCCGAGACGACCAGGGCGTACGGGCGGGCGGCCAGCGCGGTGGCGGCGGCGGCCGCGGCGGCGGCCGGGCCGACCCCGGCGGCCAGGACGTCCACCGGGGCCTCCTCGGCCCGGTGCAGCGTGCCGCCGGGCAGCGGCAGCGCGGCGGACCCGCCGGGCAGGCCGCGCAGGACGGCCTCCGCCTCGGCGGCCACCGCGACGACGACGAGCAGCCGGGCCCGCCCGGGGCCCGACTGCTCGTGCTCGCCGTTGCCGGCGTCGTGCGCGGTCATCGCAGGACCGTCAGCTGTCCTGGGTGTTCAGCTGGAAGTACCAGACGGCGATCGGGTTGTCCGAGTTCTTGTCGCCCTCGACCACGGTGACCAGGGTCTTGCCGCTGGCGTTGAGCACCTTGTTCGCCTGCTGGGCACCGGACCAGGTCGGGCCCTTGGCGTACACCGCCAGGCTGGTGCGCCCGCCGCTGCTGGAGGAGCCGCCGTTGGTGAACGCCCACCAGCCAGAGTCGGCCACGTTCGGGGAGACCCCGACGCCGACCCGGTCGCTCGCCACCACGTCCGAGCTCGGCAGGGTGCCGTTCTTCAGGGCGTCCTGGGCGTCCTCCTGGCACTTCTGCTGGAGGTCCTCGGTGAGCGGGCTGCCGTTGTTCCAGCACAGCGGCTGCGCCACGAACGAGGAGTTGCCGACCGTGAGGGTGGCCTGGTGCGAGATGTGCTCGGTCTGGTCGGCAGCGATGGCGACGGAGGTGCCCACCGTGGCGGCGCCGACCACGACGACGGCGCCGAGGGCGGCGATGGCACGGGAATTGAGGCTCATGGGATCAGAATCTACCGGGCCTGGCCGATCACGCTACGCGGGGGTCGGCCACCGCGTGTTGCCGCGCCGCCCGGTCAGGCCACCCGGGGCGTCGCCGGGTGCCTGCGCAGGCCCACCCGGAAGAGCGAGCGGAACGTCCACAGCAGCATCAGGCCCACCACCGCGGCGGCGACCGACAGGCCCAGCTCGCCGTTGAGCGGCAGCAGGATGCCGACCGCGCCGCCGGCCACCCAGGACATCTGCATCAGCGTCTCCGAACGGGCGAAGGCCGAGGTCCGCACCGCCTCCGGGACGTCCCGCTGGATCAGCGCGTCCAGTGCCAGCTTGCCCAGCGAGGCCGCCATGCCGGCGACGGCAGCGACCAGGATCACCGTCACCACGCCGTACCAGAGCGCGGCCGCCGCCGTCACACAGGTCGCCAGCAGCAGCATCGCGGTGACCGTCGCCTCCGGCCCGCGGGTGCGCAGCCAGGAGCCGAGCACCGAGCCGAGCGCGTTGCCGGTACCCGCCGCCAGCGCCACCAGCCCCAGCGCCAGGGTCGGCCGCAGCCCGCCGATCGGCTCCTCCCGCAGCAGGAAGGCCAGGAACATCACCAGGAAGCCGACCAGCCACTTCATCGCCGACATCGCCCGCAGCGCCAGGATCACCGAGGGGCCGACGGTGCGCAGCGAGGCCTTCACCGGGGGCGGCCGGTGGGGGAGCAGGTGCGAGCCCTCGCCGTGCACCTCGGCGTGCAGGACGGCGCGCTGCTCGCCCTTGGCCGAGTCCACGGTGTGCGGCAGGTGGAAGGCCATCAGGGTGCCGATCACGAACACCAGGAAGGCGCCGCGCAGCGGCCAGCCCGGGCCGATCAGGTGCAGCAGCCCGCCCGCCGCGGCCGCCACGCCGGTGGCCAGCAGCCCGGCCAGGGTGACCCGGGAGTTCGCCTTCACCAGGGAGAGCCGGCTCGGCAGCAGCCGGGGCACCACGACGCTGCGCACCACCCCGTACGCCTTGGACGCGACCAGCACGCCCAGCGCCTCCGGGTAGAGCGCGAGGCCGCCGCCGGAGATCACCCCGGCCATCGTCCAGGCCAGGACGGCCCGGGCCAGCATCGACATCGCCATGGCGGCCCGGCGGCCGTGCGGCAGCCGGTCGAGCAGCGGGCCGATCACCGGGGCCAGCAGGGCGAACGGGGCCATCGTGATGAGCAGGTAGAGCGCCACCCGGCCGCGGGCCTCGCCGGTGGGCACCGAGAAGAAGATGGTGGAGGCCAGCGCGATGGTGATCAGCATGTCGCCGAAGGAGTTCAGCGCGTGCAGCTCGATCAGCTTGGCGAGGCCGGACTCGCCCGCGCCCTCGGCAGAGGTGGCCCGGCGGATCCGGCGGCCGGTGCCGTGCACCACCTTGCCGGTGCGGGAGCCGGCGGCGGAGGCGGTGCGGACCAGGAAGTGGCGGCGGGGCTCGGGGACCTCCTCCTCCAGGTCCTCGTCGAGGGCGGCGAGGTGGCGGGCGTGGGGGTCGTCCGGGCCGGGGGTGGTCTCCCCGGCGGGATCCGGCGGCTCCGCGGGTCCTGAAGGTGCGGCGGGTCCTGCCGGTGCGGCCCCTTCCGAGGGCTTCGCCGGCTTGACCAGGCTGACGGGACCGGCGGGACCGGAGTCCCCGGCGGGCGCCCCGGGGCGGTCCGCCGGCTGCGGTTCGCCCGCGCCGGGGACCGGCTGCTGTCGCGGCACGGCGTCCGCCTCGTCGGGGCTGCCGGCCTGCGAGGGGCGCAGTGCGTGCTGCGACGGGTCGTCGTCCGCCACATGCCCATCCTGCCCCAGATTCGCCGCGCCGACGCGGGATTGTGCCCGGCTCGGCGCGGCCGCGGAACGCTTGCGTCCGCCCCGGACTGTGCCGGGGCACCGACCGGCGGGTAGCCTGCCCAGGGTCCGCCCGACGGGGCGCCGGAGCGTCGGCAGGCCGTGCGAGCGGCGCGGCCGGTACCCGAGGGGGCCTCCGGTCGCGCAGAATGGACGAGGGACTACCGAGCCGCGACGGAACAGGCAACACGCCGTGGGCGACAGAAGAACTGGGAGAGAATCGACGCCGTGAGTGCTGCGATGCGAAGCCGTACCCCCGACCGGCTCTGTGCCGAGGCCGTCGAACTCGCCCGCCAGGCCGCCGAGGAGGCCGTCGGTGCGGAGGCCGTCGGTCCGCACCTCGATGTGCAGGCGGACGCCGACCGCGTCGTCACCCATACCTTCGAGTGTCTGGACGCGGCCTACCGCGGCTGGCACTGGGCGGTCACCGTCGCCCGCGCCCCGCGCGCCAAGAACGTCACCCTGGACGAGGTCGTGCTGCTGCCCGGCGCCGACGCGGTGCTGGCACCCCAGTGGGTGCCGTGGAGCGAGCGGCTGCGTCCCGGCGACATGGGCCCGGGCGACCTGCTGCCGACCGACGCCGACGACCTGCGGCTGGAGCCGGGCTGGACCGGCGAGGACGAGCCCGCGCCGAACTCCGCGATCGCCCTGGCGGACGACGAGGACCTGGTCGTCACCGACCCGCACGTCCAGCCCGCCCCGGCCCGCGCCCGGATCGACGCCGTCGCCGCCGAGCTCGGCCTGGGCCGCAGCCGGGTGCTCTCCCGGCTCGGCCTGCACCTGGCGGCCGACCGCTGGGAGAAGGCCCACGGCTCGCAGACCCCGATGGCGCAGGCCGCGCCCGCCTCGTGCAACAGCTGCGGCTTCCTGATCCCGATCGGCGGCTCGCTCGGGCAGGCCTTCGGCGTGTGCGGCAACGAGTTCGGCCCGGCCGACGGCCAGATCGTCTCCTTCGCGTACGGCTGCGGCGGGCACTCCGAGGCGGCCGTCATCCCGGCCCCGCCGGCGCCGTCCGAGCTGATCCTGGACGAGCTGGTGGTCGAGCCCCTGCAGCTCCACCCGGACCGCACCTCCGGCTCCGTCGAGCCCGACGCCCCGGCCGAGGAGCTCGGCCACTCCTGAGCGATCCGCCGTCGGCCCGCCCCACCACCCCGGTGCGGCGGGCCGACGCCGTTCCCGGGCCCCTCAGTGGCCCCCGGCGGCCCGTCAGCGCCCCCCTCGGCAGGTCCCTCGGCGCTCCCTCGGCGGCCCGTCAGCGGCCTCTCAGCGCCCCGTCAGCGGCCCGGCGGGGCGGCCTGCGGGGGCCGTGGTCGGGAGCAGTCGGTGGGGCAGGGAAGAATGCCCTACGACGTACAGGGCGGCGGAAGGTGGCAGGTCCAGTGGAACCTCGGATCATCGGCAGCGGCACGGACGAGCACCCCGCGGACGCCTTCGGGAGTGCCGCGCTGCGGCGGCGGGTGCTGGACGCCTGGGCCGCCTCGCCGGCCCGGTTCCGCGAGGACGCCAACGCCGAGGAGGAGCTGGCGCTCGGCGGCTACCGGGACCGCCTGGTGGTCGAGCTGGCGCAGAACGCGGCCGACGCGGCGGTCCGCGCCGGGCACGGCCCCGGGCGGCTGCGGCTGACCCTCGCCGACGGCGTGCTCGCCGCCGCCAACACCGGCGCCCCGCTGGACGCGGCGGCCGTCGAGTCGCTGTCCACCCTGCGGGCCTCCTCCAAGCGCGGTGAGCAGCCCGCCGTGGGCCGCTTCGGGGTCGGTTTCGCCGCCGTCCTCGCGGTCACCGACGAGCCCGCGGTGCTCGGTGCCGGCGGCGGGGTGCGCTGGTCGCTCGGCGAGGCCCGCTCGCTCGCCGAGGCGCAGCCCGCGCTGGCCGACGAGCTGCGCCGCCGGGACGGCCACGTGCCGCTGCTGCGGCTGCCGTTCGCGGCCGAGGGCCCGGCGCCCCAGGGCTACGACACGGTGGTCGTGCTGCCGATGCGGGACGCCGCCGCCGAGGACCTGACCCGCCGTCTGCTGGCCGCGATCGACGACGCGTTGCTGCTCACCCTGCCGGGCCTGGCCGAGGTCGTGGTGGAGACCCCGGAGGGCACCAGGACGCTCACCCGGGCCGCCGCCGAGACCCGCCCGGACGGCGTCACCGAGGTCACCGTGACCGACGACGCGGGCGGGCGGCTGCGGCAGACGGTCTGGCAGACCGCCGGCGCCTCCGGCCGGCTGGACGCCGAGCTGCTCGTCGACCGGCCCACCGAGGAGCGCGCCCGCCCGTACTGGACGGTGACCTGGGCCGTCCCGGTCGGCGCGGACGGCGCCCCGCAGCAGCCCGGCATCGCGTCGGTGGTGCACGCGCCGACCCCCAGCGACGAGCCGATCGGCCTGCCCGCGCTGCTGATCGCCTCCTACCCGCTGGACTCCACCCGCCGGCACGTGGCGCCCGGCCCGCTGGCGGACTTCCTCACCGAGCGCGCCGCCGACAGCTACGCCGACCTGCTGCGCGCCCGCGGCGCCGACCTCGGCTCGCTCGGCCTGGTGCCCGGGCCGCTCGGCCAGGGCGCGCTGGACAACGCGCTGCGCACGGCGGTGCTGTCCCGGCTGCCGGGCACGCCGTTCCTGCCGCACCCGGCGCCGGTCGAGGAGGGCACCCCCGCGCTGCGGCCCCGGGACGCGACGCTGCTGGAGGGCGCGGACGGCTCGGTGGTGGAGGCGCTCGCGCCGATCTTCCCCGGGCTGCTGCCGGCCGGTCTGGAGCGCCGCACCGAGCTGCGGGTGCTGAACGTGCGCCGGGTGCCGCTGGCCGACGTGGTGGACCAGCTCGGCGGCCTGGACCGTGAGCCCGGCTGGTGGCGCAACCTGTACGCGGCGCTCGGCGGGGCCGACCCGGAGGCGCTCGGCGCGCTGCCCGTGCCGCTGGCGGACGGCCGGACGGTGACCGGGCCGCGGCGCGTCCTGCTGCCCTCCGAGGACGCCGACTGGGCGGCCTTCCCGGGCTACCCCGAGTCGCTGGCCGGCGCGCTGGCCGCGCTCGACCTGCGGCTGGCCCACCCCGAGGCCGCGCACCCGCTGCTGGCCAAGCTCGGCGCGGGCACCGCCACCCCGGCCGGGGTGCTGGACACGCCCGAGGTGCGGGCCGCCGTGGCCCGCTCCTACGCGCTGGCCGAGGACGACCTGGACGCCGCGCTCGAACTCGCCGACGCCGTCCTGGCCCTGGTGAAGGCCGCCGGCACGGAGCCGGGCGAGCACCCCTGGCTGGCCCGGCTGGCACTGCTCGACGACGAGGGCGAGCCGGCCCGCGCGGGCGAACTCGTGCTGCCCGGAAGCCCGTTCGCCGCGCTCGCGCGCGAGGAGGACGCCGGCTGGGTGGAGGACGAGCTGCTGGAGCGCTGGGGGCCGGAGGTGCTCACGGCCGTCGGCGTGCTGGCGGACTTCGTTCTGGTGCGCGCCGAGGACGTGGTGCTCGACCCGGACGACCTGGAGCGGCTCGACCCCACCGTCCCCGCGGACCGGGCGGCCGGCGGCCACCCCACCGGCCTGCTGGACGAGGCGCCGGACGGGCTCGCCGAGTGGGCCGAGGACGCGCTGGAGGCCCTGCAGGCGGACGAGGCGGTCGGCGTCCCGCCGGTGGCCGCCGAACTGCTGGCGGTGCGCGACCTCGACCTGGTGGACGACGACGCCTGGCCCGAGGCGCTCGCCGCGCTGGCCCGCCCGCCCTACCGGGACGCCGTGGTCGACCCGGTGCGCACCCTGCTGCCGGACGGCTCGTACGCCGACCTGCCGCCGTACACCGCGTGGTGGCTGCGCGACCACCCGGTGCTGGGCGGCCGCGAGCCCGCCGGGCTGCGCGCAGCCGGGGCGGACCCGCTGCTGCGCGGCCTCTACGACGAGGCGCGCACCACCCTGGACGACCAGTTCCTGCACGCGCTCGGGGTGCGCACCACGCTGGCCGCGCTGCTCGCCGAGCCGCACGGGCCGGACGAGGTGCTGGACCGGATGACCGATCCGGCCGTCGAGCTCGGGCACCGTCAACTGCACGGGCTGCACAGCGCGTTGGCCCGGGTCGAGGTGGAGCGGATCGAGTCGCTGGACGTGGTGCGGGCGCTGCCGCCGCTGGACCCGGCCACCGGGCGCCGGCCGGCCCACACCGTGGTGGTGGACGCCACCGAGGCGGTCGTCGCCGACGCCCCCGACCTCGTGCAGCTGCTGCACCCGTACCCGCTGCTGCCGGTCGCCCCGGCGCTAGCGGCCGACCTCGCCGAGCGGCTGCACGTCTCGCTGGCCAGCGAGGTGGCCGGTGGCCGGGTGCTCTCCGAGGGCGTGCTGCACCGGGTCCCCGCCGTGGTGCGGGAGCTGCTGCCCGGCTGCCCGGTCGCGTACGAGGAGCACGAGGAGCTGCTGGTCGTCGGGCCGGACGGCGGCGAGGCCGCGGTGGACTGGCGGTGGGACACCGGGGCGGACGCGCCGGAGCCGCCGTACGACCCGGACCTGGCCGAGGCCGGGGACGAGGACGACGAGTTCGAGGTCCCGCCGGTGCCCGGCCTGCTGCACGCGGCCACCCCGGAGGGCCTGGCGGCCGGGCTCGCCTGGTCGGTCGGGCAGTGGCACCGGCGCTTCGAGGTGCTGGCCGCGCTCAGCGAGCCGGACCGGGCGTACGAGCTGTCGGCGGCCCGGGACTTCGAGGGCTGAGCCTCAGGGCCGTTCGCGGCGGCGCTTGAGCCGGAGGTAGACGAGGACGGTGGTGGCCGGCCAGACGGCCACCACCAGGGCCTTCAGGGCCGTCGGGAACCAGGGCCGTGAGGGCGAGGTCAGCTCGCCGGCGTTCATCAGCCAGCCGGCGCCCAGCAGGGCCAGGACCGTCAGCCCGGCCGCCAGCAGGCCGCTCAGGAAGGCGGCGAAGGCCTCCACCTGCCCGTTCTCGCGCTCGGATCCGGATCGCCCGTCCGTGTAAGCCATGCGTACGGCACCCCCTCGGTGGTCACACCCACGGTACCCGCGGCCTACTCCAGCCCGCGGCGCTTCAGGTAGCTCCAGGCGATCTCCAGGGCGATGCCGCAGACCGCCGCGATGGCGACGCCGATCAGCGGGTCGCGGGTGCCGACCAGGGAGAGCTGGAAGAAGTCGGACAGCGGGGGGACCAGCAGGACCAGGGCGAACGCGCCGCCCATGGTGCCGATCAGCAGCAGGCGCCACCAGCTGTACGGGCGGGCGACGATGGCGAGGACCCAGATGGCGATCAGGAAGAGCGTCAGGGTGGCCACGCTGGTGTCGGCCTTGAGCTCGGTCGCGTGGTCGGCGCGGGCGAGCGCGTAGGCGACGAAGGTGCCCGTCCCGGCGATCGCGCCGCCGGGGACGGCCAGCCGCAGCACCCGCTTCACGAAGCCGGTGCGGGCCCGCTCGTTGTTGGGGGCGAGCGCGAGGAAGAAGGCCGGCACGCCGATGGTCAGCGTGGACAGCACGGTGGAGTGCCGGGGCAGGAACGGGTACGGCGAATGGGTGAAGATCACCAGCAGCGCCAGGAGCACCGAGTAGACCGTCTTCACCAGGAACAGCGACGCGACCCGCTCGATGTTGCCGATCACCCGGCGGCCCTCGGCGACCACCGACGGCAGTGAGGCGAAGGAGTCGTTCAGCAGCACGATCTGGGCGACCGCCTTGGTCGCGTCGGAGCCGGTGCCCATCGCCACGCCGATGTCGGCGTCCTTGAGCGCCAGCACGTCGTTGACGCCGTCGCCGGTCATCGCCACGGTGTGGCCGCGCGACTGCAGCGCCCCGACCAGCAGCCGCTTCTGCTGCGGGGTGACCCGGCCGAAGACGCTGGTCCGGTCGGCGGTCTCGGCGAGCTCCTCGGGGTCGGTGGGCAGGGTGCGGGCGTCCAGTGGGTGGTCGGCGCCGGGCAGGCCCAGGTGGCCGGCCACCGCGCCGACCGAGACCGCCGCGTCGCCGGAGATGACCTTGGCCCGGACCCGCTGCCCCTCGAAGTACCGCAGGGTCTCGGCGGCGTCGCCGCGCAGCCGCTGCTGCAGCACCACCAGCGCGAGCGGGGTGAGGCCGGCCGCCGGGTCGAGGGAGTCCAGCGGGACGGGCGTGCGGCCCAGCAGCAGCACCCGCAGGCCCCGCGCGCCCAGCTCGTCCACCTCGGCCAGCGCCGGGTGCCCGGCGGGCAGCAGCACGTCGGGGGCACCGAGCAGCCAGCTGGCCTCGCCGCCGTGCGGCTCCAGCAGCTGCACGCCGCTCCACTTGCGGGCGGAGGAGAAGGGCATCGCCTCGATCACCCGCCAGCCGTCGCGGCCCGTCGGACCGCCCGGTGCGCCGCCTGCTGCGCCGCCCGCCGCACCGCCCGGTGCGCCGTCGTCGCCGCGCCCGTACGCGTCGATGACGGCCTGCATGGACGGGTTGGGGCGGGCGTCGGCGCCCGCCATCACGGCGAGCGCGTGCTTGACGGTGTCCTTGTCGACGGTGGTGGTCTCCCCGTTCGAGATCACCCGCAGGTCGATCACGTCCATGCCGCCCTCGGTGAGGGTGCCGGTCTTGTCCAGGCAGACGGTGTCCACCCGGGCCAGGCCCTCGATCGCCGGGAGCTCCTGGACCAGGCACTGCTTGCGCCCGAGCCGGATCACGCCGATCGCGAAGGCCACCGAGGTCAGCAGCACCAGGCCCTCGGGGACCATCGGGACGATGCCGGCCACCATCCGCCGCACGGCCTCGCGCCAGTCCCGGCCCTCGACGGCCAGCTGGCTGATGATCAGGCCGATCGCGGTGGGGATCAGCAGGTAGGTGATGAACCGCAGGATGCTGTCGATGCCGCTGCGCAGCTCCGACTTGACCAGGGTGAACTTGCTGGCCTCCTCGGCGAGCTGGGCCGCGTAGGCCTCGCGGCCGACTTTGGTGGCGGTGAACGCGCCCGCGCCGGCCACCACGAAGCTGCCGGACATCACCGGGTCGCCGGGCTGCTTGAGGACGGGGTCGGGCTCGCCGGTGAGCAGGGACTCGTCGATCTCCAGGCCGTCGGCCTCGGTGACCTCGCCGTCCACGATCACCTTGTCGCCGATGCCGAGCAGCACGGTGTCGTCGAGGACGATCTCGGGGACGCCGATCTGCCGGACGGCGCCGTCCCGGCGGACCTGCGGGCGGACCTCGCCGATCAGGGCCAGGCTGTCCAGGGTCTTCTTGGCGCGCAGTTCCTGGATGATGCCGATCGCCGTGTTGGCGACGATGACCAGGCCGAACAGGCCGTCCTGGATCGGTCCGACGATCAGGATGATCCCGAACATCACGCCGATGATCGCGTTGAAGCGGGTGAAGACGTTGGCCCGGACGATCTCCCTGGTGGAGCGGCTGGACCGCACCGGGACGTCGTTGACCTGCCCCTTCGCGACCCGCTCGGCCACCTCGGCGGCGGTCAGGCCGCCGCGCCGCCCGGGCAGCAGCCCGAGCGGGTGGGCTCCGTCCGGACGGTCCCGGTCGGTCGGCTGCTCGTCAGCTGGCTGGGCAGGCTGCGTCATGGCACCGACTCTACGGGTGCCTTATGTCCGATGCGTGCTACTAAAGGCCTATTCAGTCCGACTGGGTGGCCGGGTCCTGGCCGTCGCCGTCGGCCACCCGCGCGGCCGCCTCCGCGGCGCGGCTGCGGGCGATCGCGTCCCGCCGGGCGCGGCAGTACCAGAGGCCGATCAGGCCGAGCAGGCCGCCGGAGAGGCAGATCCACGGCCAGCTGCCGTGGCCGTGGTCGGAGAGCGTGCCCTGGAAGGGGAGCAGGGCCAGGAAGCCGACGAACCACACCACCGTGCCGCCGCCGACGATGGCGACGTCATTGGCCTCCAGCGGAGGGGGCGAGGGGTGCAGCGGCGTCTTGGGCATGGGGCCTAGCGTACGGTGCGGCGGGGGCCGGGCGCCGTCGTGGCGGCCGTGCGCGGGACCACCGCGGGCCTGCCCGGGGACTGCGCGGGGACTGTGCGGGGCCGCACGAGGGGCCTGTGCGCGGCCCGGCCGGTGTCTACGCGCGAAGATAGCGTGGGTGCGGCGGGGAAACCATACTTAAAGATCTGAGCCCGGCCACCGTCGCCCCGGGTGTCAGCTCCCCCACCTCAGCTCCCCCCACAGAGGACGCACGCATGCCTGTGGTCCAGCCGGCGACCGAGTCGCCCGAACCCGCCGACACCGCGCCGAAGCCCCCCACCAGCGCGGTCGACCGCTACTTCCGGATCAGCGAGCGCGGCTCCACGCTGCCCCGCGAGATCCGCGGCGGTGTCGCCACCTTCTTCACCATGGCGTACATCCTGGTGCTGAACCCGATCATCCTGGCGAGCGCCACGGACATGACCGGGGCCCACCTGGACAGCGCCCAGCTGGTCACCGCCACCGCCCTCACCGCGGGTCTCACCACCCTGCTGATGGGCGTCATCGGCAACGTCCCGATCGGCCTGGCCGCCGGTCTCGGCGTCAACACCATCGTGGCGCTCCAGCTCGCCCCCAAGATGACCTGGCCGGACGCCATGGGCATGGTCGTGCTGGCGGGCTTCGCGATCATGCTGCTGGTGGCCACCGGTCTGCGCGAGCGGGTCATGAACGCCGTCCCGCTCGGCCTGCGCAAGGCCATCGCGATCGGTATCGGCCTGTTCATCAGCCTGGTCGGCCTGGTCGACTCCGGCTTCGTCAGCCGCATCCCGGACGCCGCGCACACCACCGTCCCGCTGCAGCTCGGCGGCAACGGGCACCTGCTCGGCTTCCCGGTGCTGGTCTTCGTCGTCGGCCTGCTGCTCACCCTGATCCTGGTGATCCGCAAGGTGCCCGGCGCGATCCTGATCAGCATCGCGGTCTCCACCGGCCTCGCCCTGGTGATCGACAAGGTGGCCGACGTCCCGGCGCTCAAGTGGGGCCTCACCGTGCCGACCTGGCCGGGCAACCCGGTCGCCGCGCCGGACTTCGGGCTGGTCGGCAAGGTCAGCCTGTTCGGCGGCTTCGAGAAGGTCGGCGTGCTGACCGGCCTGCTGTTCGTCTTCACCGTGCTGATGTCGTGCTTCTTCGACGCGATGGGCACCATCCTCGGTGTGGCCGACGAGGCCCACCTGCTGGACGAGAAGGGCGACCTGCCCGGCATCAACCGGATCCTGATGGTCGACGGCATCGCCACCGCGGCCGGCGGCGCCACCTCCTCCTCCGCCAACACCTGCTTCGTCGAGTCCACCGCCGGCGTCGGCGAGGGCGCCCGGACCGGGTTCGCCTCGATCGTCACCGGCCTGCTCTTCGTGGTGGCGCTCTTCCTGACCCCGCTCGCCACCATGGTCCCCGCCCAGGCCGCCACCCCGGCCCTGGTCACCGTCGGCTTCCTGATCCTGGCCAACTCGATCAAGGAGATCGACTGGGCCGACTACACGATCGCGATCCCGGCCTTCCTGACCATCGTGCTGATGCCGTTCACCTACAGCATCACCAACGGCATCGGCTTCGGCTTCATCGCCTTCTGCGTGCTGCGCCTGGCCGCCGGCCGCGGCCGGAGCGTGCCGGTCCCGCTGTACGCGGTGGCGGCGGTGTTCGCCTTCTACTACCTGATGCCGGCCTTCGGCCTGCTCTGACGCCGTACCTTCCGCCGCCGTACGGGCCCGACACCGTACGCCGCGAGGCCCCGCACCCCGCCCGGGTGCGGGGCCTCGTCGTGTCCGGGACCGGTCCGGGACGGTTCCCGGCCCGGGCCCGGCCGGTTCCGGGGCAGGCCGGGCGCGCGGGTCAGTGGACGCAGAACTCGTTGCCCTCGGGGTCCCGCATGACCGTCCACGCGCCGCCGGGCTCCGCGACGTCCCGCAGCACGGTGGCGCCGAGGGCTTCGAGGCGGGTGACGGTGGCCGCGCGCCCGTCCGGGCCGGGGTGGACGTCCAGGTGCAGGCGGTTCTTGACCTGCTTGGTCTCGGGGACGGCCTGGAAGAGGATGCGGCGGCCGAGGCCGGTGTCCGAGGCGGGGTCGAAGGGGTCCTCGGGGTGGCGGACGGCGGCCAGGGTGCGCCAGGCGGGGTGGCCGTCCACCTCGGTGGTGGCCTCGGGGCCGACCGCGCCGGCCGCGAGCAGCCGGGTGACCAGCGGGCCGTGGTCCTCCACCGCGTACTCCAGGGCGGCGGCCCAGAAGGCGGCCTGGCGGTGCGGGTCGGTGCAGTCGATGACGAGCTTCCAGTGCAGCGGCATGTAACCGGTTATATCGGTTAGCGGATGGGCGGGGCAATCACCGCACGTCCCGCGCGTGTCAAAAAGGTGCCCGTGTAGGCCAGTTGACGGTGGGAATACTGGGCTGGACGGAGAAGGGGGAGGGGACTCGACCGATGGTGCAACAGGATCCGCCCGGGGGAGTCGAGGCGCAGCTGCTGCCGGAGCTGTTCCGGACGGCGGACAAGGCCTCGCTGGACGGCCAGCGCGAGACGCTGCGCTGGTACCGCGGCCTGATCTCGATGCTGGTGATCGCCGCGCTGATCGGGTCGTTCCCCGGCCCGGACGACAAGGGCGACTTCGACGTCTGGCCGCTGTTCTCGGTGGCCGCCTTCCTGGTGGCCGGCTACTTCTGGTCCCGGCTGCGCCGCAGCAACCCGCAGGGCCGCTGGTACGAGGCCCGGGCGGCGGCCGAGTCGGTCAAGACGCTGGCCTGGAAGTACACCGTCCGGGCCCGCCCGTTCGACGGTCCGGCCGAGTCCGCGGACGTGGACCGCGGCTACCTGCTGCAGCTGGAGGACGTGCTGCGGGCCTTCGAGGACCCGGAGATCGTGCCGCCCGACACCGTCGCCGAGATCACCCCGGAGATGCGCCGGCTGCGCGCCGAGAACCTGACCGCCAGGCGCACCTTCTACCTGCGCACCCGGGTCGAGGGCCAGCGCACCTGGTACCGCTCCCGGGCCGATGCCTGCGAGTCGCAGGCGGTCTCCTGGGGGCTCGGCATCGCGGTGCTGATCATCCTGGGCGCGGCGGCCGCCGTCGCCCAGGCCACCGGCGCGCTGCAGGTGCACGTCTTCGGGGTCAGCTCGGCCGCGGCGGCGGCGATCATCGCCTGGACGCAGCTCAAGCAGCTCCGCCCGCTGGCCGCCGCCTACCAGCTGGCCGCACGCGAGCTGGAGAACGTCGGCAACCAGCTCTCCGACCTGGACGTCAGGGCGCCGGACGCCGAGGCCCGCTGGGCCCGGCTGGCCGCCGAGGCGGAGGACGCGGTCTCCCGCGAGCACACCACCTGGCGGGCCCGGCGAGCCTTCCCGCGGTAGGGCCGGTGCGACGGGGGCGGCACCCCTCGGCGGGGCCCGCGCCAGTCCAACTCGGGGAAGGTACTGGGGAGATACCGCGAAGCGCGGGCCACGCCGGGACCACAGGTGTGCGGGGTACGTGAGGGTAGAGCGCCGAGGTACGGAACGTAATCATTACGTGTCCATGCCCTGGTTTCATCGCCTCCGCGCGACCCCTGTCTGCCGGAGGCCCCCCTTGCGCATTCTCCTGATCGCCAGTGCGTTCAACAGCCTGACCCAGCGCGTCCACACCGAGCTGCGCGAGCGCGGCCACCAGGTCGCCGTCCAACTCGCCCTCGACGAGGAGCGGATGCGGGAGGGGGTGGCCCGCACCGATCCCGAGCTGGTCATCTGCCCGATGCTGACCAAGGCCGTCCCGCAGGACATCTGGTCCACCCGGACCGTCCTGATCGTGCACCCGGGGCCCACCGGCGACCGCGGCCCCTCCTCGCTCGACTGGGCGATCACCGAGGGCGCGGAACGCTGGGGCGTCACCGTGCTGCAGGCCGTGGAGGAGATGGACGCCGGCGACATCTGGGCGTCCGTCGAGTTCCCCGTCCCGGTCTGCGGCAAGAGCGAGCTGTACCGGGGCGAGGTCGCCGACGCCGCCGTGGAGGCCGTCCTGCTGGCCGTCCAGCGGTACGAGGGCGGGCTGTTCACCCCCGAACCGCTGGACTACGCCCGGCCGGACGTGCACGGCGAGCTGCGGCCCCTCCTGCGCCAGGCGACCCGCCGGATCGACTGGGAGCAGGACGACACCGCCACGGTGCTGCGCAAGCTGCGCGCCGCCGACTCCCAGCCCGGCGTGCTGGACGAGCTGTACGGGCGGGAGTACTTCCTGCACGGCGGCCACCCCGAGGACGAGCTGCGCGGCCCGGTGCCCGGCGCCGTCCTGGCCACCCGGGACGGCGCGATCTGCCGGGCCACCACGGACGGCGCGGTGTGGATCCCGCAGCTGCGCGCGCGCCGAACCCCGGGCGGGCCGGCCACCTTCAAGCTGCCGGCCGCGACGGTGCTCGCGGACGAGCTGCACCGGGTCCGCGAGGTGCGGGTGAGCCCGGTGGCGGCCGCCCGCCGCGACACCTGGTCGGAGCTGCGCTACCGCGAGGAGGGCGAGGTCGGCTTCCTCGAATTCGCCCACCCCGGAGGGGCGGTGAGCACCGAGCAGTGCCGCCGGCTGCTCGCCGCCTACCGGGAGGCGGCCGACCGGCCCACCTCGGTGCTGGTGCTCGGCGCGCCCCGGGACTTCTACTCCAACGGGATCCAGCTCAACGTCATCGAGGGCGCGGTGTTCCCGGCGCTGGAGTCCTGGGAGAACATCAACGCGATGGACGACTTCGTCGAGGCCGTCCTGACCACGACGGACAAGGTGACCGTCGCGGCCCTCGCCGGGAACGCGGCGGCCGGCGGTCTGATGGCGGCGCTCGCCGCGGACGAGGTGTGGTGCCGCGACTCGGCGGTGCTCAACCCGCACTACCGCCTGATGGGCCTGTACGGCTCCGAGTACTGGACGTACACCCTGCCGAACCGGGTCGGCGCCGCGCAGGCCGAGCGGCTCACCACCGAGGCGCTGCCGGTCGGGGCCGAACACGCCCGCCGGATCGGCCTGGTGGACCGTACGGCCGGCGGGGACGCGGCTGGGTTCCGCCGCTGGGTGGCCCGGGAGGCGGCCCGGATCGCCGCCTCACCGGAGCTCACCGGGCGGCTGGTGGACAAGAAGCGCCGTCGCGCCGCCGACGAGGAGGCGAAGCCGCTGGCCGAGTACCGGGCCGAGGAACTGCGGCGGATGCACGCCAACTTCTACCGGGCGGGCGAGCCGTACCACGGGCTGCGGCGGGACTTCGTGCACAAGGTCTGCCCGGTGGACACGCCGGAGCACCTGACCGGGCTGCTCGGGCGGCCCGAGTAGCGCGGCCCGAGTAGCGCGGCCCGAGTAGCGCGTACGGAGGCCCGATTGCGCGTACGGAGGCCCGGCCGGGTCCCCCACCCCGGCCGGGCCTCCGTACGCGTGTCCGCCCGCGCTCAGCGCCGGGCGCCGGCCCCGTCGAGGTGCCGGCGCTGCTCCGGGACGCGGGGCGGCCGGGGCGGCCGGGGTGCCCGCGGGGGCAGCGGCGCGGCCGGACCGGCCAGCAGGGGCTGGGTGTCGGGGCGGCTCGGCGAGACGGCGAAGGCCAGCGAGCCGAAGAAGACGTAGCAGCCGAGCCCGACGCCGAGCGGGAAGATGAACTGCAGCGCCATCACACCGCCCTGGGTGCTCTGCGATTCGTCGAGCCGGACCGACAGCGCCGCCATGCCGGTGTAGTGCATGGCGCAGACGGCCACGCCCATCACCGGCGCCGCCGACAGCACGGCGAGCGTGCCCCGGATGTTCAGCGCGGCCCAGAGCGCGGCCGTCGCCGCGAAGACCGCGATGCCGACCGAGAGCCACACCGTGGTCTGGTCGTAGCCGAGGTGGCCGGGCAGGACCATCGCGGCCATGCCCAGGTAGTGCATCGCGGCGACGCCCAGACCGGTGGTCAGCCCGCCGGCCAGCAGCGCCAGGACGGGCTGGCTGCGCCAGTACCCGACGGTGAACAGGCCGACGCCGACGACGGCGACGGCGACCAGCAGGCTGAGCACGGTCAGCCCGGGCTGGTAGGTGATCTCGGCGCCGGTCACCGAGAAGCCGAGCATCGCGATGAAGTGCATGGACCAGATCCCGGCGCCGAGCGAGGTCGACGCGAAGAGCAGCCAGACGGCCCGGGTACGGCCCTTGGAGACGAGCGCCCAGCGGGCGCTGCGCAGGGCCACGAAGGAGCCGAGGCAGGCGACGAAGTACGAGACCGCCGGTGTCACCCAGCCGTGGTCGGCATGGTGGATCGCACCCAATTGAGCTCCCTGGAGGAGGAGTAGAGGGCGCCAGGGCTCGGGCGGACGGGGTGGCCAGGGATGGCCGGGGAAGACGTGCGGCAACGGGCACGGGAAACGGGCACGGGCACGGCGGTCCGCCGAAGGGAGACCTGGCGTGTGGTGCCCCTGACAAAATGTGAGCGTAACCATTTCCCGGCGGTCGCACAATGTTCGTGCTTTTCGTGAAATCCCAGGTCAGGATGGACCTTTACGCGGCCTTCATGATCTTGGCACCAATCCCTGACACGGCCTGCGCGCCACCCCCCACCCCGTTCGTGCCTTACTCCAGCGGAGCTAGCCCGAACGGGTGGCCGGCCGGGTCGATCAGCACCTTGAGCGTGCGGCCGTGCTGGTACGCGGGCTCGGTCGCGCCGAGCGCGAGGGCCTTCGCGGTGGACTCCTCCAGGTCGTCCACGTAGAAGTCGAGGTGGAAGTGCTTGCTCCCGTCCGGCTCCGTCCACGGCTCCGGTCGGTACCCCTTCACCCGCCCGAAGCCCAGGGGGCTGCCGCCCTCGGGGTTGTCCAGGATCGCGAAGTTCTCGTCCACGTGCCGGCTCTCCCAGCCCAGCAGCTCGCCGTAGAACGACGCCAGCGCGACCGGGTCGGCGCAGTCGATGGTGACCATGGCGAGCCGGGCGAACCCGGTGTCGTCCTGCCCGGGCGGCCCGGACTGCGCGGGCGCCTGGGACTGCTCGGCGGCGAGGTCGGACATGGCTGGTCGGCCCTTCCTGGAGTCGGGATCGGTCCTTCCTGGAGTCGGGACCTGGGGGCTCATCACCAATATGGCACCGGGGTGATCCTCCGGCGCGGTGGGAAGTCGATTTTCTTTAGCGAGGGTAATGACGTAGTCTAAAGAGATGCCCGAGATGTCCGAGCAGGACCTCGCAGCGATCAGTCAGCTGCGGTCGTCCACGATGCGCCTCTCCCGACGACTCAAACACCAGCGGGTGGAGGAGTCGTTGAGTCCCACCGAGATGGGGGTGCTGGGCACCCTCGCCCGGTGCGGGAAGGCGACACCGGGTGAGCTCGCCCGGAAGGAGCACGTGCAGCCTCCTTCGATGACCAGGATCGTCGCGATGCTGGAGGAGAAGGGGCTGGTGCGGCGGGAGCCGCACCCCGAGGACCGCCGCCAGGTGGTCGTCAGCAGCACCGAGCAGGCCGAGACGATCCTCGCGGAGAGTCGTCGGCGCCGAAACGTCTGGCTCGCCGAGCTCGCCCAAGGGCTCGACGAGGAGGAATGGGCCGTCCTCCGGGAGGCCGCGCCCGTGCTCTACAAGCTCGCCCACCTGTAGCCCGTACGTGCGCGTGCAGCCCGTACGCCCGCAGCTCGAACACCTCAGGGGCACACCGACCCCGGCCGGCCGCCGGGAGAAGAAGGAGCAGGCATCACCGCAGGACCGACCACCGACACCAGGAGCGCGACGGCCACCGCCATGGCCGTCGCGCCGCGAGGGGAGACCACCGTGACACCGCCGGCCGCAGCCAGCGCCGCCGCCATCCGTACCGACGAACCGACCACCGACCCCGCGGCGAACGCCGCGACCGCCGACGCCCAGGCACCCGCCCCCACGGGGCTGCCCGGCAACGGCGACGACGACCCCGACGAACGCACCGCGGCGGACTCCGCCGCTCAGGGCCGCACCCACGCGGCCTCATCTCCCGCAGGCGCCCGGTTCACCAGGCCCGGGGGGATGTTCTCCTCCCTGCGCGTTCGCAACTACCGCTACTACTTCGCCGGCCAGGTGGTGTCCAACACCGGGACCTGGATGCAGCGGATCGCCCAGGACTGGCTGGTGCTCAGCCTCACCGGCAGTCCGCTCGCGGTCGGCATCACCACCGCCATGCAGTTCCTGCCGATGCTGCTGCTCGGCCTCTTCGGCGGCGTGCTCGCCGACCGGATGCCCAAGCGCCGGCTGCTGATCTACACCCAGGGCGCGATGGGCCTGCTCGCCGCGGGCCTCGCGGTGCTGACCGTCGGCGGCGTGGTGACGCCGTACTACGTGTACGCCTTCGCGCTGCTGCTCGGCCTGGTCACCGTGGTGGACAACCCGACCCGGCAGGCCTTCGTCTCCGAGATGGTCGGGCCCAAGGACCTCGCCAACGCGGTCAGCCTGAACGCCGCCAACTTCCAGACCGCCCGCCTGGTCGGCCCCGCCGTCGCGGGCCTGCTGATCGCCGCGGTCGGCAGCGGCTGGGCCTTCGCCGTCAACGCGCTGTCCTTCGCGGCCGTGATCGGCGGGCTGCTGGCCATGCGCGAGAGCGAACTGCGCCCGACCGCGCCGATCGCCCGCGAGAAGGGGCAGTTGCGGGAGGGCCTGCGGTACGTGAAGGAGCGGCCCGAGCTGCTCTGGCCGATGGTGCTGGCCGGTTTCATCGGGACCTTCGGCTTCAACTTCCCGACGCTGCTCTCCGGTTTCGCGCACGACACCTTCAAGGTGGGCGCGGGCCAGTACGGCCTGCTGAACACCGCGATGGCGGTCGGCTCGCTGGCCGGCGCCCTGCTCGCGGCCCGCCGCGGCGCGCCCCGGCTGCGTCGGCTGGTCGGCGCGGCACTGGTCTTCGGCACACTGGAGGTGGTCGCCGCGTTCTCGCCCGACTACTGGACCTTCGCGCTGCTGCTGATGCTGATCGGGGTGTTCGGGCTGAGCTTCAACACCTCGGTCAACTCCATGCTGCAGCTGGCCACCGACCCCGAGATGCGCGGCCGGGTGATGGGCCTGCTGGTGCTGGTCTTCACCGGCGGCACGCCGATCGGCGCCCCGGTCGTCGGCTGGGTGACCGCCTCGTACGGGCCCCGGCTCGGCCTGCTGGCCTGCGGACTGGTGTCCGCGCTGGCGGCCGCCGCGGTCGGCCTGGTGCTGGCCCGCAGCGCGGACCTGAAGGTGCGCTTCGACCTGCACCCGGGCCGCGGCGGCCGGGTGGTGGCCGTCGTGCCGCGCACCGTCGCGCCGCGCAAGTCGGAGCTGGCCGCCGCCTGCTGACGGATCGTCAGTCCTGCTCGGGCCCCCGGGGATTCGCCCCCGGGGGCCCATGGTGTAGCAGGTGCGGCCCGTGGTGTCGGCGCCGGGGCCAGTGGTGCGAGAACCGGGGCCCGTGGTGTCAGAGCCGGATGGCGAGGACCTGGCCGGGCCAGACGCCGTTCGGCTGCTCGACCTCGAAGGTCTCGGTCTCGGTGAAGCCGAGCGCCCGGTACTGGGCGACCAGCTTGCGGTCGGCACCGCCGTAGCAGTCCACCCGCAGCAGGCCGATGCCGCGCCGGCGGGCCTCCTCCACCGCGTCCGCGATCAGCGCGGCGCCGATGCCCGAACCCCGGCGGGTGCGGTCGGTGACCAGGTTGCGGACGTACAGCTCGCGCTCCGCCACGGCGGGGATGTACTTCCCGCGGTCCTCGGACAGCACGCAGGAGCCGACCGTACGGCCCTCGGTGTCCACGGCCAGGCGGATCAGGAACGGCTCGCGGCCGTACTGCTCGATGTGCTCGACCCGGGCGGGCGCGGTGCTGAACGGCTGGTCGCCCCACTGGCCGGTACGGCCCTGGCCGGCCAGCCAGGCCACGGCGCCGTCGAGCAGGGACAGGATGGCGGGGACGTCCTCGGGGCCGCCGGTGCGGATCTTCAGGGCGCTGGAATCGATCATGCGCCCGTTCTAGCCCAGAACCGGGGGCTCGGGAAGATGCCCCCGCGCCCCGCGCGGGAGGATGGGCGCATGAGGCTTTTCGTGGCGGTGCTCCCGCCGGTCGAGGTGCTGCAGGGGCTGTCCGACGCCGTCGCGCCGGTGCGCGGGCTGCCCGGGGCGGACCGGCTGCGCTGGACCACCGTCGAGGGCTGGCACCTGACCCTGGCCTTCCTCGGCGAGGTGGCCGCCGAGGCGCTGCCGGAGCTGGAGGCGGGCCTGGCGGCCGTCGCCGAGGTCCACCCGGTGCACCGGCTGCGGATCGCGGGCGCCGGACGGTTCGGCGACCGGGTGCTCTGGGCCGGCGTCGAGGGCCAGACCTGGGCGCTGCGCCGGCTGGCCGAGGCGGTCACCGAGGCCGTCTCCGAGGTGGTCGGGGAGGCGGCCGACACCTTCGCCTTCCACCCGCACCTCACCCTCGCCCGGGCCGGTTCCTCGCGCGGCCACCGGCGGGCCGTCCAGCGGGTCGCGGCGGCCGAGCTGGACGGCCTGGCGGCGGCGCTGGCGGACTACCGGGGGCCGGAGTGGGAGGCCGCCGAGCTGCACCTGATGAAGAGCGACCTGGACGGCGGCTTCGCGCACTACGAGTCGCTGGGCTCCTGGGCCCTGGCGGACTGGAGCTGAGCGGCCCGTCCTCGAAGCCGTCCGCGTACTCGTCCTCGAAGCCGTCTTCGAAGGCCTCCAGATGGCCCCGGGCGGCCTCGCCGTCCCCTCGGGCGTGAGGCGGAGGTACCCTCGTTGACCGTGGATCCCAAGACTCGTATGCGCATCGTCTCCGGCACCCTGGTGCTGCTGCTGGTCGTCGTGCTGATCAGCTCACTGGCCGGTAAATAGACCCGGAACGGCGCGAGGGCCACCGCCCGCAGGCGGTGGCCCTCAGCCGTGCTCGGGTGCGGCTCAGAGCTGCTCGACCACGTAGTCGATGCACTGGGTGAGCGCCTCGACGTCCGCCGGGTCGATCGCCGGGAACATCGCGATGCGCAGCTGGTTGCGGCCCAGCTTGCGGTACGGCTCGGTGTCCACGATGCCGTTGGCACGCAGTGCCTTGGCGACCGCGGCGGCGTCCACCGACTCGTCGAAGTCGATGGTGCCGACCACCTGGGAGCGCTCGGCCGGGTTCGCCACGAAGGGGGTGGCGAAGGAGGACTTCTCGGCCCAGGTGTACAGCCGGGAGGAGGAGTCGGCGGTGCGGGCGACCGCCCAGTCCAGGCCGCCGTTGCCGTTCAGCCACTCCAGCTGGTCGGCCAGCAGGAAGAGCGTGGAGATCGACGGGGTGTTGTACGTCTGGTCCTTCGACGAGTTGTCGATGGCCGTCGGCAGCGAGAAGAACGGCGGGATGTAGCGGCCGGAGGCGGCGATCTCGGCGGCGCGCTCCAGGGCGGCCGGGGAGAAGGTGGCCAGCCACAGGCCGCCCTCGGAGGCGAAGGACTTCTGCGGGGCGAAGTAGTAGACGTCCGTCTCGGTGATGTCGACCGGCAGGCCGCCGGCGCCCGAGGTGGCGTCCACCAGGACCAGCGAGCCCTCGTCCGCGCCGGCCGGGCGCGCGATCGGCATCGCGACGCCGGTCGAGGTCTCGTTGTGGGTGAGCCCGTAGACGTCCACACCGGCCTCGGCGACCGGCAGCGGGTGGGTGCCCGGGGCGGTCTTGATCACGCTCGGCTCGGCGAGCCACGGCGCGGCCTTGACCGAGGAGCCGAACTTCGAGGAGAACTCGCCGAAGTCCAGGTGCTGGGACTTCTCCCGCACCAGGCCGAAGGCGGCGATGTCCCAGAACGCGGTGGAGCCGCCGTTGCCCAGGACGACCTGGTAGCCCTCGGGCAGCGAGAAGAGGCTGCTCACGCCCTCGCGCACGCGCTTGACCAGGTTCTTCACCGGGGCCTGGCGGTGCGAGGTGCCGAGCAGGGAGGTCTGGGTGGCGGCGAGGGCACTCAGGGCCTCGGGGCGCACCTTGGACGGTCCGCAGCCGAAACGGCCGTCTGCGGGCTTGATGTCAGCGGGGATCTGGATCTGAGCCACGCGCGCAGCCTACCGGCCGGGGGTGGGGCGGGGGTACGGTCGTCCGCCCGCTGAGACTGTGATCTTGACTGCTCGGAGACGCCGACAGCGGGCCCGGCCGAGGCCGGACCCGCTGGTCAGGGGCGCTGTTCGGACGTTCGTCCGGTGCGGTCAGCGGGCGATGGCGTCCCAGCCCTCGATCTCCTCGGGACGGCGCGGGCCGGGGCCGATGTAGCGCGCGGCGGGGCGCACGAGCCGGCCCGTGCGCTTCTGCTCCAGGATGTGCGCCGACCAGCCGGCGGTGCGGGCGCAGGTGAACATCGAGGTGAACATGTGCGCCGGGACCTCGGCGAAGTCCAGCATGATGGCGGCCCAGAACTCGACGTTGGTGGCCAGCACGCGGTCGGGGCGGCGGTTGTGCAGCTCCTCCAGGGCGGCCTTCTCCAGCGCCTCGGCGACCTCGAAGCGCGGCGCGCCGAGCTCCTTGGCGGTGCGGCGCAGCACGCGGGCGCGCGGGTCCTCGGCGCGGTAGACGCGGTGGCCGAAGCCCATCAGGCGCTCGCCCTTGTCCAGGGCGTTCTTGACCCACGCGGTCGCGTCGCCGGTGCGCTCGATCTCCTCGATCATGCCGAGCACGCGGGAGGGCGCGCCGCCGTGCAGCGGGCCGGACATCGCGCCGACCGCGCCGGAGAGCGCGGCCGCGACGTCGGCGCCGGTGGAGGCGATGACGCGGGCGGTGAAGGTGGAGGCGTTCATGCCGTGCTCGGCGGCGGACGTCCAGTAGGCGTCGATGGCCTTGACGTGCTTCGGGTCCGGCTCGCCCCGCCAGCGGATCATGAAGCGCTCGACGACCGTCTCGGCCTTGTCGATCTCGCTCTGCGGGACCATCGGCAGGCCCTGGCCGCGGGCCGACTGGGCGACGTAGGACAGCGCCATCACGGCGGCGCGCGCGAGGTCGTCGCGGGCCTGCTCGGCGGAGATGTCCAGCAGCGGCTTGAGGCCCCAGACCGGGGCGAGCATGGCGAGCGCGGACTGCACGTCGACCCGGATGTCGCCGGAGTGCACCGGGATCGGGAACGGCTCGGCGGCCGGCAGTCCCGGGTTGAACTTGCCGTCCACCAGCAGGCCCCAGACGTGGCCGAAGGAGACGTTGCCGACCAGGTCGTCGATGTCGACACCGCGGTACCGCAGGGCGCCGCCTTCACGGTCGGGCTCGGCGATCTCGCTCTCGAACGCGACGACTCCCTCAAGCCCGGGTACGAAATCGGACATGCGACGGCTCCTTCAGTTCTGTGTTCGGCGCTCCGCCGTGGTGGGGCGGGCGCGCCAGTGACCGAATCGTGGTTGGCACTCGGTGCCAGAGTGACAGGCACGGGGTGCATTGCGCCATACACCACCGTGGTGATGTTTGCCCTGGGCCCGCTTGACTTTTCCGCCGAGGGTCGGTCGTGCCCGGGGGACGGCCGGGGCCCAAACGCACTCGGTTCCGGACAATTCCCCGTACGACGGGCAGCCAAGCGGTGGCGAGTCACCTTATCTCCCACCGGGGTTTGTCCGGAGGTAGCGGTGCCGGTTGCTTGTCGTACGGGATGATGTTGACGTGCAGACCCCGGAACGCGCCCAGTCGACGCCCCTGAGCCCCGCCACCCGGACCCCGGCCGACGAGGCCCGCCCCGGCCCGGACCTCACCGTGATGCGCAAGCACTACATCCACGAGGGCCTGGTCGAGGAGCGGCTCGCGCCCGAGCCGGTCGGCCAGTTCACCCGCTGGTTCCACGAGGCGGACGACGCCGGCGTGGTGGAGCCCAACGCCATGGTGCTCTCCACCGCCGACGCCGAGGGGCGGCCCAACTCGCGCACCGTACTGCTCAAGGGCTACGACGCGCGCGGCTTCGTGTTCTTCACCAACTACGGCTCCCGCAAGGGCTCCGAGCTCGCCGCCAACCCGCACGCCGCACTGCTGTTCCCGTGGATCGCGCTGGCCCGCCAGGTCATCGTCCAGGGCCGGGTGGAGAAGGTCGGCCGGGACGAGACCGCCGCCTACTTCCGCACCCGCCCGCACGGCTCCCAGCTGGGCGCCTGGGCCAGCGAACAGTCCAGCCCGGTCGCCGGCCGCGAGATCCTCGAACAGCGCTACGCCGAGCTCGAACGCCGCTACCCGGAGGGCGAGGGCGTGCCCGTCCCGCCGTTCTGGGGCGGGTACCGGGTCGTCCCGGAGAGCGTCGAGTTCTGGCAGGGCCGCGAGAACCGCCTCCACGACCGCCTCCGCTACCTCGCCGACCCGACGAGCCCCACGGGGTGGCGGGTGGAGCGGCTCTGCCCGTGAGGGCACCGGGGCCGTGCTCACGGCGGGGCCGATGGGGCTGATGAGGCCGGTGGGGCCGACCGGGGCCGGGGGCTCCGGGGGTCCTGCGGGCCCGGTGGGCCGACCGGGTCGGGCCGGGCGTGGCGTCGGCGCTAAGCTGATGGGTTGTCACTTCTCGGGTGTAGGATGCCCGTCGCGGACCTGGGTCGATGCGTTTCCGGCCAGCAACGCGCTGTGCCGGCACGATCGAGTGAGGGACTGATGGGCGTCACCGGTGCGGAAACCGCCGCTGGACTCGGCTCTGACCTGGTCGACGTCACCGCCCTGCCGCTCGACGAGCTCGACGCCCTGCCCGACACCGTCCTCGGCGACCTGCTGCGCCGGGTGGTCGCGGACGCCCTGACCCCCGGCGCGGAACCGCTCGCGGCGTTCCAGTCGTCGCTCGGCCGGTAGCGCGGCCCCCGGGCCGGTCCGTCGCGCGCCCCCTTCGGCGCGCCCGCGATCCCTCCGGCGCGCCCGCGCCCCCGCCGGTGCGCCCCCGGGTGCCGGAGCACCCCCGTTCCAGGGCGTGCGCCTGACCACCGGCTAAACCCCGGGAGGCAGCCGGATCCGCCAACTCGCCAGCGCGGACGGTGGAGTTCACGACATCCTGGGGTATGAAACCAGCGCCGTCGCGGCACCGTCGGGTACGGGGGGAACAGGTGATGGAGCAGGACCAGCAACGGCCGTACTTCTTCTTCAGCTACGCGCGTCGTGACTTCGAGGCCGAGGACGCCTTCGTCAACCAGTTCTACAACGACCTGCGCGACGAACTCGGCCGGCTCGTCGGGACGGGCGTCCCCGCCGAGGAACTCGCGTACCGCGACACCGAGCAGCTGCGGCTCGGCGACGAGTGGGCCGAGAAGCTGGCGACGATGCTGGGCCGCACCCGGACCATGATCGCGCTCTACTCCCCGGCCTACTTCACCAGCCTGTACTGCGGCAAGGAGTGGACCGCCTTCCGCGGCCGGTGCCGGCGCCACCACGAGGACACCGGGGAGCTCATCCCGGCGCTGGTCCCGGTGCTCTGGGAGCCCGTCGCGCCCGGCGAGCTGGCCGACGAGGTGACCAAGATCCAGTGGGCCCAGCCGGACATGGGCGAGGCCTACGCCCGGCACGGCCTGCGGGCCCTGCTGCGCACCGCGCAGAGCGAGGCGTACGAGCAGGTCGTCCGGGTGGTCGCCGAGCGGGTCCGGGACGCGGCCGCCCGCCGGCTCGGCGAGCTGCCGGAGTTCGACCTCGGCGCGGTCCGCGGCTACTTCCCGCCCCCGCCGGCACCGGAGACGGCCCTCTCCAGCCCCGGCATGGTGCGGCTGTTCATCGCGGCCGGCCGGGCCTCCGAGGCCGCCGCCGAGGGCGGCTCGTACGCGGGCGGCTGGTACGGCGCCAGGCCCTGGCACTGGGCGCCCTACCATCCGCCCACCCACCCGCCGCTGGCCGCGCGCGCCCAGCAGGTGATCACCGCCGCCGGGCACATCACCACGCTGGAGGAGGTCGAGACCGGCCTCGGCGGGAAGCTCGACCAGGCCCGCGAGGACAGCCAGGTCAGCATCCTGCTGGTGGACCCCTGGGTGGCCGGCGGCGAGCGCTACCGCGCCGCGCTGCGCGAGTACGACGACCAGAACCACCCGGTCACCGGCGTGATGGTGCCCACCGGCAGCACCGACCCGGTCGACGGGCCGGAGCGCGACGCCCTGTGGGCGGGCGTGCGTGACGTGTTCCGGCGCAACTGGCTGCGCCGGAGCGACCTGGAGCACTTGTTCCGGGTCAAAGTGAGCCGGGAGAGCTTCGAGAACGACCTCACCATCATGGTGACGGTCACTCAGAACAAGCTCATGGACGACAACTTGGATTGGGGGGACGATGGCGGCGACGCCTTCGGCTTCGGCGGCGTCCCGGCGATGCCCGGGCTGGCCATCCCGGCCGGCCCGCCGGGGCCCCGCCAGGGCCCGCCGGCGCGTCCGGGGCCGGGCCGCCGGGACCTCCCGCACCAGAGCCGTGGCAAGGACGACGCTGTCCCGCTGAGGGGAGACGAGCAGGATGACCACTGAACCCGGCGCGGAGCCGGCGCACGGCGGACCGGGATCGGTCGTCACGTTCTACTCCTTCAAGGGCGGCACCGGCCGGACCATGGCCCTGGCCAACGTCGGCTGGATCCTCGCCAGCCGGGGCCTGCGCGTCCTGGTCGTCGACTGGGACCTGGAGGCGCCAGGCCTCCACCGCTACTACCACCCGCTCCTGGTCGACCCCGAACTGCACTCCACCGACGGCCTGATCGACCTGCTGCGCGCCTACGTCAAGCAGGCGCTGCCCACCGCCTCCGGGCCGGTCGGCCTGTCCCCGGCCGCCTGGCTGGACGAACCCGGGCGACTGGACGGCTACCTCTGCGGCCTCGCCCTCGACCTGCCGCCCGGCGGCCGGCTCGACTTCCTGCCCGCCGGCCGCCAGAACGCCGCCTACGCCGCCGCCGTCACCAGCTTCAACTGGCGCAGCTTCTACCACGGCCGGGACATCCGCGGCGGCGAGTTCCTGCGCGAACTGCGCGAGCGCTGGGCCCGGGCGTACGACTACGTCCTCATCGACAGCCGCACCGGCGTCAGCGACACCTCCGGCATCTGCACCGTCCTGATGCCCGACACCGTCGTCGACTGCTTCACCTTCAGCGCCCAGAACATCCGCGGCGGCGTCGACGCCGCCCGCGCGATCGCCGAGGCCGAGGAGCGGGCGATCCGGGTGCTCCCGGTGCCGATGCGGGTCGAGGACGCCGAGCAGGAACGCCTGGAGGCCGGCCGCGACTACGCCCGCGAGGCCTTCGCGCCCTACCTCGGCCGCTGGCTGGCCGGCGACCGCCGGGCCGGCTACTGGGCCGACGTCGAGGTGCCGTACAAGCCGTTCTACGCCTACGAGGAGGTGCCCGCCACCGTCGCCGACCGGCCGCAGGAGGCCCGCAGCCTGCTCAACGCCTTCGAACGGCTGGCGGGGTGGATCACCGACGGCCGGGTCCGCACGCTGCGCCCGCTCACCGCCGAGACCCGCCGCCGGCTCTACGGCGCCTACCTGCGCTCCGCCCGCGCGGTGCCCCGCCAGGTCTTCGTCAGCTACGCGCCCGAGGACCGGATGTGGGCCGAGTGGGCCGCCGGGACGCTCACCCGCTTCGGCTACCAGACTTCCCTGCACAACGCCGCCGAGCCGTACACCGGCCCCCGGCCGCCGGAGGTCACCGGGCCGCTCGAAGGCCAGGGCCGGCTGCTCGCCCTGCTCTCGCCCGAGTACACCGCCCTGCCCCGCGCCGCCGAGGCCTGGCAGCTCCTGCAGGGGCGCGAACTCGCCTCCGGCTCACCGGCGATGTTCGCCCTGCGGCTGCAGGACTCGGACGAGCCGGTGCCCCGCCCGTTCGCCGGACAGATCGCCCCCGACCTGGTCCGCGCCTCCGCCGCCGGCGCCGAGTCCCAGCTGTACGCCGAAGTCGGCCCGCCGCCCGGCAGCAACCGCCAACTCGACGGCGACAGCGGGGAGATCATCGCGCCCGCCCGCTTCCCCGGCACCGCGCCGCAGGTCCAGGAGGCGCCCTCGCGCAACGCCGCCTTCATCGGCCGCGGCAAACTGCTCGAACTGCTCCGCAACCGCTTCACCGGCGGCCCCGCCGCGGTGCTCAGCCAGGTGCTCTACGGCTTCGGCGGCGCCGGCAAGTCCCAGATCGCCGCCGAGTACGCGCACCGCTTCAAGGCCGCGTACGACGTGGTCTGGTGGGTGCCCGCCGAGGAACCCGCCAACATCCCGCAGAAACTCGCCGAACTCGCCCCCCGGCTCGGCGTGCCCACCAGCGACGACGTCGCGCACACCGCCGCCGCTGTCCTCGACGCGCTGCGCCGCGGCCAGCCGTACCGCCGCTGGCTGCTCGTCTTCGACAACGCCGGCACCCCCGAGGAGCTCGCCGCCTGGCAGCCGGCCGGCTCCTCCGGCGGGCACGTGCTGATCACCTCCCGCAACCAGGGGTGGGCCCGGCACGCCGGCCTGGTCGAGGTCGACGTCTTCCTCCGCGAGGAGAGCGTCCGGCTGCTGCGCCGCTTCAACAGCGGGCTCTCCCCGGAGGACGCCGACCAGGTCGCCCACCGCCTCGGCGACCTGCCGCTCGCCGTCGGCCAGGCCGCCGTCTGGCTCCAGGAGACGTCGATGCCGATCGCCACCTACCTCGAACTCCTCGACGAGGAGCTCACCGAGATGCTGGAGCGCACCCGGCTGCGCACCGCCGACTACCCGCACTCGGCGGCCGCGACCTGGCGGATCTCGGTCGAGGAACTGCGCCGGATGAACGCCCCGGCCGCCCAGATCCTGGAGATCTGCGCCTTCTTCGGCCCCGACGCCATCCCGATGCGGCTGCTCTACAGCCGCGCCGTCACCCGCGCCCTGCGACTGCCCCCGCGGGCGCCCCGCGACAAGCTCGCGATCGGCGAATTCCTGCGCGCCATCAACCGGTTCGGGCTCGCCCGCACCGACCAGGGCAGCGAGACCATCACCGTGCACCGGCTGGTCCAGGCCGTGCTCAGGGACCAGGTCGAGGAGGAGCGCCGGGCCGAACTGCGCGGCGTCGTCCACGCCGCGCTCGCCACCGCCAACCCCGGCGACCCGGACGTGCCCGCCAACTGGGCCGAGTACGCCGAACTCCTGCCCCACCTCTGGCCGTCCGGGGCCGTGGACAGTGCCGACGAGGACGTCCGGCAGTGGATCATCGACTCGGTCCGCTACCAGTGGAAGCGCAGCCTGCACGAGTCCGGCCGGGAACTGGCCGAGCGGACCCTGGAGCACTGGCGCCAGGACGGCTACGGCGGGCCCGGCTTCGACGTCGACAACGACGCCCAGACGCTCATGCTGCGCACCCAGCTGAGCAACATCCGCCGCTCCCAGGGCGCCCTCCAGGAGGCGTACGAGATGGACCGGGACATCCTGGAGCGCTTCACCGCGACCCTGGGCCCGGAGCACTCGCACACCCTCGCCGTCGCCAACAGCCTCGGCGCCGACCTGCGGTTCCTCGGCCGCTACGACGAGGCCCGCACGCTCGACCGCCGGACCCTGGACGCGGCCCGGCGCACCCTCGGCCCGGACCACCCGCGCACCCTGATGATCACCAACAACCTCGCCGTCTCCGACTACCTGGCCGGCGACCGCCGGGCCGCCCTGGAACGCCACCGCAGCAACTACCTCCAGCAGCGCGACGCGCTCGGCGCGCACAGCCTCTACGCGCTCTCCTCGGCCTCCAACTACGCCCGCGACCTGCGCGAGACCGGGCGGCTGCGGGAGGCCCTGGACCTGCTGGAGGAGACCGTCCGGATCTACCAGCAGACCATCGGCGACGGCCACACCGACACCCTGCGCGCCCGCAAGAACCTCGCCGTGGCGCTGCGCCGGGCCGGGCGCTACCACGAGGCCCTGGAGATCGACGAGGACATCTACCAGCGCTACCTCGACATCAACGGCCCCGAGCACCCCGACACCCTGGCCGCCGCCACCAACCTGGCCAGCGACCTCAACGCCCTCGGCGACACCACCCGGGCGATCCCGCTGGCCGAACGGGCCCTGGCGCGGTACCGCGACTACCTGGGGGAGGACCACCCGGTGACGCTGGCCGGCGCCAACAACCTGTCGGTCTACCTGCGGCTGGCGGGGCGCACCCAGGAGGCCCTGGAGCTGTCCGGACGCACCCTGGCACAGTTCCGGACCGTCCTCGGCGCCCACCACCTCTACATCCCGATCGCGATGATGAACCACGCGAACGACCTGGCGCTGTCCGGGCAGACCCAGGCCGCGCTGGAGGTGGAACTGGAGGCCGCGCCGCTGATGACCGAGGCCCTCGGCCAGGACCACTACGACTCCATCGGCATCAACTCCAACCTCTCGCTGTCGCTGGCCACGGCCGGCCGCACCGAGCAGGCCGCCGAGCTGCGGGCGGACTGCATCCGGCGGGCGCGGGTGACGCTGGGGGACGAGCACCCGACGACGGTGGCCGTACGGGCGGGGACGCGGCTGGACTCGGACGTGGAGCCGCCGCACGTGTGACGGTGGGGTCGGTGACGGCGGGTCAGGGTGCTTGCCGGGCGGCGCTAGGCTCACGGGCATGGTGCCGTTCCGGCAGTTCCTGCTGAAGATCCACAGTCGGTGCAACCTGGCCTGCGACTACTGCTACGTGTACGAGGGCGCGGACCAGAGCTGGCGCGGACGGCCGCGGCGGATGGAGCTGGAGACGGTGCGGCGCACCGCCCGGCGGATCGCCGAGCACGCGGCGGAGCACGGGCTGGACGAGGTCTCCGTGGTGCTGCACGGGGGTGAGCCGCTGCTGGTGGGTGCGGGCCATCTGGACGAGTTGCTCGGGGTGTTGAGCGGTGCCGTGGGTGGGTTGCGGGTGCGGTTCGACCTGCAGACCAACGGGTTGCGGCTGCTGGACGAACCGGCGCTGCTCGATGTGCTGCACCGGCACCGGGTCATGGTCGGGGTCTCGCTGGACGGGACCAGGGCCGGCCACGACCGGCACCGGCGGCTGCCCTCCGGCGCGGGCAGCTGGGCGCGGACCGCCGAGGCGGTGCGGCTGCTCGGCTCCGACCGGCACCGGGAGCTGTTCGCCGGGCTGCTGTGCGTCGTCGACCTGGCGGCCGACCCGGTGGACACCTACGAGGCGCTGCTGGAGTTCGCCCCGCCCCGGCTCGACCTGCTGCTGCCGCACGGGACCTGGGCCGCGCCGCCGCCCGGACTGCGGCGGCGGCCGGTGCCCGGCGGGCCGCCGTCGGGGGTGGAGCCGGCGCCGTACGGGGAGTGGCTGATCGCCGCCTTCGACCGCTGGTACGGGGCGCCGCGGCGGGAGACGGGGGTGCGGCTGTTCGAGGAGCTGGCCGTGCTGCTGCTCGGCGGCCGGGCGGCCAGCGAGGCGGTCGGGCTGGCGCCGGTCGACCTGGTGGTGGTCGAGACGGACGGCGCCATCGAGCAGGCCGACAGCCTCAAGGCGGCCTACGACGGGGCCCCGGGCACGGGGCTGGACGTGTGGCGGCACGGGTTCGCGGACGCGGCGGCGCACCCGGGCTTCCGGGCCCGCCAGCGTGGCCTCGCCGGGCTGGGGGCGGTCTGCGGGGGGTGTCCGCTGGTCCGGGTGTGTGGTGGGGGGTTGTATGCGCACCGGTGGGGGGAGAGGCGGGAGAGGCGGGAGGGGCGGGGGACAGCTTCGGGTATCCGTCGGTGTACTGCGCGGATCTGGATCGGCTGATCCGGCATGTTGCGGGGCGGTTGCGGGAGGGGGTGGCGGGGGTGGGGGTTCCGCTGCGCGGGGCTTTGTGGGGGTGGGGCTCTCGGGAGGGTGGGGGCGGGGCGGCTCCGGGGGTGGGTGCTCCGGGGGCTGGATGATTTTCAGACTGCCGACTCTGAGGGTTCGGGGTTGGTCGCCGTTGGCAGTCTGAAAATCACCCGCAACGCCCCTCTCCGCACCCACCCCCTGCGCCGCCCCTTCCGCGGCACGTCCCTCTCGCCCGAAGGGGAGGGGGGAGGTGGGGTGGGGGTGGGTGGGTGTTGGGGGGGTGGGGGTGGGTGCTGGGGGTTGGTCCGTTCGGGTTATGCGGGGGTGTTGGCCGGATGGTTCGGTGTGTCGGGGGGAGACTGCGGGGCGGGTGCGGGCGGTGCGGAGGAGGGCGTGGTGGTGGGTGCGGGTGAGGTGGTGGCGGCCGGGGTGCCGGGTGCGCGGGGGGCGGACGGGGTTCCTCGGCACGGGGTGGACCGGGCGGTGTTCCGGGCGATCGCGGGGGCGCGGGGTGGGGTGGAGGCCGTCCGGGTGCTGCGGGCCGGGCAGTTGAGCAAGCGGGCGCTGTTGCTGCTCGCGTTGCGCCGGGCGGCGCCGGAGCACGAGGGGTACCGGGAGGCGTACGGGCGGGTGCGGGCGTTGCAGCGGGAGGACCGGGCGGGCTGGGAAGAGGTGTTGCTGCGGCCGGAGTTGGACGCCTGGGCGGCCGACTGTCTGCGCGGTGTCGCGGCGGGGGAGGAGGTGCCGCTGGAGGGGCTGGACGGGTTCCTCCGGGGCGGGTCCGGCCGGGTGCTGGCGCTGGAGTGCGACGGGCTGCGTTGGACGCCCTCGGTCGACCACGTCGGGCCGCGGCGGGTGGACTACGGACGGCCGCCGGCCGGGCCGTTGTCCGATGCCGAACTGTCCTGTTGGGAAGAGCGGTTGGCGGAGGCCTGGCGGATCCTGGTGCGGCGCCACCGGCGCCACGCGGAGGCGGTCGCGGCCTGTGTCGCGACGGTCGTGCCGCTGTGTCCGGCGCCCGGTGGGGAGGAGGTCAGTGCCGCCGCCCGGCGGGCGTACGGCGCGGTGGCGGCCTCGCTGCCGGGGGATCCGGTGCTGCTGGCGCTGGCGCTGGTGCACGAGTTCCTGCACGTCCAACTCGGCGCCCTGCTGGACCTGGTGCCGCTGCACCGGCCCAACGGACCGGCCGTCTACCACGCCCCGTGGCGGCCCGATCCGCGCCCGGCCGGCGCCCTGCTGCAGGGGACGTACGCGCACCTGGGCGTCGCGGACTTCTGGCGCGCGGAGGCGGCCGCCGGCGTGGGTGAACCGGGCCGGGCGGGGCGGGAGTTCGCGCGGTGGCGGGCGCATACCCTGGCGGCGGGCGGGACTTTGCTCGGGTGTGGCGAACTGACCTTGTACGGAACGGAGTTCACGGAGGAGCTGGTGCGGGCCGTGCGGGGACTCGGCGGACCGGCCTGAGGGGAGCGGGGGAATCAATGGGGGGACTCGAACGCTTACCCGGGTGCTTGGTCCGGCGGTGCGCTTCGGCGCGCGCCAGGGCGAAGTGCGCGACCGCTGAACGGGTGATTTATCGGGGCCCTGAGCCCCGTCGCGCAACGTCGGCCGCTCGGCGCGCCCAACGTGAGTCCACAACGTGCCGCGCGGAGTCTTCGCGGGCACTACATTGGTCGCAATCGGGTGGCTTACCCACCCTCGGCAGGTCCTAACCGCGCCTAAGGAAACGAATATGACTCCGGTAATCAGCACCAGGCCGGCCGGCAACCTCACTGACCTTCAGGAGACGCCGGAACGCCCCTCCCTCGCCGACCTCGCCGCCCTCGGAGCGGAGGAACTCGCCTCCCGCCTCCAGCGCGCACTCCCCGGCGCGGACTCCGGCCTCGTGCCGGTCGCGGCCTTCAACTCCTCGATCTGACCCGGCCCGTACCGCCGAGCAGGACCAGACCGAGCCCATCGATCCGAACGGGTCCCCGAGAAGTTCCATGACGACGTCAATTCCGCTGCCCTTGACGCAGTTCGTGGTCAAGATGCACAGCAGGTGCGATCTTGCCTGCGACCACTGCTACGTCTACGAGCACGCGGATCGCAGCTGGAGCTCCCGGCCGAAGATCATCGCGGACGGGATCCTGGCCAAGGCCGCCGAGCGCATCGGCGAGCACGCGGCCGCCCACCGGCTGCCCGCCGTCCGGGTCGTCCTGCACGGGGGAGAACCCCTGCTCGCCGGCCCGGACCGCTTGCGCCGCGCCGCCGAGGCACTCCGGGCCGCCCTCCCGCCCGGCTGCGCGCTCGACCTGCGCATCCACACCAACGGCGTGCTGCTGAGCCGCGCCTTCTGCACGCTGTTCGCGGAGCTGGACCTCAAGGTCGGCATCTCGCTCGACGGCGACAAGGCCGCGAACGACCGTCACCGGCGCTTCGCCGACGGACGCAGCAGTCACCCGCAGGTGCTGCGGGCGGTCGCGCTGCTGAACGAGCCCGGGTTCCGGCACCTGTTCGCCGGGCTGCTCTGCACCATGGACGTCGAGAACGACCCGGTGGCCGTGTACCGGGCACTGGCCGAACTCCGACCCCCCGCAGTCGACTTCCTGCTCCCCCATGCCACCTGGGACGAGCCGCCCAAACGCCCCGGCGCACTCGGCGCCACCCCGTACGCCGACTGGCTGCTGACCGTCCACGGGCTGTGGGAGGCCGACGGGCGGCCGTTCTCCGTACGGACCTTCGAATCCGTGCACCGGACCCTGCGCGGCTTCTCCAGCCTCACCGAGTCGCTCGGGCTGGAGCCCTCGGACCTGGCGGTGCTGGAGACCGACGGCACCTTCGAGCAGGCCGACAGCCTGAAGACCGCGTACGACGGCGCCCCCGCCACCGGGATGAACGTTTTCGCACACAGCCTGGACGACCTCGCCCGCCACCCCGGCATCGCCGCCCGCCAGTCCGGCCTGGCCGGGCTGAGCGAGGCCTGCCGCGCCTGCCCCGTGGTCCGCTCCTGCGGTGGCGGTCTGTACGCCCACCGCTATCGGAGCGACGATGGGGGAGGCAGCTTCGACCATCCCTCCGTCTACTGCGGTGATCTCATGACGTTCATCAACGGTCTTGCGGGGCGCGGCGGTTCCGCTGCCGTGCCGGCACAGGGGACCGAACCGCCGGAGGCCGAGCCGCTGCTGCCCGGCGCGCTCACCCCGTCGCAACTCGACGAACTGGCGCGCGGCTACGGCGGTGCGGACACCGTCGCCGCGCTCGGCCGCTCCCAACTCGCCCTCACCCGGGCGATGCTGGCGGCCGCCTGGGACGCCTCCGGACAGGGGCGGCCCGAGGCATGGGCACTGCTCTCGGCGCTGGACGTCGAGGCCCCCGCGGCCGTCGACACCGTCCTCGCCCACCCGTACGCCCGCGCCTGGGCGGCCCGGCGACTCGCCGGGGACCTGTCGGTCGGGCTCGGCCCGCTGGCCGCGCTGGCCGCGGCCGCCGCCGTCCGGGCCGGCCGGGGCGACGCGGTGGCGGTGCCCGTGCGCGGCGGGTGGCTGCACCTGCCGACACTCGGGCGGATCGCCGTACCGGACGGGGAGGCCGTGGTCACCGGGCGGGCGGACGGCTTCGAGGTCCGGGCCTCCGACGGCTCGGTGCGCACGACGCCGGACGAACCGCTGCGGCGGGTCCGGCCGGCGGCGGGCTGGACGGTCGCCCTGGAGGACACCGACCCGCTGCGGGACTGCCACGACCACCCGGTCGCGGACCGGCTGTCGGACGCCGAACTGCTCGACTGGACCGGCGCCTTGCGCGAGGCCTGGGAACTGCTCGGGCGCGACCTGCCCGGGTACGCGGCGGGCATCGGGGCCGGACTGGCGACGGTCACCCCGTTGCGGCCGGGCCCCGCCGGCCGGGACGTCAGCTCGGCGGCCCGCCAGGCGTACGGCGCGGTCGGCATCGCCCGGCCGGCCACCGCGCCGACCCTCGCGCTGCTGCTCGCGCACGAGTTCCAGCACGTCAAACTCGGCGCGGTGCTGGACCTGATGGACCTGTACGACCGCGCCGACGACACCCGTTACTTCGCCCCCTGGCGGCCCGACCCCCGGCCGATCGAGGGGCTGCTCCAAGGCACGTACGCCCACCTGGCCGTCACCGAGTACTGGGGCACCCGCACCCTGGCGTACGACGGCCTGCCCGGGGAGCCCGCCGACCGGGCGCGCGCACAGTTCGCGCTCTGGCGGCGGTACACCGCCGAGGCCGTGGAGCGGCTGGCCGAGTCCGGAGCCCTGACCGGGGCCGGCTTGCGCTTCGCCGACGGCATGCGTGCAACCGTGGCACCCTGGCTCGTCCTGCCGCTGCCCGCCGCCGCCGAGCAGGCGGCCGACCGGGTGCGACGGGAACGGGCCGGGGTCTGACCGCCCACTCGCCCCGCCCATTCGCCCCGCCCCGGGTCCTCCCCGCCCGGGGCCCTCAACCCCGGGGAACCGTCATCCTCACCGAACCCCGCGCCGGCGGCGTCGCCGTCGCAGACCCCGTCCGCTCCCACGTCCGCCCGCTGCGCCGCGAGTTCGCCGACCTCGGGGTCCGCCCCGGCACGGTGCTGCACGTCCAGGCGTCCCTGCGCGCCCTCGGCCCGGTCCCGGGCGGGGCCGCCGGGGTGATCGACGCCCTGCTGGACGTGCTCGGCCCCGACGGCACCCTGGTCGCCTACACGGCCACCCCCGAGAACTCCGCCACCTCGCGCGTCCACCAGTCCGCCACCGCCGGTCTCTCCCCGGCGGAGGTGGCCGCCTACCGGGCCCGGATGCCGCGCTTCGACCCGGCCACCACCCGGGCCTCACCCAGCATGGGGGCCCTGTCGGAGGCGATCCGCACCCACCCCGGCGCACTGCGCAGCCGCCACCCGCAGACCTCCTGGGCCGCGGTCGGCCGCCTCGCCCGGGAGATCACCGGACGCCACCCCGACACCTGCCACCTGGGCGTCGACTCCCCGCTGGGCCGGCTCTACGACCTGGACGCCCGGGTGCTGATGATCGGCGTCCCGATGGACCGCTTCACCGCCTTCCACCTCGCCGACCTGCGACTGCCCGACGTGGCCGTGCGCGAATACCGCTGCGTCGGGGAGGACGGCTGGACGGTCTTCACCGCCCCGGACCTGGACGACCTCCACTTCGGCCGGCTCGGCGACGAGGTGCTCCGCACCGCCCGGGGCCTCACCACCGCCCGCATCGGCGGCGCCGACTGCCGCCTCCTCCCGGTCCGCGAGGCCGTCGACCTGGCCGAGCAGATCCAGCGCCGCACCCGGGCAACCCATCCGTAACCCCGAGCCCTGATCCCGCCACCCCCTCCGCGCGCCTGCCGCCCGTCGCCGGCCCTACCGCGCGTGAGAAGTCGGCCAGGCCGACTTCTCACGCGCAATGAACCATCCGTTGGAAGTGCGGAGATGACGTCGGCCCGCGCCCCAGAGGCCTGGGCGCGGGCCGACGAACGGCTTGTGCGCAGGAGGCGGAATCGGAGCGCAAGGTATAGCTTGCATTACTCTGCGTGCTCGGTGTTGTTCTGAAGATTGAGGACAGTGGTGCGGAAGCTGATGATGATCGGGGCGCTCGCAACCGTCGGCCTGGCGCTGGCGGCGGCACCTGCGGCAAGCCCGGGAGGTGCCCCACAGCGGATCGGCTACTTCTCGGATTCGCCCTTGCCGGAGGGGAATGTCCCTCCGACGCAGTTGCCGCCGGACGCCCGGCGGCAGCTCGACCCCTCGTCGTCGAAGTCCGGTGCCTGGCGCTGAACCTGGCACTCCGGGCGCGAGTCCTGGTCAGTGGCGCCCTCGTAAGCGCCAAAGGCTGGGGTGTCAGCCGAGTTCGCGGACGGCGGCGGCGACGGCGGTGAAGTCCTTGCGCAGGATCTTGGAGTGGTTGCTCGGGACCTTGGCGCTGACCTTGATGTTCGGGTTGCGGGTGAGCACCGGGGCGAGGCCGGCGCGGATGCCTTCCATCACCTCGGGGTCGCCGCCCAGGTTGCCGCCGGTGGCGAGGACGTACCGGGTCGGTACGGTGATGCGGTCGAAGACCGGGTCGAGGAGGGCGGGCGCGCAGAGTTCGTTGAGCTCGATGTTGATCTCGGCGTGCTGGGCGGCGCTCATCCGGGCGGCCAGGCCGAGGCGGCGGCAGAGCGGGAAGAGCGGGCTCAGGCGGCGGAACAGCTTGCGGACCTGGGCCTTGGTGGCGTCGTCGAGCCACTCGTGTGCCATCGCGCCGTCCACGGCGACCGTCCCCAGCACGCGGTCCGGGTTCCGGGCGGTCCAGTGGAGCGCGAGCATGGCGCCGTAGGACCAGCCGACCAGGACGGCCCGCTCGATGCCCCGGGCGGCGAGGACGGCGTCGAGGCTGCGGACGGACGCCTCGAAGGAGTAGTCGGAGGAGGTCCCGGACTCGCCGCGGGCGCGTTCGTCGTAGGTGATGTGCCGGTAGCCGGGCCCCAGGGCGGCGATGACGTGTTTCCAGTGCGACCGGTCGGCGTACGAGCCGTTGAGGTAGACGACCGGGATGCCGGGGCCACCGGTGTCGGTGACGGCGAGGGCGGTGTCGTCGACCGACACCGGGCCGGTCCAGACGGAGGACTGGATGGCGATGCTCAAGGTGTGCCCTTCCGGGGACGTGTGTGGGGGTGTCAGATGCTGCGGGCGGTGATGTCGCCCTGGGTGGTGGTGGCGCGGATGTCGAGGGCGGCGGTGCCGTCGTTGCGCAGGGCGTTGCTGATGCGGCCGTAGCCGGTGGCGGCGTCCAGGGTGGCGGAGACGCCGGGGGCGGCGCCGACGGTGATGTCGCCGAGCTGGGTGCCGAGGACGACGGTGCCGCGCGAGGCCTGGGCGATCCGGATGGTGCCGCGGGTCGTGCTGATCCCGGCGGGGCCGTTCAGCCGGCCGATCTCGACGTCGCCGTCGACGGCGGTGAGGCGGACGCCGTCGGCCTCGTCGATCTTGATCTGCCGGTAGGCGCCGTCGAAGGCGAGGTCGCCGAGGCGGCCGACGACGCGCAGCTCGGTGGCGGCGGCCTTGCCCTCGACGGCGGAGCCGGCCGGCAGCTGGACGGTGACCTCCACCGAGCCGGCGCCGGCGAGCCGGCTCTTGCCCTCGGGGACCCGGACGGTCAGGACTCCGTCGGTGTAGGTGACGGTGGTCTGCTCGGCGGCCTGGACGTCGCGGTTCTTCGCGGCGTTCGCGGGGCGGACCTCGACGGTGGTGTCGGCGCGGTCGGCGGCGATCAGCTGGACGCGCCCGGCCGGGATGTCGAGGACGGCGGTGATCGCGGCGGCGGTGTCGAACTTCTGCATCGTGCTCTCCTTCGTGAGGTGGCGGGGGCTCGCTGCCCCCGCCGTTTCTGACGATGGAAAAGCTACGTTGCGTTCGAGAATCAGGCAACGTACTCGTTGCGCAGAAATACTGTTCCTGCAGGTAGTTGCCGGTAAATCGTTGCACTGGCTCTAGATCTAATGCAACGTCACGAGGGTTGTTCATTGCAATGGGCTGTGAGTGAACGCTATATGGGCGCCAGCCGCAGCTGCTGGACCGGCCAGGCGGCCGACTCGGCGGGCCCGAACCAGACCCGGACGTCCTCGCCGGTGCGGACGGGCAGCCGGGGGAAGTCGTTCTCGGCGTGTTCGGTGCGGTGCAAGGCGTGGGCCGGGCCGAGGTGCCGGGCGGCGTAGGCGTCGAAGGCGGCCGCGTCGGCGGGGTGGCAGACGGTGGCGAGCACCTCGCGGGCACCGGCGGGCGGGGTGAAGCCCGGCCCTCGCAGCAGCAGGACGTCGTCGCTGTCGACCATGGTGGCGTTGGCCGCGTCGCGGTGCGCCTGCCAGACCGGCCCGCCGTAGAAGGCCTCCAGCGCGCGGCGGCGCTCGGCCATGGAGGGGAAGGCGCGCAGCCAGACGAAGCGGTCCGGGTCGTCCAGGTCGCGGAAGCGGCCGCCGACGGTGATGCCGACCCGCTCCTGCCCGGTCACGAACTCGCGCTCGAACAGCTCGATCAACGTCTCCCGCGCGCCGGGGTGCAGGGTGTACTGCCGTAGCTCGACGATCATGCGCCGCAGGTTAGGGGAGGTCCCCTGACATCTCCTGTCAGTGGACCCGGTGGAACCCGGCGATACTGGGCGGCATGCGCGCGAGTCGGCTGGTCACCCTGCTCCTGCTGCTCCAGAACCGGGGCCGGATGACGGCCGAGCAGCTGGCGGGGGAGCTGGAGGTCTCGGTCCGCACGGTCTACCGGGACGTCCAGGCGCTCGCGGCCGCCGGCATCCCGCTCTACGGCGATGCCGGACACGCCGGCGGCTACCGGCTGGTCGACGGCTACCGGACCCGGCTCACCGGGCTGACCGCCGACGAGGCGCAGGCCGCCTTCCTCGCCGCGCTCCCGGGCGCCGCCGCCGAGCTCGGTCTCGGCGAGGCGCTCGCCACCGCCCGGCTGAAACTGAGCGCCGCCCTCCCGGCCGAGCTGCGCGAGCAGGCCGGGCGGATCCAGGAGCGCTTCCTGCTCGACGCCCCGGGCTGGTACGGCGAGGCGGACCACACCCCGCACCTGGCGGCCACCGCCGCGGCGGTGTGGGCGCGACGGGCGGTGGTGCTGCGGTACCGGCGCTGGCGGGCGCCGGAGGAGATCGAGCGGCGGGTGGAGCCGTACGGGCTGGTGCTCAAGGCCGGGCGCTGGTACCTGGTCGCCGGAGGGCCGACCGGGACGCGGACGTACCGGGTCGACCAGATCATCGAACTGCGCGACACGGGAGAGGAGTTCGCGGTGCCGGACGGCTTCGACCTGGGCGCGCACTGGGCCGGCAGCCTGGACGACTTCCGGGCCCGGCTGCACACCGGGGAGGCGCTGGTCCGGCTCACCCCGGAAGGTGCCCGGAGGCTCGGCGTGGCGTCCGCGGGCGAGGGCTGGACGGAGGCCCGGGTGCCCATCGAGTCGGTGGACCACGCGCACGGGGAGTTCCTGCGGCTCGGCGCCGAGGTCGAGGTCCTGGAACCGGCCGAACTCCGCGACCGCGTCGCCGGGACGGTACGGGCGTTGGCCGACCGCTACCGCGCTTGATCCGAGGGCGGACCCAGGCCGGGCCCGGGCCGGAACCAGGCCGGGCTCGGGCCGGACCCAGGCCGGAACCAGGCCGGGCTCAGGCGACGAAGTGGTCGAACTCGCCGGCCTTGGCGCCGCGGACCCAGGCCAGGAACTTGGTGCGGGTGGTGGTGACGATGTGGGTGGGGTCGTTCGACTCGCGGATGTAGACGAACTCGCCGTCGGAGGCGATTTCCAGATAGTCGGCCGTGTCCGAGCCCAGGCTCGACTTCTGCCACTCGAGGTGTTCCACGGGTGCCCTCCTGATCGTGTGCGGCGGCCGGGATGAGGGTACTGCCCCGAGAGCACCGGAGGCGTCATCGTTTCGGTCATGTCAATTCGTGCGAGGCGTTGTGCTATTCCATTGGGGTGTCAGTCGTTCCTACACTGAAGCCCCGCCGCACGGGGGCTGCGGGAGGCAGGTTGCCGACGGGCCCGGGGGAGGCGCGTGTGACTGACCGGGGCTGGGACGAGGACGACACCCGGCCGTACTTCTTCCTCTCCTACGCGCACACCCCGAAAGCCGGTGCGCGGGGCGCCGGCGACCCCAACCACTGGGTCCGGCAGCTGTACCGGGACCTCTGCGAGGCGGTGCTCCAACTCACCACCGTCCCCGACGGGGTACCGGTCGGCTTCATGGACGAGTCCATGCACCAGGGCGAGTTGTGGGCCGACCGGCTGTCCGACGAACTGGCCAGCTGCCGGGTCTTCGTTCCGCTCTACTCCCCCCGGTACTTCAACAGCGTGCCGTGCGGGCAGGAGTGGCACGCCTTCACCCGGCGACCGGTCTACCCGGCGAACCTGGACTCCGAGCGCACCAGCGGCATCGTCCCGGTGCTCTGGGCGCCGATGAGCCGCTACCGGCTGCCCAAGGTGGCCGGCGAACTCCAGTTCAACCACGCGAGTTTCGGGCCCGACTACGCCACCGAGGGCCTGTACGCGCTGATGAAGCTCAGCTACTTCCGCTCCGCGTACGAGCTGGCCGTGCACCGCCTGGCGGCCCGGATCGTGCAGGTGGCGGAGGAGACGGTGATCCCGATCGGGCGGCGGCTGGAGTTCAACGGCCTCCCCAGCGCCTTCAACGTCACCGCCCCGACCAAGCAGCTGCGGATCTCGGTGCTCGCCTACCACCGGGGCGAACTTCCGGAGGAGCGCAATCCCGACTACTACGGTGAGCGGCGCACCGACTGGCACCCGTACCGGCCGGTCGGTTCGCCCATCGCGCAGCACGCGGTGCGGCTGGCACGGCAGTTGGGGTTCCAGCCGACGGTGCACGAGTTCGACGACGAGGTCGAGTCGATCATCGACGGCAACGCCGAGGCCCCCGGCCTGCTGCTGCTCGACCGGTGGGCGCTGCGCGACCCGCGCCGGCGCGAACTGGTACGGCGCTTCGACCGGTCGGACGCCACCTGGGTGAGCGTCCTGGAGCCGTGGAACGCCGACGACCCGGAGTGCGAGGAACACGCCGGTGAGCTGGGCGAACTGAGCGACGACGCCCTGCGCATCACCCGGCGCGCGAGCCGCCCCAGCTTCCTCGGCGCCACCGGCCCGACCGGGCTGCACTCGCTGGAGGACTTCGACGACGCGCTGCCCAGGGCCGCGATGAAGGCCAAGTACGCCTTCGAGGGCCGCACCAGGGCCGAGCCGGAGGAACCGCCGCCGCCTCGGCCGAGCCTGCGGGACGCCTTCCGGCGCGGCGGGGGAGGGTACGGACCGGACGGATCCGGGCCGGACCCCTTCGACGAGGACCAGGGGCAGGACCCGGGCGGCGGCCAAGGCGGCCAAGGCGGCCAAGGCGGCCAAGGCGGCCAGGGCGGCCAGGGCGGCCAAGCCGCCAACGGGAACGGCCGAGGCGGCCAAGTCGCCAACGGCCGGGGCGCATACGGCCAGGGCCACGGCAACCGCCACGACAACGGAAACCGCGACGACCCGTACCGCGAGCACGACCCGCACCGCGACGACGGCGATGACCCCGATGACGGGATGGCGCCCCTGGGAGGACGAGGAAACCGATGACCGACAACCGCACCAGGAACCTCCGCCTCGGGGGCCTCACCGCCGCCGACCTGGCCGCCCAGCGCGCGGCCGAGCGGGTGGCCGCGGAGCAGGACCGCAACGGCCGGATCATCACCTTCTACTCCTACAAGGGCGGCACCGGCCGCACCATGGCGCTCGCCAACACCGCCTGGATCCTGGCCGCCAACGGCTTCCGGGTGCTCACCGTGGACTGGGACCTGGAGGCGCCGGGCCTCGCCAAGTTCTTCCACCCCTTCCTCGACCCGGCCTCCCTGGCCGGCACCACCGGGATGATGGACCTGATCGCCGAGTACCGCGAGGAGGCGCTGCGCCCGGTCGAGCACGCCGAGGGCTGGCACCTGGACTTCGCCCGGGTGCACCCGCACGCGCTGTCGCTCACCTGGCCGCACTTCCCGTCCACCGGCAGCCTGGACTTCCTCTCCGCGGGCCAGTTCAACCGGGACTACTCCGAGGCCGTCACCCACCTCGACTGGGACATCTTCTACGACCGCTTCGACGGCGGGCAGTTCTTCGACGCCCTCAAGGCCGACATGGCCAAGCGCTACGACTACGTGCTGATCGACTCCCGCACCGGCCTGTCCGACATCGCCGAGATCTGCACCGTCCAGATGCCCGACGACCTGGTGGTCTGCTTCACCCTGAGCGACCAGTCGATCGACGGTGCCTCCCGGATCGCCCAGCACATCCACGACCGCTACCGCGAGCGCGGCATCCGCATCCTGCCCGTCCCGATGCGCATCGACGAGGGCGAGAAGGAGAAGGCGGACGCCGGCCGGGCGCTCGCCCGGGTCCGCTTCGACGGCCTGCCCTCCGGCCTCAACGGTGAGGAACTCGCCCAGTACTGGGGCTCGGTGGAGATCCCGTACCGGCCGTTCTACGCCTACGAGGAGATCCTCGCGACCTTCGGCGACCAGACCGGCACCCCCACCTCGATGCTGGCCGCCTGCGAGCGGCTGACCTCCATGCTCACCGACGGCCGGGCCCCGGGCCTGCCGCCGATGGACGAGGCGGTCCGGCTGCGCTACGTGGACGCGTTCACCCGCCGCCGCCCGTCCGTCCCCGCCGACCTCTACCTCTCCTACGTCCCCGAGGACCGGATGTGGGCGGACTGGATCGAGTCCGTCCTCACCCGGGCCGGCTTCCGGGTGCTGCCCCGCGACCTCAGCGCCGGCACCGACCCGCGCGAGGAGACCGAGCGCGGCATCGACTCGGCGTTCCGGACGGTCGCCGTGCTCTCGCCCGCCTACCAGCGCTCCCCGCAGGCCCGGGCGCTGTGGGAGTCGGTGGTCAGCTCCGACCCGTCCGGGACGAGGCGCCAGCTGCTGCCCGTCCGGGTCGGGGACGTCCGGCTCACCGCGCCGTTCAGCAACCGCAACCCGGTCGACCTGGTCGGCCGCGACGAGACGCAGTCGATCCAGAGCCTGCTGCGCGCACTCGGCCGCGGCGACGTCGCGCTCGAGGACGCGCCCAACGGCGGGCCGCGGTTCCCCGGCAGCAAGCCGTCGGTCTGGGACGTCCCGCCGCGCAACCCGTCCTTCACCGGCCGCTCCGCCGTCCTGGAACAGCTGCGCAACCAGCTGCGCGGCGGCATGGCGGCCGTGCTGCCCACCCCGCAGACCCTGTACGGGCTCGGCGGCGTCGGCAAGACCCAGGTGGCGCTGGAGTACGCCCACCGCTTCATGTCCGACTACGACCTGGTCTGGTGGATCGACGCCGAGCAGACCGAGCTGGTCGCCCCGGCGCTCGCCGAACTCGCCCGCCGGCTCGGCCTGCGGGTCGGCGACTCGGTGACCGAGGCCGCCGAGGCCGCCCGGGAGGCGCTGCGCCGCGGCGTGCCCACCTCGCGCTGGCTGCTGATCTTCGACAACGCCGACGAGCCGGCCGAGATCCGCCGCTTCTTCCCCGGCGGCTCCGGCCACATCCTGGTCACCTCCCGCAACCAGGCCTGGACCGGGCACGCCGAGGCGCTGGAGGTCGACGTCTTCACCCGCGGCGAGAGCGTCGAGCACCTGTGCCGGCGCGCCCGCAGCCTCTCCCGGCCGGACGCCGACCGGGTCGCCGAAGCCGTCGGCGACCTGCCGCTGGCCGTCGAGGTGGCCGCCGCCTGGCTGGACACCACCGGCACCCCGGTCGAGACCTACGTCGCCCAGCTGCACGCCGAGGCGGCCCGCGCCCTGGCCGTCGGCCGCCCCGCCGACTACCCGACGCCGGTCGCCGCGACCTGGAACGTCTCCATCGGCCGACTGCGCCAGCAGTCCCCGGCGGCCGTGCGGCTGCTGCAGCTGTGCGCGTTCTTCGCGCCCGAGCCGATCTCGATGAACCTCTTCTACAGCGACCAGATGATCCGGGCGCTGGTGAAGTACGACGCCGACCTCAGCGACAAGTTCATGCTGGGCAAGGTGATCCAGGCGATCGGCCGGTACGCGCTGGCCAAGGTCGACGCGGGCAGCAACAGCTTCCAGGTGCACCGCCTGGTCCAGGCGGTGATCCGGGCCGGGATGACCGCCGACGAGCAGGAGATCGCCGTCCACGAGGTGCACCGCATCCTCACCGGCGCCCGGCCCGTCCTCGGCGACACCGACGACCCGGCCAACTGGCCTGCCTTCGACGAGATCTGGCCGCACCTGTCGCCGTCCAAGGCGCACAACTGCGACGAGGCGGACACCCGGCAGCTGCTCATCGACCGGGTCCGCTACCTGTGGAAGCGCGGCGAGCTCGACCGCGCCCGCGACCTCGGCCACGCCCTCGACGCCGAGTGGACCAGCAAGCTCGGCGAGGACGACCGGCAGACCCTGCTGCTGCGCTTCCAGCTCGCCAACGTGCTGCGCTCCCAGGGCAATTACGCCGAGGCCCTGGCGCTGGACGAGTCCACCCTGGAGCGCCAGCGGGCCCTGCTCGGCGAGCACCACCCGTACACCCTGATGACGGCCGGCTCGCTCGGCGCCGACCGCCGGGCGCTCGGCCGGTTCCAGGCCGCGCTCGACCTCGACCGCGAAATCCTCGACCAGTTCCGCGAGTTGTTCGGCGACGACAACCCGCGCACGCTCTCCATGGCGAACAACCTGGCGATCGACTACCGGCTGGTCGGCGACAGCGAGGCCGCCCGCGAACTCGACCAGGAGACCCTCGACCGGCGCACCGCCGTGCTCGGCCCCAAGCACCCCTACACCCTGTCCACCAAGTCCAACCTGGCCCGCGACCTGCGCGAACTCGGCGACTACCGGGGCTCGGTGGACCTGCTGCAGGAGGTCACCTCCGACCTCGGCGACGTCCTCGACCCGGACCTGCCGGAGAATCTGCGCAACGCCAAGTCGCTGGCCGTCTCACTGCGCCGGATCGGGCAGCTCGCCGAGGCCCGCCGGATCACCAAGGAGACCTACGAGCGCTACCTGGAGCGCTACGGCGCCGACGCCCCGGACGCGCTGGCCTGCGCGCTCAACCTGGCCGCCGACCACAGCGCCTCCGGCGACAAGGAGGCCGCCCGCGACCTCTGCTCCACCGTCTTCGAGGGCCACCGCCGGCTGTTCGGCGACGAACACCCCTTCACCCTGGCCTGCGCCAACAACCTCGGCATCTACCTGCGCGGCAGTGGCGACGTCCAGGGCGCCATCGAGCGCGGCCGGCTCACCGTCGAAGGGCTCACCCGTTCGGTCGGGCCGGAGCACCCGTACACCCTCAACGCGATGATCAACCTGGCCAACGCGTACGGCGACGACGGGCAGCTGGCGCTCGCCGAACAGCTCGGCCGGGCCGCCCACCAGGGCCTGTGCGCGCGCTACTCGCCGCAGCACCCGGACGCGGTGGCCTGCGAGGCCAACCTGGCGGTCACCCTGCGCACGGCGAGCCGGCACACCCAGGCCGCCGAACTGCGCTCGCGGTCGATCGCCGAGCTGATCCGGCAGTTCGGCGAGGAACACCCCAACACGGTGTCGGCGCGCGGCTGGAAGCGGATCAACCGCGACCTGGAACCGCAGCCCGTGTGACCGCGGGGGCGGGGTACGCTGCCGAGCCATGGCCAACACCCCGCCCCCGGTCCTGGTCACCCGGCGCCTCGCGCCCGGTGTCATCGAACGCCTCACCGCGCACCACGCCGTCACCTGCCACGACTCCGACCTGGCGATGGACCGGGCCGAGCTGCTCGCCGCCGTCCGCGGCCGGCGGGCCGTGCTCACCACCCTGGACGACCGGGTGGACGGCGAGTTCCTGGACGCGGCCGGCCCCGGGCTGCGGATCGTCGCCAACCACGCCGTCGGCTACCACAACATCGACCTGGCCGCCTGCGCCGAGCGCGGCGTGCTGGTCTCCCACACCCCCGGCGTGCTCACCACCGCCACCGCCGACATGGCCTGGGCGCTGCTGCTGTCCGCCACCCGCCGGCTCGGCGAGGGCGAGCGGCTGCTGCGCTCCGGCGCCGCCTGGACCTGGGCGCCCAACTTCCTGCTCGGCCTGGAACTGGCCGGCACCCCGCTGGGCGTGCTCGGCATGGGCCGGATCGGGCAGGCGGTGGCCCGCCGGGCCCGCGCCTTCGACATGCCGGTCAGCTACCACAACCGCCGCGCCCTGCCGCCCGAGCAGGCCGCGGACGCCGACTGGAAGCCGCTGGAGGAACTGCTCGCCACCTCCACCGTGCTGGTCGTCACCTGCCCGCTGAGCGAGGCCACCCGGCACCTGCTGGACGCCCGTCGGCTGGCGCTGCTGCCGCCCGGCGCCGTGGTGGTCAGCATGACCGCCGGGGTGGTGGACGAGGAGGCGCTGGCCGCCGCGCTGGAGTCCGGCGCGCTGTTCGCCGCCGCCGTGGACAACTTCGAGCACGAGCCCGCCGTCCCGTCCGCGCTGCTCGCCCAGGAGCGCGCGGTGCTGGCCCCCCACCTGGGCAGCGCCACCGTCGCCACCCGGCAGGCGATGGGCGGCCTCGCGGTGGACAACGTCCTCGCGGTGCTCGGCGGCGGCGAGCCGCTGACGCCGGTGAAGCCCTGAGAGCGGTCCGGGCCTGAGGGCCGGGGCTACCGGGTCTTCGGCTGCTCGTAGTACGTGGCGGTGAGGATCCAGGCGACGAGGGGGCCGTGGACCTCCCGCGCCTGCTCCAGAGTCGTGCCGGCCGGGTCGGTCGAGACGTGCTCGCGCAGGTCCCGCCGGCCCTTCCGGGGCATCTGCCAGGCGGTCATCAGACGGTCGCCCGGAATGTCCCAGTCGAGTTCGCCGTAGCCCTGCCCGTCGTGGACGCGGTGGGGACCGGGGCTGACGGGATCCGGTTTGGGTTCGAACCCGTCCCGGTGGTGCGACGGCTGGGTCGGCAGGCGCTCGATCAGTTCGGGAACCGCCTGCTCGATGGGCGCCGACGGCGCGAAGTAGGCGATGATCCGCAGGTGCCCGGTCAGCGCGAGCTCGATCCCGGGAGTCGCGTGGGGGAGCTGGATGAAGCCCAGCCGTGAACCCCGCCGACAGCTGTCGATCGCCTGACTGAGGACGGGCCGGAGTTCGTGGGTCCGCGCGAGCTCCGACAGCCGCGCCCGCAGCTGTTCCTCGGCCTCCTCGCGGGCCTGCCGGACGGCCTTCGAACGGACGACCCGCCGCAGCCGCCACGTCGCCGGCACACCGGAGGCGAACACCGCCTTTCCAGCGACGAAGAAGAGGAGCACGACCAACCCCAGGACCTGCATCACCTTCGCCGGCACACGGCGCCAGTTGCTCATCCGCCCATGCTCGCCGAGCGGGCCCACCCCGCACCTGAGTACGCGTACTCAGAAGTAGGTCCGGCTTGCGGTCAACCCGCCGCCCAGGCCAGGGCGGTGGTCATCACCCGGAACGCGCCGAAGTGTGCGGCGCCGGGTTCCAGGAAGAGTTCGGCGCGGGGGATGTGGTCGGCCAGCCAGCGTGAGTGGTCGACCGGGGAGAACTGGTCGTCGGCGCCGTGCCAGAGCCAGGTCGGCACCCGGATGGAGCCGACCTCGAAGCCCCAGTGGGCGGTGAAGGCCAGCACGTCGTCGATCCAGCCGTCCGCGCCGTGCCGGAACGCCTCCCGGTAGTTGCTCTGCAGCATCCGCCGCAGCCCGCTGTCGGCCACCACCTCCCGGTCGGCGGGGGAGAGTTCGGTGCGCAGGCCGTTCAGCAGCCGGACCGGGTCGTCCTTGATCTGCCGGGAGCGGAACTCCATCGCGTCGGCGATCCGGCCGTGCCCGCGCTCGGCCTCCTGGTACGCGCGGACGTTGGACGGGGTCATCCCGGCGTACCAGTCCAGGCCGGCCGCGTCCCGCGGCGCGAGGCCCACCAGCACCGCGGCCCGGCTGACCCGCTCCGGCAGCAGCGCCGCGCAGGCCAGCGCGTGCGGGCCGCCGCCCGAGCGGCCCAGCACCGCGAAGCTGTCCAGCCCGAATTCGTCCGCGATGGTCCGTACGTCGGCGGCCGCCGCGCTCACCCGGCGGCCGAACAGCCGGGTCGAGTCGCCGTAGCCGGGCCGGTCGTACGAGATCAGCCGGACGCCGAGCCGGTACAGCACGGTGCTGCGCGGGTGCGGGCCGACCCTGCTGCCCGGCATGCCGTGCAGCAGGAACACCGGCCGGCCGCGCGGGTCGCCGAGGGACTCGACCGCGAGGGCGCGGTCGTCCGCGGTCTTGACCATCCGTAACGACACCTGCGGCCTCCTCAGTGCTCCCGGTCGGTTCGGTGCCCCGGGTCGCTTCCGTGGTCCCGGTCGGTCGCCCGCGCCGGGTGGGTCTCCTGTGCCGGGCCGGTCCCTCCGTCCCGGTCGCTCTGCTGCTCCCGGCTCTCCTCCTGCTCCCGGTCGGCGGTGGTGCGCACCTCCCGGCGGGCCTGCCAGGTGGTGTGCTCGCGGGAGATCGCGTCCTCGGCGTCCCGGGCCAGGCGGGCCCAGATCTCCTCGGCCTCCGGCGAGTCCACGTCCAGGTCGGCGAGCTGGCGCAGGATCTGCGCCAGCTCCTCGGCGGCCAGCCCGTACGCGGCCGCCAGCGGCCGGTACTGGCGCAGCTGCGCCCAGGCGGTGACCGAGGCGGCCACCGCCGAGACGGTACCCAGCGCGTCGTAGCTGAACGCGCCGAGCGCCCGCAGCAGCGCGAGCACCAGCCCGAGCGCGGGCAGCAGCACGCCCAGCACCCCGGCCCAGTACCCGGCCCTGGCGCAGTAGCGGGCCTTGGCGCGGTACCAGTCGTGCTGCAGCCGGATCCGCTCGCCCAGGTACACCTCGCGGCGCACCGCCAGCGGCTGCTCGCGCAGGTCGCGCATGGCCGCGGTGATCCCCACCCCGTTGCCCGGGACGGCCACCGGGCTGTCCCGGAAGGCGCCGAGCACCCGGCCGAGCTGGAAGCGGTACAGGCCTTCGGCGTCCGGCAGGGCGCGCGGCGGCGGCTGGTAGGCGTCGGCCCGGACGGCGTACTTCCAGGCGAGGGTCTTCACCGACTCGGCGGCCGCCCGGCCCTCGTACCAGAGGCCCTGCGGGTTCTGCCGGCTGATCACCACCGCGAGCGCGACCGCGCCGAGGTAGGCGACGGCGGCCGGCCAGGCCCAGGGCTCGCCGTCGGCCGAGCCGGTGGCGGCCGCGACCACCAGCAGGACCAGTTCCCAGGCGGAGAGCAGGACGGAGCGCCGCTGCCCGTGCAGCGAGGCCGCGTCGGCGGCCCAGAAGAGCTCGGGCAGCAGGTCCCGCTCGCGCACCCATCCGGTCCGTTCCGCACCAGACGCCATGTTCGGCCCCCACCCGTCGCTCCGGTCGCACCGCTCTCCTGCCCCGGGCGGCTTCCCGGTACGCCTGGCGCGGCCCGGGGCGGCCCGCATTGGCCGGGAAGGTCCGGTGGATTGTCCGGTACTCCCCGTGTTCGGTCCGGTACCTAGCGTGCGCGGCACCCCGGGGGCCGGCGGGTGTCGCGGTGGGCCCCCGGCGGGTGTCGCAGCCGGTGCCTCAGTAGGTGTGCCTCAGTAGGTGTAGAGGACCCGGTCGGCGTTGTCGGCCATCTGCCGGGCGTTCCACTCGGTGCCGCCGGGCACGTTGCCGGAGCGGAACAGCGGCGGGGCGGGGGAGTCCCCGGCGGCCGCGCGGTCGGCCAGCCGGCCGACCGCCGAGGCGACCACGGCCTGCATCAGCGCGCTGGTCACGATGGTGGAGACCGGGCCGAAGGTGGTCTCGGCGCCCGGGTGGGTGAGCTCGCCGTCGCCGACCGCGATCTTGCTGTCCAGCACCACGTCGCAGTGGTCCTTCAGATAGGTGCCGGACGGGTGCGCCGAGGCCACCTCCGCCGGGTAGGCCAGCGAGGTCACCCCGATCACCTTCAGGCCGCGGTCCCGGGCGTACCGGGCCAGCTCGACCGGCATGACCTGACGGCCGGAGAGCGAGATCACGAACAGCAGGTCGCCGGTGGTCGCCGGGGTGAGGTCCAGGGTCGCGGTGGCGAGTCCGGAGACCCGCTCCAGGGCGCTCGACAGCGGGGCGGGCATCACCGTCACCCCGGTCACCCCCGGTACGTTCAGCAGGTTCATCGGGACCAGTCCGCCGGCCCGGTAGACCACGTCCTGGGCCGGCAGCGCGGAGTGCCCGGCACCGAAGGTGAACACCCGGCGGCCATCGGCCATCGCCTCCGCCAGCAGCGCGGCGGCGGCCTCGATGGTGTCGGCCTCCTCCTCGCGGACCCGCTGGAGGTGGGCGATCGCGGCGTCGAAGTACCTGCCGACCAGGTCGTTCATCGGGTGCCTCCGCTCTCTGCCGGTGAGGGAGCCGGCCGGGTGGGACGGTCCGGGTGGTCCAGACCGCCGGTGGAGAAAGCTACGGCGAGCACGGTCGCGCTCCGGTGGTACCGCTGTCAACAGCAACGAAATCCCGTCCCCGGGGCCCCGGCGCGGACCCGGTTGTCGCCCGGGTACGTCAGAATTGGCGGTGAGGACACCGAAGAACGGAGCCAGCGGCGATGTCTGGGCTGATCGACACCACTGAGATGTACCTTCGCACCATCCTGGAACTGGAGGAGGAGGGCATCGTCCCGATGCGCGCCCGGATCGCGGAGCGCCTGGAACAGAGCGGTCCGACGGTCAGCCAGACGGTCGGCCGGATGGAGCGCGACGGCCTGCTCCAGGTCGCCGGGGACCGCCACCTCGAACTCACCGAGGACGGCCGGAAGCTCGCGGTGCGCGTCATGCGCAAGCACCGCATCGCCGAGTGCCTGCTCGTCGACGTGATCGGGCTGGAGTGGGAGCAGGTGCACGAGGAGGCCTGCCGCTGGGAGCACGTGATGAGCGAGACGGTCGAGCGCAAGGTGCTCGCCATGCTCGGGCACCCCACCCAGTCCCCGTACGGCAACCCGATCCCGGGCCTGGACGAGCTGGGCGACACCAAGGCGGAGGGCGAGGGCTTCGACGCCGGGCTCGTCCCGCTGGACACCGTCAAGCCGGGCGAGGCCGGGGCCGACGTGGTGGTCCGCCGGATCGGCGAGCCGATCCAGACCGACAGCGCGTTGATGAGCACCCTGCGCCGGGCCGGCGTCCGGCCGGGCTCCACGGTCAAGGTGAACGCGGGTGTCGGCGTCGGGGGCGTGCTGGTCGGCACCGGGGAGAACGCGGCCGAGCTGGGCAAGGACATCGCCCAGCACGTCTTCGTCGCCCAGCCCTGAGTCACCGCCCGAGGTACTGCGGCTCCATCTGAGGCACTGCGGCTCCGGACGGCCGAGTGGGCCCGCTGCTCCCCTTGCAGCGGGCCCCACTCGTCCTCCCCGTCCCTCCCTGCTCCCCTCCGCTCCCTCCCTGTCCCTCCCGGCTCCCCTCCGCCGCCCCGCTCGGCTTCCCCGTCCGAGCGGCCCTCCGGCGACCCCCTCACACCGCAATTCCTCCCCTCGGCCGATCATGGCAATCCTTGAGTGCTGTCACTCGTACGAGGGGCTTTCCCGGTTGACCAGCGGGTAGACCGAAGCCTTATCCGGACGTGCGCGATCCGGACGTGCGTGATCGGGACCTGCGCGATCCGGGCCAGCAAGATCGGGACCCCGTGCATCCGGACGTGCGTATGACGGGCTCCGCCTCCGGTGGGAGGCGGAGCCCGTCACTCGCGCGCGTGGTGTCGCGCGGTGCGCGCCCCGGCCCGGTAGGCGGGGGCGGCCGTTCCGGGAGGGCGTTCGGCGGGGAGGCCGGTTCAGCCCACCGGCGTCGGCTGGGCGGCCTGGGGGGCGTGGTGGGCGGGCGCCTCGCGGCCGCAGGCGTACGCGAGCGGGCTGATCAGCTCCGCGGCGTCCGGCAGCCAGCGGTTGAGCGCGGAGGGGGAGCGGGCCCACTGGGCGTACCCGGTGGAGCCGATCCGGGAGGGCGGGGCGACCGTCCAGTCGCCCTCGCCGCGGGCGACCAGGTCCAGCCGGCCGGGCGGCCAGCCGAGCTTGCGGAGCATCTCCGGGAGCTTGGCCGCGACGCCGGGCAGCACCAGGAAGTGCAGCCGCCGGCCGATCCGTCCGGGCGCGGCCGGCAGCACCGCCACCGGGCCGAGCTGGAGGTCCATCCGCTCCATCCGGGCCAGCGCCAGGCAGCCGGCCGTCTCCGGCACGTCCAGGACGTCGAAGGACCGTCCGGTGGGCAGCAGGATCGAGGCCTGGGGCCGCTCGGTCCACCAGCGCCGCACCGCGCCGGGCCCGGCGCTCGCCTTGCGGGCCCAGTCCGCGTCCAGCGGGTGGGCGCCCGGCAGCGTGCAGCGCGGGTCGCCGCAGGAGCAGCGGGAGGGTCCGTCGCCGTCGATCAGCCAGGCGCCCGGGGCCACCTCCCAGTGGCGGTTCTCGGCGTAGCCGACGGCTTCGATGAGCAGCGGGGGCAGACCGGCGTTCTTGTCCTGGCCGGGGGCGTCGGGGATGTCTTCCACGGGCTGCTCAACTACCGTGCGTGAGGCTGGTTACGGCCCGGCGGTGCCCGGTTGGGCGCATCCCGGCAATGTCACCCGTTCCGGTTACTCGACCGAGTTGGTGCGGCCGGGGGCGGGCGCAGCGGGGGCGCACGGGAGCATTTCCCAGGGCGCAAGGGGGGTGCGGATCGTCACCGTGGGTATCCCGCTGGCGTTGCTGATCGCTAACCTGGTGTCAGATTCCTTGGACGGTCGGACAGTCGGCAACAGATCAGCAGAATCGTCGCCCACCGGCCGGGACCGGAGGGTGTGGGGAGGCGAAGCCCAATGGCCGCGAGACCACTCGTCGCACGACAGCCCAACGAGCGTCTGCAGCAACTGATCCAGGAGGCCAGCTGCTCCAACGCCGGCCTGGCCCGGAGGGTCAACCTCTGCGGCGCCGAGCACGGCCTGGACCTGCGGTACGACAAGACCTCCGTCGCCCGCTGGCTGCGTGGTCAGCAGCCGCGCGGGCAGGCGCCGGCCGTGATCGCCGAGGCCCTGGGCCGCAAACTCGGCCGCAGCGTGTCGGTCGAGGAGATCGGCATGGCGGACGGCAAGAACCTCAGCTCCGGCATCGGGCTGCAGTTCGCGCCGACCCTGGGCGCCGCCCTGGAGCAGGTCTGCGAACTCTGGCGCAGTGACGTCGGCCGGCGGGACTTCCTGACCGGGGCGACGGTCGCCGCCTCCGCGTTGGTGGAGCCCAGCCGGGACTGGCTGATCACCCCGCCGGACCCGGTGGTCGCGCGCACCGGCGGGCCCCGGGTCGGCCCGACCGACGTGGCCGCGATCAAGGCGACCACCGCGATGCTGGTCGACCTGGACCATCGCTTCGGCAGCGGGCACGTGCGCCCGGTCGTGGTGCACTACCTCAACTCGGTGGTCTCCGGCCTGCTCGGCGGCGCCTACCGGGAGGAGACCGGTCGCCAACTCTTCGCCGCGGTCGCCCGGTTGACTGAGCTGGCCGGCTACATGGCGGTGGACACCGGGCAGCCCGGGCTGGCCCAGCGCTACTACATCCAGGCGCTGCGGCTCGCCCAGGCGGCCGACGACCGCGGCTACGGCGGCTACGTGCTGGCCGCCTCGATGAGCCACCTGGCGGCCACCCTCGGCAACCCGCGGGAGATCGCCCAACTCGCCCGCGCCGCACAGGAGGGCGCCCGGTCGGTCGCCACCCCGACGGCGATGGCGATGTTCTACGCCGCCGAGGCCCGCGGCCACGCCCTGCTCGGCGACGCCCGCTCCTGCGAGACGGTGGCGGCCAGGGCGCTGGAGATGATGGAGAAGCGCCGCGCGGAGGACGATCCGGACTGGATCGCCCACTTCGACGACGCCTACCTCGCGGACGAGCTGGCCCACTGCCACCGGGACCTGGAACAGGCCGGCCAGGCCGAGCACTACGCCCGCCGGGCGCTCGACCTGCACCCGCCGACCCGGGTCCGGCGCCGCGCGGTGGACCTGGTGCTGCTGGCCACCGCGCAGTTGCAGCAGCGGGACCTGGAACGCGCCTGCGAGACGGGCACCCAGGCGGTCCGGCTGCTGAGCGGGCTGCGCTCCAACCGGGGCGTGGAGTACCTGGACGAGTTCCGGCGCCGGCTGGAGCCGTACCGGGAGCAGCGGGTGGTCCGGGAGTTCCACGCCAGGGCGGACGCGGAGGCCGCCTGACCGGGGGCGGGCCCGTACCGTCGGTGAGGGGAGCGTGACGGATGTCCCGCCCACGTGGTCACCCGGTGAGGTGAACCGGTAGCGTGGGCGCGACGTCCAAGGAACTGTGATGCTCCCAAGAACCGACGAGATGTGGTCCGCCGTCAGTGCGCGGTCCTGCACAGGTGAGGAATCGCGTTGAGTCAGCGCCGCTCGTACCCCAACTCGGGTGACTTCAACCTGGACGACCTGTTCCGCCCCGAACCCGGCCAGCAGCAGGGCCAGCCGGCCCAGCCCCAGCCCCAGCACCCGTTCCCGGGGCAGCACGGACAGCCCGGCCAGCACGGACAGCCGGGCCACCCGCAGGGGCACTCGGCGGTGCCGCCGGTCGGGCAGCCGTCCGGGCAGCCGGAGTACCTCGGCGAGGGCGGGCACGCGCTGCCGACCCAGGCCATGCCCGAGCAGCCGATGCCGGGCCAGCCGATGCCCGGCCAGTCCCTGGCGGGCCAGCCGATGGCGGGCGCCCCCTGGGGTGCGCCGCAGCCCGGGTACGGCGGTCCGCAGCCCGAGCAGGCCCCGGAGACGCAGTACCTGCCGCCGTACCCGGTCGCCGACCCGCAGGCGGCCGGCTACCCGGCGCCGCAGGCCCAGCCCGGCTTCCCGCAGCAGCAGCCCGCGCCCGGCTACCAGGCGTACCCGCCGGCCGCGCAGCCGCAGCCGGGCTACCAGTCGGCGCAGGAGTACGGGCAGGGCTACGCCCCGGAGCGCGGCTACGACGCCGACGCGACCCAGGGGGGCGGGTCCGCCCGCGGCGGCCGCCCGTCCAGCAAGCTGATCATCGGCGGGGTGGTGGCGGGCTGCGCGGCGGCCGGCATCCTGGTCGCCGTCCTGATGAGCGGCGGCGACACCAAGGACCCCAAGAAGACCACCCCGGTGGCCGCCGCCACCACCACCGGCGCGGCGACCGGCACGGCGAGCGCGAGCGGCTCCGGTGCCGCCGTCGACCCGGACGTCAAGGCGCAGGCGCAGCCGCTGTCGGACCTGCTGGGCACCGCGAGCGACAGCCGCAGCTCGGTCGTCTCCGCGGTCGCCTCGGTGCAGAAGTGCGACAAGCTGCCCGAGTCCCAGCAGGCCCTCACCGCCGCGGCCGGCAAGCGCCGCGAGCTGCAGACCAAGCTGGGCCAGCTGAAGACGGACAAGCTGCCGGGCGGGCAGCAGCTGGTCGAGCAGCTGAACGCGGCCTGGACCGCCTCGGCCCAGGCCGACGACGAGTACGCGGCCTGGGCACAGGACGCGCAGGCCTCCTGCGACGCCAAGAAGCAGGACAACCAGCACTACAAGAACGCCGTCCAGGCCAGTGGCACCGCGACCAACGCGAAGAAGCAGGCCTCGACGCTCTGGAACACCATCGCCGGCCAGACCGGTCTGCCCAACCGGGGCGACGGCGACCTCTGACGCGAAGGGGCGGGCCGTGGCGGCCCGCCCCGAGCGCGTTAGGTTCCCCGCTCGTCAGGCCGGCGGGCGGCCTCCGGTGAGCACCCAGCGGACGTCCACGAACCCCGGCTGCTGCAGGGTCATCCGGCCGTTCTTGACCACCTGGTAGGTGACCCAGGTGTTCACCAGCCGGGGCGAGGCGGTGCTGGGCAGCATGTTGGTGGTGCCCCAGTTCAGCGGCGGGGTGAGTCCGACGTCGATGCCCTCGCCGGCGTCCAGCAGCGTGGTGATCGACTTCGACGTGACCGGTTTGCCGGCCTCCGACAGCTTCTGCGCCACCAGCCGGAACACCTCGTAGGCGACCCAGGTGGTCTGCACCCCGGGGTCGGAGACGTCGATGGTGTTCCCGCCGGTGGTGTCGGCGCGCACCACCGAGCGCAGCCCGTCCCAGATCTTCGCCGACTCCGGCGGGTACCAGCTGGTGACGTAGGCGCCGCTGAGCGGGCCGGAGTCGCCGCCGGTGGAGTCGACCACCGACTGCTGCACGCTGCCGATCACCGAGGCGATCCGGGTGTTCTTCGGGGTCAGCCGCCGGTAGGAGTCCAGCAGGTTGCCGGTCGGCTCGGCGGCCAGCGCGCTGGTGACGCAGTTGCCCGGTTCGTCCTTGCCGAGCGCCTTGCGGGCCACCGCGGTGTAGTCCGAGGACTGCTCGGGCGCCTTGACGTCCTGCAGCTTGATCCCGGCCGGCCGCAGCGCGGTGCCGAGGTAGCCGAGCAGGTTGTCGCCGGCCGGGGTGTCCGGGCGGACCAGCGCCACGCTCTTGCAGCCGGCGTCCACCAGCTGGCGGCCGTTGCCGGCGATCAGCGCGGGCATGCCGCCGTCGACCGGGTAGGACAGCGGGCTGGCGAACTCGGGCTGGGAGAGTCCGTACCCGCCGATCAGCGGGATGCCGGCGCGTTCCAGCACCGGCATGAAGGCGTCGCCCCACTGGCTGTAGGAGCCGATCACGGCGACCACCTTGGCGTCCACCGCCTGCTGGGCGCAGGCCCGGGCGCCGTCGGCGCTGTTGTGCTCGTTGCAGGTGAGCACCCGCAGCCGGTGCCCGTTCAGTCCGCCCTTGATGTTGACGTCCTGGCCGACGGCGGAGGCGAGCGCGGTCATGCCCGGCCGGTCGGCCGAGCCGGTGCCGGACGGGGCCCAGGTCATCACGGTCAGCTCGCTGCCGCTGGTGGAAGCATCGGCCGGTCCGCCGCACGCGGAGGCCGAGAAGAGGGTGGGGAGCAGAGCCGCGGCGGTGGCGGCGGCGGCGATCGGACGGCGGCGGGCACGCCGCCCGATCGTTGGGCGGGCCCGGAACGAGTCCCTTCGGCTGGTCATCGACCTTCCCTCTCTGGGGCGCACTCCGGCGCACCGGAAACAGCCAAGCCCCGGTGCCACAAGCCGAGAGGGCAGAAATGCGAACGGTCGGCAAACGACGGCTGAACTCCGGATCGGTACGCGTGTAGATCGCGAGTGGAGTACGAACAGACGGGGAACGTACGATCGTTCACCATGTCCGCCAGCACAGATTCTTCGCATCGGTCCGCCCGAAACCCTTCTCGTCCGGGCCACCGCTCCAGCACCATGGGCGGCATGCCGCACAACGACCTGCCCTGGTGGCGCTGGCGAGCCCGACTGCGCTCGGCGCTGCACATGCTGTCCGACCCCGGTTTCCAGCAGGAGGCCTGGCTGACCGGCCGGGAGGGGTACGGCGACGTGACCGACGCCGTCTACCGGCTGGTCGAGGACACCTGGCTGGACCGCTGGTCCGCCGAGAAGTACGTGGGAACGATCTTCCGCGACTCCGCCGAGGCCGCGCTGGTCGACGTCGCGGTGCTGCGGGCCGTGCAGATGCTGCACGAGGTCGGCGCCGACGCCCCGGCCTCCGCCTACCTCGGCCACCCCGGCTGGCCGGAGACCGTCCGGGCCGCCCGCGAGGCGCACGCGCTGCTGGCCGCCAACGACGGGGACGACCCGGACGCGGCGCCCAAGTCGCTGGACGTGCTGCGCATCCTCACCCAGGTCTGAGACCCGGGGCCGCCTCGTCGTACGGGCCGCCCCCGTCGTGCGGGGCCGTCCCGGCCGGCCGGGACGGCCCGTCCCGCAGTACGGGCAGCGCGGCGGCGGCTGTCCAGGATGTGACACGCTGGGCCGTCCACGCACGTCACGAGCTCAGAACGGGATACCCCCAGTGGAACAGCAGCCGGCCAGCGCCCAGTACGTCCTCACGCTGTCGTGCCCCGACAAGCAGGGCATCGTCCACGCTGTCTCCAGCTACCTCTTCATGACCGGCTGCAACATCATGGACAGCCAGCAGTTCGGGGACGCCGGCACCGGGCTGTTCTTCATGCGGGTGCACTTCTCCGCGGCCGAGCCGGTCACCGCCGACAAGCTGCGGGCCAGCTTCGCGGCGATCGGCGCCTCCTTCGGGATGGAGTGGCAGATCCACCCGACCGAGGAGCGGATGCGGATCGTCCTGATGGTCAGCAAGTTCGGGCACTGCCTGAACGACCTGCTCTACCGCACCCGGATCGGCGCCCTGCCGGTGGAGATCGTCGCGGTGGTCTCCAACCACACCGACCTCCAGGACCTGACCGAGAGCTACGGCATCCCGTTCCACCACATCCCGGTCACCAGGGACACCAAGGCGGAGGCCGAGCGGCGGCTGCTGGACCTGGTCGCCAAGGAGGACGTCGAACTGGTCGTGCTGGCCCGCTACATGCAGGTGCTCTCCGACCAGCTGTGCACCGAGCTGTCCGGCCGCGTGATCAACATCCACCACTCCTTCCTGCCGAGCTTCAAGGGCGCCAAGCCGTACCACCAGGCCCACGCCCGCGGCGTGAAGCTGATCGGCGCCACCGCCCACTACGTCACCGCCGACCTGGACGAGGGCCCGATCATCGAGCAGGAGGTGGCCCGGGTCACCCACGACGTCAGCCCGGACCAGCTGGTCGCGCTCGGCCGGGACGTCGAGTGCCAGGCGCTGGCCCGCGCGGTGAAGTGGCACAGCGAGCACCGGGTGCTGCTGGACGGCACCCGGACGGTCGTCTTCGCGTAGCGGCCGCTCCGGGGCCCGGCCCGTTTTCGAACCCCTGCCCGCGGTTACGGCCGCGACAGCAGCGGGAGCGCGTGCAGCACCTCGCGGACCGCGGCCCGGTCACCGTGCTCGCCGACCGGCAGCCGGTCGGGGTCGCGGTGCGCGGCAGCCAACTGGCAGAGCTCCAGGCCGTCCAGCACCATCGAGGCCACCGGCTCCCCGCCGGCCCGCCCCGTCTCCGGGCCGGCCGGGCCGTCCACGCCGTCCGGGCCGCCGCCGTCCAGCGGGACCAGCCACTCGCCGCTCGCCGGGCCGTCGACGACCAGCCGCAGCCGCCGACGCCCGGCCGGGCCCGCGCCGGCCGGTGCGCCCGGCGCCCCGGCGTGCTCGGGGCGGGCGGCGCGCAGTCCGGCCAGCGCCCGGGGGAGCATCCGGACCACCAGCTCCACCATCTGCCGCAGGTGCTGCGGCGACGGCGGGTCGTACGGGTAGGCGACCGCGCGGGCCACGTCCTCGCCGTGCACGTAGCACTCCAGGGCGCGGTCCACGAAGGCGTCGCGCAGCGGCAGCACGCCGCAGCCGTAGTCGACCGGGGTGTTGCCCTGCGGGGCGAGCGCGGCGCCGCGCACCAGGTCGTGGGTCTGCCGCCGCCACCGGGAGCGCACCGACTGCGGCGGCAGGGCGCCCTGGTCGGCGAGCAGCCGGGCGGTGCGCGCGGTGATCGCGCCGTACGGGCCGCCCTGCGGCGGGACGCGCGGCACCGGGGCCGAGGGCGCCGGGTCCTGCGGCGGCACCCGCCGTCCGGTGGCCGCGGCGGCCGCGAAGGCCTCGCCGGGAGCGGCCGGCACCGGGTCGGGCAGGCCGAGGGCGAGCGCCAGGAAGCCGTCCACGGCGGTCAGCCGGCCGATCACCTCGGCCGGGCGCAGCCGCTCGGTGCCGCCGTGCCACGGCAGTTCGGCCACCTCCTGCCACTCCTCCGGGCCCAGGTCGCGCAGCAGCGCGTCGAGCTTGGCGGTCTCCGCGGTGTACGGCATGCCCCAGGAGGGGACGGGCAGTTCGGCCGGGCGGCGGCCCAGGCACCAGTCGAGCACCTGCTGGCGCAGCGGGCCGGGCTGGTCCAGCGGCTCGTCCAGGGAGAGCCAGCCGGCCGCGTCGCGCAGCCGGGCCGCCTCCTCGGCGCACTCCGGGCAGGCGCTCAGGTGCTGCTCCAGCTCGGCGGCCTCGCCGGCCGGGCAGGCGCCGAGGGCCCAGGCGCCGAGCAGCGAGCGCAGGGCGTCGTGCCGCTCCTCAGTGCTGCTCACGTCTCCCCGTTCCCGGCCTCGTCCTGGCGGGCGCGTTCCTCGGCCAGTTCGGTGGCCAGCAGCTCCAGTCCGAGCCGCATCCGCTGCTTGGCGGCCTGTTCGCCGATGCCGAGCAGCCGGGCCGTCTCCCGGTAGGTGCGGCCGTCGTAGTAGGTCACGGCGATGGTCTCCCGCAGGGATCGGGGCAGGGAGTCGACCACGTACTGGACGCGTGCGGCGGTGGCCACCGCGCGGATCTCGTCCTCGGTGCCCCGGCCGTCCTCGCCCGGTCCGTGCTCGGCGGCCCGCCGGGCCCGCAGCCGTTCGACGGCGCGGCGGTGGGTGAGCGCGCCGAGCCAGGAGCGCAGGGTGCCCCGGGCGGGGTCGAAGTCCTCGGGGTGCTCCCAGACGTGGGCGAAGATCTCCCGGGTGAGCTGGGCGGCGGCGGTCGGGTCGGCCAGTATCCGTCCGGCCAGGCCGTGCACCATCGGTGCGAGCTGGTCGTAGAGCTCGCCGAGCGCGGTCTCCTCGCCGCGCGCGAGGCGGCGCTGCACCTGCTCGTCCCAGCGCGGGGGCCGCTCCGGGGTGGCCATCGGGAACCACCCTCCTGCCCGGGGTCGCTGGCTTACCCAACGGTATCTTGCGGTCGCTCCGCGGCGGAGGGAATCCGGCAAGAACGGAATCCGTCCTCGCGGATCGCGGCGCGGGCGGGGTCGTCGGACGGTGCGACGGTCCGCTGGTGGGACCGTCCGCCGATGCCGCTGTTCGAGAGCCCCTGGACATATGTCGCACGGGTGGTTCGCGAGTGGCGGGCGGGGCGCCGGGGGCGCGCGGCGGTAGGTTCCGGACTGCGGGACCGGCGGGTCGGCCCGGGCCGGACGATCGCCGGTACGAGGCTCGCGAGAGTGAGCGGGGCAGTATGCACTGCCCTGTCCCCCGATCGCTGGAATATGCCCGAAGCGCTTGCTGCGGTCCGTCCGCCCGCCCATCCTGAGGCGTATTCGGGTCGCGGCCGTCGCGCGACCGACGGGTCGGCGCCGGCGAGTGGGCGCGGTGGACGGGCCGGGCGGTCGCCCGGGTGCGGCTCGGGTGGCGCCGGGCGGAGTGCGAGGGCCCGCCGGCCGGAGGATCCGGCCCGATCGGGACTAGGCCGAACTGCGAGTGCGGGTGGTGGAGCGGTGCAGGTTCTTCAGGTACAGCTGGCGGTGCAGGCGGACCCCGCCGAGGTCGGCCGGGCCCGTCGCTGGGTGCGCTCGCGGCTGTTGAACCACGGGGTGGACCCGGACGCGCCGATGGCCGAGACGGTGGTGCTGGTGGTCTCCGAGCTGGTGACCAACGCCGTGGTGCACACCGGCTGTCCGGCCGTGCTGAGACTCTGCCTGCCGATGACCGGGGGACCGGCGGAGGGCGGACCGGCCGTTCCGCTGCGGGTGGAGGTCGCGGACGCGAGCGAGACCGCTCCCGCCCCGCGGCACGCCGGGGCGGACGAGGACGCGACCAACGGGCGCGGCCTGGAGCTGGTCGAGCTGCTCTGCGAGCGCTGGGGCTGGTACCCGGACGGCTCGGGCAAGCGGGTCTGGTGCGAGATCGGCGCCGACGCCCGGCCCGCCGATCCGCTGGCCGACGTGGACTGGGCGGCTTTGGCGCAATAGCGGCTGTCGCGACGGCCGGGGATCCGTGGCGATCACCGGCCGAAAGGTGACGCAACCATTCCGAATTTCCGACTACCCATTGACGTGACGTATCCGACTGATCACGCTTGGGTGCGGCTCTCCGTCGCGAGGGGACGCCGAGGGGTCGTCCGTCCACCGCCGCGGTGCCGCTGTCCAGGGGGTACGTGTCAGCGAGGGGGGCCGCGAGTGCCGGTCACGGGCCGCTCCTCGGCGAGTGCGGGGGCCGCGGCGCGGGTTCAGGGCCCGAGCGTCGCGATCGGATGGCGGCAGGCGGCTCAGCGCTAGGGGCGCGCGCGGCCTGCCGCCATCCGATGTGTCGCCGTGGAGCGTCGGAATCCGGCCACCGGGACGTAACGATCCGGGCGGTCGCCGCGGACCGTACCGGCCGTACCGGCGACCCCCTACCGGGGAGCGGTGCGGAAGGTGCGCCGGTAGGCGCTCGGCGCCACGTCGAGCCGTCCGCGCAGCTGGAGCCGGAGCGAGGCGGCGGTGCCGAAGCCGGACTCCCGCGCGATCTGGTCGATCGACAGATCGGTCCGCTCCAGCAGCTGGCGGGCCCGTTCGGTGCGCTGGGTGGTGATCCACTGGCCGGGGCTGGCGCCGGTCTCCTCCCGGAAGCGCCGGGTGAAGGTCCGTACGCTCATGCCCGCCCGGTCGGCGAGCCGGCTCAGCGCGAGCGGCTGGTCCAGGTGCTCCAGCGCCCAGGCGCGCACGGCCGCGGTGCCGGGACCGCCGGCGTCCACCGGGCTCGGGGCCTCGACGTACTGCTTCTGGCCGCCCTCCCGCCACGGCGGCACCAGGCAGTTGCGGGCCACCGCGTTGGCCACCGCGCTGCCGTGGTCCCGGCGCACCACGTGCAGGCAGAGGTCCACGCCGGCCGCGACCCCGCCGGAGGTGAGGACGTCGCCGTCGTCGGTGTAGAGCACGTCCGGATCGAGCCGTACCCGGGGGAACAGGCGGGCGAAGCGCTCGGTGTAGCGCCAGTGGGTGGTGGCCGGGCGGCCGTCCAGCAGGCCGGCCGCGGCCAGCACGAAGGAGCCGGTGCAGATCGACATCAGCCGGGTGCCGGGCCGGATCCGGGCCAGCGCGGCGGCCAGCTCGGGGGTGAAGCAGGCGTCGGCGACCGCCGGGCCGGAGTCGGCGGAGGCCGGGACCACCACCGTGTCGGCCCGCGCCAGGAGTTCCGGCCCGTGGTCGACCATGACCCGGAAGTCGGCGCTGGTGGCGATCGGCCGCCCGTCCAGCGTGCAGGTGGCCACCTCGTAGTACGGCCGCCCGTCCGGGTCCTTGGCGCCGCCGAAGATGCGGGCCGGGATGCCGAGTTCGAAGGCGATCGCGCCCTCCAGGGCGAGTACCGCGACCAGGTGCGCCATGTCGTCCCCTCGGGTGTCGGTGGGTCCGGGCCAGCGTACGCCGGGCCGTGGCCCGATTCTTGCGAAAGCTGTCGTTCAGGCCACTCGTCCCGGTCCGGGCGGACCGGGACACTCGTCCGGGTGACCGAACGCAGCGCCCCCACGCCCGCCCCCGCCTCCACATCCGTCGCCGCCGCCACACCCGCCGCCGCCACACCCGCCGCCGCCACACCCGCCGCCACACCCGCCCCCGCCGCCACACCCGCCCCGCGCCGCCGGGTGCACTACGCCTGGGTGGTGGCCGGCGTCTCCCTGCTCGTCCTGCTCGGCTCGGCCGGCTTCCGCTCCACGCCGAGCCTGATGATGGACGCCCTGCACAACGAGTTCGGCTGGTCGCTCGGGACGATCTCCAGCGCCACCTCCGTCAACCTGACCCTCTACGGCCTCACCGCCCCCTTCGCCGCCGCCCTGATGGACCGGTTCGGGGTGCGCCTGGTGGTGGTCTGCGCGCTGCTGACCATCTCGGTCGGTTCCGGCCTCACCATGCTGATGCGCGAACCCTGGCAACTGGTGCTCTGCTGGGGCGTGCTGGTCGGCCTCGGCAGCGGCTCGATGGCCGGCGCCTTCGCCACCACCATCACCGGCCGCTGGTTCCGGGCCCGCCAGGGCCTGGTCACCGGGGTGCTGACCGCCGCCGGCGCGGCGGGCAACCTGGTCTTCCTGCCGGTCGGCGCCTGGCTGGTCGAACAGCACGGCTGGCGCTCGGCCGTGGTCGTGGTCTCGCTCGCCGCCACCGCCGTCGCCGTCCCGGTCCTGCTGCTGATGCGCGAACGGCCCGCCGACCTCGGCCTGCTCCCGTACGGCGCCACCGAGGAGGAGCCGCCCGCCGCCGCCACCGACGGCCGCGCCCTGGCCCGCTCGCTGCGGGTGCTGCGCGACGCCGCCCGTTCCCGGGCGTTCTGGCTGCTGGCCGGCTCCTTCGCGATCTGCGGCGCCACCACCGCCGGGCTGGTCGGCACCCACTTCATCCCGGCCGCGCACGACCACGGCATGCCGGTCACCACCGCCGCGAGCCTGCTCGCGCTGATCGGCGTCTTCGACGTGGTCGGCACCGTCTTCAGCGGCTGGCTCACCGACCGGGTCGACTCCCGGATGCTGCTGACCGTCTACTACGGGCTGCGCGGCCTGTCCCTGCTCCTGCTGCCGCAGCTGATGGCCGGATCGCTGCAGCCGCCGATCCTCGCCTTCGTGGTCTTCTACGGCCTGGACTGGGTCGCCACCGTGCCGCCGACCGTCGCGCTCTGCCGCCGGCACTTCGGCGAGGACGCCCCGATCGTCTTCGGCTGGGTGCTGGCCAGCCACCAGATCGGCGCGGCCGTCGTCGCCGGGCTGGCCGGTCTGGCCCGCGACGCGCTGGGGAACTACGACCTGACCTGGTACGCCGCCGGCGGGCTGTGCGCGGTCGCGGTCGGGCTCTGCCTGGCGCTGCGCACCGGGCGGCCCGGCGGGCCGGGGGCCGTCGGTGCTGCCGGTCCTGGTGGTGCCACCGGTGCCACCGGTGCTCAGGGGAAGGCCGTCACCGCGGAGGTCTAGGCTCCGTTTCATGGCGCTCACCTTCACCCTGGACCCCAAGCTCGACCCCGACCTGCGGACGGAGATCGTCCGGCTCTGGACCGACGTCACCAATGCCGGCGGCGCGGTCGGCTTCGTGGCCCCGGTCACCGAGGAGGAGGTGTGGGACACCGCCGACCACCAGTTCGCCGGGGTCGGGCCGGACGGCCCGGACCGGCTGCTGGCCGCGCGAGACGGCGACACCGGCCGGCTGGTCGGCGTGCTGTTCTTCGCGTCGATGCGGTTCGGGCCGATGGAGCACTGGCGGCTGCTCAAGCGGGTCATGGTGCACCCCGACTTCCAGGGCCTCGGCCACGGCGCCCGGCTGCTCGCCGAGGCCGAGCGGATCGCCAGGCAGTGGGGCCTGCAGTCGCTGCGGCTCACCGCACGCGGGGGCCTGGGGCTGGAGGACTTCTACGCCCGCAGCGGCTACCGGGAGGTCGGCCGGGTGCCGGGCGCGATCCGGGTCGCTCCCGGGGACGACCGCGACGACATCACGATGTGGCTCGACCTGCGCTGACCCCGCCCCGGACGGGAGCGGACGGCTTCTGTCACGGGAGCGGACGGCCGCGGTGGGTGACCTCCGGCCCGCGTCTGCCGTCAGGCATGCTTGACTGGTGGACCGACCCCGGCAGGACCCGCCGCCGCGAACGAGAAGGATGTGTCCCCAGTGAGCAGCAACGGCCCGGCGAAGTCGCACGCCACGCTCCGCTACACCTCCATGCGGGTCAGCATCTTCCTCGGCTGCCTGCTGGTCGCCCTGCTGCTCGGACACTTCCAGGTCATCCCGGTCAGCGGTCAGACGGGCATGATCTTCCTGTTCCTGCTGGCCGCGGTCGCCTCCGCGCCGCTCAGCTACGCGCTGCTGAGCAAGCAGCGCGACGAGATGTCCGCGCAGATCAGCGGCAAGGTCGCCGGGATGCGCACGCGCAACGCGGAGCGGGACGCCATGGAGGACGCCGCGGACGACGCCGCCCGCGCCGCGTCCGCCGGTCAGAACTGATCCCCGGCCCCGCCCACCGCGCCCCCGCCACCGTGTCCGCCGACCTTCCGGCCGACCTCCCGGCCGACGCGCCCGCCGACCTGCCCGCCGAGGTGCCCGCGACCCCGGAGTCCGCGCCGCCCGGGCAGTCCGCCGCGGACAGCTCGCTCGGCACCTGGCCGGCCCCCGTCCGCCGGCCCACCGGGCGGGACGTGGCCCGGCTGGCCGGGGTCTCCCAGGCCACCGTGTCGCTGGTCTTCTCCGGCGCCGAGGCCGGCCGCCGGGTCTCCGAGGCCACCCGGGAGCGGGTCCGGGAGGCCGCGCGCAGCCTCGGCTACCGCCCGCAGGCGGCCGGCCGGCAGCTGCGACTGGGCCGCAGCGGAATGATCCTGCTGGCCGTGCCGAACCTGCAGGGCCCGTTCTTCGGCCGGGTGCTGGAGGGCGTCCACCAGGAGGCCGGCCGCAACGGGCTGGCCGTGGTGGTCAGTTCGGGCTGGGGCAGTGCGACCCTCGCCGAGGCCGCCACCGCGGGCCGCTTCGACGGCCTGCTGATCTGCTCCCCGGACGACAGCCAGCTCGGCGAGCTGCCCGCCGACACCCCCGCCGTCTTCCTGGACGCCGACCCGGGCACCGACCGGGCCCGCCCGACCGTCGAGTTGGACGTGGCCGGCGGGATGCGGGCCGCCGTCGAGCACCTGGCCGCCCTCGGCCACCGCCGGATCGGCCGGCTGCGCTCCACCCACGCCGCGTACACCTTCCGGGTGCGACAGGCCGCCTTCGAGCGGGCGGTGCGCGGACTCGGCCTGGACGTGGTGGAGCTGGGCGTGAGCCTGAACGAGGGCCACCGGGCCGCGCGGGCCGTGGCCGACCGGCTGCTCGCCCCGGCGGACCGGCCGCGCGCGGTGATCTGCGACGACGACGTGGTCGCCTCCGGCGTCTACCAGGCCGCCGCCGCGCTGGGACTGCGGGTGCCGGAGGACCTCTCCGTGGTCGGGATGGACAACGTCGCGGTGGCCGCGCTGCTCTCCCCGCCGCTGACCACCGTCGACCTGCCCGGCGAGGAGCTGGGCCGGGCGGGCGCGGCCGCGCTGGCGGGCCTGCTGCGGGGGGAACGGGTGGAGCCGGTGGCGCCGCTGGCCACCTCGCTGGTGCTCCGGGCCTCCACTGCCGCGGCGTAAGGCCTCTCGGCGCAGGGCCGCTCGGCGCAGGGCCGCTTGGCACAGGTCCTCCGGGCGGTGGGACCCCTCGGGGGCCGTGTCCATCTGTCGGATTAGTTCGAACAGGTGATTACCGGTCAGTCCTTCTCGCGTCGTCGGTGCACCGGCGCGAGCGGACGGTGAGATTCCGGCATGCGGACGTCCCGACCACGAACCCCACGCCTGTCCAGAGCAGCCCGAACGGCCGCGGCCTTCGGCCTCCTCGTGGGCACCCTGCTCACCGGCACCCTCACCGCCCCGCCCGCCGAAGCCGCCGTCACCTTCACCAAGACGGTGGACCGGGCCACCGTGGCGCCCGGCGAGAACGTCACCTACACCCTGCGCTACACCTGCTCGGTGACCGACTGCACCAACGGCCGGATCACCGACAGCCTCCCCGCCGGGATGGAGTTCGTCGGCTGGGTTCCGGACGGGTCCACCGTGGACGTCGCGGACTCCACCGTGCCGGCCGCGGGGACGGTCGGCGGCACCCTCGACATCAAGCTGCTCACCCTCACCCCGGGCACCACCGCGACCGTCAAGGTCGTGCTCAAGTTCCCCAACTTCACCACCCCGAACAACACCAGCACCGTCAACTCGGCCACGCTGACCGCCGACGGGGAGACCCCGCAGACCGGCTCGGCCACCACCACCGCGGTCGTCCAGCCCGACTACAAGGTCACCAAGGGCGTCCAGACCAGCAGCCAGGACGGCCGCTCGGTCACCTACCAGTTCAGCGCCTGCTCCACCTCCGGCGTCCCCAACGTCGACCTGGACGCCAGCCGGCTGGTCGACACCCTGCCGCCCGGCGCGGTCGTCGACGCCGGCCGCTCGCCCGGCTGGACCCAGGACCCGGACAACCCGGACCGCTGGACCTACGACATCGGCGCGTTCCGGTCCGGCAACGGCCAGGCCGGCTGCCGCATCCCCGGCGTGCTGGTCGTCAACTACCCCGACCCGACCTTCCCCAGCGGCACCACCTCCACCAACTCCGTGGTCCTGCAAGGCGACCCGCTCGGCCCCGAGCCGATCCGCGACCTGTCCACCGCCACCGCGCAGACCAACACCTTCCAGCCGCCCGCCACCGGCATCCAGGTCACTGCGGCCAAGCAGTGGGACAGCACGGTCGTCTCCGGCAACATCGCCTCCATCAACCTGTACCCCGGCAACACCGCCGGGCCCGCCACCAGCCTGGTGATGACCGACCCCGGCTCCGGCACCACCCCGGGCCTCTACGACTGGCTGTTCCCGCAGGCCCTCCAGCTGTCGGAGTGGAACCCCGCCAGCATCGTCCTCACCCTGCAGTACCGGCTGAACGGCGACCCGGCCTGGCAGACCTTCACCCCCGGTGGCCCGTTCAACGGCTCCACCTCCCGCTGGATCACCTTCGCCGAGGGCGCCGGCGACCCGGTCAACGACGTGATCGGCATTCCGGCCGGCCGCTGGCTGGACGGGCTGCGCTTCGCCTGGAACGGCCCGATCCCCACCGGTTGGACCCCGGGCAACGCCGTCCGGCTCCACGCCCAGGTGGTCACCCCCGGCCACGACGGCCGCCCCGCGCCCACCCCGCTGCACAACTGCGTGGACGTGACCGGCACCGACGCCGCGGGCGAGACCTCCTCGGCGAGCGCCTGCGCCGACACCACCGTCACCGCGACCACCAACCTCGGCGCCGCCAAGACCACCACCGCCGGCGCCGTCCTCGCCCCCGGCGGCATCGCCACCTTCGAGGTCGTCCCCTACAACCGCACCGGCCGTACCCTGGCCACCCCGCTCGTCATGTACGACCTGCTGCCGCCCGGCCTCGTCTACGTGGACGGCAGCGCCCGCCGCAACCCCGCCTACGCGGAGTCCGTCGCCCCGCAGTCCGTCCAGGTGCTGCCCGGAGCGAACGGCCGCCAGCTGCTCAAGATGACCTGGCCGGCCGGCGCGCCCGACATGATGTACCTCAACGACCACCGGGCCTACCGCACCCTGATCGACGTCCAGGTGGCCGGCAGCGCCCAGCCCGGCACCCTCACCAACGACGTGTACGTCACCACCGAGGGCGCCACCGCGCCGGTCTCCTGCTTCTACTTCGGCACCGACGGCGGAGTGCCGGACAGCAACGACGTCAACGGCAACGGCGACACCACCGAGACCGTCTGCCACGCCTCCTCCCAGGTCGAGGTGCAGGTCCCGGCCGTGCTGCGCTCCTTCAAGGAGGTCAAGGGCGACCTCGACAAGGACTACGCCAGCACCGGCACCACCACCCCCGGCGGCGGCATCTCCTACCGGCTGACCGTCCGCAACGACTCGCCCGACCCGGTCACCGAGTTCATCGCGTACGACAAGCTGCCCACCCCGGGCGACTCGTACGTGCTGCGCGAGGACGTCCCGCGCGGCTCCGCCTGGACGCCCTCGCTGACCCAGCCGCTGACCTCCAGCGACCCGACCGTGGTGATCGAGTACACCACCTCGCCGAACCCCTGTCTGACCGGCGCGATCACCGTGCCCGGGCCGTGCGACGCCGGCGCGCAGTGGAGCACCGCCTTCCCCGGACCGGGCAACGCCACCTGGTTCCGGGTCCGCCGCCCCGGCACCCTGCCGGCCGGCGGGCTGTTCACCCTGACCTGGTCGATGGTCGCCTCGGTGGACGCCGGCAACGCCGACTTCGCCTGGAACAGCTTCGCCTACACCGCGACCGACTCCACCGGCAGTCCGCTGCTGCCCGCCGAGCCCGCCAAGGTCGGCGTCGGCGTGCAGGCGCCGGTGCCGCCGAACAACTCGCTCGGCGACTTCGTCTGGGTCGACCGCGACGGCAGCGGCATCCAGAAGCCGGGCGACCCGGGAGTCCCCGGTGTCCGGGTGGAGCTGCTGGACGGGGCCGGGCAGCCGGTCCGGGACAAGATGGGCAAGCCCGTCACCACGGTGACGGACGGCGGCGGGCACTACCTGTTCGACAAGCTGCCGGACGGGCAGTACGCGGTGCGCTTCGACCTGGCGACCATCCCGAAGGGGGCGAAGGTCACCGTGCAGCACGCCGGGACGGATCCGGCGCTGGACTCGGACGCCGACCCGGCCACCGGGCTCACCCAGACGGTGCGGCTCGCGGGCGGGCAGCAGGACCTGGACCTGGACATGGGGCTGGTCCTGGCGAGTTCGCCGTCGCCTTCGCCGACGAACTCGCCTTCGCCCACGAACTCGCCCTCGCCTTCACCGACGAGCTCGCCTTCGCCCACCTCGTCGCCGTCGCCCACGAGCTCGCCGTCGCCGACCTCGTCGCCGTCCCCGACGGGCTCGCCGTCGCCGACGGGGAGCCCGTGGCACAGCCCGACCCACAGCCCGACCCACAGCCCGACCCACAGCCCGTCGCCGAGCTGGAGCCCGACCACGGGTGAGCCCTGGTCACCGACGCACGGCCCGCACCCGTCGCCGAGCCACGGTGGCGAGCTGCCCGGCACGGGTGGGGCCGGATGGCTGCCGGCCGTGCTCGGCATCGCCGTCCTCGGCTGCGGCGTGCTGTTCACCGTGATCGCCTGGGGCCGCCGGGGCCGCCACAGCTGATCACCCGTAGGCCCGTAGCCAGAACGGAAGAGACCGCGCCCACCGGCCAGACCACCGGTGGGCGCGGTCGTTCATGGGGCGGGCTCAGCCCACCGGGACGGGCCGGGCCACGGCGACGGGCGTGACGGGCGCCGCGCGGAACCAGCGCCTGGCGCCGAACAGCAGCAGCCCGCCGAGCGCGATGCCGCCCGCCGCGCAGAGCGCGACCGGCCGCAGCGAGTCCTCGGCGAGGTTGCCGGAGACCGCGTAGCCGAGCGAGTTGCCGGTGGCGAACAGCGTCACCAGCCAGGCGAAGGCCTCGGTGACCGTGCCGGTCGGCGCCAGCTCGGCGACCAGGACGAACGCCGCCGCGAGCAGCGGCGCCAGCATGACCCCGGACAGGAAGGCCAGCGCGGCCATCGGGTACGGCCCGGGCAGCGCGACCAGCGGCAGGTAGGAGGCGGCCATCGCGAGCGCCATCACCCAGGTGCGGGTGGCGGTGGTGTGCCGCCACTTGACCGCGCCGTAGGCGAGCGCGCCGAGCAGTCCGCCGAGCGCGGCCAGCGCCAGCAGGGTGCCCGCGCCGCCCGGCAGCCCACCCTCGTGGTGCTCGGCGTAGGCGATGAACAGCACGTTCTGGGCGCCGACCGCCCAGCCGGCCCCGGCCAGTCCGACCAGCAGCAGCACCAGGCCGGGGGAGCGCAGCGGGCCGAGCAGCCCGGCGGAGTGCGCGCGGACCGGGGCGCGCCAGGCCTTGGCCGGTGCGGCGGTGGCCACGATCAGCGCGCCGGCCAGGCCGAGCCCGGCGGCCACCCAGAGCGCGGCGACCGGGCTGAACAGACCGGCGATCCCGGCGACGGCCAGCGGTCCGGCGACGTAGAGGATCTGCTGCGAGGCGGAGTCGAAGGCGTAGGCGGTGTCGAGCTGCTCCTCCTCGACGACGTCCGGCCAGAGCGAGCGCAGGCAGGGCTCCAGCGGAGGCATCGCGAGGCCGGCGATCGCGGCGCCGACCGGTGCGGCGAGCGGGGAGGCGGGGGCGAGTGCGAGCAGCGCGTACCCGCCGCCGGCCACCAGTGCCGAGGCGAGCAGCACACGCGGCTGCCCGGTGCGGTCCACGATCCGTCCGAGCACCGGCCCGCCGACGGCCGCGGCGATCGCGTACGCGGCGGTGGCCAGCCCGATCCGCCCGTACGGCGCGCCGGCCTCGCGCAGGGCGAGGGCGATCACCAGGGCGGTCATGCCGGCGGGCAGGCGGCCGAGCAGGGTGCCGAGGAGCAGACGGGTGACGTGCGGGGCGCGGAGCAGGGCGAGGTAGCCCATCGGTGTCTTCTCCGGTCGGGCAGGCGGGGGCGGGGACGTCAACAAAGTTATACGTATAACTGCTCGGCGGTCAACCGAGCCTGCGATCCGGACTGATGGGGCGTCAGCTTCGTTCGTGCCCGGAGTCACGGTCCGGGGTGACGTGCGGATGCGGAGGGAGTTGGCTCGATCTCAAACAAGTACTTTGAACATCTCAAACCTTTACTGCTAACGTATCGGCCATGACAGCCTCAGACGCACTGCGGACGCACGGCCCGGGCACGCTGCCCGATGCCGCCCGCCCGTGCGCTCTGACCGGCGCCGTGGACCGTCCGCGCCGTTGTCGCGCCATGAGCTGCACCGCCCCGAGCTGCACCCTCCTGAGCCGCACCGACCTGAGCTGTACCGCGGCGGCACGCCCCTGACCGGGGGCCCCGACCCTCCCGTCCGGCCCCGCGCCGTGCCGCCCGCTCCACCGCACACCTCACCGTTCAGCAACGCCCTCCCCCGGAGTCGCACCCCCATGTCCACAGCGCCCGAGGCGACCTCGTCGCCGTCCGTGCTCGCCCGTATCCGCAAGACACCGTTCTGGGTGCAGATCGTCGCCGGCCTGGTGCTCGGCGTCGGCCTCGGCTACCTGGCCCGGGCCGCCGACATCTCCTGGCTGGCCACCACCCTGGAGACCATCGGCAAGATCTTCGTCCAGCTGCTCAAGCTGGCCGTCCCGCCGCTGGTGTTCACCGCGATCGTGGTGAGCGTCGCCAACCTGCGCAACGTCACCAACGCGGCCCGGCTGGCCACCCGCACGCTGCTCTGGTTCATGATCACCTCGCTGATCGCGGTCGCCATCGGCCTGGGCCTGGGCCTGCTGACCAACCCCGGCCGGGGCACCAACCTGAAGACCGAGGGCCTCAAGGCGCTCGACTCCAAGGGCACCTGGATCGACTTCCTGACCGGGATCTTCCCGACCAACGTCGTCGACGCCTTCGCCAAGGTGAACGTGCTGCAGATCGTCTTCATGGCGGTCGTGGTCGGCGCGGCGATCATCAAGCTCGGCGCCAAGGCCGAGCCGGTCCTCAAGCTCAGCGAGTCCGTGCTGGAGCTGACCCAGACCGCCCTGTGGTGGGTCATCCGGCTCTCCCCGCTCGGCACCCTCGGCCTGATCGGCAAGTCCGTCGCCAAGTACGGCTGGGACCTGCTCAAGCCCTTCGCCACGCTGACCCTCGACATCTACGTCGGCTGCGCGCTGGTGCTGTTCGTCGTCTACTCGCTGCTGCTGCGCTTCGCCGCGGGCCTCAACCCGCTGCACTTCTTCAAGGGCGCCTGGCCCGCGATCCAGCTGGCCTTCGTCTCGCGCTCCTCGGTCGGCACCCTGCCGGTCACCCGCCGCGTCACCGAGCGCCTCGGCGTCCCGAGCGAGTACGCGTCGTTCTCGGTCCCGTTCGGCGCGACCACCAAGATGGACGGCTGCGCCGCGATCTACCCGGCGATCGCCGCGATCTTCGTCGCCCAGGTCTACAACATCGAGCTCGGCATCAAGGACTACATCCTGATCGCCTTCGTCTCGGTGGTCGGCTCGGCCGCCACCGCGGGCCTCACCGGTGCGATCGTCATGCTGACGCTCACCCTGTCCACCCTGGGCCTGCCGCTGGAGGGCGTCGGCCTGCTGCTCGCCATCGACCCGATCCTGGACATGATGCGCACCGCGACCAACGTCGCCGGCCAGGTCCTGGTGCCGGTCGTGGTCGCCGCGCGGGAGAAGATCCTCGACGTCGCCGCGTACAACAGCCCCTCGGGCGACCTGTACGACACGGACGCCCCGAAGGTCGCCGTCCAGGGGGCGGCTGCGGCCTGACGGCCTGCTGGTCTCTCGGCCCGCTGAGCTCGGCTCGGTTCCGGCCGACGTGCGGTGAAGGGCCCTCTCCCGGTGACGGGGGAGGGCCCGTCCGTGTCTCCGTCCGGGCGTGTCCGCGCGGAGACCCGTCCGTGCGGAGACCCGTCCGTGCGGAGGCCCGTCCGGAAAAGGCAGGGGGCCCACCGAAAGGCGGGCCCCCTTGGGTACTGCTCTTGTGCTCATGGTGACGGCTGTCGGGAGCCGCCGGTGGACCCGTCGGGGTCCCGAGCGATCAGATCATCAGAGGATGGTCAGACAGCGGTGACGTTCTCCGCCTGCGGGCCCTTCGGGCCCTGGGTGACGTCGAAGGTGACCGTCTGGTTCTCCTCCAGCGAACGGAAGCCGTTCGCGTTGATGGCGGAGTAGTGAACGAAGACGTCGGGGCCGCCGCCCTCCTGGGCGATGAAGCCGAAGCCCTTCTCAGCGTTGAACCACTTGACGGTTCCCTGAGCCATGCCGTTCTCCTTGCGATGCGTGTCGGGGACCACACCGTGTGGCTCCCGGTCCGCTGCGCTGATCGCCCTGCCTCCGGAACGAGTCCGAAGTTTTTCGATATTGCTGAAAAACTACAAAAAGCCTGCGGTTACATGCTCCGCAGGCTTCAAGTACTGCAAGGGGAATCAAACTGCAACTGAGGGCAACGCTAGCATGCGGCCGCTGTGACGACCAGAGGTCGCTTTCGGCACGGAAGGCGCGTGTCGTAAGGCCGGGAGCGGGCGCGGAAAGGCGTGTTGGGGGCGCGTGGTGGCGTGTCGGGCGGCCGGTGCGAGCCGTCGTGAACGGCGGGCATACGCTGCGGGGAGGCGCACGAACAGCAAGGAGCGGCTCAGTGGCAGCACCGGACGCACAAACACCGGACGCGCGAACGCGGGAGCCCCGGAACACCCCGGCCGGGGAGAACACGCCGGTCAGGCCCAGGGTCGGCCATATTCAGTTCCTGAACTGCGTGCCCCTCTACTGGGGACTCGCCAGGACCGGCAATCTGCTCGATCTGGACCTCACCAAGGACACCCCGGAGAAGCTGAGCGACCAGCTCGTCGACGGCGGCCTGGACATCGGGCCGATCACCTGCGTGGAGTACCTCCGCAACGCCGATGACCTGCTGGTCCTTCCCGACATCGCGGTCGGCAGCGACGGTCCGGTGATGTCCTGCCTGATCGTGAGCAAGGTGCCGCTCGCCGACCTCGACGGCCGCCGGGTCGCCCTCGGCTCCACCAGCCGTACCTCGGTCCGGCTCGCCCGGCTGCTCCTGGAGGAGCGCGAGGGCGTGCGCCCGGAGTACTTCAGCTGCCCGCCGGATCTCAGTGCGATGCTCGCCGAGGCCGACGCCGCCGTCCTGATCGGCGACCCGGCGCTGCGCGCCTACCTCGGGCAGGCCGCCGATCTCGGGCTGACCGTCCACGACCTCGGTGAGATGTGGAAGGAGTGGACCGGCCTGCCGTTCGTCTTCGCGGTCTGGGCGGTGCGCCGGGAGTTCGCCGAGCGCCGTCCGGAGCTGACCGCGGCGGTGCACCGGGCCTTCCTGGAGTCCCGCGACCTGTCGCTGGTGGAGGCCGCCAAGGTCGCCGAGCAGGCCGCCCGCTGGGAGGCCTTCGGGGCGGACGTGCTGGAGCGGTACTTCAGCGAGGCGCTCGACTTCTCGCTCGGCGAGCGGCAGCTCGCGGGCGTCGCCGAGTTCGCCCGACGGGTCGCGCACGACAGCGGCTTCGCGCCGGACGTGGCGGTGCGGCTGCTGGAGCCGGCGGAGCTGCCGCTGTAGGCGGGAGCGGTTGCCGGTTGCCGGTTGGCGGTGGTGGTGTTCGCGGCCGCGGCGTCGGCGGTGCCGGTGTGCCGGTGGTTGGTGGTCGGCGTCGGTGTTCGCGGCCGTGGCGGTAGCTGTGCGGGCGGTGCCGTCGGGGCCCGGGTGAGCGGTGCGGCGGTCCCGTCGGTGGGCCGGACGGGGGCGGGCCGGTACGGTCTGCTCCCGAGGCGCGTCCGGCGGTGGCCCGCGGGAGGCGCCCCGGCGGCGGCGCACGCGGCCGGGCACCCGCCCGGGGACGCGCGTGCGCGTGCGAGGGGAGCGTGCGGGGCATGCGGGCACTGGGGTCGGACGACCCGCGCCAGGTGGGCGCCTACCGGCTGTTGCGGCGGCTCGGCTCGGGCGGGATGGGCCGGGTCTACCTCGGGCGGACCGCGGGCGGGCGCACCGTCGCGGTGAAGGTGGTGCGCCCGGAGCTGGCGGACGACGCCGAGTTCCGCGCCCGGTTCCGGCAGGAGGTGACCGCGGCCCGGCGGGTCGGCGGCACCTGGACGGCGCCGGTCCTGGACGCGGACACCGAGGGCGAGCAGCCCTGGGTCGCCACCGGCTACGTGGCGGGCCCCGCGCTCACCGTGGCCGTCCAGGAGTACGGGCCGCTGCCCGAACCGGCCGTCCGGGCCCTCGGGGTCGGGCTCGCCGGGGCGCTCGCCCACGTGCACGGACTCGACCTGGTGCACCGCGACGTCAAGCCGTCCAACGTGCTGCTGACCCTGGACGGGCCGCGGCTGATCGACTTCGGGATCGCCCGGGCGCTGGACGCGGCCAGCGGCCTCACTCGTTCGGGTTATGTGGTCGGCTCGCCGGGCTTCATGTCACCCGAGCAGGCGAACGGACAGCCGGTCGGCCCGGCCGGGGACGTCTTCTCGCTCGGCGCGGTGCTGGCCTTCGCCGCCACCGGCGTGCACCCCTTCGGGGAGGGGGTCAGCGCGGCCGTCCTGCTCTACCGGGTGCTGCACGAGGAACCGGACGTGGCCGGGCTGCCCGAGCGGCTGCGGCCGGTCGTCCTCGACTGCCTCGCCAAGGACCCGGCCGCCCGGCCCACCCCGCGGCAGCTGGCCGCCAGGCTGGACCCGGAGGGCGTGGGCACCGCCCGGCTCTGGGCCTTCCTGCCGCCCGCGCTGGCGGCGGGGGTGGGACGCGGCGCGGTGGAACTGCTGGACCTGGAGGACGAGCCGGAGGGCGCGTCCTCGGCCGAGGCGTCCCCGGCTGAGGGGGAGGAGCCGGTGCCGACTCCGACCTACGCGCCCCGGGGCTACTACCCGCCGGAGTGGACGAAGCCGCCGAAGCCCGTCAGTCCGTGGAAGCGGCCGGTCGGGCTCGCGACGGCGGCGGTGCTGGCGCTCGCGCTGCTCGGGGGCGCGGGGTACGGGCTGTACGAGTGGTGGCACCGGCCCGGTGCCGGTCCGGTGGTGTCGGGGCCGACCGGGGCGACCGGGGGTCCGCTGCCGGTTCCGTCCGTGGACCCGGGCGACGCCGTCGCCTCGCCGGGGGCCTTCGTTCCGGGCGGTCCGTCCGCGTCCGGTTCGGCTTCCGGTGCCGCTTCTCCGTCCGGGGCCGCCTCGGCCGCGTCCTCGCCGTCCGCGACGGGCGGGCCGAACGCGGTGCCGGCCGCGTTCCTCGGCACCTGGAGCGGGGACATGGTCACCGACAAGGGCCTGCCCGGCGGCACCACCACGATCACCGTCCGCCCGTCGGCGGTCGGCCAGGAGGCCACCTCCAGCCGCAACGGCGTCTCCGGGCTGATCCCGATCAGCTGCGAGGGCGCCTGGACGCTCACCTCGGTCTCCGACACCAAGCTGGTGTTCCGGTCCCGGCTGGTCCGCTCCTCCATCCCCGGGGCCTGCACCGGCGGCGCCAACGCGGAGACGCTCACCCTGCAGTCCGACGGGACGGTCCGGTTCACCTCCGCCGACCCGCCCGGCGGAAACCCGGCCGGGACCCTGCGCAAGGTGAACGGGGCGGCGGGCTGAAGACGTCGGCTGAGTCGGCTGAGGACGTCCGAAAGGCCTGGCGTAGGCTGGTTCGGCCGTACCCCAGTAGCACTTGAGAGAGAGAAGGCCGCCAGGTGACCGAGCTCGCAGCGACCACCCTCGATGCGTCCAGCACCGACCTGCAGGCCGTGCTCGACCGGGCCGCCGCCGGCGGCCGGATCACCCCGGAGGAGGCGCTGGAGCTCTACCGCTCGGCGCCGCTGCACGCGCTCGGCTCCGCCGCCGACGCGGTGCGCCGCCGTCGCTACGCCGGTACCGAGCACATCGCGACGTACATCATCGAGCGCAACATCAACTACACGAACGTCTGTGTGACGGCGTGCAAGTTCTGCGCCTTCTACGTGCCGCCGAAGAGCGACAAGGGCTGGTCCCGCGAGCTCGACGAGATCCTGCGCCGCTGCGCGGAGACCGTCGAGCTGGGCGGCACCCAGATCATGTTCCAGGGCGGCCACCACCCGGACTACGGCGTGGAGTACTACGAGCGCGCGTTCTCGGCGATCAAGGCCGACTTCCCGCAGCTGGTGATCCACTCGCTGGGCGCCTCCGAGGTCGAGCACATGTCCCGGATCTCGGGTGTCTCCGTCGAGGAGGCCATCACCCGGATCCACAAGGCGGGCCTGGACTCCTTCGCCGGCGCCGGCGCCGAGCTGCTCCCGGAGCGCCCGCGCAAGGCGATCGCCCCGCTGAAGGAGTCCGGCGAGCGCTGGCTGGAGATCATGGAGGTCGCGCACGGCCTCGGCGTGGAGTCCACCTCCACCATGCTGATGGGCACCGGTGAGACCAACGCCGAGCGGATCGAGCACCTGCGGATGATCCGCGAGGTGCAGGACCGCACCGGCGGCTTCCGGGCCTTCATCCCGTACACCTACCAGCCGCAGAACAACCACCTGAAGGGCTCGACCCAGGCCACCGTCTTCGAGTACCTGCGGATGATCTCCATCGCCCGCCTGTTCCTCGACAACATCGCCCACATCCAGGGCTCCTGGCTCACCACCGGCAAGGAGGCCGGCCAGCTGTCGCTGCACTACGGCGCGGACGACCTCGGCTCGGTCATGCTGGAGGAGAACGTCGTCTCGGCGGCCGGCGCCAAGCACCGCTCCAACCTCACCGAGCTGATCTACCTGATCCGGGCCGCCGACCGCGTGCCGGCGCAGCGCTCGACCACCTACCAGCACCTGCGGGTGCTGGACGACCCGGCCAACGACCCGGTCGACCCGCGGGTCGCCTCGCACATCGCCTCCACGGCGATCGAGGGCGGCACCGCGCACCCCGAGCTGAAGATCCTGGACAACTGAGCACGCTCGCCGCGCCGTGCTGACCCTGCACCGGGCCGCGTTCGTGCTGCCCGACCCCGCCGATCCCGCCGCCCCGCCCATCCCGGACGGGGCGGTGGTGGTGCGCGGCGACCGCGTCGAGGCGGTCGGACCGTACGGCGAACTCGCCGCGGCGCACCCCGGGGCGCGGGTGCGGGACTGGGGCCGGGCAGTGCTCGCGCCCGGGCTGCGCAATCCGTACGGGCACTGGCTGCTGGAACGCGCGTACCACCCGGATCCGCGGGAGGAGATCGGCGTCGAGCCGGTGGCCGACGGGCTGGCCGGGTCCACGGACGAGGCGCGCTGCGGGGCGAGCGCGCGGCGCGGACTGCAGCGGATGCTCGGGTTCGGGGTGACGGCGGTGAACGGGCCGTTCGAGCGGGCTTCGGTTCGGACGGCGGTGGCGCGGTCGGGGGTGGCGGGGCTTGCGGGGCTGGCGGGTTCTGCGGAGGCGTCGGGTGTGGGCGCGGGGCCGTTGGACCCGCTGGCCGTGCTGCCGTTCGCGGAGGCCGTGTACGGGCGGGTGGCGGCCGGTGGCCGGGCGGACTTCGCGGTGTTCGCGGCCGCGGCCGAGGGGCGCGCCGAACCGGCGTCGGGCGGGTGCCTGGCCACGGTGCTGGGCGGGCGGTTGGTGTACCGCCGGCGCTGAGCGGACCGGCCGGGAACGGCGGCGCCGGTGTGACGTACTCATCAGTAGCCGGATTCCCTTGCGGTGCACCGGACTTCCTTCGTGTGCACCCGAACTCCGGTGCCGGTGGCCGGTAGTGATTGTCCCTTCGCCGTGACCTGAGGGCCCGCCAGCGGATACGATCCCGGACAGCTCACTCCGTACCCTCACCACACCACCGCCCGCCCCCGCGGGCGGCGGGGCCGCGTCCCCGGCCCCGAAGGCAAGCCAGGACAGGAACCATGCAGACCGCGACCGTTCCCCCGCCGCGCATCCCGCGGTTGGGCCGTGGTTGGTACCTCGCCGCCGTGCTCAGCGCCGTGCTGGCCGTCGGCATGTGCCTGCTGGGTTGGCGCCAGGCCGACCAGGCCGACCGGATCGAGGCGCACCCGGTGAGAGTCGAGGGCGTCGTCACCCAGCTCCCGACCGGCGGCGGCACCTACAGCGCCGTCACCTACCGGGTGGGCGGCCAGCCGCACACCGCGGCCGCGCTGCCGCTCGCGGACGGCACCAGGCTCGGCGACGCGGTCTGCCTGGAGCACGCCGCCGACGACGCGGGCGCGGTCCGGATCTGCGGTGACACCTACCCGCAGCCCGTCGGCGTGGGCCTGGCCCGGTTCAGCGTGCCGGTCGCCGTCGCGCTCTTCGTGATCTGCGTGCTGCGCATCCGCCGGCACCGGAAGGCCGTCGCCGTCCGCGCCGGGCAGGGGCGGCTGGCCGCCAACCTCGCCCTGGCCGCGGAGACGCTGGCCGACGGGATGCCCGCGATAACCCACGGCAAGCGCTCCCGCCGGAAGCGGCGCGCGGGCGGGCGGCGCGGGCAGCACTGACGGGGGCCGGCCCGGGGTGGCTGTGCGAGCGGTCGCGCCGGTGGCCCGGTGGCCCGGTGGCCCGGTGGGCGGTCGGGTGGGTGGTCGGGCGGGTGGTCGGGTCGGGGTTCCGGTGGGTGGTCGGGTGGGCGTTCCGGTGGGGTGTGCCGGCGGTCCGGTGAGCCCCGTTGGCCGGGGTGTCCGTGCGAGGGTGAACAATGGGGGGCGTGACCCGAGCCTCTCTGGACAAGCAGCCGCACGAAGTCGCCGCCATGTTCGACGACGTCGCGGCCAAGTACGACCGGACCAACGACGTGCTCTCCCTCGGCCAGGCCCGCGCCTGGCGCCGGGCGGTGGCCGAGGCGGTGGCCGCCGGACCGGGGGACCTCGTGCTCGACCTCGGAGCCGGCACCGGGACCTCCTCGCTGCCCTTCGCCGAGGCCGGGGCCAAGGTCGTCCCGTGCGACTTCTCGGTCGGCATGCTCACCGAGGGCAAGGCCCGCCACCCCGAGCTGGCGCTCACCGCCGGCGACGCCACCCGGCTGCCGTTCGCGGACGACACCTTCGACTCGGTGACCATCTCCTTCGCCCTGCGCAACGTCCAGGACACCGACGCCGGGCTGCGCGAGATGCTGCGGGTCACCAAGCCCGGCGGCAAGCTGGTGATCTGCGAGTTCTCCACGCCGACCTGGACGCCGTTCCGGACGGTCTACACCGAGTACCTGATGCGCGCGCTGCCGCCGGTCGCCACGGCCGTCAGCAGCAACCCGGACGCGTACGTCTACCTCGCCGAGTCCATCCGGGCCTGGCCCGACCAGCCGGGGCTGGCCGCCAAGCTGCAGGACAACGGCTGGTCGAAGGTCGCCTGGCGGAACCTGACCGGCGGGATCGTCGCGCTGCACCGGGCGTACAAGATCGCGTGATCGTCGCGTTCTCGTCGCGGGGCGGGGCGATGGTCGACGTGGTGGGGGACGGGCGCTTCCGGTGGCGTGAGCGGAACTAGACTGCCGGAGACAAAAGCCGCCGTCCCCCGCCGCAGCTCCAGGAGTGTGTCCACGTGTCCGAGACCGCAGCCGATCTGACGAAGCCGGACAGCCCGGTGGAGAGCACGGCCGACGTCATCGTGGTCGGTGCGGGCCCGGCCGGCTCCACCACGGCGTACTACCTGGCCCAGGCCGGGCTGGACGTCCTGCTGCTGGAGAAGACCGCCTTCCCGCGCGAGAAGGTCTGCGGCGACGGCCTGACCCCGCGTGCCACCAAGCAGCTGGTCGACATGGGCATCGACGTCTCCACCGAGAACGGCTGGCTGCACAACAAGGGCCTGCGCATCATCGGCGGCGGCGTCCGGCTGGAGCTGGACTGGCCCGAGCTGTCCTCCTTCCCCGACTACGGCCTGGTCCGCAAGCGCGCCGACTTCGACGAGCTGCTGGCCCGTCAGGCCGAGAAGGCCGGCGCCCGGCTCTACGAGCGCTGCAACGTCAGCGGGCCCATCGTGGACGACCGCACCGGACGGATCGTCGGCGTCACCGCCAAGCTCGGCGAGGAGAAGCGGCCGGTCACCTTCCGCGCCCCGCTGGTGGTCGCCGCCGACGGCAACTCGACCCGGCTCTCGCTCGCCATGGGCCTGCACCGGCGTGAGGACCGTCCGATGGGCGTCGCCTACCGCACCTACTTCAACTCGCCCCGCCACGACGACGACTACCTGGAGTCCTGGCTGGAGCTGTGGGACACCCGCGGCGGCCAGCGCAAGCTGCTGCCCGGTTACGGCTGGGTCTTCGGCATGGGCGACGGCACCTCCAACGTCGGCCTCGGCATCCTCAACTCCTCGCCGGCCTTCGGCGAGCTGGACTGGCGCGAGGTCCTCAAGGCCTGGTGCGCCGGCATGCCGGAGGAGTGGGGCTACACCCCCGAGAACATGACCGAGCCGATCCGCGGCGCGGCCCTGCCGATGGCCTTCAACCGGCAGCCGCACTACACCCGCGGCCTGCTGCTCGTCGGCGACGCCGGTGGCATGGTCAACCCGTTCAACGGCGAGGGCATCGCCTACGCGATGGAATCCGGCCAGATCGCCGCCGGGGTCATCGTGCAGGCCCTCGCCAGGGTCACCGACGGCGGCCGCGAGCGCGCCCTCCACGCCTACCCGCGCATCCTCAAGGACGTGTACGGCGGCTACTACACGCTGGGCCGCGCCTTCGTGAAGCTCATCGGCAACGCGAAGGTGATGCAGCTCGCCGCCCAGCACGGCCTGCCCCGACCGCTGCTGATGCGCTTCACCCTCAAGCTGCTCGCCAACCTGACCGACCCGCAGGGCGGCGACGCGATGGACCGCGTGATCAACGGGCTCGCCCGGGTCGCGCCGAACGCCTAGCGCGCGGCGTCCCCGCCGTCGTTGGCGTTGCCGTTCGCGCCGCTGTTCGCGGTGCTGTTTGCGCCGCTGTTCTTCTCCGCCGCCTCCGGGAGCCCGTCGATCGGGCGCCGGGAGGCGGCGGAGCGCTGTTCGACGTAGGCCAGACGGTCGGCGAAGACCCGGGCCGCGTCCGGGGTGAGCGTCCGCAGGGCGACGAGGGCGGTGAAGACGACGTCGCAGAGCTCGTGCTGGACGTCCTCCCAGCTGTGGGTCACCCCCTTGCGCGGGTTCTGACCGGTGGCACCGATCACCGCGGCACCGACCTCGCCGACCTCCTCGGAGAGCTTCAGGATCCGCAGCAGGCGCTCCTCCTGGGGCGACTGCGTGCGCTCCCCGTCGAGCCAGGCGACCATGTGATCGACGCTCTCCCAGATCCGGCTGTCCATACGGCGCTGTTCCCCTGCGGTGTCGGCGGTGCTGCCACCGTACGGGAGCGGGCGCTCGGGGACGCCCGGGGCGACCCGGCCCGCTCGGTCAGCGGGTGCTGATCTTCACGTTGCGGATGTTCACCGGGAGGTTGGGGAATCCGTCGCCGGGGTTGTTCTGGTCGTCCTCGCCACCGGCGGCGATCTTCTGCAGGACGTCCAGGCCCGCCGTGATCCGGCCGAACGGGGTGTAGGCGGGGGAGAGCTTGGTGTCCTTCCAGACGAAGAAGAACTGGCTGCCGTTGGTGTTCGGACCGGCGTTGGCCATGGCCACGGTGCCGGCCGGGTAGGTGGCGCCGGTCAGGTTCTCGTCCGGGAAGGAGTAGCCGGGCCCGCCGCTGCCCGTCCCGGTCGGGTCGCCGCACTGGAGGACGTAGATCCGCTGGGTGGTGAGGCGGTGGCAGTGGCTGCGGTCGAAGTAGTCGTGCTCGGCGAGGAAGCGGAACGAGAACGTGGTGCAGGGCGCCTTGTCGGTCAGCGCCTCGAAGGTGATCTGGCCCTGGCTGGTACGCAGAGTCGCGCGGTAGGGCTGGGCCGCCTTCTTGGCGTTGAAGACCGGGATGCCCTTGAAATTGTCGGCCGGGACAGCCGGTGTGTAGGTGCAGCCGGCGCTGGCGGTGGCTGCGGCGGCGGAGGTGTCCGCGACGGCGGTGCCGGTGCTGGCCACGAGCGGGAGGACGGTGGCGGCGGCGACCAGCGCCCAGTGCGTGCGCTTCACGTGACGGGCCTTCCGGGGGGTGGTGGACGGCTGGATTGTCATGGAGGAATCATCCACGGCCGGGTGGGGATGCGGTAGGGGTCGGGGCGGCCGCGACTCCCGGGGGTTCGGGAGTGTGATGGTCGGTCAGGTGAGCGCCGGGGCGCGGGTTTCCGTCGGGGCTGCCGGTTCTGCCCGGCTCGACGGCTCACCTGTTACGGATGTTGCCGGTGTTACGGATGTTGCCTGTGCTGCCGGTTTTGCCGGTGCGGCGGGAGTTGCCGGGCCCGGGTGGCCCGGGGGGGTCTGGGTGGCCTGGAGGGGTCAGGGGTGGTCGGGGGTGGTCGGGGGCTTCCGGGATCGAGGTGAAGAGCCCGGCGCGGGCGGCCAGGGCGGCGGCATCGGCGGCCCGCTCGGCGGTGCGGGCGTCCAGCGGCTCGCCGGAGACGAACAGGCGGTAGTAGAGCGGCGCGGTGGCGGCCCGGACCACCTCGGCACCGTCCGTTCCGACCGGCAACTCGCCCCGGGTGACCGCCCGTTCGGCCACCTCGGCGACTTGGCGGTGGCGGGTCGCGAAGAAGTCGTGCAGGGCGGCCGCGCCGGCGTCGGAGCGCTGGGCGGCGGAGATCAGTGCGGTCGGTGTGGGGCCCAGCTCGGGGTCGGTGAAGACGTCGAACACCTCCTGGGTGATCCGGCGGAGGTCCTGCTGGAGGTCGCCGGTGTCGGGCAGGGGCCAGGGCTGGTCGGCGGAGGCGGTCAGCGCGTCGGCGACCAGGCCGTCGACGCCGCCCCACCGTCGGTAGAGGGTCGCCTTGTGGACGCCGGAGCGGGCGGCGACCGCCTCCACGGTGAGGCCGTCGTACCCCTTTTCGGTGACCTCGGCGAGCGTGGCGGCGACCACGTCCGCCCGGACCCGGGCGCTGCGGCCGCCCGGACGCGGGGTCGGGGTGTGGGGCGGCGGTGCGGGGTTGGCGGTTCCGGTCAAAGTCGACTCCAGTCGCATTAAGGCTTGCTGTGGGTGTGGTGGCGTGCCATGCTCATCGTAATGCGACATGAGTCGCATTACGAGAGGAGTCCGAGTGACCGCCACCGCCATCCCCGACCCCACCGTGCTCCACCCGCTCGCCGGTCACGACCGCGTCGTCCTGCTGCGGCCCCTCGTCACCGACCCGCGGATCGAGGTCGGCGAGTACACCTATTTCGATGACCCCGACGGTGCCACCCGCTTCGAGGAGCGCAACGTCCTCTACGCGTACGGCCCCGAGCGGCTGGTGATCGGCAAGTACTGCGCGATCGCCACCGGCACCCGCTTCCTGATGGCCGGTGCCGCCCACCCGGCCGTCGGCGTCTCCACCTTCCCGTTCACGATGTTCGGCGGCAGCTGGACCGAGCGGACCCTCGACATCGTCACCGACCTGCCCAGCCGGGGGGACACGGTGATCGGCAACGACGTCTGGTTCGGCTTCGGAGCCACCGTCCTGCCCGGGGTCCGGATCGGTGACGGCGCGATCATCGCTGCCGGTGCGATGGTCACCACCGATGTCGAGCCGTACACCGTGGTCGGTGGCAACCCCGCCCGCCCGATCCGCCGCCGCTTCGACGACGCCGACATCGAGCGCCTGCTCCGCGCGGCCTGGTGGGACTGGCCGGTCGAGCTCGTCACCGAACACGTCCGTGTGGTCATGTCCGGAACGCCCGCCGCCATCGAGGCGATCGCCGCGGCAAACGGTCTGCTCGCCGGCTGACCGCCGGTGCCGCCCGGGCCGGGGCTGCCGGACCGGGGCCTGCCGCGCCGATCGACTCGACCGCGCCGACCGAGCGGATCATGCCGACCATCCGGTGTCCGGACGGGCATTGATCATCGGTGGTCCGGTGCGCGAGACTGGCGCCCCTTTGCTCCACGCTTCGCCCTGTCCACCGCCGGGTCTCCCGCCCGGCCGCTGGGTCCGTCCGACGCCGTACGGTACTCGCGCCCGCCGGTTCCGTTCGCTCGGAGGGATCCTCGTCATGCCTGCCTCCTTGTCCAAGGGCTCGTCCTCGTCGGCCCTTCGTGATCTTCCGGTGCTGCTCGTGGCGGTGGTGTGGGGGTCGAGCTTCCTCGCCGTCCAGCGGGTGGCCGAGCCGGGGACGGTCGTGGCGATGCTGGTGCTCCGGTTCGGGCTGGTGCTGCCCCTGCTCGGAGCGGTCGCCTGGCGGGCCCTGCGGAGGTTGAGCCGGGCGGAGTGGCTCGGCGGTGCCGCGCTGGGGCTGGTGCTGAGCGGGATCTTCCTGCTGGAGACCTACGGCGCCGTGCACACCTCCGCGACCAACGCGGGGCTGATCATCAGCCTCGCGATGGTGCTCACCCCACTCGGCGAGAGCGCTCTCGGGCGGACCGCGCCACCGCGGGCCTTCCTGGCGGCCGCCGGGCTGGCCGTGCTCGGCGTCGCCCTGCTCACCGGCGACGGCGGGCTGCGCGCTCCCTCGCTCGGTGACCTGCTGGTGCTGGGTGCCGCCCTCGTCCGATCCGCGTACGTCCTGGCCATGGCCAGGAGCCGGGCCCTGCGCGACACCGACATGCTCGCCGTGACCTGGGTCCAACTCGCCGTCGCAACGGCCGTCTTCGCCGTCGTCGCGCTGTCCGTGGGGCCGGCGCCGTGGACCGTCGCCCGCTCGTACGGGGTCGGCCAGTGGGCCTGGCTGCTGCATCTGTCCCTGTTCTGCACGCTGTTCGCCTTCTTCGTCCAGATGTGGGCGGTGCGGGCCACCTCGCCCTCCCGGGTGAGCCTGCTGCTCGGCACCGAGCCGCTGTGGGCCACCGTCTTCGGCATCACCGTGGCAGGGAACCGGCCGGGGCTGCTCGCCCTGTTCGGAGGCGCCCTGGTGCTGGCCGCGACCGAGTGGGGGCGCCGTACCGCCCCCGCGCCGCGCCCGGCCGGGGGCGGGAACGGAACGGCTGCCGGGGTGGATGCGGGAGCCGGGGAGCCGACGAAGGAGCCGGCCTCGGCGTGATCCGTCGGCGTGGTCACCGGCGCCACCGCAGGGTGCGGCGGGCGTAGTCGACGGTGACCGCGCCGAGCAGCGGGCCCCAGGCCACCAGGGGCAGGTAGGCGGCGGTCATCACCAGGGCGGCGAAACCGTGCGGTGCGTCGGGTGTGGCCAGGTTGTCGGCCCAGCGGCCGAACAGCCCCTCCATACCGAGGACGGTGAGCACCGCCGAGCCCAGCAGCGCCGGGACGATCGCGGCGAGCGGCGGGACCCGCCGGCCGCCGAGCAACGGGATCCAGCGGGGCACCACCTGCCCCCAGGGCCGGACCAGGCCGAGGGTCAGGAAGGACAGGGCCTCGGCCAGGGCGCTCAGCGCCACGCAGTAGACCGTGCCCCAGCCCGGCTGGTGCTCGGCGAACGCGGCGGCCGTGGCCCCGGTGAAGCCGAGCGGGGCGCCGAAGCCGAAGGCGATCCGCCAGACCCCCGAGGGGACGGTGCTCAGGGCGGCGGCCTTGGCGGCCAGCCGGGCCCAGCGCGGGGCGGGAGGGACGGCTGCGGTGGGCCGGTGGTTCGTGGTCCGGTGTGCGCGGGCCCGGCGTTCGGTGGTTCGGTGCGTGGTGCCCTGGGCGTTGATCACGAGCTTCGACACGGTGGACTCCCTTCCGGCCCGGCCCCCTCGGCCGGTGCGATGGCTCAAGACTGGAGGTCAGCCGGGGGTTCGCGGCAGTGCCGATCGGGCTGTTCTCCCTGCTCAACCCGCCTGTGAAATATGCCGATCGGCACAGGCGCACCGCCGGACCCACGTCGTACTGTGACGGCAGTCGAAGAGAGGTGGTGACGATGAATCAGACCCTGTCGCTGGTTGTCCCGGCCCTGCTGCTGCCGGCCTGGGTGGTCCGCGGGCGCTACGGAGCGGCCTTCGTGACGACTGCGCTCGGTGCGGTCTCGGTGGCGGTCTCGGTCACCCTCTGGCTCACCGGCCGCTGGGTGGAGGGCGATCGCTGGGCCGGGGCGGTCGGGCTGGCCGAAGTGGCGGGCCTGCTGCTGGCGGTGCTGCTGACCTTGCGCGCCCAGGACGGCCCGCGGTGCGCGGCGGCCGCGTGGACGGCGTGCGGCGCGGTCACGCTCTGGCCGTCCCGCTTCCTGTACATCGAGGGGCCGACCGACACGCTCACGCTCTTCGGCTTCGGATCGATGCTGTCCCTGCCGACGGTGCTGATCGGGCTCTACCTGCGGGGGCTCGACGACGGCCGGGCCCGCGCGGTGGCCGAGGCCAGACGGGCCCAGCGGCTCGAACTGGCCCACGACCTGCACGACTTCGTGGCACACGACGTCAGCGGCATGGTCGCCCAGGCCCAGGCGGGGGCGTACATGGCGGCGATCGACCCGGCACGGGCGGCCGAGGTGTTCGAGCGGATAGAGCAGGCCGGGCAGCGGGCCCTGGCCTCGCTGGACCGGACCGTGCAGCTGCTCCGCAGCGAGGAGGCGGGCGGCCGCAGTCCGCAGCCAGGCCTCGCCGAACTCGCCCAGGTGGTGGACCAGTTCACCGCATCGGGCGGCGCCGAGGTCCGGCTGGAACTGCCGGAGGGGCCGGTGCCGCGCGAGGTGGAGGGCACCGTCCACCGGATCGCGGTCGAGGCCCTGACCAACGTCCGGCGCCACGCTCCGGCCGCGCGGACGGTCGAGATCCGGGCCCGCCGCAGCGACGGACGACTGGAGCTGACCGTGACGGACGACGGCGGGGCGCCGGCCCCGGAGGGAGGTCCGCGCCGGGGCGGCGGGAGTGGGCTCCCTGGGCTGGCAGCCCGGGTGGAGGCCCTCGGTGGTTCGCTGGAGGCCGGTCCGTACGCGGGGGAGGGGTGGCGGGTACGGGCGGTGCTGCCGCTGGACGCGACCGTCAGCGGATCGGAACGATCAGGGCCAGAGCGGTCAGGGCCAGAGCGGTCCGGGCCAGGGCGATCCGGATCGGAACGATCACAGGGGCCGACGCGGGTCGGCACGGGGGAGGTGCGGGGATGAGCAGTGGCGCGGGGCCGGTTCGGATCCTGATCGCGGACGACCAGGCGGACGTTCGCAGCGCGTTCCGGATGATTCTGGACGCCCAGCCGGACATGACGGTGGTGGCCGAGGCGGCGGACGGCGCCGCGGCGGTGGCGGAGGCGAGGAGGCTGAGGCCGGACGTGGTGCTCGCGGACATCCGGATGCCGAAGCTCGACGGCCTGGAGGTCACCCGGCAACTCGCGGGCCAGTACAAGGTGATCGTGGTGACCACCTTCGACCTGGACGAGTACGTGCACACGGCGCTTCGAAACGGTGCGGCGGGCTTCCTGCTGAAGCGCTCGGGGCCGGTGCTGCTGATCGAGGCGGTCCGGGCGGCGATGGCCGGGGACGCGTTGATCAGCCCGCAGATCACCGTACGGCTCCTGCGGCACATGGCACTTCCGGGAGGGGAGCCGGGGCCCGGCCCGGGAACGGCCTCGGGGCCCTCCGGGCCGCCGCCGGCGGCCGGGCCGGTGGAGGAACTGACCGCACGGGAAAGGGAGATCGCCGAGCAGGTGGCGGACGGGGCGACCAATGCCGAGATCGGCGCGGGGCTGTTCATCTCACCGGGGACGGTGAAGAACCACCTCGCCAGCATCCAGCGCAAGCTCGGTGCCCGTAACCGGGTGGGCATCGCGGCTTGGGTGTGGGAGCAGGCGGCCGGCACCCGCTGACAGGCCCACCTACAGGTCCCACCGACAGGACCACCCACAGGCCCCAACCCACAGGCCCCCACCTCCAGGGCGAGGGGAACAGCTCCCGGGGCGGAGGCCGCACAAGCGCGGCCCCGCGCCCGCGCCCGCGCCCGCCCCCGCCCGCGCGCTCGCCGCCCCCGCCCCCTGGCGCGCGTCCAGCCGCTGGCAGCCGGAGGCGGAGGGCGGCCGCCGCAGCGCAGGCGTACCCCGTCCGACGCCGAGTCCGCGCGCTTGTGAACGAAGGGTCAAGCGAGCGTTCGGACCCCCGCCACCCCTCCGAGTGAGCCGCTATAACACGTCAACATGACGCCTCTAAATTTGCCTGAGTCGACGCATAGTTGATATAGGAATACGCCCCTGACCAGCTGCTTCACAAGTAAATGCGACTGGTTGTGATCATTTGACTCCTTTGCGTCGACAAATCTGGGCATGTTCACATTCGCCATCATTCACATGGTGGCGTAGATCACAAAGATCGCGGTGAACTGCGTGTCGCAGATCACAAGCGGACGGGCATAAGATGCGCTCGTTCCAGGCTTTGTGAACTGCCTCACATGAGGTGGATCCCGGGAACCGGAGGGCGGGTTCACCTGAGTGTGACCTGCTGGTTCCGATCTGCAGTCAAGGACGACTGGACGGAGGGAGCGGGGGCTATGAATGCCTACGCGCCGATCCTCGTACTCGGTGCCATCGCGGCGGCGTTCGCGGTCGGCTCCGTCGTGATGGCCTCACTCACCGGCCCCAAGCGCTACAACCGGGCCAAGTTGGAGGCGTACGAGTGCGGCATCGAGCCGACCCCGCAGCCCGTGGGCGGCGGTCGGTTCCCGATCAAGTACTACCTGACGGCGATGCTCTTCATCGTCTTCGACATCGAGATCGTCTTCCTCTACCCCTGGGCGGTGACCTTCGACGCCCTGGGGATCTTCGGGTTGGTCGAGATGCTGCTCTTCATCGCCACGGTCTTCGTCGCGTACGCCTACGTCTGGCGCCGCGGCGGCCTGGAGTGGGACTGAGTCCGGCGGGACCGACCCCGGAACGGTGGTGCCGACCCCCGGAGCGGTGGGGCCGCCCCTCGGAACGGGACTGTCGGAACGGGACTGAGCGCGGGGTGGCCGCCGCCCTTGTGAACGAGCGGACAAGCCCGAACGGGCCGGACGTACCAGAGGACTTGAGGGCATTGAGAGGGATCTGATGGGAATCGAGGAGAAGCTGCCGAGCGGCTTTCTGCTCACGACCGTGGAGACGGCCGCCGGCTGGGTGCGCAAGGCGTCACTCTTCCCGGCCACCTTCGGTCTGGCCTGCTGCGCGATCGAGATGATGACCACCGGTGCCGGCCGCTACGACCTGGCCCGGTTCGGGATGGAGGTCTTCCGGGGTTCTCCCCGGCAGGCCGATCTGATGATCGTGGCGGGCCGGGTGAGCCAGAAGATGGCACCGGTGCTGCGCCAGGTGTACGACCAGATGCCCAACCCCAAGTGGGTGATCTCGATGGGCGTCTGCGCCTCCTCCGGCGGGATGTTCAACAACTACGCGATCGTGCAGGGCGTCGACCACATCGTTCCGGTGGACATCTACCTGCCCGGTTGTCCGCCCCGTCCGGAGATGCTGATGGACGCCATCCTGAAGCTGCACGACAAGATCCAGCACGAGCCGCTCGGGGTGAACCGGCGCCGGGCCGAGGAGCTCGGCGAGGCGCTCGCCCTGCAGGCCACCCCGATCAGCGAGATGCGGGGGCAGCTGCGATGAACGAGCAGGTACCCGAGACCCGCCGCGAGCACCCGGTCCGCGAGATCCCGGTCGAGGTGGTCGGCCGCCGCCAGGGCATGTTCGGTGCCCAGGGCAGCGGCGACACCTCCGGTTTCGGCGGTCTGGCGACGCCGGTGGTGCTGCCCGGTCCGAGCGAACGCCCGTACGGCGGTTGGTTCGACGAGGTCGCCGACGAGTTGGAGGGAGCCCTGGAGGAGCAGGGCCTGGACCCGGTCGAGGTGATCGAGAAGACCGTGGTCGACCGCGGCGAGCTCACCTTCCACATCGACCGCGCCCACCTGCTGAGGACCGTCCGGGTCCTGCGCGACGACCCGGCGCTGCGCTTCGAACTGTGCCTGGGCGTCAGCGGCGTGCACTACCCGGGTGACAAGGGCCGCGAGCTGCACGCGGTCTACCACCTGCGCTCGATCACCCACGGCCGGCTGATCCGGGTGGAGGTCACCGCGCCCGACGCCGACCCGCGCGTCCCCTCCGTGGTGAGCGTCTACCCGACCAACGACTGGCACGAGCGCGAGGTCTACGACTTCTTCGGCCTGGTCTTCGAGGGCCACCCGGCGCTCACCCGGATCATGATGCCGGACGACTGGCTGGGCCACCCGCAGCGAAAGGACTACCCGCTCGGCGGCATCCCCGTCGAGTACAAGGGCGCCCAGATCCCGGCTCCCGACCAGCGGAGGTCGTACAGCTGATGAACACTCGGCACTACGAAGGCAGCCGCGGGGAAGCCGCGGAAGCAGACGCCCGGGAGACCACCGAGGGCCGGGTCTTCACCGTCACCGGCGGCGACTGGGGCGAGGTGGTCGAGGCGGTCGGCCGGGCCGACGACGAGCGCATCATCGTCAATATGGGCCCCCAGCACCCGTCCACCCACGGCGTGCTGCGGCTGATCCTGGAGATCGACGGCGAGACGGTGAAGGAGGCCCGCTGCGGCATCGGCTACCTGCACACCGGCATCGAGAAGAACATGGAGTTCCGCAACTGGGTCCAGGGCACCACCTTCGTGACCCGCATGGACTACCTGACCCCGTTGTTCAACGAGACCGCCTACTGCCTGGCGGTCGAGAAGCTGCTCGGCATCACCGACGACATCCCGGACCGGGCCAACGTCATCCGGGTGATGATGATGGAGCTCAACCGGATCTCCTCGCACCTGGTCTGCCTGGCCACCGGCGGCATGGAGATCGGCTCCACCACCCTGATGATCTACGGCTTCCGGGACCGCGAACTGATCCTGGACGTCTTCGAGCTGGTCACCGGCCTGCGCATGAACCACGCGTACGTGCGCCCCGGCGGTCTCGCCCAGGACCTGCCGCCCGGCGCCGTCGACCAGATCCGCGAGGCGGTCAGGACGATCCGCTCCCGGATGCACGAGTACGACAAACTCGCCACCGGCAACCCGGTGTTCAAGGCCCGCCTGGTCGACGTCGGCTTCCTGGACCTGCCCGGCTGCCTGGCCCTCGGCGCCACCGGCCCGATCCTGCGCGCCACCGGCCTGCCGCACGACCTGCGCAAGACCGACCCGTACTGCGGTTACGAGGACTACGACTTCGAGGTCGCGATCGCGGACAGCGCCGACTCCTACGGCCGCTTCCTGATCCGCCTGGAGGAGATGAAGCAGTCGCTGCGGATCGTCGAGCAGTGCCTGGACCGGCTGCGTCCGGGCCCGGTCATGGTGGCCGACAAGAAGATCGCCTGGCCGGCCCAACTGGCCGTCGGCCCGGACGGGATGGGCAACTCGCTCGACCACATCCGGAAGATCATGGGCACCTCGATGGAGGCCCTGATCCACCACTTCAAGCTGGTCACCGAGGGCTTCCGGGTCCCGGTCGGCCAGGCGTACGCGGCGGTCGAGTCGCCCAAGGGCGAGCTGGGCGTGCACGTGGTCAGCGACGGCGGGACGCGCCCGTACCGGGTGCACTTCCGGGACCCGTCGTTCACCAATCTGCAGACGATGGCGGCGATGTGCGAAGGCGGCCAGGTGGCCGACGTGATCGTCGCGGTGGCCGGGATCGACCCGGTGATGGGAGGCGTGGACCGGTGACCAACGTCGAACTCGGACTGCCGGCGCTGCCGGCCGCACCGTACCCCGAGGAGGTGCGCGCCCGGCTGGCCGCCGACGCCGCCGAGCTGATCGCCCGCTACCCGGAGCCGCGTTCGGCGCTGCTGCCGCTGCTGCACCTGGTGCAGGCGGAGGAGGGCTTCGTCAGCCCGACCGGGATCCGGTTCTGCGCCGAGCGCCTGGACCTCACCACCGCCGAGGTCACCGCCGTCGCGACCTTCTACACCATGTACCGGCGGCGCCCGGCCGGGAAGTACCACGTCGGGGTCTGCACCAACACCCTGTGCGCGGTGCTCGGCGGGGACCAGATCTTCGCCGAGCTCCAGGAGCACCTGGGCGTCCGCAACAACGAGACCACCGAGGACGGCGAGGTCTCGATCGAGCACATCGAGTGCAACGCGGCCTGCGACTACGCGCCCGTGGTGATGGTCAACTGGGAGTTCTTCGACAACCAGACCCCGGAGAGCGCCCGGCAGCTGGTCGACGACCTGCGGGCCGGCCGTGAGGTCCGGCCCACCCGGGGTGCCCGGTTGTGCGGCTTCAAGGAGACCGCGCGGATCCTGGCCGGCTTCCCGGACGAGCGCCCGGGCGCCAACGACGAGTCCGGCGCCGGCGGCGCGCCCTCGCTGGCCGGTCTGCGGCTGGCCCGCGGCGAGGCCCTGCCCGGCACCCCCGGCACCCGCGTCGTCTCACCCCGCAACGAGCCACCCCGAACCGACGGACCTCGCACCGACGCGCCCCGCACCGACGCGCCCCGCACCGACGCGCCCCGCACCGACGCCCCCCGCGACGAGGCCCCCCGCGACGAGGCCCCCCGCAGCGACGCACCGCGCACCGACGCGCCCCGCACCGAGGGCACCGGCCAGGAAGGGAGCGAGGCGTGATGACCTCCGCAGAGCCGGCCGAGAAGCTGCTCACCCCCGTCCTGTCCGACTCCTGGGACGACAGCCGCCCCTGGACGCTCGACACCTACCGCCGCCACCACGGCTACGAGGGCCTCAAGGCGGCCCTCGCCATGCCCCCGGACGACGTGATCGCCCTGGTCAAGGACGCCGGCCTGCGCGGCCGCGGCGGCGCCGGCTTCCCCACCGGCATGAAGTGGCAGTTCATCCCGCAGAACGACGGCAAGCCGCACTACCTGGTGGTCAACGCGGACGAGTCCGAGCCGGGCACCTGCAAGGACATCCCGCTGCTGTTCGCGAACCCGCACTCCCTCATCGAGGGAATGGTCATCGCCTCCTACGCGATCCGCTGCGACCACGCCTTCGTCTACCTGCGCGGCGAGGTCGTCCCGGTGCTGCGCCGGCTGCACGCCGCGGTCGCGGAGGCGTACGGGGCGGGCCTGCTCGGCCGGAACATCCTCGGCTCCGGGATCGACCTGGACATCACCGTGCACGCCGGTGCCGGCGCGTACATCTGCGGCGAGGAGACCGCGCTGCTGGACTCGTTGGAGGGCCGTCGCGGCCAGCCCCGGCTGCGGCCGCCGTTCCCGGCGATCGCCGGCCTGTACGCCTGCCCGACGGTGGTCAACAACGTCGAGTCGATCGCCTCGGTGCCGCCGATCCTGGCCCGGGGCAAGGAGTGGTTCAAGGGCCTGGGCACCGAGAAGTCCCCCGGCTTCACGCTCTACTCGCTCTCCGGGCACGTCACCAACCCCGGCCAGTACGAGGCCCCGCTGGGCATCACCCTGCGCCAGCTGCTCGACCTCAGCGGCGGCGTCCGCTCCGGGCACCGGCTGAAGTTCTGGACCCCGGGCGGTTCCTCCACCCCGATGTTCACCGACGAGCACCTCGACGTCCCGCTGGACTACGAGGGCGTGGGCGCGGCCGGCTCGATGCTGGGCACCAAGGCGCTGCAGGTCTTCGACGAGACCACCTGCGTGGTGCGGGCGGTCACCCGCTGGACGGAGTTCTACGCCCACGAGTCCTGCGGCAAGTGCACGCCCTGCCGCGAGGGCACCTACTGGCTGGTCCAGCTGCTCAAGCGGATCGAGGCCGGGGAGGGAGTCGAGGGGGACCTGGAGAAGCTCCTCGACATCGCCGACAACATCAACGGCAAGTCCTTCTGCGCGCTGGGCGACGGCGCGGCCAGTCCGATCGTCTCCTCGCTCCAGCACTTCCGGGCCGAGTACGAGCAGCACCTGGCCGAGCGCCGCTGCCCGTTCGACCCGGCCGCCTCCACCGTCTGGGCCGACGGCCCCCGCCCCGGCCACCAGTCCGCCACCGAAAGGGAGGTGCACGCGTGACGATCACAGAGCCAACCGCCTCCACGGGAGAGAAGCCCGCGGTCGAACTGGTCACGCTCACCATCGACGGCGTCGAAGTGCAGGTCCCCAAGGGGACGTTGGTGATCCGGGCGGCCGAGACCATCGGCACCCAGATCCCGCGCTTCTGCGACCATCCGCTGCTCGACCCGGCCGGCGCCTGCCGGCAGTGCATCGTCGAGGTCGAGGGCCAGCGCAAGCCGGTCGCCTCCTGCACCATCCCGGTGGCCGAGGGCATGGTGGTGCGCACCCAGCTCAGCTCGCCGGTGGCCGAGAAGGCGCAGCGCGGCGTGATGGAGCTGCTGCTGATCAACCACCCGCTGGACTGCCCGGTCTGCGACAAGGGCGGCGAGTGCCCGCTGCAGAACCAGGCGATGTCCAGCGGAGCCGCGGACTCCCGCTTCGAGGGCATGAAGCGCACCTACGAGAAGCCGGTGCCGATCAGCAGCCAGGTGCTGCTGGACCGCGAGCGCTGCGTGCTGTGCGCGCGCTGCACCCGCTTCTCGCAGCAGATCGCCGGGGACCCGTTCATCGACCTGGTGGAGCGCGGGGCGCTGCAGCAGGTCGGCACCGGCGAGGGGGACGACTTCGAGTCCTACTTCTCCGGGAACACCATCCAGATCTGCCCGGTGGGCGCGCTGACCTCGGCGGCCTACCGGTTCCGCTCGCGCCCCTTCGACCTGGTCTCCTCGCCGAGCGTGTGCGAGCACTGCTCGGCGGGCTGCGCGCAGCGCACCGACCACCGCCGCGGCAAGGTGCTGCGCCGGCTGGCGGGCGAGGACCCGGCGGTGAACGAGGAGTGGAACTGCGACAAGGGCCGCTTCGCGTTCCGCTACGCCCAGCAGCGGGACCGGCTGACCACCCCGCTGGTGCGGGTGGACGGCGAGCTGGTGCCGGCCTCCTGGCCGGAGGCGCTGGCGAGGGCCGCCGCGGGTCTGCGCGGCGCCCGGACGGGCGTGCTGGCCGGCGGCCGGGTGACGGTCGAGGACGCGTACGCGTACGCCAAGTTCGCCCGGGTGGTGCTGGGCACCAACGACGTGGACTTCCGGGCCCGCCCGCACAGCGGCGAGGAGGCGGACTTCCTGGCCGCGGCGGTCGCCGGGCGCGGGGTGGACGTGGACGGCTCGGGCCTGACGTACGAGCGGCTGGAGCAGGCGCCGGCGGTGCTGCTGGCCGGTTTCGAGCCGGAGGAGGAGTCGCCGATCGTCTTCCTGCGGCTGCGCAAGGCGGTCCGCGGCCGCGGTCAGAAGGTGTTCTCGGTGGCCGCGTTCGGTTCCCGGGGCCTGGCGAAGCTGCGCGGCGGGCTGCTGCCGGCGGCGCCGGGCACCGAGCCGGAGTGGTTCGCGGCACTGGCGGTGGACGAGCCGCTGAACGACGAGGCGGGCCGGGCGGCCGAACTGCTGCGCGCGCCGGGCGCGGTGATCCTGGCGGGCGAGCGGCTGGCCGCCGTGCCGGGCGCGCTGACGGCGGTGCTGCGGCTGGCGCACGCGACCGGTGCCCGGCTGGCGTGGGTGCCGCGTAGGGCGGGCGAGCGCGGGGCCGTGGAGGCGGGCGCGCTGCCGGGGCTGCTGCCCGGTGGCCGTCCGGTGGCCGCCGCGGCGGCGCGGGCCGAGGCGGCCGCGGTGTGGGGGGTGGCGGAGCTGCCGTCCAAGCCGGGCCGTTCCACCGACCAGATCCTGGCGGCGGCCGCGCAGGGCGAGTTGGACGCGCTGCTGATCGGCGGCGTGGACCCGGACGACCTGGCGGACCCGGCGCTGGCCGACGAGGCGCTGGCCGCCGTCCCCTTCGTGGTGTCGCTGGAGCTGCGGCCCTCGGCGGTGACGGCGCGCGCGGACGTGGTGCTGCCGGTGGCGGCGGTGGCGGAGAAGGCCGGCACCTTCCTGGACTGGGAGGGCCGGGTGCGGATGTTCGAGGCCGCGCTCAAGCCGGACCAGCAGATGGGCCGTCATCTGCAGTCGGATCTGCGGGTGCTGGCGATGCTGGCGGACGCGCTGGGCCACCGGCTGGGGCTGCCCGACGTCCGGGCGGCTCGGCTGGAGCTGGACGCCTTCGCCCCGTGGGAGGGCGACCGCGCGGCCGGTCCGGCGGCGCACCCGGGCCTGCTGCCCCGTCCGGCCACCGGCCAGGCGGTGCTGGCGGGCTGGCGTCCGCTGCTGGACGAGGGCACCTTGCAGCAGGGTGATCCGCACCTGGCGGGCACCCGGCACCGGGTGGTGGCCCGGATCTCGGCCGAGACGGCGAAGGAGATCGGCGCCGAGTCGGCCGCCGCGCTGCGGCTGACCGGCCCGGCCGGCTCGCTGACGCTGCCGCTGGAGGTCACCGGCTCGCTCCCGGACCGCACGGTCTGGATCCCGCTCAACTCGACGCCGGGCGGCGCCCACCGCGCGCTCGGCACCACCGTCGGCCACCTGGTCACGATCGCCGCGGCCGAGGCCGAGCCCGAGCCGGCGGCGCAGGCCCCGGCCGGGGCGGGCGCGGGCGAAGGGGAAGGGGAGGACCGATGACGACTCCGCAGCCGTACGAGACGCTCCACTTCTTCGGCCAGGACCCGTGGTGGCTGGTCCTGCTGAAGGCGGTGTTCTGCTTCGCGTTCCTCGTCCTGACGGTGCTGATCGCGATCGTCTGGGAGCGCAAGGTGGTGGCCTGGATGCAGTTGCGCATCGGGCCGAACCGGCACGGGCCGTGGGGCCTGCTGCAGTCGCTGGCGGACGGCGTGAAGCTGGCACTGAAGGAAGACCTGGTGGTCAAGGGCGCGGACAAGGTGGTCTACGTCCTGGCCCCGATCGTCTGCGCGATCCCGGCGTTCATGGCCTTCGCGGTGATCCCGTTCGGTCCGGCCGGCAACGAGGTGTCGATCTTCGGCACCCGGACGGCGATGCAGCTGACCGACTTCCCGGTGGCGCTGCTGTACATCCTGGCCACGGCCTCGATCGGCATCTACGGCATCGTGCTGGCCGGCTGGTCGTCCGGTTCGACGTACCCGCTGCTGGGCGGGCTGCGTTCGGCCGCGCAGATGGTCAGCTACGAGATCGCGATGGGCCTGTCCTTCGCGGCGGTGTTCATCTACTCGGGCTCGATGTCGACCTCGGAGATCGTGGCGCACCAGCAGCCGACCTGGTTCGCGGTGCTGCTGCCGGTGTCGTTCATCGTCTACGTGATCGCGATGGTTGGCGAGACCAACCGGGCGCCGTTCGACCTCCCGGAGGCCGAGGGCGAGCTGGTCGGCGGCTTCAACACCGAGTACTCCTCGCTGAAGTTCGCGATGTTCATGCTGGCCGAGTACGTGAACATGGTGACGGTCTCGGCGGTGGCCTCGACGCTCTTCCTGGGCGGCTGGCGGGCCCCGTGGCCGGTGTCGACCTTCTGGGAGGGCGCCAACCACGGCTGGTGGCCGATGCTGTGGATCACGCTGAAGATCCAGCTGCTGCTGTTCCTCTTCATCTGGCTGCGCGGCACGCTGCCCCGGTTCCGCTACGACCAGTTCATGAAGCTGGGCTGGAAGGTGCTGATCCCGGTCTCGCTGGTGTGGCTGGTGCTGATCGCGAGCGTGCGGGCGCTGCGCAACGAGGGCTACGGCTTCGGCGAGGTGGTGCTGTACGTGGGCGCCCCGGTCGGGGTGGTGCTGCTGCTGGCGCTGCTGCGGGACTTCCTGAGGAAGCAGCCGGAGGCCGAGGAGGCGCCGCCCGAGGGAGGGTTCGACCCGATGGCGGGCGGCTATCCGGTGCCGCCGCTGCCCGGTCAGGAGCTCCCGCCGGTGCCGCGCCGGCGCAGTCGCGCCCCGAAGCAACTCCAGGACGCCCTCAACGGGGCCGACCATTCCGAAGGGAGCTGAACCGAGATGTCGTCCGACCAGTCCGACCGTACGGACCGGCCCGAGCGGGCCGACCGGCCGTCGGTCCTCGGCCCGGCCGCCGGCTTCGGCGTGACCTTCAAGGCCATGTTCAAGAAGCGGCTCACCGAGCAGTACCCGGAGCAGAAGAAGCCCACCGCTCCGCGCTTCCACGGCCGCCACCAGCTGAACCGGCACCCGGACGGCCTGGAGAAGTGCGTCGGCTGCGAGCTGTGCGCGTGGGCGTGCCCGGCCGACGCGATCTACGTGGAGGGCGCGGACAACCGGGACGAGGAGCGCTACTCCCCGGGTGAGCGCTACGGCGCGGTCTACCAGATCAACTACGCCCGCTGCATCCTGTGCGGGCTGTGCATCGAGGCCTGCCCGACCCGGGCGCTGACCATGACCAACGAGTACGAGCTGGCCGACTCCTCCCGGCGGGACCTGATCTTCACCAAGGAGCAGCTGCTGGTGGGCCTCACCGAGGGCATGGTCGACACCCCGCACGAGATCTTCCCGGGCGCCGACGAGGGCGCGTACTACCGGGGCGAGATCACGGCGGCGGCGCCGGGGACGGTCGAGCAGGAGCGCACCGACCGGGAGAAGGAGGTGCGGCCGTGACCGGACAACTCGCGGCGGCGGCCGTGACGACGGATCTCGCGGCCGCGACCGGACGGCTCGCGGCCGCGGCCGGGGCGACCTCCACCGGTGAGGCGGTCCAGTTCTGGGTGCTCGCGGTGATCGCGGTCGGCGGCGCGCTCGGCATGCTGCTGATGCGGAAGGCGGTGCACAGCGCGCTCTGCCTGGCGGCCACCATGATGGCGCTGGCGGTCTGTTACATGGCCCAGGGCGCGGTGTTCCTGGGTGTGGTGCAGATCGTGGTCTACACCGGCGCGATCATGATGCTCTTCCTGTTCGTGGTGATGCTGGTCGGCGTCACCAGCGAGGACTCCCTGAAGGAGCAGTTGAAGGGCCAGCGGTTCGCCGCGGTGCTGTGCGGACTGGGCTTCGGCGTGCTGCTGGTCGCCGGGATCGCCAACGCGAAGCTGGACCACTTCACCGGGCTGTCCGAGGCGAACGCCGAGGGCAACGTGCCGGGCCTGGCACGGCTGATCTTCACCCGGTACGTGTGGGCCTTCGAGGTCACCGGCGCGCTGCTGATCACCGCGGCGATCGGTGCGATGGTGCTGACCCACCGCGAGCACGTGAAGCCGCCGAAGACCCAGCGCGAGCTGGCGGCGCAGCGCGTCAAGGACAACATCCAGCTGCCGCCGCTGCCGGCGCCGGGCGTGTACGCGCGGCACAACGCGGTGGACGTTCCCGGCCTGCTGCCGGACGGCACGATCGCCGAGGACTCGGTGATGGCGACGCTGCGCGAGCGCGGCCAGATCCGGGACGTCAGCCAGGCGATGCTGCGGCGGATGGCGGAGCTGGAGAACAGCACGGCGGACTGGCTGGGCCGTCCGTCCTCGGAGCGGCCGGAGGTGGCCGGTCCGCGCAAGTCCCTGGAGCCGGTGCCGGCGAACGGCAAGGCCGGCGCGGCCGGCAAGGACGGCGCGACCGGCGAGGAGGGCGACGAGTGAACCCGGTCAACTACCTCTACCTGTCGGCACTGTTGTTCACCATCGGGGCGTCCGGGGTGCTGATCCGGCGCAACGCGATCGTGCTGTTCATGTGCGTGGAGCTGATGCTGAACGCCTCGAACCTGGCGCTGGTGACGTTCTCGCGGATGCACGGCACCCTGGACGGCCAGATCATCGCCTTCTTCACGATGGTGGTCGCGGCGGCCGAGGTCGTGGTCGGCCTCGCCATCATCGTCTCCATCTTCCGGACCAGGCACTCCGCTTCGGTCGACGACAGCAACCTGATGAAGCTGTAGGCGGAGGACCTTCGGTGAACTCTCTCATTCCGCTGCTGGTGGCGGCTCCACTGGCCGGCGCTGCCCTGCTGCTGCTCGGCGGCCGGGCACTGGACCGGTTCGGCCACTGGCTGGCCACCGCCTTCGCGGCGCTCTCGTTCGGCTTCGGCCTGGCGCTCTTCTCGGACATGCTCGGCCGCGGCGCCGAGCACCGGGCGGTCACCCAGCACCTGTTCAGCTGGGTCCCGGTGAACGGCTTCCAGGCCGACATGACCTTCCGGCTCGACCAGCTGTCGATGACCTTCGTCCTGCTGATCTCCGGCGTCGGCACGCTGATCCACCTCTACTCGGTCGGCTACATGGCGCACGACGAGCGCCGCCGCCGCTTCTTCGCGTACCTGAACCTGTTCCTGGCCGCCATGCTGCTGCTGGTGGTCGCCGACAACTACCTGCTGCTGTACTTCGGTTGGGAGGGCGTGGGCCTGGCCTCGTACCTGCTGATCGGCTTCTGGCAGCACAAGCCGAGCGCGGCGACGGCGGCGAAGAAGGCCTTCCTCGTCAACCGGGTCGGCGACATGGGCCTGTCCATCGCGATCATGCTGATGTTCACCGAGTTCGGCTCCTTCGCCTTCGGCCCGGTCCTCGGTTCGGAAGGCGCGGTCGGCGCCGCCCACCAGGCGAGCGAGGGCAAGCTGACGGCGATCGGCCTGATGCTGCTGCTGGCGGCCTGCGGCAAGTCGGCGCAGGTGCCGCTGCAGTCCTGGCTCGGGGACGCCATGGAGGGCCCGACCCCGGTGTCGGCGCTGATCCACGCGGCCACCATGGTGACCGCCGGCGTCTACCTGATCACCCGCTCCTCGGCGATCTTCGACCTGGCCCCGGACGCGCAGACCGCCGTGGTGGTGGTCGGCGCGGTCACGCTGCTGTTCGGTGCGATCGTCGGTTGCGCCAAGGACGACATCAAGAAGGCGCTGGCCGGCTCGACCATGTCGCAGATCGGCTACATGGTGCTGGCGGCCGGGCTCGGCCCGATCGGCTACGCCTTCGCGATCATGCACCTGGTGACCCACGGCTTCTTCAAGGCCGGGCTGTTCCTCGGCGCCGGGTCGGTCATGCACGGCATGGACGACGAGGTGAACATGCGTCACTACGGCGGCCTGCGCAAGTACATGCCGGTCACCTTCGTCACCTTCGGCCTCGGCTACCTGGCGATCATCGGCTTCCCGGGCCTGTCCGGGTTCTTCTCCAAGGACAAGATCATCGAGGCGGCCTTCGCCAAGGGCGGCACCGAGGGCTGGATCCTCGGCCTCTGCGCCCTGGTCGGCGCCGCCGTCACCGCGTTCTACATGACCCGGGTGATGGTGCTGACCTTCTTCGGCGAGAAGCGCTGGCAGCCGGACGAGGACGGCAACGCCCCGCACCCGCACGAGTCGCCGAAGACCATGACGATCCCGATGGTCCTGCTGGCCTTCGGCTCGGTCTTCGCGGGCGGACTCTTCGCCTTCAACGACTCCTTCCTGAAGTGGCTGGAGCCGGTCACCGGGCACGAGGAGGGCAACTCCCCGCTCGCCCCGCTGACCGTCACCCTGCTGACCACGGCCTGCATGCTGGCCGGCGTCGCCCTCGCGTACCTGATGTACGGGCGCTCGCCGGTCCCGGTGGTGCCGCCGGTCGGCTCCCCGCTCACCCGGGCCGCCCGCCGCGACCTGCTGCAGGACGACTTCAACCACGCGGTGCTGGTGCGGCCGGGCTCGGCGCTCACCGCGACGCTGGTCTTCTTCGACAGCCGCGGCCTGGACGGCTTCGTCAACGGCCTGGCCGCCGCGATCGGGGGCCTGTCCGGACGGCTGCGGCGGGTCCAGAACGGCTTCGTCCGCTCGTACGCGCTCTCCATGTTCGGCGGCACGCTGGTGCTGGTCGCCACGACTCTCCTGATGAGGTCCGTCTGATGACTCGTCCTGATACCCGTTGGGGGGTGAGCGCATGAGTGCGCTGCTGAGTGCCACCTGTGCCGTCCCGGCGGCCGGCGCGGTGCTGACCGCCGCGCTGCCGGCCGGGACGACCGGGGCCCGGCGCCGGACCACCAAGCTCGTCGCCCTCGGCGTCTCGGCCCTGACCCTGGTGCTGGCCGCCGTGGCGGCGATCCGCTTCGACCCGCACGGCGACCGCTACCAGCTGACCGAGTCGTACAGCTGGATCCGCTCCTTCGGCATCACCTTCTCGCTCGGCGTGGACGGCATCGGTGCCGTCCTCGCCCTGCTCACCGCCGTCCTGGTGCCGATGGTGATGCTCGCCTCCTGGCACGACGCCGACCCGGACCCGACCCCGGACGCGGCCCCGGCCCCGGCCCCGGTCGGGACCGACGGCCCGGTCGACCCCGGCACCATCGAGCGGCGTCGGCGGACCCAGGGCTTCTTCGCCCTGATCCTGGCGGTGGAGGCGATGGTGGTCGTCTCCTTCTACGCCACCGACGTCTTCGTGTTCTACGTGTTCTTCGAAGCCATGCTGATCCCGATGTACTTCCTGATCGGCGGCTTCGGCGACCGGGCCGGCGGCCCCGAGTCGGCGCGCCAGCGCTCCTACGCGGCCGTGAAGTTCCTGCTCTACAACCTGCTCGGCGGCCTGGTGATGCTGGCCGCCGTGATCGGCCTGTACGTGATCGCGCAGGAGCAGGGCTTCGGCACCTTCGACCTGCGGACGCTCACCTCGGCGATCGCCGACGGGAGGCTGCAGCTGTCCGGCACCGCCGAGAAGGCCCTGTTCCTGGGCTTCTTCTTCGCCTTCGCGGTGAAGGCCCCGCTGTGGCCGCTGCACACCTGGCTGCCGAACGCGATGGGCGAGGCCACCGCCGGCACCGCGGTGCTGATCACCGCCGTGGTGGACAAGGTCGGCACCTTCGCGATGCTGCGGTTCTGCCTCGGGCTGTTCCCGCACGCCTCGAAGACCTTCGCCCCGGCGATCCTGGTCCTCTCGCTGATCGGGATCGTCTACGGCGCGCTGCTGGCGGTCGGCCAGAAGGACATCAAGCGGCTGGTCGCCTACGCCTCGATCTCGCACTTCGGCTTCATCATCATGGGCATCTTCGCCCTGACCAGCCAGGGCCAGAGCGGCGCGACCCTCTACATGGTCAACCACGGCCTCTCCACCGCCGCGTGGATGCTGGTGGCCGGCTTCCTGATCTCCCGTCGCGGCTCGCGGCTGATCGCCGACTACGGCGGTGTGCAGAAGGTCGCCCCGGTGCTCGCCGGGACCTTCCTGATCGGCAGCCTGGCCACCCTGTCGCTGCCCGGCCTGGCCCCGTTCGTCAGCGAGTTCCTGGTGCTGGTGGGCACCTTCGCCCGCTACCCGGCGATCGGGATCGTCGCCACCTTCGGCATCGTGCTGGCCGCGCTGTACGCCCTGCTGCTGTACCAGCGCACCATGACCGGCCCGGTGAAGGAGGGCGTGCGCGCGATGCCCGACCTCAAGGCCCGCGAGCTCGCCGTGGTCGCCCCGCTGGTGGCGCTGACCGTCCTGCTCGGCGTCTACCCCAAGCCGCTCACCGACCTGGTCAACCCCTCGGTGAACGCGACGCTCTCGCAGGTCCACGAGACCGACCCGGCGCCGGCCCACCCGGTCGCCGCCACCCCAGGAGGTGAGCAGAAGTGAACGCCACCGCAGTGCTCGCCGCCGCCGGCGGCAACACCCCCAGCATCCCGGCGCCGCACATCGAGTACGGCCGGCTCTCGCCGATGCTCGTGGTGTTCGGCGTCGCCGTGGCCGGCATCCTGGTGGAGGCCTTCGTGCCCCGCCGGTACCGGCACTGGACGCAGGTGACGCTCGCCCTGGCCGGGCTGATCGGCGCGTTCGTCGCCGTGGTGGTGCTGGCCGTGCAGAGCCACGGCTTCACCCGGATCGACCTGCTGGCCATGGAGTCGGTGGCGCTGGACGGCCCGGCGCTGTTCCTGCAGGGCGTGATCCTGCTGGCCTCGGTGGTCGCGGTGCTCACCTACGCCGAGCGGAAGCTGGAGCCCAAGGCCGGCGGCCTGCCCGCCGACGCCTTCGCCGCCCAGGCCGCCGCCACCCCCGGCGGCGAGCAGGAGCGGGCCGCGGTCCGGGCCGGCTTCGCCACCACCGAGGTCTTCCCGCTCACCATGTTCGCGGTCGGCGGCATGCTGCTGTTCCCCGCCGCCAACGACCTGCTGACCATGTTCGTGGCGCTGGAGGTCTTCTCCCTGCCGCTGTACCTGCTGTGCGCCCTGGCGCGCCGCCGCCGGCTGCTCTCCCAGGAGGCGGCGGTCAAGTACTTCCTGCTCGGCGCCTTCGCGTCGGCGTTCTTCCTGTTCGGCACCGCGCTGCTGTACGGCTACGCGGGCAGCGTGAAGCTCGGCGACATCGGGGACGTCATCTCCGGCAAGGCGATGACCACCCCCGCGCAGCTGGCCAGTACCCGGAGCGACGTGCTGGTGCTCACCGGCCTGGCGATGCTGGCGGTCGGCCTGCTGTTCAAGGTCGCCGCGGTGCCCTTCCACTCCTGGACCCCGGACGTCTACCAGGGCGCGCCGACCCCGGTGACCGGCTTCATGGCGGCGGCCACCAAGGTCGCGGCCTTCGGGGCCTTCCTGCGGCTGTTCTACGTGGCCTTCCCCGGCCTGCGGCTGGACTGGCGGCCGGTGATGTGGGGGGTGGCGATCCTCACCATGGTGGTGGGCGCGGTCCTCGCGGTGACCCAGCAGGACGTGAAGCGGCTGCTGGCGTACTCCTCGGTCGCGCACGCCGGGTTCATCCTGACCGGGGTGATCGCCGTCAACAAGCAGGGGATCTCCTCGGTGTTGTTCTACCTGCTGGCGTACTCCTTCGTGACGCTCGGCGCGTTCGCCGTGGTCACCCTGGTGCGCGACTCCAAGGGCGAGGCGACCCACCTGTCCAGCTGGGCCGGGCTCGGCCGGCGTTCGCCGCTGGTGGCGGCGGTGTTCGCGCTGTTCCTGCTGGCCTTCGCCGGGATTCCGCTGACCTCCGGCTTCACCGGGAAGTTCGCGGTCTTCCAGGCCGCGGCGAGCGGCGGCGCCACCCCGCTGGTGATCGTCGGTGTGCTGAGCTCGGCGGTGGCCGCCTTCTTCTACATCCGGGTCATCGTGCTGATGTTCTTCTCGGACCCGCAGCCGGGCGGCCCCACGGTGGCGATCCCGAGCGCCTTCACGGCGACCGCGATCGGGGTGGGGGTGCTGGTCACGCTGGGTCTCGGCCTGCTGCCGCAGTACTTCCTCGACCTGGCGTCGAAGGCCTCGCTGTTCGTGCGCTGACCCCGCGTCCCCACCGTTCCCCACCGTTCCCGACCAGGGCCCCGTCCGGGCCGCGCCCCGTCCGCGCGGCCCGGACGGGTCTTTGTCGGTGACCGGGGCCGGAACGCGCCGGCGGGTCTCCCGCCTTTATCTTCCAGCCGGATTCGCGCCCACCGCGGTACGGCCCGGACAGCCGCCCTGACCAGGGCCTCCGGCCCGATCATGACAGGATCCGCACGCCCGTGCAGTGATCCACTCGCGACCGGATACCCTGCCTGTATGGCCAGCGGCGGCACTCAGGGACCAGGCCGCTAGATCGACCAGGGACAGAGGAGTGGTCTTCGTGACCGTCGTGGAACCCTTCGGGCTCAGCGTGCAGGACCGCGACCTGACCCGGGACGTCCAGGCCGGACTGGACGCGGTGGAGGCGGCGCTCGGCGAGGCCGTCAAGAGCGACGTCCCCTTCATCACCGTCACCGCCAGTCACCTCCTCGAGGCCGGCGGCAAGCGCTTCCGTCCGCTGCTCCTGCTGCTGGCCGCGCAGTTCGGCGACCCGGGTGCGCCCGGCGTGGTGCCGGCCGCGGTGGTCGTCGAGCTGACCCACCTGGCCACGCTGTACCACGACGACGTCATGGACGAGGCCCCGGTGCGCCGCGGTGCCCCGAGCGCCAACTCCCGCTGGGACAACTCGGTCGCCATCCTCACCGGCGACTTCCTGTTCTCCCGCGCCTCCCAGGTGCTGGCCGACCTCGGCCCGGAGGCCGTGCGGATGCAGGCCGAGGCCTTCGAGCGGCTGGTCACCGGCCAGATCCTGGAGACCAAGGGCCCGGGCCCGGAGATGGACCCGCTGCTGCACTACCTGGACGTGCTGGAGGGGAAGACCGGCTCGCTGATCGCCGTCTCCTGCCGGATAGGAGCGCTGATGGCCGGCGCCGAGCCCGAGCTGGTGGACACCCTCGGCGAGTTCGGCGAGCGGATCGGCATCGCCTTCCAGCTGGCCGACGACGTGCTCGACATCGCCAGCGACGGCCACGAGTCCGGCAAGACCCCCGGCACCGACCTGCGCGAGGGCGTGCCGACCCTGCCCACCCTGCTGCTGCAGCAGATGCCCGCCGACCCGGCGGACCCGGACGACGTCCGACTGCGCGAACTGCTCACCCAGGACCTCGCGGACGACGAGCTGCACGCCGAGGCGCTGCGCCTGCTGCGGGCCCACCCCGCGCTGGAGCGCGCCCGCGCGGAGACCCTGCGCCGGGCCGAGGAGGCCCGGGCGCTGCTCGCCCCGCTGCCGGAGTGCCCGGCGAAGTCGGCCCTGGTGGGGCTCTGCGACGCGGTGGCCATCCGCACCATGTGACCGGTGCCGGGCCCGGTCGACCCGGGCCCGGTCGGTCTGTGCCGCGCCCGTCGTCCATGCCGCGTCCGAACCCGCTTCCGCGCCCGTCCTCCCGCCCGCGCTCCCCGGCCGAACTCCCGGGCGCCGTCGGAGAAACCGGCGGACGGGGCGGGACCGGCCCCCGCGATGGGGGAGACTGACTCACGTCAGCTCCACCCGAGCCGGGAAGGTCGCCATGCGTCGCGTCGTCATCGCCGAGGACTCCGTACTGCTGCGGGAGGGGCTGACCAGGCTGCTCACCGATCGCGGCCTGGAGGTCGTCGCCGGCGTCGGGGACGGTGAGGCCCTGGTGAAGACCATCCACGACCTGGCCGCCGCCGACGCGCTGCCCGACGTCGTGGTCTCCGACGTGCGGATGCCCCCCTCGCACACCGACGAGGGCCTGCGCGCCTGCGTCGAGCTGCGCGGCCGCTACCCGCAGCTGAACGTGCTGGTGCTGTCACAGTTCGTGGAGGAACGTTACGCCTCGGAGCTGTTGGCCGGATCCACCCGGGGCGTCGGCTACCTGCTGAAGGACCGGGTCGCCGAGGTGCGCGAGTTCGCCGACGCCGTGGTGCGGGTCGCCGAGGGCGGCACCGCGCTGGACCCGGAGGTGGTGCAGCAGCTGCTCAGCCGCAGCCGCAAGGGCGATGTTCTGGCCAATCTCACGCCGCGCGAGCGCGAAGTGCTCGCACTGATGGCCGAGGGCCGCACCAACGCCGCCGTGGCCAAGCAGCTGGTGGTCTCCGACGGTGCGGTGGAGAAGCACGTCAGCAACATCTTCCTCAAGTTGGGCCTGGCCCAGAGCCCGGAGGACCACCGCCGGGTGCTGGCCGTGCTGACGTACCTCAGGTCATAAGGTCCCGGCGGGCGCCCGGCGGGCGCCCCGGCCGCCGCCGGGGGAGCCGGAACAGCTGTCGGAACGACTGCCGGAACGGCCGCCGGATTCGGAATGATCTCCGGCGGTCGGACGTTCTTCCCCATGTGCGGTACGGGCGCGGGCCGGTGATTTCCCGCCGCACGCGGGAGTTCCGTCCGGTCTCGACTCCACCCGCATAGGATGCGTGAGGTGCACCAGGCGGACGGGGCACGGGGCCGCGCCCGCGGGTGGTGTGCCCTAGGAGGTCCGCGGCAGTGACCAGTCAGGTCGATCAGTCAGAGGCAGTGGACGGCTCGGACGGCGACGAGGCCCGTGCCGGGAGCGGTGACGGGCGCCCCGGCCCGGCCGTGCCCGCCGGACCGCCCGCCCCGGGCGGGCCGGCACCCGGGGGCACCAAGCCGATCCGCAGACTCGACCGGGTCATCATCCGTTTCGCCGGCGACTCCGGTGACGGAATGCAGCTCACCGGTGACCGGTTCACCTCGGAGACGGCGTCCTTCGGCAACGACCTCTCCACGCTGCCGAACTTCCCGGCCGAGATCCGCGCCCCCGCCGGCACCCTGCCGGGCGTCTCGTCCTTCCAGTTGCACTTCGCCGACCACGACATCCTGACCCCGGGCGACGCCCCGAACGTGCTGGTCGCGATGAACCCGGCCGCGCTGAAGGCGAACCTGCCGGACCTGCCGCGCGGCGCGGAGATCATCGTCAACACCGACGAGTTCACCAAGCGCGCGCTGGCGAAGGTCGGTTACCCGGCGGACCCGCTCACCGACGGCTCGCTGGACGGCTTCCACCTGCACAAGGTGCCGCTGACCACGCTGACCCTGGAGGCGCTCAAGGACAGCGGCCTGGCGCGCAAGGACGCCGAGCGGGCGAAGAACATGTTCGCCCTGGGCCTGCTGTCCTGGATGTACCACCGGCCCACGCACGGCACCGAGTCCTTCCTGCGCGCCAAGTTCGCGAAGAAGCCGCAGATCGCCGAGGCCAACGTGCTCGCCTTCCGGGCGGGCTGGAACTTCGGCGAGACCACCGAGACCTTCGCGGTCTCCTATGAGGTGCCGCCGGCCAAGCTCCCGGCCGGGCGCTACCGCAACATCTCCGGCAACCTCGCCCTGTCCTACGGGCTGATCGCCGCCGGGCAGCGCTCCGGACTGCCGCTGTACCTGGGCTCGTACCCGATCACCCCGGCCTCGGACATCCTGCACGAGCTGAGCAGGCACAAGAACTTCGGGGTGCGCACCTTCCAGGCGGAGGACGAGATCGCCGGCATCGGTGCCGCGCTCGGTGCCGCCTTCGGCGGGGCGCTCGGGGTCACCACCACCTCCGGGCCCGGTGTGGCGCTCAAGAGCGAGACGATCGGCCTGGCGGTCTCGCTCGAACTGCCGCTGCTGGTCGTGGACATCCAACGCGGCGGCCCCTCCACCGGCCTGCCGACCAAGACCGAGCAGGCGGACCTGCTGCAGGCGATGTTCGGCCGCAACGGCGAGGCGCCGGTGCCGATCGTCGCCCCGGCCACGCCCGCGGAGTGCTTCGACGCGGCGCTGGAGGCGGCCCGGATCGCCGTCACCTACCGGACCCCGGTCTTCCTGCTCTCCGACGGCTACCTGGCCAACGGCTCGGAGCCCTGGCGGATCCCCGAGGTCGACGAACTGCCCGAGATCGACCCGCAGTTCGCGACCGGCCCGAACCGCGAGGACGGCGCCTTCTGGCCGTACCTGCGCGATCCCCGGACACTGGCGCGGCCCTGGGCGCTGCCCGGCACGCCCGGCCTGGAGCACCGGATCGGCGGCATCGAGAAGCAGGACGGCACCGGGAACATCTCCTACGACCCGGCCAACCACGACTTCATGGTCCGCACCCGGCAGGCCAAGATCGACGGCATCACCGTGAAGCCGGTCGAGGTGGACGATCCGACCGGCGACGCCCGGGTGCTGGTCCTCGGCTGGGGCTCGACCTACGGGCCGATCACCGCCGCGGTGCGCCGGGTGCGCGCGGACGGCGGCGAGGTCGCCCAGGCGCACCTGCGCAACCTCAACCCCTTCCCGGCCAACCTGGGTGCCGTGCTCCGGAGTTACGAGAAGGTCATCGTGCCCGAGATGAACCTCGGGCAGCTCGCCCTGCTGCTGCGGGCGAAGTACCTGGTGGACGCCGAGTCCTACAACCAGGTGCGCGGACTGCCGTTCAAGGCGGCCCAGTTGGCGGACGTGCTGTGGGCCGCGATCGGCACCCTGGACGAGGAGGACCACCGATGAGTGATCACCGCTTCCCTTCGCTGCGGCTGGTGCCCAAGGACGAAGCCCCGCAGAGCGCACGGGACTTCAAGACCGACCAGGAGGTCCGGTGGTGCCCCGGCTGCGGGGACTACGCCATCCTGGCGGCGGTGCAGTCCTTCATGCCCGAGCTCGGCATCAAGCGCGAGAACACGGTGTTCGTCTCGGGCATCGGCTGCTCCTCCCGCTTCCCGTACTACATGAACACCTACGGGGTGCACTCGATCCACGGGAGGGCGCCGGCGATCGCGACCGGCCTGGCCACCGCGCGGCAGGATCTGAGCGTCTGGGTGGTGACGGGTGACGGCGACGCGCTGTCGATCGGTGGCAACCACCTGATCCACGCCCTGCGGCGGAACGTCAATCTGAAGATCCTGCTGTTCAACAACCGGATCTACGGCCTCACCAAGGGCCAGTACTCGCCCACCAGCGAGCTCGGCAAGATCACCAAGTCCACCCCGATGGGCTCGCTGGACGCGCCCTTCAACCCGCTGTCGCTGGCGATCGGCGCCGAGGCCACCTTCGTCGCGCGCACCATCGACTCCGACCGCCAGCACCTGCAGTCGGTGCTGCGGGCGGCGGCCGAGCACGAGGGCACGGCCCTGGTGGAGATCTACCAGAACTGCAACATCTTCAACGACGGCGCCTTCGAGGTGCTCAAGGACGCCGGCACCCGGGAGGAGGCGCTGATCCGACTGGAGCACGGGCGAGCCATCCGCTTCGGGGCGGAGGGCGCCAACGGCGTCTTCCGGGGGGCGGACGGCGAGCTGTTCACCGCGCCGGTCACGGCGGCCAACGAGGCCGAGGTGCTGGTCCACGACGCGCACGCGGCCGGCCCGGCCACCGCCTTCGCGCTCTCCCGGATCGCCGACGCGGACACCCTGCACCACACGCCGATCGGCGTGCTGCGCAGCGTCGAACGGCCCGTCTACGACGAACTGATGGCGAGCCAGCTGGCCACCGCCGCCGCCCACCGCGGCCCGGGCGACCTGGCCGGGCTGCTGGCGGGCAACGACACCTGGACGGTGGACTGACCGCTCCGCCCGCGCACACGGCAGGCGCCCCTCGTCCCGGCCGGGACGAGGGGCGCCTGCCGTTGCGGCCACTGACTACTGACTACTGGCTACTGCTGCTCGGCCCACTCGACCAGTTCGATCACGACCCCGTTCGGGTCGGCGACCTGGAACAGCTTCTCGCCCCACGGCTCCTCGCGCAGCGGCAGGGTGATCGTGACCCCCTCCTCGCGCAGCCGGCGCTCCTCGGCGGCGATGTCCTGGACGACGAACGCCAGGATCACGCCGTCCGCGGTCCGGTGGCGCTGCTCCTCCGGCAGGACCTCCAGGCCGCGCCGCAGGTAGACGACGTTGACGCCGCCGCCGGGGTGCTTGAGCGAGACGAAGCCGTCGGCCGACATCTCCTCCGCGTAGCCGAAGTGCTGTTGAAGGAAGGCGGCGGAGGGGCTGACGTCCTCGACGGTCAGGGAGACGGCGGTGGTGGTGATCTGCAAAGCGAGAACCCTCTCGTCGGCATCCGGGTGTCCCGGGGCATCCGCACGATTACCCCGTACGCAGTACACTATACATAGTACGGAGAATCGCGCCAGGGGAATGCGCCGCCCGGGGAATGCGCGAAGGGAGGCTCCCGGCGCGGGAGCCTCCCTCAGGCGGTCGGAGCGGGGCGGGTCAGTAGACGCAGGGGATGCCGCCGTCGGACTGGGCGTCGACGCCGGGGCCCTGCATCGGCAGGTTGGCGACCGGGTCGGACGGGGCGCCGCCCGGAGCGGCGGGCTTGTCGGCGTCGACCCCGGTGAAGCCGGTGCCGAGGGTCACGACCACGCGGTCCGCGCCGACGGAGGCGGACTCGGTGGCGGTCACGCCGTAGCGGGCGGCGATCTGCTCGGCGGCGTCCTTGGCGCCCTTGCCGTAGACGACGGTGGTGGTCTTCGGCCGGCTGCTCGCGGAGCCGGTCCGGCCCTCCTTGAACCCCATCGCGACCAGGGCCTTGGACTCGGCGGTGGAGGAGACCCCGGCGGCCGAGGAGGCGTTGAGGACGTCCACCGTGACGGCCTTGGCGGCGGTCGGGGTGGGGGTGGGCGTCGGGGTCGGGGCGGGTTCGGCGGACGGGGCGCCCGCCGGGGCCGGTGCGGGGGCGGCGTCGGCGTAGCCGAACAGCTGCTTGACCACCTTCTGGACCTTCGCCGGGGTCACCAGGTTGACGTCCTGGCCGTTCTTGGTGCCGAAGCCGTCGAAGGTCAGCGTGTTGAACTCGACGTTGCCGCCGGTCAGCGCCGGGGCCTGCTGGGCGAAGTCGAGGATGTTCCACTCGTTGTCGATGACGAGGTCCTTCTGGATGACGCCCATCAGCTCCTGCATCTTGCCGAGGTCGCCGACGATCCCCTTCTGCTTCAGGTTGTGCACGACCGCGGAGATGAAGGCCTGCTGCCGGTGGGTGCGGGCGAAGTCGCCGGAGTTGCCGTCGGGGCCGTCGAGGTTGTGGCGCTGGCGGACGAAGGAGAGCGCCTGGGAGGCGTTGAGGGTGTTGATGCCCTTCTTGAAGTCGGCGCCGGAGCCCTGGCCCTCCATGGCCGGGTCCTTGGTGTCGTGGGTGAGGCAGACCTGGATCGGCTCGACCGCCTTGGCGATGTCGTAGAAGCCCATCAGGTTGACCTCGGCGATGTGGTCGATCGGCTGGTCGAGGAACTTCTGGACGGTGCGGATGGTGGCCGCCCGGCCTATGTCGCGGCCCGCCTTCTCCAGATCGGCGCCCTTGAGGCCCTTGGCCCGCAGGCCCGGATCGGCCTTGTCCTTGGCCGCGCCGTAGGCCTCCTTGATCTTGGCCATGCCCAGCTGGGAGCCGTCGGCGTTGTAGGTCATGACGTAGTCGTCGCGGGGTATGGAGACGGCCTGCACCTTGCCGCCGTTCGCCGGGATGTGCAGCAGGATCAGCGAGTTGGTGTTGTAGCCGCCGATGTCGGAGCTGTGGCCGGCGTGCAGCTCGTCCTGGACGAACTGCGGGGGCAGGTCCGAACCGTCCATGTTCTTGCGGCTGTCCAGGCCGATCAGCAGCAGGTTGACCGAGTTGTCGAGGTGCTTGGGGGCGTCCTTCTTCGTCTCGGCGATGACGTTGGACGTGGTCATCCCGTCGGTGAGCTGCTTGTACTCGTACCAGACCACCCCGCTGGCGGCGAACACCGCCAGCCCGACGGTGCAGGCCGTCACCCGGCCCGCGATCAGCAGCGGGGAGGCGCGGCGAGGCTCCGCGCCCCGGCGGGCGGCCGCCCGGCCGCCCTGCCCGGTGGCGGCGGGTGCGCCCTGCCCGTCGTGCTCGGCGTTGTCAGCCACGCTGCCTCCTCCGGTGCCGGACCAGCCGGACCACGATCACCAGGAGCGCCGCCGCGGCGGCCTCCGCCATCACGGGAAAGCCGTGCACCACCCACTTCGCGCCGCCGGTGGCCAGGGCCTTGCCCTGGTAGCGGTCGCGGTGGGCCGCCAGCTCGACGGCGGCGGTCGCGCCCAGGACGACCAGCGGCGAGGTGGCGAGCACCCACCACCAGCCGTTGCGGCTGCTGAGCGCCGCCGCCAGGCCGGTCCCGAGCACCGCGCAGACGGCGAAGGCCAGGCCCATGCCGGGGCCGGAGACCTCGTCGACCGCGGCGCCGGCCAGCGGCAGCCCGAGGGCCAGGGCCACGGGTGCCGCGGCTCCGCCGGGAAGGGGGCGCGCCGGGCCCGCGGCGGGCCCGCCCGCCGCCGCCCGCCGTCGTGAACCCTGTTCGGACGGCCGTCCTCGCTGTCCTGCCACGCGCACTCACCCCCGGTGTTCCCGTGATCCGTGTTCTGTGTCCCGTGCGCCGCGGCGGCGCCCGGGCCCGCGCCGACCGTCGTCCGGAATCCCGCTCGTGGGCGCTGCCAGTTCTGGACGTCCGGGCCGGTCGGTCGGTTCCCTCGCCCCTCCGGACCGGCCGTGATGCGGGGGGAGGGGCTTCCGCTTTTCCTCTACACGGGTGTAGAGATTCTATGCGGCGCGGAGTGCGCCCGCGAAGCGCGGATGTGTGGGTGTGCGGGGTGTGCGGTGACGGGCTCGGATCCGGACGGCGGCACGGATACACTGCACCGAGTAGTTTCATTGACGGGGTGAAGCAGTGGAGGAGTGGACCGTGGCGACGACGGGCGGAGCGGGACGGCCGGAGAAGCGCAAGGCGATCACCCTGGCCGCGATGGTGGTGTTCGGCCGCGAGGGCTACGTACGGGCCAGCATGGACGCGATCGCGGCCGAGGCCGGGGTCTCCAAACGCACGGTCTACAACCACTTCGGCGACAAGGAAGCCCTCTTCCTGTCGGTGGCGCTGCAGAACTCGGCCGAACTGACCGAGAAGATCAGGGACCTGATGGCGAAGTACCTCGACCGGGTGGTGGACCTGCGCCAGGACCTGGTCGACTTCGCGGTCGAGCGGGCCCGCGCCGTGCTGTCCGCCGGGGAGCACGGGGCGCTCGGCCGGGCGATCCGCGCCGAGGTGGCCAACATCCCGGCCGACGTCCTGGGGGCCTGGCTGGAAGCCGGGCCGATCGCCTCGCTGCGCGACCTCGCCGCACACTTCGAGGCCCTCACCGAGCGCGGGCTGCTCGCGGTCGAGGACGCCGCACTGGCCGCCGAGCAGTACACCCTGCTGACCTTCCACCCGGTCGCGGACCGCTCCTTCTGGGGCGCCCTCCCGGTGGCGGACGAGGAGGTCGAGCGGATCGCGGCGGTCGGCGTCGACGCCTTCCTGCGGATCCACGGCGCTCCGGCGCCGGCGGAAGGCTGACGCCAGAGGGCTGACGGCGGATGGCTAACGCCGGACGGGGGGCGGCAGTGCGCCGCCCCCCGTCCGGTGCCGTGATGGCTCACTTCCAGTTGAGGCCCTTGCCGAGGGTGTACGGGTCGCCCCAGTACTCGGCGCCCGCGACCTTGGAGGCCTCCGGGGACATCGCCACCGCGCAGGAGGTGGACGACTGGCCGTTGGTGAAGCCCTTGGGCAGCGAGTCGCTCTTGCACTTGGGGAAGGCGCCGATGATCATCAGCTCCTGCGCCTCGGTGCCGTCCGCCAGCAGGCCCTTCATGTGGTCGACGCTGGTGAAGGACAGGTCGGTGCTGCCGGCGTTGGTGACCTTGTAGTGGATGTAGTACGGCACCAGGCCCTTGGCCTTGTCGCCCAGCTTGAGCGAGGTGAGGTCCGCCGGGTCGCCCTTCTCGATCGAGGTGACCGCGAGTGCGATGGTGCCCTTGGTGCTGCCCGAGCTGAACGGGATGGTCACGGCGTCGCCGATCTTGACCGTGGTCCCGCCCGCCGGGGCGGAGCCGGCCGGAGCGGGCGCCGCGGCCGAGCCGGACGCCGCGCCGCCCGCCGGGGCGGAGGTCGGGGCGGCCGGGGTGATGGCACCGCCGGTGGGCGACGCGGCGGCGCTGGTGGCGGGCGCGGACGCCGCGGGCGGCGGGGTCGTCGCGGTGTCGGACGACGACGCGTCGTCGTTGCAGGCGGTCATGGTGAGCGTGCCGACCGAGGCCAGTGCGGCCAGGGCCAGGGCATGGCGATTGCTGCGGATGAGCTTCACGAGACGTCCCCCGTTTTCGCGGGCCACCGATCGACGGCCCTCCCGAGAGAACTTCATAGCGCAGCCCGGAGGTCCGGTGCCATGGCTTCGGCGTCCTCTTGACCGGTCCGTGACGACTCCCTCGCGGCACCGTGACAAGGGATATCGAGTCGTGATCAGGGGAAGAGGGCGGGGCGGGAGCGGGGCTGAGCCTCCGTTTGATCGTCGCCGTGCGATTCTGTCCGCCATGGTTGCGCAGATGATCGATCAGGCCCGTCGGCTGGTGGCCGACCGCTTCCCGGACGCGCTCGCCGTGCTGCTGGCCGGCTCCGCGGCGACCGGGACCGCCACCGCCACCAGCGACCTCGACCTCGCGGTCCTGGTCGCGGACGGCGGCGAGACCCACCGGGAGACCGTCCGCTTCGAAGGCCGTACGGTCGAGCTCTTCGTCCACACCGGGACCGGCCTCGCCGAGCTGTTCGCCGTCGACGCGGCCTCCCGCCGGGCCGTCCTCCAGCACATGTACGCCACCGGCCTCCTGCTGACCGACCCCGACGGCCACGGCGCCCGCGCCCGCGAGCGCGCCGGGGCCGACCTGCGCCAGGGCCCGCCCGCACTGGCCCCGGAGACCGTGGAGACCAAGCGCTACGGCCTGACCGACCTGCTGGACGACCTCGCCGACGCCGGGGACGACACGGAACGCCTGGCGATCGCCGCCGAGGTGCTCACCGCCGCCGCCGACCTGCTCTTCGACCACCACCGGGCCTGGACCGGCGTCGGCAAGTGGCTGCCCCGCCGCCTCCGCGAGGCCGACCCGGTCCTCGGCCCGGCCCTGGTCGACGGCCACCTGCGGCTGAGCCGGGACGGCGACCCGCGTCCGCTGGCCCGGGCGGCCCGTCAGGTCCTGGACCTGGCCGGCGGCCCGCTCTCGGAGGGCTACCGCCGCACCTGGCACGGCGCCATCGAGCGCACCGTCTAGGACCGTGCAGGACCGGCTACGAGGCGCTGAGCACCAGCTCGTTGTAGGTCGCGACGGTCGTGAAGCCCAGCCGCTCGTAGAGCCGGATCGCCGGGGCGTTGTCGGTGCGGACGTTGAGGCCCAGGTGGTCGGTGGTGGCGGCCAGCCGCCGGCACAGGGCGGTCACGCAGGCCCGGGCCAGGCCGCGGCCGCGGGCGTCGGGGTGGGTGGTCACGTTGCCGAGGACGGCGACCCGCTGGGCGGGCGAGTGGACGTGCACCCCGGCGACGGCCAGCAGCCGGCCGTTCGCGCGGACGCCGGTGTAGCCGCCGTTCGCGAGCATCCGCGGGTCGAACCAGGCCTCCGGGTAGGACGCGTCCAGCAGGGCCCGTACGGCGGCGAGGTCGTCCGAGGTCAACGGCTCGGCCCGGTAACCGGGTTCGGCCCCGTCCGCGGGTTCGGCGGGGAGCCGCTCGGTGAGCAGCATCCGCAGCAGTGGCGTCCGGCGCTCGACCGCGTAGTCGGGGGCGAGGGCCCGCTCGGCGCCGTCCGGCAGGCCGGCCGTGAAGCGGCGCGGCAGGAACGGCCGCAGGTCGCCCAGCAGCGCCTCCAGTGGCGGGACGTCGGCGGGCCGGGCGAAGGCGAGCAGGACCGGGGTGTCGCCGCCGCTGAAGAGCAGGGCGACCGGGCCGCCCTCGGCGGAGGCGGTGTACCAGGCGGTGTTGGCCCAGGTCGGGTCGGACAGGTCGCCGAGTTCGAAGAGGTGCAGCGCCGGATCGGTGCGGAACCGGGCGGCGAGCTCGGCGCGGTCGTGGAGGCTGATGAGGGGCACGCGGTCGAGGATAGGCCCGGCCCGTCCGGCCGCGTCCGGGTGCGCCGACGGCCCGGTCCGTCCGTCGGCGCCGACGGACGGACCGGGCCCGGCCGGTGGGTCAGAACCGCCAGCGCTGGGCGGGGTCGTTGCGGTCGCAGGACGTCATCGAGGTGTACTGGCCCGTCCCGTTGCTCTTGAGGCACTGCCCGTTGACCGCGCTGCGGACCAGGTACCAGCCCCGGTCCTCGTCGGTCAGCCGCCACTTCTGGTTGTCCGGCATCCCGTACTCGAACGGGCGGTTGAGCCCCTCCCAGCCGCCCGGGGCGTCCATCAGCCGGACGGCGCCCGAGCCGGTGTCGAGGTCGATGGTCTTGCCGGCGCCGCCGTGCGAGATGGCGCTGGTGCCGTCGCAGTAGCCCCAGATCATCCAACGCTGGGCGTCGGACCAGTCGTTGGCCGAGTAGACGCCGATCCGCTGGCCGTTGGCCTCGTTGTTGCCCGGCAGGTCGAGCACGCCGGTGGCGCCGTTGTAGACCTTCTCGGGGCTGGACAGGGCGGGCGCCAGCTCGCAGCCGGCGGCCTGCGCGGCCGGAGCGCCGGCGACGACCGCCCCCGCGACGGCCGCGACGGCGCCGAGCGAGGCGAGGACTCTGCGGGTACGGGTGATGCTCTTCACGGGTGTGCTCCTTCTGGTGTGGTGGAAGGCTTTCCGGTGCGTGGAAGGTCGGGTGTGGTGGACGGCTCCGGCGTCAGCCGCGCGGGACCCGGAGGGCGGCCCACTGCCGGGGGCCGGGGATGCCGTCGGCGTCGTCGCCGGAGTCGCCGAGCTTGTGCTGCCAGTTGCGGAAGGACTCGCGGTCGGCGTCGGACCACTCGGGCCCGGGGCCTTCGGCGTAGGCGGAGCAGCCCTCGGCGACGAGGCGCTCGCCCATCCGGGTGATGACCTCGCTGTTCTGGCCGTCGTGGAAGAAGTCGGCGCCGGGGAACGGCTCGTCGCCGTCGCCGTCGCCGCCGGAGTCGGCCGCCGGGGCGGTGCCACCGGCCGGGGTGCCGCCGCTCGTGGCCCCGCCGCTCGGGCTGTCCTCCGCGGAGGCTTCCTGGCCGAAGTAGATCGCCCCGGGCCGGTCCTTCCACTCCGGGTCGGCGAGGACGACGCCGCCGGCGAAGTCCGGGACGCCGTAGCCGTGGACCCAGTCCGAGCGGCGGTCCCGGGTCTTCATGTAGACGCCGTCGCCCTCGGCGCTGCCGCCGTCGTTGGTGTTGCCCTCGACGGTGGTGATGGTGGAGCTGGTGTAGGCGATGCAGATGCCGGTGTGGCTGCCGCCGCCGGGGCCGAAGAAGACCTGGCCGCCGATGACCGGGTACTCGGTGAAGCGGCCGCGCTCCGTGAACCAGGCGACGCCCTCCGCGCAGGAGGCGGTGACCGGGAAGAGCCCGGCGTTGCCGGACTGCTCGGCGCACCAGGCGACGAAGGTGGCGCACCAGGCCTCGCCCTGGGACCACTCCAGGCCGGCGACGGCGGGGGAGAACTTCTGGATGTTGTTCCAGTGCCCGCCGCTGCGACCCTCGTGGTAGCCGACCTCGTCTCGGGCGACGCGGATCAGGTCCGCCGCGTTCGAGGACATGGGTGTGGACTCCTTGTTGCTGGAAGGTTGCTGGAAGGGGGTTCGGTCGGGGGGAGGGGCTCAGGCCTGGCCGAAGGTCTGCACGTAGCGGCCCCAGTTGCCGCGCTGGCGGGGCGCGTAGCCGATGCCGATGCAGTTGTAGGCGGGGCTGAGGATGTTGTCCCGGTGGTGCGGGCTGTTCATCCACATCTGCATCGCCTCCGGCACGCTGTTGCCCGGGGTGACGTTCTCGGCGGAGGCGCGGGAGGAGAAGCCGGCGTCGCGGATGCGGTCCCAGGGGGAGCTGCCGTCGGTGCCGTCGTGCTGGGTGAGGTCGTGCGAGGCCATGTCGTTGGCGTGCCGCTGGGCGGCGGCGCTGAGGCGGTCGTCCAGGCGCAGTGCCGGGGCGCCGACGCGGCCGCGCTCGGCGTTGACGGCGTTCAGCATCTCGTTGCGGTAGTCACCGCCGCCGCCACCGGGCTGGGGCTGCGGCTGCGGCTGGGGCCGCTGCTGCTGGCCGCCGCCGCTGATGCCGCCGGCGGGGACGAGCTGCCAGCGCTGGGCCGGGTTGCCGCCGTCCTCCTTGCCCAGGGTGAGCGGGGCGCCGGGGGCGGACGCGGTGAGGAAGAGCGTGCCCTCGTCGCCGCGGGTGGTGCGGATGCGGATCCAGTCGTTGTCGACGGGCTCGAAGCACCAGTGCTGGTTGGGCTGGTTGTGCTCGTTGTACAGCCAGGCCTGGCCGGTGGAGTAGTTGTAGTCCATGACCATGGCCTGGCCGGGGGCGTGCCGGCCGACGGTCAGCTGGGTCTCCAGGAGGAAGCTGCCGTTCTCCTTGGCCCAGAAGGTCCAGCCCTGCGCGGTGGTGCCGTTGGAGCCCCAGGACTGGACGGCGGTGCCGGCGGCGGTCTGGCTGGAGCGGACGTCGGCGACCGTTCCGTTGGCGGACTTGAGCGTCCAGGTCTGGCCGTGCTGCGGGAGCGTGGGCATTGTCGCGCCTCTCGTCTGTGGTGTCGCCCCGGGCCGCTGTTCGCGGCGGCCCGGGGCCTGACGAGAGAGACGTTCCAGGAGTGCGGCAGACGGCCGGTCAACGCGCGTAGCCGGACGGCGCGTTGATGCCGTGTCTACCGGCCCAGCAGCCCCCTGACCTGCTCCGCTTCCTCCTCCAGCCCGAGCCGCTGGTAGATCTCCAGGGAGTCCGTCAGACAGGCCCGGGCCTGGCGTGGGCGGCCGAGGCCGTCGAGCGCGGTGCCGAGGGTGCGCAGCAGGGCGGCCTCCAGGGCGGCGCTGGTGCGGCGGGCGAGCGGGAGGACGGCTTCGGCGGCGTCGACGGCGAGCAGCCAGCGGCCGGCCTCGGCGTGGATGCGGGCGGCGAGGTCGCCGGACGCGGCGGCGAACACGGTCACCTGGAGGGCGGCGAACTCCTCCCGGGCCCCGACGGCGTGGTCGAGCGCCGCCTCCGGGTCGCCGCACAGCCGCAGCACCCGGGCCAGGTAGTAGCGGCCGGTCGCGGCGGAGACCGGGCCGGAGCCGCGCATCAGGCGGGCGCCGCGCTCGGCGGCGTCCCGCGCCTCGTCGAGCCGGCCGGTCTGGGCGGCGCTGAAGGCGAACTCGCCGAGCGCGCTGCCCTCGGAGCGTTCGGCGCCGAGGCGGTGGAACAGCTGGGCGGCGCGGCCGGCGTGGTCGGCGGCCTCGGCGTAGCGACCGTGGATGCGGGCGTTGCCGCCGAGGGTGAGCAGGGATTTGGCGAGCACGCGCTCGGTGGCCGGGGAGGTGCAGAGCTCGACGGCGCGGCGGATCGCCTCCTGCGACTCGGCGTAGCGGTTGACGTGCCAGAGCATGCTGCCGCGCACGTACGCGGCGAGGGCGAGCGGGCCGTGGTCGCCGCGCGCTTCGGCTTCCCGGCCGACCCGCTCGGCGAGGTCGGCGATGACGGTGGTCCGGGCGCGATCGGGGAGCACCGCGCCCATCCGGTCGGTGAGTTCGGCGGCGCGGTCGAGCGGCAGGTTCGGGTCGGCGCAGCTGAGGGCGATGGCGGCGGCGTGCACCTCGGCCTGCTCGCGCATCCAGCGCACCGCCTCGGCGCCGTCCGCGATCGCCCGGCCGGGGGAGTTCACCGGCGCGCCGAGCAGGCTGAGCTCGACCGGGTCGGCCTTGCGGGCGGCGAGGTCGGCGTTGCGGGCGGTGGCGAGGCAGAAGTCGACGAGCCGGTCGGCGGCGGCGGTGCGGTCGGCGGCGTCGTCCTCGGCGGCGAGCCGGCCGCGGGCGTAGGCGCGGACGAGGTCGTGGAAGCCGTAGCTGCCGAAGCGGGGGGAGTGCAGCAGGTTGAGGTCGACGAGGGTTTCGAGCAGTTCGTCGGTCTCGGCCTCGGTGCGGTCGAGCAGGACGGCGGCACAGGGCAGCGGGATGTCGGGGGCGTCGGGGAGGGCGAGCAGCCGGAAGGCGCGGGCGAGTTCGGCGTCGAGACGGTGGTAGGAGAGCGCGAAGCTGGCTTCCACGGTCCGTTCGCCGTCGCTGAGTTCGGCCAGCCGGTGCTCCCGGCGCAGCCCTTCGGCGAGGACGGCCAGGGTGAGCGCGGGGTCGGCGGCGAGCCGGGAGGCGACGATGCGGACGGCGAGCGGAAGCAGCCCGCAGGCCCGGACGATCTCCTCGGCGGCCTCGGGTTCGGCTGCGACGCGTCCGGCGCCGACGATGCGGGTGAGCAGTTCCAGTGCCTGGTCGGGCGGCAGCGTGTCCAGGCGGAGCTGGTGGGCCCCGGCGAGGCCGGCCAGCCGGTGGCGGCTGGTGATGAGGACGGCGCAGCCGGCCGAGCCCGGCAGCAGCGGGTCGACGTGGCCGGGTGTGGCGGCGTTGTCGAGGACGACCAGGACGCGTCGGCCGGCCAGCGCCGAGCGGTAGAGCGCGCTGCGCTCGCCGGTGTCCGGGGGGATCTCGGCGGGGGCGACACCGAGGGCGCGCAGGAAGCCGGCGAGGACGGTGCCGGGGTCGGGCGGGGTGTGGTCGGCGCCGCGCAGGTCGGCGAAGAGCTGCCCGTCGGGGAAGCGGTCGCGGACCATGCGGGCCACGTGCACGGCGAGGGTGGTCTTGCCGACGCCGCCCATGCCGTCCAGCGCGGAGACCACGACGGCCCGCCCGCCGGCGTCGGCGAGGCGGTCGGTGAGGGCCTCGACCTCCTCGGCGCGTCCGGTGAAGTCGGGCAGGTCGGAGGGGAGCTGGTCGGGTGCCTGCCAGGTGTCGGCGGCGGGCTCGGCCGGGGTGGCGGAGACCGCGGCGGGCAGCAGGGAGGCGTCCTCGCGCAGGATGCGCAGCTGTACGGCGGCCGGGCCGTCGGCGTCCCCCGGCCGCGTCGTCCGGGGGGCCTCGGGCAGCGCCGCCCGGGCGTCCTCGTACACGGCGAGCGCCTCGGCCTTGCGGCCGGACTGGTAGAGGGCACGCATCAGGACGGCGGTGAGCCGGGGCCGGCCGGGGTGTTCCAGGGCGAGGGCGGCGGCCTCGGCGGTCAGGTCGGTGCGGTCGCCGAGGTCGGCGTCCAGCTCCAGCTGGGTCTCCTTGGCCTGGATCCGCTGCTCGGTGAGCCGGGCCCGGACGGCCTCGGCGTGCGGCCCGGGCAGCCCGGCGAGCGGCTCGCCGACCCACAGCCGCTGGGCGCGGTGCAGGACCTCCCGCACCTCCCGCGGTGGCGCCTGCTGCTCGTGGAGCCGTCCGGTCTCGGCCAGTAGCGCCTCCCAGTCGGCGGTGTCGACCTCGGCCCGGGGCGCCTTGAGCGCGTAACCGTCGCCGATCCGGACCAGCGGCATCCGCTCCGGATCGTCCCCGCTGTACGGGCGGAACGCGGTGCGCAGCCGGGAGACGGCGAGCTGGACGGCCTTGCGCGGGTCGGCCGGCGCGGCCCCGCCCCACACCCCCTCGACCAGCACCGGAACCGCCACCGCGCGCCCGGCGGCCTCCAGCAGGACGGCGAGCACGGCCCGCTGCTGCGGCCTGCCCAACTCCAGCTCCTGCTCCCCGTACCAGGCCCGCAGCGGCCCCAGCAGCCCGAACCGCAGCCCGGCGCCCCCCATGTCACCCATGTGATCCGTCCCGAAAGTCGTCTCGCGCCGGGATTCCGCCACTTCCGTCCGGACAGCGGCGCCCCCTGTCCCGGCGGCCTATGCTCTGTCACAGATTGTGCACCGGATTCCGAGCTTCGAGGGGTGGGCCGTGCGGCTCGAGTTCCGCGTGCTGGGGCCGTTGTGCGCCCGGTGCGACGGCCGTGAGGTCGAGCTCGGCCGTCCGCAGCAGCGGGCGGTGCTGGCCGCGCTGCTGCTCGCCCCGGGGCAGCTGGTGCCGACGGACCGGCTGGTCGAGGGCCTGTGGGGGGAGGACGACACCCGCTGGCCGAAGGACCCGGCGGGGCAGATCGGCACCCATGTGCACCGGCTGCGCCGTGCCCTCGGCGAGCCCGGGCTGCTGGTCGCCGCGGCCGGTGGCTACCGGCTGGCGGTGCCCCGCGAGGCGGTGGACCTGTTCCGCTACGAGGGCACGGTGACGGAGGCCGTCGCGCTGCGTCACCGGGATCCGGCCCGGGCGAGGGAGGCCCTGGCGGCCGCGCTCGGGGCGTGGCAGGGCGTCCGAGCGCTGGACGGCGTGCCCGGGCCGTTCGCCGAGCGGACCCGGGAGCGGCTGGCGGCCGGGCGGCTCGCCGTGGAGAAGACGCTGCTGGACCTGGACCTGGCGCTCGGCCGACACGCCGACGCGGTGGAGCCGCTGGCCTGGCTGGCCGCCGCGCACCCGCAGGACGAGGAGGTGCACCGGCTGCACCTGCTGGCGCTGCACCGCTGCGGGCGTACGGCGGAGGCGCTGGCGGCGTACGAGGCGCTGCGGGAGCGGCTGGACGGGGAACTGGGGCTCGAACCGGCGCCGGCGGTGGCCGAGCTGGCCGAGCGGATCCGGCGTGGGGAGACGCCGGTGCTGTTGCTGCGGCGGCTGCCGAGGCCCGGCCAGCTGCCGCCGGACATCCCCGACCTGGTGGGGCGGGCCGGGCTGGCGCGGCGGGCGGAGCAGGCGCTGCGGGCGGCCGGGGGCCTGTCGGTGGTCGGGGGCTTGTCGGTGGTCGGGGATGCGCCGGTGTCGTCGGTGGTCGAGGGTTCGCCGGTGGTCGAGGGTTCGCCGGTGGTCGGGCTGTCGGGTCCGGCGGGCTGCGGTGCGTCGGCGCTGGCGGTGCACGTCGGGCATGCCGTCCAGGACGCCTTCCCGGACGGGCAGCTGTACGCGAGCGGTGGCGAGGCGGACGCGGTGCTCGCGGGGTTTCTGCGAGCCCTGGGGGAACGTCCCGCGGGTTCCGCCCCGATCGGCGAGCTGACCGCGCAGTACCGGGCGGCGCTGGCCGGGCGGCGGGTGCTGGTGGTGCTCGACGAGGTGGCCGACCCCACCCCGCTGCTGCCCGCCGTACCCGGCTGCGCGGCGGTGGTCACGGGCGCGGCCCCGGAGACGTTGCCCGCCGAGGCGGTCCGGCTGACGGTCGGACCGCTGGAACCGAACGACGCCCACGAGCTGCTGGCGCGGATCGTGGGCGTCGAGCGGATCAGCCGGGAGCCGGCCGCGGTGACCGAGCTGGCCGGCCTCTGCGGCTACCTGCCCGTTCTGCTGCGGACGGCGGCGACGCGGCTCGCGGCCCGGCCCCGGTGGTCGGTGGCGGACCTGGTGAGGTGGCTCGCCGAGCGCGGGTGAGGGCCGGGGCGCGGGCGGCGGTCAGTACAGGTCGGAGCTGTTCAGCGTGTTCCAGTTGGAGCTGCCGCCGCTCTCGAAGCCGTCCGTGATGTTGACGGCGACGCCGCCATAGCCCCAGACCACCAGGGAGGCGTGCTGGAACTTGTTGCTCTTGAACGTGTTGCTGGCCCAGCAGACGCGGTCGCCCGCGCCGTAGACGACGAAGTTGCCGTCACCCTGCATGATCGCCTTCTGGCCGCAGCCCCAGGTTCGCGGCGCGATCCACTTCGCGTAGGACGGTGCGCCCACGGGGGTCCGGTAGACGACGAGGTTGCCGTCGGTCTGGAGGATCAGCCGGGTGTAGCCGGTTTCGATGTACTGGCCCTGGTAGAGCACCCCGGGCTCGCTCATGCTGGCCCTGGGGAGGTCCTCCGGTGCGTCGGCATGCGCGGTCCCCGCCGACACCATCGTCCCGGCCAGTGCCAGCAGGCCGGCCGTGGTCCCGAGTGCCGTGCGCCGCAGAGTCTTCGTCGCCTTCATGTCCCCGTGCTGCCTCTCTCGTACGTCGGCACCCGCCTTCGCGTCTGGCGCCCTCTGGTCCTGATCATGGACGACGGCGGTAGACGTTCGATGAACGTTCCGTTGAGGCGGGAGCGGTTTGGCCCGCGGGCGAAGTGGGAGTACTGTTCTCTAGTCGCTCGGCAGGGAGCACCGGACACGCGTCAGCGCGGACGGTCCCGGGGCGGCCAATCCTCTGAAACACCACTTCCCAGGTTCGGGCTGGGTTGCGTTCGCGTTTTCGCGTCGTGACTCCGTGTGTATTTGGCATGTTCGTTTTATTGGATTGCGGTCGATTCGCCTTTCGGGGCAGGGATCGGCTAGAGTTTGAAACGTCGGACGGGGCGTCAAGCCGCAGAAGACACCGGCGAGTTGGATGAGGAAGCCCGGAAACGGGGCGGAAAACATCTGATAAGCTGGAAACACGAAAGAACGAAGCCCGGAGGGCCTGCTGGAAGGCAGTCCGAAGGAAGCGTCCGTTCCTTGAGAACTCAACAGCGTGCCAAAAGTCAACGCCAGATATGTTGACATCCCCGGCCTCAGATTGTTCTGGGGTTGGAGATTCCTTTTGAAGTAAAACACTAGCGAGGACGCAGTGCGCGGGATCACCCTATTCCGGTGGTTGCCGTGCCGCTCAACGCGGGTGTGAACCGGATTACCGGTATACATTCACGGAGAGTTTGATCCTGGCTCAGGACGAACGCTGGCGGCGTGCTTAACACATGCAAGTCGAACGGTGAAGCCCTTCGGGGTGGATCAGTGGCGAACGGGTGAGTAACACGTGGGCAATCTGCCCTGCACTCTGGGACAAGCCCTGGAAACGGGGTCTAATACCGGATATGACCTTCCTCCGCATGGGGGTTGGTGTAAAGCTCCGGCGGTGCAGGATGAGCCCGCGGCCTATCAGCTTGTTGGTGGGGTAATGGCCTACCAAGGCGACGACGGGTAGCCGGCCTGAGAGGGCGACCGGCCACACTGGGACTGAGACACGGCCCAGACTCCTACGGGAGGCAGCAGTGGGGAATATTGCACAATGGGCGAAAGCCTGATGCAGCGACGCCGCGTGAGGGATGACGGCCTTCGGGTTGTAAACCTCTTTCAGCAGGGAAGAAGCGCAAGTGACGGTACCTGCAGAAGAAGCACCGGCTAACTACGTGCCAGCAGCCGCGGTAATACGTAGGGTGCGAGCGTTGTCCGGAATTATTGGGCGTAAAGAGCTCGTAGGCGGCCTGTCGCGTCGGATGTGAAAGCCCGGGGCTTAACCCCGGGTCTGCATTCGATACGGGCAGGCTAGAGTGTGGTAGGGGAGATCGGAATTCCTGGTGTAGCGGTGAAATGCGCAGATATCAGGAGGAACACCGGTGGCGAAGGCGGATCTCTGGGCCATTACTGACGCTGAGGAGCGAAAGCGTGGGGAGCGAACAGGATTAGATACCCTGGTAGTCCACGCCGTAAACGTTGGGAACTAGGTGTTGGCGACATTCCACGTCGTCGGTGCCGCAGCTAACGCATTAAGTTCCCCGCCTGGGGAGTACGGCCGCAAGGCTAAAACTCAAAGGAATTGACGGGGGCCCGCACAAGCAGCGGAGCATGTGGCTTAATTCGACGCAACGCGAAGAACCTTACCAAGGCTTGACATATGCCGGAAACACCTGGAGACAGGTGCCCCCTTGTGGTCGGTATACAGGTGGTGCATGGTTGTCGTCAGCTCGTGTCGTGAGATGTTGGGTTAAGTCCCGCAACGAGCGCAACCCTTGTTCTGTGTTGCCAGCATGCCTTTCGGGGTGATGGGGACTCACAGGAGACTGCCGGGGTCAACTCGGAGGAAGGTGGGGACGACGTCAAATCATCATGCCCCTTATGTCTTGGGCTGCACACGTGCTACAATGGTCGGTACAAAGGGCTGCGATGCCGCGAGGCGGAGCGAATCCCAAAAAGCCGGCCTCAGTTCGGATTGGGGTCTGCAACTCGACCCCATGAAGTTGGAGTTGCTAGTAATCGCAGATCAGCATGCTGCGGTGAATACGTTCCCGGGCCTTGTACACACCGCCCGTCACGTCACGAAAGTCGGTAACACCCGAAGCCGGTGGCCTAACCCGTAAGGGGAGGAGCCGTCGAAGGTGGGACCAGCGATTGGGACGAAGTCGTAACAAGGTAGCCGTACCGGAAGGTGCGGCTGGATCACCTCCTTTCTAAGGAGCACATGGCCGCTTGCAGGCGAATGTTCTGCACGGTCGCTCATGGGTGGAACGTTGACTATTCGGCACAGCTCGTAAGGGCCTGTTAGTACTGCTTCGGCGTGGAAAACAGAGCACTGCGGGTGTGTCGGGCACGTTGTTGGGTCCTGAGGGAACGGGTAACCGTTGTCTCAGTGCCGGCCTCACTCGAGGCACTCTTCGGAGTGTTGAGGGTGTGTGACTGGTCGTTGTTTGAGAACTGCACAGTGGACGCGAGCATCTGTGGCCAAGTTTTTAAGGGCGCACGGTGGATGCCTTGGCACTAGGAACCGATGAAGGACGTGGGAGGCCGCGATAGGCCCCGGGGAGCTGTCAACCGAGCTTTGATCCGGGGGTGTCCGAATGGGGAAACCCGGCAGTCGTCATGGGCTGTCACCCGCTGCTGAACACATAGGCAGTGTGGAGGGAACGCGGGGAAGTGAAACATCTCAGTACCCGCAGGAAGAGAAAACAACCGTGATTCCGGGAGTAGTGGCGAGCGAAACTGGATGAGGCTAAACCGTATTGGTGTGAGACCCGGCAGGGGTTGCCAATGCGGGGTCGTGGGATTTTTCTTGATCGGTCTGCCGGCCGGTCGGCGAGTCAGAAACCGTATGGGTAGTCGAAGGACATGCGAAAGGTCCGGCGTAGAGGGTAAGACCCCCGTAGACGAAATCTGTACGGCTCGTTTGAAGAACTCCCAAGTAGCACGGGGCCCGAGAAATCCCGTGTGAATCTGGCGGGACCACCCGCTAAGCCTAAATATTCCCTAGTGACCGATAGCGGATAGTACCGTGAGGGAATGGTGAAAAGTACCGCGGGAGCGGAGTGAAATAGTACCTGAAACCGTGTGCCTACAAGCCGTGGGAGCGTCGTTCATCAGCTTGCTGGTGGGCCGTGACTGCGTGCCTTTTGAAGAATGAGCCTGCGAGTTTGCGGTGTGTAGCGAGGTTAACCCGTGTGGGGTAGCCGTAGCGAAAGCGAGTCCGAATAGGGCGACCCAGTTGCATGCCCAAGACCCGAAGCGGAGTGATCTAGCCATGGGCAGGTTGAAGCGCGGGTAAGACCGTGTGGAGGACCGAACCCACCAGGGTTGAAAACCTGGGGGATGACCTGTGGTTAGGGGTGAAAGGCCAATCAAACTCCGTGATAGCTGGTTCTCCCCGAAATGCATTTAGGTGCAGCGTCACGTGTTTCTTGCCGGAGGTAGAGCACTGGATAGGCGATGGGCCTTACCGGGTTACTGACCTTAGCCAAACTCCGAATGCCGGTAAGTGAGAGCGTGGCAGTGAGACTGTGGGGGATAAGCTCCATGGTCGAGAGGGAAACAGCCCAGAACACCGACTAAGGTCCCTAAGCGTGTGCTAAGTGGGAAAGGATGTGGAGTCGCAGAGACAACCAGGAGGTTGGCTTAGAAGCAGCCACCCTTGAAAGAGTGCGTAATAGCTCACTGGTCAAGTGATTCCGCGCCGACAATGTAGCGGGGCTCAAGCACATCACCGAAGTCGTGTCATTGCAGCATATAGGGCCAACGCCTGCTGTGATGGGTAGGGGAGCGTCGTGTGCCGGGTGAAGCGGCGGTGGAAACCAGTCGTGGACGGTATACGAGTGAGAATGCAGGCATGAGTAGCGATACAAGAGTGGGAAACTCTTGCGCCGATTGACCAAGGGTTCCTGGGTCAAGCTGATCTGCCCAGGGTAAGTCGGGACCTAAGGCGAGGCCGACAGGCGTAGTCGATGGACAACGGGTTGATATTCCCGTACCCGCTTTGAAGCGCCAACGTCGAACCAGGTGATGCTAAGGCCGTGAAGCCGTCCCGGAGCCTTCGGGCAAAGGGAAGTGGTGGAGCCGCCGGTCCAAGTCTGTAGTAGGTGAGCGATGGGGTGACGCAGGAAGGTAGTCCAGCCCGGGCGGTGGTAGTCCCGGGGTAAGGGTGTAGGCCGAGTGATAGGCAAATCCGTCACTCATTAAGGCTGAGACCTGATGCCGAGCCGATTGTGGTGAAGTGGATGATCCTATGCTGTCGAGAAAAGCCTCTAGCGAGTTTCATGGCGGCCCGTACCCCAAACCGACTCAGGTGGTCAGGTAGAGAATACCGAGGCGTTCGGGTGAACTATGGTTAAGGAACTCGGCAAAATGCCCCCGTAACTTCGGGAGAAGGGGGGCCATTCCTGGTGATGGGTCTTGCACCTTGAGCTGGGGGTGGCCGCAGAGACCAGCGAGAAGCGACTGTTTACTAAAAACACAGGTCCGTGCGAAGCCGTAAGGCGATGTATACGGACTGACGCCTGCCCGGTGCTGGAACGTTAAGGGGACCGGTTAGCTCCATTTCGGTGGGGCGAAGCTGAGAACTTAAGCGCCAGTAAACGGCGGTGGTAACTATAACCATCCTAAGGTAGCGAAATTCCTTGTCGGGTAAGTTCCGACCTGCACGAATGGCGTAACGACTTCTCGACTGTCTCAACCATAGGCCCGGTGAAATTGCATTACGAGTAAAGATGCTCGTTTCGCGCAGCAGGACGGAAAGACCCCGGGACCTTTACTATAGCTTGATATTGGTGTTCGGTTCGGCTTGTGTAGGATAGGTGGGAGACTTTGAAGCAGCAACGCCAGTTGTTGTGGAGTCGCCGTTGAAATACCACTCTGGTCGTGCTGGATGTCTAACCTGGGTCCGTGATCCGGATCAGGGACAGTGTCTGGTGGGTAGTTTAACTGGGGCGGTTGCCTCCTAAAGGGTAACGGAGGCGCCCAAAGGTTCCCTCAGCCTGGTTGGCAATCAGGTGTTGAGTGTAAGTGCACAAGGGAGCTTGACTGTGAGACTGACGGGTCGAGCAGGTACGAAAGTAGGGACTAGTGATCCGGCGGTGGCTTGTGGAAGCGCCGTCGCTCAACGGATAAAAGGTACCCCGGGGATAACAGGCTGATCTTCCCCAAGAGTCCATATCGACGGGATGGTTTGGCACCTCGATGTCGGCTCGTCGCATCCTGGGGCTGGAGTAGGTCCCAAGGGTTGGGCTGTTCGCCCATTAAAGCGGTACGCGAGCTGGGTTTAGAACGTCGTGAGACAGTTCGGTCCCTATCCGCTGTGCGCGTAGGAGTGTTGAGAAGGGCTGTCCCTAGTACGAGAGGACCGGGACGGACGAACCTCTGGTGTGCCAGTTGTCCTGCCAAGGGCATGGCTGGTTGGCTACGTTCGGGAGGGATAACCGCTGAAAGCATCTAAGCGGGAAGCCTGCTTCGAGATGAGCACTCCCACCTCCTTGAGAGGGTAAGGCTCCCAGTAGACGACTGGGTTGATAGGCCGGATATGGAAGCCCTGTAAGGGGTGGAGTTGACCGGTACTAATAGGCCGAGGGCTTGTCCTCAGTTGCTCGCGTCCACTGTGTTGTTCTGAAACAACGACCCACCCGAATTCTTGGTCGGGTGTCGGTTGACAGTTTCATAGTGTTTCGGTGGTCATAGCGTGAGGGAAACGCCCGGTTACATTCCGAACCCGGAAGCTAAGCCTCACAGCGCCGATGGTACTGCAGGGGGGACCCTGTGGGAGAGTAGGACGCCGCCGAACAATCATTCAGAAGAACCCCCATCCGGATCCCGGATGGGGGTTCTTCGCGTTTCCCGGCCGAAAGGGGGCCGGCGCGGGTAGGTTCGGCTGGTGACTGCTGAAACCCTGCGTGAGCTCCACGAGCCTGAGTACGACGGCATTTGGCGTCGTTTCGATGCCGGGTTCGGCTTTCGGCCCAGCACGACCACCTTCCCCGGCATCTCGGAGCCCTCGCCGTCGGTCACCTGGAGCCTCGATGCGCTGGACGACGACCCGGAGTACCTGAAGCTCGACCGCCTGGTCGAGGTGGTGCAGGACGGGCTCACGAAGTGCAGTGCGCCCGCGGAGTCGTTGTGGACCCTGGACTGGCAGCACACCTGCTACCGGCTCCGCCCCGACCTTCAGGGGAAGGAGCAGTGGTCGCTCAGCCCGTATCCGGACGGGGACTACTACATCTATCTCGCGGACGATCTCCGGTTCGGAACCTTTGGCCATCCCTGGGAGCACACGCTCTGCGTGTTCGGCGCTGAACTCCTGGACGAGATCGAGGAGAAGGTCGACGAACTGCTCCAGCGGGTCGTCCGCCGCGACGGCCGGCCCGTGCGGTGAGGAACGACTCCGCCCGCTCGCCGAAGCGGCGAGCGGGCGGGGGGTGGACCTCAGACGAGGTGGTCGAACTCGCCGGCCTTGGCTCCGAGGACGAACACGCGGAGCTTGGCGGTCGAGGTGGTGATGATGACGCCTGGGTCGTCGGATTCACGGAGATGACGGACATCGTTGCCTCCGGAAGCCAGCTCAACACAGGTAGTGCCGCCGTCAGCGTCGCTAAAGGATGACTTCTGCCAGAGGAGCTGGGACATCGAGTGCCCTTTCAGTGCTGGAGTTCGTAGAGAAGGTGTTGAAGGAGCCCCCAAGAATCGCGAGAGTGGGCCTCGCGACGGGGCCTGGTGATGTCGACGGCAGGGAGAGCAAGATCCCTGATCTCTTGAAACTTCTGGTGGTACGCCACCACGTCCTCAGGGTCACCAAGGTGATGGGCTCGCTTCGGTCCATCCAAGATGATGGTTGAGAGAGCAGTGCACCCAGGGTTGCAGATCAGGAATGTGCCCGCGAAGGGAGCCCTTCCAGGGGCGTCGAACGTCAAGATCTCAATCGTGACATTGGGAAGTTCTGCCATGTCAACGAGATGATGCAACTGCTCGCGCATGACTGCCTTACCGGCGAACTGCATCCGGAGGGCTGCCTCATGGATGACAAAGCGAAATTGCCGCTGCCTGCTGTCGGTGACGATTCGTTGGCGTTGCAGGCGGAACTCGACGGCTGTTGCTGTATCCCAGCGTCCGTCCTTGTAGGCGTCTTTGTAGATGGCCTCGACGTAGCCCGGAACTTGCAGCGTTCCAGGGATGTGTAGAGCATCGAAGACCGCGAAGGACTCTGCTCTGTCTTCTACCTCTGCCAGGTCCAAGGACAGGTCAGGCACCTTGCCCTCGAAGCTGCTCCACCAACCCTTGCCGGTGCTTCGTCCGATCTCGGCAAGAATCCTGCGATAGGTCGAATCCGTGCAGCCGTAGGCGTCGAGCCAGATCTCAAGACGCTCGGGGTTGAGGGTGATCCGGCCTGCTTCAGTGTGGCTGACCGCCGGACCCTTCATACCAACAAGCGCACCAGCTTCCGGCGCAGACAGCCCAGCTGCCGCGCGCAGGCGCTGTAGCTCCTCACCGAACCGGCGCTGCCGCTGGCTGATTGGTCCCTTGTATCCCACGATCGTCCCTTCCCTGTTGGCGCAGTCTTGCGCACAACCCACCGGGGATGCCACCAACGGGTGAGTCTCGCCGATCTGCTTGCAACATTGCTATCAGCGCCCCTACTCTCAGTGTTGCACCGATCACATGACGGAGTGTCAGTAACGCCTGCTTTTCGCACCGCAGAGCAGCCTCACCGGGCCTTGCTCACGGCGACTCTCCGTCGATCACCCCTCCTCTCCCTTTCCTGGGGGTCTCATGCGTGCCTGCAACCCTCCCGACTGGTCCACCGCTCGCGCCGAGCTCTCCGACCTCCTTGCCTCCGCCGGGTGGCCGCCCTCCCTGATCTCCGACGCCGAGCTCGCGCTCCACGAACTCTTCGTCAACGCCTGGCGCCATGCCGGGAGTCCGGCGCCCATGGTCACCGTCGTCCTCTGCGACCGGCGCCTCCGCGTCTCGGTCTGCGACGACAGCCCGGTCCTTCCCGGCGAGCCCTGCCCGCCCGCGGACCCGCTCTCCCTCTCCGGCCGCGGTCTCCACCTCGTCCGCTCCCTCACCCACCGGTTCGGCGCCGACCCCCGTAAGCAGGGCAAGGCTGTCTGGTTCGAGCTGGAGGCCGCCGCGTGAACCGCCGTCGCCTCCCCATGCAGCCCACCGACCCCCGGATCCGGGCCTACAGCGACGCCCACATCCGCACGCTCCTCGCCGAACTCCAGGAGCGCGGCAGGAAGTTCGGCCTGCTCTTCCCCTCCGCGACCACGGACAAGACCCTCGACGGCCGCGTCCTGGTCTGCTTCAACACCGCGCCGGCGTCGACTCTTCTGAACCTCCTGACGCTCCTCCTCGACGCCGACCGTGAGCGCCCGTCGTGCGGTTCCTGATCGCCGTCGCCTTCCTCACTCTCCTCGCCCTGGCGATGGCCACCGTCGCCCTGGGCGTCATCACCGCACTCAATGTTGCAAGGCCCGATGAAGAGGAGCCCTCCCGATGACGACGGACCCCGCGCGCGACTCGGTCGCCAACGCCCTTGCCGCTGCCCAGTACGCCGTCGCGGCCGCGTTCAACACGTTCTCCGCCGCCTCCGTCACCCCGCCCGTCCCCGACGACTTCGACTGGCCCGCGCTGGAGAACTTCATCCACCACCTGGGCTTCGCCGCCGACGACTCCGAGACGGCCCTCAACCTCTACCGGCTCCTCTTCGCCGTCCAGCGGATCGCCTACCGGGAGGCCGCCGGCCGTAACTCCCCCTGGCTCGCCACCCGCCTCAACCCGCGCTCCCACTGAGCCGACTGCCGATGACCACCGAGGACACCTCCGCCCGGTGCCGCGCTACGAACGCGCGGCACCGGGCGGAGACGTCTCGGTCATCGGTTGGCCTCGACGTGCGCGGGGGCCTTGCCGGCGACAGCCAGCCTGCACTGCCCGTCCTCGCAGGAGCGCTCCAGGCGCCCCCGGGAGATGGTCTGCATGAGCCCGATGGCCCAGCACATCGGGCACCCGCGCAACGCGAGCAGGCCGGCCGGCAGGAGCAGCAGGCTGACCGGCCCGACGACCGGCAGGAGTGCCACCGAGCCCACCAGCGCGCCGAATCCCACCGCGCCGCGCGTCAGGTGCCGGGGCAGCGTCGCGCTGGCGAAGTCGGGGCGGTCAGCCTTCGTTCGGTTCATGGCTTCCTCCACGAGCTGGGTCGGGTGTGGTGCCGAGCGTGTGCCGAACCGCTGCGCGGGCCCGGTGCAGGCGTGACTTCATCGCCGCCGTGCTGAGGCCCAGCGCCTCGGCGACCGTTCGGCCGCTGTGGCCCTGGATGTCCCGCATGATCAGCACTCGGCGCTGGTCAGGTGGCAGGGCGGCGACGGCTGCCGCCACCCTGCCCGCGTCGAGCTGCCGCAGTGCCTCGTCCTCGGCCGAGTCCACGACGACGTTCGCCACGGCGTCCACGACGGCGTCCGGAGCCAGGGGGGAGTGCCGCGTCAGCGTCCGTGCGCGGCGCAGACACTCGTTGCGGACGATCCTGAACATCCACGACGCCAGTGCGCCGGAGGCCCGCAGCATCCCGATCTTGCGGTACAGGATGATCAGGGCCTCCTGCGCCGCGTCCTCGGCGTCCTGAGGGATCGCGCACAGGGAGTGGGCGAAGCGCCGCACGCTCGGATGCGCGCTCTCCACCAGCGCCGCGATCGCGTCGACGTCACCGCCCTGTGCGGCGACGATCAGCTGTTCGCCAGGCCAGGCCGTGTCAGCCACGCCCACCTCGCCTGCGCTTCAGGACGAGCACGCAGGTGCAGAGGAGCACCGCGCCGACAGCGACACCGATACCGATGATCACGACAACCTCCAGGTCATGGCCCGACGTTCGTCGGTCCGGCCATAAGAGGCACGAACCCGGGAAAAGGATTCAGCCCGCGCCCCGAATCTCCGGAGACGTGCCCCGGGGGGCGCCTTCCCGGCACCGGACACTACGGTGCGACCGTGATCAATGACGCGGTTCCGCCCCGAGAAGCCTGACGCCCCATGGACACGATCGACCACGCCTGGGACTGGTGGGACGCCGCCATCGAGGACGCCCAGGAGGGCCGCTGGACCCGCACGCCCACCGAACGCCGGGCGATGGACGACCTCGCCGCCGCGGCCCCCGGGTACGTACCGCCGTCCGCCGAACTCCCCTGGAGTTTCCGCCTGGGCCGCATCGCCGCCTGGGCGGAGCTGCTCCGGCCCGTCGCCCGGGCCGGCGGCTGGGAGCTCACGCCCGTCACCGGCGCCGCCCCGCCTCGGCCCGCGGGCATGGCGGAACTGCTCTCCGCCATTCACGCGGTCGGCGAGCTGGGCGAGACCTGGCTGCGGGGGCTCCCCGCCGATGGCCCGCCGCCGTCCCGCGCGGTCGTCCGGGCCGAGTCCTTCCTCTTCGGCCCGGGCACCGTCGAGGACCTCCGCCAGTTCTTCTACGACTGAACCAAACCCGTAGCCTGCACGCTGTGACGACTCCCTGGCCCGACGAAGCCACCTTTGCCCGCGGCGAGCGGGTGGCGCTGACCACCCCGGACCCGCCCCGGCCCGAACTCGGCCACCTGGGCGCGGAGGTCCTGGGCACCCGGGGCGTGGTCCGCGAATGCGTCGTCAAGGCCGACGACCGCGACGGCGGCCACGTCGGGCCCGTCTACTACGTCGAGACCGAGGACGGCAGCCCCTGGTACCTGCGGCCGGAGTTCCTGGTTTCCCTCGACCCCACCTCCGCCTCCGGGACGACAACCGGGTGAGACTGAGAGCGGAGCTCCACTGCGTCCGCCTCGGCCGGGACGAGTACCGGGTGATCACCCCGGTGTGGCAGAGCGACGGGACCTGCCTGTACGCGAGCCCGGACGGCTGGTTCATGGAGCTGCAGGTCGATCCCCAGGGGGCCGGGGACCTCGCCACCGTCTGTGCTCTGGCCGCCCGCTCCCGGCATTCCCTCGTCCACCTGCCACTGCGTGCCGGTACCCACGGGGGCTGGGGCTCCGGCCGTCCCGCCAAGGGCGTCCCGGGTAGCCTGCACATCACCTGTGCCCCCGGTCGGAGCGTCGGCTGACCGGCGCATCGCCTATGTGCCGACGGCGTTGGGGGACATGTCCTCACCCAGTTCACGGACGATGTCGAGATGACCCGCGTGGCGCGCGTACTCCTGCAGCACGTGGAAGAGGATCCACCCGAGCGACGGTGTCTGCTCCTGCTCGCCGCCCGCGCCGAACCGGCCTCCGGCGGCGCTGTCGGCGGCGAGGGACGTTCCGGTGACGATGGCCCGGGTCTGTTCGCCTCCGGCGTGCAGCGCTGCGATCAGCGTGCTCGCGGTCTCTTCCGGGCCCACGTGCCACCGGCCCGCCGCGTCCTTGTCGCCGTGCGGTTCCGGGACGGGCTCGCCCAGGAAGCCCCAGCGCAGCCACCGCCGTTCCATGTAGACCAGGTGCTTGAGCAGTTCCAGCGGGCTCCAGCCGGACGGCAGCCGGCTGGTGCGCAGCTCGGCCTCGGGCATGTCCGCGATCTTGGTGGCGACCATCGCGCGGAGGTAGTCGAGGTAGCCGAGCAACAGGTCCTGGGGATCGGAGAGTTGCGGGCTCGGCTCGTGCGCGGCAGCTGGTGTCATGGGGGGAATTCTGTGGGACGAGGCCGGGAGTGGGAAGTCGGCCCATCCGACTTCCCACTCCACCGCCCACTACTCCTCGGCCTACTCCTTGGCGGCGAGGGTCGTCAGCGGCAGCGCGACCCGGCTCTCCCAGGCCTGCTCCAGCGCGCGGGTGAACGTTTCGGCGGGCTGGGCGCCCGAGACGCCCAGGCGGCGGTCCAGGACGAAGAAGGGCACGCCCGTCGCCCCCATCGCGCTCGCCGTCGTCTCGTCCTCGCGGACGGCGTCGGCGTAGGCCTCCGGGTCGGCGAGGACGGCGGCCGCGGCCTCGCCGTCCAGCCCGGCCTCGACGGCCAGCTCGACCAGCCGGCCGGCCTCGAACGCCGAGCGCTCCTCGGCGAAGTTGGCACGGTAGAGGGCGTCCAGCAGCTGCGCCTGCCGACCGTGCTCCTTGGCGAAGTGCAGCAGGCGGTGCATGTCGAAGGAGTTCGCCGCGTCCCGGCCCTCGCTCAGGTACGGCAGGCCCTCCCCGCGGGCGTTCTCGGCGATCCGGGCCTCCGCCGCCTCGGCCTCTTCCAAGCTCAGCCCGTACTTGGCGGCGATCAGCGGCACCACGGGGCGGGCGTCCTGCGGCGCGCGCGGGTCAAGCTCGAAGGAGCGGTGGACGACCTCGATCTCCTCGCGGTGCTCGAACCGCTCCAGCGCCCGCTCGAACCGCGCCTTGCCGATGTAGCACCACGGGCAGTTGATGTCGCTCCAGATCTCGACGCGCACGGGACCGCTCTCCTTCCATCGCGCAGGCCTCTCCCGCGCCGATCTCCTGTGCCAACGTGCTCGCGGACCTGAATATTTCAGGACAAGAAATATTCAGGTCGGCGAGCAGGGAGCACGGAGTCGTCGGCTACGGCGCGGCGATCCAGCCCGGGAGCGTGGGGAGGACCGTTTCGGCGAGGCGGTTGAGGGTCGCGTCGTCGAGGGCGCGGCCGTCCTCGCGGAAGACGGAGATCTCGAAGGCACGGCCTGCGGGGGCCTTGGGGTCCTGGGCGACGACGAGGTTCCGGGTGACGGGGCCGGTGTTCGCACCAGGCGCGAGGACGAATGCGTTGGAGGAGTAGGTCACGGCGGGGTGGCCGAGGACGGTGGCGGGCACGGCACGGAACTGCGGCATGCCGATCATGTCCTCGACCGTGGTGGAGCTGTCCGTGAAGCCCACGACGGTGTGCATCAGGCGCACCTCCACCATGGGGTCCTTGCCGAGGGCGAGGGGTGCCGGGTGGGCGGTGGTGACGCGGTCCTCGGGCGTGCCCAGCAGGGTGGGGAGGTCGGGGCGGTTCACCGCGGCGCACAGCGCGGAGTACCCCGGCGGGTCCGTCGGCCTGGGGGCGGTGCACTCGGCCGGCTTCTCGGCGGGCTTCGTCGACGCTTCGAGGAGGCTCACTCCCCACAGGGCGGCGACGACGGCGCCGACCAGCCCGACGGCGGCCAGCAGCTGGAGCCCCGTCCGGGGGCCGCTCTTGCCGGTGTCGGCGGTGTCGGCCGCACCGGTGCCGTCGGTGCCGTCGGTGTCGTCGATCGGGCCGATGCCGTCCGTCGTCTGCGTTTCCATGCCTGGATCCCCCCGTTCGAGGAGCTCGTCCTCGTGTTCCGCCGCAACCCACGGAGCATGCCAGGCGGTCACGTCCGCGGCTAGCTCTTATCGGCCGCCGTGCCGGGGGTTCGCGTGCGGATCGCCGGGCTTGAGCTAGACCGCGCTCCAGCTCCTAGCGTCGTCGCCATGACCAGCACCCGCACCGGCACCACCACCCACCAGCAGCAGCCGCTCGGTTCACCCTTCTCCTTCGCGGCCACCGCCGAGGACGTCACGGCCGGCCTCGACCTCTCCGGCCGGACCGCCGTCGTGACCGGCGGCTACTCCGGTCTCGGCCTGGCGACCGTGCGGGCCCTGGCCGCCGCCGGTGCGCACGTGATCGTCCCGGCCCGACGGCCGGAGGCGGCCCGCGCCGCGCTCCGGGGGACGGGGAGCCGGATCGTCCCCATGGACCTCGCCGACCCGGCCGGCGTCCGCGCCGCGGCCGCGCTGATCCGCGAGTCGACGGCCCGCGTGGACCTCCTGCTGGCCGTGGCCGGGGTGATGGCCACCCCGGAGCGGCGGGTCGGGCCGGGCTGGGAGGGGCAGTTCGCGGCGAACCACCTCGGGCACTTCCTCCTCGCCTGCGAGCTGTACCCGCTGCTGGCCGCGGCGCCCGACGGGGCGCGGGTCGTCGTGAACAGCTCCGCCGGGCACGTGCTGACCGACATCCGCTGGCACGACCCGCACTTCCGCACGGGCTACGACAGGTGGTTGGCGTACGGCCAGTCCAAGACCGCCAACGCGCTGTTCGCCGTGCACCTCGACGCGCTCGGCCGTGAGGACGGCGTGCGGGCGTTCGCGCTCCACCCGGGCAAGATCATTACTGGGCTGCAGCAGGAGATGACCCGCCAGGAGCAGATCGAGCGCGGTTGGGTGGACGAGCACGGCGCGGTGATCGGCGCCGACTTCAAGACGCCGTCGCAGGGTGCCGCTACCGGCCTCTGGGCCGCCACCTCGCCCCTCCTGGACGGCCGTGGCGGCCTCTATCTGGAGGACTGCGAGGTCGCCCGACTCTCCGGCGCGGACACCCCGATGGACGACGGGGGCGTCCGCCCGTACGCCGTCGACCCGGAGGCGGCCGCCCGGCTCTGGGAGCTGTCGCTCGCGGCCACCGGGGCCGCCCCGATCGGCAGTTGAGGCGCCGGCGCTACAGACAGATCCAGCAGTACAGCTGCTCGCCCGCCGCGCGTGCCCGGCGGGCGAGGCCTATGGGCTCCTCGGCCAGCGGCAGGAGGTCGGAGGCGTCGGCGCCGTCCCACTCCTCCGCCAGGGCCCACTGCCCGACGACCTCCGGCAGGCGCTCGTCGGGCACCCCGGCGAGGGCGTCCCGAGCGGTGGTGCCGAGCTCCGTCACCCACGGGCCGGTGGCCCACGGGTCGTCCTCGTCCTGCGGCCCGTCGGGGCCGGGTGGCGGCGTGGCGGGCCAGACCGGCTTCTCCGGCACCACGTCGGGATGCCAGGCCTCCTCGCGGATCGCCGCGACGAGCCGCCCCAGCACGATGTCGGGATCGACCCGCTTCGCCTCGACCCCGTCGAACCCGGCGCCGGACCCGTCGTCGAAGTCCGGGCGCCCGCCGCCCGTGAGCTCCAGCGCCCGCACGACCGCCGCCGCGTCGGGCGCCCGGAAGTAGTCGGTCAGCACACCCATCGCAGCCACCCCTCGTCTCCACACCTGGCGTCAGTGAAGCAGACACCACTGACAATCCGGACACGACGGATGGACGCGGACCGGAGATGCGGACCGGAGATGCGGACCGGAGGAGCGGACCGGAGAAGCGGACCGGCCGGGGGCGGGAGTGGGAAGTCGGACCGGCCGACTTCTCACTCCCGAGCCCCAACAGGGCCGTCAGCAGGCGATGTTGCCGACGCCGAGGTCCGTGTACCGGATAGCCTTCTCCGGAGCTGGACGGCGACCGGGGGGCAGGGGCATGGGCATGGCGCGCGGCGACGAGGGCGACGAGCGGCTGGCGGCCGAGGGGGAGGTCGCGGTCGCCCGGCTGGCGATCGACTCCGGAGACCTCGGGCACGCCGCGGACCACCTCTCCGACGCCATCCTCGCCGACCCGCAGCTACCCGAACTGCACGAGGCGCTGGCCGAGTTGTGCGCGGCGGCCGGCGGACCGGCGGCCGCGCGCGAGCTGTTCCCGCTGGACGGCGAGGTGTACCTCGGCACGGTCGCCTGCCGCGCCCACGTGGAGGCCGCCGCCGGGGACTGGGACACCGCCGTCGGCCTGCTCGCCTCCGCCATCCAGTACGAACCGGCCCGCCCCTGGGCGCACGCCGCCTGGCTGTCCCGCGAGGACCTGCCCGGCCTGGTCGACCCGGACGCCGTCGCCCAGGCGGTGGCCCGCGCCGCTGGTGCGCTGCCCGACCCGCTGCCCGCCGAACTGGCCGAAGCCGTACGGCCCTTCGAGGCCTTCGTACGGTCGGTGCTGGCCCGCCACGACGACCACGCGCTGCTGCTGGCGATGGCCTCCGGTCTGACCCGCCGGCTCGGCGCCACCGCCCACGCCGTCGAACTCGCCGAGCGGGCGCACCGCGCGGCCCCCGGCTACCTGCCCGCCGTGATGCTCGGCAACGCGCTGCGCGCCGACGGCCGCCCGGAGCGGGCGCTCGCCGTCTGGGAGGCCGAGCTGGCGCGGGTCGCGCCGGACCGGTCCGAGTCCAGCAGCTACCTCGCCGTGGACGTCGCCGAGCTGTACGGCGTCCTCGGCCGCCCCGAGGAGGGCCTGTCCTGGCTGGACCGGGTGCTCGCCACCGAGCCCGACCACCCCAAGGCCGCCCCGGCCCGGTACGGGCTGCGGCACGCGCTGGACGGCGACCCGGCGCACCTGCTCGGCCTGGCCGACCACCACCGCGCGCACCCCGACCACGAGTACGCCCAGGACCTGCTGGCGCGGCTGAGCCACCGTGAGCCCTGGCTCGGCATGGTCCCCGGCACGCCCGAGGCCACCGTCAACCTGCTGCACCAGGTCCTCGCGGCGCCCGACACCGACCGGGACACCGCGATCGACTGCGGCGTCTCCACCCTGGAACCGCCCAGCTCGCAGCTGGCCCTGCACCTCGCGCTGCCGCTCTGCACCGTCGTCTACCAGTCCGTCGACGAACCGGACCTCCGGCGGCCGCTGACCGTGGCCACCACCCGGGTCTGGGCCTGGGAGGGCACCGACCCGAGACCGGCCGTCGCCCCGCCCGCGCCGGCGAGCGCCGAACTCGTCCGCGCCGTCGTCGGGATCGTCTGGCCGACCGTCCCGGCCGCCTACGACGAGGCCGTCCGGCTCGCCGGGCTGTCGCTCGACGACCTGCTCGGCGTCCTGGTCCACCCGCCGGTGCCGCGCGAGGACGAACTCGGCCGGGCCCTGCTCGCCCACCAGCCCGAGCTGTGGGTGCGCGCCGTCCAGGCCTTCGCCTGCCTCGGCATCGCGCACCACCGCACCGACCAGCCGTGGGCGGAGTCGGACCGCCGCCGGGTGCTGCTGGACCTGCTGCTCGGACCGGAGGACTGGGTCGCCGAGGCGGCCGGCTTCGCGCTGGTCGCGATCGGCTGGACGCACCCCGAGCTCCGCGCCGACATCGCCGCGCAGCTGCGGCGGCGCCTGCACCACTGCGTCGACGCCCGGCGCGTGCGCGTGGTGACGATCCTGCGCTCGGTCTGCCGGCTGGTGCTCGCCGCGCCCTGGATGCCGCCCGCCGACCGCGACCTGGCCCGGGCGGCCATCCGCGCCGAGGACGCGGAGGACGCGGCCGATGCCGCTGATGCCGCTGACGCCCAGCCGGCCGCGGACCCCGAGCCGGAACCCGAGTCCGAGCGGGCACCCGAACCCGCACCCGAGCCCGAACCGGCCCCCCGGCCGCAGCGCCCGGGCTTCCTCGGACGGATCCTCGGCCGGGGCTGATCCCTCCCGGCCCGGGCCGTCGCAGCCGTTCGCTACCCGACGCCCGGCAGCGGATCCTGGTCGACGTCGAACCGCGCGACCCGCTCCGCCGGGTCCCGGCACTCCGGCCCCAGCCGCAGCATCCGCGACTCCGGGTCGTGCAGCGGCCGGTGGCAGCGGCGGCAGGTCACCCGGGAGCGGAGGGTCTGCGCGGTGTCCGTACCGGGGAGCGGCTCAGGGCTGGTCATGGGGAGACGGTAACGGGCCGGGCCGGGGAAGCCCCCGCCGATGCGTGAAACGATGGCGCCCATGGCCACCGACCGCAGCAGCGCAGGAGACCCGGCGCGCACCCTCGCCCTGCTCTGGGGGCTCACCGCCGAGGAGAAGCCCGGCCGGCGCGGGCCGCGGCAGGCGCGCTCGACCGGTGAGATCGCCGCCGTCGCCGTCACCCTGGCCGACGCCGAGGGCGTGGACGCCGTCACCATGCGCCGGGTCGCCCAGGAGCTCGGGCTCTCCCCGATGGCGCTCTACACCTACGTGCCGGGCAAGGCCGAGCTGCTCGACCTGATGCTGGACACCGTCTACGCGACGATGCCGCGCTCGACCCCCGCCGACGACGGCTGGCGCGCCCGGGTCACCGCCGTCGCCGACGACAACCGCGCGCTGCACCGCGCCCACCCCTGGGTCGCCGCCGTCTCGACCAGCCGCCCGCCGCTGGGGCCCGGTCTGATGGCCAAGTACGAGTACGAGCTGCGCGCCTTCGAGGGCACCGGCCTGCCCGACGTCGAGCTGGACGCCGCGCTGACCCACCTGCTGGGCTTCGTCCAGACCTGCGCCCGGATGACCGCCGACGAGCGTGCCGCCCGGCAGGACAGCGCGATGACCGACGAGCAGTGGTGGTCCGCCAACGCCGAGCTGCTGGCGCGGGTCTTCGACGCCGAGCGCTACCCGGTGGCGGCCCGGGTCGGCGCCGCCGCCGGTGCGGTGCACGGCGGCGCGTACAGCCCGGACCACGCCTACGACTTCGGCCTGGCCCGCGTCCTGGACGGCCTGGCCGCCCTCATCGCGCGGCGGTAGCGTTCGTCACCCGGCGGTAGCGCCCGTCACCCGGCGGTGGCCCGGGCGTCGTACTCCTCGCGGGCGGTGACCACGGCCGGCACCCGCCGCTCCGACCAGCGCGCCAGCGCCGCGACCAGCTCCGCCGCCTCCCGCCCGAGCGGGGTGAGGCTGTAGTCGACCCGCGGCGGGATCACCGGGTGCGCCTCGCGCAGGACGAAGCCGTCCCGCTCCAGCGTCTGCAGGGTCTGGGCGAGCATCTTCTCGCTGACCCCCGAGACCTGCCGCCGCAGCTCGCTGAACCGGTAGCCGCGCTCGTGCAGCGCGCCGAGGACGAGGACGCCCCAGCGGCTGGTGACGTGCTCCAGCACGCCCCGCGACGGGCACATCCGGTCGAAGACGTTGGGCGGGGGGAACTCCCTCAGCTGCTCGCTTACCTTCATGTCAGTACCCTACTTTGAAGTGCGTACTTTCGAAAGGTTAGTGCCACCCCTAGGGTGAGTTTCGAGGTCGGAACCCCATTCCAAGGAGCATCCCCATGTACGTCGTCACCGGTGCCACCGGCCAGCTCGGCCGTCTCGTCGTCGAGGGCCTGCTGGCCGCCGTCCCCGCGAGCGAGGTGGCGGTCGCCGTCCGCTCCGCCGAGAAGGCCGCCGACCTGGCCGCGCGCGGCGTGACCGTCCGGGTCGTCGACTACGACCGGCCGGAGACCCTGGCCGACGCCTTCGCCGCCGGCGACCGGGTGCTGCTGATCTCGGGCAGCGAGGTCGGCCGCCGCATCCCGCAGCACCGGGCCGTGGTGGACGCCGCCGCGGCCGCCGGGGTGGCGCTGCTCGCCTACACCAGCGCGCCGGGCGCGGCCACCTTCCGGCTGGCCGACGAGCACAAGGCGACCGAGGAGCTGATCCTCGCCTCCGGCCTGCCGTACGCGCTCCTGCGCAACGGCTGGTACACCGAGAACTACCTGGGCGACGCGGCCGGCACGGTGGCCCGCGGCGTGGTCCTCGGCAGCGCCGGGGAGGGCCGGATCGCCACCGCCCCGCGCCGCGACTACGCCGACGCGGCGGTCGCGGTCCTGCGCGGCGAGGACGCGAACGCGGTGTACGAGCTGAGCGGCGACGCCGCCTGGAGCCTGCCCGAGCTGGCCGCCGAGCTGGCGAAGGCCTCCGGCAAGCCGGTCGAGCACCGGGACGTCGCCCCGGCCGAGCACCTGGCCGTGCTGGTCGGCGCGGGCCTGCCGGAAGGCTTCGCCGAGGTCCTGGTCGACGTGGACGCCGGCATCGCCCGTGGCGAGCTGGCCGGCACCCCGGGAGACCTGGCCCGGCTGATCGGCCGCCCGACCGTCCCGCTCGCCGACTCCGTCCGGGCGGCGCTGACCGCCTGATCGCCTTCACTGCCCTGACCGTCTGAGCTCCTGAAACGGCCCCGGCTGTCCGGCACGCAAGCACTGTCATGACCAAAATACGGAAACGGAGATGACAGTCCGCCCTTCCGCCCGCTACGGTCACCTCGACCACACGCGCGCGGAAGGGCACTCGGCCATGCCAGAGACAGACCAGCGGGACAACGGCCGGGGCCTCTGGTACGGCTTCGCGGCCTACGGCATCTGGGGGCTCTTCCCCCTGTTCTGGCCGCTGCTGGAGCCCGGCGCCGCCGACGACATCCTGGCCAACCGGATGGTCTGGTCCCTGGTCGCGGTCGTCCTGCTGCTGGTCGTCCAGCGGCACTGGAGCTGGATACGCCCGCTGCTGCGCCAGCCCCGCCGGGTGGCCATGCTGGCCGGCGCGGCCGCCGTGATCTCGGTCAACTGGGGCGTCTACATCTGGGGCGTCAACGCCGGGCACGTCGTCGAGACCAGCCTCGGCTACTTCATCAACCCCCTGGTCACCATCGCCTTCGGCGTCCTGGTGCTCAAGGAGCGGCTGCGCGTCGCGCAGTGGACGGCGGTCGGCGTCGGCGCGCTCGCCGTCGCCGTGCTGACCGCCGCGTACGGGCGGCTGCCGTGGATCGCGCTGACCCTGGCGCTCTCCTTCGCCACCTACGGCCTGCTGAAGAAGAAGGTCGGGCTGAGCGGCCTGGAGAGCCTGGCCGCCGAGAGCGCCTTCATGTTCCCGTTCGCCCTCGGCTACCTGGTCTACCTGGAGGTCAGCGGGCGCGGCACCTTCGGGCACACGGTGGCCGGCTCGTACGGCCTGGGCCACTCCGGGCTGCTGATGCTCAGCGGGGTGATCACCGCGATCCCGCTGCTGTTCTTCGGCGCGGCCGCCGTCCGGGTGCCGCTGACCGTGCTCGGCCTGCTGCAGTACCTGGCGCCGGTCTTCCAGTTCCTGATCGGCGTCGCCGTCTTCCACGAGTCGATGCCGCCCGCCCGCTGGGCCGGCTTCGGCCTGGTCTGGGCCGCGCTCGCGCTGCTCACCTGGGACGCGCTGCGCCAGGTGCGCGCCGACCGCGCGCTGCGGGCCGCGGCCGTGCCACGGCCCGCACCGGCGGATCAGTCGGCCGAGGCCGCGGCAGCCGTCACGCGCTGATGTCCCGGCTGGTGAAGCGGGACCAGGCGGCCGAGCCGAACACGGCGACGTAGGCGGCCTGCAGCCCGAGGTCCTTCAGCACGCCGTCCCAGTACATCGGCTCGCGCAGCAGGTCCGAGAAGCTGAGCCAGTAGTGGGTGAACAGGAACGGCCTGATCGCGTCCAGCTGCGGGAAGGCGTCCAGGATCTGGACGGTGATCACCAGCCCGACGGTGGCGGCCATCGCCGCGATGCCGCTGCCGGTGAGCGTGGAGACGAACAGCCCGATCGCCACCAGCCCGGCCAGCGAGGCGGCCACCACCCCGGCCACCAGCACCGCGCGCAGCAGCGCGTCGGCCAGGCCGATGGTGTCCCCGGAGATCAGCGTGACCTCGCCGAGCGGGAAGAGCGCGGCACCGGTGGCCAGGGCCGCCACCGCGACCGCCGCCGTCGCGGCCAGGCAGAACACCAGACCGGCGGTGAACTTGGCGGCCAGCAGCCTGGTCCGCCCGGCCGGGGCGACCAGCAGGTAGCGCAGCGTCCCGGTGGCCGCCTCGCCCGCGACCGCGTCCCCGGCGACCACGCCGACCGTCATCGGCAGGAACACCGGCAGGGCGACCGCCAGCGCGGTGAAGACCAGGAACAGCCCGTTCTGGGTGGTCTGCGCGATGAAGCTCGGACCGCCGCCGCCCTCGTGCGGGCCGTCCGTGTTGAGCTTGACGACCACCCCGATCAGGACCGGCAGCACCGCCAGGATCCCCAGCAGCACCTTGGTGCGCATCCGGCGGAAGGTCAGGTGCAGCTCGTTGCCGAACAGGGCCAGGAACCCGGCCGTCGTCCGCGGCCGCCGGCCGACCGCCGGTACCGCCTCGGTCCGCCCGGCCGTCCCGGTCCCTCCGGCCGCCTCAGCCCGCGACATCGAAGCCCTCCCCGGTCAGCGCCACGAAGGCGTCCTCCAACGTGCCCCGCTCCAGCCCGAAGCCGTGCACCCGCACCCCGGCCGCGACCAGCGCCGCGCACAGCTCGGGCAGCGCCTCGTCGTCCCGCTCGCCGAACTCGCCGTCCACCCGGTCCTCGCCGGGCACCAGGGCGGTGACCCGGTGGGCCGCCAGCACCTCGACGGCCCGCGCCACGTCCGGGGTGCGGACCACCAGCCGGCCCTGCGCCCGGGCGGCCAGCTCGGCGACGGTGCCCTGCACCACCAGCCGGCCGCGGGACATCACCGCCGCGTGGGTGCAGACCTGCTCGATCTCGTCCAGCAGGTGGGAGGAGAGGAACACCGTGGTGCCCTCCGCCGCGACCTCCCGGATCAGCGCCCGGATCTCCCGCATGCCCTGCGGGTCCAGGCCGTTGGTCGGTTCGTCCAGCACCAGCAGCTCGCGCGGCTGCAGCAGCGCGGAGGCCAGCCCCAGGCGCTGCTTCATGCCGAGCGAGTACGCACGGGCCTTCTTGCGCGCCGCGGCGCTCAGGCCGACCCGTTCCAGCGCCGTGTCGACCCGCTGCGGGCGGGTGCGCGGGTCGGCGGTCGGGTCGGCGGCGTCGAACCGGATCAGGTTGTCCCGCCCGGAGAGGAAGCCGTACAGCGCCGGGCCCTCGATCAGCGCGCCCACCCGGGGCAGCACGGTGGCGACGGACTGCGGCATCGGTTCGCCGAGGACGGTGGCCACGCCCGAGGTGGGGGCGATCAGGCCCATCAGCATCCGGATGGTGGTGGTCTTGCCGGAGCCGTTGGGGCCCAGGAAGCCGAAGACGGAGCCGCGCGGCACGGCCAGGTCCAGGCCGTCCACGGCGAGCTGGCCGCCCCGGAAGCGCTTGGTCAGGCCGCGGGTCCTGATCACGTCGTCGGAACCGAGGAAAGCTGTGGCGGTGGGGGAAGCGGGCGGAAGAGGAGCGGGGGCCGGGCGCGGTTCCGCGCCCGGGCCCCCGGCCGACTCCGTAACGTCCCCCGTTACGGGAGCCTTGGTCATCCGTCAGTTCACCCCGGCGGCGTGCTGCAGGACCGGCAGGGTCACCGCGCCGGCGAAGACCCGGCCGTCGTCGGCGAGCAGGACGTTGACGACCTTGGTGCTGATCAGGGTGCCGCCGGCGACCTGCTTGCCGAGCGACTTGATCAGCCCCTGCGGGTTCACCGAGCCGCGGCCGGCGTGCTTGCCGTCCTTCGGCACCTCGACCGGACCGCCCGGCAGCTGGGTGGCGACCACGGCCGTCCAGCCCTCGCCGATCACGTTCAGGTGCTCGTGGTCCCCGGCGTCGGCGCCCGCCGCGGCCTTGCCCTCGGCAGCCGCCTCGGCCTTGCCCTCGGCAGCCGCCTCGGCCGCCGCCTGGTCCGCCTTCTTCTCCGTCACCTTGGCGCCCTTGGGGGCGGTGAAGTCGAAGGTCTTGGCGGCCGGCTTGGCGAAGGAGACGTCGGTGAAGCGGAGGTCCAGCACGGTGGTGCCGTCGATGGACTTCACCGCCACCGCGAGCGGCACGCCGTTGTCGGCGGCCACCGCGATCCGGACCTCGGCGACGGTGGAGCCGCTCTGGGTCGGCTTCACGCTCAGCTGGTAGGCCTTCTGCCCGGCCACGTTGGCCGTCCCGGCCACGGTGACCGAGGTGGTGCCGGCGCTCGCGGTCAGGACCTGCCGGGCGGCCTCCTGCGGGGTGGTCGGCAGCTCGGACAGCGGTGCGCCGGGGTGCTGATCGGCCTGCTTGCGGGGCAGCTGGGCCGCCGCTCCGATCAGGTGCAGCGCGCTGTTGGTCGAGCTGTCCCAGGCCCAGGCCTGGTCTCCGTTGCGGACCATGGTGTAGCCGGCCATGTTCTCCATCATGTCGACCCGCTGGTGCTCGGGGCCGTCCACGGCGACCCGCAGCGTGCGGTCGCCGCCGAGCAGGCCGAGCAGCTTGCCCTGCGGGTCGGCGGGCGAGGACTGGCCGCTCGCGCCGGTGCCGCCGGAGCCGACACCGCCGCCCGCGCCGCCGAGCCCGCCGGCCATGCCCAGGAGCTGGCTGGGCAGGCCGAGGTCGGTGCTGACGGTGACCGTCCCGGAGAGGGCCTGGGTCTGTGAGCCGAGGGCCTTGGCCACGATCTGCTCCGCCGTCAGCGTCGGCAGGTCGGGCGGGGAGTCGGCGGCCAGCGCGGGCACCAGCCCGATGCCCGCGGCGATCACCGCGGCCACCGCCACCGGCACCCCGGCGCGCACCAGGACGCGCCGCCGCGAGCGGTACGGCACACCGCCGTCCAGCTCGTCCCCGGTCGCCTTGTCATTGGTCATGGCGTACTCAACTCCTCTGCGGACACGTCCGTTTGCCCTTGCCCCTCCATTAGAGGCCGCCGCGCCGCCGCCGGCATCGCCCTGCAGGGCCAGATCGGGTTGGCCTTCGTGGGTACGCCGACCCTGAGACGGCCTCAGGGTTGCTCATCCCGGGGTCGCACCCCTGGCGTAGGGTCGCGCCATGGACGGAACCGCCATGGACGCAAGCACCCCGCCGACCGCGAACGCGATGCGCCGCGCCCTGCGCCGCGCCCGGGACGGCGTCGCCCTCGACGTGACCGAGGCCGCCGTGCTGCTCCAGGCCAGAGGCGAGGACCTGGACGACCTCTGCGCGAGCGCCGCCCGGGTGCGCGACGCGGGCCTCGAAGCGGCCGGCCGGCCCGGGATCATCACCTACTCCAAGAGCGTCTTCATCCCGCTCACCCGGCTCTGCCGCGACAAGTGCCACTACTGCACCTTCGTCACCGTCCCCGGCAAGCTGCGCCGGGCCGGCCACGGGATGTTCATGTCCCCCGACGAGGTGCTGGAGGTGGCCCGGCGCGGCGCCGAACTCGGCTGCAAGGAAGCCCTGATCACGCTCGGGGACAAGCCCGAGGACCGCTGGCCCGAGGCCCGCGAGTGGCTGGACGCGCACGGCTACGACGACACCATCGCCTACGTGCGGGCGATGTCGATCCGCATCCTGGAGGAGACCGGCCTGCTGCCGCACCTCAACCCCGGGGTGCTGAGCTGGACGGACTTCCAGCGGCTCAAGCCGGTCTCCGCCTCGATGGGCATGATGCTGGAGACCACCGCCACCCGGCTGTGGAGCGAGCCCGGCGGCCCGCACTTCGGCTCCCCGGACAAGGAGCCGGCCGTCCGCCTCCGGGTGCTGGAGGACGCCGGCCGCAGCTCCGTCCCGTTCACCAGCGGCCTGCTGATCGGCATCGGCGAGACGTACCGGGAGCGCGCCGAGTCGCTGTTCGCGCTGCGCAAGGTCTCCCGCGCGTACCACGGCATCCAGGAGCTGATCCTGCAGAACTTCCGCGCCAAGCCGGACACGGCGATGCGCGGCATGCCGGACGCCGAACTGGACGAGCTGGTCGCCACCGTGGCGGTCGCCCGCCACCTGCTGGGCCCGACGGCCTGCCTGCAGGCCCCGCCGAACCTGGTGGACGGCGAGTACGAGCGGCTGATCGGCGCCGGCATCGACGACTGGGGCGGCGTCTCCCCGCTCACCCCGGACCACGTCAACCCCGAGCGGCCCTGGCCGCAGATCGACCGCCTGGCCGAGCGCTCGGCGGCGGCCGGCTTCGAACTGCGCGAACGCCTCGCCGTCTACCCCGAGTACGTGCGCCACGGCGAGCCCTGGCTGGACCCGCGGGTGCTGCCGCACGTCCGCGCGCTGTCCGACCCGGAGACCGGCCTGGCCGACCCGGACGCGGTGGTCCGCGGCCTGCCCTGGCAGGAGCCCGAGGACCTGCCGCAGGCGTACGGGCGGACCGACCTGCACACCGCCGTCGACACCGAGGGCCGCACCGGCGACCGCCGGGCCGACTTCGAGGACGTGTACGGCGACTGGGAGGTGCTGCGCGAGCAGGTGCTCGCCGAGGGCGCGCCCGAGCGCCTCGCCGGGGACCTCCGCGAGGCCCTCGCGGTGGCCGCCGACGACCCGGAGAAGCTGACCGACGACCAGGCGCTGGCCCTGTTCCACGCCGACGGCCCGGCCCTGGACGCGCTCTGCCGGATCGCCGACGACGTGCGCCGGGACGCGGTCGGGGACGATGTCACCTACTGCGTCACCCGGAACATCAACTTCACCAACGTCTGCTACACCGGCTGCCGCTTCTGCGCCTTCGCGCAGCGCCGCACCGACGCGGACGCGTACACCCTGTCGCTGGAGCAGGTCGCCGACCGGGCCGCCCAGGCCTGGGAGGTGGGCGCCACCGAGGTCTGCATGCAGGGCGGCATCCACCCGGACCTGCCCGGCACCGCCTACTTCGACATCGCCCGCGCGGTGAAGGAGCGGGTGCCCGGCATCCACGTGCACGCCTTCTCGCCGATGGAGGTGGTCAACGGCGCGACCCGCACCGGACTGTCGATCCGTGACTGGCTGCAGCGGGCCAAGGAGTCGGGCCTGGACACCATCCCGGGCACGGCCGCCGAGATCCTGGACGACGAGGTCCGCTGGGTGCTCACCAAGGGCAAGCTGCCGGCCGCCACCTGGGTCGAGGTGGTCACCACCGCGCACGAGCTGGGCATCCGCTCCTCGTCCACGATGATGTACGGGCACGTGGACACCCCGAAGCACTGGCTCGGCCACCTGCGGCTGCTCGCCGGGATCCAGCAACGCACGGGCGGCTTCACCGAGTTCGTCACCCTGCCGTTCATCCACACCAACGCCCCGGTCTACCTGGCCGGCATCGCCCGGCCCGGCCCCACCGCGCGGGACAACCGCGCGGTGGTCGCGATGGCCCGGCTGCTGCTGCACCCGCACATCCCCAACATCCAGACCAGCTGGGTCAAGCTGGGCGCCGAGGGCGCGGCCGAGATGCTCCGCTCCGGCGCCAACGACCTGGGTGGCACGCTGATGGAGGAGACCATCTCGCGGATGGCCGGTTCGGCGTACGGCAGCTACAAGTCGGTGCGCGACCTGCAGGCGATCGCCGAGGCGGCGGGCCGCCCGCACCGCCAGCGCACCACCACCTACGGCGAGGTGCCGGCCGAGCGGCAGGCCGCGGCCAAGGCCTCGGACGGGCACCTGCCGGCGCTGCTGCCGCTGCTGGACTGAGCGGACCGGGTCCGGCCGCCGGGCGGGCGGCGGCGGGACCCGGGGAGGGGACGGGCGACGGGCCGGAGCGGGGCACTCCAGTTCGAGGGATGCCGTCGATCCGCACGGGGCGTCGAAGTACAGTGCGAGGGCGCGCGACCGGCCGAGCGTCGTGCGGCCCCCGTCCCGAGGAAAGGCGCCCCGTCGTGATGCCACTGTGGTCACGCGCCCAGCAGCAGGACTACCGCAGCAGGGTGCGGGGCTGCCTGCTCGGCGGGGCCGTCGGCGACGCGCTCGGCGCCGGCGTCGAGTTCGAGGCGCTGGAGAAGATCCGGGCCCAGCACGGCCCGCAGGGCGTCACCGGCTACGTCCCCGCGTACGGGCGCACCGGCGCCGTCACCGACGACACCCAGCTCAGCCTGTTCACCGTCGACGGACTCGTCCGCGCCCACATCCGGCGCGACACCGGCAGCTGGCACCCGCCGACCGACCTGCACCTGGCCTACCTGCGCTGGGCCGCCACCCAGCGCGACTGGGGCCCGGACGAGCGCCGCCCCGACCTCGGCTGGCTCGGCCGCGAGGAGTGGCTGTACGCCCAGCGGGCCCCCGGCCAGGGCTGCCTGTCCGGCCTCACCGGGCCCGACGCCGAGCGGCTCGGCACCCTGGAGCGGCCCAAGAACCCGCACTCCAAGGCCAGCGGCACGGTCGTCCGGGCGGCGCCGTTCGGCCTGCTCACCACCTGGGAACCGGGCCTGGTCTTCCAGCTGGCGGTGGAGTGCTCGGTGCTCACCCACGGCCACCCCACCGGCTACCTCGCGGCGGGCGCGTTCGCGGTGATCGTCCAGTCGGTGGCCCGCGGCGGCACCCTGGAGGAGGGGGTCCACCTCGCGCTGGCCCTGCTCTCCGAGCGGCAGGGGCACGAGGAGACCACCACCGCGCTGCGGGGCGCGCTGGACGCCGTCCGGGCCGGCGAGCCCTCGGCCGACCGGGTCGAGGCGCTGGGGGAGGGCTGGGTCGCCGAGGAGGCGCTGGCGATCGGGGTCTACTGCGCGCTGGTCGCCCACGACGTCCGCTCGGGCCTGCTGCTCGCCGTCAACCACTCCGGCGACAGCGACGCCACCGGCTCGATCTGCGGCAACCTGCTCGGGGTGCTGCACGGGGACACCGCGCTGCCGCCGGGCCTGGTCGCCGGGGTCGAGGGACGCCAGGCGATCCTCGAACTCGCCGACGACTTCGTGCTGGAGCTGATGCACGGCACCGAACTGCACGACCCGCGGACGCCGGAGGGCGCCAACTGGTCCGCCCGCTACCCGGTGGGCGGCTGAGGCGGGACCCCGGCGCGGCGGCCCGGTGCGGAAGGCCGGGTACGTCAGTCCTGCGCCTCAGCCCTGCACGTCGGCCCGAAACGGCAGTTGCCCGTAGCGCCGACCGCCGCGGGGCGACGGACAGCGCTACGGGCAACTGGTCCGGGTACGGGAACCGCCCGACGGGATCAGCCCGGCAGCTCGCCGAAGGCGCCGGTCGCCGCCGCCGAGGCGAAGGCGTTCCAGGCCTGGGTGGAGAACCGCAGTTGGGGGCCCCTGGGATCCTTCGAGTCCCGGACCGCCACCTCCCCCGCGCCGGGGAGGGCGATCTCCACGCAGGCGCCTTGGCCGCCGCTGTGACTGCTCTTGCGCCATCGGGTTCCGTACTCGGACGGGGTGATCATTCGTGGAAGTCCTTTTCGATGTCGGCTATCAGCGACCGGCTCTCCGCGACACCGAGTGCGGCCGCTCTCAGGTAGTCGTACAGACCGGTATAGCGCCGCACATCAGCCTCCTTCTCCAGGTAGAGATCGCTCGTCACACCTTCGAAGTAGACAACCGTGGAATCGGCTGACTCCGGGAACTCCAGCAGGGAGAATGTCCCGGTCATGCCGGGGTGCGCGCCGTGCGAGAACGGGATCACCTGGATGGTGATGTTCGAACGCAGGCTGAGCTCCAGCATCTGCTGCAGCTGCCGGGCCATCACCTCCTTGCTGCCGACCTCGCGACGCAGCGCCGCCTCGTCTATGACGGTCCACAGGCTGCCCAGCTGGTTCTCGCCGTGGACGCGCTCCTGGCGCTTCATCCGGACCTGGACCCGTCGTTGCACGGCGACCGCGTCGGTGTCCGGCTGGGTGCCCTCGACCACGGCCTGGGCGTACTGCTCGGTCTGCAGCAGGCCCGGGACGAAGGAGGACTCGTACGCGCGGATCGAGGAGGCCTCGGCCTCCAGTCCGATGTAGACGCTGTACGGGGTCGGCATGTCGTTGAAGTCGTGCCACCAGCCGCGCTGGCGCGACTCCTTGGCCATCTCCATGAGGCTGGCGCGCATCTGCTCGTCGGCCACCTTGTACACGTCGCAGAGGTCGCGCACGTCCCGCTGGCTGATGCTGCGGCGGCCGTTCTCCAGTCGGCTGATCTTCGACTGGGAGACCATCAGCCGGCCGGCGACCTCCTCGGCCGTCATGCCGAGGCCCTCGCGGAGCTTGCGCAGCTCGGAACCGAGACGTCGGCGTCGGACGGTGGGATTGACGTTGGCGGACACTTCGACCTCCGGCCGAACCTCTGGTGATCGTTGGAACGGCAGTCCTCGGAACACTTCGGACATTGGGACCAACCCCCCTGACTTGGAGCAGCATGACACCTTGGGCCAGGTCGGCGCCGGGGAATCACAGCAGCGCGGTAGAACGGATCATCGGAAAAGCGCTTCTGTGAGACGGCGAAAGCCCCCAGGTGGTAATGCGACTCGGCGACTCGGACAGATAGTGCGACGGGTACCCCCGGGCGGTCCCGCACATGCCACCGGCACGTGCGGGGGCAGGCCGCCGGGGCCCCGGGGACGGCAAGAGGGGCGGTCGCCGGGCGACTTGCGTCGCGGGGCGACCGCCCCTCGGTGCTGCTGGTGGTGCTCGTCGTAGCGGTGGTGCCGGTCGTTCCGGTGGCGCTGGTCGTACGGGTGGTGCCGGTCACGCGCCGGGGCGCTCAGCGCCTCAGGGGGCGTGGGCGAGGCGGCGCGCGCCGTCGGGCGACCGAGGTCGTTCAGTCGCCGGTCAACGGACGCCCACCCGGGAGGCGGGAACCCGCCCGCCCGTGCCCCGGCCCGCCGCCGTACGGGCGCCGGAGCGGGCAGTGGCGGCCGGGGCGGCCCCGGCGCCTTGGGATGAACGGTTCTGCTGCGTCGGCAGGCCGTTCTGCACGTCCATCACGGCGTGCGCGACCATCCCGCCGAGCGGGTCGTACCGGATCAGGTCGCGCAGCCGTGACCGCGAGGACCGGCCCTCGTTGCCCGGGTACAGGTGCTTGCCCAGGCCCACCGAGTGGGCGAGCGCGGCCAGTGCGGCGGTCCGCGGGTCCGGCGGCACACCGGTGCGGATCGCGGTGTCCAGCCGCTGCTTGATCGCGGCGTTGGTGCAGTCGTCGGACGCCTGGTACCGGGTCGTCGGCAGCACCCCGCACACCTGGCCCGGCACGGCCGTCACCATGCCGCAGCGCTCCAGGTGCGCCAGATAGGTCTGTCGCAGCCCCAGCCGTGGCCCTCCGATCCAGTGCGCCGCGCGGACCGGACTGCCGCGTCGGCGCAGCAGTTCCAGTGCGTGGTCAAGGGTCGGGTCGCCGGTCGGCCGTGCAAGCACGACTGCGATCCGGTCTCCCTCCGGTACGATCCGTCCGGCCAGGGACAGCTCGACGAGCTGGGCCCCGGCGAGTCCGAGGTCGAGGGTCTGCGGCTGCGCCGTGGTACCCGTGGTCGGGTCCAAAGCGAGCAGCAAGAGTTCCTCGGGAACAGTTCTGCGGCTCTTGCCCATCCAAGCCTCCCCGCGTGGATGAGAGACAGGGTGACGCCTCTCACACGGGCTTGTCGAGTACGCCTCCGAATCGTGACCTTGCGGTGAAGGCGCGGAACCGGCGGCCGCGGGCCCGGCGTCTGACCGGTGAACAGGCCGCGGTCCGGCCGTGCGGCGGCAATAAGCGCCGGTCGGGCGGGGTGTGCGCGGTGGGAACGGCCGCCGGTGGCGGAGACTGTACAGGTACACGGGGCGGGGCGTCGGCTTCCCGAAATCGGGTTCGCCGGTGCCCCGCCGGGCGTTGAGGAGGCTGGGATACGTGGGCGAGTCCCCCGACAGGGTGCTGAGGGACGGCGAGCGGGAGCGGGACCGCGAGCGCGAACGGACCGGTGCGACGGCGGCCGGTGCCGCCGGGGCCGCCGGGCCGGTCGAGTCCGCGGAGCCGGTCGGGAGCGCGGCTTCCGCGGAAGCCGCGGACTCCTCGGCGGGTGGGTCCGGCCCGGACGCTGCCGGGGCGACCGCCGAAGCCGCCTCGGACGGCACCCCGGACAGCTCTGCGAAGACCTCCGGCGAGGCGCGCCCGAAGACGTCGGGGGAGGCGTCGGCGAAGGGGGCCGACGGCGCTCCGGCGGCGGGGGCCAAGGCCGGCTCGACCGTGCAGCTCCGCGTCCGGGATGTGGACAGCAAGACGACGATGCTGCGGCTTCCGGTGGACAACAGGACCACCGCGCTGCGGCTGCCCGACGAGCTGGTGAAGGCCGCCGGCAAGGGGAGTTCGGGTGGTGAGGGGGAGAAGAAGGAGTCGCCGTCGGCGGCCGCCGGCGTGAAGGAGCCCGCCGAGCGTCCGTCCACGACCGACCCCCGTCTCGCCATGCGGACGGCCGCGGCGGCCGCCGCTGCCGCGGGGAAGGCGGCGGAGAAGGGGGACGCGAAGGGGGAGGAGAAGGCGGCCGAACCCGCCGACGCCGACACCGGATCGGACACCGGAACGGACGCCGGATCAGGGGCCGTCGAGAGCGCTGACGAGTCGGCCACGACGGCTGAGAAGACCGAGAAGGCCGAGAAGACCGAGAAGGCTGAGAAGACCGAGAAGGCCGCGAAGACCGGGCAGCCGGAGAAGGCCGCGAGCGCCGCGGCCGCCGAGGGTGCCGAGGGTGCCGAATCCGACGAGCCCACCGAGTCCGGCGAGCCCACTCCCGCCGACGCCGCCCCCGTCACGCTGACCACGACCGGGCAGCCGGGTCAGAAGCCGGGCCAGGCCGAGAAGCTGGAGAAGCCCAAGCCGCTGCGCGCCCCCGCCGCCCCGGCGGCCGGGACGGTGCCCGAGCCCCCCGAGCCGGCCCCCCTCCCCGAGCCCGAGCCCGCGCCGGAGCCGGCCCCCAGGCCCAAGCCCGCGCCCGTGCCGGCGCCGGTCCCCCCGCCGAAGCCGCTGCCCGAGCCCGACCCGCGGCCGGTGCCCCCGGTCCCGCCGCTGCCCGCGCCCGAGCCGCTGCCCGCCCCGGAACCGCTGCCCTCGCCGGAGAACACGGCGGAGGCGATGGAGGTGCTGGCCACCCTCAACGCCCGGCCGGTCTCGCCGCTGCGCCGCGCCCTCAAGCGGGTCACCATCTGGACCGTCTTCCTCGCCGTGGTGCTCGGCGCGGCCGTGGTGGCCCAGCTGCTGCGCCCGCTGCCGGACCCCAAGACGAAGATGACCGCCACCGGCAGCTACAACTTCTCCGGTGACCAGCTCGACGTCGCCTGGCCGGCCAAGGGCCAGTCCGCCGCCGAGGTGGTCGGCGTCGGCAGCCTCGGCAGCTCGGGCCAGGAGACGCCGGCCTCGATCGCCAGCGTCACCAAGGTGATGAACGCCTATCTGATCCTGCAGAAGTTCCCGCTGAAGAAGGGCGAGAGCGGCCCGAAGATCACCGTCGACAAGCAGGCCGCGCAGGAGTCCGGCAACGCCGACGAGTCCCGGGTGACGCTCACCGAGGGCCAGGTGCTCACCGAGTACCAGGCGCTGGAGCTGCTGATGCTGCCCTCGGCCAACAACGTGGCCCGGCTGCTCGCCCGCTACCACTCCGGCTCCGAGGACGCGTTCGTCAAGCTGATGAACGACACCGCGGCCAAGTTCGGCATGACCAACAGCATCTACGCGGACCCGGCGGGCTACAACGCGGACACCAAGTCCACCGCCAAGGACCAGCTGAAGCTGGCCGAGCAGGTCATGCAGGACGAGATCTTCCGGCAGATCGTCTCCACCCCGGAGACCAACTTCAACAACGTGAAGATCCCCAACACCAACAACCTGATCAACCCGAAGACCGGCGTCATCGGCATCAAGACCGGCTCCAGCACCCCGGCCGGCGGCTGCCTGATGTGGGCCGCCTACAAGGAGATCGGCGGCGTGAAGCGGCTGATCCTCGGCGTCACCCTGGGCCAGCCGGCCACCTCGTCCGCCCCGGGCGACGGGATCCTGCCGACCGTGCTGAAGGTCAGCGGCAAGCAGATCCAGGCCGCGCAGAACGGCCTGACCGGCCAGACCGTGGTGAAGAAGGGCGACGTCGTCGGCTCGGTGGACGACGGGCTCGGCGGCAAGGTCCAGGTCGTGGCGACCAAGGACCTGACGGTGGCCGGCTTCCCCGGCATCTCCGGCACGGTCACCCTGGACGCGTCGAAGATCGGCCACACCGAGAAGGCGGGCAAGGAGGTCGGCGTGCTGCGGGTGGGCGCCGGCGAGGACAAGGTGGAGGTCCCGGTGGCCCTCCAGGCGGACCTCAACCCGCCGTCCATCCAGTCCCGGCTGCTGCGCACGCTGTGAGCCGGCGGAACCGCTGAGCGGCCGAGGCCGCTGAAAGCGGTTGGGCCGCCGCGGGAACAACGAAGGGGAGCCGGTACGGACCGGCTCCCCTTCGGCGTTCCCGCGTCCCTGTCCCCGTCCCGGTCCGCCTCCGTGATCAGGTGGTGGGGTCGAGCAGCGCGAGAGTGAACCCGCCCAGCGGCGTCACCTGGTCCGGGGCGCCGTACCGGGTCCGGAGCACCTGGGCCTGGTCCGTCGGCATGGCGCCCAGCGGGTCCGCGGTGTCGCCGAGGACCAGCAGCCAGATCCGGGACGCCGGGCCCAGGCAGTCCTCCGGCGCCGGGCAGGGCGTCGGCGACAGGTCCTCGGCGTCGTCGGCGCTCCGCGCCACGAAGACCGGGTACGGCCGGACGTCCGACGGCAGGTAGTAGCCGACGCCGGGCCAGACCATCGCCCAGGACTGGTCGCCCAGCGGGGCCGCCATCCCGTCCCCGGCGCGGTAGCCCGCCGCGATGGTCCGGGCGGCGGCCTTGTACGGCTCCTCCGAGTCGTTGTGCGAGCCGACGTACCGCACCGGGGGCTGCGCGGGCAGGGCCGCCACGGCCGGCACGGCGAGCAGCGCACCCGCCAGCAGCCCGGCCGCCGCGACCGCCCGCCGGGGCGTCGTCCCGCGCCGCGCGCGGGCCGCCACCGCCCCGTACACCGCCCCGACCCCGCCCCCGGCCAGCACCGCCCAGGCGGGCACCGTGAACAGCAGGTACCGGTCGATGAAGTACGAGGTGCCGCCCAGGCGCGACACCAGCCAGACGGCCAGCACCGGCAGCTCGGCGAGCAGCAGCACCTGCCAGGCCTGCAGCCGCCGGCCGGGCAGCGCCAGCGCCGGGAGCGCCAGCAGCACGAAGGCGAAGAAGACCAGGTCCGAGCCGAACAGGTGCTGGCCGAACTCGGCCAGGCGACGGAGCGACGGCGTGGTTATCCAGCCGAGCTGCCGGTCCGACTGGCGGCTGCCCAGCAGGACCACCGGCAGCACCGGCACCGCCGCGACCGCGACCGCCAGCGGGTACCGCCACAGCAGCCGCCGGTCCGCCGCCGCCCGGGTGCGCCACAGGTGCAGCCCGACCAGGGCGACCTGTCCGGCCACCGTGCTCAACGAGATCAGGTGCCCCGCGCCCGCCAGGGCCATCGCGGCGCTGTAGGGCGCCCAGCGCCGCCAGGTCGGCCGCTCCAGCGCCCGCAGCAGGAAGAAGGCGGCGGCCGCGACCGCGCAGGTCACCAGCGCGTACGAGCGCGCCTCCTGGGCGTACCGGGAGACCAGCGGCACCACCGCGAACAGCAGCCCGGCGCCGACCGCCGCCACCCGGCCGCCGAACAGCCGCCGGGCGGTGAGCGCCACGAACGCGGCCGCCCCCGCCATCGCCAGGACGGACGGTGTCCGCAGCGCCACCGTCGAGTCGCCGAACACCGCGGTCCAGCCGTGCATCAGCAGGTAGTAGACGCCGTTGCTGGCGTCTATGTGCTGGAGCAGCCGCAGCAGGTCGCCCAGCGAGCGGGTGGCCACCGTCGCGGTCGCGATCTCGTCCCGCCACAGGTCCGGCGTCCCGAGCCGGTAACCGCCCACCGCCAGCGTCACCAGCGCCGGCCACCACCACACCTGCTCCAACAGCCGGACGACCGGGCGCACAGCAGGTCTCATCTGGTCCTTCGTCTCCTTTGCGCGGTGTGCCGGGGCGGATCGGGCACATTCCGGCAGGCTACTTGACCCGCCCTGACGCCCCGTCGGCACCCACGCCCCCGTACGCATCCCGTCCACCACACCGCTCCGCACCCCCGATCCGGTACGCTGTGACCGGCCTCGTCACAGCCGGGCCACGCCTCAGTAGCTCAGGGGATAGAGCACGGCTCTCCTAAAGCCGGTGTCGCAGGTTCGAATCCTGCCTGGGGCACATTCACGCGGGTCGCAGGCCCCCGCCCACTCCGGGCGGGGGCCTGCGCCGTTTCCCCGGGGCAGCCCGACCACCGGCCCGGTTCAGGACAGCTTGATCCGGGTGCGGGGCTCGGTCGGCCGGCCGGCTGCCAGGGCGAGGTCGGCGAGGAGGGTCTCGTTCTCGCGGGTGGTGCGCAGGACGGTCGGGTCGAGGTCGACGACGACGACCTCGCGGCGGTCCTCGCTCGCCTCGGCGAGCAGGCGGCCGTCGGGGCCCCAGACCGCGCTGCCGCCGCAGGTGTGCCAGGGGCCGGTGCGGCCGATGTGGTTGGCGAGCACCGTGTAGAGGGTGTTGTCGAGCGCCCGGGCCGGGAACCAGACGCGGGACTCGTGGTGGCCGTGGCCCCTGCTGAACAGCGCGCCGACCAGGTAGGCATGGCAGCCGTCGAGGGCGGCGGCGCGGGCGTGCTCGGGGAAGCCGGAGTCGTAGCAGACGCCCAGGCCGAGCCGCCAGCCGTCCAGTTCCAGGGTGCAGCCGGCCGTCCCGGGGCGGTAGAGGTCGCGTTCGGTCTTGAACAGGTACTGCTTGTCGTAGCGGGTGACCAGTTCGCCGTCCGCGCCGAGGACGAGGGCGGAGATCCGCAGATCGGCACCGTCCTGGACGGCGGCGCCGACGACGGCGACGGTCCCCGTCTCCCGGCAGGCGTCGGCGATCGGCGCGAGGCGGGGATCGCCGGGCTGGACGGTGTACTCGCGCGGGTCGGCGCGGATCAGCTCGGGCTCGTACCCGGAGAGGAACTTCTCGGTGAACAGCACCAGCCGGGCACCGGCCCCGGCGGCCTCGCGGATCAGCTCGGCGGCCTGGACGGCGTTGGCGGCTATGTCGCCGGCCACGGCCTGGGCCTGGACGGTGGCGATCCGCAGCGGCCGCTCGGGGTATCCGGCGGCGGCGGAGGCGGGAACAGGGGTGGTGGACATGGCCGTCACGCTAGCCGAGGGCCGAGGGACGGTGACGGGCCCTCAGCGGGCGGTCCGGTTCGGCCGGTCGGCGGTCCCGTCGCGCACACCGCCGTCGAGTGAGACGTCGTCGAGTGCACCGTCGCCGAGGGGGGTGTCGTCCAGCGGGTCGGCGGTGCGGGGCGGCCGGACGGAGGGCACGATGACCCGCTGGACCCTGGGCCTGGTGCGCCAGTTGACCCGCCGCACGTCACGGGCGAGCGCGCCGGGCCGCCAGAGCTCGATCACGGTGGTCACGGCGCCCAGCACGAACCCGGCGGCGAGCCAGCCGCCCAGGACGTCGCTGGGCCAGTGCACGCCGAGCGCGACCCGGGTCCAGCCGATGGTCAGCACGGTGACGGCCGCCACCGCGCAGGCGGCGATCCGGCCCCGGCGGCCGACCCGGTACCAGAGCAGGCCGACCAGCACGGCGCAGGTGATCGCCGAGGCCATGGCGTGGCCGGAGGGGAAGGCCGGGCCGCCGGCGTGCGAGACAGGGTCGGAGAAGGTGGGCCGATCGCGGTCGAAGGCCAGTTTCAGGGCCCACTGGCCGCCCCAGCCGACCAGGGTCTGGGCGGCCACCCAGCCGGCCAGGACCCGGGCGCCGATCAACCAGAGCCAGACGGCGGCGATCCCGAGGAGTGTACGCATCGTGATGGTGCCGCCGATGTCCGAGAGCGTCTGCACCGCGGCGGTCCAGATCCGGTGGTCCCGGGCGTAGGTGTGCAGTTCGCCGATCCACTCCTGGTCGAAGCTGATCAGCGGGTGCCAGTGGCTCGTCACCAGGGCCGCCAGGAGGCCGAACAGCGCGGCACAGCCCGCCGCGAGTGCGGCGTCCCGAAGGAGACTGCGGTTACGCGCAGTGACGGAGGTCGTGCTGTTGGTCAGGTGCATGGCTGACACCTTCCCAGTGTCCCGTGCGGATCAGGAGCTCGAGTGATAGCGATTTGGCATCGTTTGTGAGGAGGTCCTGCGCGCGCGGGGGCGTGGGCGCGGGCGGAAGCGGGGGCGCATGGGAACGCCGGCGCCCGTTCGCGGGTTCAACGAAGAGGCGACGCGCACGTGAGGGTCGAGTGAAGAAAACTCCCCCGGAGCGGTCGGATGAGGGCACGGGATGTGCCCGGGTGGTCACCGAGCGTCCAAAGTCGGGGTGAAAACCGGCAGGATACTGCATCTCGCGGAAGAATCTGAGTGACTTGGGAATGTTGTCCGGAATCTGTTCGTTGGATCGTTACGTGTGAGCCCCGCGGGGCCCGCACTTCTTGCCCTCCGGGCAGGCAGGCAGACCTCGGCAACCACCAGCAAAGGGAGCAAGCATGGCCACCCGTGCCGTCGTTCGCGACAGGGCCGACCGGACTCGCGCGGCCCGCCCGACCAACTTCGAGGCCGACCGTGACCTGGTCGGCATGTACCTCGACGAGATCGCCAGGACGCCCCTGCTCGATGCCGCCGAGGAGGTCGAGCTCTCGCTGCGGATCGAGGCCGGCGTGTACGCCCAGCACCTGCTGGAGGGGGACGAACTCCCCAGCGGCGCCACGCGCGAGGAGCTGGAGGCGATAGCCGCCGACGCCGAGCGCGCCAAGGACGTCTTCATCCGCTCCAACCTCCGGCTCGTGGTGGCGGTCGCCCGCCGTTACCCGCGCAGCGGCCTCCCGCTGCTGGACCTCATCCAGGAGGGCAACGCGGGCCTGGTGCGCGCCGTCGAGAAGTTCGACTACGCCAAGGGCTTCAAGTTCTCCACGTACGCGACGTGGTGGATCCGGCAGGCGATCACCCGGTCCATCGCCGACCAGTCCCGCACCATCCGGCTGCCCGTGCACCTGGTGGAGGAGCTGGGGCGGATCCGCCGGGTGCAGCGCGAGAAGTCCAAGGAGCTGGGCCGCGAGGCCGAGCCGGCCGAGATCGCGGCCGAGTTGGACACCACCGAGGCCCGGATCAAGGACGTGCTGGACTGGGCGCGCGACCCGGTCAGCCTCAACATGTCCGTGGACGACGAGGGCGAGACCCAGTTCGGCGACCTGGTGGAGGACACCGGGGCGACGTCCCCCGAGGACGCCGTGATGGTCATGCTCCGCCGTGAGGAACTGGACGGCCTGATCGGGCGGTTGGACGACCGCACGGCCTCGATCATCCGGTCCCGCTACGGGATGGAGGACGGCCGCGAGCGCACCCTGACCGAGGTGGGCAAGCAGCACGGCCTCACCCGTGAGCGGATCCGCCAGATCGAGAAGCACGCGCTGGCCGAGCTGAAGAAGATCGCCGACCATGCGGGCTTCGAGGCCGCCTGACCCAGACCGCCTGACCCAGGCGCCAGCCCCAGGCCCCGGCCCCAGGCACCGACGGCCTGCCGAGCCCCACCCGGGCCCTGATGCGGAGCGCTCCGCACCAGGGCCCGAGGCGTGCCGCGGGGCTCTTAGGCTGGAGGGTAGGACGTGACGGGCAGGGCGATGTGAGCGACGGAGTGGACAGGGTGAGCGAGCGGGAACAGGAACGGCCGACGGACCAGGCCCAGGACCAGGACCGGCCCCAGGCGCTGGAGCACCGGAGCCAGGACCAGGCCCGCCGGAAGGAGGCCGCGGCCAAGGCCCGGCTGGTCTTCCGGGACCCGCTGGACCAGCAGTCGCGGGACGACACCGATGCCGGCTGGAGCGAGGGCTCCGGAGCGGGAGGAAGCGGTGGGCGGGGGCTGGACTGGTACCTGAGCCAGCGCCCGCCGCACCACGGGGACTGAGGGAACGGGCAGGGAAACGTACCGGGACGGACGGTCCGCGCCTCAGCGCATCGGCGCGACCAGTGCGTCGCGGATCTCGGTCAGCAGTTGGACCTCCTTGGCCTCTGCCTCCGCCGCCTCCTCGGCGAACGACGTGCGGCGGGCCGCCATCCGGTTCATGGGCACGATCAGGACGAAGTAGACGACGGCCGCGGTGATCAGGAACTGCAGGACGGCGCTGAGCACCGACCCCCACAGGATGAGGATTCCGGACGTGACCTCACCGGTCGGGCTCACCTCGCAGGGCCCCTTGAGGCAGGAACTGTAGGAACCCAGGTCCTTCGTTCCGAACACACCGACGATCGGGTTGATCACGCCCTTGACGAAGGCGTTGACGATGCTGGTGAACGCCGCGCCGATGACCACGGCGACGGCGAGTTCGACGACATTTCCGCGCAGCAGGAATTCCTTGAAGCCCTTCATGCCGCCTCGAACGACGAAGTCGTCGCCAGGTCACGGGTGATCTTCCGCGGCTCCGAATTGACAACCCGTCCGGCCCAGCGCACCCCCGCCGGTCGGCGGCAGCCCGGCCCGGGCGGGCCCGAACGCGAGCGCCGCGGCCACCGCGAGCAGCACCAGCGCTGGCACCCCGGACCGCCGCGCCGCGCTGCGCCAGCGGTGCCAGCCGCCGCACCCGCGCCGGATCGGCGGGAAGCCGGGCAGCTCCTGCCGGGGCGGTACGGCGGGCGCGGGCAGTGGGACGGAGAAGCTCACGGTCGTCATGGACGCACCTCCGGGGGTTCGGGTGGCCGGCCCCGGTGGACCGGCTGACGACCCCCACGATGCGCACCCCGGACGGCTCCGGGAAGCCGTTTCCCCCAGCCTGTGGACAACCCGCCCCCGCGGACGGCTCCGTACACCCGCACGGGTGGATCCGACCCGCCCGAGGTGTCGGAAGCGGTACGGCGGGACGCCGGGACGAGGAGACGCCGGCACGCGAAGGCGCCGGAACGCGGAAAGGCCCGTCGGCCCCGCGTGGAAGCGGGGCCGACGGGCCTTCCGAGGACGTGCTGGGCGCCCGGGTCGTCTCCGCCCCGGGAGCGGCGTCAGCTCGCGGCCGGAGCCGGGCTGGACGGGGCCGAGGAGCCCGTGCTCGGCGCGGGCGACGGGGTGGACGACGTCGAGGACGTCGAGGACCCGGAGCTGACCGAGCTGCTGGAGGAGGAGCGGCTGTCGGTCCGGTAGAAGCCGGAACCCTTGAACACGACACCCACCGCAGAGAAGACCTTGCGGAGCCGTCCCTGGCAGTCGGGGCACGTGGTCAGCGCCTCGTCGGTGAACTTCTGCACCGCCTCCAGGCCGTTGCCGCACTCGGTGCACTGGTACTGGTACGTGGGCACTTGTCTTCCTCCTGGCACTCTCGCCTGATGAGTGCTAACGATGGTCAATGATGCGGTATTCCGCTGGATCAGTCCAGCGACTCCGGTGTGACATGCGACCGGGCCCGGCCGCTCGACCACCGCCCGCACGCGGCCCCCGCCCGTGCCCCGCTCAGCCCTTGGCCGCCCCCACCAGCTGCTGGGCGCCCCCACGCTCGCCGGAGCCCGCCGCCGCGCCGGTCCCGGCGCCCACCGCCGAGCCCGCGACGATCCGGGTCGATCCCGCCCCGGGCGCCACCAGCAGGTGCCGCATCGAGTACAGCGCGACCAGGCCCAGTCCGGCGCCGATCACCGGCACCAGGAACCCGGTCGACGGGCCGTGGCCGTCGATCAGCTTCCCCGCCGCCATCGAGCCGACCGCGAGGCCGAGGCCGATGGCGCCGGTCAGCCAGGTGAAGGCCTCCGTCTTGGCGCCGTCCGCGACCAGCGTCTCGACCAGGGTGTAGCCGCTGATCAGGGTCGGCGCGATGGCCAGGCCGCAGACCAGCCCGGCGACGGTCAGCGCGACCAGGTTCGGCATCGCCCACAGCGTGGAGCAGCCCAGCACGAGCAGCGCGTAGCTCATCAGCATCCGCTGCTGGACGGGCCGCCGCCAGGCGATCACGCCGTACAGCACGCCGGCCAGCATCGAGCCGCCCGCGAAGATCCCGTACACGGTGCCGCCCGCGCTGTGCTGCCCGACCGAGTCGGCGAAGGCGTTCACCGAGACCTGCATGCCGCCGAACACCGCGCCGACCCCGAGGAAGGTCCCGGCCAGCAGCCGGACGCCGGGGGAGGCGAGCGCCGAGGCGCGCTTGGTGCCGGGCTGCGGCACGATCCGGGCGGGGGCGGTGCGCCGCTGGGCGGCGAAGGCCAGGCCGCCGACGAGGGTCAGCGCGGCCTCGGCGGCCAGGGCGGTCGCCGGGCTGGCGAGGGCCGCGATGCCGGAGGCCAGGATCGGGCCGATCACGAAGGTGAACTCGTCCGTCACGGACTCGAAGGCGAAGGCGGTGCTGACCCGGGCCGCCGAGGCGTCGGACGGGCCGTCGGCGGTGAACCGGGCCACCCAGCGGGCCCGGACCATCGCGCCGATCTGCGGCACGCTCGCGCCGGCCGGGACGGCGGCCAGGAACAGGCTCCAGGCCGGCGCGTGCCCGAGCGCCAGCGCGATCAGCGCGCCGACCGAGACGGCGTGCACCAGCACGGTCGGGACGAGCACCGAGGCCTGCCCGTACCGGTCGGCCAGTCGCCCGGTCTGCGGCCCGATCAGGGCCTGGGCGACGGCGGCGACGGCGGTGACGGTGCCGGCGGTGCCGTACGAGCCGTGGGTCTGGGTGACGAGCAGCAGGATGCCCATGCTGAGCATCGCGTACGGCAGTCGTGCGACGAGGGCGGGTGCCAGGAAGGTCCAGGCTCCGGGGGTGCGCAGCAGCTCGCCGTACCCGACGCGGGCGGGGGGCTGGGCTGCGGTGGTGTCCGCGCTGGTGTGCGCGGCGTTCTCGACCGTTCGGCGGGCCGTCACGGTCGGTCCTTCCTGCTGCCTGGTAGCGCGGCAGGGCATGGTGGAGCCCCGACGGCGCCGAGAGTCGTCCTCTCGCGCGTCGACCGGGGTAGATACCGGGTCGGCCCGGTGGTTACCGGGGTCGGACCGCGGCCGCCGAGCGGTCGCGCCAACTCTGCGTCAGGCAGATGCTGGGGTGGTCTAGCGGTGGTTATACGGCGTGGTCGAACCAGCATACAGTTACGCGCGTAGATTCCGCCAGTCCACCCCAGTCCCACGGGCCCCACGGGACCCGCCCGGCACCGCTCGGCCGGGCCGGCCCACCCCGCTCGGCCGGGCCGCCCGTCACCGCCCGTTGAGCCACCCGGCGAGCTTGCCGCCCTTGTCCACGGCCCGCAGCCGCCGCTCCGCGGCCTCGCCGACCTCGTCCGTGGTGACCACCAGCAGCTCGTCCCCGCCGCGCAGCACCGTCGCCTTGTCCGGCACGAAGGAGTTCCCCTCGCGCACGATCAGGGTGACCGCCGCGCCCTTGGGCAGCCGCAGCTCGCCGATCTCCACGCCGGACATCCGGGAGGCGGGGGAGAGCGCGACCGACAGCAGGTGCCCGTGCAGCTTCTCCAGCGGGGCGGACTCGATGCCGAGGTCCTGGCCCATCGAGCCCTCGCCGATCCGCAGCCGCTTGGCCACCCAGGGCAGGGTCGGCCCCTGGAGCAGGGTGAAGACGACGACGAGGATGAAGACGATGTTGAACACGTCCTCGGCCCGGTGCGCCCCGGACACCACCGGGATGGTGGCCAGCACGATGGGCACCGCCCCGCGCAGCCCGGCCCAGCTCAGCAGCGCCTGTTCACGGGCCGGCACCTTGAACGGGGTCAGCGAGGCGACCACCGAGAGCGGCCGGGCCAGGAAGACCAGCACCGCGCCTATGACCAGCGCGGGCACCACCGCGGAGCCCATGGTCGCGGGCGTGCAGAGCAGGCCGAGCAGCACGAACATGCCGATCTGCCCGATCCAGGCGAGCCCGTCGGCGAAGCCGCGGACGGCCGGTCCGTGCGGCAGCTTGGAGTTCCCGAGGATCACCGCGCAGATGTAGACGGCGAGGAAGCCGGAGCCGTGCAGCAGCGCGCCGCCCGCGTAGGCGAGCACGGTGAGCGCCATCACGGCGATCGGGTAGAGGCCCGAGGAGGGCAGCGCGACGTGCTTGAGCCCGAAGGCGCCGAGCTTGCCGACGGCGAAGCCGATCGCGGCGCCGATCGCCAGCTCGGCGAGGATCGTGCCGATCAGGACGTACCAGGGGTCCAGCTCCCCGGTGGTGGCGAAGGCGACGACCAGGATGACCACGGGCGCGTCGTTGAAGCCGGACTCGGCCTCCAGCAGGCCGGTGAGCCGGTGCGGCAGCGGGACCATCCGCAGGACGGAGAAGACGGCGGCCGCGTCCGTCGAGGAGACGATGGCGCCGAGCAGCAGGCTGGTGCGCCAGTCCAGGCCGACCAGCCAGTGCGCGCCGGCCGCGGTGGCGAACACGCTGATGCCGACGCCGAGGGTGGCGAGCACGGTGGCGGCCGGCATCACCGGCTTGATCTCGCGCCAGCTGGTCTTGAGGCCGCCCTCGGCCAGGATCACCACGAGCGCCGCGTAGCCGATCACCTGGGTGAGTTCGGCGTTGTTGAACGTGAGGCCGATCCCGTTCTGGCCCAGCGCCACGCCGATCCCCAGGTAGATCAGCAGGCTGGGCAGCCCTGACCGGGTGGAGATCCGGACGGCGACCACCGCGAAGAGCAGGATCACGGACGCTTCGAGGAGCAGCTGGTTCAGATGGGCGACGTTCACGCAGGGGCACCTCGGGCAGGCATGGGCGGGCGGGGTGTCTGGCGGTGCAAAGGGGGTGGCCCGTTAAGAAGGCGTCAATGCTCCTCTTACGGATCGTTACTCAGTCTAACATTTTGCCATATCTTTAGCTTGGTCCCCCGTTCACAGTGCCCGGCCGACTCGGCCTAATGTGGTGCCCTGCCACGGCCGCAGGCCCTGGACACGCCCCGCCCGCCCCGAAGTCAGGACCGCAAGGACCCAGATGCCCCGCTCGAAGAAGTTCCGGCGCGCCCGTCTGTTCGTGATCGTGCTGGTCGTGCTGATGGTGGCCGGCGTCGGCTACGGCGGCTACCGCGGGGTCTCCGCGGTCCGCGCCTCCTTCCCGGAAGTGGACGGCAGCGTCAAGGTCGCGGGCCTGAGCGCGCCGGTCGACGTGAAGCGGGACGCCAACGGCATCCCGCAGCTGTACGCCGACACCTCCGAGGACCTGTTCCGCGCCCAGGGCTACGTCCAGGCGCAGGACCGTTTCTGGGAGATGGACGTCCGGCGGCACATCACCGCCGGCCGGCTCTCCGAGATGTTCGGCGACGGCCAGGTCGACACCGACACCTTCATCCGCACCATGGGCTGGCGGCAGGTGGCGCAGAAGGAGTACGACACCAAGCTGTCGCCGGAGACCAAGAAGTACCTCCAGTCCTACGCGGACGGCGTGAACGCCTGGCTCGCCGAGCACCCCGGCGGCGCCCAGGCCTCGCTGGAGTACGCCCTGCTCGGCGTCGTCAACAGCGGCTACAAGCCCGAGCAGTGGACCCCGGTCGACTCGGTGGCCTGGCTCAAGGCGATGGCCTGGAACCTCTCCGGGAACCTCCAGGAGGAGATCGACCGCTCGCTGCTGGCTCAGGACTTCACCCCGGACAAGATCGCCGAGCTGTACCCGGACTACCCGTACGCCCGCAACGGCACGATCGTGAAGACCGGCACCGTGAACGGCGACACCTACCGTCCCGCCGACGGCTCCCCGCAGCCGGGCAACGGCACCGCCACCACCCAGGGCGCGGCCACCACCAAGGCGCTGCTGCAGGGCCTCACCGACCGGATCGACGGGATGCCGCAGCTGCTCGGCCGCCCCGGCCAGGGCATCGGTTCCAACTCCTGGGTGGTCGCCGGGTCCCACACCACCACCGGCAAGCCGCTGCTGGCCAACGACCCGCACCTCGGCCCCGGCCTGCCCTCGGTCTGGTACCAGATGGGCCTGCACTGCCGGACCGCCTCCCCGGCCTGCCAGTTCGACGTCTCCGGCTTCACCTTCGCGGGCATGCCCGGCGTGGTGATCGGCCACAACAAGGACATCGCCTGGGGCTTCACCAACCTCGGCGCCGACGTGACCGACCTCGTCCTGGAGAAGGTCACCGGCCCGGAGACCTACCAGGTCGACGGCAAGGACGTGAGGTTCGACCTCCGCAAGGAGACCATCAAGGTCGCCGGCGGGGACGACCGCACCATCACCGTCCGCACCACCCAGACCGGCGCCCCGCTCATCTCCGACCAGCGGACCGAGCAGCAGAACGTCGGCAAGTACGCCCCCAACGGCACCTCCGCCCCCGACCGCGGCACCAGCGGCTACGGCGTCGCCCTGCAGTGGACGGCGCTCAGCCCCGGCAAGACGATGGACGCCGTCTTCGCGCTGGACAAGGCCAAGAACTGGGACGAGTTCCGCGCCGCCGCGAAGGACTTCGCCGTCCCCGCCCAGAACCTGATCTACGCCGACGCCAAGAACATCGGCTACCAGGCCCCGGGCACCATCCCGGTCCGCGGCAAGGGCGACGGCACCTACCCCGCGCTGGGCTGGGACTCGGCGTACCAGTGGAAGGACCCGATCCCCTTCGGCGCGCTGCCGTGGAGCCTCAACCCCTCCTCCGGCTACATCGTCACCGCCAACCAGGCCGTGGTCGACCAGAGCTACAAGTACAGCCTGACCAAGGACTGGGAGTACGGCACCCGCGCCAAGGAGATCACCGACCAGCTCGACGGCCTGCTCAAGAACAACGGCAAGATCTCGCCGGACGACATGCAGACCCTGCAGCTGGACAACACCAACGTGATGGCCAAGACGCTGGTGCCGCTGCTGCTCAAGCAGCAGATCGACGACCCGTACGTGCGCGAGGCCCAGGACCTGCTGAAGGACTGGAACTACCACCAGGACGCCGACTCGGCCGCCGCGGCCTACTACAACGGCGTCTGGCGCCAGCTGCTCACCCTCGCCTTCGGCCAGAAGTTCCCGGCCGACGTCCGCGCCAAGGACAACTGCCTGCTGGTCCGCCAGCAGGACGACCCGACCAAGCCGGACAGCACCACCAAGATCGTCACCGAGTGCGGCACCCGCGACCCGGGCAAGGCCCAGCCGGACGGCGGTGACCGCTGGACCGAGGTCGTGCGTCAGCAGCTGGAGAAGCCCGACAGCTCGTGGTGGACCTACATCGACTCCCAGCACAACGTCCAGAAGGGCCTGGACAACCTGCTCAAGGAAGCGATGAAGAACGCCCGCCAGGAGCTGACCTCGCTGCTCAGCAAGGACATCTCCACCTGGAGCTGGGGCCGCCTGCACAAGCTGGAGCTGAAGGAGCAGACGCTCGGCACCGACGACTCCTCGATCGCCTCGCCCGTGCTCCACAAGCTGCTCAACCGCGGCCCGTACCGGCTCTCCGGCGGCTCGGCGGCGGTCGACGCGGCCGGCTGGAACGCGGCGGCCGGCTACCAGGTGGACTGGATCCCGTCGATGCGCATGGTGGTCGACCTCAACGACCTCGACTCCTCGCGCTGGGTCAACGTCGGCGGCGCCTCCGGCCACGCCTTCCACGACAACTACAACGACCAGACCGACCTCTGGCTCAAGGGCAAGCTGCTCACCTGGGCCTTCGGCCCGGACGCGGTCGAGAAGGCCACCAAGCACAAGCTGGTGCTCACCACCGGCTGACGCCCACCGGCTGACGCCCACCGGGGCTGAGGCCCGAACGGCCCCCGGCGGCCCCGTTCCCCTGCGCGAGGGGGGCGGGGCCGCCGCCGTTCCCGGGTCAGCCCAGCGTCCGCACCCCTGAGGGCGTGACCGCCAGGTCCACCGGCAGGTCGTGCGGCTCGGCCGGCACCCCCTCCAGCAGCTCGTGCTCGTACAGCAGCACCGCCAGCACCGGCCGCACGCCCGCCCGGTCCAGCCGGGCCAGCACCCGGTCGTAGCTGCCGCCGCCCCGGCCCAGCCGCAGCCCGCCGCGGTCCACCGCCAGGCCCGGCAGCAGTACCACCGCGGCCTCCGTCACCGCCTCGGGCCCGAGCCGCGGCCCGACCGGCTCCAGCAGCCCGCGTCCGGCCGGGGCGAGGCCCTCGGGCCCGGCGTACTCGGCCCAGTCCAGGTCGTTGTCGGGAAGCAGCACCGGCAGGAGCACCCGCACCCCCTCCTCGCGCAGCGCGTCCAGCAGCGGCCTCGTCCCGGGCTCCGCCCCCACCGAGACGTACGCGGCCACGGTGGCGCCCCGCGCGGCCAGCTCCCAGGCGTGCCCGGCCAGCGCGAGCGCCGCCTCCGCGCGCTCCTCGGCGGACAGTCCGCGCCGCTCCGCCAACAGCCGTGTCCTCAGGTCGCTCTTCTCGTTGTGCATCGGATCCTCCACGTCTCCAGACCGTCGACGCGCAGAGCCTGCCACGCGAAAGGGCGCCCCGATTGTCCACCCCGCTGCTGGTCCAGGCCCTGGCCGGGCTGAGCGTCCCCGCACTGGCCGGCGCCACCGTCCTCGGACTGCGGGTACGGCGGGACGCGGCCCGCGCCGCCGCCGGGGCGGAGCGGCAGCGCGAGCGGATCGCCGAACTGGAGGACCGCTGCGCCGAACTGGAGCGCACCGCCTCCTGCGACCCGCTCACCGGCGTGTGGAACTACCGCCACCTGCAGCTCACCCTGGACCGGGAGATCGAACGGGCCCGCCGCGCCGAGCACACCGACCAGGGCGAGGGCCCCCGCCCGCTCGCCGTGCTGATGCTGGCGATCACCGGCTTCGAGGCGGTCATCGCCGAGCACGGCCGCGGCCGGGCCAACGCGATACTGCGCGACCTCGCCCAGCGCCTCGCGATGGAGATCCGCCGGGCCGACACCCTCGGCCGCTACAGCGGCGAGGAGTTCCTGGTGGTGCTGCCCGACACCGGCGCCGAGGGCGCCGCGCAGGTCGCCGAGCGACTGGTCTGGTCGGTCCGCCGCCACCTGCTGCTCGACTGGTCCTCCGGACCGCGCGAGGCCCGCCCGGCGCACGGCAACGGGCTCACCGCCGCCGCCGGGGTCGCCGTCCTGCCCGAGGACGGCACCCACGCCGCCGTCCTGCTGCGCGCCGCCGACACGGCGCTCGCCGAGGCCCGGGCGGCCGGCGGCGACTGCTGGCGGGTCTCGCCGCGCCCCGGGGACCGACCCGTGCACCGACCGGCGGACCGACCCTCCGAACGGCCCGCCGCCGGGCTCCCGGTACCGGTCACTTCCGGCCCGGAGCACGGTCCGGCTGCCGAACGTGACCATTCGGGAAAGCCGGGTAGTCTGTCGGCCTGTGCCGGAGGGGACCCCCTCGCCCAGCCGGTCCCTTCCCATACGCCAGCCAGTGTGGCCGTGCCCCGAGACGTGCTGTCCTAGCCGTCCGACCGCGCTCGGCCCGGCGAAAACGTGCCTGAGTAAGGTAAACGCATGACGACGACCAACCCCCGAGTTCCGGTAACCAAGGCCGTGGTACCCGCGGCCGGACTGGGCACCCGCTTCCTCCCGGCGACCAAGGCCACCCCGAAGGAGATGCTGCCGGTCGTCGACAAGCCGGCCATCCAGTACGTCGTCGAGGAGGCCTCCGCCGCGGGCCTGTCCGACATACTGATGGTCACCGGCCGCAACAAGCGCGCCCTGGAGGACCACTTCGACCGCGCCTACGAGCTGGAGGAGCTGCTGGCCCGCAAGGGCGACGAGCAGCGCCTCGCCCGGGTCCGGGAGTCCGTCGAGCTGGCCAACATGCACTACGTCCGCCAGGGCGACCCGAAGGGCCTCGGCCACGCCGTCTCGGTCGCCGAGCAGCACGTCGCCGGCCAGCCCTTCGCCGTCCTCCTCGGCGACGACCTGATCGACCCGCGCGACCCGCTGCTCTCCCGGATGATCGAGGTGCAGCAGGAGCTCGGCGGCTCGGTCGTCGCCCTCATGGAGGTCGACCCCGCCCAGATCCACCTCTACGGCTGCGCCGCCGTCAAGGCGAACGGCTTCGGCGAGGACGTCTTCCAGGTGACCGACCTGGTCGAGAAGCCCGAGCCCGGCGAGGCCCCCTCGAACTACGCCGTCATCGGCCGCTACGTCCTCGACCCGCTGGTCTTCGACGTGCTGCGCGAGACCCCGCCCGGCCGCGGCGGCGAGATCCAGCTCACCGACGCCCTGCGCGAGCTCACCACCCGCGAGTCGGCGGACGGCGGCCAGGTGCACGGCGTGCTCTTCAAGGGCCGCCGCTACGACACCGGCGACCGCGCCGACTACCTGCGCGCTATCGTCCGTCTGGCCGCCGAGCGCGATGACCTGGGCCCGGAGTTCCGCTCCTGGCTGCGGGAGTTCGTCGGCTCCGAGATGCAGGACTGACACGACAGAGAGCGAGCCGCCGATGACCGGGTCCACCGAGCACAGCACCACGCCCGCAGCCTGCTGCGACGCCGGAACGGACCCGGCACCGGCGGCCCCCCGCCTCTGGACCGTCGACGAACACCTCGCCGACGTGCTGGCCGCCGTCGGCCCGCTGCCCGCGATCGAGCTCCAGCTGCTCGACGCCCAGGGCTGCCGCCTCGACGAGGACGTGGTCGCCGACGGTGACCTGCCGCCCTTCGACAACAGCTCGATGGACGGCTACGCGGTCCGCACCGCCGACACCGAGGGCGCCACCGACGCCTACCCCTCGGTGCTCCCCGTGGTCGGCGACATCGCCGCCGGCGCGGGCGAACTGCCCAAGGTCGGCCCCGGCCAGGCCGCCCGGATCATGACCGGCGCCCCGCTCCCGCCCGGCGCCACCGCCGTCGCCCCGGTCGAGTGGACCGACGGCGGCACCGGCACCGGAGTGGCCGCCGCCGCGATGACCGCGCCCGTCCCGGACGAGGAGGTCCGCGTCCTGCGCCCGGTCGCCGAGGGCGCGCACATCCGCCGCCGCGGCAGCGACGTCGCGGCCGGCACCAAGGTCCTGGACGCCGGCACCCGCCTCGGCCCCACCCAGCTCGGCCTGCTCGCCGCCATCGGCCGGGCCACCGTGAAGGTCCGCCCGCGCCCGCGGGTCGTGGTGCTCTCCACCGGCAGCGAACTGGTCCAGCCCGGCGAGCCGGTCGGCCCCGGGCAGATCGCCGACTCCAACAGCTTCACCCTCACCGCCGCCGCCCAGGAGGCCGGAGCCATCGCCTACCGGGTCGGCGCCGTCCCCGACGACGCCGACCGGCTGCGCGCCGTCCTGGAGGACCAGCTCGGCCGGGCCGACCTGATCGTCACCAGCGGCGGGGTCAGCGTCGGCGCGTACGACGTGGTCAAGGAGGTCTTCGAGAGCTACGGCGGCGTGGACTTCCGGAAGCTGCGGATGCAGCCCGGCAAGCCGCAGGGCTTCGGCCGGATCGGCGGCGAGGCCGGAGTGCCGCTGCTCGCCCTGCCCGGCAACCCGGTGAGCGCCTACATCTCCTTCGAGCTCTTCGTCCGCCCGGTCATCCGCACCATGCTCGGCGCCCCCGACGTGCACCGCCCGGTCGTCCGCGCGCTCTGCCCGGTGGCGCTGCGCTCCCCGGCCGGCCGCCGGCAGTTCCTGCGCGGCCGCCACTCGGCGGCGGACGGCACGGTCGAGCCGGTCGGCGGCGCCGGGTCCCACCTGGTCGGCGCGCTGGCCAGGGCCGACTGCCTGATCACCGTCCCGGAGGACGTCACCGAACTGCCCGCCGGCAGCGAGGTGGACGTCGTACTGCTGGACTCCTGACCGCACCCGGCCGTCGACACGGGCTCAGGGCGCCCGGAGGCGAGCGGGCGTGTCCCAGCGCTGTACGGTAGCGCGGTACTTCGACCTGCGCGCCCCTGGAGTTACCCGTGACGACACCTCCCCCCGGCGACCGCCTGACCCACGTCGACGACCAGGGCGCGGCCCGGATGGTCGACGTCTCCGAGAAGGCCACCACCGCGCGCACCGCCGTCGCGGCCGGGCGGGTGAGGGTCTCCCCGAAGGTGGTCGAGCTGCTGCGCGGCGAGGGCGTGCCCAAGGGCGACGCCCTCGCGGTGGCCCGGATCGCCGGGATCATGGGCGCCAAGAAGACCCCGGACCTCGTCCCGCTCTGTCACCCGATCGCCGTCTCCGGGGTCAAGGTCGACCTGGCCGTCACGGACGACGCGGTGGAGATCACCGCCACCGTGCGGACCGCCGACCGCACCGGCGTCGAGATGGAGGCGCTGACCGCCGTCGCGGTGGCCGGGCTGACCGTGATCGACATGGTCAAGGCGGTGGACAAGGGCGCCGCGATCGAGTCCGTCCGGGTGCTCAGCAAGACCGGCGGCAAGAGCGGCGACTGGTTCGCGCCGGAGGTGGCGGAGTGAGCGCCGGAGGCCGGAGCATGAAGGCGCTGGCGGTCACGGTCTCCAACCGGGCCTCGGCCGGGGTCTACGAGGACAAGGGCGGCCCGCTGCTGGTGGCCGGCCTGACCGCGATGGGCTTCACCGCGGACGGCCCCCGGGTCGTCCCGGACGGCGAGCCGGTGGAGGCCGCGCTGCGCGAGGCGGTCGCGGCCGGCTACGACGTCGTGCTGACCACCGGCGGTACCGGCATCTCGCCGATGGACCTCACCCCGGAGATGACCGCCAGGGTGATCGACCGGCAGGTCCCCGGCATCGCCGAGGCCATCCGTGCGTACGGCCGCGAGAAGGTGCCGACCTCGGCGCTCTCCCGCGGGCTGGCGGGGCTGGCCGGACGTACCCTGATCGTCAACCTGCCGGGTTCGACCGGTGGCGTCAAGGACGGCCTGGCCGTCCTGGAGCCGCTGCTCGCCCACGCCGTCGACCAGCTCGGCGGCGGGGACCACCCCCGGCCCGACGCCTCGGCCCCCGGGGCTCCAGCACCCGGGAGAACGCACTGAACGCCGGCTGGCCGGTAGAGCTCCAGGAGGGGGAGGTCGTGCTGCGCCCGATCCGGGCCCGCGACCAGCGTGAGTGGCAGGAGGTGAGCCGCCGCAACCGGGACTGGCTGCGGCGGTGGGAGGCCACCGTGCCGCCCGGCCCGGCGGGGCAGGCGGCCGGGCCCCGGCCGACGTACCGGCAGATGGTCCGCTTCCTGCGGAGCGAGGCCTCGGCGGGCCGGATGCTGCCCTTCGTGGTGCTCTACAAGGGCCAACTGGTGGGCCAGTTGACCGTCGGCGGGATCACCTGGGGGTCGATGTGTTCGGCGAACATCGGTTACTGGGTCGACGAGGCGGTGGCCGGCCGGGGCATCATCCCGACCGCCGTGGCGCTTTCGGTGCACCACTGCTTCCGGGGCCTCGGTCTGCACCGGATCGAGGTCTGCATCCGCCCGGAGAACGGCCCGAGCCGCCGGGTGGTGGAAAAGCTCGGCTTCCGCTCGGAGGGAATCCGCCCGCGCTATCTCCACATCGACGGGGACTGGCGTGACCACCTCGTCTACGCGCTGACCGACGAGGAGGTCCCGGAGGGGATGCTGGAGCGCTGGCGGGACCTCAGTTCCGGCCGCGAACCGGGTAATTGAATATATGTTCGAAAGAAATATCGATATGGCATCGGCCCGGTGGCGGACCGTCACAAATACCGGCAAAATAGTCGGAGAATCAGCTTGATCACACGACACGCCGCGCCAAATTGCTGCCAGGCCTTCCCCGGCGCCCGTACGGTGTGAATCGTGAGCAGTAGCGGCCTTATCTACGCGGTCATCGTAGGGGCCTGGGCCGCCTATCTGGTGCCGATGTGGCTCCGCAGGCAGGACGAACTCAACGAGGCGCGCCCGACGGAACGCTTCAGCACCGCCATCCGCCTGCTGGCCGGGCGTTCGGCGATGGAGCGACGGGCGGCCCGGGCCCTGGGCGACGAAGCGCGTGACGACGAGCACGGCGACGACGGCCCTCCCGGACGGGACGGGGCCGACTCCGGCGACCCCGTGGCGCGGGAGCCCGAACCCCCGGTGGAGCGCCCGGCCGAACGGCCCGCCCCGGTGCCGCAGGCCGGGGTCGAGCGCCGGGCGCGGCTGCTGGCCCGCCGGCGCCGGATGGTCACCGCCCTCTTCCTCTCCTTCGCGCTCGGCGCGGTGGTCGCGGCGGTGGCCGGACTGGCCTTCCTCTGGGTCCCGGCCGTCCCCGCGGTCCTCCTCACCCTGTACATCGGCCACCTGCGCAAGCTGGAGCGCCAGCGCTTCGAGGTGAAGCTCGACCGCGTCCGGGCCGCCCAGGCGGCCGAGCGGCTGCGCAAGCGCGAGCGGCAGCGGGCCGAGGCCCCGGCGGCCGCCGCCCCGGCCGAGCCGCCCGTCGCGGCGGAGCCGGCCCCGGCCGCCCCCGCCGGGCAGCGGGCCGGGCGCCGCCCGCACCTGCGGCTGGCCGTCGACCCGGAGGAGGCCACCGTCTCGGTGCCCTCCGCCTCCGCGGTGGCCGAGGCGACCGAGCACGAGGAGTGGGTCGACGGCATGCGCGAGCGCGGTGCGGCCGGCCCGGACTCCTGGGAGCCGGTGCCCGTCCCGCTGCCGACCTACGTCACCGCTCCGGTCGCCCCCCGGGTCTCCCGCGGCCTCGACCTGTCGGCCCCCGGCACCTGGACCGCGGGCCGCCCCGCCGAGTCCCGCAACACCCCGCTCTTCGACCAGTACGCCGAGCCGCAGGCCTCCGAGCCCCGGCCCCGCGCGGCCAACGAGTGATCCGGGGCCCGTCCCCGGGCCGGGGCCACCCCCGACCAGGGCCGCGTCCCGGGGGGTGGTCACGGACCCCCTCCGAAAGGTGCTAGAGTTTCTTCTCGTTGGGGCTGTGGCGCAGTCCGGTAGCGCACCTCGTTCGCATCGAGGGGGTCAGGGGTTCGAATCCCCTCAGCTCCACCCAACGGAACGGCTCAGGCCGGTCCACCGAATCCCGCCGGGAGGCAACTCCCGGCGGGATTTCGCGTTTTGTGGTGCCGGGTCGGCCCGAAGGGGTCGGGAGGCGGTCCCGAGGGGCTTTGTGGCCGAGATCACAACGCCCGGCCGGGGGTGGTTTCTGACGCGGTTTGGGGCTCAGGGGGGTCGGTTATGGTGGTTGGGCCCAGACGCTGACGACGGAACGATCTGGTCTATCTCAACGGGGTGCCATCGCGGTGCGCGAGTTCGGTCTGACACGGTGGGCGCGGCAGTCGGGCCCGGAAGAGCCCGGCGACGAACCGGCGGCCGGACGATCGAATTCCTGGACCCTCCCGGCGGCCTGCGTCGCGGCGGTGTCACTGGCGGTGTTCGCCTTCTTCCGGCACACCCACAACGCCACCATGGTCGACATGCTGGTCTACCGGGCCGAGGGCCAGGCCGTCGTCCGGGGCGAGGACCTGTACGCGATGCGGCTGCCCGGCTGGGACCTGCCGGCCACCTACCCGCCGTTCGCCGCGATGCTGTTCGTGCCGAGCACCTGGTTCGACGTGCCCGTCCTGCGCGTCCTGGTGATGCTCCTCAACTACGCGCTGCTCGCCGCCGCCGTGCACCTGTCGCTGAAGCTGGCCGGGTGGTCGAAGCAGCACCGTCCGGCCGTGGTGATCCTGGCGACCGGCCTGGGCGTCTGGCTGGAGCCGGTCTTCACCACCTTCCAGTACGGCCAGGTCAACCTCGGCATCCTCTGCCTGGTCCTGTGGGACCTGACCCGCCCGGACCGCCACCGGTTCAAGGGCGTGGGCATCGGCCTGGCCACCGCCATCAAGATCACCCCGGGCCTGTTCGCGGTCTACCTGTTCCTGACCGGGAGGGTCCGGGCCGCGCTGGTCTCGGCCGGCACCTTCCTGGCCGCCGGGCTGGTCGGCTGGGCCCTGCTGCCCGACGCCTCGGTCGGCTTCTGGACGAAGTACCTGTGGGACCCGAGCCGGGTCGGCGTGACCGTCCTGGTGGACAACCAGTCGCTGCGCGGCGCCGTCTGCCGGCTGCTGGACGTCAACGACCCGGGCCTGGTCGGGCTGGCCGCCTCCGCGCTGGTCGGCGCCTTCGGGCTCGGGGTGGCGGTGCTGGCCGGGCGCTCGGCGCGGGTGCTGCGCCGGGCCGACGCCTGGGGCGGGGTCTGCGCCGCGTTCACCGCGCTGCTGGTCTCGCCGATCAGCTGGACCCACCACTGGGTCTGGTGCGTCCCGCTCATCGCCCTGCTGGTGGTCGAGGCCCGCACCAGGGCCCGGCGGATCCTGCTCGGCGTGACGCTGGTGGTCTTCCTCTCCCACGTGATGTGGGCGGTGCCGCACCGGTGGGGGCGCGGGGTCGACTGGTACTGGCAGCTGCCCGGCGCCCTCTACCCGCCGATGGGCATCGCCGTCCTGGTCGTCCTGGGCGTGCGGCTGTACCGCGCCCGGCGGCAGGCCGTGGACGCGACCGGCGGCGGGGCCCGGGCGCTCCTGACAGCCAACCTGGACCGCGACCCCGCGCTGACGAACCGGACCTGACGGACCGGCCCCGGCGCACCCGCCCCGGCGCACCCGCCCCGACGTACCCGCCCGACGACCCGGACCCGACGGACCCAGACCGGACGGATCAGAGCTGACGTGACCACCCAGACCGCACCCCCGTCGCCGGCCGCCGCCGCGCCCGCCGCCCGCGGCGCCCTCACGGCCCTCCTGCGCGGCCCGGCCCGGCGCACCGCGCTGCTCACCGCGCTCTGCTTCGCGGTGACGTGCGCCATCGGCCTGCAGGGCTGGACATCGGTGTCGCTCGGCGGCTTCGACCTCGGCATCTTCGACCAGGGCGTGCGCGGCTACGCCCACTTCGGGCTGCCGGTCTCCTCGCTGAAGAGCTACCACCACGAGTTCCCGCCCGGCTTCTCGCTGCTGGGCGACCACTTCTCACCGGTCCTGGCGCTGCTCGCGCCGCTGTACTGGATCTGGGACGACCCGCGCTCGCTGATCATCGGGCAGTCGCTGCTCTTCGCGGCCGGCGTGCCGCTGGTGCGGCGGATCACCGCGCACTGCTTCGCCGCCGCCGAGCCCCGCACCGCCCGCCGGGCCGCCGACCTGGCCGGCCTGGTGCACGCGCTCGGCTGGCCGCTGCTGGTCGCCGCCCGGGTCGGATTCCACGAGGTGGCCTTCGCGGTGCCGCTGACCCTGCTGATGCTGGAGCGCGGCCTGGCCCGCCGGTACGGCACGGTGCTGCTCGCCGCCGTCCTGCTGTGCTGCACCAAGGAGGACCTCGGCCTGATGGTCGGGGCGTACGGGCTGGTGCTGCTGCTGCGCACCCGGCGGACCGGGGACCGGGCGGGCCGCCGCACCGGCCTCGGCCTGCTGCTGGGCGGGCCGGTCGCCTCGGTGGTGGCCATCAAGTGGCTGATCCCGGCGATGGGCGGGGAGCCGGGCTACTACTGGAACTACGGCTCGCTCGGCACGGACGGCGGCGACGCGCTGCGCAACCTGCTGCACGACCCGTTCCTGCTGGTGCAGGCCGCCCTCGACCAGCCGCTCAAGCCGCTGCTGCTGCTCTGGCTGTTCGGCACGGCGTTGCTGCTGCCGCTGCGCTCGGCCACCGTGCTGTGCGCGGTGCCGCTGCTGGCCGAGCGGATCCTGTCCAGCAACCCCAACCACTGGTCGGTCGCCCGGCACTACGACTCGCTGCTCTGGCCGATCCTGCTCACCGCCGCCGTCGAGGTGCTCGGCCGGCTGAGCGCCGCCGGGCGGCCCGCGCGGACCGTCCGGCGGGCGCGGCTGCTGGGGCTCGGCGCGGCCGGCATCGCGCTGGCGGCCGCCGTGCCGATGGGGCTGGTGCAGCTGGCGGTGCCGTCCGCCTGGACGCCCAAGACGAGCGAGGCCGCGCTGGTGCGGGCGGCCGCGCTGATCCCGGACGGGGCCTCGGTGGAGGCGGACAACCAGATCGCGCCGCGGCTGACCGCCCGCACCGACGTGGTGCTGGTGGACGGCACGCCGCGCGGGCGCGAGTACGTGCTCACCCGGTCGAACAAGCGCTCCTTCCCGTTCGCCGCGGACACCGAGCAGGCGGCGCGGATCGCGCTGCTGCTGGAGCACGGGTACCGGCAGCTGTGGGCCGAGGACGGCGTGGTGCTGCTGCACCGGGAGGGCGGCGAGCCCGTCCCCGGGGAGCACGTGCCGGGGCCGGGCAGCAAGCCCGTCCAGGACGTGGTCCCGTCGGACGTGGGGCACGACCTGTTCCGCGGCTGACGCCCGGCGGCCTTGACGACGGTGGCGCCGGGGAACGGCCGAGGGCCGGTCGGAGGAGTCCTCCGGCCGGCCCTCGGGCGGTGCGGTCCGCGGGTCAGCGGGTCAGGGGCGGTCGGCGTAGGAGCCGCTCTGGTGCGTGCCCTGGTGCGGGACGGAGCCGTGGTGGCCGGGCCGCCGGCCGTGCGGGTGCCGGGTCAGGTTGTAGCCCAGGACGCCCGCCAGCGCGGCCAGGAAGCCGCCGCCGATCGTCCAGTACCAGCGGCTGTTCCAACCGGAGAACCAGCCGGTGTACCAGTGCTCCTCCTCCGCCACCGGGGCGGCCGCCTTGGCGGTGCTCGCGCCGCCGCCGGCCGGCGGGACCAGCGGGGCCTTCAGCTCCCCGCCCTCCGGCTGGGCGTTGTCGGAGCCGCCCTTGGCGGCGACGTGCAGCTGGACGGCGGTGGCCAGACCGAGGTCCGGCTGCGGGACGTCCGACACCGAGAGCCGCACGTAGTAGGTGCCGGGCAGCGGGTCACCGGACCACGGCTCGGCCCAGGTGCGGACCTCGCGCAGGGTGCAGTCGAGCGTCAGCGCGGTGGTGTTCTGGTCACCGGTGGCGTTCTGGGTGCCGGCGGTGCAGGACTGGCGGCGGCGCAGCCCGTCGAAGACCTCGACGGACCAGGTCTGCGGGCCGTGCCGGTCGGTCCCGGGGGCCAGGTTGACGGACAGCTTGACCGTCGGGGTCTGGCCCTCGGAGGCGCCGAACGCCCAGTACAGGTAGTCGCCGGTGGAGGCGGCGACGTTGGCGTCCTGACCGGGGGAGAGGTTGACCGCGGTCAGGAAGGACGTGCCGGCCTTGGTGGCCGGGGCCGGGGTGCCGCTCGCGGTGGGCGAGGGGGACGGCGCGGCCGAGGCCGCCGGGGCGCCCAGGGCGAGGGCGGGCAGCAGGGCGAGGGCGGCGAGGGCGCCGCGAATCGTCGTACGCATGGTCAGTTCTCCCGCCAGACGGCGATCCGCCACCGTGCGATCCAGCCGAACAGCAGGCCGCAGACCAGGCCGGCCAGGGTGAGGGTGAGCAGCAGGATCCAGCCGCGGCCCAGGCCCATCGCGGCGCCCTCGGGGGCGGGCGAGGAGGAGGCCAGGTCCACGGTCAGCTCCAGCGGCAGGCCGGGGTCGGCCTGGACGCCGGCCTGCGGGGCCAGCGAGTTGCTGACGACCAGGCAGACGGTGGTCTGCGGCTTCTCCTTCGACGTGGACGAGTCCGACGCCGAGCTCGGGCTCGCCGTGACGTAGCCCTTGGAGGCCTCGGTGGACCAGCGCAGACCGGTGGAGATCACGTCGGTGCGCCCGCCGCCGGCGTCGGTGCCGCGGACCAGCTCCTGGCCGGTCGCGCTGGTGGCCTGCAGCAGCACGCCGTAGTCCCGGGCGACCGGGCGGTCGAGGGCGACGCTGACCGAGGCGCGCAGCTCCTGGCCGGACTTGACCGGGACCTTGTAGACGCGGTGCTCGGAGAACTTCTCGCGGTCGGTGTAGACGCCCGGGGCGAGCACCGGGGCGTTCTCGCACTTGTCGGTGCCGGCGGTCTTGACCGGGGTCACCGTGTAGGTGTCGTTGGAGCGGTCGACCAGCTGCTTCACCTTGTCGGTGAGCTGCTCCTGGGTGCGGACGTCGGTGTAGGTGCCGCCGGTCGCGTTGGCGATGCAGAGCAGCTGCTGACGGGTCTTGTCGTCGTGGGCCAGACCGAGGGTGTCGACCACCAGGTGGATGCCCTGGGAGGCGAGCTCGCGGGCCACGTCACAGGGGTCGGGCGGGGTGCAGGTGTCCTCGCCGTCGGTGATCAGCACCACGCGGCGGGTGGTCTCGCCCTTGCCGAGGTCCTGGGCGGCGCCGCGCAGGGCCAGGCCGATCGGGGTCCAGCCGGTGGGCCGCAGGGTGGCGACGGCGGTCTTGGCCTCGACCTTGTTGGTCTTGCCGACCGGGAACAGCTGCTTGGTGTCCTGGCAGCCCTGGACCTTGTCGTTGCCGGGGTAGTTCGCGCCGAGGGTGCGGATGCCGAACTCGGTCTCCGCGGGCAGGGCGTCGATCACCTCGTTCAGCGACTGCTGCGCCACCGAGATGCGGCTCTTGCCCTGGATGTCCGTGGCGGTCATGGAGCCGCTGACGTCCAGGACGAGGTCGACCCGGGGGGCCTCCTTGGGGGCGGGGGCGCCGGCTGATGGTTCGTCGGCGTGGGCGGGCAGGCCGAGGAGCAGCGAGGCGCCCGTTATCGCCACTGCGGCCAGCAGGCTGCCGAGCCTGGTCTGTGGTCGTCGTCCGGTAGTCACCCGGCCGATCCTAGGGCGTGTCTTGCGGGTCTTCGCCGGGTCCGCGACGCCAGGGCACGCACCTCGCCGCGTTGTCGTCAGTCGCCGATGCTCCGCATGGACTCCCTCCTCCGCCTTGCGATGCACGCACCCTGACGCCGCGTCCTGATCCGACGAGACCCACAAGACACGCCCGGGGATCATCAGTTCGCCGTGGCGAAACGAGTCCGGATCGTGCACCGACCAGCCCCGGCGTGAACTCCGGCGTGCGGGAGCCGAGTCCGGGCTCACGCGGGCCTTACCCGGCGTGGATAGCCTCCTTGCGTACCGATGGGCGGAAGCGGGGGCGCGATGGAGCTGGCAGCGGTCGGCAAGCGGTACGGGCGCGGCGGGCGGTGGATCCTGCGCGGGGTCGATCTGGCCGTCGGGCCCGGGGAGTTGGTGCGGATCGCCGGGACGAACGGGAGCGGCAAGTCGACGCTGCTGCGGCTGGTCGCCGGGATCGAGCGGCCCAGCGCGGGCCGGGTGGTGCGGCCCGGGCCGGCGGCGTACGTGCCCGAACGCTTCCCGCCGGCGCTGCCGTTCGACGCGGCCTCGTACCTGCTGCGGGTGGGCCGGGTGCACGGGCTGTCGGCGGAGCGGGCCCGGCGGCGGGCGGGGGAGTGGCTGGACCGGTTCGGCGTCGCGGACCGGGCGGGCACCCCGCTGAGCCGACTCTCCAAGGGCACCTGCCAGAAGGTCGCGGTCGCCCAGGCGCTGCTCGCCGAGGCCCGGGTGCTGGTGCTCGACGAGGCCTGGACCGGGCTGGACCCGGAGGCCAGGGCGGTGCTGGACGAGGCGGCCGCCGAACGGGCGGCGGCGGGCGGCACGGTGCTGTTCGTCGACCACGACCCGGCCCGGCTGGCCGGGCTGACCGGCGCGGCGTACCTGGTCGGCGCGGACGGCGGGCTGCGGTCCGCCGAGGAGGGGGCGGCGCCGCCCGCCGGGGCCGGCCCGGTGATGGAGATCGAGGTGGACGTCCCGGACGGCGCCCCGCTGCCGGACCGGCTGCCCGGCGCGCCGGAGCGCACCCGGCTGGCCGGGACGGAGGTCCGGCTGGCCGTTGCGGCCGCGCACTCGGACGCGCTGCTGCGCCGGCTGCTGCTGGGCCGCCCGGCCGTACGGGTGCTGGCGGTGCGTCGGCGGGAGGAGGAGCGGTGACGGGTCGGACCGGGCCGCTGACGCGGTACCACCTGGAGCTGCTGCTGCGCTCGCACGCCTGGCTGCCGCCGTTCCTGGCGTACGTGCTGCTGCTGGTGGTCGGGGTGACGGCGGGCGACCCGCTGCTGGGCAGCCTCGGCCTCGGTGCGGGGGCGCTGCTGCCGGTGAGCGCCTGGTACGTGCGCGGGGCGCTGGCCGCGGAGCCGCCGGCCTCGCGGGCCTGCCTGGTCGCGGTGGCGGGCCCGGCCCGGGTGCACCTGGGCGCGCTGCTGGCGGCGCTGACGGTCTCCCTGGTGCTGGCGGTCGGCGAGGTCGCGGCGCTGTGGTGGACCAGCGGGGCGGTGGCCGATCCGGGGGCGCCGGGGCGGCCGGCGGTCGGGGCGGCGCTGCTGGCGGGGCTGCTGACCTCGGTGGTCTGCGCGCTGCTGGGGGTGCTGGCCGGGGCGCTGGCCTCCCGGCCGGTGCTCACCCGGGGGCCGTACGGGATCCCGCTGGCGCTGGCACTGGCCGCGCTGCTGCTGGTGGTACCCGCCTCACCGGCCAATGCTGCGGTGCGCGGGCTGGTGGCAGCGGCCCGGAGCGGCCGGGTCGCGGTGCCGTGGGTGGAGCTGCTGCTGGCCGTCGTCCTGATGGCCGCGGGCTGCGCGGGCGTCGCGGCGCTGGCCGGGCGCCGGCCGGAGTGAGCGGGCCGTCAGGGGGGAGGCGTGGCGAGGTGAAGTGGGCCGGCCGGGCCGGGTGATTCCGGCAATGGCGGACACACCGGGGTGAAGAGCCGATACACGTGCAGACGGCTCGTTAGGGTGACGAACCCGGGCGCCGGTGCGTGGGCCCGGCAGGCCTGTCCGAACCCCGCGACCCCCAGGACGGTCCGTGGCGACACCCTCCGCCGTGACGAGTTCCGCCGCCCGGCCGAGCCGGCCGGTGCCGACCAGGCGCACCACCGAGCTCGTCCTGGTGCTCGCCGCCGTCCTGACCGCCGTGTTCGGCTACGTCGAGGTCGGTGTCGACCTGGACGGCACGGTCCCGCCCGACGCGGCCGAGTACGGCGCCGCGCTCGGCGTGCTCGCCCTCGCGGCGCACGCCGTCGTCCGGTGGCGGGCCCGGTACGCGGACCCGCTTCCGCTGCCGATCGCGGTGCTGCTGAACGGGATCGGCCTGGTGGTGATCTACCGGCTCGACCGGGCCTCCCCGGGCCCCGGCGCGGCCTCCACCCAGCTGCTCTGGTCGGCCCTGGGCGTGGCGCTGTTCATCGCGGTGGTGCTGCTGGTGCGCGACCACCGGAGGCTGCGGCGCTACGCCCACACCGGTGCCCTGCTGGCGCTGGTCCTGCTGGTGCTGCCGATCTTCTTCCCGCCGGTGTACGGCTCCCGGATCTGGATCGTGGTCGGGCCGCTCTCCTTCCAGCCCGGCGAGTTCGCCAAGATCCTGCTGGCGGTCTTCTTCGCCGCCTACCTGGCGGTGCACCGGGACGCGCTGGCGCTCACCGGCCGCCGGGTGTGGCGCTGGCAGCTGCCGCGCGGGCGGGTGCTGGGGCCGGTCCTGCTGATCTGGGCGGCCTTCGTCGGCGTCCTGGTGCTGGAGACCGACCTCGGCACCTCGCTGCTCTTCTTCGGCCTGTTCGTGGTGATGCTCTACGTGGCCACCGCCCGCACCGGGTGGATCGCGATCGGGCTCGGCCTGGCCGCGGTCGGCGCGGTGACGGTGGGCTGGCTGTCGCCGCACGTGCACAGCCGGGTCGCGGACTGGCTGGACCCGCTGGGCTCGATCGCCGCGGGCCGGGGCGCCAACCAGATCGCCCAGTCGCTGTTCGCCTTCGCCTGGGGCGGGGAGCTGGGCACCGGCCTCGGCAACGGGCACTCGGTGCTGATCGGCTTCGCCGCCAAGTCGGACTTCATCCTCGCCACCATCGGCGAGGAGCTCGGCCTGACCGGGCTGATCGCGGTGTTCCTGCTGTACGCGGTGCTGGTCTCCCGGGGCTTCCGGACCGGCATCGCGCTGCGCGACCCGTTCGGGCGGCTGCTGGCGATCGGACTGGCCTCGATCGTCGGGCTGCAGGTGTTCGTGGTCGCGGGCGGGGTGCTGGCGCTGATCCCGCTGACCGGGATGACCATGCCGTTCATCGCCCTGGGCGGCTCCTCGGTGGTCACCAACTGGATCATCGTCGCGCTGCTGGTGCGGATGAGCGACATCGCCCGCAGGCCTGGGCCTGGGCCTGGGCCCGTGTCTGCGTCGGGGGAGGGGGAGGGCTGATGGCGCGGATCCGGCCGCGGGGCAACGGCCCGCAGGGGCTGCCCGGCATCTCGGTCACCGGGCGCCGGGCGGGCACCTTCTGCCTGCTGCTGGTCGCCGCGCTGTGCGTCCAGGCCACCCGGGTGCAGGTGTTCCAGGCGGACGACCTCGACCACAACAGCGCCAACCAGCGGCTCACCGTCGAGCGGTACGCCCGGCCGCGCGGCGACATCCTGGTCGGCTCGGAGCGGATCACCGGCTCCGAGCCCACCGGCGGCCGGTACGCGTACAAGCGCACCTACACCGACGGTCCGACCTACGCCGCCGTCACCGGCTTCGCCTCCCAGGCGTACGGCAACTCCCAGCTGGAGGGCACCGAGGACGACCTGCTGACCGGCACCGACGGCCGGCTGGCCGGCTGGGCGCTCTGGGACGCGGTGGCCCGCAGGCAGAGCCCGGGCGGGGACGTGTACACCACGCTGGACCGCGCCGCCCAGGAGGCCGCCGTGCGCGGGCTGGGCGGCCAGCAGGGCGCGGTCGCCGCGATCGAGCCCGCCACCGGGCGGATCCTGGCGCTGGCCAGCACGCCCTCCTACGACCCGGGCGGCTTCGCCGGCCACGCCGCCGCCGACCAGGAGGCCTGGAACCGGCTGCAGGCCGACACCGACCAGCCGATGCTCAACCGGGCGCTGCGCCAGACCTACCCGCCGGGCTCGACCTTCAAGGTGGTCACCGCCGCGGCCGCGCTCGCGAACGGGGTGGTCACCGACCCGGACGCGCCGACCGGGGCGCCCTACCCGTACGTGTTGCCCGGGACGACCACCCCGCTGGTCAACGACACCCCTGCCTGCGACCGGCCCGGCCTGTCGCTGTCCGCCGCGATGACCGCCAGCTGCAACAGCGTGCTCGGCTACCTAGGGGTGCGGACCGGGCTGGACCGGATGGTGGCGATGGCGGAGGGCTTCGGCTTCAACGACCCGAAGCTGGACGTCCCGGTGCGGGCGGCCCGGTCGAACATCGACACCGCGATGGACGGGGCGCAGCTGGCGCTCTCCTCGATCGGGCAGTTCGACACGGCGGCCACCCCGCTGGTGATGGCGATGGTCGCGGCCGGGGTCGCCAACGACGGGACGGTCATGCGTCCACAGCTTGTGGACAAGCTGACGAAGTCCGACGGCACCGCGGTGCGGCTGATGAAGCCGGCGGCGTACCGGCGGGCGATGAGCCCGGAGGTGGCCGCCCGGGTGCGGAAGCTGATGACCGACGTGGTGGAGAACGGGACCGGGGGCAACGCCCGGATCGACGGGGCCGTGGTCGGCGGCAAGACCGGGACGGCTCAGCACGGGGTGGACAACGCCGGGACGCCGTACGCCTGGTTCATCTCCTGGGCCGGACCGGCCGGCTCGGACGCGGTGCCGCCGGTGGCGGTGGCCGTGGTGGTCGCGGACAGTGACGCCACGGACGTCACGGGTGGCGCCCTGGCCGCGCCGATCGCCCGCTCGGTGATGCGGGCGGTGCTCCGCCGATGACCCCCGCGACCGTGCTGAGCTGCCGCTTTATCCGCTCGACGGTAGATGCGCCGTTTGCGAAGTGTCCGGTTTGTACAGCCATATGCGCCGATTAGGACAATGCGCGTACCCGGACTGTTCGTTTGCGACACTGGTGCTTTCGCCGGGTACTGTCCCATCTTTGTTCGGTTGGTCCCCGATGTCGCCCCCGCGGCGCGGCGGGTGACCGGCCGCCAGGACACCCTCCCCTGCCCAGAAGGACCGCCGTTTTGGCCAGCAACACCCTCGGTGCGCGTCTGCTGCGACGCAAGCCCGTCTCGACACTGATCGCGGAGAGCGAGGGCCGCGACGCCCTTCCGGCGGGCGCACCCGAGGAGGGCGGCCGCTCCGGCATCCACCTGCGCCGCTCCATCGGGCTCTGGCAGCTGTCCTCGATCGGCATCGGTGCCACCATCGGCACCGGCATCTTCTTCGTGCTGAACACCGCGGTGCCGTCGGCGGGCCCGGCCGTCATCCTGTCGTTCGTGATCGCCGCGGTCACCGCGGGACTCACCGCGCTCTGCTACGCCGAGATGGCCTCCGCGATCCCGGTCTCCGGCTCCTCGTACTCCTACGCGTACGCCACCCTCGGCGAGGGCGTGGCCTTCGGCGTCGGCATCTGCCTGCTGATGGAGTACGGCGTCTCCGCCTCCGCGATCGCGGTCAGCTGGGCCGAGTACCTGAACAAGTTCCTCGACCTGGCCTTCGGGGTCAAGATCCCCGAGCAGCTCGCCGGCGCGCCGGACAGCACCCACTGGTTCAACCTGCCGGCGCTGCTGCTGGTCGCGATGGTCTGCTTCCTGCTGATCCGCGGCGTCAGCGAGTCGGTGAAGGTCAACGCGGCGATGGTCGGGATCAAGATCCTCATCCTGGTGCTGTTCATCGGCGTCGCGCTGACCGGCTTCCACTCCGGCAACCTGACCCCGTTCATGCCGCTCGGCATCGGCGGCGTGCAGGTCGCCGCGTCCAGCATCTTCTTCTCCTTCATCGGCCTGGACGCCGTGTCCACCGCCGGTGAGGAGGTCAAGAACCCGCGTCGCACCCTGCCGATGGCGATCATCATCTCGCTGGTCGTGGTGACCCTGCTCTACATCCTGGTCGCCCTGGCCGGCATCGGCGCCCAGCCCTGGCAGAAGTTCGACGGCCAGGAGGCCGGCCTGGCCCAGATCCTCCAGGACATCACCGGCCAGAGCTGGCCCGCGATGGTCTTCGCGATCGGCGCGATCCTGTCGATCTTCAGCATCACCCTCGTGGTGATCTACGGCCAGACCCGCATCCTGTACTCGATGGGCCGCGACGGCATGCTGCCCAAGCGCTTCGCCGAGCTCTCCCCGCGCACCGGCACCCCGATCTGGAACACCATCGTGGTCGGCCTCGGCGTGGGCGCGCTGGCCGCGTTCATCCCGCTGAACGTCCTGGCCGACATCACCAGCCTCGGGACGCTCATCGCCTTCTCGGTGGTCTCCATCGGCGTGATCATCCTGCGCCGCACCCAGCCCGACCTGCCGCGCGGCTTCAAGGTGCCCGGCTACCCGGTCGTCCCGCTGGTCAGCGTCGGCTTCTGCGTCTACCTGATCACCGGCCTGCACGCCGACACCTTCCGGGCCGGCGCGATCGCCCTCGCCGTCGCCGTGGTCGTCTACTTCGGCTACAGCATCAAGCACTCCCGGCTGGAGCGGGCCGAACCCGGGGCCGAGGCCGTCCCGGCCGACCGCACCGCCGACTGACCCGGAAGCGAACCGGACGTGAAGGGCCGCCGACCGACAGGACACCCGGCGGCCCTTTTCGTGCCGTCCCACGTCCAGTGCCCGACGTCATGGCGACAGGGCCGGGCCCGCACCCATAACCTTCCACCATGGTGAGCACCCGCACGCCCGGCTTCTCCCGCCCGCGCGGCCGCTTCACCGGCCGCCGCAGAACGCCGGCGCAGACCTTCGTGACCGAGACCTCGTCCGGACCCGGGCGACCGCCGAGAGGCTTCTCGGTCCGGCCGTTCCCCCGCCAGCGTGGCGAAAGCACCTTTCCGCCCACGCCCGATCGGCTGAATCCCGCCGCCCTCGCCTCGATGCGGACCGTACAGCTCCTCGGCTGCCTGATCGCGGCCGGCTGGGCCGCCGCCTTCCCGCTCGTCTCCGACCTGCCCAACCAGAAGCAGTGGGGCCTCATCGCGGCCCCCGCCTACGCCCTGGCCGGGCTGCTCTGCCTGACCCTGCCGCGCCGCTACGCGGCCCGCACCGCCGCCGCGGTCGCCCTCGTCGGCGCCGTCCTCGTCCCGCTCGGACTGCTCGCCCTGCACGGCCGCCACCAGTCCGAGGTCATGGTGGTCGAACGCTCGGCCCACCTGCTGCTCACCACCGGTGACGCCTACCTGCCGCACCCGGTCGTGGTCACCGACTACAACCCGTACCTGCCGGCGATGGCCCTGTTCGGACTGCCGCGCCAGCTGCTCGGCGACGCCACCGCCTTCGCCAAGGTCGCCGGGGACGCCCGGATCTGGTTCGCGCTGACCTTCTTCGTCTGCCTGCTGGCCGCCTGGCGGCTGCTGCGGCCCACCCGCCCGGACAGCGACGGCCCCCGCGCGCCGCTGCTGCCGCTGGCCGTCCTCACCGCCTCGCCGCTGATAGCGCTCGCCCTCGTCGTCGGCGGGGTGGACCTGCCGCTGATCGGCGTCTGCTGCCTCGCCATGGCGCTCGCCGAGCGGGACCGCACCGTCGGCGCCGGACTGGTCCTCGCCCTCGCCTGCACCCTGAAGTGGACGGCCTGGCCCGCGCTGCCGGTCGCCGTCCTGCTGCTGTGGCGGCTCTACGGCCGCCGGCCCGCCGCCCGGACCGCGCTGATCGGGACCGGGGTGAGCGTCGCGGTGATCCTGCCGTCCGTGCTCACCCAGGCGGACGCGCTGCGCGAACAGGTGGTGCGCTTCCCGCTCGGGATGACCGCGATCCGCACCCCGGCCGGCAGCCCGCTGCCCGGCAAGGTGCTGGCCGGCTTCGGGCCGACCGGGCACGCCATCTCGCTGGCCCTGATGACCGTCGCCCTGGTCGGGGTGGCGATCTGGCTGCTGGCCCGGCCGCCGGTCTCCGCGATCGCCGCGGCCGACCTGCTGGCCGCCGGGCTCGCGATCGCCTTCATGCTCGCCCCGGCCGGGCGGTTCGGGTACCTGGCGCTGCCGGCCGTCCTGGTGATCTGGCCCCGGCTGGCGGCCCGGCGCTGGAGCAGCCGGCGCCCGGTCGTGCCCGGGAGGGTGCCGGAGGTGCCGGAGCCCGCCCTGCAGTAATTCGCCCGCTCGCCTCCGGGGCGCTCCGACCCGGTGCCGACGGTCGGCGCTCCAAGGCCCTCGTCCCTCGGGCCTCCTCGCTTCTCCCTTTCGGCACCGGCGCGCCCCTTCGGCTCGGGGCGGGGGCTCGCCCGCTCGCCTCCGGGGCGCTCGGACCCGGTGCCGACGGTCGGCGCTCCAAGGCCCTCGTCCCTCGGGCCTCCTCGCTTCTCCCTTTCGGCACCGGCGCGCCCCTTCGGCTCGGGGCGGTTTCCCCGTCCCGTGCGTGACGTGGCACGGGGCGGGGATTCGCCCGCTCGCCTCCGGGGCGCCCGGGTCAGCGGCCGGCGGCGGCCTTCAGGATGGAGGCCACCGCGGGGCCGGCCGCGTCGACGCCGTGGCCGCCGCCCTGGACCTCGGCGGCGACCGCGATGTTGCCGCGGTAGGCGGTGAACCAGCTGTTGGTGGTGGAGGCGCCCTGGACCTCGGCGGAGCCGGTCTTGGCGCCCGCGTTGTCGGTGATCCCGGCCATCACCTGGCTGGCCGTGCCGCTGACGGCGGTGGCGTTCATCATCGTGCGCAGCTTGCCGGCGACGTCCGGCGAGATCTGCCGGGCGGCCGCCTGCTGGGGCAGACCGGCCACCAGGACGGGCTGCTTGAACGCCCCGCTCTGGACGGTGGCGGTGATCGAGGCGATGGCCAGCGGGTTCATCTGGACCTTGCCCTGGCCGATGTAGTTCATGGCCTGCTCGTCCTTGCTGCCCGGCGTCGCCGGGATCTTGCCGTCGGCGTTCGGCAGGCCGGTCTTCCACTCCAGGCCGATGCCGAACACGTCCTTGGCGGTGGAGGACAGCGTCTCCGGCTTGAGGCTGGTCAGGCCCTGGTTGATGAAGGCCGTGTTGCAGGACACCATGAAGTCCTGCTGGAGGGTGTTGTTCGGGAAGGCGCCCGGGAAGTCGTTCGGGATCGCGACCGCGTTGCTGCTCTTCTCCGGGCAGGCCACCACGGAGTCCGGGTTGATCCCGTTCTCCAGCAGCGCCGCGGAGGTGACGATCTTCATCGTCGAGCCCGGTGCGAGCAGCCCGGTGAAGGCCCGGTTCTGGCCGTTGGCCGGAGAGTTGGCGAAGGCCAGCACCTGGCCGGTGCTCGGCTCGATCGCCACGACGGAGCCGGGCTTGCCGCCCAGGTCGGTCATCGCCTTCTCGGCGGCGGCCTGGACGGTGTTGTCGATGGTCACCTTGAACGGCTTGCCGGGCTTCGGCTCGACGATGGTGAACAGCTTGTCGGCGGCGGCCTTGCCGGCCGGGTCGTTGATCACCACGGCCTTGCCCGAGTCCTGGTCCTTGGCCGGGTCCGGCGGGAGCAGCTTCTGGGCGTTGTCCTGCAGGGTGTTCATCAGGGCCGCGGTGAGCGAGGCGCCCTGCAGCGGCTTGCCGTTGCGGTCCACCACGGTGGACGGCGGGGCGAAGACCTGCTGGGTGGCGATGGTCTCGTTGCCGGACAGGTGGGGGTGGATCACCGTCGGCGCCCAGTGCACGGCCGGGGTGTCGTCGCTCATCTTCACCACGCCCAGGAAGCCCTGGTAGTCCCAGGCCCGGTTGGTGCCCTCGAACTCGGCGCGCGCCTTGAAGCTCATCAGCGTGCCGGTGGGCCCGGGGGTGGCGGTGGGGGACGGCGAGTCGGTGGCGCCCGGGGTGCCCGCCGACGGCGTCGCGGAGGCCCCGGCGCCGGGCTTGGCCGGGCTGGGGGTGCCGGTGGCGGAGGAGAAGACCTGCTGGGTGGTCGGACCGGTCGGGGTGAGCGTCAGCGCGCTCGGCTTCACCTGGTCCCGGAAGGCGGTCAGCGCGGTGGTGGCCGCGGCCGGGTCGTCGGTCAGCGAGGCCGCCTTGGCGATGTCGCCGGACGCCCAGGCCGCCAGGAAGTCCTTCGCGCCGGCCGTGGCCTGCTCGGCCGACGGCGGCTCGGCGACGACCGTACGGGCCTTCTTGCCGCCGGAGTCGGAGTCCGAGCCGTTCATCAGGCTGTACGCGCCGTAGCCGCCGCCCGCGAGGACGGCGATGGACACGCCGGTGATGATGCCGATCTTCGCGCCACTGCGCATGGTGCAGGTCCCCCAGGGGTCTCGCGGCCGGGCGCAACCGGCGGGGCCGGAAACGCGGTACGACCCCACCCTAGGCAGGCGGAATCGGTGCGCCGACGAAAGGCCCGCCACTTGTGACGGATCTGGTACGTGTCGTGCACCGCATACGGACGAAACGGGGGGACTCGGTGTGGGCCGGAGCCGGGGGTGGCCGTCGGATCGGTCAGATCCAGCTGTTGAACCACATCCGGCGGCGCCAGTCGTCCAGCGGGATGGTCTGGCCGGTGAAGAGCGGGTAGAAGAACAGGAAGTTCCAGACGATCAGCAGCACCAGCAGGCCGGCCGTCGCGGAGCCGATGATCCGGCGGTCCCGGGAGGCTCCGGGCGGGCCGATCAGGGCGCCGACCAGCATCGTCACCGCGAGCACCAGGAACGGGACGAAGACCACCGCGTAGAAGAGGAAGATCGTCCGCTGCTGGTAGGCGAACCACGGCAGGTAGCCGGCGGCCAGGCCGCAGAGCAGCGCGCCGGCCCGCCAGTCCCGCCGGAACGCCCAGCGCCACAGGCAGTAGACCAGGGCGACCAGGGCCGTCCACCACAGCAGCGGGGTGCCGATGCCCAGCACCTCGCGGGCGCAGTCGGCGGCCGTGCAGCCGTCCTGGCCCAGCTTGGGGGACTCGTAGAAGAAGGAGACCGGCCGGCCCAGCACCAGCCAGGACCACGGGTTGGACTGGTAGGTGTGCGGGTCGCTCAGGTGGGTGTGGAACTCGTAGACCGTCGAGTGGTAGTGCCACAGGGCGCGCAGGCCCTCCGGTATCCACGGGAAGTCGGTGGAGCGGCCCACCGCCCAGTCCCGGCCCCAGCCGCCCCGCCCCGGGGCGTTGCTGCTGGCGAACCAGCCCCACCAGGACCCGACGTAGACCACGATCGGGACCACGACGACCGACAGGAAGCCCGGCAGCACGTCCCGGGCGAGCACCGCCGTGAACGGGCGCGGGGCGCCGGCCAGACGGCGGGCGCCGACGTCCCAGAGGACCGTCATCAGGCCGAGCGCCGCCATCACGTACAGGCCGCTCCACTTGGTGGCGCAGGTCAGGCCGACGCAGACGCCGGCCGCGATCCGGTACGGGCGCCAGCCCAGGTTCACCCGCTGGGCGAGCCCCGGGTCCTCGACCCCGCCGAGCCTCACGGCCAGCAGCCCCCGGGTGCGGTCGCGGTCCAGCAGCAGGAAGCCGAAGGCGGCGACGATCCAGAACATCACCACGAGGTCGAGCAGGGCGGCCCGGCTGAGCACCAGGTGCAGGCCGTCCACCGAGAGCAGCAGGCCGGCCACGCAGCCCAGCAGGGTCGAGCGGAACATCCGGCGGGCGATCTGGGCCAGCATCAGCACCGACAGGGTGCCGAGCAGCGCCACCGCGAAGCGCCAGCCGAAGGGGTTCATGCCGAACAGCTGCTCGCCGAAGCCGATGATCCACTTGCCCACCGGCGGATGGACCACGTACGAGGCCGTCTCCCGGTACGGGACGGACGCGCCCGGCGTCATGATCGTCTTGTTGGCGTCCTCCGGCCAGCTGATCTCGTAGCCGCCGTGCCAGAGCGCGTAGGCGTCCTTGGCGTAGTACGTCTCGTCGAAGATGATCGCGTTCGGCCGGCCGAGGTCGGTGAACCGCAGGAGCCCGGCGAACACCGCCACCGCGACCGGGCCCAGCCAGCCGGCCCAGCGGCACAGGAAGTACCAGAGGCCCTGCGGCAGCGAGATGCCCAGGCCCAGCAGCAGCGGCGACTGCGGCACGTCCCGCCGGGTCACCCGCGGGCCGTCCGGCATCGGCGGCACCAGGCGCTCGGCCAGGGGGACGGTCGGGCGCGGCCGGTAGCCGTGGCCGGCCAGGCGTTCGCGCCAGGTGGGGGCCGAGGGCGCGGTGGGCGCAGTGGGCGCCGCGGGGGTGGTCAGGGCGGCTGGGGCGGCGGATTCCGGTGGACGGGGGGACGGCAGGTCGACGCCCCGCGCGGAGTGGTCCGTACCAGTGGGCGTCTGGGCCGCCGTGTCGCCGTTCATCCGCCACATCGTAGGGGCGCTCTTCGTACGCGTGTCCGCTCCCTCGGAAGCTGACCGAATCGTCACCAAAAGCTCCGGGCGGCCGCAGCTGGAAGGATGGGGTCCGTGACAGGAGTACTCGTTCTCGCAGGCACCCCCATCGGCGACGTCTCGGACGCCCCGCCCCGACTCGTCCACGAACTGGCCACGGCGGACGTGATCGCGGCCGAGGACACCCGCCGGCTGCGCCGGCTCACCCAGGCGCTCGGGGTGACCCCGGCCGGCCGGGTCGTCTCGTACTTCGAGGGCAACGAGGTCGGCCGCACCCCCGAACTCGTCGAAGCGCTGCTCGGCGGCGCCCGGGTGCTGCTGGTCACCGACGCCGGCATGCCCTCGGTCTCCGACCCCGGCTACCGGCTGGTCGCCGCGGCCGTCGAGGCCGACCTCAAGGTCACCGCGGTGCCCGGGCCGTCCGCGGTGCTCACCGCGCTCGCGCTGTCCGGCCTGCCCGTCGACCGCTTCACCTTCGAGGGCTTCCTGCCGCGCAAGACCGGCGACCGGGCCCGGCAGCTCGCCTCCATCGCCGCCGAACCGCGCACCATGGTCTTCTTCGAGGCACCGCACCGGATCGCCGAGGCCCTGGCCGCGATGGCCGAGGCCTTCGGACCCGAGCGCCCGGCCGCCGTCTGCCGCGAGCTCACCAAGACCTACGAGGAGGTCAAGCGCGGGCCGATCGGCGAACTCGCCGCCTGGGCCGCCGACGGCGTCAAGGGCGAGATCACCGTCGTGGTCGCGGGCGCCCCGCCGGCCGCGCCCCAGGAACTGACCCCGGCCGAGCTGGCCCGGCTGGTGGCCGTGCGCGAGGAAGCCGGGGAGCGGCGCAAGGAGGCCATCGCGGCCGTCGCGGCCGAGCTCTCGCTGCCCAAGCGGGAGGTCTTCGACGCGGTCGTCGCGGCCAAGAAGGAAGCCCTCGACGGCGGCCCGGGAAAGGGGTGAATTCCCGGGGCTTGCGTTGCGGCCGGGGCGTCGTACCTTTGAGGGAAGGCCCTGGTAAACACCCGCTGAGCTGAAGTTTCGGTCGCGGTTTCCGGCTCCAGGGAGGCCCTTCGTATAGGGCTTCCCAATCCGCATCCAAGTCTTCACAAGTGGGGCGTCGGCCAGGGCGGTCCGGGCATTTCCTGGAGTGGAAAGACCCAGCCGGGCGAGCGCCCGGCGGGCGCTGGGAGACGGCATGAGCGAGCGCAGCGAGCGACCCGACAAGAGGTGCGCGTTCCGCGAAGCGGCCGCCGAGCGGAGCGAGGTGGGCGCATGAGCGACACGATCGGTAGCCCCGGCAGTGGAAGCGCACTGAGCACCGCGGGCCTGGAGGGCCGCGGGCACACTCCCGTCGAGACCGTACGGGAGGCCTACTCCTTCGCGTGCCTGCGCTGCGGGTACGGCTGGGAGCAGGCGTACGACATCGAGCACCACGTGGCCAAGGACGGGCACGTCGTCTTCGAGTACCACGCCAACGGTGTCCGGGTGCCGTCCCCGCTGCTCAAGCCGACCTGCCCCGGGTGCGGTGGCCACACCGTCCGGATCATGCGCGAGGGCCGGGTGGCCTCCGCCGACCAGCCCTGGCAGCACGCCCCCGGCTACCCGGCGCACGCCGAGCCGGCCGGGCCGCCCCCGGTGCCCGGGCCCGCCAAGCCGCGCGGACGCTGGGCCCGGTTCTGGTCGCGGCTGCTGGGCTGACACCGCGGGACGCGGAAGGGACCGCCCCCGACCGGGAAGGAACTCGGTCGAGGGCGGCCCGCGTGCCCGACTAAGCTTTCCGACCATGGCGGCCACTGCAGACCACAGCACCACCGGGGCGAGCGCCCCGGCGTACTACGTTTCCACCCCGATCTACTACGTCAACGATCGCCCCCACCTGGGCCACGCGTACACCACCGTGGCGGGCGACGTCCTCACCCGCTGGCACCGCCAGCGCGGCGAGAAGGTGTGGTACCTGACCGGCACCGACGAGCACGGTCAGAAGATCATGCGGACCGCCGAGGCGAACGGCGTCAGCCCGCAGGAGTGGTGCGACAAGCTGGTCGAGGAGGCCTGGAAGCCGCTCTGGGAGCACCTGGAGATCGCCAACGACGACTTCATCCGCACCACCCAGCAGCGCCACACCGACCGCGTGCAGGAGTTCGTCCAGGACCTGTACGACAAGGGCGAGATCTACAAGGGCGGCTACTCCGGCCCGTACTGCGTCGGCTGCGAGGAGTTCAAGCTCCCGGCCGAGCTGCTCGACGGCGCCACCGCGGACGAGAAGCTCTGCTCCGTCCACAAGAAGCCGGTCGAGTGGCTGGAGGAGGAGAACTACTTCTTCCGCCTCTCCGCCTACGGCCCGAAGCTGCTCGAGTTCTACGCCGCGAACCCGGACTTCATCCAGCCGGCCACGGCCCGCAACGAGGTGCTGCGCTTCGTCGAGCAGGACCTGAAGGACCTCTCGATCTCCCGCTCCACCTTCAACTGGGGCGTGCCGCTGCCCTGGGACGAGAAGCACGTCCTCTACGTGTGGGTCGACGCGCTGCAGAACTACATCACCGCGGCCGGCTACGGCAGCGACCCGGAGCGCTTCGCCGAGCTGTGGCCGGCCTCCGTCCACCTGGTCGGCAAGGACATCCTGCGGTTCCACGCCGTCATCTGGCCCGCCATGCTGATGGCCGCCGGACTGCCGCTGCCCAAGCGCGTCGTGGCCAACGGCTGGCTGATGGTCGGCGGCGAGAAGATGTCCAAGTCCAACCTGACCGGCATCGCGCCCACCGACCTGACCTCGCACTTCGGCGTGGACGCGTACCGCTACTACTTCCTGCGGGCGATCCCGTTCGGCACGGACGGCTCGTTCTCCTGGGAGGACTTCACCGCCCGCTACACCTCCGAGCTCGCCAACGACTTCGGCAACCTGGCCTCCCGGGTCGCCGCGATGGTCGGCAAGTACTTCGACGGGGTGCTGCCGGCCTCCGCCGCCGACGGCGAGGCCGAACTGGCCGTGCAGGGCGGGCTCGCCAAGGCCGTCGAGACCGCCGACCGCAAGATCGGCGAGGAGCTGGACTTCGCCGGCGGCCTCGCGGCGATCTTCGAGTTCGTCAAGCAGGTCAACGGCTACATCACCGAGCAGGAGCCCTGGAAGGTCGCCAAGGACGACTCCGAGGAGGGCCGGGCCCGCCTCGCGACCATCCTCTACACCGCCGCCGAGTCGCTGCGCGCCACCGCTGTCCTGCTCAACCCGGTGATGCCGTCCACCGCCGAGAAGCTGTGGACCTCGCTGGGCGCCGAGGCGGCCGGGCTGGGCGCGCTCTCCGCCCAGACCGTCGCCACCGTGGCCGACTGGGGCCGGCTGCCCGCCGGTGCCACCGTCACCAAGGGCGAGATCCTCTTCCCGCGCCTCGAAGAGAAGCCGGCCGCCTGACCATGGCCGCCAAGGACGTCGACCGGTCGACCCCGCCGCCGCTGCCGGAACCCCTGGCCGTGGCGGTGGCCGACTCGCACACCCACCTCGACATGCAGTCCGGCACCCCGGCCGAAGGCCTGGCCCGGGCCGCCTCGGTCGGGGTCACCACGGTGGTCCAGGTGGGCTGCGACGTCCCCGGCTCGCGCTGGGCCGCCGAACTGGCGGCCCAGTACGAGCAGGTCCACGCGGCCGTCGCCCTCCACCCGAACGAGGCGCCGCGGATCTTCCTCGGCGACGCGGACGGCTGGTCCGGCCGGCAGCGCGAGGCCGGCGGCGCCGCCGCCCTGGACGAGGCGCTCGCCGAGATCGACCGGCTCGCCGCCCTCCCGCAGGTGCGGGCCGTCGGCGAGACCGGCCTGGACTACTTCCGCACCGGACCGGAGGGCGTGGAGATCCAGAAGGAGTCGTTCCGCCGCCACATCGAGATGGCCAAGCGGCACGACAAGGCCCTGGTCATCCACGACCGGGACGCCCACGAGGACGTCATCGCCGTCCTGCTCGCGGAGGGCGCCCCGGAGCGGACCGTCTTCCACTGCTACTCCGGCGACGCCGAGATGGCCAAGACCTGCGCCGAGCACGGCTGGTACCTGTCCTTCGCCGGCCCGGTCACCTTCAAGGCCAACCAGCCGCTGCGGGACGCGCTGCTCGCCACCCCGCTCGACCGGATCCTGGTCGAGACCGACGCCCCCTTCCTCACCCCGCACCCCTACCGCGGCCGGCCCAACGCCCCGTACCTGATCCCGGTCACGGTCCGCTCGATGGCCGCCACGCTGGGACTCCACGAGGACGAGCTGTCGACGGCCATCGCGGCGAACACGGCGCGGGCCTTCGGGTACTGAGCCGGTCGAACGGATTTCGGGTTTCGAAGGAACGATTCGGCACTCCCGGCTTCTTCCTGGGCTGGTTAGCATGAGTGCAGTGAGGGAGGTGGCAATGACCGCCGAGCCGATCAGCGAACCCGTGGACGATCGCGTCGAATGGTTCCTTCCGCCAGCCCAGGGCTGGACGTACGAGCAGGCTCAGGATTTCGACCTGCCGTTCGAGTGGGATCTGGTGGACGGAGTCATTGTGGTCCGGGGGCAGACGAACTTCTGGCATGACCTGGTGCGCTCAGGGCTGGAGCGAGGGCTGTTCGCTGCGCGCGTCGAGCCCTATGCGGTCCTGCCGGAGCGGTGCATGCTGCTGGACGAGAGCAACACGGCCAAGCCCGATGTGGTGGTGTTCGACAAGACCGGTCTCGACGTTTTCGAGCTGGACTGTCTGCCGGTCGAGTCCGTGGTTCTGGCCGTCGAGGTCGTGTCGCCCGGGACCCGGTCCAGGGACCGCTTCGGCAAGCCCGGGCAGTTCGCCGAGAAGGGGATCCCGTCCTACTGGCGCGTCGAGCGCGGCATCGACGACCTGCCGATCGTCCACGAGTTCCACCGGGACGACGAGAAGGGCGTCTACCTGCCCGTCGCGCAGCACGAGGGCGTGCTCCGCACCTCGCTCCCGTACCCCGTGGAGATCGACCTCGCGGCGCTGGTCGAACTCTGAGCCCCTCCCGCGCCCGTATCCTTGGCGCGTGAGCAGCACCGACCCCACCCCTGACAGCCACCTGCTGGGCGCCGCCGACATCCGGGAACTGGCGGCCGCGTTCGGCGTGAAGCCGACCAAGCAGCGCGGGCAGAACTTCGTCATCGACGGCAACACCGTGCGGCGGATCGTCCGGGCGGGTGGGGTGACGGCCGAGGACGCGGTGGTGGAGGTCGGCCCGGGCCTCGGCTCGCTGACGCTCGCCCTGCTGGAGGTGGCGCGGCACGTCACGGCGGTCGAGATCGACCCGGTGCTGGCGCAGCACCTCCCCGCCACCGTCGCGGCCCGGATGCCCGGCAAGACGGACTCCTTCGACCTGGTGTTCAGCGACGCCATGGAGGTCACCGAGCTGCCCGGGCCGGCGCCCACCGCGCTCGTCGCCAACCTCCCGTACAACGTGGCCGTGCCCGTCCTGCTGCACATGCTGGCGCACTTCCCCAGCATCGAGCGGACCCTCGTGATGGTGCAGAGCGAGGTCGCCGACCGGCTCGCCGCCAAGCCCGGCAACAAGGTGTACGGCGTCCCCTCCGTCAAGGCCAACTGGTACGCCGACGTGAAGCGGGCCGGCGCCATCGGGCGGAACGTGTTCTGGCCCGCCCCCAACGTCGACTCCGGCCTGGTCTCGCTGATCCGCCGCGAACCGCCGAAGACCACCGCCAGCCGCGAGGAGGTGTTCGCGGTCGTCGACGCCGCGTTCGCCCAGCGGCGCAAGACCCTGCGCGCCGCCCTGGCCGGCTGGGCGGGCTCCGCCGCTGCCGCCGAGCAGGCGCTCGCGGCCGCCGGGATCGACCACAAGCTGCGCGGCGAGATGCTGACGGTGGAGCAGTTCGCCGCGATCGCCGAGCACAAGCCGGCCGGGCCTGTCGCGTCTGTCGCGTCTGTTGCGTCCGCGGAGTCTGTTGCGTCCGCCGAGGCCGCCGAGTCCGCCGAGGACAGCGAGTGATCACCGTACGGGTGCCCGCCAAGGTCAACGTCCAGCTGGGGGTCGGCGGCCTGCGCGCCGACGGCTTCCACGACCTGGCCAACGTGTTCTTCGCCGTTGCCCTCGGCGACGAGGTCACCGCCACCCCCGGTGAGGGCGTCACCCTGACCTGCTCGGGGCCGGACGCCGCCGTCGTCCCGCTCGACGACAGCAACCTCGCCGCCCGCGCCGCCCGGCTCCTCGCCGCCCACCACGGCATCGCCGACCCGGGCGTGCACCTGCACATCGACAAGGCCATCCCGGTCGCCGGCGGCATGGCCGGCGGCAGCGCCGACGGCGCCGCCGCCCTGCTCGCCTGCGACGCGCTGTGGCAGCTGGACACCCCGGCCGCGACGCTGCTGGAACTGGCCGCGGAGCTCGGCTCGGACGTGCCGTTCGCCCTGTACGGCGGCGTCGCGCTGGGCCGCGGCCGAGGCGAGATCCTGGAGCCGCTCGCCGTCGAGGGCACCTTCCACTGGGTCTTCGCGGTCGCCGACGGCGGCCTCTCCACCCCCGCCGTCTTCCGCGAGTGCGACCGGCTGCGCGAGGAGGCCGGCACCGGCTCCAGCGACACCGACGTCGCCACCCCCGACGCCGACCCGGCCCTGCTCGCCGCCCTCGCCGGTGGCGACCCCGTCGCGCTCGCCACCGCCCTCGCCAACGACCTCCAGCCCGCCGCCCTCTCGCTGCGCCCCTCGCTCGCCGACACCCTGCGGGCCGGCACCGAGGCGGGCGCGCTCGGGGCGCTGGTCTCCGGCTCCGGGCCGACCTGCGCCTTCCTCGCCAAGGACGCCGACGCGGCCGCCGCCGTCGCCCGGGCCCTCCGGGCCTCCGGCACCTGCCGGACGGCGCACGCCACGTACGGGCCGGTCCCGGGGGCGGCGGTCGTCGGGTAGGGCCCGTGGTCGTCGGGTAGGGCCGCGGCCGTGGCGTAGGGCGGCGGGCGTCGCGCAGGGCCCCGGTCCCGGTGCGGGGCCGCGCTGCCGTCCGTTGTCGGAGCCGTGCGGCGAGGCCGTCGGAGCAGCGCGGCGAGGCCGTCGCCGCTGGCCCATTAGGCTGGGGAGATCGGGGTCTGCCCGAGCAGGGGCGGTGGACCGCCCCGCGACCGCCGAATCCAGGAGCGCAATACACGTGGCCGTCAACCTCGCCACCATCGAGTCCGTCACGAAGGTCTACGGCACCCGCGCCCTGCTGGACGGGGTCAGCCTGGGCGTCAGCGAGGGCGACCGGATCGGCGTCGTCGGCCGCAACGGCGACGGCAAGACCACCCTGATCCGGATGCTCGCCAAGCTGGAGGAGCCCGACGGCGGGCGGATCACCCACTCCGGCGGACTGCAGATGGCCGTCCTCACCCAGCACGACTCGCTCGACCCGAAGGCCACCATCCGGCACGAGGTGATCGCCGACCGGGCCGACCACGAGTGGCTCGGCGACGCCCGGATCCGCGACATCATCGAAGGCCTCTTCGGCGGCCTCGACCTGCCCGGCTTCGCGGACGGCCTGGACACCGTCATCGGCCCGCTCTCCGGTGGCGAGCGCCGCCGGATCGCCCTCGCCAAGCTGCTGCTCGGCTCGCCCGACCTGGTCGTCCTCGACGAGCCCACCAACCACCTCGACGTCGAGGGCATCAACTGGCTCGCCGAACACCTGCAGAAGCGCCGCTCCGCGCTCGTCTGCGTCACCCACGACCGCTGGTTCCTCGACCAGGTCTGCACCCGGATGTGGGACGTCCAGCACGGCGAGGTGCACGAGTACGAGGGCGGCTACTCCGACTACGTCTTCGCCCGTGCCGAACGCTCCCGGATCGAAGCCGTCGAGGAGCAGAAGCGCCAGAACATGGCCCGCAAGGAGCTCGCCTGGCTGCGCCGCGGCGCCCCCGCCCGCACCTCCAAGCCGCGCTACCGCATCGAGGCCGCCAACGCGCTGATCGCCGACGTGCCGGACCCGCGCGACAAGTCCGAGCTGATGAAGTTCGCCAACGCGCGGCTCGGCAAGACCGTCTTCGACCTGGAGGGCGTGACCGTCAAGGCCGGCCCGAAGCTGCTTCTGGAGAACCTCACCTGGCAGCTCGGCCCCGGCGACCGGATCGGCCTGCTGGGCGTCAACGGCGCCGGCAAGACCTCGCTGCTGCGCGCCATGCGCGACGCCTGGGCCTCCGAGGGCGACGTCCAGCCCACGTCCGGCGTCATCAAGGTCGGCAAGACCGTGCGGCTCGCCTACCTGTCGCAGGAGGTCGCCGAACTGGAGCCGACCACCCGGGTGCTCCAGGCCGTCGAGCAGGTCCGCTCCCGCGTCGACCTCGGCAAGGGCCGGGAGATGAGCGCCGGCCAGCTGTGCGAGCAGTTCGGCTTCGGCAAGGACAAGCAGTGGACCCCGGTCGGTGACCTGTCCGGTGGCGAGCGCCGCCGCCTCCAGCTGCTCCGGCTGCTGATGGACGAGCCCAACGTGCTCTTCCTCGACGAGCCCACCAACGACCTCGACATCGAGACGCTCAACCAGCTGGAGGACCTGCTCGACGGCTGGCCCGGCTCGATGGTCGTCATCAGCCACGACCGCTTCTTCATCGAGCGGACGACCGACGTCGTCCACGCGCTGCTCGGAGACAAGAAGCTGCGGATGCTGCCCAACGGCGTGGACGAGTACCTGGAGCGGCGCGCCCGGATGGCCGCCGAGGCCGCCGCCGTCGCCGCCCCGGCCGCCGCCCCCGCCGCGGCCGGCTCCGACACCGGACTGTCCGGTGGCGACCTGCGGGCGGCCAAGAAGGAGATGCAGAAGCTGGAGCGGCAGATCGCCAAGCTGGACGAGAAGGAGTCCAAGCTGCACGCCCAACTCGCCGAGCACGCCAACGACTTCTCCAAGGTCGCCGACCTGGACGCGAAGCTGCGCGCCGTCCGGGAGGAGAAGGAGGAGCTGGAGATGAGCTGGCTGGAGCTGGCCGAGCAGGTCTGAGCCCGCCCGGGCCCCCGGCTTCTCCCTGGCTTCTCTCCTAGCTTCTCCCCCTGGCTAGCCGCCAGCGAGGAGCGTTTCGAGCTCGTCCGCCGCACGGCCCAGCGCACTGCGCGCCGGGTCGTGCGGCCCGGTCGGACGATCCGCCGCGGTCGTCGGCGGACGGTGCGCCCGGGCGGCCGCCGTCAACTCGTCCAGCGCCCGGCGCACCCGGTCCACCTCGGCCGGATCCGGCACCCGGCCGCCGAACCGGATCTGCGCCGCGAACGCCGCCACCGCACCACCCAGCCGTTCCAGCGCCGCCGTCGCCGGCAGCCACCGCTCCGCCAGCCGGCCCGTCGGCGGCGGCTCGGCCAGCCCCTGCCGCACCTCCTGGCGGGCATCCGCCAGCGCCCGGTACGCCGTACGACGCAGCCACACCTCGGCCCGGTCGGCCCGCCCCGCCGTCACCGCGTCCAGGTAGGCCCGCAACGCCGACGCCGCGTCCACCAGCCGGGGCTCGATCCGGTGCCGCGGACGCTCCGGCCACAGCAGACAGCCGAAGAGCAGCACGACCGCGCTCGCCAGCACCGAATCCAGCACCCGCGGCCAGAACTCCGCCGCACCGCTCTGACCGCCGAGCTGCAGCAGGACCAGCGCCATCGGCGTCATCACCACCGTGTTCAGCCCGTAGTGCGCCGCCGTCGCGTACGGCAACGACGCCACGCAGAGCGCGGCCATCACCGTCAACGCCCACCGGTCCGTGGTCAGCAGCAACAACGCCGCCGTGACCGCCACCCCGAGCACCGTGCCCACCGAACGGCTCACCGCGCGCAGGAACACCGAACCGAGATCCGGCTTGAGCACGAACGCGATCGTCATCGGCACCCAGTAGCTCCTGCTCAGCGGATAGTTGGCGGTCACCGCCGCACCCACCGCGATGCACAACGCCACCCGCAGCCCGTACCGCACCGAAGGCCGCGACCACAGCCGCGCCCGCAGCCGCCACGGATCCGGCGGCGGAACCGGCGCCGTCCCCAGCCGCACCGCACGGCCGGCCACGGTGTCCGCGGCCGCGCGCAACGCCACGTCCAGAGCCTGCCGGGACGGCGTGTCCGGCCGCCAGTCCGGGACCCCGACCTCCCCACCGCCCCGCCGCACGGCCGCCGCCAGCCGTACCGGCACCTCCGCCACCTCCGGCGGCACGGCCCGCCGGGCCCACAACAGACCGGTCGCCGCCTCCGTGGCCGCCAACGCGGCCTCGAACCCGTTGGAAGCCGCCGTACCCCGGCCCGGCAGCAAGTCCTGGAGCTGGTTCAGGCGGGCCGTCAGCACCTGGCGCGAATCCGCCGCCCGCGCCGTCCCCAGATCGGCGAGCGTACGGCCCAAGGCCTCGAACACCGCCGCCAGCGCCCGGTTGCGCGGATCCGCGGCCGGCCGGCCCGACACCCCCGCCGGCAACCCCAGCAGCACCACGAACCCGGCACCCGCCACCACCATCGGCGCCGCCGCCCACCACGGCCGCGGCAACGGCATCCCGCTCCCCAGCGCGGCCGACACCAACAACAGCATCCCCGCCGCCGAACCACGCGGACCCGTCGCACTCAGGGCACCCGACACGAACGCCGTCACCGTCAGCGCCGCACCCAGCCCGAAGCCGTCCACGTCCGCGTGCTGGAGAGCCGAACCGACCAGCATGCCGAGCGCCGAGGCGAACACCGCCGAGCCGATCCGCGCCACCCGCAACCGCCCCGGCTCGACCCGGTCGTTCATCGTCGCGTGCATCGCCCCCAGCCCGGCGAACACCCCCAGGTCCACCCGGCCCGCCACCAGCCCCACCGCCAGCGGCACCACCATCCCCACCGCCGCCCGCACCATCAACGCCAGCGGCAACGGCGGCCGCGCCGGCCGTGCGGCACGGGCCCACCACGAGGTGGCCTTCGGGTGACTCATGCGGACACGTCCGTTCTGCGGCCGTGGGTCGCTGCTGTGCGACGCTGCGCGGCAGATGGGGCGTACCGGGACAGTCTACCCAGCGGCCCGAACCCGCGCTTGTACGTGTCAAGTTCGTACCGATCGCGTACGGGCGCGCCAAGGTCCCTGCCCGCCCGACAGAGGCGGTGGCTACCATGACGGAGGCGAAGACCACCCCGGCGCGGGCGGTCCGCCGACCAGGACGGTACGACCGAGAAGTTGACGGTGCGTTGCGGCACGGAGCCACCCCGGACACCGGGGGAGCCACCGACCGTACGGGGGAGAGGTGAACTGCTGTGGCAGAAGGTGACGCGAAGGGTCAGGGGACTCCGACACCGGCGAACCCTTCGGGGGACACGACGCCGTTCATGTTGGACAAGAAGATCCCATGGCTCTGGGGCGGCGGCATCAACCTCGCCCCCATCGTCAGCACCGCGCAGACGAACAGCAGCGCCGGCGATCTGGTGGCGGCCTTCGGCAAGAAGGACGTCGAGATCGAGCTGCAGACGCTCACCGCCTTCGCGACGAAGGTCGAAGCGCTGCTCGCCGCCATGGAGGGCTCGGAGGCCGCGCCCTACAAACTGCAGCAACAGAAGCTGAGTCAAACGAGTTTCGTCAGCGGTGGCGGCGCTTCGAACTTCGCGGAAGCAACGGCCCTCACCACCGCCTACGAGAAGGTCCACACCCAGCTCGTGAAGCTCCACAAGGACTTCGTGTCGCAGATCGAGGCGATGAAGAAGGCGGTTCTGCAGACGGCGGGCAACTACTCGACCAACGAGGACCACGCGACGGCCGCACAGAAATCGATCGCCAAGGGCGCGGGCGTCACGAAGCCGGCAGCGGGGTCGAACGGGGGCACCGGAGACTTCTGATGGCGGTCGTCGGTGGCAGGTCACGGGGAAACGGGGAGTAGGCAGTGGCAGACGGAACGAATTTCGAGAGCATCGACCATGCTGTGCTCAAGGGCATGGTCGACGGCACCGACCCCGCGTTGGTGCTGGACCGGGGCAACAAACTCCAGGACGCCGGCCGCGTCCTGAAGGAGCTGAGCGCGGCCCTCAAGTCGCACATCGGCACCATCACGTGGGAGGGGCAGGCCGCCGAGAGCTTCAAGACCTGGGCCGGGAACCTGCAGCAGTCGGCCGAGGTGCTGGGCACCTACTCCGCGGGCGCGGGCGGGGCCATGCACCAGGCGGGCGAGGCGCTCAGCCTCGCGAAGGCCGCGGTGCCGGAAGTGCCGACATGTGACATCGCCACGGTCAACGCGCGCAAGAAGCAGGCCCCGCCGGATGCCGCGGCCCACACGGCCGCCGGCTTCACGCTGGAGGGGCCCACTCCGGCCAACCTCGACTCGATCATGAAGAAGCGCAACCCCGGCACCTGGGTCACCGCGGCTGAGTCCGATGCCGCGGCTCAGCGGGTCTACCTGGCGCACCAGGACGCCGTCCACCAGATGGAGAAGCTGGGGCAGGCGTACTCGGCGGCCACGACGACGCTGAACGGGCTCGGCGACAATGTCGTGCTGCCCGGGACGCCGGGTAGCACGACTCGAGGTGACGAGTCCTACTACCCGAAGGGTGGCGGCGCCGGCGGAGGCTCCGGAAGCTCCGTTCGCAGCCCTCGGACGAGTGGCGGTAGCACTGGGGGGAGCTACCGTCCCTCCGGTGGCGGCAGCTATGGCGGCGGTTCCACCGCGACGTACAACCCGGGATCGGGTTCCACCGGGCCGTCCGGCCCGGGCCGGACCACCCCCACGCCGCCATACAACGGCGGCCAGTTGCCGTCCGCCCCGCAGGATCCGGGCTCCTCGATCCCGCCGTCCCACCCGTCGGACCCGGTGACCCGTCCGGGCACCGGCCTGGACAGCCTGCCGACGGCGCCGACTCAGACCGGCCCGAACGGTCCCGGCGGCGGCCCCGGGCCGACGACCGGACCGACCGGCCCCGTCTACCCGAGCGGTCCCAACGGGCCCGGTGGCGGACCCAACGGTCCTGGCGGCCCGATGCCCGGCTTCCCGGTCGGGCCCGGTGGCGGCTCGGTCCAGAGCAAGGGCGGTGGCAGCGGCTACTTCCCGGGCAAGGGCGGCAGCGTCAACTCCCGCACGCCGTTCGGCGGCCAGACTCCCGGGAAGAACGGCACCCCGGGCATCCCCACCGGAACGGTCTTCGGCCCCCGTGAGGCGGGGCCGGGCGGCGGCCGGGTCGGCGGCGGGCCGAACAGCGGCAACAGCATGGGGATGCACCCCGGCATGGGCGGCGGCCACGGCGGCGGTGTCGGTGCGGGCGGCAGCTCGCGCGGCCGGGGCCTGGCCTCGACCACCGGCGGCACGGTCGGCGGCCGCAAGGGACCGACCGCCGGCGGGGAGTTCACGCCCGGTGGTACCGGCCTGCGCAACCGCGCGGCCGCAGCCGGAGCCGCCGAGGGGGGTGCCCGGTCAGGGCAGAACGGCATGATGGCGCCCGGCATGGGCGGCCACGGCGGCCGCAACGAGCGCGACCGTCGCAAGCGGGCCGACTACCTGCACGAGGACGAGGAGACCTGGACCAGCGGTACGCCGCAGAGCAACCCGGACGTGGTTGAGTAGGACCGCGGTGTCTGCCCGGCCACTGGCCCTACCAGTGGCCGGGCAGACCTGTTCGAAGAGCACACCCGGCCGTGGAGAAGGCGACGAGGAGTTGTGATGGGGCGGACGAATCTGCGAGCGGGGTGGCGGATGATCATCTCAGCAGTCCTCGCGGCCGGAGTGGTGGCAGGTCCAATCACGGCACCTGCGGCTGCCGATGGCTCGATCCGAGCCGACCAGTGGCATCTGGACTCCATGCGTGCCTCGGAGATGTGGAAGATCTCCAAGGGAGAGAACATCACTGTTGCCGTGATCGATGACGGATTCAAACTCGACCATCCGGATTTGGTGGGGCAGCTTCTCCCCGGTAAGGATTTCAGTGGCAGCCCGGGTGGTGTCGGTTCCTACGGTGACGGTCATGGTACGGCGATGGCCAGCCTCATCGCAGGGTCCGGCAAGGCGGATGGTGGTACGGGTGCTTATGGCCTTGCGCCGGGGGCCAAGGTCCTTCCCCTGAAGATCAACTCCGGGAACGTGGGGATGGGGGCGGCCGTTTCAGCGGACTTTCTGGGGCAGATCGGGCAGGCCGTCACCTATGCCGTCGAGCAGGGCGCCAAAGTCATCAACATCTCGCAGGGAATGGCCGCCGTCACGGCATCCCCGACTGATGTGGAAAAGCTGACCAAGATTCTTGCGTGGGTGCGCGAGAAGGGTGTACTGGTGTTCTCCAGCGCGGGGAACTCGTTCCAGTCGGGGAACCTCCTGGAATATCCGAGTGGCCTGCCCAATGTGGTGGCCGTGGGTGCTGTCGATCAAAGCGGCACCGTGACGTCGGAGTCCCAGCAGGGGCCGCAGGTCAGCTTGGCCGCTCCCGGCATCGACATCATCCAGGCGTGCACCGGAGACTCCGGATACTGCAAGGGCCACGGAACGTCGGATGCCTCGGCTCTGGCATCGGCCTCGGCGGCGCTGGTCTGGTCCGCGCACAAGGAGTGGACGGCGAACCAGGTCCTGCGGGTGCTCATCAACACCGCAGGGAAGCCGCATGACGGGTCCGCCCGCAACGACATCATCGGTTACGGCATCGTGCGGCCGCGCGTCGCGCTGACCGAGCCGGGCGATCCGGGGCCGGCGAATGTGTCGCCGATCCCCGTGGCGACGACTGCGCCGTCGGCCGTCCCGTCGGCATCGGCGGGTGCTTCTGCTCCCGTGTCGCCGCTGCCGAACCCGACCGCGAGTCCGACTGACGTGACTGTCGGGGCACCGCCGGTGCAGCCGAAGGCCGAGGGGGCTTCGGGGTCGAGCAGCGCGCTGCCCGTCGTGGGTGGTGTGGTGGCCGGGCTGGTGGTGCTGGCGGGGGTGGTGTTCGTGGTGATGCGGCGTCGGAAGGTAGCCGCGCCGCAGGCCGAGGTTCAGGCGCCCCTGCCGCCGTCGTACCAGCCGCCGGTGCCGTCGGAGGACAACCCGTACGCGAAGTAGTTCAAGCAGTCTGTGCGGTTGGGGGATCAGGTGGGGAGCCGCTGGACGTGGCCTCGACGGCTCGCGGCTACGGGGGTTGCGAGCCTCTGTATGGCAGGGGCCGTGGTGGCACCGGCCCTTGCAGACGACTCGATTCGGGCCGGGCAGTGGCACCTGGATGCCATGCACGCCCCGGAGATGTGGAAGGTCTCGAAGGGCGAGGGCATCACCGTTGCGGTGATCGACGGCGGCTTCAAGCTGGACCATCCGGATCTGGTGGGGCAGTTCCTGCCGGGCAAGGACTTCAGTGGTAGTCCGGGAGGCGTGGGATCCTTCGTCGACGGACACGGCACGATGATGTCCAGCCTCATCGGGGGGACGGGGAAGAACCGCGGGGGGAACGGGGCATACGGGCTCGCTCCGGGCGTCAAGATCCTTCCGTTGAAGATTGACAACGGGTCCGGGTCCGCCGTCACGGCGGACTTCCTCGATCAGATCGGTCAGGCCGTCACCTTTGCGGTCGATCAAGGTGCCAAGGTCGTCAGCATCTCGCAGGGCGTCTCGTCGGTGACTGCGCTTCCTGCCGATGTGGCCAAGCTGAACCGGGTTCTGGCGACCGCCAGGGCGAAGGGCGCTCTGGTGGTGTCCAGCGTCGGGAATTCGGCGAAGTCGGGAAACCTGGCCGAGTATCCGGGGGCGCTTCCCAATGTCGTCGGCGTCGGGGCGATCGACCGGAACGGCACGGTGACGGAGGAGTCCGAAACCGGGCCCCAGGTCGCGCTCGTCGCTCCCGGCCAGGACACGATCGCGGCTTGTACGGCGCCTTCCGGTTACTGCACGGGCCACGGAACGTCTGATGCGACCGCACTCACTTCTGCTTCAGCCGCGCTGATCTGGTCGGTCCACAAGGAGTGGACTGCGAACCAGGTCCTGCGGGGGCTCATCAACACTGCCGGCAGGCCCAACGGTGGCGACAGCCGGACGAACGACGCGGGGTGGGGTGCGGTCCGGCCGCGGGTCGCGCTGACGGAGCCCGGTGATCCCGGGCCGGCGAACGTGTCGCCGCTCCCGGCCGATGCGGCTGCGCCGTCGACGGCTCCGTCCGTGGCGCCCACGGCTTCGGCGAGCGCGTCCGCTTCCGGGGCGTCGGTGGTGCCGAGCCCGTCCGGGGCGCCGTCTGTGCAGCCGAAGGCGGAGGGGGCGTCGGGGTCGAGCAGCGCGCTGCCGGTTGTGGGTGGTGTGGTGGCCGGGCTGGTGGTGGTGGCCGGGGTGGTGTTCGTGGTGGTGCGGCGGCGGAGGGTGGCGGGCGGGCGGTAGGTGGGGCGTGGGGTGGCGGGTGTGCGCCGGGGTCACCCGGGTGGGGGCTGGTGGGGTGGGGGCGGCGCGGTGAGGGTGGTGGTATGGATGCGGAGGGTGCCTGGCGGGTAGGGCAGTTGCGGCGGGCGGCGGTTGCGGCGCTGGTCGGGACGGCGATCGAGTTCTACGACTTCTTCATTTACGGCACGGCGGCCGCGTTGGTGTTCGGGCCGGTGTTCTTCCCGGGGCTGGGTGCGGTGGGGGCGTTGCTGGCGGCGTTCTCGGTGTACGCGGTGGCGTTCCTGGCCCGGCCGTTGGGGGCGGTGGTGTTCGGGCATTTCGGGGACCGGGTGGGGCGGAAGGCGACGCTGGTGGTGTCGCTGTTGCTGATGGGGTCGGCGACGGCGGCGGTGGGGGTGTTGCCGGGGTTCGTGGCCTGGGGGTGGTGGGCGCCGGCGGTGCTGGTGGCGTTGCGGGTGTGCCAGGGCGTCGGGTTGGGCGGGGAGTGGGGTGGCGCGGCGCTGCTGATCGCGGAGAACGCGCCGGCCGGGCGGCGGGGGCGGTACGGGGGTTTCCTGCAGTTGGGGCCGACGATCGGCTTCGTGCTGGCGAACGGGGTGTTCCTGGCGCTGCAACTCGGGCTGGACGAGCGGGCGTTCCGCGCGTGGGGGTGGCGGGTGCCGTTCGTGGCCTCGTTCGTGCTGGTGGTGGTGGGGCTGGTCGTGCGGTTGCGGGTCGAGGAGTCGCCGCTGTTCCGGTCGGCCGGGCGGGCGGGGCGGCCGCCGGTGGTGGAGGTGCTGCGTGAGCACTGGCGTCCGGTGCTGGCGGGCGGCGGGGCGATCACGGTGGGGTACGCGCTGTTCTATCTGACGACGACGTACGCGCTGGCGTACGCGACGTCGGGGCTGGGGGTGGCCAGCACGGTGGTGCTGTCGATGCTGCTGGTCGGCGCGGTGGGCATGGCCGTGACGGTGTGGCTGAGCGCCTCGTACAGCGACCGGTGGGGGCGGCGGCGGACGCTGCGGTGGGCGACGGGTCTGGCGGCGGGCTGGTCGCTGGTGCTGTTCCCGTTGCTGGAGACGGTGAGCCGGGCGCTGATGTTCGTCGCGCTGGCGGGGGCGATGGTGGTGCTGGGCTGCATGTTCGGGCCGGTGGCGGCGTTCCTGCCGGAGCTGTTCCCGACCCGGGTGCGGTACACGGGTGCCGCGTTGACGTACAACCTGGGTGGGGTGATCGGCGGGGCGACGACGCCGTTGGTGGCGACGCGGCTGACCGAGGCGTACGGGACGGCGCAGCCGGTGGGTTGGTACCTGGCGGGGCTGGGTGTGCTGGCCCTGGGGTGTCTGCGGCTGCTGCCGGAGACGACCGGCGCCGAGCTCGGGGCGGTGGACGGCGGACGCCGCCGGGCGCCCCTGCTGGGGGCGGATCCGGCGGCGTAGGGCGCCCGGGCGGGAAGGGAAGCAGGCGACAGGGCGCGGGCAGGGCGCAGAGGCAGGCCGGTCAGCCGGCCAGGGCGGCGCGGCCGGCCAGCACGACGGCGGTGTGCCGGGCGACGCGCCCGCCGAGGTGCTCGGCGGTCGCGATGTCGGCCTTGTGGACGGCGTCCGGGCCGGCGTCGGAGGGGGAGGAGGCGGCGGCGCCGCTGAAGAAGCCGAGGCGGTTGAGGTCGTCCTCGGAGGCGGTGGTGGCGTTCCAGCCGGGCTTGAGGCCGAGGTTGACCCAGTTCATGCCGTGCTGGGCGGCGAGGGTCTGGAAGTAGCCGAGGGTGCCGGCCTTGTCGCCGCTCTTGGAAGCGGAGTTGGTGAAGCCGGCCGCGACCTTGTCCTTCCAGGCGTCGGTGAACCAGCGCTTGCTGCTGGCCTCGGCGAAGACGTGGAAGGCGCCGGAGGCGGTGCCCATGTAGGTGGGGGAGCCGAAGACGATCGCGTCGGCGGCGTCCAGCTGGGCCCACTGCTCCTCGGTGATGGTGTCGACGGCGATGGTGACGACCTCGGCGCCCGCGGCGGCGGCCCCGCGGGCGACGGCCTCGGCGATCACGGCGGTGTGGCCGTAGCCGGAGTGGTAGGCGAGGGCGACGGTGGGGCGGGTGGCGGTCATCGGGGCACTCCTGGGGAAGGGGGACGGGCGGGAGCCGGCACGAGGGCACGCACCAGGACGTAGTGGACGGACCGGGGGCAGGACGCGCGGTGGCGGCCCCGGTCCGTCTACGGTCTCCAATATAGACCAGGTCTCCATTGGTTACCAAGGATGGATTGGAGACCAGGGGCTACCCTGGACGACATGACGACCGAGGAAGCTGCCCCCGCCCGGGCCGGGCAGTGCGAGGACCGACCGGCGGGCGACGGAGCGGCGGAGCAGGGGTACGACGTCTTCGCCCAGGTCTGCCCCAGCCGCGCGGTGTTCGCCGAGCTGGCGGACAAGTGGTCGCTGCTGATCCTGATGAGCCTGGTGGCCTGCGGGCCGCAGCGCTTCTCCGAGCTCCAGCGCGGGATCGGCGGGGTCAGCCGCAAGATGCTCACCCAGTCGCTGCGCAACCTGGAGCGCAGCGGCCTGCTGCTCCGCACGGTCTACCCGGAGACGCCGCCGCGGGTGGTCTACGACCTGCTGCCGCTCGGCCGCGAGCTGGCCGAGTTGGTCACGCCGCTCGGCCGGTGGACCGAGCACCGGGCCGACCGGATGCTGGCGGCCCGCGAGGAGTTCGACGCCGCGCACGCCGCGCACGCCGGGGAGTGAGCTCCCGGGAGAGGCGCGGACGGCCCGGTGCGGAGCCGATTTCCCTTCCGGGCCGACGGCCGTGTAATGTCTTCCTTGTTCGACCGGCCCGGTGAAAACCCGGCAAGCCCCTATAGCTCAGTCGGTAGAGCGTCTCCATGGTAAGGAGAAGGTCTGCGGTTCGATTCCGCATGGGGGCTCAACTGGAAGACCCCCGCCTCGTGGCGGGGGTCTTTCGCGTTTCCGCCGATCACCGCCGGCACGGGCTGGCGGGTCGGGTACGGAATGCGCTGTGATGGTGCGTCACCGGCCGACCGCCCTAGGGGTGCGGGCGCGAGCCGGACCCCGACCGGGAGGGCGTCATGGGCGTTCGACTCGTGGTGGTGGACGACCACCGGCTGTTGGCCGAGGCCCTGGCCACCGCGCTCCAGCTGCGCGGCCACCGGGTGCTCGCGGTCGGCTCCCCGGCGGCCGTCGCCGCCGATCTGGTGGCCGGGCGCCGGCCCGAGGTGTGTCTGCTGGGCGTGGCCGCACCGGGGGAGTCGGGGGCCTTCGACGGGCTGCGCCGGATCCGCCGCGAACGTCCCGAGGTGGCCGTGATCGTGCTCGGGCCGGTGGGTGAACTGCGCGGTGTGGCCGGGGCGTTCGCGGCCGGAGCGGCGGGTTACGTGCCCAGCGACGAGCGCATCGAGGTGGTCGAGCGGGCCATCGGGCGGGCCCGGGCGGGCGAGGCCGCGGTCGCGGTGGACATCCTGCGCGGCGCCTTCGACCAACTGCTGCGCCCGGCACCCGAACCGGACGACGAGGCGGTGCGGCTGCTGCGGCTGCTGACCCGCCGTGAGGTGCAGGTACTGGCCCGGATCGCGGACGGCGAGGACACCGCCGCGATCGCCGCCGGGATGCGGATCGCGGCCAGCACCGCCCGGACGCACGTCCAGCGGGTGCTGATGAAGCTCGGCGCGCGGACCCGGTTGGAGGCGGCCGCGGTGGCGGCGCGCACAGGTCTGCTGGAGCGGATGGCCGGCGGCTGAGGGCGCCCGCGGCAGGCCGCCGGCGGAGCGGCCCGGTGCGGCCGCTCGGCGGAACGGCACGCGGGCCGGGATGTCCGGGGGCTGAGGAGTTGGTGAAAAGCCCGCGCACGGCCCCCGTGTGGTCCGGAGCACTCCGGCGGATTGGGAGAATGGCCGCAGTCGTACGCATTCCGTCGATGGCATCCGCCGACCGCGCGGACCATCGCCCGCTGGAGGTCTCAACATGAGTAAGTACCTGGTAACGGGTGGCGCCGGCTACGTCGGCAGCGTGGTGGCCGCCCACCTGCTGGAGGCGGGGCACCAGGTGACCGTCCTGGACGACCTCTCGACGGGCTTCCGCGAGGGCGTGCCGGCCGGCGCCGAGTTCGTCGAGGGCCGGATCCAGGAGGCCGGCCGGGTGCTGGACGGCTCCTTCGACGGCGTGCTGCACTTCGCCGCCTCCTCGCAGGTCGGCGAGTCGGTCGTGGACCCGGAGAAGTACTGGCGCAACAACGTGGCCGGCTCGCTGGAGCTGATCAGCGCGATGCGCGAGGCGGGCGTGCGCAAGCTCGTCTTCTCCTCGACCGCCGCCACCTACGGCGAGCCGGAGGCCGTGCCGATCGCCGAGACCGCCCGCACCGCGCCGACCAACACCTACGGCGCCACCAAGCTCGCGGTGGACCACCTGATCACCAGCGAGGCCGTCGCGCACGGCCTGGCCGCCGTCTCGCTGCGCTACTTCAACGTGGCCGGCGCGTACGGCGCGTACGGCGAGCGGCACGACCCCGAGTCGCACCTGATCCCGCTGGTCTTCCAGGCCGCGCTCGGGCAGCGCCCGCACATCGCGGTGTACGGCGACGACTACCCGACCCCGGACGGCACCTGCATCCGCGACTACATCCACGTCGCGGACCTGGCCGATGCCCACCTGCTGGCGCTGGACGCCGCCAAGCCGGGCGAGCACCTGATCTGCAACCTGGGCAACGGCAGCGGCTTCTCGGTGCGCGAGGTGATCGAGTCGGTCAAGCGCGTCACCGGCAAGGAGATCCCGGTGCGGGTGGAGGGCCGCCGGGCCGGCGACCCGGCGGTGCTGGTGGCCTCGGCCGCCCGTGCCCACGAGGCGCTCGGCTGGACCCCGCGCCGCCCGAGCCTGGACGACATCGTCGCCGACGCCTGGAAGTTCACCCTGGAGAAGAACGGCCGCTAGGCCCGCAGGTCACGGCGGCCGGACATCGCAGACGCCGCTCCCGGACGCCGCTCCGGGAGCGGCGTCCGCGTCCGGCGTCCGGACCGTCGGAGCACCGGCCGGTGGGCAAACCCCGCCACTCACGCACCTTCTGACGAAACTTCACCAAATCGCCACGAGGGCCTTTCCCGACCCCGTACGCTGAGATCGGTACCGGTTGGGGGGCCGGCGCCCTTTCGACCTCACCGGCCACCGGTGGGCGGGCGGATCGGCAGGCCGGAACGCGGACGCCGGACCGGTCCCCGCTCCCGGGCTCGGGCGGTCTGAGCAGGGGGAGGGACGATGGGGCGGATTCGCGTCCTGGTGGTCGACGACCACCGGATCTTCGCCGAGGCACTGGCCGCGGCGCTCGCCGCCGAGCCCGACGTGGAGGTGGGCGCGGCCGGCAGCGCGGCGGCGGCCGAGCGGGCGATGGAGCGCGCCGCCACCGAGGGCCGGCCCTACGACGTGGCGCTGATCGACGCCGACCTCGGGGCCGGCGGCGCCCTCGGTCCGCCGGGGGCGGCTCCACCGACGGTGCGCAGACGGCCCGGTACGGAATCCGTCGAGGAGGTCCGGCGCCGGGCGGTCCCGCCCCTGCCGCCGCCGCGCCGGCCGGCCGTACCGCCCGGGGTGCCGTCCGCGGTGCCGGGTGTGCCGCCGGTCGGCGCCCGCCCGGACCCGGTCCGGGTCGATCAGCTCAGAACCACCGCCCCACCGCCCGACGGCATCACCCTGTTGGCCCGGCTCCGCCGGGCGCACCCCGGGCTCCGCGCCGTCGTCCTGGCCACCGCCGACGATCCGCACCGCGCCGCCCGCGCCCTGCACGCGGGTGCCACCGGCTGGGTGGCGAAGGAGAGTTCACTGGCCCGGCTGCTCGCGGTGGTCCGGGGGGTGCTGCGGGACGAGACGCACCTGCCGCCCGCGCTGCTCACCGGGGTGATCCGCGAACTCACCACCGCCCGCCGGGACCGCACCGAGAGCGAGCGGCTGGTGGACACCCTCACGCCGCGGGAGAAGCAGATCCTGCGCTGCATGGTCGCGGGCCTGGGGCGCCAGGCCGTCGCGGAGCGGCTCTACCTGTCGCCGCACACCGTCCGGACGCACATGCAGAACGTGCTCGGCAAGCTGGGGGTGCACTCCACGCTGGCCGCCGTCGCGGTCGCCCGCCGGGCCGGGGTCAGCCCCGCCGAGCCGTCCGTGCCACCGCCGCCGTCCGTGGCGGCCACCGTCGAGAGGCCGTGACGAAGGGCTCGGGCCGGCTGTGGTCGCGGGTCAGCCCGGGATGTTGTCGAACGGGGCGACCAGCTGCCGCAGCAGCGCGGCGAGTTCGGTCTGCTGGCCGGAGGTGAGCTGGGCGAGCAGTTCGCGCTCGTGCGCGAGCAGTCCGGCGAGTGCCTGGTCGGCGCGGTCGCGGCCGTCGTCGGTGAGCCGGACCAGCACGCCGCGCCGGTCGTCCGGGTCGGGCAGCCGCTTGACCAGGCCCTTGCCGGTCAGCCGGTCGATCCGGTTGGTCATGGTGCCGGAGGTGACCAGGGTCTGGGTGAGCAGCTGGCCGGGGGAGAGCTGGTACGGGGAGCCGGCCCGCCGCAGGGCGGTCAGGACGTCGAACTCCCAGGGCTCCAGGCCGTGCTCGGCGAAGGCGGTGCGGCGGGCGCGGTCCAGGTGCCGGGCGAGCCGGCTGACCCGGCTGAGCACCTCGAGCGGCTCCACGTCGAGGTCGGGGCGCTCCCGGCGCCACGCTGCGACCAGCCTGTCGACCTCGTCCTCCATGACGATCAGTGTATCGGTGGATGTGTCGATGTGAAGTCTCTTGACATCGAGAAATGTGCCAGCGAGGCTACATCGAGATATCTTGATGTCGAGATACCTGCGAGGTGAACCATGACCACCCCCGTCTGGGACCCGGAGCAGTACCTGCGCTTCGCCGACGAACGCACCCGCCCGCTGCGCGACCTGCTCGCCCGCGTCCCCTCCCTCCCGCACCCCGGCGAGGAGTCGATCCTCGACATCGGCTGCGGCCCCGGGAACTCCACCGCCGTCCTCCGCGAACGCTGGCCGCACGCCCGCCTCACCGGCGTCGACAACTCCGCCCCGATGCTCGCCACCGCCCGTACCGAGGGCGAACCCACCGCCGACTACCTGCTCGCCGACGCCCGCGACTACGACCCCGCGCCGGCCCGGCCGGACCTCGTCGTCTCCAACGCCACCCTGCAGTGGATCGACGGCCACCTCGGTCTCCTGCCGCGCTGGGCCGCCGCCCTGCGCCCCGGTGGTGCCGTCGCCTTCCAGGTCCCCGGCAACTTCGACGCCCCCAGCCACACCCTGCTCGCCGACCTGCGCCGCGGCCCGCGCTGGCGCGCCCTGCTCGGCGACGACCCGGTCCGCGCCGGCGTCCACCCGCCCGAGCGCTACCTCGACGCCCTGGCCGCCGCCGGCTGCGAGCCGGACGTCTGGGAGACCACCTACCTCACCCCGCTGCCGGGATCGGACCCGGTTCTGGAGTGGGTCAAGGGCACCGCGCTGCGCCCCGTCCTGACCCGGCTCGCCGACCCGGAGGACCGGGCCGCCTTCCTCGCCGAGTACGGGCGGCTGCTGCGCGAGGCCTACCCGGCCGGGCCGTCCGGGACGGTCTTCCCGTTCCGGCGGATCTTCGCGGTGGGGGTCAAGCGGTAGGCGGGATCGAGCGGTAGGTAGTAGGGGTCGAGCGGTACGCGGGGGCCAGGCAGTTGGGCCGGGCCTCAGCCCGTGCGGTCGCCGACCAGCCGCGGGTGCCGCTCCAGGCCCTCCAGCCCGTGCCAGGCGAGGTTCACCAGGTGCGCCGCCACCGTCGCCTTGTCCGGCTTGCGGACCTCCAGCCACCACTGGCCGGTCAGCGCGACCATCCCGACCAGCATCTGCGAGTACATCGGGGCCAGCCGCGCGTCGAAGCCGCGGGACTTGAACTCCAGGCCCAGGATGTCCTCCACCTGCGTCGCGATGTCGCTGATCAGCGAGGCGAAGGTGCCGGTCGACTGGGCCACCGGGGAGTCCCGCACCAGGATCCGGAAGCCGTCCGTCGAGGTGTCGATGTAGTCCATCAGTGCGAAGGCCGCCTGCTCCAGCAGCTCGCGCGAGTGCCCGCCGGTCAGCGCCCCCGTCACCATGTCCAGCAGCAGCTGCATCTCGCGGTCCACCACCACCGCGTAGAGCCCCTCCTTGCCGCCGAAGTGCTCGTACACGACGGGCTTCGACACCCCGGCGCGCTCGGCGATCTCCTCCACCGAGGTGCCGTCGTAGCCGCGCTCGGCGAAGACCGTCCGGCCGATCTCCAGCAGCTGCTCGCGCCGCTGCTTGCCGGTCATCCGGACCCGGCCGCCCCGGCGGCGCGGGGCGGCGGCACCCCGCTCCGCGGCCCCCTCGGCGGCCCCGCCCGTCGGTGCAGCGGCCCGCGGACGGGCCGGCGCCTTGGCGGGGGCCGCGTCCGTCCGCGTGCTCTGGTGACCGCCTGTGCTGTCTGCGCTGCTCCCGTTCACCCCTACATCATGCTGGAAGCGACGCCTCATGCGGCGCGGCGGGCGGCGATCCGCTGCGCGTCCGGCCAGCGGACGTCCCGGACCCAGCCGGCCAGCTCGAACCAGCGGATCAGCCGGGCGGAGGAGTCGATCTGTCCGCGGAGCACCCCGTGCCGGGCCGCGGTCGGGTCGGCGTGGTGCAGGTTGTGCCAGGACTCGCCGCAGGAGAGCACCGCGAGCCACCAGACGTTGCCGGAGCGGTCCCGGGAGCGGAACGGGCGGCGGCCGACGGCGTGGCAGATCGAGTTGATCGACCAGGTGACGTGGTGCAGCAGCGCCACCCGGACCAGCGAACCCCAGAAGAAGGCGGAGAGCGCACCCGTCCAGGAGAGCGTCACCAGGCCGCCGACCAGCGGCGGGATCAGCAGCGAGATCAGGGTCCAGAGCCAGAAAAGCCGGGAGATCCGCCTTATGGCCGGGTCGCGGACGAGGTCCGGGGCGTACTTGAGCTGCGGGGTCTGCTCCTCGTCGAACATCCAGCCCATGTGCGCCCACCACAGGCCCTTCATCAGCGCCGGGAGGCTCTCCCCGTAGCGCCAGGGCGAGTGCGGGTCGCCGTCCTTGTCGCTGAACCGGTGGTGCTTGCGGTGGTCGGCCACCCAGCGCACCAGCGGGCCCTCGACCGCGAGGCTGCCGACGACCGCCAGGGCGAGGTGCATCGGGCGGGAGGCCTTGAACGCGCCGTGGGTGAAGTAGCGGTGGTAGCCGATGGTGATGCCGTGACAGGTGAGGAAGTACATGCCGACGGCGATCGCGAGGTCCGTCCATCCCAGGCCCCAGCCCCAGGCCACCGGCACGGCGGCCAGCAGCGCGGCGAACGGCACGAGGATGAACAGGCCGAGCGCGATCCGCTCGGCCAGGCCCTGCTTCTCCCCGCCACGGGTGGCGGACAGCTGGGTGGCTGCGGAGTCGGGGTCGGGGTCGGGGGACGAGGTGCCGGACGCGGTGGTCCCCGCGTTCGCCTCGCCGGCCTGGATGGTCATGGGAGTGTCCTCTGCGGCGTCCCGGAACGGGAGAAGCGGAGCCTACGTCGGCGTAACCTACGGCATCGTAGGTTGCGCTCCGCGTCGAGGGGAACACATCGCAGCGCGGCGCTTGAGTGAATTCACCCGACTGGATGGATGAACCCGGGACCGGGTGGTTCGGCCGTCCGGCGGCGGATCGGAGCCTCGCGGATCGGTGCAAGTCGATACCCACGGCGGGGTCCGCTCGGGTAGGGTCTGACACGACTGTCCGCCGTGGTGTAATGGCAGCACAGGGCCCTTTGGAGGCCTTTGTCTGGGTTCGAATCCTAGCGGCGGAGCCTCTGCGCGCCTCCGGTCCGGGCGTCTTCCCCCCGCGCCGGTATTGTCGGTGCTGCTCGGCGGACTGTGTGTATGGCGACCGGCCTGGGTCCCGGCCGGGTCCGCTCTGCCCTCTCTGTGAACCTACCGAGGAGCCTCCCCGCATGGGTGCCAATTCGCTTGCCGCCGTTGTCGTGCTCGCCGCCGGTGGCGGGACCCGGATGAAGTCGAACAAGCTGCCCAAGGTGCTGCACGAGGTGTGCGGGCGGTCGCTGGTCGGCCACGCGGTGGCCGCGGCCGGGGAGCTGACGCCGGAGCAGCTCGTGGTGGTCGTCGGGCACCAGCGCGAGCAGGTGCAGGAGCACCTCGCGGCGCACTACCCCGCGGTGCGCACGGCCGTGCAGGAGGAGCAGAACGGCACCGGGCACGCGGTGCGGACGGCGCTGGAGGCGCTGGCCGCGGACGGCGTGCGGCTGGCCGGCACGGTCATCGTCACCGCCGGTGACTCGCCGCTGCTGACCGGGGCGACCCTGAACCGGCTGGCGGACGCCCACACGGCCCAGCGCAACGGGGTCACCGTGCTGACCGCCGTCGTGCCGGAGCCCTTCGGCTACGGCCGGATCGTGCGCGACGAGGACGGCACCGTCGCCTCGATCGTCGAGGAGCGGGACGCCGACGACACCCAGCGCGCGATCGCCGAGATCAACTCGGGCGTCTTCGCCTTCGACGCCGAGCTGCTGGCCGAGGCGCTGTCCGAGCTCACCACGGACAACTCGCAGGGCGAGGAGTACCTGACCGACACCCTGGCGATCCTGCGCAAGGCGGGTCACCGGGTCGGCGCCGTGGTCGCCGAGGACCACCGGGACATCCTGGGCATCAACGACCGGGTCCAGCTGTCGCAGGCCCGCCGGCTGCTGAACGACCGCCTGCTGGAGCGCGCGATGCGCGGCGGCGTCACCGTGGTGGACCCGGCGACCACCTGGTTCGACGTGCAGGTGACCTTCGAGCCGGACGCCGTGGTGCTGCCCAACACGCAGCTGCAGGGCGCCACCCACCTGGGCGAGGGCTGCGAGGTCGGCCCGAACTCGACCCTGAAGGACAGCTCGGTCGGCGCCGGTGCCCGTGTGAGCAACACCACGGCCGACCGCGCCGAGGTGGGCGAGCTGGCCTCCGTGGGCCCGTACGCCTACCTGCGGCCGGGTGCGAAGCTGGCCCGCAAGGCGAAGGTCGGCACCTACGTCGAGGTCAAGAACTCCGAGCTGGGCGAGGGTGCCAAGGTGCCGCACCTCTCCTACATCGGTGACGCCACGATCGGCGAGGGCACCAACGTCGGCGCGGCCTCGGTCACCGTGAACTACGACGGTGTGAACAAGCACCGCACGGTCATCGGCGCGCACTGCCGCACCGGTTCGGACAACATGTTCATCGCCCCGGTCACCATCGGTGACGGCGCCTACACCGGCGCGGGCTCGGTCATCACCACCGACGTCCCGGCGGGCGCGCTCGGCGTGAACCGCGCGCAGCAGCGCAACATCGAGGGCTGGGTGGAGCGCAAGCGCCCCGGCACGGTGTCGGCGCAGGCCGCGAAGGCCGCGGCCGAGGGCGCCCCGGAGGCCTGACGCGCCGGACGGCGGACCGAGGGCCGGTCCCGGGGCGGACGGTTTCTGCGCGGGCGCGTAACCTTGGGGACATACGTGCGCCACTGGGCTTACCGCCCGTGTCCAGGCGTACCGACATTCCCCCGACCCCGTACCGCGCGTGGGCCTCGCCTGCCCGCACAGGGTCGAGGGTTCAGCGTCCGCAACGCGAGGAGACGGTGCAGTGAGCGGGATCACGACGTCGGGCGAGAAGAAGCTGAAGCTCTTCTCCGGCCGTGCCCACCCGGAGCTGGCGAAGGAGGTGGCCGAGGCCCTCGGGACCGAGCTCGTCCCGACCAAGGCCCTGGACTTCGCCAACGGCGAGATCTACGTCCGCTTCCTGGACTCCGCCCGTGGTGCGGACTGCTTCGTGATGCAGAGCCACACGGCTCCCATCAACCAGTGGATCATGGAGCAGCTGATCATGATCGATGCTCTGAAGCGGGCCTCCGCCCGGAGCATCACCGCGATCCTGCCGTTCTACGGGTACGCCCGCCAGGACAAGAAGCACCTCGGCCGCGAGCCCATCTCGGCCCGCCTGGTCGCCGACCTGCTGCGCCAGGCCGGCGCCGACCGGCTGATGGCCGTGGACCTGCACACCGCGCAGATCCAGGGCTTCTTCGACGGCCCGGTGGACCACCTCTTCGCGCTGCCGCTGCTGGCCGACTACATCGGCGAGAAGGTGGACCGCAGCAAGCTGACCGTCGTCTCGCCGGACGCCGGCCGGGTCAAGGTGGCCGACCAGTGGTGCGACCGCCTGGACGCCCCGCTGGCGATCATCCACAAGCGCCGTGACATGACGCAGGCCAACACCATCCTGTCGGCCGACGTCGTCGGTGACGTCAAGGGCCGGGTCTGCGTCCTGGTCGACGACATGATCGACACCGCCGGCACCATCTGTGCCGCGGCCGACGCGCTGTTCGACAACGGCGCCGCGGATGTCCTGGTGGCGGCCACCCACGGGGTGCTCTCCGGCCCGGCCGCGGACCGGCTGAAGAACTCCCGGGTCAGCGAGTTCGTGTTCACCAACACGCTGCCCACCCCGGCCTCGCTCCAGCTGGACAAGATCACCACGCTGTCCATCGCCCCGTCGATCGCCGCCGCGATCCGCGAGGTGTTCGAGGAGGGCTCGGTCACGAGCCTCTTCGAGGGCGTGCACTGACGAAGCCCGCGCAGGCGGCCCCGGTCCCCGATGGGGCCGGGGCCGCCGCCGATTTCGCGGGAGGCCGCGCATGCGGTTAGACTCGTGAAACTGCTCGGCGAGGGATGCCGTGCGCCTGCTCGACGGGCGCCCGCGTCCGTGATCGACGCGCTGCCGGTGCCGGATCCCCGTCCGCCGGCAGGCCGTTGCCGCCGAGTGACCCCCGAACGTACTGAGGGTGTGGTCCCGGCGGTTTTTCGCGTTGCCTGCACCCCCGCGCCATCTTCCACGAGGAGTGCAGTCGTGTCCGAGATCCGTATTGCCGCTGAGACCCGCACCGAGTTCGGCAAGGGTGCCGCCCGTCGCGCCCGCCGCGCCGGCTTCGTCCCGGGTGTCGTCTACGGCCACGGCCACGCCCCGGTTCACCTGAACCTGCCCGGCCACGACCTGATGATGGCCCTGAAGACCCCGAACGCCCTGCTGGTCGTCCCGATCGAGGGCAAGGACGAGTACGTCCTGCCGAAGGCCGTCCAGCGCGAGGCCATCAAGCGCTCCATCGAGCACGTCGACCTGCTGCTGGTCAAGCGCGGCGAGAAGGTCACCGTCGAGATCCCGGTCCACACCGAGGGCGAGCTGGCCCCCGGCGGCAACCTGCTCGAGCACGTGCTGAACGCCCTGCCGATCGAGGCCGAGGCCACCCACCTGCCCGAGTCCGTCACCGTCTCGGTCGAGGGCCTGGAGGCCGGCGCCTCCATCCACGCCAAGGACATCGCCCTGCCGGCCGGCGTCACCCTGGCCGTCGAGGCCGACGCCGTCGTGCTGCAGGTCATCGGCGCCCAGGCCTCGCAGGCCGACGCCGACGCTGAGGCCGCCGAGGCCGAGGGCGCCGAGGCCTGAGCCTCGCGCACCGGCAGCTGAGAACGCTGTGTAGCTGAGACCGCTGCCCCGGTCGCTCCCGCTGGAGCGTCCGGGGCAGCGGTGCGTCCGGGACACGGCGCCTGAGGGGATGATGGCGTCGAGCGGTGAAGGCGAGGAGTGAGGGCACGATGGCGGACGAGTACGAGGGCCCCTGGCTGGTGGTCGGGCTGGGCAACCCGGGCGAGCAGTACGCCCGGAACCGGCACAACATCGGGTTCATGGTGGTGGACCTGCTGGCGCAGCGGATGGGCGCCAAGTTCAAGGCGCACAAGAGCCGGGCGCAGGTGGCCGAGGGACGGCTGGCGGGCAGGCGGGTGGTGCTGGCCAAGCCGATGTCCTTCATGAACCTCTCCGGCGGTCCGGTGACGGCGCTGCGCGACTTCTACAAGGCGCCGGCCGCCGCGCTGATCGCGGTCCACGACGAGCTGGACATCGACTACGCGGCCCTGCGGCTGAAGCTGGGCGGCGGGGACAACGGCCACAACGGGCTGAAGTCCATCACCAAGTCGCTGGGCCCGGACTACCACCGGGTGCGCTGCGGGATCGGCCGCCCGCCGGGCCGGATGGAGGTCGCGGACTTCGTGCTGAAGGACTTCTCCTCGACCGAGCGCAAGGAGCTGGACTGGTTCGTGGACCGTTCGGCCGACGCGGTGGAGGCGCTGCTGTCCGAGGGGCTGGAGCGGGCGCAGGGCACGTACAACTCCTGAACGCCCGTCAACACGGCGCGCCGGGTACGCAACAGTCGTACAACGCATGACCGGCCGGACCTGAATCCGCGTGAGAAGCCCGTGCGGAATCGGATAGCGTCGGCCGGGTACGCGAACGGGTCCTGGGGAGTTCTCGATGCGGAGATTGCGTCCGGTCCGCCGAATCCGGCGGATCCGGGTGGTCCGGCTGAAGCAGCTCGGACGGCGGGTCGGTACGGCCGGTGCGCTGGGGGCGGCCGGGGTGCTGCTGTCGGGCGGTGCGGTGGCGCACGCGGACCCGGTGGCCGAGCCCGGCTCGGCGGCCTCCCCGGATCCGGCGGCGGCGCAGTTCGCGCCGGTGCTCGGCGAGTCGATGGGCCCCGATGCGGGCCTGCTGGCGGTCGGCGGCGGCCTGGTGGTGGTGGCCGGCGGCGCGGCGCTCTGGCTGAAGCGCAAGCGCGCGGGCGAACCCGCGGAGTAGTGCCACGAGTCCTCAGGGGCCGGTGTCCACGACGGTGGGCGCCGGCCCCTTTTCGCGCCTTCGCGCGGCCGTGTCATCCGTTTCCGGCGCGCGGTGCGTCGTGAGGGTATGAAGCGCGAATCGATGCGCCCGGGGGGCTCCGGATCCGATCCGTTCGACGAGTTCGTCGCGGCCCGGTACCAGGCACTGCTGCGGGGGGCGTACTTGATCACCGGGGACGTCCACGACGCCCGGGACCTGCTGCACGACGCCCTGGCGCGGGTCTACCCGAAGCGGACGGCGATCCGGGACGCGGCGGCGGCCGAGGGGTACGTGCGGACGACGATGGTCCGCACCCACGTCTCGCGGTGGCGGCGGACCCGGCGGGAGGTCCTCACCCCGGTGCTTCCGGACTCGCCGGGGACACCGGTGGCCGAGCGGGACGAGCAGCTGGCGGCGGCGATGCGGGCCCTGCCACCGCGCCAGCCGGCGGTGGTGGTGCTGCGCTACTACGTCGACCTGCCGGTGGCGCGGGTCGCGCAGGAGCTCGGCTGCTCGGTGGCCACGGCGAAGACGCATCTGGCGCGGGCGATGAGGACGCTCCGGCAGGAGCTGACACCGGCGAGGGAGATGGTGGGTCATGGCGACTGAGGACAGGGCGGGCGAGGGTCCCGGCGACCGGTTCGAGGAGGACCTGGTGGGCCGGCTCGGGGCGCGGGCCCGGGAGGTGGGCGGCAGCCCGCCGCTGGCCGCGCTGCACCGGGCCGGCCGGCGCCGGGCCCGGTCGAGACTGGTGGCGCGGTCGGTGGCGGGGGCGGCGGTGTTCGCCCTGGGGGTGGGCGGGCTGGCCGTGTGGGGCGGGGGCACGACCGGGGCCGCACGGGGGTCGGTCCAGGTCGTGGGCGGGGGGTCGTTGTCCCCGTCCCCGGGGACGGGGGTCCGGCCGCCCGCCCCGACGGCGTCGCCGTCGGGCTCGTCGTCCTCGTCGGCGGACACGGGCGGGCTGCTGCTGCTCTGCCCGAACGGGCCGGCCTCGCTGCGGCTGCCCACCTGGGAGGAGGTGATGGCCTCGTCGACGACGTCCTCGCGGCCGCCGTCCGGTCCGCCGTCCGGTCCGCCGACCGGTCTGCCCTCGGGGCTTCCCTCGGGTCTTCCGTCGGGGCCGCCCGTGTCGGTGACGACGACGCCCCCGTACGTGCCGTCCACGGGGGCGAGCAAGAGTGCCGGGCCGGACGACCCCGACCCGCTCCGGGTGGCCGCCGACATCAGGCGGCTGGGGGCGGAGAAGTACCCGGACCACTACTTCGGCGTCTGCGAGAGCATCCTGGACCACGGGGTCTACGTGATGCGGGTGCCCGGCTCCGACCTCGACGCCGTCGTGCTGGACACCGTGCGCCACCCCGGGGTGACGATCACCTTCGTGGACGTGCCCGGGTCGCGCCGGCACTACCAGGCGCTGGCGCGGCGGATCACGGTCGACGACAGCGGCTACTGGGCGGCGCGGGGGGTGACCATCTCCGGGGTGACGATCTCCGAGGACGGTGCCGGGGTCCTCGTGCACACCCCGCAGGTCGCCACCGCCAAGGCCGACGTGCTGGCCCGCTACGGGGCGGAGGTGATCGAGGTGCGGCCGCACAACTGACCGGAAGGCGGGCGGGGCCGGCCCGAAAGCGGAGGGGCCGACGGCACGCGGCGGTTTCTAGCCGTCGGCCCCTCCGTCGTGCCCGGGATCAGCCGGTGTTGCGCAGGCCGGCGGCGATGCCGTTGACGGTGAGCAGCAGCGCGCGGGCGCGCAGCGGGTCGTCGTGGCGGCCGGCCGAGGTCTCCTCGCGCTGGCGGCGCAGCAGCGCGACCTGGAGGTAGGAGATCGGGTCGAGGTAGGCGTCGCGGACGGCGAAGGTCTGCTTCAGCACCGGGTTGTGCTCCAGCAGTTCGTCCTCGCCGGTGAGCCGGAGCACCTCGCGCAGGGTGAGGGCGTGCTCGTCCTTGATCTGGTCGAAGACGTGGCGCAGCTCGCCGGGGACCAGCTGCTCGACGTAGTGGCGGGCGATCCGCAGGTCGGTCTTGGCCAGCGTCATGGCGACGTTGGACAGGAAGTTGCGGAAGAAGTGCCACTCGCCGTACATCTCGTCCAGCACGTCGCCCAGGCCGGCCGCGCGGGCGGCGGCGAGGCCGGAGCCGACGCCGTACCAGCCGGGGACGATCTGGCGGGACTGGGTCCAGCCGAAGACCCACGGGATGGCCCGCAGGCCGTCCAGGCCGGCGCCGGAGTCGGGGCGGCGGGACGGGCGGGAGCCCAGGTGCAGCGAGGCGAGCTGGTCGACCGGGGTCGAGGCGAAGAAGTACTTCGGCAGGTCCTCCTGCTCGACCAGGCCGCGGTAGGCGGTGTGGGCGGCCTCGGAGACCCGGTCCATCGCGGCGTCCCAGCGGGCCAGCTCCTCGGGGGCCTGGCGCGGGGCGGTGTGCAGCGCGGAGGCGGAGAGGGTGGCGGAGATGGTCAGCTCCAGGTTCTCCCGGGCGAGGGAGGGGAGCAGGTACTTGTCGGAGATGACCTCGCCCTGCTCGGTGACCTTGATCTCGCCCTCCAGGGTGCCCCACGGCTGGGCCAGGATGGCCTCGTGCGAGGGGCCGCCGCCGCGGCCGACGGTGCCGCCGCGGCCGTGGAAGAGGCGCAGCCGGATGCCGTAGCGGTGGGCGACGTCGCGCAGCCGGCGCTGGGCGCGGTGGATCTCCCACTGGGAGGTGGTGATGCCGCCGAACTTGGAGGAGTCGGAGTAGCCGAGCATGACCTCCTGGACGTCGCCGCGCAGCGAGACGAGCAGTCGGTAGGAGGGGTCGGAGAGCATCTCGTCGAGGATGCGGTCGGCCTGCTGGAGCTCGTCGGTGGTCTCCAGCAGCGGCACGATGCCGATCGTGGCGATGCCGGCGTGCAGGTCGATCAGGCCGGCCTCGCGGGCCAGGACGGTGGCGGCGAAGACGTCGTCGGCGCCCTGGCACATCGAGATGATGTAGCTCTCGACGATCTCGTCGCCGAAGCGCTCGAAGCCCTCGCGGATGGTGTTGAAGACGCCGAGGGTCTTGGTGCCGGCCTCGTCCAGCGGGGCCGGGGTGGGGGCGAGCGGGCGGCGCGAGCGGAGCTCCTTGGCGAGCAGCCGCTGCCGGTACTCGCGGGGCATGTCGGCGTAGCGCCAGGCCTCCTCGCCGAGGCGGTCGAAGAGCTGGCCGAGGGCGTGGTGGTGGGCCTCGGCGTGCTCGCGCACGTCCATGGTGGCGAGCTGGAGGCCGAAGGCCTCGATGGTGCGGATGGCGCGGGCGAGGCGGCCGTCGGCGATCAGCTCGCCGCGGTGGGCGCGCAGCGACTCCTGGATGAGCCGCAGGTCGGCGACGAGCTCGCGGGTGCCGAGGTAGTCGCGGCCCGCGACGTGCGGGGTGCCGCCGGCCAGGCGCTCGCGGGTGTTCTCCAGCTTGAGCCGGATGCAGGTGGCCTTGAGGCGGTAGGGCTCCTCGGCGTTCATCCGCCGGTAGCGCGGGCTGAGTTCGGGGAGCAGGTGCAGGTCGGTGTTGAGCGAGGCGAGCAGTTCGACCGAGGCGCCGGCCAGCCGCTCGGAGGTGGAGAGGGTGTTGCGCAGGTCGTCGATGGCGGCCAGCGCGTCCTTGATGCCGTACTCGTGCTGGAGGTTGAGGACGTCCCAGGTGACCTGCGGGGTGACGTTGGGGTTGCCGTCGCGGTCGCCGCCGATCCAGGTGCCGAAGGTCAGCGGGCGGACGCCGTCGGGGAGCGTGAGGCCGACCCGGGCGAGCTCCTCGTGCAGCTCCTCCAGGACCTCGGGGACGGCCTCGCGGTAGAGCTCGTCCAGGTAGTAGACGGCGTTGCGGGCCTCGTCGGTGGGCTCGGGACGGGCGATGCGCAGTTCGTCGGTCTGCCAGAGCAGGTCGATGACCTCGGCGAGGCGGCGGTCGGCGGAGCGCTTGGCGCTGCTGGTACGGGCCGGGTCGGCGGCGACCAGGCCGGAGGCGAGCTCCTCGCGGTGGATGCGGTCGAGGAGCTCGCCGATCCGGCGCAGCTTGTTGAGGACGCTGCGGCGGGCGGCCTCGGTGGGGTGCGCGGTGAAGACCGGGCGGACCGCGAGGTGGGCCAGGGTGTCCTCGAGGTGCTTGGGGTCGGCCTCGGCGAGCTGGTCGGCGGTCTGCGCGAGCAGCGAGCCCTCCCGGGCGCGGCGGGTGGCGAACTCGCGGCCGCGGTGCACCTGCTCGGTGACGTTCGCGAGGTGGAAGTAGGTGGAGAAGGCCCGGACGAGCTTGGCGGCGGTGTCCAGGTCGATGTCGGAGAGCAGCTCGGCGGTGGCCTCGCCGTCGGTGCGGCTGAGCAGGCGGACCTGTTCGACCAGGCCCAGCAGCTGGGGGCCCTCCTGGCGTACCAGCGTTTCGCCGAGCAGGTCGCCGAGGCGGCGGATGTCCGCGCGCAGGGCTGCGTTGTCGGCGACGGCCGGGGTGAGGCTGTCCGCCGGGGCGGGGACCGGAGCGGTCACGGCTGGCTCCCTGTGGTGGTGGGGGTTCGGCAACGGCTCATCGTCACAGCTCCACACCCGTGTGGCGGTTGTGACGCGTGCGGACCGCGCTGTCCGACGCGACCAGCATAGGTGTCGGGAGGTGCGCTGTCCGCGAGGTGGCCGGATGGCGGACAGTGCCGCCGAGCAGCGGATGTGGTCTGGACCACTTGGCGGACTCGGGACGTGTGCCGGACAATCCCGGTGGGGAGGGGTGGGGGTTGGCGCATACGCTGTCGGACATGAGCAAGTCGCCTGGGGAGCGCGTGCCGGTTCGGTCGTTCTGGTGGTGGAAGCGGCCGCGGAGCGCCTTCCTGGACATCGGGCTGGCCGTGCTCGCCGCGCTGGAGTGCGCGCTCAGCACGATCGCCTTCCTCTCCGACCGGGTCGAGCTGACCACCGCCGGCCTGGTCGGGATCGCCGTGCTCGGCACGCTGGCCGGCGGTTCGCTGGTGCTGCGCCGGCGCTGGCCGGCCGTCCCGGTCCTGGTCACGCTGATCGCGATGCCCGGGATGCTCGGTGTGGTGCTGCTGGTGGTCGCGCTGTACACGCTCGCGGAGACCTGGGAGTGGCCCACCCGGCGCTGGCGGGTGGTGGCGCTGTCCGCGCTGGCCCTCGCCGAGGCGGTCGCCGTGATGATGGTGTCGATGCTGACCCCCGGCGACCCGACGGTGGAGCAGCCGCCGCTGTGGGGCCAGGTCCTGATCTCGGTGCTGGTGGCGGTCGGACTGACCGTCCCCCCGGTGGTGACCGGCCTGTACGTGGGCGCGCGGCGGCGGCTGATCGAGTCGCTCAAGGACCGCGCGCACGGCCTGGAGACCGAACTGGACCTGCTGGCCGAACAGGCGCAGGAGCGCGCCCGCCGCGCCCGGCTGGAGGAGCGCACCCGGATCGCCCGGGAGATGCACGACGTGGTGGCGCACCGGGTGTCGCTGATGGTGGTGCACGCCGGGGCGCTGGAGCGGATCGCCGCCAAGGACCCGGAGAAGGCCGCGCAGAGCGCCAAGCTGATGGGCGAGGTGGGCCGGCAGGCGCTGAACGAGCTGCGCGAGATCCTCGGCGTGCTGCGGATGGACGACGAGCGGCAGCCGGAGCCGGACTCGCTGGCCGGGCTGCCCCGGCTGGTGGACCAGTCCCGGGCGGCCGGGATGGCGGTGACCCTGACGGTCAGCGGCAGCCGGCAGGAGTTCACCGGCGAGGCCGAGCAGACCGCCTACCGGGTCGTCCAGGAGGGGCTGACCAACGCGCACAAGCACGCGGGCGGCGCACAGGTGTCCGTCCTGCTGGCGTACGCGCCGAACGGGGTGCGGGTGAGCGTGGTGAACGCCTGCCCGGGCGGGGAGCGCGGCGCGGCGCAGCTGCCCAGCGGGGGCAACGGGCTGGTCGGGATGCGGGAGCGGGTGATCGCGCTGGGCGGCACCTTCTCCTCCGGGCCGGAGGCGGACGGCGGGTTCCGGGTCGAGGCGGTGCTGCCGTCCCGGCTGGCGGTCCGGGCCGAGCGGCTGCGGTAGCCGCCGGCCGTCGCCGCGCTGTGCGGGTGCTGCCACCCGCCCGTCCGTCAGCGGTCGTCCGCGGTGCGCAGCCGTTCCGGGGCGGTGCCCAGGACCAGGGCGGTGATCGCCTGGTCGATGCCGTGGCCGAGGAACCACTCGCCGGTGTGGTCGAGGCTGTAGACCCGGCCCTCCTCGTCGACCGCCAGCAGCGCCTGCCCGTACGCCTCCTCGCCGAGCGGGGCGACCTGGGTGCCCAGGGCCCGGCCGAGGTCGAGCAGGGTGCGCGGCTGGTGCAGGCCGCACAGCGGGTCGATCAGGAACGGGGTGCGGGCCAGCTGGCGGCCCGGGCCGGACAGGTCGAAGGCGAGGCCGCCGAACTCGGCCCAGGCCTCCACCGCCGCCGGGAACACCGCGTGCCGGGCGCCGGTGGGCTCGCCGTGCCCGACCAGGGTGTCGGCCCACTCCTCGGCCTGCCGGATCTGCCAGCGGCCGGGGTGCCAGCCGGCCGCCTTGAGCTCGGCGGCGACGTCGGCGGGGAAACGGGGGCGGGTCCGCGCGAGGGTGCCGGCGGCGGCGCTGCCGGTGGCGGACAGGGTGGCCGGCGGGGGCGGGGGCGGGCTGGGCGGATTCAGGACGGACTCCAGGGCTCGGGGACGGGGGGACGGACCGGGCGGGCACTCGGCCGGTCAGCGCGCGGGCGGCCCGACGGCGACGCTCTGCACGGTGAAGTGCTCCAGCATCGGGACGCAGGAGCGGCACGGCGGGGCGTGGGTGCCGTGCGCCGGGTCGCCCTCCTCGCGGATCCGGACGGTCGTCATCCGGGCGCCCTTGAGCGCCTTGCGGGCCTCGTGCAGGGTCATCGGCTTGCGGGCGGCGCGCTTGGAGCGCCGGCCGTCGACCGCCGCCAGGTACTGGGAGAGCAGGACGGCCTCCGGGCAGCGGCCGGTGAACCGCTCGCGGTCCTCCAGCGGCAGGGTGTCCAGGAAGCCGGTGACCAGGTGGTGCAGGACCGGGCGCCGGTCGGCCTTGTCACCCGCCAGGGTGTGCACCTCGCCGCCCTTGAGGGACAGCGCGGCGGCGACGGCGGGCAGCAGGCTGTCGCGGTGGTGGCGCAGCACGGGCGGGTCCGCCGGCTCACCGGTGGTCATCCGTCGTCCTCCTCCTCGTTACCCGGCGTCGGCCGGAGTGGCCCGGCCGGTCGTGGGCAAGCCTGTCAAACGACACCGACATCCGTACAACCGGGGTGCGGGGGTGACGGATACCGGTCGGACCGGACGGGTGGTCACCCGATGCTGGCCGAATGCACACCCCCTCGTCATGACTTGTCCACCGATTTACCGAAAACGCCCCGGGGCCCGGGCGGCGGCCGGTACCGTTCCGGCAGCGGGCCGGGGCGAGGCCGGCCGTCCGGGCGGCCGCCGGCGGGGCCGAATCCGGTGCCCGCGCCGGACGTTGAGGCCGCCGGGGAGGGCCCGTGCCCGCCCGGCGCGGAGCAAGGGGGTGTCTCCTTGGTGGGGTCGGATCAGCGGGCGTCGTCGGGGTGCGTGCATCGGCGCCGCCGAGGATGGAGTCCATGCGGAGCATCGGCGACTGACGAGAAGGCGCCTAGGGGCGTGCCCCGGCGGCGGTCGCCCGGCCCCATCAGGGAGACACCCCCCGGGGGGCTCGCGCGATGACGTCGACACCACAGGCCGGGCACGGGCGCACCGGGAGGGTCCCGGCCGGGCGGGCCGGGGCCGAGCCCTGGCGGACCGGGGCCGAACAGGCCGCCAACCAGGCGCCCGGCGGCCACGTCCCCACCCCGGGGGAGCCGCCCGGGCCGGTGCCGGAGCACCCGGTCGGGCTGGCCGTGGTCGGGGCCGGCTACTGGGGCCCGAAGCTGGTCCGCAACGCGCAGCACACCCCGGCGCTGCGGCTGCACTGGCTCTGCGACCTGGACGAGGCCAAGGCCCGCGCGGTGCTGGGGGAGTACAGCACCGTCGGGGTGACCGGCAGCTTCCGGCGGGTGCTGGCGGACGAGCGGGTCGGGGCGGTCGCGGTGGCCACGCCGGCGGGGGCGCACTACGCGCTGGTCCGGGCGGCGCTGGAGGCCGGCAAGCACGTGCTGGTGGAGAAGCCGATCACCACCTCCTCCGCCGAGGCCGAGGAACTGGTCGACCTGGCCGAGCGGCGCGGACTGGCGCTGATGTGCGACCACACCTTCTGCTACACCCCGGTGGTGCGCCGGATCCGCGAGCTGGTGCACGGCGGGGAGATCGGGGACGTCCAGTTCTTCGACTCGGTGCGGATCAACCTCGGCCTGGTGCAGCCGGACGTGGACGTGCTGTGGGACCTCGCCCCGCACGACCTGTCGATCCTGGACTTCGTCCTGCCGCCCGGGGTCGAACCGGTCGGGGTGTCCGCCCAGGGCGCCGACCCGATCGGCGCCGGCCGCGCCTGCGTCGCCTACCTGACGGTCCGGCTCAGCAACGGCGCGCTGGCGCACTGCCACGTCAACTGGCTCTCCCCGACCAAGGTCCGCACCACGCTGATCGGCGGCTCGCGGCGCACCCTGGTCTGGGACGACCTCAATCCGCAGGCCCGGCTGGCGGTGCACGACCGCGGGGTGGACCTCACCCCGCCCGACCAGCTCACCGACGCGATCCGGCACCGGGCGCTGATCTCCTACCGGGTCGGCGAGATGGTCGCGCCGGCCCTGGTCGAGCAGGAGGCGCTGCGCAACGTCATGACCGAGTTCGCCGCCGCCATCACCGAGGGCCGGGCCCCGCTGACCGACGGCCGGGCCGGGGTGCGGGTGCTCCAGCTGCTGGAGGCCGCCTCGCTCAGCCTGGAACTCGGCGGCGCGACCGTCCCGGTGGGCACGGCGGCCCGGGCCGGGGCGGAGGCCCGGTGAGCGGCGACGGGGTGAAGGGGGGCGAGGCGGCGGAGGGCGAGGTGGCGGAAGGCGTACCGCTGGTCGACCTGGCGGCGGCGCACGCCGAGGTCGAGGCCGAGGTCCGGGCCGGCTTCGACCGGGTGCTCGCCTCCGGCGGCTTCGTCAAGGGGCCCGAGGTGGCCGGGTTCGAGCGGGAGTACGCGGCCTTCGCCGGCGCCCGGCACTGCGTGGGCGCCGGCAACGGCACCGACGCGCTCGAACTGGCCCTGCGCGCCCTGGACCTGCCGCCCGGCGGCGGGGTGGTGCTGCCCGCCAACACCTTCGTCGCCACCGCCGAGGCGGTGCTGCGGGCCGGGCTGCGGCCGGTGCTGGTGGACGCCGACCCGGCGCACCTCCTGATGGACCCGGAGCGGGCCGCCGCCGCGCTGGGCGGCGCGGTCGCGCTGCTGCCCGTCCACCTCTTCGGCCAACTCGCCCCGATGGGGCCGCTGCTGGAGGCGGCCGACGGGCGGCCGGTGGTGGAGGACGCCGCGCAGTCCCAGGGCGCCCGGCAGCACGGGCGCACCGGGTACGGCCGGATCGCGGCCACCAGCTTCTACCCGGGCAAGAACCTCGGCGCCTACGGCGACGCCGGCGCGGTGCTGACCGACGACGACGAACTCGCCGACGCCGTACGGCTGACCGGGGACCACGGCGCGCGCGACAAGTACCGGCACGAACGGTTCGGCTGCAACTCCCGGATGGACGCCCTGCAAGCCGTCGTGCTGCGCGCCAAGCTGCGCCGGCTGCCCGCCTGGAACGCCGCCCGCCGGGCCGCCGCCGCCCGCTACGACGCGCTGCTGGGCGGGCTGGACGGGCTCACCCTGCCGCGGACCGCGCCCGGCAACGAGCACGTCTGGCACCTGTACGCGGTGCGGATCGGCCCGGGCCGGGACCGCGACGCGGTGCTGGCCGCACTGCACGCCGCCGGGATCGGCGCCGGGGTGCACTACCCCGTGCCGGTCCACCTGCAGCCCGCGTTCCGTCACCTCGGCCACCGCGCCGGGTCGTTCCCGGTCGCCGAACGGGCCGCCCGCGAACTGCTCAGCCTGCCGCTGCACCCGCACCTCACCGGCGCGCAGCAGGAGCGGGTGGCACGGGTGCTGGCGCGGGCCCTGGACACCCGGGGGTGACCCGGTGGTGACCCGGCGGTGCCCCGGTCCGCCGGGGCGGTCCGCCGGGCCGGGGGTTGAGGACAGGCTCTAGGCTGGTGCCCAGCAAGCACCGAGTAATTGCAGCAGCCAGTGGGGGCTCCCAGATGACGACAGGTCGGCCCGGCGTCGCCGCCGCACCGAACGCGGCGTACGCAGGTCAGGTGGTGCAGTTCCCGGATCCGGTCCGCGCGGAGCGGCACCCCGCCGGGGTCAGCATGGACGAGTACGGCTACCCGGACTTCGGCCCGTACGCGGCCGCCGCGGCCGAGGTCGCCGACCCGCCGGAGGGCTTCGGCGTGGACGAACTGCGGCTGACCGACTACGTCTCGGCCAATGCCGCGCTGTACACCCAGGGCCACCCGCTCTGGGCCGACCTGGAGACCGCCGTGGCCACTCCGCCCGGCTGGACCTGGCACCACGCCGTCGGCCGGGCCGCCCCCGGCTGGCGCCGGATGGAGCTCGTCCCGGTCGAGGTCAAGGCGCTGCTGCGGCACCACGGCGGCCTGGCCACCTCCTCCGCCGACCACACCCGCCGCGGCACCCGCCCGCTGCAGGAGCGCCGGCCCGTCCACTTCGCGCTGGCCCTGGACGGCGGCGACCCGATCGGCGTCCCCGAGGACCTGGTGCAGCGCGCCGAGGAGCGCCTCGGCTACCGGCTGCCGGGCGCCTACCGCACCTTCCTCAAGCTGGGCGGCGGCCGCGGCCCGGTCGGGGTCGCGCTGGACACCGAGCTCGGACTGCTGCTCGACCAGCCGTTCCTGACCCTCACCGAGGAGTACGGCACCGAGGACGTCGTGTACGCCAACAAGTGCCTGCGCGACCACCTCACCAAGGACTACCTGGGCATCGCCTACGCGCAGGGCGGGCTCGTCGCGCTCAAGGTCCGCGGCGAGCGGACCGGCTCGGTCTGGTTCCACCTGTACGACGACGCCCGCGACTCCGGCGCCTCCGAGGCCCCGGAGGACCGCTGCGCCCGGCTGCTGCTGCCCTGCGGCGAGGACTTCGACGACTTCCTGCTGCGGCTGGCCGGCAGCCCGCCGGAGCTGGAGACGGTCGCGGAGCTGATGGTGGACGGCGGGTTCGCCCGGGCCGTCCCGGTGGGCTGATGCGCGGGGCCGCGGTGGCCGCGGGGAACGCGGTGGTGCTGGTGGAGCGGGGGACGACGAGGATGCGGACAGGGGTGAACCGGGCGTGGTGACGTACGCGCAGGCGCAGGAGCTCGCCGAGGAGTGGATCAACGGCGGGGTGCCGCGCTCGCAGCAGCGCGAGGTGCGGGTCCGGGAGTTCGACCTGGGCTTCGTCTGCTGGGCGATGCCGCCCGGGGGCGGGGACGCCGGTCCGGACGGCCCGGGGTCGGGCTCCGGTGGTCCGGGCTCGGGTTCGGGTGAGGCGCGGCTGGTGATCGCCCGGGACTCGGGTGCCAGCACGCTCTGGCCGGCCCTGCCCGTCAACGAGGTGGTCCGGCAGTACGAGGAGATCTACGGGCGGCCGGTCGCGGCCAACCCGGCCGGGGCGGCGAAGCCCGCGCCCGGACCGGTGGAGGCGACCTCCTTCCTGCTCAGCCCGCCGCAGTGGCTGCAGGAGGCCGGGGCCGCGGCGATCGCGGCGGAGGCGGAGCGGCTGGGGGGCGGTGCGGCCGCGCCGGCCCCTGCGCCTGCACCGGTTCCTGCTCCGGCGCCGACGCCTGCGCCCGCGCCCGTCGAGGAGCCGTTCGCTCCGATGGCGCCGCACGCGCCCGCCGTGCTGACCGAGCCGCCGGTCTCCGACCGGCCCGCCGGCGACGCGCCGACCATGCTCGCCCCGCCGCCCGGCCACGACGAGCCGTTCGTCGTACCGCAGCCGCAGCCGCAGCCGCAGCCGCACCCGCAGGCCGCCTCGCCGGTGCCGCCGACCGCCGCGCCGCCGGTCGGTGCCGAGGCGGCGACCGTCCTGATGCCCGACGGGCTGCGCACCACCGGCTCGGACCTGCCCGACGCGCCCGCTCCGGCCGGCGCCGAGGCCGCGACCATGCTGATGCCGCCGGCGAGTGGGGGCTACGGCATGCCGCCGGTCCCGCCGTCCGCAGAGCAGCCCCCGGCCGCGCCGCCGGTCGGGCCCCCCGCGCCCGCCCCGGCCGCCGAGCCGGCACCGACGCTGCTCGCTCCGCCGGACTCGATGCCCGGGCTGATGGGCCTGCCGGGGGCCCCGGCCACCCCGCCCGGTGCCCCGGTGGAGCAGGCGCCGACGATGCTCGCCCCGCCCGGTGGCGTGCCCGGCCTCGGCGGTCTGCCCGGTGCTCCGGCCGGTCCGCCGCCGCCCGGCGCCCCGGTGGAGCACGCACCGACCATGCTGGCCCCGCCCGGCGGTGCCCCCGGGCTGGCCGGTCTGCCCGGCGCCCCGGCCGCCGGGGCGCCCTCCGGCGGGGCGCCGCAGGGCGGGCCCGGCCGGGCCCCGGGCTCGGCCCCGCCGCCGCCCGCGCCGGCCGGGCTGCGCGGTTCCGCCGGTTCGCCCGGCGCGGGTGCCGCCGCCGGCGGGCTGGGCCGCAACTCCGGCTCGGCCCCGCCGCCGCCCCCGCCCGCAGGGCTGAAGCACACCCCGGGTTCCGGCACGCCGGGCGGCGCCCCCGGCGGCCGGTCGGCCGGTTCGACCCCGCCGCCCCCGCCCCCGGCGGGCCTGCGGGCCGGTGACGCCCCGGCCCCGCAGGGCACTCCGGCCGGCGGCACGCCCTCGGCGGGGGTGGCGTACGAGGCGACCCAGCTGGCCGGCGCGATCGACCCGGCGCTGCTGGGCGGCCCGGCGGACCCGGGCACCCCGCCGTCGGGCGGCCCCGCCGTCCCGCCGCCGCCCGGCGGTCCGGCGGCCCCGGCCGCGCCCGTGGCCGGCTACGGCTACCCGAACGCGGGCGGCGCCGCCGGGGTCGTGCCCCCGGCCGCGGTGCCCGGTTCGCCGCAGCCCGCGCCGGTGCCCCCGGGGGTGCCCGCGGTGGGTCCGGGCTACTTCGCCGCGCTCAGCTACCGGGGCCCGGACGGCTCGGAGCAGAAGCTGCTGCACCGCAGCGAGCCCGGCACCCCGCACCCGGAATGGAAGATCCTGCAGGACCTGCGCCGGCTCAACGTGCCGCCGGAGCAGGTGCTGGAGCTGTACACCGAGCTGGAGTCCTGCGACCTGCCGGGCGGCTACTGCAACCGCATGATCGCCGCGTCCTGGCCGAACGTCCGGCTCACCCACACCGCCCCGTACGGCCGTGACCACGCGTCCCGGCAGGCCGGGATGGCCGAGCTGCTCGACCACCTGGACGAGCTGCACCAGCTGGCCTCCGGTGCCCAGCGGGTCCGCCCGTTCCGGGTGCCGCTGCCCGCGCCGGGGACGGTCCAGGCGCTGCCGCCGCTCCCGCCGCAGCAGCTGGCCCAGGAGGTCGGCACCGCCTTCGGGCAGAACGTGTTCCGCTACGAGCAGCGGGCCGTCTCCCGGCAGGGCGTGCCCGAGCCGGTGTCCCAGAGCCTGATGTGGGCCGGGCTGCCGCGCGACTTCGGGCCGTTCTTCTGGGCGCAGGCGCAGGAGGGCCGTCCGATCCCGACGCTCGCCGAGCTGGCCGCCGAGCGCGGCCTGCCCGCCGGCCCGGACTTCGGCGGCTACCTGGTGCTCGGCAACGACTACGGCCGCCAGCTGTGCGTCCAGTACGGCACCGCGAACGTGGTCGCCGTGGACGTCGATGGAACCGGCCAGCCGCCCCGGTTCGTCAACAGCGGTGTACCGGAGTTCGTCCGCGCGCTGGCCCTGCTGGGCCGGATGTGGCGGCTCCGGTACGGGCTGACGCCGGACCAGGCCGGTCGCTGGACGACCGACTTCCAGGCCCAGCTCGCCGCGATCGACCCGGCGGCCCTGCAGAACGCGGACACCTGGTGGGCCGTGCTGCTGGAGCAGTTCTGGGACGGTCTGCTGTAGCGGACCGTTACGGATCCTCGCAGGTGGGGAGGGGTCGTTCCGGTGTCCGGGACGGCCCCTCCGGCATGCCGCCGTGGCTGTGCCTCGTTGGGGTTTTGCCCGGATCTGCGCAAAATAGGTCAAGAGGATGGGTCTACTCGTCCGGTCCTCGACGTATTCAGGTCCGCAGGACGACCGAATCCGGCCCCGGTGTCCGAACCGGTTCCGGATCCGGGCGTTCCGTCCGATCATGGGCTCCGCAGCCCGCGAACGAGGGGAAGAGCCCATGAGCGACGCCGTCCCCCAGAACGGCTTCACCCAGGCCCGGCGCGGCTACGCGCCCGATCAGGTCGAGCGAGCCCTCGCCGCGCTCACCGCGCAGCGCGACGAGGCGTGGGAACGGCTGAGTGTCCTGGGTGCCGGGATCCGGCAGATGGAGGCCCGGCTGGCCGACATCCGCAGGGCCGCCGAGGAGGCCCCGGAACCCGACTACCAGGTGCTCAGCGAAGAGGCCGCCGGACTGGCCGTGATGGCCGCGAACGAGGGCCGCGCCGTCCGGGAGAAGGCCGAGCGCTTCGCCGAGGACCTCCGCGACGAGGTCTACGAGGCAGGCCAGGCGGCCGACCGGGCCGCCAAGGAGTACGCGACCACCACCCGCGCCGAGGCCGACGCGGCCGCCCGCCGCACCGAGGAGCGCACCCGCGCCGAGGCCGAGGGCATCCGCGCCGACGCCGACCGGGACAGCCGCGCCGCCCGGGACGCCGCCACCGCCTACGCCGCCAAGGTGCGGGTGGCCGCGGCCGAGGCCAGCGAGCAGGCCGAGGCCGAGCTGGCCACCCGGCGCCGCAAGGCCGACGAGACCTTCGCCGAGGCCCAGGCCGCGGCCGACGCCGAGGAGACGGAGGTCTCCGCGACCGCCGAGCGCCGGGTCAAGGAGGCGGAACAGCAGCGGGAGACCGTGCTGAACCGGATCAAGCAGCTGGAGACCGACGCCCAGGCCAAGGCCGACCAGCTGATCGAGCAGGCCCGCCGGGAGGCCGAGAAGGTCAACGCGGCGAGCGAGCGCGAGCAGCGCGAGTTCGACACCCGGCTGGACACGGTGCAGCAGCACCTGGACCACATCAAGGCCACGCTGGCCTCGCTCACCGGAGCGGCGGTCGGCCAGATCGAGCCCCAGGGGCTGGCGGCGGCCGTCGCGGCCTCCGCTCCGGCCGACGCGGCTCCTGCTTCCGCGGCGGGTGCGGCCGCTCCGGCCCCGGCGGACGCGGTGGCCGACGCGGCGCCGGTGGACGCGGTGGACGTGGTGGCCCCGGCGGACTCGGAGGCGGACACCGGGGAGATCCCGGTCACCAACCTGCGGAAGGCCTCGGCGCGGGTCGCGGGCCCCGCGCGGACGCCGGTCGCGGACGCCGCCCCGGCCTCCGGCTCGGCCGGGACGCGGGAGAAGGCGACGGCGGTGCTGCGCGCGCCGGTGGTGGGCGGGAGTGCCGGCAAGGCGACCGCCGAGTCCGTGGTGACCGGCCCGGTCGCGCCGGTGGTTCCGGTGGCGGTGCCGCCGAAGCCGGCCTCGCCGCCCCCTGCGGTGCCCGACGGGGACGCCGGGGGCGCTGCGGCCGGTGCCGGTGCGGGCGTCGGCGCCGAGCAGGAGCCGGAGGACGAGACCCGGATCATCCCGAAGATCATCATCGTGGACGACGGCACCGGTTACGCGACCCCCAACACGGTCAGCTACCGCCGCCGCTGAGGGCGGACCCGGCCCGGCCCCGGCCCCTCGTAGGCCGGTGCGCCGGGCCGGCGCGGTTTCAGCGGAACTCTTGCGTCCGGGGTGCGGGCGCGTCCGGGGCGTGGGTCCGGGGCGTGGGTCCGGGCGTGGCGCGGGCGTGGTGCGGGCGCGAGCCGGGGTGCGGGTGCACGGGGCGGGAAAAGAAGTAGGCCGAGACCCGTGGCGCCCTCCAGGAAAGGGCGCCACGGTTCCCGGCGCTTGGGCGGGCGCCCCCACCCAGGGTCGCCCGGCCTCGCACCTCCGACCCCCATCGGGGGTGCGACAGTGCCGCCGCAGCCATCCCCCACGGTTGGGTGCGGCGGGCACGTTCACCATGGTGCGCGATCTCCATGGACGGCCAGTGACAGGAGTATGTCCAGTTCGTGGCGGATCACCGTGCCCTGTTCGGCGCGGCTTCCGCTCGGTTCGTCCACCCGTCGGTCCGGTGCTCCGCCCGGTGTTCCGGCCTGCGGTTCGTCCTGCGGTCGGTCCTGTGGTTCGTTCCCGCGCGGCCTCGCCGGGGCCGTACGCCGCGTGCGTGTCCGTGCCGCGGCGTAGGCTGGAGACCCCCGGCCGCTCGGCGTGCCGGGCCGTTCGCGTTGCCCTGGCGGGCCCTCGTCGCCCGGGGGCAGCTTCCGCCACGGGACGAAGAAGAGACCCCAGATGAGCCTGACCGGACTGCTCGATGTCGTCGCGCGGGACGCGGCGCTCGCCGAGGCGATCGGGGCGGCCACCGCCACCGGCGCCGCGGCCGGCGGACGCCGCCACCTGGACCTGGTCGGACCGCCCGCCGCCCGGCCCTTCGCCATCGCCGCACTGGCCCGGGCGCTCGCCGGGCAGTCCGCCGGGGAGCACGGCCGTCCGGTGCTCGCCGTCACCGCGACCGGCCGGGAGGCCGAGGACCTGGCCGCCTCGCTGCGCTCGCTGCTGCCCCCCGACGCCGTCGCCGAGTACCCGGCCTGGGAGACCCTGCCGCACGAGCGACTGTCGCCCCGCTCGGACACCGTCGGCCGCCGGCTCGCCGTGCTGCGCCGGATCGTGCACCCGCGGGCGGACGACCCGGCGGCCGGGCCGGTGCAGGTGATCGTCGCCCCGGTCCGCTCGGTGCTGCAGCCGCAGGTCAAGGGGCTGGCCGAGCTGGAGCCGGTGGCCGTCCTGCGCGGGGAGTCGCACGACCTGGAGGAGGTGGCCCGCCGGCTCGCCGCGGCTGCCTACGCGCGCGTCGAACTGGTCGAGAAGCGCGGTGAGTTCGCCGTCCGCGGCGGCATCCTGGACGTCTTCCCGCCGACCGAGGAGCACCCGCTGCGGGTGGAGTTCTGGGGCGACGAGGTCGAGGAGATCCGGTACTTCAAGGTCGCCGACCAGCGCTCGCTGGAGATCGCCGAGCACGGCCTGTGGGCGCCGCCCTGTCGCGAGCTGCTGCTCACCGACGAGGTGCGGGCGCGGGCCGCCGAGCTGGCCGCCGAGCACCCGGGGCTGGCCGAGATCCTGGACAAGATCGCCGAGGGCATCGCGGTCGAGGGCATGGAGTCGCTGGCGCCGGTGCTGGTGGACGACATGGAGCTGCTGGTCGACGTGCTGCCGCTCGGCTCGGTCGCGGTGGTCTGCGACCCGGAGCGGGTCCGCACCCGGGCCGCCGACCTGGTGGCGACCAGTCAGGAGTTCCTGCACGCCTCCTGGGTCGCGGCCGCGTCCGGCGGGGACCGGCCGATCGACCTGGAGGCGATCGACGTCTCCGCCGCCTCGCTGCGCTCGCTCGCCGAGGTGCGCGAGCACGCCGCCGAGATCGGGCTGCCCTGGTGGTCCGTCAGTCCGTTCGCGACCAGCGAGTCGACCATCGACGGCATCCTGGAGATCGACACCAACACCCTGACCCTCGGCATGCACGCCGTCGAGGCCTACCGCGGCGACACCGCCCGGGCGATCGCCGACGCCAAGGAGCGGCTGGCCGCCGACTGGCGGGTCGTCATGGTGACCGAGGGGCACGGGCCGGCGTCCCGGCTCGCCGAGGTGCTGGGCAACGAGGGCATCCCGGCCCGTCTGGTCGCCGACCTCGCCGAGGCGCCCACCCGGGACGTCGTCTACGTCTCCTGCGGCTCGATCGAGCACGGCTTCGTGGACGAGGCCCTGAAGCTCACGGTCATCACCGAGACCGACCTGTCCGGCCAGAAGTCCTCCACCAAGGACATGCGCCGGATGCCCTCGCGCCGCCGCAACGCGATCGACCCGCTGGCGCTCGTCGCCGGCGACTACGTCGTCCACGAGGCGCACGGCGTCGGCAAGTACGTCGAGATGGTGCAGCGCACCGTCCAGGGCGCCACCCGCGAGTACCTGGTGCTGGAGTACGCCCCGGCCAAGCGCGGCCACCCCGGCGACCGGCTGTTCGTGCCGACCGACCAGCTCGACCAGGTCACCAAGTACGTCGGCGGCGAGGCCCCGACCCTGCACCGGCTGGGCGGCGCGGACTGGGCGAAGACCAAGCAGCGGGCCAAGAAGGCGGTCAAGGAGATCGCCGCCGACCTGATCAAGCTGTACTCGGCGCGGATGGCCGCCCCCGGCCACACCTTCGGCCCGGACACCCCGTGGCAGCGCGAGCTGGAGGACGCCTTCCCGTACGCGGAGACCCCGGACCAGCTGACCACCATCGCCGAGGTCAAGTCCGACATGGAGAAGTCCGTCCCGATGGACCGGCTGATCTGCGGCGACGTCGGTTACGGCAAGACCGAGATCGCGGTGCGGGCCGCGTTCAAGGCCGTGCAGGACGGCAAGCAGGTGGCGGTGCTGGTGCCGACCACGCTGCTGGTGCAGCAGCACTTCTCGACCTTCGCCGAGCGGTACGCCAACTTCCCGGTGACGGTGAAGGCGCTGTCCCGGTTCCAGACCGACAGCGAGGCCAAGGCCGTGCTGGAGGGGCTGTTCGAGGGCTCGGTGGACGTCGTCATCGGCACCCACCGGCTGTTCTCCTCCGAGACGAAGTTCAAGGACCTCGGCCTGGTCATCGTGGACGAGGAGCAGCGGTTCGGCGTCGAGCACAAGGAGCAGCTGAAGAAGCTGCGGGCCAACGTGGACGTGCTGACCATGTCCGCGACCCCGATCCCGCGCACCCTGGAGATGGCGGTCACCGGCATCCGCGAGATGTCCACCATCACCACCCCGCCGGAGGAGCGGCACCCGGTGCTGACCTTCGTCGGACCGTACGACGAGAAGCAGATCTCGGCCGCGATCCGGCGTGAACTCCTGCGCGAGGGGCAGGTGTTCTACATCCACAACCGGGTGGAGTCGATCGACAAGGCGGCCGCCCGGCTGAAGGACCTGGTGCCCGAGGCGCGGATCGCCACCGCGCACGGACAGATGGGGGAGACCCAGCTGGAGAAGGTCGTCGTCGACTTCTGGGAGAAGGAGTTCGACGTCCTGGTGTCGACCACGATCGTGGAGTCCGGCATCGACATCTCCAACGCCAACACCCTGATCGTCGAGCGCGGCGACACCTTCGGCCTCTCCCAGCTGCACCAGCTGCGCGGCCGGGTCGGGCGCGGCCGCGAGCGCGGCTACGCGTACATGCTGTACCCGCCGGAGAAGCCGCTCACCGAGACCGCGCACGAGCGCCTGGCCACCATCGCCCAGCACACCGAGATGGGCGCCGGCATGTACGTCGCGATGAAGGACCTGGAGATCCGCGGCGCCGGCAACCTGCTCGGCGGCGAGCAGTCCGGGCACATCGCGGGCGTCGGCTTCGACCTCTACATGCGGATGGTCGGCGAGGCGGTGGCCGAGTTCCGCGAGTCGCTGGCGAGCGGCGGGGAACCGGAGGAGGAGCCGCTGGAGGTGAAGATCGAGCTGCCGGTCGACGCGCACGTGCCGCACGACTACGCGCCCGGCGAGCGGCTGCGGCTGCAGGCCTACCGCTCGATCGCGGCGGTCAACTCGGAGGACGACATCACGCAGGTCCGGGACGAACTCGTGGACCGCTACGGCAAGCTGCCCGAGCCGGTGGAGAACCTGCTGATGGTCGCCGCGCTGCGGCTGTACGCCCGGCGGTGCGGCATCGCGGACATCACCCTGCAGGGCTCCAACGTCCGCTTCGGGCCGGTGGAGCTGCGGGAGTCGCAGCAGCTGCGGCTGAACCGGCTCTACCCGCGCAGCCAGGTCAAGGCCGCCGCCCAGCAGCTCCTGGTGCCGCGTCCCAGCACCGGGCGGATCGGCGGCAAGCCGCTGGTCGGCCGGGAACTGCTGGGCTGGTGCAGCGAGTTCCTGTCGGCCATGTTCGACGACCTGGCGGGTTCGAAGAAGTAGCACCCCTCGGCCGGTCGTTCGCGGGGGCGGTTCACGGCGGTGTTTCACGGCGGTCTCGGGCTTCGGCCCGGGGCCGCCGTTTCCGTGTCCGGGTGCCGACGGTGGCGGTTGTGCGGCGTCGGCTGTGAACAGGGCCCCCACTGGTTCGTCGAAGGGCCCGACTTCCTGTGTGGCGGGGTGGGGGCCCGGGCCGGGTGGTGGCATGTACCTGTCTCGGTGTTGGCGGTGTGTCGGCGAGGGGTGGGGTGGGGCGGGTAGGTTCGGGGGTGTGACGACGAATGTTCCCGGTGCCAAGTTGATCCTGCTGACCACGACCCACCGGGTCGCGCCCGGGTTGTTGGCGTGGCCGGCGTGGGAGGCGTTGCGGTCGGCGGGGCGGGTGCTGGTGGGGGACGAGGGGCATCCGCAGGTGGCCGCGGTGCGGCAGGCCGGGGTGGCGGTGGAGGTGGTGGCCGCCGGGTCGGTGCCCGGGCTGGCGCGGCTGCTGACCGAGCGGCCCGCCGCGGAGGGGGCGACGGTGTGGCTGGGCAGTCCGGACGGGGATCCGGGGCTGACGGACGCGCTGGCGCGGCTCGCGGTGGAGCGGGCGGGTGAGGTGCCGGAGATCGAGGTGCTGCCGGGCTCGTACGACCTGCCGGGGTCGCGGCTGCTGGACCTGGTGACGGTGATGGACCGGCTGCGCTCGCCGGGCGGCTGCCCGTGGGACGCCGAGCAGACGCACGAGAGCCTGGTGAAGTACCTGGTCGAGGAGGCGTACGAGCTGGTCGAGGCGATCGAGGAGGGGGACCGGGAGACGCTGCGCGAGGAGCTGGGCGACGTTCTGCTGCAGGTGTTCTTCCACTCCCGGATCGCCGAGGAGCACCCGACCGAGCCGTTCACCGTGGACGACGTGGCCGGTGACATCGTCGAGAAGCTGATGTACCGGCATCCGCACGTGTTCGGGGACGTGGAGGCCGGGGGCGCCGCCGAGGTGGAGGCGAACTGGGAGCAGCTGAAGGCCGCGGAGAAGGCGGACCGCGAGTCGGTGCTGGACGGTGTGCCGGCCGGGCTGCCCGCGTTGGCGTACGCGGCGAAGCTGGTGTCGCGGGTGCGTCGGGCTGGCTTCACGGGGGTGCCGGACGAGCCGTACGAGCTGCCGGCGGAGGTGACCGCGGAGTCGGCGGGCCGGCTGCTGCTGGCGGTGGCGCAGCGGGCGCACGACGCCGGGGTGGACGTGGACGCGGCGCTGCGCTCGGCCGCGCGCGGTTACCGGGACGCGGTGCGCGCGGCCGAGGGCCTCAAGCCGGACGAGGAGTAGGGCCTCAGGCCGCCGTGGCGGTGGCCCGGACGGGGTGCCGCTGCGGCGGGACGAGTTCGCCGATGGCCTCGCCGACGAGGACGACGAGTTCGGCGAGGCGTTCCAGGTCGAGGTGGTCGGGCAGGTCGGCGAGGGAGATGATCCGCTCGCCGTCCGGGCCGGCGACGGCGAAGAGGTCGATCGGCCCGAGGTGCTTCTCCGCGGTGTCGACGAGGGCGGCGACGTCGCTGGGGCGGCGGATGTCGCCGGAGACGCCCACGACGGGGCAGCCCGGCCGGTCGAGTTCGGCGGCGAGGTCCTCGGCGATGCCGACGTGCTGGTCGGCGATCAGCATTCCGGCGGCGCCGGCGGCGGAGAACCGGCGGGCGAGGCCGGAGCCCGACCCGCCGTCGAGTACCGCGATGACGACGACTGACCCGCTGACCCGCATGGTCTGCTCCTCCCTGTGGGCGACACCGCACCGGCGCCCACGCGTACTGCGGAGGATCGTAGGCAGGTCCTGATCCTCCGCAACAGGGATTACCCCTCAGGTGACCAGGCTCACGCCTGCCGTCCGGCCAAGAGCTGTCCAAGAGCTGTCCACGGCCCGTCCACGGGTCGTCCACGGAGTGTTGGCGCACCGGTCGCATGCCGTCGGCGCGGAGGCCGCACGCCGTTGACGCGGGGTGGCGCGCGTCCTGCGGGAGGGGGTGCGGACACCCACCGGATACGGTCGACCCATGCCAGCTCAGCCCGACGCCCCCTTCGCGGAGCCCGCCGCCCAGCAGCCCGACGCCCCGGCCCCGGAGCCCGCGGCCCCCGCCGCGCCGCCCGCCGCGCCGCAGCTGTTCACCTGGGAGTTCGCCGCCGACCCGTACCCCGCCTACGCCTGGCTGCGCGAGCACGCCCCGGTGCACCGCACCAAGCTGCCGAGCGGTGTCGAGGCCTGGCTGGTGACCAGGTACGCGGACGCCCGGCAGGCGCTCGCGGACAGCCGGCTGTCGAAGAACCCGGCGCACCACAGCGAGCAGGCGCACCGCACCGGCCGGGTGGGCATCCCGGGGGAGCGGCAGGCGGATCTGATGACCCACCTGTTGAACATCGACCCGCCGGACCACACCCGGCTGCGCCGGCTGGTGTCGAAGGCGTTCACCCCGCGCCGGGTGGCGGAGTTCGAGCCGCGGGTGCAGCAGCTCACGGACCGGCTGATCGACGGTTTCGCGCAGCGCGGTTCGGCGGACCTGATCCACGAGTTCGCCTTCCCGCTGCCCATCTATGCGATCTGCGACATGCTGGGCGTGCCGGCCGAGGACCAGGACGACTTCCGCGACTGGGCGGGGATGATGATCCGGCACGGCGGCGGTCAACGCGGTGGCGTGGGCCGGGCGGTGAAGCGGATGCGGGCGTACCTGCTGGAGCTGATCCACCGCAAGCGGGCGGACCTCGGGGACGACCTGATCTCGGGTCTGATCAGGGCGAGCGACCACGGCGAGCACCTGACCGAGAACGAGGCCGCGGCGATGGCCTTCATCCTCCTCTTCGCCGGTTTCGAGACGACGGTGAACCTCATCGGCAACGGGACGTACGCGCTGCTGCGCGATCCGGGGCAGCGCCGGTTGCTGCAGGAGTCGGTGGCGCGCGGGGAGAGCGCGCTGCTGGAGACGGGGATCGAGGAACTCCTGCGCTACGACGGGCCGGTGGAGCTGGCGACCTGGCGGTTCGCGACGCAGCCGCTGACCATCGGCGGGGTGGAGATCCCGGTGGGCGATCCGGTGCTGGTGGTGCTCGCCGCGGCGGACCGCGATCCGGCCCGGTTCGCGGACGAGAACACCCTGGACCTGGCCAGAACGGACAATCCGCACCTGGGCTTCGGGCACGGCATCCATTACTGCATCGGAGCCCCGCTGGCCCGGCTGGAGGGGCGGGCGGCGCTGGCCACGCTGCTTTCCCGGCTGCCGGATCTGCGGCTCGCGGAAAGTCCGGAGAATCTGCGCTGGCGAGGTGGTCTCATCATGCGTGGCCTGCGGGAACTCCCGGTCGAATTCAGTCCGGAGAGCCGCTCCCCGCACACGCTTCCGCAGGCCCCCGCGCACGCTCCTTCCGCGCCCCTGACAAATTGACACGAAGTGACGGTGAGCCGGGTGACGCGCTGACGGAGCGTCGCCCGGAGCCCTTGAATCAGGGTGTGAAGGACCATCAATCCGGACATAACGCCGCCGTTGGTAGGCGATCGGACACGCGCCGTAATTTCTGTGTGATATCGGTGATATGAGCTTGTGATTGGTCTGAGGATCTGTCTACTCTCCCTGGAGTTCGCAGCTGCGGACCTCGTGCGCGGAACGCCGAATCCTGCCCGCCGCGTCACGGGAAACCGACCAGAACCCTGGGCAGGGGCGGGGGACCCAGGTTTGTTGCCGTCCCCACGGCTTGGGGTGAAGCCGCCCGAGCGGAATCGTTTCCGCGTACGGCGGCCGGGCCACCTCCCGGTCCGAACCCGACAGCTCACCTCGCAGGCGTGCGGAGAGGGACCTCTTCATGCTGTTCGTTGGAACTGGCCGCCACCGTCGTCGCACCCAGGCCGAGAAGGCCATCGCCGTCGCGGGTGTGGCCGGCGTCGGACTCGCGATGCCGCTCCTCACCGCCACCGGCGCCTCCGCCGCCCCGGCCTCCACCTGGGACGCCGTCGCCCAGTGCGAGAGCGGCGGCAACTGGAGCATCAACACCGGCAACGGCTTCTACGGGGGCCTGCAGTTCACCTCCAGCACCTGGAAGGCGTACGGCGGCACCTCCTTCGCGCCGCAGGCCAACCAGGCCAGCAAGGGCCAGCAGATCTCGATCGCCGAGAAGGTGCTCGCCTCGCAGGGCCCGGGCGCCTGGCCGGTCTGCTCCCAGAAGGCCGGGCTGAGCAAGGGCGGCGCCCCGGCGTCGGTCGACACCTCCTCGGACGCCAAGCCGCAGTCCGCCCCGCAGCAGCAGACGCCCAAGCGGCAGCAGGCCCAGAAGCCGGTCGAGAAGCCCGTCCAGAAGCCGGCCGAGAAGCCCGCCCAGAAGCAGGCCCCGAAGCACGCCGCGCCGCAGCAGGCCGAGAAGCCCGTCGACCAGTCGGCGCAGCAGTACGTCCCCAAGCACGCGGCCCCGTCCGCCGCCCAGCCGGCCCCGGCCGCGCAGACCGGCCACGACTACACCGTCCGCGCCGGTGACACCCTGTCGACCATCGCCGCCACCCAGGGTGTGTCCGGCGGCTGGCACGCGCTCTACGACGGCAACCGCGGCACCGTCGGCGGCGACCCGGACCTGATCCTGCCCGGCCAGGTCCTGCACCTCGGCTGAGCCGCCCCGCCCGGGAGGCACGCCCGGCCGGGGGAGACGCTCCGGCCCCGGGAAGTGCTTCCGCCCCGGGGAGGCGCGCCCGGCCCCGGGACGCGCTCCCGCCCCGGGCGCCGCGCCCGCCCCGGAGCCGTCCCTCCGGGGCCGCAACGCCCGTGCGGGCGAAGGGGGTCGGCGCTACCGGCCCCCTTCGTCCGCATTCGCCCGTCCCGGGCGGACAAGGTGGGACAAGCAGGTGAACTACCGGGGGGTAGCGGGGCCACACGCTGAGACGGGACCCAGGTCGACGTGGCCCCGGGAGCCCGGGCGGCTAGGCTCTGGTCCGTAACGACTCCGCAATCGTCCTGCCGACAGCACCAGCGTCAGCCGGACCTGCTTCCGCTAGGAGATGCCTCGTGCCGTCCATCGATGTCGTCGTAGCCCGTGAGATCCTCGACTCGCGCGGCAACCCCACGGTCGAGGTCGAGGTCGGCCTCGACGACGGCAGCACGGGTCGTGCCGCTGTCCCCTCGGGTGCCTCCACCGGTGCCTTCGAGGCGCTGGAGCTGCGCGACGGTGACAAGAACCGCTACTTCGGCAAGGGCGTGGAGAAGGCCGTCCTGGCCGTCATCGAGCAGATCGGCCCGGAGCTGGTCGGCTACGACGCCACCGAGCAGCGCCTGATCGACCAGGCCATGCTCGACCTCGACGCCACCCCGGACAAGTCCTCGCTCGGCGCCAACGCCATCCTGGGCGTCTCGCTGGCCGTCGCGCACGCCGCCTCCGAGGCCAGCGACCTGCCGCTGTTCCGCTACCTGGGCGGCCCGAACGCGCACGTCCTGCCGGTCCCGATGATGAACATCCTCAACGGCGGCTCGCACGCGGACTCCAACGTCGACATCCAGGAGTTCATGATCGCCCCGATCGGCGCGGAGTCCTTCTCCGAGGCCGTCCGCTGGGGCGTCGAGGTCTACCACACCCTCAAGGGCGTGCTGAAGGAGCGCGGCCTGTCCACCGGCCTCGGCGACGAGGGCGGCTTCGCGCCGAACCTGGACAGCAACCGCGAGGCCCTGGACCTGATCACCGAGGCCATCCAGAAGGCCGGCTACGTGCCCGGCCGTGACGTCGCGCTGGCCCTGGACGTCGCCGCCTCCGAGTTCTACAAGGACGGCGCCTACCAGTTCGAGGGCAAGGCCCTCTCGGCCGCCGAGCTGATCGAGTACTACGCCGAGCTCGTCGCCGCCTACCCGCTGGTCTCCATCGAGGACCCGCTGGACGAGTCGGACTGGGACGGCTGGAAGGCCATGACCGTCAAGCTGGGCGACAAGGTCCAGCTGGTCGGCGACGACCTGTTCGTCACCAACCCGGCCCGCCTGGCCAAGGGCATCGAGACCGCCACCGCCAACGCGCTGCTGGTGAAGGTCAACCAGATCGGCTCGCTGACCGAGACCCTGGACGCCGTCGAGCTGGCCCAGCGCAACGGCTACCGCTGCATGATGTCGCACCGCTCCGGCGAGACCGAGGACGTCACCATCGCCGACCTGGCCGTCGCCACCAACTGCGGCCAGATCAAGACCGGTGCCCCGGCCCGCTCCGAGCGCGTCGCCAAGTACAACCAGCTGCTGCGCATCGAGGAGATCCTCGACGACGCCGCCGAGTACGCCGGCCGCGGCGCCTTCCCGCGCTTCAAGCACGAGGGCTGAGACCGCGAGGTAGCGCAAGCCTGACCGGTGCCCCGCCGTTCACCCCGTAGGGTGGACGGCGGGGCACCGTCGCGACCAGGAGGGGATACGGGAGATGGCAGGCTGGAGGATTCCGGGCTTGGCGGCCCGGCCTCGGTTCACGAGCCGGGCGACCGTCCTCGTCCTGGTGCTCTGCTCGCTGGTGGCGATCCTCGCCTACCCGACGCGGCAGTTCATCTCCCAGCGCGCCGAGATCTCCGCCCAGCGGGCGAAGGCCGACCACGCGCGCCAGCAGGTCGAGCAGCTGCGCCGGGAGAAGGCCCGCTGGCAGGACCCGGAGTACGTCAAGGCGCAGGCGCGCGCCCGGCTGCACTACGCGGTGCCGGGGGAGACCCCGTACATCGCGGTGGACCCGGCCGGGCAGGCCTCCGCCAAGCCGTCCTCGTCCGCCGCCGGTGCCCCGGCGGCCGGTGTGGCAGCCGGTCAGCCGAAGGCCGCCAAGCCCTGGTACGCCAGCATCTGGGACTCGGTCGACGCCGCCGACACGGCCGCGCCGGCCCCCGCCGCCCCCCTTCCGCTCCCACCGTCCCCCGTTGGAGACACCTCCCCCCATGACCACTGAGAACCACCCCTCCGTCTCCGACGCCGACGTCGCGGCCATCGCCGCCCAGCTCGGCCGGGTGCCGCGCGGCCTGCGCGGCGTGGCGCACCGCTGCCCCTGCGGCAACCCGGACGTCGTGGAGACGGCCCCCCGGCTGCCGGACGGCACGCCGTTCCCGACGCTGTACTACCTGACCTGCCCCAAGGCCGCCTCGCTGATCGGCACCCTGGAGGCGGACGGCGTGATGAAGGACCAGACGGCCCGGCTCGCCGAGGACCCGGAGCTGGCCGCCGCCTACCAGAAGGCGCACGAGGACTACATCGCCCGGCGCGACGCGATCGAGGTGCTGGAGGGCTTCCCGAGCGCCGGCGGCATGCCGGACCGGGTGAAGTGCCTGCACGTGCTGGTCGGCCACTCGCTGGCGGCCGGCGAGGGCGTCAACCCGCTCGGCGACGAGGCGATCGGGATGCTGGAGGAGTGGTGGGCCAAGGGCCCGTGCGTCTCCCCGGCCGAGGTCGAGGCCGCCGGGGAGCGGGTCGCCCGCAACCGGGCCAAGGAGCAGGACCACGAGGCCGTGATCGCCGCCAAGCAGCAGAAGACGGCCGAGCGCGCCGCCAAGAAGCTCGCCGCGGACGACCTCCCGCAGGACGGTGCCACGCAGGACGGTGCCGGGCAGGACGGTGCGCAGGACACCGACGGGCAGCAGGAGTCGCGGTGACCATGACCCGGGTGGCCGCGATCGACTGCGGCACCAACTCGATCCGGCTGCTGGTCGCCGATCTGGACCCGGAGACCGGGGAGATCACCGACCTCGACCGCCGGATGCTCGTCAACCGGCTGGGCCAGGACGTGGACCGGACCGGCCGGCTGCACCCCGACGCGCTGGCCCGCACCTTCGCGGCCTGCCGGGAGTACCAGGAGATCATCTCCGGCTTCGGCGTCGGCCCGGAGCGGCTGCGCTTCGTCGCCACCAGCGCCTCCCGGGACGCCGAGAACAGCGACGAGTACACCAAGGGCGTGCGCGACATCCTGGGCGTCGAGCCGGAGGTGGTGAGCGGCGAGGAGGAGGCCCGGCTGTCCTTCCTGGGCGCCACCAAGGAGCTGACGGGCGACCGCTTCCCCGCTCCGTACCTGGTGTTCGACCTGGGCGGCGGCTCGACCGAGTTCGTGCTCGGGTCGGACGACGTCCAGGCGGCGCGCTCGGTGGACATCGGCTGCGTGCGGCTCACCGAGCGGCATTTCGGCGGGGCCGAGCTGCCCTCCGCGGAGCAGGTCGCCGAGGCCCGGGCGCACGTGCGGGCCGAGCTGGACCGGGCCGAGGAGGCCGTGCCGCTGACCGGTGCGGCGACCCTGGTGGGCCTGGCCGGAACGGTCACCACGGTGTCCGCGATCGCCCAGGGCCTGTCGGGCTACGACTCGGCGGCGATCCACCACTCGCGGCTCAGCCGGGAGCGGGTCGCGGAGATCGCCGGTGAGCTGCTGGCCGCGACCCACGCCGAGCGCGCGGCCATCCCGTCGATGCACCCGGGCCGGGTGGACGTGATCGCGGCCGGGGCGCTGGAGCTGCTGGAGATCATGGAGCGGACCGGCGCCGCCGAGCTGGTCGTGAGCGAGCACGACATCCTGGACGGGATCGCCTGGGGTATCGCCTCCTGACCCCTTGCGGGGCTTACCCGAACCGGCCCCGGCACCCCTTTCGGGGAGCCGGGGCCGGGGCGCGCCCGAGCCCGTGCGGAAAAGTTCGTGAATTTCTTCACATGGCGATGGGGTCATTCGGCGCACCTGCTCGCCCGCTACGTCCGAATTGTGGGACCGAAGGCCTCCCGGTCGCGAGGCCCCTTGGATCGCAGGCCAGGGCTCGCTTGGGGTTTGAAAATCGAAATCACGCGCGGGAACCCGGGTGTTGTGCGGATCGTTGCTGCTCAGCAGGGTGGTGCTCCGGCGCACGTTCACGAGGGGGCGCGGAGGGGTGTGAGCACGGGTGCTGGACCCGTTTTTGCGGCCGCGCAGTGTAGCACGGGGTGTCCATGAGCTTGTGACCGGGCTCACGAAGGCTGCTCCGGACGGTGCTGGATACTTTCGGATATGAGCACCACGGAGCGTCCTCGCATCCTCATTGTCGGCGGTGGTTACGTCGGCCTGTATGCCGCGATGCGCATCCTCAAGAAGATGCGCTACGGCGAAGCGACCGTCACGGTCGTGGACCCGCGGTCGTACATGACGTACCTGCCCTTCCTCCCCGAGGCGGCCGGCGGCAACGTCGCGCCCCGCAACCTCGTCGCGCCGCTGCGCAGCGCCCTCAAGCAGGCGGAGGTGCTGACCGGGTCCGTCACCGGCATCGACCACGCCCGCAAGGTCGCCACCATCCAGCCGGCGGCCGGCGACAGCTACGAGCTGCCCTTCGAGTACCTGGTCGTCGCGACCGGCTCGGTCTCCCGCACCTTCCCGATCCCGGGTCTGGCGGAGAACGGCATCGGCATGAAGACGGTCGAGGAGGCCATCGGCCTCCGCAACCACGTCATGGCCCAGCTCGACAAGGCCGAGTCCACCACCGACGAGGAGGTCCGCCGCAGGGCGCTGACCTTCGTCGTCATCGGCGGTGGCTTCGCCGGCATCGAGACGATCGCCGAGATCGAGGACATGGCGCGCGACGCGTCGAAGCTGTACCGGACCGTCAGCCGCGACGACATGCGCTTCGTCGTCGTCGAGGCCGCCAACCGCATCCTCCCCGAGATGGGCCCGGACCTCGGTCTGTGGACCAAGGAGAAGCTCGAGGAGCGCAACATCGAGGTCTACATCGAGACCTCGATGGACTCCTGCGTCGACGGCCACGTCGTGCTGAAGAACGGCATGGAGATGGACGCCTCCACCATCGTGTGGACGGCCGGCGTGAAGCCGAACCCGGTGCTGTCCGAGTTCGGTCTGCCGCTGGGCCCGCGTGGCCACGTCGACACCGCGCCGACCCTGCAGGTCCAGGGCTTCGACTACGTCTGGGCCGCCGGCGACAACGCCCAGGTCCCGGACCTCGCCGCCGGCGAGGGCGCCTGGTGCCCGCCGAACGCGCAGCACGCCTGCCGTCAGGCCGTCGTCCTCGGCGACAACGTGATCTCCGGCATGCGGGGCTTCCCGCAGAAGGAGTACAAGCACAAGAACCTGGGTGCGGTCGCCGGTCTCGGTCTGCACAAGGGCGTCGCGATCCTCTTCGGCAAGTACAAGCTGAAGGGCCGTCCGGCCTGGTGGTTCCACCGCCTGTACCACGGCGCCATGGTGCCGACCTTCAACCGCAAGGTGCGCGTCTTCACCGACTGGACCCTCGCGATGTTCCTCAAGCGCGAGATGGTCGGCCTCTCCCAGATGGAGAAGCCGCAGCTTCCCATCCAGGAGGTCACCCCGCCCACCAAGCCCGTCGAGGCCGCCAAGCCGGCCGCCGACAAGGAACTCGCCAGCAAGTAAGCGACTGAGACCCCGGTGTGGGAGCACCGGGGTATGAGTCGGAGGCCCTCCGCCCGGCAACGTCGCCGGACCACGACCTCCGTGGTGCTCAGCCGGCCCTGTGACCGGGCGGAGTACAGAACGAAGAAGGGCCCTGCCGAAGCTTCGGCAGGGCCCTTCTCGTTACCGGCCTCCACCGGCCTCCGGTCAGTCGGTCTTGATGCTCGACAGGATGTCCAGCTTGGACGCCCGGCGGGCCGGCCAGATGGCGGCCACCAGGCCGACCACCCCGGCCAGGGCCAGGAACATCGCCAGCTGGCCGTACGGCAGGACGGTGGTCAGGCCGGCCAGGCTGGACTTCAGGGTGCCGTTGATCGCCCAGGCGATGAAGCAGCCGAGGGCCAGGCCCACGCCGGCGCCGAACAGCGAGATCACCACGGACTCCAGACGGACCATCCGCTTGATGCCCCGGCGGTCCAGGCCGATCGCGCGCAGCATCCCGATCTCGCGCTTGCGCTCGAAGACCGACATCGCCAGCGTGTTGATCACGCCCAGGATCGCGATCAGGACCGCCATCCCCAGCAGGCCGTACATCAGGTTCAGCGCGAAGGTGATGGTCTGGCTGAAGTCGTCGCGGACGTCCTGCTTGGACTTCACCTCGATCACCGGGTTGGCGCCGGTGGCGTCCTTGAGCGACTGCTTGAGCGTGTCCGTCGCGCCGTCCTTGCCCTTGACCAGGACGTCGGAGATGTACGGCTTGGGCTCGTGCTTGGCGATCTCGCTGTTGGCCAGGACGACCGGGCCGAGCATGCCGCCCGTCTTGTACACGCCGCCGACGGTCAACTGGCCCTTGGAGTCGTCCGGGTAGGAGACGGTCATCGTCGAGCCGGTGGTGACGTTGAACTTCTTGGCGACGTCCGCGTCCACCAGCAGCTGGCCCTTGCCGAGCGCGGCGGTCGAGCCGCTGGTCAGTTCGACGTCGACCAGCTGGTCGAAGGTCGCCGCGTCCAGGCCGGAGATCGACTTGGTGGTGCCGTCGAGCTCCCAGTAGGCGGCCGTCATCGGCGATGAGGCCGCCACCCCGGGCGCCTTGGCGATCTGCGCGGGCACCTGCTCGGCGAGGCTCATGCTGTTGGCGGCCGAGACGATGTAGTCGGCCTTCATCGAGCTGGTGACGGCGCGGTCCACCACGTCGCTCACCGAGGCGCCGATCACGGTGAGGCCGCTGACCAGGGTCAGGCCGATGGTGAGCGCGGCGGCGGTGGCCGCCGTCCGGCGCGGGTTGCGCACCGCGTTCTGCTGGGCGAGCTTGCCCGGGGTGCCGCCGAGGCCGCGCAGCAGCGGGCCGAGCAGGGCGACCACCGGCCGGGAGAGCAGCGGCAGCAGGACGAACACGCCGATCAGGGCCAGGACGGCGCCCAGGCCGACCGGCAGCCGGCCGCTGGTGTCGCCGGTGGAGGCGCCGTAGCCGATCAGGGCCAGGCCGCCGGCGGCGAGCAGCGAGCCGATCGTGTTGCGGACCACCAGGCTCTTCTGGGAGGCCGGCTGGTCGCCGCTGCTCATCGCGGCCACCGGGGCGATCCGGGCCGCGCGCAGGGCGGGCAGCAGGGCCGAGAGCACCGTCACCACGACGCCGACCACCAGGGTCACCGCGACGGTGAGCGGCTTGATCACCAGGGCGCCGCTCGGCATGTTCTCGTTCAGGGTGCCGATCAGGGACTGCATCCCCGCGCCGATCCCGACGCCGGCGGCCAGACCGGCCACCGCGGAGACGGTGCCGATCAGCAGCGCCTCGACCAGCACCGAGCGGGTGACCTGCTTGCGGCTGGCGCCGATGGCGCGCAGCAGGGCCAGCTCCTTGGTGCGCTGGGCGACCAGCATGGTGAAGGTGTTGGCGATGATGAAGATGCCGACGAAGAGCGCGATGAAGGCGAAGACCAGCAGCATGGTGCGCATGCTGTCGGTGCCCTTGGTGATCATCTCCTGCTCGTCGGCCTTGAGCTTGGCGCCGGTCTCGACGTCGAACTGGTTGCCGGAGGGCACCTTGGGCCGGGCCTGGTCGAGCAGCGCATCCTCGGAGGTGCCGGGCTTGGCGGTGAGGACGACGCCGCTGTAGCGGCCGGGCTCCAGGAGCAGCCCCTGCGCGGTGGCCCGGTCGAACAGGGTGAGCGTGCCGCCGGTGCTCACCACCGGGTCGTCGGTGGTGAAGATCCCGGTGAGCTTCGCCTCGACCACCGGGCCGTTGGCGGCCACCCGGACGGTGTCGCCGACCTTGTAGCCCGCCTTGTCGGCGGTCTTGCGGTCGAGCGCTATCTCCTTGCCGTTCTTGGGGCCCTGGCCCTCGGCCATCGGGTAGCGCGGGTCCTTGCCGTCCTGGCCGGGGGCGAAGTTGGCGCCCTTCGCGGCCCAGAACTGGCCGATCAGGTTGCCCTTCCTGTCGGCGACCCCGGTGAAGCCGCTGACCACGCCGCGGGCGTTGGCGGTGCCCGGCAGGGCGGCCAGCTGCTGGACGGTGGCGTCGGTGATCGCGGCGGAACCGCTCTCGCTCTTCTGCCGGGCGCTGGCGCCGGAGCCGGCCGCGCGGTCGACCACCTGGACCGAGACGTCCGAGTAGCTCTTGGAGTTGCTGTCCCGCATGGCCTTGCCGAAGGTGTCGGAGAAGACCATGGTGCCCGCCACGAAGGCGGTGCCGAGCATGACGGCGAGCGCCGTCATCAGCAGTCGGCCCTTGTGGGCCAGCACGTTGCGCAGTGCGGTGCGATACATGGGGTGTCCTGGGAGGGGTCGGTGGGCGGCTTCGGGGTTGCCGGGCTGCGGGTTGTCGCCGGTTCAGCTGGTGCGTGGTGTCAGCTGGTGCGGCCCTTGGCGTCGAAGCGGCGCATGCGGTCCAGGACGGTGTCGGCGGTGGGTGCGTGGAGTTCGTCGACGATGCGGCCGTCGGCGAGGAAGACGACGCGGTCGGCGTAGGAGGCGGCGACGGGGTCGTGGGTGACCATGACGACGGTCTGGCCGAGTTCGCGGACGGAGTTGCGGAGGAAGGAGAGGATCTCGGCGCCGGAGCGGGAGTCGAGGTTTCCGGTGGGTTCGTCGGCGAAGACGATGTCGGGCTTGCCGGCGAGGGCGCGGGCGCAGGCGACGCGCTGCTGCTGGCCGCCGGAGAGCTGGGAGGGGCGGTGGCTGAGGCGGTCGGAGAGGCCGACGGTGTCGACGACGCGGTCGAGCCAGGGCTTGTCGGCCTTGCGGCCGGCGATGTCCATCGGGAGGGTGATGTTCTCCAGGGCGGTCAGGGTGGGGAGCAGGTTGAAGGCCTGGAAGATGAAGCCGATGTGGTCGCGGCGCAGTTGGGTGAGCTGCTTGTCCTTGAGGCCGACGAGTTCGGTGTCGCCGATGGTGGAGGAGCCCGAGGTGACGGTGTCGAGTCCGGCCATGCAGTGCATGAGGGTGGACTTGCCGGAGCCGGAGGGGCCCATGATGGCGGTGAACTCGCCCTGGGGGAAGGTGACGCTGACGTTGTCGAGGGCGACGACGCGGGTCTCCCCCTCCCCGTAGACCTTGTTCAGGCCGGTGGCGCGGGCGGCCGCCCGGCCGGTGCGGACGGCGGTTGCGGTCGACGTGGTCACGGGGGGCTCCTAGTGCTCGTGGGCTTGTACCTCCATGCTCCGCGACGTGATCATGGTCTGGCGTCGCTCCGCCGGACGGTTGGCCCTACCACCGCTGGGCGTACGGGGGAGGCGCGCCCCTCCTCCTGCGGTATGACGGGGACCCTGAGGGAGGGGCGGTGGCCGGAACCACTATCCTTCGTGGCCGAATCCCGGACAGTTCGTCAGATGGCAAGGAAACATGACAACTTCCGGGGCTGGGAACATGCGAAAGGGCGAGCCGGGCGACTAGGCTCAGGGTGGTTTCGCTGGACGCCCGGATGGTGGAACGCAGACACGGGCAGCTTAAAACTGCTTGGCCGCGAGGCCGTGCCGGTTCGAGTCCGGCTCCGGGCACCGATCGCCGGCGGGGCGCCGGTCGGGCGGGGGCGCCGTCGGCGTCCCCGCCGGGTGTCGTTCACCGGATCCTCCTCGCGGCGTATCCCGGAATTTTTGCCAAGCCATTACCCTTGTGCATGGGCGGTGCAGTGCCGCCACGGAGGGAATGAGCAATGAGAAGCAGCAACCCGGTCTTCTCGCGGGAGGGGTCCTTCACCCGCGACTCCGGCTACGCGGGGTTCGGCAACACCGCACAGGCCGGGAGCCCGTACGGCAACAACCCCTACGCGGGGACGCAGTACGCCCAGCAGCCGCAGGGCCCGATGACCGACGAGCAGCTCTACGAGCTGTACAACGGCCCGTCGGCCGGTCCGGCGGCCACCGGGCGGATGACGCTGGACGACGTCGTCGCCCGCACCGCCATGACGCTGCTGACGCTGGTCGCGGCCGGCGCGGTGGCCTGGTTCGCGCTGCCGTTCGAGAACTACGGCTTCGCGATCGCCGCCAGCCTGGTGGCCATGGTGATCGGCGTGGTGGCCTCCTTCAAGCGCACCGTCAGCCCGCCGCTGATCCTGACCTACGCGGCCCTCCAGGGCTTCGCGATGGGCGCCTGGTCGCACGCGCTGAACACCATGCTGAACGGCATCGTGATCCAGGCGGTGCTCGGCACCGCGGCGGTCTTCGCGGCGATGCTGTTCGCCTACAAGAGCGGCCGGATCCGGGTCACCCCGCGGTACACCCGGATCGGCATCGCGGTCGCCATGGGCTTCGTGCTGCTGATGCTGGTCAACCTGGTCGCCTCGCTGGCCTTCGGCGCCGAGATGGGCCTGCGGTCGGGCCCGCTGGGCATCGTGGTCGGCCTGGTCGGCATCGGCCTGGGCGCCTTCTTCCTGTCGCTGGACTTCGCGGAGATCGAGACGGCCATCGCCCAGGGCGCCCCGCAGCGCGAGTCCTGGCGGGCCGCCTTCGGGCTGACCCTGTCGCTGGTCTGGATCTACATGGAGATGCTGCGGCTGATCGCGATCCTGCGCGGCGACGACTAACGCGTCCCCCCGAGGTGAATCACTGCCGCCGGGCCCCGGAGCCACCCGCTCCGGGGCCCGGCGGCTTTTCGCCTAGGCTCGCTGCCATGCATGACGTACAGCCCTTGGACGTACGGCCCTTGGTCGAAGCCGTCGACTCCCTGGCGGATCGTTTCCGCTCGCTGCCGCAGAGCAAGCTGCTGGGCGCGGTGCCCGGGCACGCCTCCCGGGCCGCGGCCGCGCTGGACCTGGCCCGGCGGCTGGCCGGGCTGGCGCGGGCGGTGGAGGGCGGTCCGGAGCGGGACTTCCCGGACGCCGGGGCCTTCGCGGCGGGGGATCAGCTGGCCGTCGCGGGGCACGACCTGGCGGCCGCGCTCGCGGCGCTGCCCGAGGGCGCGGAGGTGGCGCTGCCGGACGGGCCCGCGGCCGTCGGCGAGGTGCTGGCCGGGGCGGTGGCGGCGGTGCGGGAGACGGCCGCGCTCTGCGCCTGAGCACGCTCTGCGCCTGAGTACGCTCGGTGCCTGAGCGCGCTCTGCGCCTGAGTACGCTCGGTGCCTGAGCGCGCTCGGACATGCCGAAGGCCGGCCGGGTCGGTAACCCCTTGACCCGGCCGGCCTTCGGCGCGCCGTCCTGCTGAGGCGGCGTCAGATGCTGGCGACCACCCGGTCGGCGAGCACGTAGACGGCTTCCTCGTCGGTGGAGAAGGTCAGCGAGTACGAGCCGGAGAAGCGCGAGCCGCCGAGCAGTCGCACGTGCTCACCGGCACGGACCGCGTCGATCAGCCGGTAGGCGGCCTCCCGGTCGCCCGGGGCCACGCAGAGCGTGGTGCCGTCGGCGAAGGCGTACACGTCCAGGGTGCCCAGCGGGCCCGGGCGGACGTCGACCAGGGCGACGGCCTCCTCGGCGAGGGCGGCCAGCCGGGTGTCGGTCCACTCGCGGGACGGCGCCTGGCTCGGGACGAAGTCGGGGTGCGAGGGGTGGCGGCGCGGGTCGGGCGCGGGGGCCGGGGCCTCCTCGACGGCCGGGTCGGCGTCCAGCAGCCCGGCCTCCAGGCCGGTGGCCAGCAGGTCGGCCTCGCGGCGGGCGCGGGCGTCCTTGGCGGTCTCGCCCACCGGGTGGCCGGGGCGCAGCGGCGCGCCGCCGTCGGGGCCGGGCTCGGCCGGGCCGGTGCCGCCGTCGGTGATCAGGTCCTCCAGCGCGGAGCGCAGCGCCTCGCCGAACTCCGGGTCCATCGTCCCGGCGTTGTCGGCGGCGTCCTGCGGGCCGGTGGGGCGGGGGAAGAAGAGCGGCCACTCGTCGGTGCCGGAGAAGACACCGGTGAAGGGGGAGTCGAACAGCGGCGCGTCCTCGGCCGCGCGGGCCTCCTGCTCGGCCCAGAACGCCCGGGCCTCGGTGATCTCCCGCTCGCGGTCGGCGGCGAGCGCCTCGGCGACGGCCCGGCGTATCGCGGCCTCGTCCACCGGGGCGGGCACGGCGGGGGCCGCCGCCCGGGCGTCCAGCCGGCGGGAGAGGGCCCGGAGGTGGAGCAGGACGGCGGTCGACACGGTGATCAGGATCAGCAGCAGGATGGTGTAGACGGCGCTCACGGAACGTACTCCTAGGGAGGAGCGGAACGGGGTTACGTGTCCACACTGCCGCATGCGGGGGTGTTACCGCAGTGGCGAATGTCTAATTCGTCCGGGACTTTCGCTCTTGTCCCCAAATTGTTAGGTAACACCGTTCTACGCAGTGGAGTTGATCCGCTCCGCAGTGTCGATTTCCGGGCCGGAAACGAACGGAAAGAGGGCCGGATCGACCTCTCGGTGTGATCCGGCCCTCAATTACGCTACGTCACTCCAAACGGGTGGTCCAGACCCTTCGGAGGATGCGGGTGGTCAGCTGAGGCGCTCGATGACCATCGCCATGCCCTGGCCGCCGCCGACGCACATGGTCTCCAGACCGAACTGCTTGTCGTGCCACTGCAGGGAGTTGATCAGCGTGGTGGTGATCCGGGCGCCGGTCATGCCGAAGGGGTGGCCGACCGCGATGGCGCCGCCGTTGACGTTCAGCTTGTCCAGGTCGACGCCGAGGTCGCGGTAGGAGGGGATCACCTGGGCCGCGAAGGCCTCGTTGATCTCGACCAGGTCGATGTCGTCGATGGTCAGGCCGGCCCGCCGGAGCGCCTGCTTGGAGGCCTCGACCGGGCCGTAGCCCATGATCTCGGGGGAGAGGGCGCTGACGCCGGTGGAGACCACCCGGGCGAGCGGGGTGATGCCGAGCTCGCGGGCCTTGGTGTCGGACATGATGACCAGCGCGGCCGCGCCGTCGTTCAGCGGGCAGCAGTTACCGGCGGTCACGGTGCCGTCCGGGCGGAACACCGGCTTCAGGCCCGAGACGCCCTCCAGGGTGACGCCGGCGCGCGGGCCGTCGTCGGTGCTGACCACGGTGCCGTCCGGCGTGGTGACCGGGGTGATCTCGCGCTCCCAGAAGCCGGCCTTGATGGCGGCCTCGGCGAGGTTCTGCGAGCGGACGCCGAACTCGTCCTGCTCGGCGCGGGTGATGCCCTTGAGTGCGGCGAGGTTCTCGGCGGTCTGGCCCATCGCGATGTAGGCGTCCGGCGCCAGGCCGTCCTCGCGCGGGTCGTGCCACTCGCCGCCGCCCTCCTCGGCGCGCTTGGCGGTGCGGGCCTGGGCCTCGTCGAACAGCGGGTTCATGGTGCCCGGCATGCCGTCCGAGGTGCCGTGGACGCTGCGCGAGACCGTCTCCACGCCGGCCGAGATGAAGACGTCGCCCTCGCCGGCCTTGATCGCGTGCAGCGCCATCCGCGTGGTCTGCAGCGAGGACGAGCAGTAGCGGGTGATGGTGGCGCCGGGCAGGTAGTCCATGCCCATCTGGACGGCCACGATGCGGGCCAGGTTGTGGCCCTGCTCGCCGCCGGGCAGGCCGCAGCCCAGCATCAGGTCGTCGATCTGGCGCGGGTCGAGCTGCGGGACCTTGGCGAGGGCCGCCTGGATGATGTGGGCGGTCAGGTCGTCCGGGCGGACGTCCTTCAGCGAGCCCTTGAAGGCCCGGCCGATCGGCGAACGGGCGGCGCTGACGATGACGGCTTCGGGCATGACGGCTCCTCGCTGGGTGACTACGGACCTGACGTCCGGGAGGAAAGTTACCGCCTGGTAGGTCAGGCGTCACCCGCACCAGCGTGTGAGCTGGCCGACGTATTCCCGGGGTCCGCCGGCCCGTCCTGGTCCCGGCCCTCGGCGGCCTCTCCGGCCAAGCCCGAGCCGGGCAGGCCGATCCGCAGGCGCTGGCGCAGCAGGGCCCAGCGGTGGCCCGTGCCCTCCGGGTCCGCGGCCGCCACCTCGGTGCCCGCCCGCCCGGCCGCCGCGGCGGCGGCCACCGCGACCGGCAGCACCGTCCCGCCCGGCACCGGCACGGTCGGGCGCTCCTCCTCCGGCCAGAGGCCGAGCGCGGCGCAGACCGAGGGCAGCACGGCCATCGCGGCCGTCGCGTAGCCCTGGGCGGAGGGGTGGTAGCGGTCCGCGGCGAACATCTCCGGGCGGGCGGCGAACTCCGGGCCGAGCAGCGAGCCCAGCGAGACCGTCCGGCCGCCCGCCTCCACCACCGCGATGGTCTGCGCGGCGGCCAGCTGCCGGCTCAGCCGGCGGGCCACCCAGCGCAGCGGCGGGCGCACCGGCTTGATCGTGCCGAGGTCCGGGCAGGTGCCGACGACTACCCGGCAGCCGTTGGCGTGCAGGGCGGCGACGGCCTCGCCGAGCTGCCGGACGGCCAGCTGGGCCGGGCTGTGCCGGGTGACGTCATTGGCGCCGATCATGATCACCGCGACGTCCGGGTGGTGCGGCAGGGCCTGTTCCAGCTGGCCGGAGAGGTCGGCGGAGCGGCCGCCCGAGCGGGCCACGTTGACCAGCCGGACCGGGCGCTCGGCCACCGAGGCCAGACCGGCGGCGAGCAGGGCGCCCGGGGTCTCGCGGGCCCGCGCGACCCCGAGGCCGGCGCCGGTGGAGTCGCCGAGGACGGCCAGGACGAGCGGCTGCTGCGGGGCGGCGGCCCGGTCGGCGAAGGCCTCGCCGTAGACGCCGTCGGCCTTGGGCGGGTGGGTCTCCAGGACGCCGATGGCCTGCATGGCGAGCTTGCTCTCGGTCAGCAGCACGCCGACCAGGCCCACGCCGAGCAGCCCGAGCCCGCCGCCTCCGTACGCCGCCGCGGTGGCGATCCGCCGGGCCACCCGGGCCCGCGAGTCGTGTACGCCTGGCATCCGGTACCCCCTTCGGTCCTCGCCCCCCGGCGGGGTCGTACACCCCTAATACCCGCGCGGAGGGCGGGAGTACCGGCGGGGTTGGGCCATCGGGAGGAGGCGGGGGCCGCCGCGGGCCGCAGGGGCGGGCGGGCCGGGCCGGGTCGGGTGTGCCGGGAGGGGCCGCCGGTGGAGGCGGACACGAGGGGGCGCTGGGGTGCGTGCCACGCCCTAGGCTTTGCAGTACCGAAAGCACTCGCATGCCCATAGACCGGGAGGACCCCCGTGCGGTACCACAACTCGATCATCGACCTGGTCGGCAACACGCCGCTGGTCAAGCTGAACAAGGTCACCGAGGGCATCAGCGCGACAGTGCTGGCGAAGGTCGAGTACTTCAACCCCGGTGGCTCGGTGAAGGACCGCATCGCGATGCGCATGATCGAGGCCGCCGAGGCCTCGGGCGCCCTCAAGCCGGGCGGCACCATCGTCGAGCCGACCTCCGGCAACACCGGTGTCGGTCTGGCGATCGTGGCCCAGCAGAAGGGCTACAAGTGCATCTTCGTCTGTCCGGACAAGGTCTCGACCGACAAGATCAACACCCTGCGCGCGTACGGCGCCGAGGTGGTCGTCTGTCCGACCGCCGTCGCCCCGGAGCACCCGGACTCGTACTACAACGTCTCCGACCGCCTGGTCCGGGAGACCCCGAACGCCTGGAAGCCGGACCAGTACTCCAACCCGGACAACCCGGCCTCGCACTACCACTCCACCGGCCCGGAGCTGTGGGAGCAGACCGACGGCAAGATCACCCACTTCGTGGCGGGCGTCGGCACCGGCGGCACCATCTCCGGCACCGGCAACTACCTGAAGGAGGTGTCGGGCGGCAAGGTCAAGGTGATCGGCGCCGACCCGGAGGGCTCGGTCTACTCGGGCGGCACCGGCCGGCCGTACCTGGTCGAGGGCGTCGGTGAGGACTTCTGGCCGACCGCCTACGACCGCGGCGTCGCGGACGGGATCGTCGCCGTCTCCGACAAGGACTCGTTCCAGATGACCCGCCGCCTGGCCAAGGAGGAGGGCCTGCTGGTCGGCGGCTCCTGCGGCATGGCCGTGGTGGCCGCGCTGGAGGTCGCCCGCGGGCTCGGCCCGGACGACGTCGTCGTCGTGCTGCTGCCGGACGGCGGCCGCGGCTACCTCTCCAAGATCTTCAACGACGACTGGATGGCCGACTACGGCTTCCTGCCCTCCTCCACCGACGAGGCGCACATCGGCGAGGTGCTGGCCCGCAAGGAGTCCATCGAGCAGGGCGGCGTCCCGCAGTTCGTCCACATGCACCCGAACGAGACGGTCGCCGAGGCGGTCCGGGTGCTGCGCGAGTACGGCGTCTCGCAGATGCCGGTGGTCTCCCCGGGCGCCGGCCACCCGGACATCATGGCCGGCGAGGTGATCGGCTCGGTGGTGGAGAAGCTGCTGCTGGAGGGCATCTTCGCCAAGGAGATCGAGCTGAGCGACACGCTGGACAAGGTGATGTCCAAGCCGCTGCCGGTGGTCGGCTCGGGCGAGACGGTCACCAACCTGATGACCGTGCTGGAGAAGGCCGACGCGGCCGTCGTGCTGGTCGAGGGCAAGCCGCAGGGCATCGTCACCCGCCAGGACCTGCTGGGCTACCTGACCGGTCGCGCCGCGCACTGACGCGTGCTCACCACCACCTCGCCCGTGGCGGATCCGAAGGATTCGTCCACGGGCGAAGTGGTACACCGGCGTCACCTGCCCGCAGCACGTGGTTAACAACGGTCCGGCATCTTTGTGGTCAACGGCACGACGCCGAACGAGGCGACGGCAACCGTCCGGGAGCGGCTCCCCGGGCGACCGCGGTCGACTCAGGACACACCGGGCGGCCCTGACCCGGCCGCTGTGTCCGCCTTCCGCGGGAGGCGCCGTCGTCCCGCCCCTGTCCGGCTCCGGCCGGTCGACAGGGTGCGGCGGCTCTCGCGGCCGCAACGCGCCGTCACGGCGCGTCCCCGCGGCTCCCGGGTGGGGGAGCCGATGCGGGGGAACGGTGGGGCCGGCCCTTCTCCGAGGGGCCGGCCCTTCCGTGCGTCGCCGGTCTTCCCGTGTGACGGCGCCCCTTCGGCCCGCCACCGGCCTCTTCCGTCCGCGACTGGCCTCTTCCGTCCGCCACCGGCCCCCGGTGCCCGCGCCCGCGGCCGTCGCGCTGTGCTCCGGGCGGCCCGCCGTTCCCGTACGCTCGCACGCATGACCAGCACTGAAACGACCGACCAGGACGCCCCGCGCTACGTCCGGGTCAAGATCGAGCTCATCGCGGAGATCACCGACGAGGGCGCCCTCAAGGCGGCGGCCCTGCAGGCGGTGACCGAGGACGAGTACCTCGACGACGAGGAGCGCGCCCAGTCCGTCGAGGCCATCGAGGTGGACCCGTCGGGTTCGCTCGCCCACTTCATCGACCCGGTCGCGCTGCTCGGCGACGTCCCCGGGGTCGAGCTCGCCTCGGCGACCTGGGAGTCGGCGCAGACCGAGTTCGACCCGGACGACGAGGAGTGGGACGAGTACGCGGTGGACGAGTCCGCCGAGTAACGACGGCCCGCCGTCGCCACGCGAAAACGCCCGGTCTGCCACGGCAGATCGGGCGTTTTGTCCATTTTTGTAAGCAAGTTGGGTCATCTCATACGATCGCTTACCCTTCGGTCATGGAACCGTGAACGGGTGGATTGCGTTTCTGTATCCGTAAATGCCCGGGATGATCAGCAGGGAGACGCGACGTGACGGGACGTGACGGTCAGGGGCGGGCGGCCGGAGGAAGCTGGAGCCGACGCGGTGTGCTCGCGGGACTGATCGGGGCGCCCGTCCTCCTGCTGGCGGCCTGCAACGACAACAGTGACGGCGGCGGCAGCGGCGGCTCCGGAGGAGCGAGCGGCACCCCGGGCGGGGGCGGCGGCAGCAGCAGCACCCCCAAGACCTCGGCCGCCGTGATCACCGTCAGCCCCGCCGACGGCGTCACCACCGCGAGCTTCAGCGAGCCGGTCAAGGTCACCGTCACCAACGGCACCCTGACCAGCGTCAAGGTGACCGACTCCACCGGCAAGGAGCTGGCCGGCCAGCTCTCCGCCGACAACACCGGCTGGACCTCGGCCGCGGCCCCGGCCAGCGGTACCAAGTACACCGTCGCCGCCGTCGCCGTCGACAAGGACAAGCTGGAGGCGGACTCCAACGCCGTCTTCACCACGGCGACCCCGGCCAACACCTTCGTCGGCTACTTCACCCCCGAGGACGGTTCGACGGTCGGCGTCGGCATGCCCGTCTCGATCAACTTCAGCAAGCCGGTCACCGACCGCAAGGCCGTCCAGGCGGCGATCACCGTGACGGCCGAGCCGGGCGTCGAGATCGTCGGCCACTGGTTCTCCAGCACCCGCCTCGACTTCCGGCCGCAGGAGTACTGGGCCAAGGGCACCAAGGTCACCCTCAAGCTCCGGCTCAAGGACGTCGAGGGCGCCAAGGGCGTGTACGGCACCCAGTCCAAGGACGTCGGCTTCACCGTCGGCCGGGCCCAGACCAGCGTCGCCGACCTCGCCACCAAGAAGCTCACCGTCACCACCGACGGCCAGGTCAGCGCGGTCTACAAGATCTCCGGGGGCTCGCCCGAGCACACCACCTGGGGCGGCAAGATGGTCATCTCCGAGCAGTACACCCAGACCCGGATGAACTCGCAGACGGTCAACCTGGGCAGCGAGTACGACATCGCGGACGTGCCGCACGCCCAGCGCCTCACCACCTCGGGCACCTTCATCCACGGCAACTACTGGTCCTCGGCGTCGATCTTCGGCGGCCAGAACACCAGCCACGGCTGCGTCGGCCTGCAGGACGCCAAGGGCGCACAGGACACCGGCACGGACGGCTACAAGTTCTACAAGTCCTCGATCGTCGGCGACGTGGTCGAGGTCGTGAACTCCGGCGACAAGACGGTCGCCCCGGACAACGGCCTGAACGGCTGGAACATGGGCTGGGCCGACTGGAAGGCCGGCAGCGCCGTCTGAGCGGAGACGGGGTGACCGGAGCGGCGGCCCGCCCGGTCACCCCGCTTGCCGGCCGCCTCAGCGCTTCGCGTAGTCCGCGACGCCCTGCCAGTCGATGACGACGCAGGGCTCGTCGCCCAGCACCCAGGCGTCGTGCCCGGGCGGGCAGACCATGAAGTCGCCGGGGCCGAACTCGTCCGCCTGGCCGTCGTCCATCACGATCCTCATCCGGCCGGAGACCAGGTACCCCATGTGGGACGCCTGGCAGCTGTCGGTCCCGGCGATCGGCTTCACGTGCTTGGACCACTGCCACCCCGGCCGGAACACGGCCCGGCCGACCGGGCCCTCGTCCAGGTTCACCAGCCGCACCTCCCCCGTGCCCTCCTCGAAGGGGCGGATCTCCTCCGGGTCCTCGAAGCTCCTGCGGACCAGACCGGACATGGCGCACTCCTCTCCACGAGGGGCGGGCCGGCCGCCGGAGGGTGGCGCGGCCGCCCCTGCTGGCCCTTCCAGTCTGCGCCCGGATCGGGGCGCGGTCACATGGGGTGGCCGCGCCCCGGGAGGGGCGGGCAAAGGTCAGCCCCGGGTGCGGGCCACGCCGATCGGGCAGGAGGCGCCGGTGCCGCCGAGACCGCAGTAGCCGTTGGGGTTCTTGGCCTCCGACAGGTACTGCTGGTGGTACGGCTCGGCCGGGAAGAACGGGCCGGCCGGGGCGATCTCGGTGGTGATCGGCCCGTAGCCGAGCGCGGTCAGGGCCGGCTGGAAGGCGTCCCGGGAGGCCGCGGCGGCCTCGGCCTGGGCGGGGGAGTGGGTGTAGACCGCGGAGCGGTACTGGGTGCCCACGTCGTTGCCCTGGCGGTTGCCCTGGGTCGGGTCGTGCGCCTCCCAGAAGGTCTTCAGCAGCCGCTCGTAGGAGACCACCGCCGGGTCGTACACCACCCGGACCGCCTCGGTGTGCCCGGTCAGCCCGCTGCACACCTCGTCGTACGTGGGGTTGGGCGTGTAGCCGCCCTGGTAGCCGACCAGCGTCGTCCAGACGCCGGGCAGGCGCCAGAACGTCCGCTCGGCACCCCAGAAGCAGCCCAGCCCGAAGTCGGCCACCTCCAGCCCCTCCGGGTACGGGCCGGACAGCGGGTGGTCGAGCACGGTGTGGGGCTCGCGCAGCTCGAAGGCCGGGGCCGCCCGGCCGGGCAGCGCCTGGTCGGCGGGGACGAGCGAGGTCTTGTGGCGGTTGAACAGCACGGCCTGCTCCAGCGGGTCGGGAAACGTGGCGCAGTGTCCAACACCGACGGCCGCCCCCGGATTCCGGGACGGCCGTCCGGGCCGGTCCGTCGTTCCGGAAGGCACGGGGGCGTACGGCCATTAGGCTCGGAGTCATGACCGAGCACCAGCTTCCCCAGGGCTTCGAGACCCTCGCCATCCACGCGGGTCAGGAAGCAGACCCCCAGACCGGGGCCGTCGTCACGCCGATCTACCAGGTGTCCACCTACAAGCAGGACGGGGTGGGCGGCCTGCGGGGCGGCTACGAGTACAGCCGCAGCGCCAACCCGACCCGTACCGCGCTGGAGGAGTGCCTCGCCGCGTTGGAGGGCGGCTCCCGCGGCCTCGCCTTCGCCTCCGGGCTGGCGGCCGAGGACACCCTGCTGCGCACCATCCTCAAGCCGGGCGACCACATCGTGATCCCCAACGACGCCTACGGCGGCACCTTCCGGCTCTTCGCCAAGGTGCTGACCCGCTGGGGCGTCGAGTTCTCGGTGGCCAACACCCAGGACCTGTCCACCGTCCGCGAGGCGATCCGTCCCAACACCCGGGCGGTGTGGGTGGAGACCCCGTCCAACCCGCTGCTGGGCATCACCGACCTGACCGCGCTCGCCGAGATCGCGCACGGCGCCGGCGCGCTGCTGGTGGTCGACAACACCTTCGCCAGCCCGTACCTGCAGCAGCCGATCGCGCTCGGCGCGGACGCGGTCGTGCACTCCACCACCAAGTACATGGGCGGCCACTCGGACGTGGTCGGCGGCGCCCTGGTGCTGGCCGACGCGGCCCTCGGCGAGGAGGTCGCGTACCACCAGAACGCGATGGGCGCGGTCTCCGGCCCGTTCGACGCCTGGCTGGTGCTGCGCGGCATCAAGACGCTGGGCGTCCGGATGGACCGCCACAGCTCCAACGCGGAGAAGGTCGCCGAGCTGCTGGCGAGCCACCCCAAGGTCAGCCAGGTGCTCTACCCGGGCCTGCCCGAGCACCCCGGCCACGAGATCGCCGCCAAGCAGATGAAGGCCTTCGGCGGCATGGTCTCCTTCCGGGTCCAGGGCGGCGAGGAGGCGGCGGTCGAGGTCTGCAACCGCGCTCAGCTCTTCACCCTCGGGGAGTCGCTCGGCGGCGTCGAGTCGCTGATCGAGCACCCGGGCCGGATGACCCACGCCTCGGTGGCCGGCTCGGCGCTGGAGGTGCCGGCCGACCTGGTGCGCGTCTCGGTCGGCATCGAGTCGATCGACGACCTGCTGGCCGACCTCAAGCAGGCGCTGGGCTGACGTAGGTCACTGCCCCTGCTGGTCCGCCGTGTACGACTCCATCGAGTGGTTGAAGCGGGCCAGCAGGGCGCAGAACGCGCGCTGCTCCTCGGCCGGCCAGTCGGCGACCAGGCGGCGGGTCAACTCGGCCCGCCCGTCCCGGACTTCGTCGAGCCGGCCGGCGCCGCGGGCGGTCAGCGCGAGCCGTACGGCACGGCGGTCGGCCGGGTCCTGCACCCGGCCGACCAGCCCGGCCGCGACCAGCGGGGCGACCTGGCGGGTCACCGTGGAGGAGTCCACGCCCAGGGACTCGGCCAGGGCCTTGACGTTGGCGGGCCCGTGCCGCTCCAGCCGGTCGAGCAGCAGGTAGGCGGCCCGGTCGAGCGCTCCGACCCCACCGCCGGAGGTTCGGACCTGTTCCATGCGGCGCGCGAACACCGCGAGCTGGTACTGGAGTTGGGCGTGCACGGGGTCGGTGCGGTCGGTGGCCTGGGGCGAGGTCGTCGTCATCGCGGCTCACGATCGTCGTGCGGTGAGGGAGGCTCAGAAGCAGCAGCGTACGCGGGTGCGGCGGACCCGGGAACAGGCCCGGCGTCCCGGATTGCCGCTGCCCCAGCCCCTAACCTTGGCCGCATGCACAACTGGCCGATCACCCTCGACGACGTCCGCGGCGCCCAGAAGATGCTCGCCGGGATCGCCCGGGTGACCCCGATGGAGGGCAGCCGGCACCTCTCCGGGCTGATCGGCGCGCCGGTCCACCTGAAGTGCGAGAACCTGCAGCGCACCGGCTCCTTCAAACTGCGCGGGGCGTACGTGCGGATCGCGGGACTCTCGCCGGTGCAGCGGGCCGGCGGGGTGGTGGCGGCGAGCGCCGGCAACCACGCCCAGGGCGTGGCGCTGGCGGCCGCGCTGCTGGGGGTGCACTCGACGGTGTTCATGCCGGTCGCGGCGCCGCTGCCGAAGGTCGCGGCCACCCGTGACTACGGCGCCGACGTCCGGCTGCACGGCGCCACCGTGGACGAGGCGCTGCAGGCCGCGCAGCGGTACTCGGAGGCGACCGGCGCGGTGTTCATCCACCCCTTCGACCACTGGGACGTGGTCACCGGCCAGGCGACGGTCGGGCTGGAGATCCTGGAGCAGTGCCCCGAGGTGCGCACCATCCTGGTCGGGGTGGGCGGCGGCGGGCTGCTGGCCGGGATCGCGGCGGCGGTCAAGCCGCTGCGGCCGGACGTCCGGGTGATCGGGGTGCAGGCGGCCGGCGCGGCCGCGTACCCGCCCTCGCTGGCGGCCGGGCGGCCGGTGTCGCTGGAGCACTTCTCGACCATGGCCGACGGGATCATGGTCGGGCGCCCGGGGGACATCCCCTTCGAGGTGGTCAACACGCTGGCGGACGGCGTCCGCACGGTCTCCGAGGAGGCGCTGTCCCGGGCGCTGCTGCTCGGCCTGGAGCGGCTGAAGCTGGTGGTCGAGCCGGCCGGGGCGGCCCCGATCGCGGCGCTGCTGGAGCGGCCGGACTCCTTCGAGGGCCCGGTGGTGGCGGTGCTGTCGGGCGGCAACATCGACCCGCAGCTGATGCAGCGGGTGCTGCGGCACGGGCTGGCGGCGGCCGGGCGCTACCTGTCGCTGCGGGTGCGGCTGGCGGACAAGCCGGGCTCGCTGGCGGACCTGCTGGGCGTGCTGACCAGGCTGGACGCCAATGTGCTGGACGTGGCGCACGTGCGGATCGACCCGCGGCTGGGGCTGACCGAGGTCGAGGTGGACCTGCACCTGGAGACCAAGGGGCCGGAGCACTGCGCGGCGGTGGTCGGCGAGCTGCGGGACTCGGGGTACGTCGTCGCCGGCTGACGCGCTTCGTCCGGGGCCGCCGGGAGCGCCGGGGCGGGTGGGGCGGGAGTGGCCCCCGGGTTCCCAGTTGCCGGTGGGTCCGGGCCGGATTGCCGGTCGTTGCTGCGGTGCGGGGCCGCTTCCCCCTGGAACGATGGCGGAGCTGCATCCCTTGACGCGATATATCGCGTTCTGGGAGACTCGCGATACATCGCGTTCGAGTCCCGCGGGTCGAGAATCGAGTCGCCCGTGCGCCCGAAAGCGGGGCAGAGTGGGACAGATCGCTCCATACGTCCGAGGAGATGAGGCAGGCCATGGCGCCAGCCATCCAAGCCGAGAACCTGGTGAAGACCTTCGGCGACGTACGAGCCCTGGACGGCGTCAGCCTCGACGTCCCCGAGGGCACGGTGCTCGGGCTGCTCGGCCCGAACGGCGCCGGGAAGACCACCACCGTCCGGGTCCTCACCACCCTGCTCCGCCCCGACTCCGGCCGCGCGGTGGTCGCCGGCGTCGACGTCCTCAAGAACCCCAACCAGGTCCGCAGCCTGATCGGCCTGTCCGGCCAGTACGCGGCGGTCGACGAGTACCTGACCGGGTTCGAGAACCTCACCATGGTCGGCGAGCTCTACCAGATGAGCACCCGCGCGGCGAAGGCCCGCGCGCTCGAACTGCTGGAGTGGTTCAACCTCACCGAGGCCAAGGACCGCACCGCCAAGACCTACTCCGGCGGCATGCGCCGCCGCCTCGACCTCGCCGCCGCGCTGGTCGTCCGCCCGCCGGTGATGTTCCTGGACGAGCCGACCACCGGCCTCGACCCGCGCAACCGGCTCGCGCTCTGGGAGGTCATCGAGACCCTGGTCGAGCAGGGCACCACGCTGCTGCTCACCACCCAGTACCTGGAGGAGGCCGACCGCCTCGCCCACGACATCGCGGTGGTCGACCACGGCAAGGTGATCGCGCGCGGCACCGCCGACCAGCTCAAGGCGCAGATCGGCGGCGAGCGGATCGAGGTCGTGGTGCACGAGCCCGGCCGGATCGCCGACGCGGTCGCGGCGATGTCCGGCTACGCGCTCAGCGAGCCGTCGGTGGAGAAGAACACCCGCCGGATCACCCTGCCGATCAGCGGCGGCGCCCGGGTGCTCGCCGACGCCATCCGCGAACTCGACGCCCGCGGCATCGAGATCGACGACATCGGGCTGCGCCGCCCGACCCTGGACGACGTCTTCCTCACCCTCACCGGCCACGTCGCCGAGCAGCAGGACGAGGAGGGCGGCGCCGACGCCAAGGCGCGGGGCAAGGGCAAGGGCAGGCCCGGCGGCGCGGACGGGGCCGAGGGCCAGGACAAGCAGGCCGTCACGGCCGGAAAGGAGCGCTGAGATGAGCACCGCCACCGAGCACGCCATCGGCGGGGCGATGCCCAGGCAGCGCCGGGGGCTGTCCGCCGCCATGCACGACTCCTGGGTGGTCGCCAAGCGCAACCTGCGCCGGATGACCCGCATCCCGGAGATCGTCGTCTTCGGCCTGATGCAGCCGGTCATGTTCGTGCTGCTGTTCTCGTACGTCATGGGCGGCGCGATCAAGATCCCCGGCGCCGACTCCAGCTCCCACACGTACATCCAGTACCTGATGGCGGGCATCTTCGCCCAGACCGTCACCTTCGCCACCGCCGGCGCCTCGGCCGGCATCGCGGAGGACATGACCAAGGGCCTGGTGGACCGCTTCCGGTCGCTGCCGATGGCCCGCTCGGCGGTGCTGGTCGGCCGCACCCTGGCGGACCTCGTCCAGACCGGCTTCATCGTGATCGTGCTGGGCCTGGTCGCGCTGCTGGTCGGCTGGCGGATCCACGACGGGCTGCTCAACGGGCTCGCCGCTTTCGGGCTGCTGCTGCTGTTCGGCTACGCCTTCTCCTGGATCGGCGCGCTGATCGGGCTGTCGGTGCGCAGCCCCGAGGCGGCCACCTCGGCGGGGCTGATCTGGCTGTTCCCGCTGACCTTCGTGTCCAACGCCTTCGTGCCGGTCAGCTCGATGCCGGGCTGGCTGCAGGCGGTCGCGTACTGGAACCCGTTCAGCGCCACCGTGCAGGCCTGCCGGAGGCTGTTCGGCAACCAGGTCGGGCCGGTGGACAGCGCCTGGCCGATGCAGCACGCGGCGCTGGTGTCGGTGCTGTGGTCGGTCGTGATCACGGCGGTGTTCTCGTGGCTCGCGGTGCGCAAGTACCGTTCGGCCACCGCCTGAGCGGTCACTGCCTGAGCGGTCACCGCCTGAGCGGTCACCGCCTGAACGGTCACCGCCTGAACGGTCACCGCCTCAACGGACCCCGCCCGATCGGGTGGCGCCCGGAACGCGGAAGGGCGGCCGCGGAGTCCCTGACTCCGCGGCCGCCCTCGTGCTGGGGGCCGGATCAGCCGGCGTGCGGCACGACCTTGACGATCTTCACCATGGCCGGCTTGCCGTTCGGCAGCTCGTAGGTGGCCTCGTCACCGATCTGCTTGCCGTCGATCGCGCGGCCCAGCGGCGACTGCGGGGAGTAGACGTCCAGGGTGTCCGAGCCGGCCACCTCGCGGGAGGCGAGCAGGAACTCCATCAGGTCGTCCTCGTCACCGTCGAAGGCGACCGTGACGACCATGCCCGGGGCCACCACACCCGAGTCGGCCGGGGCCTCGCCGACCTTGGCGCGCTCCAGCAGCTGGGTCAGCTGGCGGATGCGCAGCTCGTACTTGCCCTGCTCCTCCTTCGCCGCGTGGTAGCCGGCGTTCTCCTTGAGGTCGCCCTCCTCGCGCGCCGCCTCGATCTTCTGGGCGATCTCGATGCGCCAGGGCCCGGTCAGGTGGTCCAGCTCGGCCTTGAGCTGGTCGTAGCCGGCCTGAGTGAGCCAGGTCACGTTCTCACTGGTCTGGGTCACAGGTGCTCCTCGTAGGTGCTGGGGCTGTGCTGAGGGTGTGAGTCGTCAGCAGGGTTGGTGGTATATCGGTCTCAACTACAAAGCAACGCCCGCTCCCGTACCATCCGGTGCGGAAGGGGCGAAACCACGAGCCTAACAACTCCTGCCGACGAGCGGGAGAGCCGTTGGCGCGCCATTGACGGTGGCGTTACGCCACGGTGTACAGGACGCGGTGCGACCTTGTACGGATGCCCGTTCCGCCGGTCGAATATGCGGTCTACCGGGCGGGCGTGCAGCCCAGGAGTTCGGCGGTGGTGCCGCGGGAGGTGGTGCGCAGCGTGACCACCGCGTCGTAGCTGGAGCCGGCCGCCGGGACGGGGAAGTCGGCCACCCCGACCACCGCGTGGTCGTCGCCCTGCGAACGGACCGTGCAGCTGCCGGCCTGCCCGTCGCTCTTGCGCACGGTGAGGTGCAGCTGGACCTCGGAGTCGGAGAGCACCTGGAAGGTCGGCACCGAGCCGTTGATCTTCGTCTCGCGCAGCAGGTAGGAACCGCCCAGCCAGGCGATCAGGCCCAGGCCCAGCACCCCGCATACCGCGCCGACCGTCTTCAGTCGGCGGTCCGAGTCGCGGTCGCCGCTCCGGCCGTAGCGCCCCTCGGGCAGCGAGGTGGTGCTGGTCTCTGCGGTCATCGGACTCCGTCCTCTCCTGGGGGAGGGGCCGCGCGGGGTGGCTCGGGGGAATGCGACGGACCTCCAGTCCGTCACTATAGGAGGGACACGACCGCGGCCGGTCCGGCGGGGCGGGGCAGGCCGGGTCGGCGACGTGCACAGGCGGGCTCCGCAGCGCCGCGGTCCCGGAGTGAGCGGTTCGTACGGTGGGCAGTCCCGGACTTCGCGGAACGCCCGAACATGTGGAAGGAACGCAAGGCGTTGACTGAGCAGTTGCGACTGATGGCGGTGCACGCCCACCCGGACGACGAGTCCAGCAAGGGCGCGGCCACCATGGCCATGTACGTCGAGCAGGGTGTGGACGTGCTCGTGGCCACCTGCACGGGGGGCGAGCGCGGGTCGGTCCTCAACCCCAAGCTCCAGGGGGACCCGTACGTCGAGGAGAACATCCACGAGGTGCGGCGCAAGGAGATGGACGAGGCGCGGGCGATCCTCGGGGTGAAGCAGGCCTGGCTGGGCTTCGTGGACTCCGGTCTGCCCGAGGGGGACCCGCTGCCCCCGCTGCCGGAGGGCTGCTTCGCCCTGCAGGACGTCAAGGACGCGGCCGAGCCGCTGGTCCGGCTGATCCGCGAGTTCAAGCCGCAGGTCGTCACGACCTACGACGAGAACGGCGGGTACCCGCACCCGGACCACATCATGACCCACAAGATCACCATGCTGGCGTTCGACGCCGCGGGCGACCCGGACGCCTACCCCGAGGCCGGCGAGCCCTGGCAGCCGCTGAAGCTGTACTACAACCACGGCTTCCCGATGGGCCGCATCCGCGCCCTGCACGCCTACCTCACCGAGCACGGCCAGGAGTCGCCGTACGGGGAGTGGATCGCGGGCTGGGAGAAGAGCGGCCGCAAGGAGCGCGAGATCACCACTCGGGTCCGCTGCGACGACTGGTTCGAGACCCGCGACCGCGCGCTGATCGCCCACGCCACCCAGATCGACCCGGACGGCCCGTGGTTCCGCGTGCCGCTGGAGGTCCAGCGCGAGGTCTGGCCCACCGAGGACTACGAGCTCGCCCGTACCCTGGTCGACGTGGACCTGCCGGAGGACGACCTCTTCGCCGGCCTGCGCACCCCCACCCTGGCGGCCGAGGCCGCCGACACGCGCGACTGAACCACCCCCCGATGGCCCGGCTCCTTGTGAGCCGGGCCACCATAGAGATATGAGCGCCTCCGTGAACCTCGTCCAGCTCGCCGCTGACCTCGCCGTCGACGACGCCAAGGTCACCCCCGGCCTCCTCGGCTTCGTCGTCTTCGCCGCCCTCGGTGTGGCGACCTGGTTCCTGGCCAAGTCGATGAACCGCCAGTTCAAGAAGGTCGACTTCGTGGAGGAGCCGGAGGCCCCGAAGGAGTGACCCCGGGGCGTGCCCGGTGATTCCCGCCGGGCACGCGACGCCCCGGCGCCCCCGCCGGCCGCCGATGCGCGAGGATGGGGGTCATGCCGAACCGTCTCGCGGACGCGACCTCGCCGTACCTGCTGCAGCACGCCGACAACCCGGTCGACTGGTGGCCCTGGGGGCCGGAGGCGTTCGAGGAGGCGCGGCGGCGCGGCGTGCCGGTGCTGCTGAGCGTCGGCTACGCGGCCTGCCACTGGTGCCACGTGATGGCGCACGAGAGCTTCGAGGACGCCGGGCTCGCCGGGTACCTGAACGAGCGGTTCGTGGCGGTCAAGGTGGACCGGGAGGAGCGCCCGGACGTCGACGCCGTGTACATGGAGGCGGTGCAGGCCGCGACCGGGCAGGGCGGGTGGCCGATGACGGTCTTCCTCACGCCCGACAAGGAGCCGTTCTACTTCGGCACGTACTTCCCCCCGCGGCCCCGGCACGGGATGCCGTCCTTCCGGCAGGTGCTGGAGGGCGTGGACGCCGCCTGGCGGGACCGCCGCGAGGAGGTCGCCGAGGTCGCCGGGCGGATCCGGGCCGACCTGGCCGAACGGGCCGCCGTCTACTCGGCCGGCGCCCACAACCCGCCCGGTGAGGCGGACCTGCACCAGGCGCTGGTGGCCCTCAGCCGGGAGTTCGACCAGGCCCGCGGCGGCTTCGGCGGAGCGCCCAAGTTCCCGCCGGCCATGGTGGTCGAGTTCCTGCTGCGCCACCACGCGCGCACCGGCTCCGCGGCGGCGCTGGAGATGGCCGTCCGCACCGGCGAGGCGATGGCCCGCGGCGGCATCCACGACCAGCTCGGCGGCGGCTTCGCCCGCTACTCGGTGGACGCCGACTGGGTGGTGCCCCACTTCGAGAAGATGCTGTACGACAACGCCCTGCTGCTGCGCGCCTACCTGCACCTGTGGCGGGCGACCGGCTCCGGCTCCGCGCGTCGGGTCGCACTGTCGACGGCGGACTTCCTGCTGCGCGAACTGCGCACCCCCGAGGGCGCGTTCGCCTCCGCGCTGGACGCCGACAGCCTGGACGAGGAGACCGGGCAGTCCGCCGAGGGCGCCTACTACGTGTGGGAGCCCGGCCAGTTGGTCGACCTGCTCGGCCCCGCCGACGCGGCCACCGCCGCCCGGCTGTTCACCGTCACCGCCGACGGCACCTTCGAGCACGGCACCTCCGTCCTCCAACTCCTCGCCGAGCCCGAGGAGTCCACCGAGGACTTCGCCGAGTACGAGTCGATCCGCGCCCGGCTGCTCCAGGCCCGGGCGGCCCGGCCCGCACCCGCCCGGGACGACAAGGTCGTCGCCGCCTGGAACGGCCTCGCCATCGCCGCGCTCGCCGAGACCGGCGCCCTGCTGGAGCGGCCCGACCTGGTCGAGGCCGCCGAGCGCGCCGCCGACCTGCTGCTCGCCGTCCACCTCACCTCCGACGGGCGGCTGCTGCGCACCTCCCGGGACGGCCGGGCCGGGGCCAACGCGGGCGTGCTGGAGGACTACGCGGACACCGCCGAGGGCTTCCTCGCCCTGTACGCCGTCACCGGCGAGGCCGAGTGGCTGCAACTGGCCGGCGGCCTGCTCGACACCGTCCTCAAGCACTTCACCGACGAGGCCTCCGGCGCGCTCTACGACACCGCCGACGACGCCGAGGAGCTGATCCGCCGCCCGCAGGACCCGACCGACAACGCCACCCCGTCCGGCTGGACGGCCGCCGCCGGAGCCCTGCTCGGCTACGCCGCGTACACCGGCTCCGACCGGCACCGGACGGCCGCCGAGCGCGCCCTCGGCGTGGTCGGCGCGCTCGCCGGACGGGCGCCGCGGTTCATCGGCTGGGGCCTGGCCGTCGCCGAGGCGCTGCTCGACGGGCCGCGCGAGGTGGCCGTGGTCGGCGCGCCCGGGGACCCGGCCACCGGCGCGCTGCGGCGGGCGGCGCTGCTCGCGACGGCCCCGGGCGCGGTGGTCGCGGTCGGCACGCCCGGGGAGACCGAGGTGCCGCTGCTGGCGGACCGGCCGTTGGTCGACGGGGCGCCCACGGCGTACGTCTGCCGGCACTTCGCCTGTGACGCGCCGACCACCGACCCGGCGGCGCTGGCGGCGCGGCTGGGCGTCGAGGTCGGGTAGCGGAGCCGGGTGGGGGACCGGGCAGCGGCGGCCGGATAACCGTTGGCGGGATCGGCCGGGTCAGGGTGAACATGGGCCATGACCTGGACCTTCAGTACCTCCCTCGACGATTTCCGCGACTGCGCGGGCGCCTTCCTCGCGGCCCGGCCGGCCGAGAACACCGTGCTGATCACCATCGCGCACCGGCTGGCCGAGTCCGGGCTGGACGTGTTCGGCGATCCGCCGGTCTTCGGCTGGTGGCGGGCCGGGGAGGGCGCTTCGGTCGAGGGCGGTCCGGTCGAGGACGGCCCGGTCGAGGGCGCCTTCCTGCAGACGCCGCCGTTCGACCCCCGGCTCTCCGCCATGCCGGAGACCGCCGCCGCCGAGCTGGCGGTCGCCCTGGCCGCGGCCGGCCCCGGGTTCACGACCGTGAACGGGATCGCCGGCGGCGCCGACGCCGTCCGGGCCTTCGCCACCGCGTGGACGGCGGCCACCGGCACCCGGCAGTCCGTCCGCTTCGACGAACGGCTCTACCGGCTCGGCCGGCTGACCGACCCGCCGCGCCCGGCCGCCGGCCGGCACCGGCTGGCCGGGCCGGCCGACCGCGAGCTGGCGATCCGCTGGTACGAGGCGTTCCTGGCCGAGGCCCGGGTCGAACTGCCGGACGTGCCCAGGGCGGTGGACGACAAGATCGCGGCCGGCGGCCTGCACCTCTGGGAGGCCGGGGGCGAGCCGGTCGCGCTGGCCGGCACCAGCCCGGTGCTCGCCGGGATGTCCCGGATCGGTCCGGTCTACACGCCGGCCGACCGGCGCGGCCACGGCTACGGCAGCGCCGTCACGGCGGCCGCCTCGGCCCATGTGCTGACCTGCGGCGCCGACGAGGTGCTGCTCTACACGGACCTGGCCAACCCGACCAGCAACTCCATCTACCGGCAGATCGGGTACCTGCCGGTGGAGGACTGCCTGATCCTGGACTTCGACGCGCCGTAGCGGGACCCGGGACCCGAGGCCCCACCCCGGTCCCGCGCCCGACCCCGGGGCCCGTCACTCCCAGTCCCAGCGGATCCCCAGGAGGCACGGCCGCAGCGCGGTGGCGACGAGGTGCACGCAGCGGTGGCCGTCGAGGGTCAGCTCCTCGGTCTCGTACGGGTCCCCGCCCGGCGCGTGCAGGGCGAAGCGGTGGCAGCGCACCGGGAGGGCGTCGGGGTGGAAGGTGACCTGGAGGACGTACTGGCCGGCGCCGGAGTTGAAGCCGCGGACGTACTCGCAGCTCGGGTCCGGGGAGGGCGCGTCGTCGAAGCCGTAGCCGAGCAGGTGGGTGTCGCCGGCGCGCAGCCGGCGGTCGAGGAGGAGTTCGGCGGCGAGCAGGTGGTGGGTCCGGTCGCGGCGGATGCGGCCGGGGCGGCAGTTCTCCTCGGCCCGGACGCCGACCCGCGTGATGTCGCTGCCCGGGTCGCCCTGGTAGAGCGCGAGGTAGCGGTCGATGCCGTCGCGGTGGGCGCGCAGCGCGTGCTGGGAGTCGCGGCTCGCCTGCTGGCGGTCGGGGCCGATCCGGATGCGCTCGATGTGGGTGACGGTGTGCAGGCCGCTGTCGCGCGGCCCGGAGAGCGCGGTGAGCAGGTCGTCGACGGCGGCGGCGGGGGAGATGAGGTCGCGGTACGGCCGCACCGGCGGGCCGGTCGGGGCGGTGCCGACGGCCTTGCGCGGGCCGAGCAGCCGGGTGAGGGAGTGTTCGGGCAGGTCGAGGACGTCCTCCAGGGCGGTCACGGCGCGCAGTGACTCGGGGCGTTCGGGGCGGCGACGGCCCTGCTGCCAGTAACTGAGGCTGGTGAGGCCGACGTTGACGCCGCGCAGCGCGAGGTGGCGGCGGATCCGGTGCAGTGCGAGGCCCCGGGTGGCGATGGCGGTGCGCAGGGCGTGGTGGAACGGGCCGGTGCGCAGGGCGGCGGCGAGCTCGGCTGGGTCGCTCCGGTGGATGGCGGCCTCCTGAGGGGCGCGGGCGGACCGGCTTTTGACCGTGAATATTCACACCGGCACGGCGGTTTGTCACCGGTCCGGGCCCGTCGCGCGGGGGTTTCCCGGACGGTGTTCACACCTGCGCCCGGGCGTTCACACCGCGACCGGGGCCCCGCCGGACCCCGTTGACCGCCTCCGGGAGGCGGCGCGATGCTCAGGGCGCGATCCGGACCGCACCCCCACAGCACCTCAGCTCCGTTCGCGCAAGGAGGCATCCCCACATGCCAGTTCCACGGATACGGCTGCGCCGTGCCGTCTCACTGCTCGCCCTCGGCGTCCTGGGCCCCGCGCTCACCGCCGCGGTGGCCGCGCCGGCGGTGGCCGCCCCCACGGCCGCCGCCACGGCCGCCGCCCCCACGGTCGACCAGGGCTGGGCAGCCCCGCACCAGGTCCGCCAGGCCGCCGCGCCCGGCAGCACGGCCGATCTGGCCGGCACGTACAAGAAACTCAACATCACCATGCAGCAGCAACAGCAGACCAACTGGTGCTGGGCGGCGAGCGGGAACACCATCGCCACCTGGTTCGGCTACAACTACAGCCAGAACCAGTTCTGCAACGCCGCGTTCGGCCGCGCCGCCAACTCCAGCTGCCCCAACAGCCAGGCCACGCTGGCCGATGTGCAGAACGGCCTGAACCGGTTCGGCATCAGCCCGGGCTCGTACGTCACCGGCTACCTGCGCTACAGCACGGTGCAGGCCGAGGTGGACGCCGACCGGCCGGTCGAGACCCGCATCCAGTGGAGCTCGGGCGGCGGGCACATGCACGTCCTGTACGGCTACGACACCGGGAACAACTGGGTCTACTGGGGCGACCCGTGGCCGTCCAACTACCGCTACAACTGGGCGGACTACTGGTACTACGTGAACAACGACACGTTCTCGTGGACCCACTCCCTGTACCGGATCGGCGCGTGAGGACGACCATGACCGAGAGCCGAATCCTCCGTCGGGCCGCCGCCGGCGCCCTGCTCACCGCCGGCCTCGCGCTGGCGCTCGCCCCGGCCGCGCACGCCGCCGGGCCGGCCCCGACTGCCGGGGCCCCCGCCCCGCTGCCCGCCGCCGAACTGGCCGGGGCCCGGGGCGCGGTCCAGGACCCGGCCGTCCTGGACAAGGTCGGCCACTTCTTCGCCCGCAAGGGCGTCCCGCCGACCCGGCAGCTGACCATCGGCGCCGCCGAGGAGGCGCGGGCGGCGAGCGAGTCCGCGCCGAGGCTGGCCGGCGACACCGTGCCGGTGTACCTCCTGGACGCCGGCTTCGTGGCCGGCACCCCGGGCGCACCGGTGGCGAAGGCCGAGTTCACCGCCAGCAAGGTGGTCGCGGCGGACGGGCAGACCGCCTCGGTCTGGACGGTCCGGCAGGGCGACGCCTGGCGGGTCGTGAACATCGCCTCGGGCGGTGACGAGAGCGACTACGCGGCGAAGGCGGCGAGCGGCGGCGGTGGCACCGCCTTCCGCGAGCCGCAGGTCAACGCCTGGTACGTGCTGCGCGACGGCCGGGTGCTGCCGCTGGACGACGAGGCCCGGCGCTCGGTGGGCGCGGACGGGGTGTCGCTGGCCGCGTACCAGCAGCTGGTGCACCAGCGGTACGGGGACAAGCTGCCCGGCTCGGCCTACGACCGGGCGGGCAAGGGCGGCGGCTACCAGGCGGACGCTGCGGGCTCCGCGGAAACGGCGGACGTCGCCGCGGCACCGGTGGCCGCGCCCGAGCCCGCGGCGGGAGGTGGTCCGGTGCTGCCGGCCGTGACGGCGGCCGCGGCCCTGGGCGCCACCGCGCTGGTGGGCGCGGGCGCCGTCCTGCGGCGGAGGACGGGCGCCCGCCGCGGGTGAGGGGGGAGCGGGGCCCGGCCGAGCGGACCGGGCCCCGCTGTTCTCCCCTGTGCCGCGCTGCTCTCCCCTCTCTAGGGGTCACGTCTACAGGGGCCACACCCGGAGCAGGGGCCACACCCGGACGTACCGGGGTCAGACCCCGGCGAAGCCGCTCCCCAGCACCGCGAAGGTGTGGTCGACCAGGTCCGCGATGTCCTCCCGGCCGTCGCTCGCGGCCCACCGCAGGAGGGCTTCGGTGGTGGCGGCCGCGACGGCGGCGGCGGTGAGGCGCATCTCGAAGGTGGGCTCCTCGACGCCGGCCCGCCGGGTGAGCACGGTGAGGAACAGCTGCTGCGGGTTGTTGCTGCTGCGGTAGACCCCGGCGCGCAGCGCGGGGACCTCCGTGACCAGCCGCATCCGGGTGAACAGCTCCTCGCGCTCGTGCTCGAGCAGCTGGTGGATCAGGTCACCCATGGCCTTCCGGCAGGAGGTGAGGAAGGGCTCCCCGGCGGGCCGTGCCAGCAGGGCGGTGATGATCGCCGGGTCGTACTCGTCGGAGAGGACCAGGTCCTCCTTGGTGGCGAAGTACCGGAAGAAGGTGGACGGCGAGACCTCGGCGGCGGCGGCGATCTGCTCCACCGTGGTGTTCTCGTAGCCCTGTTCGTCGATCAGCCGGTACGCCTCGCGGCGGATGGTCTGGCGGGTCTTCAGCTTCTTGCGCTCGCGCAGCGACAGCGGCGCCTCCAGTATCGCCTGGACCGGGTTGGTCGGGGCGTCCGGAGGGGCCGCGGTCGGTCGCTGGGGCGTCATGCCTCCGATTATCCGTGATCTCCGGCGGCGGTAGGGGGATCCGAGTGGGCGGGGCCGCCGCGACCGCGGGCGGCGGTGGCGCCGTCCCCGGGCATCCGGGCCGCGACCAGCACCGCCGAGACCACCGCGACCAGCCCGGAGACCAGCAGCACCACCCCCATGCCGTGCACGTACGCCGCGTGGGCGGAGGCGCCGAGCGCCGGCCCGCCCCCGGCCCGGGCGATCGCGTCGGCGGCGACCACCGACTCCCCGGCCCGGTGCGCGGCCTCGGCGGGCAGCCCGCCGGTGTCCAGCGCACCCCGGTAGACCCCGGACAGCAGACTGCCGAAGACGGCGATGCCGAGTGCGCCGCCGACCTGCCGCAGGGTCTGCAGCAGTCCGGAGCCGACCCCGGCCCGGGCGGCCGGCAGTGTGGCCAGGGCGGAGGCCTGGGCGGTGATCAGCGACAGGCCCATGCCGATCCCGAGCACGCTGAGCCAGAGCGCGGCCCGCCCGTAGCCGTCGTGGGCGCCGGTCCGGCTGCCGAACAGCAGGGCGGCGGCGAGCACGGCCAGGCCGAGGACGATCACCGTACGGGCGCCGAGCCGGTCGACCAGCGGGTCGGTGAGCTTGGCGGCCGCGATCAGTCCGAGCATCATCGGCATCAGCCGCAGCCCGCTGCCGAGGGCGTCGGTGCCGAGCACGCTCTGGAAGTAGAGCGGGAGCACGAAGAAGGCGCCGAACAGGACGAAGGAGATCAGCGTCGCCGCGCCGGAGGACCAGCGGAAGGTCCGGTCGGCGAGCAGGGCGAGGTCGAGCATCGGTTCCCGCCGGCGGCGGCTGCGCAGTACCAGGACGGTGAGGGCGAGCACCGAGCCGGCCAGGGTGGCGGGCACCAGCGGGTCGGTCCAGCCGCGTTCGGAGCCCTCGATGATGCCGTAGGTGAGTGCGCCGAGGCCGGTGGCGGAGAGCACGGTGGCGATCAGGTCGATCCGGGGCGCGGTGGGGTTGCGGCTCTCGGGCAGCAGCAGCACGCAGGCGACGATGCCGATCGCGGTCAGCGGGACGTTGATCGCGAAGACCGAGCCCCACCAGAAGTGCTGCAGCAGGAAGCCGCCGATCAGCGGGCCGAGCGGGGCCCCGGCGGCGAGCGCGGCGGCCAGGACCGAGGTGGCCCGGCGCTGTTCGGCGGGCGGGAAGAGGCCGGGGATCACCGCCAGGGACATCGGCATGACCAGCGCGCCGGCCAGGCCCATCCCGGCGCGGGCGGCGATCAGGGTGGCGGGGGAGTGGGTGAGCATGCCGACGACGGAGGCCAGGGCGAACAGCGCGAGCCCGGCGGTGAGCGTGCGGCGGCGGCCGAAGCGGTCGCCGAGCAGTCCGGCCGGGAGCATCGCGGCGGCGAAGACCACGGTGTAGGCGTCGACGATCCACTGCTGCTGGCCGGTGGTGGCCCGCAGCTGCGAGGCGAGCGTGGGCAGGGCGACGTTGAGGATCGTCATGTCGAAGCTGATCACCAGGACGCTCAGGGCGACGGCGATCAGGGCGAGCCGGCGGCGTGGGTCGGGTGCGGCGACGGCCGTGGTGTCGGTGACGGTGGCGGGCGGTGCGGCGGGCACGGTGGCCTCCAGGGCGCTTCTGTGGAAGTTCCTCTCAAATGACAGTAACTCTCAAAAGATGGCGACAGTCAACATGATGAGTGCGGTCGTCACCCCGTCACGCTCCGTGGTGTGTCCTGGAAGTGCTGCTTCAGCACAAGGAATTGACGCAACGTTGATCTGTCGTTCGCCCCCCGAGGGCGGTTCGGAGTGACTGACGGTAGATACGATGTGGCAATCGGTCAGTGCTGGCCGACACGTGCCGAGAGCGGAGAAGGGGTGGGGCGGCAGGAGCCGACCACGAGCCCGGCACCGGGGAAAGGGGAGCCGAAGTGGCCGACACGGACGACAGGCGGGCGAGCGCCCAGGTGTGGGGCGCGGCGGCGGTGGTGGCCTCCGCGCTGGCCGTGGTCGCGGCCTATCTGATCAACGGCGCCCTGCTGGTCCTGGGGGTCGCCGGGGTCGAGACCGTGCTGCTCATGGTCTACGTCGGCCGCCGCTGGCGGGCCCTGCACGGCAGGCCGGCCCCGGTCCGGCACCGTCCGCGCCGCGGCGTCCCGGACGCCGCGCACTGCGAGCGCTGCCGCCGGGCCCGCGAGGCGCTGGACGCCCGGCAGGCCCGCGGCGGCTCCGCCTCCGTGGTGCGGCCGGCGCCGGCGGCGCTGCCCACGCCGTCGTCGCCCGCGGAACACGCGGCGCGGGCGGCGCGGGCGGCGCGGGCGGCGCGGGCCGAGCACCAGGGGCGTCGGGAGCACGAGGCCTACGACCGGTACGACGCGTACGAGGAGCGCGGGGGGCGCGCCGGGTACCGGGTCCACGAGGGGCACGGCGGGAGCGAGTCGCCCGAGGCGCTCGAGTCGCCCGAGGCGCTCGAGTCGCCCGAGGTGCCGGAAGGGCACCAGGACGCCGCCCCGCATTCGGAGCCGGGCGCGGCCGACCACGCTCCGTACGCGCGCCGCCCGCAGATCCGGGCCCCGTACGAGCGGCCCTGGACGGCGGAACGGGCGGCCGCCCGGTCCGTGGACCGTGCGACCGCCCGTCGTGGAGCGCCGGGTTCAGCCGGCCGTGCTGTACGCCACCAGTGAGACGCCGACGTACTGCACGATGAACGCCCCGAGGGTGAAGGCGTGGAACACCTCGTGGAAGCCGAACCAGCGCGGTGACGGATCGGGCCGCTTGAGCCCGTACACCACGCCGCCGATGCTGTAGAGCACTCCGCCGACGATCATCAGCACCAGTACGGCGACCCCGCCGGCGTGCAGGAAGTCCGGCAGGAAGAACGCGGCGGCCCAGCCCAGCGCGATGTACACCGGGGTGTACAGCCAGCGCGGCGCGCCGACCCAGAACACCCGGAACGCGATCCCGGCGAGCGCGCCGCCCCAGGCCACCCAGAGCAGCAGCTGCTGGCTCGCGCCCTTGAGCAGCAGGATCGTGAACGGCGTGTAGGTGCCCGCGATGATCAGGAAGATGTTCGCGTGGTCCAGCCGGCGCAGCACGGCGTCGCCGCGCGGGCCCCAGTCGAAGCGGTGGTACACCGCGCTGACCCCGAACAGCAGCCAGGCGGTGGCCGAGTAGATCGCGCACGCGATCTTGGCAGGTGTGGAGTCGGCCAGGCAGATCAGCACGATCCCGGCGGCCACCGTGGCCGGGAACATCCCGGCATGCAGCCAGCCGCGCCACTTCGGCTTGCTCTCCCTGTGCTCGGCAGGGCCCTCCGCGAGGCTCTCGGCGAGAGCGGCAGCAGTCATGGGCAGCATGCTACCGGCTACCTACGCATCCGTAGGTTACTCGCGCGTAGGAAGTGGCGATCATCACTCTTAGACGTTTTGGAGTATTTGGAGTGTGGCCCCGCCCACTCCGTCCCGGACGTGAGTGACCTGCTACTGGCCAGTAATCATACTTACTGTAGTAAAAGATGCGTCAATTTCGACGCTGGGGGGCGTTCCGGCCTTGGGCCCGGAGCTACGCTGCAAGCACCCTCAGACCCCCGCAACGCCGTCTCTTCGCCGAGATGGCGTGAAACGGAGCGATCGTGTCGTACGAGATCTCTGCTCTCAGCGCATCCGCGCCCACCCGCCACAAGCAGCTGCTCGCTTGGGTGAGCGAGATCGCCGAGCTCACCCAGCCGGACCGCATCGAGTGGTGCGACGGTTCCGACGAGGAGTACCACCGCCTCGCGGACCTGCTGGTGGATCAGGGCACCTTCAAGAAGCTCGACGAGGACAAGCGCCCCAACTCCTACTACGCCGCCTCGGACCCGACGGACGTGGCGCGCGTGGAGGACCGCACCTACATCTGCTCCGAGCAGGAGAAGGACGCCGGACCGACCAACAACTGGAAGGCCCCCGCCGAGATGCGCGAGGTCTTCCAGGGCGAGCAGGGGCTGTTCCGCGGCGCGATGAAGGGCCGCACGATGTACGTCGTGCCCTTCTCGATGGGCCCGGTCGGCTCCCCGCTGGCCGCGTACGGCGTCGAGATCACCGACTCCGCCTACGTCGCCGTCTCGATGCGCGTGATGACCCGGATGGGCCGCGCGGTGCTGGACCAGCTCGGCGAGGACGGCGACTTCGTCAAGGCCGTGCACACCGTCGGCGCCCCGCTCGCCGAGGGCGAGGCGGACGTGCCGTGGCCGTGCAGCACCACCAAGTACATCTCGCACTTCCCGGAGACCAAGGAGATCTGGTCCTTCGGCTCGGGCTACGGCGGCAACGCCCTGCTCGGCAAGAAGTGCTACGCGCTGCGCATCGCCTCGACCATGGCCCGCGACGAGGGCTGGCTGGCCGAGCACATGCTCATCCTGAAGCTCACCCCGCCGGCCGGCCCCACGGGCGAGGCGCAGCCCACGTACGTCGCGGCCGCCTTCCCCTCGGCCTGCGGCAAGACCAACCTGGCCATGCTCCAGCCGACCGTCCCGGGCTGGAAGGTCGAGACGATCGGTGACGACATCGCCTGGATGCGCTTCGGCGCCGACGGCCGTCTGTACGCCATCAACCCCGAGGCCGGCTTCTTCGGCGTCGCCCCCGGCACCGGCGTGGACACCAACGCCAACGCCATCGAGACCCTCTGGGGCAACACGGTCTTCACCAACGTCGCCCTCACCGACGACGGCGACGTGTGGTGGGAGGGCCTCACCGAGGAGCCCCCGGCGCACCTGACCGACTGGCGCGGCAACGACTGGACCCCCGAGTCCGGCACCCCGGCCGCCCACCCGAACGCCCGCTTCGCCGTCCCGGCCGCGCAGTGCCCGACCATCGCCCCCGAGTGGGAGGACCCGGCGGGCGTGCCGATCTCGGCGATCCTGTTCGGCGGCCGCCGCGCCACCGCCGTCCCGCTGGTGACCGAGTCCTTCGACTGGCAGCACGGCGTCTTCCTCGGCGCCAACATCGCCTCCGAGAAGACCGCCGCCGCCGAGGGCACCGTCGGCGAGCTGCGTCGCGACCCGTTCGCGATGCTGCCGTTCTGCGGCTACAACATGGGCGACTACTTCGCCCACTGGCTGAAGGTCGGCGCCCAGGCGGACGCCGCCAAGCTGCCGAAGATCTACTACGTCAACTGGTTCCGCAAGAACGCCGAGGGCAAGTTCGTCTGGCCCGGCTACGGCGAGAACAGCCGCGTGCTGAAGTGGATCGTCGAGCGCCTGGAGGGCACCGGCGAGGGCGTGGAGACCCCGATCGGCGTGCTGCCGACCGTCGAGGGCTTCGACCTCGGCGACCTGAAGCTGTCCCAGGAGGACCTCGACCTGCTCTTCACCGTGGACGCCGACATCTGGCGCCAGGAGGCCGCCCTCGTGCCGGCCCACCTGGAGACCTTCGGCGACCACACGCCGAAGGAGCTGTGGGACGAGTACCGGAGCCTGGTCGCGCGCCTCGGCTGAGCCTGAGCCTCAACCGAGCGAGAGGCGGGCGCGCGGCACGAACCGCGCACCCGCCGAGCGACAGGACGGCCGGAGTTCCGCCGGACGATCTTTCCCCGACCAAGGAGATCGTCCGGCCAGGGACTCCGGCCGTAGTGCTTTCCGGACCAGCCCGCCCGCGCGGACCTCGGCCGCGTCGGGCCGGGGCCGACCCGGCCGCGGCGGGTGTCCGCGACGGCCGGGCGGCGAGGGATCAGGTGCGCTTGATCGCGGTGATCCAGGCCTTGTTCCCGTCCTGGACGTAAGGGGCCTGGCTGCGCCACTGGCGAGCGGGGGCGCCGTTGTCGGTGCGCCAGTCGGCGATCTCCAGCTTGGCGGCCGAGTTGAGGTTCTGGAGGCCGAGCTCGTTCTGCGAGCCGATGGAGCCGGCGTAGTTCCAGTGCTGGTTCCAGCCGCCGTGGCAGTCCCACTGGCGGGCCGGGGCACCGTCGTCCTGCGACCAGTCGGCGATCTCCAGGCACTTGCCGGAGAAGCGGTTGACCAGGGCGTAGCCGCCCTCGAGCGGCACGAAGTCCCACATCTGGTTGGCGCCGCCGTGGCAGTCCCACTGGCGGGCGGGGGCGCCGTTGTCGGTGCGCCAGTCGGCGATCTCCAGGCACTTGCCGCTGTGGGCGTTCACCAGGGTGCTGGCCTTGGGGGCGATGAACCCACCGTTGAGGGCGCTGGCCGGGGTGGCCGGCAGGGCGGCGAGCAGGGCGACGGCCGTACCGGCGACGGCGGCGGCCGCCCGGGCACGGGAGAGTCTGGTGCGAGGCATGTGGAGCGGTCCGTTCCCTTGCGTGAGTGGGGCACGGAGGGCAGGAAGGGGCCGCCGGCGGCGCCCGGATCCGCGTCGGCCCGGACCGCCGTCACGACCTGGCCGGTCCGCCCCCCAGGGCTCGGACGTGGGGCGCCGAGCCACCGACGCGCGCGAATCCTACACGCGTTCGACGGCCGTCGATCACGGCTGTGCGTAGCCCGAGAGGAAGTCGCCGATACGGGTCACGGCGTCGGTGATCTCCTCGGCGCGGGGCAGGGTGACCAGCCGGAAGTGGTCCGGCTCGGGCCAGTTGAAGCCGGTGCCCTGGACCAGCAGGATGCGCTGGGAGCGCAGCAGGTCGAGCACCATCTGGGCGTCGTCCTTGATCTTGTGGACCTTCGGGTCCAGCCGCGGGAACGCGTACAGGGCGCCCTTGGGTTTGACGCAGCTGACGCCCGGGATCTGGTTCAGCAGCTCGTACGCGGCGTCGCGCGAGGCGAGCAGCCGGCCGCCCGGGAGCACCAGGTCGCGGATCGACTGCCGGCCGCCGAGCGCGGCGGCCACCGCGTGCTGGGCGGGCATGTTGGCGCACAGCCGCATCGAGGCGAGCACGGTGAGGCCCTCGATGTAGCTGTGGGCCCGGCTCCGGTCGCCGGACAGCACCATCCAGCCGGAGCGGAAGCCCGCGACGCGGTACGCCTTGGAGAGGCCGTTGAAGGTGACGCAGAAGAGGTCCGGGGCCAGGGTGGCCAGCGGGACGTGCTCGGCGTCGTCGTAGAGGATCTTGTCGTAGATCTCGTCCGCGTAGACCACCAGGTCGTGCCGGCGGGCGATCTCCGCGATCCCCTCCAGCACCGCGCGCGGGTAGACCGCACCGGTCGGGTTGTTCGGGTTGATCACCACGATGGCCCTGGTCCGGTCGGTGACCTTGGCCTCGATGTCGGCGAGGTCCGGGTACCACTCGGACTGCTCGTCGCAGCGGTAGTGCACCGCGGTGCCGCCGGCCAGCGAGACCGAGGCGGTCCACAGCGGGTAGTCCGGCGCCGGGACGAGCACCTCGTCGCCGTCGTCCAGCAGCGCGGTCATCGCGAGCTGGATCAGCTCGGAGACGCCGTTGCCCAGGAAGACGTCGTCGACGGAGAGGCCGTGCAGCCCGCGGTCCTCGTAGTGCATGACCACCGCGCGGCGGGCGGAGAGCAGGCCCTTGGAGTCGCCGTACCCGTGCGCGGTGGAGAGGTTGCGCAGGATGTCCTGGAGGATCTCCGGCGGCGCCTCGAAGCCGAAGGTGGCCGGGTTGCCGGTGTTGAGCTTGAGGATGCGGTGGCCCTGTTCCTCCAGCCGCATCGCCTCGTCGAGCACCGGGCCACGGATGTCGTAGCAGACATTGGCGAGCTTGCTGGACTGGATGACCTGCATGTCTGACTACTTTAGGGGTACGGACGACCGCTGCGGCGGCTCTCCGGGAAGGTGATCCGAGGGGGTCCGAGGGGCCTCCTTGGATCGGCAGGCGGGGGCGTCGGCGGGCCTTCCAAAGGGTGCGTGCGGTGTCCGGAATGCTCCCGTACGCGAGGAACGCGGGCCGGTCGCGGCCCGGAACGAGACGGACGGCACACCGAGCGGCGCATTGCCCCGCGCTCGGACGACGCCTCCGGGAGCGGACGGCACACCGCCCGGCGCGGGAGGATGTGGCCGGTGCTCGATCGAGGAGGGGGTGCGCCGGTGGTACCGGTCGTGGTCGCGGCGGTGCTGGTCGGTCTCCTGGCGGCCGTGCCGCTGCGCGGGCTGGTCGCCAGGTTCGCCGTGCCGGAGGGCGAACCGTGGTGCGAGACCTGCCCGTCGTGCGGGCGCGGGGTGCTTCTGCTGCCGCCGACCGGGCGCTGCCCGGGCTGCCGGGAGCGGCTGGGCGTGGGCCCGTGGACGGTGGAGCCGGTCGCGGCGGCCGTCGCCGTCGCCGTGGCGTACGCGGCGGACGGGCCGGTCGCCGCGGCGCTGGCCTGGGCGGCCGCGCTCGGGGTGGCGCTCGGCTTCGTCGACGCCCGGGTGCGCCGGCTGCCGTACCGGCTGACCGTGCCGCTGCTCGGCGGGGTGGCCGTGCTGCTGTCGGTGGCCGCGGTCACCGAGGGGCGCCCCGGGGTGCTGCCGCGCTGCCTGCTGGTGGCGATCGCGGTCGGGGCGGTGCTCGAACTGGCCGTCTGGGCCCGGGCGTTGGGGCCCGGCGACTCCCCGCTCGGGTTCGCGCTGGGCGGGCTCCTCGGCTGGTACGGCTGGTCGGTGGCGCTCGGCGGGCTGTTCGCGGCGGTGGTGCTGGCCGGCGTCTGGGCGGTGCTGCGGGCCGCCGCCGCGCTGGTCCGTCGGCGCCCGGTGCGCGGACTCGACGTCCCGGTGGGCCCGTTCCTGCTGCTCGGGGCGCTCACCGCGGTGCTGGCCGGATAGCCCGCGCCCCGCGGCCCGCGGCCCACGGCGGTCGGCGGTCGGAGGGGACGGACGCGGAAGGGCCCGCCGTACCGGTCCGGTACGGCGGGCCCCGCCGCCGGCGCGCGGGCCCCACCCTCAAGGAGCGGCGCGCCGGGGGAGGTGAGTCCGAGAGGCGTGTCGTGCGGGGCGACTACGGCATCTTGTGGACGAACGGGCCGACCGCGTTGGAGAACGCGTTGCCGTTGTTGGCGTCCCAGTTGGTGGACCAGGTCATCGCGCCGCGGATGGTGGGCCACTTGGCCGGCGGCACGAAGCTCCCGCAGTTGTTGCCGGTGGCCAGGCAGTCCAGCGCGTTGTTCACCACGGCCGGCGGGACGTAGCCGCCGCCCGCCGCCCGGCTGGAGGCCGGGACGCCGATGCCGACCTGGTCCGGCCGCAGGCCGCCCTGGATCTGGGTGCAGACCTGCGAGGTGATGAAGTCGATGGTGCCCTGGTTGTAGACCTTGCCGTCGCAGCCGTTCATGCCGCCCGAGTTGTAGAACTGGGTGTTGACGACGGTGAGGATGTCCTTGGTCCTCAGCGCCAGCTGGAAGTAGGCGCCGGAGGTGTCGTACATCCCGATGGTCTCGGGCGCCATGGTCAGGACGAAGCCGGAGCCGGCCTTGGCCTGCAGGGCGTGCAGCGCGTCGCCGAGCGGACCGGCCTGGACGCCGTTCTCCAGGTCGACGTCGATGCCGTCGAAGCCGTAGTCCTTGATGATCGCGTAGGCGCTGTCGGCGAAGTTGGCGCCGGCGGTGGCGTCCCCGACGGTGATCGCGCCGTTCTGGCCGCCGATGGAGAGGACGACCTTCTTGCCCGCCGCCTGCTTGGCCTTGACGTCGGCGCGGAACTGGGCGTCGGTGTAGCCGCCGAGCGCCTTGGACAGGCCCGGGTCCAGGGTGAAGCTGATCGCGCCGGCCCGGGTCGGCACGGCGTCGGCGAAGGAGACCGCGATGATGTCGTACGCGCTCTGGACGTCGCTCAGGCGCTGCGGGGTCGAGTTGTTGTCGAAGTTCTGCCAGTAGCCGGTGACCGCGTGCGCCGGCAGGCCGGTGGCCGGCGGAGTGGTGCCGGTCGGGGTGGCGGTGGGCGTTCCCGTAGGAGTGACCGTGGGGGTCGGCGTCGCGGTCGGGGTCGCCGTCCTGGTGGGCGTGGCGGTGGCCGTCGCGGTCGGCGTGGGAGTGGGAGTGGACGTGGGGGTGGCGGTCGGCGAGGGGGTGCCGGTGCCGCCGGGGCCGATCAGCGCGACGTCGTCGGCGAGGTAGGCGCTCTGGCCGTACCAGCCGTGCAGGTAGAGGGTGACGCTGGTGGCGTTCGCCCCGGTGGTGAAGGTGGTGGACAGCTGGTTCCAGCTGTTCTGGTTCGACCAGGTCGACGGGTCGGTGCCGCCGGCGCCGCGCGCGCCGAGGTAGACGTACGGGCCCTGGACCCATGCGCTCAGCGTGTAGCTGGTGTTGGGCAGCACGCTGACGGTCTGGGTGCACTCGGCGGTGTCGCCGGCGCCCGGGGTGGCCTGCAGGGCGCCGGTGCCGGAGTGGACCGGCGAGGAGACGGCGGTCGCGGCGCCGGCGCAGCTCCAGCCGGCCAGCCCGCCGTCGAAGCCGCCGTTGGTGACGAGGTTGCCGACCGCGGCGCTGGCGCCGCCGGCGAACAGGGCCAGCCCGCCGCCGGCCAGGGCGAGGGCGGTGGCGCCGGCCGCGACGGCCGGGAGGGGGCTGCGCCGCCGCTTGTGCGAGGGCTGGTTCAGCGTACGGGCCATGGGGCGACGCTCCTGGGGGAGGAGCGGCCGCCGCGGTGGGGGGCGCGGCGGCCGCGTGTGGGGGAGGGCATTGCGTCAAGGACGAGCCGGTTCGGGACTGATCGGGGACCGGTTCGGGACCGGTGAGCGGATCGTTCCGTCCCGGATCAAAAGCTGGACTAGACCATTGCGGGTCGTCAAGCATCGGAACGTCGGCTTACGGTTCCGTTAAGGATTCGGAGACCGTTCCGTGTCCGCACCGCCGGGACCCCCGCGCGGCCCCTTCCCGACGCCCCCGCGGCCTCCGGAGGACCGCCTCGCGACCCCCGGCACGCCCCTCGCGACAGACTTCGCACAGGACCGTGACCAGACCGCTACCTGCGGCTTTACCGTGCACCTGCGTGCGGGAGTAGGCTGCGCCGGGGCGTTGACGCACCAGCTGAACGAGCACGGAGGGGTCCGGGAACCATGGGTCTGCGCGATGTCGTGGAACGGACGCCGGGGCTGCGCACCCTGCTCGGCGGGATGTACGGGCTCTACGGCCGCCGGGTCGAGGTCCACCTCGCGCGCACTCCGCACCACATCGGCGTGATCCTGGACGGCAACCGCCGCTGGGCCAAGGCCACCGGCGGGTCCACCGCGTACGGACACCAGCGCGGCGCCGACAAGATCACCGAGTTCCTCGGCTGGTGCGACGAGACCCACGTCAAGGTCGTCACCCTCTGGATGCTCTCCACCGACAACCTGGACCGCCCGGCCGACGAGCTGGTCCCGCTGCTCGGCATCATCGAGGACGCCGTCACCGGCCTGGCCGCCGCCCGCCGCTGGCGGGTCCACCCGGTCGGCGCGCTGGACCTGCTCCCGCAGCACACCGCCGACGTGCTCAAGCGCGCCGCGGACGAGACCGCCGACATCGACGGCATCACGGTCAACGTCGCGGTCGGCTACGGCGGCCGGCACGAGATCGCCGACGCCGTCCGCTCGCTGCTCCAGGAGCAGGCCGGGCGCGGCACCTCGATCGAGGAACTGGCCGAGGTCCTGACCGTCGAGCACATCTCCGAGCACCTCTACACCCGCAACCAGCCCGACCCGGACCTGATCATCCGCACCTCGGGCGAGCAGCGGCTGTCCGGCTTCCTGCTCTGGCAGAGCGCGCACAGCGAGTTCTACTTCTGCGAGGCGTACTGGCCGGCCTTCCGCAAGGTCGACTTCCTGCGCGCCCTGCGCGCGTTCGAGCAGCGCCACCGGCGGATGGGCCTCTAACCCCACGTCGGACCCACGTCGGTCCCGCAGGTCCCACGGCAGTCCCACAGCGGTCCCACGGCAGTCCCACAGCGGTCCTACGCCGGACCCGGGTCGGTCCTGCCCCGGGCCCACCCGTCCCGCGTCGGAGGCCCCGAGGCCGGGACCCCGGCCCCGGCCTCGGGGCGAAATGACCGCCGTAGGCCTGGCCTACCCGGCTCCGGGCCGAGGCCAAACGTTCACCGACAATGATCCGTCAGTTCTCCGGGGGCGCGAATGCACCGCCCCCCGCCTGGGAATACTCCAGTCAGTCCGGTCCCGAGGCCACCGGGGCAGCGGGGCCGGCTTGCCGCGGATGACGCAGGGTCATCCGCTCTGGAGGCCTAGTGGTCAGTTCCAAGAGCCGCCGGACACCAGACCGGCGCACGTACGTTCTCGACACCAGCGTGCTCCTGGCGGACCCGCTCGCCATGACCCGCTTCGAGGAGCACGAGGTCGTCCTCCCCGTGGTGGTCGTCACCGAGCTGGAAGCCAAGCGGCACCATCCGGAGCTGGGCTACTTCGCCCGCCAGGCGCTGCGGCTGCTCGACGACTACCGGATCCGCCACGGCCGGCTCGACGAGCCGATCCCGGTGGGGGAGCTCGGGGGCACCATCCGGGTCGAGCTCAACCACTCCGACACGTCGATACTGCCGGCGGGCTACCGCGCAGGCGGCGGCGAGGCGGACACCCGGATCCTGGCGGTCGCCCGCAACCTGCAGGCCGAGGGCTACGACGTCACCGTCGTCTCCAAGGACCTGCCGCTGCGGATCAAGGCCAGCTCGGTCGGTCTGCTCGCCGAGGAGTACCGGGCCGAGCTGGCGATCACCTCCGGCTGGACGGGCATGTCCGAACTGCACGTCCCGGCCGACCAGGTGGACGCGCTGTTCTCGGCCGGGCACGAGGCCGGGGTGGACGTCGACGGCGCCGACGAGCTCCCGGTCCACACCGGGCTGGTGCTCACCTCGGAGCGCGGCCGCGCGCTCGGCCGGGTCACCGGCGACGGCCGGGTCCGGCTGGTGCGCGGGGAGCGCGAGGCGTTCGGGCTGCGCGGGCGCAGCGCCGAGCAGCGGGTGGCGCTGGACCTGCTGCTGGACCCGGACATCGGCATCGTGTCGATGGGCGGCCGGGCCGGCACCGGCAAGTCGGCGCTGGCGCTGTGCGCGGGTCTGGAGGCGGTGCTGGAGCGGAGGCAGCACCGCAAGGTGATGGTCTTCCGGCCGCTGTACGCGGTCGGCGGCCAGGAGCTCGGCTACCTGCCGGGCTCCGAGGCGGAGAAGATGGGCCCCTGGGCGCAGGCGGTCTTCGACACCCTCTCCGCCGTCACCACGCCGGACGTGATCGAGGAGGTCATCTCCCGCGGGATGCTGGAGGTGCTGCCGCTGACCCACATCCGGGGGCGCTCGCTGCACGACGCCTTCGTGATCGTGGACGAGGCGCAGTCGCTGGAGCGCAACGTCCTGCTGACGGTGCTGTCCCGGATCGGCCAGGGCTCGCGGGTGGTGCTCACCCACGACGTGGCGCAGCGGGACAACCTCCGGGTGGGCCGGTACGACGGGGTGGTGGCCGTGGTGGAGAAGCTGAAGGGCCACCCGCTCTTCGCCCACATCACGCTCACGCGCTCGGAGCGTTCGCCGATCGCGGCGCTGGTCACGGAGATGCTGGAGGACATCCACCCGTGATCCGTCCCTGATCGGGACATAGTCGGACAATACGGTCAACTGGTGCCCCGGGGCCCGCTCCTGACGGAGCGGGCCCCATCCGTTTCATCACATCGAGTGGCTTTCCGTCCGGGGAACTCCCGGGCGGTGAATGTGACATGCGCCACGCGGGCGGGAATTGCGTCGACAGCGCCCGGTGCGGCATGGTGAGGGTTCTGTCAGGCCCCGCGTACGGCGCGGCAGGGCTTCCGGACTCCGGAAGTCAGGCCCGGAAGGTCCGCCAACTCCGGTCGGTGGACGCACAATTGAAAACCGATGAGCCGTACGCCGCCCGATTCCAACGCCCGGTCGCCTCACCTCGGCCGGACGCCGGGCCAGCACCTCCCGTGACCAGAGCACTGTGGGAGGTCCGTGCCAAGGGGCATGTAACGCCCGTACGGTCACGCGTGGGCGATGCTGGAAGGAATCCATGTGACTCGGATCTCGGTCCGGGGAGTTGCTGTGGCCTCCGCCACCGCCGTCACCGCAGTCGGTGCCGTCGTGGGCATGGCCTCGGGCAGCGAGGGCAAGACCACGCAGACGGTCGATGTCGCCGCCGGCGCGACCCTGCTTGCCGAAGTCCCCTCTGGCGCCCAGGCGCAGACCATCAGTGACAACATCGGCCAGCAGGCATCCGCCCAGCAGGCCTCCGCCGACGCCGCCGCCAAGGCCGCCGCGGAGCAGAAGGCCGCCGAGGAGGCCGCGCGCCAGAAGGCCGCCGCGGACGCCCAGGCGAAGGCCGATGCCCAGGCCAAGGCCGACGCGGAGAAGGCTGCCAAGGCTGCCGACGACCAGCGCAAGGCCGAGGCCGCCAACCGGTCGAAGGCCCGTTCGGCGATGACCGCCGTCGACGACAGCGCGCCCCCCGTCTCGGTCAGTCCCGGCTCCGTCCAGGACATGGCGCGGCAGATCGTCGGCAACGACGCCCAGTTCCAGTGCTTCAGCCAGATCGTGAAGCGCGAGAGCGGCTGGGACTACACCGCGACGAACAAGAGCTCCGGCGCGTACGGCCTGGTCCAGGCGCTCCCGGGCACCAAGATGGCCTCGGCCGGTGCCGACTGGCGCACCAACCCGGCCACCCAGATCAAGTGGGGCCTCAGCTACATGAACAGCCGCTACGGCAGCCCCTGTGGCGCCTGGTCGTTCTGGCAGGCCCACAACTGGTACTAGGAGCGACCGCCGCCACGGCGGCGTGACTCCGGACGGCCCCCGGCCGCTCGCCCTCGCGGGGCGGGTGACCGGGGGCCGTCGTCATTTCCCGCCTCTCCCGCATCTCCCGCCCGGGCCCGAGCATTTCCCGCCCGGGCCCCGGCCGTCCGTGGGGCCGGTCCGGCGAAGGCGAACCGCGCCGCCCGGGCCGCGCTGACCAGTGCGCGCTCGGGCGGTGCGGTTCTGGTGCGGACGCGGGGACGGGAAGGGGTCCTGGATGCTTCCCGCACCGGCCGGTCCGCCGGCGGTTGGCTCCCGAGGCGTCCGGAGACGAAGCCTCCGGGCTCTCGTCCCGACTCCTCCCCAGGAAATCGCGCCCGAAACCACCCGGAACAGGGTGATTTGCCCGTGTTCTCGCGGCAGGACGCTCGAATCGAACCCACCGGCGACCGGACTCGCCGCGCCCCCGCCGGGTAGCGTCATCCCTGACGGCCGCGGTGTGACCCGCGGCGTACCGCCGGGCACGGCGGGCGGGCAGGGGAGCGGTGGTAGCGAGGATGGCGCGGGGCGGAAAGGCCTTCAAGGCCGTGGCCAAGGGGATGGCCGTGGTGGCGAGCGCGGCCGCCGTGATCGAACGGCGCCGACGCGCCGCGATGGCGGCCGACCCGCACGAACTCGCCGTCCCCGCACTGGCCGACGGGCACCCGCTGGCCCACGAACAGGCAGTGGCCGAGGGGCGCGTACCGGCGGTCGTCGAGACGCCCGGCCCGGCACCGGCGCCCTTGACCGAACCCGCTCCGGCAGCCGCGGTGCCGACGGGCCCGGCGGTCGCCGGGGTGCCCGCGCCCGCCGCCGCGGCCCCGGTCGCGCCCACCGCGCACGCGGGCCTCGGACGGGAGTACCACCCCGGCCGGCCCGCCACCCCCGCCGAGGCGCTGCCGTGGGGGCTGCGGGTCGCCGCCGAGTCGACCTGGCGGCTGCTGCTGCTCGGCGCCGCGCTCTACGTCGTCTTCTACGTGGTCGACATGCTGCGGCTGGTCGCCTTCTCGGTGCTGGCCTCGCTGCTGATCGCCGCTCTGCTGGAACCCTCGGTGTCCTGGCTGCGCCGGCGCCGGGCGCCGCGCTCACTGGCGGCGGGCGTGGTGTTCCTGAGCGGCCTGGCCGGGATCGGGCTGGTCGGCTGGTTCGTGGTCTGGCAGGTGAGCACCAACCTGCCGGACGTCACCGCCCAGGTCAAGGACGGTGTCAACCAGCTGCGGGACTGGCTGATCACCGGGCCGCTGCACCTGACCCAGCAGCAGATCAAGGACTTCGCCGACCAGATCACCAAGGCGATCACCACCAACACCGATCAGCTCACCTCGGCCTCGATCACCGGCGCGCAGATCGCCGTCGAGGTGCTGACCGCGCTGCTGATGACCTTCTTCACCACCTTCTTCCTGCTCTACGACGGCGAGCGGATCTGGAACTGGGCGCTGCGCGGCCTGCCCCGGCAGTCCCGGTTCGCGATGGCCGGCGCCGGCCCGAAGGCCTGGGCGACGCTCACCGCGTACGTGCGCGGCACCGTGTGCGTGGCGTTCATCGACGCGGTCTGCATCGGGATCGGTATCGACCTGCTGGGCGTGCCGCTGGCGATGCCGCTGGCCGTGATCATCTTCCTGGGGGCCTTCGTCCCGCTGGTCGGCGCGCTGGTCACCGGCACTGTCGCGGTGCTGATCGCCCTGGTCACCCAGGGACCGTGGACGGCGCTGATGGTGCTGGTGGTGCTGATCGCGGTGATGCAGGTCGAGAGCCACATCCTGCAGCCGCTGATCCTCGGCCGGGCCGTCCGGGTGCACCCGCTGGGCGTGGTCCTCGGCGTCGCGGCCGGCGGCATCATCGGCGGTATCGGTGGCGCGGTCGTGGCCGTTCCGCTGATCGCCGTCACCAACACCGTGATCACCCACCTGCGCCGCCGCAACGAGGCCGGGCAGGCCGTCTTCACCGCGCTCGAAGCCGCCCGCGAGGCCGCCGAACGCACCGCCGCCGGACGGCCGGGCGCGGCTGCGACGGCGTCGGCGCCCGCGAACGCGACCACGTCCACGAACGCGACCACGTCCACGACCCCGCTCACGAAGCCGGCCGCCCAGCCGGTCACGGACTGACCGGAAACGACGACGGCCGGAAACGACGACGGGCCCCTCGCGGACGTGATGTCCGGGAGGGGCCCGTCGGGTGCCGGGTGGGGTCAGGCGGTGACGCCGACCAGGGCGGCCTCGGCGTCGAGGACGCCGGCCACGGCCTGCAGGACGGCGGCGATCTTCATCGACGCCTGGATGACCTCACGGTCGACGCCGGCCTTGCGCAGCACGGCCTCGTGCGAGTCGAGGCACTGGCCGCAGCCGTTGATGGCGGAGACCGCGAAGCACCAGAGCTCGAAGTCGATCTTCTCGACGCCCGGGGTGCCGATGATGTTCATCCGCAGACCGGCCCGCATCGTGCTGTACTCCTTGTCGGAGAGCAGGTGCAGCGTCCGGTAGTAGACGTTGTTCATCCCCATGATCGCGGCCGCGCCCTTGGCGGCGGTGTACGCCTCCGGGGAGAGGTTGGCCTTGGCCTCGGGCTCCAGCTCGCGCAGCAGGCCGGGGCTGCGGGTGGCCATCGCGCAGGAGAGCACGGTGCCCCAGAGCTGCTGGGCGGGGAGGTCGGAGTTGCCGATGACCGAGCCCAGGTTGAGCTTGAGGTCCTTGGCGTAGTCCGGGAGGGCGGCCTTCAGGTCGTCGAGGGCCATGGGTCAGCCCGCCAGCAGGGCCTGGGCGTCGAGGGTGTCCTCGCCCTTGGTCCAGTTGCACGGGCACAGCTCGTCGGTCTGCAGGGCGTCCAGCACCCGCAGGACCTCCTTGGGGTTACGGCCGACGGAGCCGGCGGTCACCATGACGAACTGGATCTCGTTGTTCGGGTCGACGATGAAGACGGCGCGCTGGGCGGTGCCGTCCTCGGCCTCGACGCCGCAGGCGCGCATCAGGTCGTGCTTGACGTCGGCCAGCATCGGGAAGGGCAGGTCGCGCAGGTCCTTGTGGTCCTTGCGCCAGGCGTGGTGCACGAACTCGGAGTCGCCGGAGACGCCGAGGATCTGGGCGTCGCGGTCGGCGAACTCGTCGTTCAGCTTGCCGAACGCGGCGATCTCGGTCGGGCAGACGAAGGTGAAGTCCATCGGCCAGAAGAAGACGACCTTCCACTTGCCCTCGTAGGACTTGTGGTTGATGTCAGCGAAGGCGCTCGCGGCCTCCAGGTCGACACAGGCCTTGAGGTCGAACTCGGGGAACTTGTCACCGATCGTGAGCACGTTCGCTTCTCCTGAAATGAGGTGTGGGGAGCGTTTGTCCGGAATCCGGACACGCATCACGATTCCACATCGTGGACTGATCGGGGAAATAGCTAGACTTGATGTGTCTGATCGGAGATTGCTATCAGTACCGAATCCCCCACGTCGCGGCCGGGCTCCCGCCGGACGGCCGCCGCCAAGGCCGGCGCGACTGTGGCGAGCGCCACAGCCCGCGCCCCCCGCACCCCGACCGTCGCCCAGCTGAGGGCCTTCGTCGCGGTGGCCGAGCACCGGCACTTCCGGGAGGCCGCCGCCGCCACCGGGACCAGCCAGCCCGCGCTGTCCGGGGCCGTCGCGGCGCTGGAGGAGTCGCTGGGCGCGCAGCTGGTCGAGCGTACGACGCGCAAGGTGATTGTCACCCAGCTGGGGGAGCGGGTGCACCAGCACGCCCGGCGGGTGCTCGCCTCGCTGCAGGCCCTCACCGAGGAGGTCGAGGCCGCCCGCCGGCCGTTCACCGGGCCGCTGCACCTGGGCGTCATCCCGACCGTCGCGCCCTACCTGCTGCCCGATGTGCTGCGGCTGGTCCGTGACGGCTTCCCGGAGCTGGAGCTGCACGTCCACGAGGAGCGCACCCCCTCGCTGCTGGAGGGCCTGGCTGCCGGGCGCCTGGACGTCCTGCTGCTCGCGCTCCCGGCCGGCGGGACCTCGCCGACCCTGGACATCCCGCTGTTCGACGAGGACTTCGTCCTGGTCACCCCGCCCGGCCACCCGCTGGCCGGCCGGATCGACGTCCCGCGCGACGTGTTGCTCGACCTCGACGTGCTGCTGCTGGAGGAGGGCCACTGCCTGCGGGACCAGGCGCTGGACATCTGCCGCGAGGTGGGCGTCGACCCGGCGGGCTCGACCACCAAGGCGGCCGGCCTGTCCACCCTCGTCCAACTGGTCGCCGGCGGCCTCGGGGTGACCCTGCTGCCCGCCACCGCGCTGGACGTCGAGGCCGGACGCACCGACCGGCTGGCCGCCGTCCGCTTCGCCGCCCCCGCGCCGGGCCGCCGGATCGGGCTGGCCGTCCGCCCGGGCTCGGCCCGCGGCGCCGAGTACGAGCGCTTCGCGGCCGCGCTGCGCGAGGTGCTGGCCGAACTGCCGGTGCGGATCGTCGAGCCGTAGGGACCGCCTGGCGGCTCTCCGGGTGGAACGGCTCCGCTGGACGTCGGCGGGTGGAACGGCTCCGCTAGACGTCGGCGGGCGCGGCCAGGCAGAGCCCGACGGTGGTCGCCACCAGCACGTCCAGGGCCCGCAGGGTGTCCGGGCCGGGCCGCTCGCCGGGGGCGCGCAGCGACAGGTAACGGTCGGTCAGGCCGTTGAAGCCGCTCAGGAAGTGGACGGCGATCTCCTCGGCGGGCACGGCGAGCCGGAGGTCGTGCACCCGGGCGAGCGCGGTGATCATCTCGGCCGCGGTGCCCTCGGTCTCGTACTGCAGGGCGCGCATGATCTCCTGCAGGTCGGGGTCGCGCATCGCCAGCGCCGCGAACTCGGTCAGCAGCATGCAGCGCCCGTCCTCGCCGGTGGAGCTCTCCCAGAGGGCGTGGACCAGCGTCCTGACCTGCTCGCCGAACGGGCCGTCGCCGGGGGAGACGGCGCGCACGGAGCCGATGAACTCGGCGGTCAGCTGCTCGATGACGGCCCGGTAGAGGTCCTTCTTGGTGCCGAAGGTGTAGTGCACCGTCGCCTGTGCCACGCCCAGCTCGGCCGCGATCGCCCGGGTGCTGCCGGCGGCGACCCCCTCCCGGGCCATCAGGTCGATGGCGGCCTGGACCAGCTGCGGGCGGCGTTCGGAGGCGGGGACATGAGCCATCCCGCCAGGGTATCGCCACGGTCGGGCAACTGTGTCGAACGATTCCGTCGATCGCCCCTGTCACACGCACATGTCGCCCGACTTTGTCACCTGACAAAGTTGCGCGTACGGTGGGACGAGACCTGTCCTGACCGAACCCGAGGGACCGCCCATGGCCACGTACCTGTACCGACTGGGCCGCTTCTGCTTCCGGCGGCGGCGCGCCGTCCTGGCCGTCTGGATCGCCGTGCTGATCGCCGTCGGCGGGGCCGCGGGCGCCTTCGCCGGCAAGACCAGCGACGAGTTCACCGTGCCCGGCACCGAGGCGCAGAGCACCCTGGACCGGATCAAGGACACCTTCCCGGCGCAGGGCCACGGCTCCGCCCAGGTCGTCTTCGCGGCCCCGGCGCCCGGCGGTGCCACCGCGCCCGAGGCGGCCGCGGCCGTCGGCGAGGCGGTCGAGCGGATCGCCCGCGTCCCCGGCGTGGCCGCGGTGCCCGACCCGTACGCGACCGGCGCCGTCTCGCCCGACGGCCGGGTCACCATCGCCCTGGTCTCCTTCGACCACAAGCTCGCCGAGGTCACCGACCAGCAGCGCGAGGCGGTCAAGGCGGCGGCCGAACCGGCCCGCGCGGCCGGACTGGACGTGGCCTTCGGCGGCGACGCGTACAACAAGCTCGCCCAGATCGAGGGCGCCTCCGAGTCGATCGGCCTGGTGGTGGCCGGGGTGGTGCTGGTGATCACCCTGGGCACGCTGGTCGCGGCCGGGCTGCCGCTGCTGACCGCGCTGGTCGGCGTCGGCGTGGCGATGGCCGGACTGCTGGCGCTCACCGGCTCGTTCCAGATCATCACCACCGCGCCGGTGCTGGCCCTGATGGTCGGCCTCGCGGTCGGCATCGACTACGCGCTGTTCATCCTGTTCCGCACCCGCCGCCACCTGGACGAGGGCCTGGAGCCGGAAGAGGCGGCCGCCCGGGCCACCGCGACCGCCGGCAGCGCCGTCGTCTTCGCCGGCCTGACCGTGGTCGTCGCGCTCGCCGGGCTCGCCGTCGCGGGCGTCCCCTTCCTCACCGTGATGGGCCTGGCCGCCTCCGCCGCCGTCGTGGTGGCCGTCCTGGTCGCGATCACCCTGCTGCCCGCGGTGCTGGGCTTCGTCGGCCGCGGCATCGACAGACTGCCCGTCTGGAAGCGGGCGCTGCGCACCAACGGCAGGACCACCATGGGCGAGCGGTGGGCCCGCTTCGTGGTCCGCCGGCCGCTGCCCGTCCTGCTGGTCGGCCTGGCCGGGCTGGGCGCCATGGCGGTGCCCGCGGCGAGCCTGGACCTCGGCCTGCCGGGCGGCGGCTCACAGGCCGTCGGGACGGACGCGCGCAAGGCGTACGACCTGGTCAGCGGGAGCTTCGGGCCGGGCTTCAACGCACCGCTGGTGGTCGTCGTGGACGCCCACGGCGCGCCGCGGCCGGAGCAGGCGGTGCAGGGCGTGGCGGCCGAGCTGCAGACCCTGAAGGGCGTCCGGACGCTGCTGCCGCCGCAGGCCGACCAGAGCGGCCGGACCGCCCTGGTGCCCGTCATCCCGACGACGGGCCCGGACGACGCGGACACCAAGGCGCTGGTCAACGAGATCCGCGACCAGCGCGACCGGCTCAAGTCGGCGACCGGCGCGGACATCGCCGTCACCGGCACCACGGCCGCCAACATCGACGTCTCCACCAAGCTCGGCCAGGCGCTGCCCCCGTTCGTCGCGGTGATCGTCGGCATCGCGCTGGTGCTGCTCGCGCTGGCCTTCCGCTCGGTGCTCGTACCGCTCAAGGCGGTGCTCGGCTTCCTGCTCAGCATCGGGGCCTCGCTCGGCGCGGTGGTCGCGGTCTACCAGTGGGGCTGGCTGGACGGCCTGATCGACGTGCCGAAGGTCGGCCCGGTGGTCAGCTTCGTGCCGATCCTGCTGATCGGGGTGCTGTTCGGGCTGGCGATGGACTACGAGCTCTTCCTGGTCTCCGGGATGAAGGAGCAGCACGTCCACGGCAAGGCGCCGCGCGAGGCGGTCGTCGGCGGGGTCAAGGGCGGCGCCCGGGTGGTGACGGCGGCCGCGCTGATCATGGTCGCGGTGTTCGGGGCCTTCGTCTTCGGCCACGACCCGATCGTCCAGCCGATCGGCTTCGCCCTCGCGGTGGGCGTGCTGGTCGACGCCTTCGTGGTGCGGATGGCGCTGGTGCCGGCCGCGATGGCGCTGTTCGGCAGGGCCGCCTGGTGGTTCCCCAGGTCGCTGGAGAAGGTCGTGCCCAAGGTGGACATGGAGGGCGAGCAGCTGATCGCCCGGCTGGAGGAGCGGCCGGCGAAGGAGCCGGTCGCGGTCTGACCGCCCGTTCGAGGCGCCCGGTGGACCCCGTCCGCCGGGCGCCCGCCCGTGTCCGGGGCGTGCGTGTCCGGGGCCGGGCGGGGCCGGGGCCGTTGGGGTTGGGGCCGTTGGGGCAGGGCCTACCGCTGCGGCAGCCGCTGCTCGAACCAGACCACCTTGCCGGTGCCCAGCCGGGTCGCGCCCCAGCGGTCCGCGCACCTGGCCACTATCTGCAGCCCGCGCCCCCGCTCGTCCTCCGGCCCGGTGCGGCGCGGGCGCGGCAGCAGCGGGCTGTCGTCGCCGACCTCGCAGCGCAGCCGGGTGGTGCGCACCAGGCTCAGGGTGATCGGCCGGGTCGCGTGCTGGACGGCGTTCGTCACCAGCTCGCTGACCATCAGTTCGGTGGCCTCGCCGAGCTCGTCCAGCCCCCAGCGGCGCAGGGTGTGCGCGGCCAGCCGGCGGGCCCGGCCCGGCGTCTCGTTGCGCGGCTGCAGGTACCAGTGCGCGACGTCCCCGGCCGGGATGCCGTCGAAGCAGGCGCCCAGCAGGGCGATGTCGTCGCCGCGGTCGCCGGGCGGCAGGATCCGCAGCGCCTCCTGGCAGAGCTGTTCGGGGGACTGCCAGCGGGCGGCGGCGATCCGGGCGCGCAGCACCTCCAGGCCGTCCATGATCGGACGGCTGCGGGTCTCCACCAGGCCGTCGGTGAACAGCAGCAGCGCCGAACCGGGCGGGGCGGGCAGTTCGACCGAGTTGAAGTCCACCCCGCCGACCCCGATCGGGGCCCCGGAGTCCAGCTCCACCAGCTCGGCGGTCCCGTCCGGGCGGACCAGCACCGGCGGGACGTGCCCGGCGTTCGCCAGCACCACCCGGTTGGCGATCGGGTCGTAGACCGCGTACACGCAGGTGGCCAGGTGCTGCTCGCGGCCGAGCCGCTGGGCCTGCTCGTCCAGGTGGTAGAGCACCTCGTGCGGCGGCAGGTCGAGGGCGGCCAAGGTCTGGGCGCTGGTGCGCAGTTGGCCCATGATGGCGGCCGAGGTGAGCGAGTGCCCCATCACGTCGCCGACGATCAGGGCGACCCGGTTGCCGGGCAGCGGGACGGCGTCGTACCAGTCCCCGCCGACCTGCGCGCCGCGCTCGCCGGGCAGGTAGCGCTGGGCGAGCCGGACGCCGTGCGGCTGCGGCAGCCGCAGGGGCAGCATGCTGCGCTGGAGCTCGTTGGCTATCTCCCACTCGCGGGCGTACCGCAGGGCGGTGTCCACGGCCAGCCCGGCCTGGGTGGCGAGGTGCGCCGCGGTCGCGGTGTCCGCGGCGTCGAAGGCCGGACGGCCGGTGCGTTCAGGAGGGCGGCGGATCAGCACCAGCAGCCCGAGGACGGCCTTGCGGCCGCGCAGCGGCAGCGCGAGGACGGACGTGCCCGCGGCCAGCCGGGCCACCCCGCGGGTGCCGTACAGCTCGCGCAGCAGCACCTCGGTGCGCTCGGCGCCGGGCTCGCCGAGGACGGCCACCTCGGCGGGACGGCGGCTCAGCAGGGCGTGGGCGAGCGCCCCGCCGCGGGTCACCGGGGTGGCCGGGCCGCTGTCGGCGGTCGAGCGGGCGCCGTAGCGGGAGCGGCGCCGGTCGTCGAAGCCGCCCGGGCGGCCGCGCCGGCCGATCCGGGTGCCGGTGCTGTGGTGGATCCGCAGCTCCTCCGGGAAACCGGGCTCGCGCTCCACGTTGGGCAGCGGGTCGCGCAGGTGGACCACGGCGGCGTCGGCCAGCGTCGGGACCAGCACCCGGCCGATGTTGCGCAGCGTCGCGGCCAGGTCGAGGGCGCTGTTGATCCGCCGGGTCGCAGAGTCGAGGTACGCGAGGCGGTCCGCCACGTCGGCGCGCTCCGGCCGCGCGGGCGACGGCCGCGCCGAAGACGGTCGCGCCGACGACGGCTTCGCGGACGACGGATCCGCCGACTGCGGCTTCTCGGGCGCCGGTGCCAGGGCCGGGACCTGACGGCGCTGGCCCGGGACGGCGGGCGGCTGCTCCGCCTCGGTCTTGAGCTGGTCGCGCACGGCTGCCTGTCCTGGATTCGGTGTGGTCAGTGGGTGTTCTCTGGTCGATCGGTCGTTCGGTCGTTCATCCGCTCATCCGTTCAGCCGACGCGTCGACAGCACAGGAACAGCTGTTCCTCCGGCGGCAGCGAGGTACTGGCCGGCGCGTACGGATGCCCCGAGCACTCCTCGACGGCGAAGCCGGCCGCGACCAGAACCCGTTCCAGATCCTCCCTCAGATACCCGCTGATCCGCAGCTCTCTGCCAAGGAACGGAAGCGGAACGTGATCCAGGTCCGCCTCGACCATACCGAGTGCCAGCAGTCCGCCCGGCCGCAGGAGTTCGCGCAACCGCCGGAGCACGGTCGGGATCTCGTCCTGCGGCAGCAGGATCAGCGAGAAGAACGCGGTGACGGCGGCGAACCCGCCGTGGCCGTCCGGCCCCAGCCCGGGGGCGTTCCAGACCCGGCCCGCGCGCTCGGTGGCCAGATCGTACAGGTCGATCCGATGGAACTCCGGCGGGAAAGCGCCGGGGAACGCCGCCCGCCGGGCCAGGGCGAGCATCACGTCGGAGAGGTCCACGGCGGTCACCCGCAGCCCGGCCGCGGTCAGCTGGCGGACGGTCGGCTCACCGGTGCCGCAGCCCACGTCCAGCACCCGGGCACCCGGTTCGAGCCCGGCCAGCAGCCGCCGGCCGCAGGCCAGCTGCCCGTCCTTGGCGGGGAAGGCCTCGCCGTACCCCTCGCCGATGGTGTCGAAGGCGACCGCCTGCAAGGCCCGGGCCGCCCGGCGTCGCCGTACCTCGGGCTCGTCGTCCCCAGCGTCCTCGCCGACGGGGAACGCGTCGGATATCCGTCCGGTCGTCACGTTGAGAGGCACCCTTCCACCCGTGGCCTCCGGTCGGCTCCTCGGCCTCGCGGCCGCGGCCGGTGGCGGCGTGTCACGCTCCCCGCAGCACACGGACGGACTGCACCCCGACGCGTTTCCGGCAGACACTCGTGCGCGTACTGGCATGAGAATATGCGTGATCACTGCGCCATGGGGTCCCTTTCCGGCCAACTCGTCATGCTTGGGCCGATGTGGCCGGGGTTGCGGAAGCACGACGGTGCGGGCCGGGGTGGTGCGCGAGAGCCCGCACGCCGCACAGCGCGCCGGGGGCGATGGCGCTGACCTGCGATTTCTCCGCTCCGCAGGCTGACTATCGGACGTTTATCGAACGTCAATCGGCCCGGTGCACAGTGGAGACCAGCGCCGGGGAAGCGTTGAGGGCGCTCCCGCAGCCGGGGGGCTGCGGGAGCGCCGACGCGCGAATCGGGGGAGGCACTCCGCTGGGGAACGGAGGCCTTTACGGCGCGGGGGGAGAGAGGGGCTCGGTGTGCTGCTGGGAGATGAGGTCCGCCACGGGGGAGGCCTCGGGCACACCGAGCCGAGTGAAGATCGCGTGCGCCTCCTGAAGGCACGCCAGTCCGCGCGCGGGCTGGGCGAGCGCCAGCAGAGCCTCACCCAGCGCGGCGTTGGCCAGGCCCTGGCAGAACGGGGAGTCGAGTTCTTGGGCGATCGCCAGCGACCCGCCGGCCGCCTCGGCGGCCTCGGTGTGCTGCTCCGAGACGAGCAGGGCGGAGGCCAGTCGGGCCAGGGTGTACCCCTCCCAGAGCGGGTTCCGCTGGGACTGGTAGAGCCCGTGCGCCTCGCGCAGGTGCGGGACGGCCTCGATGCCGGAGAGCACCACGCCCAACTGGTAGAGGGTCTGGGCGAGCAGCGGTCCGTTCTTGGACGCGCGCGCGGCCGCGACACCGTCCTCGGCGGACCGGATCGCCGTCTCGGTCATGCCGAGGCGATGCTGGACCCGCGCCATGTTGCTGACGACCCGCGCCTCGAGGATGGGTGAGTCGACCGCCTGGCTGGTGGCCCGGGCCTGTTCGAGGAACGGCAGGGCCTCGGCCGGACGGTTGCCGACGTTCAGCATCACGCCCAGCATGTTGGCCGTGGCCACGAGCAGGACGGTCGGGTCCGTCGGCGCTTGGTGGTCCAGGCTCCGCCGGAAGGACTGTCCGGCCCCCTGGAAGTCGCTGGTCACGGACTGCAGGGTGCCGCGGGCGAAGTGCACCCGGGCGAGCGCGGCCGAGTCGTCACGGCGCTCTGCGTCCTTGCCGACGGCCTCCAGGGTGCGAAGCGCTCGGGGGCCGCGCGTCGGGTCGGGGTCGATGCTGATGAGGTAGTTCAGCAGGTCGACGGCCGCACGCTGCAGGGTGCCGGGGCCGCTCGCGGCGGCCTCGACCGTGCTGAGCAGCAGACCACCTTCGGTACGCAGCCAGTCCTGTGCGGCGTGGCTCGTGGGCAGGTCGAGTCCCGGCGACGTGAGCGCGGCCAGCTGCTCGAGCACAGGTTCGTCCGGCTCGATGATCTGGGCCGCGGTGCGCACGGTCGGGATCAGCAGGTCGAGCAGTCGCATGACGGCTCTTTCCTGCTCACCGGTGTCCCCGATCCGCTCGTTCTGCCGCTGGGCGTAGAGCCGGAGCAGGTCGTGGTAGCGGTAGCGGCCGGGGGTGAAGCACTCCAGCATGTTCGCCTCGACCAGCGCCTCGGCGAGGTCCTCGGCGGTGTACTCGTCCACGCCGAGCAGTGCCGCGGCGGCCGCCAGCGGGATGTCGGGGGAGTCGATCAGGGCGAGGAGCCGAAAGGCGCGGGCCTCGTCCGTGGACAGCTGTCCGTAGCCGAGGCCGATGGTGGTTTCCACAGCGAGGTTGCCGAGCTGGAGTTCGTCCAGGCGCCGGCGCTGGTCGGCTAACCGACTGGCCAGGTCGGAGACGCTCCACCGCGGACGGCTGGCCAGCCGTGCGGCGGCGATGCGGACGGCCAGTGGGAGGAAGCCGCAGGCGGTGACCACCTTCATGGCCGCTTCCGGCTCGGCGGCGACCCGCTGCTCGCCGACGATGGCCGAGAACAGCGCCAGCGCCTCGTCCGGGGTCAGCTCCTCGACGTCGAACAGGTGCGCACCCGGGATGCCGGCCAGCCGGGAGCGGCTGGTGGCGAGCACGGCGCAGCCCGAGACACCTGGGATGAGCGGTCGGAGCTGCTCGGCGTCACGCGCGTTGTCGAGCAGGATGAGCATCCGGCGGCTGGCGAGCAGTGAGCGGTAGAGGGCCGCGCGCTGTTCGAGCGAATCGGGGCTCTCGGTGACGCCCAACGAGTGCAGGAAGTCTCCCAGGACAGCCACTGGGTCGGCCGGTGAGGCCCCGGCGCCGCGCAGGTCGACGTAGAGCTGTCCGTCCGGGAACTCGGCGCGGACGCGGTGGGCGACGTGCACCGCGAGGGTGGTCTTCCCGACACCGCCGATGCCCGCCAGCGAGGTGACCACCACGGCCTGGCCGGTGGCGTTCATCAGGATCGCCGAGAGGTCGCCGACGAGCTCCGATCGTCCGCTGAAGTCCGATACATCGGCCGGGAGTTGAGCCGGGGCCGGGGGCGTGCTGGGGCCGTCCTCCTGGGTCACGGGTACGACTGCGGCCGGGACGGCGAGTGAGGGGTCCGCTGCGAGGATGCGGTTGTGCATCGCGGAGAGGCCCGAGCCGGGCTCGACCCCGAGCTCCTCGATGAGGATCTTGCGGGTGTCGGTGTAGACGCCCAGCGCCTCGGCCTGGCGTCCGCAGCGATACAGGGCCAGCATCAGCAGCTCGCGCAGGCGCTCGCGCAGTGGATGCTCGGCCGTCAGGCTGTTGAGCTCACCGACGATCTCGGCGTGCAGGCCGATGTCGAGGGCGGTGGCACACAGTTCCTCGGCGGCGGCCACCTGGCGCTCGGCGAGCCGCTGGCGCTGGGTGTCGGCATAGGGGCCGGGGATGCCGGTGAGCGGGCGGCCGCTGAAGAGATCCAGTGCCCGAGCCAGGAGCCGGTGCGCCTCGTGCTTGTCACCCGAGGTCCGGGCGGCCGCTGCCTCGGTGGCGAGCCGCTCGAAGACCGTCAGGTCGAGGGCCTCGCCCGGGATGCGCAGCGCGTAGCCGTCGGCGACCGAGACCAGCAGCTCAGCGGGGCGGCGTACCTCACGCCGGGGCTCGATGACGGAGCGCAGTCGGGAGACGTAGGTGCGGAGCGCGGCCACCGCTTGGGTCGGGGGACGATCGCCCCAGAGCGCGTCCACCAGGTCCTGTGTGGCGACCGGGCGTCCGGAATGCAGCAGGAGGGTGGTCAGAACGGCCTGCTGCTGGGGGGATCCGAGGGAGAGGGGCTTGCCGTCGAGCCAGGCCTGGACCGGACCGAGGACTTGGAAGCGCAACGCAGAGGTCTGCGGCGTCTCCCGAAACTCCATGAAGTCCCCCGATGGCCTGTGGTGTCGATTCCGTGGAAAGGGCTCTCGGCGGTCCGCCGCGGTGCTTCAGCTTAGGCGGACGCCCGACTCTGCCGGACAGCGCCGCAAGCCACACGATGTTTATCGGACATTTAATCAACCCTACGATACTGTCCGCGCGCCCGCGCCACGGAGGTCGGGCTGAACACAATTGATGACCGAAAGGCGGCCGCCCAATGGCCAACGACCAGAGCGAGACCCCGGTGGCGTCGGCGCCCGACAACGCGGCGAAGACCGAGGCCCCGGCCGCCGCTGTGGAGGCGGGCAAGGCTGTCGAGGGCGCGGTGACCGCGTCCCCGAACCCGACCGAGTACACCGCGCCGACCGGCACGGAGAAGACAGCGTTCGAGGACGGGCCGTTCGGCGACGAGGGTCAGTACATAGCTGAGCCCGCAGCGCCCGCCACCGGCGAGCCCGGCGGCCCCTACAAGCCGGAGAGCGCCGTCGGCGGCCACCCGTAAGTCGGGTCGGCCGAGCGCCCCGCGCCCCGTTCGGCGCGGGGCGCTCGCGCGTGGTCCGATGGGCGGAGTCTGACGACGTGTAACCTCGAACTGGTGTTCACCCGTTGGGGTGGGCCTGACAAGTTGGAGGGGTTGTATGAGCAAGCTTCGTCGGGTTGCTGTCGTGGCGGTGTCGACCGTCGTTGTGACCGCCGGCTACGTGGCGACCGCCGCGGGTGCCTTCGCGAACGTGATCGGCGGCCACCCGTAAGTCGCTCCTGCCGAGTTTCCCCGTCGCCCCGTTCGGGCGCTGGGGTGCTTGCGCCAGGGGCTCGGAAGGGCCGTGTCCAACGGCATGCGGTTGTGAATCGGTGTTCGCCCGCAGGGGGTTCACCTGACAGGTTGGAGGGGTTGTATGAGCAAGCTTCGTCGGGTTGCTGTCGTGGCGGTGTCGACCGTCGTTGTGACCGCCGGCTACGTGGCGACCGCCGCGGGTGCCTTCGCTAGCGTCATCGGCGGCCACCCGTAAGTCGCTTCCGCCGAGTGCCGTGCCCCCGTGCCCCTGGGCGCGGGGGCACGATGCGCATGCGTGCGTGCCAATTCGAGTGTGACTGCTCCGGTGGCCGATTTCGCCCCCTTGCACGCATGGTGACCGGCGATATCCGTAACGTGCCCGGCGGCGTGCGCGGGGCGTTCCGGAATTCCGGATTCACCGGCGGGATTGCCGGCTCGGGAATGTAGTAGTTTGCGTGGTTTTTGCCGCAATTCCCGGGTTGAACTCATTCAGCCGGATCGCGGGGCCCGGGAACGGGTGAGACGTGGTTCGGTTCGGCGGTCCATTCGCGGCCGCCGCCCTCGGGGCGCAGGTAGCACTCGCCGCCGATGGTGTCCATGTAGATGCCGGTGCGTCCGGTCCTCCGGTCGAGGACCAGTTCGCCCGCTCGCGGTCGGTAGGCCGGGGCGTTGCGCTGTCGGATGTTCACCGCTGTGCTCCTCGCTCTGGTAGGCGACTGGCCAGCATCTCTAGAGAAGCTAATATCTCTAGAGATGTCAACGGTCGTATCGGCTTACTAGCGGGCGCGGGCGCGCCTACGATTTGTCCGAGGCAGAGGGAGCGGCGATGACCGGCAGCAGTGGCGACAAGCAGCCCAAGTACCAGCGGATCGCCGACGCCCTGAAGTCGGCCATCGACACCGGCCGGTACCGCGCGGGCGACCGGCTGCCCGGCGAGAACGACCTCATGGACGAGTACGGCGTCGCCCGGATGACCGCCCGCCAGGCGCTGGGGGTGCTGCAGAGCGAGGGCATCGCCGAGGCGCGCCGCGGTGCCGGGGTGTTCGTCCGGGACTTCCGGCCGCTGCGCCGGCGCGGCATCCAGCGGCTGGCGCAGGGGCAGTGGGGGTCCGGCCGGTCGATATGGTCGGCGGACATCGACAAGCGCTCCCTGGTGGTCGACCAGGTGTCGGTCACCGAGCGGGGCGCGCCGGAGCACGTGGCCCGGGTGCTCGGGGCGGACCCGGGGTCCCCGATGTGCGTACGGCACCGCCGCTTCGTCCTGGACGGCAAGCCGGTGCTGCTCTCCACCTCCTACCTGCCGGCCGGCCTGGTCGCGGGCACCGCCATCACCCGCGAGGACACCGGCCCCGGTGGCACCTACGCCCGGCTGGCGGAGATCGGCGCCAAGCCCGTGCACTTCCGCGAGGAGGTCCGCTCCCGGATGCCCAGCGGGGAGGAGTCCACCCGCCTGGAGCTGTCCGCCGGCACCCCGGTGATCCTGATCTGCCGCACCGCCTTCGCCGACGAGGGCCAGGTGGTCGAGCTCAACGAGATGATCCTGGACGCCGCCTCCTACGTCCTGGAGTACGACTTCGACGCGTGAGCCGGACCAGGGCCGTCAGCGGCCCGGATCCGCCTGTGACGCCAGGTCTTCCACGGCCCCGGCGACGCCGAGGCGGTCGGCCCTGTCACGAGCGATGGCGGCCATGAGCCGTTCGGCGTTCGCGGGCGAGCGCAGCAGGTATCTCGTCTCCTGCCAGGCGTCGAGGTCCGCGGCCTCCTCGCGCCGTCCACTCGCGGGCCTCGTGTCGTCGGGTGCGCCCTTCGTGGTCTCCACGGGAGGAACGCTAACCACCTACGGTCCGTGTCGGCCCGTGAAACCGCCCCGGTCGCGGGGCGGCCGGGGCGGTCAGGGGGCGTGCGGGGAGTGGTTACTCCTTGGAGCGCACCCGGAGGTTGGTGATCAGCGGGCCTTCGGTGGTCTCGCGGAAGAAGTCGTTGCCCTTGTCGTCCACCACGATGAACGCCGGGAAATCCTCGACCTCGATGCGCCAGACGGCCTCCATGCCGAGCTCGGCGTACTCCAGGACCTCGACCTTCTTGATGCAGTCCTGGGCGAGGCGGGCCGCCGGGCCGCCGATGGACCCGAGGTAGAAGCCGCCGTGGGTGGCGCAGGCGTCGGTGACCTGCTTGCTGCGGTTGCCCTTGGCGAGCATGACCATCGAGCCGCCGGCCGCCTGGAACTGGTCGACGTAGGAGTCCATCCGGCCGGCGGTGGTCGGGCCGAAGGAGCCGGAGGCGTAGCCCTCGGGGGTCTTGGCCGGGCCCGCGTAGTAGACCGGGTGGTCCTGGAGGTACTTGGGCATGCCCTCGCCGGCGTCCAGGCGCTCCTTGATCTTGGCGTGGGCGATGTCGCGGGCGACGACCAGGGTGCCGGTGAGCGAGAGGCGGGTCTTCACCGGGTACTTGGAGAGTTCGGCGCGGATCGCGGACATCGGCTGGTCGAGGTCGACGCGCACCACGTCGTCGTCCAGGTGCTCGTCGGTGGTGTCCGGCAGGTACTTCGCCGGGTCGGTCTCCAGCTGCTCCAGGAAGACGCCCTCGGCGGTGATCTTGCCGAGCGCCTGGCGGTCGGCGGAGCAGGAGACGGCCATCGCGACGGGCAGCGAGGCGCCGTGGCGGGGCAGGCGCACCACGCGCACGTCGTGGCAGAAGTACTTGCCGCCGAACTGGGCGCCGATGCCGATCTTCTGGGTCAGCTCGGTGACCTTGGCCTCCAGCTCCAGGTCGCGGAAGCCGTGGCCGGTCTTGGCGTCGCCGGAGGTGGGCAGGTTGTCCAGGTAGTGCGCCGAGGCGTACTTGGCGGTCTTCAGCGCGAACTCGGCGCTGGTGCCGCCGATGACGATGGCGAGGTGGTACGGCGGGCAGGCCGCGGTGCCGAGGGAGCGGATCTTCTGCTCCAGGAACGAGAGCATGCTCGCCTCGTTCAGGATGGCCTTGGTCTCCTGGTACAGGTACGACTTGTTGGCGGAGCCGCCGCCCTTGGCCATGAAGAGGAACTTGTAGGCGTCGCCGTCGGTGGCGTACAGCTCGATCTGGGCCGGCAGGTTGTTGCCGGTGTTCTTCTCGTCCCACATGGTCACCGGGGCCATCTGGGAGTAGCGCAGGTTGAGCTTGGTGTACGCGTCGTACACGCCGCGGGCGATGGCGGACTCGTCGCCGCCCTCGGTGAGCACGTTCTGGCCGCGCTTGCCCATGACGATCGCGGTGCCGGTGTCCTGGCACATGGGGAGGATGCCGCCGGCCGAGATGTTGACGTTCTTCAGCAGGTCGAGCGCGACGAAGCGGTCGTTGGGGCTGGCCTCCGGGTCGTCCAGGATGCGGCGCAGCTGGGCGAGGTGGGCGGGGCGCAGGTAGTGCGAGATGTCGTGCATCGCCTCGGCCGTGAGCAGGCGCAGGGCCTCGGGCTCGACCTGGAGGAAGGTGCGGCCGCCCGCTTCGAAGGTGGAGACACCCTCGGAGGTCAGCTTGCGGTACGGGGTCGGGTCGGCGCCCAGGGGGAGGAGGTCGCTGTACTCGAAGTCTGGCGTGGGAGCCATCGGGGCGGTCCTTAGGTTTCCAGTGGTCCGGCTGCGTCGGCGAAGCACCATCCAGGGTAGGACCCGGCCGGGGGCGTCGTGCGGACAGGTCAGCCTTGCGTGACGGGGCTCACTCGGGCTGGAGTGCGAGCGACTAGGCTGACCCCGTGGACAACTCGCCGTCGCACGACGACCGGGGGCAGCCGGTGCCGGCGCCCGTACCGATGACCAAGTCCGAACTCGAGCCCGAGGCCAGGCCGGAGGCCGGGCCGCCGTCGAACGCGCCGGTGGCGGAGACGCAGATGCGCGTCTCGGACGCCGACCGCGAGCGGATCGCGGAGCTGTTGCGGGACGCCTATGCCGAGGGCCGCCTGGACGCGGACGAGCACGCGGAGCGCATCGAGGCCGCGTACGCCGCCAAGACCTTCGGTGAGCTGGCGCCGCTGACCAGGGACCTGCCGGCCCGCCCGCTCTCCTTCGAGAAGGCGCCGTTGGGCGCGGCGGCGCCGCCGCAGCCGCCCGCGCGCCAGGAGTCGCCGGCGGTGGTGGCGATCTTCGGCGGCGCGTCCCGCAAGGGCCGTTGGCGGGTGGGGTCGCACCTGAAGGCCTTCGCCGCGTTCGGCGGGGTGGAGATCGACCTGAGCGACGCCGTGTTCGAGTCTCCCGAGGTGGAGATCGTGGTCATGGCGATGTTCGGCGGGGTCGAGGTCCGGGTGCCGGAGAACGTCACCCTGCAGGGCGGTGGCGTCGGCCTGTTCGGCGGGTTCGACGTCCGCGAGCAGACCGCGGCGGACCCGTACGCTCCGGTTGTCCGGGTCAAGGGCCTTGCGATGTTCGGGGGTTGCACCGCGAAGCCGCGCCGCGGCAAGAAGCTCAAGGAGTGGGTGCGCCGCCAACTCGGCACCGACTAGAAGCTGTTGACCGGCACAGCGCCCGACCGGGAATCAACTCCCGGCCGGGCGCTCGACGTTGCGGCCGGTGCACTCCGTAGTCGATTGCGTGCAGTGTGCATGAATCGGCGCGTGGCGGGGTAGTTCCTTCCGCACATCGCTTCTTGTACGGCTGCGCACCGGAGGCGGCCGAGGGGCCGTTCCGGGGGTTGGACAGCGGGGGCTCGCAGCCGGGCAGGTGAGCGGGGTTCCCCGTGTCCGAGAGCCTCGTCAGGAGTACGGCCGTGCTGCATCCGATCGAGTCCCGCACCACTTCGCCAGTCGCCGCCGCGCAGTTGCTGGAGCGCCGTCCAGGTGTCCGTCCGCAGCCGCAGCCCCCGGGCGGCCCGGCGGGTGCGCCCGCGGGCGAGGACAACCCCTGGCACACCGGAGCGGCGTGCCGGCGGGACGAGGTGGGGCTGTTCTTCGCGCCCTCCAAGGAGCCGACCGCGGCCCGGCTGTCCCGGGAGGAGCAGGCCAAGCAGGTCTGTGCCCGCTGCCCGGTGCTGCTGGAGTGCCGGGAGCACGCGCTGGCCCAGCCGGAGCCGTACGGCGTGTGGGGCGGGCTGACGGCCGCCGAGCGGCGGGTGGTGCTGGCCCGGCGCCGCCGCCGGGACGCGGAGCTGATCGAGGCGGCGGCGCCGGCGCGCCGGATAGCCGGGTGACGGCGGGTCGAAGACCCGGGGGCGGGCGCCGGGGCGCCGAGGACCCGGGGCAGGACGCGCCGCGGCCCCGGCGGGGTGTGGATCCCGCCGGGGCCGCTGTCTGCTGTCCGCAGGGTGCGCCGTGCTCGTGGCGTCAGTTGGCGCGGTCGAAGTCGATCGCGCTGTAGGCCCGCAGCTTCGAGAGCTTGTGGGTGGAGTGGATCTCGCGGATCGTGCCGCTCTTGGAGCGCATCACCAGCGAGCTGGTGGTGGCGGTCTCGGAGCGGTAGTGCACGCCGCGCAGCAGCTCGCCGTCGGTGATGCCGGTGGCGACGAAGAACACGTTCTCGCCGCTGACCAGGTCGTCGGTGGTGAGGACCCGGTCCAGGTCGTGGCCGGCGTCCAGGGCCTTCTGCCGCTCGGCGTCGTCCTTGGGCCACAGGCGGCCCTGGATGACGCCGCCCATGCACTTCATGGCGCAGGCCGCGATGATGCCCTCCGGGGTGCCGCCGATGCCCATGAGCAGGTCGACGCCGGTGCCTTCGCGGGCGGCCATGATGGCGCCGGCCACGTCGCCGTCGGAGATGAACTTGATCCGGGCGCCCGCCTCGCGGATCTCCCGGACCAGGCCGTCGTGGCGGGGGCGGTCGAGCACGACGACGGTGACGTCCTCGACGGCGCTGCCCTTGGCCTTGGCGACCCGGCGGATGTTGACGGCGGCGGGGGCGGTGATGTCGACGAACTCGGCGGCCTCCGGTCCGGCCACCAGCTTGTCCATGTAGAACACGGCGCTGGGGTCGAACATGGTGCCGCGGTCGGCCACGGCCAGCACGGCGACGGCGTTGTTCATGCCCTTGGCCGTGAGGGTGGTGCCGTCGACCGGGTCCACCGCGACGTCGCACTCGGCGCCGGTGCCGTCGCCGACCCGTTCGCCGTTGTAGAGCATCGGGGCTTCGTCCTTCTCGCCTTCGCCGATGACGACGACGCCGTTCATCGACACGGTCGAGACGAGGGTGCGCATGGCCTTCACGGCCGCGCCGTCCGCGCCGTTCTTGTCGCCACGGCCGACCCACCGGCCGGCGGCCATGGCGGCCGCCTCGGTGACCCGTACGAGCTCGAGCGCGAGGTTCCGGTCCGGAGCCTCGGGCGCGACCTCCAGGGCACTGGGAAGGTGGTGCGGGTACTGCGTGGTCATCGTCGTTACCTCTCTGTACGCGACGGCCAGTAAGCGCCCGACTACTGCCTGGTCGAACGCCGTGGTGAGGGTTCTGCGATCGTATCTGCCCACGAGATGACTGTCTGTGGCGCGGGTCGCCGTCCGCCGGCGAAAACCACCGTTTCGTCCGCTTCACCCGTACGTGGGCACCCCGGGTGGACGGGCCGGGATGTGGATGAGTCACCATGTGGGGGTGGCTGCAGAGAGCAAGGGCATGAGGGGTCGCCAGACCGTACGGGACATGGTCCTGTCGATGCTGGCGGTCGGTTTCGTCGTCTGGATCGGGTACCTGTTCCTCCCGCACGACGCCGACGGCGACCCGGTGCACGTGGTCGAGTACAAGGTGGCCGCGGCCACCGCCAAGCGCGCCGCGCCGTACCCGCTGCTCTCGCCGGAGGGGCTGCCCGACAAGTGGCGGGCCACCTCGGTCAGCTACCGCTCCTCGGACCAGAGCAACGGCAAGGGCAACGCCTGGCACCTGGGCTTCGTGACCCCCTCCGGCCAGTACGCGGCGGTCGAGCAGAGCGACGCGCCGCGCGACTCGCTGCTGTCCGACAAGGTCGCCGGCGGCAAGCCGGACGGCAGCTCCGACGTGGCCGGCCGCACCTGGGAGCGGGTCCAGGGCGAGAAGGCCCGCGCGCTGACCGCGCCGACCGGCTCCGGGACGACGGTCCTCACCGGCACCGCCTCCTACGAGGAGCTGGCCGAGCTGGCGCAGGCGCTCAAGTAGTGCCGGGGCCCGCGAGGGCCTCCCGGGAACGCCGAAGGGCCCCGCGCCGGACGAACCGGTGCGGGGCCCTTTCGCGCGGGCGGAATCAGACGGTGGTGACGACCTCGTCGTACTCCAGGCGCGGCGAACGCGGGAACCAGGCGTCGTCGCCCGGCTTGCCGATGTTGACCACGGCCAGCACCGAGTGCTCGCCGTCGCCGAAGAACTCCTTGTTCAGGCCGTCGGCGTCGTAGCCGGTCATCGGGCCGGCGGCCAGGCCGGCGGCGCGCACGCCGATGATGAAGTAGGCGGCCTGCAGGGCGCCGTTCAGCGTGGCGGACTGCTCGCGGACGCTGCGCTCCGAGAAGAACATGTCCTTGGCCTGCGGGAAGTGCGGGAGCTGGGTCGGCAGCTCCTCGTGGAACTCGTTGTCCGCGGCCAGGATGGCGACCAGCGGGGCGCCGGCGGTCTTGGCCTTGTTGCCGTCCGCCATGTGCTGGACGAGGCGCTCGCGGCCCTCGGCGGAGCGGACCAGGACGACGCGCAGCGGCTGCTGGTTGAAGGCGGTCGGGCCGAACTTGACCAGGTTGTAGATGGCCTGGATCTGCTCCTCGGAGACCGGCTCGTCGGTGAAGGTGTTCGCGGTGCGGGCCTCGCGGAACAGCAGGTCCTGAGCGGCGGCGTCGAGTACCAGGGCGTCGGTGGTCATGCTTCTGCACCTCATGCGGGAGGGGGTTCGTCGGAGTGAGCGGCCGGGCCGTTCACTTCCTCCAACATAGGTGAATATTCAACGATTCCCCAAGGGGATGTGACCCGCATCACTCCCCGCGCGGGTCCCCGCCCTCCTCGGCGGCGAGCGCGGCGTCCAGTCGGGCCCGGGCGCCGTCCAGCCAGCGCTGGCACACCTTCGCCAGCTGCTCACCACGCTCCCACAGAGCCAGCGACTCCTCAAGGGAGGTCCCGCCGTTCTCCAGCTGCCGGACGACGTCCAGCAGCGCGTCCCGGGCGTGCTCGTAGCCCAGCGCGTCGTCCGGGTTCGGTGCCGCCGCGTCCTGCTGCTCCTGCTGCTCTGCCATGCGTGCCAGCGTAGGGGCTCGGACCGACAGCGCTACCCCGTCTCCGGGCCGCGCCGACCGTGCTACCCCTCTCCGGCCGCCGCGGCCGCCCCGGCCGCGGTGACGTCGAGGCTGCCGCCCGCCACTCGGGCGTGCAGCCCCTCGCCGGGCGCGACCTGCGCCGGATCGGTCACCACCGTGCCGTCCGCCCGCTGGAGCACCGCGTAGCCGCGCTCCAGGGTGGCCGCCGGGGAGAGCGCGACCACCCGGGCCAGGGTGTGCCCGAGGTCGCTCTGCGCGTGGTCCAGCCGGTGCCGCAGGGTGCGCCGGGCCCGCTCCAGCAGGCCGTGCACCTCCTGGCCGCGCCCGTCCAGCATCCGGTGCGGGGCGGCCACCGCGGGGCGGCTGCGCAGCCCGTCCAGCCCGTGCTGCTCGCGCTCGACCCGGGCCAGCACGTGCCGACGGGCCCGGTCGCGCAGCTGACGGACCTTGGCCAGCTCCTCGCCGACGTCCGGAACCACCCGTTTGGCGGCATCGGTCGGGGTGGAGGCGCGCAGGTCGGCGACGAAGTCCAGCAGCGGCTGGTCAGGCTCGTGCCCGATCGCGCTGACCACCGGCGTACGGGCGGCCGCGACCAGCCGCACCAGCCCCTCGTCGGAGAACGGCAGCAGGTCCTCCACGCTGCCGCCGCCGCGGGCCACCACGATCACGTCCACCTCGGGGTGCTCGTCCAGCTCCCGCACCGCCGCGCTCACCCGCTCCACCGCGCTGACCCCCTGCACCGGGACGTTGCGCACCTCGAAGCGGACGGCCGGCCAGCGCCGCCGGGCGTTCTCCAGCACGTCCCGCTCGGCCGCCGAGCCCCGCCCGGTGACCAGCCCCACGCACTGCGGCAGGAACGGCAGCGGCTTCTTGCGCTCGGCCGAGAACAGGCCCTCCGCGGCGAGCCGCCGCTTCAGCTGCTCCAGCCGCGCCAGCAGCTCGCCCAGCCCCACCGGCCGGATCTCCGAGGCGCGCAGCGACAGCTGCCCGCGCGCCGCGTACCACTCCGGCTTGGCGTGCACGACGACCCGCGCGCCCTCCTGCACGACGTCCGCGACCTGCTCGAAGACCGAGCGGAAGCAGGTCACCGTGAGCGACACGTCCGCCTGCGGGTCGCGCAGGGTCAGGAACACCACGCCCGCCCCCGGCCGGCGGCTGAGCTGGGTGATCTGCCCCTCCACCCACACCGCGCCGAGCCGGTCGATCCAGCCGCCGATCAGCGCGGAGACCTTGCCGACCGGGAGCGGGGCTTCGGGGGAGCTGGTGTTGGCCATGCCTATGAGGCTAGCGGCGCGGGCCGACAGTTCCCGGGGAACCCTGCACGCCGAGCACCACCAGGCCGGCCGCCAGCCACACCAGTCCGACCAGCTGCGCGGTGGTCGAGGCCTCGTGGATCACGGCGCCGATCACCACGATCCCCAGTGCCGGCACGACCAGGTGCCGCAGCCGGTCCCGGGAGCCGTGCCGCACCGTGTACCAGCCGATCACCGAGGCGTGCAGCAGCGCGAAGGCGGTCAGGGCGCCGATGTTCACCACCGAGGTCAGCTGGTCCAGCCCGTCGTCCCGGTTCGCCGCCCAGACCGCCGCCGCCATGGTGATCACCGCGGCCGCCAGCAGCGCCCGGCGCGGCACCGCGCTGGCCGGGTCGACCGAGCCGAGGACGCGCGGCAGCCGCCCCTCCCGGCCCATCGCGTAGACCAGCCGCCCGGCCGCGGCCTGCCCGGCCAGCGCCGCGAAGGCCGCGCCGATCGCCTTGCTCGCCGCCACCAGCACGTGCAGCCAGTGCCCGACGCCGGTCTCCACGGTGTCGTAGAAGGCCGAGCCCTGCGCCACCGGGTCGGCGGCCAGCTGCCGCGGGCCCAGCGGCTCCAGCAGCGCCGCCAGGTAGGTCTGCGCGACGAACAGCACCCCGGCCAGCACCAGGCACCAGAGCACCGCCCGGGCCACCGCGGCCGAGGAGCCGACGGCCTCCTCCACGAAGGTCGCGATCGCGTCGAAGCCCAGGTAGGAGAGCACCGCGACGGACACCGCCGAGATCACCGCGGTCAGCGAGAACTCGCCGACCGCGGTGAACGGGGTGTCCCAGCCGCGCCGGGCGCCGTCCTGGACGAGCGCCACCACGGCCGCCGCCACGAACACCGCCAGCACCGCGATCTCCAGCGCCAGCACCGCGAAGCCGACCGTCGCCGCGGTCCGTACCCCGAGCAGGTTGAGCGCGGTGGTCACGACGACCGCGATCGCCGTCCACACCCAGCGCGAGACGCCCGGCACCAGCGAGTGCAGCGCGATGCCGGAGAACAGGTAGGCCACCGCCGGGATCAGCAGGTAGTCGAGCATCGCCATCCACCCGGCGATGAACCCCGGCCCCTCGCCGAGCCCGGCCCGCGCGTAGGCGAACACCGAGCCGGTCTGCGGCACCGCGCGCACCATCTGGGCGTACGAGAAGGCGGTGAAGCCCATCGCGACGGTCGCGGCCAGGTAGACCGTGGCGACGGCGCCGTGGCTCTTGGCGTCCAGCACGCCGAACACGCCGACCGGGGCCATCGGGGCGATGAACAGCAGCCCGTAGACCATCAGATCGCGGACGCCCAGGCTGCGGCGCAGGCCGCTCGGCGTCGCCTGCCCGCTCACAGAGCTCATAGGCACCACATTTGAGCATTCGTGACCGGGATCGCACGGAACGTGCCCGCCTTCGGCGCGGCTCCCCGCCGCGGGCGGCGGCGCCCCCGGTCGCCCGTACGATGGAGCCATGTCCAACACCGCGCAGCGCCGTGTCCTGCTCGCCGCCCCCCGGGGCTACTGCGCGGGTGTCGACCGCGCCGTGATCGCCGTGGAGAAGGCCCTGGAGCAGTACGGGGCGCCCATCTACGTCCGCAAGCAGATCGTCCACAACAAGTACGTGGTGCAGACCCTGGAGAAGAAGGGCGCGATCTTCGTCGACGAGACGGAGGAGGTGCCCGAGGGCTCGATCGTGGTCTTCTCCGCGCACGGCGTCGCCCCGGCCGTCCACGACGAGGCGCGGGCCGGCAAGCTCGCCACCATCGACGCCACCTGCCCCCTGGTCACCAAGGTGCACAAGGAGGCCGTGCGCTTCGCCGACGAGGGCTTCGACATCCTGCTGGTGGGCCACGAGGGCCACGAGGAGGTCATCGGCACGATGGGCGAGGCCCCGGACCGGATCCACCTGGTGGACGGTGCCGAGGACGTCGCCAACGTGAAGGTCCGGGACGAGTCCCGGGTCGTCTGGCTGTCCCAGACCACCCTGTCGGTGGACGAGACCATGGCCACCGTCGGCGAGCTGAAGAACCGCTTCCCGGCGCTGGTCAGCCCGCCCAGTGACGACATCTGCTACGCGACCCAGAACCGCCAGGTCGCGGTCAAGGAGCTGGCCCCCGAGACCGACCTGCTGATCGTGGTCGGCTCCAAGAACTCCTCCAACTCGGTCCGCCTGGTCGAGGTCGGCCTGGAGTACGGCGCCAAGGCCGCCCACCTGGTGGACTTCGCCGAGGAGATCCGCGAGGAGTGGCTGGAGGGCGTCTCCACCGTCGGCCTGACCAGCGGCGCGTCCGTCCCGGAGATCCTGGTCGACGGCGTGCTCGAGTTCCTGGCCGCGCGCGGTTACGACACGGTCGAGACGGTCAAGACCGCCGAGGAGCACCTGATCTTCTCGCTGCCCAAGGAACTGCGCCGCGACCTGCGCGCCGAGGCGGCCGGCAAGCTCTGACCCGTCCGGAGGAGCCGGCACCCCCTCGCGGGGTGCCGGCTCTTTCGCTGTGTGCCTCCTGCCGTGCGGCTTCCTGCCGCGCGCCTCCGGCTGTGTGGCCTTCTGCTGTGCGCGCCCGTGCGCCCTCTCGTAGTTTTGTGCACAGGCTGTGGACAAGCGGGTCCGCGGCCACGGCGGAGGGTGGACGTGATGACGGCGGTATTCGGCGTGGACATCGGCGGCTCCGGGATCAAGGGCGCGCCGGTCGACCTCGCCCGGGGCGCGCTCGCGGAGGAGCGCCACAAGGTGCTCACCCCGCAGCCGTCCGCCCCCGAGGCCGTGGTCGCCGCCGTCCGTGAGGTGGTCCGGCACTTCGACCACCAGGGCCCGGTCGGGCTGACCTTCCCCGGTGTGGTGGTCGGCGGCCGCACCAGGACGGCGGCCAACGTGGACAAGGGCTGGATCGGCCTGGACGCCGAGGGCCTGTTCCGCGAGGCGCTGGACCTGCCCGCGACCGTCCTCAACGACGCCGACGCGGCCGGACTCGCCGAACTCACGCACGGCGCGGGCCGGGAGCAGTCCGGGGTCGTGATGGTGCTCACCTTCGGCACCGGCATCGGCAGCGCGCTCTTCGTGGACGGCGCGCTGGTGCCCAACACCGAGCTGGGCCACCTGGAGCTGCGCGGCAAGGACGCCGAGCGCCGGGCCTCCTCGGCCGCCAAGGAGCGGCACGGGCTGGACTGGGAGCAGTGGGCCGGGCGGGTCGACGAGTACCTGGACCTGGTCGAGATGCTGTTCTCGCCGCAGCTGATCGTGATCGGCGGCGGGGTGAGCCGCAAGCACGAGAAGTTCCTGCCGCTGCTGAAGGACCGCGAGGCGCGGGTGGTGCCGGCGGAGCTGCGCAACGACGCGGGGATCGTCGGAGCGGCCATGGCGGCGGCCCGGGCGGCGGGCTGAGGCCCGCCCCCGGTGGGCCCCGGCGGGGCGGTGAGGGCTCCCGCCGGGGCTCAGCGGGAGCGGTGGATCCGGCGCTGGGCGATGAAGCGGGCGAGCACGATCAGTGCGGCCAGCCCGGTGCCGGAGAACAGCCAGCCGGCCCGCAGCGCCAGCCCGGTCGCCAGCGAGACCACCTGGGCGGTGACGCCCGAGGAGCCGACCGGGGCGAGCAGCAGCAGCGCCAGCGCGAAGGCGATCGGCCCGCTGATCGGCGCGGCCAGCAGGTCGGCGTAGCGGACCCGCACGGCCAGCTGGAAGCAGACCACCAGGTAGCCGAGGCCGAACAGCCAGTTCAGGTCGTCGAACAGCAGCCGGTCCGCGCCCGCCACCGCGAGCGTGGCCAGCACGGCGACCACGCCGGTGCCGACGGCCGTCAGCCGGGTCGGCCGACCGGTTCGGCGCCGTCCGTACAGCCGCTCGTCGGCGCGCCCGCGCAGCGGCAGGCGCAGCCGCGGGGCAGCCGGGCGGTCGGCACCGGACGGGCCGGCCACCGGGCGCAGCCGGGAGGCGGGGGCGGCCCCGGCGGTCTCGGGAGCCCGGCCCGGGCCGGGGACGGCGGCTGCGGCCGCGCGGTTCGGCGGACGGCGTCTGGGCCCTGGCGGCTGGGTTCGAATGCTCTGCTCCACCTGCCCAACGTACGGTCCGATCATCGCCACACTGTGTAATGGACCGTTCAGGTCCCGCCCCGTGTCTCCGGACGGCGTAGTCATGTGATCGTCGTCCGGGAGGGCCGACCCGTCCCGCCGGGCCGCCCGGACGTCCCGGTGGCCCCGGAGCCGCGGACGCTTGCCCGTAGACTTGGGGGTCGGCCCGTACGGTGCCGACCCAACTCCTCCAAGCCCCCGGGACTGCGCTTCATGTCGCTCACGATCGGAATCGTCGGCCTGCCGAACGTCGGCAAGTCGACCCTGTTCAACGCCCTGACCAAGAACGACGTGCTGGCGGCCAACTACCCGTTCGCCACCATCGAGCCGAACGTCGGCGTGGTCGGCGTCCCGGACGCGCGGCTGGCCAAGCTCGCCGAGATCTTCGGTTCCCAGCGCATCCTCCCGGCCACCGTCGACTTCGTCGACATCGCGGGCATCGTGCGCGGCGCGAGCGAGGGCGAGGGCCTGGGCAACAAGTTCCTCGCCAACATCCGGGAGTCGGACGCGATCTGCCAGGTCGTGCGCGCCTTCACCGACCCCGACGTGGTGCACGTGGACGGCAAGGTGTCCCCGAAGGACGACATCGAGACCATCCACACCGAGCTGATCCTGGCCGACCTCCAGACCATCGAGAAGGTCCTGCCGCGTCTGCAGAAGGAGGCGCGCCTCAAGAAGGACACCGCGCCCGTGCTGGCCGCCGCCGAGGCCGCGCAGGCGGTCCTGGAGACCGGCAAGACCCTCTTCGAGGCCGGCTTCGACACCGCCCCGATCCGCGAGCTCCACCTGCTGACCGCCAAGCCCTTCCTCTACGTCTTCAACGTGGACGAGGACGAGCTGGCCGACGAGGACTTCAAGAACGCCCAGCGCGAGCTGGTCGCCCCGGCCGAGGCGATCTTCCTCAGCGCCAAGATCGAGTCCGAGCTGATCGAGCTGGACGACGCCGAGGCCCTCGAACTCCTCCAGTCCATGGGCCAGGAGGAGCCCGGCCTCGCCACCCTCGCCCGGGTCGGCTTCGACACCCTCGGCCTGCAGACCTACCTGACGGCCGGCCCCAAGGAAACCCGCGCCTGGACCATCAAGAAGGGCGCCACCGCCCCCGAGGCCGCCGGTGTCATCCACACCGACTTCCAGAAGGGCTTCATCAAGGCCGAGGTCATCTCCTTCGCCGACCTCGTCGAGACCGGCTCGATCGCCGAGGCCCGCTCCAAGGGCAAGGCCCGCATCGAGGGCAAGGAATACGTCATGCAGGACGGCGACGTGGTGGAGTTCCGCTTCAACGTCTGACCGCCCTGTGTCGGCTCGATCTGCCGACCGCGCAGGTCGAACGGGGCCCGCCTCTCCGGAGGCGGGCCCCGTTCTCCTTTCCGTGCCGGCTCTGTGCTGGCTCCGCCGGGTCAGTGGCCGAGCAGGTGGGCGTTGACCGCGCGGGCGGCGTCGGCCAGCTCCGGGAGCTCCACCACCTCGACTCCGGCCGCCTCCAGCAGGGCGGTGCCCTGGCAGTCGGTGACGAACAGGTCCGGCTCGCGCCAGGCGACCACCACGCGCGGCACGCCCGCCGCGATCAGCAGCCGGGCGCACGGCACCGGTCGTGAGGCGCGCTGGCCGCAGGGCTCCAGCGAGCTGTAGACGGTCGCCCCGCGCAGTCGGGGGTCGCCGGCCGGCAGCTTGGCCAGGGCGGCCTCCTCGGCGTGGTCGTGCGCGTCCGCCTCCCGGCTGTAGCCCTCCGCCAGGACCTCGCCGTCGGCGCCGACGATCACCGCGCCGACCGAGAAGGCCGTCTCGGACGGCGGGCAGCTGCGGGAGAGCTCGACGGCCCGGCGCAGGTGGTCGAGGTCGGTGGTCGCGGGGCGGTTCACGGCGCGGGCTCCTTCGGGGCGTACCTGAGCAGGACGACGTCGCCCACGGTACGTGCCTCCAGCAGCCGCATCCGCCGGGCCGGGCCGCCGGGGAAGGCGGCCGGGCGGACGAACCGGGGCGCCCGCTCCTGGCCGACCAGCAGCGGGGCGACGGCCAACTGCAGCTCGTCCGCGAGGCCCTGGGCCAGGAACTGGGTGTGCACGCCCCCGCCGCCCTCGACCATCAGCCGGCGGACCCCGCGCGCACCCAGGTCGTCCAGCACCGCGCCGAGGTCCACCGTGTCGCCGAGCGCGACCACTTCGGCCAGGCCGTCCAGCCGGGGGCGCAGCACGGCCGCCCCGGTGTCGGTGGTGTAGGCGAGCCTGGTGCCGCCGGTGTGCCAGAAGCGCAGGTCGGCGCCGAGCTCGCCGCTCGCGCTGAGCGTCACCTTCAGCGGGTGCTCGGGCCGCCCCGAGGCCAGCCGGGCGGCCCGGCGCGCGGGGTCGTTGACCAGCAGGCGCGGGTTGTCGGCGCGCAGGGTGTTGCCGCCGACCAGGATCGCGTCGGCGGCCGCCCGTTCCTCGTCCACCCGGTCGAAGTCCGCGGCGTTGGAGAGCAGCAGCCGGTCGGGGGAGGCGTCGTCGAGGTGGCCGTCGAGCGAGACGGCGGCGCTCAGCAGGACGAAGGGGCGCTGGCCGGGCATGGGCGGGGACCGTTCTGTCGGGGGCGCCTCCACGGTACGGCGGGCGGGTGCGGCCGGGGTGTCCGGTGTTCGACATGTGAGACAGAACTTCTCGCCATCCGGGACGGGGAGTAGCGTCGAGGCGTCGAGGAGAACGGAAAGCCGACCACGTCCAGGGGGATCCCATGTCCGCACCGCAGCCCTCCACCGTCTACACCCACGGCCACCAGGAGGCCGTGCTGCGCTCGCACCGCTCCCGTACCGCCGCCGACTCGGCCGCCTACCTGCTGCCCGAACTGCGGCCGGGACAGGCCCTGCTGGACATCGGCTGCGGGCCCGGCACGATCACCGCCGACCTGGCCGCGCTGGTCGGTCCGAGCGGCCGGGTGGTGGCCGTGGACGCCTCCGCCGAGGTGCTGGAGCAGGCTGCGGGGCACCTGGCCGGGCGCGGCCTGGCGAACGTCGTCCTGGAGTGCGCCGATGTGCACCGACTGCCGTACCGGGACGGCGAGTTCGACGTCGTGCACGCCCACCAGGTGCTGCAGCACGTGGCCGACCCGGTGGCCGCGCTGCGCGAGATGCGGCGGGTGACGGCCCCCGGCGGCGTGGTCGCGGTCCGGGACGTCGACTACGCCTCGATGACCTGGTTCCCCGAGGTGCCGGCCCTGGACCGATGGCTGGAGCTGTACCGGCGGACCGCCCGCGCCAACGGCGGCGAACCGGACGCCGGACGGCGGCTGCTGTCCTGGGCCCGCGCGGCCGGCTTCGCCGAGATCACCGCGAGCGCCACCACCTGGACGTACGCGACACCCGAGCGGCGCGACTGGTGGGGCGGGATGTGGGCGGACCGGATGACCGGCACCGCGCTGGGCCGGACGGTGGTCGAGCGGGGCTTCGCCGAGCCGGACGAACCGGGGCGGATCGCGGCCGCCTGGCGGGAGTGGAGCGCCGCCGGGGACGGCTGGTTCTCCATGCTGCACGGCGAGATCCTGGCGCGCGGCTGAGCCGCCGGACGGGGCGCGCGCCGAGGTGGGCAGGCGTTCGGAATGATCGGGTAAAGTCGCGCGACCGTTCACATTCGGGCCCGTTCGGGTCCGAGCCATGCTGCCGTACGCCGAGCCGATGCCCGCCCCGGCGGGTTGGGGGAGTCCACGTGTCCAAGCCTGAGTCCGAGCTGCCCGCCCCCGGGTCGGAGCCGCCCGTGCGGACCGGGACGGACGCGGACGTGGACGCGGCGACGGGCACGGACGCCGGCGCGGCCCCGGCCGCGGGCCAGGACCCCCGGGTGGACTTCCGCAAGGAGGCCGACGAGCCCGAGCCCACCCCGGCGGGCCCCGCGCCCGAGCCGGAGCCCGCGACCCCCGCCGCCCCCGCCGACCCCTGGGCCGCGCCCGATCCCTGGGCCGCCCCGGCCCCCGCCCCGGCCGCCGCGCCCCCGCAGGCCGTCCCGGTGCCGTCGGCGGCCCCGCCGCAGCCGCCGCACCCGCTGCCCGCCGGCGGCTGGGCCTCCGTCACGCCCTCCGCCCAGTCCGGCTTCCAGCCCAACGGCCTCCCCCCGGGCCTCCCGCCCGGCTTCCCGCAGCCCGGCCACCCGTACCCGCAGCCCTTCGCCCCCGCCCCGACCAACGGTTTCGCGGTCGGCTCCCTGGTGACCGGCCTGGTCCTGGTGGCGCCGCTGGCCCTGGTGTTCGGCATCGTCGCCCTGGTCCAGATCAAGCGCCGCAGGGAGCGCGGTTCCGGCATGGCGGTGACCGGCGTGGTGCTCGGCACGATCGGTACGGTGCTGCTCTCGCTGCTGCTGGGCGCGGCGGACTTCAGCGGGGCGCGCGACGGCCGCTTCGCGGGCCCCAAGGCCCCGGCCGGGTCGGTCCACTGGTCCGAGCTGAAGGCCGGCGACTGCTACAGCTCCCCGGCCGGCGGGTCGGTGACCAACGGCGCCGGAGACGAGACGGTGTACTGGGTGCGCCGGGTGGCCTGCGCAGAGCCGCACCACGGCGAGGTGGCCGGCACCGCCGCGCTCCCCACGGGCACCGGCGCCTACCCGGGTGAGAGCGCGGTCCGCGAGTCGGCCGCCCGGCTGTGCCACGCGGTGCTGAACGAGTACGCGCTGGACCAGTGGGTCATCCCGGACGGCATGGACGACGTCTACCTCTACCCGACCGCGCGCAACTGGGCGATCGGTGAGCGGTACGCCACCTGCGCCTTGGAGGACCGCGACGACCAGCACCGGGGCACGGTCCGCACCGACCGGAGCCGTCTGACCGCGCCCCAGCTGACCTACCTGGAGGCGGTCCGGAGCTTCGACCTCGCCTACCTGGACGAGCCGAAGGACGGCGCCTCCGAGACCGAGCTCCGGCTCTGGGCCCGCCGGGTGTCCGGCGCCTCCCGGACGGAGGCCGCCGTGCTCGGCGCGCCCACCGCGAACTGGCCGGCCGAGGTCGGGCCGCAGATCGCCAAGCTGGTCGAGGCCCAGTCGCAGGCGGCCGCCGTCTGGGACGCCGCGGCCTCCGGCGACGACGTGGAGGGCGGCATCCGCCGGGCCAGGGCGCTGGTGGCCAAGACGGTGCCGACGAGCGTGGAGATCCGGCGCGGGCTCGGCCTGTCCACCGGGGAACAGGCGCCGGACCTGCGGGTCTGAGCGCCGCACACGAGGTTACCGGCCGTTAACAACAGCTGTACCTGCCGGTAGCCATCGGCGCGTAGCGTCGCGGGTGTGCCCCCGGCCCGACCCCCACGCGAGCCGGGGGCACGAGGACGTCCGCCGTACCGGCCCCCGGCCCGGCGTGCGCCGGATAGCCTGCCGTCATGGGCGGCTACCGGGTGATGCGGCAGGACGACAACGGCAACCGCTTCCTGGTCGCCAAGGACCTGGACCGGGCCGAGGCGCAGCGGCTGGCCGCCGAGTTCGAGGCGCGCGGCCACAAGCAGCTGTACTGGGTCGAGGAGACCGCGGGAGCCGGCGGAGATGAGAAGAGGACCGGCACCGGCACGGGGACCGACGCGGCCCGGAACGCCTGAGGCCGTAGGGTCGCCACCATGGACGCCACCCACGCCGCACACCCCCAGGACCGCTCCGCCGACGGCCCCGCCGAGCCCCGGATCGTGGTCGGCGGCGCGCTGGTCCACGACGGCCGGGTGCTCGCGGCCCGGCGCAGCGCCCCCGAGGCGGTGGCCGGCCGGTGGGAGTTCCCCGGCGGGAAGGCCGAGCCCGGTGAGACCGAGGAGCAGGCGCTGGAGCGCGAGCTGCTGGAGGAACTGGGCGTACGGGCGCGGGCGCTGACCCGGCTGCCCGGCGCGTGGGCCGTGCGCCCCGGCTTGGAGTTGCGTTTCTGGGCCGCCGAACTGCTGGCCGGCGAGCCGCGTGCGCTCCAGGACCACGACGCGCTGCGCTGGCTGGGCCCGGACGAGCTGGACGCCGTCGACTGGATCGACCACGACCGGGAGGTGCTGCCGTACGTCGCCCGGCTGCTCACCGGGCCGGGAACGGCGGGCGACGCGCAGTCCGCCGGGTAGGTCGGACGACGTGCGGGCCGTCGCCCGGGTCGGACGACGCGCCGTCCGCCGGGTAGGTCAATCGGACAAGACGACCCAGCCGCCGGGATAGCCTGGGTTCTGCTGGGTATGTCACTTTTCGGCACCATTCGTCACCATCGGTGAGCCGCCCCAGCCGGCGACGCCGATCCCGACCAGAGCCGGAGGCCCCGTCGGTGTCGAGTACCGGGAACGACGGCGGGGGAGAGCGGCGGGCAGGTCCCGCGGGCAGCGCCGCCGCGCGCGCCCGGCTGCGGCGCGCCGCCCGTCCGGCTGCCGCCCGTCCGACCACCCCCCAGCCGCCGGCCGGGCGCCGCCGGGGCACCGTCGCCGCCCCCGACGCCGAGCGGCCCGCCGAGCCCGCGCCGACCCTGGCCCTCCCCGAGCCGGGCGACCGCACCGGCCTGCGCAGCCGCCCCGGCCGCCCGTTCCCCGGTGGTCCCGGCGACGCCCCGGGCGGGCCCGGAGCGCCCTCCGAGGGCAGCCTGCTCGACATGCTCAAGGTCGCCATCGCGATCCTCGACACCGCGGGCCGGGTGGTGCTCTGGAGCCCCGCCGCCGAGGAGCTGCTCGGCTGGCCGAACGAGCTGCTGGTCGGCCGCCGGATCGAGGAGCTGATCCCCGACCAGGAGCAGGTCGTCCGGATCCGGGCCGCGATCCAGGACACCCTGCGGCACGGCCGCTGGGCCGGCTACGCGGAGCTGCGCGACCGGGAGGGCGTGCCGGTCGCCGTGGAGGCCCGGATCTCCCTCCTGGTGGACGGCGACGGCACCCCGTTCCTGCAGGTCAACCTGGCCGAGTCGGCCGCCGTACGGGCCGTCGAGCGCGACCTCGCGGTGCGCGACGCGCTGTTCGAGCAGTCCCCGCTGGGCATCGCCATCCTGGACACCGACCTGCGCTACACCGCCGTCAACCAGACCCTCGCCGAGATGAACGGCGTCGCCCTGGAGGACCACGTCGGCCGCACCACCGGCGAGACCCTCCCCGAGCGGGCCGCCGACGAGATCACCTCCATCCAGCGCCAGGTGCTGGCCACCGGCGAGCCGGTCATCGACGTCACGCTGGCTTCCCCGGTCACCACCCGGGCGGGCTACCGCTCGATCTCCTACAGCCGGATGACCGACCGCTCCGGCCGGGTGCTCGGCATCTCCGGCACCGTGATGGACGTGACCGAGCGTTACCGGGCGGTCGCCAAGGTCGAGCACGCCCGGCGCCGGCTCTCGCTGCTCAACGAGTTCGGCTCCCGGGTCGGCGACCTGCTGGACGCCTCGCGGATCGCCCAGGAGCTCGCCAGCTCGGTCGTCCCCCGGCTCACCGACCACTCGGCGGTGATCCTGCTGCAGGCCGTCGCGCACGGTGACGACCTGCCCCGGCACGGCCACGACCGGCGCACCTCGCTGCTCCAGCTCGGCACCGCCTCCGTCCAGGACGGCCCCGAGGTCGACGTGATGCTGCGCCGCGGCGCCCGGATCACCTTCGCCGAGGACTCCGCCTGCGGGCGGGTGCTGCGCACCGGCGTGCCCGAGCTGCTCTCCGGTGCCGACCAGCTGGACGACGTCACCTACCCCGGCGACCCGAAGATGCAGGCTGCCCGGGACCTCGGCGTGCACTCGATGCTGGTCGTGCCGCTGCGCGCCCGCGGCATCGTGATCGGCCTGCTGCAGGTCAGCCGGGCCGGGTACCGCGAGGGCTTCGACCGGGACGACCTGGCCTTCACCGTCGAGCTCGCCGACCGGGCCGGCAGCTCGCTGGACAACGCCCGCCTCTACGCCCGCGAGCGCACCGCCGCGCTCACCCTCCAGCGCACCCTGCTGCCGCAGCAGGTCCCGCAGCCCACCGGCGTCGAGGTCGCCTACCGGTACGTGCCGGGCAGCAGCGGCACCGAGGTCGGCGGCGACTGGTTCGACGTCATCCCGCTGCCCGGCGACCGCACCGCCCTGGTGGTCGGCGACGTGATGGGCCACGGCCTGCGGGCCGCCGCCACGATGGGCCGGCTGCGCACCGCCGTCCGGGTGCTGGCCGCCCTGGACCTGCCGCCGGACGTCCTGCTGCGGCACGTCCACGAACTGGCCGACGACCTCGCCCAGGGCCCGGACGAGGCGCTGCTCGCCACCTGCGTCTACGCGGTCTTCGACCCGGCGACGGCCCGGCTGACCGTCGCCAAGGCCGGGCACATCCCGCCGGTGCTGGTGGTGCCCGGCGAGGAGACCGAGGAGCCGACCCGCACCGGCGGCCCGCTGCCCGGCGGCGCCGGCCGGATCCTCGACCTGCCCTCCGGCGCCCCGCTCGGGGTCGGCGGCGTCCCGTTCGAATCGGTCGAACTGAAGATCCCCGAGGGCAGCCTGCTCGCCCTCTGCACCGACGGCCTGGTGGAGTCCCGGGACAAGGACCTGGACGTCGGCCTCGGCCGGCTGCTCACCGTGCTCCAGCAGCCCCACGCCTCCATCCAGGCCGCCTGCGAGGCGGTGCTGGACACCATGGAGCAGGGCCGCGAGCCGGACGACGTCGCGCTGCTGCTGGCCCGGCTGGGCCACGGCCAGGCCGGTACCCCGACGGCCGGCTGGACGCTGCCGGCCGAGCCCACCGCCGTCTCCCGGGCCCGCCGGCTGGTCCGCGCCACGCTCGCCGAATGGGGCGTCGAGGCGCTCACCGACACCTCCGAGCTGCTGGTCAGCGAGCTGGTCACGAACGCCGTCCGGTACGCCAGCGCCCCCATCGGGGTACGGCTGACGCTCGGTGAGACGCTGCTGGTCGAGATCTCCGACCCGCTGCCGGACCCGCCCCGGGAGCGGCACGCGGCCGAGGCCGACGAGGGCGGCCGGGGCCTGGAACTGGTCCGCCGGCTGGCGCTGCGCTGGGGCGCCCGGGCCGAGGGCATCGGCAAGGTGGTCTGGTTCGAGCAGGCGCTGCCGGGTAATCAGGCGGGGGAGTCGTGACTCGGTCGAACGCCGAGGACTCGATCGAACGCCGGAAGAAACGCCAGGAGAGCGGTGCCGCATATGCCATCGGAGGCCCGGGGGGAGCGCGCGTCCCGGAAGGGGGCGCGAGCGTGGCATTGTGGTTGCGCGGGCGGTAGGACAAAAACCTTCGCCCGATCTGATGTTGTGATGTTGAGGGCGTGTGAACGCACCCCTCGATGATGAATACTCGGTCTTCTCGACATCCGGACGGTCGCGGGTTGGAGGGGTCGGTCCGTTGAACAGCACTCCGGCGCGGAACGCGCCGAGCAGCAGCGGTCATGTCGCGGTGCCCGGGCAGGCCGGCTCGTTGCACCTGCCCGTACCGGCGACACCGCCGGGCGGCGACACGGCGAGCCGCGGCGCCCACCCCGTCGCCGAGACCCAACCGTGGGGCGTCGGCGACCCGGGCTCGATCTACGACTACATCCGGGTCGCCACCTTCGCGATCGGCCCGGACGGCCGGATCAGCCAGTGGAGCGAGCGCGCCGCCGAGTTCTTCGGCGTCCCGGCCGCCGACGCCGTCGGCGCGGACCCGATCTCCACCTTCGTCCCCCGCGAGCTCTGGCAGCGCGGCCGCGCCCGGCTGGAACGCACCCTGGCGGGCGAGGAGTGGGTCGGCACCACCCCCTACCGGGACGCCGGCGGCGGCGAGGGCCTCGCCGAGCTCTACCTGATGCCCGACAGCGCCCTGCCCACCGCGGGCGCCACCTGCCTGGCCGTCGACCTCGGACGGCTGCGCCGGATCGAGACCGACCTCGCCGCCTCCGAGGCCGTCTTCGGACAGACCCCCACCGGCTTCGTGCTCTTCGACGACCGGCTGCGCCTGCAGCGGGTCAACGACGCCTTCGCCTCCGGCATGGGCCTGGTCCCCACCGACCTGGAGGGCCTGACCCCGCACGACCTCTTCCCGCCGTCCGAGGCGGACCGGCTCAGCGCCGCCCTGCGCAAGGTCCTCGCCACCGGCGAGCCCGTCTTCGACCTGCGCTTCCACGGAGCCGTCCCGACCCGCGAGGGCAACCGGCTCTGGGCCGTCTCGCTGTACCGCCTCAACGGCGCCGCCGGGCAGCCGATGGGCGTGGCCGGGCAGGTCTCCGACGTCACCAGCCGGCACGTCGCCGAGCGCGAGGCGGACGGCGTGCGCCGCAACCTCGCCCTGCTCAACGAGGCCAGCGCGCACATCGGCTCCACCCTCGACCTGGAGACCACCGCCAAGGAGCTGCTGGACGTCGTCGTCCCGCCGTTCTGCGACCTGGCCACCGTCGACCTCTACACCGCGCTGCTCTCCGGCGAGACCGTCCCCAGCGCCGGCCGGCTCGGCGACACCGTGCTCACCGACGGCAGCGGCGAACTGCGCCGGGTCGCCGTCTCCAGCGTCGTCGGCGGCGCCTCCTCGGTGCTCGGCTCGGTCACCGGCCTGCCGATCGCCGAGGCGGGCGGCACCCTCTGTTACCCGCGCCGCTCCCCGCACGCCAGGGCGCTGCGCACTGGCCGCAGCGTCGTGCCCGAGCCCGGGCCGGACCCGCTGCTGCGCTCCACCCTGATCGTCCCGCTGGTCGCCCGCGACCAGGTGCTCGGCCTCGTCCAGCTCTCCCGGGCGATCGGCAGCGAACCCTTCGACGCCCGCGACGTCGCGATCGCCGAGGAGCTCGTCGCCCGCGCCGCCGTCTGCATCGACAACGCCCGGCTCTACCGCCGCGAGCACGAGCGCGCGCTGATCCTCCAGCGCAGCCTGCTGCCCCCGGGCAACCCGGCCGCCAGCGGCCTGGAGATCGCCTGCCGCTACCTGCCCAGCAACAACAACACCGAGGTCGGCGGCGACTGGTTCGACGTCATCCCGCTGCCCGGCAACCGCACCGCGCTGGTCATCGGCGACGTGATGGGCCGCGGCCTGCGCGCCGCCGTCGCCATGGGCCAGCTGCGTACCGCCGTCCGCACCCTGGCCATGCTCGACCTCGAACCCGCCGAGGTGCTCACCGCCCTGGACGAGATCGCCCGCGGCCTCGGCGACGACTCCGTGCCGGCCGGGCCGCCCACCCCGTACGGGCGGCTCACCTCGACGGCCGACGAGGAGGCCCGCGAGATCTACCTGGCGACCTGCGTCTACGCGGTCTACGACGCCGTCACCCGCCGCTGCTGGATCGCCAACGCCGGCCACCTGCCGCCGGTGCTGCTCAGCCCCGGCGAGGGCGCCCGGATGCTCGACGTGCCGCCCGGCCTGCCGCTCGGCGTCGGCGGCGAGCCCTTCGAGGAGGTCGAGGTGGACCTCCCGGACGGCGCGGTGCTCGGCCTCTACACCGACGGCCTGGTGGAGAGCCGCAAGCACCAGCTGGACGAGGGCCTGCGCGCCTTCCGGGTCGCGCTGTCCGCCGAGGGCAAGGGCCTGGAGGAGCTCTGCGACCACGTGCTCGGCGAGCTCAACCCGCACCACGGCGAGGACGACATCGCCCTGCTGATGGCCAAGGTGCACGCCTTCCCCGAGGACGCCGTCGGCCAGTGGTTCCTGCCGCCCGAGCCCACCTCCGTCGCCAAGGCCCGCGAACAGGCCTGCAGCTGGCTGCTGGCCCGGGGGCTGGAGGAGCTGGTCGACACCACCGAGCTGCTGGTCAGCGAGCTGGTCACCAACGCGCTCAAGCACGGGCGCGGCGAGATCCGGCTGCGGTTGCTGCGCGAGCGCGGCCTGGTCTGCGAGGTCTGGGACGACGGCTACGCGCAGCCCCGCCAGCGGCGCGCCCAGGAGACCGACGAGGGCGGGCGCGGCCTGCAGCTGGTCAGCCTGCTGGCCGAACGCTGGGGCAGCCGGCGCACGCCCAAGGGCAAGATCGTCTGGTTCGAACTGGCGCTGTAGGGCCTTCCGGCGGCTGGGCCGTAAGGGTGCAGTCACCCCCGGCCCGCCGTGTCGGCGCGGGCCGGGCCGGACCGGCGGCGTTCGATGGCCGCCATGCGCGTCCGCCAGCTCACCGCCGCAGCCGCCGCCCTGCTGCTCGCCGCCGGCCTCGGCGGCTGCTCCGGCCACCCCGCCCCCGGCCGCACCCCCGCCCCGGTGCCCGCCTCGGCCGACCCGACCGCGACCACCGGGGACGTCCGGCCCGCCGACCGCACCGCCGTCCGGGACGGCGGGGTGCTGCGCTGGGCGGTGGACGGCGTCCCGGCCACGCTGAACGTCTACCAGGGCGCGGCGACCGCCGACTCGGCGCTGATCGCCCACGCGCTGTACCCCTCGCTGTTCCGCCCCGACGAGCACGGCCGGCTCGTGCCCGACCCGGACTACCTGGAGTCCGCCGAGTCCACCCCGCCCGGGCAGCGGCCGCAGGTGGTCACCTACCGGCTCAACCCGCACGCCGTCTGGAGCGACGGCAGCCCGCTCTCGGCCGCCGACCTCGCCGCCCAGCGGGCCGCCCTCTCCGGCCTGGACCCGGCCTACCGGGGCCTGCGGCCGGCCGGGTACGACGCCGTCGACTCGGTCGCCCAGGGCGCCGGCCCGCACGAGGTCCGGGTCACCTTCCGGCAGCCGTACGCCGAGTGGCGCTCGCTGTTCGGGCCGCTCTACCCGGCGGCCGAGACCGGCCGGCCGGACGTCTTCAACCGGGCACTGACCGGTGACGGCCACCTCGGCGCGGGGCCGTACGCCCTCTCCCGGTACGACGCCGGGGCCGGGCGGGTCACCGTCGTGCGCAACCCGCGCTGGTGGGGCGACGTACCGAAGACCGACCGGATCGAGTTCCTCGCCACCCCGCCGGAGCAGCGGCTGGACGCGCTCGACCAGGACCGGCTGGACATCGCCCCGCTCACCGCGGCACTCGACCGGGCCGTGCCCTCGCCCGAGGCGGCGGCGACGGCGCTGCGCCGGGCCGAGTCACTGCCCGGCGTCACCGTGCACCGGGCCGCCGCGGCCTCGCTCACCCAGCTCACCGTCAACGCCGCCCGCACCCCGCTCACCGACCCGGCCGTACGGCGGGCGCTGGCCCGGGCGGTCGACCGGCGCCGGATCGCCGAGGCCGCGCTCACCCCGCTCGGCCTGCCCGCCGCCCCGCTCGGCAGCCACCTGCTCGCCGGGGACCAGGAGGGCTACCGGGACAACAGCGCCGCGGCCGGCCCGGCCGACGCGGCCCGGCTGCTGGACGACGCGGGCTGGAAACGGCCGAACGGCGGCACCCGGGTCAAGGACGGCAGGGCGCTCACCCTGACCCTGCTCGTCCCGGCCGGCTCGGTGACCGCCAGGCGCACCGCCGACGCGCTCACCGCCGACCTCGCGGAGTCCGGCATCGCGCTGAAGCCGGTGACCTCGCCCGCCGAGACCTTCGTCAAGGACCACCTGGCCGCCGGGGACTACGACCTCGCCCTGTTCTCCTGGCCGGCCGGCCCCAGCCCGGTGGGCGAACAGCGCCCTGCCTACGCCAAACCCCGGCCCGGCCCCGACGGCGCGCTCGACCCCGGCACCAACTACGGCCGCAGCGGCACCGAGGAGATCGACCGGCTGTTCGACCGGGCCGCCACCGAACTGGACCCGGCGGCCCGACTGGACCTGCTGCAGGAGGCGGACGTACGGATCTGGCAGCTCGGCCACTCGGTCCCGCTCTACCAGCGCCCCGAACTGGTCGCCGTCCGCGACGGCGTCGCGGGCGCCGGCGCCTTCGGCTTCGGCCGCCCCCGCTTCCAGGACACGGGGTGGATCCGGGAGCGGTAGCGGAGGCCTGCGCGGGGGAGTCCGGGGCCTGGCCCCGGGGCGGCCGTCGGGTGAAGAGTGTGTGACCCACCTGTGATCTTGGTCCCGCCCCACCTGCCCGTTTCTGCTCACCTGGGCCGTTCCCCGTACGATAGGAGGAAGCCGAGGCATGTCCATTGCCCGGCGGGTGGACCGGTAGTAGCAGGCGGAACGGGCGGCGGCGATCGACAGGGATCGCAAGTGCGCGTCACGCAGCCGGGCGCCGCAACCCACGATTCCGGGAGAATCCGCAAGGCATGCCCACGCGCAACGACATCCGTAACGTCGCCATCGTCGCCCACGTCGACCACGGCAAGACCACCCTGGTCGACGCCATGCTGAAGCAGGCCGGCGCCTTCGCCGCCCACCAGCAGCTCGACGACCGTATGATGGACTCGAACGACCTGGAGCGCGAGAAGGGCATCACCATTCTCGCGAAGAACACCGCGGTCAAGTACCACCCGAAGGATGGTGGCGCGCCGATCACCATCAACATCATCGACACCCCGGGCCACGCCGACTTCGGTGGTGAGGTCGAGCGCGGTCTGTCGATGGTGGACGCGGTCGTCCTGCTGGTCGACGCCTCCGAGGGCCCGCTGCCGCAGACCCGCTTCGTGCTGCGCAAGGCGCTCACGGCCCGCCTGCCCGTCATCCTCTGCATCAACAAGACGGACCGCCCGGACTCCCGGATCGACGAGGTCATCAACGAGACCTACGACCTGTTCCTGGACCTGGACGCGGACGAGGACCAGATCGAGTTCCCGATCGTCTACGCCTGTGCCCGTGACGGCGTCGCCTCGCTGACCAAGCCGGAGAACGGCACCGTCCCGGCGGACTCCACCAGCCTGGAGCCGTTCTTCTCCACTCTGCTGGAGCACGTCCCGGCGCCGAGCTACGACGCGGACGCGCCGCTGCAGGCCCACGTGACCAACCTGGACGCCGACAACTTCCTCGGCCGCATCGCGCTGCTCCGCGTCGAGCAGGGCGAGCTGCGCAAGGGCCAGACCGTGGCCTGGATCAAGCGCGACGGCAGCATCTCGAACGTCCGCATCTCCGAGCTGCTGATGACCGAGGCGCTCACCCGCAAGCCGGCCGAGGTGGCGGGCCCCGGTGACATCTGCGCCGTCGCCGGCATCTCCGAGATCATGATCGGCGAGACCCTGGCCGACCCGGAGAACCCGATCGCGCTGCCGCTGATCACGGTGGACGAGCCGGCCATCTCGATGACCATCGGCACCAACACCTCGCCGCTGGTCGGCCGTGGCGGCAGCGGCAAGGGCGCGGACGCCAAGTCCGGCGCCAAGGTGGACCGCAAGGTCACCGCCCGCCAGGTGAAGGACCGCCTGGACCGCGAGCTGATCGGTAACGTCTCGCTGCGCGTGCTGGAGACCGAGCGGCCGGACGCCTGGGAGGTGCAGGGCCGCGGTGAGCTGGCGCTGGCCATCCTGATCGAGACGATGCGCCGGGAAGGCTTCGAGCTGACCGTCGGCAAGCCCCAGGTGGTCACCAAGGAGGTCAACGGCAAGACCCACGAGCCGGTCGAGCGCCTCACGGTGGACGTCCCGGAGGAGCACATGGGCGCGGTCACGCAGCTCATGGGCATCCGCAAGGGCCGGATGGACAACATGTCCAACCACGGCTCGGGCTGGGTCCGGATGGAGTTCGTCGTCCCGTCCCGCGGTCTGATCGGCTTCCGGACCGAGTTCCTGACCAACACCCGCGGCACCGGCATCGCCCACTCGATCCACGAGGGCCACGAGCCGTGGTTCGGCCAGCTGACCACCCGCAACAACGGCTCCCTGGTCGCCGACCGGGCCGGCGTGGTGACCGCCTTCGCGATGACCAACCTGCAGGAGCGCGGCGTGCTCTTCTGCGAGCCGGGCACCGAGGTGTACGAGGGCATGATCGTCGGCGAGAACTCGCGCTCCGACGACATGGACGTCAACATCACCAAGGAGAAGAAGCTCACCAACATGCGTTCCTCGAACGCTGACGTGGCCGAGTCGATCGTCCCGCCGCGCAAGCTCTCGCTGGAGCAGTCGCTGGAGTTCTGCCGCGAGGACGAGTGCATCGAGGTGACCCCGGAGACGGTTCGCATCCGTAAGGTCGTCCTGGACCAGAAGGACCGCGGACGCACTGCTTCGCGCGCCAAGAAGGTCTGATCCGGTCGCTCCGAACGGCCATTGGCCGGAATGATTCGCCCCCCTTTCCAATGGAGAGGGGGGCGAACTTTTTCAACTACTCCAAGTTGCCAGGGCCGCTATTAACCGAATAACGCTCATCACACCGTGGTGTCCGCTGAGCGGACACCACGGTTCGTCATGCATGACGACTGTCCGTTTGGTACCTGTCTGGCTATGTCTCAAATGTCCGGTTTTCGAAACTTACCGACTGTTCATGTGACCTAATTGAGATCGTCACTGGTCACTTTCGTGTCCGTGCGTGACGGATAGTGGGTGCAGTCAGGCTCGGGTCAAGGGTGAACGCGCAGGGGTGCGCGCCGAAACCACGAGCGCGGACGGCACAGCGGGTCCGGTGAACAGCCGTTCCGCGGTGCTCTCCTCGTTGCAACGTCGAATTCAGGAGGCACACCGATGCGTGGTGGGAGCCAGGCCAAGTGGGTTGTCGCAGCTGTTGCGGTCGCCCTTGCCGCGACTGCTTGTAGCAGCAGCAGCGACTCCTCCAGCGGGGGCAGCTCCGATGGTGCGGTCAACGCCCAGGGCGTCTTCAGCTACCAGAGCGCCGAGCCGCAGCGTCCGCTGCAGCCGGCGAACGCCATGGAGAACCAGGGCGGCCGTATCGTCAAGCAGCTGTTCACGGGCCTCGTCGACTACGACCCCGCGACCGGTGCCCTGCGCAACCAGGTGGCCGACAAGATCGAGACCACCGACTCCAAGACCTACACCGTCACGCTGAAGTCCGGCTGGACCTTCCACGACGGCACCCCGGTCACCGCCTCGTCCTTCGTCAAGTCCTGGAACTGGTCGGCCAACCCGGCCAACAACCAGATCAACTCGGACTGGTTCTCGGACATCGTCGGCTACGACGCCGTCCACCCGGACAAGGACAAGGGCGCCCCGACGGCGAAGGAGATGTCGGGCCTCAAGGTCATCGACGACACTCACTTCACCATCGAACTGAGCGACACCGTCTCGTACTTCACGTACAAGCTCGGCTACTCGGCGTTCTTCCCGCTGCCCGAGGGCTTCTTCTCCGACCCGGAGGGCTACGGCCAGAAGCCGGTCGGCAACGGCCCCTACAAGTTCGTGTCGTGGGAGCACAACAAGGCCATCACCCTGGCCGCCTACGACAAGTACACGGGCACCAACAAGGCGAAGAACGGCGGCATCGTCTTCCGCGCCTACACCTCGCCCGAGGCCGCGTACAAGGACCTGATGTCCGACACGCTGGACGTGCTGGACCAGGTCGACTCGACCGACCTGCCGAAGTACAAGGACGACCTGGGCAAGCGCGCCGTCGACCAGGCGCAGGGTGCCATCCAGAACATCTCCTTCGCGCTGTACAACGCGGAGTGGACCGACCCGGCCAAGGCCAAGGTTCGCCAGGGTCTCTCGATGGCGATCGACCGCGACACCATCACCAAGACCGTGCTGAACAACAGCCGTCAGCCCGCCGACTCGTTCGTGGCGCCGGGCGTCATGGGCTACAAGGCCGGCACCTGTGGTGACGCCTGCAAGTACAACCCGGAGAAGGCCAAGCAGCTGATCACCGAGGGCGGCGGCGTCCCCGGTGGCAAGATCGGCATCATCTACAACTCCGACGGTGGCCACAAGGAGTGGGTGGACGCGGTCTGCAACTCGATCCGCCAGGCGACCGGCGTCGAGTGCCTCGGTGACCCGAAGCCCGACTTCAAGACCTCTCGTGACATCATCACGAAGAAGGCCGTCCCGAGCATGATGCGTACCGGCTGGGTGCAGGACTACCCGCTGAACGCCAACTTCCTGCGCGACGTCTACGGCACGGGTGCCTCGGCCAACGACGCCGGCTACTCGAGCGCCGAGTTCGACAAGCTGTCGCACGAGGCCGACGCCGCCACCTCGGTCGAGAAGACCGCGGACCTGTACCAGCAGGCCGAGGCCGTTCTGGCCAAGGACATGCCGGCGATCCCGCTCTGGTACTACAAGACGAACTCGGGCTACTCCAAGAAGGTCCAGAACGTCAAGTTCAACTCCTTCGGCGACCCGGTCTACACCGACGTCGAGGTCAAGAAGTAGTAATCGGTCGGCACCGCCTGACCCGGTGACAACGGCCGGTGCCCGTCCCATCCCCACAAGGGCGAGGACTGGCACCGGCCGTTGGCACGCCGACTTATCTCTGGCCGGGTTGACGGGCCCGGCAGAGTCATACATGGAGGCACGATGGGGCGCTTTGTCGCAAGGCGACTGCTCCAGATGATCCCGGTGTTCCTCGGAACGACCGCACTCATCTTTTTCATGGTGCACTTGCTGCCCGGTGACCCGCTGGCAGCGTTGTGGGGCGACAAGGCGCCGGACCCGGTGCAGCTCGCAGCCCTGAAGCACCAGCAGGGACTCGACCAGCCGCTGCTGCAGCAGTACCTCTCCTACATGGGGAACCTGCTCACCGGCGACTTCGGCACCTCCCTGGACGGACGTCCGGTGCTCGACAAGATCACCGATGCCCTGCCGGTCACGGTCCGGCTGGCGCTGTTCGCGTTCGCCATCGAGATCGTGGTCGGTATCGCCATCGGCCTGTTCTCCGGCCTGCGCCGCGGCAAGCTGTTCGACAAGGGCACCCTGGTCCTCACCCTGCTGCTGATCGCGATCCCGGTCCCGGTGCTCGGCTTCGTCGTCCAGACGGTCTTCGGGCAGAACCTCAAGTGGGTCACCCCGACCGTCCAGGACAGCAACGACATCACCCAGCTGGTGCTGCCGGCCGTCGTGCTCGGCTCGCTGTCGCTGGCCTACGTCGCGCGCCTCACCCGTACCTCCATAGCCGAGAACATCAAGGCCGACTACGTCCGCACCGCGGTGGCCAAGGGCCTGCCGCGACGCAAGGTCATCGGCACCCACCTGCTGCGCAACTCGATGATCCCGGTCGTCACCTACCTCGGCACCGACCTCGGCAACCTGATGGCCGGCGCGATCGTCACCGAGGGCATCTTCAACGTCCAGGGTGTCGGCCACGCGCTGTACCAAGCGATCAACATGAAGGAGGGTGCGACCGTCTCCGGCTTCGTCGCCTTCCTCGTGCTCGTGTACCTGGCCGCCGGCCTGATCGTCGACCTGCTTTACGCGGTCCTGGACCCGAGGATCCGGTATGCCTGATCTGACCGAGAAGAAGACCTCCGGGGACATCCCGGCGCAGCGCACCGCGGACGCCCCGGCGCCGAAGCAGGAGAAGGCCCGCAGCCTCGGCTCGGACGCCTGGCACGACCTGCGCCGCAAGCCGATCTTCGTGATCTCCGCGCTGCTCATCCTGCTGCTGGTCGTCATCGCGATCGCGCCGGGCCTGTTCACCTCGGTGGACCCGCGCGCCGGCGACCTGCGCAACCACTACCTGACGAAGCCGAACTACGGCAGCTTCTTCCAGGCCGACTGGTTCGGCTACGACCTCCAGGGCCGCAGCATCTACGCCCGCGTCATCTACGGTGCCCGCGCCTCGGTCGTGGTCGGCATCTGTGTCACCGCCGGTGTGACCATCCTCGGTGGCATCACGGGCATGCTCGCCGGTTACTTCGGCGGCTGGATCGACACGATCATCTCCCGGGTCACCGACATCTTCTTCGGCATCCCGCTGCTGCTCGGCGCCCTGGTGATCCTGAACGCCTTCACCGAGCGCACCATCTGGAGCGTGGTCTTCGCCCTGGTCGCCCTGGGCTGGACCCAGATGACCCGTGTCATGCGCGGCTCGGTCATCACGGTCAAGCAGGCCGACTTCGTGACCGCGGCCAAGGCGCTCGGCGCCGGCACCACCCGGATCCTGTTCAAGCACATCCTGCCGAACGCGATCGCCCCGGTGATCGTCGTCGCCACCATCGCGCTCGGCGGCTACATCGCCACCGAGGCGACGCTGAGCTTCCTCGGCATCGGTCTGCAGGACCCGACCATCTCCTGGGGCATCGACATCAACTCGGCCCAGAAGGTGATCCGGACGGCGCCGTTCGCGCTGTTCTTCCCCGCCGGCATGCTGAGCTTGACCGTGCTGGCCTTCATCATGCTCGGCGACGCGGTGCGCGACGCCCTCGACCCGAAGCTCCGCTGAGAGAAGAGGTGACGACCCGATGACCACCGTGATCGAGAACAACCAGAAGAACGATCGTCTCGAAGTCGGAACCCCGCTCCTCGAGGTCAAGGACCTCCACGTGGAGTTCCACACCCGGGACGGGATCGCCAAGGCCGTGAACGGCGTCAACTACTCCGTCGCGGCGGGCGAGACGCTCGCCGTGCTCGGTGAGTCCGGCTCCGGCAAGTCCGTGACGGCGCAGACCATCATGGGCATCCTGGACATGCCCCCGGGCAAGGTGACCCAGGGCCAGATCCTGTTCCGCGGCCAGGACATGCTCACGATGGGCAACGAGGAGCGCCGGAAGATCCGCGGCCAGAAGATCGCGATGATCTTCCAGGACGCGCTCTCCGCCCTCAACCCGGTGCTCAGCGTGGGCTACCAGCTCGGCGAGATGTTCCGGGTGCACCAGGGCGCCTCCAAGAAGGAGGCGAAGGAGAAGGCCATCGAGCTGATGGACCGGGTGCGCATCCCCGCCGCCCGGCAGCGGGTGAACGACTACCCGCACCAGTTCTCCGGCGGCATGCGCCAGCGCATCATGATCGCGATGGCGCTCTCCCTGCAGCCCGACCTGATCATCGCCGACGAGCCCACCACCGCCCTGGACGTCACCGTCCAGGCCCAGGTGATGGACCTGCTCGCCGAGCTGCAGGCCGAGTACAACATGGGCCTGATCCTGATCACCCACGACCTCGGCGTGGTCGCCGACGTCGCGGACAAGATCGCCGTGATGTACGCGGGCCGGATCGTGGAGACCGCCCCGGTGCACGAGCTGTACGCGAACCCCGCGCACCCGTACACCAAGGGCCTGCTCCGCTCCATCCCGCGCCTGGACCAGAAGGGCCAGGAGCTCTACGCGATCAAGGGCCTCCCCCCGAACCTGCTGAAGGTCCCGGCCGGCTGCGCGTTCAACCCCCGTTGCGACGTCGCCACCGACCTGTGCCGCACCGAGATCCCGGCGCTGCACCACGTGACCGACAAGGACGGCAAGGAGCTCACCGGCCGCCGCAGCGCGTGCCACCTTTGGAAGGAGACCCTCCATGGCTGAGAACATCCTGGAGGTCAAGGACCTGGTCAAGCACTACCCGCTGACCCAGGGCGTCCTGTTCAAGAAGCAGGTCGGCGCCGTCAAGGCCGTCGACGGCATCTCCTTCGAGCTGAAGAAGGGTGAGACGCTCGGCATCGTCGGCGAGTCCGGCTGTGGCAAGTCCACGCTGGCCAAGGTGCTGATGAACCTGGAGCGGGCCACCTCCGGCCAGGTCCTGTTCAAGGGCGAGGACATCTCCCAGCTGTCCGGCGCGGCGCTCAAGTCCGTCCGCCGCAACATCCAGATGGTGTTCCAGGACCCGTACACCTCGCTGAACCCGCGCATGACGGTCGGCGACATCATCGGTGAGCCGTTCGAGATCCACCCGGAGGTGGCGCCCAAGGGCGACCGCCGCAAGGCCGTCCAGGACCTGCTGGACGTCGTGGGTCTGAACCCGGAGTACATCAACCGGTACCCGCACCAGTTCTCCGGCGGCCAGCGCCAGCGCATCGGCATCGCCCGCGGCCTCGCGCTCAAGCCCGAGATCATCATCTGCGACGAGCCGGTCTCCGCCCTGGACGTGTCCGTCCAGGCGCAGGTGATCAACCTGCTGGAGCAGCTGCAGAGCGAGTTCGAGCTGTCGTACATGTTCATCGCGCACGACCTCTCCATCGTCCGGCACATCTCCGACCGCGTCGGCGTGATGTACCTGGGCAAGATGGTCGAGATCGGCAGCGACGAGGAGATCTACGACAACGCCACCCACCCGTACACCCAGGCGCTGCTCTCCGCGGTGCCGGTGCCGGACCCGGCGGCGCGCGAGTCCCGCGACCGGATCATCCTCAGCGGTGACATCCCCTCGCCGGCCAACCCGCCGTCCGGCTGCCGCTTCCGCACCCGCTGCTGGAAGGCGGAGGACCGCTGCGCCGAGGAGATCCCGCTGCTCGCGGTGCCCACGGTGCTGAAGGGCGCGGCCGCGCACGACTCGGCCTGCCACTTCCCCGAGGTCCGGGTGCAGGCCGCGGCCTGACCCCCGCTCTCCCCGGAAGGGCCCGTGGCTTCCCGCCACGGGCCCTTCCGTCGTTGTGCTGATACGAGGAGACGCTGCGTCGATGCGGCGCCTCGTCAACTCGGCAGGGGGGTCACGGCACCCATCCGGGTGCACCCGACTCGCGCCGTCGCCGGGGCGCGCTTCTCATGGGGTGTGATGCGACACACACCTTGAGGAGGGACCTCCATGCCCGTAGCCGCCCGCGCTCGTTGGGTCCTCGCCGTTGCGACGTCCGTGGCCCTGGTGGCCACCGGGTGCAGCAGCAGCGGCGGAGGAGGCAGCAGCTCGTCGGACGCCAGCAAGACCTTCAGCTACCAGAGCAGCGAGCCGCAGAACGCGCTGCAGCCCGCCAACGCGAACGAGGTCGGCGGTGGTCGCATCATCCAGAACCTCTTCAAGGGGCTGGTCGACTACGACCCCACCAACGCCAAGATCCGGATGCAGGTCGCCGACAAGATCGAGACCAGCGACTCGCAGACCTTCGCCATCACGCTGAAGGACGGCTGGAAGTTCCACGACGGTACCCCGGTGCACGCCAAGAACTTCGTCGACGCCTGGAACTGGGGCGCCAACCCCGCGAGCAACCAGATCAACAGCTCCTGGTTCTCCGACATCGAGGGCTACCAGGACATCCACCCGGCCACCGGCAAGCCGACCGTCGACAAGATGTCCGGCCTGACCGTCACCGACGACCTGCACTTCACCGTGAAGCTGAGCCACAAGGTCTCGTACTTCGAGTACAAGCTCGGCTACATCGCCTTCTCACCGCTGCCGGACGGCTTCTTCAAGGACCCGGCCGGGTACGGGCAGAAGCCGGTGGGCAACGGCGCCTACCAGTTCGTCAGCTGGGCGCACAACAGCCAGGTGGTCACCAAGGCCTTCCCGGACTACCAGGGCGTGGACAAGCCGAAGAACGGCGGCATCGTCTTCAAGATGTACACCACGGCCGAGGCCGCCTACGCGGACCTGCAGTCCAGCAACCTGGACGTGATGGACCAGGTGCCGCCGTCCGCGCTGGCGACGTACAAGAACGACCTCGGCGACCGGGCGGTGGACGCCCCGCAGGGCGCCATCCAGAACATCGGCTTCACGCTCTACCAGGCCGACTGGGCCGCGCCGGACAAGGCCAAGGTGCGCCAGGGCCTGTCGATGGCGATCGACCGCGACGTCATCACCAAGACGGTGCTGCAGGGCTCCCGCAAGCCGGCCACCGCCTGGGTGGCCGAGGGCGTCGAGGGCTACAAGGACGGCGCCTGCGGGGACTTCTGCAAGTTCGACCCGGCCAAGGCCAAGCAGCTGATCCAGGACGGCGGCGGCGTCCCCGGCAACAAGCTGCTGATCACCTACAACGCGGACGGCGGCCACAAGGAGTGGGTCGACGCGGTCTGCAACTCGATCCGGCAGAGCACCGGCGTCGACTGCCTGGGTGACCCGAAGCCCGACTTCAAGACCGCGCGGGCGGCGATCACCGGGCACCAGATCAACGGCGCCTTCCGCACCGGCTGGGTGCAGGACTACCCGCTGAACGCCAACTTCCTGTCGGACGTCTACCGCACCGGCGCCGCCTCCAACGACTTCGGCTACAGCAGTCCGCAGTTCGACGAGGCCGCCACCAAGGCCGACGAGGCCCCCAGCGTCGCCGACACGGTGACCGGCTACCAGCAGGCCGAGGCCGTGCTGCCGAGCGGCATGCCGGCGATCCCGCTCTGGTACTACCGCACCAACTCGGGCTACTCCTCCAAGGTGCAGAACGTGAAGTTCGACTCCTTCGGCAACCCGGCCTGGACCCAGGTCGAGGTCAAGGGCTGATCCCCGGGCCCTGATCCCCAGCGCCGGCCCCGCCCTCCCCGCACGGAGGGCGGGGCGCGGTCTCCCGGCCGGCCGGCCCGGCCGGTCGGGCACCTAGGAAGGAGGCTCGGATGGGCAGTTACGTGCTGCGGCGGGTGCTGCAGATGATCCCGGTGTTCTTCGGCACCACGCTGCTGATCTTCGTGATGGTCTACTCGCTGCCCGGTGACCCGGTGACGGCGCTGTTCGGCGACAAGGCCGCGGACCCGGCCGTGGTGGCCAGCATCAAGCACACGTACTACCTGGACCAGCCGATCTGGAAGCAGTACCTGCACTACATGGGGAACCTCTTCCAGGGGGACTTCGGCACCAGCTTCACCGGCCGCCCGGTCTCCGACATCATGGCGGACGCCTTCCCGGTGACCATCCGGCTCGCGCTGATGGCGTTCGTCTTCGAGATGGTCCTGGGCCTGGCCCTCGGCGTGCTCTCCGGGCTCAAGCGCGGCAGCATCGCGGACACCCTGGTGCTGATCCTGACCCTCGTGGTGATCTCGATCCCGGTCTTCGTGCTCGCCTACATCGCCCAGACGGTGTTCGCCACCAACCTCGGCTGGGTCACCCCGACCGTGCAGGACAGCTACGACCTCACCCAGCTCGTCCTGCCGGCCACCGTCCTGGGCTCGCTCTCGCTCGCGTACGTCGCCCGGCTCACCCGGACGTCCATCGGCGAGAACCTGCGGGCCGACTACATCCGCACCGCGGTCGCCAAGGGGCTGCCCCGGCGGACCATCATCTCCCGTCACCTGCTGCGCAACTCGCTGATCCCGGTGGTCACCTTCCTCGGGACCGACCTGGGCGCGCTGATGGGCGGGGCGATCGTCACCGAGGGCATCTTCAACGTACAGGGGATCGGCAACGTCCTGTACCGGGCGATCAACCAGAAGGAAGGCCCGACCGTGGTCGGCATCGTGACCGTCCTGGTGATCGTCTACCTGGTCGCCAGCCTGCTCGTAGACCTGCTCTACGCGGTCCTGGACCCGAGGATCCGCTATGCCTGACATCCACGACGAGGACTCGTACGAACCGCACCCCAAGCCGGGCGTCTCGCACCTCGACTACGCGGGCGAGCAGGGCATGGCGGTCGAGCAGGAGACCCTGGTCGAACGCGACCCGGTGAAGCGGGAGGAGGCCCGCAGCCTCTGGGGCGACGCCTGGCGCGACCTGCGCGGGCGGCCGATCTTCCTGATCTCCGCGGTGCTGATCCTGCTGCTGGTCGTGATGGCGATCTTCCCCTGGGCCTTCACCGACACCGACCCGCGCAAGGCCGACCTGGTCAACGACTACCTCAGGCGGCCGAACTGGGGCGACGTGTTCGGGGGCGGCTGGTTCGGCTACGACGCCCAGGGCCGGTCCATCTACGCCCGGGTGATCTACGGCGCCCGGGCCTCGATCACCGTCGGCATCTTCGTGACCGCCGCGGTGACCGTGCTCGGCGGGCTGACCGGGATGGTCGCCGGGTACTTCGGCGGCGCCGTGGACGCGGTGGTCTCCCGGATCACCGACATCTTCTTCGGCATCCCGCTGCTGCTCGGCGCCCTGGTGCTGCTGAACGCCTTCGCCACCCGCACGGTGTGGAGCGTGGTCATCGCGCTCGGCGTGCTCGGCTGGACCCAGATCGCCCGCGTGATGCGGGGTGCGGTGCTGACCGTCAAGCAGGCCGACTTCGTGGTGGCGGGCCGGGCACTCGGCGCCGGCACGGGCCGGCTGATGTTCCGGCACATCCTGCCGAACGCTATCGCCCCGGTGATCGTGGTGGCGACCATCGCGCTCGGCGGTTACATCGCCACCGAGGCGACGCTGAGCTTCCTCGGCATCGGCTTGCAGGACCCGACCATCTCCTGGGGCATCGACATCTCCTCCGCCCAGAAGGTGATCCGGACGGCGCCCTATGTGCTGTTCTTCCCGGCCGCGGCACTCTCCGTCACCGTGCTGGCCTTCATCATGCTGGGCGACGCGGTACGCGACGCCCTCGACCCGAAGCTTCGCTGAGCGAGGGGAGCGCAACGTGAACACAGCGGTGGACACCGCCAAGCGGGAGCGGGAGGCGCCGTACGAGGGGCCGCTGCTCGACGTGCGGGACCTGCACGTCGAGTTCGTCACCCGGGACGGCGTGGCCAAGGCCGTGAACGGCGTCGACTACTCGGTGTCGGCGGGCGAGACGCTCGCCGTGCTGGGGGAGTCCGGCTCCGGCAAGTCGGTGACGGCCCAGGCGATCATGGGCATCCTGGACATGCCGCCGGCCCGGATCCCGCGCGGCGAGATCCGCTTCCGGGGCCGGGACATGCTCACGATGGGCAAGGAGGAGCGCCGGAAGATCCGCGGCCAGAAGATCGCGATGATCTTCCAGGACGCGCTCTCCGCCCTCAATCCGGTGCTCAGCGTGGGCTACCAGCTGGGCGAGATGTTCCGGGCCCACCGGGGGGTCTCCCGGGCGGAGGCCCGGGAGAAGGCCGTCGAGCTGATGGAGCGGGTGCGCATCCCGGCGGCCAAGCAGCGGGTGAACGACTACCCGCACCAGTTCTCCGGCGGCATGCGCCAGCGCATCATGATCGCGATGGCGCTGGCCCTGGAACCGGACCTGATCATCGCGGACGAGCCCACCACCGCCCTGGACGTCACCGTCCAGGCCCAGGTGATGGACCTGCTCGCCGAGCTGCAGGCCGAGTACAACATGGGGCTCATCCTGATCACCCATGACCTCGGCGTGGTCGCCGACGTCGCGGACAAGATCGCGGTGATGTACGCGGGCCGGATCGTGGAGACCGCCCCGGTGCACGAGCTGTACGCGCGCCCGGCCCACCCGTACACCCGGGGCCTGCTGGACTCGATCCCCCGCCTGGACCAGAAGGGCCAGGAGCTCTACGCGATCAAGGGCCTGCCGCCCAACCTGCTGCGGATCCCCCCGGGCTGCGCCTTCAACCCGCGCTGCCCGCGCGCGCAGGACGTCTGCCGGGCCGAGGTGCCGGACCTGTTCCCGGTCACCGAGGAGGACGGGACGCCGCTGGAGGGACGCGGCAGCGCCTGCTTCTTCTGGAAGGAGACCCTCCATGACCGCTAACGGGGCCAGCGCACTGGGCGCGGCGGTGCCCGAGGAGGCCGCCTTCACGCAGGAGGTGCCGCGCGGCGAGCCGATCCTCGAAGTCCGGGACCTGATCAAGCACTTCCCGCTGACCCAGGGCGTCCTGTTCAAGAAGCGGGTCGGCGCGGTCAAGGCGGTCGACGGGGTCAGCTTCGACCTGATGCAGGGTGAGACGCTCGGCATCGTCGGCGAGTCCGGCTGCGGGAAGTCCACGCTGGCCAAGGTGCTGATGAACCTGGAGCCGGCCACCGGGGGCTCGGTCCGGTACAAGGGCGAGGAGATCTCCCGGCTGTCCGGCGCGGCGCTCAAGGCCGTCCGGCGCAACATCCAGATGGTGTTCCAGGACCCGTACACCTCGCTGAACCCGCGGATGACGGTCGGCGACATCATCGGCGAGCCGTACGAGATCCACCCCGAGGTGGCGCCCAAGGGCGACCGCCGCAAGGCCGTGCAGGACCTGCTGGACGTGGTCGGGCTCAACCCGGAGTACATCAACCGGTACCCGCACCAGTTCTCCGGCGGCCAGCGCCAGCGCATCGGCATCGCCCGCGGTCTCGCGCTCAAGCCCGAGATCATCATCTGCGACGAGCCGGTGTCGGCGCTGGACGTCTCGGTGCAGGCGCAGGTGATCAACCTGCTGGAGCAGCTGCAAGGCGAGTTCAACCTGTCGTACATGTTCATCGCCCACGACCTCTCCATCGTCCGGCACATCTCCGACCGGGTCGGCGTGATGTACCTCGGGAAGATGGTCGAAGTCGGCAGCGACGCGGAGATCTACGACCACGCCACCCACCCGTACACCCAGGCGCTGCTCTCCGCGGTGCCGGTGCCGGACCCGGCGGCGCGCGAGTCCCGCGACCGGATCGTGCTCACCGGGGACGTGCCCTCGCCGGCCAACCCGCCCTCCGGCTGCCGCTTCCGCACCCGCTGCTGGAAGGCGCAGCAGCGGTGCGAGGTGGAGGTGCCGCTGCTCGCCGCGCCGTCCTGGCTGGACGGGGCGGCCTCGCACGACTCGGCGTGTCACTTCGCGGCGGAGCGCGAGATCGGGCAGAGCGCGGCGGAGCGCGAGATCGGGCAGGCCGGGCAGAGCGGGCAGGCCGGGGAGAGCGGGCAGGGCGGTACGGAGTAGCCGGTCGGCGGTCTCCAGGGCGCGTCCCCGCGATGGGGGCGCGCCCTCGCCGTTCGTCCCGTGATGGAAAAGAGATCTCCTGCGGGCTCGCCAAGTCCGGCCCTGTCCTTGATAGTTGCTCTGCGCCCATCGATGGTCGCTGCTGTGCTGAGGAGGGCTGCTCACATGGACGCGGTGGAGGTGGTCGGCGGCGGACGGGAGAGCCTGGCGCCCGGGACGCCGTTGCTGGAGGTCGAGGACCTGCATGTGGAGTTCCACACCAGGGACGGCGTGGCGAAGGCCGTCAACGGGGTGAGCTACGCGGTGTCGGCGGGCGAGACGCTGGCGGTGCTGGGGGAGTCCGGCTCCGGCAAGTCGGTGACGGCGCAGGCGATCATGGGCATCCTGGACATGCCGCCGGGGCGGATCACCGCGGGGCGGGTGCTGTTCCGGGGCGAGGACCTGCTGACCATGAGCGCCAACGCCCGGCGGGCCGTCCGGGGCCGGCGGATCGCGATGATCTTCCAGGACGCGCTGTCCGCGCTCAACCCGGTGCTCAGCGTGGGCTACCAGCTGGGCGAGATGTTCCGGGTCCACCACGGGGTCACCCGCAAGGAGGCCCGGGAGAAGGCCGTCGAGCTGATGGAGCGGGTGCGCATCCCGGCGGCCAGGCAGCGGGTCGGCGACTTCCCGCACCAGTTCTCGGGCGGTATGCGCCAGCGCATCATGATCGCGATGGCGCTCTCGCTGGAGCCGGACCTGATCATCGCGGACGAGCCCACCACCGCCCTGGACGTGACGGTGCAGGCCCAGGTGATGGACCTGCTGGCCGAGCTGCAGGCCGAGTTCAACATGGGGCTGATCCTGATCACCCATGACCTCGGTGTGGTCGCGGACGTCGCGGACAAGATCGCGGTGATGTACGCGGGGCGGATCGTGGAGACCGCGCCGGTGCACGAGCTGTACGCGCGCCCGGCCCACCCGTACACCCGGGGCCTGCTGGACTCCATCCCGCGGCTGGACCAGAAGGGCCAGGACCTGCACGCGATCAAGGGGCTGCCGCCCAACCTGCTGCGGATCCCGGAGGGCTGCGCCTTCAACCCGCGCTGCGAGCGGGCGCGGGACCGCTGCCTGGCCGAACTGCCGTCGCTGGTACCGGTGGTGGGCGAGCACGGGGAGGAGCTGGTGGGCCGTCGCAGCGCCTGCCACTACTGGCACGAGACGCTGCACGGCTGAGCCCGCCCGGCGGTTTTCGCCGGCCGCCCCCGCCGGCGCCCGCTACTTCAGGAAGCCGACGTTCTCCCAGACGATGTCGGACAGGCCCTGCGCGCCGATGTTGGCGAGGTCGGCGCGGGCGCCGTACAGCTGCGGGCGCTGGTAGAGCGGCAGGACGCCGGCCACCTTCCAGAGCTCGCCGTCGGCCTGGTTGGTGGCCTCGGTGGCCGTGGCGGCGTCGCCCGCGGCGGCGGCCCGGTCGAGCGCGGCGTCGACCGCCGGGCTGCCCGCGCCGACGTGGTTGGTGCCGCCGTTCTGGACGAAGTTGGCGCGGTTGCCGCTGGCCGGAAAGGGCGTGCCGAGCAGCGAGTAGGCGGTGATGTCGAAGTCGTTGCGGTTGACGTACTTGTCGAAGAACTCGTTGACGGGGGCGGTCACCGTACTGACCTTGATCCCGACGTCCTTGAGCATCCTGGTGGTGTTCGCGGCCTCGTTCTGGGCCTGGGTGACACCGGCCGGGATGACCATGCGCAGGTTCAGCTCGTGGCCGTCCTTCCTGCGCACGTCGCCGTCGAGCTTCCAGCCGGCCGCGTCCAGCTTGCGGGCGGCCTCGGCGGGGTCGTAGCGGGCCAGGCCGAGGGAGTTGTCGCGGTAGCCGTTCTGGTTGGCGACCAGCAGGTGGTTGTTGAGCGGGACGGCCGGCCAGTCCAGGCCGTTGAGGTCGGAGCGGATGACGGTGTCCCGGTTGATCGCCTGGAACACGGCCTGGCGCACGGTCGCGTCGCTCAGCGCGGGGGTGCGGGCGTTCAGGGTGATCTGGCGGAAGTCCGGGCCGCCGGCCCGGCGCACCACGGCGCCCTTGGTGGTCCGGATGGTCTGGTAACCGGCCACGTCGGGGCCGTTGTTGACCAGGTCGAGCTGGCCCTTGGCGAAGGCGGCGGCCATCGCGTCGGGGAGCATCGCGCGGAAGACGATCCGGTCCAGCATCGGCTTGTCGCCCCACCACGCGGGGTCGGCGACCAGGGTGACGGTCTGCGCGGCGCGGTCCAGCTGCTCGACCTTGAACGGGCCGGCGGTGACCGGGATCGCGTCCAGGTAGGCGGTGTTGAACAGCTCCGGGGTGGCGATCCGGCCGGCCGGCAGCAGCGGGGCGTTGCCGGCGCCGTTGAACATCGACTGCCACTCGGAGAACGGCCGGTCGAAGGTCATCACGGCCTGGAAGTCGTCCTTGCCGCGTTCGACGGAGGAGACCTGCTCGAAGCCGGAGGTGCTGGACGCCTTGTAGGCCGGGTCCTTGCCGTTCAGGGCCCGCCAGTTGGCCTCGATGTCGCGCCAGGTGATCGGGGTGCCGTCGGACCAGTGCGCCTTCGGGTTGAGCGTCCAGGTGACCACCTGCTTGCCGTCCCTGAGGTCGGCGTGGGCCTCCTGCAGGTAGGCGGGGTTGACGGTCTGGGTGCCCGCCGCGTCCGAGCGGAAGAAGGTCGGCAGCAGCGGCTTGGTGACGGCGATGGTCGAGGACTCGCTGCCGTCGGTCTGGATCGGCGACCACTGGCGGGAGAACTGGGTGATCGCCAGGTTCAGGGTGCCGCCCTGGCGGAGCCGGCCGCGCTCCTGCGGGTTGGTGTCGACCGAGGTCAGCTTGGGCGTCACGGGGGAGGACGGCAGGCCGTCCGCGCCGTCGCCGCCGCCCTGCCCGGAGGCGCAGGAACAGAGCGCGAGCGAGAGGGTGAGGGCGGTGAGACCGGCGAGCAGGGCCGTCCCGTGGTGCTGGAGGCGGCGGCCCATCGGCGTGCTCCCGGAGGTGGATGTGACGGTAGGTGTGGCGTCACATCTTGCTGACCGGGGGGTGGAGTTGTCGAGGGGCGGGACCGGATGCGGCCCCGCCCCCCCCGACGGAAGGCGGTACGTCAGACGGCGAACTTGAAGGTGCGGTCCTTGTCGCCGGTCTTGTCGAAGACCGAGGCGATGCCGTCCGCGACGTCCTGCGGGGTGATCGCGACGAGCTGGCCGTTCTTCTTGAACTTCACCTTGTCGAACACGTTGCCCAGCTGGCCGGAGAGCGCGTCGAGGTCCCACTTGGGCACGATCTTGCCGGAGGCGTCCGGGACGAGCGTGAGCGCCTTGGCGGCGGTCTTGCCGCCGAAGTCCCAGGACTTGGCGCCGGCCACGACGTGCACCTTGCCGGCGGCCACCTGCTTGCCGAGGCTGTCGGCGGCGGCCTGCAGGGCCTGGGCCGAGACCTTCGGCTGGGCGGCCGTGACGGCGAGGGCGACCGGCTGGTCGGGCTTGCCGGCCGCACGGTCGCGGTAGGCCTGCTCGACCACGTCCAGGGCGCTCGCCGAGTCCACCGCCTGGCCGGCCCGGCCGGGGACGACGATCGGCTCGCCGTTGGGCTCGCCGAACTTGACGTAACCCTCCTGCAGGCCCTGGCCCGAGCCGGCCGCGAGCGAGTCGAGGGCGGCCTTCAGCTTGGCCCGGTCGACCTTGACCTCCGGCGCGACGGCCTTGGTGCCGCCCTGGAGCGACTTGATGACGTCGACCGGGTTGTAGCTGTGCTGGGCCAGGCCGTCCACGGTGGCGGTGGTGTCGAAGCCCAGCCCGGCGACCGTCGGGTCGAGGTCCACCGTCTGGTCGCCGATCTTCAGCTTGAGCGGCTGCTGGCCGGCCTTGCCGACCGACTCGTCCAGCGAGTGGATCGCCTGGTCACGGCTGTTGCCGCCGATGTCGGTGCCGAGCACCACGGTGCCCTTGGGCACGTCGGACTGGTTGAGCATCAGGCCGGTGCCGTACGCGGCGGCGCCGAGGAACAGCACCCCGCCGACGGCGTACACGGCCAGCTTGACGACCTTCTTGCCGCCGCCGCCCTTGGTCTTGGCCTTTCCCTTGCCCTTGGCCTTGCCGGACGCGGGCTCGGCCTTGGCGGGCGCCGGGGGAGGCGTCGGGGTGGGCACGCGCTGGGCGCCCTGTCCGGCCTCGGGCCCGGAGCCGGGGGCCGGCAGCGGGGTGACCGCGGTGGCCTCGGGGTCGGGGCCGGGCTGCTGGGGGCGGCCGGGCTGCGGGCCCGCGCCGGGGGCGCCCGGGAAGAGCCCGCCGGGGCCCGTCGGGGCGGTGGGGCCGTCCTGGCCGGGGCCGGCCGGGCGCTGGGTGGCGAACGGGTCGGCGCCGGTCGGCGCCGAGGCGAACAGGCCCGGCTGCGGACGGCCGTCGGCACCGTGCGGGGCGCCGTTGCGGGGCCGGCCGGATATTCCGGCGGGCGGCGGGGTGTTCTCGCGGATCGGCGCGAAGCCGTCGACGGAGGTGTCCTCCGGGTTCGGCTCGCCGCCCGGCCGGCCCTGCGGGAGCGGGCCGTTCGGGTGGCCGTTCGGCTGGAAGCCGTTCTGCGGGCCGTTCTGCTGCGGGCCGCCCTGACGGGGGCCGTTCTGCTGCGGCCGGTTCTGCCTCGCGCCGTTCTGCTGCGCGCCGTTCTGCTGGGGACGACCGCCGCGCGGGCCGCGGGTGCCGGCGTCGGGGCCCGGCGTCGGGGCCGGGGCGAACGGGTCGGCGACGGGCGCGAAGGGGTCGGCGGCCTCGTAGACGCCGGGCTCCTCGGTCGGGGCCTCGGCGCGGCGCGGCGCGGCGGGAGCCGCCTGGGCGCCCGGGTTGGGCGCCTTGCCCTGGGCGGGCACCGGGCGGCCGTTCGGGACGCCGTTGGCGCGGGCGGCGGCGCCGCCCTGACGGGCACCCTGCGGCCGGGGCTCGGCGGCGGCACCGGTCGCGGCCGGGGCGCTCGGGGCACCGGCCGGCACGGCGGCCGGGGCGGGCTCGGCGGCCTTCTTCTGCCGCGGCCGGAACCAGGCGCCGGTGGACTCGGACTCCGAGGTCGCCGGCGGGATCGCCGGGATCTCCCACTCCGGCGGCAGGTCGGGCGGGGTGGCCGTGCCGCCGCCGCCCTCCATCACGCCGAGGACCGGCGAGGCCGGCGCCGAACGGTGGCGCGGGTTGCCCTGCTCGGGGGTGGCGGACGGGGCCTCGTCGGCCGTGCCGTCCTCGTTCTTGACGGTGCTGCGGACGACGACCGGCGGGATCGGACGCGAGCCGGGGATGTTGATCCGGACCCGGGTGGTCAAGGTGGTCTCGGTCTTCGGACCGTCGTCCTCGCCGCCCGACGCGGCGCCCTGTCCGGCACCGGCCGCGGCCCGGTCGCCGCCGGGGAGCCCGGGCGTGCCGTAGGGCGGCGTGCCCGACGGGTAGGCGTCCGGACCCGTGCGCCGGGGCGTCGGGTGGGCGTTGTCAGATTCGCGGCTGCTCAATGCTGCTCTGCTCCGGGTTCGCGGGCGGGCCGTGAGGCGCGACCGCGGTTCGTGGTCGCCGGGCCCGGCTGGGGCGGGCGGCGGTCGGGTACGGCGTTCTGCGGGACCACCATACTGGGAAGAACTGAGCGGTGAACGGCTTCGGACAGATCCTGATACGTCCGGTTCCTCCGGTATGAGAGTAAGGCCGTGTGCTCCTGACTGCGCGTCGTGCGCGGTGCGGTACGGCGTGCTCCGACGGGGTCAGCGGGGCGGGCCGGGCACCCCGGGGAACCAGCTGGTCCGGGTGGGCAGGGTGGCGCAGATCACGCCCAGCACCGAGCCGCCGAACAGCCAGGCCAGCGAGGTGGCGTTGGACCACAGCACGTTGTCGCCCTCCGGCCGGGGCACGATCAGCAGCAGCATCGCCAGGAACCAGCCGGCCACGGGCATGCCCGCGCCGAGCCGGGTGCCGGTGACCCGCAGCCCGCCGTAGAAGGTGGCGCAGCTCGCGGCGAGTGCCAGCAGGACTCCCACGGGCGGCCACAGGGCCTGCACAAAGGATCCGCACACCGACACCGCGATGCCCAGCAGGAAGAACAGGACATACGCCGCGATCCGGGCGGCGCGCGGGGGTTGGGGCTCGGCCAGCCGCTCGTCGCGGGTGCCGAGGACGGTCGCCGGGATCGAACGGTGCGGTGGCCGGTCGGCGGTCTTGCTCATCGGGTGTCCTCCCCGGTGCTCGCGGCCGCGTCGTCGAGGCCGGCGAACAGGTCGTCCTCCGGCTCGCCGGGCCCGGCCTGGCCGTGCGCCAACTGGTAGTACTCGGTGGCGAGCAGCGGCTGGCCGAGGTCGTTGGAGAGCGCGAAGAAGGCGCCGTCCACGGTGATCTGGGTGGCGTGCGCGGCCATCGCGGCCGCCTTGCGCCCGGCGTATCGGGCGCCGTCCAGCACGGTGGTGACCACCTCGTCGGCGACCACGCCGGGGATGTCGGACGGCCGGGCGACGCCCGGGAAGGACGCCTTGGCGGCGGTCTCGGCGAGCCCGGCCTCGATCACCGAGCGGGGCATCCGGTTCCAGTACACCTTGGCGATCCGCCAGGCCGGGCCCAGCTCGGGGCGGTGCGCCGGGTCGGCGGCCAGCTCGTACGCGCGCACCGCGACCCGGTGCGCCTGGATGTGGTCCGGGTGGCCGTAGCCGCCGTCCTCGTCGTACGTGACCAGCACCTGCGGCCGCACCTCGCGGATCACCGCGACCAGGTGGCCGGCCGCCTCGTCCACGTCCGCCCGCCAGAAGCAGCCGGGCACGTCGTTGTCGGGCACGCCCATCATCCCGGAGTCGCGGTAGCGCCCCGGGCCGCCGAGGAAGCGGAAGTCGGTGACGCCCAGGGCGGCCATCGCCTCGGTGAGCTCGCCGATCCGGTACGCGCCGAGGGTGTCCTCCCGATCGGCCGTCAGATGGGCCAGCTCCGGGGGGATCACCTCGCCGCCCTCGCCGAGGGTGCAGGTCACCAGCGTGACCCGGGCGCCCTCGGCGGCGTACCGGGCCATGGTTGCGCCGTTGCCGATCGACTCGTCGTCGGGGTGCGCGTGCACCAGGAGGAGTCGGCGGCCGGTAGTCGCGGTCATGGGAGGAAGCCTAACCACCGGCCGGGTGACCCTAGAGCTTCAGGCCGTTGATCATCCCGGCGAGGTTGCTGGTGACCTGGCTGATCGACGGTGCGATCGAGCTGGACGCCAGGTAGAAGCCGAGCAGCGCGCAGACGATCGCGTGCGCCAGCTTCAGGCCGGAGCGGCGGATCAGCACCACCACGATGACCAGCATCAGCACGGCGGCGGAGATGTTCATGGCCATGTCGGCTCACACCCCTTCTCGGGCGCGCCGCCCCGGGAGGGCGGCGGTGGGACGGTGCGGGACTGGGGCTGCGGGTGGCCGGGGCCCGGGACGGGGCCGACGACCACCTGCCCGACAAGTCATACCCGATGGGTAAGGGGAGCATTACATTCAGTGAGTCCCGGCGTGCCGGGGTGCGGCGGCGCCCGCGGGGCGCCCGGGCCGGTCGGAGGCCGTTTGGGCCCCTTTGGGGCGCCCTCGGGGGTGATGCTCCGAACGAGTGATCACCAGCCTCCCGGCAGCGGCAGTTCGGCGTCGTAGGGTCTGGTGCCATGACCTCCCACACCCCTGCGGACACCTTCCCCCGGCAGTACGCGCGGACCCTGCGCTACACCGTCGGCGCGCCCCGCTCCTTCTCCGTCGCACCGGACGGCTCGCGGGTCGTCTTCCTCCGCTCGCGCTCCGGCAACGACCGGGCCAACCTGCTCTGGAGCCTCGACACGGCCACCGGCGAGGAGCGGATCGCCGCCGACCCGGCGGTCCTGCTCGGCGGCGGCGAGGAGGACCTCTCCCCGGCCGAGAAGGCCCGCCGGGAGCGCAGCCGCGAGAGCTCGGCCGGCATCGTCGGCTACGCCCTGGACGCGACCGGCGCGCTGGCCGCCTTCGCCCTCTCCGGCCGGCTCTTCACGGCCGACCTCGCCACCGGCGCCACCACCGAACTGCCCGCCCGCGGCCCGCTGCTGGACCCGCGCCCGGCGCCGGACGGCTCCTGCGTCGCGTACGCCAACACGGCCGGCGAGCTGCGGCTGACCCGGGCCGACGGCAGCGGCGACCGGGTGCTCGCCGAGCCGGACGGCCCGAACGTCACCTGGGGCCAGGCCGAGTTCATCGCCCAGGAGGAGATGGACCGCGCCCGCGGCTTCTGGTGGTCCCCGGAGAGCGACCGGCTGCTGGTCGAGCGCGCCGACGACAGCCCGGTGGGCCGCTGGTGGATCGCCGACCCGGCCAACCCGGACCGCGAGCCCGCCGAGATCGCCTACCCGGCGGCCGGCACCGCCAACGCCGAGGTCGGCCTCTGGGTGCTCGACCTGCACGGCGGGCGCACCGAGGTGGTCTGGGACCGCGCGGCCTTCCCCTACCTCGGCCGGGTGCACTGGTCGAAGGGCGGCGTGCCGCTGCTGCAGGTGCAGTCCCGCGACCAGCGCCGCCAGCGGATCCTCGGCCTGGACGTGACCACCGGCGCCACCGAGGTGCTGCACGAGGAGGAGGACGCGGCCTGGCTGGAGCTGTTCGGGGGCGTCCCGGCGTGGACCCCGGGCGGCGAGCTGGTGCGGATCAGCGACGAGGGAGGGGTGCGGGCGCTGGTCGTCGGCGACCGGACCGTCACCGGGGCCGACCTGCACGTCAGGTCCGTCGTCGCCGTCACCGAGGACGAGGTGTTCTTCAGCGCCTCCGGCGGCGCCGCCGAGACCGACCCCGAGCCCGGCTGGATCGCCGTCGGCCGGATCAGCCACGACGGCAAGCGGCTCGGCTGGGAGTCCGCCAACGGGCGGCCGTTCACCTCGGTGACCAGCGCCGTGCACGGCGGCGGGATCACCGTCCGGGCCACCGCCGAGCCCGACCTGCCCGGCACCCTGGTCCAGGTCGCCCGCGACCTGCCCGAGGGCCTGGTGGTCGACGACGTCGCGACCATCGCCTCCTACGCCGAGACCCCGGCCATCACCGCCCGTCCGGTCTTCCGCTTCGCCGGCGAGCGCCGCATCCCGGCCGCCGTCTTCCTGCCCACCGGCTACGACCGGGAGCGCGACGGCCTGCTGCCCGTCCTGATGGACCCGTACGGCGGCCCGCACGGGCAGCGCGTCGTCCAGGCGCACAACCCGCACCTCAACTCGCAGTGGTTCGCCGACCAGGGCTTCGCGGTGGTCGTCGCCGACGGGCGCGGCACCCCGGGGCGCGGGCCGGCCTGGGAGAAGTCGATCGCCTTCGACTTCGCCGGGGCCACCCTGGACGACCAGGTCGAGGCGCTGCGGGCGCTCGCCGGGGAGTTCCCGCTGGACCTCGGCCGGGTCGCCATCCGCGGCTGGTCGTACGGCGGCTACCTCTCCGCCCTGGCCGTGCTGCGCCGCCCGGACGTGTTCCACGCGGCGGTTTCCGGCGCGCCGGTGACCGACTGGGCGCTGTACGACACCCACTACACCGAGCGCTACCTGGGCGACCCGGCCGAGCGGCCCGAGGTGTACGCGGGCAACTCGCTCAGCGGGTACGCGGCCGGGCTGGAGCGCCCGCTGATGATCATCCACGGGCTGGCCGACGACAACGTGGTGGCCGCGCACACCCTGCGGCTCTCCTCGGCGCTGCTCGCCGCCGGGCGCCCGCACACCGTGCTGCCGCTGTCCGGCGTCACCCACATGACCCCGCAGGAGGAGGTCGCGGAGAACCTGCTGCTGCTCCAAGTCGACTTCGTGAAGCGCTCGCTGGGGCTGTAGGACCCTCCTGACCAGCACGTTCGGCGGCCGGTACCCGTGACCTCGGTACCGGCCGCCGGCATGACATCCGTCATGTCGAAGGCACGACGGCGGACACTGCCGCCGCGAACCGCCCGCGCGGGACCCTGAGGTGGTGCGAACAGCACCGGACGCGACAGCACCAGGGAAGAGGAGCCGGGCGATGGACACCGAGGTGGCCGCCTTCCGCGGCGTGGGAAAGAGCTACGGGCGGGTACGCGCCGTGGACGGACTGGACCTCGTGCTGCGGCCGGGCGAGACCGTCGCCCTGCTCGGCCCGAACGGCGCCGGCAAGTCCACCAGCCTGGACCTGCTGCTCGGGCTGCGCGAGCCCGACCAGGGCGGGGTGACGCTCTTCGGCGGCACCCCGCGGGCGGCGATCGAGGCCGGCCGGGTCGGCGCGATGCTGCAGAGCGGCGGGCTGATGTCCGACGTCAAGGTACGCGAGATCGTCCGGCTCGCCTGCGACGTGCACCCGCGCGGCCGGTCGGTCACCGAGGTGCTGGCCGACGCCGGGATCACCGAGCTCGCGGAGCGCCGGGTCGACAAGCTGTCCGGGGGCCAGGAGCAGCGGGTCCGCTTCGCCCTGGCGATCGCGGGCGACAACGACCTGATCGTGCTGGACGAGCCCACCACCGGCATGGACGTCAGCGTCCGGCAGTCGTTCTGGGCGAGCATGCGGGCGCAGGCCGACGCCGGGCGCACGGTGCTGTTCGCCACCCACTACCTGGAGGAGGCCGACTCGATCGCCGACCGCGTCCTGGTGCTGCACCGGGGCCGGCTGATCGCCGACGGCAGCTCCGCCGAGATCAAGGCCCGGGCCGGCGCCCGCCGGATCGCCTTCGAGCTCCACGACGGGGACCTCCCGGACACCGGGCGGTTCGACGAGGGCCTGCTGCGCACCCTGCCGGGCGTGCGGTCGCTGGACGTCACCGCGCGGGTCCCCGGGGTGCGGACGGTGCGGATCCGGACCTCGGACGCCGACGCGAGCGTCGCCGGGCTCTACCGGGCGGGCCTCTACCCGCGCGGGCTGGAGGTCACCGGCGTGGGCCTGGAGCAGGCCTTCCTGACCATCACCGGAGAGCTGGACCGGAACGACGCGGCCCTGGAGAGTGCGCGATGACCACCCTGATCACGCTGGAGATCCTGCGGACCCTCCGCAACCGGCGCTACCTGTTCTTCACCGTGGCCTACCCGGCGCTGATGTACGTCTTCTTCATCCACGCCTACGGGGCCGCCAACCAGGCGGGCGGGTTGCCGGTGAAGACGTACTTCATGGTCTCGATGGCCACCTTCGGCGCGGTCGGCGCGGTGCTGACCGGCAGTGCGCAGCGGATCTCGCTGGAGCGCAAGAGCGGCTGGACCCGGCAGCTGCGGCTGACCGCGCTGCCCGGCCGGGCCTACACCATGGGCAAGATCGCGGCGAGCGCGGTCACCACGCTGCCGGCGATCCTGGTGGTCTTCGCGGTCGGCGCGGCCCAGGGCGTCTCGCTCACCGCGGCGCAGTGGGCCGGGCTGGTCGTCGCGCTGTGGCTGGGCAGCTTCGTCTTCGCGGCGCTCGGGGTGGCGCTCGGGTACGCGGCGGCGCCGGACGCGGTGCAGCCGATCGTGATGATCGTCTACATGGCGATGGCGCTGCTCGGCGGTACCTGGTTCCCGGTGAGCGGCTCGCTGGAGAAGTTCGCCCGGCTCAACCCGGTGTACCTGTACAACCACCTGGCCACCTTCACCCGGCCCGGGCAGTCCCTGGACACCGTCGCGGTCGCCGGACTGGGCGCCTTCCTGGTGGTGTTCGTGGTCGCCGCCGCGGCCCTGTACCGCCGCGACACCCGGCAGGCATGATGATCGACATGAGTGACACGCGCCAGGTCCACGGCCCCGACGAACACCCGGACGCGGGCCCGGCGCGTGCCTCGTTCATGAACGTCCCCGGCTCCCCGGTGGAGACCAGGCGGCAGCTGCTGGTCAAGGTCACCTGGATGCTGCTCTGGATGATCTACCTGGCCTACCCGGTGAGCCGGCTGCTGAACGGCGTGCACAGCACGGGCGCCCTGGTGCTCGGCTGGAGCTGCCTGGCCTTCTTCGTGGCCGGCTACGTGCTGCTGGTGATCTTCCGCTCCACCGAGGGAATGCGGCCGCGCGCCTGTCAGGTGGTCGTCGCGATGATGGTGGTACTCGCGATCGCCTGCGCCTTCGTGCTCGGCGAAGCCTTCCTGACCCTGTTCATCTACACCTCGGTGTGCGTCGCGATCGTCACCCCGGCGCGGTACGCGCTGCGCGCCCTGGCCGGCATGGCCGCGCTGATCACCGCCGTCGGCCTGCTGATCCACGCGGGCATGGACAACATCGCCACCTTCGCGCTCAGCGGGTTCCTCTCCGGCGTCGCGATGACCGGCCTGCAGCGGCTGGTCGCCACCATGAGGGAGCTGCGCGAGGCCCGGGCCGCCGTCGCGCACCTGGCCGCCTCCGAGGAGCGGCTGCGGCTCGCCCGCGACCTGCACGACCTGCTCGGGCACTCGCTCTCGCTGATCACGCTGAAGAGCGAGCTGGCCGGGCGGTTCATGGACGCCGGCAAGGACGAGGCGGCGCGGGCGCAGGTCGCCGACATCGAGCAGGTCGCCCGGCAGTCGCTGATCGACGTCCGGGAGGCGGTGACCGGCTTCCGCCGCCCGACCCTGCCGGTCGAACTCGCCGCCGCCCGTACCGCCTTGGCCGCCGCACAGGTCCGGCTGGAGGCCGCGCCGGAGCTGGTGGACAGCTGGCCGGGGCTGGCCAACGAGGAGGCGGGCGCGCTGGCCTGGGCGCTGCGCGAGGCCGTCACCAACGTGGTCCGGCACGGCGAGGGCGCCACCGTCTGCACGGTCACGGCGGACGAGAGCTGGGAGGCGAGCGGTGAGCGCTACGCCGTGCTGGAGATCGTCGACGACGGGCAGGGGCCGGGCAAGTCCCAGCCGGGGAACGGGCTGTCCGGGCTGGACGAGCGGCTGGCGCTGGTCGGCGGACGGCTGGAGACCGGACCGGGGGAGCGCGGCAGGGGCTTCCGGGTCCGGGCCTCGGTGCCGCTGCGGACGGTCGCCGCCCCGGAGCCCGAGGCCGGCTCCTCGCCGAAGGCCGGGCCGCGGTGAACCGGTACGGGTGAACGCCGGGGCCGGCCGCCTCCCGTGAGGGGAACTCGTGGACCCGTACCGATCGTCGTTCGGGACATGCCCACTGTTCTCGTTCTCGGCTTCGACCCGCACACCATCCCCGGCATGGACGGCGACGGCATGCGGGCCGTCCTCGACGCCGAACTCGCCCGCTTCGCCGACCACGGCATCGACGCCGCGATGACCCTGCTGGCCCCCGACGACACCGCCGAGCCCGCCGTCGTGGCGGCGCTCTCCTCCCGCCCCTGGGACGTCGTCGTCATCGGCGGCGGCATCCGCAAGCCGGAGCCCGCCCTGGTGTTCTTCGAGCAGGTCGTCAACCTGGTCCGCCGGCACGCCCCCGGGGCCGCCATCGCCTTCAACAGCAGTGGCGCGGACAGCGTCGAGGCCGCCCGACGGCACCTCTGAACGGGCCCTACGGCACCAGGTCGCGGCGGTAGGCGAGGGCCGGGCGGTCGTCGAGCAGGAACTCGTGCCCGAACCGGAAGCCGTTGCGGGCCAGGACGGTCTGCGAGGCGGGGTTGTCCACGGTGGTGACCGCGGTCAGGGCGCGGAGCCCGTAGCCGTCGGCCGCGAGCCGGCAGACCTCCGCGACCGCGGCCGTGGCGATCCCGCGCCCGGCGGCGGACGCGGCGATCCGGTAGCCGACCTCGGCGGAGCCGTCGACGAGGTCGACCAGGTTGACCCGGCCGACGAGTTCTCCGTCCGCGTCCCGGACGACGTGGAACCGGCAGGTGCCCGCGGCCTGTTCGGCGAGCAGCGCGGCGTGGCGGGCGGGGAACTCGGCGAAGTAGGCGTCGCCGCGGTCCGGGACGCTGCGCGCGAAGTACGCGCGGTTGGCGCGCTCGAAGGCCAGCAGGGCCTCGGCGTGGTCGGGACGGAGGGGTTCCAGGCTCAGCATCCCGTCAGTCTGGCCCGCAGGGCCTCGGAGAACCACTCGAATACGTCCCGCAGGCCCTCCGGGACCGGCCAGCCGTTGACGGTCGCCAGCAGCTGCCAGTAGCGCTCGGCGCGCGGGTCGTCGGCCGCCCCGAGGCGGTCGAGCAGCCACCGCCGCAGCTCCTCGTCGTCCGGGCGCCCGAAGGTCTCGGCGTACGCGGCGGACAGGCGCGCGACGACCGGGTCGGCCCCGGGGGAGGCGGGGGCGATCCCGGCGGCCAGCGCGGCGCGGACCTCGGAGGTCACGGTCTCGGTCAGGGCGTGGTGCAGGCCCGTGCGGTCCCCGTCCGCCCGCTCCGCGGCCTGGTGCTCGGCCATCTTCCGCACGGCCGCGCGGAAGTCCCGGTCCTGGACGAGTTCGCCCAGCTCGACCCAGGCCTCGACCTGCTCCGGCCGCGGCTCGTCCGGCAGTTCGGGCATCGCCGAGCGCATCATGGCGACGAACTCGGGGTTGGCGTCCAGTCCGCCGAACACCTCGTCGATGAAGTCGTGGACGAGGCGCCGGCGTTCGGCGTCCGAGAGCTTGGCGAGCTTGTGCATGAGTCTCATCTCCTCAGGGGTGGAACCGCGTTGGGCGACGGCCAGCAGCACCGCCCGGCGCAGCCGCAGGGTGCGGATCTGCACCTCCAGCGCCTCGGCGTGCGCGGCGGCGACCTCGGGGAGCGGGGCCTCCCGCTCCAGCACCCGGCGGATCGCGGGCAGGTCGAGGCCGAGCTCGCGCAGGGTGCGCACCAGGTCGAGCCGGGCGAGTGCGCGGACGTCGTACAGCCGGTAGCCGGCCGGGGTGCGGCCGGTCGGCGGGACGAGGCCGGTGTCGGCGTAGAACCGGATGGTCTTGACCGTGAGCCCGGTGCGCCGGGCGAGGTCGCCGATCGAGTAGCGGATGCCGTCCGCGGGGCTGCCGTCCATGGGGACCACTGTGGACTCTCCCCTTACCGGAGACTCAAGCCCGTTGCCCTCTAAGGTCATGGCCATGAACGACACTGACAACGGGGCCCCGATCCGCGTGCTGCTGGCCGAGGATCAGGGGATGGTCCGGGAGGCGCTGGCCGCGCTGCTCGGGCTGGAGGGGGACATCGACGTCGTCGCGCAGGTCGGGCGGGGGGACGAGGTGGTGGCGGCGGTGCTGGCCAACGACGTGCGGGTCGCCGTGCTGGACATCGAGATGCCGGGGATGACGGGCATCGACGCGGCCGCCGAGCTGCGCCGGGCGGCGCCGGTCACCAAGGTGGTCATCGCGACGACCTTCGGCCGGCCCGGTTACCTGCGCCGGGCGATGGAGTCCGGCGCGGACGCCTTCCTGGTGAAGGACGCGCCCGCCTCCGAGCTGGCCGAGGCGATCCGCCGGGTGCTGCGCGGCGAGCGGGTGATCGACCCGGCGCTGGCGGCGGCCGCGCTGGCCGAGGGCGCCAACCCGCTGACCGCGCGCGAGCGGGACGTGCTGGGCGCGGCCGCCGACGGCGCGGTGAACGCGGACATCGCCGAGCGGCTGCACCTGTCCGAGGGGACGGTCCGCAACTACCTGTCGATGGCGATCCAGAAGACCGAGGCCCGCAACCGCACCGAGGCGGTCCGGATCGCCCGCGAGAAGGGCTGGCTGTAGCCGCCGCGCCCAGTCCGCCCAGTCCGTCCTGTCCGCCCAGTCGCGCTCAGTTGAGCCGGTGCCGGGCCGCCCGGGCCTCCTGCCGGACCTTGGCGGCCCCGTCCGGGTCGAAGGCGTCCAGGATCTGCGCGTAGGCGTCCATCTCCGCCGAGCCGCCGAGGAAGTCCCCGGTGCGGACGAGGAGTTCGGCCCGCTCCAGGCGGAGCTGGGCCGGGTGCCGGGGCAGCAGCAGGGCGAGTTCGGTGGCCCAGAGCTGGGTGCGGGCGTGCTCGGGGCGGTCGGCGGCCCAGGCGCGGATGTTGCCGAGCACCCGCAGGACGACGTCCAGCGGCTGCGCCGGGGTGAGCAGCGCGGGCGTGAAGTCGTGCCCGGAGGCGGCGACCAGGCGCTCGACGTCCCCGGGGTCGAGCAGCCGCCCGCCGTGGAACGGGTCGGCCAGTACGTAGTCCTCGCCGCCGGCCGGCCCGCCGACGGCGACGATGAAGTGGCCGGGCAGCGCGATGCCGTGGACGGTGAGCCCGGCCCGCTGCCCGACCGCCGTCCACACCAGCGAGAGCATGATCGGCAGCCCCCGGCGGCGCCGCAGCACCTCGGGCAGCAGCGAGGACTCCAGCCGCCGGTAGTCCGCCTGCCGCCCGTGGAAGCGCTCCCGCCCGCCGAGGACGGCCGCGAGCAGCGCGGCGGTCTCCTCCGGTCCGGCGGGCGCGCGCTCCGCGACGGCCACCCGGACGGCGGCCGCGTGCCGCTCCAGCGCGGCCTCGCAGGCGGCGAGCAGGGCGTCCGGGCTGGGGGGTTCGCCGGGGTCGTCGGGGTCGAGCGCCGGGCCGTGTTCGGCGGCGGCGAGCAGGCAGAGCAGCACCGGGTCGGGGTGCTCGGCGCGGGCGGCGGTCCGGAAGCGGTCTCTGCTCTGCTCGGTCACGGTGACGGCGACGGCTTTCGTACGGCGGGCGGACAAACGGGCAAGACGAACGGCAAGACGAACGGGCGGGCTGCTACCCCTGGGGAAGCAGGGCGTAGTGGTAAGTGTGACTGGTCGTGAAGCCGAGTCCGTCATAGAGCGCGATCGCCCCGGTGTTCTCCGCCTCGACCTGCAGGTAGCCGCCGCTCGCCCCCTCCTCGGCCGCCCGCGAGGCGAGCACCGCCATGACCGCCGTCGCCAGTCCGGCCCGCCGGGCGTGCGGCTGCACCTCTATGGCGCCGAAGCAGGCCCAGGGCCCCTCGATGACGCAGCGTCCGATGGCCAGCGGCGGCTGCCCGGGCGCTCCCGGCACGGTGGCGAACCAGACCGACGGCCCGCCGTGCAGGACCTGCCGGGCGGCCTCCTCGACCGCCGGATCCCCGCTCACCCGCCGGTACAGCGACAGCCAGGCCGCGTCGGCCGTCCGCGCCAGCCGTACCCGGTCGTGCCCGCGGCCGGTCCGGGCGAGCCCGGCCAGCGGGGCGGTGCGGACCAGTGTGGGCGCGTACCCGGCGCCCAGCCGGTCGAGTTCGGCGCGCAGCTCCTCCGGGGACCCGGGGGTGATCACCTCGACGTACGAGGGCAGTCCGCGCTCCGCGTACCAGGCGCGGACGGCCGCCAGCGCCCGCGGCAGCGGCATCCCCGGGTCCCCGAGGGCCTGGACGGAGTTGGCCCGCCGGGTGAACCCGGCCGAGGCGCGCAGCGTCCACTCGCCGAGCGGCTCCTGTTCGACGGCCGGCCAGCCGCGCCCCGCGATCCGCTGCAGTTCGACCGGCGAGGTGACCGGCAGCGGAGCGCGCCGGGCGGGAAACGGCGGCACGACCTTGCCTGCGACCAGCAGCTTCTCCGGCAAGAAGACCGGGTCCCCGGACCGGGGCACGACCGTCAACCCATGATCGTCCCACGATGTGAGCACGCCGATCGAATCCCGGAACACCGGCCGGTCGTCCACGAACTCGGAGAGGCGCCGGACGGACACGCGAAGTCCCACGTCAGAGCGGTCTATCCGGACCTCTGGACGGCCGTCCACCGGGTTGCCTGGCGTCATCTGGCCACCTCCTGTGCATTTGCGGTCTCCGACCCGCGATACTAGGGGCGGGCATCGACGACGCCGCGCTCACCGCGCACGCGAGCAGAACAGAACGGGCCACCAGGCCCTTCCGAGGAGGAAAGACAGCGTGACTTACGTCATCGCGCAGCCTTGTGTCGACGTGAAGGACAAGGCGTGCATCGAAGAGTGCCCGGTTGACTGCATCTACGAGGGCGAGCGATCGCTCTACATCCACCCGGATGAGTGTGTCGACTGTGGCGCGTGTGAGCCGGTCTGCCCGGTCGAGGCGATCTTCTACGAGGACGACACTCCGGAGGAGTGGAAGGACTACTACAAGGCCAACGTCGAGTTCTTCGACGACCTGGGTTCGCCCGGCGGCGCCTCGAAGCTGGGCCTGATCGAGCGCGACCACCCGTTCATCGCCGCTCTGCCGCCGCAGAACGCCGACCACTGACGATCGGTGGCATCGAAGCTGTGAGCATCGACAGCACGCGCGCGCCGTTCCCGGGCCACCCGGGGGCGGCGCGCCGCGTTTCCGACCTCCTGCCGGTCTTCCCCTGGGACAAGCTGGAGCCGTACAAGGCGACCGCCGTGGCCCACCCGGGCGGCCTCTGCGACTTCTCCGTCGGCACCCCGGTGGACCCGGTCCCCGAGCTGATCCAGAAGGCGCTGGCCGCGCACACCGACACGCCCGGCTACCCGACCGTCTGGGGCCCGCTGGAGCTGCGCGAGGCGATCGCCGGCTGGCTGCACCGCCGCGTCGGCGCCGGGATCGGCCCGCAGGCCGTCCTGCCGACCGTCGGCTCCAAGGAGCTGGTGGCCTGGCTGCCGACCCAGCTCGGCCTCGGCCCCGGCGACCAGGTCGCCTACCCGCGCCTGGCCTACCCGACGTACGAGGTGGGCGCGCGGCTGTGCGGCGCCGAACCGGTCGAGTACGACTCGGTGGACGAGCTGGACGGCTCCCGGGTGCGCCTGATCTGGGTGAACTCGCCGTCCAACCCGACCGGCCGGGTGCTGGGCGCGGACGAACTGCGCCGTACGGTCGAGTGGGCCCGCGAGCACCGGGCGCTGCTGGTCAGCGACGAGTGCTACCTGGAGCTGGGCTGGGAGGCCGACCCGGTCTCCGTCCTGCACCCCGACGTGTGCGGGGGGAGCCACGAGGGCCTGCTGGCCGTCCACTCGCTCTCCAAGCGCTCCAACCTGGCGGGTTACCGCGCCTCCTTCGTCGCGGGCGACCCGGTGGTCGTCCGGGAGCTCCTGGAGGTGCGCAAGCACGGCGGCATGATCGTGCCCGCCCCGGTCCAGGCGGCGACCGTCGCCGCGCTCGCGGACGACGCGCACGTGGCCGAGCAGCGCGAGCGGTACGCGGCCCGGCGCTCGGCGCTGCGGGCGGCGCTGGAGGCCTACGGCTTCCGGATCGAGCACTCGGAGGCGAGCCTCTACCTGTGGGCGACCCAGGACCGTCCGTGCTGGGAGACCGTCGCCGAACTGGCCGGACTGGGCATCCTGGTGGCGCCCGGTGACTTCTACGGGCCGGCCGGCGGCCGCTTCGTCCGGGTCGCGTTCACCGCGACCGACGAGCGGGTCGCCGCGGCCGTGGAGCGGCTGCGCGCGGCGCGCTGAGCGGACGTCGAAGGGCCGGCGTTCCGAGGAGGAACACCGGCCCTTCGACATGCGGCACGGCCCGTGCGGGCCGGTGTCCGCACGGACCGTGCCGCGCGCGGACTACACCGGCAGGCCGCTGATGCTGCCGCCGTTCACGCCGCCCAGCAGCCCGCCGATCGGGCCGAGCGAGCCGGTGAGGCCGGACAGCGGGTTGTTCGGGCCGAGGTCGGCGCCGCCGAGGCGGTTGGCGGAGCCGTGCTCGGCCAGGCCCAGGACGTCGGCGCCGGGCAGGCCGCCGGGGACGGCGTGCTCGACCGAGCCGAGCGGCAGCGCGCGCTCCACCGAGCCCAGCGGCAGCGCGTCGGTGACGGCGTTGGTGCCGGGGACGGCGCCGGAGAGCTTGTCGGCGCCCGGCAGGGCCTGCGCGACGCCGCCCGCCTGGGCGAGCCCGCCGACCGGGCTGGAGCCGGCGTTGGCGCTGCGGGTGCCCATGCCCTTGCCGGTGACGGCCTCGCCGAGCTTGCCGGCCAGCGCCGAGGCGACCTTCGGGGTGACGGCGGAGAGCTGGCCGGTGGTGGCGGCGGTCTGGTCGACCGGGGCGGTCAGCGAGCTGGCCTTCTCGTTCGCCTCGGGGAGCTGGTGGGCGACGATGTTGCCGGCCGCGTCGGCGGAGGCCGGTACGCCAGCGGCGACGGTGGCCGCGCCGGTGGTGCCGGCCGCCTGGCCGAGCTGGTGGGTGGTGTGCTGCAGGGTGGAACCGGTGTCGGTGTTGGTCAGCTGGCCCAACGGCGCCGCGAGGTCGCTCTTGGGCAGCAGGGCGTCCCCGCCCAGTGCGGACGCGGAGCCGGCCGCGACCAGCGGGGTCGCTCCGGCCGCCACGACGAGCGCGGCCTGGGCGATCCGACGCGTGAGGGGGTGAGACATGGGGCTCCTCGAAGGGGTCTGGGTCCGTCCCGTCCGCCCCTGGGACCGGGCGTGGACGACCGGGCGGACGACGTTGTTACCGCTTGAGAAGCCAGAAGGTTTCGGTCGGTGCAAGGAAACTTCCTGACCGACCATCGGATCGTAGGACTGCGGCGATGGTGCTCGCCGGACCCCGCCGGACGCCACCGGACCGGCCCCGGCCAAGGGGAGTGACGGTTCTCCGGCCGGGTCGCCGGAACGGGCGGCCGGTCCACCGGGGTTGACCGGAATCACCCGTCCGGCGGCAACCCGAACGTCAGTGCGTCATCCCTTGTCGGACGGGGCCAGGGTGACCTGGACGAGCTTGGTCGAGGTGCCCGAAGGCTGCGGCTGCCAGCCGTCCCCCGACTTCGTCTTGCGCCAGATCTTGCCGTCGTACGCGACCGTCGCGATGCCCAGCTGCTGGGCCTGGGCGACCGCCCAGTGGGCCACCTCCCAGCCGCTGGCCCGCTCGGCGTTCGCCCCGCCGTCGGCACCGGCGCCGGCGTCGGCGGAGGTCAGCGCGGCGGTCGCCGGGTCCGGGGTCAGCGAGACGGCGTTCTCGGCGCCCTTGATGGTCGAGGCGTAGCCGGTGGCCGGCGTGACCGTGCGGCCGAACTCCCGGCGCACCCGCTCGGACAGCACCTGGGCCCGGTCCGGTGCCGCCGCCGGGGTGGCGGAGGCGCCCGCGGTGGGGGAGCCGCCCGGGGTGGCGGAGGAGGAGTCCTCCGGGTCCGGCTTGGCGTAGTCGTGCACGATGCAGGAGAAGGACCCGGGCTCCCGGCCGGCCAGCGCCGAGGTGAGCAGCGTCGCCTTGGTCTCGTGCTTGGCGTAGGCCTGCGGGTAGCCGCTCTTCTGCACCGCCTGCGCGGCGTCGGTCAGCGGCAGCCGGGTGTAACCGGGGACCTTGACCAGGCCGTCCAGGAACTTGTTCGTGGCGTACACCGGGTCCGCGATCTGCGCCGGGGTGCCCCAGCCCATCGACGGCCGCTGCTGGAACAGGCCGATCGAGTCCCGGTCGCCGCCCGCGAGGTTGCGCAGCTTGGACTCCTGCATGGCGGTCGCCAGCGAGATCGTGGTGGCCCGGTCCGGCAGCCCGCGCGAGCGCGCCACCGCGGCGATCGTGGCGGCGTTGGCGGCCTGCGGCAGCTCCAGGGTGCCGTTGCCGGCGGCGGTCTTCACCGTGCAGCCCTCGGACTCGCCCGGCTTGAAGCCGAACCACCAGATGCCGACCACGGCCAGGCCCGCGACCAGTGCGAGCCCGAGCAGCCCGACGATCACCATCAGCAGCGCGCGCAGCGGCCCGCGGCGGCGGGCGGGCGTCTCGTCCTCGCCCTGCTCCTCGCTGCTCCTTCTCCTGGCCACCGTCGCCCCTCTCGCGCCTGCACCTTGATCCGACACCGTACCCACTCGGACGGATGTGCGGCGCCCCCCGGTTGCTGCTATTCGCCCGCTCGCCTCCGGGCCGCTCGGATCCGGTGCCGACGGTCGGCGCTCCAATGCCCTCGTTCCTCGGGCCTCCTCGCTTCTCCCTTTCGGCACCGGCGCGGCCCTTCGGCTCGGGGCGGGGAAGCCGACCCGTGTCACAGAGCGACCACGGAGGGCGTCCGCGGCGCGGACTAGGCTGGCGCCATGAGCAGCCCGAACCCGACGCCCCTGGACCTCACTCTCGACGGTGGCGCGCTGACCGCCCGCCTGGTCGACTTCCCCTCGGTGAGCGGCGACGAGCAGGCGCTCGCCGACGCCGTGGAGGCCGCGCTGCGCGGCTACCCGCACCTCACGGTGGACCGGTACGGCAACAACGTGGTCGCCCGGACGACCCTGGGCCGCGCCGAGCGGGTCCTGCTGGCCGGCCACCTGGACACCGTGCCGATCGCCGACAACCTGCCCTCGTACGTCGACGGGGACCTGCTCTACGGCTGCGGCACCTCGGACATGAAGTCCGGCGTGGCGGTCCAGCTGCGGCTCGCCGCCACCCTGCCCGAGCCCAACCGGGACCTCACCTTCGTGTTCTACGACTGCGAGGAGGTGGAGGCCCACCGCAACGGCCTCGGCCACCTCGCCAAGGAGCGCCCGGAGTGGCTGGCGGCCGACTTCGCGGTGCTGATGGAGCCCAGCGGGGCGATGGTCGAGGGCGGCTGCCAGGGCACCCTGCGGGCGCAGGTCCGGCTCACCGGGGTGCGCGCCCACGCGGCCCGCAGCTGGCTCGGCGACAACGCGATCCACCACGCCGCCGAGGTGCTCGGCCGGCTCGCGCGGTACGAGCCGCGCCGGGTGGAGATCGACGGCCTGGAGTACCGCGAGGGCCTGAACGCGGTGCGGATCGACGGCGGCGTGGCCGGCAACGTGATCCCGGACGAGTGCGTCGTCACGGTCAACTTCCGGTACGCGCCGGACCGCAGCGAGGCGGAGGCGGAGAAGCACGTGCGCGAGGTCTTCGACGGCTTCGAGCTGACCGTCACGGACTTCGCCCCGGGCGCCCTGCCCGGCCTCTCACAGCCGGCCGCGCAGGCCTTCCTGGCGGCCACCGGCGGCCAGGCCCGGGCCAAGTTCGGCTGGACGGACGTCGCCCGGTTCAGCGCGCTGGGCGTCCCGGCGGTCAACTACGGCCCCGGCGACCCGAACCTCGCGCACAAGCGGGAGGAGCACTGCTCGCTGAGCGCCATCGCCGAGACCGAGCAGCGGCTGCGCGACTGGCTCACCGGCTGAGCGCCTGGCCGAGCCCGCGGCTGACCGGCTGAGCGCCCGGCCGACCGGCTGAGCCCGTGGCTCCGGACAGCTGATCCGATCACCGGTCGAACGCCACCTTCCGGTTGCCGAACCGACCTTCCCCCGTTGCCTGAAATCGGGGGAAGGCGGGCGTAGGGTTCCGTCATGACAGGCACAGGAGACGAAAAGCAGTACGGGCACGGCCCCGAGCAGGTCGGCGTGCCGCGGAAGAAGAAGGCCTGGCCCGAGAAGCAGAAGGGCCCGGTGCTGGTGCGCCGGGACCAGGTCGGCACGAGCACCACGGACCAGCGGCTGCTGGACACCACCGGCCCCACCGACTGGCTGCACACCGACCCGTGGCGGGTGCTGCGGATCACCTCCGAGTTCGTCGAGGGCTTCGGTGCCCTCGCCGAACTCCCTCCCGCGATCAGCGTCTTCGGCTCCGCCCGGACCCCGGCCGACTCGCCCGAGTACGAGGCCGGCATGGCCATCGGCCGGGCCCTCGCCGAGGCCGGCTACGCGGTGATCACCGGCGGCGGCCCGGGCGCGATGGAGGCCGCCAACCGGGGCGCCTCCGAGGCCGGCGGCCTCAGCGTCGGGCTCGGCATCGAGCTGCCCTTCGAGCAGGGCCTCAACGAGTTCGTCGACCTCGGGCTGAACTTCCGTTACTTCTTCGTCCGCAAGACGATGTTCGTGAAGTACGCGCAGGGCTTCGTGGTCCTGCCCGGCGGCCTCGGCACCCTGGACGAGCTGTTCGAGGCGCTCACCCTGGTGCAGACGAAGAAGGTCACCCGCTTCCCGGTGATCCTCTACGGCACCGCGTACTGGGGCGGCCTCTTCGAGTGGCTGAAGAACACCCTGGTCGCGCAGGGCAAGGCGGCCCCGCACGACCTGGAGCTGTTCCACATCACCGACGAGCTCGACGAGGTCATGAAGATCCTGGCCGACGCCCGTCGGCCCGCCAACGAGATCTAGGCGCTTCCCGGGCCACGCGCGCGAGCGAGCGTCGTCACGAGGCGAGCCGAGCGCCGTCAAAGGGGTTCAGGCCAGCCCCCGGCGGGCGACCGCCGGGGGGCGGGTACCCCGGATCGAGGCGACCATGTCCAGCACCTGGCGGGTCTCCGCGACCTGGTGCGCCCGGTAGACCCGTGCGCCGAGCCAGGCGGAGACCGCCGTGGTCGCCAGGGTGCCGAGCAGCCGCTCGTTCACCGGCTTGTCCAGGGTCTCGCCGACGAAGTCCTTGTTGGAGAGCGAGACCAGCACCGGGAAGCCGGTCGCGGTCATCTCCGGCAGCCGCCGGGTCGCCTCCAGCGAGTGCCGGGTGTTCTTGCCGAAGTCGTGGCCCGGGTCGATGATCACCGCGTCCCGCCGTACGCCCAGCTCCACCGCGCGCTCGGCCAGTCCCACGGTGACCCGCAGGATGTCCGCCATCACGTCCTCGTACCCGGTCCGGTGCGGACGGGTGCGCGGCTCGGCGCCGCCGGCGTGGGTGCAGACCAGCCCGACGTCGTGGCGGGCGGCCACCTCGGCGAGCTTCGGGTCCACCCCGCCCCAGGCGTCGTTCAGCAGGTCCGCGCCCGCCTCGCAGACCGCCTCGCCGACCTCGTGCCGCCAGGTGTCCACGCTGATCACGGCCTCGGGGTGGCGCTTGCGCAGCTCGGCCACGAAGGGCACCGTGCGCCGCAGCTCCTCCTCGACCGTGACCTCGTCGCCCGGCCCGGCCTTCACCCCGCCGATGTCCAGGATCGCCGCGCCCTCGGCCACCGCCCGGTCGGCGGCCGCGAAGGCGGCCTCGTCGGCGAAGGTCGCGCCCTTGTCGAAGAACGAGTCCGGCGTCCGGTTGACGATCGCCATGATCACCAGTTCGTCGTCACCGAATTCCCGCGGTCCCAGGCGCAGTGCCACCGATGTCTCCTCCAGAGCTCCTGCGGGTGCGATGATGGCCCCCGGCCTCACTAAGGGACCATGCTGTCATGATCAGTCTGGTTCCCTGGCACCTCGACGAAGGCCGACCGGGAGTTCGGGAGGACAGCTCGTGTTCTGGGTGATCGTGGTCGCCATGGCCGTGGTGGTCGGCGGCGCCGCCCTGGTGGCGCTCGGCGGGGGCGGCTCGATGCCGGAGGCGGTCCCGGACCGCATCTCCGCACGGCTCCCGCAGGACCGCCCGCTGGGCAAGGCGGACGTGGACGAGCTGCGCCTGCCGATGGCGCTGCGCGGCTACCGGATGGACGAGGTGGACGACGTCCTGGACCGCCTGGGCGCCGAACTCGCCTACCGCGACGCGCGGATCGCCGAGCTGGAGGCCGCCGCCCACCTGCGCGGCGCGGTCGAGGCGACCGGCGCCCCCGACCCGGCGGCCGAACCGCTGCCCGGCCTGGAGCAGTTCGCCAAGGTCGTCGAGCCGGCCGTCGCCCTCACCAAGCCGTCCTTCACCGAGTCGTCCTTCACCGAGTCGTCCGCCGACGAGCCGGTCCCGGCCCCCGAGGACGCGAAGCCGGTGACGGAGCAGTGACGGCCCCGGCGGACGGCGCGGTGCTCGGCGCGGACGGGCTGCGGCGCTGCGCCTGGGGCGATTCCACCGACGACTACCGGGTCTACCACGACACCGAGTGGGGCCGCCCGGTGCACGGTGACGACGCGCTGTTCGAGCGGGTCTGCCTGGAGGCCTTCCAGTCCGGCCTGTCCTGGCTGACCATCCTGCGCCGTCGCGAGGGCTTCCGGGCCGCGTTCGCCGGCTTCGAGATCGCCAGGGTCGCCGAGTTCGGCGAGGCCGACAAGGAGCGGCTGCTCGCCGACGCCGGGATCATCCGCAACCGGGCCAAGATCGAGGCGGCGATCGCCAACGCGCGGGTCGCCCGCGACCTGGACGGTGGTCTGGATGCGCTGATCTGGGGTTTCGCCCCTGAGCCGGACCGGCCGGCCCCCCGCCGGCTGAGCGAGGTGCCGGCCGTCACGCCCGAGTCGACGGCGCTGGCCAAGGCGCTGAAGAAGGCGGGTTTCCGCTTCGTCGGCCCGACCACCGCCTACGCCCTGATGCAGGCCTGCGGCCTGGTGGACGACCACCTGGCGGACTGCCACGTCCGCACCGTCCGCACCGGCGCGAAGTAGCCGGGGGCCGACGGGCCCCCGGCGGTCTCAGCGGCCCACGTACTTCGGCTTCTCCTTGGCGATGAAGGCGCGCACCGCGATCCGGTGGTCCTCGCTCTCGCCGGCCAGCGTCTGCAGCTCGTCCTCCTTGTCGAGGAGTTCGGACAGCGAGTGCGAGGCGCCGTACGCCAGCGACTCCTTGATGGCGCCGTAGGCGACGGTCGGGCCCTCGGCCAGCTCGCGGGCGAAGACCCGTGCGGTGGCGGCGAGTTCCTCGGCCGGCACCACCTTGGTGGCCAGGCCCAGCTCCATCGCCTCGGCGGCCTTGACCGTCCGGGGCAGCATCAGCAGTTCGGTGGCCTTGGCGTGCCCGACCAGGCGGGGCAGGGTCCAGGAGGCGCCCGAGTCGGCGGTGAGGCCGATCCCGGCGAAGGCGGTGTTGAAGCCGGCCCGGTCGGACAGGATCCGGAAGTCGCAGGCGAAGGCCAGCGAGGCGCCCGCGCCGGCCGCCACCCCGCCGACGGCGGCGACGGTCGGCTTGCGCATCCCGGCCAGCGCCCGGGTCAGCGGGTTGTAGTGCTCGGCGACGGTGCGCAGCGCGCCCTCGCCGGTCTCCTCGGCGCGCTTCAGCAGCGCCAGGTGCTCGTTCAGGTCCTGCCCGACGCAGAACGCGCGCTCGCCCGCCCCGGTCAGCAGCACCGCCCGCACCGCCGGGTCCTCGGCAGCGGCGACCACGGTGTCGCGCAGCGCGACCTTGGTGGCGACGTCGAGGGCGTTCATCGCCTCCGGACGGTTGATGGTGATCACGGCCAGGCCGCCGTCGAGCTCGTACAGCACGGAGTCGGACATGGGTGAGGGCTCCCTGGTGATCGTCGTGGTGTCGGTGTCGTGTGTCAGGATGCCGGAGCATGCGGTGGCCTGGGGAGTGTGAGGTATCGCACCTTCCGGCCGCGTCCACACCGCCGCCACGCCGGGGCTTATGACGTGAATTGGGGCGGTTGGGTGCGGTCCGGCCGAGGTTGCACCGAGAGTGATGTTGGTCATCAGCCCGTGGCATGCGGGATAATGGCTTCCGATCAATGCGTTCGATACCGGCGGTGGACGGACTGCCGGTGCGTAGCTGAGCGGTTGCAGGAAGGGGAACGAGCATGGCGGCCATGAAGCCGCGGACGGGTGACGGCCCGCTCGAAGTCACCAAAGAGGGACGGGGCATCATCATGCGCGTTCCGCTCGAAGGCGGCGGGCGCCTTGTGGTGGAGCTCACGCCTGACGAGGCCGACGCCCTGGGCGAGGCCCTGAAGAAGGCCTGCGGCTGACCGCAGCGGGTGCTCACCATCTCCCTGGAGATGTGCTGCCGGGCCCGGGTACGACGTCATGTCGGCCCGGGTCCGCGCGTTTTCCGGCCCGCCCGGACCCGCTCGCGGCGGTGGACCGGCGTCTGACGGCCCCCCGGCGCCCGGCGGGGCCCGGCGGGTCGTCGCCTAGCGTTTGACCGCGCAGAGCAGGCCGTCCGAGACCGGCAGCAGGGCCGGCAGCAGCGCCTCGCTCTCCCGTACGTCCCGGACCAGGTCCCGGACCGCGCCGGTCTGCGGGTCCTGCAGCTCCGGCTCGGCCAGCCGGCCCTCCTGGAAGACCCCTTCGAAGCAGACCATCCCGCCCGGCCGCAGCAGCCGCAGCGACTCCAGCAGGTACTCGCGCGACTCGGCCGGATCGCCGTCGCAGAACACCAGGTCGTACTGGCCGTCGGCGAGCCTGGGCAGCACGTCCAGGGCCCGGCCCGGTATGAACCGGGAGCGGTTGGCCGCGAACCCGGCCGCCTGGTACGCCTCGCGGGCCAGCTGCTGGCGCACCGGCTCCGAGTCGACCGTGGTGAGCACACCGTCCGGCCGCATCCCGCGCAGCAGGTAGACGCCGGACACCCCCGTGCCGGTGCCGATCTCGGCCACCGCCTTGGCGTCCAGCGCGGCCGCCAGGAGGCGCAGACAGGCCCCGCCGCTGGGGCCGATCGCGCGTATGCCGGTGCGCGCGGACTGGGCCCGGGCGTAGGTGAGCACCGCGTCCTCGCCCACGTAGGTGTCGGCGAGGGCCGCTCGCGCGGGCCCGAACTCGCTGATGGCTGCCTCTTTCGGAGCCCCGGGTGGCGGCCCGGTGCCGGGGGATGTCGATATTTCCTGCCACAGATTACTGGCCGGGCGGGAACCGCGTACTGCGGCGGGCCGTTGTGATGAAGGACCGGGTGCGGGAGACCTCCCGGGCACTTTTATCCGGGCTTGACGGGTGAGGTGGATATGGTGGTGGCCCTGCTGGGCAGAAGAGCCGACCGAGGAGGTGTGGCCGAGGGCGACGTCCCCGTGCGGCGGCACTCCCGCGGCACCGCGTCGATCCGTACGCCGAAGCCCGTGATGAACCAGCCTGCGCACTCCGACCTGGACCAGCCCGCCGCCGTGACGCCGGCCGCCGGGACCGCCGAGGCCCCCGCCCTCGCCACGTTCGCCGAGGGGCCTGACGCGCAGACCTGGACTCCGCCCTCCTGGGAGGAGATCGTCGAGGCGCACAGCGCCCGCGTCTACCGGCTCGCCTACCGTCTGACGGGCAACCAGCACGACGCCGAGGACCTCACCCAGGAGGTCTTCGTCCGGGTGTTCCGTTCGCTGTCCACCTACACCCCCGGCACGTTCGAGGGCTGGCTGCACCGGATCACCACCAACCTCTTCCTGGACATGGTCCGCCGCCGCCAGCGCATCCGTTTCGACGCGCTCGGCGAGGACGCGGCCGAGCGGCTCGCCTCCCGCGAGCCCAGCCCGGCCCAGCACTTCAGCGACACCCACTTCGACGCCGACGTGCAGCAGGCCCTGGACACCCTGGCGCCGGAGTTCCGCGCCGCCGTGGTGCTCTGCGACATCGAGGGCCTGTCGTACGAGGAGATCGCCGCCACGCTGGGCGTCAAGCTCGGCACCGTCCGCAGCCGCATCCACCGCGGCCGCTCGCACCTGCGCGCCGCGCTCAAGCACCGCGCCCCCGGCTCGGCCCCCGGCCGTGAGCGCCGCGGCGGCTCGGAGGAGCCGGTGCCGGTCGGCGTCGGCGCGGTCGAGGCCGCGGTCGCGCCCGGTGGGAGCGGACGGAGGCGATCGTGAGCGGAACCAGCCGGTCCGGCTCGGACCGTCCGGACACGTCCGGCCGGTCCCTGTCCCGGCGGAGCTGGGCGCTGCCGGGCCGTCGCGGTGCCGACGACCCCGGTGAGCCCGTGCTGCCCGCACTGGCGCTGCCCGCCGACACGGCCCTGCACGCGCTGCCGGTACGGCCGGTGGAGCCCGCCGCCGAGGAGCACCACCTCGGGGACCGCCTCTCCGCGTTCCTGGACGGCGAACTCGGCCACGACTCGCGCGAGCGCGTCCAGGCGCACCTGGCGACCTGTCCGCAGTGCCTCGCCGAGGCCGACGAGGGCCGGGGCGTCAAGCACCTGCTGACCCGCACCGCCCCGCCCGGCCCCTCCTCCGCGCTGATGGCCCGGCTGATGGCCGTCGGCAACCTCCCCGAGGACGACCCGGCGGGCGGCGACTGGCCGTCCGGGCGCGGGCGCCGCGATGACGACGACGACCTGCCCGGCGGCGGGGTCGCCGCCACCGGCACGCTCGGCGGCAGCCGGCTCACCGGCGGCTCCTTCGGCCGCGGCGCCGGGGCCTCCTTCGGCGCGGGCGCGCTGGGCGCCGACGCGCCCGTGCCCGGGGTCGACCCGCGGGCCTTCGGCCGCGGCGCGGTGCTGCGGCCGCTGATGGGCCGGCGCACCGCCCGTCCCGAGCCGGACGCCGGACCGGACCCCGGGGTCCGTACGCAGCCGTCCGCGGCCGCCCTGCGCCCCCCCGCGCGCGGGCGCCGCCTGGTCTTCGCCGCCGCGGGCGCCTTCTCGGTCGCCGCGGTCACGCTCGGTGGCGTCGGCGGGCTCTCCCCGCAGGGCGAGGAGCGGCACGGCACCACCGTCAGCCCGGCCGGCGGCAACGTCGGCACCGGCCGCGGTGGCGGGCTCGTCCCGATGAACGCGCAGGTCCCGGTGGACTTCCCCGGCCGCCCGGTCGCCGCGACCCGCGGCGCCTCCCCGCCGCCCACCCCGGAGCGCTTCCTCGGCGGCATCGCCGCCCTGCGCCAGCAGACCCGCTAGAGCGCCCCCGGAGGGCGCCGGCACCCGGGCTCGACGCACCAGGCCACCGGCAGGTCTTTACCACGGCTTCATCGCAGCGTGGACCAGGGACTCGCCGGTGGCCATTACCCTGTAGGAACCGTCGTCCGGCGAGCTAGGGAGCAAAGGTGTTCAGCGACGTAGGCGGGCTGGAGATCCTCACCCTGATCGTCATGGCGATCATCATCTTCGGCCCGGACAAGCTCCCGAAGCTGATCCAGGACACCATGGGCTTCATCCGGAAGATCCGTTCCTTCGCCGACAACGCGAAGGAGGACATCCGCAGCGAGCTCGGCCCCGAGTTCCAGGACTTCGAGTTCGAGGACCTCAACCCCAAGACCTTCGTCCGCAAGCAGCTCATGGGCGGCCAGGAGGACCCGCTGGGCCTCAAGGACATGAAGGACTCGCTGGACATCCGCTCCGTCCTGGACGACAAGCCCGCGGCGCCGGTGAACGGCCGCACCGGCAGTGTCAGCTTCGAGAAGTCCGCCGCCCCGGCACCCGCCTCCGCGGGGGTCCCGCTGACGGCCGGCGAGCGGCCCCCGTTCGACCCCGACGCCACCTGACCCGTCCTCCAGGGCGCTCCGGCAGCGCGCCACCGCCCCGCCCGGCCGCCCGGCTGAGCGGGGCGGTGGTGCGTGCGCCGCTATTGTGCTGATTGTTCCCGCTGAGCCGTCCGTCACATTCCGCACTGTCGCGGACCAGGAACGGCCCCCGGGAACGCCGCGGTACGCCACCATGGGAGCGCGCCACGGCAGGCAAACGTGCGTTTGAGGAGGCCCGGGGATGGACGCGACGAGTCAGACGGGAGGGGCGACGGCCACGGCCGGCGGCCCGGTGGTCGGCGGACAGGCCGGCCCGGCGGACCCGCTGGTGCCCTACCTGTCCGCCGACTTCCCCTGGTACGGGCTGGACGACGGCTGGACCGGCCGCCGCTACCTGATGCAGGCGGGCGCCGGCACCCGCGCCACGGGCAGCGTCGACTACGGCTCGCTCGGCCACGGCGACGAGCCGGCCAAGCAGTACGAGCCGCGCGACATGCGGAAGTTCGCGGCCGTGGTCACCGTCGCCCGCCGCGACAGCCGGCGCAGCGCCGACAACACCGGCACCCTGGAGGCGACCAGCGCCTCCTCCGCGGCCTGGCTGGCCGGCTCCGGCCTGCTCGCCGCGACCTGGCCGGGCCAGCTGGACCGCGCGCTGCGCCAGGACTGGCTGGACCAGCAGAGCAGCCTCGCCTGGGACCTCGCCGACGACCTGGCGGGCCCCGGCTGGTCCACCCTCAGCCTGCCGGTCAACGGCCTGCCGCAGCCCTTCCGCTACCGGGAGTCCGAGTACGGCTGGGTGCTGGCGGGCGAGGCCCCCGGTGTCCTGCTCGGCGCCTACGGCCGCGGCGTCAGCGCCTACGGCGTCGGCTTCTGCACCGTCCCGGACCTGGGCAGCTACACCAGGCCGTAGCAGGCGCGGGCACGACGAAGGGGGCCGGTGATCATCACCGACCCCCTGCTGTCACTCGCCCGCTCGCCTCCGGGGCGCCGGGGAGCCGGTGCCGACGGTCGGCGCTCCAAGGCCCTTCGTTCCTCAGGGCCTCCTCGCTTCTCCTTTTCGGCACCGGCGCGCCCCTTCGGCTCGGGGCGGGCGTCACCGCCTCAGAACTTGTTCTTGGGCGTCAGTCCGAGCGACATCCCGGACAGTCCGCGCTGGCGGCCGCCGAGCTTGCCGGCCACCGCGCGCAGGGCGGCGCCGGCCGGGGAGTCGGGCGCGGCGAGCACGACCGGGCGGCCGTCGTCGCCGCCCTCGCGCAGGCGCACGTCGATCGGGATCGAGCCGAGCACCGGGACGGTCGCACCGACCGTGCGGGTGAGCGCGTCCGCGACGGTCTGGCCGCCGCCGGTGCCGAAGACGTCGATCATCTCGTCGCAGTGCGGGCACGGCATGCCGGACATGTTCTCGATCACGCCGACGATCTTCTGGTGGGTCTGCACCGCGATGGTGCCGGCCCGCTCGGCCACCTCGGCGGCGGCCATCTGCGGGGTGGTGACGATCAGGATCTCCGCGTTGGGGACCAGCTGGGCCACCGAGATCGCGATGTCGCCGGTGCCGGGCGGCAGGTCCAGCAGCAGCACGTCCAGGTCGCCCCAGTACACGTCGGCGAGGAACTGCTGGAGCGCGCGGTGCAGCATCGGGCCGCGCCAGACCACCGGGGCGTTGCCCGGGGTGAACATGCCGATCGAGATGACCTTCACGCCGTTCGCCTGCGGCGGCATGATCATGTCCTGGACCTGGGTCGGCTTGCCCTCGACGCCCAGCATGCGCGGCACGCTGTGGCCGTAGATGTCGGCGTCCACGACGGCGACCTTCAGGCCGTCCGCGGCCATCGCGGCCGCCAGGTTGACGGTCACCGAGGACTTGCCGACGCCGCCCTTGCCGGAGGCGACGGCGTAGACGCGGGTCAGGGTGCCCGGCTTGGCGAACGGGATCTCCCGCTCGGGGGCGCCGCCGCGCAGCAGCTGGGAGAGCTCCTTGCGCTGCTCGTCGCTCATCACGTCGAGCTCGACCTCGACGCCGGTCACGCCGGCCACCTTGCCGACCGCCTCGCGGACCCGGGTGGTGATGGTGTCGCGCATCGGGCAGCCGGAGACCGTCAGGTAGACCGCGACGCGCACCGCGCCGCCCTCGGCGATCTCGACCGATTTCACCATGCCGATCTCGGTGATCGGGCGGTTGATCTCCGGGTCGTTGACGGTCGCCAGCGCCTGGCGTACGGACTCCTCCGTGACGCCGGCCGCGACCTCTGTCTCGTTGGCCATGCCTTGATGGTACGGCGCCGGGCGAACCGCTTAACCCGCCGGTAGCGTGCCGCCGGTCACAGCGGCTCGGGGGCGTCCCGGCGCTCCTCGATCTCCCTGAGCAGGGACTGCAGTTCGGAGCGGATACCGCTCATCTCGGAGGCGATGAAGGCGCGGGTGGCCACCTCGCCGAGTCCGTGCCGCAGGGCCGCGACCTCCCGGGTGAGGTACTCGGTGTCCGCGATGTTGCGGTCGCTGCGGGCCCGGTCCTGCTCCATGTTGACGCGGTCCCGGTTGTCCTGGCGGTTCTGCGCCAGCAGGATCAGCGGGGCCGCGTACGAGGCCTGCAGCGACAGCGCCAGGGTCAGGAAGATGAACGGGTACTCGTCGAAGCGGACGGTGGCCGGCAGCAGGGTGTTCCACGCTATCCAGACGACCACCACCACCGTCATCCAGACGATGAACCGCCCGGTGCCGAGGAAGCGGGCGATCCGCTCGGAGAGGACGCCGAAGGCCTCCGGGTCGTAGGAGGGCAGCGAGAGCAGGCCGGGCCGTTCGGTGCGCGGCTGGTCGAGCCGGGTGCGGCCGGTGCCGGTGATCGGGGTGGTCTCGGCCCGCCGTTCGCGGCCGCCCTCGCGGGTGCGCAGCTCGCGCAACTGGCGGAGCTGGCGCAGCTCGCCCTGGAGGCGCCGGCGCGCCGAGTCGTCCGGGCGGCCGTTGCGGTCACCGTCCACCGGTCACCCCTTCCCTGTGGTCCTGCCGGTCGTGCCGGTCCTGCCGGTCGTCGTCGGCGTGCAGTGCGGCGTCGCGCCAGTCGTCCGGCAGCAGGTGGTCGAGGACGTCGTCGACGGTCACCGCGCCGAGCAGGTGGTCCGCCTCGTCCACGACCGGCGCGGCGACCAGGTTGTAGGTCGCCAGGTAGCTGGTGATCAGGGACAGCGGGGTGTCCGGCGGCAGCGGGTCCAGGTCGTCGTCGACGAGCGAGCCGACCAGGACGTACGGGGGTTCGCGCAGCAGCCGCTGGAAGTGCACGGTGCCCAGGTAGCGGCCGGTCGGGGTCTCGTTCGGCGGGCGGCAGACGAAGACCTGGGCGGCGAGCGCGGGCTTGTGGTCCCTGATCCGGACCCGGGCCAGCGCCTCGGCGACCGTCGCGTCCGGCTCCAGGACGACCGGCTCGGTGGTCATCAGACCGCCGGCGGTGTCCTCCTCGTAGGTCAGCAGGCGGCGCACCGGCGCGGCCTCGTCCGGCTCCATCAGCTGGAGCAGCCGTTCGGCCTCGTCGCCGGGCAGTTCGGAGAGCAGGTCGGCGGCGTCGTCCGGGTCCATCGCCTCCAGGACGTCGGCGGCGCGCTCCTCCTTGAGCTTGCCGATGATCTCGACCTGGTCGTCCTCGGGCAGCTCCTCCAGGACGTCGGCCAGCCGCTCGTCGTCCAGCGCGGCGGCCACCTCGGCGCGGCGCTTGGCGGACAGGTGGTGCATCACGCTGGCGAGGTCGGCGGGGCGCAGCTGCTCGAACGTGGCGAGCAGGTTGGCCGCGCCCTGGTCCTGCTCGGGCAGCGAGAAACCGGTGACGTCCTGCCAGTCCAGGGTGAGCCGCTCGCCCTTGCCCTTGCGCAGCCGGCCGGCCCGGCCGAGCTGGACGAAGACCTTGCTGATCTCCCACTCGCGCAGCCGGGTCTGCACCATGCCGACGTCCAGCACGGTGACGTCCTCACCGGTCTTGGACCAGGTGACGGTGCGGTCGAGCAGTTCGGCGAGGACCAGGGTCTCGGACGGGCGCTGCTCGAAGCGGCGCAGGTTGATCACGCCGGTGGTGAGCACCTGGCCGGACTCCAGGCTGGTGATCCGGGTCATCGGCAGGAAGATCCGGCGCCGGCCGACCACTTCGACCACCAGACCGAGCACGCGCGGCGGGCGCCCGCCGAGCCGCAGCGAGACGACCACGTCCCGGACCCGGCCGACCTGGTCGCCGTTCGGGTCGAAGACCGCGATGGTGGACAGGTGGGAGATGAAGACCCGGGTGCTTGGCCCTGCCATGAACTCCCTCGACTCGCTCGACGCCGTTCGCGGTGCGCGGGTGTCGCCGGGGCGCACCCGGGGCCAAATCTACCCGCGAGTGCGGAGCCCGGCCCGACGAGGCACCGTAGCGGTCCTCGGCGACCTCGGCGTGAACCTTTAACGGCGCTTGAACAGCAGTTTGGGCAGGCCGGCCGGGATCGGGCGGCGGGTGGTGGCCCCGGTGGGCATCGGCTGGGCGGCGTGCGAGCCGTCCGGCATCGCGCCGGGGTGCTCGGTGAGCGGCCCGGTGGGCTCCAGCCGCAGCACCCGGCACTCGCGGGCCCAGCGCTCGGTGATCGTGTCGGTGTCGGGCGCGTTCAGCCGCTTGCCCTTGAGCTCCTCGACGGCGCCCAGCCAGGCCTCGCCGCCCGGCGGCAGTTCGACCACCCGGGCGCTCCAGCCGGTCAGCCGGCCGCCCTTGTCCTTGCTGCGGACGGTCACCACGGCCCCGGCGCCGGGGGTCAGACCGTGCAGCGGCTGCTCGCCGCCCTCGCCGACCACCACGACCGCGCCGTCGTGCCAGGCGTGCCACAGCGGCCGGGCCTGCTCCTGCCCGTCCGCGCGCACCCAGAGCAGACCGGACTTCTTCGCGGCCTCCTCCAGCAGGGCCTGGTCGAGGAAGGCGTCGGCGGGCGCGGCGGCGGGCGTACGGTCCATGGCCGACAGCGTACGGGTTTCCGCCCCTTTCCCGTCCGCCGGACGTCTCAGCCCCCGGGCGACAGTTCCATTGGCGCGCCACGGGCCTTACCGTATGAGCCGCCCCAGCCACCGCGACCAGCAGAGGAGCGCCGTGCCCGCCGCCCGGCCCGCGACCGCCCCCGCCCCCGCTTCCGCACCCGCCGCCGACGCGCGCCCGACGCACCCGCTCCCCACCCTCGACCTGCTGCTGCTCGCCGTCTCGATCGGCGGCATCTCGCTGTCCGGCCCGCTGATCAGCGCCACCGCCGCGCCCGCGCTGGCGATCGCCTTCTGGCGCAACGTCATGTCGGTGGGCGTCCTCGGCCCGTACGCGCTGCTGCGCCACCGTGCCGAACTGCGCGGGATCGGCCGCCGGGCGTTGCTGCTCGCGATCGCCGCCGGGACACTGCTCGGCGTCCACTTCGCGCTGTGGATGCCCAGCCTGCGGATGACCTCGGTGGCCTCGGCCACCGCCCTGGTCACCACCACCCCGCTGTGGACCATCCTGCTGATGCGGCTGATGGGCGTCCGGGCGCCCCGAATGGTCTGGCTGGGCACGGTCGTGGCCTTCGCCGGCGTGCTGGTGCTGACCGGGGTCGACCTGTCGCTCTCCCCCCGCGCGCTGCTCGGCGACGCGCTCGCGCTGGCCGCCGGACTGGCCGCGGCCGGGTACATGCTGCTGGGCGCCGAGGTCCGCAAGACCGTCAGCACCACCGGGTACACCCTGGTCTGCTACGCCACCACGGCGGTGGTCCTGCTCGGCATCTGCCTGGTCGCCGGGACCCCGCTGGCCGGGTGGCCGGCCGGGGTGTGGTGGCAGATCGTGCTGCTGATGGTCGCCGCCCAGCTGCTCGGCCACTCGCTGAGCAACCGGGTGGTGCGCACCCTCGGACCGTCGGTCACCTCCACCGCGATCCTGCTGGAGACCCCGGGGGCGGCGCTGATCGCGGCCCTCTGGCTGGGGCAGTGGCCGCCGGCGGCCGCGTACCCGGCGGTGGTGGTGATCCTGCTCGGGCTGGTCCTGGTCGCCCGCGGCGGTCGGCGCTGACGCCTGCCGCGGTCGGCGCCGACGCCTGCCGCGGTCGGCGTGAGAGCCCGCAGAGCCGTCGGAGCCGTCAGAGCCAGCCGTTGCGGCGGAACCCCCGGTACATCCCGACGCAGATCAGCACGATCGCGCCGAGCACCGTCGGGTAGCCGTACTTGTGGTGCAGCTCCGGCATGTACTCGAAGTTCATGCCGTAGACGCCGGTGATCATGGTGGGCACCGCGAAGATCGCCGCCCAGGCGGTGATCTTGCGCATGTCCTCGTTCTGCGCCACCGAGACCTGCGCCAGGTTGGCCTGCAGCAGCGAGTTCAGCAGCTCGTCGAAGCCGTGCACCTGCTCGGCGACCCGGGCCAGGTGGTCGGCGACGTCCCGGAAGTACTTCTGGATGTCCGGGTCCACCAGGCGCTGCAGCGGCTCGGACAGCTGCTGCATCGGGCGCAGCAGCGGTACCACGGCGCGCTTGAACTCCAGGACCTCGCGCTTGAGTTGGTAGACCCGGCCGACGTCGGAGCTGCGGCCGCCCTTGGCCGAGAAGACGCCGTACTCGATCTCGTCCACGTCGTTCTGCAGCCGCTCGGCGACCAGCAGGTAGTTGTCCACCACGTGGTCGGCGATCGCGTGCAGCACCGCTGCGGGGCCCTTGGCGAGCAGCCCGGTCTCGTCCGCGTCGGCCTCCAGGCGGTGGCGCAGCTCCTGGAGCGAGCCGTGGCCGCCGTGCCGGACGGTGATCACGAAGTCCCGCCCGGCGAACACCATCAGTTCGCCGGTCTCCACCACCTCGCTGGTGGGCGTGAGCTGGTCGTGCTCGACGTAGCGGATGGTCTTGAAGACGGCGAACAGCACGTCGTCGTAGCGCTCGACCTTGGGCCGCTGGTGCGCGTGCACCGCGTCCTCGACCGCGAGCGGGTGCAGCCCGAAGCGCTGGGCGATCCCCTCGAACTCCGCCTCGGTCGGCTCGTGCAGCCCGATCCAGCTGAACGAGCCGGTGCCCTCCGGGAGTTGCTGCTCGGCCTTGACCCGGCGGGCGGCCTCGCGCGGGCTGCAGGTCACGCCCTTGCGCTTGCCGTGCTGGTAGACCGCGCAGTCGACGACCGCCGAGCCGGCGCCCTCGGGGAGGACGTCGTACACCCCGGACGCGCCGCGGCGGCGGTTGGTGCGGACGGCGGCACGCAGGCTGTTGATCATCGACATGGCAGGCTCCCAGGGGCAGGGAGCCGTCGCAGGGCGGCGCGGAAGGAGAAACGTTCGGCCGCAGTACGACGGCGAAGAACACCGGTGACAGGGGGATGAATGTGCTCTCCCGGCCGGTCCGTCCGCCGTGGGCCTGCGCCCGGGGCTACCGCGGCTGAATCAGCCGATTGGGCCTGCGGGGCGCGGGGTACGGGGAAGTCGGGGCCGGGCAGAGCTGCCGGTACTGCATGGTCGGCCGGTATCCACCGCAACCACCTCCTTCGCGCCGCCGCCCCGGAACGGAAGAATTCCGGTGGCCAGTCGCTCACCCTAACATCTGACCGGCCATCGGCGCCGAGGGGTTCCCCAGGCTTTACTGGTCCTTGACGGGCCGACCCTCCGGGACGCCCGCACGCGGCCCCCGTGCCCCCGCGGGTTACGCTCACCGGCATGGCCCACGACTTCCCGCTCTTCGGCGATCCCCACGGCGGCAGCTCCCCGGAGCTCTCCCGGGAGGCGGTGCTGGCCGCCGTCGAGGCCCGGCTGATCGCCACCTTCGGCGAACCGAGCGGCCGCGCCGCGGTCACCTTCCTCGGCACCGACCGGATCGAGGTGCTGCGCTTCGGCCCCGACGCCGAGGGCCTGGTGCGGTACGCCACGCTCGGGATGGCCGCCGCGCCGATGGCCGACCCGACCGCCGCGGTCGCCGACCAGCTGCGCGGCCCGCGCGTCGAACTGCTGCTGACCGTGCGCGGCGGGCGCGACGGCGTCCTGCGCAGCCTGGCCACCTTCGCCGCGACCCCGCAGGTCGAGGGCCTGGTGGTGGCCCCGGGCGGTTCGCTGGACCTCGGCGCCCCGCTCTGGGACGGCGCGCCCTTCACCTCGGTGCTGGCCGCCGAACCGGGCGGTCTGGTCGAGGACCTGGAACTGGCCGAGCCGGCCGAGCCGGTCCGCTTCCTGCCGCTGCTGCCGATGACGCCCAACGAGGCGGGCTGGAAGCGGGTGCACGGCGCGGCCGCGCTCCAGGAGCGCTGGCTGAACCAGGGCACCGACCTGCGCGATCCGGAGCGCCGGGGCGTCCGGCTGGACTGACGGGGGCCGGCGGCGTTCCTTGCTGACGACCGCTCAGGCAGGTCGTGGGCGGGTCCCGTTCAGCGGGACCGGCCAGGGCGTGCGGGGTGCGCCCACACGCCCCCGCCGCGCCCCGCGCACCGGAGCGCGGCGGTCCGTACGCTCAGCGCTCGATCGGCTTCGCGCCGGTGGCCTGCGCCAGCAGCGCCTCGTACACCGCCGGGTCGGTGGTGTGCTCGCCGAGCCGGACGGTCTTGCGGGTGCCGTGGTAGTCGCTGGAGCCGGTGACCAGCAGGCCCAGCTCGCCGGCCAGACCGCGCAGCCGCACCCTGGTCTCCTCGTCGTGGTCGGTGTGGTCGACCTCCAGCGCGGCCAGCCCGGCCGCCGCGAGCTCGGCGATCACCGCGTCCGGGACCGTCCGGCCGCGCTTCACCGCGCCGGGGTGCGCGAACACCGGCACCCCGCCGGCCGCCCGGACCAGCCGGATCGCCTCGATCGGGTCCGTCTCGTGCTTGCGGACGTCCGCCCGGCCGCCGTTGGCCAGCCACTGCGGGGTGAAGGCGTCCGAGACGGTGGCCACCACGCCCGCCTCGACCAGCGCGCTGGCGATGTGCGGCCGGCCGACCGAGCCGGCGCCCGCGATCCGTCGCACCTGGTCCCAGTCGATGTCCGCGCCGAGCTCCCGGCAGCGCTCGACGATCGCCCGCCCGCGCCGGAACCGGTCGGTGCGCACCAGTTCCCGCTCGGCCGCGAACTCCGACTCCTCGGGGTCGAACAGGTACGCCAGCAGGTGCATGCTGACGCCGTCCACCACGCAGGACAGCTCGGCGCCCGGGACGACGGTCAGCCGGGCGCCTTCGGGCAGCGCGTGCACCGCCCCGGCGGCCTCGGCGTGGCCGGCCACGGTGTCGTGGTCGGTGAGCGCCACGACGTCGAGGCCCGCGGCGACCGCCGCCGCGACCAGCTCGGCCGGGCTGTCGGTGCCGTCGGAGGCGTTGCTGTGGGCGTGCAGGTCGATGCGCACGGGGCGGCTCCTGGGGGCTCGTGGGTGCCGCCAGGATAGGCCGTCCGGGCGAGCCCGGCCGGGGTCGGCCGAGCCGCCGGGCAGCCGCAGGGGGTCAGCCGAGCAGCCGGGGGGAGAGCGCCCCGCAGGGCAACAGGTCCAGTTCGGCACCGGCCTCCCGCAGATCGGTCAGCACCAGCTCGTCGTACATCACCAGCGCGGACTGCTCGGGCCAGGCGATCGCCCAGAGCCACAGTCCGCGGGCCTCGCCGACGAACACCGCGCGGTCGGCCGGGGCGTCCGGCACGTGGAACATCGGGGTGGGGCGCCCGGCGGCCATCAGCTTGGCGTCGGCGGGCTTGTAGAGGCCGACGGAGTCCCCCGGGTCCGGCCCGGGGAGCCCGGCGTAGCGGGCGCCGAGCCCGACCCCCAGCTCCTCGGCCACCAGTACCAGCTCGCCGAAGCCGCCGAGCGGCGCCGGACCGGAGCAGGCGACGGCGGTGGCCCTGGCCCCTGAGACGTCGTCCCCGACGTGGGCGATCCCGGTGTACAGCCAGCCGACCGGGAGCGGCCAGGGCAGCCAGACGGGGACCTGCGAACGGACGACGGCGACGCCGAGGGCCTCGACACTCGGGGGCAGCACGGGCTGCATCGGGTGCACCGCTCCGTGCCGGTCACACTGCCAGGTGTCGGAGAACAGACCGGGGGCGCGGACCCGACCGGCGCACCTCGGGCAGCTTGGCTCGCCCCTCATAGCCGACAACGCTCCTCCCTCCGGACCGCCGCGTCAAGGACGATCACCCGTACGGAGGGCTCGGCGGAACCTGTCGGTGGCGGACGCCCGGCCGGTGCCGGGTGGGCGCGGCGCGGACGGTTCCCGTTGGGGGAATGTCCCGTGACGGGCGGCGGCAAACGTCCGGACGCCGACCCCGGACGCACTGACGCCCCGTCATCGGCGATCGCGGTGACGGGGCGTCAGTCGGGTATCGGAACGTCCGGATCGGACGCTCCCGGCTCGTCTGCGGCGGGTGGGGCCTCCCGGTCGGAGCCGCCGCGCGGGGTCAGACGGTCGGGCACGGCCGGATGAGCAGGCGTTCGCCGGTACGGGCGGCGGCCTGGACGTGCTCGCGGACGGTCGCGGCGTCGGCGATCAGACGGTCGGTGGCGGAGCCGTTGGCGTCGTCCAGTCGGACGATCTCGAAGCGCATGGTCTTCGTCATGGGCGTCTCCTTTCCTGGCCCCGCGGGGCGGGGCGATAGCGGCTGAGTGGGTATCAGCCCTTTCGGGGTCTTGCGGGTCCGGCGGAACGGCCGGACCGGCCGGGTCGTACGTTCGGCGGCCTGCTGCGGCAAGGGCTCCCCCTGCTTGCCTGGTGCGTCCAGTGCCTCATGAACCACGGTGTCGCGGTGGTGCTACCGGACCGTTGCCCATCCGTGAAGTCCAGGTTTCGGGTGATGCGCGTCGGCGTCGAGGCCGACGATGATTCCCGGACAGAATCAAAGATTACCGTAACTAACGACTTTTGTCCTGTGTTGAAGGTGGTCGAAGTTCCAAGAGTGGTACAGACCACGCCCAGGTGGGGGGCTTGACGAGGGCCGGTCGGGCCCGGGGTCGGGTGCCGGTCAGGCCCAGAACGCGGCCAGAGCGTCGGCGGTCACGGCCGGCTGCTCGGCGTTGGGGGAGTGCCCCGCGTCCGCGACCACCACCCGGCGGGCACCCAGGCGCTCGGCCATCACGCTCTGCTCCGGGACCGGCCAGGCGTAGTCCCGCACCCCCGACAGCACCAGCACCGGCAGCCCGGCGGTGACCGCGGCCAGCTCGTCCACCCGGTCCGGCGCGGCCACCAGATGGGCGCCGGTGACGGACAGCGCCCGCGGCACATTGGCCAGCCAGCGGCGGTGCAGGAACTCGGCGACGGCCGGCTCCAGGCTCGGCCGCGGCTGCCCGCTGTCCGCCTCCAGCTGCCGCATGACCTGCCAGATCTCCTCCAGGCCCATCATCCCCAGCGCGTCCACCAGCAGCTTGGTGCGGGCCGCCTCGGCCGGGTCGATCGCGCCCGGCCCGGTCGACATCAGGGTCAGCGAGCGCCACGGCAGCGGGCCGTCCGCGGCGGCGGCGAGCACCGCCTCCCGCACCACCTGGCCGCCGAAGGAGTGCCCCAGCAGGTGCAGCGGCCCGCCGTCCGCCGCCAGCGCCGCGGTCAGCGCCCGCACGTCCGCGCCCAGCTCGCCGACCGCGTACGCGGCCGGGTCGTCCGGCCCGCCGGTCTCGTACTGCCCCCGCTGGTCCACGGCGGTCACCCGGTACCCGGCCGCGGCCAACGGCTCCAGCAGCCCGATGAAGTCCTCCTTGCTGCCCGTGAACCCCGGCACCAGCAGCGCCGACCCCCGCACCGCCCCCACCGGCTCCGCCCGCAGCGCCGCGAACTCCCCGCGCCCGGTCACCACCCGCTCGGCCCGCGCACACCCGGGCAACCTCAGAAACGGCGGCGTGCTCATGGCCTGTTCTCCCTGCTCTCCTACCTACGACTCCCCGACGCCCCCGAGCTTAGGCCGTCCCGTGGCAGCCGCCCGGGCCCTGGCCCTGCGGGGGAACGGCAGGCGGGTCCAGGCGGTCGGCCGCCCGCCGTTGCCTGTCAGGGCCGCGCGGCACTGCCTCGCCGGCGGTGTGGCATGTGGCGTCTGCCGACGGTGCGGCGGGGTGGGGACCCGGCGGGGTGCGGTCGGTGCTCGGTTGTGCTCGGGGCGGGTGGCGCGCGGTCCGGCCCGGGGTGCGGTGCCTGCCGGTTGTGGCAGGTGGTCGGGGAGGGCCGGGTGTTCCCGGGGCGGGAACGCCCGAGGGGGCGGGCCGGGCCGGTGGCCTGGCTCGCCCCCTCGGGGGTGGTGGTGCGCCGGTGTCAGCTCTCCGGGGTCGCCTCGACGGTCGCGGCGGCCTTGCGGGCGCGGGTGCGCTTGCGCGGGGCCGGGACCTCGGCGGCGGCGTCGGCGGCCGGGGCCTCCGGCGCCTCCGGGGCGGCCTCGGCGGCCTTGCGGGTGCGGGTCCGCTTGCGCGGGGCCGGCTTCTCCTCGGCGGCGGCCTCGGCCGGAGCCTCGGTGACCGCGGCCTCGGCGACGGCCTCCGCGGCCTCCGCCTTCGGCTTCCGGGCCCGCGTCCGGGTGGCGGGCTTCTCGGCGGCCGCCTCGGCGGGGGCCTCGACGACCTCGGCCTTCGGCTTGCGGGTCCGGGTGCGGGTGGCGGGCTTCTCCTCGACCGGGGCCTCGGCCGCAGCCGGGGCCTCGACCGCGGCCTCGGTGACCGCGGCCCCGGCGACGGCCTCGACGGCCTCCGCCTTCGGCTTGCGCGTCCGGGTACGGGTCCGGGCGGCGGGCTTCTCCTCCGCGGGCGCCTCGGCGACGACGGCCGGAGCGGCCTCGACCACCGGGGCGGCCTCGACGACCGGGGCGGTCACGTCGGCCGTCGCGGTCTCGACGGCCGGGGCCGCCTCGCCCGCGGCGCCGCGCGAACGGCGGCGGCGGCGACGCGGCGCGGCCTCGCCCTCGGCGCCCTCGACGGCCGGGGCCGGAGCCGCCACGGCGGTCTCGGCCACGGTGCCGGCGGCCTCGCCCTCGGCGAGCGTCGAGCCCCGCCGGGTGCGGCGGCGCTCACGGGTGCGGCGCGGCTTCTCCTCGGTCTCGACCGGTGCGGCGGCGGCCGGACGGCCCGGGCCGCCCGGCTTGCCCTGCCCGGCGCGGCCGCGGTCGGAGCGGCCGGAACGGCTGCCGCGTCCGCCGGTCTCGCCGAGGTCCTCGACCTCTTCGGCGTTGAGTCCGGCACGGGTGCGCTCCGAGCGCGGCAGGACACCCTTGGTGCCCGGCGCGATCTTCAGCAGCTCGTACAGGTGCGGCGAGGTGGAGTAGGTCTCCTCCGGGTCGTTGAACGACAGCTCCAGCGCCTTGTTGATCAGCTGCCAGCGCGGGATGTCGTCCCAGTCGACCAGGGTGACGGCGGTGCCGGAGGCGCCGGCCCGGCCGGTGCGGCCGATCCGGTGGAGGTAGGTCTTCTCGTCCTCGGGGCACTGGTAGTTGATGACGTGCGTGACGCCCTCGACGTCGATGCCGCGGGCGGCCACGTCGGTGCAGACCAGCACGTCGACCTTGCCGTTGCGGAAGGCCCGCAGGGCCTGCTCGCGGGCGCCCTGGCCGAGGTCGCCGTGGACCGCGCCGGCCGCGAAGCCGCGCTGGGTCAGCTGGTCGGAGACGTCGGCGGCGGTGCGCTTGGTGCGGCAGAAGATCATCGCGAGTCCGCGGCCGTCGGCCTGCAGGATGCGCGAGACCATCTCGACCTTGTCCAGCGAGTGGGCGCGGAAGATGTGCTGCTCGGTGTTGGCGACGGTGGCGCCGGTGTCGTCCGGGGCGGTGGCCCGGATGTGGGTCGGCTGGCTCATGTACCGGCGGGCGAGGCTGATGACCTGGCCCGGCATGGTGGCCGAGAACAGCAGGGTCTGCCGCTTGGCCGGCAGCATGGTGATGATCTTCTCGACGTCCGGCAGGAAGCCGAGGTCGAGCATCTCGTCGGCCTCGTCGAGGACCAGCGCGCGGACCTTGGACAGGTTCAGCTTCTTCTGCCCGGCGAGGTCGAGCAGTCGGCCCGGGGTGCCGACCACGATGTCGACGCCCTTCGTGAGCGCCTCGACCTGCGGCTCGTACGCCCGGCCGCCGTAGACGGCGAGGACGCGCACGTTGCGCACCTTGCCGGCGGTCTGCAGGTCGTTGGTGACCTGGGTGCAGAGCTCGCGGGTCGGGACGACGATCAGCGCCTGCGGGAAGTCGGAGAGCTGCTCCTCGGTGGCGCGGCCGGCGTCCACGTCGGCGCGCACGATGGCCCGCTCGATCAGCGGGAGGCCGAAGCCGAGGGTCTTGCCGGTGCCGGTCTTGGCCTGGCCGATGACGTCGTGGCCGGTCAGCGCGACCGGGAGGGTCATCTCCTGGATGGGGAAGGGATGGACGATGCCGACGGACTCGAGCGCCTCGGCGGTCTCCGGGAGGATCCCGAGGTCCCGGAAGGTCGTCTTGATGGGTTCAGCGGTGGTGGACAGGGTGCTGCCTCTTCCGTGTGGAGGGGCCGAGAGCGAGCGGCGGGCGGGCAGCCGCGCGGCTGCGTACGGGCCTGGGCGGCCCTGATGACAGCTGCGCGGACGCACAACCGCGCCGGTCCCTGCGGCCGGCCGGTGCGCGCTGCCCTGATGCGGGGCGCGTCGCCGGCGGCGTCGGGGAGGATTCCCTTGAGGGACCTGCGCGGGACCTTCGCCAGGGGGCGTGGTCTCGGCGGCCCTCGCTCGGCCACTGATGCGGTGCCAAGGCTTGAGGTCCAAGCCATGGTCGGAGCCGATCGGCTCTCCGACCGGGCATCCGCGTACGTGAGTCCCCGTGCCTCCGGTGCGGACACGTCCGGCTGGACGGTGCCGCTTGGGAGCGGGCTTGCGCGGGGTACCGAGACGGCGGTGACTCCGTGCGAGCACGACGGGGCTCCGTACCACCATACAGTCAGGCGACGACTCGAACACGTGACGCGTCTGACATTGCCCCGGGCAAGCACCGCGAGACGGGCCGGTCCGGCCGGTCACCGGGGTACGGCCGGTGGTGGGGGAGCGGGCCGTACGGGACTAAGCTGGCAGGTCATGGAGACCCAAGGTGAGACGCAGGACGACGCCGAGCCCGGCTCGATCGGCGACTGGGCCGCGTGCTCGGCCGACCCCGGCTACCGGGCGGCGGTGCTGGATCTGCTCGGTGCGCTCGCGTACGGCGAGCTGAGCGCCTTCGAGCGGCTCGCCGAGGACGCCAAACTGGCGCCGGACCTCGCCGACAAGGCGGCCCTGGCCCGGATGGCCTCCGCCGAGTTCCAGCACTACCAGCGCCTGCACGACCGGCTGGCCGAGGTCGGTGCCGATCCGCAGGAGGCGATGCGGCCGTTCGTCGAGCCGCTGGAGCTGTTCCACCGGATGACGGCGCCCTCGGACTGGCTGGAGGGCCTGGTCAAGGCGTACGTCGGCGACGCCATCGCGACCGACTTCTACCGCGAGGTGGCGGTCCGGCTGGACGACGACACCCGTGACCTGGTGCTGGGCGTCATGTCCGACACCGGGCACGCGCAGTTCGCGGTGGACAAGGTTCGTGAGGCGATCGAGGCCGACCCGCGGTCGGGCGGCCGGCTGGCGCTGTGGGGCCGGCGGCTGATGGGCGAGGCGCTCAGCCAGGCGCAGCGCGTGGTCGCGGAGCGTGACGCGCTGTCCAACCTGCTGGTCGGCGGGGTCCGGGTGCAGGGCTTCGACCTGGTCGAGGTCGGCAAGATGTTCAACCGGATCACCGAGGCGCACACCAGGCGGATGGCCGCCCTGGGCCTGGCCAGCTGATCGAGCTGATCGACCGCGTCACGCGGGCCGGTGCCGCCGCGGTGCGCGGTGGGCGCCGGCCCGGTGCGGGTGGTGCCGGTGCGCCGGGGCCCGCCCGGCGGCCAGGTCGGGCCGGGCCAGCAGCGAGGTGAGCACGCCCGAGGCCAGCGCGGCGGCCGCGACCGAGGCCGCGGGGTAGTGCCCGTCCAGGCAGAAGTGGGCCACCGCGCCGCCGGCCAGGGCCGCTGCGAGCGCGGTGCCGAGGGTCAGGCCGCGGGCGGCCCGGAAGTACGAGGGCAGGGCGAGCAGCGCGGTGGCGCCCGTGACCAGGCCGACGAGGGCGAAGGCGATCGACTCGACCAGCAAGACTGCCTCCCGGGGGGACGGGGCTGCGGCTCCGTCGCCGCACTCGTCGCCGTACCCAGTCGCACCCGGCCGTACACGCAGCGGTGCCCCGCTCCCCGGTGAGGGGGCGGGGCACCGGTCGTGACTGTGCGGGCGGCGCCTCAGAGGGTGCCGAAGCCGACCTTGCGGACGGCCTGCTCGCCGATCTCCACGTACGCCAGGCGCTCGGCCGGGACGATGACGCGGCGGCCGTGCTCGTCGGTCAGCGCGAAGAGCTTCTCCGTGCCGTCCAGGGCCTTCGCGACCGCGTCCTGGACCTCATCGGCAGTCTGCGAGCTCTCGATCACGATCTCGCGCGGTGCGTTCTGCACACCGATCTTGACCTCCACGGCTTCCGTCCCTCCGGGTTGCAGCCTCTACGCGCGGACACCGGACCGCCTGGGACAAGCGTTCGTGGCGACCGCGCCGTACGGCTTCACCATAGAGCACCGGATCACGGAGCAGACGAAGGTCGGCGGATCACCCCTGGTGGGCACCCTCGCCGGGCTGGTCGGTGGGGTGCATCGGGAAGCCCTTCAGGCCGCGCCAGGACAGGCTGGCGACCAGCCGGACCGCCTCGTCGCGGGGGATCTCCAGGCCCTGCGAGAGCCAGTAGCGGGCGGTGATCTGGGCCAGGCCGCAGACGCCCGCGGCGAGCAGCTTGGACTCGGCCTCGGGCAGGTCGGTGTCCTCCTGGATCACCTTGCTGACCAGCGTCGCGCTCGCCTCGGAGGCCCGCTCGACCCGCTCACGCACGGCCGGCTCGTTGGTCAGGTCCGACTCGAAGACCAGGCGGAAGGCGCCGGACTCGCTGGAGACGTAGTTGAAGTACGCCTCCATGGTGTTGGCCACGCGCTGCTTGTTGTCGGTGGTGGTCGACAGGGCGTCGCGGGTCGACTCGACCAGGGCGTCGCAGTGCTTGTCCAGCAGCGCCAGGTAGAGCTCCAGCTTCCCGGGGAAGTGCTGGTACAGCACCGGCTTGCTGACCCCGGCACGGTCGGCGATGTCGTCCATGGCGGCCGCGTGGTAGCCCTGCGCGACGAACACCTCCTGGGCGGCACCGAGCAGTTGTTCACGGCGGGCGCTTCGCGGCAGGCGGGCACCGCGCGGGCGCTCCTGCGCCTCCTGGATGGCCGTCACGGCGCTCCTCACTTCGGGTCTGTTCGGGGCTGGCAAGGTGGCCGATTCTACTTTTCGGTAACCGCGCCCGCGTTCGGCGTGGGCGAGAAAAGACGGCGGCCTGGTTGTCAGGAGCCCACAATACGGCGCTGACCTCGGCATCGGCAGTGGTGTGACGGGGGAAGGAACGGCCGGACCGCCGGGGGTCCGCGGGCCGGGGCTCACTACCATCGTCCTCCATGAGCAGCGCTGAGCAGCAGGTACGCACGGTCGAGGTCCCCGGCGCGGTGCTCGCGGTGCACCGCCCCGCTCCCGACGGCGTCGCCGACGGGCGCGAGCCCGGCCTCTTCGTGCACGGTCTCGGCGGCTCGGCCGCCAACTGGACGGCGCTGATGGACCGGCTCTCCGGCCTGGTCGACGGCGAGGCCGTGGACCTGCCCGGCTTCGGCCGTTCCGCCCCGCCCACCGACGGCAACCTCACCGTCTCCGGACACGTCCGCGCGGTGATCGGCTACCTGGAGGCGGCCGGCCGCGGCCCGGTGCACCTGTTCGGCAACTCCCTGGGCGGCGCCGTCGCCGTCCGGCTCGCCGCGCTCCGCCCGGACCTGGTGCGCAGCCTCACGCTGGTCTCGCCCGCCCTGCCCGAGCTGCCCCCGCAGCGCTCCGCCTGGCCGACCGGCCTGCTCGCGGTGCCCGGGGTGCCGGCGGTGCTGCGCCGGCTGGCCGCGAACGGGCGGGACGTCGAGGCGGCCACCGAGGACCTGCTGCGGCTGGTCTACGGCGACCCGAGCGGGCTGAGTCCGGTGGCCCGGGCCGAGGCGGTCGCCGAGTACCGGCGCCGGCTGGAGGTGCCGCACGCGATGCCGGCGCTGGTCGGCTCGGCCCGCGGCATCGTCTCGGCGTACACCGAGCGCGGCGACCAGGCGCTGTGGCGGCAGGCCGAGCAGGTGGCGGCGCCGGTGCTGCTGGTGTACGGGCTGCGCGACAAGCTGGTCGCCTACCGCTCGGCCCGCCGGGCCTGCGCGGCCTTCGCGGACGCCCGGCTGCTGGTGCTGCCGGACTCCGGGCACGTGGCGATGATGGAGCACCCCGACGAGGTCGCCCGCGCCGTACGGGAGCTGATCGCGCACACCGCGGCCTGAGCGGGCTGAGCGGGCGGGGTCGGCGGAGGCGGCGGAGCGCGGGCGGCCGCGGGTAGCGCCCGGTAACGGCCCGGTCGGGGCCGAGGTCACGGCGGTTCACTCGTTCAGGTGGCAGCCAGGCATGTGACCGATGGATTGCCCGGGGCCGGTCCTACCTTTCTGCTGTCGGACCGAACAGGTGTGGGGGAGCCGTGCCGCCGGAGGCCCCGGCGGGCCGGGCCCGGCCGCCGGAGCGGGCGGTCGCCCGGGGGTACGGAACGCGGCGCGGCCGCGCCCGGGCCGTCGGACCGCCGCACGGGGTGCCGCGGCGCGGGCCCGGCCGACGCACTCCCCGGCCGTCCCCGCCGGGCGGGCCCCGGCCACCGTCCGGGCCGCTCGGCCGTCCGTCGATCCCGTCCGTGATCCGCCCGTGGATCCGCTCTGTCCTGGAGGTCTCCCGTGCGCGTTGCCCTGCTCACCGAGGGTGCCCGTCCGCATCCCCCGCGTGGCGCCGGAGGCTGGTGCGACCGGCTGGCCGAGGGCCTCCCGGAGCACGACTTCGAGCTGTACCTGCTGACCGGACCGCAGGGACCGACGGCCGGGGCGCGGCCGTCGCCGGTCTGGCGCGGGGTGCGGGAGACGGCGCTCTGGGGGCGCCGGCCGGGCGGCCGGGCGCCGGGCGCGCTGCGCAGACGCCGGTACGCCGGGGCGTACGAGGAGCTGGTGCGGGCGCTGGTGCTGCCGGGGGAGCGGGCCGGGTTCGGGCCGGGGCTGTACCGGCTGGCGGCGTCGGCCCGGGAGGACGGCGCCCTGCCCGCCTTCCTGGCCTCCGCGCACGCCCGCCGGATCCTGGAGCGGACCTGGCGGCTGCCCGGCGCGGACACCTCGGCCGGGCAGCCGCTGGTGCGCGACGTGCTGGTCGCGGCCGACCTGCTGGAGCAGTGCCTGCGGCCGCTGTCCGCGCCCTGGTACGGCACCGGCCCGGGCGGCCTCGGCGCGGCGGACCTGTGCCACGTGGTCGGCGGCGGGCCCGCCGCGCTGCCCGCCCTGGTGGCCAGGCAGCTGCACGGGGTGCCGTTCGTGGTCACCGAGCACGGCCTGCACCTGCGCGAGCAGTACCTCGGCCACCCGCCCCGAGCCGACGGGCGCGCCGGTGCCGGGAGCAAGGAGCGGCCGACGGGCGACGACCGGCGGCAGTGGGCGGGCCACGAGGCGCCGTACCGGTGGCCGGTGCGGGCGCTGCTGCTGTCCTTCTTCCGGGCGCTCACCGGGGAGACCTACCGGCAGGCCGCCGTGCTGACCCCCGGCAGCGTCCACGACCAGCAGTGGCAGCGCCGCTGCGGGGCCGACCCGGCGCGCACCCGGGTGGTGTACGAGGGGACGACGGCGGTGGAGCGCCCGGCCGCCGGCCCGGAGCCGGCCGTGCCGACCCTGGTGTGGGCGGGCGCGCTGGAGCCCGGCCGGGACCCGGAGCTGGTGCTGCACGCCTTCGCCCGGGTCCGCGCCGAACTTCCGGGCGCCCGGCTGGTGCTGTACGGCGAGGAGACGGCGCCCGGCTACCGGGCGCACTGCGCGGCGGTGGCGGAGCGGCTGGGGGTGGCCCCGGCGGTGGACTTCGCCGGGCGTCCCGCCGCGCTCGCCGAGGTCTGGGAGGCCGGCACGGTGGCGGTCTTCTCGGCGCTCTCCCAGCGCCGCCCGCGGCTGCTCGCGGACGCGATGCTCAGCGGCCGGGCGGTGGTGTCCACCGACGTCGGGGTGGCCCGCGAGGTGGTCGGGCCGACCGGGCTGCTGGTGCCCGCCCGTGACCCGGGCGCCCTCGCCGGTGCCTGCCTGGCGCTGCTGCGCGACGAGGAGCGGCGGGCCCGGCTCGGGCTGGCCGGGCGGCTGCGGGCGCAGGAACGCTTCGGCGTCGAGCGGGTGACCGGTGCCTTCCGGGAGATCTACCTGGAGCTGGTCTCGCAGTACCCGGCCTTCCCGGACGGCGGGGGTGGCGGCGAGGGCGGCCCGGCGCCGCGCCCGTTCGCCCGGCCCGCCGAGTACTGGCTGGCGGACGGCCGGGCCGGCGCCCCGGAGGACGGCGGCGGCGACACCGCCGGCGCCCGGGGCCCCGCCGAGCTCGCGGAGGCGGTCTGATGTCCGGCACCGCCTCGCTCGGCGGCAGCGCGGACCCGGTGCGCGAGGTGATGGCCGAGCACCGGGAGCTGTGCGAGCGCGCCGTCGACCCGCTGGAGATCGCCGCCGGGCTGGAGGAGGCCGGGCTCGGCCCGGACGCCGCCGCCCGCTGCCGGCACGCCGACCTGTTCTCGCTCGCCGAGGAGCTGTACGCCCGGGTGCCCCGCCGCCCGCCGCCGCCCGGGCCGGTCGGGCCGCGGCGGCGCGGGGCCGCCGCCCGGGCCGCGCTGACCGCCGCCGCGCTGGCCGTGCTGCCCTGCGCGGGGGTGGCCGCGCTCGGTGCCCGCTGGCCGGTGCTGCTGCCCGCCGCGGTGCCGCTGGTGCTGCTGCCCGTGCTGACCGCGCCGCCGGCCGGGTCCGTCCCGCCGTTCGTCCTGCCGCGCCGCCCGGCGGACCCGCTCGGGCCGGTGCCGCTGCCGCGGTGGCCCGCCGGCTCCCGGTGGCGCCCGGCCGCGTTGGGGTACGGGCTGGGGCTGGCCGCGCTGCTGCTGCTCCCGCTGGCCGCGCCGGGCGGGGACCGGTCGACGGCCGTCGCGCTGGCGCTGGCGGCGGCGGTGTCGGCCGGGTCCGCCGAGCGCGCCGCCCGCTGGTACCGGCAGGTCGGCCACGGGCACCTGGGCGCGGCGGCGACCCTGGCCGAGTTCCGCTCCCGGATGCGGCCGGTGCTGCCGGTCGCGGTCGCCCTGCACCTGGCGGTGCTCGGGGCGCTGAGCTTCGCCGCGCTGGCGGTGTCGGCCGTGGTCGCGCCGCGCCCCGGGCCGGGCCACGGCGGCGGGCTGCTGCACCTGGCGGCCGAGCGGGCCGGCCCGGTGCCGTGGGCGGCGCAGGGCGTGCTGGGCCTGCTGCTGGTGCTGCCCGCGCTGCTGGCGCGCTGCGGCCGGCCCGGGGCCGCGGCGCTGGGCGCGCCGGCCGGGGCCGCCGCGACGCTCGGGCTGCTCGTCCTGGGCCGGCCGCTGCCGTCGGCCCTCCTGCTCGGCGGCGGTGCCGTCGCGGCGGCGCTGCTGGCGTACGCCGGGGCGGTGCTGGGCCGGGCCGGCTCGCACCGCTGATCCGCCGCGCGCGATCCGTCCCGTGCGGTCCGCGCTCCCGTGCGGTCCGCCCCGGTGCGGGCCGCCGCCGGCCCCGTTTCGTCCGTTCGTTGATTTCAGTCCGCCAGGTCGTCCCCGACCTAGCTTCGTGGAAGGACGCCCCCGATGAGGGTGCTGCTGCTGGGCGCCGACGGCTTCATCGGCCGCCGGGTCACCGACCGTCTGCTGATGGACCAGGAGTTGCAGGTGACGGTGCTCGGCCGGCGCGACTCGGCCGACATCCGCTTCGACCTGACCACCGGGAGCCCGGGCGCGCTGGCCCGCTTCCTGGACGCGGTCGCGCCGCAGGTGGTGATCAACTGCGCGGGCGCCACCTACGGCAGCTCGCGCACCCTGATCCGGTCGAACACGCTGGCCGTCGCCACGGTCTGCGAGGCGATCCGGCGCAGCCGGGAGCCGGCCCGGCTGGTGCACGTCGGCTCGGCCGCCGAGTACGGGCCGGTGCCCGGCGGGGTGCCGGTCTCGGAGCAGGCCGAGCCGCGGCCGGTCGGCCCGTACGGGGTGTCCAAGCTGGCCGGGACGGAGCTGGTGCTGGCCTCCGGGCTGGACGCGGCGGTGCTGCGGGTCTTCGACGTGGTGGGGCCGGGGGCGCCGACGGCCTCGCTGTTCGGGCGGCTGGCGGAGGGCCTGCGGCGGGCGCTGGAGCGGGACGAGCACCAGGTGCGGATGCCGGACCTGTCCGGATACCGGGATTTCGTCGACGTCCGGGACGTCGCGCGGGCCATCCAGGCGGCGGCGGTGTCGGCCGCCACCGGGGTGGTCAACATCGGCAGCGGCCACGCCGTCCGGGCCCGGGACGCGGCCCAGCTGCTGGTGCGGGCCTCGGGCTTCGAGGGGTCGATCGTCGAGGAGAACCGGCAGGTCCTGCTGCCCGCGCAGGTCGGCGGGCCGGTCGGCGACCACCTCCCCGGCCACCACCACCCGCCCGGCCAGTACCTGCCGGGCCACCTGCCAGGGCACCGCGCGGAGGGCCAGCGGCCGGAGGGCCGGGCGGTGCCGGGCGAGCCGGTGCCGTGGCGGCAGGCGGACGTGCGCACCGCCAGGGACCGTCTCGGATGGCGGACGCAGGTGCCGCTGGAGGAGTCGCTGGGGGACGTCTGGCTGGAGACGGCCTGCCGGGTCTGAGTCCGCTCCGGGGGTGCCCCGGGGCCCGGGAAACCGGGGCTCGGGGCACCTGTGGGCGGCCGCGGGCCGGTTCCACGATCCGGCGCGGCCCGTCTCGCCCACCGGACGGGCTGTCTCGGAATAGTGGTGGGGCGTGACACTGTTGGCCTAGACAGCCACCCGAGTGGCGGTGCACCAACCCCACATCGCGGCTGGCCATGGCCATCCGAACAAGACACCCATCGGAGTCCCCGTGTCGTTGCCACCCCTGGTCGAGCCGGCCGACGAGCTCAGCGTCGATGAGGTCCGCCGGTACTCCCGCCACCTGATCATCCCCGACGTGGGCATGGCCGGGCAGAAGCGGCTGAAGAACGCCAAGGTGCTGTGCGTCGGCGCCGGCGGTCTCGGCTCGCCCGCCCTGCTGTACCTGGCCGCGGCCGGTGTCGGCACGCTGGGCATCGTCGAGTTCGACGTGGTCGACGAGTCCAACCTGCAGCGCCAGATCATCCACGGGCAGTCGGACGTCGGCCGTTCCAAGGCGGAGTCGGCGCGGGACTCGGTCAAGGAGATCAACCCCTACGTCGACGTGGTGCTGCACGAGGAGCGCCTCGACAACTCCAACGTCATGGAGATCTTCTCCGGCTACGACCTGATCGTGGACGGCACCGACAACTTCGCCACCCGCTACCTGGTGAACGACGCCGCGGTGCTGCTCGGCAAGCCGTACGTGTGGGGCTCGATCTACCGCTTCGACGGCCAGGCCAGCGTGTTCTGGGCCGAGCACGGCCCCTGCTACCGCTGCCTGTACCCGGAGGCCCCGCCGCCGGGCATGGTCCCTTCCTGCGCCGAGGGCGGCGTGCTGGGCGTGCTGTGCGCGTCCATCGGCTCGATCCAGGTCAACGAGGCGATCAAGCTGCTGGCCGGCATCGGCGAGCCGCTGGTCGGCCGGCTGATGATCTACGACGCCCTGGAGATGAACTACCGCCAGGTGAAGGTCCGCAAGGACCCGAACTGCGCCGTCTGCGGTGAGAACCCGACGGTCACCGAGCTGATCGACTACGAGGCCTTCTGCGGCGTCGTGTCGGAGGAGGCGCAGGCCGCCGCCGCCGGCTCGACCGTCACCTCGGCGCAGCTCAAGCAGTGGCAGGACGACAAGGAGGACATCTACCTCATCGACGTCCGCGAGCCCGGCGAGTACGAGATCGTCAACATCCCCGGTGCGGTGCTGATCCCCAAGAACGAGTTCCTGATGGGCGACGCGCTGGAGAAGCTGCCGCAGGACCGGAAGATCGTGCTGCACTGCAAGTCGGGCGTGCGCTCGGCCGAGGTGCTGGCCGTGGTGAAGGCCGCGGGCTTCGCCAACGCCGTCCACCTGGGCGGCGGCGTGCTCGGCTGGGTGAACCAGATCGAGCCGCACAAGCCGGTCTACTAGACCCCGTGTGACATGACGGAGGGCCCCGCCGACCGGCGGGGCCCTCCGTCATGTCCGGCGCCGGGCCCGGGGCGGCTCAGAGCGCCTGCCGGCGCTGCAGCACGTTGTAGGCGATCCAGCCCGGCAGGACGGGCAGCCAGAAGGTGAGCGCCCGGTAGAGGAAGACCGCCGGGGTGGCGACCGCGGGGGACACGTCCGCGACGGTCAGGGCGCCGATCAGGGCGACCTCGACCGGGCCGATGCCGCCCGGGGTGGGGATCGCCGAGCCGGCCGCGTTGGCGGTCAGGAAGACCACCGCCACCGCCGAGAAGCTGATGTTGCCGCCGAAGGCCTGCACCGAGAAGTCCAGGCAGGCGGTGAACGACAGGGTCAGCAGCAGGATGCCGCCGAAGCCGGTGAACAGCTTGCTGGGCGTCTGCATCAGGTCGAGCATCCGCGGCACCACGCCGAAGAACAGCGAGCGCAGCCGGCCCAGCACGAACCGGCGCAGCGGGGCGACGGCGGCCACCACCAGGGCGAGCACCGCGGCGGTCAGCACGCCGATGATCACCGCGCGGGAGGCCGAGAGGTCGCCGTTGGTCTGGCTGCCGGTGATCAGGCCGAAGCTGAACAGCAGCAGCAGGTGGCCGGCCAGGCCCGCCAGCTGGGAGGCGCCGACCGAGGCGACCGCCTGCCCGGAGCGGATGCCCGCCTTCTGCAGGTAGCGGGTGTTGAGCGCGATGCCGCCGATCGCCGCGGGCGCGACCAGCTTGACGAAGGAACCGGCCAGCTGGGCGGCGACGGTGCGCCGGAACGGCAGCCGCTCCGGGACGAAGCCGGTCAGGCTCATCGCGGCGGCGACGTAGCTGAAGGCCGCCGCGAGCAGGGCGGCCGCCGCCCAGGCCCAGTTCATCTGGGAGAGCTTGAGCTGGGCCGGCTTGATGGTGGTCAGGGCCAGGTAGGCGGCGAAGGTGAGCGCGATCACCATGATCAGGCTCTTCGGCTTCAGCCGCTCCAGCTTGGCCGGCTCCATCGGCGCCTCGGGGGCGATCTGCAGGATCTGGCCGCGGATGCGGCTCAGCAGGTCCTCGCCCGCTACCGCGATGTCCTCCTCGGCCTGCTGCTGGGTGCGCTCGCCGGCCGCGACCTGCTCCAGCGCCCTGGCCCGGGCGGTGGCCTTGCGCTCCTTGCCGAGCTTCGCCAGGTCGACCCTGGTGGAGCGGCTCATCCCGACCGGCTGGAGCAGCGGCAGCGCCTGGGCGACCCGCTCGGCGCCGAGCACCGCGTTGGCGGTGGCGACGGCCCGCTCCGGGCCGATCCGCAGGGCGAAGGTGGTGAGCAGCTGGGCGACGTCGATGCGCAGGGTCAGGTCGGTGGCGGCGATGTCCCCGCCGGAGAGGTTGACCAGGCAGCCGGTCCGGTCGTCCACCACCAGCAGCGACTCGCCGGTCAGCCGGCGGTGGGCGATCCGGCGCTCGTGCAGGGCCGCCACCGAGCGCCAGATCGAGGCCATCACCGGGTCGGTGACCTCCTCGTCGGCCAGCTCGTCCAGGGTGCGGCCCTCGACGTTCTCGTACACCAGGATCGCCGCGTCCGGGCCGAGCTCGGAGGTGGCGACCAGCTGCGGCGCGTGGGCGCCCGAGGCGGCCGCCGCGTACGCGATCAGGGCCTCCTGCTCCAGCGCCTGGCGCAGCGACTGCGGGCTGCGCCGGACCGCGACCGAGCGCAGCCGCAGCCGCCGCCAGGCCCGGTAGAAGAAGCCGGAGGCCTGCTGCTCGCGGTCGATGATGTGGACGTCCAGGGGCGGGCCGCCCTGCTGGGTGACGAAGTAGCGGCGGGTGCCGCCGGGGGCGTCGGGGGCCCGGTGGGCGCCGTCCGGGGTGAAGCCGACCTTGCGCAGGCCGATCATCAGGTGCTGGCCGGTGGGCCGGATGTTGGGGGAGCCGATCGCGTACAGCGTGCCGTAGGCGACGGACCAGCCGATCAGCACGGTGAGCATCAGCGACAGCGGGGTGGTGTAGCCGCCGAGGAGCTCGGTGACGCCGCTGAAGACGACCACCACCCACAGGGCGACCCGCCAGCGCGGTCTGCTCGACATGCCGACGGCGGTCATGTAGGCGATCACCGGCGCCAGGTAGCCGTGCACCGGGTCGGTGAGGGTGCCGTTGCTGTCCAGCGGCAGCCGGGTCAGCGCGTCGCGGATGTGCTCGGAGGCGCCCTCGGCCACCCACCAGTCGATGCCGAGCGAGACGCCGTACGCGAGCACCGAGGCGAGCACGCCGTCGGCGACCCGCAGGCCGTCGCGTTTGATCAGCCGTTCGACGGCGAAGGCCAGCGGCACGGCGAGCACCGCGACGCTGGAGACCAGGCCGGTGATGGTGGAGAGCACCGCGGAGAAGTGCGGCGCGTTGGTGGCGATGTCCTGTTCGATGCCGGTGGTGGTCGAGGTGGCGATGCCGGCCAGCACGAAGACGGCGACTATCCCGAAGACGCCGGCCAGGAAGCGGATCAGGTCGGACGGGCGGTGCGCGCGGGCGGCGAGCAGCGGCTCGTCGACGTCCAGGTGCGGGGCGTCGTCCAGCGGGTCCTGGTCGTGGTCCTGGGCGTCGGGCAGCGGCCGTGGGGCGGACGGTGCCGGGACGGCCGGCGGCGGGGCGGCGGCCTCCGGCGGTTCGGCGGCCGGCGCGGGTACGGGGGGCTTGATCGTCCGGTCCTTGACCAGGGAGACTTCCGGTACCGGGCCCTGCTCGGGCCGGTCCTCGGCCCCGCCGTCGGGCGGCGGGGGCACGGCGGCAGCGGACTCGTCGGAGTCCTTGTCCACGCCCACGTCAGCCGTCCCGGTCATCTGGTCTTGTCCTCGTATCACCACTCACCGCCCCGAAGATGGTGGCATGCCCCGGCCCCCCGTGCTGGACAGGGGGCGGATCGGGCGCGGCGTTGCGTTCGCACCGGACCGCGGGCGGGCCCCCGTGAGGAAGAATGCCGCAGGTGACGGACGCAACAGACGACGGCCTCCCGGACGCCCTGCCGCCCTTCGCCGAACTCGTACTCGACCTGACCGAGCGGATTCCACCCGGCAGGGTGATGACGTACGGCGACGTCGCCGAGTACCTCGGCCAGGGCGGGCCCCGGCAGGTCGGCCGGGTGATGGCCCTGTACGGCGGCTCGGTGCCCTGGTGGCGGGTGATCCGCGCCGACGGCCGCTTCCTGCCCGGGCACGAGCACCGCGCCCTCGCCCACTACGGCGAGGAGGGCACCCCGCTGCGCGAGCTCGCCGACCCGCCCCGGGTCGACCTCCGGCGGGCCCGCTGGGACGGGCGGGAGATTTCCCCGAACCCTCCGCGCGGACGGGAATGACGGGGGAGGATCGTAGGCTCGATGAGGGCGGGCCCCGGCGGGCCCGCCCCGCCATGCCCTGTCCGACCCCCAGGATCAGCTGTTGACTTCCCCCTACCGGCTCGTGCGCAACCCGCTCGTCCAGCCCGACCCGCCCGTGCTGGACGCCTACCAGCGTGCCGTGGTCGAGCACGCCGACGGGCCGCTGCTGGTGCTGGCCGGGCCCGGGACGGGCAAGACCACCACTCTGGTCGAGGCGGTCGCCCGGCGGATCACGGACGGCACCGACCCCGAGCGGATCCTGGTCCTCACCTTCAGCCGCAAGGCCGCGATGGAGCTGCGCGACCGGATGTCGGGCCGGCTCGGCGGCGCCGCGGCCGCCCCGCAGGCCACCACCTTCCACTCCTTCTGCTACGCCCTGCTGCGCGCCCACCAGGACCCGCACGACTACGCCGAGCCGCTGCGGCTGCTCTCCGGCCCCGAGCAGGACGTCATGGTCCGCGAGCTGCTGGCCGGCGGCGCCGAGGACGCCCGGCTCGGCAGCTCCCGGATCGCCTGGCCGCTGGACCTGCGGGCCTGCCTGACCACCCGCGGCTTCGCCGACGAGGTCCGCGCCGTCCTCGCCCGCAGCCGCGAGCTCGGCCTCGGCGAGGCCGAGCTGGAGCGCTTCGCCGAGGGCGTCCAGCGCCCCGACTGGGCGGCCGCCGCGCACTTCCTGGCCGACTACCTCGACGTGCTCGACCTGCGCGGCGTCCTCGACTACGCCGAACTCGTCCACCGCGCGGTGCTGCTCGCCGAGCGGCCCGAGGTCGAGGAGGAGCTGAGGCAGCGCTACGACGTGGTCTTCGTCGACGAGTACCAGGACACCGACCCCTCCCAGGTCCGGCTGCTGCGCCGGCTCGCGGGCGACGGGCGCGACCTGGTCGCGGTCGGCGACCCCGACCAGTCGATCTACGCCTTCCGCGGCGCCGACATCAACGGCATCCTCGACTTCCCGCAGACCTTCCGGCGCACCGACGGCGAACCCGCCGAGGTCAAGGTGCTGCGGGTCTCCCGCCGCTCCGGCGCCCTGCTGCTCGCCGCCACCCGGGAGCTCGCCCGGCGGATGCCGATGGGCCGGCTGCCCGCCGACAAGCTCGCCCAGCACCGCGCCCTGCTGCCCTCCCGCGAGGGCGGCCGGGCCGAGGTCTACACCTACCCGACCCCCGGCGCCGAGCTCGACTCGATCGCCGACCTGCTGCGCCGCGCCCACCTGGAGGACGGCGTGCCCTGGGGCGAGATGGCCGTGCTCGTCCGGGCCGGCGCCCGCTCGATACCGGGCGTGCGGCGGGCGCTCGGCGCCGCCGGCGTCCCGCTGGAGATCGACGGCGACGACCTGCCGCTGCGCGAGGAGCCCGCCGTCGCTCAGCTGCTGCTCGCCCTGCGGGCCTGCGCCGAGCAGGCGGCCTGGCAGGCCGCCCGCGACCGGCAGGGCGAGGACGACGACGCCGACAGCGCCGGTACCCCCGACCCGCTGACCACCGAACTGGCACACGCCCTGCTCACCGGCCCGCTCGGCGGCCTCGACGGCTCCGACCTGCGGCGCCTCGGCCGCGCCCTGCGCGAGGAGGAGCGGGCCGCGCTGCGTGCCGAAGGTCTCAGGGCCCGTCGGCAAACTCCCGCCTGCGGGGCGACGCCAGGGCACGCACCTCGCGGCGTTGTCGTCGGTTGCCAATGCTCCGCAGTGGCGCCCTCCTCCGCCTTGCGATGCACGCACCCTGACGCCGCCCCGCCCACCCTCCGGGCGAACGACGGGAGTTTGCCGACGGGCCCTCCCACCACCACCCCGCGCCCGGCCGGCGAGCTGATCCGCGAAGCCCTCGCCGAACCCGAGCGGCTGGTCGCCCTCGACCCCGCGTACGCTCGCCGCGCCCGCGACCTCGGGACCCTGCTGCGCAAGGTCCGGGAGCTGCTGGCCGGCGGCTGCACGGCCGAGGAGGCGCTCTGGGAGCTGTGGGACGGCAGCCGCCGCTGGCGCGAGCGCCTGGAGCGGGCCGCCCTGCGCGGCGGCGCCGCCGGCCGCAACGCCGACCGCGACCTGGACGCGCTCTGCGCCCTGTTCGAGACCGCCGCCCGCGCCGAGGAGCAGGTCACCGGTCACCGCAGCGCCCTCGACCTGCTCGCCGAGCTCGAAGCCCAGGACATCGCCGCCGACACCCTCACCGTCCGGGCCGTCCGCCCCGAGGCCGTCCGGCTGATGACCGCCCACCGCTCCAAGGGCCTGGAGTGGCGCCTGGTCGTCGTCGCCGGGGTCCAGGACGGCCTCTGGCCCGACCTGCGCCGCCGCGGCTCCCTGCTGGAGGCCGACCGGATCGGGCGCGACGGCCTCGCCGAACCGCTCTCCCCGGCCGCCCTGCTCGGCGAGGAGCGCCGCCTCTTCTACGTCGCCGTGACCCGCGCCAAGGAACGGCTGATCGTCACCGCCGTCAAGGCGCCCGCCGACGACGGCGACGAGCCCTCCCGCTTCCTGCGCGAGCTCTACCGCGAGGACGTCGTCCCCGCCACCGGCAAGGTGGTGCGCCGCACCCCGCCGGTCGTCGTCGAGGACGTCACCCACCGGCCGCGCCGCCCGCTGTCCGTCGCCGCGCTGGTCGCCGAGCTGCGCGCGGTCACCGTCGACCCGGCCCGCTCGCCCGAGCTGCGCCGCGCCGCCGCCGAACGGCTCGCCACCCTCGCCGCCGCCACCGACGAGGACGGGCTGCCGCTGGTGCCCGCCGCCCACCCGGAGCGCTGGTGGGGCCTGGACGACCCGACCGCCGCCCCCGAGCCGCTGCGCGGCGCCGACCTGCCGGTGCGGCTGTCCGGCAGCGGCCTGGAACAGCTGGAGAGCTGCTCGCTGCAGTGGTTCCTGGACAAGGAGGTCAAGGCGCGCGGCGTCGGCTCGGCCGCCCAGGGCTTCGGCAACGTGGTGCACGCGCTCGCCGACGAGGTGGGCTCCGGCCGCACCCCCGCCGACCTCGCCGTGCTCATGGAGCGCCTGGACACCGTCTGGGACGCGCTGGCCTTCGACGCGCCCTGGAAGTCCCAGCAGGAGAAGACCGAGGCCCGGTCCGCCCTGGAACGCTTCCTCAACTGGCACGTCCTGGAACGCGGCCGGGACCTCGTGGCCACCGAGCACGGCTTCGACGTCACCCTCGACGTCGGCGGCGTCTCGGTGCGCATCCGCGGCTCGATGGACCGGGTGGAGAAGGACGCGGCCGGGCGCGCCTACGTGGTCGACTTCAAGACCGGCAAGCAGATCCCCACCGACAAGTCCCTGCCCGACCACAAGCAGCTGGCCGTCTACCAGCTCGCCGTCCGGGCCGGCGCGCTCAACGAGCTGCCCGGCTTCGCCGAGCACCCGCCGGCCACCGGCGGCGCCGAGCTGGTCCACCTGCGCGAGCCCGCCGCCAAGGCCGCCCAGGACACCCCCAAGGTGCAGCACCAGGAGCCGCCCGAGGGCGGCGAGCCGTGGATCGAGAACCTGCTCGCCGAGGCCGCCGGGAAGGTCCTCGCCGAACGCTTCGTCCCGCAGACCGGCGGCGGCTGCGACCGCTGCACCTTCCGCCGCAGCTGCTCGGCCCAGCGGGACGGCGCGCAGCTGGTGGAGTAGGGGCTGCTCTGAACGTGCGCCCGCTCGCCTCCGGGCCGCTTCCGGCCCGGTGCCGACGGTCGGCGCTCCCTCGCTCCTGCGTCGCTCCCTCGCGCTCTCCCTTTCGGCACCGGCGCGGCCCTTCGGCTCGGGGCGCAGCCGGTGCGTAGCCAGGGTCACCCCGGCCGGGCGTCCGGGTTGTCGGTCCGGCCCGTTAACGTTGCGGGGTGACCGCCGTGCTCAGCCATCCCGACCAGCTCAAGGAGCTGCTGGGGATCCCGTTCAACCGGGAGCAGATGGCGGCCATCGGCGCGCCCTTGGAGCCGGCCGTGATCGTGGCCGGCGCCGGCTCCGGCAAGACCACGGTGATGGCCGCCCGGGTCGTCTGGCTGGTCGGCTCCGGCGCCGTACGGCCCGAGGAGGTGCTCGGCCTCACCTTCACCAACAAGGCCGCCGGCGAGCTCGCCGAACGCGTCCGCACCGCGTTGCTGCGGGCCGGGGTGACGGACCGGGACGCCGCCGAGCCGCTCGGGGACCCGGAGATCTCCACCTACCACGCCTTCGCCGGCCGCCTGCTCAAGGAGCACGGCCTGCGGATCGGCATAGAGCCGGACGTCCGGCTGCTCGCCGACGCCACCCGCTTCCAGCTCGCCGCCAAGGTGCTGCGCTCCGCCCGCGGCCCGTTCCCCGCGCTCACCGGCACCTTCGCCAACCTGGTCGCCGACCTCACCGCGCTGGACGGCGAACTCGCCGAGCACCTGGTCGAGCCGCAGGCCCTGCGCGACTTCGACGAGGAGCTGCTGGACACCCTCGCCACCGTCAAGCTGACCAACGACGACCTGCGGGCCGTCCCGGCCGCCGCCCGGGCCCGGCAGGAGCTGCTGAGCCTGGTCGAGGACTACCGGCGCCGCAAGCGCTCCGCCGGGCTGATGGACTTCGGCGACCAGATCGCCGCCGCCGCCCGCCTGGCCCAGCAGCGCCCCGAGGTCGGCGAGCTGCTGCGCGACCAGTTCCGGGTGGTCCTGCTGGACGAGTACCAGGACACCTCGGTCGCCCAGCGGCTGATGCTCGCCGGGCTGTTCGGCGCCGGCCCGGACGGTACGGGCAGCGGCCACCCGGTGACGGCCGTCGGCGACCCGTGCCAGGCGATCTACGGCTGGCGCGGCGCCTCGGTCGCCAACCTCGACGAGTTCCCCCGGCACTTCCCCAAGGCCGGCGGCCGCCCCGCCGACCGCTACGCGCTGAGCGAGAACCGCCGCAGCGGCGGGCGCCTGCTCGCCTTCGCCAACGAGCTCGCCGCGCCGCTGCGGGAGATGCACGAGGGCGTCGAGGCGCTGCGCCCGGCGCCCGGCGCCGAGCAGGAGGGCTTCGTACGGACGGCGCTGCTGCCCACCCACGCCGAGGAGGTGGACTGGCTCGCCGACTCGATCGCCCACCTGGTGCGCACCGGTACCGCGCCCGGCCGGATCGCCGTGCTGTGCCGGGGCGGCGCCGCCTTCCCGGACATCCACGCGGCGCTGGTCGCCCGGGAGGTGCCGGTCGAGGTGGTGGGCCTCGGCGGGCTGCTGCAACTGCCCGAGGTGGCGGACCTGGTGGCGGTCTGCGAGGTGCTGCAGGACCCGACCGCCAACGCCGCGCTGGTGCGGCTGCTGATCGGCCCGCGCTGGCGGATCGGCCCGCGCGACCTCGCGCTGCTGGGCCGCCGGGCCACCGAGCTGGTCCGTACCGCCCGGCCCGAGGGCGTCGAGGCGCTGGCCGCCGCCGTGGCCGAGGCCGATCCGACCGAGGTGGTGTCGCTGGCCGACGCGGTGGAGACCTTCGTCGACCCGGACCAGCCCGACGAGCTGCCGTTCTCCGCCGAGGCCCGGGTGCGCTTCGCCCGCCTCGCCCAGGAGCTGCGCGAGCTGCGCCGCTCGCTGGCCGACCCGCTGATGGACGTGCTGCACCGGGTGCTCACGGTCACCGGCCTGGAGGTCGAACTCGCCGCCTCCCCGCAGGCGCTGGCCGCCCGGCGGCGGGAGACCCTGCACGCCTTCCTGGACGTCGCCGCCTCCTTCGCCGACCTGGACGGCGACCCGGGCCTGGCCGCCTTCCTCGGCTTCCTGCGCGCTGCCCAGGAGTACGACCGCGGCCTGGACAGCGGTCTGCCCGGCGGCGAGGACACGGTGAAGGTGCTCACCGCGCACAAGTCCAAGGGCCTGGAGTGGGACGTGGTGGCCGTGCCGGGCCTGGTGCGGGGCGCGTTCCCCTCCTCGACCCCGCGCGAACGCTGGACCAGCGCCAAGCGCGTGCTTCCGCACGCCCTGCGCGGAGACGCGGCCACCCTGCCCGATGTGCGCGGCGGGTGGAACGGCAAGTCGATGACGGCCTTCAAGAAGGAGCTGGCCGAGCACTCCGGTATCGAGGAACTGCGCCTCGGCTACGTCGCGTTCACCCGCCCGCGGGAGCTGCTGCTGGCCTCCGGGCACTGGTGGGGGCCGAGCCAGAAGACCGTCCGCGGGCCGTCCGCGTTCCTGGAGGGGCTGCGCGAGCACTGCGAGCGGCCCGGCGCGGGCGAGGTCGAGCGCTGGGCGGAGCAGCCGGAGAAGGGCGCCGAGAACCCGGCGCTGGCCTCCCCGGTCGAGCACCCCTGGCCGCTCCCGCTGGATCCGGCCGCGCAGCACGCCCGCCGGCGGGTCGCCGAGGTGGTGCGCGGCCGGATCGCCGGGGCTGTGACTCGCCCGTTCGCCTCCGGGCCCTCGGATCCGGTGCCGACGGTCGTCGCTCCGGCGATCCCTCCTTCGTCGGTCGCTGGTCACCTCTCGCTTTCGGCACCGGCGGGCCCTTTGGCTCAGGGCGGGCCCGAGCCGGAGCCGATGACCCCCGAGGACCAGCGGCAGGTGGCCTCCTGGGACCGCGATCTGACCGCGCTGCTGGGCGAGTTGGAGCGGTCCCGGCGCACCTCGCGGGAGGTGCCGCTGCCCGCCGCGCTGTCCGCCACCCAGCTGATGCGGCTGGCCGCCGACCCGGACGGCTTCGCGCACGACCTGGCCCGCCCGATGCCGCGTCCGCCGCAGCCCGCGGCCCGGCGCGGCACCCGCTTCCACGCCTGGGTGCAGTCCCGGATCGAGCCGCTGCTGCTGGTCGAGCCCGGCGCGCTGCCCGGCGCCGACGACGACGGCATCGAGGACGAGCAGGACCTGGAGCGGCTCAAGGAGGCGTTCCTGCGCACCCCGTACGCGCAGCGCAAGCCCTTCCGGGTCGAGGCGCCGTTCCACCTGGTGCTGGCGGGGCGGGTGGTGCGCGGCCGGATCGACGCGGTCTACCGGGACGGTGACGTGTTGTCAGGATCCGGTGGTGTGTCACGCTACGAAGTGGTGGACTGGAAGACCCACCGCGAGGAGACCGCCGACCCGCTGCAGCTCGCGGTCTACCGACTGGCCTGGGCCGAGCAGATGGGCCTCGACCCCGAGCTGGTCACGGCTTCGTTCCTGTACGTCCGCAGCGGTCGGATCGTCCGTCCGGCAGGACTTCCCGGCCGAAAAGAGTTGGAACGGCTCCTGATCGGGAACAGTGACTAATGAGTCACGCAGAGCATCCAAGTCATCACGCCAGTGCCCGAAACCTGTGCGTCGTGCACGTTTCGCGCCTATTGTGGGGTCGGTAACCGGTCAACCCCCGTGCTCCGGCCGCCAGCGAGGCCCGCATTCCCTAACCCTCAGTCATCACCGCAGGTGCCCCCGGGCATCGGCGTCTTCTGCTGGAGAAACCGACGTTGAGCGCGACCGGATGGATCAGAGAGCGGTTCACCGGGCCGACCCCGGGGCCCGCTCCGGGCACGACCGGCACCTGGCCGAGGACGGCGCTCGCGCTGCCGTTCATCGTCATGGCGCTGATCGTCGTCCTCGACTACCTCAGTGGCACCGGCGTGACGGTCGAACCGGCCCTCACCGCGGTGCCCGCGCTGGCCGCCGTGGTCAGCCGACGCACCTGGTACCCGTTCGTCATCGGCCTGTGCACCGAGGCGGCGGCCTTCCTGATGGCCTTCCGCAGTGACACGCTCGGCTCGTCCGTGCACGCCGCCAGCGTCATCGCCGTCCTGCTCGTCGCCGCGATCGGCTGGGTCAGCGCGACCCTGCGGCTGCGTCAGGAGCGGGCGCTGGCCGACGCCCAGCTGGTCGCCTCGATCGCCCGCCGGGTCCTGCTGCGGCCCGTCCCCGAGCGGGTCGGCACCGTCCGGGCCGCCGTCCACTACGAGGCCGCCGCCGCGCACGCCCGGATCGGCGGCGACCTCTACGAGGTGGTCAACACCCGGCACGGCGTGCGGGCCGTGGTCGGCGACGTGCGCGGCAAGGGCCTCGGGGCGGTCGAGACGGCCGCCGCGGTGCTCGGCGCCTTCCGCGAGGCCGCCCACCAGGAGCCGGCGCTGGACCGGGTGGCGGGCTGGCTGGCCGTCAGCCTCGACCGCGCCCTGCACGAGAACGACCACCCGGGCGTGGAGGAGGAGTTCGTCACCCTGGTGCTGATCGGCGTCGGGCCCGACGGCGCCGCGGAGATCGTCAACTGCGGCCACCCCTCGCCGCTGCTGCTGCGCGGCGACGAGGTCAGACCGCTCGAACTCGCCGAGACCGTACCGCCGCTGGGCGTCCTGGACCCGGCCGACGTCCGTCCGCCGGTCCACCGGGTGCTGCTCCAGGGCCAGGACCGGGTGCTGCTGTTCACCGACGGGGTGATCGAGGCCCGCGACCGCGCGGGCGCCTTCTACCCGCTCGCCGAACGGTTCCCGCGCTGCGCCGACGGCCGCCCCGCCGACGTCCTGCAGCGGCTGCACGAGGACGTGGTGCGGCACGTCGGGCGCCAGCTCGGTGACGACGCGGCCATGCTGCTCCTGCAGTACGACCCCGCGCCGGCGGCCGGCGTCCACGTCCCCCAGCAGGCCGGGGTCCTGGCCCGAAACTAGAGCGACACCTCGACCAGCAGCGGCCGGTGGTCCGACACCGCCGCGCGGGGCGCCGCCGCCGGGCCCACCGCCGTGCGCGGCACCCCGACGGCCAGCACGTGGTCGAACTGCACCGCCGGCCGGTGCGAGGGGTACGTCGGTGTGCGCGCCAGGTCGTACCAGCCCTGCAGTCGGGCGCGGGGCTCGCGCACCCGGCGCCGGCGCGGCTCGGCCAGCTGCGGCCGGGCCCGCCGGGCCGCCCGCAGCTCCCGGACCCGCGCCCGCGGCGCGGTGCGCTCCAGTGCGGTGGCCCCGCCGAGCACCGTGCGCGGCACCGCGCCGATCAGGTTGAAGTCGCCCAGTACCAGGTACGGCTGCGGCAGGTCGGCGATCCACCGCCGGATGCCCGCCAGCTGCGCCATGTTCCAGCCCGGGACGAAGGACAGGTGCGCCGCCACCACGGTGAACGGCCCGCGGTCGCCCTCCAGCACCGCGGCCAGCGCGGCCCGCGGCTCGTCCGGCACCGGTGTCAGCCCGCGCCGCCCGGCTACCCGCAGCGGCAGCCCGAACGGCGCGGGGGCGAAGCGCCGGGCCCGCCAGTGCCGTACCGGGAGCCGGGTCAGCAGCGCCGTCCCGTACGAGGGCACCGCGCCGTCGCCGACCTCGCCCGGGCCGTACACCCGCAGGCCGTTCGGCCCGGCCGGGTCCGGCAGCCAGCCGGCCACCGGCGCCGGTCGGCCGTGCAGCGCGGCGGCGAAGCGCCAGTCCTTGGCGCCCATCGCCGCGGCCGCGACCGCGGCCTGGTCGGTGCCGCCGGAGCGGGCCTGGTGCCGGTCGACCTCCTGCAGTGCCAGGACGTCGGCGTCCAGTGCGGCCACCGCCTCGGCGAGCGGTTCCCCGGCGTCGGAGGGGTAGGGCAGGGGCGCGCCGTCGGGGGCGAGCGGCTGACCGTGCAACAGGTTGAAGGTGGCGATGCGCAACTGGCTCACACCGCACGACGGTACCCGGTCGCCGGGGGCGGGGGACCCTCCGGCGGGGGAAGGGTCGGCTTGAGGCGATAGGGCATACCGGGTATACATACTCGGTATGTCCATCCGTCACGGTCTGCTCGCCCTGCTCGACCAGGGCCCGCGCTACGGCTACCAGCTGCGCACCGAATTCGAGGCGCGCACCGGCGCCACCTGGCCCCTCAACGTCGGGCAGGTCTACACCACGCTGTCCCGGCTGGAGCGCGACGGCCTGGTCGAGGCCGCGGGGGAGGACGACGAGGGGCACCAGTTCTACGCCGCCACCGACGCCGGCCGCGCCGAGCTGCGGGCCTGGTTCGGCACCCCGGTGCCCCGGACCAACCCCCCGCGCGACGAGCTGGCGATCAAGCTCGCCATGGCGGTCACCGTGCCCGGGGTCGACGTCTCCGCGGTCGTCCAGGGCCAGCGCCGGCACAGCATCAAGGCGCTCCAGGACTACACCCGGCTCAAGGGCCGCGCCCTGGCCGGCGAGTCCCGCCCGGGGGTCGTGCCGTCGGCGAGCAACGACCTCGCCTGGCTGCTCGTCCTCGACCAGCTGATCTTCCAGACCGAAGCCGAGATCCGCTGGCTCGACCACTGCGAGACCCGGCTCGCCCAGCAGGCCGAACTCCTGCAGGCCCGTACCGCCGAGGCCACCCGCGACGGCGGCCCCGCGCCGGCCAAGCGCGGCCGGCGCCTGCGCGCCTGAGAGCCCGGCACCCGAACCACCGGCCCGGTCCCCGACCCCGGGCCCACACCCAGCACAAGGGGGGAATCGTGTCCCACACCCAAGAGTCCCGGCAGACGCCGGTGCTGCACCTGGAGAACGTCACCCGCGTCCACGGCCACGGCGCGGCCGAGGTCCAGGCCCTGCGCGGCGTCGACCTCAAGGTCCACCCCGGCGAGTTCGTCGCCGTCATGGGCCCCTCCGGCTCCGGCAAGTCGACCCTGCTCACCCTGGCCGGCGGCCTGGACACCCCGAGCGGCGGCCGGGTCCTGGTCGAGGGCGTCGCCCTGGGCGACCTCAACCGCAAGCAGCTCGCCCAGGTGCGCCGCCGCTCCGTCGGCTACGTCTTCCAGGACTACAACCTGATACCGGCGCTCACCGCCGCCGAGAACATCTCGCTGCCGCGGGAGCTCGACGGGCTGTCCGCCCGCGCGGCCCGCCGCGAGGCCCTCGTCGCCCTGGAGGAGCTCGGCATCCCCGAGCTCGCCGACCGCTTCCCCGACGACATGTCGGGCGGTCAGCAGCAGCGCGTCGCCATCGCCCGCGCGCTGATCGGCGACCGCCGGCTGGTCCTCGCCGACGAGCCCACCGGCGCCCTGGACTCCACCACCGGTGAGGCCGTCCTCGCCGTCCTGCGCGCCCGCTGCGACGCCGGCGCCGCCGCCATGATGGTCACCCACGAGGCCCGGCACGCCGCCTGGGCCGACCGCGTGGTCTTCCTGCGCGACGGCCGGATGGTCGACGAGTCCGTCAGCCAGGACGCCGCCAGCCTGCTCGTCAGCGCCGCCACCAACAGCATGAAGGTGGACGAGTGAAGCTCAGCGCCTGGCGGGTCGCCCTGCGCATCGCCCGCCGTGACGCCCTGCGGGCCAAGGGCCGCAGCGCCCTGGTCATCGCGATGGTCGCCCTGCCCGTACTCGGCGTCACCGGGGCCGACGTGGTCTTCCGCAGCGCCGACCTCTCGCCCGCCGAGAAGTCCGTGCGGATCATGGGCCAGGCGGCCGCCGAACTGGAGATGGTCGAACGCGGCTCCGCCGTCCTGCAGGCACCCGACCCGTCCGACGGGCTCAGCGTCGAGAACCCCAAGGACGACCCCAAGGCCGGCGCCGTCCCCCAGTACACCGCCGAGCAGCAGCGCTCCCTGGACACCCCGCCCGCGGAGCTGGCCAAGCAGCTGCTCCCGGCCGGCACCGTCCTGGTGCCCGAACGCCAGGGCCCGTACACCGCGGCGAGCAGCGTGGACGGTCTGCTGGCCACCCGCGCCAACGAGATCGACCTGAACGACCCGGTCTGGCGGGGCCGCCTCGACCTGGTCAAGGGCCGGGCACCCGCGAACGGCCACGAGACCGCCGTCACCCCGGACTTCCTCAGGCGGTCCGGCCTCAAGATCGGCGACCGGACGGCCGTCCGCGGCCTGGAGGCCGACCCGTTCACCATCACCGGCGTCTACGAGTACCCCGGCGACCTCGGCGCCACCGAACTCTTCGCGCCGCCCGGCACCCTGATCGACCGGCTCGCCGCGGCCTCCGGCGGCTCCCGCGGCAAGGCGGCCGGCACCGACGAGCCGGTCCGCTGGCTGGTCAAGCTCCCGGCCGGGGCCGGGCTCGACTGGCACAAGGTCGTCGAACTCAACCGGTACGGCTTCGACGCCACCTCGCGCGCCGTCCTGATCGACCCCCCGGCCCGCGCCGACGTGCCCTTCTACACCAAGACGGAGGGGCGGTCGGAGTTCCAGACCTCCTACTTCGACAAGACCAGCGTGGTCATCCTGGCCACCGTGGTCGGCATGGCGCTGCTGGAGATCGTCCTCCTCGCGGGCCCCGCCTTCGCCGTCGGGGCCCGGCGCTCCCGGCGGCAGCTCGGCCTGCTCGCCGCCGCCGGAGGTGACCGCGCCAACGTCCGCGGCGTCGTGCTCGGCGGGGGCATCGTCCTCGGCGTCACCGGTGCCGTCGTCGGCCTCGGCCTCGGCGTCGGCCTGGTCGCGCTGCTGCGCACCCAGGCCGAGGAGTACTCCGGCCGGCGCTTCGGCCACTTCGCCCTCCAGCCCTTCGACCTGCTCGGCGTGCTCCTGGTGGGCCTGGTCACCGGTCTGCTCGCCGCGGTCGTCCCCGCCGTCCAGGCCTCCCGCCAGGACGTCGTCTCCGCGCTCACCGGCCGTGACTCGCTCAAGCCGCCGAGCCGCAAGCTCGCCGTGCTCGGCCTGCTGATGCTGGGCGGCGGCGCCGCCCTGGCCCTGTACGGCGCCACCAGCGGCGTCGGCAACCGCAGCCTCGCCGTGCTGGGCGGCTCGGCCTTCGCCGAACTCGGCATGGTCGCCCTCACGCCCTTCCTGGTCGGCCTGTTCGGCCGGCTCGGCCGCTGGCTCTCGCTCGGCCCCCGGCTCGCCCTGCGCGACTCGGTGCGCCACCGCGGCCGCACCGCGCCCGCCGTCGCCGCCGTCATGGCCGCCGTGGCCGGCGCCGTCGCGGTCGGCGTCTACACCGCCAGCTTCGAGGAGCAGGGCCGGCGCGAGTACGTCGCGCACGGCCCCTCCGGTTCCGTCCTGCTCGGCCGGGGCTGGCTGGCCGGCGCCGACGGCAAGCTGCTGCCGCAGATGCGGGAGGCCGTCGAGCGCAGCATCCCCGACCTCGGCCCGCGCGCCGACGTGCAGAACGTGCACTACAAGGGGGACTGCTCCGAGAACTCGTCGTGCGGGTACATCAGCGTGGACCTGCCCAAGGAGATCCGCTGCCCCGTCCTCGACTCGGACCGCGAGTTCGCGCCCGGCGAGGCCGAGCGGATCCTGTCGACCGACAAGCGCTGCCAGAGCAACAACCGCCGGGGCAACCCGTACGGCGCGCTGACGGCCGGGGACGCCACCCTGCTGCACAACCTCTACGGCGTCACCGACCCCGCCCCGGGGCAGGCCCTGGCGGCCGGCAAGGCCGTGGTCTTCGACCCCCGGTACCTCAAGGACGGCAAGGTCGCCGTGCGGTTCAGCGAGCCGGCCGACCTCAACGGCGGCGGCCCCGCCGGCCGGAAGCAGGTCACCCACGAGATCGCCGTCGACGCGGTCCTCGCGGACACCGCGGTGCCCTCGCCCGGGCAGGCCGTGATCAGCCCGGCCACCGCGGCCGGGCTGGGGTTCACCACCACCTCGGTCGGCTCGGTCTGGCTGCCCGGCGAGGCGCCCTCGGACAGCTCCCAGCAGAAGGCCGACGGCGCGCTCGCCAGGATCACCGACCGCGACCTGCTCACCGTCGAGCGCGGCTACAGCTCCCAGGCCTCTCTCGTCACCCTCGGCCTGACCGTGTTCGCCGGCCTGGTCGCCCTCGGCGCGGCGGGCATCGCCACCGGCCTGGCGGCCGCCGACTCCCAGCGCGACCTGACCACCCTCGCGGCGGTCGGCGCCGAGCCCCGCATCCGGCGCTCGCTGTCCGGCTTCCAGTGCGGTGTGATCGCCGCCATGGGCGCCGTGCTGGGCGTGGTCTGCGGCATCGTGCCGGGCGTGGCGCTGCGCAAGGTGGAGAGCGCGGGGAGCAACTACCCCGGCATGAGTCCGGAGGAGCTCGCCAACAACGCGATCGTGGTCCTCCCGTGGCCGACCATCGCCGCCGCCGTCGTGGTGCTCCCGGTGCTCGCGGCCGCCCTCGCGGCGGGGCTGACCCGCTCCCGGATCACGATGCTGCGCCGCTCCGGCTGACGGCCCGGCACCGGCCTCCGGCACCCCCGTCCGCGCCCGTGCGCGGCGGGGGTGACGGAGGTTACAGCCCCGGGAGGGCCCGGCAGCCGGACGGCCGGGGCGGGCACCCGCACGGGCGAACTACAGTCGTCGGTATGACGAGAACCCCGGACAGCGCCGTCCGTTCCTACATCGACTCGCACCAGGCCGCCTTCCTCGCCGACCTCTCCGAGTGGCTGGCCATCCCCTCGGTCTCCGCCGACCCGGACCGCGCCGGCGACGTGCGGCGCTCGGCCGAGTGGCTGGCGGCCAAGCTGCTCGACACCGGCTTCCCGGTGGCCGAGGTGTGGGAGACCGACGGCCTGCCGGCGGTGTTCGCCGAGTGGTCCTCCGGGGATCCGTCCGCGCCGACCGTCCTGGTCTACGGCCACCATGACGTGCAGCCCGCCGCGAAGGAGGACGGCTGGGACACCGAGCCGTTCACCCCGACCGTGGTCGGCGACCGGCTGTACGCGCGCGGCGCCGCCGACGACAAGGGCCAGGTGTTCTTCCACACCCTGGGCGTGCGCGCCCACCTGGCCGCGACCGGCCGCACCGCGCCGGCCGTCAACCTCAAGCTGCTGATCGAGGGCGAGGAGGAGTCCGGCTCGCCGAACTTCGCCGACCTGGTCCGCCGCGAGGCCGACCGGCTGGCCGCCGACGTGGTCGTCATCTCCGACACCGGCATGTGGTCGGCGTCCACGCCGACCGTCTGCACCGGCATGCGCGGCCTCGCCGACGCCCAGATCGACCTGTACGGGCCGGACACCGACATCCACTCCGGCTCCTTCGGCGGCGCCGTCCCCAACCCGGCCCAGGTCGCGGCCGAGCTGGCCGCCGCCCTGCACGACGCCGACCGCAAGGTGGCGGTCCCGGGCTTCTACGACGGCGTGATCGAGCTGACCGACCGCGAGCGCGAGCTGTTCGCCGAGCTGCCCTTCGACGAGGAGCAGTGGCTGCGGGTGGCCAAGTCGTACGGCACCCGCGGCGAGGCCGGCTACTCCACCCTGGAGCGGATCTGGGCCCGCCCGACCGCCGAGGTCAACGGCATCTGGGGCGGCTACACCGGCCCCGGCGGCAAGACCATCGTCCCGGCGTCGGCGCACCTCAAGCTGTCCTTCCGGCTGGTCGCCGGACAGGAGGTGGAGAAGGTCCGCGACGCGGTCCGGGCCTGGGTGGCCGAGCAGGTGCCCGAGGGCGTCCGGTACGAGCTGGTCTTCCCCGGCGCGACCCGGCCCTGCCTGACCCCGCTGGACCACCCGGCGCTGCAGTCCACCGTCCGGGCGATGGGCCGGGCCTTCGGGCAGAAGATCCTCTTCACCCGCGAGGGCGGCTCCGGCCCCGCCGCCGACCTGCAGGACGTGCTGGGCGCGCCGGTGCTGTTCCTCGGCATCTCGGTGCCCTCGGACGGGTGGCACTCCGTCAACGAGAAGGTCGAACTCGACCTGCTCGCCAAGGGCGTGGAGACCGCCGCGTACCTGTGGGGCGACCTGGCCGAGAACTTCCGGCCGGGCGCGTGAACGGGGCCCGCCGCGAGGCGGTCAGATCACTCATCCGGATGATTCACCACGTGGGGATGGAACGACGTGAGCACCGTGCCTGAGACCGAGCGCCCGACGCACCTGGCACTGGCCCGGGCCGGGGTGGACCGGGCCGCCGAGCACCGGTTCGACGAGCCCTGGCTGGCGGCCGCCTGGAGCCACCCGGCCACCCGGGTGCTGCCGATCGCCGGCGGTGAGGCGTTCGTGGTCGACACCGCGCAGGGCACCGAGCTGGTGCTGCTGCCCTCCTTCGAGGCGCCGCAGACCGGGGACCGCTACTTCCTCGGCACCGACGAGGACGGCGTCTCGTACTTCGCGCTGGCCGGCGAGAGCCTGCCCGGGCGGCTGGACGGCGACGCCCGTCCGGCCGGGCTGCGCGAGGTCGGCGCGATGCTGTCCGACCGCGACGCCGGGCTGCTGGTGCACGCCGTCGCGCTGGAGCACTGGCACCGGCTGCACAGCTTCTGCTCCCGCTGCGGCCACCCGACCGAGAAGGCCGGTGCCGGGCACGTGCGGCGCTGCACCTCCTGCGCGGCCGAGCACTACCCCCGCACCGACCCGGCGGTGATCATGGTGATCACGGACGAGCAGGACCGCTGCCTGCTGGGCCGTCAGGCGCTGTGGCCGGAGGGCCGCTGGTCGACCCTGGCGGGCTTCGTCGAGCCGGGCGAGTCCATCGAGCAGGCGGTGGCCCGCGAGGTGCACGAGGAGGCGGGCGTGCGGGTGGGCGAGGTGCGGTACGTCGCCAGCCAGCCGTGGCCGTTCCCGTCCAGCCTGATGCTGGGCTTCTCGGGCAAGGCGCTGCCTGGCGGCACCGAGATCACCGTGGACGGCGAGGAGCTGGCCGAGGCGCGCTGGTTCTCCCGGGAGGAGCTGCGGGCCGGGATGGAGGCGGGCGAGATCCTGCCGCCGTCCGGCATCTCGATCGCGCGGCACCTGGTGGAGCTCTGGTACGGCGAGCCGCTGCCGTCGGCGGCGCGCTGGTAATTCGGCGGGAAAGGGGGCGTGCGGCCTATGCCGTGCGCCCCCTTGTTCCTTTCCAATCCCTTTCCGAATTCCTCACCACCGGATGTTCGTATCCGGACGGGCCAGTTCTGCTACCGGGAGGCACTCGGTCGGCCCCGTCGTCAACCCACACGGACGACATTGCCGGAAACGGCTGAAACCGTGTCACCGCGCTCGCTAGATTCACTCGGGTGACAATCCCCCGGGGCACCGCCCAATCCCCCAAATACCAGCGCCTCGCCGCCGACCTCCGCCGTCGGATCGCCGAGGGCGAGTTCACCGCCGCAGCCGCCCTGCCGGTCGAGAGCGAACTGGAGCGCCAGTACGGCGTCGCCCGCAACACCGTCCGCCTCGCCGTCGACGTCCTGGTCAACGAGGGCCGGCTGGTCCGCCTCCAGGGCAAGGGCACCTACCTGCGCGAACACCCCGTGCTGGACCACCGGGCCTTCGGGCCCGCGCCGGCCCCCGCGCCGCGCGACTGCCTGGCCGGGCCCTCCGCCGTCTACCTCGGCGAGGCGGCCGAAGCCGGGCGGGAACTCGGCACCGACTTCGAGATGATGATCGTCCGGGCCCGGGTCGACATCGCCGAACGGCTCGGACTGCGCCCCGGCGAGGCCATCGTGGTCCGCCGCCAGCTGCGGCTGCTCGACCGGGAGCCGTACTCCATCGAGGAGAGCCACTACCGGGCCGGCCTCGCCGCCGGCACCCCGCTGATGGAACCCGACCCCGTCGAGGGCGGGGACGAGGCCGTGCTCGCCGCCCTCGGCCGGGTCGAGATCGGCGCCGTGGACCACCTGGTGGCCCGGATGCCCGGCCCGGAGGAGGCCCAGTGGTTCCAGGGCGGCCCCGGCGTGCCGCTGATGGTGCAGACCCGCGTCACCTACGACCGGCGCGGGCCGGTGCGGGTCATCGAGACCCGCTACTCGGCCGACCGCAGCCGGCTGGTGTACGGCGTCGGCGACCTCGGCGCGCGCACCACCCTGCCCGCGCCCGCCGCGCCCGTCGACCCCGCCCGGGCCGACGCGCCGTGACGCGCCGGCCGGGACGGACCGGCCGGCTCAGGCCGCCAGGGCCTTCTTGACCTGCAGCAGGCTCGGGTTGGTCATGACGACCCGCTCGCCGCCGCCCACCGGCGTCACCAGCACGGTCGGCACCGTCTGGTTGCCGTTGTTCACGGACTCGACGAAGGACGCCGACGCCGGGTCCTCCTCGATGTTGATCTCGGTGTAGCCGATGCCTTCACGGTCCAGCTGGCTCTTGAGCCGGTTGCAGTAGCCACACCAGGTCGTGCTGTACATCGTCACGGTGCCCGACATCGAGGGGACTCCTTCGAAAGAGAGGTGCGAACGGTCTCCGGAGGGAACGTCCACCGGACGGCGGGCATTCCGGCCCGCCGGACCGCGCTGCGGAGCGATCATCCTGCGATCACACCGGGCCTGTGGACAACCCCGCCCGCGTTGTCCCACCGGGCTGAGAAGATGGAACGCATGCAGGAAGACCTCTTGAGCGGCAGCCCCTACGACGGCCCCCACGCCTCCCAGTGGGCCGACCCCGGCGCCGCCACGGGCCCGGACGCCGTGCTCGCCGGGCTCGACCCCGAACAGCGCGCCGTCGCCACCGCCCTGCACGGCCCGGTCTGCGTCCTCGCCGGCGCCGGCACCGGCAAGACCCGGGCCATCACCCACCGGATCGCCTACGGGGTGCGCAGCGGCGTCTACACCCCCCAGCAGGTCCTCGCCGTCACCTTCACCGCCCGCGCCGCCGGCGAGATGCGCGGCCGCCTGCGCCAGCTCGGCGCCGACGGCGTCCAGGCCCGCACCTTCCACGCCGCCGCCCTGCGCCAGCTCCAGTACTTCTGGCCCCGCGCCGTCGGCGGCCCCGTCCCCCAGCTCCTCGAACGCAAGGTCCAGCTCGTCGCCGAGGCCGCCGGCCGCTGCGGCCTGCGCGTCCAGCGCACCGAACTGCGCGACCTCACCGCCGAGATCGAGTGGGCCAAGGTCACCCAGATCGCGCCCGAGGACTACCCGGCCGCCGTCGCCAAGTCCGGCCGCGAGGCCCCCCGGGACCCGGCCGAGACGGCCCAGGTCTACCGGGTCTACGAGGAGGCCAAGAGCCGCCGCGGCAGCATGGACTTCGAGGACGTGCTGCTGCTCACCGCCGCCATCCTGGAGGACCGCCCGGACATCGCCGACCAGGTCCGCTCCCAGTACCGGCACTTCACCGTCGACGAGTACCAGGACGTCTCCCCGCTCCAGCAGCGCCTGCTCGACCGGTGGACCGGCCCCGACGGCGGCGCCAGCCTGTGCGTGGTCGGCGACGCCAGCCAGACCATCTACTCCTTCACCGGCGCCACCCCGGACTACCTGCTGAACTTCCGCGGCCGCCACCCCGACGCGACGGTGGTCAAGCTCGTCCGCGACTACCGCTCGACGCCGCAGGTCGTCCACCTCGCCAACGGACTGCTCGCCCAGGCCCGCGGCGAGGCCGCCCGCCACCGCCTCGAACTCGTCTCCCAGCGGGAGGCCGGCCCCGAGCCGGTCTACACCGAGTACGAGGACGAGCCGACCGAGGCCGAGACCACCGCCCGCCGGATCAAGGACCTCCTCGCCGCCGGCGTGCGGGCCAGCGAGATCGCCGTCCTGTTCCGCACCAACGGCCAGTCCGAGGTCTACGAGCAGGCGCTCGCCGACCTCGGCCTCCCGTACCAGCTCAAGGGCGCCGAGCGGTTCTTCGAGCGCCCCGAGGTCCGCGACGCCGGGGTGCTGCTGCGCGGCGCCGCCCGCGCGGCCTCCGACCCGCTCACCGACGGCGCCCCCGACCTCGCCGGACAGGTCCGCGCGGTGCTCGCCACCCGCGGCTTCACCGCCGAGCCCCCGGCCGGCTCCGGCGCCGTCCGCGACCGCTGGGAGTCCCTGGCGGCCCTCGTCCGGCTCGCCGAGGAGTTCGAGCGCACCCGGGCCGCCGAGGGGCGGGACACCGACCTCGCCGCTTACGTCGCCGAGCTCGACGCCCGCGCAGCCGCCCAGCACGCCCCCGCCGTCGAGGGCGTCACCCTCGCCTCCCTGCACGCCGCCAAGGGCCTGGAGTGGGACGCCGTCTTCCTGGTCGGCCTCACCGAGGGCACCCTGCCGATCATCTACGCCAAGACCGACGAGCAGGTCGAGGAGGAGCGCCGGCTGCTCTACGTCGGCGTCACCCGGGCCCGCAAGCACCTCAGCCTCTCCTGGGCCCTCTCCCGCTCCCCGGGCGGGCGCGCGAGCCGCAAGCCCACCCGCTTCCTCGACGGGCTGCGCCCCGGCTCCGCCGCCCCCGGCGCGCGGACCGGCGCGCGGGGCGGGCGCGGGGGCGTCGAGCCCGGCGAGCGCTCCGCCGCCCGGCGGGTCCGCGGCCCGGTCAAGTGCCGGGTCTGCGACAAGGCGCTCACCGACGCCGTCGAGCGCAAGCTGCGCCGCTGCGAGGGCTGCCCGTCCACGATGGACGAGGGGCTCTACGAGCGGCTGCGCGAGTGGCGCGCCGGCCAGGCCAGGAAGCAGGGCGCCCCGGCCTACGTGGTGTTCACCGACGCGACGCTCATGGCGATCGCCGAGGACGTGCCGGCCAGCCGCGGCGAACTGGCCTCGATCTCGGGGGTCGGTGCGATGAAGCTGGACAAGTACGGGGCAGCCGTGCTCTCGTTGTGTGCGGGGGAGGAGCCCGAGGAGGATCCGGACGGCGTCGAGGACGACGGTCCGGTCGATCCGGCGTGAGCCGGCACGGGCGCGGTCCAGGGGACTGCTCGGGGACTTCGAATCCGGCTGTGGAGCACGCCGTGGAACTCGCCGCGAAAAATAGTTTGCGCGGCGTACCGGGAGCGCAATAGCCTGCCGGGGCGGTCAAGGGGACGCGATCGCACGGGGTCACACCTGTGCCGAATCCCCTGCGCCCAACAGCTTCACCGAGACAGACATCCGAACATTCGGGGCCGGGGAAACCTGGCTCCGCGAGACGCCGAGAGGAGGCGAAGACAGTGGGAAACATCATGATCACCAAAATGACTGGCCAGACCGTTGTCGCTGCCTCCCTGCGTGCCGCCCGTCTGCGGGCGCTCGCCGAGCTCGGTGGAACCGGTCTGGGTCTCGACACCACCGGTGTCTCCGTCGCCCCCGTTGTCAGTGGTCTTGGACACACTGATCTGTGCCTCACGGGCAGCGGAAGCGTCGAAGCCACCGTTGTCGAGACCGGTCTGTCCGGCGACTGGGCGTCGTTCGGCACGCCGCGCTCCCCGCGCGACGAGCGACCGACCCAGGCACCGAAGGCGGCCGTAGCCGCTGCCATTCATGGCGGCTATGCGCGGGTCATCGGTGCCGGAAACCCCCAGAAGCAGAACGAGCAGCTGATCAACCAGGCCATGGCCGCCTTCGCCGGCGCCGAGGCCATCCGGATGCGGGCCTTCCGCGGGCCTGAACCCTGGAGAGAACGAACCTGAGCCAACCTCAGGTCGGACCCTCCAGGGCCGCGGAACCCGTCACCACCGGGATCTGCGGCCCTTCTGTTTTGTCCGGTACGCAAGACCAACCCAGGCCCTCCGGGGCCTCCGGCCCAGCACCACCAGTCCACTGGGCCGGAACCACTGAGAAGACGAGGAAGACGCCCACAGTGTCCACGGTCATCACACCGCCCACCCCGTCCGTACCGCCGACAAGCCAGATCACCAAGGCCGACCAGGCCGACCCCCCGGAGGTTCCTTCCATGCAGATCAGCTCCATCGAGCAGGCCGAGGCTCTCGGTCTCCCCATCCCGTGCCGCGCCTTCGACCCCGAGGTCTTCTTCGCCGAGACGCCCGCCGACGTCGAGTACGCGAAGTCCCTCTGTGGCACCTGCCCGGTGAAGGACTCCTGCCTGACCGGCGCGCTGGAGCGGCGTGAGCCGTGGGGCGTCTGGGGCGGCGAGCTGTTCGTCCAGGGTGTCGTCGTGGCCCGCAAGCGGCCGCGTGGCCGCCCGCGCAAGACCGAGGTCATGGCGTGAACCCCGCCGAGCAGGCCAGGGTCGTCCGCCGGGGAGAGCAGCCCCCGCTGGACAGCGCCCTCCGCCGTTCCGTGCGGATCGCCGCCGCCAAGGCCGACGCCGCAGCCCGTACCCCGTTCCCGAGCACGCACCACGAGCAGGACCACGACATGATCCCCGCCGCCGCCGATCCCACCGCCCGCGCAACGCAGGCCACCGAACGTCAGACCCAGAACAGGATCCTCGAAATGCAACTCATCCATGAATCCCTGGCCCGGGCCCATATGCAAGACAGGCTCCACGAGGCCGAGAACCAACGGCTCGTCAGCCGGGTCGTCCGGGCCCGCAGGCTCAAGCAGCGGGCCGAGCGGGCCTCGATGCGGGCCCGCAAGGCCCTCGCCGTGGCGTTGATGTAACGCCCGCGGGCCTCCGGGCCCTCCCGCTTCACCCCCGTCGTGCCGCAGGCCGCCCCCCGTCATCGGGGAGCGGCCTGCGGCCGTTGGCGCGGGAGGTCCGTCAGCTCTCGGCGCCGCCGGTGCCCTTGCGGGCCCTCGGCTGCCGCGGCGGCTGCCCGGCCTGCTGCGGCTGTCGGGCCTCCTCGGTCTTCCGGGCCTGCGGGGCCTTCCGGGCGCCGCGGGGCCGCTGCGGCCGGTCGGAGAACTCGGGGAGCCACTCCAGCATCTCCGCGCGGAACGGCGCCTGGGCGCCCAGCTGGCAGAGCACGCCGATGGTGCTCAGCGTCACCCGGTGGATCAGCAGGTACGCGGGCGGCAGGTTCAGCTGCTTGCCCAGGTTGTAGGCGGGCGAGCGCGGATCGGCGATCCGGGCCGCCTGGGCGCGCATCCAGGCCCGGGTGAAGTGGAAGTTCTCCACCGCGGCCGGCTCGATGATCGGCAGCAGGTAGTCCAGCACCGCGTCCGGGTCCAGCTGGATCGCGGGCTTCACGAAGCCCTCCTCGCGCAGCATCTTCAGCACGCCCGCCGCGTCCCCGGCCAGCGCCATCCGCAGCGAGGCCCCGATCGGCGCGGGCAGCCCGCCGGGCAGCCGGTCCACCGTGCCGAAGTCCAGCACGCCCAGGCGCCAGCCGGACACCGGGCCGTCGTCCTTCAGCAGCCGGAAGTTGCCCGGGTGCGGGTCGGCGTGCAGCAGACCGGTCCGGGACGGGCCGGCGAACAGGAACCGGGCCAGCAGCTGCCCGGCGCGGTCGCGCTCCTCCTGGGTGCCGCGCGCGATCACCTCGGCCAGCGGGGTGCCGCCCATCCACTCGGTGACCAGCACCTGGTCGGCCTGGGCCACCACGACCGGCACCAGGATGTCCGGGTCGCCCGCGAACTCCTCGGCGTGCCGGCGCTGGGCCTGCGCCTCCAGCTCGTAGTCCAGCTCCTCCGAGACGCGCTCGCGCAGCTCGGTGATCAGCGGCTTGATGTCCAGCCCGGGGATCAGCGGGCCCAGCAGCCAGGCCACCCGGCTCAGCTGTGAGAGGTCCGCGAGCAGCGCGTCGCCCGCGCCCGGGTACTGCACCTTGACCGCGACCTGCCGGCCGTCGTGCCAGACCGCCCGGTGCACCTGGCCGATCGAGGCCGCGGCCGCGGGCCGGTCGTCGAACTCCAGGAACAGCTCGCGCCAGTCGTTCCCGAGCCGCTGGGCGAGCGCGGTGTGCACCTTGGCGGCGGGCATCGGGGGCGCGGCGTCCTGCAGCTTGGTGAGCGCCGCCCGGTACGGACCGGCGACCTCCTCGGGCAGCGCGGCCTCGAAGACGGACAGCACCTGCCCGAACTTCATCGCCCCGCCCTTGAGCTCGCCGAGCACCTTGAACAGCTGGTCGGCGGTGGCCTGTTGGAGCTCGGCCGTGACCACCTCGGCGGAGCGGCCGCCGATGCGCCTGCCGAGGCCGAGCGTGGCGCGACCGGCTATCCCCAGCGGCAGGGCGGCGAGCCGTGCCGTGCGGGTCACTGCCTTGCGCGGAAGATCGCTCACCCGGGCCTCCAATTCATGGCCCCCCGACACCGGACGGCCGACCATCACTACGCCATTGTGCCCGTTCCCCGCCCCGGGCCCGCCGGAATTCCGCGAGGCGGGGCGGGGAACGGGGTCCCATTTGCGAGGACTTGGGCGGCTTGGGCGTGTCTTGTGGATCTTGTCGGATCAGGCCGCGGCGAGGTGCGTGCCCCAACGCCGTGGACCCGGCACGGATCCGCGAGACGCGCCCCAGGTCCGGCCGGCCGGGATCAGCGGGGCAGGCGCAGGGCGAGGCCGTCCAGGACGACCTCCAGGCCGTAGGTGAACTTGGCGTCGCGTACCTCGACCGGATCGGGGATCGCGGCGGCGGCCGCGTAGGCGTCGGCGAGGTGGGCGTAGTCGGCGCTGGCCTGCTGGGCGGCGGGCATCAGGCGGGCGATGAACTCGGCCTCGGTCTCGCCGGAGCGCGCGACGGTGGTGAGCCAGGCCGCCTCGGTGGTGCTCACCCCGACGACGTAGGAGATGAGCGTGTCGATCGCCCGGATCGGATCGGGGAATCCGACGGCGTCGAAGAAGGCGGTCAGCCGCTCGCCGTAGGACGCCAGGTTGGGGCCGAGGTAGGCGAGGCCGGCCTGGCCCAGTACGGAGGAGAGCCAGGGGTGGCGCAGGGCCGTCGCCCGGAACGCCTCGGCGGCCTCGGTGGCGGCGGCGCGCCAGTCGGGGCTGTCGGCGGGCGGCAGGGCCATCTCGCCGAAGACCTCGTCCACGGCGAGCTCCATCAGCTCGTCCTTGGTGGCCACGTGCCGGTAGAGCGAGGTGGCGCCCGCGTTCAGCCGGGCGGCGAGCTTGCGCATGCTCAGGGCCTCGACGCCCTCGGCGTCCAGCATCACGACCGCCTCGCGGACGATTCCGTCCCGGCTGAGCGCGGGCTGGTCGGGCTCGCGCTGCTGACGGGCCCAGACGGACGGGACCGGGGTGCTTCGGGTGGCCATGGGCGACTCCTCCTCTGTGGTGCGTACACCGTTCGCATCGAGCGTACAGGAGTCGATGGTTGCGCACACCGTTCCGCTGTGCGTACAGTGTTCGCATCGACGGAACGCAGTGCGCACCGAAGGAACGGTGTGCGCCGATGGGAGGGGTGACTGATGTCAGTCGACGATGTGACCGGGTCCGGGGTCCGGAACCCGCACCGCTGGTGGATCCTGATCGTGCTCTGCCTGAGCTCGCTGGTGCTGGTGGTCGACAGCATGGCCCTGACCGTGGCGGTGCCCGCGATGACCGCCGACCTCGGCGCGACCGCCCAGGACACCCAGTGGATCCTCGACTCCTACGTCCTGGTCTTCGCCGGCCTGCTGCTGACCTCCGGCAGCCTCGGTGACCGCTTCGGGCGCCGGAAGATCATGATCATCGGCCTGCTGCTCTTCGGGGCGGCGTCGTTCGCGGCGAGCTTCTGCACCAACCCCGGCGAGGTCATCGCCGCCCGGGTCGCGATGGGGGTCGGCGGGGCACTGATCATGCCCTCGACGCTGTCGATCCTCATCACCGTCTTCGACGAGGACGAGCGCAACAAGGCGATGGCCGCCTGGAGCTCGGTGGCGATGCTGGGGCTGGTCGGCAGCCCGGTGCTCGGCGGTGTGCTGATCGACCACTTCTCCTGGCACTCGATCTTCTTCATCAACGTCCCGGTGGTGGCGCTGGCGGTGCTGGCGGGCCTGCTGCTGATGCCGGAGTCCAAGGGCCCGTGGCAGAAGCCCGACCCGCTCGGCGCGGTGCTGTCGGCCGTCGGCATGACCGCCCTGGTCTGGTGGATCATCGAGATCCCGCAGCACGGCGCCTTCGCCGGCCGCTCGCTGGTCACCCTGGTCGTCGCGGTGGCCTCGATCGTCGGGTTCGTGGTCTGGGAGAACGTGACAGCCGCGCCGATGGTGCCGCTGGCGCTCTTCAAGGCCCGCAACTTCAGCGGGGGCTCGCTCTCGCTGACCCTGGTGCAGATCGGCAACGGCGGGCTGCTGCTGGTGCTCACCCAGTACCTGCAGTTCGTGCTCGGGTACTCGCCGGTCAAGGCGGGCCTGGCGTTCCTGCCGCTGGCCGTCGCGGCGCTGCTCGGCAACGGGGTCGGCGCCAAGCTGGCGGCGACGCTCGGCAACCGGCTGCTGATCCTCGCCGGGATGCTCGTCATGGCCTCCTCGTTCGCGCTGCTGACCACCGTCTCGGCCGACACCGGCTTCACCGTCCCGGCGGTCGCGCTCGGGCTGCTCGGCCTCGGCGCGGGCCTGGCGATGCCGGCCGCGGTGGGCGCGCTGATGGGGACGATCCCGCCGGAGCAGGCGGGCGTCGGCTCGGCGCTGAACGACACCATCCAGCAGGCGGGCACCGCCCTCGGCATCGCGATCCTGGGCTCGCTGCTGTCGAGCGGCTTCGCGGGCGGGATGCCGGCCGGGACGCCGGAGCAGGCCAAGCACTCCATCGCCGGGGCGCTGGCGATCGCCGGCGGGGACGCCGGGTTGGTCCGCACCGCCCGGGAGGCGTTCACCGGGGCGATGACCACGACCTTCACGGTCAGCGCGATCGGTGTGCTGGCGGCGGCCCTGCTGGCCACCCTGGTGATGCGGGACCGCAAGGTAGCGCGGGCCGAGGAGCCGGCCGAGCAGGCGGTGGCCGCCGGGTGAGGCCGGCGGTGAGGCCGGCGGTGAGGACGACCTGGAAGGCCGGTGCCCGTGGGGGCGCCGGCCTTCGGCGTTCCCCGGCGGCGAGGCCCGCCCCGGCGGCGCGGCCCCACCTCGGTAGCGCGGCCCCACCGCGGCCGGGCGGCTCACCCCGGCGGGGCCGGCTGCCACAGGCACCCGCAGTCCGGATGCCCCCGCAGCCGCAGCCGCCGGGCCATCCCGTCGCTCGCCGACACCTCGCACCAGCCGTCCACGCTCGGCGGGCGGCCGCCGTCCAGGTGCAGCTGGACGTGCAACGCGGCCAGCCCGGCGACCGCCGTCGCCAGGGCGGTGTCGCAGGCCGGCGTCGGGGCCCGCCCCGGGCCCTCGTGGGCCAGCTGGGCCAGCACCCGCGGCCAGGCCGCGTCCTCGTCCTCCCGCCGCAGCACCAGGCAGTGCCCGCAGGCGGACCTCCCCGGGACCACCAGCGGCCCGACGACGCCGAACTCCTCGACCACGCCCACGTACAGGTGCGGCACCCCGGCCCGGAGCAGCAGCCGGGCCTCGTACGTCCCGCCGGCGAAGGCGGCGCTGCCGTCCCGGGGCGCGAGGACGACGAAGTCCGGCGGTGGGTCGCCCGGCCGGCGGCGCGGGGCGGGCCCCGGGGGACGGCCCGCGGCCCGGTGCACCGCCTCCCGGGCGGCCGTCGCGCGCAGCCGCCCGACGTCCCCGGGCGGCAGGCCCGCAGGCGAGCAGTCGCCCGGTGCCACCCGGCCGCCGTCCGTGACGGTGACCGTGCCGGTGCCCCCGGCGGCCAGGACGGCGGCCACGGCGGCGCCGACCCGGCCCGCGCCGCGCACCTCGATCCGGGCGTCGGCCCGGCGGGCCAGCACCGCCGGTGCGGCGCCCGGGCCGGAGTGGACCAGGGAGAGCGAGGCGAGGTCGGGCCCGAGCAGCTCCCGGTGCGGCTGGGGGAAGCGGGCCAGCGCCCGGTCGGCGGCCTCCGCGTCGTCCAGCAGGCCGGTCTCCGCGAGCTCGGTCAGCAGGGTGTCGGCCGGCTCGCGGCCGAGCCCGATCCGCTCACCGGCCTCGACGAGCGCGGGCCGGTCGCGCGTTCCGTCGAGCAGTCCGAGGAACTCGCACAGGGCCGGGTCGGCGTTGCCGAGCACCCCGGCGTGGCTCGTGACGGTGCCGAACTGCAGGGTCTCGGAGTCCCGCCAGCTGCGGGACAGGGCGGGCTTCAGAGCGAGGCGCACGGCGATCTCCCTTCCGATCGTTTCCGGACGACTGACCGCAGCATGCCCCATCGCCCGGACGGTGTGCCGAAAGTTGTCCACAGGCCCGTACGCATGATCAGAACATCGGTTCGCACGCCCTGTGGATAACTGGGGATCCTCCCCGGCGTCGGATTCCGGACACCCGCCGTCGACTTTTCGTTCGCGATCACTCCATGAAAGATTCCGGCCATGGCAGCGGACTTCTGTCCGTGCCACCGGGTAACGTCGTGTGCCATGGCAGCCGAGCGGGACTCCCATCCACCGGCGTCGCGTCGGCGTGCCCGTGCCGCGTCCGGGTCACAGATCGCGGCGCCGAACACGCGCGGGCGTCCGGACCAGCGGTACGCCGAGCAGCAGCCGCCGCAGCACCCGCCCGTCGGGGCGGTCTCCCCGGAGCCGCACGACCGCGGCCGGGTCGAGGTGCGGCGCAGCGCCCGCCGCAGCCGTACGGTCTCCGCCTACCGCGAGGGCGACCGCACCGTCGTGCTGATCCCGGCCCGGATGTCGCACGCCGAGGAGCAGCGCTGGGTCGCGCAGATGCTGGAGAAGCTCGCCGCCCAGGAGTCCCGGCGGATCCCCGGGGACGAGGCCCTGATGGCCCGGGCCCGCGAGCTGTCGGCCGCCTACCTGGACGACCGCGCCCACCCCAGCCAGGTCCGCTGGGTCACCAACCAGAACTCCCGCTGGGGCTCCTGCACCCCGAGCGAGGGCACGATCCGCCTCTCCCACCGCCTCCAGGGCATGCCCGAGTACGTGCTGGACTACGTGCTGCTGCACGAGCTGGCGCACCTGCTGGTGCCGGACCACGGGCCCGCGTTCTGGGCGCTGCTGGAGGCCTACCCCCGCACCGAGCGGGCCCGGGGCTACCTGGAGGGCGTGGTCTCGGCGGCCCGGCTGCCGCACATCCCGGGCGCCCGGCACGCCGACCCCGGGCCGGACCCGGGCGCCTCCTGCGGCTGAGGACCGGCGGGACCGACCGGAGGACGACGCGAAGGGGGCGCGGGCCGATGCGGCCCGCGCCCCCTTTCGACGTCACACCTCAGCCGGTCAGCCGCCGGGCCCGGGCCACCAGGTCGCGCACCGAGTGGTCGGTGAGCTCCGGCAGCCGGTCGTAGTCGAACCAGCGCAGGTCCAGCGACTCCTCGCTGATCAGCGCCTGGGCGCCGGCCGGGGCCAGCGCGATGTACTGGACGTCCAGGTGGGTGTTCTCCGGCCGGTCCTTGCCGGTGCAGCGGACCTGGTGGCGGTCCAGCTTGACCGGCACCGGGGCGCCGTCCTCCGTCAGCAGGACCAGGTCGGGGATGCCGGACTCCTCGACGGCCTCGCGCAGCGCGGCCGAGGCGAGGTCGCGGTCCTCCGGTTCGCAGTGCCCGCCCATCTGCAGCCACATGCCGACCTTGGGGTGCAGGGTGAGCAGTACCCGCCCGGCCGCCGGGTCGACGACCGCCGCGCTCGCGGTGATGTGCGCGGGCAGGCAGGAGCGGTAGAGGCCCTCGGGCTGCGCGGTCAGGTGGTCCAGGTAGTCGAGCCGCAGCAGCTCCTGGTCCTCGTCGGCCGGCCGCCACCCGGACAGGGTGCGGACGGCGTCCGCGTGCAGGGTGGACGCGGACGTCCCGGTGTCGGTCATGCGGTGGGCTCGCCCTTCCCGTCGGTGTCGGTGCCGTCGTGCTCCGGCCGGTCGCCGCCCTCGGTGCGGTCGGGACCCTTGGTGAGGTCGGGCTTGCCGGCCGCGGCCTCGCCGAGCAGCTTGTCGAGCGCGTCGAAGTCGAACCCGCCCTCCAGGTCGCCCGCGGCACCCCGGTGCACGAAGGCGTCCGGGTCGTCCAGGTCGGCGGCGGTGGGCAGCATGTCCGGGTGCTCCCAGAGCGCGTCGCGGCCCTCGACGCCGCGGGCGTCGGCGAGCAGCGCCCAGAGCCGGGAGGCGTCGCGCAGGCGGCGCGGGCGCAGCTCCAGGCCGACCAGGGTGGCGAAGGTCTGCTCGGCGGGCCCGCCGGCCGCGCGGCGGCGGCGGACGGTCTCGCGCAGCGCCCCGGCCTGCGGCAGGTGCGGCTCGGCGGCGGCGTGCACGACGGCGTCCACCCAGCCCTCGACCAGCGCGAGCGCCGTCTCCAGGCGGGCGAGCGCGGCCTTCTGCTCGGGGGTGTCCTCGGGCTGGAGCAGGCCGCCGGCCAGTGCCTCCTGCAGGGCCTCGGGGTTGCTCGGGTCGAGCTGGCCGACCAGCTCCTCCATCCGGGAGGTGTCGACCTTGATGCCGCGGGCGTAGGCCTCCACGGCGCCCAGCAGGTGGGCGCGCAGCCACGGCACATGGGCGAAGAGCCGCTGGTGGGCGGCCTCGCGCAGGGCGAGGTAGAGGCGGACCTCGTCGGCGGGCACGCTCAGGCCCTCGCCGAACTCGGCGACGCTCTGCGGCAGCAGCGCGGCCTTGCCGGCCGGGGCGAGCGGCAGGCCGACATCGGCGGAGCCGACCACCTCGGCGGCGAGGGCGCCGAGCGCCTGGCCGATCTGGGTGCCGAACATGGCGCCGCCCATGGAGCGCATCATGCCCATCAGCGGGCCGGCCATGGCCTGCATCTCCTCGGGCAGCACGCCGCCCATGGCGTTGCCGACCCGCTCGGCGACCGGGTCGACCAGGTCCTTCCAGACCGGGAGGGTGGCCTCGATCCACTCGGCCCGGCTCCAGGCGACGGCGGTGCCGGCGCCGGAGGGGAACTCGGTGGCGCCGTCGAGCCACAGGTCGGCCAGGCGGACGGCCTCGGCGACGGCGGAGCGCTCGGAGGCGCTGACCGAGCGGTCCTTGCTCTTGCCCTCGGCGGGCTCGGCGACCACGGTCTGGCGGGCGATGTTCTGGGCGAGGTCCCAGTTCACCGGGCCGCCCTCGAACGAGAGCATCTGCCCGAGCTGCTGGAAGGCGGCGCCGAGGTCGCCCGGGTTCATGCCGCCGAACATCGCGGCGAAGGGGTTGTCGCCGCCGGCGCCGCCCGGGGCGCCGGGCAGGCCGAACATCGCGCCGAAGGGGTTGCCCCCGCCGAAGCCGAACGGCTGCGGGCCGGAGCCGGACTGCTCCTGGTCCTTCTTCTTCTGCGCGTCGTCGGGCTTGGCCTTGCCGTCCTCGGGCTCCTCGGGCGGAACGCCGAATCCGAAGGGAAGGTCGCTCACGGGGTCCTCGATCCGGTCGGCCGTCATGCGGTGTGGCGGGGAAATCAGCGCCCGGGGCGGTGGCGGAGTCGGGGACTCGGGGGCGGCTCCCGCGCGGCTGGCCCGCGCCGGGTGCACCGCCGGGCCTTCGCCTCGGGCAGGATGGACGTACGTGACACACGTCCGTACGCACATAAGCTAACCGTGGAGGATGGCCGGTGAGTTCCCCGCCCTCGGACGTTCGCTCTGGGCTGACCGGAGGAGAGGAGGCGTCGGACACCACGGCGTCGCCGCCTCCAGCCTACGGCGGACGGCCGCTGACCGTGGCGGTGACCGGCGCCGCGGGAGTGCTGGGGGAGCGGGTCGCGGCGCGACTGGTCGCCTCCCCGCACGTGAAGAAGGTCCTGGCGGTGGACGACCGCCGCGGCGAGGTCCCCGGCGTGCAGTGGCGGGTGCTCGACGTGCGCGACCCGGCGGTGGCCGAGCGGCTGGCCGGGGTCGACGTGGTGGTGCACCTCGCGATGGACTTCGGCATGGAGTCCGATCCGCGGGCCCGCAGCGCCTACAACGTGCGCGGCGCCCAGACGGTGCTGACCGCGGCCGCGGCCGCCGGGGTGCACCGGGTCGTGCTGTGCACCTCCGCCATGGTCTACGGCGCGCTGGCCGACAACGAGGTGCCGCTGGCCGAGGACTCCGAGCTGCGGGCGACCGAGGAGGCCTCGCTGGTCGGGGACCTGCTGGAGATCGAGCGGCTGGCCCGCCGCGCGCCACGCGCCCACCCCGGGCTGCAGGTGACGGTGCTGCGCCCGGCCGTGGTGGTGGGCCCCGGTGTGGACACCGTGCTGACCCGGCACTTCGAGGCGCCCCGGCTGCTGGTGGTGGCCGGCTCCCGCCCGTGCTGGCAGTTCTGCCACGTGGACGACCTGGCGGCGGCGCTGGAGTACGCGGCGCTGGGCCTGGTCGAGGGCGAGGTGACGGTCGGCTGCGACGGCTGGCTGGAGCAGGAGGACGTGGAGCGGCTGTCGGGGATCCGGCGGATGGAGCTGCCGGCCGCGCTGGCGCTCGGCACCGCGGCCCGGCTGCACCGGCTGGGCCTGACCCCGGCACCGGCCGGGGACCTGGCGTACACGATGTACCCGTGGGTGGTGTCCGGCAGCCGGCTGCACGAGGCGGGCTGGCGTCCGGCGCACACCAACGAGCAGGTGCTGGCCGAGTTGCTGGCCCAGGTGTCCGGCAAGCACGCGGTGGCCGGGCGCCGGCTGGGCGGCAAGGAGGCCGCGACCAGCCTGGGGGCGGCCGGGGCGACGGTGGCGCTGGTCGGTACGGCGGCGCTGGTGCGCCGGGCCCGCAAGCGGCGCCGGTTCTGACCCGGGCCGGGGGAGGGTTCCGGTCCTGCCCCGGGTCGGCGGAGCACGGCGTCGATCGATCGGCCGATCGGGCGCCTTTTCTCACGATGCGAAATTTCCACATCGTGATGCGGAAGACACTTGCCTCCGACCGTCCCCGATGAGGAATCATGGGGTCATGTCCGAGAACCACGACCCCATCCGTCTGCTCGCCATCCGCGACACCCCGCTCTCGCTGGACGAGGTGTACGAGGCGGTCGGCGACGACGCGGCCGGCGGCACCACCGTCTTCGTCGGGACGGTCCGTGACCACGACGGCGGCAAGTCGGTGTCCGCGCTGGAGTACAGCTGCCACCCCACCGCCGAGCAGGAGATGCGGCGGATCGCCGAGAAGGTGGTCGCCGACTTCCCGGTCCGGGCGCTCGCCGCGGTCCACCGGGTCGGCCGGCTGGAGATCACCGACAAGGCCGTGATCGTCGCGGTCTCCTGCGCCCACCGCGGCGAGGCCTTCGCGGCCGCCCGCCGGCTGATCGACGACCTCAAGCACGAGGTGCCGATCTGGAAGCACCAGGTCTTCGCCGACGGCGAGGAGGAGTGGGTCGGCGCCGGCGGCTGCTGAGACCGGCCCGCGCACCGCGGAACCGTCCGCACGTCCCGCGCACCGCGGAACCGTCCGCACGTCCCGCGCACCGCGGAACCGTCCGCACATCCCGCGCGTCCGTCGGGGCAGGCTCGCCGGTGCCTCACTCGAACGGGTTCGCGGCGACGCCCCGAATACTCCCTGGAAGTGAGCCGATCGGCCGTCCCGTAACCCGGACGGCGCCGTCCGCGTTGTCCGCCGGGGTGGTTAATCTGCTCATAGACACGACGAGCTGGGAGTACTGACATGGGTGCGCTCGCCTGGCTGATCATTCCGGTTGTCGCCGTCCTGGCCGCGGCCCTCTGGGCGGGGTGGGCCCAACGGGCCCCGCGGGCCACCGGGGACCCGGCCTCACTCGCCGAACACCGGCGCTTCATGGCCGCGATGGAACGCACCACCGCCGGGGCCGCGGGCCCGGGCGAGCCTTCCGGCCGGTAGCCCGCCGGGCGCCCCGTCACCCGCGTCCCGTACTGTCGAGGCATGCCACGCCGCTCCGCGACGATGCTCGCTGCCACCCTGCTGCTCATAGCGCTGCTCTGCGTCTCGGTGCTGATGAAGGTGCCGTACACGGAGATGAGCCCGGGGCCGACGTACAACACGCTCGGCAACCAGGGCGGCAAGCCGGTGATCAGCGTCTCGGGGCACGAGTCCTACCCGACCACCGGGCACCTCAACATGACGACCGTCCAGGTCACCGGGGCCAAGTACGAGCCCAGCCTGGTCAACGCGGTGGTCGGCTGGCTGCGCGACGACGTGCTGGTGGTGCCGCACGACAACGTCTACCCGAAGGGGCAGTCGGACGCCGAGGCCAAGAAGCAGAACGCCGAGGAGTTCGCCTCCTCCGAGGACAGCGCCCGCACCGCGGCCCTGAAGCAGCTCGGCGTCCCGGTCGGCAGCGATCTGATCGTCAAGTCGGTCACCGCCGGAGCCCCGGCCGAGGGCAAGCTGCACGCGGGCGACCAGATCGTCGCCGTCGACGGCGCCCCGGTCGCCTCGGTGGACCAGGTGGTCGCGGCGGTCGTCAAGCACAAGCCGGGCGAGTCGGTGGTCTTCACCGTCGTGCCGCGGGTCAAGGACGCGGCCGGAAACGTCGCCGCGACGCCGGGCACCAGGACGGACGTGGCCGTCCCGACCGTCCGGGCCAAGGACCTCGACCCGAAGGCCCCGGCCGAGCGGGCCGAGCTCGCGGTGGTCGGCATCGGCACCGGGATCCGGCACACCTACCCGTTCCAGATCGACATCGGCCTGCAGGACGTCGGCGGCCCGAGCGCCGGCCTGATGTTCTCGCTCGGCATCATCGACAAGCTGACCCCGGGCGGCGACCTGACCGGCGGCCGGTTCGTCGCGGGCACCGGCACCATCGACGACGACGGCAAGGTCGGCCCGATCGGCGGCATATCGATGAAGCTGATCGCCGCCCGGGACGCCGGGGCCGAGTACTTCCTCACCCCGTCCTCGAACTGCGCCGAGGCCACCAAGAACATCCCGTCCGGGCTGACCCTGGTCAAGACGGACACCCTGGACGGCGCGCTGAAGTCGCTGGAGCAGATCCGCTCCGGGCAGGCCTCCGCGCTGCCCTCCTGCGCCAAGTAGCCCTCGGCGCAAGGGCGCGCGGAGGCCCCCGAGAGGCGTTACGAGAAGGTCGCCAGCAGCGCTTCGGTCAGGCCGGGCACCAGGTCCGGGCCGGTCAGCACCTCGCGGGCGACGTCCTTGGAGCGCAGCCGCAGGGCGATCTCCTTCCGGCCGTCGCGCAGCACGGCGGCGGTGATCCGCACCTCCTCGCGCTTGGGGTGGTTGGCCACCCACTCGGCGAGCTGGGCGTCGCTGGCACCGCGCGGACGGGACTGTTCGGCGCCCGGGGGCAGCATCAGACGCTCGACGACCAGCGCGCAGCCGGCCACCGCGGCGGGCCAGGCGATGGTGCCGAGGAACTTGTCGAGCTCCATGCCGGCCGGCAGCTCGTCCTGCTCGACCGGGGTGAGGCCGGGCTCGTCGCTGTCGGCGAGGCCGAGCTGCTTGGCGATCCGCGGGTCGGCCTTGCGCAGGGCGGCGCTGTCCACCAGGGCGAACAGCCGGGCCGGGAGGTCCCAGCCGAGGGTGGCGGCGTACTCGTCGATCTCCAGCGCGGCCCGGGTGAGCGGGGAGGCGGCCGGGAGCTTGGAGACGTCGTCGGGGGAGTTGTTCAGATCAGGCGCGTCGGACATGCCTCAATCCTCACACGCCGGGCGGGGCGCGCTCGCCGGGCGGCCCGGCCGGAGGTGGGGTGGCGCGGGCCGCACCGGGGTACGGCTGGGGTACGGCCCGGGGGAGACGGCCGGGGGAGGGGCTGCGTCGTAACCGTCTGCTAACGGTGGGAACTCGGCCAAAGCCTGGTTAAGTTGCTCTGACGACCGACCGATATCCAGACGACACAGCTGAGGTGCCACCGTGGTATTCCAGATGCCGGAACGCTCAGGGCCGGGTTTCCGGCGAAGGGTGGGTCCGCCCTCGCGGCGGGCGCGGGTGGCCCTGCTGACCCTGGGCGTACTCGCGGTGCTGTTCCTGCTGTTCGTCATGTTCGCGGGCTTCTGGACGGACTGGCTGTGGTTCAGGTCGGTCCACTACTCCTCGGTGTTCACCACCCAGCTGTGGACGAAGATCGGGCTGTTCGCGGTGTTCGGCCTGCTGATGGCGGCGATCGTCGGCTTCAACATCTGGCTGGCGCACCGGCTGCGGCCGCCGCTGTCCGCGATGTCGGTGGAGCAGCAGAGCCTGGACCGCTACCGCGCGGGCCTGGCGCCGTTCAAGCGCTGGGCGCTGATCGGCGTCTCGCTGGTGATCGGGCTGGTGGCGGGCGCCGCGGCGTCCGGCCAGTGGCGGACCTGGCTGATGTGGACCAACTCGACGTCCTTCGGGGAGAAGGACGCCCAGTTCGGCATGGACGTCTCCTTCTACGCCTTCGACCTGCCGTTCTACGAGTTCGTGCTCGGCTTCGCGTTCAGCGCGGTGATCGTCTCGCTGCTGACCTCGGCGCTGGTGCACTACCTGTACGGGGGCCTGCGGCTGCAGGGACCGGGCCGGCGGGCGAGCGCGGGGGCGCAGGGGCACCTGGCGGTGCTGCTGGGCGTCTTCGTGCTGCTGAAGGCCGTCGCCTACTGGCTGGACCGGTACGCGCTGGCGGTCAAGACCGGTTCGTACAAGGGCGTCTCGGGCTGGACGGGCCTGCGCTACGTGGACGCCAACGCGTTCCTGCCGGCCAAGACCATCCTGTTCTTCGTCGCGATCATCTGCGCGGTGCTGTTCTTCCTGACCCCGATCCGCCGCACCTGGGCGCCGGCCCTGATCGGGCTGGGCCTGATGGTGCTCTCGGCGGTGCTGATCGGCGGCCTGTACCCGGCCATCGTGCAGCAGTTCCAGGTCAAGCCGAACGAGCAGGCCAAGGAGACGCCGTACATCCAGAAGAACATCGACGCGACGCGGCAGGCGTACGGGATCGCCGACGCGCAGACCACGCCGTACAGCCCGCAGGGGTCGACCACCGCCGACGCGCTCAAGCCCGACGCGCAGACCATCGCTGACGTCCGGCTGCTGGACCCGAACATCGTGTCGCAGACGTTCCAGTCGCTGGAGCAGCAGCGCAACTACTACGCCTTCCCCAGCACGCTGGACGTGGACCGCTACGGCAGCGGCGCGACCAAGCAGGACACCGTGATCGGCCTGCGCGAGCTGGACCTCAACGGCGTGCAGCGCAACTGGATCAACGACCACTTCAAGTACACCCACGGCTACGGCGCGGCCGTCGCCAAGGGCAACCAGGTCGACGACAAGGGCGGGCCGGTGTTCACCGAGTCCGGCCTGCCGGCCACCGGCGGGCTCGGCGACTACCAGCAGCGGGTCTACTACGGCGAGAAGACGACGACGTACTCGATCGTCGGCGGCTCGAACAAGGAGATCGACTACACCGACACCAAGACCGGTCAGAACGTGGAGTACACGTACACCGGTGACGGCGGTGTCTCGCTGGACAACCCGATCACCCGGGCCGCGTACGCGGTGCGCTTCGCCGAGCCGCAGATCCTCTACGCGGGGGCGATCACCGACGGCGCCAAGGTGATCTACAACCGGACGCCCAAGGAGCGGGTGGAGAAGGTCGCGCCGTGGCTGTCGATCGACGCCGACCCGTACCCGGTCGTGCAGAACGGCCACGTGGTGTGGGTGGTGGACGGCTACACCACCTCGGACGGCTTCCCGTTCTCCTCGAAGACCACCCTGGGCACCGCCACCAAGGACTCGCTGACCAACCAGCGCGGTGAGCTGCTGACCGTCGCCAACCAGGTCAACTACATCCGCAACTCGGTCAAGGCCACGGTGGACGCCTACACCGGCGAGGTGAAGCTCTACCAGTGGGACGAGAAGGACCCGGTGCTGAAGACCTGGATGAAGGCCTTCCCCGGCACCGTCGAGCCGAAGGCGGACATCCCGCAGTCGCTGCTGCCGCACCTGCGCTACCCGCAGGACATGTTCAAGGTGCAGCGCGACCTGCTCGGCCAGTACCACGTGACCGACTCCAACTCCTTCTTCAACGGCAGTGACATCTGGCAGGTCCCGGTGGACCCGACCAGCGACACCAAGCAGGTCCAGCCGCCGTACTACGTGACGGTCCGGATGCCCGACGCCGCCGGCGCGAGCTTCTCGCTCACCAGCACCTTCGTGCCCAACGGCCGTCCCAACCTGGCGGCGTTCCTGGCCGTCAACGCGGACCCGGGCGACGACTACGGGAAGATCCGCCTGCTGAAGATGACCGGCGAGTCGGGCGCCCCCGGCCCCGGCCTGGTGCAGTCGAAGTTCAACTCCCGCCAGGAGGTGGCCAACCAGATCTTCGCGCTGAAGAGCGGCGGCGACACCGAGCTGGAGTACGGCAACCTGCTGACCCTGCCGGTCGGCGGCGGCCTGCTCAACGTCGAGCCGGTGTACGTGCGTGGACGCGGCGCCAAGTACCCGACGCTGCAGAAGGTCCTGGCGGTGTACGGGGACGACAACGTGGCGTTCGAGGACACCCTGGAGGCCGCGCTGAAGAAGCTGTTCGCCGGGCAGGCCCCGCCGGCCACGCCGGTGGCGCCGTCCAACCCGGGCAGCGGCACCGCCCCGACGGCCCCGACCACGCCGACCTCGCCGACCTCGCCGGTCACGCCCGCGCCCACCTCGCCGGCCACTCCGGCGCCGGGCGGGACGATCTCGCCGGAGCTGCAGAAGGCGCTCACGGACGCGGGGAAGGCCTACAACGACAGCCAGACCGCGTTCAAGAACGGCGACTGGGTGGCCTACGGCAACGCCCAGAAGGCGCTCGGCGACGCGCTGAAGGCGGCCGAGGCGGCCCGCGGCGGCAGCCCGGCGCCCGCCCCGGCCGGCACCCCGAGCCCGGGCGCCACCGGCACCGGATCGCCCGCTCCGCAGCCGTAGCCCGCTGAGCTGCGGCAACCGTTTTCCGTTCCACCCCGCGTTCGTGCTACTGTTCAGTCACCGACGCGGGGTGGAGCAGCTCGGTAGCTCGCTGGGCTCATAACCCAGAGGTCGCAGGTTCAAATCCTGTCCCCGCTACAAAGGCCAGAGGCCCGGAGGATCCTTCCTCCGGGCCTCTGGTGTTTCTGCGGTTCCGGGCGTCTTCCGGCCTCCTCCGGCTCCCTCCGGGCGTCCGCCGTTCGGTGGTTTCGGGTCCACCCCGCATTCGTGCTACTGTTTAGTTACCGACGCGGGGTGGAGCAGCTCGGTAGCTCGCTGGGCTCATAACCCAGAGGTCGCAGGTTCAAATCCTGTCCCCGCTACAAAGGCCAGAGGCCCGGAGGATCCTTCCTCCGGGCCTCTGGTGTTTCCGCGGACGCTTCCGTACCGAAGCGGGCGGTTCCGTACCGAAGCGGTGGGAACCGCTCCGGTACTATCGACCGTCGCCAAGGAGGACGACAGCGGGGTTTGTGGGGTGGATGTGTCGGGAAATCGACAAAGCGCCGAAGCAATTTCGTCGGCTTCGGGTCGGCCCCGCTCGAATTCGGCCGGGGCAGGTGTACGCGGGTAGCAGGTGATGCGACGATGGGACACATGGGGGACGGTGTACGGCTGCTGATCGGCCGTCGGGTCCGGCACCTCTCCTGGGAGTCCCCCCGGCCGCACGCCGGGGCACGATGCCGCGACACTCTGGGGGAGCGGGAGTCGGCATGAGGCTGATCGGCAAGTCAGGCGCCAAGTCCGCGGCGGCAGCCGAGGCTGACACCGACGCCTGGGCGGAGAGTGCCGAGACCCCCGAGGGCCGCCCCGGAGCCCTGCCCGCCCAGCGCACCAGCGGACTCTCCGAGCGCCCCGCCCCGGGCAGCGGCCCGGACAGCCTGGTCCACGTGTCCGCCCGTCAGTTCGCCGCCGCCGTCGGCCCGTACGGGGACCGGCCCGACGGGGAGCCGGGCCCCGCCGCCGCGCTCGACCCGGCCGCCCTCGACCCGACCAGCTTCGAGACCGCGCTGGCCGCCCGCGAGTCCGCCGCCCTCGAAGCCCGGCACCGGCAGGCCGCCGACGGTGGCGACGCGGACGCCGCCGGCCGGCTGGGCACCCTGCTGCTGCGCCGCGGCGACCTGGAGGACGCCGAACCGTACCTGCGCGCCGCCGCGGCCGCCGGGCTGCGCGCCGCCGCCAACAACCTCGGCGTGCTGCTGCACCAGCAGGGCCACCGGGCCGAGGCCGGCCAGTGGTGGCGCCAGGCCGCCGTCGCGGGCAGCGCCCCGGCCGCGCACGCGCTCGGGCTGCAGCTGCGCGACCAGGGCGAGGAGGAGGCTGCCGAGTACTGGCTGCACTTCGCCGCCGACCACGGACACCCGCTCGGCGCCTACGCGCTCGGCGATCTGATGGAGCACCGCCGGGACGTACGGGCCGAACGCTGGTTCAAGGTCTCCGCCGACGCCGGGCACCGGGAGGCCGCCTACCGGCTGGCCCGGATGCGCGAGGCCGCCGGGGACAAGGAGACCGCCGAGGCCTGGTACCGCACCGCTGCCGCCCGCAGCCACGCCCGCGCCGCGCTGCGCCTGGGCGTCCTGCTGGAGGAGCGCGCCCGTACCGAGCAGTCGCTGCTGGACGAGGCCGCCCGCTGGTACCGCCAGGCCGCGCAGAACGGCGAGCCGCGCGCGGCCTGCGCGCTCGGCTTCCTGCTGCGTGACTCCGGCGAGATCGCGGCCGCCGCCGAATGGTGGCAGGAGGCCGCCGAGGCCGGCGACGGCAACGCCGCCAACGCGCTCGGCGCCCTGCACGCGAGCCGCGGCGAGGCCAAGGAGGCCGAGCGCTGGTACCGCGTCGCCCTGGACGCGGGCGACCAGAACGGCGCCTTCAACCTCGGCCTGCTCTGCGCCGGCACCGGCCGCGAGCAGCAGGCCGAGCAGTGGTACCGCCGGGCCGCGTACGCCGGGCACCGGGAGGCCTGCAACGCGCTGGCCGTGGTGCTGCTGCAGCGCGGCGACGAGTCCGGCGCCGAGCCGTGGTTCTCCAAGGCCGCCGAGGCCGGCAGCGTCGACGGCGCCTTCAACCTCGGCGTGCTGCACGCCGGGCGCGGCGAGCAGCGCCAGGCCCAGGAGTGGTACGCGCGGGCCGCCGCCGAGGGCCACGGCGAGGCCGCGCTGCAGCTCGCGGTCGCCCAGGAGCAGCGCGGCAACCTGGCCGGGGCGCTGGAGCGCTACCGGCAGTCGGCCGCGGGCGGCTCCGCCGAGGGGGCCTTCCGGCTCGCCTCGCTGCTGGACCGGCGCGGTGACGCGGACGCCGAGGCCGAGCACTGGTACGCGCTGGCGGCCGACGCCGGGCACCGGCGGGCCCAGGTGCGGATGGGTGTCCGGGCGGCCGAGCGGGGGGCGCTGGAGATCGCCGAGAGCTGGTACCGGCGGGCCGCCGGGGCGGGCAGCCGAAGCGCCGCGTTCAACCTGGGCCTGCTGCTGGCCCGGCAGGACAGCGAGGCCGAGGCGATGCTCTGGTACACCCGGGCCGCCGACGCCGGGCACGGACGGGCCGCGCTGCGCCTGGCGCTGCTCGCGCTGCGCCGGGGCGAGCCGGTGCAGGCGGAGAACTGGTGCCGGCGGGCGATCGACTACGGGCCGGCCGAGGTCGCCGAGCGCGCCGGGCGGCTGCTGGGCGCGCTGCACGCCGAGCTGAGCGCGTAGCGGCTCGCCGGGGAGTGCCCTACGCGCGGCAGTCGGGGCACAGGCCGCGGTAGGTGACCTCGGCGGTGGTGACGGCGAAGCCGAACCGCTCGGCGGCGGGCAGCGCGGCGAGCGGGTCGCCCTGCGGGTGGACGTCGCGGATCGCCCCGCAGCCGGAGCAGACCAGGTGCTGGTGGGCGCGGTGCGCGTTGGGGTCGTACCGCCGGGCGCGGCCGTCGGTGGCGACCTCCAGGACCTCGCCGAGGGCGACCAGCTCGCCCAGCGTGTTGTAGACGGTGGCCCGGCTGATCTCGGGCAGCCGGGCCACCGCCCGGGCGTGCACCTGGTCGGCGGTGAGGTGGACGTGCTCGCCGTCGAGGACCTCGGCCACGACGCGGCGCTGCGAGGTGAGCCGCCAGCCGCGCCCGCGCAGTCTCTCCAGCAGGTCGTTCATGTCCACCAGATTAAGTCAGAGTCCGGGATTGATTCCAGTGTTGACTTAGACAAAGTCCAAGTTAGGATCGTGTCATCACGACCGGACATCCGTGGAGGCACCCGTTATGACCACGCAGGACGAGCTGCGCCCGACCCTGACCACGGAGGCGGGTGCCCCCGTCGCCGACAACCAGAACACCGAGACCGCGGGCATCGGCGGCCCCGCCCTGATCCAGGACCAGCTGCTGTTCGAGAAGCTCGCGCACTTCAACCGCGAGCGGATCCCGGAGCGCGTGGTGCACGCCCGCGGCGCCGGGGCCTACGGCACCTTCACGGTCACCGCCGACGTGACGCCCTGGACCCGGGCGGCCTTCCTCTCCGAGATCGGCAAGGAGACCGAGGTCTTCCTGCGCTTCTCCACCGTCGCGGGCAACCTCGGCGCGGCCGACGCGGTGCGCGACCCGCGCGGCTTCGCGCTGAAGTTCTACACCGAGGAGGGCAACTACGACCTCGTCGGCAACAACACCCCGGTGTTCTTCATCAAGGACGCCATCAAGTTCCCCGACTTCATCCACACCCAGAAGCGCGACCCGTACACCGGCTCGCAGGAGGCCGACAACGTCTGGGACTTCTGGGGCCTGTCCCCCGAGGCCACCCACCAGGTCACCTGGCTGTTCGGCGACCGCGGCATCCCCGCCTCGTACCGGCACCTCAACGGCTACGGCTCGCACACCTTCCAGTGGCAGAACGAGGCCGGCGAGCACTTCTGGGTCAAGTACCACTTCAAGACCGACCAGGGCATCCGCAACCTCACCCAGGCCGAGGCCAACGCCCTCGCCGGCGAGGACCCGGACAGCCACCAGCGCGACCTGCGCGAGTCGATCGAGCGCGGCGAGTACCCCAGCTGGACGGTGCAGGTCCAGATCATGCCGGCGGCCGACGCGGCGAACTACCGCTTCAACCCCTTCGACCTCACCAAGGTCTGGCCGCACGCCGACTACCCGCCGGTCGAGATCGGCCGGCTGGAGCTCAACCGCAACCCCGACAACGTCTTCGCCGAGGTCGAGCAGTCGGTCTTCTCCCCGTCGCACTTCGTGCCCGGCATCGGCCCGTCCCCGGACAAGATGCTCCAGGGCCGGCTGTTCGCCTACGCCGACGCCCACCGCTACCGGGTCGGCATCAACGCCGACCACCTGCCGGTGAACCGCCCGCACGCCACCGAGGCCCGCACCAACGGCCGCGACGGCCACCTGTACGACGGTCGCCACGGGCGGCAGAAGAACTACGAGCCGAACAGCTTCGGCGGCCCCGTGCAGACCGGCCGCCCGCTGTGGGCCGCCACCGCCGTCGACGGGAGCACCGGCACCCACGTGGCGCCCTCGCACGCCGAGGACGACGACTTCGTGCAGGCCGGCACCCTGTACCGGCTGTTCTCGGAGGACGAGAAGCAGCGGCTGATCGCCAACCTGGCCGGCTTCATCGCCAAGGTCTCCGCCGACCGCGAGGACATCGTGGAGCGGGCGATCGACAACTTCCGCAAGGCCGACGCCGACTACGGGCAGCGGCTGGACGCGGCGGTCCGGGAACTGCGCAAGCAGCGCTGACGCACCCCGGAGCGGGGCCCGGTGAGGGGCCCCGACGAAACGCGGGCCCCGAGTGCCGATGGAGAACCGGCACTCGGGGCCCGCGCTGTTACTCGCCCGCTCGCCTCCGGGGCGCTCGGATCCGGTGCCGACGGTCGGCGCTCCAAGACCCCTCGTTCCTCAGGGCCTCCTCGCTTCTCCCTTTCGGCACCGGCGCGCCCCTTCGGCTCGGGGCGGGGGCTCGCCCGCTCGCGAGGTGCTGGCTCGGGGCGGGGGCTCGCCCGCTCGCGAGGTGCTGGCTCGGGGCGGGGGCTCGCCCGCTCGCTTCCGGGGCGCTCCGGCCCGGGTGGCTCAGACGCTCAGGCGGCGGAGGGCTTCGTCGTGCAGCAGGCCGTTGGAGGCGACGGCGTCGGCGCCGCCGGGGCCGGGGACGCCGTCCAGGCCGGTGAAGCGGCCGCCGGCCTCCTCGACGATGACGGCGTTGGCCGCCATGTCCCAGAGCGACAGCTCGGGCTCGGCGGCGATGTCGACGGCGCCCTCGGCGACCATCATGTAGGACCAGAAGTCGCCGTACGCGCGGGTGCGCCAGCAGGCGCGGGTGAGGTCCAGGAACGGGTCGAGGCGGCCGCGCTCCTCCCAGCCGGTGAGCGAGGAGTAGGAGAAGGACGCGTCCTCGATCCGGGAGACGCCGGAGACGTGGATCCGGGAGGCCTTGGCCAGGCTGCGGCCGGCGAAGGCGCCCAGGCCCTTGGCCGCCCACCAGCGGCGCTGCAGCGCGGGCGCGGAGACGATGCCGACCACCGGGCGCTCGACGCCGTCCGGGCCGTCCTCCAGCAGGGCGATCAGGGTCGCCCAGACCGGGACGCCGCGGATGTAGTTCTTGGTGCCGTCGATCGGGTCGATCACCCAGCGGCGCGGGCCGGAGCCCTGCAGGCCGAACTCCTCGCCCAGCACCGCGTCGCGCGGGCGGGCGCGCTGCAGCACGCTGCGGACGAGTTCCTCGGCGGCCTTGTCGGCGTCGCTCACCGGGGTGAGGTCGGGCTTGGTCTCGATCTTCAGGTCGAGGGCGCGGAAGCGTTCCAGGGTGACCGAGTCGGCCGAGTCGGCGAGGACGTGGGCGAGTCGGAGGTCGTCGTGGTAGTCGGCCATGTCCAAGACCCTAGCGAGCCCGCCCCGATCGGCACAGCCGGGCTCGCGGAGCGGGACGGAGCCGTGCCGGTCCTGGCCGTGGAGCCGGGGCGCCGTCCTAGGGCGTGTCTGACAATTCCCGCCGGGCGCGCGACGCCGGGGCACGCACCTCGCCGCGTTGTCGTCGGTCGCCGATGCTCCGCATGGACTCCCTCCTCCGCCTTGCGATGCACGCACCCCAACGCCGCGCGCTGATCCGACGCGAATTGTCAGACACGCCCTAGTGCGCGGTGCCGCTCAGCTGCAGGCCGATGACGCCGGCGATCACCAGGGAGATCGAGACCAGCTTGAGCACCGAGCTGGTCTCGTCCAGGAAGACCATGCCGTAGATGGCGGTGCCGGCCGCGCCGATGCCCGTCCACACGGCGTAGGCGGGGCCGACCGGCAGGGTCTTGAGGGAGAGGGTGAGCAGGCCGAAGCTGCCGAGGGCGAACACGCAGAAGCTGACGGTGGGCCAGAGCTTGGTGAAGCCCTCGCTGAGCTTGAGGTTGATCGCGAAGCCGGTCTCCAGCAGGCCGGCCAGGACCACCAGGGCCCATGCCATCGCGTGCCCTCCCAGTCGATCGACGGTCGGACCGTGCCCGGCCTGACCTTCCTATGATCACCAGGTGGGCCCGGTCCGACACCTCGGACGGGCCACCAACCCCGGGGCACGGAGCCCCGGGCTCAGTCGGCCTCGCCCTCCTTGCTGGCCAGCAGACGGCGCAGCGAGTAGAGCCGGGCGGCCTCGGCGTGGCCGTCGGCGACCCAGGCGTCCAGCGCGCAGTCCGGCTCGTCGTGGCTGCACGCGCGCGGGCAGTCGACGGTGCCGGGCTCCAGGTCGGGGAAGGCGAGGATGACCCGGGACGGGTCGATGTGCGAGAGGCCGAAGGAGCGGAAGCCCGGGGTGTCGATCACCCATCCGGTGTCCAGCGCCTTCTTGGAGCCCGGCTTGGCGCCGGGCGGCGGGGGCAGCCGCAGCGCGAGGGCGGACACCGTGGTGTGCCGGCCGCGGCCGGTCACCGCGTTGACGTGGCCGGTCTGCCGCCGGCGGTCCGGGACGAGGGCGTTGACCAGGGTGGTCTTGCCGACGCCGGAGTGGCCGATGAACACCGTGGAGCGCCCGCGCAGGTGCTCGCGGACGGCCTCGGCGCCGGCGGTCTCCAGCTCGTCGCGGCGGGTCACCACGTACCGGATGCCGAGCGGGGCGTAGGAGTCCAGCACCGGCTCGGCCGGCGCCAGGTCCGCCTTGGTGAGCACCAGCAGCGGCTCCATGCCCGCGTCGTAGGCGGCCACCAGGCAGCGGTCGATCAGCCGCGGGCGCGGCTCCGGGTCGGCCAGGGCGGTGACGATGGCCAGCTGCTCGGCGTTGGCGACGACGATCCGCTCGTACGGGTCGTCGTCGTCCGCGGTGCGCCGCAGCACCGAGGTGCGCTCCTCGACCCGGACGATCCGGGCGAGGGTGTCGGCGTCCCCGGAGAGGTCGCCGACCAGGTTGACGATGTCGCCGACGACGACGCCCTTGCGGCCCAGCTCGCGGGCCTTCATGGCGACGATCTGGCGCTCCTGCTTGGTGCCCTGGTCGACCAGACAGGTGAGCCGACCGCGGTCGACGGTCAGCACCATCGCCTCGGCGGCGTCCTCGTGCTTGGGCCGGATCCGGGTCCGCGGCCGGGAGCCCCGGCGGGCCGGGCGGTTGCGGATGTCGTCCTCGTCGGCGTCCTTGCCGTAGCGGCGCATGTGCTCAGTCTCCGCTCAGTGGTCCGCCGCCGCTTCGCCGAGCAGCTCGGACCACATCCCGGGGAAGTCGGGCAGGGTCTTGGCGGTGGTGGCGACGTTCTCCACCCCGACACCGGGCACGGCGAGGCCGAGCACCGCGGCGGCCGTGGCCAGACGGTGGTCCTCGTAGGTGTGGAAGACGCCTCCGCGCAGCGGGCGCGGGCGGATCCGCAGGCCGTCCTCGGTCTCGGTGACGTCGCCGCCGAGGTCGTTGATCTCCTTGGCGAGCGCGGCGAGCCGGTCCGTCTCGTGCAGGCGCAGGTGGGCGATGCCGTACAGGTGGGACTCGGAGTCGGCGAGCGCGGCCACCGCGGCGATCACCGGGGTGAGCTCGCCGACGTCGTGCAGGTCCGCCTCGATGCCGTGGATCCGGCCGGTGCCGGTGAACTGCAGGCCCTCGTCGGTGAACTCGCAGGCGCCGCCCATCCGGGTGTAGATCTCGCGCAGCTGGTCGCCGGGCTGGGTGGTGTGCTTCGGCCAGTCCCGCACGGTGACGCGGCCACCGGTGACCAGCGCGGCGGCGAAGAACGGCGCGGCGTTGGAGAGGTCGGGCTCGACCACCAGGTCGCGGCCGATCAGGGCGCCGGGGGTGACCCGCCAGACGTCCTTCTCGCCGCCGTCCTCGGGCGCGTCGACCTGGGCGCCGGCCAGACGCAGCATCTCGACGGTCATCCGGATGTGCGGCAGCGACGGCACCGGGCCGCCGACGTGCCGGACCTCGATGCCCTGGTTGTAGCGGGCGCCCGAGAGCAGCAGCGCGGAGACGAACTGGGACGAGGAGGAGGCGTCCAGCTCGACCGGGCCGCCGTCCAGCGAGCCGGTGCCGTGGACGGTGAGCGGGAAGGCGCCGCGGCCGCCGTCCTCGATCCGGGCGCCCAGCGCGCGCAGGGCGTTGATCACGCCGTGCTGGGGGCGCTCGTAGCAGCGCGGGTCGCCGTCGAAGTGCACCGGGCCGTCGGCGAGGACGGCGAGCGGGGGCAGGAAGCGCATGACCGTGCCGGCGTTGCCGACGTCGACGGAGGCCGGGCCGAGCAGCGCGGGGGCCGGGATGACCCGCCAGGCCTCGCCGCCGCCGGTGCCGCCCGCGTCGTTGTTGACCGTCTCCTCGATGGTGACCCCGAGGGCGCGCAGGCCGTCGGCCATCAGCTGGGAGTCACGGCTGCGCAGCGGGCGGCGCACCCAGCCGGGCTTCTCGGCGAGCGCGGCCAGCACCAGGGCCCGGTTGGTGACCGACTTGGAGCCGGGGATGGTGACGGTGGCGTCGACGGGGCTGGTGGCGACGGGGGCGGGCCACGGGGTCTCGGTCATGTGGGCAAGTCTAGGGCCGTACCGAAACCGCCCGGATCGTGGACGCGGACGGCCCCGCGCGGCGGGCTACTGCAGGGGCTGCAGCAGCCAGGTCGCGCCGAGGGCGAGGCAGGCGAGGGCGACGAGCAGGAAGACGGCGACCCAGGCGAGCGCGGGGACGTGGGTGAGCCGGGCGAGCTGGTCGGCGTCCGAGTCGCGGGCCCAGCCCATCCGGCGCTGCTGCTGGAGTTCGAGGACCGGGCGGACGGCGCCGAACAGCAGGAACCAGCAGCCGAGGTAGGCGAAGCCGGCCTGGACCTCGGCGCTGCCGAACCAGGAGACCAGGAAGAACGCGCCGCCGGCCACCAGCACGATGAACAGGCCGAAGGCGTTGCGGATGCGCAGGAGCAGGGCGAGCAGCAGGACGATCGCCAGCCACAGCAGCAGGGTGATCCGGTCGGCGGCGAGCAGGGCGGCGCAGCCGAGCCCGAGCAGGGCCGGGGCGGTGTAGCCGGCGGCGGCGGTGAGGACCATGCCGGCGCCGGTGGGGCGGCCGTAGGACACGGTGAGGCCGGAGGTGTCGGAGTGCAGCCGGATGCCGGCGAGCTTGCGGCCGGTGAGGCGTGCGACCAGGCCGTGGCCGCCCTCGTGGGCGATGGTGACGGCGTTGCGGGCGACGTGCCAGAGCGGCCGGGCGAGGACGGTGAGCAGGGCGACGGCGCCGGTGGCCAGCACCAGCCAGCCGGGCGGGGCGGTCTGGGAGCCGGTGACCTGCTCCCACAGGGCGCTCAGGGTCCGGTCGTCGGTCATCGTGCGGTCCTCCCCGTCTTCCGTTCGCTGCGGTGGGCCGTTCGGGGCAGCCTCCCATGCGGGGACGGCGGGGCGGGAGCGGTCGGTTCTGGTCCGGGCGTGAGGAAGCGATGAGGAAGTGGCGGGGGCGGGCGGCATGGCAAGCTGGCCCGCATGTGCGGTCGGTTCGCAGCCAGCAGCAAGCCCGAGGACGTCGTCGAGCTGTTCGACGTCGAGCAGTGGGATCCCGAGGAGACCCTGGACCCGAACTGGAACGTCGCGCCGACCAACAGTGCCTTCGTGGTGCTGGAGCGGATGGCCGAGGACCGGCCGCGGCCGGTGCGGCAGCTGCGGGTGCTGCGCTGGGGGCTGGTGCCGCAGTGGTCGAACACCGCGGAGACGGCGGTGAAGATGATCAACGCCCGGTCGGACACGGTGCACGAGAAGCCCTCGTACCGGCAGGCTTTCGCCGCGCGCCGGTGCGTGCTCCCGGTGGACGGTTACTACGAGTGGCAGGCGGTGCCGGGCGAGCGGGGCAAGGCCCGCAAGAAGCCCTACTTCGTCTCCCGGGCGGACGGCACCCCGCTGGCGCTGGCCGGGCTGTACGAGTTCTGGCGCAACCGGGCGGTTCCGGCCGGGCACCCGGAGGCCTGGCTGGTGACCTTCACGATCGTCACCACGGACGCCGAGGAGTCGCTGGCACCGATCCACGAGCGGATGCCGCTGTTCCTCGACCCGGAGGCCTGGGACGAGTGGCTGGACCCGCGGCGGACCGACCCGGACGCGCTGCGCCGGCTGCTGGTACCCCCGCCGCCCGGCGCGCTGCTGGCCACCCCGGTGTCGCCGGCGGTCGGCAGCATCCGCAACAACGGCCCGGAGCTCAAGGAGCCGTGGACCGAGGTCGAATACGAGACCACGCTGTTCTGACCACCTGTTCCGACCACCCTGCTGTTCTGACCACCCTGTGGTGAGCACCCTGTTGTGAGCACGCTGTTCCGAAGACGCGCGGGAGAAGAAGCAGAGATGACCACCGAACCCGTCCCCACCGAGGCCGGCGAGGCCCGGATCACCCACCACCGGGCGGCCGCGCCGAAGGCCGTCCTGGCGCTCGGGCACGGCGCGGGCGGCGGGATCGAGGCCCGGGACCTGGTGGCGCTGGCCGCCGCGCTGCCGGAGCGCGGGATCTCGGTGGCGCTGGTCGAGCAGCCCTGGCGGGTGGCGGGCAGGAAGCTGGCCCCGGCGCCGAAGACGCTGGACGTCGGCTGGCGGCCGGTCGCCGAGCACCTGGCCGGACAGGGCCTGCCGCTGGTGGTGGGCGGGCGCAGCGCCGGGGCGCGGGTGGCCTGCCGGACGGGGGCGGAGACCGGGGCGGTCGGGGTGGTGGCGCTGGCGTTCCCGCTGCACCCTCCGGGCAAGCCGGAGAAGAGCCGGGCGGAGGAGTTGCTGGAGTCGGGGCTGCCGACGCTGGTGGTGCAGAGCGCGCAGGACCCGTTCGGCGGGCCGGAGGAGTTCCCGGAGCTGCCGGCGGGGCACGAGCTGCTGGCGGTGCCGTACGGCAGCCACGGGTTCGTGGTGCCCAAGCGGGCGCCGGTGGGGCAGGACGAGGTGCTGGACCTGATCTGCGCCGCGGTGGGGGACTGGGTGCTGGGGCTGGTGTGAGGCCGTGGCCGTGGATGCCGTGGAGGCCGCCGTGAGCGGGGAGTCTCCGGTCGCTCACTCGTGCGAGTGAACGGTGTCGGTGGGCGGGAATGCGGGCGGGGTCGCCGTGGTTGACACCCTCGTCAGCACGAGTCACCGGTGAGAGGCAGGGCAGATGGGTTCGATCGCGTGCCCCGAACGGCCTGAGGAGCGCGAGGCCGCTACGGCGCTCGTCCCCTCCTGGTCGGAGTGGATTGACGCGGGCGAGAAGCCCGTCAGCCCGATATCCTCCATTTCTGGGCGGCCCGCCGTGGGCCGTGCCCGTCATGCCGAGGAGGTGGGTCCGGTCGTCGGGACCGAGCACGAGGCCGAGCCGGGCCGTGGCCCGGACGAGGTCCGGCCTGCGGGCGAGGCGCTCACCGGTGAGGAACTGGCCGAGGCGATCGGTGAGGACACCTATCGGGTGTCGGCGGAGGAGAGCGAGGAGACCAGGCGGGAGCGCTTCGAGCGCGACGCCCTGGGCTTCCTGGATCCGATGTACTCGGCGGCGCTGCGCATGACGCGCAACCCGGCCGACGCGGAGGACCTGCTCCAGGAGGCGTTCGCCAAGGCGTACGCGTCCTTCCACCAGTTCCGCGAGGGTACGAACCTCAAGGCCTGGCTGTACCGCATCCTCACCAACACGTTCATCAACTCGTACCGCAAGAAGCAGCGGGAGCCCCAGCGCACCGCGGCGGAGGAGATCGAGGACTGGCAGCTGGCCAGGGCCGAGTCGCACATGTCGACCGGCCTGCGCTCGGCGGAGACCCAGGCGCTCGACCACCTCCCCGACAGCGATGTGAAGGACGCGCTCCAGGCCATCCCGGAGGAATTCCGGATCGCCGTCTATCTCGCGGACGTAGAAGGCTTTGCGTACAAGGAGATCGCGGACATCATGGGTACTCCCATCGGTACGGTGATGTCCCGGCTGCACCGCGGCCGCCGTCAGCTGCGCGGCATGCTGGAGGACTACGCCCGTGAGCGCGGGCTGGTCCCGGCCGGCAGCGGGGCAGGGCAGGAAGCGAAGGGCTCGGGCTCATGAGCTGCGGCGATCCGCACGACACCGAGTGTGGCGAGGTCCTCGACCACCTCTATGAATTCCTCGACAACGAGATGGCCGAGGGCGACTGCGCCAAGCTGCGCGTGCACTTCGAGGAGTGCTCGCCCTGCCTCAAGCAGTACGGGCTGGAGCAGGCGATCAAGGCCTTGATCAAGCGGTCCTGCGGGTGCGACGACACCCCGGCCGATCTGCGCAGCAAGGTGCTCGCCAGGATCGACTCGATCCGGGCCGGGCAGCGCTCGGGCGAGGAGCTGGTGGTCTCGGTGGAGACCTCGGTCGAGGTGCACGCCGAGTCCGCCCGGCCCGCGCCGAGGCCGGCCGGGGGCGGGGCGGACGAGGAGTCCGCCGGGCGCCCCGGCGCACCGGTCGAGGCCGGCGCACCGGCGGAGTGACCTGCCGGCCGGTCGCCCGTCGGCCGGCCGCATCAAGGAGCCGAACGGCCCCGGGAGCACGCGCTCCCGGGGCCGCTCCCGTTCTGCTCGCATGCGCCGTCACTCGTTCGGGTGAGTTGGCGGTGCGCCAACTGCGCCATTGCGCGATCATGCGTCCCCGCGCCCGGGTAGCGGCCTATCCTCCTGACGGACGCTCACCGTCGGTTCGCCCGACGCGCTGAGGCAACGCGGGCCCGGACGGCGGGGAGGTCGATATCGCTACCGACAGTGGAGGCGCGACCCTGCCGCCGGGAGCGGCGCGCTACCTGGTGGCCGTCCCGGTCGCGGCGCTGTGCTGCCTGGTGCCGCTGCTCCCCGCCGGCGTCACCCCCGGGGTGCCGCGCTGGCTCGGCGAGCCGGTCGACTGGCCCAAGGTCGGACTGCTGGCCTTCCTGCACGGCTGCTGGGAGTCGATGGCCCAGGGCCTGCCGACACCCTGCCTGGTGCTGGTGCGCCGGCTGCTGCGCCGCCCGGCGCTGCCCGAGCGGGTGCCCGCCCGGCCCGGGGTCAACGCCTTCTTCCCGGTGCTGTTCGCCGGGGTCCTGATGCTCCCTCCGGCCGCCGCCGCTCTGGTCGCCGCCCCGGCCGCGCTGCTCGGCGGGCCGAACGGACTCGGCTGCCGTCGGCGCCAGCTGTTCAACGGCTCCCAGCTCGCCCTGTGCGCCTTCGCCTCCTCGGTCGTCTTCCACCTGCTGTGCGGGCCGCAGCTGCTGCTGGGCTCCCGCTTCCCGGCCGCGCTGCTGCCCGGCTTCGCCGCCGTCGCCGCGTTCTGCCTGGTCAACGGGGTCGTGGTGGGCGTGATGGTGATGCTCAGCGAGAGCCGCGGGGCCGGTGTGCTGCTGCGCGGGGCCTGCTCGGTCTGCGGTCTGCCGGTGCTGGTGCACGCGGCCGGCGGGCTGATGGTCGCGGTGCTCTGGCAGGGCCCGTACGGCGCGTTCGCGGCCCTGCTGGCGCTGCTGCCGCTGTCCATCTCGGCCTGGGTGTTCGCCCAGGGGCAGCGCGAACAGGACGCCCACCAGGCCACCGTGCAGTCGCTGGTGCAGGCCGTGGAGATCAAGGACTCCTACACCCGCGGGCACAGCGAACGGGTCGGCCGGGCCTCGGTGCTGATCGCCGGTCAGCTCGGCATGGAGGAGGAGCGGCTGCGCACCCTGCGCTTCGCCGGGATCCTGCACGACGTGGGCAAGCTCGGGGTGGCCACCGAGCTGCTGCGCAGAAACGGTCCCCTCACCGAGGCGGAGCGCCGGGCCGTGGAGATCCACCCGGTGTACGGCTTCGAGCTGGTGCGCGGGATCGACTTCCTCGGCGAGGCGCACGCCGGGATCCTGCACCACCACGAGCGGATGGACGGCCGCGGCTACCCGAGCGGACTGGCCGGCGGGGAGATCCCCGAGTTCGCCCGGATCATCTCGGTCGCCGACGCCTTCGACTCGATGACCTCCACCCGCTCCTACCGGCGCGGCCGCCCGGTCACCGAGGCGGTGGCCGAGCTGGAGCGCTGCTCGGGCAGCCAGTTCGACCCGGTCATGGTGCGGGCGCTGATCGACGCGCTGGCCGTGCACGACTGGCAGCCGGTGGTGCACTCCGAGGACTGCGTCCGGGCCGTCCCGGACATCCCGCTCGGGGTGCCGGAACCGGTCCGGGCGGCGCCCGGCCGGGTGCCCGCCCAGGGCGGGAGCATCCCCGCGGCCGGCCAGTCGTGACGCCGCCCGGGCAGGCGGCCCCCGGCCGTACGGCCGGCGCCGGCGCGGCCCCCGGCGGGCCCCGGTGCGGGCCCACCGCCCGCGCGGTGCACGCGGCCGCCGCCGCGCTGCTGGCGCTCGCGTTCGGCGCCGCCGCGGTGCGCGGGGTCGCGGAGCCCGGGATCGCGCTGGCGTTCAGCCTGCTGATCGCGCTCGGCGAGTGCGTCCGGATCACCCTTCCGGGGGATCGCGAGCAGGCGCCCATCGGCGCGGCCGGCGCCCTCGCGTACGCCCTGCTCGGGCCGCTGCGCGGAGTGCCGACCGCGCACGGGACGCTGCAGGTGGTCGCGGTGACCGGGGTCGGCCTGGCGCTAGCCTGGCTGCCCCCGCTCGCCCTGCCGCACCGCCGCCCGCCCTGGGCCGACCCGGCCCGCCGCGACAGCGCCGCCCGTCGGCTGCTCGCCGTCGGCTTCGCCGCCGCCGTCTTCCAGCCGCTGTACAACGGCGGCCTGGTCGACCGCTTCTCGCCCGAGGGCCCCGCGTACGGCGCGTTCCTGACCGCCGTCGCCGCGCTGGCCGCGCTGTGCGACGCGACCCTGGCGGCCCTGCTGCGCCGCTCGGCGGGCGGGCTGCGGTTCCCCGCCGCGCTGGAGGACGAGCTGCGCTCGCTGTTCGGCATCGGCTCGGCGATCGTCGCCACCGGGATGCTGGTCAGCCTCGCGGCCGGCGAGGTGGGGCTCTGGGCGCTGCCGCTGTTCTGCACCCCGCTGCTGCTCGCCCAGGTGTCCTTCCGGCGCGCCGCCGCGGTGCGGGCCACCACCGGGCAGACCATCGCCAGCCTCGCCCGGGCCACCGAGGTGGCCGGTTACACCCCGCACGGGCACGCGCGCCGGGTCGCGGACACGGCGTGCGCGCTCGGCCGCGAGCTGGGTCTGGGCACCCGTGAGCTCGCCCTGCTGGAGTACGCCGCGCTGATGCACGACGTCGGCCAGCTGTCCCTGGTCGAACCGGTGCCGGACGGCGCCACCGCGGTGCTGCCCTGCGCCGAGCAGCAGCGGATCGCCCGGCTCGGCAGCGAGGTGATCAGCCGCACCGGGGTGCCCCGGCAGGTCGCCGAACAGGTCGCCCGGCTGGCCGACCCCTGCTCCGGGCCGGCCGGCGGTGAGGGCCCGGTGCCGCTCGCGGCCCGGATCATCCGGGTGGCCAACGCCCACGACGACCTGCTCACCGCGGCCCGCGGCCGGGGCGTGGGCGAGGCGGTCGGCCGGCTGGAGGCGCTGGAGGTGATCCGGCTGGGCCGCGGCCGGGTCTACGACGCCCGTGTGGTGGACGCCCTGGCCCGGGTCGGCGGCCAGGCCAGGGCCTGAGCACCGGGGCGGCGGGGCCCCCGGCGGGGCCCTGCGGCGGGGCTCCGCGCCGCCAGGGGTTGAGAGGCCGCGATCGGACGGGCAGGCTGGGGAGGGGCGGACCCCAACCTCGGCGGTGGGGAGCGCGGGCGGGGGCGGGCGTGGTTGGATGCGGTCGTAGCGTGGAACACCGATCCGGGGCACCGGGCCCGGTCCGCCGTCCGAGGCGGTAGGGCACGGTGGCACGGGACTTGAGCGGACGACGACGGCAGGGACGAACGTGAGGATCTTCCACCGGGCACGGCACCGGCCGTCCGCCACCTGGCGGCAGACGACCGACCGGGCCTTCACGCTGATCGGCGACGGCCGCTACGAGGACGCCGGCGCGCTGCTGGTGATGGCCGCCGACCTGGAGCCGTGGCTCTCCGACTCCTGGTTCAACCTCGCCCTGCTGCACAAGTTCCGCCGGGACTGGGAACAGGCCCGCTCGGCCGGCCTGCGCGCCGTCGCCCTGCTGGACCGCGAGCACGGCGCCCCCGACTGGTGGAACCTCGGCATCACCGCCACCGCCCTGCAGGACTGGCCGCTGGCCCGCCGCGCCTGGCAGGCGTACGGGCTGAAGCTGCCCGGCGGCCCCGGCGGGCAGCCCGACGGCCCGGTCAGCCTGGACCTCGGCACCACCCCGGTGCGGCTCTCCCCGGACGGCGAGTCCGAGGTGGTCTGGGGCCGGCGCCTGGACCCGGCCCGGATCGAGGTGCTCTCCATCCCGCTGCCCTCCTCCGGCCGCCGCTGGGGCGAGGTCGTGCTGCACGACGGCGCCCCGCACGGCGAGCGGGTCACCGACGGCGTCGCCTACCCCGTGTTCGACGAGATCGAGCTGTGGGCGCCCTCCCCAGTGCCGACCTACGTGGTGCTGCTCCAGGCCAACACCGCCGGGGACCGGGACGCGCTGGAGCGGCTGGTCGCCGACGCCGGCTACGCGGCCGAGGACTGGACCTCCTCGGTGCGGCTGCTCTGCCGCGCCTGCTCGGAGAGCCGGATGGCCTCCGACGACGGAGTCGCCGCCCACCACGACCCGCACGACGACGGCGACGCCGCCCACCCCGGCCACCTCAGCCACCTCAGCCAGGGCGGCGCGGCCGGGATGTCCTGGCTGGTCGAGCGCGAGTGCGGGATCGCCGCCCCCGCCCACCTGGTGCGCACCCTGCTGGACCGCTGGGTCACGGCGGCCCCGGGGACCCGCGCCTACCGGGATCTCGAAGAGGTCTGCTGAGACCGCTGAGTACCCTGGTGAGGTACGCGTAGACCTATGGAAGCGGAAGACATGGCGGATCAGTCCGAGCAGCACGGCCACTCGCACGAGCACGAGCACGACGTGGAGGGGGCGGCGCCCGAGACCCCCGTGAAGGTGGTCGGCGAGGAGCCCGACCTCAGCAAGGGCACCGCCCGTCCGATCACCGTCGTCGGCAACCCGGTCCTGCACCGTGAGGTCAAGGACGTCACCGCCTTCGACGGTGAGCTCTCCGCGCTGATCGACGACATGTTCCAGTCGATGTACGCCGCCGAGGGCGTCGGCCTCGCCGCCAACCAGATCGGCGTGGACCTCAAGGTCTTCGTCTACGACTGCCCGGACGACGAGGGCGTGCGCCACATCGGCCACGTGATCAACCCGAAGCTCGAGGAGTACCCGGCCGACCGGCGCCGCGTCCTCGACGACGGCAACGAGGGCTGCCTGTCCGTCCCGACCGCGTACGCCGAGCTGCCGCGCCCGGACTACGCCGCGGTGACCGGCGTCGACAAGGACGGCAAGCCGATCCGCGTCGAGGGCACCGGCTTCTTCGCCCGCTGCCTGCAGCACGAGACCGACCACCTGTACGGGTTCCTCTACATCGACAAGCTGTCGAAGCGCGACCGCAAGGACGCCCTGAAGCAGATGGCCGAGGGCACGCCGAAGTACGCGACCGTGCCGAACGCGTGACGGTGGAGCGGTAGCCGCTCCCGACGACGAAGGCCGGTACGGACCTGTTCCGTACCGGCCTTCGCGCTGACATGCCGCCGCCCCGCCCGGCGTGGACGCCGGACGGGGCGGGGGTGGCACTTCCGCGGTACGACTCTTCGGCTGGAAGTCGGCTGGAAGTCGCCTAGAAGTCGTCGTCGAAGGAGACCGAGCCCTCGACCGCGACCTGGTACGCCGACACGCGGCGCTCGAAGAAGTTGGTCAGCTCCTGGACGTTCTGCAGCTCCATGAAGCCGAACGGGTTGCTCGACCCGTAGCGGATCGGCAGGCCGAGGCGCGCGAGGCGCTGGTCGGCGACGGCCTGGAGGTACTCGCGCATCGAGGCGGTGTTCATGCCGGGCAGGCCGTCACCGCACAGGTCCTGGGCGAACTGGAGCTCGGCCTCGACGGCCTCCTCCAGCATCTCGGTGACCTGCTTGGCCATCTCGTCGTCGAAGAGGTCGGGCTCCTCCTCGCGGACGGTGTCGACCACCGAGAACGCGAAGTCCATGTGCATGGACTCGTCGCGGAACACCCAGTTGGTGCCGGTGGCGAGACCGTGCAGCAGGCCGCGCGACCGGAACCAGTACACGTAGGCGAACGCGCCGTAGAAGAACAGGCCCTCGACGCACGCCGCGAAGCAGATCAGGTTCAGGAGGAACGCGCGGCGGTCCTCCTTGGTCTGCAGCGAGTCGATGTGGTCGACCGCGTTCATGTACTTGAAGCAGAACTGGGCCTTCTGGTGGATGGAGGGGATGTTCTCCACCGCGGCGAAGGCCGCGTTGCGGTCCTCCGGGTCCGGAAGGTAGGTGTCCAGCAGCGTCAGGTAGAACTGGACGTGCACGGCCTCCTCGAACAGCTGACGGCTCAGGTAGAGCCGCGCCTCCGGGGAGTTGATGTGCTTGTAGAGGCTCAGCACGACGTTGTTCGCGACGATCGAGTCACCGGTCGCGAAGAAGGCGACCAGCCGGCCGATCATGTGCCGCTCGCCCTCGCTGAGCTTGGCGAGGTCGGCGACGTCGGAGTGCAGGTCCACCTCCTCGACCGTCCAGGTGTTCTTGATCGCGTCCCGGTACCGGTCGTAGAACGACGGGTAGCGCATCGGGCGCAGGGTCAGCTCGAACCCGGGGTCGAGCAGCATCTTCTCGCGGTCGTCGGACATCACTGGCAGGCCTCGCAGGACTCGGGGTTCTCCAGGGAGCAGGCGATGGCGTCCTGCTCGGCCTGGGTCATGGTGGGGGCGGGCACCGGTACGGCGGTGCGGGCGGCACCCGACGCGGCCTGGGCGATGCGGGTCGCCGGGCGCGAACGCAGGTAGTAGGTGGTCTTCAGACCGACCTTCCACGCGTAGGCGTACATCGAGCTGAGCTTGCCGATGGTCGGCGCCGCCATGAAGAGGTTCAGCGACTGGCTCTGGTCCAGGTACGGCATGCGGGCCGCGGCCAGGTCGATCAGCGCGCGCTGCGGCAGCTCCCACGCGGTGCGGTAGAGCGAACGGACCTCGGCCGGCAGCCAGTTGAGCTCCTGGACGGAGCCGTTGGCGTCGCGCAGCGAGTCGCGGGTCTGCTGGTCCCAGACGCCCAGGTCCTTGAGCTCGCGCACCAGGTACGGGTTGACCTGGAGGAACTCGCCGCTCAGCGTCTCGCGCTTGAACAGGTTGGACACCTGCGGCTCGATGCACTCGTACACGCCGGCGATGGACGCGATGGTCGCGGTCGGCGCGATGGCCAGCAGCAGCGAGTTGCGCAGGCCGGTCTCGGCGATGCGGGCGCGCAGCGCGGTCCAGCGGTCGGCCCACTGCGGGGCGGCCGTCGGGAAGTGGTCGATGTGCAGCTCGCCGCGGGCGGCGCGGGTCTCGCCGTACGCCTCGTGCCGGCCGAGCTGCTCGGCCAGGTCGGCGGAGCGCTCGTAGGCGGTGAGCATGATGCGCTCGGCGATCATCGTCGACAGCTGCTTCGCCTCGGCCGAGTCGAAGTCGATCCGCAGCTTGAAGAAGACGTCCTGCAGGCCCATCACGCCGAGGCCCACCGGGCGCCAGCGGGAGTTGGACGTACCGGCCTCGGTGGTCGGGTAGAAGTTGATGTCCACCACGCGGTCGAGGAAGGTGACGGCGGTGCGCACGGTGGCGTCCAGCCGATCCCAGTCCATCGCGCCCAGCAGGTCGGCGGCGGTGGCGCCGGCGGCCACGTGGGCGCCGAGGTTGACCGAGCCGAGGTTGCAGACGGCGGTCTCGGAGTCGTCCGTGACCTCCAGGATCTCGGTGCACAGGTTGGAGGAGTGCACCGTGCGGCCCGGCAGCGCGGTCTGGTTGGCGGCGCGGTTGGAGGCGTCCTTGAAGGTCATCCAGCCGTTGCCGGTCTGCGCCAGGGTGCGCATCATCCGGGCGTACAGGGTCTGCGCGGGGATGGTCCGGACGGCCTTGCCGGCCAGCTCGGCCTTGCGGTAGGCCTCGTCGAAGTCGGCGCCCCACAGGTCGACCAGCTCGGGCACGTCGGCGGGGGAGAACAGCGACCAGTCCGCGTTGGCGTTGACCCGGCGCATGAACTCGTCCGGGATCCAGTGCGCCAGGTTGAGGTTGTGGGTCCGGCGCGCCTCCTCGCCGGTGTTGTCGCGCAGCTCGAGGAACTCCTCGATGTCGGCGTGCCAGGTCTCCAGGTAGACGCAGGCGGCGCCCTTGCGGCGGCCGCCCTGGTTGACGGCGGCGACCGAGGAGTCGAGGGTGCGCAGGAACGGCACGATGCCGTTGGACTTGCCGTTGGTGCCGCGGATCAGGCTGCCGCGCGAGCGGATGCGCGAGTAGGACAGGCCGATGCCGCCGGCGTGCTTGGACAGCCGGGCGATCTGCGCGTAGCGGTTGTAGATCGAGTCCAGGTTGTCCAGCGGGGAGTCGAGCAGGTAGCAGCTCGACATCTGCGGGTGCCGGGTACCGGAGTTGAAGAGCGTCGGCGAGGAGGTCAGGTACTCCAGGCGGCTCATCAGGCCGTACAGCTCGGACACCTCGCGCACCGACTGCTCGCTGTCCCCGACCGCCAGACCACAGGCGACGCGGAGCAGGAAGTGCTGCGGGGTCTCGACCACCTTGCGGGTGATCGGGTGGCGCAGCAGGTAGCGGGACTGCACGGTGCGCAGGCCGAAGTACTCGAAGCGGTCGTCGCCGGCGGCGTCGATCAGGGCGTCCAGGGCGGCGGCGTGCTTGGCGACGAAGGCCGCGGTGGTGTCGCCGATCAGGCCCTCGGCGTGGCCGACGGCGATCGAGGCGGAGAAGGACGTGGAGCCCTGGCTGTTCGCCTCGTCGACGATCTCCAGCGCGAGCAGGCGGGCGGCGAGCTTCGAGTACTGCGGGTCCTCGGCGATCATCGACGCGGCGGCGTCCACGGCCAGCCCGCGCAGCTCGGCGAAGTCCGAGCCGGCGTGGCGGCCGCGCAGCGCGGCGGCGGCGACATGGCCGGGGTCGACCTCGGTGAGGTCGGCGCTGCGGTCGGTGAGCAGCCGCAGCAGGGCGCCGCCGGGGTCGGAGACCTTCGGGTCGGTGAAGGCGGTACCGGAGCCCTGGGCGGGCAGGGTGGCTGAGGCAGCGGTGGTCAAGGCGCTCTCTCCTGGCGGCGATCGGCGGCGGTGATCGGGGGTACCGGGCCGGTCGGGGCAGGGGAGCACGGCACGAACGCAGACGGCGTCGCGCGAGGTGTCTCCCCGGCCCGCCCGCGAGGCCCGGAGGTGTACTGCTGGTGCTGGCGCGGCCTCTGCGGGAGGGCCGTGGCGCAGGCCGTCGGCAGGTACTCGGACTCGCGGGGAGGGCCGTTCCGGCCGCCCGCTCACCGCTGCGGGGCAGTCCCGGATTCGCACCGGGTTCCCCTGCGTCGACAGCAGGATTGAGCATACATGTAGTGGCGCCTGACTGTGGCGGCACCATATGTTGTGCCTGTCGTGTCGCCCGTGCGGACCGGCGGGGTCGGCCGTCAGTGCTTGAGATAGACCTTGTACGTACTCGAATCGCCGGTCGGCGAGGTGAATTGGGCGACCAGCCGGTACTGCCCGGAGGCCGCCAGGGCGGCGCCCAGCGCCCGGTCGGTGGCCCTCGGCGCGGTGCTGTCGAGGACGACCACGGTGAACCAGCCGTCGCGGATCGCGGCGGTGCTCCCGTCGTCCCCGTGGTGCTGCACGCCGGCCGCGTCGCGGTAGTCCGTACCGGTACGGGCGGAGACCCACTGCTCGGGTGTGCTGACGGCCCCGAGGTAGTACTCGGCGAGCCCGTCGACCTCGGTGAGGTAGCGGCCCTGCGGCACCGCGTGCATCCGCAGGACGGCCAGCAGGCGGCCGGAGTCGGGCCCGTTCTGGTAGCGCAGGGCGGACTGCTCCAGACCCAGGGCGAGCAGCGCGACCCAGACCAGGATGCCCAGCTGGGGGTGGCGGAAGTGGGCGCCGACCAGCCGGGTCAGGCCGACCCCGGCGAGCGGGGCGGCGAGCAGCATGCCGTAGCCGAGGTGGCGGAACAGCGCGCCGGAGGTGCCGGTCCACAGGTGGGCGGCCGGCACGAGCAGGGCGGTGGCGGTCAGCGCGGTGCCGAGCAGGGCGCGCCGGCCGCGGGTGACGGGGACGGTGTCCCGCTCGGGCGCGTCGTGCTCGTTCATCTGCTCGCGGCGGACGTAGGCGATCGTCCCGGCCACCGCGAGGACGGTGAACAGGCCGCTCCACTGGAGGGTGGAGAACAGGACGGAGCCGGCCGAGCCGGGGGCGTTGCCCTGCGAGGGAGACCACCCGGCGACCTTGCCGAGCGTGCCGTACGGGAGCAGCAGGACGGCGGTGCCGGCGGCCAGCAGCAGCGCGCGCAGGGCGGCCCGGACGGGCCGGCCCGGCGGCCGGGAGGTGGCCGCCGCGAGGGCGACCAGGGCGGGGACCGCGAAGGCCGCGGAGTACGCGACGGCGCAGGCGAGCGCGGCGGCCGGGGCGGCGGTCAGGACCAGCGCCGGATGGCGCCGGGCGGTGAACACCGTGGCCCAGGCCGCGAGGGCGACCAGCAGGACGGCGAGGGACTCGGGGGCGGCGTAGAAGCCGACCACGACGGTGGACTGCAGGACGGCGTAGACGCCTATCGCGCAGATCGCGACCCGCTCGTTGAACAGCCGCCGGGTCAGCGAGTACAGCAGCACCGTGGTGACCAGCGCGAAGCCGAGGCTGAGCAGCCGGGCCCCCCAGATGCCGTCGGCGTCGGCGGCGGCCCCGGCCAGCGGCGGGTAGAGCCAGGGCGAGCCGTGGATCCGCTCGACCAGGTCGGTGGTGACCGGGGTGCCGTGCGTCAGGTGGGCGAGCTGCTGGCGCCCGGCGACCATGGCGGCGGCCTCGTCGGGGTGCGCGGCGGCGAGCAGCCGCAGCGAGAGCGCGGCCTGGACGGCCAGGACGGCGCCGAGCAGGCCGCGGGCGATCCAGCGGCGGCGGGGGCTGGTGCCCGGGTCCCAGCCGATCGCGGGGACCGGCGGGATGCTGTACGGGGCCAGGTCGATGCCGTCGGGGTTGTCCACGGCCACGGCCACGGCGACGGCCGCGCGGTCCGCGCGGTCCGCGCGGCCCGCGCGGGGCGCCGGGACGCCGGGTTCCCGGGCCGGGCCGGCGGTGTTCCCCGGGGCGGAGGCGTTCTCCGGGCCGGCGGTGTTCTCCGGCGCGGGGGTCTCCCGGGCGGGGTGCTCCTGCGCGGCGTTCTCCGGGGCGGGGTTCTCCGGGGTGGCGTTCTTCGGGCTGGCGTTCTTCGGGCTGGGGGAGGAGTCGCTGTTCATCATGGGTTCCGGAGGTCGAAGCCGTAACGGGGGGCGGACACCCGCCGCTTGAAGGCGGTGAGGGTGTCCGGAACGGTCTCGACCCGCCAGTCCGCCCGCTTGATCATGTTGAACCAGATGAAGCCGACGATGTCGTCGTGCGCCTCCAGCCCGGAGAACAGCTGGTCGACGAAGGCCTGTTGGTGTCTGCCCTGCTCGGCGGCGGTCTCGCTGATGAAGAAGGGCTTCTTGCAGAAGGTGCGGATCTCGGCCATGGTCGGCCCGTACAGGGCCTCGAAGGTCTTGGGGCCGTCGTTGGTGAAGTAGCCGGTCATGCCGGCCCAGTCGACGTAGGTGTCGCCCGGGTAGTACGGCGCCAGGCGGGTGTTGGGCGCGGGGACGGTGATGTTGGGGCTCCAGACCCAGATCACGTTGGTCGCCCCGGCCTGGTCGAAGAGGTCGTGGACGTGGCGCCAGGCGGCGACGAAGTCCTCCGGGCTGGCGGCCTGGCGGCCCCACGGGTACCAGTCGCCGTTCATCTCGTGCGCGATGCTGATGGCGATCGGCAGGTTGAGCTTGGCGACGGCCTTGGCGACGCCGCGTACGTAGTCGTCGGTGTCGCCGGCCGCGATCGCGGCGAGCGAGGGGTCGTGCGGCTCCCAGGCCATGAAGGGCAGTGCGCCGGCCTCGTGGATCCGGCGGACGCCGGCGGTGTCGAAGCCGCCCTTCCAGTGGGCGTAGAACTCCAGGACGTTGGGCTGCTTGCCGACCGTGCCGCTGTAGGCGGGCAGCGCGTCCATGGTGGCGGGCACGCCGGGCAGGGCGGCGCCGAGGTACTTGTTCTTCGGCTTGAGCAGCGGTGTGACGTCGTACGGGACGCCGGTCGGCAGGGCCTGGGGCTTGGCGGCAGCGGCGGGGGCACCGGTACCCGCGGAAGCGGCCGCGGCGCCCGGGGTGGCGGTGGCCTGGGCGGGCCGGCCGAGGCCCTCCTGCATCGCGAAGCCCGGGTCCTCAGGCCCGCAGGCGGTGGTGAGCAGCAGACCGGCGGTCAGCAGCGGGAGCGCCAGCCGGCGACGGAGCCGGGCGGCCCGTCGGGGGTGGGCGGTCATGGCGATCACACTGCTTCCGTGGGGTGGGGCTGGACGAGGACCCGGCCCACGATGGTGGCGTAGAAGAGGCCGGAGGCGAGCACGAGGGCGAAGTTCAGCGGGCCCATGGTGAGCATCCGCCAGATGCTCAGCAGCACCCAGAGCAGGGCCGTCCCGCCGCCCCAGGCGATGACGCCGATCCAGAACCGGCGGGTCTTGTTCTTCTTGGCGCCGCTGGAGCCGGTCGGCTGCCAGGCCATCCGGTTGCGGCGCAGGATGTCCCAGATGGCGAAGACGTGCGCCCAGCCGTACATCATCCGGGCCGCCCAGGCCTCCAGCCGGTAGGGGTTGCGGTGCCAGAGCGGGAAGACGACCGTCGCGTAGAGCAGCCCGGGCAGCACCAGCGCGGTGTTCTGCCAGCGGATCAGGTCGGGCCGGGCGAGCAGCAGCACGATCGGGATGAGCGGCGAGACGAGGGTGAACAGCGCCGTGTGGATGTAGTAGAAGAACCCGGAGAGGTAGCAGGCGCGGGTGACCGGCCGCAGCTTGGTGGTCCAGAACTTCTTGCTGCCGAGCAGGCTCATCGAGCCGGTGCACCAGCGGTACTGCTGGTTGAAGAAGCCGCCGACGTTGTCGGGGCAGACCCCGGTGGCCAGCGCGACGGGTATGTACTGGAGGTCCCAGCCCAGGCGGCGCAGGTCGAAGCCGGTGTGCACGTCCTCGGAGTGGCCGATCAGCGTGGTGCCGCCGTTCTCCTCCAGCGCGGCCCGCCGGTATATCGCGCAGCTCCCGACGCAGATGGCGCCGTCGTTGCGCTGCCGGGAGACCTGGACGGTCCGGTAGAACAGCTCCTGGACGGCGCCGGCGCCGCGCTCGATCCAGTTCTGCGAGTCCAGGATGCGGAAGAACTGCGGGGACTGGACGATGCCGAGCCGGGGGTCGGCCTCCAGGTAGGGGACCATCTCGTTCAGCAGGTCCGGCCGGGGCGCGAAGTCGGCGTCCAGGATGAGGATGTAGTCGCTGTCGGAGTTGCGGAAGCCGAACTGCAGGTTGCCGGCCTTCTTGAACCAGCCGAGCTTGTCGCGGGTGCCGTAGACGAACTCGAAGTCGACGGCCATCTGCGCGAGCTGCGGGCTGTTGCTGTCGTCGAGGACGTACGGGGTGACCTCGCCCGGGTACTGGTCGCGCAGCCGGGCGACGTGCGTCCAGGTGTTGTGCAGCACCTCGATCGGCTCGCCGGCGACGGGCAGGAAGATGTCGACGGTCGGGTAGTGCTCGGGCTGCCAGCCCTTGACCAGGGCGCGGTGCGCGGCCAGGTCGAAGGTCTGGTTGAAGCCGTGCACCCACCGGGAGATCAGGTAGTAGACGATGGTGAAGGCGAGCGCCGGGACGAACACCAGGAACCACGGCGTCGCGCTCAGCAGGCCGATCTCGCTGGCGACCATGCAGGCGAAGCTGACGAGGGAGAAGCAGGTCAGCACCCAGAGGTTGGTGCGGGCGTACAGGTACTTCTCGGTGTTGTCCGGCGGCTGGGGGAGCAGGCCCCACTGGTTCCGGGCGGCCGGGTCCCGCCGGTTGCGGCGTCGTGAGACGGGCGCCTGACCGCTGCCCGCGAGTCGCGTGCCCTCGGTGACAGTCACGTGCTCTACTCCCCCGAAGCCGTATTGGGTCTGAACCGTCCCCGCGTGGCGGCCGTTGTCGGTCGGTCAGCGGGGGGACGCCAGGATCGTACGGGACCGGTCGCCGAGCGTTCGCTCCCCCCTTGTTCCGTCGGCCACCCGGAACCGATATCGAGCCCTGATCGTGATGTGAACGGAAGTGCGGGTGGAGCACTTGTGTACGGTGTCCGCCCAGCGGGTGAGGACGGTTCGGGGAAGAGTGATGATCATCGAGGACGGCGCGGCCGGGCGCCTGGCCCGGGGCCTGCGGGCGGTGGCCGCGTTCGGCGCGGTCGCGGCGCTGCTGGCCGGGTGCAGCGGCGAGGTCGGGGCGGCGGAGCAGCCGCCGGCCGCCACGGCGACGGCCGCGGTCGGGCCGGGCCTCTGCTCGACCGTGCAGGAGCCCTTCCCCAAGCTGGCGATGGACGGCGGGGCGAAGGTCCTCGAACCGAACCCGTGGAACACCGCGGGCACGGTCTGCGTCGAGCCGGTCGGGGAGAGCGGCTTCACAGTCGGCCTGATCCGCGACTTCGTCCCGAAGAACCCGCTCGCCCCGGGCGCCTACCCCAACGTCTCCACCGCCCCGGGCGCGAGCGGACTGCCCGTACCGGTCAGCGCGCTCGGCGACGCGACCGCCGACTGGGACGCCAACGGGCGGGTGAGCGGCTCCTTCAACCTCTCCTTCGACCTCTGGTACGGCTCCAGCCCGGACAACTGCCTGCCGGGCGAGAGCGCCGAGCTGATGGTCTGGCTGGACGCCACCGACAACGTGCGCCCGGCCGGTGACAAGGTCGCCGACTCCCAGCAGTTCGGGGACGCCAGCTACCACGTCTACCAGGCCCCGATCACCGGCCCGCACAGCGTGATCAGCTACGTGCGCACGGCGCCGACCCACACCACCCGCGGCCTGAACCTGCGGCTGCTCACCGCCGACGCGATGGCGCGCGGGTACGTCCCCAAGAGTTCCTACCTGTGCCGGGTGCAGGCGGGCTTCGAGGTGTGGAGCGGCGGGTCCGGCCTGCGCAGCGAGTCCTTCGCCTTCCACAACCGGGTCGGCCTGCCGGCCGGCGAGGTCCCGGCGGGGGCGCCCGGGATCTGCCTGCGGCACGGCGGCGGCGGGCTCGCGGGCACCCCGGTGACCGTCGGGGCCTGCGGCGACCAGGGCGTCTCGACCGGCTGGACGGTGGGCAACGACGGCTCGCTGCGCGGCGGCGCGGCCTGCCTGGCACCGGCCGCCGACCGCTCCTCGGTGACGCTGGCCGAGTGCACCGGCGGCTCCGGGCAGCGCTGGGTGGCCTCCGGGCAGCGGCTGCGGCACCCGGACTCGGGCCTGTGCCTGGGCACCGCGGGCGGGGCGCTCGCGGACGGCACGGCGGTGCTCCTGCGGCCGTGCGCGGACGCGGTCTCGCAGCGCTGGAAGCTGCCCTACAACGGGGTCGCGTGAGGTGACCGCGGGACAGGGCGCCGAACCGGCGGGACCGGGGCGGCCGTGACGTTCCGTCCGCGCACCCCCCATGGGCGAGTCGGGGCGGATGCCCTAGCATTCCGGCCATGAGCGATCGACCGGTACCGAGTGGCGAGCCGGGCCAGCCGCCCACGCCACCGCAGCAGGCACCGGCCGGGGGGGCCGCTCCGGCCACCGGTGTGCCACCGCAGTCTCCCAGCGGCGCCTTCGGCCCCGCGTCCGGCTACGGGCCGCCGCCCGGTGCGCCTGCACAGCAGCCCCAGCAGTTGACGCCGCACCCGGCCGCGCAGCCGGTGCCGCCGGTGCCGCATCCGGGCGGGCCCGCCCCGGTGGTGCCGGGGCCGGTGCAGCCCGGTCCGCTGGCGCCGCCGCAGCAGCCCGTCCAGCAGCAGCCTGTCCAGCCGCAGCCCGTCCCGCAGCCGCCGCAGCCGGTCCACCCCGGTCAGCCGCAGCCCGTCCAGCCGCAGCCCGTCCCGCAGCCGCCCGTGCCCGGGCCCGGCCCGCAGGCCTTCCCGGCCGCGGCGCAGCCGGCCCAGCCCGCGGCGCCGTGGCAGCAGCAGGGCGGCTTCCCGCCGCCGGCCGCCCCGTCCGGCACGCCGGACTGGGAGGCGCTGGCCGAGCGGAACGCGCATGCCGCCAAGCGCGGGCGCCGGCTCAAGCTGATCGGCGCGGTGACGGCCGTGGTGGTCGTCGCGGCCGCGGCCGGTGGCGGCTACTGGTTCTACAAGCACAAGTCCGGGAACGACACCAAGACCACGCAGAACACCGCCTCGGTGACCCCGACGGGCCCCTCGACCGGCCCGTCGACCACGTCGAGCGCACCGCCGGCCAAGGGCATCGACAGCCCGCCGACCGTCGGCAGCCTGCCGGCCAAGGCCGGCGCGGCGCCGCTGAACCTGGGCGCCGACGCCAAGCCGGGCACCATGGCCGGGTTCTCCGGCCAGGTCCTCAAGCTGCCCAGCGGCCAGGACTCCTTCGCCTCGACCGCCGCCGCGGCGGTCGACGTGAACAAGAGCTTCACGATCTCCGCCCGGGTGCTGGTCGACCTGCCCAACGGCAACCGCAGCGCGGTCAGCCAGGGCGACGGCCAGTACTACTCGTACGCGCTCGGCCGGGCGAACAACAACGGGCACGACCAGTGGTACTTCAAGGTCCAGGTCCCGGGCGGCGGTTCGGCGATCGCCTGGTCCAAGGGCGACGCGACGGTCAACCAGTGGGTGCTGCTCACCGGGGTGTACGACGACCCGTCGGGCCAGCTCACCCTGTACGTCAACGGCGCCCCGCAGTCCTCGGCCAAGTCGGCCGGGGTGCAGCCGAGCGGCACCAACTCCCTGCAGGTGGGGCGGCTGAGCTCCAACTCGCAGTGGGCCGACCCCTGGCACGGCGCGGTGGCCGACATCCAGCTCTGGAGCCAGGTGCTGCCCGAGGCCGACATCGTCAAGATCGTGGCCGGCCCGAGCTCGCCGCCGTCCGTCCCGCCGGTGGGTGCCTGGCTCAGCGGCGGCTGAGCCCGCCGCAGGTCTTCGTGAACGTCCGGCCGCCGCCCAGGAACCGTGGGGCGGCGGCCGAAACGCGCCCCGGGGCGTGCGCCCGCTCGGGGCGCGTCCGGGCGTGAAGTCCCAGATGAGGAGCAGCACTGATGAGTGCGGACGGCCGCTGGATCCGGCCCGAGTCCACCCGCAAGCCCGTCCTGGGCGGGGCCAGGCGGGGCGGGGTGGGCCTCGGCGAGCGTGAGCGCGACCGGGCCGCGGCCGTACCGGCCCAGCCGTCCCCGGGCGACCGGCGCCGTCGCAAGCCCGGGCCGCCCCGGGTGCCGCACCCGGCCCGGCCGGCCCTGCGGGCCGACTGGCTGCCGCTGCTGGCCGTGCTGCTGGTCCAGGGCGCGCTCTCGTTCCACCTGATCCTCAGCAACACCGCCTTCATCGACGAGGGCACCTACATCTACGCCGGCTACCAGGAGATCGCCCACCTGCGGCACGGCGCCCCGGTGTCGACGTACGAGACCTTCTTCTCCGGCTCCCCGCTGATCTACCCGGTCGTGGTGGCCGTCGCGGACTTCCTCGGCGGACTGAACGGCGCCCGGCTGCTGAGCCTGGTGTTCATGCTCTCCGCCACCGTGGCCGTCCACCTGACGACCAGGCGGCTGCACGGCTCGCTCGCGGCGTTCTGCGCGGCGGCCGCCTTCGTCGCGCTCGGGCCCACCCAGTTCCTGGGCGGCCTGGCCACCTACGACGCGATGGCGCTGGCGGTCCTCGCCTGGGCCGGGTACTTCGCGGTGCGGCTGACCACCGGCGGCGGGTACCCGAGCCTGGTCGCCGCCGGCCTGCTGCTGGCCCTGGCCGGCGCCACCAAGTACGCCGCGCTGCTCTGGGTGCCGGTGGTGGCGGGCCTCGCGGTGCTGGCCGGGCCGCGCGGGTCGCTGCGCTCCTGGGAGGCCTGGCGGCGCGGGCTGCTGGTGCTGCTCACCTTCGCGGTGGCGGTCGGCGCGGCGGCCCTGGCGGCCGGCGAGCGCTACGTCAACGGCTTCAACCACACCACGCTCAAGCGCGCCCCCGGCCACGACTCGTACGGGTACGTGGCCTCGGAGGCGGCCCGCTGGGTCGGCCCGCTGCTGGTGGTGGCGCTGATCGGGGTGGTGGTCCAGCTGGTGCGGGCGCGCCGGCGCGGCGGCGCCGCGTGGCCGGAGTTCTGGCTGGCGCTGCTGCTGCTCCTGGCCGGGCTGATGGCGCCGGTGAACCAGATCCGCATCCACACCTGGCTGTCGCTGCAGAAGCACGTCGACTTCGGCGGCTGGTTCTCCTGCGTCGTGGTGGGCCTGGTGCTGGCCCGCGCGGTGCTGTGGCTGCGGGGGCGCCTGCACCTGGCGGCCGGGGTGGCCGCCGCCGTGCTGGTGGTCGGCCCGCTGGCCTGGGTCGGCGCGGCCCAGGGCCGGGAGATGTACGGCGAGTGGTCGAACTCGAAGGAGTTCGTCGCCGCGCTGGAGCCGTACGTCGTCAAGGGCGAGGACAAGTACCTGGTCGAGAACTACAACGTCCCCGCGTACTACCTGCGCAAGCAGAGCAACTGGCAGCAGTGGCACGACCTGGTGGCGGTCTTCCGCCGTGACCCGGGCACCGGCCAGATGCAGAACGGCGTGCCCGCGATCCAGGCCGGGATCCAGGCGCACGAGTGGAAGGTCGTGGTCCTGGACTTCACCCAGACCGGGGCCACCGACAAGGCGATCCAGCCGACGCTGAAGGCCGCCGGGTACCGGGTGGTCACCGTCGTGAAGAGCGGCGAGCACGGCCGGTACACCGTCTACGTGGCGCCCGGGTACGACAAGAAGCCGTGACGGGCGGCGGCGGGCCGGCGCCCGGGGGAGTGACGGGCGGTCAGAACGCCAGGGTGTAGACCATCAGGTCCATCCCCGGGTACGGCGACCAGTCGCGCCCGGGGGTGCGCAGGAAGCCGACCCGCTCGTAGACCCGGTGGGCGGCGGTCATCTCCGGGCGGGTGGAGAACGCCATGCCGGCCAGGCCGAGCTCGCGGCTGCGGGCGAGGGAGGCGCGCACCAGGGCCTCGCCGACGCCGCGGCCGCGGGCGGCGGTGTCGGTGGCGAGCATCCGGATCTCGCCCTCGCGTTCGGTGGCGATGTCCGCCCACTCGGTGCCGCCGACCGCGAAGGTCACGCAGCCGAGGACCCGCTGGTCGGCCGGGTCGACCGCGACCAGCAGCTCGGCCTCCCTGGCCCGTCGGCCGGCGTCGCGCAGGAGCTCGACGTAGTTGCTCCCGGGCGAGGTGAAGCCACCGCCGACGAAGGCCTCGACGGTGATGCGGCCGGCGTCTTCGAGGTCCTCCGGAAGGGCCTGGCGGATGAGGTAGTCCATGCGGCCAGTGTGCCGGAGGGGGCCGGCGGGCGACGCTCCGGGGTCGAACGGACCGGACCGGACCGGACCGGGCCGGACCCGGTCCGGTGGCCGGGGCCGCCCCGGGCTTCCGGAACGGCGGCGGCACCCCTGGGGCGGAGGTCAGTTCGCCCCGGCCGTCAGGTGGTCGACGGTGTTCCAGCGGTCCGGGCGCAGCCGCCCCTCGTGGGCCCGCCAGAGGCTGGTGGAGCAGTTGTGCACCGGCCCGAGCGCGATGAGCCGCTCCTCGGTGAGCCGGTCCAGCACGTAGCGGAGCATGAGCACCGTGCAGTCGTGCGCGACCAGCAGGACGGGCCGGCCGGCCTCCTCCTCGCAGAGGTCCCGCAGCAGGCTGCGCACCCGCAGCGCGACGTCGGCCCAGGACTCGCCGCCGGGCGGCCGGTAGTACAGCTCGCCCATCTTGCGCCGCCGGGCCGCCTCCTCCGGGTGCTCGGCTTCGATGGCGGCCTTGGGCAGCATCTCCAGGACGCCGAGCTCGCGGTCGCGCAGCCGCTCGTCGTAGCGGACGGCCAGCGAGACCGGGACGGCGCCGAGTCCGGCGGCCTGGGCGAGCGCGATCCGGGCGGTCTCGGCGGTGCGCTCGTACGGCGAGCACCAGACGCTGCGCGGGCGGTCGGCGCTGGGCAGGGCGGCCCACCAGTGGCCGAGCGCCTGGGCCTGCTGCCGGCCGTGCATCGACAGCGGGATGTCGGCGTCGCGGCAGCTGATCGGGACGCTGAGCGCGCCGGAGGCCTCGGCCAGCTGGAACTCGACGTTGGCGGTGGACTCGCCGTGCCGGGTCGCGATCAGCACGGACGGCAGCCGGGTGGCCGCCGCCGGGCGGTGGCCGGTGACGTGGTGGTGCTGGCTCTGGGTGGGCTGGTGTTGGGCGGGCTGGTGCTGGGTGGACTGGTGTTGGCCGTTGAGGGTGGTGCCGAGTTCTGCCATGGCCGCGAGCTCCCCGTGGTCGATCAGGTTCCGGCCGGTTGCCGGTCCGGTCTGGTGGTGCCCGGCGTGCACGCCTGTTCATACATATGATCGCGCCGCCTTCTCCAGTGTTGACGGAGAAGGCGGCGCGATCACAGGGCGCGTACCGCGCGAATCAGTGCGCCGCTACGGGCTCCGGCGCGTTCTCCAGCTCGTCGTCGCCGGCGTCGGCGCTGTAGTCGGACGGCTTGGTCTCGTCCGGGCCGTCCGGCGCGTTGAACGCCCTCAGCACCAGGGTGAGCACCACCGCGACGACCAGGTTCAGCACGAAGGCGGTCAGGCCGATGTAGCCGATCTCGCCGATGCCGGGGATCTCGGCCGCGTTGCCGCCGAAGTGCTTGGTCTTCGGGCTGGCGATCCCGTACGCCTCCCAGGTGCCGTAGACCATGCCGGCCGCCCAGCCGGCGAACAGCGCCCAGTGGTGGAACCAGCGGGTGAACAGGCCGCCGACGATGGCGACGAAGGTCTGCAGGATCCACAGGCCGCCCAGCAGCTGGAGGTTGATCGCGGCCTGCTTGTCCATGCCGAGCACGAAGACCAGCGCGCCGACCTTCACCAGCAGCGAGACCGCCTTGGCGACCCGGGTCTCGTCGGCGGGGGTGGCGGCGGGCTTGAGCCAGTCCTTGTAGACGTTGCGGGTGAACAGGTTGGCGGCCGCGATGGACATGATGGCGGCCGGCACCAGCGCGCCGATCCCGATCGCGGCGAAGGCCACGCCGGTGAACCAGTCCGGGAACATGTTCGCGAACAGCTGCGGCACCGAGAGCTGGGCGTTGAAGCCCTTGTCGCCCTTGCCCACGCCGGCCGCGATCGCCATGAAGCCGAGCAGCGCCAGCAGGCCCAGCATCAGCGAGTAGGCGGGCATGATCGCCATGTTGCGGCGCACGGTGTTGCGGGACTTGGAGGCGAGCACGCCGGTCACCGAGTGCGGGTACATGAACAGCGCCATCGCCGAGCCGAGCCCGAGCGTGGCGTACGTCCACTGCTTGTTGTCCGGGACGGTCAGCGAGCCGGCCTTGGTCTGCTTGAAGTGGTCCGCGACCGAGTCGAAGATGTGCCCGTAGCCGCCCAGCCGGATCGGGATGTAGATCACCGCGACGATGATCACGATGTAGACCAGGGCGTCCTTGACGAAGGCGATCAGCGCCGGGGCGCGCAGGCCGGAGGAGTAGGTGTAGGCGGCCAGCACGCCGAAGGCGATGAACAGCGGCAGGTCCTTGACGAACCAGTTGGCGTTCTCCCCGCCGCCGACGCCCAGCACGTCCAGCACCGCCTGGATGCCGACGAGCTGCAGGGCGATGTACGGCATGGTGGCCAGGATCCCGGTCAGCGCGATCACCAGGGACAGCGGCCGCGAGCCGTACCGGCCGCGCACGAAGTCGGCCGGGGTCACGTAGCCGTGCACCCGGGAGACCGACCAGAGCCGGGGCAGGAAGAGGAAGACCAGCGGGTAGGCGATGATCGTGTACGGCACCGCGAAGAAGCCCGCCGCGCCGGTCGCGTAGACCGCGGCCGGGACGGCGACGAAGGTGTACGCGGTGTAGAGGTCGCCGCCGAGCAGGAACCAGGTCACCCAGGTCCCGAAGCTGCGTCCGCCCAGACCCCACTCGTCCAGGTGCGCGGCGTCGTCCGCGCGGCGCCAGCGCGAGGCGAGGAAGCCCATCACGGTGACCAGGGCGAAGAACAGCACGAAGACCACGAGGGCCGGCACGTTGACGTCCTTCATCGCGCACCGCCCTTCCGGGCCGCCTTGCGGGCCTTCTCGTCCCGGTTGATCAGCAGGTAGGCGGCGACGGTGAAGATCGCCGACGCCGGCACCCAGAGCAGCTGGTACCAGTAGAAGAACGGCATCCCGCCCGCCGCCGGCTCGGTCTTGTCGTACGAGGACACCCACAGCATCGCGACGATCGGCACGAGCAGGGCGAGGCCCGCCAGCACCCGCTCGGGCGTCACCGCCGGGACCGGGGCCCCGGCTGGCTCGGGCATGACATCTTCGAAAGCATCGGGATCAGACGGCATCTTCGGCTCCGCTCCGGAGGGTTATCCCCGTCGGCGCCGCAGCCCGGGAGGCGCGGTACGCCCCCGGACCCGCCGAGCAGCACCATCGGTGATCGGCAGTCAGTACGGCTGCGCAATCTAGGGCATGGGGTGATCCATGTCACCGGTATTGACGCAACTTCCCGCCATCCGGACGCGCGCGAAGCTCCGGGAACGCGAAAGGCACCGGCGCGCGGGTCGCGCGCGCCGGTGCCCGTGGCGCGATGAGGGCGTACGCCAGCCGTGGACGCTTCGGTTACTCCGGGCGCTTCAGCCGGGTGATGAACTTGTAGCGGTCGCCCCGGTAGATGGAGCGGACCCACTCGACCGGGTCGCCCTCGGCGTCGAAGGAGTGCCGGGACAGCTGCAGCATCGGCAGGCCGAGGTCGGAGCCGAGCAGCCCGGCCTCGCGCGGGTTGGCCAGGGTGGTCTCGATGGTCTCCTCGGCCTCGGCCACGGTGACCCCGTAGACCTCGCGCAGCGCCGCGTACAGCGAGTTGTGCTTGGCCAGGTTGCGCCGCAGGGCCGGGAAGCGCTTGGCGGACAGGTGGGCGACCTCGATGGCCATCGGGTCGCCGTTGGCCAGGCGCAGCCGCTCGATCCGCAGCACCCGGCCGCCGGGCTTGATGTCGAGCAGCGGGGCGAGCCGGTCGTCGGCGGTGATGTAGCCGATCTCGATCAGCCGGGAGGTGGGCTCCAGGCCCTGGGCCCGCATGTCCTCGGTGTAGGAGGTGAGCTGCAGGGCCTGGGCGACCTTGGGCTTGGCCACGAAGGTGCCCTTGCCCTGGATGCGCTCCAGCCGGCCCTCGACGACCAGCTCCTGCAGGGCCTGGCGGACGGTGGTGCGCGAGGTGTCGAACTGGGCGGCCAGCGCGCGCTCGGGCGGGACCGGGGTGCCGGCCGGCTGGGTCTCGGTGAGCTGCAGCAAGTGGCGCTTGAGGCCGTAGTACTTGGGGACGCGCGCGGTCGGGTCGGTGCCGGCCTGCGTCGGGAGGTTCTTCACCTCGGGGTCGTCGGCCTGGGCGGTGGTTCCCCCGTCGCTGCTCATCGGACCTGTTCTCCCGCTTCTCGCGGGGCCTTCACAAGCCCCGCCACATCGTTAACGGGTCACATCGTTGCATGTATGGCTACGGAACGAATACCTCATCACGCGATGAACGATGTGCGGTGTCGGCTTGATAACGGGTGGTCGAGATCGGTCGAACAGCCGTTGACAGGCCCATTGGTCTAGGCCAAGCTCCAGGCATCTGGTCTACACCACTAGACCGGTTACTACGAATCCCCCCACCCGTTCGAAGGGGTCCGCGGCACCAATTCTCCCGCTTCGCGTGGGTCTGCCGCTGCCGCCCGACGGGGGTAACCCAGGCATCCCTCAGGAGGATGGCGTGAAGCGTCAGCTCATCGCGGCGGTCGGCGTCGCAGCAATGGTCGTCGGCCTGGCGGCTTGCGGCTCGGACGGAAAGAAGAGCGACGGCGACTCGAAGTCGACGTCCGCCTCGGCCGCCGACAAGTACAAGGGCAAGACGCTGAAGGTGTGGCTGATGACCGGCTCGGCCCCGAAGGGCTGGACGGACGCGGTCAAGGGCGACTTCGAGACCGCCTACCCGGGCTCCAAGGTCGACTTCCAGATCCAGGAGTGGGACGGCATCGGCCCGAAGGTCACCGCCGCGCTCTCCGAGGGCTCGGTCGACGTCCTGGAGATCGGCAACACCCAGACCGCCGGCTACGCGGCCTCGGGCGGCCTGCTCGACATCACCAAGGACAAGGCCGCCCTGGGCGGCGACGGCTGGGCCGCCAACCAGAACGAGGCCGCCGTCCTGGAGGGCAAGCAGTACGCCGCCCCGTGGTGGGTCTCCAACCGCGTCGTCGCCTACAACAAGGACCTGTGGGCCAAGGCGGGCCTGACCGCCGCCCCGAAGACCCTGGACGAGCTCTACGCCGACCTCGACAAGCTCAAGACCACCGAGGGCGTCGTCGACCCGATCTACCTCCCGGGCCAGGAGTGGTACACCTACTTCGGTCTGCTCACCGGTGAGGGCGGCAAGATCGCCAAGAAGGACGGCGACAAGTGGGTCGGCGGCCTGTCCTCGCCCGAGGCGCAGAAGGCCTTCGAGACCTACAAGAAGCTCCAGGGCTACTCGGCCACCGGTCCGAAGGACAAGGACGAGGCCACCCCGCAGCAGAAGGACGTCTTCGCCAAGGGCAACGTCGGCGCGATGATCGGCCTCGGCTGGGAGCTGCCGGCCGAGAAGGACATGGCCAAGGACAAGATCGGCTTCTTCCCGCTCCCCGGCAAGACCGCCGACAAGCCCTCCGGCGTCTTCCTCGGTGGCTCGAACCTGGCGGTCGCCGCGCAGAGCAAGAACACCGACATGGCGAAGGACTTCCTGAAGGTCGCCCTCAACGACAAGAACGAGGGCCTGGTCGCCGCCGCGGGCAACATCCCGAACAAGGCCGCGCTGAACAGCCAGATCACCGGTGACTTCGCGAAGGCCGCCCAGACGGCCGCGGCGGTCGGCGGCATCACCCCGAACACCCCGAACTGGGCCAGCGTCGAGGACAAGCCGAACCCGATCAAGGACTTCCTGACCGCCGCCCTGCAGGGTGGCGACTACGCCGCCACGGCCAAGAAGTACGACGACGAGATCGCGAAGCGCCTCAACCAGAAGCAGTAGGAACCGAGCGGCGTCGCTCACCGGCCCCCGGCGGGGGGTCGGTGGGCGGCGCCTGTCCGTCGTGGTCGGGTTGTGAGGAAGTGAGAACGATGGCTGTGCATTCAGAGCGGGTGCAGGCACCGTCCCCGGACGCGGGGCAGGCCGTGGTGGCCGGCAGTGGGACGAGCGCCGCGGGCGGCGGCTCCAAGGGCGCCGGGCCGAAGCGCACCAGACCGGCGGGCGGCCCGGGTGCGGGCGCCCGCTTCGCCCCGTACCTGCTGCTGCTGCCGGCCGTCCTGGCGACCATCGGCCTGCTGGGCTGGCCGCTGGTCAAGACGGTGCTGCTGTCGTTCCAGAACCTCAACCGGCGCCAGCTGGTCATGCACTTGACCGAGTGGACCGGCTTCGACAACTACAAGGAGCAGCTGACCGACCCGGACTTCTGGGCGGTCACCGGTCGCACCGTCGTCTTCACACTGGTCAACGTGGTGCTGATCATGGTCGGCGGTACGCTCGTCGGCCTGCTGCTCAACCACCTCGGCAAGAAGATGCGGCTGGTGCTGTCGATCGGGCTGCTGATGGCCTGGGCCATGCCGGTGGTCGCCGCGACCACCGTCTACACCTGGCTGTTCGACCAGCAGTGGGGCGTCGTCAACTGGTTCCTGGACCAGCTGGGTTGGCACTCGATGGCCGACTACAACTGGCTCAGCTCGCAGTACTCGACCTTCTTCGTCGTCATCCTGCTGATCGTCTGGCAGTCGACCCCCTTCGTGGCGTTCAACATGTACGCCGGCCTGACCACCATCCCCAAGGAGCTCTACGAGGCCGCCCGGATGGACGGCGCCGGCGCCGGCAAGATCTTCAGCCTGGTGATCTTCCCCAACCTGAAGCCGTTCTTCCTCGCCACGACCTTCCTGGAGGTCATCTGGGTGTTCAAGTCCTTCACCCAGGTCTACGCGATCAACGGCGGCGGCCCCGAGAACCTGACCCGGACCCTGCCCGTGCACGCCTTCCTGGAGGGCTCGTCCGGCCAGCACTACGGCATCGGCTCCGCGATCGCGGTGCTCACCATCCTGATGCTGGGCGCCCTGATGGCGTACTACTTCCGCATCATGATCAAGCAGGAGGACGAGCTGTGAGGCGCTCTCTCTTCGGACGTACCTGGCCGAACGTGATCGCGGTCGTCCTCTTCGTCTTCTTCATCTTCCCCGTCTACTGGATGGTCGCGACCTCCTTCAAGCAGGACCGCGACATCATCAGCAAGACGCCGGTCTTCCTGCCGCTCGACGGCACGCTCGACCACTTCACCACCGCCGTCGACGCGCCGAACTTCTGGACGTACGTCCTCAACAGCGTCACCGTCACCGTCGGCGCGGTGCTGCTCTCGCTGGCGATCGCGACCCTGGCGTCCTTCGCCATCGCCCGGATGAAGTTCCGCGGCCGCAAGACCTTCGTGCTGATCATCATGGTGGCGCAGATGGCGCCCTGGGAGGTCATGACCATCGCGGTCTACATGATCTCCCGCGACAACGACATGCTGAACAGCCTGCTGCCGCTGACGCTCTTCTACATGATGATGGTCCTGCCCTTCACCATCTGGACGCTGCGCGGCTTCATCGCCGCCGTCCCGAAGGAGCTGGAGGAGTCGGCCATGGTGGACGGCTGCACCCGCACCCAGGCGTTCGTGAAGGTGATCTTCCCGCTGCTGGCCCCCGGTCTGATGTCGACCTCGCTGTTCGGCTTCATCACGGCGTGGAACGAGTTCCCGCTCGTCCTGATCCTGAACAAGGAGGAGGGCAAGACCCTCCCGCTGTGGCTGTCCTCCTTCAAGACGGCCTTCGGCAACGACTGGGGCGCCACGATGGCCGCGTCCACGATGTTCGCCATCCCCGTGCTGATCCTGTTCATCTTCCTGCAGCGCAAGGCGGTCGGCGGTCTGACCGACGGCGCCGTGAAGGGCTGAGTCACCGTGAGCATCCTCGTACCCACCGTGCCGGACAGCGACCAGCTGCACCGCGACGCCCTGACCGTCCTGCAGCCCGGCTTCGTCGGCACCGAGCCGCCGCAGTGGCTGCTGCGCCACCTCGCCGCCGGGCTCGGCTCGGTCGCGCTGTTCGACCGCAACGTGGTCGACCTCGACCAGCTCGCCGCGCTCACCCGGTCGCTGCGCGCCGAGAACCCCGACCTCCTGATCGCCATCGACGAGGAGAGCGGCGACGTCACCCGGCTGGAGGCGGGCTCCGGCTCCTCCTGGCCCGGCAACCTCGCGCTCGGCGCGATCGACGACCCGGCGCTGACCCGGGACGTCGCCCGCGAGCTCGGCCGGGCGCTGGCCGCGGCCGGCGTCAACTACAACTGGGCGCCCACCGCGGACGTCAACTCCAACCCGCGCAACCCGGTCATCGGGGTCCGTTCCTTCGGCGCCGACCCCGAGCTGTGCGCCCGGCACACCGCCGCCTGGGTCGAGGGCCTGCAGTCGGCCGGTGTGGCCGCCTGCTCCAAGCACTTCCCCGGCCACGGCGACACCGCGGTGGACTCGCACCACGGGCTGCCGGTCATCGACGTCGACCTGGACGTGCTGCGGGCCCGCGACCTGATCCCGTTCCAGGCGGCGATCGCGGCCGGCACCAAGGCGGTGATGACCGCCCACATCATGATCCCGGCACTGGACCCGAAGCTGCCGGCCACCCTGAGCCCGACCGTGCTGCGCGACCTGCTGCGCGCCGCCCCGGCCGACGGCGGCCTCGGCTACCAGGGCCTGATCGTCAGCGACGCGATCGAGATGGGCGCCATCGCCGACACCTTCGGGATGGGCGAGGGCACCGTGCTGGCCCTGGCGGCCGGCGCCGACGCGATCTGCGTCGGCGGCGGGCTGGCCGACGAGGAGACCGTGCTGATGCTGCGCGACGCCATCGTGGCGGGCGTGCGGGCCGGCCGGCTCGGCGAGGACCGGCTGGCGGACGCCGCCGCGCGGGTCCGGGCGCTGGGCAGCTGGGGCCGGATCTCGGCCCAGGGCGAGCGGCCGGAGCCGGACCTGGCGGTCGGCCTGCGGGCCGCGCGCCGGGCGCTGAAGGTGGTCCGGGCGCCGGGCCTGGTGTCGCCGCCGGTGAGCGAGCGCCCGTACGTGGCCTCGTTCTCGGACGAGCCGAACATCGCGGTCGGCGACGTCACCCCGTGGGGCGTGGCGGGCATGCTGGCCGACCGCTTCCCCGGCACCCGCACCCGCGAGGTGTCGGCGGCCGAGGCGACCCCGGAGCTGCTGGACGGCCTGGTCGGCGAGCTGGTGGCCGGCGCCGGGGGCCGCCGCCTGGTGCTGGTGGTCCGGGACGCGCACCGCTACCCGTGGATGTCCGCCGTGCTGGGGCGCCTGGTGGCGGCCCGTCCGGACGCCGCCGTGGTCGAGATGGGGCTGCCCCAGTCCGAGCCGGTCGGCGCGCTCTACATCGCCACCCACGGCGCCGCCCGGGTCTGCGGGCTGGCGGCCGTGGAGGTGCTCACCGGGCAGCCGGGAGCGGTCGGCTGAACGACCGGCGGAACGTCACCGGCGGTGTCCGGTGGCGTCGGCCGACGGGCTCGTCATGCGCATGTCGCATGGCGGGCCCGTTTCGTTTTCCCCGGTTTCCCCCGGCGTCCCCCTGGCTTCGCCCGGCGGGTCCGCCGGATGACCGTGTTCCCTCAAGAGAGCCTTAAATCCGGCTTAAGTCCTACTGATGGTGACAGGGTGGCGACTGATCGCCACGCGGTACAACGGCTCTGCAACGGCCTTGGCCACAAGGGCTTTTGGCCGTTGACACCACCATTGGTCTAGGCCAGAGTCCAGTCATCCGGTTCGAGATCGAACCTCGCCGGATGTGGTATCGGCCCACCCCGAAGCTCTTCGCCGCCCCCTGTCCGGACTCTCCGCTGCGGGCGCCAATCACGCTGCCGGCGGGCATCACGGCTCTAACACCCTCGGAGGACGGCGTGAAGAAGCGTCAACTCGTCTCGGCGCTCGGGACCATGGCACTGGCGGCGGGGCTGACGGCCTGTTCCTCGTCGGGCTCACCGTCGGGCGACGGCAGGAGCTCCGCCGCCGACCCGAAGGCCGCCACCGGCACCGTCACCGTCTGGCTGATGGACGACGCCCAGAAGAACTGGCCCGACCTGGTGCAGCGGGTCAATGACGAGTTCGCGGCGAAGTACCCGAAGGTCACCCTCAAACTCGCCTACCAGGGCTGGGCGGACAAGGTCGGCAAGCTGGACAAGGCCATCGCCGAGGGCAACGCCCCCGACGTGGTCGAGCTGGGCAACACCGAGACCATGAAGTACGTGCTGTCCGGCGCGCTGGCCCCGGTGGACCGCAGTACCTTCGACAACTCCGACAGCTGGATCAAGGCGCTCGCCAACACCTGCACCTACCAGGACAAGCTCTGGTGCGTGCCCTACTACGCCGGCTCCCGGGTCGCCATCTACAACTCCGCGGCCTTCCAACAGGCCACCGGCAGCGCCGAGTTCCCGAAGACGGAGGCCGAGCTGACGGCCGCCCTGGACAAGATCGCGGACAAGAACAAGGCCGACAGGACCTTCTCCCCGCTCTACCTGCCGGGCCCGTACTGGTACGCGGCGATGAGCTACGTGGCGGCGTCCGGCGGCAGCATCGCCAAGTTCGACAGCGCCGGCAACTGGCACGGCACCCTGCACGACCCCAAGTCCCAGGAGGGCATCGGCCACTTCGCCGACCTGGTGCGCAAGTACAACAAGGGCGACCAGTCGCTGAACGAGCAGAACCAGTACGAGGCGATGGCCCGCGGGCACGCCGCGTCCTTCTACGGCAACGGCTACGAGGCGGCCAGCGTCACCGCGCCGGTCACCGGCGACCCGGGCCTCAAGGACTCCGTCAAGGTGGCCACCATGCCCGGCCCGGACGGCAAGCCGCTGCCGACCTTCATCGGCGGCTCCGACCTCGCCGTCACCGCCAAGTCCCAGTCCACGGCGCTGGCCACCGACTGGGTCCGGATGTTCACCAGCACCAAGTCCGAGCAGGCGCTGGCCGACAAGGACATCCTGCCGAACAACCTCACCCAGCTGAACCCGCTGAAGAACAAGCCGTCCACCGCCGCCGCGGCCAACGCCGTCCCGGACGCCTGGTTCACCCCGCTGGCCCCGGGCTGGGGCGCGGTCGAGAAGCAGAAGATCATCCCGGACATGCTCACCGCGATCCTCAAGGGCAAGTCGGTGGACCAGGCCACCAAGGAGGCCGACGCCGCGATCGACCAGCTGATCAACAAGGCGTCCTGACCCGCGCCGCCGCCGTCCGCCCCGCCCGCTCCCGGAGACGGGACGGGGACGGGCGGGGCGGACGGGGGCGTGCGACGGGGCGCGTGGCAGGGCGTTCGGAGGTGCTCCGGGACGGGCGCGCCCGTAGGATTGCGGGGCACGAAGAACCGCAGCGAGTGTGCGGACTCGCCGCCGTAGAGGTCCCCCGTCGGGCAGCCGCCCGGGCGGGGTCGAACCATCTCATCGGAGGCAGACCCACATGTCCGACCCGCAGACCGTTTCCGTGCCCGGCCGGATCATGGCGGCGGAGATGGCCGAGCAGCCGGCCGTCCTCCAGCGCATCCTCGACGAGGGTGCCCCGAAGATCCGCGAGATCGCGGCCGAGATCGCCACCCGCAACCCGCGCTTCGTCCTGCTCACCGCGCGCGGCACGTCCGACAACGCCGCGCTCTACGCCAAGTACCTGGTCGAGATCCTGCTCGGCAAGCCGGCCGGGCTGACCTCGATGTCCACCACCACCGCGTACGGCGCCAAGCCCGACCTCACCGACGTCCTGGTGATCACCGTCAGCCAGTCCGGCGGCTCGCCGGACCTGGTCGCCTCCACGAAGGCGGCCCGCGAGGCCGGTGCGGTCACCCTCGCGGTCACCAACAACTCCTCCTCGCCGCTGGCCGAGGTCTCCGAGTTCCACATCGACGTGCTGGCCGGCCCGGAGAAGGCGCTGCCCGCCACCAAGACCTACACCGCCGAGCTGCTGGCGCTCTACCTGCTGATCGAGGGCCTGCGCGGCGGCGACGCTTCGGCTGCCAAGGAACTGCCGGCCCTGGCCGCCGGCGTGCTGGCCCGGCAGGCCGAGGTGAAGGCGCTGGCCGAGCGCTACCGCTTCGCCCAGCGCCTGGTCATCACCTCGCGCGGCTACGGCTACCCGACCGCCCGCGAGGCGGCGCTGAAGCTGATGGAGACCACCTACATCCCGGCCAGCCCGTTCTCCGGCGCGGACCTGCTGCACGGCCCGCTGGCCATGGTGGACAACGTCTCGCCGGTCATCGCGATCGTCCCGGACGGCAAGGGCGGCGAGGCGCTGCAGCCCGTCCTGGACCGGCTGCGCGGCCGCGGCGCGGACCTGGTCGTGATCGGCCAGCAGGCGCAGGTGGACGCCGCCTCGGCGGGCTTCGCCCTGCCGGCCGGGGTGCCCGAGGAGGTGCAGCCGATCCTGGAGATCCTCCCGCTGCAGCTGCTGGCGTACGAGGTCACCATCGCCCGCGGCCAGGACCCGGACGCCCCGCGCGCCCTGGCCAAGGTCACCGAGACGCGGTAACTCGCCCGCTCGCCTCCGGGGCGCTCGGACCCGGTGCCGACGGTCGGCGCTCCAAGACCCCTCGTTCCTCAGGGCCTCCTCGCTTCTCCCTTTCGGCACCGGCGCGCCCCTTCGGCTCGGGGCGGGCGGGACAACTCCCCACACAGACCGGCCCCCGTCCACAGGCTGTGGACGGGGGCCGGTCCGCTGAGCGGCGGGACGTGGTTCGGGGGAGGGCCGGTGGCCGGAAAGCACTACGGGCCACGGCGCCGACACGGGACCCTCAACCCATGCGGCACCGCAGCCCGGAGCTGTCGTCGGTCACCGGGGACGATCGAGGACTGTGCGGGGTCCTCGATCGGCGGCGTCCGACCGAGGAAAGGCCGCGCGCGGTCAGGGCAGTTGCGCGGGGGCCTCTCCTTGGTGCCCTTCCATTGTGGACTAGACCAATCTTGGTTGTCCAGGCCCGTCGGCACATTGGTCTAAACAACTCCTCCCCGTCGCGAGGCCTTCACGCCCGGTCCGTCCACCGGTCCGCCGCGCCCCGTCCGGACCGGCGGCGCTACCCTCGCCATGTGCCCTCGCTGAACGAACTCGTCCGCCGCCACACCACCCTCACCGGGGCCGACGTGGAATGGCTCCACATGCTGGTCTCGGAGTGGCAGCTGCTCTCCGACCTCTCCTTCGCCGACCTGGTGCTGTGGATCCCCACCTGGGACGGCATCCGCTACGTCTCGGTGGCGCAGATGCGGCCCAACACCGGGCCGACCTCCTACCAGGACGACATGGTCGGCCACCTCGTCCCGCGCGGCCGCCGTCCGCTGCTGGACGCCGCCTTCGACGAGGGCCGGATCGTGCGCGAGGGCGATCCGGAGTGGCGCGAGGAGGTCCCGGTCCGGGTCGAGTCGATCCCGGTCCGGCGGGAGGGCAAGGTGCTCGGGGTGATCGCCCGCAACACCAACCTGCTGACCGTCCGCACCCCCAGCCGGCTGGAGCTCACCTACCTGCAGAGCGCCTCCGACCTGGCCCAGATGATCGCGGCCGGCAGTTTCCCCTTCCCCGGTCACGAGCAGATGGACATGGACGCCGCCCCCCGGGTCGGCGACGGCCTGATCCGCCTGGACGCGGACGGCATCGTCACCTACGCCAGCCCCAACGCGCTCTCCGCCTACCACCGCCTCGGCCTGACCTCCGACCTGGTCGGCAGCCACCTCGGCCGCGCCACCGCCGACCTCGCCCCGCCGTCCCGGGGGGCGGTCCACGAGGCGCTGGTGAAGGTGGCCAGCGGCTGGGCGCCCCGGCAGACCGAGGTGGAGGCGCAGGGGGGAGTGGTGACCCTGCGGGCGATCCCGCTCAAGCCCAAGGGCACCCTGACCGGTTCGCTGGTGCTCTGCCGCGACGTCACCGAGCTGCGCCGCCGCGACCGCGAGCTGATGACCAAGGACGCGACCATCCGGGAGATCCACCACCGGGTGAAGAACAACCTGCAGACCGTCGCGGCCCTGCTGCGGCTGCAGTCCCGCCGGATGGAGTCGGAGTCCGGCCGGGCCGCGCTGGACGAGGCGGTGCGCCGGGTCGGTTCGATCGCGATCGTGCACGAGACGCTCTCCCAGGCGCTGGACGAGCAGGTGGCCTTCGACGAGATCGCCGACCGGGTGCTGGCGATGGCGATGGAGCTGTCCCAGGACGGCAGGGTGGCGACCCGCCGCTCCGGCAGCTTCGGCATCCTGTCCGCGGAGGTGGCCACCCCGCTGTCGATGGTGCTGACCGAGCTGCTGCAGAACGCCCTGGAGCACGCCTTCGGTCCGACGGCCTCCGGCAACCTGGAGATCAGTGCGCTGCGCGGCCGGGCCCCGGCGACCGGGATGGGCTGGTCGGACAGCTGGAACGGCGGTGCCCGCCCGGAGGAGTACCTGCTGATCACGGTGCAGGACGACGGCCGCGGCATGCCGGAGGACTTCGACCCGCAGACGGCGGGCAACCTCGGACTCCAGATCGTCCGGACGCTGGCCACCGGTGAGCTCGGCGGCACCTTCGACATGGTGGCCGGCCCGAACGGCGGTACGAAGGTGATCCTGGAGATCCCGGTCCGCTGAGGCACCACGTCGCGCACCTCGCACCACGGATTCTCAGCAGAATCTCACCGAGGTGGCGGACCGCTGACAGGTGCGTCGGTGCGCGGCGGGGGCGCGCGCTCGGCGGAAGCGCCGGGTGCGCACTCCGCCCGCCCCGGCCCGCTGCGGCCGAACGGGGAGGGGTGGGCCCGGACGGCCGGGCCCGGAAACAGAAACGAGGCCCTGTCGACCGGGGGGGGTGGGTCGACAGGGCCTCTCAACCCGTTCCGGCCGTCGGGGGGAGTCGGCCGGAGCGGGGGCTCTGGGTGGTGCGACACCTCGCCGGTGCATTGCACACGGTGAGCGCCTCAGCTCCACGATATTGCTCTAAGTGAACAGTATCAAGTGGCTGGACGGGTCCGGTGTCGCGGGACCGAGTCGAGCAAGGTCCTTTGTGCGGAAGGCTTCACCAGGAAGTGCAGGGAAGCCTTTGATCATGTGTTGATCGGTCTTACGGTCACTGCGGGTGCTACGGCGTGTGATCGGAGCGATCAGGCGGTGCGGGCGCGGTTGCGGGCGGCGCGGCGCTTCATCGCACGACGCTCGTCCTCGCTCATGCCGCCCCAGACGCCGGCGTCCTGGCCGGTCTCGAGCGCCCACTGGAGGCACTGCTCCATGACGGGACAGCGGCGGCACACGGCCTTGGCTTCCTCGATCTGCAGCAGAGCAGGACCGGTGTTCCCGATCGGGAAGAACAGCTCCGGGTCCTCTTCGCGGCAGACAGCGCGGTGGCGCCAGTCCATGGTCGTCCAACTCCTCCTGCCGACGGGGGTCACCCGGCGGCATAATCGATGGCTTTGTGAATGTGAACGCTTTCACGAATCCCGCAACAGCAAAAGAGACCAAAGGCCTACCGGGCCCGGGTGGTCTGTGCTAGGGGGGATTCGGCGATTCGAGGGACACCCCGCGGTCGGCGCTCCGTGGTTCCGGAGTTGCCGTCGCTGCGATGTGTCCCGATCGCCATGTAGAGGTTCGCAAACCTCGGGCTCGGATACAACCCCCTTCGGGGAGGAATTTTTGATTCTTCGGTGTCGCCTAGCTCACAGCCAGTACTTCTATGGAGTGAAGGGGGCTTGTGCGTTCGAGAAGAAGGGCGAACCCCACTTCCAGTCACACAATCACACGCAGTGCCCGCCGAACGCCTGTGAAACTGACGCGACTCCTGTCTCCAAGATGGTCGCCGTCCACCTGGAACGGGGTGGGTTCCTCTGAAACCAAGGTGAAGTGTCTGACGTCGTGATAGGAGACGACGTGCTTCCCGGACGGGCCGGCCGGCGGTGCGCCGTCGCTCGAAGGCGCGTACGACCGCAGGATCTGACGGATCGTTCGAGCCGTACCGAACGCCGTCATCCGGGTGATCCCGAAGACGTCCAGATCCGTGTCGAAGGAGGCGAGCGGCGAGGGGTAGACCGGACGGTTGCCGAGGAACGTCCACGGCGAGGTGTTGCTGACTATCGACAGCACGAGCCCCGGCACGGCCCCGTGGCCAGGCAGCTCTAGGGAAACGGGGCCCGAACGGCGCTGCTCACGCTGGGTGAAGTAGTGCCGGATCGCCTGCTGGACGTAGAGGGCGTGGGTGGACTTGCGCCCGGCCCGGCGCTGCTCCTCGACCCGGCCCACCACCCCGGCGTCGAAGCCGAGGCCGGCGGTGAAGGTGAACCAGCGGTCCGGGAGGCCGGCGGTCATCGCCTTCCCCAGCCCGATCGGGCGCTCCCGCTTGCGCTCCAGCGCGTGCAGCAGGGCTCCGGTGGCCTCCACCGGGTCGTTGGGCAGACCCAGCGCGCGGGCGAACACATTGGTCGAACCGCCCGGCACCACGGCCAGTCGCGGGACCTTCTCGCCCGGGCCGTGCGCCAGCAGCCCGTTCACCACCTCGTTGACGGTGCCGTCGCCGCCCAGCGCCACCACCAGGTCGACCGTGCCGTCCTCCGTCGCCTGGCGGGCCAGGTCGCGCGCGTGGCCCCGGTACTGGGTCTCGGCCACCTCCAGCTTGAGGTCGCTGCGCAGCGCGTGGATCAGGACGTCCCTGGTCCGGCCACTGGTGGTGGTGGCCTTGTGGTTCACGACCAGGAGAGCGCGCATGGGGAAAGCCTACGGGTCGGTACGGACCAACCGGCGGCTACCCTGCTGGAGTGACCGCAGAAACCTCCGCACCCGCACCCGTGGCCGGCTCCGGCCGTCCCGCGTCCCTGACCCTGGGCGCCGCCATCACGGCCCTGGAGGGCGCCGCGCTGGCCGTCGTCGGCGTCTGGGACATGGTGGCCGCGCTGTCCGGCCAGTCCAAGCAGCTGGCCCTGAACGAGTTCGGCGGCCTGGTCATCGTGGTGCTCGGCGTGCTGCCGGTGCTGGCCGCCCGCGCGCTGCTGAAGGAGCGCCGCTGGGGCCGCAGCCCGGCGGTGCTGACCAACTCGATCTGCCTGCCGGTCGCCTACTACATGGTCCAGAGCGGCGGCGCGATGGTCGCGGTCGGCGTGCTGGTCGGCCTGCTCGGGCTGGTGGGCATCGGCTCGCTGCTGAACCCGAGGTCGACGGCGGCCCTGTACGCCCCGTCCGAGGACTGAGCGCGCGGGACCGCCGGAGCCGGACGGCCGCCCGGCAGGAGCCGGACGGCCGTCGGGCGCGGGCCGGGCCGGCCCGGTCCTACTCCTCGACCAGGAGCTTCTCCCGCAGCTGGGCCAGCGTCCGGGCGAGCAGCCGGGACACGTGCATCTGGGAGATCCCCACCTCGGCGGCGATCTGCGACTGGGTCATGTTCCGGAAGAACCGCAGCACCAGGATCTTCTGTTCCCGGGGCGGCAGTTGGGCCAGCAGCGGCTTGAGCGACTCGCGGTACTCGACGCCCTCCAGCGCCTCGTCGGTGGCGCCCAGGGTGTCCGCGACGGCCGGCGACTCGTCGTCGCTGTCCGGCACGTCCAGGGACAGCGTGGAGTACGCGTTGGCGGACTCCAGGCCCTCCAGGACGTCCTCCTCGGAGATCCCCAGGTGCTCGGCCAGCTCGTGCACCGTGGGGGAGCGGCCGTGCCGCTGGGAGAGCTCGCTGGTCGCCGTGGTGAGCGACAGCCGCAGCTCCTGCAGCCGGCGCGGGACGCGCACCGCCCAGCCCTTGTCGCGGAAGTGCCGCTTGATCTCCCCGACGATGGTCGGCGTCGCGTAGGTGGAGAACTCGACCCCGCGCTCGTGGTCGAAGCGGTCCACCGACTTGATCAGGCCGATGGTGGCGACCTGGGTGAGGTCGTCCAGCGGCTCGCCGCGGTTGCGGAAGCGCCGGGCCAGGTGCTCGACCAGCGGGATGTGCATCCGCACCAGCTGGTTGCGCAGCTCGACCCGCTCCGGCGAGCCCTCGGGCAGCGCCGACAGGCGGACGAACAGCGCGCGGGCGGCCTCCCGGTCCGGGGCGCCGGAGCGGTGCGTGCCCTGGGCGGGCACGGCGCCGTGCGGCTCCGTCTCGGTCGTCCCGGCGGGCTCGGCCGTTTCGGACGTCTCGGCCGGCCCGGCCGTCCCGTCCGCCCGGTCCGCCGGATCCGGCGGGGGTACGGAGTCGGGCGTCGGCTCGGACGTCGGCTCGGTCGGGTGGCTCATCCGGTGGGCGTCCTTCGGGTGCGCTTCGTCGTTGGCGGCGAGGCCGGGAACGCTCGCCTGGGTCGGTACGGCGGGTCCCGCCGTCGCGAGGCCGGTACGGTCCAGATCACTCACGGCCATTCCCCCGTTCCGTTCCGGGAGCACCGGGGCCGGCGGCCCCGGAATCGTCTCGTTGGTCGTACCGCCCTGGGCGGTACCGGGAGCCGTCCGCCGGGCCCCGGGAGGGGTGGCGGCGGACGGCCCTTGAGCGGGTGCTGCTCGGTGCTGCGCGGTCCGCGCGGTGGGGTCCGGCGCCCGCTAGTGGGCGGTGGACCCGCCGCGCTTCTTGTGCAGGCTGATCGAAACGGTCTTGTCCTCGCCGACCGACGAGTCGACCTCGCCGGCCAGCGCGGAGAGCACGGTCCAGGCGAAGGTGTCCCGCTCGGGGGCCTTGCCGTCGGTGGTCGGGGCGGACACGGTCACCTTGAGCGAGTCGCCGACCAGCCGGAACTCGCAGGACAGGACGGAGCCGGGCACCGCCTGCTGGAGCAGGATGGCGCAGGCCTCGTCGACCGCGATCCGCAGGTCCTCGATCTCGTCGAGGGTGAAGTCCAGCCGGGCCGCCAGCCCGGCCGTCGCCGTTCGCAGCACGGAGAGGTAGGCCCCCGCCGCGGGGAGCCGGACTTCCACGAAATCCTGAACGCCGAGATCGCCGTCGATCTGGGACACCCTTGCCTCCTGGGTGACGCGCTGTGCTTGCTTGGTACCCCGCTTGTTACCCAGGCTCGTCGCTCCGCAAAGGAACACCGCGCCACCCCTTTCCAGGGGTACCGGTTCTGCGGGTCCGCCATCGCCGTGCCCTACCGCACCCCGGTTCGGGAGTTACTGATGGTAAGGCATTGCGACGCAGGGTGGCAGACCCTTTCCCGGACTGCTCCGGTCCGCTCAGCGGCGGCCGGCCGCCGCCAGCGCCTCGTCGGTGAGACGGTAGACGGTCCACTCGTCCATCGGCACCGCGCCGAGCGACTTGTAGAAGTCGATCGAGGGCCGGTTCCAGTCCAGCACCGACCACTCGACCCGGGAGTAGCCGCGCTCCACGGCGATCCGGGCGAGCTCCAGCAGCAGCGCCTTGCCGTGGCCGCCGCCGCGCGCCTCCGGGCGGACGTACAGGTCCTCCAGGTAGATCCCGTGGGTGCCTCGCCAGGTCGAGAAGTTGCGGAACCAGAGGGCGAAGCCGACCGGCTCGCCGGCCGTCCCGTCCGCCGCGACGTCCTCCGCGATCAGGCCGAACACCGCCGGGTCGGCGCCGAACAGCGCGTCGTGCAGCTGCTCCTCGGTGGCCACCGCCTCGTGCGCGGCCTTCTCGTACTCCGCGAGCTCGCGGATCATGGCGTGGATGACGGGAACGTCGGTGGCGACGGCGGTGCGGATCATGCCTGCGAGCCTACTGCTCGGGCCCCGTCTCGTCCCAGGCCTGGATGGACGTCTGATCGACGATCCGGCCGTCCCTGAGGTCCGCCATCGAGGCCATCAGCACCCGGACGCCGTCCGGGTAGCGGCAGGACTCCATGAAGGCGACGTGGTCGCCCTGGACGACCACCTGCTCCAGCTTGTGGGTCATCTCGCGGCCGTAGATGTCGCCCAGCATCGCGCCGATCTCCTCCAGCCCGTGCATCACCAGGGGGTGGCTGGGCTGGGTCTTCCGGTCGACCATGCGCAGTTCGGCGTCCTCCGCGTAGAGCGCCAGGAGGGCCTCGGCGTCGCGGCGCTCGATCCCCTCGCGCAGTGCGCGGGTGTCGAAGGCGGCGGGGGTCGCCGTGGTGGTCATGATCTCGCTCCTCCGGTCGGGGTCCGTCGGCTCGTACCTAGAGCGTACGCCCGGGGCCCGCGCACCGGAGGAGCGCCGGTCCCGGCCGGTCAGCGGGGTGTCACGGTGCGCAGGTAGTCGGCCAGGGCGCCGATCGCGGCGGGGTTGCGCGGGCTCTCCACCAGGTCGACGTAGTCCAGGACGAAGATCCGGTCGTTCTTGATCGCGGAGACGTTCGCCAGCGGCGGGAAGGACGTGAGGAACCTCCGCTTCTCCTCGGCGTTCGGGGTCGCGTAGTCGTTGATCACGATCACCTCGGGGTCGCGCCGCACCACGCTCTCCCAGCCGGCGGTGACCCAGGTGTCGGCGAGGTCGGCCATGATGTTGGTCCCGCCGGCCTTGGCGATGATCTCGTTCGCGGCGGCGAACTTCCCGGCGGTGTACGGCTTGTCCTGCCCGCTGTCGTACAGGAAGACGGACGGGCGGCGCTCGGGCTGCGGGACGGCGGCGATCCGGGCCCTGGCGTCGGCGATCAGCCGGTCGGCGCGGTCCTTGACGTCGAAGACCTCGCCGAGGTTGGCCAGGTCGGTGTAGAGCGCCTCCAGCGGGTCCATCACGCCGCGCTCGGTGCCCTTGCCGCTGCGGCAGGACTCGCTGAGCACGTACGAGCCGATGCCGAGGGCCTTGAACGCCTGCGGGGTGACGCCGCTGCCCTCGTCGAAGCCGTAGTGCCAGCCGGCCAGGACCAGGTCGGCCCCGGCGTCCAGCGCGATCTCCTTGGTGAGGGTCTTCTTGGAGAGCCAGGTGGTCTGCTGGTAGCCGTCCTTCCAGGGCACCTGGTCGACCTTGCCCTTGTCGTCCGGCATGACGTAGCCGGCCATCCGGTCGGCGAGGCCGAGGGCGAGCATCAGCTCGGTGATGTTGACGTCGTTGGTGACCACCCGGGCGGGCTTCTGCGCGAAGGTGAGCTTCTCGCCGCAGTTCTCCACGGTCACCGGGTAGTGGGCGGAGGCGGTGGCGGCTTCGCCCGGGGCGATCTCGGCGCCGCAGGCGGTGAGTCCGAGGACGAGCAGGGTGGCGGCGGCAACGGCCTTGGTGCGCACGGTGGTTCCTTCGGGGTCGGACGGCGGGGGAGGCGTCGGGCTCAGGCGTCGGGCCCGGGCGCAGGGCTCAGGCGTCGGCGGAGCGGTCGAGGCGGTCGGGACGGTCGAGGCGGTCGAACAGCAGCTGGACGGCGCCCGTCCCCGGGTGCCGGACCGGGGTGGCCCGGACGCCGAACACCTCGGCCAGCAGGGCGGGGCGGAGCACCTCGCCGGGTGGCCCGGAGGCCACGATCCGGCCCTCCCGGAGCACGTACAGCAGGTCGCAGTGGCCCGCCGCCAGGTTGAGGTCGTGCAGTGCCGTGAGCACCGTCGGCCCGGCCTCGCGGGCCAGCGCCAGGACCTCCAACTGGTGGGCGATGTCGAGGTGGTTGGTGGGTTCGTCGAGGACCAGCAGGCGCGGCTCCTGGACGAGCGCCCGGGCGAACAGCACCCGCTGCTTCTCGCCCCCGGACAGGCTCAGGAAGCCCCGTTCGGCGAGGTGCCCGGCCCGGACCTTGCGCAGGGCCTCGGCGCAGCGCTCCCGGTCCCCCTCGGCCGGGGCGCCGAAGCCGCGCCGGTGCGGCAGCCGGCCCATGGCGACGACCTCGGCCACCGTGAAGTCGAACTCGGCGGAGTGCTCCTGGGTCAGCGCGGCCACCCGACGGGCCGACTCGCGGGCGGTGAGCGCGTGCAGGTCGGCGCCGTCCAGCCGGACCGCCCCGCCGGCCGGCTTCAGCACCCGGTAGACGCAGCGCAGCAGGGTCGACTTGCCGCTGCCGTTCGGCCCGACCAGTCCGATCACCTGCCCGGCGGCGGCCGCCAGGCTCACCTCGTGGACCAGCCGGGTGCCGGCCAGCTCCACCGAGACGGCGTCGACGTCGAGGTCCTGCGCCCCCGCCGGACCGGTCCGGCCGGTCGGGCCGGTCACCAGGGTCGGGTCGGTCACCAGGGTCGGGTCGGTCACCAGGGCCGGGTCGGTCACCAGGGCCGGGTCGGTCACCGGTTGCCTCCGAAGGCGTGGCCGCGGCGGCGCATCATCAGCAGGAAGACGGGGACGCCGAGCACGGCGGTGAACACCCCGACGGGCAGTTCGGCGGGCGCGAGCAGGGTGCGGGAGGCGATGTCCACCCAGACCAGCAGCAGGGCGCCGGCGAGCGGGGCGACCAGCAGCACCCGGCGGTGCCCGGCGCCGACCAGCATCCGCACCAGGTGCGGCACCAGCAGCCCGACGAAGCCGATCGCCCCGCTGACCGCGACCACCGTGCCGGTGACGGCGGCGGTCACCACGAACAGTTCGCGGCGCAGCCGGTTCGGGTCCACCCCGAGCGAGGCGGAGGTCTCGTCGCCCATGGCCAGCGCGTCCAGCCGTCCGGCGGCGCAGGCCAGGTACGCGAGCCCGGCCAGGACGGTGGCGGCGGCGATCGGCACCGAGCCCCAGGTGGCGCCGCCGAGGCTGCCGAGCAGCCACATCATGGCGTCCCGGGCGGCCTCGCCGCGGTCGGCGGCGAAGACCATCAGGGTGGTGCCGGCCGAGAAGCCGTAGGAGAGGGCGGTGCCGGTGAGCACCAGCCGCAGCGGGGTGAGCCCGTACGCGGTGCGGGCGGCGAGGTAGACCAGCGCCATCGCGACCAGCGCGGAGCCGAAGGCGGAGGCGGAGACCGCCCACACCCCGAGCGAGGCGAAGGCGCCGAACAGCAGCACGGCGTTGGCGCCGACGGCCGCGCCGGAGGAGATGCCGAGGACGAAGGGGTCGGCGAGCGCGTTGCGCACCAGCGCCTGGACGGCGACCCCGGTGGCGGCCAGCCCGGCGCCGACCACGGCGGCCAGGACGGTGCGCGGCAGCCGGATCTCCCAGACGATGGCGTACCCGGCCGCCTCGCCGGCCTCCAGCCGACCGCCCGTCAGCCCGGCGCCCAGCAGCCGCAGCACGCGGGGGAGTCCGAGCTCGGAGGAGCCGAACGCGACCCCGCAGACCAGGGAGAGCAGCAGGGCCGCGGCGAGGCCGGCGGCGAGCGGGAGCGCGGGTATGCGGCTGACGGGCGGGCCGGCCGCTCGGTTCGCGGGTGCGCGGTTCACGGGTGCGCCTTGCCTCGGGCCGGGGGCGCGCCGGGGCGGGCGCGGTCCGCGGGCGTGCCGGGGCGCCGTTCCCCTCGCAGTCCGCGGCGAGTTGTCGGGAGGTCAGCGGCCGGGGGCGATCGGGCTGGCACGGTCTCTGGGACCGCGCTCACCGTTGCGGGTCAGCGCCGGATTCGCACCGGACTTCCCCCTCGGACGCCCTGGCAGCATAACAGCCGCTCAGCACCTGTGACCCTTACCAGCTTCGGGCCGGACGGGAACGCACGACCGCCCCCGTCCGGCGGTGCGGACGGGGGCGGTCGGGTGGCGACGCGTCAGGCTCAGGCCTGCTTGGTCTCCCAGAAGATCTTGTCGACCTCGGCGATCAGGTCCAGCAGGGCCTGGCCGGTGGCCGGGTCGGTCGACGCCTTGGCGGCCGAGGCGGCCTTCAGAGTGTCGTTGATCAGCTGGTGCAGCTGCGGGTACTTCTCGAAGTGCGGGGCCTTGAAGTAGTCGCTCCACAGCACCGAGATGTGGTGCTTGACGGCCTCGGCGCGCTGCTCCTTGATGATGACGGCGCGGGCGCGGAAGTGCGCGTCCTCGTTGGCCTGGTACTTCTCCTGGGTGGCCTTGACCGACTCGGCCTCGATCCGGGCCTGCGCCGGGTCGTACACGCCGCAGGGCAGGTCACAGTGGGCGTGGGCGGTGGCACGCGGTGCAAACAGACGAGAGAACATGGGAGTCCTTCCTTAGATCGTCTTCCCGCGCCCGAGATTACCCTTCCGCCCTCGTGGTTTCGCGATCGGGCGGTGGGCCTAGGGCAAAAGACGGACCCGGAACCAGGCCAATCCGGACATCGAACAGGTGACGGTCCGTACGGCAGACTGGGGCCGGACGGGGGCGGGAGGAGGAGTCGTGGCACGGAGCACGGAACCGGTGGGCCGGGAGCGGGGCGGTGCCCTGCCGTTCGGGCTGGTCGACGTGGCGGGCCCGTCGATGGTCCCGACCCTGCGCGAGGGCGACCAGCTGCTGGTCCGCTACGGCGCGCCGATCCGGCCGGGGGCCGTGGTGCTCTTCCGGCACCCCTTCCAGCAGGACCTGCTGGTGGTGAAGCGGGCCGCCGGGCGCCGGGCCGGGGGCTGGTGGCTGCTCTCCGACAACCGTCCGGTGGACAGCGACAGCCGCAGCTACGGTGCCGTCCCGGACGAGCTGGTGCTCGGCCGGGTGCTGCTGCGGCTGCGCCCCCACCCGGCCTGGCTGGCGCCGGGCCGCCGGCTGGAGCGGCTGCTGCTCGCCCCGCCGCTGGCCCGGGTGCCGGGCCTGGCCCGCCGCCTGGGCGTCTGGGCGGAAGACGTCTGAGGACGCCCGAGGAGGACGTCTGAGGACGGCGGAGGACGCCTGGGGACGGCGGAGGAAGCCCTACGGCTTGCCGCCCAGCGCGGCCTCCGCCTCCTGGCGCTTGCGGGCCCGGTAGGCGGCCACGTTGGCCCGGGTCGCGCAGCGGTCCGAGCAGTAGCGGCGGGACCGGTTGGTCGAGGTGTCCAGGTAGGCGTTGCGGCAGGGCGCGGCCTGGCAGATGCCCAGCCGGTCGGCGCCCAGCTCGGTCAGGTGGACGGCCAGGCCCATGCAGGCGACCGCGCTGAAGTGCGCGGTGGCGGTCGGCGAGTTGTCGGCCAGGTGCAGGTGCCAGCGCGGCCGTCCGGCGTCGTCCAGGTAGTCGTGCCCGGAGACCAGCGGGCTGACGGGGTACTCCATCAGCAGGCTGTTCAGCAGGTCGACGCCCCGGATCTCGTCCCCGTCGGCGGCGGCCTCGAAGACGCCGCGCAGCCGGGTCCGTACGGCCCGGAGCCGGGGCAGGTCGGACTCGTCGGCGAGCGCGGCGGCCCGCGAGGAGTCGGAGAAGAGGGCGCGGACCGCGTCCACGGAGGTCAGCGCGTCGGTGCCGCGCTCGGGCTCCTCGGTGTTCACCAGCCGAACGGCGAGATCGGCGTACGAGGCGAGCTCCACGGAGGTCCTTCCAGAAGATCGGTAACGGGCTGACTGCTTCCAGCCTATTACCAGGGCGAGGAAAACGTCGGCGCCCGGCAGGAGCTGCCTGCCGGGCGCCGACGGTACGGGCTCAGAGCACCTTGGAGAGGAAGGCCCTGGTGCGCTCGTGCTGCGGGTTGGTGAGGACCTCGCGGGGGTTGCCGGCCTCGACGACCACGCCGCCGTCCATGAACACCAGCGCGTCACCGACCTCGCGGGCGAAGCCCATCTCGTGGGTGACGACCACCATCGTCATGCCCTCCTCGGCGAGGCCGCGCATGACGTCGAGGACGTCGCCGACCAGCTCCGGGTCGAGCGCCGAGGTGGGCTCGTCGAAGAGCATCAGCTTGGGCTTCATGGCCAGCGCGCGGGCGATCGCGACGCGCTGCTGCTGGCCGCCGGAGAGCTGGGAGGGGTAGTTCTTCGCCTTGTCGGCGAGGCCGACCCGCTCCAGCAGGGCCATCCCGCGCTCGCGGGCGGCGGCCTTGTTCTCGCCCTTGACCTGGACCGGCGCCTCGATGACGTTCTCTATGGCCGTCATGTGCGGGAACAGGTTGAAGCGCTGGAAGACCATGCCGATGTCGCGCCGCTTGACGGCGACCTCGCGGTCCCTGAGCTCGTGGAGCTTGTCGCCCCGCTGCTGGTAGCCGACCAGCTCGCCGTCCACCCAGAGGCGGCCGCCGTTGATCTTCTCCAGGTGGTTGATGCACCGCAGGAAGGTCGACTTGCCGGAGCCGGACGGGCCGATCAGGCAGAACACCTCGCCCTGCTTGACCTCCAGGTCGATGCCCTTGAGCACCTCGACCGGGCCGTAGGACTTGTGCACGTTCTCGGCGCGGACCATGGGCTCGGCGGCCGCGACGGCGTCGGCGGGGGTCTTGGTCAGATCGGTCATACGTGACCACCTCCCTCGAGCCCCGGGACGACGTCGGCCGTCGTCTTCGGGGCGGGCTTCCCGGCGAACAGGCCCCGCAGCCGTTGCAGCGGGGTGGGCGGGAGGGTGCGGTTGGAGCCCCGGGCGTAGTGGCGCTCGATGTAGTACTGCCCGATGGTCAGCACGGAGGTGAAGAAGAGGTACCAGAGGCTGACGACGATCAGCAGCGGGATGTTCTGGTAGTTCCGAGAGTAGATCACCTGGCCGGCCCGGAAGATCTCCTCCAGGGAGATCACCGAGACCAGCGAGGTGGTCTTGAGCATCGAGATGGTCTCGTTGCCGGTCGGCGGGATGATCACCCGCATGGCCTGCGGCAGGATGATCCGCCGCATGGTCTGGAACTGGCTCATGCCGAGCGCGTGCGCGGCCTCGGTCTGCCCCTCGTCCACCGACTGGATGCCGCCGCGGACGATCTCCGCCATGTAGGCGGCCTCGTTCAGGCCGAGGCCCAGCAGGGCGGCGACGAAGGTCGGGATCAGGACGTTGGTCGACTCGGACCAGAACTCCGGTCCCCACGGCACGCCGATCGACAGCTTGGCCCAGATCAGGCCGAGGAAGTTCCACATCACCAGCTGCACCAGCACCGGGGTGCCGCGGAAGACCCAGATGTAGACCCAGGCGGTGCCGGAGAGCAGCGGGTTCGGGGACAGCCGCATCACCGCGAGGACGATGCCGCCGACCACCCCCATGAGCATGGAGAGCGCGGTCAGTTCCAGCGTCACGACCATGCCGTGCACGATGCTGTCGTGGAACAGGTACTTGCCGACGATGTCCCACTTGAAAGCGGGGTTGGTGAAGAGGGCGCTCAGCAGCATCGCCGCGAGCAGGGCGATGACGACGGCGCCCGCCCAGCGTCCGGGGTGGCGGACCGGGACGGCCTTGATGGTCTCAGGCCGTCCCTGTCCCGCCGTCCCCTTGTCCAAAGAGTTCACGGTGTGGCCTCGGGGGAGAGATGAAGCGTACGAGGGGTCAGCTGACGGCGCCGTTGACGGTCGACTTGTCGATGGCACCGGCCTCGACGCCCCACTTGGTGAGGATCTGCTTGTAGGTGCCGTCGTCGATCAGCGACTGGATGGCACCCTGGATGGCCGGGGTGAGCTTGGAGCCCTTGGCCAGGGCGACACCGTAGGGGGCCACGCCGTAGGTCTCGCCGACCTTCTCCAGCTGGCCGCCGGACTGCTTGATCGCGTAGTCGACGACCTGGGAGTCGGCCATCATCGCCTGGTCGCGGCCGGAGACCACGGCGTTGGTGACGTCCGTCTGGAGGTCGAACTTGTCGCCGTCGTTCTGGACGCCCGGCTTGCCCGCCTTGGCGCAGTCCGGGTTGCGGGTGTCCTTGATCTCGTCGGCCTGGGTGGTGCCGGTCTGGACGGCGACCTTCTTGCCGCAGAGGTCCTTGGGGTCGATCTTCTCCGGGTTGCCCTTCTTCACGGCGATGGCGCTGCCGGAGTTGAAGTAGGTGACCATGTCGACGATCTGCTCGCGCTCCTTGTTGTCCGTGAAGGACGACATGCCGAGCTGGAACTTGTTCGACTGGATGCCGGGGATGATCGCGGTGAAGCCGGAGTCCTGGACCTCGGCCTTCAGACCGAGCTTGGTGGCGATGGCGGTGGCCAGGTCGACGTCCATGCCGATGACCTTGCCGCTGTCGTCCTTGAACTCGTCCGGGGCGTACGAGGCGTCCGCGCCCACGACGAGCTTGCCGGCGGACTTGACGTCGTCCGGGACGAGCGCGGCCAGCTTGGGGTCGGCCTTGACCTCGTTGACGGTCGCGGAGGCGTTGGGAGCGCCGCTGCCCTCGCTCTTGCTGCTGCTGCAGCCGGTCAGTACGAGGGAGACGGAGGCGGCGACCACACCGGCCGCGTAGAGGCGGGTGCGCTTGGTACGGGCGGTCATGAGGGGGATCTCCTCCTGGGAGAGAAGGTCGGGCGGAGCGCGCCGCGGGAGCGGCGCACCGGGGGTGCGAGCCGTACGGCGTCGTACGGTGTGCGTCGTACGTCGTCGTACGTGCAAGGCCGGGTTCTGCAGTGCCTGGACGCTGGGACCGCCCAGGGTTCTACGAGTACTGCTTCCGCCACCCTCCGCCGAGGTGGACGTTGACCGAACCGCCTCGACCAGTGGCCGTCGATCCGAGATGGGGGGAATCCTGCCATCTGATGACGGTCAGGTGGCCCTGATCCAGATCAAAATCGGATAACGAGGGGTCACACCGTCCGCTATTCGGACCTATCCCGGGCCCCTGTCACCCTGCGCATAAGTATGCAGATCCCTCTGTGCTCAGCCCGGAGGCCCGCCGCCCGCCCGCTCAGATGCCCCCGTTGACCACGGCGTTCTGCGCCGCGCCGGCGCTGACGTTCCACTTGGCGAGGATCTTGTCGTACTCGCCGCCGCGGATCAGCTGGTCGACCGCCTTGGCCAGCGCGTCGCGCAGCTCGGTGTCGCTCTTGCGCACCGCGATCCCGTACGGGTTGGAGGTGGACTGCGCGCCGGTCACCTCGAAGCGGTTGCCGCTGTCGGTGGTCTTCGCCGCGTAGGCGGCCACCGGGAAGTCGTTCACCCCGGCCGCGGCCGCGCCGGAGGCGACCTCGGCCAGCGCCTTGGCGTCGCTGTCCAGCTTGTGCGTGGTCAGCTGGCGGCCGGTCCGGGCGCAGACCCCCACCTGGCGGGTGATGATCTCGTCCTGGGTGGTGCCCTGCTGGAGCGCGACGGTCTTGCCGCACAGGTCGTCCAGGGTCTTGATCCCCTTGGGGTTGCCCTTCGGGACGACGATCGAGGTGCCGGCGATGAAGTAGTCCACGAAGTCCACGGCGGCGGCGGTCGGCTTGCCGTTCTCGTCCAGGCCCTCGCGGCGCTGGCGGATGTCGCTGAGCGCGGACATCGCCACGTCGTACTGCTTGCCCTGGAGGTTCGGTATCAGCTTGTCGAACGTGGTGTCGACGAACTCGATCCGCACGTCGAGGATCTTGCCGAGGGCGGCGGCGAGCTCCGGGTCGAGGCCGGTCGGCTTGCCGTCCGGGCCGCGGAACTCCACCGGGGCGTAGTTGACGTCCATGCCGATGCGGAGCACCCCGGCCGAGCGCTGCGCCTTCGGCAGCTTGCTGCGGACATCCTTGACCGGGTCGTCCGCGGCGGCCTGCCCGCCGCCTCCGCAACCGGTCAGCAGGAGGGCACCGGCGGTGGCCAGGACGGCGCCGGCCAGGGCCGGACGGCGGAAGGGGAGGGGGTGAGGCATGAGGGAGGCTCCTGTGGGAGGGACGTGCGGTCGCCACGGTGTCGCGGTGGTGTACGCGAAATGGCGGACAAGCGATCCTGCCATCCCGCCCTGCCGGGCCCGGCGGCGGGTGTGTCAGAATGCCGTACCGGGTGACCCCCGGACGCTCGAACCAGACCGCCGAGTCCTGACAGGCCCGGGGTGCCCGGGAACGGAAGTCCTCACGTGACTCCGTATCCGGGGCACCGAATCCCCTCGCGTCTGCGTTCACTCCTGCGGGTGCGCGTGTGCTCACTGCCGTTGCCGCCGCCGGAGCCCGGCGCTTCCGACGCCGGGCCCCTGGGACGCGACAGCGCGGCGATGAACCGCACGTGACGAGGACGAAAAGGCATAGGTGCGATGCCTTCGTCCGACCTAGGCTCGGCCCCGGTAGCACTAACGCGGACAAACACAAGACCCCATAAAACCCTCACCCGAGGGCGCCTCCCGACACAGCGCCCCGACCCCGACCCCGGGTCCGCTTCGGCGTACCCGGTTTCCGGTTTCCGGACGGGTCGTCCCGCCGTCGGCCGTGTGCCCTCGCCAGATCAATGACGAAGAGGTCATCGTGGCAGCGGAGATCATCAGCAGCACCCAGGACACCGACGATCCGGTCGACGCGGTTTTCGCGCTGCACCGCGGCGGCAAGATGGAGATCCGGGCGACCGTCCCGGTGCGTGACGCGGACGACCTGTCCCTCGCCTACACCCCCGGTGTCGCCCGGGTCTGCACGGCCATCGCCGAGCAGCCCGAGCTGGTCAACGACTACACCTGGAAGTCCAACACCGTCGCCGTGGTCACCGACGGCACCGCCGTGCTGGGCCTCGGCGACATCGGCCCGGAGGCCTCGCTGCCCGTGATGGAGGGCAAGGCCATCCTGTTCAAGCAGTTCGGCGGCGTGGACGCGGTGCCGATCGCGCTCGCCTGCACCGGCGTCGACGAGATCGTCGAGACCGTGGTCCGGCTGGCGCCCTCCTTCGGCGGGGTCAACCTGGAGGACATCTCCGCCCCCCGCTGCTTCGAGATCGAGCGCCGCCTCCAGGACGCCCTGGACATCCCGGTCTTCCACGACGACCAGCACGGCACCGCGATCGTCACCACCGCCGCCCTCTGGAACGCGGCCGCGGTCACCGGCCGCGAGATCGGCTCGCTGCGGGCCGTCATCTCCGGCGCCGGCGCGGCCGGCATCGCCATCGCCAAGATGCTGGTGGCCGCCGGCATCGGCGACGTGGCCGTCTGCGACCGCAAGGGCGTGGTGTACGAGGGCCGCGGCGACCTCACCGACGTCAAGGCCGAGATCGCCGCGCGGACCAACCGCTCCGGCCTCAAGGGCTCGCTGGCCGACGCGATGGCCGGCGCCGACGTGTTCATCGGCGTCTCCGGCGGCACCGTGCCGGAGGAGGTCGTCGCGACGATGGCCGAGGGCGCGTTCGTCTTCGCGATGGCCAACCCCAACCCGGAGATCCACCCCGAGGTCGCGCACAAGTACGCGGCGGTCGTGGCCACCGGCCGCAGCGACTTCCCGAACCAGATCAACAACGTGCTGGCCTTCCCCGGCATCTTCGCCGGCGCCCTGCAGGTGCGGGCCAGCCGGATCACCGAAGGCATGAAGCTGGCCGCCGCCAAGGCGCTGGCCGGTGTCGTCGCCGACGAGCTCACGCCGCAGAAGGTCATCCCCTCGCCGTTCGACGAGCGGGTCGCCCCGGCGGTCACCAAGGCCGTCGCCGAGGCCGCCCGGGCCGAGGGCGTGGCCCGGATCTGAACCGGGACACGAACCGGGCCGACGGCCTGAGGAACGGCTGACGGACGGACCGCGGACGGCCGGGGCAGGGACACGCGTCACACTCACGCGTGGTTCCCGGCCCCGGCCGTCGCCGCTATCGTCCGGTTCATGTTTGCTGCCTACGCCGCACGTATCGATGCCGACGACCCGCTCAGCGGACTGGAGTTGGGCGAGCTCCCCGAGCCGCAGGCCCGGCCCGGGTGGAGCGTGGTCACGGTCAAGGCCGCCAGCCTCAACCACCACGACCTGTGGTCGCTGCGGGGCGTGGGCCTGCCCGCCGAGAAGCTGCCGATGATCCTCGGCTGCGACGCCGCCGGTGTCGACGAGGACGGCAACGAGGTGGTCATCCACTCGGTGATCGGGCAGAGCGGCCACGGGGTGGGCCCGGACGAACCGCGGTCCATCCTGACCGAGCGCTACCAGGGCACCTTCGCCCAGCGGGTCGCGGTGCCCACCTGGAACCTGCTGCCCAAGCCCGCGGAGCTCAGCTTCGAGGAGGCCGCCTGTCTGCCCACCGCGTGGCTGACGGCCTACCGGATGCTGTTCACCAACGCCGGGGTCAAGCCCGGTGACACCGTCCTGGTGCAGGGCGCCGGCGGCGGCGTGGCGACCGCGCTGGTCGTCCTCGGCAAGGCGGCCGGCCTGCGGGTCTGGGTCACCGGCCGGGACGAGGCCAAGCGCCGCCGGGCGGTGGAGCTGGGCGCCGACGCGGCCTTCGAGAGCGGCGCCCGGCTGCCCGCGCGGGTCGACGCGGTGATGGAGACGGTCGGCGCCGCGACCTGGTCGCACTCGGTGAAGTCGCTGCGTCCGGGCGGCACCATCGTCATCTCGGGTGCCACCTCTGGACCCAGCCCGCGCGCCGCCGAGCTGAACCGGATCTTCTTCCTGGAGCTCAAGGTGGTCGGCTCGACCATGGGCACCAAGGAGGAGCTGGCCGGGCTGCTCGCGCTGTGCGCCAACACCGGCGTCCGCCCGGTGATCGACTCGGTGCTGCCGCTGAGCGAGGCCCGGGAGGGCTTCGCCCGGCTGGCCAAGGGCGAGGTCTTCGGCAAGATCGTCCTCAACCCCTGACGCCAGGGCCCGTCGGGGCCCGGTGCTCCTCGGGGGAGCACCGGGCCCGGGGTCCTTCGGCCGGGCCGGCGGTCGGCCGGTCGCTCGGCAGTCGGCCGCTCAGCCGAGCAGCCGCCTCAGCCGCTCAGCCGAGCAGCCGCCTCAGCCGCTCGCCCGCGGCGCCCAGCACCGCGCGGGCCTCGGCCAGCTTGTCCGCGCTCACCCCGCCGTCCCGGGCCGCGTCGCGGACCTGGTCGCGGAAGCGGTCGAGCAGCCGCTCCAGCTCGCGGGACGGGTCCCCGGCCGGGTCGGTGTGCGTCCATCCGGGCAGGTCGGCGGGGGTGGCGGTCCCGTCCTTGTCCGGGCCGTCCTTGTCCAGGTCGATCCGGGTCACGTCGATCCGCTCGCCCTGCCCGGCGGGCTCGTCCACCGGGTTGCCCCAGCGGGCCGCGTCGGCCAGGCCGGACAGGCCCTTGGTCAGCTCGGCCAGGCCCTCGGCCAGCCCGGTCGGCCAGTCGCCCTTGGCCGCGTGCTCGCGCACCTGCTGCTCGACCCGGCGCTTGATCCGCAGGGCCTCCTGCTGCGCGGCGTTGCGCGAGGCCTTGGCCTGGGCGCGCAGCCGCCGGGCCTCGTCCTCGGCGGCCTTCGCCTTGGCCTTGGCGGCCTTCTCCTGCTCCCGGGCCCGCTTGGCCTGCTCCTTGGCCTGCCGCTTGAACTGCGCGAACTCCTCCTTGGTGCGCTGCCAGGCGTCGTTGTCGCCCCACGGGCCCGACCAGGCGTCGCCGGCGCCGTCGCCCGGGGCGCGGTCGGGTCGGGGGGTCTGCTTGGCGGCCTTCCACAGCTCCTCGCGCAGGTCCTTGGCGCTGTCCCGGACGTCCTCCCGGATCGCCCCGGCGAGCTGCGCCACGGAGTCCAGGATCTCCAGCTCCAGCTCGTCCAACTCGCCCTGCCGGGCTTCGAGTTCGGCGCGACCGGCGTCGGTCAGCCGGTAGACCTTGCGGCCGCCCTCGGTGCTGTGGGCGACCAGGCCCTCCTGCTCCAGCTTGGCCAGCCGCGGGTAGACCGTCCCGGCCGAGGGGGCGTACAGGCCCTGGAACCGCTCCTCCAGCAGGCGGATCACCTCGTAGCCGTGCCGCGGTGCCTCGTCGAGCAGCTTCAGCAGGTAGAGGCGGAGCCGGCCGTGGCCGAAGACGGGGGTCATCTCAGGCCTCCTTGGTGAAGTCGGGCTTGCCGGCGGCGGGGAGCTCCTTGGCCGGGCCCTCGTCCTCGGGCTCGGGACGGCTCAGCACGGTCACCGAGCCGGAGACGGTGGTGACGCCGAGGCTGCCGCGGCCCTCGCCGAGCTGGCCGGAGAGCTTCTTGGCGCCCCAGGTGCTGCTCAGCTTGAGCTGCTCGAAGCTGCTGGAGATGTCGCCGCTGGTGGAGCCGGCCTCGACCTTGGCGTCGGTGCGGGAGGGGATCCGGACCACGACCGGGCCGCTGACGGTGCTGACCTTGACGTCGGCCGCGCCGTCGACGTCGAGGTCCAGGGTGACGGCGCCGGTGACGGCGTTCGCCTGGACCCGGTCGGCGGTGCCGGCGACCACCGTGAGCTGCCCGGAGACGGTGTTGACCCGGAGCTGGCCGCCGATCGACTGGGCGTCCACGTCGCCGGTGACGGTGTTGGCGTCGGTGCGCCCGGTCAGTCCGACCAGGGTGGCGTCGCCGTTGGCGCTCTGCACCGAGACGTGCCCGGCCACGCCGGAGACGGTGGCGTCGGCGGAGACGGTGCCGACCTTGACCTCGGCGTCGGCCGGGACGGTGAGGGTGATGCCGACGACCCGCTTGCGCTTGAGGGAGCCGAAGAAGCTCTTGACCGAGCCGACCGACTTGAGCCAGTCGCCGAACTCGCCCCAGCTGTTGAGGTCCTTGTAGGTGACCGTCAGCACGCCGTCCACCAGCGTCACGTGCAGCGGGTCGCCCTGGAGCTCGGTGACCTCCAGGCGGGCCGGGCCCTCGGCGGCCACCACGTTCACGGTGCCCTCGATGACCCGCACGTGCAGGGCGCGGACCGGCTCGTCCACGGTGGTCCTGCCGGGCTCCTCGATCGTCCACTGGCTCATCTCTGCCGCCTCCCGTCGCGGATCGCGATGTATCGCGTTCTCTTTTAAAGACGATATATCGCGTGACGGGAAAATCAAGCGTGCCCGACCCCGGACCCGACCCCGATCCGCCCCCGAGCCTTCCCCTACGGGACACCCGGGCGAGACCGGGCGGAGAGGGCACCGGGACATGCGAGAGGCCCGGGAGGCAACCGCCTCCCGGGCCTCTCGACGGCCGTCACCGGGTCACTCGTCGTCCTCGTCGTCGAGCCGGGCCAGCCAGGTGGCCAGCCGCTCGACCGGGATCTCGAAGTCCGGGTTGAGGTCGACGAACTCGCGCAGGCGCTCGGCCAGCCAGTCGAAGCTGACCTCCTCCTCGCCGCGGCGGTTCGCCAGCTCCTCGATGCCTCGGTCGGTGAAGTACACGGTTCGCTCCGGTCCGATGGGGATTGACCTGGTCAGGATAGACCGGTCAGCTGGCCCGCCAGGTGCTGACGGTGAGCGAGGCGGCGCCGGTGGTCGCGTCCGCCGTGCTGATCGCGGCGATGGCGATGTTCCGGGAGACCCGGTCGCGGATGCAGAGCAGGCGCCCGGGCGCGACCCGGTTGTAGGACAGGTCGGTGTCCGGACGGGAGTCGATCGCGGCGGCGCACTGCTCGGCCGTCACCGTGGAGTCCGTGATCACGGCGAAGTCCGACCGCTCGTCCCCGGAGCTCTCGAACGCGTTGGCCTTCAAGCCGGCGCCGTTGTTGGTGACGCCGAGGCCCCACTTCAGGCCGCTGCTGCTGCGCGGCACCACGGTGCCGTTGACCAGGTCGATCCGGTACGCGTCGGAGGAGTAGTCGGCGGCCGGGATCGAGAGCGCCTTCTTGTCCAGCAGCAGGGTGTAACCGGTCGGCCGGGCCGGGGCCGAGACGGCGCCCGAGGCGGACTGTGAAGGGCCGGCCGTCACCGGCGAGTTGGTGACCGTACTGCTCGGGCTGGGGGAGGAAGTCTCGGTCGGGGCCGCCGCCGGCTTGGAGGCGGCCGGCCCGCCGGTGGCGGGGGCGGCGTTGGAGGAGTCCTTCTTCTTGTCGCCGTCGTTCAGCTTCTTCATCAGGACCACGCCGCCCGCGGTGCCGCCGACGGCCATCACCAGGGCGACGGTGAGCAGCACCTTCCAGGACACCCCGCCCTTGCGCTTGGGCTCCGGCTCGGGCGCCGGGTCGGAGGTCACCACCGGGCCGGGCGGCGGGGTGTCGAAGGTCGGCGGCTCCTGCCGGAGCTGGACGGTCGGCGGCGAGGGCAGCACCGGGGCGGTCGGCGACTCGGTGGGCGGCTGCGGGGCGCCGTACGAGCCGAGCGGCGGCGGCGTGAAGCCCGGCGGGGGTGCCACGGGCTGCTGCGGCTGCACGGCGGTGGCCGGGTGGGTCGGCGCGACGGCCGGCGGCGGGGGAGTGGCCGGGGCGGCGGGCATCGCGGGCACCGGCGTGGGCGGGGTGGCCGGCGCGGCCGGCAGCGGGGTGGGCGGGGTCTTGGGGAGGTCGGAGCGGCGGGTGATCTCGGTGTTGACCTGGCGCGGCAGCCAGTCGTCGGCGAACCGCAGCTGGCCGCCGACCTCGGGGTGGTTGCGGGCGACCTGGATGATCTCGGCGGGCTTCGGCCGGTCCTCCGGGTTCTTCGCCAGGCAGCGCTGGATCAGCTCGCGCAGGTCCGCCGGGACGGCCGACAGGTCGGCGTCCTCGTGCACCACCCGGTAGAGCACCGCGGTGTCCGGGCCGTCGCCGAAGGGCGCGGTGCCGCCGGCCACGTACGCGGCCAGGGCGCCGAGCGCGAAGACGTCGGTGGCCGGGGTGACCGGGCGGCCCTGGGCCTGCTCGGGGGACATGAAGGCGGGGGAGCCGATCCGGTAGCCGGTGCCGGTCAGCGCGGTGGCGTCGGCGGCCCGGGCGATGCCGAAGTCGATCACCCGCGGGCCGTCCCCGGCGACCAGCACGTTGGCGGGCTTGAGGTCGCGGTGGACCACCTCGACGCTGTGGATCGCCTGCAGGGCCTCGGCGATGCCGCCCATCAGGAGCAGGACGGTGCGCACCGGCAGCGCGCCGTGCTCGCGGACCACCTGCTGCAGGGACGGGCCCGGGACGTAGGCGGTGACCAGCCAGGGGGCGTCGCTGTCCAGGCCGCCGGAGTCGATCACCTGCGCGGTGTAGAGCCCGTGGATCCGCTGGGCGTTGCTGACCTCCTGGGCGAAGCGGCGCCGGAACTCGCCGTCCTCGGCGAACTCGGGGCGCACCACCTTGAGCGCGACCGGGCGCCCGCCCGGGGTGTAGGAGAGGTAGACCCGGCCCATGCCGCCGGCGCCGAGGCGGGCGAACAGCCGGTAGCCGCCCACCTCCTTGGGATCCTCCGGGAGGAGGGGCTGGAAGACCGGCGGGAGCTTCGCGGCGTCCCGAGGCGTGTCGGCGGTCATGTGGTGATCCCCCTGGGAGAGCGGTGAGGTCGTACGGCCGGGGCGGTGGCGGGGCGCGATGACGGGCGCCCGGTGTCCGACCGGCAGGCATAACCTATCGACCCGTCAGGAGCTCGTGCACGGCGGTTCCGGTTTGGTTGCAGAGCTGGGACCTTGACATGGCGTGACGGTGAAACGGTTCTGCCGGGAAACGACGCGGCCCCCGTCCTCCCGGGTGGGAGGGCGGGGGCCGGTGAGCCCTCGGAGCTTCAGCGCGTCAGAGCGTCAGAGCGAGAAGACCTCTTCGATCAGCGCGCGCTGCTCGGCGGCGTGCCGCTTGGCCGAGCCGACCGCGGGCGACGAAGCCGTCGTGCGGGCGACGCGGCGCAGGCGGGAGCCGCCGGCGCTGCGGCCGATGACGACCTGCAGGTGGTCGACCAGGTTCATCGCGATGAACGGCCAGGCACCCTGGTTGTCCGGCTCCTCCTGCGCCCAGACGAACTGGACGTTCTCACCGTAGCGGGCCAGCTCCTCCTGGAGCTCGGCCACCGGCAGCGGGTAGAGCCGCTCGACCCGGACGATCGCGGTGTCGGTGACGCCGCGCTCGGTGCGGGCCGCCTCCAGGTCGTAGTAGAACTTGCCGGCGGTGATGACCACCTTGCGGACCTGCGCCGGGTCGACGGTGGTGTCGCCGATGACCGGGCGGAACGAGCCGGACAGGAACTCCTCGGTCGCACTTGCCGCGGCCTTCAGACGCAGCATCGACTTCGGGGTGAAGACGACCAGCGGCTTGTGGTGCGGGTTGTGCGCCTGCCAGCGCAGCAGGTGGAAGTAGTTCGACGGCAGGGTCGGCATGGCGACCGTCATGTTGTTCTGCGCGCACAGCTGGAGGAAGCGCTCCGGGCGGGCGGACGAGTGGTCCGGGCCCTGGCCCTCGTAGCCGTGCGGCAGCAGCAGGGTGACGCCGGAGTGCTGGCCCCACTTCTGCTCGGCGGAGGCGATGTACTCGTCCACCACGGTCTGCGCGCCGTTGACGAAGTCGCCGAACTGCGCCTCCCACATGACCAGCGCGTTCGGGCGGGTCAGCGAGTAGCCGTACTCGAAGCCCATGGCCGCGTACTCCGACAGCAGGCTGTCGTAGACGGTGTAGCGGGCCTGGTCCTCGGTGAGGTACTGCAGCGGGGTGTAGTCCTCGCCGGTCTTGCGGTCGATCAGGACGGCGTGCCGCTGGCCGAAGGTGCCGCGGCGGCTGTCCTGGCCGGCCAGGCGGACCGGGTGGCCCTCCATGAGCAGCGAGCCGATGGCGAGGGTCTCGCCCATCGCCCAGTCGATGGTGTTGTCCTCGACCGAGGCGGCGCGGCGCTGCAGCTGCGGCAGCAGGCGCGGGTGGACGGTCAGCCAGTCCGGCAGGTTGACCTGCGAGGCGGCGATCCGCTTGACCATCTCCTGGGAGATGCCGGTCTGGATGGAGACCGGGAAGTCGGCGACCGGCTTGCCGGCGGTGGCGTCGGCTGGCGTCTGGGCCGCGTCGCGGACCTCGGCGAAGACCTTCTCCAGCTGGCCCTGGAAGTCCTGGAGCGCCTGCTCCGCCTCTTCCATGGTGATGTCGCCGCGACCGATCAGGCCCTCGGTGTACAGCTTGCGCACCGAGCGCTTCTTGTCGATCAGGTCGTACATCAGCGGCTGGGTGAACGACGGGTTGTCGGCCTCGTTGTGACCGCGGCGGCGGTAGCAGATGAGGTCGATCACCACGTCCTTGTGGAACTCCTGGCGGAACTCGAAGGCGAGCCGCGCGACGCGGACCACGGCCTCCGGGTCGTCGCCGTTCACGTGGAAGATCGGGGCCTCGATCATCCGGGCCACGTCGGTGCAGTACATCGAGGAGCGCGAGGACGCCGGGGCGGCGGTGAAGCCGACCTGGTTGTTGACCACCAGGTGGATCGTGCCGCCGGTGCGGTAGCCGCGCAGCTGCGACATGTTCAGGGTCTCCGCGACCACGCCCTGGCCGGCGAAGGCCGCGTCGCCGTGGACCTGGATCGGCAGCACCGGGAAGGTGGTGCCGCCCTGGTCCAGGATGTCCTGCTTGGCGCGGACGATGCCCTCGACGACCGGGTCGACCGTCTCCAGGTGGGACGGGTTGGCGGCCAGCGAGACCTTGATGGTCTCGCCGTCCAGGCCGGTGAAGGTGCCCTCGGCGCCCAGGTGGTACTTGACGTCGCCCGAGCCGTGCATCGACTTCGGGTCGAGGTTGCCCTCGAACTCGCCGAAGATCCGGGCGTACGGCTTGCCGACGATGTTGGCCAGCACGTTCAGGCGGCCGCGGTGGGCCATGCCGATGACGGCCTCGTCGAGGCGGTGCTCGGCGGCGGCGTCGATGGTGGCGTCCAGCAGCGGGATGAGCGACTCGCCGCCCTCCAGCGAGAACCGCTTCTGCCCGACGTACTTGGTCTGCAGGAAGGTCTCGAAGGCCTCGGCCGAGTTCAGGCGGCGGAGGATCCGCAGCTGCTCCTCGCGCTCCGGCTTGGTGTACGGCTTCTCCAGGCGCTCCTGCAGCCACTTGCGCTGCTTCGGGTCCTGGATGTGCATGTACTCGATGCCGACGGTGCGGCAGTACGTGTTGCGCAGCAGGCCGAGGATGTCGCGGAGCTTCATCATCTTCTGGCTGCCGAAGCCGCCGACCGCGAACTCGCGCTCCAGGTCCCACAGGGTGAGGCCGTGCTGGACGACGTCCAGGTCGGGGTGCTTGCGCTGCTTGTACTCCAGCGGGTCGGTGTCGGCCATCAGGTGGCCGCGCACGCGGTACGCGTGGATGAGCTCCATGACGCGGGCGGTCTTGTTGACCTCGTCGTCGTGGGTGGTGGCGACGTCGGTGGCCCAGCGGACCGGCTCGTACGGGATCCGCAGCGACTCGAAGATCTCGTCGTAGAAGCCGTTCTGCCCGAGCAGCAGCTGGTGGATCGTGCGCAGGAACTCGCCCGACGCCGCGCCCTGGATGACGCGGTGGTCGTAGGTCGAGGTCAGCGTCATGATCTTGGAGACGCCCAGGCGGGCCAGGGTCTCCGGGGCGGAGCCCTGGAACTCGGCCGGGTACTCCATGGCGCCGACGCCGACGATGGTGCCCTGGTTCTGCATCAGGCGCGGCACGGAGTGCACGGTGCCGATGCCGCCGGGGTTGGTCAGCGAGACCGTGACGCCGGTGAAGTCGTCCATGGTCAGCTTGTTGGCGCGGGCCCGGCGGACGATGTCCTCGTAGGCCTGCCAGAAGCCGAAGAAGTCGAGCGTCTCGGCCTTCTTGATCGCCGCGACGACCAGCTGGCGGTCGCCGTTCGGCTTGACCAGGTCGATCGCCAGGCCGAGGTTGACGTGCTCCGGCTTGACCAGGAAGGCCTTGCCGTCCTCCACCTTGTAGCTGTAGTTCATCCCCGGGGAGGCCTTGATGGCCTGGACCAGGGCGTAGCCGATCAGGTGGGTGAAGGAGACCTTGCCGCCACGGGCGCGCTGCAGGTGGTTGTTGATGACGATGCGGTTGTCGATCAACAGCTTCGCCGGCACGGCGCGGACCGAGGTCGCGGTCGGCACCTCCAGCGAGGCGTCCATGTTGGTGGCGACGGCCTTGGCCGGGCCGCGCAGCTGGATCAGCTCGGGGCCGGCGGCCGGGGCCGGCGCGGCCACGGCCGGGGCGGCGGCCTTCGGGGCCGGGGGCGCGGCGGGCGCGGCGGCGAGCGGGGCGGCAGCCGGAGCCGGAGCGGCCGGAGCGGCCGGTGCGGCGGGGGCGGTCGCGGCCGGAGCAGCAGCGGCGGCGGGCGCGGGGGCAGCGGCAGGGGTCGGCGTGGGGCCGGCCTGGGTCGCGGCCTGGGTCACTGGGGTCACCTCGGTACCGGGCTTGTAGTCGGCGAAAAAGTCCCACCAGGCTCGGTCGACCGAGTTCGGGTCCTGGAGGTACTGCTGGTAGATCTCGTCGACGAGCCACTCATTGGGGCCGAAGCCAGTGGAGCTTGCCGAGCTGTTGGGGGTTTCAGGGGACTGTGGCGACACGGCGGCAACCGCCCTCTTCCGCTTCCTTTTGGGATGTTTGGACAGCGGGGATTAAGGCTACGCCCCTGACCAGTGATCGCGCAGTCCCCGGGGGCCAGGCGTCACCCAGATCACAGTCCTGACCTGCACTTTGGCCGAAAAAGTACGTTAGAAAGCCGCATCTGAGGGGAACCGATCGACCTCGGCGAGGGGCTATATCCGCAGGAAAACGGACAAACCCCCACGGAAATCCTCTAACGATCTTCGTATGCGTCTGTGTCGGATCTGTGACAAATGTCCTGGCCCTCGACCTGGCGCCGCCCGGGCAGCCGGACCTCGATCCGGCAGCCGCTCGGCGACTCGGCCACCGCGATCCGTCCGCCGTGCAGGTCCACGGCCCAGCGGGCGATGGCCAGGCCGAGGCCGGTGCCGCCGTCCGAGCCCGGGCCGGAGGCCGTCGCGGTGCCGCTGCGGCTGAACCGCTCGAAGACCCGGGTGCGGTCGGCCGGCGGGATGCCGGGGCCCTCGTCCTGGACCTCCAGCACCAGTGCGCCGTCCTCGCAGTCGGGCCTGGCGCGCACCGTCACGGTGCCGCCGGGCGGGGAGTGCTTGCAGGCGTTGTCGACCAGGTTGGCGACCACCTGGTGGAGCCGCTCCGGGTCCGCCACGCCGGTCAGGCCGGCCGGGCTGACCTCCAGGGCCAGCCGGACGTCCCCGCGCCGGGAGAAGGCCCCGCCGGCCGTCGCGCCGTCCACGGTGACCCCGCGCAGCACGCCGTCCAGGAACTCGCGCACCTCGAAGGGGCGGGCGTCCAGGTCGACCACGCCGTCGTCGATCTTGGAGAGGTCGAGCAGGTGGGTGACCAGGCGGCCGAGCCGCTCGGTCTGCTCCAGCGCCGCCCCGAGCGTCGCCGGATTGGGCTGGACGACGCCGTCGACCACGTTCTCCAGGACGGCGCGCAGCGCGGCGATCGGCGTGCGCAGCTCGTGCGAGACGTTGGCGACCAGCTCGCGCCGGTGCTGGTCGGCGGCCTCCAGGTCGGCGGCCATCGCGTTGAAGGCGGCCGCCAGTTCGCCGATCTCGTCGCGCGAACTCACCTCGACCCGGCGGCTGTAGTCGCCGGAGGCCATGGTGCGGGCGGCCTCCGTCATCTCGCGCAGCGGGGCGGTCAGCCCGTGCGCGAGGAACTGCATGAACAGCAGTGAGGCGATCATGGAGAAGACCATGATGATCCGGATCTGGGTCTCGGACCGGATCGCCACGACCACCATTCCGGTGGCCAGGAACACGGAGACGATCACGAGCAGGGCGAGTTTGCCCTTGATCGAGCGGACCGGGTCGAGCGGCCGGATGTCGGCCCAGACCCGGCTGGCGGCACGGGCGGCGAGGGTCCGCGGCCGCGTGCCGGCGGAATCCCCGTTGCGTTGCTGTGGAAAGGTCATTGGTCTCTGTGTCCCCGCGTGTCTTCCCCCGCGTGGTGGCACGGCGTCGTCCGGACACGGGCCCCCCGGTGGCCCGTCGCCCGGTGCTCGCCGTCCTAGGAGAGCGGGGCCTCCAGTGCGTACCCGACGCCGTGCACGGTGCGGATCCAGCTGGCGCCGATCTTCCGGCGCAGCGCCTTGACGTGGCTGTCCACGGTGCGGGTGCCGGACGCGTCGGTCCAGTCCCAGACCTCGGCCAGCAGCTGCTCGCGGGTGAGCACCGCGCGCGGCTGGGCGGCCAGGCAGGCGAGCAGGTCGAACTCGGTCGGCGTCAGGTGGACGTCGCCCGAGGCCAGCCGGACCCGGCGCTGCACGTGGTCGATCTCCAGCTCGCCGAAGCGCAGGCTGCCGAGCGCGGGCGTGCGGGCCGCCTGCTGGGCGCGCTCGACGCGGCGCAGCAGCACGTTGACCCGGGCGGCCAGTTCGCGCATCGAGAACGGCTTGGTCATGTAGTCGTCGGCACCGACGCCGAGACCGACCAGCAGGTCCGTCTCGTCGTCGCGCGCGGTCAGCATCAGCACCGGCACCGGGCGCTGGGCCTGGATCCGGCGGCACACCTCCAGGCCGTCGAAGCCGGGCAGCATGATGTCGAGGACGACGAGGTCCGGCTGCCAGGTGTGGAAGCCGTCGACCGCGCCGGGGCCGTCGTGGGCCACGGCGACCTTGAACCCCTCCGCGCCCAGTCGGGCCGCGATCGACTCGGCGATCGTGGGTTCGTCCTCAACCACCAGCACTCTGCGCTGGCTGCTCACCGCGCCGCCGGCGTTGTGGTTGTCCTGCTGAATTTCTGTCACGGTCACGCCACCGCCCCCAGGGCTGCGGGCCGGCCACCTGTGGGGATGGCGGGGCTCCGCTCGTAGTCTTGTTCCGTCGTGGACTGTGCCGGGTCCGCCGTCCCGTCGCGCGATCGGGAGGCGAGGACGGACTGGTCGGCCGCCCACTTCTCCCGCGCACTTCGCAGCGTACGGACAGCGGATGCTTTCCGGCAGGTGGACCGGACGTTTCCGGCCCGTGGGCCGGCTGTTCGAGCCGCCCGCGGACCCACTGCACGAGTGGGCACGGGCCGATACCTTACCCGGCGAATTTTCACCGCGTAACGGTACGTATGCAGTCCAGTTGACGCCAAGTCGCCGGTCAGAGGCCCTACTGACGCGTTAATGGGAACAAGGTCTGGACCAATTTCAGGAATCCGGCGGTCCGCTACGTCGACGGTCTTCACGGGCTTTTCCCAGGTGCCTCTCAGAACCTCGACGTACCGTGGCCACGACAACATCCGACCGGGCGCGATCCGCGGCGCGCGCCGGTGCCCCGGGCGCCGGGCGGGCCGGTTGGCCGCGGCGTCGAGCGGAGGCGGCATGGCGGGACTGCGGCAGGACGCCGGGGGCCGCGTGCCCGCGGGAGCGCCGTACGGAATGCTCCGGCTCGGGCTGCGCACCGGCGCCGTGCGGTGGCTGCTGGACCGGGTGCCGACGCCCCGGCGCAACCCCTTCACCCTCGGGTACCTCGCCGTCGTGGGCGCCACCACGACCTTCGCCCGGCTCGCCGACCCGGAACTCGTGCAGCGGTTGCAGGAGGCCTCCAGCTCCGACGGGCACAACCTGCTGCAGCACCCCGTGCGGGCCCTGGTCCTGAGTGGTTTCTGGGTGGCCGGTGAAGTCTGGATGCCCTACCTGTGGGGATTCGCCTTCACCCTCGCACCGCTGGAGCGCAGGGTCGGGCCGGCCCGGGCGGCGGCGGTCTTCGCGATCGGCCACGTCACGGCCACCCTGCTCTCCCAGGGCGTGGTGGTCGTCGCGGTGGAGACCGGGCGGATGGCGCCCGAGGTCATGGACCACCTGGACATCGGGGTCAGCTACGGCGTGCTCGCCTGTCTGGGCGCGGTGGCCGGGCTGCTCTCCTGGCGCGGGCGGCTGGTCGCCCTGGGCGGCGCCGGGCTGATGATCGCCGAGCAGATCGCCTCCGACCGGGACGTGGTCACCGCCGTGGGGCACCCGGCGGCGGTGCTCACCGGGGTGGCGCTGTGGCGCTGGCTGCGCCGGGCCGAGCGGCGCCCGCCCCGGCCGCGTCCGGCCGCGGCGCCGGCCGGCGGTGCCGCGCCCGCGCGCGGCGGGGCGCACGTGCGGACCGCGCGCTGAGGAATTCCGGGGGTGCGCCGGGTGCTGTCCCGGTGCCGTCCGGTCTGTTCTCCGTGCCCTTTTGACGGCCGCCCCGCGGCCCGCCCGCGGGGCCTTCCCGGCCGGATCGTGTTCGCTCACGGCGAACCAGGTGCCGGGAACAACCGGCGCCCGCCGAGCCTTAGTCAGGTCGACTCAACTTCACTGACTGGGGAGAGATCATGGCATCGACGTCCACACCGCTCACCCTGCCCGTGCTGCCGCTCGACGACGAGGTCGTCCTGCCGGGCATGGTCGTCCCGCTGGACCTGAAGGACACCGAGGTACGCGCCGCCGTCGAGGCCGCCCGGGCCGCGGACACCGGCGGCAAGCCGCAGGTCCTGCTGGTCCCGCGGGTGGACGGCTCGTACGCGGCGGCCGGCACGCTGGCCGTCGTGGAGCAGGTCGGCCGGCTGGCCGACGGCCCGAACGCCGACGGGCAGCCGGTCGCGCTGGTGCGCGCCGTCCGCCGGCTCCGGATCGGCGTCGGCACCACCGGCCCCGGCGCCGCCCTCTGGGTGGAGACCACGCCCTTCCGGGAGTCCTCGGTGGGCACCCCGGTGGCCGGCCGGGCCGCCGAGCTGGTCAAGGAGTACAAGGCGCTCTCCACCCAGTGGCTGCGCCGGCGCGGCGCCTGGCAGATCGTCGACCGGGTCGCGCAGATCGAGGGCGTCGGCGAGCTCGCCGACAACATCGGCTACGCGCCCTTCGTCACCGCCGAGCAGAAGCTCAAGGTGCTGCTGGAGGCCGACCAGGTCGCCCGGCTGGAGTACGCGCTGACCCTGCTGCGCGACCACCTCGCCGAGGAGGAGGTCAACGACACCATCCGCAAGGACGTCGAGGAGGGCGTGGCCAAGCAGCAGAAGGAGTTCCTGCTCCGCCGCCAGCTGGAGGCCGTCCGCAAGGAGCTGGCCGAGCTGAACGGCGAGGCGGCCGACGAGGAGGGCGACTACCGCGCCCGGGTCGAGGCCGCCGACCTCCCCGAGAAGGTCCGCGAGGCGGCGCTCAAGGAGGTCGACAAGCTGGAGCGCTCCTCCGACCAGTCGCCCGAGGGCTCCTGGATCCGCACCTGGCTGGACACCGTCCTGGAGCTGCCCTGGAACGAGCGCACCGAGGACGCGTACGACATCGCCGGTGCCCGCGCGGTGCTGGACGCCGACCACGCCGGCCTGACCGACGTGAAGGAGCGCATCGTCGAGTACCTGGCCGTCCGCAAGCGGCGGTCCGACCAGGGGCTCGGCCTGATCGGCGGGCGCCGAGGGGGCGCGGTGCTGGCCCTGGTCGGGCCGCCCGGGGTCGGCAAGACCTCGCTCGGTGAGAGCGTGGCCCACGCCATGGGCCGCAAGTTCGTCCGGGTCGCGCTCGGCGGCGTCCGGGACGAGGCCGAGATCCGCGGCCACCGGCGCACCTACGTCGGCGCCCTGCCCGGCCGTCTGGTGCGGGCGATCAAGGAGGCCGGCTCGATGAACCCGGTCGTCCTGCTCGACGAGATCGACAAGGTCGGCTCCGACTACCGGGGGGACCCGGCCGCCGCCCTGCTGGAGGTACTGGACCCGGCGCAGAACCACACCTTCCGGGACCACTACCTGGAGGTCGAGCTCGACCTCTCCGACGTCGTCTTCCTCGCCACCGCCAACGTGCTGGAGTCCATCCCCGAGCCGCTGCTCGACCGGATGGAGCTGGTCCGGCTGGACGGCTACACCGAGGACGAGAAGGTCGTCATCGCCCGCGACCACCTGCTCCCGCGCCAGCTGGAGAAGGCCGGCCTCGGCGGTGAGCAGGTCAGCGTGGACGAGTCGGCGCTGCGCCGGCTCGCCGGGGAGTACACCCGGGAGGCGGGCGTCCGGAACCTGGAGCGCTCGATCGCCCGGGTGCTGCGCAAGATCGCCGCGCAGGCCGAGCTGGGCGAGCGCGAGCTGCCCGCCGCGGTCGGCGCCCAGGACCTGCGCGCGCTGATCGGCCGGCCGCACCACGTGCCGGAGGCCGCCCAGGAGCCGGCCGAGCGCCGCACCGCCGTCCCCGGCGTGGCCACCGGCCTCGCGGTGACCGGCGCCGGCGGCGACGTCCTCTACATCGAGGCCTCGCTCGCCGACGCCGAGACCGGCGGCACCGGGCTGACCCTCACCGGGCAGCTGGGCGACGTGATGAAGGAGTCCGCGCACATCGCGCTCTCCTACCTGCGCTCGCGCGGCGCCGAGCTGGAGCTGCCGGTCACCTCGCTGCGCGACCGCGGCGTGCACCTGCACGTCCCGGCCGGGGCCGTCCCCAAGGACGGGCCGAGCGCCGGCATCACCATGACCACCGCGCTGGCCTCGCTGCTCTCCGGCCGCAAGGTGCGCACCGACGTGGCGATGACCGGCGAGGTGTCGCTCACCGGGCGGGTGCTGCCGATCGGCGGGGTGAAGCAGAAGCTGCTCGCCGCCGACCGGGCCGGGGTCACCACGGTGATCATCCCCAAGCGCAACGAGGCCGACCTGGACGACGTCCCGGCCGAGGTGCTGGAGCGGCTCACCGTCCACCCGGTCGCGGACGTCCGCGAGGTGCTGGAGCTGGCGCTGGAGCCGGCCGAGGTGCTGGCCGTCGCGGCCTGACCGGCGCCGCCCGGCCGTCGGCCCCCCGGATCTCAGATCCGGGGGGCCGACGGCATCCCCGCGTGCGAGACTGCGGAGATGCCGTCCCCCACGCAGCGCGCGCTGGCCCGGGTGCCGGACCGGCTGCGCCCCTTCCTGGTGCGGCACCGCCGGCTGGTGAAGTTCCTGCTGGTCGGGAGCGGCTGCTTCGTGCTCACCACGGTGATCAACCTCGAACTCAAGTTCACCGTGCTGCAGCACAAGCCGGTGGTCGCCCTCACCGTCGCGACCGTGATCGCCACCGTCGTCTCGTACGTGCTGAACCGCCGCTGGGCCTTCCGGTCCGGCGGCCGGCAGCGTGAGGTCCTGCTGTTCTTCCTGGTCAGCGCGGTGGCGATCGGCGTCAACGACGTACCGCTGGTGATCTCCCGGTACGTCCTGGACCTGCGCGAGCCGTTCGTCAGCCCCTTCGCCCAGGAGGCCGCGGACTTCCTCAGCGGCATGGTCGTCGGCACCTTCGTCGCGATGCTGTTCCGCTTCTGGGCGATGCAGCGGTGGGTCTTCACCCGGCTCGCCGACCGCCCCGGCGCCGAGCCCGCCCTGGTCCGCACGACGGCCCCGGAACCCGGTTACGCTGCACCCGAAATGCGGCGGGATGTCCCGTAGCAGCCGTAGCAAAGGGGCGAGGTGAGCCTGATGCGCGAGCCGGACGGCGTCCGGACCGGGCCCGCCAGCCAGCAGGGCATGCGCCGGGCCAACCTGGCCCTGGTGCTCGGGGTGATCGCGAGCGGACCGCGCTCGCGCGCCGAGGTGGCCGCCGAGACCGGACTGACCAGGGCCGCGGTCTCCTCCCTCACCGAACAGCTGATCGCCGGCGGCCTGGTGGTCGAGGCGGGCCCCGCCACGCCCAGCGGCAAGGTCGGCCGCCCCGGCACCGCGCTCGGACTCAACCCGCTCGGCCCCGGCGGCCTCGGCGCCGAGATCGGCGTCCGGCACCTGGGCGCCTGCGTGGTCGACCTGCGCGGGGAGGTTCGGGCGGTACGGCGCCGCGAGGTCGCCAACCACGGCCGGGAGCCCGCCGCCGTCATGGCCGACCTCGCCGCGCTGCTGCGCGCGGCCGTCGCCGAGGCCGGCCTGCGCCCGGCCGGGCTCACCCTGGCCGTGCCCGGGCTGGTCGACACCTCCGGCGCCCTGCTGCGGCGGGCCGCCAACCTGGACTGGCAGGACGTCCCGCTGGCCGCCGAACTGCGCGCCGCGCTGCGCCCGGCCGCGGACGGCCTGGCCGAACTGCCCGTCGAGGCCGACAACGAGGCCAACCTCGGCGGACTGGCCGAGCGCTGGCTGGGCGACGGGCCGGAGGACTTCCTCTACGTCTCGGCCGAGGCCGGGGTCGGCGCGGCGATCGTGGTCGGCGGACGCCTGCTGCGCGGCGCGCGCGGCTACGCGGGCGAGTTCGGCCACGTGCCGGTCCACCCGGGCGGACCCCGCTGCGCCTGCGGCGCCCACGGCTGCCTGGAGCGGTACGCGGGCGACGCGGCGGTGCTGCGGGCGGCCGGGCTGGCCGGCGCCCGGGGCGACTGGGTGCCGCTGCTCGCCGAGCGCGCCGCGGCCGGCCAGGAGTCGGCCCGCGCCGCCCTGGCCGGGGCCGGCTCGGCGCTCGGCATCGCGGCCGCCGGAGCCGTCAACCTGCTGGACCCGGCCGAGGTGGTCCTGGGTGGCGGCTACGCCCGGCTGGCGCCCTGGCTGCTCCCCGCGATGCGCGCCGAACTGACCGCCCGGGTGACCGTCCGGCCGTGGTCGGAGGACCGGCTGACCGTCTCCCGGCTGGGCCGTCGCGGCCCGCTGCTGGGAGCCGCGGTGAGCGTGGTGCGGGCCATCGTCGCCGACCCGGCCCCGCTCGCGGGCGGCTGACCGGCCCGTGCGCGCCGCCCCGCCCGTGCGTGCCGCCCCGGGACGCGCCGAGCCCCCGGCCGGTGGGGCCGGGGGCTCGGGGGCAGAGGGGGAGCGGGATCAGGCCGCGACGGCCACGGGCTCGCGCTCCTCGGCGCGGGTCCCGCGGACGACGCCCAGGAAGGCGACGCCGATGCCGATCAGCGCCCAGACGACCAGCACCAGGATCGGCATCCCCAGGTTGGTGGAGCCGAAGTAGGCGATCGACTTGGTGGCGGCGGTGCCGGCGCCGTTCGGGATCACCGAGCCGATGGCCCGCCAGAACGGCGGCATCATCGGCGCCGGGTAGACCCCGCCCGCGCTCGGGTTGCCCAGGACGACGAAGACCAGCACCGCGAGGCCGATGCCGATGATCCCGAACAGGCACTGCAGCGCCATGGTGAACGCGCCGACCGAGAAGACCACCAGGGCCCCGATGGCGGTGAGCGAGAGGATCGAGCCCGGCAGGGCGTCCAGCACCGGCCCGGCGATGATCGTGCCGCCGAGGCCGGCCGCGACCGAGTAGAGCGCCAGGACACCCAGCCGGATCAGCAGGCGGTGGGCGTTGGCCGGCTTGGAGCCGGCGCTGATGCCGAGGATCGAGGCGACCAGGTAGCCGCCGACGCACCAGCCGATGACCAGGTAGAAGGAGGAGAGGCCGTTGGTGTCGCCCTTGGCGAGCGGCAGGACGTCCTCGACCTTGACCGTACGGCCCTGGCTCCTGTCGATCGCGGTGGTGATGGTCTCGGCGGCCTTGGCGGCGGACGGGCCGCGGGCGCCGCCGACCAGCAGGGTGTCCTCGGTGCCGGTCGGGTTCACGACCCAGGCGGCGTAGATCTTCTGGTCCTTGATCTGCGCGGTCGCGGTCTCGGCGTCCGGCGCGGTGACGGCCTTGACGGCGTCGTTCGGGACCGCCTCCAGCGCCCCGACCAGCTTGGGGGCGACCTGCGGCGGGGCGACCACCGCGATGGAGAGGTTCTGCGGGGCCGGCTTGTGCAGTGCCCCGATGTAGGAGGTGATGAACCCGAGCTGGAGCAGCAGCACCCCGATCACGAGCAGTGCCGCGCGCGGGGTGACCGCGCTCTTCAGTTCGGCGACGAAACCCTGCCCCGGGGCTGCCATCCACATCTCCTTGCGTATCGGGGAAAAACGGATCTTCCAGAACCGATACTTCATACCATGAAGTAGTTGGCTTGTCGCACCTCCCGCGCCGCGGGCGGCCCGGGGGCACTGGGCGATACTGGCGCGGTGAGCGACGAGGAAGCCCTGGTGGCGGTGGAGCGCGAGGTCGCGCTGATGTTCCGGCGGGGCCGGGCCAGAGTGGCGGAACTCTCACGCCGGGTGCACCCCGGGCTGGAGGGGATGGCGTACAGCCTGCTCGGTTACGTCGAGCAGGCCGGGAGGGTCCGGGTGACCGACGTCGGCGCCCACTTCACGGTGGGCAAGGCGACGGTGAGCCGGCAGATCCGCGCGCTGGAGGAGCTCGGGCTGGTGGCCCGGGAGGCCGACCCGCTGGACCGCCGGGCCGCGCTGGTGTCGCTGACCGAGGACGGGCGGCGGCGCTACCTGGCCGCCCGGGACGCCCGGATGCGGCGGGTGCGCGAGGTGATGGGCGGCTGGTCGCAGGAGGACACGGTGCGCTTCGCTGAGCTGCTGCACCGGTTCAACGACGTGCTGGCGGAGCCGCCGGTCGACTGACCGGGGTCCGCGGCGGTGCGCCCCGGTCGGCGGCGCCGGTCTCTTTACCTGGCCTTGAAGAAAGTTGCCTAATTCAACCATCTCATCTTATGGTTGCTTAAGGCAACGAACTTTCATGATGCGCGTATCCCGCACGCCTGCGCCGAAGGACCCAGATGACCGTGACCACCGAGGCCGCGAGCGGCACCGCCGCCGTCGACGACCGACAGATGACCCACCGACAGGTGATGGAGGCGCTCTCCGGCCTGCTGCTCGGCCTCTTCGTGGCCGTGCTCTCCTCGACCGTCGTCTCCAACGCCCTGCCGCACATCCTGGCCGACCTGCACGGCGGCCAGTCCGCGTACACCTGGGTGATCACCGCGGCGCTGCTCACCCTCACCGCCTCCACCCCGATCTGGGGCAAGCTCTCCGACCTCGCCAGCAAGAAGCTGCTGCTGCAGATCGCCCTGCTGATCTACATCGCGACCTCCGCGCTGGCCGGCCTGTCGCAGAACACGGCCGAGCTGATCGCCTGCCGCGCGCTGCAGGGCGTCGGCGCCGGCGGTGTCGTCGCGCTGGGCCAGATCTGCCTGGCCGCGATGGTCCCGCCGCGCGAGCGCGGCCGGTACAGCGGCTACTTCGGCGCCGTCTTCGCCCTCGCCACCATCGGCGGCCCGCTGATCGGCGGCGTCATCGTGGACACCTCCTGGCTGGGCTGGCGCTGGTGCTTCTACGTCGGCATCCCGTTCGCGGTGGCCGCGATCCTGGTGGTGCAGCGGACCCTCAAGCTGCCGGTGGTCAAGCGCAAGGCGAAGATCGACTACCTGGGCGCGCTGGTCATCACCGCCTCGGTCAGCCTGCTGATGATCTGGATCACGCTGGCCGGCAAGAACTACGCCTGGCTGTCCTGGCAGACCGCGGCCATGGTCGGCGGCGGCCTGGTGCTGGGCGCGCTCGCCGTCGTGGTCGAGCGCCGCGCCGCCGAGCCGATCATCCCGCCGGACCTCTTCAAGTACCGGACCGTCACCCTGTCCGCCCTCGCCAGCGTGCTGGTCGGCGTCGGGATGTACGGCGCGACCACCTTCCTCAGCCAGTACTTCCAGCTGGCCCGCGCCAAGTCCCCGACGATGGCCGGTCTGATGACCCTGCCGATGATCCTCGGCCTGGCGGTCTCCTCCGCCGTGGCCGGGCGGCTGATCACCAAGTACGGCCGGTGGAAGGCCTACCTGGTCGCCGGCACCGCGCTGCTCGCGGTCGGCTTCGGCCTGCTGGGCACCGCCCGGGCCGACACGGACTACGTGCTGCTCTCCGTCTACATGGCGATCACCGGCGTCGGCCTCGGCCTGACCAGCCAGAACCTGGTGCTCGCGGTGCAGAACACGGTGCCCCGGCACGAGCTCGGCGCGGCCAGCTCGGTGGTCACCTTCTTCCGCACCATGGGCGGCGCGATGGGCGTCTCCGCGCTCGGCGCGCTGATGACGAACAAGGTCGGCCACTACCTGACGGAGAACCTGGCCGCCGCGCACATCCCGGCCGGGCACGCGGCGACCGGCGGCGGCATCCCGGACCTGCACAAGCTGCCCGCCCCGATCCTCCCGCTGGTGACCGACGCCTTCGGCCACGGGGTCGGCACCGTCTTCCTGTGGGCCGCCCCGTTCGCCGCGCTGGCCTTCGTCACCGTGCTGTTCATCCGGGAGACGGTGCTGAAGACCACCCAGGAGAACTGACCACCCGGGAGAACCGACCGCCGGGGAGCGGGCCGAGGGGATACGCAAACGGGCCGGGGAGTGTCGAGACACTCCCCGGCCCGTTGCTCGTGCCGCGGCGGCTACTTGCCGGCGATCAGCATCAGTCCGTAGCCGACCGTCGCGGCGCAGGCCGCGAAGCAGACGTACGCGCCGGCCAGGGCCAGCTTGGCCCCGCCCGCGGCCGGGGCGCCCGAGCCCTCGCGGGCGGCGCTCAGCGAGGCCTCGCGGCGGGACAGGGCCAGGATGCCGAGGGCGAAGACGGCGACGACGGCGACGGTGATGCCGAAGCTGAAGCCGGCGGTCTGCGCCAGGGCGTTCCACTTGATGTGCATGGTGAGTGCTCCTCAGCCTGCGGCGCTCAGGCCGCGACCGTGGTCGAGGCGGGGGTGGGGACGTTCGCGGTGACGGTGGGCGCCACCTCGACCGGGGTGACGTCGTTGACGTTGTCCGCGCCGACCGGCTGGCGGCGGGAGATCAGCCACATCGCGCCCGAGCCGGACACCAGCGCGACGCCGACCAGGACGATGCCCCAGGTGCCCTGCTCGGCCAGCAGGGCCGCGCCGCCGGAGACCAGCGCGGCGGCCGGCAGGGTCAGGCCCCAGGTGTAGACCATGCGGCGGACCAGGCTCCAGCGCAGCTCGCCCTTCGGGCCGCCGAGGCCGGCGCCCATGATGCCGCCGGAGCAGACCTGGGTGGTGGAGAGGCCGAAGCCCATGTGCGAGGAGGTCAGGATGACGGTCGCGGCGGCCGACTCGGAGGCGAAGCCCTGCGGCGGACGGATGTCGGCCAGGCCCTTGCCCATCGAGCGGATGATCCGCCAGCCGCCCATGTAGGTGCCGAGCGCGATCGCGGCACCCGCGGAGACGATCACCCAGGTGGGCGGCAGCGCGCCGTGCGGCAGGGCGCCGACCGAGACCAGGGTCAGGGTGATGATGCCCATCGTCTTCTGGGCGTCGTTGGTGCCGTGCGCCAGCGAGATCAGCGAGGACGAGAAGATCTGGCCGGTCTTGAAGCCCTTCTCGGTGGCCGCGGCGTCGCCCTTGCGGGTGATCGCGTAGGCCAGCTTGGTCGCGCCCCAGGAGGCGAGTCCGGCGACGAACGGGGAGGCGACCGCGGGGATGATGATCTTGGTGACCACGGTGTCGAAGTTGACGCCGTTCATGCCGACGCCGACGATCGTGGCGCCGATCAGGCCGCCGTACAGCGCGTGCGAGGAACTGGACGGCAGGCCGCGCAGCCAGGTCAGCAGGTTCCAGAGGATCGCTCCGGCCAGTGCGGCGAAGATGATCTCGGGATGGACCCCGGCCTTCTCGTTGACGATGCCGCCGGAGATGGTGGTGGCGACCTTCACGGAGAGGAACGCGCCCGCGAAGTTGAGGACGGCCGCGATGGTGACCGCGACCTTCGGACGAAGAGCTCCGGTCGCGATCGCGGTGGCGGCCGCGTTGGCGGTGTCGTGGAACCCGTTGGTGAAGTCGAAGGCGAGCGCCGTGATGATCACAACGGCCACCAGGAACGAGATGTGTTCCATACCCAAACAATCGTCTTAGTTGTCGCACGGACGTTGATGACTGTCGCGACCGTAGGTCGGCTGGGTAAACGGAAGGTGAACTGAGCCGGGAATCGTGGTTCCGATGGTGGACCCAGGGTGTCCGTAAGCTTTCGTTCGGGTGGCCGAGGCCCCGCTGAACTGGACATTAGCGAAGAACGCCCTGGTTCGTTCGGGTTTGCTGAGACCTGTCTCACAGATCAATCGAGAATTAACCTCCCGGTCCGCGTGCGCCCTGTTTCCGGCGAGTAACACGTGGGAGGATCTGCGGGATCCGGGAGACCGGGACAGGGCACGGGCGGGGAGGACCAACCCATGGGCGGGGCTGCACAGCGTACGGAGACGGCAGGCGTACGCCCCTGGGTACGGGCGGCCCTGCGCTGCGGAGCCGTTCTCGCGGCCGCCGCGCTCGCCCTGCCGGCCGCCGCCGGAGCCGCCTGGGCCGCGCCCGACCCGGGCACCGGGACGGTCGTCGCCGGCTCCGATCCGCTCGCCGCCGCCAAGGCCACCCTCGGCCCGCTGCTCGACCAGTTGCACGCCCTCTACCAGAGCGCCGAGGCCGCCACCGAGCAGTACAACGGCGCGGTCGCCAAGGTGACCGAGCAGCAGGCCTCGCTCACCGACCTCCAGGGCCGGCTGGAGCGCCAGCAGAAGCAGGTCGACGCCGGCACCGACATCGCCTCGCAGCTCGCCGCCGCCCAGTACCGCAACGGCGCCGCCTCCGCCTACGCCGAACTGCTGCTCTCCAAGGACCCGTACGAGGCGGTCACCATCGCCGAACTGCTCGCCACGGCCAGCCGCTCCCAGTCGGAGTTCCTGAACCGGCTGAAGAGCGACCGGGACGAGCTGGACGGGCTGAAGAAGCAGACCGAGGAGGCCCTGAAGACCTCCCAGAGCCTGGTCGCCCAGCAGGACGCCGCCAAGGCCAAGGCGGCCGCCGACCTCACCGCCGTCGAGCAGGCCGTCGCCTCGCTGACCGGTGCGCAGCGCACCGAGCTGGAGCAGCTGGAGAAGGCCAAGGCCGACGAGGCCCAGCTCGCCTTCCTCGCCTCCGGGGCGCTCGGCAAGGGCGAGCGCACCCCCTCCCTGCAGGGGCGCGGGGCGATCGCCTTCGCGCTGGCCCAGGTGGGCAAGCCGTATCTGTGGGGCGGCACCGGACCGGACGCCTACGACTGCTCCGGCCTCACCTCGCAGGCCTGGCTGCACGCCGGCAAGGCGATCCCGCGCACCAGCCAGGAGCAGTGGGCGCAGCTGCCGCACGTCGCGCTGAACCAGCTGCGGCCCGGCGACCTGGTGGTCTACTTCCAGGACGCCTCGCACATCGGGATGTACATCGGCGGCGGGCTGATCGTGCAGGCGCCCCGCCCGGGCGCGTTCATCAAGGTGTCGCCGATCGGCTCGATGCCGATCCTCGGCGCCGTCCGGCCGGACCCGTCCGGCGCGGCCGACGACGCGGGCGGCACCTGGAAGGTCCCGGACCTGCCGGCCGGCTGGGACGCCGTCACCCCGATCGCGCCCAGCCCGGCCAAGCCGACCCCGCCGGCCACCCAGCCCACCACGCCGCCGGCCACCCCGGGCCAGCCCACCGGCACCCCGACCACCCCCGGCGGCACCCCGACCGACCCGGGCACGCCCTCGGGCACCGGCACGCCGGCCCCGACGCAGACGCCGACCGGCACCCCGACCGGCACCCCGACCCCGACCGGGACCCCGGGCACCCCGACTCCGACCGGCACCCCGGGCACGCCCACCCCGACCGGGACCGGGACCGGCACCCCGGCGGGCACCCCGAGCGGGACCGGCTCGGCCACCGCCTCCCTCCCCGGCACCGCCACGGCCACCCTGCCGCTGGGGACGCCGACCCACTGACGGGTCCACCCACGCGGAGGCCGCCCCACGTCCGAGGACGGGGGCGGCCTCCGCGCGTCCGGGGCTATTCGCCGCTGTCGGGCTCGAAGCGGATGACGACCGACTTGGAGGTGGGGGTGTTGCTGATGTCCGCGGTGGAGTCCAGCGGCACCAGGACGTTGGTCTCCGGGTAGTAGGCCGCCGCCCCGCCGCGGGCGACGGGGTAGTGGACGACACGGAAGTGCGGGGCGCGCCGCTCGACGCCGTCCTTCCACTCGCCGACCAGGTCGACGTACTCGCCCTCGGTGAGGCCCAGGTCGGCGGCGTCGTCGGGGTTCACCAGCACGACGCGGCGGCCGCCCTTGATGCCGCGGTAGCGGTCGTCGAGGCCGTAGATCGTGGTGTTGTACTGGTCGTGCGAGCGCAGGGTCTGCAGCAGCAGGCGGCCCGGCGGGACCTCGGGGGCGGTCAGCGGGTTGACGGTGAAGTTGGCCCGGCCCGTCGCGGTCGGGAAGGTACGGGAGTCGCGCGGGCCGTGCGGCAGGGTGAAGCCGCCGGGGCGGCGGACCTTCTCGTTGTAGTCCGCGAAGCCCGGGACGACGCGGGCGATCCGCTCGCGCAGGGTGTCGTAGTCGTTCGCGAAGTCCTCCCACGGCAGGGTGTCCCGCGGGCCGAGGACGGCGCGGGCGAGGCGGCAGACGATCGCGGTCTCGGAGAGCAGGCCCGGCGCGGGCGGACGCAGTCCGCCGCGGGAGGCGTGCACCTGGCCCATCGAGTCCTCGACGCTGACGAACTGGGCGCCGGCACCGGTGACGTCCCGGTCGGTGCGGCCCAGGGTGGGCAGGATCAGGGCGCGGGCGCCGGTGACCACGTGCGAGCGGTTGAGCTTGGTGGAGACGTGGACGGTGAGCCGGCAGCGGCGCATCGCCGCCTCGGTGACCTCGGTGTCCGGGGTGGCCGCGACGAAGTTGCCGCCCATCGCGAAGAAGACCTTGACCTTGCCGTCGCGCATCGCGCGGATGGTGTCGACCGAGTCGAGGCCGTGCTCGCGCGGCGGCTCGAAGCCGAACTCGTTCTCCAGCGCGTCGAGGAAGGCCTTGGCGGGGCGCTCGAAGATGCCCATCGTCCGGTCGCCCTGGACGTTGCTGTGCCCGCGCACCGGGCAGACGCCGGCGCCGGGACGGCCGACGTTGCCGCGCAGCAGCAGGAAGTTGACCACCTCGCGGATGGTCGGGACGGCGTGCTTGTGCTGGGTGAGGCCCATCGCCCAGCAGACGATGATCTTCTTCGAGCCCAGCACCAGCCGGCCGAGCTCCTCGATCTGCTCCCAGGGCAGGCCGGTCGCGGCGAGCACCTCCGCCCGGTCCGTCGTCCGGGCCTGGGCCTCGAACTCCTCGAAGCCGTGGCAGTGTTCGGTGACGAAGGCGTGGTCCACGCCGTCCTGCTCCAGGACGATCCGGTTGAGCGCGCGGAACAGCGCGAGGTCCCCGCCGAGGCGGATCTGCAGGAAGAGGTCGGTCAGCTTGGTGCCGTGGCCGACCAGGCCGCGGGCGTTCTGCGGGTTCTTGAACCGCTCCAGCCCGGCCTCCGGCAGCGGGTTGACGCTGACGATCGTGGCGCCGGCCCGCTTGGCCCGCTCCAGCGCGGAGAGCATCCGGGGGTGGTTGGTGCCCGGGTTCTGACCGGCCACGATGATCAGGTCGGCCTGGTAGAGGTCCTTGAGGCTGACGCTGCCCTTGCCGACGCCGAGCGTCTCGGTGAGCGCCGAGCCGGAGGACTCGTGGCACATGTTGGAGCAGTCCGGCAGGTTGTTGGTGCCGAGCCGGCGGGCGAACAGCTGGTACGCGAAGGCGGCCTCGTTGCTGGTGCGGCCGGAGGTGTAGAAGGCGGCGCCGTCCGGGGTGTCCAGGGCGCGCAGCTCCTCGGCGATCAGCGCGAAGGCGTCGTCCCAGGAGACCGGCGTGTAGTGGGTGGCGCCCTCGTCGAGCAGCATCGGCTGGGTGAGCCGGCCCTGCTGGCCCAGCCAGTAGCCGGACCGTTCGGCCAGCTCGGCGACCGGGTGGGCGGCGAAGAACTCGGCGCGGATCCGGCGCTCGGTGGCCTCCTCGGCCACGGCCTTGGCGCCGTTCTCGCAGAACTCGGCGGTGTGCGTCTTGTCCGGCTCGGGCCAGGCGCAGCCCGGGCAGTCGAAACCGTCGGGCTGGTTGACCTTGAGCAGGGTGGCGAGGGTGCGGCGGGCGCCCATCTGCTCCGCGGCCATCCGCAGGCTGTGGCCGACGGCGGGCAGCCCGGCGGCCGCGTGCTGGGGCGCCGACACCTCGGGGGCGTCCTGCGCCGGGTCGCTCTGCGGGGCCTGCTTGGCCATGACCGCTCTCCTCGGCTCTGCTGGATCCGGCCGTACCGCCGGGGCCGCCGCTCCGTCGCGGGGCTCGGTGTCCATCCTTCCACCTGGGCCCAGGGCTCGGGGAGGGGCGGTGGACGGCGTCGGTAGAGTCCTCTCCGTCATGGCGGATGGGTCCGTCAGGGCGGATGGGGAGGGGCGCGTGCGAGTCGGTGACGTCCTGGACGGCCGGTACGAACTGGTGGAGAAGCTCGGCCAGGGCGGTTTCGGGGTGGTGTGGCGGGCCCGGGACACCCGGATGCGGCGGCCGGTGGCGGTCAAGGTCATCGGGCACCACGACGGCGACCAGGCGAAGGCGGCCCTGCGGTTCGTCCGGGAGGCCTGCGCGGCCGGCAACCTCTCGCACCCGCACATCGTGACCGTGCACGACCTCGGCCAGTGCGAGGTCGGCGACCGGGAGGTCACCTTCCTGGTGATGGAGCTGCTCACCGGCCGCACCCTGACCGAGGTGCTGCGCGGCGGACTGCCCGGGCCTGAGCTCAGCCTGCGCTGGGGACGGCAGATCAGCGACGCGCTGGCGACCGCGCACGACGCGGGCATGGTGCACCGGGACATCAAGCCGGACAACGTGATGATCACCGACGCCGGCCACCTCAAGGTCCTGGACTTCGGCATCGCCCAGCTGGACACCGGCGCGGGCGGGCTGACCACCACCGGGACGATCGTCGGCAGCCCGGCGTACATGGCGCCCGAGCGGTGGACCGGCGGCCGGGTGGACGGCCGCGCCGACCTGTACGCGCTCGGCTGCGTCCTGGTCGAACTCTTCACCGGGGCACGGCCGTTCGGCGGCGACTCGACGCCGGTGCTGATGTACCAGCACCTCAACGAGCCGCCCCCGGCACTGGACCCGGCCCAGTTCGGACTGCCGCCGCAGGTGGCCGGGCTGGTCGCGGAGCTGCTGGCGAAGGACCCGGCGGACCGGCCTGCCGACGCCCGGGCGGTCGAACGCAGGCTGGCGGAGCTGGCCGCGGCGCCGGGCGGCGGGGCGGGCGCGCCGGCGGCGGTGCCGACGGTGGTGGACCGGGGCGCGCCCGTGGCGGCCGCGCCCGCGGCCGGGCCGGTGGTGCCGCCCGCGCCGCCCGTCCTGCCCCCGGCCGCTCCGCCGACGGCGCCGCCCGCCGCTCCGCCCGCCGTTCCGCCTGCCGTGCCCGCACCCGCGCCGCCGGTCGCGCCGCCCGTCGCTCCGTCGGTGCTGTCGCCGCTGACGACGCCGCCGGTGCTCGCCGCGCCGCCCTCCGAGGCCGTACGGGCCGCGCTGCGCGAGCGGCGCTCGGCCGCCTACCGGGCGGCGACGGCCGGGGAGTCGGCGATCCTGCTGCAGGCCGTCGCCCAGGAGTGCGTGACCGCGCTCGGCGCGGGCGACCGGGACACCCTGTGCACCTGGCGGGACTTCACCTGGTACCTCAGCCGGGCCGGGGACCTGGACGGCGCGATCCGGCTGCTGACGAGCGTGGTGGACGACATGCGCTCGGTACTCGGCCCGCTCGACCCGGACACCCTCGGCGCCCGCTACCACCTGGTGTGGTGCATCGGCGAGAGCGGCGCGGTGGTCACCGCGATCCGGCTGCTGAACGAGCTGCTGCCCGATCTGCACGCCACCTGGGGCCCGCAGGACACCCGGCTGCTGAAGGCCCGGCACGACCTCGCGGTGCACCACGCCAACCGCAACGACCTGCAGAGCGCGGTGATCCAGCTGCACGCGCTGCTGCCGGACCTCGCCCGGGTGCTGGGCGAGCACCACCCGAGCACCGCGCAGGCCTGGCAGGACCTGGCCGGCTACCAGCAGCGGCTCGCCCGGGCGGGCCGCAGGGGCGCGGGCGGTCCGCAGCGGCGGCGGCCGAGGATGAGCCCGATGGAGGCGCTGGTGCTGGTGCGGCGGCTGCGGGTGTGGGACTTCGCCGGTGACGAGGAGGCGCGGGCCTGCATGGACGCGCTGGACCGCGGGCTCGGCCTGAAGGGCGTCGCGGACGTGGTGTTCGACGCCCCGGACCACGTCTCGGACGAGGACCTGGTGGAGGAGATGTTCGGCCCCTGACGCCCCCGCCCCCCGGCGCGCCCACGCTCACGCCGCCAGCGCCGCCGCCGGCAGCGCGGCCAGTGCCCGCAGCAGGGCCCGGGCGGCCGCGTCGTTCTGCCGGAAGGCGGGGGCGTCGGTGCGCGGCCGGGCGAAGGCGGCGGCCGTGCGCAGGCTGGTGTGCGGGCCGAGCGCGGTGCGGCGCGGGTGCGGGGCGCCGCCCAGGGCCGGGTCGAGCAGCCTGCTGTCGGCGGGGTCGATGGTGACCAGGCCGGAGCGGTGGGTGTGGTCCGGGTCGCTCACCACCTCTTCCACGATCCGCCCGGCGCGGTGCAGTTCGCGCAGGACGGGGTCGAGGGTGCGGGCCAGCGCGTGCTTGGGCAGGTACGCCTCGACGAGCGCCGTCGCGTGGACGGTGTGGCCGGGCACGGTGCCGCCGCCGGCCCGCCAGGTGCCGGTGGCCTCGTCCCGTTCGATCCGGACGTCCGCGCCGAGGAAGCGCACCACCCCGGCCTCGGAGAGCGCGAGCAGCTGGCGCAGCCGGAAGCCGGGCGGCCCGGAGGCGAGGAAGCTGAAGTAGCCGAAGAACCACTCGTCGACGTCCTCGGCGACCGAGCGGGCGGTGAGCCGGCCGCTGGTGAGCACCCGCTGGAGCTGGCCGAAGAGCGAGAGCAGGGCGTAGAAGGCGCCGAGGTCGGCGCTGTGCGCGGGGTCGGCGCGGCGGTCGGCGTCGGCGGCGACGTACGCGCGGAGGTGGGCCTGGAGCTCCTCGGCGGTGCCGAGTTCGAGGCCGGCCAGCGGGTGGTCGAGCCGTTCGAAGTCGATCCGGTCGGCGGGGTCGGGGACGGCCTCGGCGATCAGGGCGGTGAGTTCGGGGGTGTACCAGCCGTGCCGGTCGTACCGGGCGAGGAACTCCGGCCAGGGCAGGGCGGTGCGCCCGGGGTGGGCGTGGAACAGCTCGTGGTAGTGCCCGAAGGCGACCTCCTTGGCCATCAGCGGCCAGAAGTCGCGCCGCAGTCGCAGCGGCCCGTCGGTGGCGAGCACGGCGTCGACGGCGGCGGCGTCGAAGTACCGGGGCAGTGGGGCGCGCGGCCCCTGGAGGCGGTAGTCGGTCTTGGAGTGGTAGGGGACGCCGCGCCGGGAGCCGAGGTGGAGCACCGGTTCGCGGCCGGACGGGCGGTAGCGCAGCGCGTCCCCGTGGCCGGCGGGTTCGAAGCGGCCGCCGCGGCCCTCGGTGAGCAGCGCGATCAGGTCGACGGAGGCCAGGCCGAGGCCGCGCAGCACCACCTGTTCGCCGGGCGCGACGGCCGCCAACTCGGCTTCCACGTCGGCGGAGTAGGCGGGCGGGAGGTGGAAGCGGCCGTGCCGGGCGGCGAACTCGGCGTCGGCGGCGTGCCGCGGATGCGGGGCCGAGTCGAGGTGGCCGAGGGTGAGGGCGACGTGGTCGGCGGTGATCGTCCGGTCGCCGAGGTGGACGGTCTGCGGGCCGTCGGCGGGGCCGTCGATCCGCCGGACGGTGTCCCGGTGGACGGTGACGGTGATGTGCGGCGGCAGGTCGGCGACGGCGCGGCGGAACGCCCAGTCCAGGTAGGCGCTCTGGGCCCGGCGGGTGGGGAAGTCGGTGGGCGCGAGGGTGTCCAGTTCGGCCCGGACGGCCGGGTCGGCCACCTCCCGGTAGGGCGCGAACTCCCGTCGCCGCCCGGCCCATTCGGCGAGCGAGGGGCCGGTGCGGACCGGTCCGTCGAGGGTGGAGCGCTCGTCGGTGAACATGGTGACGTCCTCGGCCATCGAGTTCATCCGCAGCAGCGGGGACTGGTCCTGGCGCCAGATCCGGCCCGCGCCGGGCGGGTGCGGGTCGACCAGGTGGATCGCCAACGGACTGTCGGCGGGCAGGAGTTCGGCGGCGTTGGCGGCGATCCGCTCCAGCAGGCCGGTGCCGCGCGGGCCGGCGCCGACGACGACGAGGGTCGCGGTCATGCCCGCACCACCCGTCGGAAGGCCGCGCGGGCGCGTTGCAGCGGGGTGGGCGGCAGGCCGTCGCGGTCGGCGCCCCTGGCGAAGTGCCGTTCCACGTAGTACTGGCCGATGGAGAGCAGGGTGGTGATCACCAGGTACCAGATGGTGGCGACCATCAGCATCGGGATGACCTGGTACGACTGCAGGTAGACCAGCTGCACGGAGTAGAGCAGGTCGGAGACGGCCAGCACGCTGACGATGCTGGTGCCCTTGAGCGCGCCGATCAGCATGTTCCCGGCGGTCGGCACGATCGCGCGCATCGCCTGCGGTACGACGATCCGGCGCAGCACCCGCCACCGGCCGAGCCCGAGGGCGGCCGCGGCCTCCAGCTGGCCGCGGTCGACGGAGAGGATGCCGCCGCGGATCACCTCGGCGGCGTACGCGCTCTCCAGCAGGGTGAGGCCGATGACGGCGGTCAGGGTGGGGCCGATCAGGTTGACCGTCTTGACGGTGACGAACTCGGGGCCGAAGGGGATGCCCAGGCCGAGCGTCGGGTACAGCGCGCCGATGTTGAAGAAGAACAGCAGCTGCACCAGCGGCGGGGTGGAGCGGAAGATCCAGATGTAGCCCCAACTGAGCGTGCGCAGCACCGGGTTGGTGGAGAGCCGCATGGTGGCGAGGACGGTGCCCAGCACGAAGCCGAGGGCGAGGGTGGCGGCGGTCAGCCAGAGGGTCAGGGCGAGGCCGTTGAGGACGGACCGGGCGGTGAACCAGTCCGCGACCACGCTCCACTGGAAGGCCTTGTTGTCGACCACCGAGGTGACGGCCATCGCGGCCAGCAGCAGCGCGACGGCCGCGGCGGCCCACTGGCCGGGTTTGCGGCGGGCGACGATCCGGGCCTCGGGGGCGGGTGGCGGTTCGGGGCGGTCGAGGGCGGAGGGGAGGGGTAGGACGTCCTGCGGGGTGGCCATGGCGGAGGCTCCTGGCGGGAGTGCGGGCGGGCGGGTACGGCTGCGGTCACGTACGGACGGCCTGGCGGCCGGCCCGCGTCCCTCAACGCGTCCGGCACGGTTGCACTGCACTCCTCCGTGATCGTACGCATGCCCGAACGAGGGCTGTCAAGGACGGTCCGAGGGGTGGAAGCGGGCCGCCGGCGGCTGTCGGAGAAGTGACAGGAGATCGCAACAGTGCGGAAATGATGGGTGGTTGACGCAGGCGCCGGACGGCTGCTCAACTTGAGGACATGTACGCCGAGCAGCCCCTGGTCACCCGCGACCACATCGACTTCGGTCGGGTGTGGTCCGCGGCGTGTCGCGGCTGACCCGACAGCGGCCCTCCGTCCGGCCCTGATCCCGCTCGGCCCGCTCCCTCGGGGAGTCCTCCCTCGGTACGCCCCGCCCCGGGCCGGGACCGCCGTCCGTATCTGACGGCACATCAGGCAAACGCTGTCTAAGCCGACTTCGCACTGCTCTCCGGCACTCTCCCCGCCCCCGCGCCCGGTTCACGCCCCACGCACCCGTGTCCGCGCCACCGTCACGTGCTCGACGGCCGCCCCGCCGCGGCCGCCTCCGGTATGCCCACCCGCAGCCCACCGGATCCCCGCTCACCCGAAAGGTTCCGCCATGCCCGTCGAATTCCTCGGCATCGCCGCCACCGGCGACGGTTCGGAGACCACTCCGCGCACCACCGCCTCCTTCGACCGCGACTACACCCTGCGGCTGGCCCGGGCGCACGAGGACCACGGCTGGGACCGGGTGCTCTTCGCCTACGCGGCCGGCGCCCCGGAGCCGGCTGCCGCGGCGGCCTTCCTCGCCTCCCACCTCGACCGGCTGCAGATCCTGCTGGCGCACCGCCCGAACGTCTCCTACCCGACCTTCGCCGCCAAGACCTTCGCCACCCTGGACCGGATCAGCGACGGCCGGCTGACCGTGCACTTCATCACCGGCGGCAACGACCACGAGCAGCAGCGCGAGGGCGACTACCTCACCAAGGACCAGCGCTACGAGCGCACCCGCGAGTACATCGGCATCGTGAAGAAGGCCTGGACCAGCCGGGAGCCCTTCGACCACGAGGGCCCGCACTACCGCTTCGCCGACTTCGTCTCGGACGTCTTCCCGGTGCAGCAGCCGCGTCCGGCGGTCTCCTTCGGCGGCTCCTCGGACGCGGCCTACGCGGCCGGCGGCGCCGAGGCGGACATCTACTGCCTCTGGGGCGAGCCGCTGGCCCGCACCGCCGAGCAGATCGAGCGGGTGAAGGAGGCGGCCCGGGCCGCCGGACGGACCGACGTGCCGCGGATCCAGGTGGCGTTCCGGCCGATCATCGCGCCGACCGAGGAGCTGGCCTGGGAGAAGGCGCACCGGACGGTCGCCGCGATCCGGGAGCGCCGGGCCTCGGCACCCGGGGCAGCCGCATCTGGGGCCGTGACACCCGAAAACACCGGCTCCCGGCGGCTGATCGAGATCGCCGAGGCCGGCGAGCGGTACGACCGGGCGCTCTGGACCCCGACCGCCGCGGCCACCGGCGGCGCGGGCAACTCCAACGCGCTGGTCGGCACCCCCGAGACGGTCGCCCAGGCGCTGCTGGACTACTACGACCTCGGCGTGGACATCCTCTCGGCCCGCGGCTACCACCTGCTGGACGACGCGATCGACTTCGGCCGCTACGTCATCCCGATCGTCCGCGAGGAGGTCGCCAAGCGGGACGCCGCGAAGGCCGCCGAGCGGGCGGCCCGGGCCGAGCGCGACCGCCACCAGCTGATCGCGGTGCAGGCGTGAGCACGGCACCCGCGGTCGAGTTCCGCCGGGTCACGGTCGACGACCCGCTGGTCGAGCCGCTGCTGCGCGAACTCACCCACGAGTACGTCACCCGGTACGGCCCGGAGGCGCACCGGGAGATGAGCCGCTACCCGGGCGAGGCCTTCGCCGAGCCGCACGGCGTGCTGCTGCTCCTGCTGGAGGACGGCGAGCCGGTGGCCGGCGGCGCGTACAAGCGCTACGACGGGCGCACCGCCGAGGTGAAGCGGATGTGGACGCACTCCGCGCACCGCCGCCGCGGCCTGGCCCGCCGGGTGCTGGCCGAACTGGAGCGGACGGCGGCCGCGGCCGGCTACGCCCGGCTCTACCTCACCACCGGCCCGCGCCAGCCCGAGGCCAGGGGCCTCTACCTGGCCGCCGGGTACACCCCGCTGTTCGACGTCACCGCCGATCCGCTGACGATCGGCCCGCTGCCGTTCGAGAAGGACCTCCCGGTCCTCGCCCGGACCCCCTGAAGCCCTGGGTCCTGGAGCCCAGCCCGCCCTGAAGACCCGCTGACCCCCGCGAACCCCCGTTCCGAAAGGCCCCCCGTGAGAACCACCACCGTCCGCCGCCGCCTGCTCGCGGCCACCGCCCTGCTGCCGGTCCTGGCGCTGGCCGCCTGCGGTTCGGACCCGAAGATCGCGGGCGCGGCGGGGGCGGGCGGTCCGGCCGCCTCCGCCACAGAGGACGTCGTCGCCGCGGTGGCCAGGTCGGAGGCGGCGGCCGCGCTGCTGCCCGAGGAGGTCCGCAGGGCCGGCACGGTGAAGTTCGGCTCCTCCTTCGGCGCGGCGCCCACCGCGTTCTACGTCGACCAGGTCAGCAAGAAGCCCGCCGGGATCGACGTGGACTTCACCGACGCGGTGGCCAAGGTGCTCGGCCTGACCGTGGAGCGGCAGGAGGCCGCGTTCGAGACCATCCTGCCCGCCCTGGACAGCGGGAAGTTCGACGTCGGCACCGGCAACTTCGGGGTCACCGCGGCCCGGCTGAAGACCATCGACTTCGTCACCTACATCGACGACGGCCAGGGCTTCGCGGTGAAGAAGGACAACACCGCGCTGCAGCCGGTCACCGACCTGGTCCAGCTGTGCGGGCTGACCGTCGGCACCGGCGCCGGCACCACCTTCGAGACCACCCTCAACAGCCGGAAGAACGTCTGCACCGACGCCGGGAAGAAGCCGTACGAGGTCAAGGCGTTCAGCGAGAGCGGCGCCCTGCTGACCAGCCTCCAGCAGGGCCGGGTGGACATCGAGATGTCCACCATCAACGGCCTGCGCCACCAGGCCGCGCAGGAGGCCTCCGGGACCCGCTTCCTGGGCGAGTTCCACCGCCTCGACGTGGGCTTCGCCTTCAAGAAGGGCTCGAAGCTCACCCCGGCCTTCCAAGCGGCGGTCAACCAGCTGATCAAGGACGGGACGTACGAGCGGATCCTGCGCAAGTGGGGGGTCGCCGACTCGGCGATCAAGGAGTCGCAGATCAGCCCGCCCGAGCACGCGTGAACGCCGGCCCCGGTCCGACGCCAGGCCCAAGGAGCCTCCGATGACCCTCACCACCGACACCGCCGCGGCCCGCCCCAGACCCGCGGCCGCCGCCGACCACGACCACGGCCACGGCCACGACCTCGACCTCGACGAGCTGGCCGGTCTGCGGACCGTCCCCGCCCGGCACCCGTGGCGCTGGGCGGCCGGGATCGCCGCGCTGGTCGTCCTCGCCCAGTTCGCCCACGGCCTGGCCACCAACCCCGGCTGGGACTGGGCCACCTTCCGGGTCTACTTCACCGCCGACACGATCCTCCAGGCGATCGGCCGGACCCTCGAACTCACCGCCTACGGAACGGTGCTGGGCTTCCTGCTGGGCGCCGGGGTGGCCGCGATGCGGCTGTCCCGCAGCGCGGTGCTGCGGTCGATCGCCTGGGCGTACGTCTGGGTGTTCCGCTCGATCCCGCTGATCGTCCAGCTGGTCTTCTGGTTCAACCTCTCGTACCTGTACAAGCGGTTCGGGTTCGGCATCCCCTTCGGCCCGACCTTCGGCGACTTCGAGACGGTCGGCGTGCTCGGCGCCCTCGGGGCCGCGGTGCTCGGCCTCGGGCTGCACCAGGCCGCGTTCGCCGCCGAGATCATCCGCGGCGGCATCATCGCGGTGGACGCCGGCCAGCGGGAGGCCGCCGCCGCGCTCGGCATCCCGCGGTGGCGGCAGGCCCGGCGGATCGTGCTGCCGCAGGCCATGCGGGGCATCCTGCCGGCCGCCGCCAACGAGGTGATCTCGCTGCTCAAGGGCACCTCGGTGGTCTATGTGATGGCCATCGGCGAGCTCTTCTACCAGACCCAGGTGATCTACGGCCGGACCGGCCGGGTTGTGCCGCTGCTGATGGTCGCCACCGTCTGGTACGTGGTGCTGACCACGGTGCTCTCGATCGGCCAGTACTACGTGGAACGCCACTTCGCCCGGGGCGCGCAGCGCACCCCGCCGCCCACCCCGCTGCAGCGGGCCCGGGCCTTCGTCCACAGCCTGCCGGACCGCACCCGGCCCGCCGCCCGCACCTCCGGAGGACAGTCGTGACCACCCTGACGAAGACCGGGCCGGCCGGGGCCGCCCCGATGGTGCGGGTCCGCGGCCTGCACAAGAGTTTCGGCCGGCTGGAGGTGCTGCGCGGGGTCGACCTGGACGTTCCGGCGGGCTCGGTGACCGTGGTCCTCGGCCCGTCCGGCTCCGGCAAGTCCACCCTGCTGCGGGCGATCAACCACCTGGAGAAGCTGGACCGCGGCCACGTCGCGATCGACGGCGAGCTGATCGGCTACCGGCGCGCCGGGGACCGGCTGTACGAGCTCAAGGAGCGCGAGGTGCTGCGCCAGCGCACCGGCATCGGCTTCGTGTTCCAGAACTTCAACCTGTTCCCGCACCTCACCGTGCTGGAGAACCTGGTCGAGGCGCCGGTCGCCGCGCTGCGCCGGCCCCGGGCCGAGGCGAGGGCGACGGCCCTGGCGCTGCTGGAGCGGGTCGGGCTGGCCGACAAGGCGGCCGCCTACCCCCGGCAGCTGTCCGGCGGGCAGCAGCAGCGGGTGGCGATCGCCCGGGCGCTGGCGCTGGAGCCGAAGGTGCTGCTGTTCGACGAGCCGACCTCGGCGCTCGACCCGGAGCTGGTCGGCGAGGTGCTGGACGTCATCAAGGACCTGGCCCGCAGCGGCACCACGATGATCGTGGTCACCCACGAGATCGGATTCGCCCGCGAGGTCGCCGACACCGTGGTCTTCATGGACGGCGGCGTGGTGGTCGAGCAGGGCCCGCCGGCCGAGGTGCTGGACCGGCCGCGGCAGGAACGCACCCGGGCCTTCCTCGCCAAGGTCCTCTGAGCCCTTCCCCTCCCTTCCCCTTTCCTTTCCTCTCCCCGTTTCCTCTCCCCGTTCCACCTTCACCGAGCAGGAGTTCCGCCATGTCCCTACCCCGTCGCGCCCTCGTGGGCCCGGCCGCCGCGCTCGCCGCCACCCTCGTCCTGGCCGGCTGCGGCAGCGGTGCCACGGGCGCCGCGGCGGAACTCGCCCCGGCCAAGGGCAGCACCGCGCCGGACGGCACCGTGGTCAACCTCTCGCCGAACCAGAACCGGGTCACCACGCCCAAAGTCGACGCGATCGCCGCGCTGGTCCCGGAGGAGATCAGAAAGAAGGGGACGCTGACCGTCGTCGACTCGATCGGCTCCACCCCGCCGCTGGACTTCTACGCCAACGACGACAAGACCATCATCGGCGTCGAGCCCGACATCGCCACCCTGATCGGCGGGGTGCTCGGCCTCAAGGTCGAGTTCAACCCGGTCTCCTGGGAGAACATCTTCGTCGGCCTGGACAGCGGCAAGTACGACGTGGGCCTGTCCAACATCACCGTCACCGAGGCGCGCAAGGAGAAGTACGACTTCGCCACCTACCGGCTGGACGTCCTGGGCTTCGAGACGAAGAAGGGCAGCGGCCTCAAGGTCGCCGGCCCCAAGGACCTCGCGGGCAAGTCGGTCGGCGTCGCCACCGGCACCAACCAGGAGAAGCTGCTGGTCGCCTGGAGCGAGGAGGACGTGCGCAACGGCCTCAAGCCGATCGACATCAAGTACTTCCAGGGCACCGACTACTTCCTGGCGCTCTCCTCCGGCCGGATCGAGGTCTACACCGGCCCCAACCCCAGCCTGTCCTTCCACGCCGTGCAGACCGGCGAGACCGAGGTCGTCGGCACCTACTCGGGCGGCGGGGCCGACGTCCTGGGCAAGATCGCGGCGACCACCAGGAAGGACAACGGCCTGGTCAAGGCCCTCAACGCGGCGATCGACGAGGTGATCAGGAACGGCACGTACGGGCAGGTGCTCAAGCGCTGGGGCCTGGACAACGAGGCGGTGAAGGCCTCCGAGGTCAACCCGCCCGGCCTGCCCAAGCCCAAGCCGTAGTCCGGTCCGGGCCGGCACCGCGCGCCGGCCCGGACCGGCACTCCGGTCCGGGCCGCGCGCAGGACCGGTGCCGGCCGTGACGACATCCGGAAGGGCCGGCCCGCGCTCGTTCACCCGTTCGTCCCCGCCCGCCGCTATGGTGACCCCTCCGACGGCGAACGCCGGGCGGGCGCGGTCGAGTTGGGGGAGGGCATGGAGAAGGGCGAGGTGCTCGGCGGTCGGTTCCGGCTGGAGGAGCGGCTGGGCAGGGGCGGCTTCGGCGTGGTCTGGCGGGCGACCGACACGACCTTCGACCGGCAGGTCGCGGTGAAGGTGCTGCTCGCCGAGCACGCCACCGACCGGGAGGCGGTCAGCCGCTTCGTCCGCGAGGCCAAGGCGGCCGGCGGCCTCAACAACCCGCACATCGTGACCGTGTACGACTACGGGTGGACCGAGGCCGGCTCCGGGAAGACCCCGTACCTGGTGATGGAGCTGGTCCGCGGCCGGGCGCTGTCCGACGTGCTCAAGGGCGGCCTGCCGGACCACGCCAAGGGGCTGCGCTGGATGCGGCACGTCTGCAAGGCGCTGGAGGCGGCGCACAGTTCGGGCATCGTCCACCGGGACATCAAGCCCGAGAACGTGATGATCGCCGGGGAGGGGGAGCGGGGCAAGGTCCTGGACTTCGGCATCGCGCGGCTGGTCACCCAGACCGTCCGGCTCACCTCCACCGGCAACGTGGTCGGCACCGTCCCGTACCTCGCCCCCGAGTGCTGGTCCGGCGGCGTGGTGGACGGCCGGGCCGACCTCTACGCGCTCGGCGTCATGCTGTACGAGGTCTGCACCGGCGGGCGGCCGTTCCGCGCCGCCTCGGCCGCCGAGTACATGTACAAGCACCTGGAGGAGGTCCCGCCCCGGGTGCGCAGCAAGGACCCGGCGCTGGCCGAGCTGGTCGCCCGGCTGCTCGCCAAGCGGCCCCAGGACCGCCCGGCCGACGCCGCCGAGGTGCTGGAGCTGCTGCGGACGGTCCGGCCGGGGATGCTGCGCCCGGACGACCCCAGCCCCGAGCAGCTGCGCCGGCGGGCCGACCGGGCCTGGCAGCACGGTGTGGCGGGGGAGCCGGCCGAGGCGGTGGAGATCCTCACCGGCCTCGTCCCCGACTTCGCCCGGATCTGCGGCCCGGCCGACCCGAGGACCCTGCGCACCTGCCACGACCTGGCCCTCTGGCTGGCCCGGGACGGCAGCCCGGGGGCCGCGGTCGACCTGCTGGACGAGCTGACCCAGGTGCCGGGCGCCACCCCGGAGGCCCGGGCGGACGCGCGGCGCGACCTCGCGCACTGGCAGCGGCAGGTCGCCCGGCTCGGCCGGGGCCGGGCGCGGGCGCTGAGCCTGGGGGTGCTGCTGGGCGGCTGAACCGTCCCGGGGTGCGGGGCGGGCGGCTGAACCGCCCGGGCGCGGGGCCCGGTGCCGGACCGCCGGTTGTCAACCGTGCGGCCGCCCGATCCGGGCCCCGGTCCGGGCCGGGAATCGGGAGGATTTCGCCGATCGGAACGGTCTGGTCCGCCGCCCCGCGGCGTTGGTATACCTCGTTGCCAGACTCGGGAGCGGTGTCCGTGCCGCCCCGGTGAGCTGCGACGAAAGGCTGGTGACGGATCGATGAAGCTCCTTCGCGTCGGACCCCTTGGCGCCGAGCGCCCGGTCGTGCTGGGTGAGGACGGCACCGCGTACGACCTCTCCGGGCGGGCCCGCGACCTCGACGGGTCCTTCCTGGCCGGGCTGGACCCGGCCGCGCTGGCCGGGGACGTCGCCGCCGGCGTCCTGCCGGTGGTGGACCTGGCCGGGCAGCGCGTGGGCGCGCCGGTGGCCCGGCCGGGCAAGGTGGTCGGCATCGGGCTCAACTACCGCGACCACGCGGCCGAGGCCGGGGCCGCGATCCCGGCCGAGCCGGTGATCTTCCTCAAGCCGAGCTCCACGGTGGTCGGCCCGTACGACGAGGTGCTGGTGCCGCGCGGCGGCGAGAAGACCGACTACGAGGCCGAGCTGGCCGTGGTGATCGGCCGGACCGCCCGCTACCTGGAGTCGCACGCCGAGGCCGCCGGGGTGATCGCCGGCTACACGATCGCCAACGACGTCACCGAGCGGGCCTTCCAGTTCGAGCGCGGCGGCCAGTGGGACAAGGGCAAGTCGGCGGAGACCTTCACCCCGCTCGGGCCCTGGCTGGTCACCGCCGACGAGGTGGCGGACCCGCAGGCCCTCGGGCTGCGGCTCTGGGTCAACGGCGAGCGGCGGCAGCACGGCAGCACCGCGGAGATGATCTTCCCGGTGCTCGAACTGGTCCGCTACGCCAGTCAGTTCATGGTGCTGGAGCCCGGCGACGTGATCGTCACCGGCACCCCGGCCGGTGTCACCCTGGGCCGTCCCGGCACGCCGTTCCTCGCCCCCGGCGACGTCGTCGAGATCGAGATCGACGGCCTCGGCCGCCAGCGCCAGGTGCTCGGCAAGGCCTGACCCGCAGGGCCCCGACCCTTGGCACGGGGGTCGGGTCCACGTCGGGTCCACTTCGGTTCCACGGCCTGTCCTAGTGAGGCTCCAGGACCTCCCGCAGCCGCGCGGCCCGCGGCGCCCCCGGGCCCTCCAGCGCGAGCACTCCCGCCAGCACCTGCGCCGTCTGCGGGTCGTGCAGTGCCGTCGCCGCCGCCATCGCGGTGAACTGGTCCACCAGCCAGTCGCGCAGCTCGGCCACCGGCAGCGCGCGCCCCTCGTCCAGCCAGCTCAGCGACGCCCCCTCGACCACCGCGATCCAGGAGCGCACCAGCAGCGTCAGGCGCGGCCCGGCCTCCCGCACGCCCAGGTGGCGCAGCGTGCGCCGGAGCGCGGCCCGGCGGACGTCGTCCACGATCGCCGAGGTGCGGGCCGTCTCCACCACCGAACCGCCGCGCAGCAGCGCCGAGTAGCCGGCGTCGTGCTCGGCCACGAAGGCGAAGTAGGCGTCCAGCACGGCGGACAGCTGCTCGGACGGTGTCCCGGCCGGCGGGACGGCGAAGCGGCCGGTCAGCTCGTCGGCCGCGGTGCGCAGCGCGGCCTCGTACAACTGCTGCTTGCCGCCCGCGAAGTAACGGTAGACCAGCGGGCGGGAGGCCCCGGCGGCCTCGGCGACGTCGTCCAGGCTCACCTCCTCGGGCGGCCGGGAGGCGAACAGCTCCAGGGCGACCGCGATCAGCTGCTCGCGCCGCTGCTGGACCGGCAGCCGCCGGTAGCCGGTGCGGCGCGGGCGCGGCCCGGGCAGGGCCGGGGCGGGCGGGGCCGTGGCGGCCGGGGCCGGGGCGGGCACCTGGTCGGATGCCGGTGTGGGGCGGGCTTCCATGGCCGTCAGCGTAATGGGCGCCGGACCGATCGGATCCTGTCGCGGCCGAACGGATTTTCCCGCTCCGGCCTCCCGTACGCGCCGGTGGATGCCGGTGGCAAAGGGGTTGCAAACGGGCCGCGCCACGAAATGATGTCCGGATGGTTGAAGAACTGATCACCGCGGACGGCGGCACCCCGCGCCGCATCGCGGACGACTACGTCCGCGCCCTGGCCGAGCTCGACCCGCTGACCGCGGTCTACCTCGGCCTCAACCCGGAGGACGACCGGCTGCCCGACCTCTCCCCGGCCGGTCGCGCCGCGATCGCCGGCCTCGGCCGCCGCACCCTGGCGCGGCTCGACGAGGCCGAGCGCGCCGGTCTCGCCGAGGACGAGTCCGAGCGCCGCTGCGCCCGGCTGCTGCGCGAGCGGCTGACCGCCGAACTGGCCGTCCACGACGCGGGGGAGGACTTCCGCGCGGTCCGCAACCTGGCCTCCCCGGTGCACGACCTGCGGGAGTCCTTCACCCTGATGGCCACCGGCACCGAGGCCGAGTGGGAGGTGGTCGGCCGCCGGCTGGCGAAGGTCCCGGTCGCGCTGGAGCAGTACCGGCAGACCCTGGCCGAGGGCATCGAGCGCGGCCTGCTGTCCGGCCCGCGCCAGGTGACCACGGTGGTCGGGCAGATCGCCGAGTGGCTGGAGGGTGAGGTGCCGGGCGGATGGTTCGGCCAGTTCGTCCAGGACGCCCCGGAGTCCCTGCGCGCCGAGCTGTCCGGGCATGCGGTGGCCGCCTCCGAGGGGCTGGCCGCGCTGCGCGACTGGCTGCGCGATGTGTACGGCCCGGCCGCCGCCGGCACCCCGGACGCGGTGGGCCGCGAGCGCTACCGCCGGTGGGTCCGCTACTGGGCCGGCGCCGACCTGGACCTGGACGAGGCCTACGCCTGGGCCTGGACGGAGTTCCACGACCTGCTCGCCCAGATGCGCGTCGAGGCCGAGAAGGTCCTCCCGGGCGCCGACCCGATGGCGGCGATGGCCTGGCTGGGCACCGAGGGCCCGGCCGTCGAGGGCGCCGAGGGCATCCGGGAGCACTTGCAGGGCCTGATGGACCAGGCGGTCCGGGACCTCCAGGGCGTCCACTTCGACCTGGCCGAGCCGATCACCCGGGTCGAGTCGAAGATCGCCCCGGCCGGCAGCGCCGCCGCGCCGTACTACACCCCGCCGTCGCTGGACTTCACCCGCCCCGGGCGGACCTGGCTGCCGCTGCTGGGCCGGGAGCGCTTCCCGCTCTGGGACCTGGTGTCGATCTGGTACCACGAGGGCGTGCCGGGCCACCACCTGCAGCTCGCGCAGTGGAACCACGTCGCGGACCGGCTCTCCACCTACCAGGTGAGCCTCGGTGGGGTCAGCGCCAACCTGGAGGGCTGGGCGCTGTACGCCGAGCGCCTGATGGACGAGCTCGGCTACCTCACCGACCCGGGCCACCGCCTCGGTTACCTCAACGCGCAGATGATGCGGGCGCTGCGGGTCATCGTCGACATCGGCATGCACGCGGGCCTGGACTTCCCGGCGGACTCCCCGTACGAGCCGGGCGCGCCGGTCAGCCCGGAGCACGCCCGCGAGTTCTTCGGCCGCTACTGCGGCCTGACCGACGACTTCCTGGACAGCGAGCTGGTCCGCTACCTGGGCATGCCCGGCCAGGCGATCGGCTACAAGCTCGGCGAGCGCGCCTGGCTGCGCGGCCGGGCGGCGGCGAAGGCGGCGCACGAGGCGCGCGGCGAGGAGTTCGACCTCAAGGCCTGGCACATGGCGGCGCTCTCGCAGGGCTCGCTGGGGCTGGACGACCTGGTCGAGGAGCTCTCGGCGCTGTAGGAGGCACGGAGGACCGGGCGCGGAGAACCAGGTCCCGGGGGCTCGTCCCGGAGTCCCGGGGGCCTGGTTCTTTTGTCCCAAAAGTCCGATTTGGCAATATTTTTCCTTGCCATCGCGTCGGGCCCGGGTATTGGCTGGAAGGCGACTGCGTGACCTCTCCGCCACACTCCGGAAGGTTCGATCAGTGACTGCCCAAGCTGCCACCGGTCATGAGGGCACGGACAGCCGACGCTGGTGGGCGTTGGCCGTCATCGCCGTCGCCCAACTCATGATCGTCCTCGACATCACCATCGTGAACATCGCGCTGCCGTCGGCCCAGAAGGACCTGGGGATCTCCGACGCCGACCGGCAGTGGATGATCACCGCCTACACGCTCGCCTTCGGTGGCCTGCTCCTGCTCGGCGGCCGACTGGGCGACCTCTTCGGACGCAAACGCGTCTTCACCGTCGGCCTGCTGGGCTTCGCCCTCGCCTCGGCCATCGGCGGTGCGGCCGTCACCCCGGCCATGCTGTTCGGCGCCCGGGCCCTGCAGGGCGCGTTCGGCGCGCTGCTCGCCCCCTCCGCGCTGGGGCTGCTCTCGACGACCTTCTCCGACCCCAGGGAGCGCAGTACGGCCTTCGGCATCTTCGGCGCGATCGCCGGCAGCGGCGCCGCGATCGGTTTCATCACCGGCGGCGTGCTGACCGAGTACCTGGACTGGCGCTGGTGCCTGTTCGTCAACACCCCGATCGCGATCGCCACCGCCTTCGCCGCCCGCTGGGTGCTCGCCCGCGACCACGTCGCCAAGGGGCGGCGGATCAAGCTGGACCTGCCGGGGGCGCTGCTCGGGTGCACCGGCCTGCTCGCCATCGTCTTCGGCACCTCCGAGGCCGTGACCCGGGGCTGGGTCGACTGGCTGGTGCTGGGCGCACTGGGGCTCGGCGTCGTGCTGCTCGCGGCCTTCGTCCTGGTCGAGAAGCGCACCGACCACGCGCTGCTGCCGCTGCACATCGTCGGTGAACGCAACCGCGGCGGCGCCGCGCTCTCGGTCGGCCTGGCCATGGTCGGCATGTTCGGCCTGTTCCTGTTCCTGACCTACTACCTCCAGGTGATCAAGCACTTCTCGCCGGTGATGTCCGGGGTCTCGTTCCTGCCGATGACCGCCGCGATCATCATCAGTTCGACGGGCTTCGCGGCCCGGCTGATGACCAGGGTGCCGTCCCGGAACCTGATCGCCCCCGGTCTGCTGCTCGCCGCGGGCGGCATGGCCTGGCTGACCCAGATGAAGGTGGACAGCCCGTGGGCCGCCATGGTGCTGCCGGCCCAGCTGTTGCTCGGCTTCGGCATGGGCCTGGTGTTCATGCCGTCGATGAGCCTGGCCACCCTGGGGGTCGCCCCGAACGAGGCGGGCGCCGCGTCGGCCACCATCAACTCGGCCCAGCAGGTGGGCGGTTCCTTCGGTACGGCGCTGCTGAACACCATCGCGGCCAGTGCCACCGCGACCTATCTGTCCAGCCGGATCGCCTCCGATCCGGCGGTGCAGGCCCACGGCGCGGTGCACGGCTACGCGGTCGCCACCTGGGTGGCGATGGGGGTGCTGATCCTCGCCGCGCTGGTCGCGTTCCTGATGATCAACCACCGTCCGGCGCCCGGTGAGGCGACCGGCGTCCAGGGCGGCGCGGAACTTGTCACGGAACCCGTCGCGCAACCGGTCGCGGAAACCGCCGGGGGAGCCACCGCCGTACGGGCCGTGGACGGGCGGCCGAGCCCGCGCGAGGCCGCCATGGCCGACGTCAAGGCCAACGTCCGGGCCGGCGGCGAGGTGCGGACGGAGGCGGGGGCGGAGCGGCCACCGACCGATTGAAAAGTTGCAGCAAGGTCTTGCAGTCAACCTCCGGCGCCTGCTTGACTCCTGGCCACCGTCCAGGGATCAAGGAGGCGCCGCCGTGCTGCCCGAGACCACGCCGTCCACGGCCACGCCGCCCGGGTCCGCCGCGCCCGAGTTCGACCTGCTGGTCGTCGGCGGCGCCGGGGTGGACAGCATCGTCCGGGTCGAGCGGCTGGAGATCCCGCCCGGCGACTCGCGGTCCGTCGGCCCGGTGCGCGACTACGTCGGCCACACCGGCAACGGCGTCGCCCTCGGCGCCCACCACCTCGGCCTGCGCACCGCCTTCCTCGACTTCCTCGGCGAGGACCCGCAGGGCGACCTGGTCCGCGCCGCCTACCGGCGCCACGGCCTGCACTTCGCCCACCTGGTGAGCCCGCACGGCACCCCGCGCGGGATCAACCTGGTGGACGCGGCCGGCCGCCGGTTCTCCTTCTACGACGGCCGCCACCCCGCCGACCTGCGGCTGCCGCGCGACTTCTACCTGCCGTACGCCGAGCGCAGCCGGCACGTCCACCTGTCCATCACCGGCGTCAACCGGGACATGTACGCGGACCTGCACCGGCTCGGCCGCACCACCTCCACCGACCTGCACGACTGGGACGGCGCCGACCCGCACCACCGCGACTACGCGCTCGGCTCCGACCTGGTCTTCCTCTCGGTGGCCGGCTGCCGCGGCCGGCACGAGGAGGTGATGCGCGCGATCCTCGCCGAGGGCCGGGCGCGGCTGGTCGTCGCCACCGCGGGCGCCGAGGGCTGCCACCTGCTCACCCGGGACGACCGGACGCCGCACCACCTGCCCGCCGTCGACCCGGGCCGCCCGGTGGTGGACACCAACGGCGCCGGGGACGCCTTCGTCTCCGGCTTCCTGCACGCCTGGTTCCGCGGCCGCCCGCCGCTGGACTGCGCCCGGGCCGGCTCGGTGGCCGGAGCCTTCGCCTGCACCGCCGCCGGGACGCACACGGCCTTCCTCGGGGCGGCGGAACTGGAGGCCGCGCTCGCGCGGTTCCGGCCGGAGTGACGGATTTCTCATCGAGCTCCAAGCCGCCGGTAACGACCTTTGCAGGCAACTCCGTCATAGTCGTTGACCGAGCACCGCCACCGACCGACGGCAGGAGTAGCAGGAACATGGGTCAGCACCGCCGTCCGAAGCCGAGCCGTCGTCGACTTCTGGCCCCGACCCTGTTCACCGGGCTCTCGGCCGTGGTGGTGGCCGCGGTGGTCGCCGGGACGCACGGGCTGGACCTGTCCGACGCGACGGCCGCCGGGAAGGCCGCCCGCTCCACCCGGGCCGCCGTCGCGCCCGCGCCGGTCCCCACCACGGCGGCCGCCCCGGTCGCCGCCCCCACGCCGACCGACGGCCCGACCCCGGTGCCGAGCCCCACCGACCTGCCCGCGCCCACCGACACCCCGGCGGCCGCCACCCCGACGGCCGGTGCGACCACCGCCCCCGCCCCCGCCGACGCGCGCGAAACCGCCACCGTCGGCGCCCTGTTCAGCGGTTCGGTGGCGGCCGGCAACCACTTCTGCACCGCCAGCGTGCTGCACAGCGCCACCGGCAACCTGCTGCTGACCGCCGCGCACTGCCTCAGCAGCACCGACGGCGTCACCTTCGCCCCGGGCTACCGCGACGGCTCCGCCCCGTACGGCACCTGGCAGGTGACCGCGATCCACACCACGAGCAACTGGGCCCAGAAGGGCGACGTGGACGAGGACTTCGCGATCCTGGAGACCGCCCCCAGCAACGGCCGCAAGGTCGAGGACGTGGTCGGCGGCAACCACCTGGGCACCGACGAGCCGTTCGACGCCACCGTCCGCCTCTACGGCTACCCCGCCGACGCCGAGGAGCCGAACCTCTGCACCAACACCACCGCCCGGCAGAGCGCCTACCAGCGGGCCGTCCAGTGCCCGTCCTACCCGGCCGGCACCAGCGGCGGCCCCTGGATCAGCGCGGCCACCGGCGACGTGGTCGGCGCCATCGGCGGCTACCAGCAGGGCGGCGACACCGACGACGTGTCCTACAGCGCCTACTTCGACCACACCATCGCGGCCCTCTACACCCAGGCCGAGACCGCCGCGTCCTGACCCCGGGGGCGCCCTGCCCGGGGGTGCGGGCGGGCCGCCCCCGGACATGACGAAGGCCCAGATCCGTGGATCAACTCCACTGATCTGGGCCCTGATTGCACTTGCTGCGAAGTGCCCCCGGTAGGATTCGAACCTACGCACCCGCCTCCGGAGGGCGGTGCTCTATCCCCTGAGCTACGGGGGCCTGTCGGCCTGTCGGTGGCTCGCGCTTCCGACGTGGAGAACACTACCAGGCCCGGGCCGTGGTCCGCGCACAGGTTTCCGGGAAGATCGTCGGGGCCCGGAAGATCGTTGGGGTGGAAGGCCGTCGGGGCGGCGGCGGGCCCGCGGCGGAGCGGAAGTGTCCAAAGGCCGGACGGGGCGGTGGGGCCGCGGATAACCTCGGTGAGGTGTCGGGAGTGTCCGGGCGGGTCCTCGTGGTGGACGACAACGAGGTGATCCGCCAGCTGATCAGGGTCAACCTGGAGCTCGAGGGCTTCGAGGTGGTGACCGCCGCCGACGGCGCCGAGTGCCTGGAGATCATCCGCCGGGTGAAGCCCGACGTGGTGACGCTGGACGTGATGATGCCGCGGCTGGACGGCCTGCGGACGGCGGCCCGGCTGCGGGCGACGCCGGACACCCGCCGGCTGCCGATCGCGATCGTGAGCGCCTGCACCCCGGCGGACCTGGACCTGGGGGAGACCGTCGGGGTGGACGGCTACCTCGGCAAGCCCTTCGACCCGGCCGACCTGGTGGCCCTGGTCCGCCGCCTGATGCGCCTCGGCGGCGGCGACGACGGCGGACTCGGCGGCGAACCGGCCGGTGAACGCGGCGGCGGGTTCGACGGCGGGGTCGGCGGGCAGCGCGGCGGGCAGCGCGGCGGGCGCACCGGGGGGTTTCGCCCTGAGCGAACAGAGCGGACGGATCGCGGCTGAGACCCCGGGCCGGACGGCGCGTCGGCGCCCCCGGGCGTCTCAACCGGTAAACCGAGTGGCGGGCGGGTACCCCGTCTCGCCTACGCTTGGCGTCGTGACCCCCGCAGACCTTTCCCAGGCAATCCAGGCCGCAGTGAGCTCCGCCGTCGAGGCGGGCGAGCTGGCCGTCGCCGTGCCCGAGCACGTGACGGTCGAACGGCCCAAGAACAGGGACCACGGCGACTACGCGACCAACGTGGCCCTCCAGCTCGCCAAGGCGGCCGGCAAGCCGCCGCGAGCCGTTGCCGAACTGCTGGCCGAGCGCCTGCGAGGGATCACCGGCGTCGCCAAGGTCGACATCGCCGGTCCGGGCTTCCTGAACATCACCCTGGACACCGCCACCGCCGGTGCGCTCGCCCGCACCGTCGTCGAGGCGGGCGAGGCCTACGGCCGCAACGACGCCCTCAAGGGCCTGAAGATCAACCTGGAGTTCGTCTCCGCCAACCCGACCGGCCCGATCCACATCGGCGGCGTCCGCTGGGCCGCCGTCGGCGACTCGATGGCGCGCGTGCTGCGGGCCTCCGGTGCCGACGTCACCACCGAGTACTACCTCAACGACGCCGGCGTGCAGATCAGCAAGTTCGCCGCCTCGCTCCAGGCCGCCGCGAACGGCCGCGAGGTGCCCGAGGGCGGCTACGTCGGCGAGTACATCGTCGACATCGCCAAGGCGCTCACCGACGCGATCCCGGGCGTGCTCGACCTGCCCGAGGCCGAGCAGCTGGAGGTCTTCCGCACCGAGGGCCTCAAGCTCATGGTGGCCGAGATCAAGCGCTCGATGGACGAGTTCGGCACCCACTTCGACGTGTGGTTCTCGGAGAAGACGCTGCACGACTCGGGCGCCGTCGAGAAGGCCATCGACCGGCTGCGCGAGCAGGGCCACGTCTTCGAGCAGGACGGTGCCGTCTTCCTGCGCACCACCGACTTCGGCGACGACAAGGACCGCGTCCTGATCAAGGCCGACGGCGACAAGACCTACTTCGCCGCCGACGCCGCGTACTACCTGTCCAAGCGGGACCGCGGCGCCGAGGTCGCGCTCTACATGCTGGGCGCCGACCACCACGGGTACGTCAACCGCCTCAAGGCCATCTCGGCCTGCGCGGGCGACGACATGGACCGCAACATCGAGGTGAAGATCGGCCAGTTCGTGAAGATGCTTCGCGACGGCGAAGAGGTCCGCATGTCCAAGCGGGCCGGCAACATCATCACGATCGACGACGTGGTCGACTGGATCGGCGTCGACGCCGCCCGCTACACCCTGGCGCGCTCCTCCACGGACTCGACGATCACGCTGGACATCAACATCCTGACCAGCCAGTCCAACGAGAACCCGGTCTACTACGTCCAGTACGCCCACACCCGGATGTGCGGTGTCGCCCGCAAGGCGGCCGAGCTGGGCGTGGACAAGGGCACGGCCGAGCAGTTCAAACCCGAGCTGCTCGCCACCGAGTGGGAGTCCGACGTGCTCGGCCACCTCGCCGAGTTCCCGCGCGTGCTGGCCACGGCCGGCGAGCTGCGCGAGCCGCACCGGGTCGCCGTCTACCTGGAGAAGCTCGCGGGCAAGTACCACCGCCTGTACGAGAACTGCATGTTCCTGCCCAAGGGCGACGAGGAGCTCACGGACACGCACCGGGCCCGCCTCTGGCTGGTCGAGGCGACGCGCACCGTGCTCGCCAACGGCCTCACGCTCCTGGGCGTGACGGCGCCCGAGCGGATGTAAGCACCACCCCCAAGCGCACAGCGGGGGCGGCTGACGGTCAACGAGGACCGTCGCCGCCCCTCGCCATAGGTCTCGAAGGAAATTCGAACATGAGCGAGCGAAGCGAGCGAATCATGGGTACCGCGCGTGGCGAATGCCCCGCCGAGCGCAGCGAGGTGGGCGCATGAGTCGCTCCGCACACCCCGCAGGCCCCCGCCACGGTGACGTCCTGCCCGAGGGCCACTACCAGGCCCCGCCGACCGACCTGAACGCGCTCGACCCCAAGGTCTGGTCGTGCACCGTCACCCGCGACGCCGAGGGCGTGGCCACGGTCGGCGGGATCGACGTCAAGCGGCTGGCCGCCGAGTTCGGCACCCCGGCCTACGTGCTGGACGAGGACGACTTCCGCGGCCGGGCGCGCGCCTGGCGGGACGCCTTCGGCGCCGACGCGGACGTCTACTACGCCGGAAAGGCGTTCCTCTCCAAGGCGGTCGTGCGCTGGCTGCACGAGGAGGGCCTCAACCTCGACGTGTGCAGCCCGGGCGAGCTGGCGGTGGCGCTGGCCGCCGGGATGCCGCCGGAGCGGATCGCGCTGCACGGCAACAACAAGTCGGTGGACGAGCTCGAGCACGCGGTGAAGACCGGCGTCGGGCACATCGTGGTCGACTCGTTCGAGGAGATCGAGCGGCTCGCCGGGATCGCCGCCCGCCAGGGCGTGCGCCAGCAGGTGCTGATCCGGGTCACCGTCGGCGTCGAGGCGCACACCCACGAGTTCATCGCCACCGCGCACGAGGACCAGAAGTTCGGCCTCTCGCTCACCGGGGGTACGGCCGCCGAGGCGGTGCGCCGGGTGCTCGCGCAGGACAGCCTGGAACTGCGCGGCATCCACTCGCACATCGGCTCGCAGATCTTCGACACGGCGGGCTTCGAGGTGGCCGCCCGCCGGGTGGTCGGCCTGCTGGCGCTGATCCGTGACGAGCACGGCGTCCAGCTGCCCGAGATCGACCTCGGCGGCGGCCTCGGCATCGCGTACACCAGCGAGGACGACCCGCGCGAGCCGGCCGAGATCGCGGCCGCGCTGGCCGACATCGTCCGCCGCGAGTGCGCCGCCGCGAACCTGGACGCGCCCCGGCTGAGCGTGGAGCCGGGCCGCGCGATCGTCGGCCCGACGGCGTTCACGCTGTACGAGGTCGGCACCGTCAAGCCGCTGGAGGGCCTGCGCACCTACGTCAGCGTGGACGGCGGCATGTCCGACAACATCCGCACCGCGCTGTACGACGCCGAGTACTCGGTGGCCCTGGTGTCGCGCACCAGCGACGCCGAGCCGATGCTGGTCAGGGTGGTCGGCAAGCACTGCGAGTCCGGCGACATCGTCGTCCGGGACGCCTTCCTGCCGGCCGACCTGGCCCCCGGCGACCTGGTCGCGGTGCCCGCCACCGGCGCCTACTGCCGCTCGATGGCGAGCAACTACAACCACGCCCTCAGGCCCCCCGTGGTCGCCGTCAAGGACGGTGCGGCGCGGGTGATCGTCCGGCGCGAGACGGAGGAGGATCTCCTGCGTCTGGATATCGGATGACGAAATCCTTGTCTCAGATCATGGAACGACCGTAGATCCGTGCGGAAAGTCCCGGAGACTGGTACGGACCGAAGTTCCCGGCGGTGCAGGAAAACCGCCGGAAATACCGAAGCACGATGAATGCAGAGCGGAGTCGGATGATGCGTACGCGCCCGCTGAAGGTGGCGTTGCTGGGTTGTGGTGTGGTGGGCTCCGAGGTGGCGCGCATCATGACGACGACGGCCGACGACCTCGCCGCTCGCATCGGTGCCCCGGTGGAGCTGGCCGGGATCGCGGTCCGGCGGGCCGGGCGGGTGCGCCCGGGCGTACCCGAGCACCTGATCACCACCGATGCCGAGGCCCTGGTCACCCGGGGCGACATCGACGTGGTGGTCGAGGTCGTGGGCGGCATCGAGCCGTCCAAATCCCTGCTCCTGGCCGCCTTCGAGAAGGGCGCCTCGGTGGTCAGCGCCAACAAGGCGCTGCTCGCCCAGGACGGCACCGAGCTGCACGCGGCGGCCGCCCGGGCCGGGGTGGACCTGTACTACGAGGCCGCGGTGGCGGGCGCGATCCCGCTGCTGCGCCCGCTGCGCGAGTCCCTCGCGGGCGACAAGGTCAACCGGGTGCTGGGCATCGTCAACGGCACCACCAACTTCATCCTCGACAAGATGGACACCACCGGCGCCGGCTACTCGGAGGCGCTGGAGGAGGCCACCGCGCTGGGCTACGCCGAGGCGGACCCGACCGCCGACGTCGAGGGCTTCGACGCCGCCGCCAAGGCCGCGATCCTGGCCGGCATCGCCTTCCACACCGAGGTCACCGCGGCGGACGTCTACCGCGAGGGCATCACCGAGGTGACGGCGGCCGACATCGCCTCCGCCAAGGAGATGGGCTGCGTGGTCAAGCTGCTCGCGATCTGCGAGCGGGCGGCCGACGGCGAGTCCGTCACCGCCCGGGTCCACCCGGCGATGATCCCGCTCTCGCACCCGCTGGCCTCGGTCAGGGAGGCGTACAACGCGGTGTTCGTCGAGGCCGAGGCGGCCGGCCGGCTGATGTTCTACGGCCCCGGCGCGGGCGGCTCGCCGACCGCCTCCGCGGTCCTCGGCGACCTGGTCGCGGTCTGCCGCAACAAGCTGGCCGGCGCCACCGGTCCCGGTGACTCGGTGTACACCCAGCTGCCCGCCAAGCCGATGGACGAGGTGGTCACCCGCTACCACGTCAGCCTGGACGTGGACGACCGCGCGGGTGTGCTCGCCCAGGTGGCGTCCGTCTTCGCCGAGCACGGCGTCTCCATCGACACCGTGCGCCAGCAGGGCCGCGACGGCGACGCCTCGCTCGTCGTGGTCACCCACCGTGCCACCGACGCCGCGCTGTCGGCGACGGTCGACAAGCTCCGCGCGCTGGACAGCGTGCGGGACGTGGCCAGCATCATGCGGGTCGAAGGGGAATAAGGAACAGCCATGAACGCCGTTGCCGAGAACGTCGTCCGAGGCGCGCACACCCACCAGTGGCGCGGCCTGATCGAGGAGTACCGGGACCGCCTGCCGGTCACCGCGGCCACCCCGGTGGTCACCCTGCTGGAGGGCGGCACGCCCCTGGTCCCCGCCCAGGTGCTCTCCGAGCGCACGGGCTGCGAGGTCTACCTCAAGGTCGAGGGCGCCAACCCGACCGGCTCCTTCAAGGACCGCGGGATGACGATGGCCATCTCCAAGGCCAAGGAGGAGGGCGCGCAGGCGGTCATCTGCGCGTCCACCGGCAACACCTCGGCCTCCGCCGCCGCGTACGCGGTGCGGGCCGGGATGGTCTCCGCGGTGCTCGTCCCGCAGGGCAAGATCGCCCTCGGCAAGATGGGCCAGGCGCTGGTGCACGGCGCGAAGATCCTGCAGGTCGACGGGAACTTCGACGACTGCCTCACCCTTGCGCGTGAACTGTCCGAGAAGTATCCGGTGGCCCTGGTCAACTCCGTGAACCCGGTGCGGATCGAGGGCCAGAAGACCGCGGCCTTCGAGATCGTCGACATGCTCGGCGACGCCCCGGACATCCACGTCCTGCCGGTCGGCAACGCGGGCAACATCACCGCGTACTGGAAGGGCTACCGCGAGTATGCCGCGGACGGCCTGGCGTCCCGCACGCCGCGGATGTGGGGCTTCCAGGCCGCCGGCTCGGCCCCGATCGTGGACGGCGCCCCGGTGCTCAAGCCGCAGACCATCGCCACCGCGATCCGGATCGGCAACCCGGCCTCCTGGGACTTCGCGCTCGCCGCGCGGGACGAGTCCGGCGGCCTCATCGACAAGGTGACGGACCGTCAGATCCTGTCCGCCTACCGGCTGTTGGCCGCGCAGGAGGGCGTCTTCGTGGAGCCCGCCTCGGCGGCCTCGGTGGCCGGTCTGCTGGCCAAGGCGGAGGCCGGTCTGGTCGACCCGGGCCAGCGGATCGTCTGCACCGTGACCGGCAACGGCCTCAAGGACCCGGACTGGGCGGTGGCCGGCGCGCCGCAGCCGCAGATCGTCCCGGTCGACCCGGAGACCGCGGCCCGCAGCCTCGGCCTGCTCGACCGGTAACGGGGTCTGACACTTCGACGGGTCGACCCTTTCGGGGGTCGACCCGTCAAAGTTCTCCGCTGACACTTTTGTGTCAATTCCGCTGCGCATTCCGATCCGATTTCGCCCCTCTCTTTGACTGAGAGTGGTGTGTATTCCGGCCAGAACCGGCAACACACCAGACCGGGGACCCACGGGGTGTACCGCTTGGGAACCTCTCTTCGATACTCTGGGTTCGGCCGTGTGGCACATGCCCCGGGCCCGGTACCGTCCGGGCCGCGCCGACGACTGTGACCGCCCGCCCCCGTGGGGCCGCGGCCCTTTCCCCACCCTCGCACCGACGACGCGCTCCGCGCCGCCCGATTTCCCCAGGAGAGTCCACCGCATGGCCGGTCCCGCGTTCCGTGCCGCCGCCGTCCGGGTCCGGGTTCCCGCGACCAGTGCCAACCTCGGCCCGGGCTTCGACGCCTTCGGGCTCGCGCTGGGCCTGTACGACGACGTCGTCGTCCGGGTCGCCGACTCCGGCCTCTCCGTCGACATCGCGGGCGAGGGCGCCGAGACGCTGCCGCGCGACGAGCGCCACCTGCTGATCCGCTCGATGCGCGCCGCCTTCGACCGGCTCGGCGGCCAGCCGCGCGGCCTCGAAGTGGTCTGCGCCAACCGGATACCGCACGGCCGGGGCCTCGGTTCCTCCTCCGCCGCCATCTGCGCCGGCATCGTGGCCGCCCGCGCCGTCACCATCGGCGGTCCGTCCGCGCTGGACGACGACGCGCTGCTGGCCCTCGCCTCCGAGCTGGAGGGCCACCCGGACAACGTCGCGGCCTGCCTGCGCGGCAACTTCACCATCGCCTGGACCGACGAGGAGTCGGCCAAGGCGATCGCCCTGGAGCCCTCTGAGCAGGTCGTCCCGGTGGTGTTCGTCCCGGCCGGCGCGGTGCTCACGGAGACCGCCCGCGGCCTGCTGCCGAAGACCGTCCCGCTGGCCGACGCCGCCGTCAACGCCGGCCGTTCCGCGCTGCTGGTGGAGGCCCTGACCAGGCGTCCCGAGCTGCTCCTCGCCGCCACCGAGGACCGCCTGCACCAGGACTACCGCTCCTCCGCCATGCCGGACAGCGCCGCCCTGGTCGGCGCGCTGCGCGCGGAGGGCGTCCCCGCGGTCATCTCCGGGGCCGGCCCGACCGTCCTGGCCCTCACCGACGAGGCGGGCGCGGACAAGGTGCTCTCCTTCGCCGGGCACCACGGCCACGGCGGCGACCCGGCGTTCGCCGCGCACCGGCTGGACGTCGACCGCGCCGGGGCCGTCGTGCTCCCGCTGGACGTCTGACCAGGCCGTACGGGCCGCCCGTCCGGCGCCCGGCACCGGCTCCGCGCCGAGCCGGGCCCGCCGGACACGATTGGCAAGCGCAAGGCTGGGGAATGTCTGAGGGGGTCGGTAGTGTTAATCTCATTGCTGCACCAGGTGCCCTCCGGGGCTCGGTGCGCCGCGTCCCGATCCCAGCGCTCCACTGCCGTGGAGCCCCGGCGATGCACGGGGCGACGATTCTCCGGGAGCCCACCGCAGCGCGTACGCAGCCTGCCTGCGCGACATGCGGCCGCATCCCGAAGCCGTGACGGCACCTGACTCCCACCCGCGGCCTCCTACCTGAGGCCAGGACGGGCTGAGCGCGGGCCACCGTCACGCGACGGGGGCCCGGGATTCGCAGGGAGCGTGGGGGTTACGCCCTCAGGGGAGGTCGACACACGACCGGCCCACGCGCCACTCAGCACCACCGTGCTTCACGCACCGCACCTCGCAGCTCTCCCTCGACAGGCTCCCGCCATTCGAGGGATCACCGCCTCGGACCGACGCAGTCGAGCGTTGGTCAGGACAGCACAACCGGTCGCCGAGCCAGACAGGCCGACGTCCGCTCCAGGGAAGGACCCTTAGTGAGCGACTCCACCGATCTGATGGGCGCGCGCCCGGACGCCGACGCGTCGGACGCAGCCGCCGCCCCCGCTGCCCCGCGGCGCCGCCGCAGTGCCGCCGCGGGCCTGGACGGCATGGTCCTGGCCGAGCTGCAGAAGCTCGCCGCGGATCTTGGCATCACCGGTACCGGACGCATGCGCAAGAGCCAGCTGATCGAGACCATCAAGGAGAAGAGCGGCGGGGACCCGCTGCTCGCCGCCGGCGGCTCCGCCCCGGCCGCCAAGCGCACCGCCGCCAAGGCGGACGCCGAGGCCCCGGCCGAGAAGCCGGCCCGCCGTACCAAGGCCGCCGCCGCCAAGGCCGAGGCCGCCGCCGAGGCCCCGGCCGCCGCCGAGCCGCAGGCCCAGATCGAGATCCCGGTCCAGGCCGCCGCCGAGACCGCCGCGCCGGCCCGCGCCGAGCGCACCCGCCGCCGTGCCACCTCGGCCGCCGGCGCCCCCACCGCCCCGGTCGCCGAGGCCGCCGCCGAGGCCGCCACCGTCACGGTCGCCGAGCCGAAGCAGGCCGAGGCCCGCCCGGCCGAGACCCGTGGCTTCGAGGGCCGCGAGGACGGCCGCGAGAGCCGCCGCGACCGCCGTGAGCGCCGCGAGCGCCGGGACACCGGCGAGCGCACCGAGCGTCCGGAGGCCGGCGAGGCCCAGGACGCCGAGTCCCGCGAGTCGCGTCGCGACCGCCGCAACCGCCGCGAGCGCACCGAGCGGCCCGAGCGCCAGGGCCAGCAGGGCGGCCAGCAGCAGAGCGGCGGCCAGGGCGAGCAGCAGGGCCGCCAGGCCCCGCAGACCCAGCAGCCGCAGGTCCAGCAGGGCGGCTACGACGACGACGAGTTCGGCGAGGGCCGTCGGGGCCGTCGCGGCCGCTACCGCGACCGCCGTGGCCGTCGCGGCCGTGACGGCTTCGAGGCCGGCCCCGTCGAGACGCCGATCGGCGAGGACGACGTCCTGATCCCGGTCGCGGGCATCCTCGACATCCTCGACAACTACGCGTTCGTGCGCACCTCCGGCTACCTGCCGGGCCAGAACGACGTCTACGTCTCGCTCGCCCAGGTCCGCAAGAACGGCCTGCGCAAGGGTGACGCCATCACCGGTGCGGTGCGCCAGCCGCGCGACGGCGAGCGCCGCGAGAAGTTCAACGCCATGGTGCGGCTGGACTCCGTCAACGGCATGGACCCGGACAGCGGCCGCGGCCGCCCCGAGTTCAACAAGCTCACCCCGCTGTACCCGCAGGAGCGGCTGCGCCTGGAGACCGACCCGGGCGTGCTGACCACCCGGATCATCGACCTCGTGTCGCCGATCGGCAAGGGCCAGCGCGGTCTGATCGTCGCGCCGCCGAAGACCGGCAAGACGATGGTGCTGCAGGCGGTCGCCAACGCGATCACCCACAACAACCCCGAGTGCCACCTGATGGTCGTCCTGGTCGACGAGCGTCCGGAAGAGGTCACCGACATGCAGCGGTCGGTGAAGGGCGAGGTCATCTCCTCGACCTTCGACCGCCCGGCCGAGGACCACACCACCGTCGCCGAGCTGGCCATCGAGCGCGCCAAGCGCCTGGTCGAGCTGGGCCACGACGTGGTCATCCTGCTGGACTCGATCACCCGCCTGGGCCGTGCCTACAACCTGGCGGCGCCGGCCTCCGGCCGCATCCTGTCCGGTGGTGTCGACTCGACCGCGCTCTACCCGCCGAAGAAGTTCTTCGGTGCCGCGCGCAACATCGAGAACGGCGGCTCGCTGACCATCCTGGCCACCGCGCTGGTCGAGACCGGCTCGCGCATGGACGAGGTGATCTTCGAGGAGTTCAAGGGCACCGGCAACATGGAGCTCAAGCTCGACCGGAAGCTCTCGGACAAGCGCATCTTCCCGGCCGTCGACGTGGACGCCTCCAGCACCCGCAAGGAGGAGATCCTGCTCGGCAGCGAGGAGTTGGCCATCGTCTGGAAGCTCCGCCGGGTGCTGCACGCGCTCGACTCGCAGCAGGCGATCGAGCTGCTCCTGGACAAGATGAAGCAGACCAAGAGCAACGCCGAGTTCCTGATGCAGATCGCCAAGACCACCCCCGGCTCCGGCGACTGACCGTAGCCGGACGGCTGTCGAAGCACGGAACCCCGGATCGCGCGAGCGGTCCGGGGTTCCGTGCGTCCGTGCCCGGGTTGTTCCAGAGTTGGGACAACTTGGGGGCTTTGGATCATGTTGTCCGATTTACTCTGGACCGTATGGCCGAGCACAAGAGGGTCCCGAGTCGCCGCCGCAAAGTCCTGCGGACGGCCGCCTGCGCGTTCGTCGCGCTCGTCGTCCTCGGCGCCGGCGCGGCCGTCTACGCGTACGTGCGGCTCAACGGCAACATCAAGAGCGTCGACATCGATGGCCGCCTCGGCGACGCCAGGCCGCCCGCCGCCACCGACGGCTCCTTCAACGTCCTGGTGCTGGGCTCCGACTCGCGCAACGGCGAGAACGGCGACCTGGCCGGCGGGAACACCGGCGACACCGCCCGCTCGGACACCGCGATGGTGCTGCACGTCAACCAGGACCACTCGCGCGCCCAGATCGTCTCGATACCGCGCGACACCCTGGTCGCCCGCCCCGACTGCACCGACGCGAGCGGCAGGACCGTGCCCGGCGCCAAGCGCGCGATGTACAACAGCGCCTTCGAGAGCGGCGGCGCGGCCTGCGCGGTCAAGACCACCGAGCAGCTCACCGGGCTGCGGATGGACCACTACCTGCAGATCGACTTCGCCGGCTTCGCCCGGGTCGTGGACGCGATAGGCGGGGCCACCGTGACCACCACGGTGGCCATCCACGACAAGGACAGCGGGCTCGACCTGGCGGCCGGGGAGCACCACCTGGACGGGAAGCAGGCGCTGGCCTTCGTCCGCACCCGGCACGGCGTCGGCGACGGCAGCGACCTCGGCCGGATCGAGCTGCAGAAGCAGATGGTGAAGTCGCTGCTGCGGCAGGCCGGCGGGGCCGGGCTGTTCACCGACCCGGTCAAGCTGTGGTCGATCGGTGACACCGTGACCAAGAGCATCACCACCGACTCCGCGCTCGGCTCGGTGAACTCCCTGGTGGGGCTGGTGCAGGAGCTCAAGGGGATCGGGCCGGACCAACTGGACATGGTCACCCTGCCGGTGGAGGCCGCCCCCGGCGACCCGAACCGGGTGGTCGAGCAGCAGCCGCAGGCCGACCAGCTCTGGGCGGCGCTCAAGGCCGACCAGGAGGTCCCGCGGGCCGTCGTCTCCGCGCAGCCCGAGAACCCCGCCCAGGCGGCCCCCACGGCCTCCCCGACGGCCCCCGCACGGTCCGCCGGGAAGCCGAGCGCCAAGGCCACCGTCGCGCGCTGAGCGTCCCGGAATATCCCGGAACGCGCCCCGGTTTGGGAAGATGCGGCCGGTCCTGGCAGACTGGTACGTCGGTCCCGGTTCACGTGCGGCGCCCCAGCCGCCGACCCGGTGCCCTCCCGAAACCTAGGAGAACCCCTTGAAGCCCAACGTTCACCCCGAGTACGTGGTCACCCGCGTGACCTGCACCTGCGGTGCCGAGTTCACCACCCGCTCGACCGAGACCAGTGGCGAGATCCGCGCCGAGGTCTGCTCGCAGTGCCACCCGTTCTACACCGGCAAGCAGAAGATCCTCGACACCGGTGGCCGCGTGGCCCGCTTCGAGGCCCGCTTCGGCAAGCAGCACAGCGCGAAGGCCTAGCGCTCCCTCGGCGCCGGCTCCCGGTGCCCCCGTACTCGTTGTCGGGGGCGCCGGGGACCGGCGCCGTTCGCGTCCCCCCGCGCGATCCGAGCTCCACGCGTTCCGCACCTCCGCGTTCCGCGCCCCGCACGATCCGAACCCCCCGGGAAGAAGGCCACCCCATGTTCGAGGCAGTCGAAGAGCTCCTCGTCGAGCACGCCGACCTCGAGACGAGGCTGGCCGACCCGTCCGTCCACGCCGACCAGAACAACGCCCGCAAGCTGGCCAAGCGGTACGCCGAGCTGACCCCGATCACCCGGGTCTACCGGCAGTGGCGGCAGGCTGGCGAGGACATCGAGGCCGCGCGCGAACTCGCCGCGGAGGACCCGGAGTTCCTCGCCGAGGTGAAGGACTCCGAGGCGCGCCGGGACGAGCTCACCGAGGAGCTGCGGCTGCTGCTGGTGCCGCGCGACCCGAGCGACGACAAGGACGTCATCCTGGAGATCAAGGCGGGCGAGGGCGGCGAGGAGTCCGCGCTGTTCGCCGGCGACCTGCTCCGGATGTACCTGCGCTTCGCGGAGCGGATCGGCTGGAAGACCGAGCTCATCGACTCCAACGAGTCCGATCTCGGCGGCTACAAGGACGTCTCGGTGGCCGTGAAGACCAAGGGCAACGCCGAGCCCGGCCAGGGCGTCTGGGCCCGGCTGAAGTACGAGGGCGGCGTGCACCGCGTGCAGCGCGTCCCCGCCACCGAGTCCCAGGGCCGCATCCACACCTCCGCGGCGGGCGTGCTGGTCACCCCCGAGGCGGAGGAGGTCGAGGTCGAGATCCTCGCCAACGACCTGCGGATCGACGTCTACCGCTCCTCCGGCCCCGGCGGCCAGTCGGTCAACACCACCGACTCCGCGGTCCGGATCACCCACCTGCCGACCGGTATCGTGGCGTCCTGCCAGAACGAGAAGAGCCAGCTGCAGAACAAGGAGCAGGCGATGCGCATCCTGCGTTCGCGGCTGCTGGCCGCCGCGCAGGAGGAGGCCGAGCGCGAGGCCTCGGACGCGCGCCGCAGCCAGGTCCGCACGGTGGACCGCTCCGAGCGGATCCGGACGTACAACTACCCCGAGAACCGCATCTCGGACCACCGCACGGGGTTCAAGTCGTACAACCTGGACCAGGTCCTGGACGGCGACCTGAACGCGGTGATCCAGTCCTGCGTCGACAAGGACGCGGCGGCCAAGCTCGCCGCGGCCCAAGAGAACTGAGACCGGCGCGCCCCAGCCCACGCGCGGTCCGAAGCCGGAGCGCAGAAACATGAGGTCGTACGGATGAACCTGCTGCTCGCCGAGGTGGCCCAGGCCACCCAGCGGTTGGCCGCGGCCGGCGTGCCGTCGCCGCGCTTCGACGCCGAGGAGCTCGCCGCCTACGTCCACCACGTCAAGCGCAGCCAGCTGCACACCGTGAAGGACGCCGACTTCGACGCCCGCTACTGGGAGGCGGTCTCGCGCCGGGAGGCGCGCGAGCCGCTCCAGCACATCACCGGGCGCGCGTTCTTCCGCTACCTCGAACTGGAGGTCGGCCCCGGGGTGTTCGTGCCCCGGCCGGAGACCGAGACGGTCGTCGAGTGGGCCATAGACGCGGTGCGCGACATGGACGTGGCCGAGCCGCTGGTGGTGGACCTGTGCTCCGGCTCCGGCGCGATCGCCCTCGCCCTCGCCCAGGAGCTGCCGCGCTCGACCGTGCACGCCTTCGAGCTGGACGAGGGCGCGCTCGAGTACACCCGGCGCAACATCGAGGCCAGCCCGGACCGCGCCAGGGTCACCCTGCACGCCGGGGACGCCACCAAGGCCTTCGAGGACGACCGCTCCTGGGACGGCCGCTTCGACCTGGTCATCTCCAACCCGCCGTACATCCCGCTCACCGAGTGGGAGTACGTCGCGCCGGAGGCCCGCGACCACGACCCGCAGATGTCGCTGTTCTCCGGCGAGGACGGCCTGGACACCATCCGCGGCATCGAGCGGGTGGCCGCGCGGCTGCTGCGCCCGGGCGGCGCGGTGGTGATCGAGCACGCCGACCAGCAGGGCGGCCAGGTGCCGTGGATCTTCAACGAGGAACGCGGCTGGACGGACACCGCCGACCACCGCGACCTGAACAACCGGCCGCGCTTCACAACCGCCCGCAGGGTGTCGTTGTGAACCGTCGAGCACAGTACAACAGCCCGCAGGGTGTCGTTGTGACCGCTGTGACGGCCGTAGTGACCGCCGAGAGCCACTCCGGAAGGGGACCGCACCGATGAGCCGCCGCTACGACTGTGCCGATGCCGGGGACCGCGCCACCGGTCTGCGCGAGGCCGCCTCGGCCGTCCGCCGCGGCGAACTCGTCGTGCTGCCCACCGACACCCTGTACGGGGTCGGCGCGGACGCCTTCTCCCCGGAGGGCGTCGGCGAGCTGATGACCGCCCGCGGCCGCGGCCGCAACACGCCCTCCCCGGTGCTGGTCGGCTCGCCGACCACGCTGCACGGCCTGGTCACCGACTTCTCCGAGCAGGCCTGGGAGCTGGTCGACGCCTTCTGGCCCGGCGGGCTGACCCTGGTCGCCCGGCACCAGCCCTCGCTGCGCTGGGACCTCGGCGAGACCCGCGGCACCGTCGCGGTCCGGATGCCGCTGCACCCGGTCGCCATCGAGCTGCTGAACGCCACCGGTCCGATGGCCGTCTCCAGCGCCAACCGGATCGGCGGAGCCTCGCCGCTGACCTGCGACGAGGCGCAGGGGCAGCTCGGCGACGCGGTCTCGGTCTACCTGGACGGCGGGTCGGCCGACCACTCCGCCGCCTCGTCCATCGTCGACGTGACCGGCAAGGTCCCGGTCCTGCTGCGGGCCGGCGCGATCAGCGTCGAGCAGCTGAGGGAGGTCGTCCCCGACCTGGAGGCCGGCAGTTGACGCCCATCGCCTCGCTCCATGCCGGGCCCGGCATAGCGCCGTACCTGAGCGTGGGCCCCAGGCCGCTGGACCACTTCCGGATCCTGTTCGTCTGCACCGGGAACATCTGCCGCTCGCCGATCGCCGAGCGGCTCACCCGGCGTGAGCTGGACACCCGGCTGAGCCCCCGGGTGGCCGGGCGGATCCTGGTCGAGAGCGCCGGCACCTGGGGCCACGTGGGCGCGCCGATGGAGGACCACGCCGCGACCGTGCTCGACGAGTACGGCGCCGACAGCGGCGGCTTCACCGGCCGGGAACTGCTGGACGAGCACGTGGTCGAGGCGGACCTGGTGCTCACCGCGACCCTGGACCACCGCGCCCAGGTGATCTCGATGGGGCACGAGGCGGGGCTGCGCACCTTCACGCTGAAGGAGTTCACCCGCCTGGTGCGGACGATCGACCCGGGCACGCTGCCGGACCCGCGGCGCGGTGCCGACGTCACCGAGCGGGCCCGCGCACTGGTCCGGGCCGCCGCCGCGCTGCGCGGCTGGCTGCTGGCCGCCACCCCGGAGTCGGACGAGCTGGACGACCCGTACGGGGCCCCGATCGGCATGTTCCGCAACTGCGGCGAGGAGATATTCCACGCGGTCGACCCGGTGGTCACCGCGCTCACCGGCGTCTCCGCACCCCGCTGACCCCGCGAGCGACACCCGGCGAGCGGCACCGCTCGCGAGCGAGCCGAAGGGCCGCGCCGGTGCCGAAAGGGAGAAGCGAGGAGGCCCGAGGGACGAGGGCATTGGAGCGCCGACCGTCGGCGCCGGGCCGGAGCGGCCCGGAGGCGAGCCGAGCGCAATAAGAGGCGAGCCGAGCGCAATAAAAGGGGGCCCGAACGGCCCCGTTCCGGCGGGCCGGGCGCCGGTGGCGGTCCTACGCTGGACTGACCGGCCCCCAGCCTCCGGCTGGGAGGTGCCCCCACCCGCAGCGCCCGGGAGCCCCGCCATGACCGTCACCGAAGCCGCGACCGGCTCGACCACGACGAAGGGGCGCCCCTGGGCGTCCGAGGCCCTGTTCCGGGCGGATCCGCAGCTGGCCGACCTGCTGGCCGCGGAGGCCGAGCGGCGGGCCGAGACGATCCAGCTGCTGGCGGGGGAGAACCTCACCACCCCCGCCGTGCTGGCGGCCCTGACCGGCCCCCTGATCGACAAGTACGCCGAGGGCTACCCGGGCCGCCGGCACCACACCGGCTGCGCGCTGGCGGACGCCGCGGAGCTGCTGGCGGTCGACCGGGCCCGCGGGCTGTTCGCCGCCCCGCACGCCAACGTCCAGCCCCGCTCGGTGACTTCGGCGATGCTGGCGGCGTACGCGGCGCTGCTGAAGCCCGGCGACGGGGTGCTGGCGATGTCGCTGGAGCACGGCGGCCACCTCAGCTGCGGCTCGCGCGCCAACTTCTCCGGCCGCTGGTTCACCTTCACCGGTTACGGCGTCCGGGAGGGCGACGGGCTGATCGACCTCGACCAGGTGCGGGAGCTGGCCCGGCAGCACCGCCCCAAGGCCATCGTGGCGGGCTCGATCTCCTACCCCCGGCATCCGGACTGGGCGGCCTTCCGGGCGATCGCCGACGAGGTGGACGCCTATCTGATCGCCGCCGTCGCGCAGACCACCGGCCTGGTCGCGGCCGGGGTGGCGCCCTCGCCGGTGCCGTACGCGGACGTCACGGTGGCGGCCACCCACAAGCTGCTGCGCGGTCCGCGCGGCGGTCTGCTGCTGTGCACGGCGGAGCTGGCGGAGCGGATCGACCGGGCGGTGTTCCCGTTCACCCAGGGCGGCGCGGCGATGAACGAGGTGGCGGGCAAGGCGGTGGCCCTCATGGAGGCCTCGACGCCCGCGTACCGGGCGTACGCGGAGCAGACGGTGTCCGGGGCGCGGGCACTGTCCGAGGGGCTCGCAGAGGCCGGAATGCGCCCCCTGACGGGTGGTACCGACACCCATCTGGTGACGGCCGACCTGAGCCCGCTGGGGGTGACCGGCGCGGAGGCCGAACGGCGCTGCGCGGCGGCCGGGCTGCTGCTCGGCAAGTGCGCGCTGCCCTTCGACCCGGCGCCGCCCGCCGAGGCCTCCGGGATCCGGCTCGGCACGGGCACCGTGACCAGCCAGGGGATGGGCGGGGCGGAGCTGTCCGAGATCGCCGGGCTGGTCGCGCGGGTGGCCGCCGGCGGCGCCGTGGCCCCGGCCGCGGCCCGGGTCAGGGAGCTCGCGGGGGCCTTCGCGGACCGGACCTGAGACCCGTCCGTCCACGGGCATCCGGATCTCCTACCCGGGAGGGCGAACCGCGATGCACGTCCCGGGCGTCCGACTCAATAAGGTGTGTGCCGTGGCGACGCACCTCGAACCCCGGGAAGGCAGGGGAGTACCTTCGGTACTTCCCCGTTCGACAGTGATGCAGGAGGCCAGTGGTGCGTGAGTATCTGCTGGTGCTGTTCTGCACCGCCGCCGTCACCTACCTGCTGACCGGCCCGGTCCGGAAGTTCGCCATCGCGGCCGGCGCCATGCCGCCGGTGCGCGCCCGCGACGTGCACCGCGAGCCCACTCCGCGGCTCGGCGGCATCGCGATGTTCGGCGGGCTCTGCGCGGGCATCCTGGTCGCCTCGCAACTCACCAACCTGAGCAAGGTGTTCAGCCAGGGCACCGACATCCGCGCGCTGCTGTCCGGCGCCGGGATCATGTGGCTGCTCGGTGTGCTCGACGACAAGTGGGGCGTGGACGCGCTGGTGAAGCTCGGCGGCCAGATGATCGCCGCCGGTGTGATGGTCTGGCAGGGCGTCACGGTGATCACCCTCCCGGTGCCCGGTGTCGGCGCGGTCGCGGTGAGCCCGACCCAGGGCATGGTCATCTCGGTCACCCTGGTCGTCGTCATGGTCAACGCGGTGAACTTCATCGACGGCCTGGACGGTCTGGCGGGCGGCATGGTCTGCATCGCCGCGATCGCCTTCTTCCTGTACAGCTACCGGCTCTGGTACGGCTACGCGATCACCGACGCGGCCCCCGCCGTGCTGTTCAGCGTGCTGCTGATCGGGATGTGCCTGGGCTTCCTGGCGCACAACATGCACCCCGCGCGGATCTTCATGGGCGACTCCGGCTCGATGATGCTGGGCCTGATGCTGGCCGTCGCCGCGATCTCCATCACCGGCCGGGTCGACCCCGACCTGATCAGCAACGAGACCGGTTCGCAGACCGCCACCGTGCACACCCTGGTGCCCATCTACATCCCGCTGCTGCTGCCGCTGACGGTCATCGCGCTGCCGCTGGCCGACCTGCTGCTGGCCGTGGTGCGCCGCACCTGGGCCGGCCAGTCGCCGTTCGCCGCGGACAAGCGCCATCTGCACCACCGGCTGCTGCAGGTCGGGCACTCGCACAGCCGGGCCGTGCTGATCATGTACTTCTGGGCCGCGCTGATCGCCTTCGGCTCGGTGGCCTTCTCGGTGACCAACACCGGTCGTGCCGTGGTCCTGACGCTCGCCGGGCTCTGCCTGCTCGGCCTGGTGGTGCTGCTCATCCCGCGGTTCCGGCCGCGCGCCCCGCGGGCGGTGCAGTCCTTCGTCCCGCCGCGGTACCGCCGTCAGTCCTCAGGTCCGATGGCCGAACTGTCGGCGAAGGACAAGCAACTCCTGGGTGAAGCCGGGCGGAACCCGTCCGAGCCCGCCGACCACGGCCCGGCCGGCCGCCGTCGCTGACGGGCGGCGCCGACAAGGTGGTTGACGACCCATCAGGCGCCCTCACCCGTACGGCGGAATCGTTGAGACGATGGTGTGACAGGTGCCACACATTCATGGTAAAGCTCTCATCAAATAGTTTGTGATACCGTTCACGAGTACCGAGAACACGCCGAAAGACCTGACAGGTGGATGACTTCCGTCCCTGTCGGTCTCCCTCGACGGGCCCGCCGTCCCCGCGGGCGGCCCGGCGGCGATGCCTCGGTCCGGTGTCAACCCGCCACCGCTGTGCCCGTCCCCCCGCCACATCGACATGCCGCCGGAGCTGCCGACATGCCGTCCACCGACGCCCGGATCCTCCGAGGCGCCGCGATTCCCACTGCGGTCGCCGGGATCATCGCCATGGCGATCTCCTTCGCAGTCGCCGGTGGGAAGGGGCTGCTCGGCGCCCTCTTCGGCGCACTGCTCGTCATGGCCTTCTTCAGCTTCGGCCAGATCGCGCTCGACCGGCTGACCAGGTCGAACCCGCACATCCTGATGGCCGCCGGGCTGCTGGTGTACACCACGCAGATCCTGCTGGTCGGCATCGTGCTCGCGATCTTCAAGAACACCGAGCTCTTCAACCGGCAGGCGTTCGCCTTCACCCTGCTGGGCTGCGCCCTGATCTGGACGGGCTTCCAGGTGCGCGGCGCACTCAAGGCCAAGACTTTCTACGTCGACACCGACGCCTCGGAAAAGAAGGGCGACAAGCCCTCCGACTCGGGACGTCAACAGTGACGAGGCCCGGCTGTCCCCCCTTCGAGGGGGGCGGTGTTTATGCCGCACTGACGGCCTGCTATCGTCCGTCGCAACAACGGAGTACGGGAAGAGGCCTGGTCTGTCCGCACAGCGGACCGATCGCCCCCCGGACCCGCGCAGTCTTCGATGATCCCGCAGTCGCGCAGCGCGCCGTCGCGCGGGGTCGGCGAGAAACCCATCAAGTTCCAGTGCCGCTCCGTGGCCCGAGGCCACGCCGACACACCGAGGGTGCCGTATCCATGCGTCACGACGAAGGAGTCCGTGGTGAGTGCTGAACTCACGTCGTACCTCGCCTCAGGCAGTTGCCACTTCGGGGACGCTGGTTGTGGCTTCCCGGCTCCGGGTCTGAACGAGTTCCAGTTCAAGCCGATCTTCTCGATCGGCAGCGTCGAGTTCAACAAGCCGATGCTGCTGTCGATCGTGGTCGCGCTGCTGGTGGTCGTCTTCTTCTGGGCCGCCTTCGCGAAGCCGCGCCTGGTGCCCGGCAAGCTGCAGCTGGTCGGTGAGATCGGCTACGACTTCGTCAAGCGCTCCATCGTGCTGGAGACGATCGGCAAAAAGGGCGAGAAGTACGTCCCGATGCTGGTCTCGATGTTCTTCTTCGTGTGGCTGCTGAACATCATGTCGGTCATCCCGTTCGCCCAGTTCCCCGTGACGGCGGCGATCGCGTTCCCGGCCGGCCTCGCGGCGGTCGTGTGGATCACCTACATGACGCTGACCTTCAAGAAGCACGGCTTCGTCGGCGGTCTGAAGAACCTCTGCTGGCCGTCGGGCATCCCCGGCTGGGTCATGTTCATCCTGGTGCCGATCGAGTTCTTCTCGAACATCTTCGTGCGCCCCTTCACGCTCGCGGTCCGAGCCTTCGCGAACATGTTCGCCGGCCACCTGCTGATCGTGATGTTCTCCATCGCCTCCTGGTACCTGCTCAGCCCGACCCTGGGCGCGCTCTACGGCTCGGCCTCGTTCATCGTCGCCGTCGGCCTGACCGCCTTCGAGCTGCTGGTCCAGTTCCTGCAGGCCTACATCTTCGTGATGCTGGCCAGCAGCTACATCGCCGGTGCCCTGGAAGAGGCGCACTGAGCCTGAGGCCCTGGCCTCCCATGAACCACCCCCTGTGATCGCCCGGTGGCCAATCACCACCGGTTCACCACCCCTGCAAAGGACAATCGCAATGAGCATGCTCGCTGAGGGCGTCGTCGGTTCCATCGCTTCCGTCGGTTACGGCCTCGCCGCCATCGGCCCCGGCATCGGCGTCGGTCTCATCTTCGGCAACGGCGTTCAGGCCATGGCCCGTCAGCCCGAGGCTGCCGGCCTGATCCGCTCGAACATGTTCATCGGCTTCGCGCTGACCGAGGCGCTCGCGCTCATCGGCATCGTCATGCCGTTCGTGTTCGGCACCGGCAAGTAATTCCGGCACACCGGTAGTCCCACCAGACGAAAGGTTCAGATATGAACCCCGTGGTCTTCCTCGCGGAAGAGGAGAAGATGAACCCTCTTCTCCCCGCTTGGCCCGAGGTCATCATCGGCCTGCTCTGCTTCTTCATCGTCTTCGGTCTGCTCGGCAAGAAGCTCCTCCCCAGCATCGAGAAGGTGCTGTCGGAGCGCCGGGATGCCATCGAGGGCGGCATGGAGCGCGCCGAGGCCGCTCAGGCCGAGGCCCAGGCCGTGCTTGAGCAGTACCGCGCCGAGCTTGCCGAGGCGCGTCACGAGGCCGCCCGCATTGTCGAGCAGGCTCGCGAGCAGGGCGCCGCCCAGCTCGCCGAGATGCGCGAGGAGGGCCAGCGTCAGCGCGAGGCCATCGTCGCGGCCGGTCACGCCCAGATCGAGGCCGACAAGAAGCAGGCGACTGCCGCCCTGCGCCAGGACGTGGGCTCGCTGGCCACCCAGCTGGCGTCCCGCATCGTGGGTGAGTCCCTCGAGGACCACACCCGGCAGAGCGGTGTCATCGACCGCTTCCTGGACGAGCTGGAGGCCAAGGCCGCCGTTGCTCAGGGCGCGGCCAAGTGATCGGCGCCAGCCGTGAGGCCCTCGCCGCCGGTCGGCAGAACCTCGAGAGCCTGACCGACTCCACCACGGTGGACGCGGCCAAGCTCGCCGACGAGCTCACCGCCGTCACCGCCGTGCTGGACCGCGAGGTCTCGCTGCGCCGCGTCCTGACCGACCCGTCCCGGTCGGGCCAGGACAAGGCCCAGCTGGTCACCTCGCTGCTGACCGGCCAGGTCTCCGGCGAGGCCGTCGACCTGGTCTCCGGTCTGGTCCGCTCCCGCTGGTCGGGCTCGCGTGACCTGGTGGACGCGACCGAGGAGCTCGCCGCTTACGCCGAGATCATCGCCGCGGACAAGGCCGGTGCGCTGGACGACGTCGAGGACGAGGTCTTCCGCTTCGGCCGGGTGGTGAGCGGCTCCCACGAGCTGCGCGCCGCGCTGACCGAGCCGAAGGCCGGTGCCGTCGCGAAGGCCGAGCTGATCAAGAAGCTGCTCGGCGGCCGCGCCAACGCCGGCACCGTCCGGCTGGTCACCGCCCTCGTCAACGCGCCGCGTGGCCGTAGCCTGGAGCAGGGCCTCGCGTCCTACTCGAAGCTCGCCGCCGCTCGCCGTGGCCGCGTGGTGGCCCTGGTCACCACCGCCGTGCCGCTGTCGGACACCCAGAAGGAGCGCCTGTCCGGCGCTCTGCACCGGATGTACGGCCGCCAGGTCCACCTGAACATCGACGTCGACCCCGAGGTCGTCGGCGGTGTCCGGGTGCAGATCGGTGACGAGATCATCAACGGCACCGTGTCGAGCCGCCTCGAGGGCGCTCGCCAGTCGCTCGAAGGCTGAGCAAGCACCGAAGCAGCACATCCGACCCTCGGTCGGGAAACCGGTTCCCCAAGGAGCCGGTACAACGTACGGCCGGTTCGGAAGACCCGGCCGAGAGTCGAATACTTGCGGCCCTCAATGGCGGGCCGAGGATCGCAAACTAGGAGAGCAGGGAAGCCTGATGGCGGAGCTTACGATCCGTCCGGAGGAGATCCGGGACGCGCTGGCCGACTTTGTCCAGTCGTACCAGCCGGACGCCGCTTCTGTGGAAGAGGTCGGCACGGTCACTGACGCGGCGGACGGCATCGCGCATGTCGAGGGCCTGCCCTCGGTCATGGCGAACGAGCTGCTGAAGTTCGAGGACGGCACGCTCGGCCTCGCGCTGAACCTCGACACCCGCGAGATCGGTGTCGTCATCCTCGGTGAGTTCGGCGGCATCGAAGAGGGCCAGACCGTGCGCCGCACCGGCGAGGTCCTCTCGGTTCCGGTCGGCGACGGCTACCTCGGCCGCGTCGTGGACCCGCTGGGCAACCCGATCGACGGCCTGGGCGAGATCACCGCCGAGTCCCGTCGTGCCCTGGAGCTGCAGGCCCCCGGCGTCATGGCCCGCAAGTCGGTCAAGCAGCCGCTGCAGACCGGCATCAAGGCGATCGACGCCATGACCCCGATCGGCCGTGGCCAGCGTCAGCTGATCATCGGTGACCGCCAGACCGGCAAGACCGCGGTGGCCGTCGACACGATCATCAACCAGCGCGACAACTGGCGCTCGGGCGACCCGGAGAAGCAGGTCCGCTGCATCTACGTCGCCGTGGGCCAGAAGGGCTCCACCATCGCGTCCGTCCGCGGCGCCCTGGAGGAGGCCGGCGCGCTGGAGTACACCACCATCGTGGCTGCTCCCGCCTCGGACCCGGCCGGCTTCAAGTACCTCGCCCCGTACACCGGTTCGGCCATCGGCCAGCACTGGATGTACGCCGGCAAGCACGTCCTGATCATCTTCGACGACCTGTCGAAGCAGGCCGAGGCCTACCGCTCCGTCTCCCTGCTGCTGCGCCGCCCGCCGGGCCGCGAGGCCTACCCGGGTGACGTCTTCTACCTGCACTCCCGCCTGCTGGAGCGCTGCGCCAAGCTGAACGACGAGCTCGGCGGCGGCTCGATGACCGGTCTGCCGATCATCGAGACCAAGGCCAACGACGTCTCGGCGTACATCCCGACCAACGTCATCTCCATCACCGACGGCCAGTGCTTCCTGGAGTCCGACCTGTTCAACGCCGGCATCCGCCCGGCCGTGAACGTCGGTATCTCGGTCTCCCGCGTCGGTGGCTCCGCCCAGATCAAGGCCATGCGCTCGGTCGCCGGCCGTCTGCGCCTGGACCTCGCCCAGTACCGTGAGCTGGAGGCCTTCGCCGGCTTCGGCTCCGACCTGGACGCGGCCTCCAAGGCCCAGCTGGAGCGCGGTGCGCGCATGGTCGAGCTGCTGAAGCAGGGCCAGTACCAGCCGTTCCCGGTCGAGGAGCAGGTCGTCTCCATCTGGGCCGGCACCACCGGCAAGCTGGACGACGTCCCGGTCGCCGAGATCCGCCGCTTCGAGCGCGAGTTCCTCGACTACGTCCGCCTGCAGCACAAGGACCTGCTCGCCGGCATCGTCGAGACCGGTCTGCTGGCCGACGGCACCGTCGACGCGCTGACCAGCGCGATCGAGGCCTTCAAGCAGGGGTACCAGACCGCCGACGGCAAGCTGCTCTCCGAGCAGGCCTGAGTCCGGTAGCGAGGGAAAGGACGTAACGACCCATGGGAGCACAGCTTCGGGTCTACAAGCGCCGGATCCGCTCTGTCACCGCGACGAAGAAGATCACCAAGGCGATGGAGATGATCTCCGCGGCGCGCATCGGCAAGGCGCAGCGCGCGGTGGCGGCCTCCGCTCCGTACGCCGATGAGCTCACCCGGGCGGTGACGGCGGTGGCCACCCGGTCCAACGCCAAGCACCCGCTCACCACCGAGAACCCGAACGCCAAGCGCGCGGCCGTCCTGCTGATCACGGCGGACCGCGGCCTGGCCGGCGGTTACTCGTCCAACGCCATCAAGGCCTCGCTGACGCTCACCGAGCGGCTGCGCGAGGAGGGCAAGGACGTGGTGACCTACATCGTCGGTCGGAAGGGTCTGTCGTACTACACCTTCCGCAACCTGACGGTGGGGAACTCGTGGACGGGCTTCTCGGACAAGCCGACCTACGGTGACGCGAAGATGGTCGGGGCCGAGCTGATCGAGGCCTTCACGGCCGAGACCGGCGGCGTGGACGAACTCCACGTGGTCTCGACCGAGTTCGTGTCGATGCTGACGCAGGACGCGGTGGCGGCCCGGCTGCTGCCGCTGAAGCTGGACGAGGTCCAGCTCAGCGACCAGACGCCGGCCAAGTCGGAGATCTTCCCGCTGTACGACTTCGAGCCGTCGGCGGAGGGCGTCCTGGACGCGCTGCTGCCGCGGTACGTCGAGAGCAGGATCTACAACGCGCTGCTGCAGTCGGCCGCTTCCGAGCACGCCGCCCGCCGCCGCGCGATGAAGAGCGCGACGGACAACGCCGGCGAGCTCATCAAGTCGCTCACGCGGCTTGCCAACTCGGCCCGTCAGGCCGAGATCACCCAGGAAATCAGCGAGATCGTCGGTGGCGCCAACGCGCTCGCTGACGCGAGCCGCGGGAGCGAATGAGAATGACCACCACTGTTGAGCCGACCACGGCGACGGGCCGCGTCGCGCGGGTCATCGGCCCGGTCGTCGACGTGGAGTTCCCCGTCGACGCGATCCCCAACATGTTCAACGCCCTGCACGTCGAGGTGGACAACCCCGACGGCACGGGTACGAAGGTGCTGACCCTCGAGGTCGCCCAGCACCTCGGCGACGGCCTGATCCGCGGCATCTCGATGCAGCCGACCGACGGTCTGGTCCGTGGCGCCCAGGTGACCGACACCGGTGCGGCCATCTCCGTGCCGGTCGGCCAGATCACCAAGGGCAAGGTCTTCAACGCCCTCGGTGAGGTGCTGAACGTCGACAAGGCCGAGTTCGAGGCCCAGGTCGAGGTCAAGTGGCCGATCCACCGCAAGGCCCCGAACTTCTCCGAGCTCGAGTCGAAGACCGAGATGTTCGAGACCGGCATCAAGGTCATCGACCTGCTCACCCCGTACGTCCAGGGTGGCAAGATCGGTCTGTTCGGTGGTGCCGGTGTCGGCAAGACCGTTCTGATCCAGGAGATGATCTACCGCGTCGCCGAGAACTTCGGTGGTGTGTCGGTGTTCGCCGGTGTCGGTGAGCGCACCCGTGAGGGCAACGACCTCATCGACGAGATGGTCGACTCGGGCGTTCTGGACAAGACCGCGCTGGTCTTCGGCCAGATGGACGAGCCGCCGGGCACCCGTCTGCGCGTCGCGCTCTCCGCGCTGACCATGGCGGAGTACTTCCGTGACGTCGAGAAGCAGGACGTGCTCCTCTTCATCGACAACATCTTCCGGTTCACCCAGGCCGGTTCCGAGGTGTCGACCCTGCTCGGCCGCATGCCCTCCGCGGTGGGCTACCAGCCGAACCTGGCCGACGAGATGGGCCTCCTGCAGGAGCGCATCACCTCGACCCGCGGTCACTCGATCACCTCGATGCAGGCGATCTACGTCCCCGCGGACGACCTGACCGACCCGGCGCCGGCCACCACCTTCGCCCACCTGGACGCGACGACCGTTCTGTCGCGCCCGATCTCGGAGAAGGGCATCTACCCGGCCGTCGACCCGCTGGACTCCACGTCCCGCATCCTCGACCCGCGGTACATCGCGCAGACCCACTACGACACGGCCGTCCGTATCAAGGGGATCCTGCAGAAGTACAAGGACCTCCAGGACATCATCGCCATCCTCGGTATGGACGAGCTGTCCGAAGAGGACAAGATCACGGTCCACCGTGCCCGTCGCATCGAGCGCTTCCTCTCGCAGAACACCTACGTGGCGAAGCAGTTCACCGGTGTCGAGGGCTCGACCGTGCCGCTGTCGGAGACCATCGAGGCCTTCAACTCGATCGCGGACGGCAAGTACGACTCCGTCCCGGAGCAGGCCTTCTTCATGTGCGGTGGCATCGAGGACCTCGAGAAGAACGCCGCCGAGCTGGCGAAGAAGTAATCGCGGCCGGTAGCAGCTGATGACCGTGAGGGGTGGCCCCCGAGCCTGGGGACCACCCCTCGCGTCGCATCGGCTGTGATTCCGGTCAAATCCGTGCCGCCGGTTTCATGCCGGGGGCGCGGGGCCGTTATTCTTACCGAAACTCCCGAGTAATCGGGGGTTGCATGAGCCTAGGAGCCCACGTTGGCTGAGCTGCACGTCGAGCTGGTCGCAGCCGACCGCAAGGTGTGGTCCGGTGCGGCCACCATCGTCGTCGCCCGTACGGCCTCCGGTGACACCGGCATCATGCCGGGCCACACCCCGGTGCTGAGCGTGCTGGAGACCGGTCCGGTCACCATCCGCACGGTGGACGGCGGGACTGTCATCGCCGCGGTGCACGGCGGCTTCATCTCCTTCGCCGACAACAAGCTGTCTCTGCTCGCGGAGATCGCCGAGCTGGCGGACGAGATCGACGTCGCGCGTGCCGAGCGCGCACTGGAGCAGGCCAAGTCGGACCTGGACGCGCACGCCGAGCGTCGCGCCGAGGTCCGTCTGTTCGCGGCGCGCGGCCTCAAGGCCCACGCCTGAGTGTGCCGGACCCCGGCTTAGCGGGGTCGACCGACGGTCCCGGGGACGCGCGAGCGTGACCCCGGGACTGTCGTCGTAGTTGGTAGGTCAGCGCGGTCGCTTGATACGACCGCTACGGGGAACGCGGGTAGCGAGGAGGTAGGTGAGCATGGTCCTCGCGCTTGTGGTGTGTGCGGCGGTCGTGGCGCTGGGTGTGATCGGCCTGATGGCCTTCGCCGTCCGGCGCCGCTTGATCCAGCGGGTCGGCGGCACGTTCGACTGCAGTTACCGGCTCAAAATGCCCGCCGACGCCTCGACGCAGCCCGACCTCGACGAGAACGGCAAACCCACCTCCGCCCCGGTCCCCCCGACCGACGGCAAGGGGTGGGTTTTTGGTATCGGCCGGTACAGCGGCGACTCCATCGAGTGGTTCCGGGTCTTCTCGTACGCCCCGCGCCCGCGCAAGGTGCTGCCGCGGCGGGAGATCGAGGTGCTCGGCCGGCGCTACCCGGAGGGCCAGGAGGAGCTGGCGCTGCTCTCCGGCTCGGTGGTGCTGCGCTGCCTGCACAACGGGGCGCCGCTGGAGCTGGCGATGAGCGAGGACGCGCTGACCGGCTTCCTCGCCTGGCTGGAGGCGGCCCCGCCCGGGCAGAGAGTCAATGTCGCGTAGCGACGGGACTCTCGGATGGGGGTACCCCCGGCCGGAGGCTGGGGGAGGGTCAATGTCGCGTAGGAGCGGCTTGCGGGGTTAACGCGGCTTAACCTGCCGGGCTAGGGTGGCCGCATGGTCAATCTGACGCGCATCTACACCCGTACCGGCGACGACGGCACCACCGCGCTCGGCGACATGAGCCGGACCACCAAGACCGACCCGCGGCTGATCGCGTACGCCGACGCCAACGAGGCGAACGCGGCGATCGGGGTGGCGCTCGCGGTCGGGCAGCTGCCCGAGGACGTGGCGGCGGTGCTGGTCCGGGTCCAGAACGACCTGTTCGACGTCGGCGCCGACCTGTCCACCCCGGTGGTCGAGGACCCGAAGTACCCGCCGCTGCGGGTGCTGCAGTCCTACGTCGACCGGCTGGAGGGGGACTGCGACCACTACCTGGAGCAGGTGGAGAAGCTGCGCAGCTTCATCCTGCCCGGCGGCACGGCCGGCGCCGCCCACCTGCACCTGGCCTGCACCGTGGTGCGGCGGGCCGAGCGCTCCACCTGGGCGGCGATCGCGGAGCACGGCGACACGGTCAACCCGCTGACCGCGAAGTACCTCAACCGGCTCTCCGACCTGCTGTTCATCCTGGCCCGGGTGGCCAACAAGGAGCGCGGTGACGTGCTCTGGGTGCCGGGCGAGAACCGCTAGACGAGTAGTTCCGAAGTCGGTCAGTGGTCGTAGGCGATCAGTGAGCGGGTGACGGGTCGGCCGGTGGTGCGGTTGTGCCAGATCGCGCAGGTCAGCGCCAGCAGCCGCTGGCCGACTCGTGTGCCGACGCCTTCGATGGTGCGGCCGCCGTGCTGTTCGAGGCCGAGCTGGCCCTTGAGGGTGTCGTTGACGGACTCGATCAGCTGGCGGACGGACTTCAGCAGGCCCTCACCCGGGCGTGGGGCCCGGTTGCGGTAGGAGGGCCGCAGCAGCCCGATGCCGTACTGGTCGAGACAGCGGTCGAGTTCGGCGGAGACGTAGCCCTTGTCGGCGAGGATCAGCAGGCCGGGCCGCTCGCGTGCGAGATGGGGTTCGGTCTCGACGAGCGCGGCCAGGACCTCGCGCTCGTCGACCTTGGGACTGGCCAGGGCCCAGGTGACGGGCAGCCCGACCGGGGTGCAGACCAGGTGCAGCTTCAGGCCCCAGAACCAGCGCGAGTGGGAGCGGCTGTAGCCGTAGCCGGCCCAGCCCGCGAGTTCCGAGCGGCGGACGGTGTCGCGGGAACGGCCGCACTCGACCGGCGTCGAGTCCGTGATCCAGACCGGGTCGGCCCACAGGTCGGTCGCCTTCGCCAGGTCGCGGATGGCCTGCTGGAGCAGTGGCCGGGCGGCCCTCAGACGCTTGTTGTAGGCCGGGCGTTGGGGCAGGCCCGGGAACATGTCGCGCAGGTGAGCGTGGGCGAAGCGGATCCAGCGGGCCTCGGAGTGGAAGCCGAGCAGGACCTGGGCCACGGCCAGGCAGACCAGCTCGGAGTCCGTCAGCCGCGGCGGGCGGCCCAACCACCGTGTTCGGGGCAGGTGATCATCGATCTGCACGTAGAGTGCCGTCAGGAGGGTGTCCAGCTCTTCGGTCGTCACAACCCGATGCTGGACACCCTCCCTGCATGTCCGGAGCAGATCCGGCAAATCCAGCCGACTTCGGAACTACTCGTCTAGGGCCCGTCTTCGGGCGCCTGCGGGGACTGGCGCTAGGCCTGCCGGGCCGGGGTCTTCTCCTCCTCCACCACGCGGCCGTCCACCACCACCACGCCCGCCGGGGCCTCCCTGGGCCACCGCGAGTAGCAGGCGGCCACGACCACGTTGACCACGGCGGCGATGCCCAGCCGCCAGTACCACTGCGCGAAGGTGCCGTAGTGGGCGGAGCCCGCGGAGAGCGGGACGAGCAGGGTGATCAGGGTGAGCGTGATCGCCGCCGAGACGACGGTCCGGCCGGCGACCTGCCACTCGTACCTGGTCCGCTCCGGGCCGTACTTCGGCGAGGGCAGCGGCTTGGGGCCGCCGGCGAAGCGGTGCAGGAAGTGCCGGTCGGCCCAGCGGACCAGCGAGGGCCCGTACCCGACCGAGAAGCCGGCGTAGCTCGCGGCCAGCGCGTGCGTCCAGCTCGCCTCGGCGCCGCCGCGCAGGTCGAGCACGGTGAGCGCGTACAGGGCGAGGTCGACGGCCGGGAGGCCGAGCAGCAGCACGGTGCTGGTGCGGCGCCACCGCAGCAGGTAGCGGGCGGAGAGGGCCAGGCCGAGCACGATCCACCAGGAGATCTCGGCCGCGACGATGAGGGTGACGATCACGTTCTGCTCCAGGGCGTTCGGCGGTGCCTCCAGCCTCGTGCGCGGGCGCGCCGCTGTCGTCGTCGCGGGGTGCCGTCCGGGCCTGCACCTTTCGATGTAGCGGGCTCCTCCGCGGACCGGAGCCGGGCGGCCCGCCGGGGATGGTGAGATGGGGGTGTGCTCGTTCCGTCCCTCCCCCCGCGCCGGCTCGACCAGCTGATCGCCCTCTGCGGGCTGCTCGGCGGGACGGTGCTGATCGTCTTCCGGGTGTACGACAACGCCGACCGCCTCCCGCTGTGGGCCGTCGTCCTGCCGATGCTGGTGATGGCCGCGCTGGAGCTGTGCCGGCGGACCAGACCGGTGCTCGCGGTCTCGGTGGGCGGTCTGGCCTTCGCGGCCAGCCTGTTCACCGGCAGCCTGCTGGCGACGCTGATCATGTACACCGATCTGCTGTACGCGGCGGTGATCTACGGCAGCCGCCGGATGTCGCGGGTGCTGCACCTGACCGGCGGGTCGACCGTGCTGGTGCTCTCCAGCCTGGCCTGGTACGCCGGCGGCACCCCGGCCGGGCTGCTGATCGCGGTGATCAGCGCGCTGGTCTTCCTGGCGCCGGTGTGGACCGGCGACGTGGTGCGCAAGCACCGGCAGGAGGCGGAGACCGAGCGGCTGCGGGCCGAGCAGACCGCGCTGCTCTCGGAGATGGACCGGCGCGAGGCGGTCGGCGCCGAACGGGCCCGGATGGCACGGGAGTTGCACGACGTGGTGGCCAACCACCTGTCGGCGATCGCGATCCACGCCACCGGCGCCCAGTCGGTGGCCAAGCGCCGGAGCATGCCGGCGGACGACCCGCTGGTCGAGGTGCTGGCGGTGATCCGGGAGAACAGCGTCCAGGGATTGGCCGAAATGCGTCGCATGATCGGACTGCTGCGCGACAGCGGTGGGGGAGAGGTCGACGAGTCGTACGCCGCGCCCGACCTGGCCGCGGTGGACGCCCTGCTGGCCAAGGCCCGGGCGGCCGGCCAGGACGTCGGGCTGGACTTCGAACTGGCCGAGCACGGCGAGCGCGGGGAGGTACCGGTGCCGGTCGGGCTGGCCGCGTACCGGATCGTCCAGGAGTCGCTGACCAACGCGCTCAAGCACTCCGGGCCCGGACTGGTCCGGCTGCGGCTGGAGTTCGGGCCGCAGGACGTGCGGATCGCGGTCGACAGTCCGTACCGCGGCGAGCCGGGCCGCGGACTGCCCGGCGCCCGGGCCGGACTGGTGGGCATGGCGGAACGGGCCGGACTGCTCGGCGGCAGCTTCGAGGCCGGGCCGAACGACGGGTACTGGAGCGTGCGCGCGGTGCTGCCGCGCGCGCAGGGGAGCGAGGGACGGGCATGACGATCCGGGTGCTGGTGGCGGAGGACCAGGCGGCGGTACGGGCGGCGCTGGTGATGATCCTGCGCGCCGAACCGGAGTTCGAGGTGGTCGGGCAGGCCGCCGACGGCGAGGAGGCGGTCCGGCTGGCGCTGGAGCTGCGGCCGGACGTGGTGCTGATGGACGTGCAGATGCCCCGGCTGGACGGCGTCTCGGCGACCCGCGAGGTGGTCGCGGCCGGGGCCGCCCAGGTGCTCGTGCTGACCACCTTCGACCTGGACGAGTACGTCTACGGCGCGCTGCGGGCCGGCGCGGCCGGGTTCCTCCTCAAGGACCTGGAGGCGGACACCCTGGTCGAGGGCATCCGGACGGTGGCGCGCGGGGACGGCATGCTGGCGCCCTCGGTGACCAGGCGGCTGATCGGCAGCTTCGCCCGTCCGGGGCGGCCGGTCGGGTCGGAGGCCAGGGAGGCGGTGGCCGGGCTGACCGTCCGGGAACGGGAGGTGCTGGCCTGCGTCGGGGCGGGGCTGTCCAACGGGGAGATCGCGGCCCGGCTGGAGATGGCCGAGGCCACCACCAAGACGCACGTCAGCCGGATCCTGGCGAAGCTGCGGATGCGCAGCCGGGTGCAGGCGGCGATCCTCGCGCAGGACCTCGGTCTGACCATCTGACCGTCCGACCATGTGAACCGGCGGACCATGTGAACCGGCGGACCATGTGAACCCGCTGACCGTCTGACCGGCTGTTCGAGCGGTTGACCAGGTCGGTTGCAGATCACACTCCCGATTGCTACTGCACGGAGCATTCGGGCATTAGAGTCCCCGAATTGAGCGATGCGGCTCGGAGGGCGGCGATCCCTGCCCTGAGCCGCCTTCAGGGCCCGCCCGCGAGGCGGCGACGGCATCGGGAGACCCAGCCATGAGCAATGCGTCCAGCAAGCAGATCGCCGTGATCGGTGCCGGCCTGATGGGCGCCGGCATCGCCCAGGTGTCCGCGCAGGCCGGTCACCCGGTGGTGCTGCGGGACGTCACCGAGGAAGCGCTGCAGCGCGGCCTCGCCGGCATCCGCGCCTCGTACGAGAAGTTCGTCTCCAAGGGCAAGCTGAGCGCCGAGGACGCCGAGGCCGCCCTGGGCCGGATCACCACCACCACCGACCTGGGCGCCGTCGCCGAGGCCGACATCGTGGTCGAGGCCGTCTTCGAGCAGCTGGAGGTCAAGGAGGCCGTCTTCCGCGAGCTGGACAAGCTCGCCAAGGACGGTGCCGTGCTGGCCTCCAACACCTCCGCCATCCCGATCACCCGGATCGCCGCCGCCACCCAGCGCCCGGAGTCGGTCGTCGGCGTCCACTTCTTCTCGCCCGTCCCGATGATGAAGCTGGTCGAGCTGGTCCGCGGCTACAAGACCAGCGACGAGGCACTGGCCACCGCCCGCGCCTACGCCGAGGGCGTCGGCAAGGAGGTCGTGGTCGTCAACCGCGACGTGGCCGGCTTCATCACCACCCGCCTGATCACCGCGCTGGTCGTCGAGGCCGCCAAGCTGTACGAGTCGGGCGTCGCCACCGCCGAGGACATCGACACCGCCTGCCGCCTGGGCTTCGGCCACGCGATGGGCCCGCTGCAGACCGCCGACCTGACCGGCGTGGACATCCTGCTGCACGCCGCCCGGAACATCTACACCGAGACCCAGGACGAGAAGTTCGCCGCCCCCGAGATCATGGCCCGCATGGTCACCGCCGGAGACCTGGGCCGCAAGAGCGGCCGCGGCTTCTACCCGTACGAAGGCAAGTGATCCGACAGGGCTGAACGGCCCGGCGGGCCGTGCGATCGGAGCATCGTACGGCCCGCTCCACCGGGTCGGGTGAGTTTCCTCACGCCGGATGCCGCAGACGGGTGATTTGGGCGGTAATCGAGCGTAGGTGTGGAAGCTTCCTGCGTATATTCCCTCGGACGAGTGAAGTTGCTTCAGATCCGGCGGGAACCAGCAACCTGCGGAGCGGGTTCACCGTCAGATGAGGGAACCCGGCATTCCGACCGGGTCCGGGCGTGGGGCCGCGGCCCGCCCGGACACCCACCCCCGCTCCCGCACCCGGTACGGCCGGGTCGGCCCCACCCCGCACCAGGCCGTCCAGGCGAAGGAGGAGAGCATGCGCATCACCGGCGACCACACGGCGCTGGCCATCGAAGGCCGCCTCGACGTGCGCACCGCCGCCGACGCGCGGGCCCGGCTGCACCAGGCCGTGGACGGCGGCCTCGGCGACCTCGTGCTCGACCTCACCCGGCTGGAGTTCTGGGACGCCACCGGCCTCGGCGTCATCATGGGCACCCACCGCCGGGCCGGCCGGATCGGCCGCCGCCTGGTGCTGCGCTCCGTCCCGGCCCAGCTCCAGCGACTGCTGGTGGCCACCAAGTTGCACCGCATCCTCGCCGTCGACGGCGCCGAAGCGCACGGACTCGCCCTCTAGTCCGCTTCCGCAGCCCGCCCGCTGTCACCCGCCTTCCGCATCACGCCTGGTCAGCGCCTCACGACGACCCCCGGCCCCGGACCGCCCTGCACGGGCGGGCCCGGATGTGCGAGAGTCTGCCCGTCAGAAGACCGGCCCTGGGACCGCCCACGGCCGCGGCCGGGACGTCAGCCGGTCGGCGCGTGGCGCCGGCGGCCGAGCACGATGCGGAGCAGAACGTGGCACAGCCATCCGGGGAGTTCAGGCAGGAGGCCGTCCGCACCCGCGGCGGCGAACTGGTCTCCGGCGGCCTGCTGGTGGGCGTCGGCGCCCCCGACGGTTCCGAGGCCCGGCCCTGCCCCCCGGAGTGGCGGCCCCGCCCGCGCCGGATCGAACGCAGTGAGCCCGCCCGCGGCCCGGTCGGCGGCGTCGGGCGCGCGGTCGGCCCGCTCGCCATGGGCGCCGGGCCCGCCGACCTGCCGCTGCTCGACCGCGAGGCCGACATCGCCGAACTGCTCGGCCTGCTCGCCGAGGGCCGCTCGATACGCCTGGTCGGCCAGGCCGGCTCCGGCCGCAGCGCGCTGCTGTCGGCCGTCGCCGAAGCTGCCGCCGACCTCGCCCCCGGCGGCGTCGTCCAGCTCTGCGGCCACCGCCGTACCGCCGCCGACCTGCTCCAGGACCTCTTCGCGGCCACCCACCACGCCCCCGGCTACCGGCCCGACCCCGGACAGCTGGCCGCCCACCTCGCCGAGGTCGGCGCGGTCGTGGTGATCGACGCCGCCGAGCTCTCCGGCGCCGAACTGGACCGGCTGCTCGCCCTCGCCCCCGGCTGCTCCTTCCTGGTCTCGGTCGCCCCGGACAGCCCGCCGCTCGCGGCCGACTCCCGGATGCGGGACCACCTCGTCGCCGGGCTCTCCCGCGCCGCCTGCCTCGCCCTCACCGCCCGGCTGGCCGGACGGGCCCTGGACGTCGCCGAGAAGGCCTGGGCGGTGGACCTCTGGTTCGAGTCCGAGGGCCTGCCGCTGCGCTTCGTCCAGGCCGCCGCCCTGCTGCGCCAGCGGGACGTCGCGGTGGACGCGCTGGTCGCCGCCGAGGACGACCGGATGGACGTCTTCGGCGCGGTCGACGGTCCCGTCCACGACCCCGACCCGGCGATCCGCGAGGACGCGCTGCGCCGCACCGTCCCGCTGCCCTCGGTCGCCGAGACCGCCTCGCCCGCGGTGCGGCTCGCCGAGGGGCTGAGCGAGCCCGCGCAGGCCGTCCTGCGGCTCACCGTCGCCCTCGGCGGGGAGTGCCCCACCGCGCCGCACCTGCCCGCGCTGATCGACGTCGGCCAGGGCGAGGCCGCCCTCGCCGAACTCGCCGACGCCGGGCTGACGGTGTCCATCGGCGGGCACCACCGGCTGACCGCCGGCGCGTTCGACCTGCTCGCCCCGCACTGGCCGGCCCGGGGCTGCGTGGACGGCGCCGCCCAGCACTTCGCCTGGTGGGTCGGGCACAGCTCGGTGACGCTGGAACAGATCGCCGCCGAGGCCGAGGTGGTGATCGGCGTCCTGCTCGCCGACCGGGCTGCCGGACGCCACGACGCCGTCATCCGGCTCGCCCGGGCGGCGGCGCCCGCCCTGGCGCTCGCGCTGCGCTGGGGAGCCTGGGAGCGGGTGCTGCAGCTCGGCCAGGAGGCGGCCCGCCGGGCCGGCTCGGCGAGCGACCAGGCCTGGTTCCACCACGAGGCCGGCGTGCACGCGATCTGCGAGCAGCAGCCGTCCCGGGCCGTCGCCGAACTGGAGACCGCGCTCACCCTGCGGGCGACCGCCGGGGAGCCGCGCGGCGTGGCCTCGGCCCGCCGGATGCTCGACCTGCTGCGCGCCGACGGGCGGCAGCTGCCGGCCGCCGGCCCCGTGGCGCCGAGCCGCGCGCCGGTCATCCGGAAGATCGCGGCCCGGGTGCCGGCCCGGCTCAAGTCCAGCCGGCGGCGCCGGGTGGCCGTGGTCACCACGGCCGTCCTGACCATCGGGGCGCTCGGTACGGCGGTGGCGATGAGCCTCACCGGGCCGGACGGGCACCCCGCCAAGGACTCGCACAGCGGGCGGCTGGACGAGGGCGGCGGCGCCCAGGACCCGCCGTTCCCGCAGCCCTCCGGCAGCCCGGCCCCCGGCCCGGCCGGGACGGCCTCGGCCAGCCCCTCGGGGACGAGCGGCAGCCCGGAGCCCTCGGCGAGCGGCAGCGCGTCGCACTCGCCGAGCGCCTCGCCGTCGAAGAAGCCGAGCTCCTCGCCGGGGGCGACGGAGTCGCAGGCCCCGCCGCAACCGCAGCCGACCGCACCGGGTCAGCCGCAGCCGCCGGTGCCGCCGCCGGGGCAGCCGTCGCAGACCCATCAGCCGTCGAAGCCGCCGACGAGCCAGCCCACGACGCCCCCGGTGACGCCTCCGACCAGCTCACCGACCTCGCCGTCGCCGACGGCGACCGCCACCACCGGTGGGCCCAGCCAGTCGGCGTCGCCGACGCCCTGAGTCAGAACAGCTTGAGCTTGTCGTCGTCGATGCCGCGCAGCTCGTCGTAGTCCAGCACCACGCAGCCGATGCCGCGGTCGGTGGCCAGCACACGGGCCTGGGGCTTGATCTCCTGCGCGGCGAAGACGCCCTTCACCGGGGCCAACAGCGGGTCCCGGTTGAGGAGTTCGAGGTAGCGGGTGAGCTGCTCGACACCGTCGATCTCGCCGCGGCGTTTGATCTCGACGGCCACCGTGGCGCCGTCGGCGTCGCGGCAGAGGATGTCGACCGGGCCGATCGCGGTCGGGTACTCGCGGCGGATCAGCGACCAGCCGCTGCCGAGCACCTCCATCCGGTCCGCGAGCAGCTCCTGGAGGTGTGCCTCGACGCCGTCCTTGATCAGGCCCGGGTCCACCCCGAGTTCGTGGGACGAGTCGTGCAGCACCTCCTCCAGCGTGATGATGAGCTTCTCGCCGGCCTTGTTCTCCACCGTCCAGACCCCGTCGGCCTCCTTGAGGACGCACGGCGGGGACATCCAGTTGAGCGGCTTGTAGGCGCGGTCGTCGGCGTGGATGCTGACGCTGCCGTCGGCCTTGACCAGGATGAGCCTGGTGGCGGAGGGCAGATGGGCGGAGAGCCGACCGGCATAGTCGACTGAGCAGCGGGCAATTACGAGACGCACGGTCGACCACGCTAGCCCACCGGGGCCAGTTGATGCGATTCCGCGACGACGGGGTGAAGAAAGCGCGAACCCCGCGAACATGGAGGTTCCGCGCTTCCGCTCCCGTTCCGTCGAGGTCTGGCGCCCATCCCATCGGGTCGCTACGGTGTGTGACGGCATGCTTGCGGGATCGCTGTCAACGGGGATGGAGACTTCAGATGAACGATCCGACAGGATCCGGCCAATCTGGTGTACCACGGCGTATTTCCGAAGCAATCCGCAGGAATGACCGGCCTGCTCCGCCGTTGACTGCCACGCTGTTCTGAGCGCTGTCGGTGTTCGGGACGTCACGTCCCGTGCCCGCCGTCGCTGATTGCGAGGTGCCGGCAACCCCCGTCCCACGGTGTTCCGGACACCACACGCGATTTCGCCCACCCTCACCTGAGCTTGGACTACGCATGACCACCCGGGCGCCGCGCGGGTGGACCGCGAGAGGAGAATCCATGTCGCTCGACGTCTCACCGGCCCTGCTGGAAAAGGCCGAGCGGGGCGAGGTCGACGAGCGGGAATTCGTCGACTGCGTCCGCGTCTCCCTGCCGTACGCCTGGGACCTGATCAGCTCGCTGGTCGCCCAGGCGAAGGTCGACGGCACCGACTTCGCCGACAACCAGGTACCGCCGCCCAGCGAGCAGGCCCGTGGCCAGCTGCTGCGGGCGCTCGCCAGCGATGCCATCCGGGGCGCCCTGCAGCGTCACTTCGGCGTGCGGCTGGCTTTCCAGAACTGTCACCGGGTGGCGGTGTTCCTGCCGTCGGAGGCCAACGACGCGCGGTTCACGCGCTTCACCTCCGTCCGGGAGCAGCTGCTCAACCAGTCCGAGGAACTGCGGGACTGCTGAGCGCCCGGCGCTCGACCAGTACGGTGCGGCCGCCGCGCCGGCCGCCCCCGTCCCCCGGTGCGGGGGGAGGGGCGGCGGCCCGGTCCGGTCGGCGGCGGGCCCCGGTCAGCCCAGCTGCGGCAGGACCTCGGAGCCGAGCCGGGCGATGTTGTGCAGGGTCGCCTCGTGGTCGCCGCTGCCCTCGGCGAGCAGGGCGAACCGGCGGATGCCGGTCCGTTCGGCGGTGGCCAGCAGCCGGTCGGCGCACTGTCGCGGGGTGCCCACCGCGTGCAGGTCGCAGAGGAGTTCGGTGTACTCGCGCGGGTCGCGCATCTTGCGCTCGCGGCCGTCCACGGTGCGGTGGGCGCCGAGCCCGTACTCGAACCAGCCGGGCATCGCGTTCAGCAGGGTGGACCGGGCCGCCGCGGCGCGGTCGTCGACCTGGGCCACCCCGGCCGCCACGTGTTGGCGGGTCACCCGGCGCAGCTGCTCCTCGCCGCGCCCGGCGGCCAGCCAGGCGGTGCGGTAGAGCTCCAGCATCCGCAGCTTGTCCTCGTCGCCGGAGTGCATGCCGAGCAGCATCGGCAGCCCGCGCTCGGCGGCCAGCTTCACCCCGCCCGGCGAGGTGCAGGCGACCACCACCGGCGGACCGGCCACCGGCCGTCCGGCGGCGGTGAGTTCCTCGCCGAGGCCCTCCTCGTCCTGCCGCTGGCGCGGGAAGCGCACCGGGCCGGACTGCTCGCCGAAGCCGAGCCAGTTGCTCAGCGCGGGCCGCCGGACGGGCTCGGTGGCCCGCGGCACCACCGCCACCTCGGGGAAGGCGAACTGCGGGCCGTCCGCGCCGACCCGGGAGCCGCGCAGCCAGCGCAGCAGCAGGTCCAGCCGCTCCGGGAAGCCGTGCTCGAAGGCGCCCGGCCCGTCGCCGAACACGTCCAGGTCGATCCAGGGCCCGCCGCGGCCGACCCCGAGCGTGAAGCGTCCGCCGGAGGTGAGGTGCAGCAGCGCGGCCTGCTCGCCGAGCGCCACCGGGTGCCGGGTGGAGAGCACGCTGACCGCGGTGCCGACGCCGATCCGGCGGGTGCGGCCGAGCAGCAGCCCGGCGAGCGTCGCGGCGTCCGGGCAGACCCCGTACGGGACGAAGTGGTGCTCGGCGAGCCAGACGCTGTCCAGGCCCGCGCGTTCCGCCTCGACGGTGGACCGGACGGTGCGCTCCAGCGCCTCGCCGTGGGTCTGGCCGGGGAACTGCGCGGACAGCAGGAACAGGCCGACCCGCACCGGCGCGGTGTCCGCCGGGAGCGCCCCCGCGCGCTGCGCCGTCGGCAGCGGATCGCCCGGGACGGCCGTCACCTGCGGGACGGTGGTCAGCATCGGGCCGGGGGCGGGCGGCCGGACCCCGACGGGTCGGCGGGTCTCGGCACGGGCGCTGGTCTTGGTCATCCTTGGGGCCTCCTCGGGTGCGCGCAGGGTCTGCGAGCCCCGCCTCTTCCCCTTGTGGGTATCGGATGTCATGTGCCAACGGCACGTCGAACCCCGAATTTCCCCGATGATCGGGTGGATCTCGGCAAAAACCGCGGAGTGCCGGCCGGAGCCGTGATAGTGGCCGTCGCGGGGGTCCGCCGGCCGTAGGCTGGAACGGCCCAGAGCCCCGGAAGAGAGGCAGTCCGCCGTGTCGCCGCGCCGCAACCGGATCAAGAGCGCCGCCCCCCGTGAGAGCGCCGAGCCGGCCGCCGCCCCGCTCGGTGGGGCGCTGCGCCGCACCGAGAACTACCAGGGCGAGGACTGGGTGGTCCAGACCGTCGCCGGGACGGCCGGCCGGTTCTACCGCTGCCCGGGCTGCGACCAGGAGATCCCGCCGGGAGTGGGCCACGTGGTGGCCTGGCCGATGCACGGCGCGGGCGTGGACGACCGGCGGCACTGGCACCGCGCGTGCTGGGGAGCGCGGGAGCGCCGGGCCTCCAACATCCTGCGGGGGCGCGGCGCTCCGCGGTACTGAACCCGGCCCGGTCCCCGGGCGCGCGTTCGGGCACGGGGGCTTCCTCAGGCGTCGCGCCTCTTGAGCACCAGCGCCCCGCCGGCCAGGGCGGCGGCCGTCCAGGCCAGGCAGATGAGGAAGCCGGCCCACGGCCCGTACGGCTGGCCGTGCTGCTCGTACACCAGCAGCATCCGCGAGCCCGCGTAGTCGGGGAAGTAGTGGGCCAGGGTCTTGACCTTCGGCACCGCCGAGAGGATCGGCGAGAGCAGGAAGAAGAACGGCACCAGCACGCCGAGCGCGAGCGTCTGGTTGTGCAGCATCGTGGTGACGCCTGCCGAGAACAGGCAGAGCATCGTCAGGTAGAGCGCGGCGCCGAACACCGCGCGCAGCACGTGCGGTTCGCCGAGCGAGGTGGAGTGCGAGCCGAGCAGCGCCTGGCCGACGAAGAAGGTGACGAAAGCCGTCACCAGCGAGACGGCCAGGGCGAGCCCGCCGAGCACCGTCGCCTTGCCGCCGAGCAGGGTGGTGCGCTGCGGGACGGCGGCCAGGGTGACCCGGATCATGCCGCTGCTGTACTCGTTGCCGATCGCCAGCACGCCGAAGACGATGATGGCCAGTTCGCCGAGCATGATGCCGGCGAAGGCCGTGCCGGTGGCGTCGAACGGGGACTGCTCGTTGCGGCGGAACTCGGTGAAGTTGTTGTTGGTGAGCAGGGACAGCAGCGCGCCGATGCCGACGGTGACGACGAAGGCCAGCGCCAGCGTCCAGACCGTCGAGCGGACGCTGCGGATCTTCGTCCACTCGGAGCGCAGGACCGCCGGGAAGGACGCCATCTCAGTTCTCCTCCTGTCGGGCCGCGGCGGTGTGCCGGGCGCCGTCCGCCTGCCAGCCGGCCCCCCAGGTGCCGGGCGCTCCGGCCGCGTCCCGGCCCGGTCCGTCGCCCGCGTGGTACTCCACCGAGTCGGCCGTCATCTGCATGAACGCCTCCTCCAACGAGGCCTGCTGCGGGCTGAGTTCGTGCAGCACCAGGCCGTTGGCCGCGGCCAGTTCACCGAGCCGGGCGAGGTCGCCGTCGACCACCTCGTAGGAGCCGTCCGGGCCCGCCTCGTGCCGCAGTCCGGCGCCGGCCAGCACGTCCAGCAGCCGCTCGGGCTCGGGGGTGCGCAGCCGTACCGCGGAGCGGGAGTTGCGCCGGATGAACTCCGGCATCGGCATGTCGGCGAGCAGCCGGCCCCGGCCGATGACCACCAGGTGGTCGGCGGTGACGGCCATCTCGCTCATCAGGTGGGAGGAGACGAAGACGGTCCGGCCCTCGCCGGCGAGCCGCTTCATCAGGTTGCGGATCCAGAGGATGCCCTCCGGGTCGAGGCCGTTGACCGGCTCGTCGAACATGACGATCTCCGGGTCGCCGAGCAGGGCGGAGGCGATGCCCAGGCGCTGGCCCATGCCGAGCGAGAAGCCGCGGGCCCGCTTGCGGCCCACCGGGGTGAGGCCGACCAGGGCGAGCACCTCGTCCACCCGGCGCTCCGGGATCCGGTTGCTCTGGGCGAGCCAGAGCAGGTGGTCGCGGGCGGTGCGGCCGGGGTGGACGGCCTTGGCCTCCAGCAGGGCGCCGATGTACTTGAGCGGCTCGCTGAGCTGCTCGTAGCGCTTGCCGTCGATGGTGACCCGGCCGCCGGTGGGGCGGTCGAGGTCGAGGATCATGCGCATGGTGGTGGACTTGCCGGCGCCGTTCGGGCCGAGGAAGCCGGTCACCACCCCGCGGGGGACGGTGAAGCTGAGCCGGTCCACCGCGAGCGTCTTGCCGTAACGTTTTGTCAGCTCGTGCAACTCGATCATTCGCGCTCCCTTACTCCTTGTCAGGCTAGGACAAAGGGGATATCGCGGCCCGCTGAGTGGGCTCGGTGGGCGTGCCGGAATACGGTGGGCGCATGAGCGAGCTCCCATCCGCGGTGGCGGTCCGCGAGAGCGGTACCGGAACACCCCTCGTGCTGCTGCACGCCTTTCCGATGAACGCCTCGATGTGGTCATCCCAGCTGGACACGCTGCCCGGACTCACCGGGGACGGGGCCCGGGTGCTCGCCCCCGACCAGAGAGGGTTCGGCGGGACCGAGCTGGGTACTGACGAGCCCTCGCTGGACGCGGTCGCGGACGACCTCGCTCTGCTGCTGGACGCGGCCGGGATCGAGCGCGCGGTGGTCTGCGGGATCTCCATGGGCGGCTACGTGGCGCTGGCCCTCGCCCGCCGCCACCCCGGACGGCTGTCCGGCCTGCTGCTGGCCAACACCCGCGCCACCGCCGACACCGACGCCGTACGGGCCAACCGGGAGCGGATCGCCGCCGCCGTCACCGCGCGGGACAGCGTGCAGCTGCTGCTGGACGAGCGGGTGGCGGCCGGGCAGCTCGGGCCGGACTCCCAGCACCTCGTGGAGCGGGTGCAGGCGATGGTCGCCGCCGCGCCGCCGGCCTCCGTCGCCTGGGCCCAGCGGGCCATGGCGGCCCGCCCGGACACGCTGGACGTACTGGCCGGCCTGCGGGTGCCGGTCGCGCTCGTGGCGGGCGCCCAGGACGCCCTGGTGGCCCCGGAGGAGGCCGAACGGATGCTGCGGGCCCGCCCGGACGCCGAGCTGACCGTCCTCCCCGGCGTGGGCCACCTGAGCCCCCTGGAGGCGCCCGGGGCCTTCGACGCCGCCGTCCGCTCCCTGCTGCGCCGGGTGGCCGCCGGATGAGCGATGACGCGGCCTCCTGGGACTTCTCGGCGCTGGAGGTGACCGGCCGGATGCCCGTGACCAACCGCAGCGAGGTGCTGGTCGAACTCACCCTGGAACCGCTCGGCGAGGACTACTGGCTGCGCCCGGGGGAGACCTTCATCGTCACCTCCTACGGCGACCACGGGTCCGGCCACCCCTTCGAGGTGCAGTACTGGCCCGACTCGGTGTCGGTCTGGTGCACCTCCTGGTTCGGCACGGTCTCCGACGACGACGGCAACCAGCTCAGCAGCGGGCACCAGCGGCCGGACGGCGCCTACCCCCGGTAGGTCCGGTCCGGCGGCAGAAGTGCCCGAGGTGATGACGGCGGGACAACCGACAGGCCCTCACCCGTGGGGGTGAGGGCCTGGGGTACGACAGGGGTGCGGCGTCAGCGCGACTGCTGGGCGGGCACGCCCATGGTGTCGTCGTTCGGCAGCGAGGCGGCGGCCACGGCCGCGCCGGTCAGCGTCGCCAGCATCTCGCGGACGTTGGTCAGCTGGGCGTTGATGCTGTCGCGGCGGTTGGTGAGCGCCGCCAGCTCGCGCTCGGATTCGCTGCGGATGCGGTCGGCCTTGGCGTTGGCGTCCGCCACGATGTCCTCGGACTGGCGCTGGGCCGTCTCGACGGTCTGGCGGGCGCGGCGCTCGGCGTCGGTGCGCAGCTTCTCGGCCTCCAGGCGCAGCTGCTCCGCCCGGTGCTCGATCTCGGCCAGACGCTTCTCGGCCTTGGCCTGACGGGCGGCCAGGTCGCGCTCGGACTGCTCCCGGCGCTTGGCCAGGTTGGTCTCGAACTCCAGCGCGGCCTGGGCGGCCTTGGTGCGGGTCTCCTCGAAGAGGGCGTCCGCCTCCTCGCGCTTGTTCTGGGCGTCCTTGTTGGCCTCGGCGCGCAGCTGGGCGGAGTCGCTCTTCGCCTTGTCGACGATCCGCAGACCCTCGTCCTCCGCCTTGGCCTTGCGGTCCTTGGCGTAGTTCTCGGCCTCGGTGCGGACCTGCTGGGCGGCGGCCTCGGCGAGCTCGCGGTGCTGCTCGGCGGCGCGGTGCGCCTCGTCGCGCAGGTCCTTGGCCTCCTCCTCGGCGAGTCGCAGGATCTTCTCGACGCGGGCTCCGAGACCGGCGTACGAGGGCTCCTGCTCGACGACCGCCGCCTGGGCGGTCTGCGTCTCCAGGTGGAGCTCCTCGATGCGCTTCTCCAGCGCGCTGATCCGGGTCAAGGCACTGTCACGGTCGGCCACCAGCTTGGTGATCCGCTCGTCGACCTGGGCGCGCTCGTACCCACGGCGCACCAGGTCGAAGCCGTGAGGGGAGTGACTGTCGCTCATGGGGTTCTGGGCTTCCTGTCGTCAAACCGCTGAGGTGGTTGAGGGAATCCTGACACGGTACCGGAGTGTCGACGGCGAAATGCCGTTGTCCCGCGGACAATGTCCGCTCAATCGGGTGGTGCGTTCTTGGAACGATTGCCACCCGACCGGGGGGAGCCAACTCCGGCACCGGCCTTGGCGCCCCCGTCCTTCTTGGTACTGCTTCCCCCGTTGGCCTGTGCGACCGGTGATGGTGCCTCGAACGCCTCCAGCGCGGACAGCACGTCCTGGACCCTGGAGATCTCGGTGTTGATGTCCTTGCGGCGGCGCACCAGCTCGTCCAGCTCGCGCCGGCCCTCGTCGGTGACCCGCTCGGCCTCGGCCTTCGCCTCGGCGAGCAGCCGCTCCGCCTCCGCCTTCGCCAGCTCGACCTGCTCGTCCGCGGCCCGGTCGGCGTCCCGCAGCCGCTTCTCCGCCTCGGTCGCCGCCTCGTCCAGCCGCTCCTCGGCCTCGGCCTCGGCCGACGCCAGCTTCGCCTCCGCCTTCTCGATGAGCGCCTCGGCGCGGTCGGTGGAGGTGGAGAGCTTGGTCTCCGCCTCCTTGAGCAGGCCCTCGGCCTTGCGGACCGCGGACAGGCGGACCTTGCTGGCCTCCGCGGAGGCTTCCGAGGTGAGCTCGGACGCGCGGTCCTCGGCGGCCGCGACCAGGGCGGCGGCGCGGTCCTCGGCCTCGGCGACGGTCGCCACCGCCTGCTCCTCGGCCTCGGTCAGCTGCTCCTGGGCGGCCGTCACCAGCGCGTCCACCCGCTCGCCGGCCGACTTCATGGCCGCCGCGTTCTCCTTGCGGGCCCGCTCGTGCAGCGCCTCCACCTCGGCGTCGGTGCGCTCGCGCAGCTCCTCGGCGCGCTCGCGGATCGCGGTCGCGTCCCGGCGGGCCTCGGCGAGCAGCGCGTCGGCGTCGGAGCGGCCCTTCTCGACCTCGCCCTGGCCGGCCGCCTCGCCGGCGGCGACCAGCCGGTCGGCCTCCTTGCGGGCGGCGGCGACCATCGCGTCCGCCTGCTCCTCGGCGGCGGCGGTGGTGGCCAGCGCGGTGGTCTGGGCGTCCTCGCCGAGCGCCTCGGCGTCCGCGAAGGCCTTCTCCAGCACGGACTTGGCGTGCTCGCGGGTGGCCTTGTCGAACTGCTCGGCGGCCTCCCTGGTCTCCGCGTCGTACGCGTCGGCGCGGGCGTGGGTGTCGCTGTCGTAGTCGTCGGCCAGGGTGCGGGTGGCGAGGGCGTACTCCTCGGCCTCGGCGCGCAGCCCGGCGGCCAGCTCCTCGGCGTCGGCGACCGTGCGGGCGGCCTGGGCCTCGGCCTCGGCCACCGTACGGGCGGCCTGCGCCCCGGCGTCGGCGCGCAGCTGCTCGGCGGCCTCCTGGGCGGCGCGCAGCTCGGCCTCGGCGTCGGCGCGCAGCTGCTCGTCGTAGGCCTGGGCCTCGGCGCGCTGCCGGCCCAGCTCGGCCTCGGCGGCCTCCCGCTCGGCGGCCAGCTCCAGCTCGGTCTGCTCGCGCAGGGCCGCGGTCTCCGCGTCGGTACGGGCCCGCAGGTCGGCGGTCTCGCGCTCGGCGAGCTCGCGCTGCTCGGCGGTCTCGCGCTCGGCGAGCTCGCGGACCTCGGCGTCGTACGCGTCGGCCGCGGCCCGCAGGTCGGCGGTCTCCCGGTCGGCGAGTTCGCGCTGCTCGGCGGTCTCGCGCTCGGCGAGTACGCGAAGCTCGGTGGCGGCCTGCTCGGCGGCCTCCCGGACCTCGTCGGCCTCCTGCTCGGCGGTGGCCTTGAGCGCGGCGATCTGCTCGGCGGCGGCCTCGTACATGCCGGCCACCGACTGGCGGACGTCGGCGGCCTCCTCCTCGGCGACGGCTACCAGTTCGGCGCCCTCGGCCTTGGCGGCGGCGATCAGCTCCGCACGGTCGGCCCGGGCCTGCTCCAGCTCGGCCGCGGCCTCGGCCCGGATGTCGTCGGCGGTGGCGCGGGCCTCGGACAGCTCGCGGCCGGCCTCGGCCCGGACGGTCGAGGCCTGCTCGTCGGCCAGGGCCAGCTCGGCGGCGGCCTTCTCGCGGGTGGCCTTGGCGTCCTTGGCGGCGTCCGCCCGGCGCTGCTCGGCCGTGGCCTCGGCCCGCTCCAGCAGCTCGTCGGCGGCCGCGCGGCGCTCGGCGGTGTAGCCGTCGGCCACCTCGCGGGCGTCGGCGGCGTAGGTCTCGGCGGCGGTGCGGACCTCGGTGGCGTACCGGTCGGCGGCCTCGCGCTGCTCGGTCGTCTCGGTGGCGGTGCGCTCGGTGAGCTCGGCGGCGTGCTGTTCGGCCTCGGCGCGGACGCGGTCGGCGTAGGCCTCGGCGCTCTCGCGCTGCTGGGTGGTCTCGCGCTGGGCGAGGGCGCGCAGTTCGCCGGCGGCCTGCTCGGCCTCGGCCCGCACCTCGGCGGCGTAGGCGTCGGCGTTCCCGCGGGTGTCGCCGGCGTAGGTCTCGGCGGCGGTGCGGACCTCGGTGACGTACTGGTCGGCGGCCTCGCGCTGCTGGGTGGTCTCGCGCTGGGCGAGGGCGCGCAGCTCGCCGGCGGCCTGCTCGGCCTCGGCCCGCACCTCCGCGGCGTGGGCGTCGGCGGCCTCGCGGACCTCGGCGGCGGTGTGCTCGGCCTGCTGGCGCGCCGTCCTGGCGGCGGCCAGCTGGTCGGAGGTCTCCTCGCGCTCGCGGCGCAGCCCGTCCGAGGCCTCCTCGCGCTCGCGGCGGCTCTCCTCGCGCAGCGCGTTCGCGGCGGCCTCGGCCTCGGCCCGGGTCCGGGCGGCCTCGGTGTCGGCCTCGGTGCGCACCCGCTCGGCGTCGGCCGCCGCGGCGTCGCGCACCGCGCTCGCCCCGGCCTGCGCCTCGGCGCTGACGGTCTCCGCGGCGGCGGCCGCCTCGGCCCGCACCCGCTGGTCGAACTCGGTTGCCTCGCGCCGGAGTTCGGCGGTCTCGCGCTCGGCGGCGGCGCGGTTCTCGGCGGCCGCGGCCTTGGCGGCGGCGAGCGCGTCCTGGCTCTGCTGCTCGGCGGCGGCGGTGATCTTCCCGGCCTCGGCCCGCGCCCTGGTCAGGGTCTGCTCGGCCCGGCCCTGGGTCTCGGCGGCCTGCTCCTGCGCCTGCTCGCGCAGCCGCTCGATCTCGCCCGCGGCACCCGCGCGCAGCTCGTCCGCGTCGGCCTTCGCCTTGGTGAGCAGCTCCTCGGCGTTCTTCGCCGACTCCTCGATCTGCAGCACCGCCTGCCGGCGGGCCTCGCCGCGGACCCGCTCGGCCTCGGCGGCGGCCTGGGCGCGCAGCTCCTCGGCCTCGGCGCGCAGCCGGGCCGCCTCGTCCTGCATCTGCTCGATCCGCTCGCGGATCGCGGCGGCGTCGTCCAGGGCGGCGTTCTGGGCCTGCTCGACGGCGGCCTGGGCCTGCTCGCGCAGGCGCTGGGCCTCGGCGGCGGCCTCGGTGCGGATCCGCTCGGCCTCGGCGGAGGCCTCGCTCCGGGCGGTCTCGGCGTCCTGGTTGGCCCGGCCGAGCACCTCCTCGGCGGTCTTGGCGGCCTTGGCGAGCTGGACGGTGGCGTCCTTGGCGGCGGCCGCCCGGCCCTCCTCCTCGGCCTCGCCGCGCAGGCGCCGGGCGTCGGCGTCGGCCTGCGCCCGCAGTTCGGCGACGTCCCGCTCGGCCCGGGCGCGCAGCTCGGCGATCGCGGCCTCGGCGTCGGCGCGCAGCTCGGCGGCGACCGACTCGGCGGTGGCCCGCAGCCGCTCGCTCTCCTCGGCGGCGGCGGCCTTGGCGGCGTCGGCCTCGGCCTGCCGGGTGGCGGCGGTGGTCCGTACGGCCTCGGCCTCGGCGCGGATCGCGTCGGCCTCCTTGGTGGCCTGGGCCACCATCCGGGCGACCTCGGCCCGGGCGGTCTGCGAGCGCTGCTCGTTGGCGGCCTCGCCGTCGGCGACCTTGCGGACGGCGGCGGCCTCGGCGTCGGCCTGCAGCTGTTCGGCGGCCTGCTCGGCCTGGGCGCGCAGCGCGGCGGCCTCGACGCGGGTGCGCTCCGCCTCGGCGATGACCTCGGCGCGCAGCCGCTCTATCTCGGCCTTGGCGGCGGTGAGCTGCTGCTCGGCCCGGGCCTGCTCGTCGGCGGCCCGCGCCTTGAGCTGGTCGATCTCGGCCCGGGCGGCGAGGAGCTGGCGCTCGGCGGCGGCGTGGGCGGCGGCCAGCTGCTGCTGGGCCTCGCCGCGGGCGGCGTCGACGTCGGCGGCGAGCTGGGCGCCGGCCTGCTGGGCCTGCTCGGAGGCGGCGCGCAGCAGCCGCTCGGCGTCGGTCTGGGCGCGCTGGAGGGCGGCCTCGGCGGCGGCGTGGGCCTCGCCGCGGGCGGCGTCCACGTCGGCGGCGGTCTGGGCGCGGGCCTGGTCGGCGAGGGCGACGGCCTCCGCGCGGGCGGCGGCGACCATCCGCTCGGACTCGGCGCGGGCCTCCTGGAGGAGGCGCTGGGCCTCCTGCTCGGAGCCGGCCCTGGTCTGCTCGGCCCAGCCGTTGACGTGCTGCTCGGCGCTGCGGCGCAGCTCGGCGAGCTCGTCCTCCAGCTGGCGGCGGCGCGCGGCGAGCTCGGCCTCCAGCCGGGCGGTGCGCTCGGCGGCCTCGGCCATGATCCGCTGGGTCGCGGCCTGGGAGTCGCGCAGCTGGCGCTCGGCGTCGGCGCGCAGCTGCTGGGCCTGCATCTCGGCGGTGCGGAGCATCTGCTCCGCCTGGCCGGACACGGCGTCGAAGGCGCGCGGCTGGGCGAGCATGCGACGGGACTCGTGCAGTTTCGCCCGGAGAACCTCGACCTGGTAGGCGAGGTCCTCGGCATGCTCGACTGCCTTGTCCCGCTCCTTCCGAGTCCGACCCATCTCGGCCTCGAACTGGGAGAGGTGATCGTCAGCCTCGTAGCGGTCGTTGCCCCGCACTCCGCGGTCCCATCCATCTCCTGGTCGCGTCCTCGACCCGGCCGGTTCCGGGCTCCGGTGTCCCGGGCGTCGGCTCCGACTGGTCCTTGCATCCGCAGCAGGTGGACGGCCCCTTTCCAAGCCGGGGCCGCACTCCGCGGTCGTCGGAATCCGGGGCGTGGGAGCGCGGGGTACCGCGTTCCCCCGTCCGGGTGGACTCCTGGGCGAACTCTTGCCTTGTGGAGAATGGTGACAGATCCGTCTAGCGACTGTTCAGCCGTGCCCGCGTAATGGACTCCCCTTGCGACGGGCCGACCGCCGCAGGGCGGACGGGCCAGTCTTCGGCCGTGCCCGTCGCCTCCGTCCCCCGGAGTCTTCGCGCACCTGGGCATTGTAGTGGGCCCGCACCGCGGGGGAATGGCCGCATGGGGGTTTTCCGGCTCTTCCGGCCAGGTTACTGACGGGTCATGACCGACGGGCCGTCGGGTGCCGCCGGAGCGTGCGGCACCCGGGGGGCGATCCGGTGGACGATCAGTGCTCCTCGTGGGCGTTCTGTGCGGAGGTGACCAGCTCGGTCAGCACCCCGCCGCAGTCCTTCGGGTGCAGGAAGGTGATCCGCGATCCCATCGAGCCGATCCGCGGCTCGTCGTAGAGGACCCGGACGCCCTTGCCGCGGATCGCCTCGGCGTCGCCGTCCACGTCGGCGGTCCCGAAGGCGATGTGGTGCACGCCCTCGCCGTTCTTCTCCAGCCACTTCGCGACGGTGGAGTCGGGCCGGGTGGGCTCCAGCAGCTGGAGGTACGAGGCGCCGCCGTCGTCCGTCCCGTTGATCCTGAGCATGGCCTCGCGGACGCCCTGCTCCTCGTTGACCTCGGAGTGGAAGACCTCGAAGCCGTAGGTGGCGCGGTAGAACTCGACCGTCTTGTCGAGGTCTCGGCAGGCGATGCCGATGTGGTCGATCCGGGTCAGCACGGGGACCTCCGGTGGGTAGGGGACAAGGGTGGCACCCAGTGCAGCGCATGGCCCGCGGCGGACGCCAGTGCCGGACGTGCGAGCCTGCTCACACGCTGCGGGGTTCACCCGGACCGCGTCGGCACGGTGTTGACTGGAGGGTGCCAGTGCGCTCGATCACACCGTCGCTCCGGTGACGGGCGGGTAACAGGTCAGTACATTGAGCGCATCCTCACCTGGCCACGACGTGCGAAGGGGCCCGTCCCATGACCAACACCACCTCTGTGATCGTTGCCGGTGCACGGACCCCGATGGGTCGCCTGCTCGGATCCCTCAAGGGCTTCTCCGGTGCCGAGCTCGGCGGCGTCGCCATCAAGGCCGCCCTGGAGCGGGCCGGCATCACGGGGGACCAGGTCCAGTACGTGATCATGGGCCAGGTGCTGCAGGCCGGCGCCGGCCAGATCCCGGCCCGCCAGGCCGCCGTCAAGGCCGGCATCCCGATGAACGTGCCGGCGCTGACCATCAACAAGGTCTGCCTCTCCGGCCTGGACGCCATCGCGTTGGCCGACCAGCTGATCCGCGCCGGCGAGTTCGACGTCGTCGTGGCCGGCGGCCAGGAGTCGATGACCAACGCCCCGCACCTGCTGCCGAAGTCCCGCGCGGGCTTCAAGTACGGCGCGATCGAGATGCTCGACGCCATGGCGCACGACGGCCTGACCGACGCCTACGAGAACATCCCGATGGGCGAGTCCACCGAGAAGCACAACGCCCGCCTCGGCATCCCGCGCGAGATCCAGGACGAGATCGCCGCCGCCTCGCACCAGCGGGCCGCCAAGGCGCAGGCCGACGGCGTCTTCGAGGCCGAGATCGTCCCGGTCGCCATCCCGCAGCGCAAGGGCGAGCCGGTGCTGTTCAGCCAGGACGAGGGCATCCGCGCGGACACCACCGTCGAGGGCCTGGCCAAGCTGCGCCCGGCCTTCACCAAGGACGGCACGATCACCGCCGGCACCGCCTCGCAGATCTCCGACGGCGCCGCCGCGGTGGTCGTGATGAGCAAGGCCAAGGCCGAGGAGCTGGGCCTGACCTGGATCGCCGAGATCGGCGCGCACGGCAACGTGGCCGGCCCGGACAACTCGCTGCAGTCGCAGCCGTCCAACGCGATCAAGCACGCGCTGGCCAAGGAGGGGCTGGAGGTCGCCGACCTCGACCTGATCGAGATCAACGAGGCGTTCGCGGCCGTCGCGTACCAGTCCTCCAAGGACCTGGGCGTCTCCGCGGACATCGTCAACGTCAACGGCGGGGCGATCGCGCTCGGCCACCCGATCGGCATGTCCGGTGCCCGGGTGGTGCTGACCCTGGCGCTGGAGCTGCAGCGCCGTGGCGGCGGGGTCGGCGCGGCCGCCCTGTGCGGCGGCGGTGGCCAGGGTGACGCGCTCATCGTGCGCGTCCCGAAGGCCTGATCAGCTGATCTGATCTTCGGGGCTGCGGACCGCCACAAGCGGTCCGCAGCCCCTTCGGCGTCCGCACCCTAGGAGCTCCTGATGATCGATGTCCCCACACTGGTCGAACAGGCCCGGGAGGGCAGGCCGCGGGCCGTCGCCCGGCTGATCACGCTGGTCGAGAACGCCGCCCCGCAGCTGCGGGAGGTCATGGCCGCGCTCGCGCCGCACACCGGCCGGGCCTACACCGTCGGCCTCACCGGCTCGCCCGGCGTCGGCAAGTCCACCTCCACCTCGGCGCTGGTCTCCGCCTACCGGCGGCTCGGCAAGCGGGTCGGGGTGCTCGCCGTCGACCCGTCCTCGCCGTTCTCCGGCGGCGCGCTGCTGGGCGACCGGGTCCGGATGCAGGACCACGCCACCGACCCCGAGGTGTTCATCCGCTCGATGGCCACCCGCGGCCACCTCGGCGGACTCTCCTGGGCGGCGCCGCAGGCCCTGCGGGTCCTGGACGCGGCCGGCTGCGACGTCATCCTGGTCGAGACCGTCGGCGTGGGGCAGTCCGAGGTCGAGGTCGCCGCCCAGGCCGACACCACCGTGGTGCTGCTGGCCCCCGGCATGGGCGACGGCATCCAGGCCGCCAAGGCCGGGATCCTGGAGATCGGCGACCTCTTCGTGGTCAACAAGGCTGACCGGGACGGCGCCGACGCCACCGCGCGGGAGCTCAACCACATGCTGGGCCTCGGCGAGGCCCGCGAGGCGGGGGACTGGCGCCCGCCGATCGTGAAGACCGTCGCCGCCCGCGGCGAAGGCGTCGACGAGGTGGTCGAGGCGCTGGAGAAGCACCGTGCCTGGCTGGAGGAGCACGGCGAACTCGCGATGCGGCGCCGCCGCCGGGCGGCCGAGGAGATCGAGGCCATCGCCCTCGCCGAACTGCGCGCCCGGATCGGCGACCTCCGCGGGGACCGCCACCTGGCCGCGCTCGCCGAACGCGTCGCCGCCGGCGATCTCGACCCCTACGGCGCCGCCGACGAACTCGTCGCCGGCCTCACCCAGACCTGAGCCACCCCGGCTCTGTCACGCCGTCGCCGCTTCGGGGCGGTGGGGCCGGTGCCGCGGAGGGCGGGGCCGTGGTGGTGTCCACGGCCCCGCCCTCCGGGGGAGCGGGTGGTGCCTACGGGCGGCCGCGGAGGCCGCGGAGGTGGTCGGCGATCGGGGCGAGGGCCTCGAACATGGCGTCGAGCTGTTCGGGGGTGAAGCGGTCGATGAAGTGGGCCCGGACGCTGCGCACGTGGTCCGGGGCGACCCGCTGCATGGTTTCCCAGCCCTGCTCGGTGAGGTGGGCGTAGAGGCCGCGCCGGTCGCCGGGGCACTCCTGGCGGAGGACGAGGCCGGCGTTCTCCATCCGGGTGATCTGGTGGGAGAGCCGGCTCTTCGACTGCAGCGTGGCGGTCGCGAGGTCGGTCATCCGCATCCGGCGGTCCGGGGCCTCGGAGAGCACGACGAGGATCTCGTAGTCGTTGATGGCCAGGCTGTGGGGCTGGAGTTCGCGGCTGAGCTGGTACTCCAGCAGCTTGGAGACCTCCAGATGGGCGCGCCACATCCGCTGCTCCCTGGCGGACAGCCAGGGAGTTTCCTCCTCGGGCTGCGACGGAGGGTTGTCCGCAGTGTCGATCGTGTGCGTATCCATGGGACCTAGCATAGCCGATTTAGTTCAATCTTGTACGACTTTACAGGCCGAAACGTCGGCCGAGGTCGCCCAGGTTACCCAGCCCCGGGATGTTGGGGTTGCCGCCGCCGTGGCCGCCCGTGCCCGGCTGGGACGGCACGCCGCCGACCGGGACGCCCGCCTCGGCCCCGACCTGGCCCACCGACCGCTCCGCCATCAGCTTCTCGCTGGACTGCAGCAGCACCTGCCCGGCGCCGATGAACTCGAACTGGTGCTCCTCGCCGGAGGCGCCGCCGATGCCGGTCAGCCGCCGGATGCCGCCGATCAGCCCGTGCATGTAGTCGTGGTCGTAGTGGTGGCACGGCGCCGGGCAGTCCGCCCAGCCGACCAGCGCCTGCGGGTCCACCCGGATCGGCGGCTCCACGAAGTGCACCGGCCCGTTGGAGGCGGCGACGAACCGGCCGGTGCCGATCAGGGTCAGGAAGCCCGGGATGATCGACTGCTTGAGCCGCAGCGTCGGGTCGAAGGCGAGCAGGTTGCCGGAGCGGACGGTCAGGTTTCCGTCCTCCAGGTCGTACGAATTGAGGTCGAACGCCCGGTCGGCCAGCAGCAGTTTGCCGCGGCCCTCGGCGACCACCCAGTCCGACGCGTGCATCGGCGAGTTGAAGTGCTGCCCGAGCATCCGGTCGACCATCCCGGCACCGACGCCCTTGAAGGTGATGTCGCCGTAGTAGGCGACCATCTTGCCCTTCTGCAGGAAGTAGGACCCGTTCAGCTCAACCGAGAAGGCGTACGGGTTGACGTTGTCGTTGACCGGCAGGCTGTACACGTCGTGCACCACCGGGCCCGCGCCGCCCTGGGTGGTCGGCAGCGGGGCGACCGGGCCGCCGAACTGCTCCTGGGCGTACGACTGCTGGGGCTGCTGGGGCGGGGGCGTCGGGTAGCCGCCCTGCTGGGGGTAGCCTCCCTGCTGCGGGTACCCGCCCTGCTGCGGGCCGCCCGGCGCCGGGTAGCCCGGCTGCGGGCCGTAGCCCGGCGGGGGCGGCTGCGGGACGGCGAAGCCCGGCTGGGTCTGCTGGTCGTGCGGCGACTGCCCGTACGGGGGCTGCGGCGGGTAGGACATCAGAGCTTCTCCTCGCTCGCCTGGACGTACACCGCGCCCTGCCCGGACAGCTCCAGCTGGAACGCCTCGCCCGAGCCGCGGCCGATCATGTCGCGCCAGCCGAGCGCGGTGGACAGCTTGTTGCGGACGTCGCCGCGGTGCGCCACGTACGCCTGCGGGTCGACGTGCACGTCCTGGCCGGGGACGATCGGCAGCTCGAAGACGCCGCCGTGCGCCATCACCGCGACCGAGCCGTTGCCCTCCAGCTTGGTGGTGAACAGGCCCTGCCCGGTGACCTGGCCGCGGACCATGCCCATCACCCCGCCCTGCGAGCCCATGAACATGGTGGACTGGCGCAGCGTGCCCTCGAAGGCGAGCAGCCGGTCCGCCTCGACGTACAGGGTGTCGCCGAAGAGGTCGATCACGTGGACGTGGTGGCCGCCGTGGCCGAACATCACCCGGCCCTGGCCCTCGACGGTCATCAGCGGGGTGTCCTCGTTGGCCACCCGGCGGCCGATCATCGACATCACGCCGCCCTGACCGCCGGTGATGTTCGGCGTGAAGCGGACGTCGCCGCTGTACGCGAGCATCGCGCCGCGCTGGCTGAACAGCCGCTGACCGGGCACCACCTGGGCCTCGACCATCTTGCCGTTGATCTTCGTGAAGCCCATCAGACGTCACCTCCGATGGTGATCTTCTCGGAGGGCTGCACGTACACCAGGCCCTCGCCGGTGAACTCGACCTGGACGGCCTCGCCGCCGCCCTCGCCGATCACCGTCGTCCAGCCGGCGCCCGACTTGAGGCTGCGGTGCAGGTTGCCGGTGTGGGCGACGTACGCGCCCGGGTCCACCCGCAGCGGCATGCTCTTGTCGACCCGCAGGATGATGGCGGGTCCGTTGGAGGTGAGGGCGGCCCAGCCGTGCCCCTCCACCTTGGTGGTGAACAGGCCGTTGCCGGAGGACATGCCGTTGAGGCCGGTGAAGCTGGTGCCGGTGTGCAGGGCGGACTCGGTGCAGAGCAGGTTGTCCGCCTCGACGTACAGCGCCTCGCCGTTCAGCCGGACGAGGTTGATCTCGGTGGCCTTGTCGGCGAAGTAGCAGGTGCCCTGGCCCTTCACCTCCATGACGGTCATCTTCTCGCCGGTGAGCCGGCGGGCGACCATGCCGCGCAGGCCGTCCCCGCCGCCGGTCAGCTTCTTGAAGGCCATCTGCCCGGTGTAGGCGACCATGGCGCCGTGTCTGGCCTTGACGGCGTCCCCGCCCAAGTCGACGGCGAGCACTCGCGATCCCTGGAGTCTGAACTGTGCCACGGCCGCAATCTAGCCGCTGCGGCCGTGGCCCGGGGAGAGCGCGGGGCCGGACTGGTACCGGGCTGGGACAAAACCGCCGGTCAGTGCCGGGACGAAAGGCCGGTCAGTGCCGGGCGTGCGCGCCGTGTCCGGGGTGCGGAACCGTGCCGGCCGCCTGCTCGACCTCCAGCAGCGAGGCCGAGTGGCGCTCCGCCTCGAAGGCCACCACGCCGCCGCGCAGCCCGAACAGGCGCTTGGAGAGCATGATCCACAGGACCGCGGCGATGTTCAGCACCAGGGTGCAGATCTTCACCGCGCTGACGTGGTGGCTCAGCTCGTAGCCCTCCAGCGGCAGGAAGGCCGCGGTGGCGACCACGGTCAGGTACTCGGCCCAGCGCTTGTTGAGCCAGAGGCCGACCGCCTCGACGATCTCGATCACGGCGTAGGCGAGCAGCGCGCCCGCGACGATCAGCAGGGTGCTCTTCTTGAAGTCGAAGGTCTTGCGGATCGTCTCGACGATCGGGGCGTGTTCGAGGTCCCAGTGGAAGTGGTCGGTGACCGGCCGGAAGACCGTCAGGTTCTCGTCGAAGACCCGGTGCACCGCGTCCTGGCTGTTGGAGAACTTCCACACGGCCCAGGCGACCACGATGATCAGCAGCCCGCGCAGCACCCGCTCGACGGCGAGGAAGCGCAGGATGAAGAGGTCCCGCAGCGCCTTGCCGCGCGGCACCAGCGGCGCGTCCCCGGCGGGGCCGGTGCCGTGCGGGGCGCCGAGCGCGAAGTCGCCGCAGCGCAGGCAGCGCCAGGCGTCGCCGACGGCGGTGGCGGCGTGCAGCCGGGACGCCAGCTCGGGCTCGGTCGGCGCGTAGGTGATGTGGCCGCGCTTGGCGCAGGTCCTGCGGTCCCAGTCGCGCTTGAACATGTGCTGACTACCCCCGTGGCGTGATGCTTCCGGCGCCCGGATCGGTGGGGCGCGCGGGCAGCAGGATAGGGGGTCCCGGTGACGGGCGGCCGTGCTCGGCCGTGTTCCGGCACACAGCTGTGACACGGAGGCCCCGGGCGGGGAGCGGGGCCGGCTGAGGAGGGAGGCGGGTGCTGTGAGATCGGGCACGGAGCCCACCCCCGGCCGGGGAGTCGGACGTGTGCTCGGTGATAATGGCCGGAAAGGCTTGTGAGTCGCTTCACAAGCGTGCCCGCGCCGCCGACCCCCGTATCGAGGTATCCCACGTGAACAGCAGCGCCGTCCACCGCCTGCGCCTGGTCTCCGGCCCCGAAGGGGTCTCGTTCGTCCTGCTGCTGATCTGCTCGGTGCTGAAGCGGACCACGTCCTTCGACGGCGTCCCGGTGATGGGCATGGTCCACGGGATCCTGTTCATCCTGTACGTGGTCTTCTGGATCCAGGCCTGGCAGTCGCAGAAGTGGGACGCCAAGCGCGGCGTCCTGCTGTTCGTGCTCTCGGTGCTGCCCGGCGGCGGCTTCGTCGCGGAGCGGATGCTCGGCCGCGAGGAGCGCGGCGAGCTGAAGGCCGCCACCGCCTGACCGCGGCTCGCGAAGCGGACGGTCGACAGGCTGCCGCGGCCTCCTCTCCCAAAGGGCCGCGGCAGCCTGTCGCCGTTTCTTACCGGGGATGGTCCGGGGTGCGCCCCGGGCGGCTCGCGTTCCCGCCCGGGGCGCCGGTGGGTCGCTAGTTGACGTTCACGGCGCTCCAGGCCGCCGCCACGGTCTTGTACTCGGTGCTGGTGGTGCCGTACAGGTCGCCGGCGGCCTTGAGGGTCGCGGTGCGGGCGGCCTTGTAGTTGGTGGTGGAGGTCATGTAGACGGTCAGCGCGCGGTACCAGATGGCCGCCGCCTTGGTCCGGCCGATGCCGGTCACCGTCGAGCCGTTGGAGGTCGGGCTGTTGTAGCTGACGCCGTTGATGACCTTGGCGCCGCTGCCCTCCGAGAGCAGGTAGAAGAAGTGGTTGGCGACGCCGGAGGAGTAGTGGACGTCCTTGTTGCCGACGGTGGAGGACCAGTAGTCGGCCGAGGCGCCGTCCTTGGAGGGCTTGTCCATGTAGCGCAGCGGGGTGCCGTTGCCGTTGATGTTGAGCTTCTCGCCGATCAGGTAGTCACCGGGGTCGGCGGCCAGGTTGGCCGACCACTCGACCATGGTGCCGAAGATGTCCGAGGTGGCCTCGTTGAGGCCGCCGGACTCGCCGGAGTAGATCAGGCCGGCGGTGGCGGAGGTGACGCCGTGGCTCATCTCGTGGCCGGAGACGTCGATGGCGGTCAGCGGGTGGGTGTTGCCGGAGCCGTCGCCGTACGTCATGCAGAAGCAGGAGTCGTCCCAGAACGCGTTCACGTAGTTGGTGCTGTAGTGGACCCGGCTGGCGGCGCCGACGCCGTTGTTCTTGATGCCGCTGCGGCCGAAGGTGTTCTTGTAGTAGTCCCAGGTGGCGGCGGCGCCGTACTGGGCGTCCACACCGGCGGACTCCCGGTTGGACGGCAGGCCGTTGCCCCAGGAGTTGGTGGTGTTGGTGAACAGCGTGCCGCTGCCCGAGGTGCCGCCCTTGAGGTCGGTGGTGGACTGGTTGCCCCGGGAGGCGTCCTTCAGCTGGTAGCTGGAACCGCTCTGGGTGGTGGTCAGCGTGACGGTGCCGACGTTGACGCCCTTGCCGGTGCCGGTCGCGGTCTGCACGTGCTCCTGGCTGGAGAGCACCTGGCCGGTGGCCGCGTCGGTGACGACGTCCTGGCGGCTCGGGGTGCCGTCCGCCCGCTCGCCGGTGACCACCGTGCGGTGGGCCAGCCGCGGGGCGCCGTCGGCCGCCCAGACGACCAGCTCGGCCGCACCGGCGCCGTCGACCCGGCTGAGCGCCGCCTCGTCCTCGTCGGCGGCGATGCCGACCGTCGCGCGCACCGCGGCGGTGGCCCGCTCGGCGGCCTGGCCCGCGGCGAGGCCCGGGGTGAGGGAGGGTACGGACAGCCGGCCGGCGAAGGCGCGGTCGACCGAGCCGACCGTGCCGTCGGCCTTCTGGTGGACGACCAGGTCGCCGCCGATCACCGGCAGGCCGGCGTAGGTCCGCTCGTACCGGAGGTGACGGGTGCCGTCCCGGTCCACCACGACGTCCTTGGCCACCAGCTGCTCCTGGCCGCCGAGGGCCAGGGCCTGCGCGACCGGGGTGCTCTGCCCGGCGGCGAACGCGAGCAGCGCGGACTGCTGCTGCCCGGGCGCGGGGGCGGCGGCCTGGGCGGGGGCGGCGGCGATCTGGACGACGCCGGCCAGCAGGGCGGTGGCGGAGAGTACGGCTCCGACAGTCAGCTTTCGTTTCATGGACAGGGGGTTCCTTCCACGAGACCCGCGGGTGCGTGCGGGTGCGCCGCGTACCGGGGCGTCGGGGTTGACGCCGTGGGGCGGTAGGGCGCGGACGTGCTGCTCCCGTGCGGTTCCTGACGCTCCGCCTGATGGGTGGGGGTGACGGAGGTCGGACGGGACCTGGTCAGAAGCATGACAATTGTTGGCAGTAATGGACAGGCCGCGTACGGGGATTGGCCAGGAATCGCCAGTCCCGGTACGGATGGTTCGGTTGCCGCCGGTTGCCCGGTATGGGCTGTTCGTCCCCCTGGCGGGACTCCGCCAGCCGGTCGGCCTTGACGGGCCGGAGGCAGGCGGACGCCCGGGCACCCTCGGGCGGCCGGACGCCCGGAGACAGGCGGACGCCCGGGGCCTGCCCTCCGCGGGCCCCGGGCGTCCGGTCAGGCTGCGCCGTACGTCAGTTGACGTTGACGGCGGCCCAGGTGGCGGCGACCGCGTTGTACTCGGCGCTGTTCGCGCCGTACAGGTCGGTGGCGGCCTTCAGGGTCGCCGTGCGGGCGGCGGCGTAGTTGGTGCTGGAGGTCATGTAGGTGGTCAGCGCCTTGTACCAGACCTGCGCGGCCTTGTCCCGGCCGATGCCGGCGAGGGTCGAGCCGTTGGAGGTCGGGCTGTTGTAGTTGACGCCGTTGATGGTCTTGGCGCCGCTGCCCTCGGCGAGCAGGTAGAAGAAGTGGTTGGCCACGCCGGAGGAGTAGTGCACGTCCAGGTTGCCGACCGAGGGGGACCAGTAGTCGGCCGAGGAGCCGTCCTTGGAGGGCTGGTCCATGTAGCGCAGCGGCGTGCCGTCGCCGTTGATGTCGATCAGCTCGCCGATCAGGTAGTCCGGCTTGTCGGCGGGCAGGTTGGCGTAGAACTCGACCATGGTGCCGAAGATGTCCGAGGTGGCCTCGTTGAGGCCGCCGGACTCGCCCGAGTAGTTCAGGTTGGCGGTGGCCGAGGTGACGCCGTGGCTCATCTCGTGGCCGGCCACGTCCAGCTCGGTCAGCGGGTGGGTGTTGCTGGTGCCGTCGCCGTAGGTCATGCAGAAGCAGCTGTCGTCCCAGAACGCGTTGACGTAGTTGCGCCCGTAGTGGACCCGGCTCGCCGCGCCGACGCCGTTGTTCTTGATGCCGCTGCGGCCGAAGGTGTTCTTGTAGAAGTCCCAGGTGGCGGCGGCGCCGAACTGGGCGTCCACGGCGGCGGACTCCGCGTTGGAGGACAGGCCGTTGCCGAAGCTGTCGGTCGAGTTGGCGACCAGGGTGCCGGAGCCGGAGGTGCGGCCCTTCAGGGTGTAGGTGGCCTGGCCGCCGCGGCTGGCGTCCTTCAGCTGGAAGCTGGAGCCGCTCTGGGTGGTGGTCAGCGGGACGGTGCCGACGAAGACGCCCTTGCCGGTGCCGGAGGCGGTCTGCACCTCCTCGTGGGTGGAGAGCACCTGGCCGCTCGCCGCGTCGGTGACCAGCAGCTGGCGGCTCGGGGTGCCGTCGGCGCGCTCGCCCTCGACGGTGGTGCGGTACGCCAGGCGCGGGCTGCCGTCGGTGGCCCAGACCACGAGCTCGGCCTTGCCGGTCTGGTGCACCGCCGTCAGCGGGGCCTCGTCCTTGTCGGCGGTGACGCCGACGGTGGACTGGACGGCGCCGGTGGCCTGGGCCGCGGCCTTGTCGGCGGGGATCTGCGGGGTGAGGCTCGGCAGGGCGATCGTCGCGCCGGTGGCCTTGTCCACGGAGGTGGTCGAGCCGTCCGCCTTCTGGTGCACCACGAGGTCGCCGCCCAGGACCGGGAGCCCGGCGAAGGTGCGCTCGTAGCGGAAGTGGCGGGTGCCGTCGGCGTCCACCAGGGCGTCCTTGGCGACCAGCTTCTCCTGGCCGCCCAGGCCCAGGGCATGCGCCACCTTGGCGGCCTGGCCGTTGGCCAGGGCGATCAGGTCGGCGGCCTGGGAGTGCGGGGCCGGGTCCGCGATGGCCGCGGTGCTGGCCTGGACGACGCCCGTGAGCAGGGCGGTGGCGGAGATGACGGCGACTGCGGCGAGCTTTCGCTTCACGGACGAGTCCTTCCGGAGAACCGCGTGTGGGCGCGGTCGCACCTCGTCCCGGGGGCCGGGTTCGGCACCTTCGGGGCGGGACGGGCGCTGACGTGCAGGGCCCCGGGCTTCGCCACCGGTGGGTGGGGGTGGTGGCTGTCGAACGGGGTTGGCGGAAAGCATGACAATCGAGCAAATCAAATGACAGGTCTTGCTCATGGATTGGCCAAGTCCCGCCAGAACGAAGCAATGTGAACGGACGGACGAACCGGGCGAATCACCCCGCCTTGCAGCGGGTTACCGTCCGAACCGAGGCCTGCCGGCACGGCATTGGCGGGATCGGCGGTCAACCCCGGTGCGCCGCACCCCCGTTGCCGCCCGTTCACACCGGTGCAATGTCCTGGTATGGACCTGGCCGCCCCAATGGCGGGATCCCGCCACGCGTCGCACTTGTCCACCATCAGGACGGCTGGTAGCGCCGGTAGCGGGCGCCGGTACGGTAAGGAGGTGGCCAAGCCCCTCGCTCTCGACTTCGACCCGATCGCCCGCGCCGACGAGCTGTGGACCCGCCGCTGGGGCGGAGTCCCCTCGATGGCGGCGATCACCTCGATCATGCGCGCCCACCAGATCCTGCTGTCCCGCGTGGACGCGGTGCTCAAGCCGTACGGGCTGACCTTCGCCCGCTACGAGGCGCTGGTCCTGCTGACCTTCAGCCGGACCGGCGAGCTCTCGCTCTCCAAGATCGGCGAGCGGCTGATGGTCCACCCGACCAGCGTGACCAACACCGTCGACCGCCTGGAGCGGGCCGGCCTGGTCGCCCGCCGCCCCAACCCGCTGGACGGCCGCGGCGTGCTGGCCGCGATCACCGACCGCGGCCGGGAGGCGGTCGAGGAGGCCACCCGGGAGCTGATGGCGATGGAGTTCGGGCTGGAGGAGTACGGCCCCGACCAGTGCCGCCAGGTCTTCGAACTGCTCAGGCCGCTGCGCGTCGCGGCCGGCGACTTCGCCGAGCCGGACGAGGGGGCTGCGAAGCGGCGGCCGTGAGGACGGCTACCCTCGTGGGAGCGGTGCGCGGATCCGGGCGTACCCGCGGAAACTGCCGAGCGAGGCGAGGAAGAGTATGAAGGCGACCCCCCTGCTGGGCTGGTACCGGGGCCTGGCCATTGCGACCGGTGTGGCGCTGCTGGTCTTCTGCGGCTTCATGGTCGCGAAGTACGGCTTCGGCCAGGCCGAGGAGGTGACCACCTACGTCGCGATGCTGCACGGCTACCTGTACATCGGGTACTTCGTGGTGACCTTCCTGCTCGGGCAGAAGCTGAAGTGGCCGCTGGGCCGACTGGTGCTGACCCTGGCGGCGGGCTGCATCCCGTTCCTCTCCTTCGTCTTCGAGCGCAAGGTGGCCGGCGAGGCCGCCGAGAGGCTGACGGCGGGCACCGGTGCCCGCCATCCGGCCGGCGTCTGAGCCGAACCCTTCGAGAGCGCCCCTCCCCGATCGCGGGGGAGGGGCGCTCTCGGCGTTCCCGGGCCCGCTCCGGCCGGTGCCGGCCCGCTCCGGCCTGTTCCGACCGCTCCGATCCGTTCCGATCCGCTCCGGCCCGGTGCCGGGCGCCTCGGCGCGGGCGACACGGGGCCGACTGCCATCGACAAGTACTAGGACGTCCGAGTAAATTAGTAGGACGTCCTAATAGCTGTGCCGCCCCGTCGCCGTGGCGGCCGTACGGAGCGGAGTTCGGGGTCATGGACGCCGAGGAGATCGAGCGCGGACGCCAGCGCTGGCAGCAGCGGTACGACAAGGCCCGCAAGCGGGACGCGGACTTCAGCACCCTCTCCGGCGACGAGGTCGAGCCGGTCTACGGCCCGCCCGCCGGGCAGGCCGTCGAGGGCTTCGAGCGGATCGGCTGGCCGGGCGAGTACCCGTACACCCGCGGCCTGCACCCGACCGGCTACCGGGGCCGCACCTGGACCATCCGCCAGTTCGCCGGCTTCGGCAACGCGCAGCAGACCAACGAGCGCTACCGGATGATCCTGGACGCGGGCGGCGGCGGCCTCTCGGTCGCCTTCGACATGCCCACCCTGATGGGCTACGACTCGGATGACCCCAAGTCGCTCGGCGAGGTCGGGCACTGCGGCGTGGCCATCGACTCGGCCGCCGACATGGAGGTCCTGTTCAAGGACATCCCGCTCGGCGGGGTCACCACCTCGATGACGATCAGCGGCCCGGCCGTCCCGGTCTTCTGCATGTACCTCGTCGCCGCCGAGCGCCAGGGCGTCGACCCGGCGGTGCTCAACGGCACCCTGCAGACGGACATCTTCAAGGAGTACATCGCGCAGAAGGAGTGGCTCTTCGCACCCGAGCCGCACCTGCGCCTGATCGGCGACCTGATGGCCTACTGCGCCGAGGGCATCCCCGCGTACAAGCCGCTGTCCGTCTCCGGCTACCACATCCGCGAGGCCGGGGCGACGGCCGCGCAGGAGCTGGCGTACACCCTCGCGGACGGCTTCGGCTACGTCGAGCTGGGCCTGTCCCGCGGCCTGGACGTGGACGTCTTCGCGCCCGGCCTGTCGTTCTTCTTCGACGCGCACCTGGACTTCTTCGAGGAGATCGCCAAGTTCCGCGCCGCCCGCCGGATCTGGGCCCGCTGGATGCGCGAGCGCTTCGGCGCCAAGACGGACAAGGCGCAGTGGCTGCGCTTCCACACCCAGACCGCCGGCGTCTCGCTCACCGCGCAGCAGCCGTACAACAACGTGGTCCGCACCGCCGTCGAGGCGCTGGCCGCGGTGCTCGGCGGCACCAACTCGCTGCACACCAACGCCCTGGACGAGACCCTGGCGCTGCCCTCCGAGCAGGCCGCCGAGATCGCCCTGCGCACCCAGCAGGTGCTGATGGAGGAGACCGGCGTCGCCAACGTGGCCGACCCGCTGGGCGGTTCCTGGTACGTCGAGGCGCTGACCGACCGGATCGAGGAGCAGGCCGAGGCGATCTTCCAGCGGATCCTGGACAAGGGCCGCGAGGACCACGAGATCGGCCCGATCACCTCCGGCATCCTGCGGGGCATCGAGGAGGGCTGGTTCACCGGCGAGATCGCCGAGGCGGCCTTCCAGTACCAGCAGTCGGTGGAGAAGGGCGACAAGCGCGTGGTCGGCGTCAACTGCCACCCGCGCAGCGTCACCCCGGAGCTGGAGATCCTGCGGGTCAGCCACGAGGTCGAGCGCGAGCAGGTCCGGGTGCTGGCCGAGCGCAAGGCGGCCCGGGACGAGGCGGCCGTCCGGGCCGGGCTGGACGCCATGCTGGCGGCGGCCCGCTCGGGCGAGTCGATGATCCCGCCGATGCTGGACGCGGTGCGCGCCGAGGCGACCCTGGGCGAGATCTGCAACGCGCTGCGGCAGGAGTGGGGCACGTACCAGGAGAACGCCATGTTCTGACGGCCCCGGAGCCGGGTCCGGGGCCCCGGACATCAGCCGCCCGTACGGATTCCGTACGGGCGGCTGCGCCGTGTTCTCAGCCCGTGGTGAGCGGGCCCAGCAGCAGCTCGATGAAGCGGCGGGTCCACGCGGGGGTGATCGGCTCGCCGCTGACCAGGACGCGGTGCTCGACGGTGCCCGCGATGGTGTCGAAGATGATGTCGACCTCCTCGCGGGCGGCCTCGGCGTCGGTGTCCGCCTCCAGTTCGCCGCGCGCCTGGGCGGCCGCCCGGCCCTGGCGGACCAGCCGCTTCTGCGGGTCGACGATGGCCTCGCGGATCCGGCGGTGCAGCTGCCGGTCGCGGATGCCCTCGGCGAACAGCGCGAGCAGCGCGGCCTGGGTCTCCGGGCGGGCCAGCAGGTCGGCGAACTGGGTCACCACGGCCTCGATGTCGGCCCGCAGGCTGCCGAGGTCGGGCATCTCCAGTTCGTCGAAGAGGGTGGCGACGGCGTCGACGACGAGCTCGTTCTTGGACGGCCAGCGGCGGTAGAGGGTGGTCTTGGCGACCCCGGCCCGGCTCGCCACGTGGCCCATGGTCAGTCCGCCCCAGCCGAGTTCGGCGAGGGCCTCGCGGGTGGCGTCGAGGATGGCGTGGTCGGCGGCGGCGCTGCGCGGGCGGCCCTTGGCCCGGGTGGCGCCGGCGGCTTCCGGGGCCGGGCCGGCGGCGTCCGGGGCGGTGCCGGCCGGGACGGTGCTCGCCGGGGCCGCGCACGGCGGGAGCGTGCTCTCCGGGCTCGCGGGGGGCTGGGCGGCCGGCACCGGGCCTCCTTGCGCTTTACTGGTAAGTAACTTGGGCGGGGCTGGTAACGGTAGCGACTGTTGGCCGGTTCGGGCAGCCGGGCCACCCGGGAAAGTGGGGCAGGTCACGTCCTGGAACCGCCGGATGGGCTTGCGGCCGGGGCACCGGCTCCAGTTACGCTACGACTCGTAGCGAAAGCAGTGACAACCAGGCGCCGCGACCCGTGGGACGGGAGCGGCGCGGGCGCGGGTGGGGATCCGCGCCGAACGGTCAAGGCTACCGGGGGAGCGGCACCGCGCCCGGGAACCCGCTCCGCGCGGACCGCGTGGCGCGACTTTCCCGAGGATGGTGCCCGCGAGCAGCGCGGACGGGGGAGGATGGTGCCATGCAGCCACGGAATTCGCGTCTCAACAGCTCCGCCCTGCGCGGTGCGGTGGACCTCGCCGCAGTGAAGGCGGCCGGCGAGGCCGCCCAGAAGGCCGAGCAGGCCCGGGCCGAGCGGGCCCGTCAGGCGGCCGCCGCCGAAGCGTCGGGCGTCGCCCCCGCCCAGTCCGCCTCCCAGCTCGTCATCGACGTCACCGAGGACACCTTCGAGGCCGAGGTCGTCCAGCGCTCCACCGAGGTGCCGGTCGTCATCGACTTCTGGGCCGAGTGGTGCGGCCCCTGCAAGCAGCTCAGCCCGGTCCTGGAGGGTCTGGCCGAGGAGTACGCCGGCCGCTTCGTGCTCGCCAAGATCGACGTGGACTCCAACCAGCTGCTCGCCGAGCAGTTCGGCATCCAGGGCATCCCCGCCGTGATGGCCGTGGTGGCCGGCCAGCTGGTGCCGCTGTTCCAGGGCGCGGAGAGCGCCGCCAACATCCGCAAGATCCTCGACCAGCTGATCCTGGTCGCCGAGCAGCGCTTCGGCGTGGGCGGCGGCGCGGCCGCGGCCGCGGCCCCGGGCGAGGCCGGGGCGGCCGCCCCGCAGCGCCCCGAGGACCCGGCGCTGACCGCCGCGCACGACGCGCTGGACTCCGGCGACCTGGGCGGTGCCATCCGGGCGTACCGGAACGTGCTGACCGAGCAGCCGGGCAACACCGAGGCCAAGCTGGGCCTGGCCCAGGCCGAGCTGCTGCAGCGGATCGAGGGCCTGGACCTGCAGGCCGTCCGGGCGGCGGCCGCGTCCGACCCGAAGAACGTCGAGGTCCAGCTGCAGGCGGCCGACCTGGACCTGGTCGGCGGTCACGTCGAGGACGCCTTCGGGCGCCTGGTGGACACCGTCGGACGGACGGCCGGCGAGGACCGGGACGCCGCCCGGGTGCGCCTGCTGGAGCTGTTCGAGGTGATCGGGACGGAGGACCCGCGGGTCGTCGCGGCCCGTACGGCGCTGGCGCGCGTGCTGTTCTGAGCCTGGTTCGGCTCCCCGTCCGGGGCCGGTTTCCGGGGCGGTTCGGGCATGGGTTCGGGCCCGGTTCCGGGCCGGTCCGGGGCCCCGGTCGGCACGGCGGATGACCTGCGGTGTCAGCAGGTGATTTGGCGACAATCCGGTCAACCGGACAGAGGTTTACCAAATCTTGATTTCACCCGTGAGTGGTCACCTTCCGTGACCACCCACGGGTGTTTCGTCAGTGTTTCCGGCGGATTTCGTCGTCACCTTTCCTTCAAGGCGTCACGCAGGGTACAGATCGCGCCATTTCCATGATCGACGCCACCGGATGTTGCATTACCCGTCAGTAAGGCACCTCTTGTGCTTCGCCCGGGATTCAAGCAGCATCAGCGTCGCCCGGTCCCAGACTCCACACCCTCCGACAGTCCGTCGGCCACGCGGAGCGCGGGATCCCCACCGGGTGATCCGCCGGCTCCGGTCGGCGGTAGGGAGGGCAGGGGGGTATCCGCGGTCCCACGGCGGTTCCTGTCCTTCGACCGGCCGCGCGGCCCTGCGCGGTCGCTGGTTGTCGCTCGGGGGTGATCGCCGATGTCGTCGGTCCTGCCCGCCGTCCCACAAGGTCGGCCGGTGCTTGGCCGGGAGGGCCGCTGTACGCGGACCGCTCCCGCGTCCGACGACGCCCAAGGCGCTCTCCGCTACCGAGGACGTAGCTCTCTCCCATCCCAGGCCCCCACCGGTGCTGGACGCGCCGCCGGGGAGCCGGAGATGTACGTCCTAGAAGGAGGACTCGCATGTCCAAGGCCTACGGCAAGACCCGCTGGAAGCGCTTCGCCCTGGTGATGGTGCCGAGCGTCGCGGCCACCGCGATGGTCGGCGTCTCGATCGCCAACAGCGCGCTCGCCGCCTCGTTCAGCATTTCCGGCCAGCAGTTCAAGGTCAGCACCGACCAGCTGCACGGCACCAACTTCGCCCAGTTCGGCTCGGTCGACATCGAGGCGAACGGCAAGCCGCACCCGGTCGCGGTCTCGGCATTCGACCACGCCGACATCACCAACCTGTGCCAGTCCGTGGTGACCGACCTGACCGGCTTCGGTCTGGGCAAGATCACCCTGCAGCTGCACGCCGGCACCGAGGCGGGCAAGCCCGTCCAGGCCGACAACCTGCTGATCGACCTGGAGCAGCTGAAGGCGGACGCGACCTTCACCGACATCAACATCGGTCAGGACGCCTCCACCCTCTCCGGCTCGGCCACCCAGGGCTGGACCCCGCACCCGGGCGTCACCAAGGCGGGCGGCGGCGCCGGCCTGCCCTCCGGTCCGACCGGTTTCGCCCAGGCCGCCAAGAAGGCCGACCTGAGCGGTGTCCAGCAGGTCGCCCGGGCCACCTCGGCCGGAACGTTCAAGCTGAACGGCCTGAACCTCGCGCTCAAGAGCGGCGACGGCCCGGGCAACGAGTGCTTCTGAGCCTCGTCTGACCGGGAGGTCCGGCCGGCGCGCCTGACGGCACGCCGGTCGGCGCACCCGGACCACGGGTCCACCCGGGGCCGGGGGCGGCGGACCACCGCCGTTCCCGGCCCACCCCCATTCTCTTCCCCTCGTAGCGACATCGAGGAGCCGCACCATGTCCAGCGCAACGGTCGAACCCCGGACCGGCCACCAGAACCCGATCGGTTGGCTCTGGCGCCACTTCCGTGATTTCCGCCGCACCAGGCCCTTCTGGGGCGGTCTGCTGGCCATGATCGCCGGCGTCCCGATCCTCTACTTCCCGTACGCGCACCTGACGTTCGGCGGCCTGACCATCGCGATGTCGACCACGGCCGGCGCCGGGTCGCTGATCATCGGCGTGCTGATGATCATCCTCGGTCTGACCGCCTGGTTCCAGCCCGCCGTACGGGTCTTCGGCGGCATCGCCACCATCCTGCTGACGCTGGTCTCGATCCCGGTCTCCAATCTGGCGGGCTTCGGGCTGGCGCTGCTGCCCGGTCTGATCGGCGGCGGCCTGATGGTCTCCTGGGCGCCGCTGCCGGAGCCCAAGGCCGAGCCGACGGCCAAGGCCGGCCGTCGCCGCCGGGCCAAGGGCGCGGCCGACGCCACGGCGGCGAACGCCGTGGCGGAGAGCGTCGCCACCGCGCCGCGCGCCACCGAGCCGGCTGCCACCGAGTCAGTCGCTGCCGAGCCGGGCGCCGTCGCGGAACCGGCCACCGAGGCGCCCACCGCCACGCTGCCCGCCCAGGGTGAGCCGCAGGAGCCGGCTGCCGCGCCCGCCGCCGAGCCCGCCGCCGGAACCGCCCTGCCGAAGCAGTCCGGCGCCACCGATCCGGAGGGGGCGCGGTGACCGGGCCGGCCGAGCAAGCCGACGGCGCCGCCGTCCCCGCACGGCGCCCCGGCCGGCACGCGGCCCCGCGCACGTCCGTACGGGTCCGGCTGAGAGGCCGGGCGCTCGCGATGGCCGCGGTGCCGACCGCGCTGCTGATGGCCGCCGCCTACACGCCCAACCCGGCGCTTGCCGAGCCCGCGGCGGGCAAGCCGTGCGGCAACGCACCGGTCGCGGTGCCGGACGTGGCCCCGATCGAGACACCCGTGCCCAAGAGCGAGCTGCCCGAGCCGCCGCCGGGTCCGTCCACCGCGCCGAGCACCGCGCCCACCGCGGGGACCGGCGCCGGGCCGTCGACCGGCCCGAGCTCGGTGCCGACCACGGTCCCCACCCAGGCCCCGACCCAGGCGCCCACCGCGACGCCCACCCAGCAGCCGACCTCGCCGGTCAAGCCGCCGCCCGCCGCGACGCCCGCCACCCAGCCGCCGGCCGCCCGCGCGGCCGTGACCACCGGTGACGCGGCGGCCCCGGGCGCGGCCCAGGGCGCCGCCGGCGGTACCGGCCTGGCGACTCAGGCCGGGCTGATCGACGACATCGTCGGCGGCATCAACCACCTGCTGAACCCGAGCAGTTCACCGAGCCCGACGGCGAGCCCGACCCAGCCGCCCAAGCCCGGCACCACCCCGGCGCCGCCGGCCGCCACCCCGGCCGCACCGGCCCCGCGCACCGGCGCCCCGGCCCAGCCCGTGCCCGCCCAGCCGCAGGCTCCGGCCGCCGCCCAGGAAGCGGCGGCCCAGCCCTCCGGCGGGGCGCCCTCGCCCGCCGCGACGCCGAGCGGGAAGGCGAGCGGGAAGGCGAGTGCCAAGGCGACGCCCACCGCGGGTGCCTCCGGTACCGCCTCGCCCACCGCGGGCGCCTCCGGCTCGCGGTCCGCCTCGCCCACCGCCTCGCCCACCGCGAACCCCAACTGCGCTGTGGACGCCCGGAGTCTGACCGCCGGTGCGGCCGCCCCCGGGCATGTCGTCCCGGAGCAGAACTGGACGCTGGTGACCAGTCGGCTGGCCCTGCACGGCGCGGCCTTCCACGGCGTCTACGACGTGAAGACGCCGACCGGCAGCAAGCGGGTGCTGAAGTTCGTGGTCGACAGCGTCGACATCGACAACCTCGACATGTCGACCCTGCAGGGCAACGGTGTGACCTTCCACGTCCAGGGCGCCAAGGGCTCCACCTCGACCATGCGCAACGGCCAGGTCACCATGTACGTGGAGCGGCTGTCCGGCCACCTCTCCAAGGTGCTCGGCCTGCCGATCCCGATCGACCTGGGCGAGGTCACCCTCACCCCGGACACCCTGCCGCGCTGGCTGTACGACCTGATCGGTGCCATCCCGATCCCGCTGGACCTGGAGCTGACCGGCGTCACCGCCAAGCAGGCCGGCCAGTTCGGCGGCACCCTGCACATCCCGGGGATGCACCTGTTCAACGACGACGCGCCGTACAGCGACAAGTGAGCGACCGTCAAGCAAGCGGCAAGTAAGCGACGGGTAAGCGACCAGCAGCCGACGCACCCCACGGCGACACGTGGGGAAGAGACGCCCGTGGGGCGGCCCTCCGGACTCGGAGGACCGCCCCACGGGCGTTCTTGCGGAGCCTGGGGTCACTCGCCCCGGGTGCCGAGGTGGTGCACCTGCACCATGTTGGTGGTGCCGGGGATGCCGACCGGGACACCGGCGGTGACGATGACGGTCTCGCCCTCGGCGAGGCGGCCCATCCGCAGCAGCTCACGGTCGACCTGGGCGACCATGGCGTCGGTGGTGGCCACCTGCTCGGTCACGTACGCCTCGACGCCCCAGCTCAGCGAGAGCTGGTTGCGGGTCGCGCTGTCCGGGGTGAACGCGATCACCGGGATCGGCGACCGGTAGCGGGACAGCCGGCGGGCGGTGTCACCGGACTTGGTGAAGGCGACCAGCGCCTTGCCGTCGAGGAAGTCGCCCAGCTCGCACGCGGCGCGGGCGACCGAGCCGCCCTGGGTGCGCGGCTTGCGGCCCGGGTTGAGCGGCTGCAGGCCCTGGGAGACCAGCTCCTCCTCGGCCTTCTCGCAGATCCGGCTCATGGTGCGGACGGTCTCGATCGGGTACTTGCCGACGCTGGACTCGGCGGAGAGCATCACCGCGTCGGCGCCGTCCAGGATGGCGTTGGCGACGTCGGAGACCTCGGCGCGGGTCGGGCGCGAGGCGTGGATCATCGACTCCATCATCTGGGTGGCGACGATGACCGGCTTGGCGTTGCGGCGGGCCAGGGTGACCAGCTGCTTCTGGACCAGCGGCACCCGCTCCAGCGGGTACTCGACGGCGAGGTCGCCGCGGGCGACCATGATGGCGTCGAAGGCGAGGACGATCTCCTCCATGGCCTCGACGGCCTGCGGCTTCTCGATCTTGGCGATGACCGGCACGCGGATGCCGACCTCGTCCATGACCTCGTGGACGTCCTTGATGTCGTCCGCGTTGCGGACGAAGGACAGGGCCACCATGTCGACGCCCAGGCGCAGCGAGAAGCGCAGGTCGTCCTTGTCCTTCTCGGACAGGGCGGGCACGTTCACGGCCGCGCCGGGCAGGTTGATGCCCTTGTTGTTTGAGAGCACGCCGCCCTCGACCACCACGGTCTTCACCCGCGGGCCGTCGACGCTGACGACCTCCAGGGCGATGACGCCGTCGTTGATCAGGATCGGGTCGCCGGGCTTCACGTCGCCGGGCAGGCCCTTGTAGGTGGTGCCGCAGATGTACTGGTCACCGGGGACGTCTTCGGTGGTGATGGTGAACTCGTCGCCGTTGTCGACGGTCACCGGGCCGTTGGCGAAGGTCGCCAGACGGATCTTCGGACCCTGGAGGTCGGCCAGGACGCCGATGGCCTTGCCGGTGTCCTCCGAGACCTGGCGGACCTTTCGGTACCGCTCCTCGTGGTCCGCGTGGTTGCCGTGGCTCATGTTCAGTCGGGCGACGTTCATGCCCGCCTCGACGATGGCCTTCAGCTGTTCGTAGGAGTCCGTCGCGGGACCCAGGGTGCAGACAATTTTCGCTCGGCGCATATGGATCAGTCTATCCGTTCGTGTTATCGGTGCATTCGGCACGGATGGGGAGGAATCGCCGACGATTTGTCCCGAAGAGCGAGACAATTCCGTGTCAGTCCTCGGACTGTTCACCCTCCCGGTGCACCAGGGCGAAGGTCTGCCGGGCGATCTCCAGTTCCTCGTCGGTGGGCACCACCGCGACCGCCACCCGGGCGAACGCGGGCGAGATGATCCGGGCCTCGCCGGAACGCACCGAGTTCAGCTCCGGGTCCACGGCGATGCCCAGCTCCTCCAGCCCCGCGGTGGCCGCCGCGCGCACCGGCGCCGCGTTCTCCCCGACCCCCGCGGTGAACGCGATCGCGTCCACCCGGCCGAGTACCGCGTAGTAGCCGCCGATGTACTTGCGCAGCCGGTGGACGTACGCGTCGAAGGCGAGCGCGGCGTCCGCGTCGCCCTCGTCGGCGCGCCGCATGATCTCGCGCATGTCGTTCTCGCCGCACAGCCCGCGCAGGCCGCTGCGGCGGTTGAGCAGGTCGTCGATCTCGTCGACGGACAGCCCGCCGACCCGGTGCAGGTGGAACACCACGCCGGCGTCGATGTCGCCCGAGCGGGTGCCCATGACCAGGCCCTCCAGCGGGGTCAGGCCCATCGAGGTGTCCACGCAGCGGCCCCCGGCGACCGCCGAGGCGGAGGCGCCGTTGCCCAGGTGCAGCACGATCACGTTGACCTCGGCCGGGTCCTTGCCGAGCAGCCGGGCGGTGGCCCGCGAGACGTACTGGTGCGAGGTGCCGTGGAAGCCGTAGCGGCGAACCCGGTGCTCGTCGGCGACGGCCTTGTCGATCGCGTACCGGGCGGCGGACTCGGGCATCGAGGCGTGGAAGGCGGTGTCGAAGACGGCCACCTGGGGGAGGTCGGGGCGCAGCGCCCGGGCCACCTCGATGCCGGTGATGTTGGCCGGGTTGTGCAGCGGGGCGACCGGGATCAGCCGGCGGATCTCCCGCAGCACCTCGTCGGTGATCACGGTCGGCTCGGTGAACCGCTGGCCGCCGTGCACCACCCGGTGGCCGATCGCGGCCAGCTCGGGGGAGTCCAGCCCGAGGCCGTCGGCGGCCAGTTCCTCGGCGACGGCCTTCAGCGCGGCGGAGTGGTCGGGGAAGCCCTGCGACGCCTCGCGCCGCTCGCCCGTCCCCGGGGTGTGCACCAGCCGGCCGCCGGTCTCGCCGATCCGCTCCACCAGCCCGGAGGCCAGCCGGGCGCCGTCCAGCATGTCGATCAGCTGGTACTTCACCGACGAGGAGCCGGCGTTCAGCACCAGGACGCGGGTACCTTCACTCATGCCTGAAGCTCCTTGCGGTCCTGCGTGCGGTCCTGGGACTGGGACTGGATGGCGGTGATCGCGACGGTGTTGACGATGTCCTGCACCAGCGCCCCGCGCGAGAGGTCGTTGACGGGCTTGCGCAGCCCCTGCAGCACCGGGCCGACCGCGACCGCGCCGGCCGAGCGCTGGACGGCCTTGTAGGTGTTGTTGCCGGTGTTGAGGTCCGGGAAGATCAGCACGGTGGCCCGCCCGGCCACCGCCGAGCCCGGCAGCTTGGTGGCCGCGACGCGCTCGTCCACCGCCGCGTCGTACTGGATCGGGCCCTCGACCAGGATGTCCGGGCGCAGCTCGCGGACGAGCTCGGTGGCCTTGCGGACCTTGTCGACGTCCGCGCCGGAGCCGGAGGTGCCGGTCGAGTACGAGAGCATCGCGACCCGCGGCTCCACCCCGAACTGGGCGGCGGTGGCGGCGGCCTGGATGGCGATGTCGGCCAGTTGCTGGGCGTCCGGGTCGGGGTTGACCGCGCAGTCGCCGTACACCAGGACCTTGTCGGCCAGGCACATGAAGAAGACCGAGGAGACGATCGAGGCGCCCGGCGAGGTCTTGATCACCTCGAAGGCGGGCCGGATGGTGGCCGCGGTGGAGTGCACCGCGCCGGACACCATGCCGTCCGCGATGCCCTCCTGGACCATCAGGGTGCCGAAGTAGGAGACGTCGGTGACGACGTCCAGGGCCAGCTCGACGGTCATCCCCTTGTGGGCCCGCAGCCGCGCGTACAGCTCGGCGAACTGGCGGCGCAGCGGGCTGGTGGCCGGGTCGACGATCCGGACCTGGGCGCGGTCGGTGCCCGGGTCCTCTCGCGGGAGGTCGATGCCGAGGCCCGCGGCCTTGCGGCGCACCGCGTCCGGCTCGCCGAGCAGGGTGAGGTCGCAGATGTTGCGGCGCAGCAGGATCTCGGCCGCGCGCAGCACCCGCTCCTCGGTGCCCTCGGGCAGCACGACGTGCCGACGGCCGGCCCGGGCGCGCTCCAGCAGCTCGTGCTCGAACATCATCGGGGTCACCCGCTCGGACCGGCCGACCTCGATCCGGTTGGTCAACTCGACGGTGTCGACGTGCAGTTCGAACAGGCCGAGGGCGATCTCGGCCTTCCGGGCGCTGGCCGCGGTGAGCTTGCCCTCCAGGTGGGTCAGGGCCGCGGCGGTGGGCCAGCTGCCCTCGGGGACGACCGCGACCGGGGTGCCGGGGGCGAGCCGGGCGGCCAGTGCCATCACGTTCGGGCCGGGGTGCTGGCCGAGCGTCAGCAGGATGCCGGCGATCGGCGGGGCGCCGGCGGCGTGCGCGGCCAGCGAGCCGATCACCAGGTCGGCGCGGTCCCCGGGGGTGACGACCAGCGCGCCCTCGGTCAGCGCGTCCAGGAAGGTCGGCAGCATGGCGCCGCCGAAGACGTAGCCGCGCACGTCCCGGGCCAGTCCGGCCGCGTCCCCGAGCAGCACCTCGGCGCCGGTCGCCTCGACCAGCTGGGCGACGGTCGGCGCGGCCAGCGCCGGCTCCTCCGGGATGACGTAGGCGGGGATCGGCAGCTTCTCGGTGAGCGTGCGCTGGATCCGCTGCTTGCCGCCCGGCGCGACCCGGTTGGCGATCATCGCCAGGGTCTCGCAGCCGAGGTCGGTGTAAGCCCGGTGGGCGTTGCGCACCTCCGCGGTCACGGCGTCCGGGTCCGCCGCGTGCCCGCCGACCACCGGCAGCACGGCGGCGCCGAACTCGTTGGCCAGCCGGGCGTTGAAGGCGAGCTCGTCCGGGATGTTGGTGTCGGCGAAGTCGGTGCCGAGCACCAGCACCGCCTGGCAGCGCCGTTCCACCGCGTGGAACCGGTCGACCAGCACGGAGACCAGTTCGTCCTGTCCCCGGGCGGCCTGCAGGGCGGCGGCCTCCTCGTAGGTGAGGCCGTACAGGTCGGCGCTCGGCAGGTCGATCCGGTAGCGGCCGCGCAGCAGCTCGACCACGTGGTCCGACCCCGGCCGCCCCGGTGCCGAGGCGTGCACCAGCGGGCGGAAGACCCCGACCCGGTCCACCTGGCGGGTGAGCAGTTCCATGACCCCGAGTTCGACCGCCTGCCGGCCGTCCCCCCGGTCGATCCCGGTCACGTACACGCTGCGCGCCACGCGGATGTCTCCGTCCCGTCGTCTCGGTGGGTGGTCATCCCGACCATACCTTCGCACCACGAACGCCCGTCCGCGAGCAGAGCCGCCCACGGCGGGCAAGGGACGAACGGCCTGGACTCGGGATTTGCGTCGACGCTCCGCCTTGATGTACCTACATGATGTAGTTACATTGGAGGGTATGGAGACCATGGGACTGCGTGAACTGAACCAGAACCCGTCGAAGGCGGTCGCGCGGGTCCGGGCCGGCGCGACGATCGTCGTGACCGACCGCGGGCGGCCCGTGCTGAGACTGGTGCCGGAAGCGGCCCCGGACACCACCCTCGAACGCATGGTCGCGGCCGGCGAGGTCACTCCGCCCGCCGAGCAGGGCATGCCCGACCTCGCCCTCGACCTGCTGCCGGACGTCGGCAGCCTGTCGGACCTTCTGATCGAAGAGCGGAACCGGGAGCGCGACCGTTGATCTACCTCGACTCGTGCGCGCTGCTCAAGTTCATCAAGCCGGAGCCGGAGACGGCCGCGCTGCGCGCCTGGAGGCAGGCACTCCCGGACGGCACCGAACTGATCACCAGCGAGCTGGCCCGGCTGGAGATCACCCGTACGCTGCTCCGCGCGGGCCTTTCGCACCAGCTGGTCCCGTACCACGTCGACCAAGCGCTCCGGGGTGCCTACCGGGTCGACCTCAGCAGCGCGGTGCTGGCCAGGGCCCTCGCCTACCGCACTCCGAGGCTGGGGTCGCTGGACGCGCTCCATCTGGCCAGCGCGGAGCCCTTCCGTGCCGAACTCACCGACTTCGTCACCTACGACCGCGAGCTCGGCAGGGCCGCGGAAGAGCTCGGGTTCCCCGTCACGGCCCCCAGGTGAGTGCCCGCCCGTGGCGGCGGGCGGGCACTCGGGGTCCTCAGCGGGCCGGGCGGAGCCAGAGGGTGGCGAGCGGGGGGAGGATCAGTTCGGCCGAGCGGGGCTGGCCGTCCCACTCCACCGGGTCGGCCTTGACCGGGTGCGAGTTGCCGATGCCGCCGCCGCCGTACTCCTCGGTGTCGGTGTTCAGCAGTTCCTCCCACAGCTGGTCGCGGCCGGCCAGGCGGGGCAGGCCGACCCGGCGGCCGTGGCGGACGACCGGGGAGAAGTTGCAGACCGCGACCAGCGGGGTGCCGTCGGCCGCGTAGCGGACGAAGGAGAGCAGGTTGTCCTCGGCCGCGCCGCCGTCGAGCCACCGGAAGCCGTCCGGGGTGGTGTCCAGCTCCCACAGGGCCGGGGTGTCGAGGTAGCGCCGGTTGAGGTCGCGGACCAGCCGGCGCACTCCCAGGTGGTCCTGGTGGGCCGGCCACTGCTCGTCGAGCACCCACCACTGCGGGCCCTGCTCGTGGTCCCACTCCGCGCCCTGGGCGAACTCCTGGCCCATGTAGAGCAGTTGCTTGCCCGGGTGGGACCACATGAAGCCCAGGTAGGCGCGGTGGTTGGCGCGCTGCTGCCACCAGTCGCCGGGCATCTTGGAGACCAGGGCCTGCTTGCCGTGGACGACCTCGTCGTGCGAGATCGGCAGGACGTAGTTCTCGGAGTAGGCGTACACCATCGAGAAGGTGATCTCGTTGTGGTGGTACTTGCGGTGCACCGGCTCCTTGGACATGTAGACCAGCGAGTCGTGCATCCAGCCCATGTTCCACTTCAGCCCGAAGCCGAGGCCGCCGGCGTCGGTGGGGCGGGTGACGCCGTCCCAGGCGGTGGACTCCTCGGCGATGGTGATCACGCCCGGGCAGCGCCGGTAGACGGTGGCGTTCATCTCCTGCAGGAAGGCGGCCGCGTCCAGGTTCTCCCGGCCGCCGTGCTGGTTGGGCGTCCAGGCGCCGCCCTCGCGGGAGTAGTCCAGGTAGAGCATCGAGGCGACGGCGTCCACCCGCAGGCCGTCGATGTGGAACTCCTCGCACCAGTAGACCGCGTTGGCCACCAGGAAGTTGCGCACCTCCTTGCGGCCGTAGTCGAACTCCAGCGTCCCCCAGTCGGGGTGCTCGGCGCGCAGCGGGTCGGCGGGCTCGTACAGCGGCTCGCCGTCGAAGCGGGCGAGCGCGAAGTCGTCCTTGGGGAAGTGCGCGGGCACCCAGTCGACGATCACGCCGATGCCGTGCCGGTGCAGGGTGTCCACCAGGTGCCGGAAGTCGTCCGGGCCGCCCAGCCGGGCGGTGGGGGCGTAGTAGCCGGACACCTGGTAGCCCCAGGAGCCGCCGAAGGGGTGCTCCATCACCGGCATGAACTCCACGTGGGTGAAGTTCAACTCCTTGAGGTAGCGCGGCAGTTCCTCGGCGATGGCGCGGTAGGTGGTGAGGTCGGGGCGCCAGGAGGGCAGGTGCAGCTCGTAGACCGACATCGGCGCCCGGTGGTGCGGGGTGCGGGCCCGGCGGGCCATCCACTCGTCGTCCTGCCACCGGTAGTCGGAGGAGGTGACCACCGAGGCGGTGCCGGGCGGGCACTGGGCGGCCCGGGCCAGCGGGTCGGCCTTGTCGAGCACCCAGCCCTGCCGGGTGTGCACCTCGTACTTGTACGTGGTGCCCTCGGCCAGGCCGGGGACGAACAGCTCCCAGATCCCGGAGGAGCCGAGCGAGCGCATCGGGTGCCCGGTGCCGTTCCAGTGGTTGAAGTCGCCGATCAGCCGGACTCCGACGGCGTTCGGCGCCCAGACGGCGAACGCGGTGCCGGCCACGCCGTCGACGGTGCGCACGTGCGAGCCGAGCGCCTGCCACAGCTGCTCGTGCCGGCCCTCGGAGATCAGGTGCAGGTCGAGTTCGCCGAGGGTGGGCGGGGTGCGGTAGCCGTCCCGCTGGCGCAGCGGCCGGCCGTCGGCGTAGGTCACCAGCAGGGTGTAGTCGGACGGTTCGTCGCCGGCCACCAGGCCGGTGAACAACCCGCTCTGCTGGTGGGTGAGTTCGGCCGGGCCGTGGGCGGTCTCGACGACCACCCGCTCGGCGAACGGGCGCAGCACCCGGATCGCCGTGCCGCCGTGCACCGGGTGCGCGCCGAGCACCCCGTGCGGGTCGTGGTGCTGCCCGCTCACCAGCCGGTCCACCTCGGACGGCGGCAGCGGCGCCTCGGGCAGGCGGAGGGCTGTGACGGGAGGTGCGACTTCCTCACCCGCTTCCAGCCGTTCGGGCCGTTCGGCTCGGGGCGGGGTGGTGACTCGCTCGCTCGCCTCCGGGTGGTCGGGCCGTTCGGCTCGGGGTGCGGAGGACCCGGCCAGGAAGGTGGCCGGGACGGGTCGGGTGGGGCGGCCGGTCGGGTCGAGCGGCGTCACGGCGTGGTCCTCCTGCGGCGGGATGGGCGAACTCGTGGCGGACGGGCGGACGGGCGGGGCGGGATCAGACGGAGAGGGCGAGCCGGTTGATCGCGGCCAGCGGGATCGGCAGCCAGCTCGGCCGGTGCCGGGCCTCGTAGACCACCTCGTAGACCGCCTTGTCGATCTCCAGTGCCCTCATCAGCTCCGGCGAGGCGGCCGGGTCGGCGCCGCCTCCGGCGGTGTAGCCGGCGCAGAAGGCGGTGCGGTTGCGCTGGGCCCAGGCGGCGGCGAGGTGGGCCAGTTCCGGGTCGACCGGGCCGCCGGCCAGCAGGTGGGCGGCCGCGTAGTCGAAGGAGCGGAGCATCGCGGCGACGTCGCGCAGGGCGGGCTGCGGTTCCCGGCGCTCGTTGACCGATTTGGCCGGCTCGCCCTCGAAGTCCAGCAGCACCCACCCGTGCGGGGTCCGCATGGCCTGCCCGAGGTGCAGGTCGCCGTGGATGCGCTGGACCGGGAGGCCGTCCGGGTGGGCGTCGGCGAGCTGTTGGAAGGCGGTGCGCAGGGCGGACCGGAAGCGGAGCAGTCCGGGGACGGCGGCGACGGCGCTGTCCAGCCGGTCGGCCATGGTGGTGGCGAGCCGTCCGGTCTGGGTGCGGTCGAGCCGGGCGACCGGCATCGAGCGGGCCAGTACCCGGTGCACCTCGGCGGTGGCCCGGCCGAGCCGGTGCGCCTCGATGGCGAAGTTGCCGGGGGAGCGGTCGCCCTTGAGCCGGCCGACCTGGTCGAGGGCGAGTTCCCAGCCGTCCTCGGCGTCCGGCAGGTAGCGCTGGAGCAGGCCGAGGGTGGCGGGTTCGGCGCGTTCCATCCGGCTCTCGAACCAGGCGGCGACCCGGGGGATCCGGGTGGAGCCGGCCCGGGAGAGGGCGAGCGAGAGTTCGAGGTCGGGGTTGGTGCCGGGGTGGATGCGGCGGAACAGCTTGAGGATGTAGGAGGTGCCGTAGATGACCGAGCTGTTGGACTGCTCGGCGGTGGAGGCGCGGCCGGGGAGGTTGGCGGGCAGCCCGGAGCCGGGGGTGCGGCGGAAGGAGAGCGAGCCGAAGCGGTCGCCGGTGGCCAGGTGTTCGAGCAGCCGTCCGGTGAGTTCGGGGTCGTGCACCGCGTCGTACAGGGTCGCGCCGTCGTACGGGCCCTGGCTGAGCCGGCCGAGCACCGCGCCGGGTCCGATGTCGCCGGGGCCCTGGGAGCGGATGCCGAGCAGCAGCTGGTAGATGTCGCCGTGCGGGGCGCCGGCCGTGGTGGCGTGCTCGACCCGCAGCAGCAGGTGCAGCAGGGCCGGGTCGCCGACCTGCAGCGGGGTGCCGACCACCGGGGTGAGGCCGGTGATGGGCCGTCCCTTCCCGGCGTACCAGCGCTGGGTGGGCAGCCACGCGGCGATCAGCGGCAGCGCCGCCTGGATGAGCTCGCTGACCCCCAGGGCGGTTCTCCGGGCCCCGGAGCCCCGCGCGCCGGTCGGCACGGTGGGGCCGGCCTGGGCGTCGTGCTGCACATGGGCTTGAGAACGGGAGGTTTCGGACATGACTCCCTTTCCCCGGAAGCGCGCGGACGGCCCGACGGGTCGTGGCCGGGTCCGTCAGTCTTCCGGATTTCGGCGGCGCGGCGGTCGCGGCACGCGAGCACGGCTCGGGTGTCACGCCTTCGTGTGGGTGGCCGTTGGGCTGTTCTCCGTACGCGGTGGTGCAGAGAACTCCGGGGGCGCTGTGGTCCAACTGGCGCCCCCGGAGGGTCTGGTGGTGCTGTCGTGGCGCGTGCGGCGGATCGTTACTTCGATCGCCTGGTCCCGCTCAGGCGCGGGGGCTGCCGGAGCTGGAACCAGTAGAAGCCGTGTCCGGCGAGGGTGAGCAGGTAGGGCCACTCGCCGATCGACGGGAAGCGCACCCCGCCGATCAGTTCGACCGGGTACCGCCCGCCGTACTGCCGCAGGTCCAGCTCGGTCGGCTGCGCGAACCGCGAGAAGTTGTTCACGCACATGACCAGGTCCCCCTCGTACTCGCGCACGAAGGCCAGGACGGCGGGGTTGCTGGACGGCAGTTCGGTGTAGCTGCCGAGGCCGAACGCCGGATTGAGCTTGCGGATCTCGATCATGCGACGCGTCCAGTGCAGCAGCGAACTCGAACTGCTCTGCTGCGCCTCGACGTTGGTCACCTGGTAGCCGTACACCGGGTCCATGATGGGCGGCAGACTGAGCCTGCCCGGGTCGGCGGAGGAGAAACCCGCGTTGCGGTCCGGGGTCCACTGCATCGGCGTGCGCACGCCGTCCCGGTCGCCGAGCCAGATGTTGTCGCCCATGCCGATCTCGTCCCCGTAGTAGAGCACCGGCGAGCCGGGCAGGGAGAACAGCAGGGCGGTGAACAGCTCGATCTGGTTGCGGTCGTTCTCCAGCAGCGGGGCGAGCCGGCGGCGGATGCCCACGTTGGCGCGCATCCGGGGGTCCTTGGCGTACTCCGCGTACATGTAGTCGCGCTCCTCGTCGGTGACCATCTCCAGGGTCAGCTCGTCGTGGTTGCGCAGGAAGATGCCCCACTGGCAGCCGTTGGGGATCTGCGGGGTCTTGGCGAGAATCTCGGAGACCGGGTAGCGGGACTCGCGGCGCACCGCCATGAAGATCCGCGGCATCACCGGGAAGTGGAACGCCATGTGGCACTCGTCGCCGCCCGAGGTGAAGTCGCCGAAGTAGTCGACGACGTCCTCCGGCCACTGGTTGGCCTCGGCGAGCAGCACGGTGTCGGGGTAGTCGGCGTCGATCTCCTTGCGGACCCGCTGGAGGAACTCGTGGGTCTCGGGCAGGTTCTCGCAGTTGGTGCCCTCGCGGGCGAAGAGGTACGGCACCGCGTCCAGCCGGAAGCCGTCGATGCCGAGGTCGAGCCAGAACCGCAGCCCGGCGATCATCTCGTCCTGGACCCGGGGGTTGTCGTAGTTGAGGTCGGGCTGGTGCGAGAAGAAGCGGTGCCAGTAGTACTGCTTGCGGACGGGGTCGTAGGTCCAGTTGGAGGTCTCGGTGTCGACGAAGATGATCCGGGCGTCCGGGTACTGCTTGTCGTCGTCGGCCCACATGTAGAAGTCGCCGTACGGCCCGTCCGGGTCCGCCCGGGAGGCCTGGAACCACGGGTGCTGGTCGCTGGTGTGGTTCATGACGAAGTCGATGATCACCCGCATGCCCCGGGCGTGCGCGGCGTCGGTGAACTCCATGAAGTCGGCGAGGTCGCCGAACTCCGGCAGCACCGAGGTGTAGTCGGACACGTCGTACCCGCCGTCGCGCAGCGGCGAGGCGAAGAACGGGGGCAGCCAGAGGCAGTCGATCCCGAGCCACTGGAGGTAGTCGAGCTTGGCCGTGAGCCCCTTGAGGTCCCCGACCCCGTCGCCGTTGCTGTCCTGGAAGGACCGCACCAGCACCTCGTAGAACACCGCACGCTTGAACCACTCGGGGTCCAGGTTCTTCTTCGAGGTCTCGGGGAAGGTGTCGGGGACGGGCTCGTTCACTGTCACGCTGGGTTCCTCCGAACCGTGAGGAGGTGAGCCGGCTCGGCTGAGGGATCGAGCCGGACGTAGTTGTGCCGGCCCCAGGTGTAGACGGCGCCGGTGAGCTCGTCGTGCACCGCGAACGGGCCGTCGCCCTCGAGGGTGACGGTGGCCTCCTGGACGTGGTGCGGGTCGAGGTTCACGACGGTGATGACCTGGTCGGTGAGCCCCTCGGGGGTGGTCGCGGTCTTGGAGTAGGCGAGCACCCGGTCGTTGTCGGTGGGGTGGAAGCGCAGGTCGCGCAGCTGCTGCAGGGCGGGGTGGCGCCGGCGCAGCCGGTTCAGCACGGTCAGCAGCGGGGCGAGGGTGTCGGTGCGGGCCCAGTCGCGGGGGCGCAGCTCGTACTTCTCCGAGTGCAGGTACTCCTCGGAGCCCGGGTGGGCCGGCTCGTTCTCGTACAGCTCGTACCCGGCGTAGACGCCGTAGCTGGGGGAGAGGGTGGCGGCGAGCACGGCGCGGACGGCGAAGGCGGCGCGGCCGCCCTGCTGGAGGTACTCGTGCAGGATGTCCGGGGTGTTGGCGAAGAAGTTGGGGCGCATGTAGGCGGCCGTGTCACCGGTGAGTTCGGTGAGGTACTCGGTGAGTTCCGGCTTGGTGGTGCGCCAGGTGAAGTACGTGTACGACTGGTGGAAACCGATCTTCGCCAGGGTGTGCATCATCGCCGGGCGGGTGAAGGCCTCCGCCAGGAACACGACATCCGGGTCGGTGCGGGCGATGTCGCCGAGCACCTTCTCCCAGAACACCACCGGTTTGGTGTGCGGGTTGTCGACCCGGAAGATCCGCACGCCGTGGGACATCCAGAAGCGCAGGATCCGGATGGTTTCCTTGACGATTCCGTCCATGTCCTGGTCGAAGTTGATCGGAAAGATGTCCTGGTACTTCTTCGGCGGGTTCTCGGCGTAGGCGATGGTGCCGTCCGCGCGGTGGCTGAACCATTCCGGGTGCTTGTTCACCCAGGGGTGGTCGGGGGAGCACTGGAGGGCGAAGTCGAGCGCCACCTCCAGGTGCAGGTCCCGGGCCTCGGTGACGAAGTGGTCGAAGTCCTCGATGGTGCCGAGGTCGGGGTGGACCGCGTCGTGGCCGCCCTCGGGGGAGCCGATCGCCCAGGGCGAGCCGACGTCGTGCGGACCGGCCGTCAGGGTGTTGTCCGGGCCCTTGCGGAAGGCTCGGCCGATCGGGTGGACCGGCGGCAGGTAGACCACGTCGAAGCCCATCGCGGCGACCGCCGGCAGCCGCTCGGCGGCGGTGCGCAGGGTGCCCGGGCGCGGCGGCTCGACACCGGCCGGGTCCACCACGGCGCCCTCCGAGCGCGGGAAGAACTCGTACCAGGAGCCGAACAGCGCGCGCTCGCGGTCCACCTGCAGCGGCAGCGGGCGGGAGGCGCTGAGCAGCTCGCGCAGCGGGTACCGGGTCAGCAGCTCCAGCACCTCGGGGGCGAGGGCGGCGGCCAGCCGGGACAGCGGCGGCATGGCCGGGTCGCGCAGCGCGTCGGCGGCGGCCAGCACGTCGGCGCGGCCCTCCTTCTTCGGCACGCCGGCCGCGGCCTGCTCGAACAGCCGGGCGCCCTCCTCCAGGACCAGCGCGGTGTCGATCCCGGCGGGCAGCTTCACCGAGGCGGTCCTGCGCCAGGTGGCGATCGGGTCGCTCCACGCCTCCACCAGGTACGACCAGCGGCCGGGCGCGGTCGGGGTGACGTACGCGCCCCAGCGGTCGGTGCCCTCGGCGAGCTCGCGCATCGGGGTCCACGGGCCGCCGCGGCCGCGCGGGTCGCGCAGCACCACGTTGGCGTTGACGGCGTCGTGGCCCTCGCGGAAGACGGTCGCGGTGACCAGGAAGGTCTCGCCGACGACGGCCTTGGCCGGGCGGCGGCCGCCGTCGACGAGCGGGCTGACGTCCAGGACGGGGATGCGGCCGATCACGGTGTCGCTCTCTGTCTTGCGGGCGGCGGTCTTGGCAGTGGTCTTGGCGGTGCTCTTGGCAGTGGTCTTGGTGGTCTTGGCAGCAGGCCTGGTGGACGGACCGGTGGCGGTCCCGGCGCCGCCCTTCGCGGCGGACGCCTTCGGGGCGGCCGCCTTCTTCGCGGCGGCCGTCCGGCGCGGCGCGGGGTCGGCCCCGGTGCCGGCCTTCGGGGTGGTGGCCGGGGCGGTGGTGCGGCGCGTGCTGGTGGCGCGCCCGCGGGGTGCCGCGGTCCCGTCCTCCTCGGCCCCGGGGTGTCGGGGCGCCGCGGAGGGCCGGGCTTCGGAGGATCCGGCACGGACCGCCCCGGACGCCCGGGGCGCGGGCATCGCCGGATCTGTCCGAGTGTCAGAATCCATCCGTCCGGCGGATTCCGCGACCGCTGGGTCGAGCGTTTCGGCCACCGGTGTGGACTGGTCCCGCGTGTCGCCGTGCATGCCAAACTCCTGCCCGAGATCGACGGCAGCTCCCGCGGGCCGGGGTCGGGCCAGGGAGTACCGGGAGGACTGCTGGGTGGGGAGGACGTGCGACCGGAGCCTGCCCGCGTCGCTGTCCCCGGCAACCTGCCCGGCGCCCGCCGAGTCGGCGGCGGGACGCCCTGGAGCCCGTGCGCGTCCCGGCGCACGCCTCCGGGGGCACGCCCCCCGGGCGGTCCGGTCCACCCGTGAACGAGCGGGCCGGGCCCGAGGACACGCGCCGGTGCGCGGTGAGCGCCGAATGGGCTAAGGAGAACGGGAACGGCCAACGCGAAAAGGATTCGGACGTGCTGCTTCGAGGGGGACGCCACCCGTCGCCGCACTCCCCACAGCATCAACGACCTTCGGTCATCCTCGCACCGGCGGCGCGGTTTTTGCAGCGGTACGACAGGAGTTTCGAGTCTTCTCCCGAGCGGGTGCGCCATCGGAAATGGATCCGTACCGCGGAGTTCACGTATTGGTAGCGCGGGCCCCCGAAATGTGCGCCGCGCGCGCCCCCTGTGCAGACCAATGCGCCGAATGCGATCTCATCAATAGGCCGAACGGATGCCCAATAGCCCACATGACGCACTGTCGGACCGACCGCCGAGGCTACGCTTCACGCCGTGAAGGCAATCCGCAGATTCACCGTCCGCACCGTCCTGCCCGAACAACTCCAGCCGTTGCACGAGCTGGCCCTCAACCTGCGCTGGTCCTGGCACCCCGAGACCAGGGACCTGTTCCGGTCCGTGGACCCGGAGGTCTGGGCCGCGACCGGCGAGGACCCGGTGCGGCTGCTCGGGGAGGTCCCGGCCGCCCGGCTCGCCGCGCTCGCCGCCGACCGGCGGTTCCTGCGCAGACTCGGCGACCTCGCCGACGACCTGCGCGACTACCTGAGCGGACCGCGCTGGTACCAGACCCGGCAGGAGACCGAGGCCGGCGCGCTGCCGGCCGCCATCGCCTACTTCTCGCCCGAGTACGGCATCGCCGCCGCGCTGCCCCAGTACTCCGGCGGGCTCGGCATCCTGGCCGGCGACCACCTCAAGGCCGCCAGCGACCTCGGCGTCCCGGTCATCGGCGTCGGGCTCTTCTACCGGCACGGCTACTTCCGGCAGTCCCTCGACCGGGACGGCTGGCAGCAGGAGCGCTACCCGCTGCTCGACCCGGACGAGCTCGCGGTCAGCCCGCTGCGGGAGGCCGACGGCACCCCCTGCCGGGTCGACCTCGCGCTGCCCGGCGGACGCACCCTGGCCGCCCGGATCTGGAAGGCCCAGGTCGGCCGGGTGCCGCTGCTGCTGCTCGACTCCGACATCGAGGCCAACTCGCCCGCCGAACGCGACGTCACCGACCGGCTGTACGGCGGCGGCAGCGAGCACCGGCTGCTGCAGGAGATGCTGCTCGGCATCGGCGGCGTCCGGGCGGTGCGCGCCTACTGCCGGCTCACCGGGCACCCCGCGCCCGAGGTCTTCCACACCAACGAGGGCCACGCCGGCTTCCTCGGCGTCGAACGGATCCGCGAGCTGGTCGCCGCGGGCCCGGCCGACCCGGACACCGCCGCCCTGGACTTCGCCGCCGCCCTGGAGTCCGTCCGGGCCGGCACGCTCTTCACCACCCACACGCCCGTCCCGGCCGGCATCGACCGCTTCGACCGCGAGCTGGTCGCCCGCCACTTCGGCGGCGAGGCCGCGCTGCCCGGCGTCCCGGTCGACCAGGTGCTCGCGCTCGGCGCCGAGACCTGGCCCGGCGGGGACCCGAAGCTGTTCAACATGGCCGCCATGGGCCTGCGGCTGGCCCAGCGCGCCAACGGGGTCTCCACCCTGCACGGCGAGGTCAGCCGCTCGATGTTCAACGGCCTCTGGCCCGGCTTCGACCCCGCCGAGGTGCCGATCACCTCGGTCACCAACGGCGTCCACGCCGCCACCTGGATCGACCCGGCGGTCGTCCGGCTCGGCGCCGCCGAGATCGGCGCCGAGCGCGCCGAGGAGGCGATGACCACCGGCGAGGCCACCCGCTGGACCGGCCTGGAGTCGATCGGCAACAGCGAGGTCTGGGAGCTGCGCCGCACCCTGCGCGCCCAACTGGTGGAGGAGGCCCGCCGTCGGCTGCGCGCCTCCTGGCGCCAGCGCGGGGCCGGGCAGGCCGAACTCGGCTGGGTCTCCTCGGTGCTCGACCCGGACGTGCTCACCATCGGCTTCGCCCGCCGGGTGCCCTCGTACAAGCGGCTCACCCTGATGCTCCGCGACCAGGACCGGCTGCGGTCCCTGCTGCTCCACCCCACCCGGCCGGTGCAGATCGTGGTCGCGGGCAAGGCCCACCCGGCCGACGACGGCGGCAAGCGGCTGATCCGGCAGATGGTCGCCTTCGCCGACGACCCGGCCGTCCGGCACCGGATCGTCTTTCTGCCCGACTACGACATGGCGATGGCCCAGCACCTCTACCCGGGCTGCGACGTCTGGCTCAACAACCCGCTGCGCCCGCTGGAGGCCTGCGGCACCTCCGGGATGAAGGCCGCGCTCAACGGCTGCCTCAACCTGTCCGTCCTGGACGGCTGGTGGGACGAGTGGTACGACGGCCGCAACGGCTGGGCGATCCCCACCGCCGACGAGCGCGACGGGGTGCTCGACCCGGACAGCGGCGAGGCCGAACGGCGCGACGACATCGAGTCCGCCGCGCTCTACGACCTGATCGAGGACCAGGTCGCCGCCCGGTTCTACGACCGGGACGCGGACGGGCTGCCGCAGCAGTGGATCGCCATGGTCCGGCACACCCTGGTCACCCTCGGGCCCAAGGTGCTCGCCGGGCGGATGGTCCGCGAGTACGTCGAACGGCTGTACGCCCCGGCGGCACTGGCCCAGCGGGAGCTGGCGGGCGAGCACTACGCACCCGCGCGGGAGCTGGCGGGCTGGAAGGCGAAGGTCCGGGAGGCCTGGCCGGCCGTCCGGGTCGAGCACGTCGAGGCGGACTGCCCGGCCGAGGCCCAGGAGCTGGGCAGCTCGCTGGCGCTGCGGGTGCAGGTCGCGCTCGGCGCGCTGGAGCCGGACGACGTCGAGGTCCAGGTCGTCTCCGGCCGGGTGGACGAGTCGGACGGCATCTCGGACGCCTGCCTGCTCGCCCTCAAGCCGGTCGGCGGGCCCGACCTGGACGGGCGCACCCGCTACGAGGGCTCGCTGGAGCTGTGCCGGACCGGCCCGTTCGGCTACACCGTCCGGGTGCTGCCCGCGCACCCGCGGCTGGCCTCCCCGGCCGAGCTGGGACTGGTCGCGCTGCCGGCCGAGTCGGCCGGGATGGACGCGGGGCTGCTGCGCTGACGCCGCGCCGGATGACTGCCGTACGTCGACCACGGACGGCAGTCATCCGCTTGCCGCCCGTGTCGCCCGGGGGGAGCGTGATGGTCATGATGCGAACCGTCCGCGCGGCCGTCCTCGCCGCGTTCTCCGCAGTCCTCGTCGCGTGGCCGGCCCAGGCCGCCACCACCCCGCTCGCGGCGCCGCCGCCGGCCGCCGCGCTCTCCGTCGAACTCTGCCCGCCGGAGGGCCCGGTGGTCCCGGGTGAGACCGGGACGCTGGAGGTCCGGGTCACCAACAACGGCCCGGCGGCGACCGGCGACACCACCCAGGTGGTCGTGCACTTCCCGGCGCCGGGTGTGGTGCAGTCGGCCGACCCGCCGGTCGACCTGACCTACTTCGGCACCGGCAGCTCCTACCTGATCCCGGCCGGTCTGGCGCCGGGGGCGACCTCCGTCGAGCGGCTCGCGCTGTACGTCGCGCCGATCACCTACTCGGGCGAGACCATCAGCGGCGACGTCCAGGCCTTCTACGCGGGTGACCCGGACCAGTCCGGCCACACCACGCCCTACAGCCTCGTCACCGGCGACACCAAGGCGCACTTCACGGTCGGGGCCTCGTCCGCGATCGTCGGCGGCAAGCCGGTGCCGCAGCCGGGTGACCTGGAGGGCAAGCCCGGAGCCACCATCGAGCTGCCGCTGTGGGTGTACAACAACGGCCCGTCGTACTCGCGGCACCCGGTCGACTTCCTGATCACCGTGCCGGAGCGGACCACGCTGACCGGCACCACGCCGATCGGCTGCACGGCGACCGGGCCGCGGACGCTGGCCTGCCACTTCTCGGAGGGGCCGCGCTACCACAACACGATCTACGTCTTCCCGTCCGTGGTGATCGACCCGGCGGCGGTCGCCGGGCAGGTGCTCACCGGCGGGACGCTGGACGTGTCCGGGCAGGAGGACCCGAACCCCTCGCCCGACCACCACGCCGACTTCGCGGTGACGGTGACCTGAACGGCTCTGCCGGGTAGGCCCGGCCCGGGTGCGTAACGGCGCACCCGGACCGGGCACATTCATGGGGGGTGAAACAGGACCAGGACCTAGACCAGGCTGTCCCGCCAGGCCCGGTGGAGGTCGGCGAAGCGGCCGGAGCCGTCGATCAGCTCCTGCGGGGAGCCGTCCTCCACGATCCGGCCCTGGTCCATCACCAGGACGCGGTCGGCGATCTCCACGGTGGAGAGCCGGTGCGCGATGATCACCGCCGTGCGGCCGGCCAGCACCGTGCGCATCGCCCGCTGGACGGCCTGCTCGCCCGGGACGTCCAGGGAACTGGTCGCCTCGTCCAGGATCAGCACCGCCGGGTCGGCCAGCAGGGCGCGGGCGAAGGCCACCAGCTGGCGCTGCCCGGCGGAGATCCGGCCGCCGCGCTTGCGCACGTCGGTGTCGAAGCCGTCCGGCAGCGCGGCGACGAACTCGTACGCGCCGATGTCGCGGGCGGCCTGCTCGACCTCCTCGCGGGTGGCGCCGGGGCGGCCGATCGCGATGTTCTCGGCGACGGTGCCGGAGAACAGGAAGGACTCCTGGGTCACCATCACCACCCCGCGGCGCAGCTCGGGGGTGGCCAGCTCGCGCAGGTCCACGCCGTCCAGCCGGATCCGGCCGTCGGTCGGGTCGTAGAAGCGGGCCAGCAGCTTGGCGACCGTCGACTTGCCCGCGCCGGTGGCGCCGACCACCGCGACCGTCTGCCCGGCCGGGATGCGCAGGTCGAAGGGCGGCAGCACCTCCTTGCCGGTGCGGTAGGCGAAGCGGGTGCCCTCGAAGGACACCTCCCGGCCTCTGACTCGCCCGCTCGCCAGCTCTGGCAGCTCCTTGGGCTCGGCCGGTTCGGCGACCGTCGGCTCGTGGGCGAGCAGGCCGGCGATCTTCTCCAGGGCGGCGGCGGCCGACTGGTAGCTGTTCAGGAACATCGCCAGCTGGTCGACCGGGTCGTAGAGCCGGCGCAGGTAGAGCGTGAAGGCGGTGAGCACGCCCAGCTCCAGCGAGTCCTCGACGACCAGGTAGGCGCCGAGCAGCACCACGCCGGTGATCCACAGGTTGGCGGTGACCCGGGAGAGGCCGACGTAGCGGGCGATCTCCAGCAGGCCGTCCGCGGTCGCGGTGGCGGACTGCCGGTTGACCACGGCGAAGGCCTCGTCGTTGGCCTTCTCGCGGCGGAAGGCCTGCACCGGGCGGATGCCGTTCATGGTCTCGGTGAACCGGACGATCAGCGAGGCGGCCGAGGTGCGGGAGCGGCGGTAGACCCGGCGCGAGCGGCTGCGGAAGGAGCGGGCGATCAGCGCCAGCGGCACCACGGACACCAGCGAGACCAGGCCGAGCCGCCAGTCCAGCACCAGCAGCAGCACTGAGATGTAGCAGACCGACAGGAAGACCGTCAGCAGCTCCTGGAGGCCCTCGGAGAGCAGCTCGCGCAGCGCGTCGATGTCGCTGGTGGCCCGGGAGATGATCCGGCCCGAGGTGTAGCGCTCGTGGAAGTCCAGGCTCAGCCGCTGGGCGTGCCGGAAGATCCGGCCGCGCAGCTCCAGCAGGATGTCCTGGTTGACCCGGGCACTGACCTTGATGAACACCCACTGCAGCACCGGGCTGAGCAGGGCGCAGAACAGGTACCCGGCGGTGACGGCGATCAGCGGGCCGGAGTCGTGGTCGCGCAGCGCCGGGATGGCGCGGTCCATCGCGACCGCGACCAGCAGCGGGCCGGCCTGCATCGCGGCCTGCTGGACCAGGATCACCAGCATCGCGACGGCGATCCGGGCCCGGTGCGGGCCGAGCAGCGAGCGCAGCAGCGCCCGGGGCGCGCCGGGCGGGACGGGGATGTCCTCCTCGTCGGCCGGCGGCGGGGGCGGCTCGCTGCCGGCGGGCCCGACGGCGGTGACGGGTACGGCGGGTTCGGCGGGTCCGTTGTCCGCGGCCTTCGCGGGTTCGGCGGTGGTGGTCACGGGGCTGCACTTCCTTCGGGCGCGAGGGCGGCCTCGCCGGACATCAGTTCGCGGTAGTGCGGGCAGTCGCGCAGCAGCTCCTGGTGGGTGCCGACGGCCTCGATCCGGCCGTCCGCCAGCACCGCGACCCGGTCGGCGAGCAGCACGGTGCTGGGGCGGTGGGCGACCACCAGGGCGGTGGTGGTGCCGAGGACCTCGCGCAGCGCCCGTTCGACCAGGGCCTCGGTGTGCACGTCCAGGGCGGAGAGCGGGTCGTCCAGCACCAGGAAGGCCGGGTCGCCGACCACCGCGCGGGCCAGGGCGAGGCGCTGGCGCTGGCCGCCGGACAGGCTCAGGCCCTGCTCGCCGACCTCGGTGTCCGGGCCCTCGGGGAGCCTCGCCACGAAGTCCGCCTGGGCGGTGGCGAGGGCGGAGCGCAGCTGCTCGTCGCCCGCGCCCGGGGCGCCCATCAGGACGTTCTCCCGGACGGTGGCGGAGAACAGGGTGGGCTCCTCGAAGGCGACCGCGACGGTCTCGCGCAGCCGCTGCCGGGGCAGGTCGCGGATGTCCCGGCCGTCCAGCGTGATGGTGCCGGCGGTGGCCTCGTACAGCCGGGGGAGCAGCGCGGTGAGCGTGGTCTTGCCGCTGCCGGTGGCGCCGACCAGGGCCATCGTCTCGCCGCTGCGGACGTGCAGGTCGATGCCGGACAGCAGGTCGGGGCTGTCCGCGGGGGCGTCGGGGTAGCGGAAGCGGACGCCGGTGAAGCGGATGCCGTCCGGGGCGGCGAGCCCGGTGGCGGTGCCCGGGTCCGGGGTGTCCGGCTCGTCCAGCACCTCGAAGAAGCGGTCGGTGGCGGTGGCGGCCTCGTTGGCGTAGGCGAGCAGCCAGCCGAGCGACTCGACCGGCCAGCGCAGCGCGAGCGCGGTGGACAGGAAGGCGACCAGGGAGCCGGCGCTCAGCTCGTCGTGGGCGACCAGGTAGGCGCCGACGGCGAGGGCGCAGGCCAGGACGATCTCCGGCAGGCCGACGATGACGGCCCACAGGTTGGCGAGCAGGTGGGCCTTGTGCAGCTCGGTGCGGCGCAGCTCGTGGGACTGGGCGCGGAAGCGCTCGGCCATCGAGCGGTGGCGGCCGAAGGCCTTGAGGATCCGGATGCCGAGCACGGACTCCTCGACCACGGTGGCGAGGTCGCCGTTCTGGTCCTGGGCGCGGCGGGAGGCGCCGGAGTAGCCGTGCTCGAAGCTCCGGGTGAGCACGAACAGCGGGACGACGGGCGCCAGGGCGATCAGCGCGAGCCGCCAGTCCTGGGTGAACATCACCGCCGTGCCGGCCAGGAACATCACCGAGTTGACGATCAGGAAGACCAGTGGGAAGGCCAGGAACAGCCGCATGGTGTACATGTCGGCGGTGGCCCGGGAGAGCAGCTGGCCGGAGCCCCAGCGGTCGTGGAAGGAGACCGGGAGCCGCTGCAGCTTGGCGAAGAGGTCGCCGCGCATCGCCGTCTCCAGCCCGGCCAGCGGGCGGGCCAGCACCACCCGGCGGGTGTAGAACAGACCGGCCTCCAGCAGGCCCACCAGCAGCAGCAGGCCGACCAGCGGCCAGAGGGCGGCCAGGTCGCGGGTGGCGAGCGGGCCGTCCACGATCCGGCCGAGGATCACCGGGACGGCGAGTGTGCTCAGCATGCCGAGGGTGGCGGCCGTCACCGAGACGGTCAGCCGGCCGCGGACGGCGCGCGCGTACGGCCACAGGCGCAGCAGGGAGCGGACCGTGGAGCGGCGCGGTGCGGCGGCTGCGCCGGGTCCGGCGGTCTCGTCGGTCTTTTCGGTCCCGTCGGTGGGTGGGTTGTCGGTGTCATGTCGGTTCTCGGCCATCGCGGTGAGGGTAGGCAGAGAAGCCGTCACTTCTCATCCGGTTTTTCGCCCCTGTCGGCGGGACCCGGCGAGAACCGGCCACCCGGACGGGCGGTGCGGAGGTGAACGGCGGGGCGTGCGCAGCGGTTCGTGCAGGGAGGAGTGCGCCGGGCGCCTCTTGCGAGCCCTCAGGGGTTGGGGGCGGGTGCGCGCAGCAGGTGCAGTGAGCGCCCGCCCAGCACCACGGTGCCGTGCGGGAACGGCTCGCCCGTGCCCGCGGCGGCCGTGTCGACCACCGTCTCGTACGGCGCCTCCGGTGCGGCCCAGGGCTCGCCGGGCAGGGTGAACGACGTGGCCAGGTGGCCCGCGTTGAGCAGCAGCAGGAAGCTGTCGTCCCGCAACGGCCGCCCGGCGTCGTCCCGTTCGGACATCGCGCTGCCGGACAGCAGCATCCCGAGGCAGGAGGTCGGCGCGAACCAGTCGGCCTCCGTCATCTCCTTGCCCAGCGGGGTGAACCAGGCCAGGTCGGGCTGGCCGCCGGGCGTGGCGGCCCGCCCCGAGAAGAACGCCCGCTGCCGCAGCACCGGGTGGGAGCGGCGCAACCGGACCAGCCGGGCGGTCAGCTCGCACAGTTCCCGCCAGCCGGGCTCCGCCAGCAGCGACCAGTCCAGCCAGCTGATCTCGTTGTCCTGGCAGTAGGCGTTGTTGTTGCCGCCCTGGGTGCGGCCCAGCTCGTCCCCGGCCGTCAGCATCGGGACGCCGGCCGAGAGCAGCAGGGTGGCCGTCAGGTTGCGCAGCTGGCGCAGCCGCAGGGCGTTCACCTCCGGGTCCGCCGTCTCGCCCTCGACGCCGTGGTTCCAGGACCGGTTGTCCTCGGTGCCGTCCCGGTCGGCCTCGCCGTTCGCCCCGTTGTGCTTGCGGTCGTAGGAGACCAGGTCGCGGAGGGTGAAACCGTCGTGCGCGGTCACGTAGTTGACCGAGGCGTACGGGCGGCGGCCGCCGCGCTGGTAGAGGTCGGAGGAGCCGGAGAGGCGGTAGCCGAGCTCGCGGACGTCCGGACGGGCGCCGCGCCAGAAGTCCCGCACGGTGTCGCGGTACCTGTCGTTCCACTCGGCCCACAGCGGGGGGAAGCCGCCCACCTGGTAGCCGCCCGGGCCGACGTCCCAGGGCTCGGCGATCAGCTTCACCCGGCTGAGCAGCGGGTCCTGGGCGACGGCCGCGAGGAAGGGGTGCTCCATGTCGACGCCGTCGCCGCCGGCCCCGCCGCCGCGGGCGAGCGCCGCGGCGAGGTCGAAGCGGAAGCCGTCCACGCCCATCTCGGCGACCCAGTAGCGCAGCGAGTCGGTGATCAGCCGGATCACCTGCGGGCGGCGGGTGTCCAGGGTGTTGCCGCAGCCGGTGTAGTCGGCGTAGCCGCGCGGCCGGTTCGGCGGGAGCCGGTAGTAGCCGGCGTTGTCGATGCCGCGCAGGGACAGCATCGGGCCCAGTTCGGCGCCCTCGGCGGTGTGGTTGAACACCACGTCCAGGATCACCTCGATCCCGGCGGCGTGCAGGGCGCGGACCATCCGCTTGAACTCGCCGACCTGGCCGCCGCGCGAGCCGGACGCCGAGTAGCCGGCGTGCGGGGCGAAGTAGCCGACCGTGTTGTAGCCCCAGTAGTTGACCAGGCCGCGGGCCTGCAGGTGGTCCTCGCTGGCGTGCTGGTGGACCGGCAGCAGCTCGACGGCGGTCACGCCGAGGCCGGTGAGGTGGGCGAGGGCGGCGGGGTGGGCGAGGCCGGCGTAGGTGCCGCGCAGCCGGGGCGGCACGTCGGGGTGGCGCATGGTGAAGCCGCGCACGTGCAGCTCGTAGAGCACCGTCTCGGCCCACGGGGTCTTCGGGCGGTGGTCGTCGTACCAGTCGTCGTCGTCGTGGACGACCACCGCTCTGGGCACGTAGGGGGCGGAGTCGCGGTTGTCCCGGACGGTGTCGGCGACGTCCGCCTCCGGCCAGTTGCGGACGGCCGCGCAGGCCGCGTCGTGGGAGGTGTAACAGCCGTCGACGGCGCGGGCGTACGGGTCCAGCAGCAGCTTGGCGGGGTTCCAGCGGGCGCCCGTCCACGGGTCCCAGCGGCCGTGCACCCGGAAGCCGTAGCGGGCGCCGGGGCGCACGCCGGGGAGGAAGCCGTGCCAGACCTGGAAGTCCTGCTCGGTGAGCCGGTGCCGGCTCTCCCGGCCGTCCTCGTCGAAGAGGCACAGGTCGACGGCCTCGGCGCCGGCCGCCCAGAGCGCGAAGTTGGTGCCCTGGTCGCCGGGTTGGCCGGCGCGGAAGCGGGCGCCGAGCGGCTGCCAGCTGCCGGGCCGCGGTGGTTCGGCGGGGTGCTCGGCGGGGCGCGTTCGTTCGGCGGGGCGCGGACCGACGCCCGGCCGTACCCCGGCTTCCAGCTCCTGCCCTGACGCCATGGCCGCACCCTCCCTGGACGGGGTGTCCCGGACCCCGTTCACTTCCTCTTTCCCGGATTGCGCAGATCGGAAGCCGCTGAACGGGGGCTTACCGGCGGATGGCGGGCAGGGGGCGCCCGTGGATGACGGGATTCCGGGGCCGGCGCGCGTGTCCCCCCGTCGACGGCGGTCGTTGTTCCGGGCGTCGGACGCGAACAGTGGGAGGCCCCGGGATGCGGCGCCGAGGACGGGTGTGGGCGCGGGGCGCGGCGGCGGTGGCCTGCTGTCTGGCGGTCCTCACGGGGTGCGCCGGCGGTGGCTCCCCGGCGGCCCCGGACGGGGACGCGGTGGGGTCCGGGGCGCCGGCCGCGCCGCCGGCGCCGTCCCGGGCGGTGGTGACCGCGCAGCCGGCCGACGGCGCGCAGGACGTGCGGCCGGAGGGCGCGGTGCGGGTGAGCGCGGCGCAGGGCCGGCTGGTGTCGGTCCGGCTGGCGGACGCGAAGGGCACCGAGGTGCCCGGCACGATCGCCGCGGACGGCGCCGGGTGGGCGCCCGACGGCCCGCTGCCGCTGGGCACGGCGTTCACCCTGGACGCGGTGGCCGAGGACGACGCCGGCCAGAAGGCGGCCCAGCACTCGGCGTTCTCGACCATGGCCCGGGCGCACACCTTCGTCGCCTTCTTCACCCCGGAGGACGGTTCGACGGTCGGCGTCGGCATGCCGGTGTCGCTGCGCTTCAGCCGTCCGATCGCCGACCGGGCGGCGGTGGAGCGGGCCGTCCAGGTCGCCGCGGACCCGCCGGTGCCGGTGGCCGCGCACTGGTTCGGCAACCAGCGGCTGGACTTCCGGCCGCAGCAGTACTGGACGGCCGGCACCAAGGTCACGGTGGCGCTGCGGCTGAAGGACGTGCAGGGCGCGCCGGGCGAGTTCGGCACCCAGAGCCGGGACCTGCACTTCACCGTCGGCCGGGCGCAGGTCTCCACCGTGGACCTGGACGCGCACACCCTGACCGTCCGGGCGGGGCAGGGCGGCAAGGTGGTCCGGGTGCTCAAGGTCTCCGGCGGCAGCCGCGACCACTCCACCTACCGGGGCGTGATGGTGGTGTCGGAGAAGTACCGGGAGACCAGGATGAACTCGCAGACCGTCGGGATGGGCGACGAGTACGACATCAAGGACGTCCCGCACGCGATGCGGCTGACCACCTCCGGCACCTTCCTGCACGGCAACTACTGGGCGGATCCGCGGGTGTTCGGCACGGCCAACACCAGCCACGGCTGCGTCGGCCTGGCCGACGTCAAGGGCGGGGCGAGCAAGGACTCCCCGGCGGGCTGGCTGTTCGAGCACACCGTCCCGGGGGACGTGGTGGAGGTGAAGGCCTCGTCCGGGGACTTCGTGCCGCCGCAGAACGGGCTGAACGGCTGGAACCTGCCCTGGGAGCAGTGGGTGGCCGGGAGCGCCCTGCGCTGAGCCGCGGGCGCGCCGCCCCGGCCGCGGGCCCCCTGCCGCGGCCCTCTGCCCGGCCTTCACGCCCGGTTCACCCCGGCTTCACCCGGTTCCGTTCGACTCCCCTGTGAAGTCACTCGAACGGCCCAGTTATCCTGCTCCGACGCGTCCACAGCCCGGCCGCGGAAGATCGGCGCCCGGTGCAACTCCCGGGGGCACTCAGCGCGTCAACAGAGTGGATACCGGGAGGGGAGAAACCGTGAAGACGGGTAAGACGGCCGGAGCCGCGATACGCACCACCAGCCGCTACGGGCGCAGGGGGGCGTTGGCGCTGGTCATGGGTGGGGTACTGCTGCTCACCGCGGCCTGCAACGACGACAAGGGCAGTGGCTCCGGTGGCTCCGACGGGGGCAACGCGGCCAGCGCGCCGGCCTCGGCGGACGCGGGCGGTGCGGGCGGCGCGGGTGGTTCGGGCGGTTCGGGGACGCCGAAGCCCTCGGCCGCGGTGATCGCCGTCGAGCCGAAGGACGGTGCCCAGGACGTCCAGCCGACCGGACTGGCGGTCTCCGTCTCCAACGGCAAGCTCACCACGGTCGAGGTGACCGACAAGGACGGCAAGCCGGTCACGGGTGCGATCACCCCGGACGGTGCCGGCTGGAAGCCCGCGGCGGCGCTCACCGTCGGCATGGCGTACAAGGTGAACGCGCAGGCCAAGGACGCCGAGGGCCTGGTGGCCGCGTCCACCACCTCGTTCACCACCCTGACGCCGGACAAGAAGATCTCCACCAACGACAACATCAGCGACGGCGCCACCTACGGCGTCGGCATGATCGTCTCGGTGGAGTTCAACAAGGCGGTCAAGAACAAGGAAGCCGTCCTCAAGGGCATCACCTTCGAGACCAGCAACAACACCGTCGTGAAGGGCCACTGGTTCGGCGACAAGCGGGTGGACTTCCGCCCGGAGCAGTACTGGGCGCCGGACACCAAGGTGACCATCAAGTACCGGCTGAAGAACGTCGAGGTCGCCCCGGGCATCTACGGCGACGTGGAGAAGGACGAGCCCTTCACCATCGGCCGCTCGCAGGTCGCCACCGCGGACGCCAAGTCGCACCAGATGACCATCGAGCGGGGCGGCCAGAGCACCACCGTGCCGGTCACCCTGGGCGCGGACGCCACGCCGTCCTGGGGCGGGACCATGGTGGTCATGTCCAAGGAGAAGGTCACCCGGATGAACTCGCAGACCGTCGGTCTCGGCGGCGAGTACGACATCCAGGACGTGCCGCACGCGATGCGGCTGACCACCTCCGGCACCTTCGTGCACGGCAACTACTGGGCGAACCCGTTCGGCAAGAGCAACGCCAGCCACGGCTGCATCTCGATGCAGGACGTGAAGGGCGGCAGCGACACCTCGGTGGCGGGCAAGTTCTTCAACGACTCGATGGTCGGCGACCCGATCAAGATCGTGAACTCCAAGGAGAAGACCGTCTCGCCCTCCAACGGGCTCGGCGGCTGGAACGTGGACTGGGCGAGCTGGTAGGCCCTGTCCGGAGGTCGGCCCGGCTGGTCCGGGCACTCCGGTGAGTTCTCTCCGAGCGGTCCGATCCTCACCCGATGGGGTCGGACCGCTCGGGTTTCCGGGGCATGGAGCCCCTCGTATGGCGCAACCTTTCCGGTGGCCGGGCGCGTATACCCGGTCAGGTCCGCAGACGGTCCTTCGCAGGTCCGTCGCGGGTCCACGGGGAGTCCGGGGAGTTCAGAGGGAGGGAATCGACGTGAGGTCGATACGCAGAGTGGTGGCCGCCGGCCTGGTCGGCGGAGCGATGGTGCTGACGGCCGCCTGCGGTGGCGGTGACGGCGGGGGCGGCGGCAGCGCGGCCAAGGCCGACCTGGGGGCCGGCGCGGCCACCTCCCAGCCGCCGGCGTCGGCGGCGCCCACCAGCGCGGTGCCGAAGGTGTCGCAGGCCGTGGTGAACATCGAGCCCAAGACCGGCGCGGTGGACGTGGCGCCGAGCGCGCTCAAGGTCGGGGCGACGGGCGGCAAGCTCACCACCGTCAAGGTGAGCGACAAGACCGGCAAGGAGGTGCCCGGCACCATCGCCGCCGACGGCTCCTCCTGGACGCCGACGGCCGGCCTCTCGGTGGGCACCGCCTACCAGGTCAGCGCGATGGCGGCGGACGCCAACGGCGCGGTCACCGAGGCGGACAGCAGCTTCACCACGCTGACGCCGGAGGCCCAGGCCAAGGCCTCCGACAACGTCGACGACAACGCGACGTACGGCGTCGGCATGATCGTCTCGGTGGAGTTCACCAAGGACGTCAAGAACAAGGAAGCGGTCGCCAAGGGCATCACCTTCGAGACCGACAACGGCACCGTGGTGAAGGGCCACTGGTTCGGCGACCGCCGGGTGGACTTCCGTCCCGAGGGCTACTGGAAGCCGGGCACCAAGGTGAACGTGCACTACCGGCTGAAGAGCGTGGAGATCGCTCCGGGCGTCTACGGCGGCTCGGACCGGGACGAGCCCTTCACGATCGGGCGATCCCAGATCTCGACGGTTGACGCCGCCACGCACAAGATGACCGTCGTGAGCGGGGACGGCCAGAGCTCCGAGATCGACATCACCTCCGGCTCGGACGACCACCCCACCTGGAACGGCACCATGACCGTCATGTCCAAGGAGGGCACGGTGCGGATGCAGTCCAGCACCCTGCCCGGCATGACCGGCGCGCCCTACGACCTCCAGGTGCCGCACTCGATGCGGCTCACCACCTCGGGCACGTACGTGCACGGCAACTGGTGGGCCAGGAACAGCATCTTCGGCGGCGACAACGTCAGCCACGGCTGCGTCGGCCTCAAGGACGTCGAGGGCGGCGGCGCCGGCACCTCGATGGGCAAGTTCTACGACAGTTCGATCGTCGGGGACGTCGTGATCGTCAAGAACTCCATCAAGAAGGAGAAGCTCGACCCCTCGAACGGGCTGAGCGGCTGGACCCTCCCGTGGAGCGCCTGGTAGGACGGCCGGGGGTCAACTCGGGCTTGACGGAGGTCGGCCCGGGGCGACCCCCTCCTTGCATCCGGCATATGCCGACTCGGGGGAGATCGTTTGCTCATTGTCCGTACGCGGCTGCTTGCGTTCCGCAATGATGGTCGGCATGGCGGGTTGGGGCGAAGCAGATCAGTCATCAGTTCCCGGGGCCGGCACGGTCGCCGAGGCGTCCTGGATCGACGTCCAGGGAGCGCTCTCGGCGCTGGAGCGGCTCAGCTCCGAGGAGCTGGAGGAGATGTATTCCGGCAGGCTGTGCGACCAGTCCTCGCCGAGTGAGGTCCGGCTGCCGTCCCGGCCGGAGTCCGGCCCGGTGGCCCGGCGGCTGGTGCTGTCGGTCCTGGAGTCCTGGGACCTCCACCAGTACCTGGAGGCCGGGGAGTTACTCACCAGCGAGCTGGTGTCCAACGCGGTACGGCACGCGGCGGGGCGCACCATCGGCCTGCACGTCAGCCGCAAGCCGGGCTGGCTGCGGATCGAGGTCCGGGACTCCTCCCGGGCGCTGCCCTGCATGATCCTCGCCGAGCCCAGGCCGGTGAACGAGCGCGGGCGGGGGCTGAAGATCGTCGACGACCTCTCCGACCGCTGGGGCGCGGACCTGCTGCCGCGGGGCAAGGGCGTCTGGTTCGAGCTCAAGGTGCGCGAGCGGCACTGAGCCGGCTGGGTCGTCCGGCCCGCGTCCGGCCCGTCCGGCCCGGAAAACACGCAGGGCCCCCGGATTCGCCGTGGTCCGGCGGAGGGGGCCCCTGCAAGTCATCGCGGCGGCCAAGGGGGTGCGTGCCGCTGCGATGGGCGTCGGCAGTGCCAGGTCGGGCCCGCCGAAGTTCGATGCCTTGACTATCGCACGGATCTCAGCATGTGGGCAAACCGGGCGACTGGGAATCCAAGGTTTGTAACCTAGTTCACCTTTGGATTTTGCATAGGTTAACGCTGCTACCTGTGAATATTCATGATCGCGGTGCTGTGCTCCCCGCGCTCATCGCTTGGCGGACCCGGGCGGCATGGCGGCGGACGGCCGCGGGCGAGAGGTGGCGAACGGGCGGTGCGGCCCGGCTGACGCCACCAGGAGAGCGGCAGGCGCGGCAGAGCCCGCCGAGGAGGGCCTGGGGGCGGCACGGGGTGCGGCAGTCGGTGCACTCGGGGACGCGGACGGGCTGGGCGGCCTGGGCTGCCTGGGTGGCCTCTCCAGCCGGTGCGGGGCGTTCCGGGGGCAGCTTGTCGATCAGACGGCGGCGGGTGAGGGCCACCGGGCTGTGGACCGGTGTCGGCAGGCCCGCCGTGAGCGCGGCGGTGAAGAGGGCGGGGGTGGCACCCCGGGCCAGCCACTCGGCGGCGAGCGGTTCGAGCGCGGCACAGTCGGCGGCGGAGAGGGCCAGCCGGGAGTCCGCGAAGCCGAGGCCGGCGAGGGCGGCGTAGGCGGCCGAGGTGGGGGAGGTCCGGTTGAGCGTTCGCTCCTTGGGGGGATCGGGTGCGTTCTCCGTTGACGTCTCACCGGTGGCGAGGAAGTGGTTCCACCAGGCGTCACTGCGGGGCGTCCGGGAGAAGAAGGTGCGGAACACCCAGCGGCAGTCCTTGGAACTCATGCGCTCCCGGACGCGACGCAGGTGACCTGCGGTGGAGAGGTTGTTGAGCACCGTGCGGCAGGCCATCTGGCCGTAGTGCGGCTGCAGGGCGGCGAGCGTCTTGACGTCCATGGCAGCGCCGTCGGGGAGACGGTCGATGAGCGAGGCGAGATAGGCCTCCCGCGCCGGGAGGTGGGTGAAGTCGCTCGCGGAGCGGGGGTGTTGCTCCGGGGCGGACTGCTTGCCGTACCCGGGGGTGGCCATGGCGGTAGAGTCGTGGGTAGCCACAGGATCGACTCACTTTCGATCAGCGTGGTCAGACCCCCGTTCGGTGTTGGTAGCACCGGTCGGGGGTTGTTTCGTTGGTCCGCACGCTACACGGAGGAACCGGCTGTGGCGAAGTCGTGACGATAAGTCATATCTGCTGCGTGCGAGGGTGGTTGGAAGGTGGTTACCCACCCGTTCAACTAAGGGGGCGCTTGATCGTTGCCGCTTGAGCTTCGGCCGCGAAGGAGACGAAGGCGGACCAGGCGGAGGGGGAGAAGGTGAGCGTCGGGCCGGCCTTGTCCTTGGAGTCCCGGACGTGGACGGCGGAGGGGCAGGAGGCGACCTCGACGCAGGCGCCGCCTTGGTCGTTGCTGTAGCTGGACTTGGCCCAGGAGACGGCGACTTCGACGCACTCTCCGCCGTCGTCGTTGCTGTAGCTGGACTTGAACCACTCGGCTCCAGCGTTCATAGCCCCTCCGAGACTCTCCCGATGAACTCTACGGACTCCTCGATACTGAGGGCCTGCATGCGGATCATGCCATGTCGCTGTGTGAGTACGTTGACCTTGTCCGGATCGGCGTGCAGCACGCCGGTTCGGTGTCCTTCTACGTATGCCAGCTGCTCGTGGTCGGCCGTTTCCAGCAGGACGATGGGGCCGGTGAGGGCCGCGTATGCCGCGCGGTTCGCGGGAAGTACTTGAATCGCGACGTTTCGCAGGCGGCTCATCTCGACGATGTGCGCGAGCTGCCTCTTCATGAGGCTTGAGCTGCCGACCTTCGCGCGCAGCGCTGCTTCGTAGATCACGAAGCCGAACAGCACTCTCGGTGAGTTCGTCAGCTTCTCCTGGCGTTGCATCCGGCCCGCGATGCGAGCTTCGATCGTTTCGTCGTCCAAGGGCGGACAGGCGTGGCCGATCAGTTCTCGGGCGTACTCCTCGGTCTGAAGCAATCCCGGGATGAGCAGCGCCGCATATGTGTGGATCGCGATGGCATCGGCTTCGGCGTCCGTGTAGCCCTGCAAGTAGGACGGGAACTTCTCCGGTGTCAGGAAGTCCGCAGCCCCCAGCAGCATCCCCTTTGCATCGCACAACTCATCTGCCACCTGAAGCAACTTGAGCGACGGCCGCCGCCTCCCCGCCTCCATCGACCGCACGCTCTCGATGTCGTAGCAGGCCGCTTTGCTCAGCTGCTCCCGGGTCACGCCCGCGCGAGTGCGCCACCGCTTGACCTGATCGCCGCAGTACTTCCACGACATCGGGTTCTCCTTCGGCGTGCTCATCGCCCGGCGCCCCTCCCTGCCCTGGTCACAGGGCGGTTCAAGCTCTCGCTGTACCCCTCGTGTAACTGCTGAGGGTATGTCCGGCTCCCGACTCTTGAAGGGTGAAATGGCCGAACTCGGCCCTTACGAGCGAAGGACTCTGATGATCACTCAGCCCGCCGATGCCGTCGAGTGGATGTTCCCCTGCCTCCCCCGCAGCGCCGGCCGCGCGCGGATCCGGCTCCTGCGGCAGGCCTTCGAGTGGGACGTGCCCGTCGAGTCCACCGAGACCGCCCTGATCCTGCTCAGCGAACTCGTCACCAACGCCTGCCGTCACGCCCGCGGCCCGCGCGACCGGCTGATCGGTGTCCGCGTCCTGCTCCCCACCCGCTCCGTGCTCCGCATCGAGGTCTCCGATGCGAGCTCCAAGCTCCCGGCCCTCCGCCACGCGGCCCCCGACGACGAGTCCGGCCGGGGTCTCGAACTCGTCGCGGCCCTCGCCACCTCCTGGGGCGCCCACCCGCGCGGCGATGGCTACATCGGCAAGACCACCTGGTGCGAACTCGACCTCCCCTCGCCGGCGACCCCGGCTCGCTGACCCTCCTGGCGGGTTGGCCTCGGGTCCCCGTCCGACGCGGGTGTCGTCGCTTGGTGGCAGTCTGTTTGGGCTTGCCGAAGGCCTGTTTGCGCGATTCACTTGCACAGGGAGGCCCAACAACCCGTGAAGGGGGGATCACAGATGCTACTGAATTTCAGGGTCGCGAATCACCGCTCGATCCGGGATGAACAATCGCTTCAACTGCACCCGGTCTACGACGCGGACAGGCCGGCCGGGACGCACTGGGAAGCAGTCCCTGTAGCGGGCATCTTCGGAGCCAACGCGGCCGGTAAGTCGAACGTCATCGATGCCTTGTCCTACATGAACAGGATGGTTGTTGACTCGTACCGCGACGCCGAGCCGGACGGAGGCGTGACCCGTCAGCCGTTCCGCCTTGACGAGGCTGCACGCGACGAGCCGTCCTGGTATGTGGTGGACCTGCTGATCGAGGGCGTTCGTTACACCTACGGGTTCAGTGTGGACGACGACCGGGTGCTCGACGAGTGGCTGCACAGCTTTCCTCGCGGCAAGAAGCGCAAGATCTTCGAGCGCTCGCCCGACGGGCTGGACATCGGCGACTCGCAGCACCGGCGAGAGCTGAAGCTGGTCGAGAACATCACCGAGCCCAACGTTCTCTTCATGTCCCTGGCGGCCCGCTCCCGCCAGCATGACTTCCGGCCGGTGTACGACTGGTTCGCCCGGAGTCTCCTGTTCAGTCGACGCCCGATGGGCGTGGGGCTCGGCGCGGGACGTCTCCTGGAGCACCAGGACCGGTATCCGGAGCTCATCGAACTGTTGCGTGCTGCGGATCTCGGGATCGCGGAATGCGGTACGGAGCGCGTACTGCTCGATGAAGAGCAACTGCGGAAGCGGTACGGCCCACGCATTCCGCAGCGGCTCTTGGCCGAGCTCGAAGAACGAGGGCCCCGGGCCGAGGTTCGCCCGTGGATAGGACATCGTGGGCGCGACGGGATCGTTCGGATGGATGTGTCTGAGGAGTCCGAGGGAACCCGGGCGTTGTTGCGACAGGCGCCCCTCTTCATGAACGTGCTCCGCCGAGGGGGGACCTTCGTGGTGGACGAGATCGATTCAAGCCTGCACCCCATCCTGACGGCACGCCTGATCGGACTGTTCCAGAACGTTCGGACCAACCCCAACGGTGCCCAGCTGATCTTCACCTCGCATGACGCCAGCCTGCTCGGCCGAACCGACGGGGAGGACGTCCTGCGGCGGGATCAAGTCTGGTTCGTGGAGAAGAATGAGTACGGAGAGACGGAGCTCTCCTCCCTGGCCGATTTCAAGCCGCGCCAGGAGGAGAACCGTGAACGGCGGTACCTCAGTGGAAGCTACGGCGGTGTGCCGTACATCGATGAGAACTTTGCCAATGCTGTAGCGGCGCGGGGGGATGAAGATGGCAAGGGCAACGAAGCCGAGCGGTCGCAAGCGTCCCTCTTTTGACACGTCGCTGGGAAGGAAATCGGGCCATCGTGAATCGCGGCAGCGGCTTCTGGTGGTCTGCGGCGCGAAGGTGACCGAACGGGACTACCTTCAGGGGCTCAAATCGAGCGTTCGGAACGCTGCGGTCTCCGTGAAGATCGTTGAGCATCCGAAGTCGCCTTCCCAGGTCGTTGAGCGTGCCGAGCTCCTGCGCGATCAGGCGGCTGGCGAGTACGACGAGACGTGGTGTGTTCTCGATGTCGACGAATTTCCTAACCTGGGGCAAACGATGAGCGAGGCGCGGCAGAAGAACATCGAGGTGGCGCTCTCGAATCCGTGCTTCGAGGTTTGGCTGCTACTGCACTTCGTCGAATACCGGCGCCCAGCTCATTCATTCAAGGAACTTTTGCCGGTTCTTGAGAAATATTTTCCAGCAGGGTACGGAAAGACGGACCAGAAGTTCGACCTCTACGGGCCGACATGGCGGTTGGCCGCGACCCGGGCGAAGGAATTGGCCCAGTGGGGTGAGGAGCACAAGGCGAATCCCTCCACCGGCATGTGGAAGCTTGCGCTTGCCATCGGAGGGTCCGAGCCGTCGGGAGGCAGGTGAGACCCTCCCGGGCCTGGGCGGTCGCTCACAGATGCTGCGCAGGTTGGGTAGCATCGGGCCCGTGAAGCTGTACTGGCACGTCGTGCTGCCGCCGCTCAGCGCCTGATCGGGCGCGCGCAGGTGGCTTGATCCCCTTCGCCCCGGCTCGGCCGTTGTGAGGCCGCCGTGGGCCGATGGCGTGCGCCCGTTCTCGGAACCTCTCCTCTGACGGTCTTCGACGACGGAAGTACACGACTGTGCCGAATCGTTTGTCCTCGCCTGCCCGCCCGACCGCCCCTGCCGTCCGCCGCCGCCGCTCGCGGGGCGGCGCGGTGCCGATCCTGACCGCCGCCGTCCTCTGGGGCACCACCGGAACGGCGAGTTCGCTGGCGCCCGGCGGCGCCCCGGCGGCCGGGATCGGGGCGGCCGGGCTGGTGCTCGGCGGACTGCTGCTGTTCCTCACCGACCGCACCGCCCGCACCCTGCCCCGGGGCTGTGGGGCGCGCGAGCGGTGGCTGCTCGCGGCCGGTGCGCTCGCGGTGGCCGGGTACCCGGTGACCTTCTACCCGGCGGTGCACCGTACGGGCGTCGCGGTGGCGACGGTGATCGCCCTGGGCAGCGCGCCGGTATTCACCGGCCTGCTCGGGTGGCTCGCCCGGCAGGGGCGGCCGAGCGGGCGGTGGGCCGGGGCGACCGCGGCGGCCGTGCTCGGCTGCGCCGTGCTGGTGCTCGGCCCCGAACTCGCCGGGCACGGTACGGCGGTGGACCCGCTGGGGGTGCTGCTGGCGGCGCTCTCGGGGCTCTCGTACGCCGTGTACTCGCTGATCGGCGGCCGGCTGATCGCGGCCGGGCGCCCCTCGGGCGGGGTGATGGGGGCGATGTTCGGCGGGGCCGCGCTGATCGTCCTGCCGGTGCTGCTCGCCGGTGACCCGGCGTGGCTGGCCTCGGTGCGCGGGGCGGCCGTGGCGCTGCACCTCGCGGTGGTCACCACCTACCTCGCGTACCGGCTGTTCGGCCACGGCCTGCGGCACACCTCGGCCCAGACCGCCACCACGCTGACCCTCGCCGAGCCGGCCGTCGCCGCCGTGCTGGGTGTCGCGGCGCTGGGGGAGCGGCTGCCCGCCGTCTCCTGGTGCGGGCTCGCGGTGCTGGCGGGCGGGCTGGCGTTCCTGGTCCTGCCCGGGCGGAGGTAGCCCGACTCCGCCGCGCAGGAAGTCGGACCGGCCGACTTCCTGCGCTAGGTGCGGCTCAGATGCCGAAGTGGGCGGCGATGCCGTCGAGGACGCAGTCCAGGCCGGTCTCGAACTGCCAGTCGGGGTCGTCCTTGCGGGTGGCCTCGTCCAGGTAGCGCTGGTAGCTCGGGTAGCGGCCGGTGCCCATCAGCCAGCTCATCCGGGGGGCGAGGCCGGCCCTGGTCTCGTCCCCGTCGGACCAGCCGCGCTCGCGCCGGAGGTTCTCCAGGGTCACCTCGGCGGCGACCGACCCGTGCACGTAGCCGGTGACGGTGCGGAAGACCGCCATGGTGGTGTCGGCGTCCAGCCCGTGCTCGGCGAGGACGGCGAACGCCCGCTCGGGGACGGCGAGTTGGTTGGGGCTGAGGGAGAACGGGGTGGCCGCCAGGACCGTCCACGGGTGGGCCAGGGTCATCGCCCGCAGGTGGACGGCCAGCGAGCGCATGGCGTCCCGCCAGCCCTCGGCCGGTTCGTCCAGCGGTAGCCGGCCGTACGCGAAGTCGACCATCAGCTCGATGAGTTCGTCCTTGCCGGAGACGTACCGGTAGGCGGCCATCGGGGCGACGCCGAGCGCGCCGGCCAGGCGGCGCATGGTGACGGCGTCCAGGCCCTCGCTGTCGGCGATGGCGACCGCGGCCTCGGCGATCCGCTGCGGGGTCAGGGTGGTGCGCGGCGCGGGGGCGGGGCGGGCGAGGCGCTCCCAGAGCGAGACCTGGGCCTTGTCGTCGCCGGTCGCGGGGGTGTCCCCGGCGGGGGCCTGCTGAGCGGGCATGGGGGCGGGCTCCTTCCGACTGGAGTGTTCCTCACCGTACCACTGCGGCGTGTACGCCGTATCTGGAGCGTACGTCGTATCGCCAGTGGACGGCGTACGCGTCGATGTGTACGTTGTATCCGAGAGATACGCCGTACACATCAGCGCCGTCCATCAAATCCCGGAGGGGGACCCCCATGTCCACGGACCAGAACCTGAAGGTCGCCGTCGTCGTCGGCAGCACCCGCGACGGCCGCTTCGGCCCGGTCGTCGCCGACTGGCTGCTCGGCCACCTCGACGCCCGCGGTGACATGACCGCCGACCCGATCGACCTGGTGGCGACCCCGCTGCCGACCACCTTCCCGTCCTTCGGCGGCGAACTGCCGCCGGACGAAGCCGCGCTGCTGGCCGCCGTGTCGCCCCGGCTGGAGGCCGCCGACGCCTTCGTGTTCGTCACGCCCGAGTACAACCACAGCTTCCCGGCCCCGCTGAAGAACGCCATCGACTGGCACAACCGGCAGTGGCACGGCAAGCCGGTCGCCTTCGTCTCCTACGGCGGCCTCTCCGGCGGCCTCCGGGCCGTCGAGCAGCTGCGGGTGGTGATGGCCGAGCTGAACGCGGCGACGATCCGCAACACCGTCAGCTTCCACGGCGCCGCCCAGTGCTTCGACGCCGACGGCAAGGCCCTCGACCCGGCCGCCGACGCCGCCGCCAAGACCATGCTCGACCAACTCGCCTGGTGGGCGCAGGCGCTGCGCGAGGCCCGGCGGGCCCGCCCGTTCACGGCCTGAGCCGCCGAGGGGCGGGCCGGTGCCCGGCCGTGCTCGGCGGGGGTCAGAGGGGGACGGCGGTCAGCGGTTGGACGGGGGTCAGCCGGTGGCCGCCGGGCACTGGGCGGTGAAGCAGAAGCCGGTCAGCTCCGCCTCCCGGAGGGCCTGGAGCGGGGTGGGCCAGTCGCCCTCGGGACCGGCCACGATGACGGCGTAGGCGGTGCCGCCGGGGCCGACCAGGATGTGGTCGACCGCTCGTCGGACGGTGCCGGAGGAGAGGATGTAGGAGTACTCCAGCTCGGCGGTGCCGCCGGCGGTCTGTTCCAGGCGGATGCGCTTGTAGCCCGCGGAGACCTTGTTCTTGGCCAGGTCGGCATCGGTCGACTGGGCCAGCTCGTAGGGGGACTTGGCCTCCATGGGAAACACCTGGACCAGGCTGGCCTGGTCCGGGCTGTCGTAGAACACGGAGTCCTTCTCCGTACGCCGCTGCCAGCCGTCCGGGACGAGCAGGGTGAATCCGTTCGGGTCCTGGGTCAGGTTGTAGTGCGGCCCGGTGGGGGTCGGCGTGGGTGTGGGCGTCGGGGTGGGCGACCCCGAGGCCGTCGGGGACGACGAGGGGGACGTCGGGGCGGGGGAACCGGACGTCGTCACCGTCGGCCCGCCCGTCAGGGTGGCCGCGCCGGTCGGCTTGCCCCCGTCCTCGTGCCGGGTCAGCAGGTACCCGCCGCCGCCCGCGAGCACGCCGACGAGCGCCCCGGCGAGGGCGGCGACCAGGATCCTGCGGCGCCTCCCGGTGGACGGTGGGCCCTCCGGCCGAGGCGCGCCCGGCGTGATCGGCGGTGCGGTGATCGGCGGCGGCGTGATCGGCGGCGGTGCGACCGGAGGGGGCGGGGGGACGGGCGGTGCGGCCGGCCGGGGTGGCGCGACCGGGGGTGCCGCCGGCGGGGGCGGGGGCGCGCCGCCCGCCGGTGGCCGGCTCACCCACTGCTGGCTGTTCTTGTCCCAGTACGTCCCGGCCACGGCCGCTCCCCCCGTTGTTCCCGATCCCCGTTCAGCTGCCCAGGAACTGTTCGATCGCCTGCACGACCGCCAGCGCCGAGGCGAGTCCGGAGACTACCGTGGTCGAGCTCCGCAGGAGGTCGCGGAGCCGTTCCAGCCGGGTGCGCGGGGCGGTGCCGGTCTGTTCGAGGGCCGTGCCGACGGCGTCCAGCTCCTGTTCCACCTCGGCCACGCCGTTGCCCTCGGCCCGGGTGAACATCGGCAGCTGGCCCCGCAACTCGCCGACCGCCGCGAGCAGTTCGCGGGCCGGGGCGGTGAGGCGGGTCGAGGCGTCGACGGCCGTCGCGTCCTCCCCGGCGGCGACCGCCCCGCCGGTCATCGCGCCGATGGACACCCCGCCGGGCCCGGCGGCGGGCACCGTCAGGCCGCTCAGGTCCGGCAGCGGCTCGGGTGTCCCGGCCCGCTGGGAGCGGTCCTCGGCGCGGGCGCCGGGGCCCGCGGCGACGGCCCCGCCGGTCATCGCGCCGATCGACACCCCGCCGCTCGCCGGGGCCGGGGGCGTGTTCTCCTCGTCGTGCCGCACGTTCTGCTCCTCGCTCATGCGAAAGTTCCGACTCCTTGTCCGACAAGGCACTTAGGACGACTTGCCGCCGGACGGCGGCGGTGCCGGGGTGCCCGACTGCGCGGTGCCCCCGTTGGTGGCGACGGCGCCGCCGCTCATCGAGCCGATGTGGATCCCGCCCTGCATGACCTGGACCACGGTCTGCTCGAAGCGGTCGGTCTCGTACCCCGTCCGTTCCAGCGCGGTCCGCACGCCCTCGATGATCCGCTCCTCGATCGACTTCAGGTACCGCGAGACGTCGAGCTCCTGGAAGATCGAGACGCTCTCCGAGGTGGCGGCCTCGCGCAGCGAGAGGACGGGCCGGGCGGCCACCGGCATCAGGTCGTCCTCGGCCGTGACGGTCTGCACCCGGCCGCCGCCCGGGTGCAGCAGTGAGCGGAGCGCGGCGGGCCCGGCGGTGAACGCGGACATCGCCGGTGCGCGGCGTCCCGGCCGGGCGCCCTGCTGGGCCACCGCGTCCGCGAGCAGCTCGTAGTCGCGGCGGACCGGTCCGAGCACGTACGGGACGACCTCGACCATCAGCAGGTTCCCCTGGGTGTGCACCCGCAACTGGACGGTCAGCACCAGCTGTTCGTCCCAGGCGCCGACCCGGACCCGCAGGAAGTGCCGGCGCCGCTCGCCGCCCTCGTCCACCGCCTCGGCGAGGTGCCGGCCGATCTCCTCGGGCGTGCGCACCACCTCGGCGCGCGCCGGACCGTACGGGAGGAAGACGATGTGCTCGATCTCCAGGTCCTTCAGCCGGTCCAGGCTGGTCTCGGCGGCGGCCTGCCGCAGGGCGGCCAGGCGCGGGACGACCAGGTCGAGGACGGTCCGGGCGGTGAGGGTGCCCGAGGGGGCCACCGGGCCGGTCTTGCGCGGCTTCAGCTCCAGGGTGAACGACCAGACGCTGAACGGGAATCCGAAGCCGAGGAAGGGGTCGGCCGGGTCGTAGACCACGAGCTGCGAGTACTGCTCCTCGGCGATGGCCCGATGCAGCGCCTGGTAGCGCGCCCGGGCCGGGAGTGGACGGACCGGCTGGCTCCGGAACGCCTCGCGGGTCAGCTCCCGGCGGACGGTCTGGGCGACCAGCAGCCGGTGTCCGCCCACCGTCGCGGCGAGCGCCAGCGGGAACAGCACGCCCGTCCCGTCCGAGTCCTTCAGGGTGAGCAGCGCCAGGGCCCAGTAGAGGACTTGGAGGATCACGGCGACCGTGGCAAGGAGCCCGCCGGTGGCGCGGCGGACGCCGGATTCCTGGGAGCCTTCGCCCGGCTTGGGCCGCGCGGGCGGGGGCGTGGCCGGGGCGTACAGCGCGTGCTCCCGGACCTCGGCGGGCTTGGCGTACCAGGACAGCAGGCTGACCAGCGCGTACAGGAAGGCGAAGTTCGCCGCGAACGGCGTCAGGAAGTGGGAGAGGTTGCCGAACACCGTGTCGGCCGCCGACTCCCGGCCGTACGAGCCGCCGCTGTAGTACCCGCCGGCCAGATCCTCGCCGTAGTTCCGCCAGTAGTCGCCGTCCGGCGGGTTCTGGATCAGCGGCCAGTACTCGGTGACGAGGAAGCCGATCCAGATCACGGCGAGGAGCAGGCCGGTGCGGACCTCCATCGTCCGGGCCCGGAGGGCGTGCGCGAGGACGGTGACGAGGTCGAAGCCCAGCGACGGCGGCACCGACCGCTCGTCGTGGTCGACCAGTTCGGTGATGACGCGGCGCCGGTAGTCCGGGTCGAGGTAGACCCCGGCGCAGAGCAGCCGGGTCGCCTCGGACGTCGCGTACGGCGAGGTCGGTGGCGGTGGCGGCGGTGGTGACGGCACCGCAGGCGGTCCCTCGGGCGGTACAGGCGGTCCCTCGGGTGGTACGGGTGGCTCGTCGGGCCGCACCGGCCCGGTCCGGATGGTCATCCGCCTCCCCCTCTGGCGTGAACCAACTGGCCGAGATTATGGACCTCCTGACGGGTCGTCGGCCAGTAAAAATGCGCAGCGGCATGGCGAAGGCCCCCGGGCGGAGGGGAGCTCCGCCTGGGGGCCCGGGCGCACCGGACCGGCGCACGGTCGGCGCACGGCCGGTGCCCGACCGTGCGCCCGTCAGCGCGGGGTCAGCACTCGATGACGTTCACGGCGAGGCCGCCGCGGGAGGTCTCCTTGTACTTGATCTTCATGTCGGCCCCGGTCTCCTTCATCGTCTTGATCGCCTTGTCCAGCGAGACGTGGTGCCGGCCGTCGCCGCGCAGCGCCATCCGGGCCGCGGTGACGGCCTTGACCGACGCCATGCCGTTGCGCTCGATGCAGGGGATCTGGACCAGGCCGCCGACCGGGTCGCAGGTGAGGCCGAGGTTGTGCTCGATGCCGATCTCGGCGGCGTTCTCGACCTGCTCGGGGGTGCCGCCGAGGACCTCGGCGAGGCCGCCCGCGGCCATCGAGCAGGCGGAGCCGACCTCACCCTGGCAGCCGACCTCGGCGCCGGAGATGGAGGCGTTCTCCTTGAACAGCATGCCGATGGCGCCGGCCGCGAGCAGGAAGCGGACGATGCCGTCGTCGTCGGCGCCCGGGATGAAGTTCAGGTAGTAGTGCAGGGTGGCCGGGATGATCCCCGCCGCGCCGTTGGTCGGCGCGGTGACCACCCGGCGGCCGGAGGCGTTCTCCTCGTTGACCGCCATCGCGTAGAGGGTCACCCACTCCATCGCGTTGGCCGGCCCGATGCCCTCGGCGCGCAGCGCGCGGGCGGCCGCGGCGGCCCGGCGGCGGACCTTGAGACCACCCGGCAGGATGCCCTCGCGGCTCATGCCGGCCCGCACGCACTCCTGCATCACGGCCCAGATCTCCAGCAGCCCGGTGCGGATCTCCTCCTCGCTGCGCCAGGCCTTCTCGTTCTCCAGCATCAGGCCGGAGATGGAGAGCCCGGTCTCCCGGCTGAGCCGCAGCAGCTCGTCACCGGTGCGGAAGGGGTACTTCAGCACGGTGTCGTCCGGCTTGACCCGGTCCGCGCCGATCGCGTCCTCGTCGACGACGAAGCCGCCGCCGACCGAGTAGTAGGTCTTCTCCAGCAGCGTGGAGCCGTCCGCCGCGAAGGCCCAGAGGGTCATCCCGTTGGCGTGGTACGGCAGCGAGCGGCGGCGGTGCAGCACCAGCTGGGTGTCCGGGTCGAAGTCGATGACGTGCTCGCCGAGCAGGTTGATCCGCTTCTCGGCGGTGATCCGCTCGACGTCCTGGTCGGCCCGGTCGACGTCGACGGTGCGGGGCGAGTTGTTCTCCAGGCCCAGCAGGACGGCCTTCGGCGTGCCGTGGCCGTGGCCGGTGGCGCCCAGCGAGCCGTACAGCTCGGCGCGCACGCCGGTCACCTGGGTCAGCAGGCCTTCGGTCCGCAGTCGGCGGGCGAACATCCGGGCGGCGCGCATCGGGCCCACGGTGTGGGAGCTCGACGGGCCGATGCCGATGGAGAAGAGGTCGAAGACGCTGATGGCCACGGAGGACGTCCTTGTCTGGTCTCGTGGAAGGACTTGCTGGCAGGGGGCGGGCACAGGACGGGGCACCCTGCACTGTCAAGTGTGCGGGGTGCCCCGGGGTGCCCTGTCCGGAGGAGGGGTGAGCCCGGTCACTTACCGGCCGGTCACATGCCGGCCGGCCGGTCACCGGGGGTCACCCGCTCACCGTTGATCAGTCCTGGTTGGCCAGGTTCGGGTACAGCGGGTACTTCTCGGCCAGGGTGGTGACGCGGGCCTTCAGCGCGGCGGCGACGGTCTCGTCGAAGGCGGGCTTGAGCGCCTCGGCGATGATGTCGGCGACCTCGCGGAAGTCCTCGGCCCGGAAGCCGCGGGTGGCCAGGGCCGGGGTGCCGATGCGCAGGCCCGAGGTGACCATCGGCGGGCGCGGGTCGTTCGGGATGGCGTTGCGGTTGACGGTGATGCCGACCTCGTGCAGACGGTCCTCGGCCTGCTGGCCGTCGAGCTGGCTGTTGCGCAGGTCGACCAGGACCAGGTGGACGTCGGTGCCGCCGGACAGGACGGACGCGCCGGCCTCGGCGACGTCGGCCTGCAGCAGGCGGTCGGCGAGGATGCGCGCGCCCTCCAGGGTGCGCTCCTGGCGCTCCTTGAAGTCCTCGGAGGCCGCGACCTTGAAGGCGACCGCCTTGCCGGCGATCACGTGCTCCAGCGGGCCGCCCTGCTGGCCGGGGAAGACCGCGGAGTTGATCTTCTTGGCCCACTCGGCCTTGGACAGGATGACGCCGCCGCGCGGGCCGCCCAGGGTCTTGTGGGTGGTGGTGGTGACCACGTCCGCGAAGGGCACCGGGTTGGGGTGCAGCCCGGCGGCCACCAGGCCGGCGAAGTGCGCCATGTCCACCATGAGCAACGCGCCGACCTCGTCGGCGATCCGGCGGAACTCGGCGAAGTCCAGCTGGCGCGGGTAGGCGGACCAGCCGGCGATGATCAGCTTCGGCTGGTGCTCCTTGGCGAGGCGCTCGACCTCGGCCATGTCGACCTGGCCGGTCTTGTCGTCGACGTGGTACGCGGCCACGTTGTAGAGCTTGCCGGAGAAGTTGATCTTCATGCCGTGGGTCAGGTGACCGCCGTGGGCCAGGCTCAGGCCCAGGATGGTGTCGCCCGGCTGGATCAGCGCGAACATCGCGGCGGCGTTGGCCTGCGCGCCCGAGTGCGGCTGGACGTTGGCGTGCTCGGCGCCGAACAGGGCCTTCACGCGGTCGATCGCGATCTGCTCGACCACGTCGACGTGCTCGCAGCCACCGTAGTAGCGGCGGCCGGGGTAGCCCTCCGCGTACTTGTTGGTGAGCACCGAGCCCTGGGCCTCCATGACCGCCACCGGGGCGAAGTTCTCGGAGGCGATCATCTCCAGCGTGGTCTGCTGGCGGTGCAGCTCGGCGTCGACCGCGGCGGCGATCTCCGGGTCGAGGGCGTGCAGGGACTGGTTGAGAACCGTCATGGTGTGTTCTTCCCGGTGGAGGAGGAAAGGGGGGCCACGGTGGGGCGGGCCGACGCGCGCGCGGCCCGCCCGGTCACGAGCGGATCAGCTGCTGTGGGTGAGTGCGTCGTACTCGTCGGCGCTGAGCAGCTCGTCGGTGGACTCCACGCGGACCTTGAACAGCCAGCCGCCCTCGAAGGGGGCGCTGTTGACCAGGCCGTTGTCGTCCAGGACGTCCTGGTTGACCTCGGTGACCTCGCCGGTCACCGGGGAGTACAGGTCGCTGACCGACTTGGTGGACTCCAGCTCGCCGCAGGTCTCGCCCGCGGTCACGGTGTCGCCGACGGCCGGCAGCTGCACGTAGACGATGTCACCGAGCGCGTCGGCGGCGTGCTTGGTGACGCCGATCGTGGAGACACCGTCCGCGTCGGCGGCGGTCAGCCACTCGTGCTCCTTGGTGTACTGCAGGTGCTGGGGGTTGCTCATGGCGTCATTCTCCAGGATGGGAAGCGGGTACGGCGAAGCGGGCCGCCACGTGGACGGCTTCGACGTGCGGGTACGGAAAAGCGGGCGTTCGCGGGCGTCAGCGGGGCGGCGTCAGCGGGCGCGCTTGTAGAAGGGCAGCGCCACGACCGTGACCGGCTCGTGCTTGCCGCGCACGTCCACCGCGACGGTGGTGCCGGGGGCGGCGTGGGCCGCGTCGACGTACGCCATCGCGATCGGCTGCCCCAGCGTCGGGGACGGCGCGCCGGAGGTGATCCGGCCGATCGGGGCGCCGTCCGCGGAGACCACGGTGTACTCGGCGCGCGGCACCCGCTTGCCCTCGGAGACCAGGCCGACCAGCACCTTCGGCGGGTTGGTCTCGGCCGCGGCGGCGGCCTGCTCCAGCGCCTTGCGGCCGACGAAGGCACCCTCGTTGGTGGTCTTGTCGAAACGGACGACCCGGCCCAGGCCGGCGTCGAACGGGGTGAGGTCGGTGGACAGCTCGTGCCCGTACAGCGGCATGCCCGCCTCCAGGCGCAGCGTGTCACGGCAGGACAGGCCGCACGGGATCAGGCCGCGGCCCTCGCCGGCGGCCGTCAGGGCCTGCCAGATCGGCTCGGCGTCGGCCGGGCGGCAGAAGATCTCGAAGCCGTCCTCGCCCGTGTAGCCGGTGCGGGCCAGCAGCACCTCGCGGCCGGCCACCTGGGCCGGGAGGACCGCGTAGTACTTGAGGCCGGGCAGGTCGGCGTCGGTGGTGTCGGCCAGGATCGCGGTGGACTCCGGGCCCTGGACGGCGATCAGCGCGTAGGTGTCGCGGTCGTCGGTGACGACGGCGTCGAAGCCCTTGGCGCGGGCGATCAGCTCGTCGAGGACCAGCTGGGCGTTGGAGGCGTTGGCGACGACCAGGAAGGCGTCCTCGCGCAGGCGGTAGACGATCAGGTCGTCCAGGATGCCGCCGTCCTCGGCGCAGATCATGGTGTAGCGGGCGCGCAGCACACCCAGCGCGGAGACGAAGCCGACCAGCGCGTGGTCCAGCATCTCGCCGGCCTGCGGGCCGGTGACGGTGATCTCGCCCATGTGGGAGAGGTCGAACAGACCGGCCTTGGTGCGGACGGCGAGGTGCTCCTCGCGCTCGCTGCCGTAACGCAGCGGCATGTCCCAGCCGGCGAAGTCGGTCATGGTCGCGCCGAGGGCGCGGTGCAGCGCGTCGAGCGCGGTCAGGCGGAGGGACGACATGGCCAGGAACTCCTCGGTCGGGGCACTCAGGGGTGCACGCACCGGACCGGACCCGCTCGGGGACCGACCCTGCGCGCGGGCATGCGGCGGCGTGGGTCTCCCCATCTGTCGTCGAACCTGAGAGCTTCACCGCCCGCCGGCCCGCAGCTGTTTCCAGCTTGGGGGACAGCATGGCGGCTTGCACCGTGGGTGGGCGCGCGACAGGGCCGTGCGCCGCTTTCCAGATGTGCCTAACCCGTGCGGTAGGGGGGCCTGAGAGATTCCGGGGAGGACTTGCTCCTTCGGCGCCGGCTGTGCCGCGAACGCGGCACTCCGGGCTCTCCCGCGCGGGTTCGAGCGGCCGGTATGGAGTTGTGGGGCCCGCGGCGCATGCCGTCGGACGCGCACATCATGGCACGTCCCGGGCGAGGAAGGGAGAGGGGACCCGGTCACACGGCGGAGGCGGCCCGGTCGTACGGCGGAGCCGGCCCGGTAGTACCGCGCGGGTACCGAACATCAGCCCTGGGAAGACCGGGCCGAACCCCTAGACTGCTGCGCGTCGGCGCAGAGGGCGGCCGACCGGCAGAGGGCGGATCGGCGGCGCATGGGGTACCCGGTGGAGCAGCAGCAGGGGTGGGGCGGTCCGGAGTCGGCACCGGCGGGCGGCTCCTGGCCGGCCAACGAGCTGGAGCAGGTGCTGACCGCCGCCCTGGGCGACCCGGGCGCGACGCCGCGGGTGATCGAGGTGCTGGCCCGCAGCCAGGTGTGGGTGCCGCTGCCCGCCGGGGCCGACCCGCAGGGGCAGTCGCTGGACCTGCCGGTCATCGAGCTGGCCGGCGACCCGTACGTGCCGGTGTTCTCCTCGCAGGAGGTGTTCCTGCAGCAGGCGCCGGGGATGGCCTTCGCGATCGCGCCGGTCTGGGAGTTCGCCCGCGGGCTGCCGCTGGGCGTGGGCATCGCGGTGAACCCGGAGGCGGCGGTGGGCATCCCGGTGCCGCCGCAGGGCGTGGCCGAGCTGCGCCGCGGTCCGCGCGAGGAGCGCCTGGAGGGCGTCGAGGACCCGGCGGCGCCGACCGGCGGCCGGGTGGCGCTGCGGGAGCCGGTGCCGGGCGAGGACCCGGAGCACTTCCTGGCCGCCTGCCGGGCCGAACTCCACGCCCTGCCCGGGGTGCTGACCGCCCGCAGGGCGCTGGCCAGCATCGAGGGCGAGCCGACGGTGATGTTCGTGGGCGTCCAGCTGGATCCGGCGGCCCCGGCCGACCCGGCCGCGGTGAACGACGCGCTCGGCCGGGCGCTGGGAACCGCGCCGCTGCCGGGCGGCGTCCACCTCGTACTGCTCGACCTCGCCGAGGACCCGGTGGTCGAGTGGCTGCTCACCCGGGTCATGCCTTTCTACACGCGGGCGTGAGCGGGGTTCGTTCGTAGGCACGTCGCCGTGGCGGTGGCCGGTGCCGCGCCATAGGGTGCGTGCAGACGGCCGACGGGCCGGCGGGTTCGAGGAAAGAGGCGCGGCGAGGTGGGCGCATGAGTGCGGGAACGGGAGCGGGAGGGGTGCCGGGGCCCTGGGGCCAGGCACCTGCCGGGCGCCCGGGCACGGATCCGGGCGCGTTGGAGCAGGTCCTGCGCGAGGTCGCGCCGGAGCGCTGGGACGCGTACGAGCGGCTGCTGCACGCGCTGGCGGACGGCCGGGTCTGGATGCTGCTCTGGCACGGTACACCGGGCAGCCCGGACGCCCAGTACGGGAACATGGAGATCAGCGGCCACGGCTACGCGCCGGCCGTCACCTCGCCCGAGCAACTGGCCTCCTCCGGCTGGGCGCGGGCGCACGAGGTCATCTCGGGCCGGGAGATCGCCGCTTCGCTGTACCGCACCCGCTGGGGCCTGTGGCTCAACCCGCACGCGCCCGGCGGCGGCGTCGGCGTGCCCTGGGCGGACCTGCGGCGGATCGCGGCGGGCCTGGACCGGCTGCCGGCCGGGCCACTGAAGCTGAGCGAGCCGCAGCTCAACGCCCAGCAGTTCTTCGCGCTGCTGGAGCGCCAGGCCGGCGAGGTGCGCGCGGTCCGGGCGCTGCGCCGGGCCTGGGTGCAGCCGGCGGTGGGGGAGCCGTACCTGGCGATCGGCCTGGACCTGTACGAGAGCTCTCCGCCGGCGGTGGAGGCGGTGCGCGCGCTGATGCAGCGGGCGATCGCGGTGGCCCCGGAGGGGCTGGCGGTGTCCACGGTGGCGATGTCGGACGAGTACGACCCGGTGGCGCTGTGGATGCGCGCCAACGCGCGGCCGTTCTTCGACCGGGAGGCCGGACGTCCGGCGACCGGTCCGTACCCGCCGGTGCCGCCGCCGGCGTACCCGGGGCAGTCGATGCCCGGGCAGCCGATGCCGGGGTACGGCTACGGGACGCAGCCGCCCGCGCCGGGCTGGCAGCAGCCCCAGCAGCCGTGGCCGGGCTACCCCGGGCGCTGATCGCCGAACCGCCCGGCCGGGAATACCGCCGCGAAGCCGACTTGACCACCCGTCAGGTCGGCTTCGATGCTTTCCGGACGAATTTCCGATTCCGGTATCAGCGCATCTTGACATGCTTGTTACAGGCGTGTGAAGAGGGATATGCCGCAGATCGGCGACGTGCATGCCAGCAGATCACAGTTGGGCATCTGTCGGTTGTCAGGTCTGGCGTAAGCCAAGTCGCATGGCAGAGAGTTCTGCGCAACGCACCGCGCATTCGGAGCCCCACAAAGGTGAGCGCGTACGCCGACCTGCTCGTCCACGCGAAGCCCATCCCGCGTGGCGGCAGTGCCTGTGCACGACGCACTGCCGCGAACACCCGCTCCAGCTAGCACCTTTCGCACGTCCGCAGCCGCAGCGCCGAAGCCGGCGACCGGCACCCGTGGGCCGGCCACCGTCGGCGAGGGGACCAACTGACCATGACCGCATCCGTGACCACCGCCGGGAACGAACCGGAGGCAGCAGCCCCCGACGGCCCGGCCAAGACGATCGAGGGCCGCTCCCTCGGTCAAATCGCCTGGACCCGCTTCAAGCGGGACAAGGCCGCCGTCGCCGGCGGCGTCGTGGTGATCCTCCTGATCCTCCTCGCCGTTCTGGCCAAGCCGATCGAGTCGCTGTTCGGGCTCGACCCGGACGCCCTCCACCAGGACCTCCTGGACGCCAACCTGGGCGGTCTGCCGCTCGGCGACTGGGGCGGCATGAGCCTGGACCACCCGCTCGGCGTCGACCCCCTGCAGGGCCGTGACCTGCTCACCCGCGTCATCGAGGGCTCCTGGGTCTCCCTGCTGGTCGCCTTCGGCGCGACCCTGCTGTCCAACACCATCGGCACCGTGCTCGGCATCATGGCCGGCTACTACGGCGGCTGGGTGGACACGCTGATCAGCCGCGTCATGGACGTCTTCCTCGCCTTCCCGCTGCTGCTGTTCGCGATCGCGATCTCGACCTCGCTGCAGGGCGGCGCGTTCGGCCTGCACGGCCTGCCGCTGCACATGATGGTGCTGATCTTCGTGATCGGCTTCTTCAACTGGCCCTACATGGGCCGGATCGTGCGCGGCCAGACGCTCTCGCTGCGTGAGCGGGAGTTCGTCCACGCGGCCCGCAGCCTCGGCGCCCGCGGCCCGTTCATCCTGTTCAAGGAGCTGCTGCCCAACCTGGTCGGTCCGATCCTGGTCTACTCGACCCTGCTGATCCCGACCAACATCCTCTTCGAGGCCGGGCTGAGCTTCCTCGGTGTCGGCATCCAGCCGCCCCAGGCCTCCTGGGGCGGAATGCTCCAGGACGCGATCCGGTACTACCAGGTGGACCCCCAGTACATGGTCGTCCCCGGTCTGGCGATCTTCATCACCGTGCTCGCCTTCAACCTGCTCGGCGACGGGCTGCGCGACGCCCTCGATCCCAAGAGCAACTGACGCCGCGTCAGACCCTCCCTCCTCCACATCCTCAAGGGGTTGATCTCACCCATGCGTAGGTCCCGTACCGTCGCCCTGACCGCAATGGCCGCCGCCGCGGTCCTGGTCGTCACCGGTTGCTCCAGCTCGTCGAAGAGCGGCGACTCCTCCTCGTCCTCCGCCGCGGGCGCCGGTGCCGACGCGGCCACCAAGAACATCGTCAACGCCTCGGACAAGAAGGGCGGGACGGTCACCTTCGAGATGAAGGGCACCCCGGACTCGCTCGACCCGGGCAACACGTACTACGCGTACATCTACAACTTCTCGCGCCTGTACGCCCGGCCGCTGACCACCTTCAACCCGGCCGCCGGCGAGGAGGGCAACAAGCTCGTCCCGGACCTCGCCGAGTCGATGGGCCAGCCGAGCGCGGACGGCCTGAGCTGGACGTACAAGCTCCGCAAGGGCCTGAAGTACGACGACGGCACGCCGATCACCTCGAAGGACGTCAAGTACGCCGTCGAGCGCTCCAACTTCGCGCCGGACGTGAACTCCAACGGCCCGACCTACTTCCACGACCTGCTGGTGGACAACCCGACGCCGTACGCGGGCCCGTACAAGGACAAGGAAGGTGATCTGAAGTCGATCGAGACCCCCGACGACACCACGATCGTCTTCCACCTGCAGCACCCGTTCGCGGACTTCGACTACCTGGTGAGCGCCCCGCAGACCGCGCCGGTCCCGCAGGCCAAGGACACCGGTGCCGACTACGTCAAGCACATCGTGTCCTCGGGCTCCTTCAAGTTCGAGTCCTACGAGGACGGCAAGCAGGCCACCCTGGTCCCGAACACCAACTGGGACAAGAGCACGGACCCGATCCGGAAGCAGCTGCCGGACAAGATCCAGCTCAAGATGAACATCGACCAGGCCACCATCGACAAGGACCTGCTGGCCGGCAACGCCCAGGTCGACCTGGTGGGTGGCGGTGTCGACCCGCAGACCCAGGCGCAGATCCTGCAGAACCCGAAGCTGAAGGCCAAGACCGACAACGCCTACGGCGGCCGTCTGGTCTACCTGGCGATCAACTCCAAGGTCGCGCCGTTCGACAACGTCGAGTGCCGCAAGGCCGTCCAGTTCGCGATCGACAAGGTCTCGGTGCAGACCGCCGAGGGCGGCCCGATCCGCGGCCAGATCGCCAACACGGTGCTCCCGCCGGACATCCCGGGCCACCAGGACTTCAACCTGTACGAGACCAAGGACAACAAGGGTGACGAGGCCAAGGCCAAGGACGCCCTGAAGGCCTGCGGCAAGGACGGCATCAACACCGTCCTGTCGGCCCGCACCGAGCGCGCCACCGAGGTCGCCGCCGCCACCTCGATCCAGGCCGCGCTGAAGAAGGTCGGCATCAACGCCGAGATCCAGCAGTACCCGCAGGGCAAGTACCTGACCGACAGCGCCGGCGCGCCGCAGTTCACCCAGGACCACAACATCGGTCTGATGATGATGCAGTGGGGCGCGGACTGGCCGACCGGCTACGGCTTCCTGCAGCAGGTCGTCGACGGCCGCGCGATCAAGGCCTCCGGTAACAGCAACCTGTCCCAGCTGAACGACCCGTCCGTCAACAAGCTGATCGACGACGCGGCCGTCAACCCGGACAAGGCCGCCCGCGAGAAGATCTACGGCGACATCGACAAGAAGGTCATGGAGCAGGCCGTCATCGTCCCGCTGACCTACTTCAAGGTCTTCCTGTACCGCCCGGACAGCGCCACCAACCTGGCCTCCACCCCGGCGTTCTCGGGCGAGTACGACTACCTGAACATCGGCTCCGCCAAGTAAGAGCCTGGCTCCGCATCCCTGAAGGCAGGTGAAGGCAGCGGCGCCCGCCGCCGTCCGGAGGATCCCGGACGGCGGCGGGCCGCCGGAGCCGCCCAACTGTGTTTGCCTACATCATCCGCAGGATCTTCGCTGCGGTGATTCTGCTGCTGGTCGTCAGCGCGGTCACCTTCGCGATCTTCTTCCTGCTCCCGCGCTTCGCCGGCGAGACGGCCGACCAACTGGCCGCCCAGTACATCGGGAAGAACCCCTCCCCGGAGGCGATCGCGGCGGTCAAGCAGAACCTCGGCCTCGACCAGCCGCTGTACGCCCAGTACTGGAACTTCCTCAAGGGGCTGGTCAGCGGCGCCGAGTACAAGTTCGGGCCGGAACCGGCCACCTGCCACGTGCCCTGCTTCGGCTACTCCTTCAAGAACCACCTGGAGGTCTGGCCCGAGCTGTCCAAGCGGATCCCGATCACCGTCTCGCTCGCCGCCGGCGCGGCCGTGCTGTGGCTGGTCTCCGGCGTCGCCACCGGCGTCGTCTCCGCCCTCAAGCCGCGGTCGATCTTCGACCGGATCTCCATGGGCGTCGCCCTCGCCGGCGTGTCGCTGCCGGTCTTCTTCACCGGCGCGCTGCTGCTCACGCTGTTCAGCTACGAGTGGCCGATCCTGGACAACCTGCAGTACGTCGACTTCACCGACAACCCGCTGATGTGGGCCCGCAACCTGATCCTCCCCTGGATCTCGCTGGCCTTCCTCTACTCCGCGCTCTACGCCCGGCTCACCCGCGCCGGGATGCTGGAGACCATGAGCGAGGACTACATCCGCACCGCCCGGGCCAAGGGCCTGGTCGAGCGCAAGGTCGTCACCCGGCACGGACTGCGCGCCGCGCTCACCCCGATCGTCACCATCTTCGGCATGGACCTCGGGCTGCTGCTCGGCGGTGCGCTGATCACCGAGCAGGTGTTCTCGCTCCAGGGCGTCGGCCAGTTCGCCGTCCAGGCGATCTCCGACAACGACCTGCCCAAGATCCTCGGCGTCACCCTGCTGGCCGCCTTCTTCATCGTCGCCTGCAACCTCGTGGTCGACCTCCTGTACGCCCTCGTCGACCCCCGGGTGAGGCTCTCGTGACCGAGCTCCAGAAGACCACGGCAGCCGCCGCTCCCGGATCGGCACCGTCCGGCGACCCGTTCCTGTCCGTGCGCGACCTGCGGATCCACTTCGACACCGACGACGGCCTGGTCCGCTCGGTCGACGGGGTCAGCTTCGACCTGCACAAGGGCCGCACCCTCGGCATCGTCGGCGAGTCCGGCTCCGGCAAGTCCGTCACCTCGCTCGGCATCATGGGCCTGCACCGCTCCAAGCGGGCCCGGATCAGCGGCGAGATCCTGCTCGACGGCGAGGACCTGATCACCGCCGGCCCGGACCGGGTGCGCCAGCTGCGCGGCCGCCAGATGGCGATGATCTTCCAGGACCCGCTGACCGCGATGCACCCCTACTACACGGTGGGGCAGCAGATCGTCGAGGCCTACCGGGTGCACCACCCCGAGGCCAACAAGAAGCAGGCCAGGACCCGCGCGATCGAGATGCTCGACCGGGTCGGCATCCCGCAGCCGGACCGCCGGGTGGACGACTACCCGCACCAGTTCTCCGGCGGCATGCGCCAGCGCGCGATGATCGCCATGGCCCTGGTCAACGACCCCTCGCTGCTGATCGCCGACGAGCCCACCACCGCCCTGGACGTCACCGTCCAGGCGCAGATCCTGGACCTCATCCGCGACCTCCAGGACGAGTTCGGCTCCGCCGTCATCATCATCACCCACGACCTCGGGGTCGTCGCCGAACTGGCCGACGACATCCTGGTCATGTACGGCGGCAAGTGCGTCGAGCGCGGGCCGGCCGAGACCCTCTTCGACGCGCCCGAACACCCCTACACCTGGGGCCTGCTGGGCTCGATGCCGCGCCTGGACCGGGAGCTGCAGGACCGGCTCGTCCCGGTCAAGGGCACCCCGCCCAGCCTGATCAACGTGCCGACGGGCTGCGCCTTCCACCCGCGCTGCCCGTACGCCGCCCTGACCGACGGGCGCTCCACCGGCGAGCTCCCGGTGCTGGCCGAGGCCGCGCCCGGGCACTTCGCGGCCTGCCACCTGCCGGCCGACGAGCGGCACCGCATCTTCGCCGAAGAGATCGCGCCCCGGCTGTGAGCCCGGCCTCGTACCACCTTTCTGGAGAGAACCGATGACGGACACCCAGACGGCGCCGATCCCGTCGCCGGCCCCCGCCCCCGACCGCGAGCCGCTGCTGAAGGTGACGGGCCTGACCCGGCACTTCCCGATCCGCGGCGGACTGATGCGGCGCCAGACCGGCGCGGTCCGGGCCGTCGACGGCATCGACTTCACCGTCAACGCGGGCGAGACGCTCGGCGTCGTCGGCGAGTCCGGCTGCGGCAAGTCGACCATGGGCCGGCTCGTCACCCGGCTCGACGAGCCGACCGGCGGGAAGATCGAGTTCGAGGGCACCGACATCACCCACCTGAGCGCCGGGGCGATGCGGCCGCTGCGCCGCGACATTCAGATGATCTTCCAGGACCCGTACTCCTCGCTGAACCCCCGGCACACCGTCGGCACCATCGTCGGCGCGCCGTTCAAGCTGCAGGACGCGGTCCCGGCGGGCGGGCTCAAGAAGGCCGTCCAGGAGCTGCTGGAGCTGTGCGGCCTCAGCCCCGAGCACTACAACCGCTACCCGCACGAGTTCTCCGGCGGCCAGCGCCAGCGCATCGGCATCGCCCGGGCGCTCGCCCTGAAGCCGAAGATGATCGTCGCGGACGAGCCGGTCTCGGCCCTGGACGTCTCGATCCAGGCGCAGGTGGTCAACCTGCTGGACGACCTCCAGAAGGAGCTCGGCCTGACCTATCTGATCATCGCGCACGACCTCTCGGTGGTCCGGCACGTCTCGGACCGGGTCGCCGTGATGTACCTCGGCAAGGTCGTGGAGATCGCCGACCGGGACTCGCTCTACCGCAGCCCGATGCACCCGTACACCAACGCGCTGATGTCCGCCGTGCCGGTCCCCGACCCGCGCCGCCGGCAGCGCGCCGGGCGCGAGCGGATCCTGCTCACCGGCGACGTCCCCTCCCCGATCAACCCGCCCAGCGGCTGCCGCTTCCGCACCCGCTGCTGGAAGGCGCAGGACGTCTGCTCCACCCAGGAGCCGCCGCTGGTGGCGCTGAAGACCGGGCACCAGGTGGCGTGTCACTTCCCGGAGAACGCCCCCGAGAGCACGCCGGAGAAGGTCTCCTCCTGACAGCGCAGGCGGAGGGGAGGGTTCCGCACAGGTCATAGTTGTGTGGTGACCTCGCAGATCTTCCCCTCCGACGTGCAGCAGTCGCTGGACCTCGTCGGCATCTTCGTCTTCGCCCTCTCCGGGGGCCTGCTCGCCGTCCGCAAGAACATGGACATCTTCGGGATCTGTGTGCTGGCCGAGGTCACGGCCCTCGGCGGCGGGGTGATGCGCGACCTGGTGATCGGGGCGACCCCGGTTGCCGCCTTCACCAACCTCGGCTACTTCGTGACCCCGCTCGCCGCCGCCCTGGTGGTGTTCTTCCTGCACCCCGAGGTCGAGCGGATCAACCGCGCCGTGCAGACCCTGGACGCCCTCGGGCTCGGGCTGTTCTGCGTCACCGGCACCGCCAAGGCGCACGACTACGGGCTCGGCGCGGTCGCCGCGATCGCGCTCGGCATGGTGACCGCGGCCGGCGGCGGCGTGATCCGCGACATCCTGGCCGGGGAGATCCCCTCGCTGCTGCGCTGGGACCGGGAGATCTACGCCGTCCCGGCCCTGGTCGGCGCCGCCCTGGTCGCGCTGCTGATCGGCACCGACCGGCTCACCGGCCTGACCGGCACCGCCGCCGCGCTCACCGCCTTCGGCCTGCGGATGCTCGCCCTCAAGTACGGCTGGCGCGCCCCGCGGGCCTGGCACCGCAACGGTTCTCGCACCAGCGAGGAGTAGGCGAGCCGCCGTACGCCAGCGAGATCGCCTCGGCCGTGCAGAGCAGCTCCGGGACCATCCGGGCCAGCTCGGCCGGCGGCACCTCGCCGGCCGGGGCGCTCAGCGCGCAGGCCGCGACCGTCCGTCCGCCGCTGCCCTCGACCGGTGCGGCCACGCAGGTCACCGGCTCCCGGTGCTCGGCCGACTCGGCCGCCCAGCCCCGGCGGCGCACCGCCGCCAGCTCGGGCTCCTCGGCGCCGTCCGCGGGCAGCCCGGCGAGCAGCACCCGGCCGACCGCCGTACCCGTCACCGGGGCGCGGCGCCCGATCCGGGACGGCTCGGCGGCCGACGGTCCGGCCACCTCGTCCAGGTAGAGCACCTCGCCGTCGTGCAGCACGGCGAGGCGCACGGTGTAGCCGCAGCGGGCGTTGAGCGCGGCCAGGTACGGCGCGGCGACCTGCCGGACGTCGAAGTCCTCCAGCGCGCGGTGGGCCAGCGAGAGCACCCGGCCGCCGAGGCGGTAGCGCAGGTCGGGCTGGCGCCGGGCGAAGCCGTGCTCCTCCAGGGTGCGCAGCAGCCTCAGCGCGGTGGACTTGTGCACCCCGAGGCTGCTCGCGGCCTGCTCCAGCGAGAGCGGGGCCTCACCGAGCGCGTCGAGCAGGGTCAGCGCGCGGTCGACCGACTGCGACATGACGCCCCCGTGGATCCGGCTGAGAAACGTCCGCCAGGCTAACCGCTGGACGGCACAGTGGTACAAATCGGTCCGGACACCGCCGTCCGGCATTGGTGCAGACCAGTGCTGCCGCGGTGTCACCGGCCGGGCGATGGCCGGAACGATGCGCAGGCCCGGGGTGCGGCGCCCGGAAGCCCTCTACAATCGGATGGTTATGCCATACCTGGACCATGCGGCGACCACGCCGATGCTGCCCGAGGCGATCGCCGCGATGACGGCGCACCTGGGGGTGGTCGGCAATGCCTCGGCCCTGCACGCGGCCGGCCGCCGGGCCCGCCGGGTGGTCGAGGAGTCCCGCGAGTCGCTCGCCGAATCGCTCGGCGCCCGCCCCAGCGAGATCGTGTTCACCGGCGGCGGCACCGAGTCCGACAACCTCGCGGTCAAGGGCCTCTACTGGGCCCGCCGCGACGCCGACCCGGCCCGCACCCGGGTGCTGAGCAGCCCCGTCGAACACCACGCCGTCCTGGACGCGGTGCACTGGCTCTCCGAGCACGAGGGCGCCACCGTCGAGTACCTGCCGGTGGACGAGTACGGGCGGGTGCACCCCGAGGCGCTGCGCGCGGCCGTCGAGCGCGACCCCTCGTCGGTCGCCCTGGTCACCGTGATGTGGGCCAACAACGAGGTCGGCACCGTCCAGCCGGTGCGCGAACTCGCCGCCGTCGCCGCCGAGTACGGCATCCCGATGCACGCCGACGCGGTGCAGGCGCTCGGTCAGCTCCCGGTCTCCTTCGCCGAGTCCGGGCTCACCGCGCTCACCGTCACCGGCCACAAGATCGGCGGCCCGTTCGGCATCGGCGCCCTGCTGCTCTCCCGCGGCGCCACGCCCGTACCGCTGCTCCACGGCGGCGGCCAGGAACGCGACGTGCGCTCCGGCACCCTGGACGCCCCCGGCGCCGCCGGCTTCGCGGCCGCCGCGGCGGTGGCCGTGGCCCACCGCGAGGAGCACGCGGTGGTGCTCGGCGCGCTGCGGGACTCCCTGGTCTCGGCGGTGCTGGCCGCCGTGCCCGACGCCGTGCTCAACGGCGACCCCAAGCCTGGAGGCCGGCTCCCCGCCAACGCCCACTTCTCCTTCCCCGGCTGCGAGGGCGACGCGCTGCTGATGCTGCTCGACGCGGCCGGCATCGAGTGCTCGACCGGCTCGGCCTGCACCGCCGGGGTGCCGCAGCCCAGCCACGTGCTGCTCGCCATGGGCGTCGACCCGCTGCTGGCGCGCGCGTCGCTGCGGTTCTCGCTCGGGCACACCTCGGTGCGGGAGGACGTCACCGCGCTCGCCGAGGCCATCGGGCCGGTCGTCCAGCGGGCGCGCAACGCCGGGCTGGCGTCGGTGCGGCGGTAGGTTTTCCCCGCCCGGGCATGTCCGGCGGCCCCGTACTCTTGTAGTCACCATGACTGACTTCCCGGGTGCCCCGACCACACCGTCCACCGGCCGACTGCGCGTGCTCGCGGCGATGTCCGGCGGAGTCGACTCCGCCGTCGCCGCCGCCCGCGCCGTCGAAGCGGGCCACGAGGTGACCGGCGTCCACCTGGCGCTCTCCGCCAACCCGCAGTCCTTCCGCACCGGCGCCCGCGGCTGCTGCACCATCGAGGACTCCCGGGACGCCTGGCGGGCCGCCGACGTGATCGGCATCCCGTTCTACGTCTGGGACCTGGCGGAGCGGTTCCGCGAGGACGTCATCGACGACTTCGTCGCCGAGTACGCCGCCGGGCGGACCCCGAACCCCTGCCTGCGCTGCAACGAGAAGATCAAGTTCGCCGCGCTGCTCGACAAGGCGATCGCCCTCGGCTTCGACGCCGTCTGCACCGGCCACTACGCCCGGATCGTCGACCTGCCGGACGGCGCGCGCGAACTGCACCGGGCTGTCGACGCGGCCAAGGACCAGTCGTACGTGCTGGGCGTGCTCGACGCCGACCAGCTCGCCCACTCCCTCTTCCCGCTCGGCGACACCACCAAGGAAGCCATCCGCGAGGAGGCCGAGCGGCGGGGCCTGGCCGTGGCGAAGAAGCCCGACAGCCACGACATCTGCTTCATCGCGGACGGCGACACCCAGGGCTTCCTCGCCAAGCACCTCGGCACCGCGACCGGCGACATCCTCGACGTCGACGGCACCAAGCTCGGCGAGCACGACGGTGCGTACGGCTTCACCATCGGCCAGCGCAAGGGCCTGCGGATCGGCCGCCCGGCCGCCGACGGCAAGCCGCGCTACGTGCTGGACATCTCCCCGGTGAACAACACCGTGACCGTCGGCCCGGTCGAGGGCCTCGACGTCACCGGGCTCACCGCCATCCGCCCCCGCTGGTGCGGCACCGAGCCCCTGGCCGACGGTCGCTACACCGCCCAGCTCCGCGCCCACGGCGAGGAGGTCCCGGTGACCGCCTCGGTGGTCGACGGCGAGCTCCGGGTGCAGCTCGACACCCCGGTCCGCGGCATCGCCCCCGGTCAGGCCGTCGTGCTCTACGACGGCACCCGCGTCGTCGGCTCCGCGACCATCGCGACGACCGAGCGCCCGGCCGTCAACGCGTAGTCCCCTTCTGCCGGGACGGGTCCTAGAGCGGCGGGTTGTCGTCGGCCGTGAACGGGGCGCCGTGGCCGGGGACGATGACGTCCGCCGCCGCCAGGACCCGGCGGCGGGAGGCGCGCAGGACCTCGCGGTCGGGGGCGACCGGGTCGTCGGCGGGGCCGTGCCGGTGCCACCACAGGTCGCCGGCGAAGGCGACGACGCCCGACTCCGTCCCGGCGAGCAGGGTGATGTCCTCGTGGCTGTGGCCGGGGGTGCGGATCAGCTTCAGCGAGGGGGTGAGTTCGTAGCCCTCGGCGTCGCGGTTGGTCCAGTGGTGGCCCTGGTACTCGACCTTGTGGTCGTGGACCCGGGCCTTGCCGAAGAGGCCGACGTTCATCGTGTTGTCGGGGTGGTGGTGGCTGAGGACGACGTCGGTGATGTCGTCGGGGCCGAGGCCCAGTTCGGCGAGCGGGCCGAGGATGTCGTCGTGGCCGGCGACCATGCCGGGGTCGAAGATCACATGGCGTCCGGCGTCCGCGATGTAGGAGACGGTGGCGGCGACTCCGGGGCCGGTGGAGCCGACGTAGCCGGTGGTCAGGACCTGGTACTCGGCGCTGCGGCCGAGGGGTGCGTCGTTCATGGTTCGATCCTGTCGGCTGGACCGATCGCCGACGAGTGGCACGGATGCCACTGATCGCAGGAAATGTGCCACCATCCACGGATGGCTCCCTTCACCACCGTCGCCGCCTACGTCCCGCCCGGCGTCGGCATGTTGGCCGTCGGCATCGTCGCCGAGGTGTTCGGCCCGCACGGGCAGGCCGCGCCGGGCTTCGACTTCGCCCTCTGCACGGACCGGACGGGCAGCGTCCCGACCGACCTCGGCATACCGATCGCGGTCGAGCACGGCCTGGACCGGCTGGCCGCCGCCGACCTGGTGCTCGCCCTGCCGGGGGCCGGGTTCCGTACGCCGCCCCCGCCCGCCGTGCTGGAGGCGCTGTCGGCCGCGCACGGGCGGGGCGCGCTGGTGGCGGCGCACTGCGTCGGCGCGTTCGCGCTGGCCGCCGCCGGACTGCTCGACGGCCGCCGGGCCACCACGCACTGGCGGTTCGCCGAGCTGCTGGCCCGGACGTACCCGGAGGTCGTGGTCGAGCCCGACGCGCTCTACCTGGACGAGGGGCGGATCACCACGGGCGCGGGCGCCGCCGCGGGCTTCGACCTCTGCCTGCACCTGATCAGGCGGGAGCACGGGACGGCCCTGGCCAACCACATCGCCCGGGACATGGTGCTGCCGTCCCACCGCGACGGCGGCCAGGCCCAGTACCTGGCCGCGCCCGTCCCCGAGGACGGCGAGGACGAGCGGCTGGCCGAGGTGCTGGCCTGGGCCCGCGGGCACCTCCACGAGCCGCTGCCGGTCGCGGAGTTGGCCCGGCGGGCGATGATGAGCAAGCGCTCCTTCGCCCGCCGCTTCGCCGCGGCCACCGGCACCACCCCGCACGCCTGGCTGCGGGAGCTGCGGCTGAGCGGCGCCGAGGAGCTCCTGGAGACGACGGACCTGCCGGTCGAGGAGGTCGCCCGCCGGGTCGGCTACGGCAGCGCGGCCGTCCTGCGCGAACAGTTCGTCCGCCGCCGCGGAGTCCCACCCCGCTCCTACCGCCGGGCCTTCACCCGGGTTGCGTCATAGTGGACGGAAGAGCGATGCCCGAGGCACACCCTCCGGAGAGGACGGCATGACCTTCTACGAGCAGCACCGCGACTTCATCGAGGAACTGGAGCGGATCGCCCCGGAAGGCGTCCGGATCGAATGGTCCGGAGACACGCTGATCATGCAGGCGTCGCCGTCCAACATCCATCAGCTCAACGTGGCCCAGGTGCGCCGGCAGTTCGAGCGGCACGCCCCCGACGGCTACCTCCCCAGCGAGCGGAGCGAGATCGTCAGTCCGGACGTCTCCAAGGGGCGCGAGCCGGACCTGACGTACCTGCCGGTGGAGGTGCTCTCGGAGGCGGGGAACAAGGCTCCCGCCGCGGAAGCCCTGATCGCCGTGGAGATCGTCTCGCCGTCCAATCCGGGCAACGACTGGATGGACAAGCTGCACGACTACGCCGTGATGCGCATTCCGCTCTATCTGATCGTGGACCCGCGCCAGCAGACGGTGACGCTGTTCTCCGAGCCGGACCACGACCGGTACCACGTCCGCAGCGACCGGAAGTTCGGCGACGCGATCGGCATCCCGGAGCCCTTCGGCTTCACGCTGAGCCTGTCGAAGCTCCTTCCGTACAAGGACTGATCCCCGGTGGCCGGGCAGCGGTGGCCGGGGGTAATGCCGGTGGGCTCGTCCGGGGCGGCGTGATAGACCAGGGGGCACTATGAACATCACTGTCTTCTGCTCCGCGTACTCGCTCGACGACCGCTACTCCGCCCCCGCCGCGGAGTTCGCCCGGCTCCTCGGGGAGGGCGGGCACACCCTGGTCTGGGGCGGGTCGAACGCCGGGCTGATGGGGCTGCTGGCCGACGAGGTGAAGGCGGCCGGCGGCCGGCTGGTCGGCGTGATGGTCGAGATGCTGAAGCACAAGGGCTACGTCGGCGCGGACGAGCTGGTGATGACCGCCGACCTGGCCGAGCGGAAGGCGGAGCTGGCGGCCCGCGCGGACGCGATCGTCGTGCTGGTGGGCGGGCTGGGCACGCTGGACGAGGTCACCGAGGTGCTGGAGCTCAAGAAGCACGGCATGTTCGAGAAGCCGGTGGTCCTCCTGGACACCGAGGGCTTCTACTCGGGCCTGCGGACCCAGCTGGAGCGGATGGACGCCGAGGGCTTCCTGCCGCGGCCGCTGGCCGAGCTGGTCACCTTCGCCGACACGCCCGCCGAGGTGTTCGCGCAGCTCAAGGCCTGAGAGGATCGGACCCATGGCTGCACATCTGATCACCGGCGCCGGCTCCGGCATCGGCGCCGTCCTGGCCGGGAAGCTCGCCGAGCGCGGGGACGACCTCTGGCTGCTGGCCCGTGACGCCCGTCGCGCCGCCGAGCTGCGGGAACGTTTCCCCGGTGCGCGCACCCTCGTCGGCGACCTGGGCGACCCGGCGAAGCTGTCCTGGGCCTTCGGCCACCAGGCGCTGCCCGGCGAGCTGGACTCGCTGCTGCACGTGGCGGGCGTGGTCGAGCTGGGTACGGTCGGGGACCTGCCGGTGAAGGCCTGGCAGGAGACGCTGAACGTCAACCTGGTCGCCCCCGCGGAGCTGACCCGGCTGCTGCTGCCCTCGCTCCGCCTGGCCAAGGGCCACGTGGTCTTCGTCAACTCCGGCGCCGGCCTGAACGCCCACGCCGAGTGGTCGGCGTACGCGGCGAGCAAGCACGGTCTGAAGGCGCTGGCCGACTCGCTGCGCCAGGAGGAGCACGCCGGCGGCGTCCGGGTCACCTCGGTCTACCCGGGCCGCACCGCGACCGCGATGCAGGTGAAGGTGCACCAGCAGGAGGGCAAGGAGTACGACGCCGGCCGCTGGATCGAGCCGGAGTCCGTCGCCAAGGCGGTCCTGGCCGCCCTGGACGCCTCCCGGGACGCGGAGATCACCGAGATCACCGTCCGCCCTGGCCGCTGACCCAAGCTGACACGAGCTGACCCGGGCCGCCTGACCCGGGCCGCTGGAACCGGTCACCGGTGCCGCGCACTAGGCTCGGGCGGGTGAGCACCCCACACCCCTTCCCCGACCTGCGCGGCGCCGCCACCGGCGTCGGCTCGCTGCCCGGTACCGACGCCCGGGAGGCGGCCAGGACCGCCACCGGGGCGCTGGAGCAGCTGCCGTTCCTGCCGGAGCTGCCGGCCCGCGGCCCGGGCGCCGACATGATCGGCCGCGGCGCCGGCTTCCTGGTCGAGCTGTTCGCGCAGACCGAGCCCAGCGGCTGGCGGTTCACCGACCGCCCCGGCCGGGACACCCGGCGGGCCCACTCCTGGCTCGGCGAGGACCTGGACGCCCTGGAGGAGTTCACCCAGGGCTACCGGGGCGCGCTCAAGGTCCAGGCGGTCGGCCCGTGGACGCTGGCGGCGAGCGTCGAACTGCGGCACGGCGAGAAGGCGCTCGCCGATCACGGCGCCTGCCGGGACATCGCCGGCTCGCTCACCGAGGGCCTGCGCCGCCACCTGGCCGAGGTCCGCAAGCGGATCCCCGGCGCCGAGGTCGTCCTCCAGCTGGACGAGCCCTCGCTGCCCGCCGTGCTGGCCGGCTCGGTGAAGACCGCGAGCGGCTTCCAGCGGCTGCGCTCCGTCGACCGGCAGGTCGCCGAGGAGGTGCTGCGGGAGGTGATCCGCGGCCTGGACGCCCCCGTCGTGGTGCACAGCTGCGCGCCGGACGTGCCGATCCCGCTGCTGCGCCGGGCCGGAGTGGCCGGCATCTCGCTGGACTTCTCGCTCCTCACCGACCGTTCGGACGACGACCTGGGCGAGGCGGTGGAGGCGGGCACGGCGATCCTCGCTGGTGTCGTCCCCTCCACTGACCAGGCGGTGTCGGACCCGGCCGGTAGTGTCCAGGGTGTCAGGACCTTGTGGCGCAGGCTCGGGTTCGCCCCGGAGCTGCTGGGCCGTCGCGTGCTGGTGACGCCGACCTGCGGGCTCGCCGGGGCCTCCCCGGCGTACGCGCGCGGGGCGCTGTCGCTCGCGGCGCGGGCGGCGCAGAGCCTGGTGGACAACCCGGAATGAGAACGTAGGAGGGCTTGCGGTGACGGCTGTCGAGGGCTGGGAGGACGTCCCGGCGGAGGTGCGCCGGCGGCACGCCGAGCTGGCGCAGGAGATCACCGACCACCGCGTCCGGTACTACGAGCAGGACGCACCGGTCGTCAGCGACTCCGAGTTCGACGCCCTGATGCGCGAGCTGGAGGCGATCGAGGCCGAGCACCCCGTCCTGGTCACCCCCGACTCCCCGACGCAGCGGGTCGGCGGCGCCGCCACCGGGCTGTTCGCCGAGGTCGAGCACCGCGAGCGCCTCCTCAGCCTCGACAACGCGATGGACGACGAGGAGCTCGCCGCCTGGGCCGAGCGGGTCGCCGGCGAGCTGCACGGCATCGACTACCACTACCTGTGCGAGCTCAAGGTGGACGGCCTGGCCGTCAACCTCACCTACGAGAACGGCCAGTTGGTGCAGGCGGCGACGCGCGGCGACGGCCGGGTGGGCGAGGACATCACCGCCAACGTGCGCACCATCAAGGAGATCCCGCACCAGCTCAAGGGGGAGGACGTCCCCGAGCTGGTGGAGATCCGCGGCGAGGTCTACTTCCCGACCGAGGCCTTCGAGGCGCTCAACGCCTCGTTCGTGGCGGAGAACGAGCGCCGCCGCGCGGAGAACGAGGAGCGCGCCAAGGAGGGCAAGCGGCCCCGGGCGCTGATCCGGCTGTTCATGAACCCCCGCAACGCGGCGGCCGGTTCGCTGCGCCAGAAGGACCCGCACGTGACCGCCTCGCGCCCGCTGCACATGGTGGTGCACGGCATCGGCGCCCGGGTCGGCTTCGACATCGACAACCAGTCGCACGCCTACGAGCTGCTGCGCGGGTGGGGGCTGCCGACGGCCCGGCACAACCGGGTGGTGAAGACCCTCGACGAGGTGCGGGCGTTCATCGGGAAGTTCGGCGAGCAGCGGCACTCGGTCGAGCACGAGATCGACGGCGTGGTCGTCAAGGTGGACGAGATCGCCCTGCAGGGCCGGCTCGGCGCCACCTCCAAGTCCCCGCGCTGGGCGATCGCCTGGAAGTACCCGCCGGAGGAGGTCACCGGCAAGCTCGCCGAGATCAAGGTCGGCATCGGCCGCACCGGCCGGGCCACCCCGTACGCGGTGCTGGCCGAGCCGGTGAAGGTGGCCGGCTCGATGGTGCAGTACGCGACGCTGCACAACCAGGACGTCGTCAAGGCGAAGGGCGTGCTGCTCGGCGACACGATCGTGCTGCGCAAGGCCGGTGACGTCATCCCGGAGATCCTCGGCCCGGTGGAGGACCTGCGGGACGGCACCGAGCGGGCGTTCGTGATGCCCTCGCACTGCCACGAGTGCGGGGCGGAGCTGCGTCCGATGGCCGAGGGCGACATCGATCTGCGCTGCCCCAACGCGCAGTTCTGCCCGGCCCAGATCCGGGAGCGGATCGCCTTCCTGGGCGGCCGGTCCTCGCTGGACGTGGAGGGCCTGGGCTACGTCGCGGCGACGGCGCTGACCCAGCCGCTGGAGCCGGCCGAGGCGCCGGTGAAGGACGAGGGCGACATCTTCGGGCTGACGATGGAGCAGCTGCTGCCGATCGAGGTGCTGGTGCGGGACCAGAAGACCGGCATGCCGAAGCTGGACGACCGCACCGGCAAGGAGAAGAAGGCCACCTTCTTCGCCAACCAGAAGGGCGAGCCCAAGAAGACCGCCGGAGTCCTGCTGGAGAACCTGGAGAAGGTGAAGGACCGTCCGCTGTGGCGGTTCCTCAACGGTCTCTCGATCCGGCACGTGGGCCCGGTCGCGGCGCAGGAGCTGGCCCGGGAGTTCCGTGACCTGGACCGGATCTTCTCGGCCACCGAGGAGGAGCTGGCCGCGGTGGAGGGCGTCGGTCCGATCATCGCCCGGTCGGTGGTGGAGTGGTACCAGGAGCAGTGGCACCGCGACATCCTGGAGAAGTGGCGTGCCGCCGGTGTCCGCTTCACCGAGGAGTTCGCGGACGAGGAGGAGGCGGAGCGCCCGCTGGAGGGTCTGACCGTGGTGGTGACGGGCACGCTGGCCGGCCACACCCGGGACGGTGCCAAGGAGGCGCTGACCTCGCGCGGAGCGAAGGTGACCGGTTCGGTTTCGAAGAAGACCCATTTCGTGGTCGCCGGTGACAACCCAGGGTCCAAGTACGACAAGGCAGTTCAGCTCGGACTGCCGGTCCTGGACGACGCGGGCTTCGCCGTCCTGCTGGCCGACGGGCCGGCCGCCGCCCGCGCCCACCTGGGACTTCCGGAGCCGGAGGAGGCCGCGCCGCCGCGGGAGGAGCCCGCCGAGGGCTGATCCGGGGCCGCCCCGAGCGGCGGGTGGCCGGAACCGGGTTGTTATCGTCCTGATGCAGCGTCACCGGGTGCCGTACGGTGAAAGCGGGCATTGTGTCACTGTGCGACACCCGGGCGCGGTGGCGCGTTTCCGGTTGTCCGAAAGTCTGCCCACCGGGTCGACCCCGGCATACCCTGGAGCGCAACAGAGTGTCAGCAGGGGTGGGGGCACCGGCTGAGCCGGTGCTCCTCGGGGTCGCTCCATGCCCGGCAGCTGTCGGTACCGGCACGGTGCCTCACCGTAAGGCGGCCTGACGGGGCGGGCCCGACGGAGGACAGGGCTTATGGATCGTACGACCGGCGGTGCGCCCACACGCCCGCCGCAGGGGGTGGCGGGTGCGGTCCTGCTGCTCGGCGTGCTGCTGGCCGGAGCCGCGCCGCTCATCCCGCTGGCCGTCCTGGTCTACCGGTACGAACCCGAGCTGCTGCCGCTGTTCGCGGTGCCCCTGGCCGTGCTGGTGGCGGCCTGGCGGATCGCCCGGGACCGCGCCCGCGACCAGCTGACCGACCCGCTGACGGACCTGCCCAACCGTCAGGCCCTGCTGCTGGCCGCCCAGGAGGCGATCGCCGAGTGCGACCAGGGCTACAGCGTCGGTCTCATCCTGCTTGACCTCGATCGATTCCGATCACTCAACGACACACTAGGTCATACGGCTGGTGACCGGCTGCTGGTTCACATCGCCCGCCGGCTGCACCGCGCACTGCGCTCCGGCGGCCCGGCCGGCAGCCCCACCCGGGAGTCCATCGACGACGTCTTCGCCGGGCTGCCCCGGCACTACCGGCGCGGCCGCCCGATGGTGGCCCGGATGGGCGGCGACGAGTTCGCCGTCCTGCTGCCCGGCATCAACTGCCCGGACAGCCTGGAACGGGTCGCCAAGGCGCTGATCACCGAACTCGCCGCCCCGATCCGGCTGGACGGGCTGCTGCTCGTCCTGGAGGCCACCGGCGGCGTCTGCGTCTACCCGCAGCACGCCCAGGACGCCGAGTCCCTGCTGCGCCGGGCCGACGTCGCGATGGGCCACGCCCAGCGCGGCTGCCACGGCGTCGCCCAGTACGACGAGACCCAGGACGCCGACACCCCGTACCGGATCGGGCTGCTCGGCGACCTGCGGCGGGCCCTGGAGACCGGCGAGGTGCAGCTGCACTACCAGCCGAAGGTGGCCTTCGACGGCCGGGTGGTCGGCCTGGAGGCGCTGCTGCGCTGGGACCGCCCCGGCCAGGGCCGGGTCTCCCCGGACGAGTTCGTCGGGCTCGCCGAGTCCAGCGGGCTGATGCCCCGGCTCACCGACTACGTGCTGGAGGCGGCGGTCGGCCAGCTCGCGTACTGGCGCGACCAGGGCCTCCAGGTGCAGGTCGCGGTCAACGTCTCGCCGCGGGACGTGCTCAACCCCGGCTTCGCCCAGCGCGTCGCCGGCCATCTCGTGCGCCACCAGGTGCCGGCCCACGCGCTCCAGCTGGAGATCACCGAGCGGCTGCTGCTGGACGACTCCCGGCGGGCCGCCGACACCCTCGCGGAGCTGCGCGGCTACGGCGTCGGGATGTCCCTGGACGACTTCGGCACCGGACACTCCTCGCTGGTGCGGCTGCGCAGCCTGCCGGTCGGCGAGCTGAAGATCGACCGCTCCTTCGTCTCCCGGATGGTCGCCGACGACCACGACGCGGCGGTGGTCCGCTGCTCGGTGGAGCTCGCCCACTCGCTGGGCCTGACCGTGGTCGCCGAGGGCGTCGAGGACGACGAGACCTGGGAGCGGCTGCACTGCATGGGCGTGGACGCCGTCCAGGGCTGGCTGGTGTCGGCGGCGCTGCCGGCCGAGCAGGCCACCGCCTGGTTGCGGGTGCACCGCACCGGCGCCCCGCCGGTGGAGCGGCTGGGCGCGCCGCCCCGGTGGCGGGCCGGCCTCCAGCCGGTCCAGGGGGGCAAGCCGGTGGTCCAGCCGGCCGGCCCGCCGGTGCTGCCGCCGACGCTCCCGCCCGTCCTGCCGCCGGTCCTGCCCCCTGTGCTGCCGCCCGTGGTCCAGGCGGTGCAGGCCGCGCAGCTGGAGATCAAGGCGCCGGGGCCGCAGAGTTGGGCCCCCTCCCGCCCGCAGTGAGGCACCCGGCGGCGGGGCCGCCGGGAACACCCGGGGGCATCCGGGGGACACCGGGACGGACACCCCGCTCCGGCAGTGACGGGCACCTCGGCTCACTCGTTGGCCGGTGGCCGGGCCGGGCCCCATAGGATGGGGTCCAAAGACCATGAGGACGGAGCGCCGAACCAGGCTGCTCCTGCCCGGGCCCGGCACCGCTCGCAAGGCACCGCCGGGTCTCACCAGAACTCACCCTGAGGATCGCTGCATGCCTGGCATCACGCGCGAGGAGGTCGCCCACCTCGCCCGGCTGTCGCGTCTTGAGCTGAAGCCCGAAGAGCTGGACCACTTCGCCGAGCAGCTCGACGTGATCATCGGCGCGGTCGCCCGCGTTTCCGAGGTCACCGGACAGGACGTCCCGCCGACCTCCCACCCGCTGCCGCTGACCAACGTCATGCGCGCGGACGAGGTGCGGCCCTCGCTCACCCCGGAGCAGGCGCTGTCCGGCGCCCCCGCCGCCGAGGAGCAGCGTTTCCGTGTGCCGCAGATCCTCGGGGAGGACTGACCGAGATGACCGAGCTGATCAAGTACACCGCCGCGGAGACCGCGGGCGCCATCGCCAAGGGTGAGGTGTCGGCCGTCGAGGTCGCACAGGCGCACCTGGACCGCATCGACGCCGTCGACAAGAAGGTCAACGCCTTCCTGCACGTCGACACCGACGGCGCGCTGGCCGCGGCCAGGGCCGTCGACGAGAAGCGCGCCAAGGGCGAGGAGCTGGGCCCGCTGGCCGGCGTCCCGCTCGCGCTGAAGGACGTCTTCACCACCAAGGGCGTCCCGACCACCTGCGGCTCCAAGATGCTCGAGGGCTGGATCCCGCCCTACGACGCCACGCTGACGACCCGTCTCAAGGACGCCGGCGTCGTCATCCTGGGCAAGACCAACATGGACGAGTTCGCGATGGGCTCCTCCACCGAGAACTCCGCCTACGGCCCGACCGGCAACCCGTGGGACCTCACCCGCATCCCCGGCGGCTCCGGCGGCGGTTCGGCCGCCGCGCTGGCCGCCTTCGAGGCCCCGCTGGCGATCGGCACCGACACCGGCGGCTCGATCCGCCAGCCGGGCGCCGTCACCGGCACCGTCGGCGTCAAGCCGACCTACGGCTCGGTGTCCCGCTACGGCCTGGTCGCCTTCTCCAGCAGCCTGGACCAGGGCGGCCCGTGCGCCCGCACCGTGCTGGACGCGGCGCTGCTGCACGAGGCCATCGCCGGGCACGACCCGCTGGACTCCACCTCGATCGACGCGCCGGTCCCGGCCGTGGTCGAGGCCGCGCGGATGCGCGACGTCCGCGGCATGCGGATCGGCGTGGTCAAGGAGTTCGCCGGCGAGGGCTACCAGGCCGGCGTGATGCAGCGCTTCGACGAGTCGGTGGAGCTGCTGCGCGAGCTGGGCGCCGAGGTCGTCGAGGTCTCCTGCCCGTCGTTCACCCTGGCGCTGCCGGCGTACTACCTGATCGCGCCCAGCGAGTGCTCCTCCAACCTGGCCCGCTTCGACGCGATGCGCTACGGCCTGCGGGTCGGCGACGACGGCACCCGCTCGGCCGAGGAGGTCACCGCGCTGACCCGCGAGGCCGGCTTCGGCGACGAGGTCAAGCGCCGCATCATCCTGGGCACCTACGCCCTGTCCTCGGGCTACTACGACGCCTACTACGGCTCGGCCCAGAAGGTCCGCACGCTCATCTCGCGGGACTTCGACACCGCCTTCGCCGGCGTGGACGTGCTGGTCTCGCCGACCACGCCGACCACCGCCTTCCCGATCGGCGAGCGCGCCGACGACCCGATGGCGATGTACCTGGCCGACCTGTGCACGATCCCGTCGAACCTGGCGGGCAACGCGGCCATGTCGCTGCCGGTCGGCCTCGCTCCGGAGGACAATCTCCCGGTCGGCCTGCAGATCATCGCGCCCGCGATGGCGGACGACCGCCTGTACCGCGTGGGCGGCGCCGTCGAGGCCGCACTCAACGACAAGTGGGGGCACACCCTGCTGGAGGAGGCACCGGCACTGTGAGCAAGATCGAGAAGGCGAAGTCCCAGTCCGCTTCGCTGAAGGGCTTCAAGCACTCCAAGCCCGGTCTGTGGCTGTCCATCGGCACCAGCGCCTTCGGCGCGATCTCCGTGGTCAAGGACGTCCGCAAGGCCCGCGAGGAGAGCGACACCCTCAAGCTGGTCAACGCCCTGGTCGGCGCGGCCGCGCTGGTCACCGGCACCGCCCTGCTGGTGCGCGAGCTGCGCCGGCTGGGCTCCGACGACGTGCTGCTGGGCTGAGCCGAGCCGAGTGCCCAGGCCCGGCCCCGCGTGAGCGGCGGCCGGGCCCGTACCTCCCGAGTCTTTAGTTGAGAAGGGACGCTGTGAGCGTCATGACCCTGGTCTCCTACGAGGACGCTCTGGCGTCGTACGACCCGGTGATGGGCCTTGAGGTCCACGTCGAGCTCGGTACCAAGACCAAGATGTTCTGCGGCTGCTCGACCGAGCTGGGTGCCGAGCCGAACAGCCAGACCTGCCCGACCTGCCTGGGCCTGCCGGGCTCGCTGCCGGTGGTCAACGCGATCGGCGTGGAGTCGGCCGTCAAGATCGGCCTGGCGCTGAACTGCGACATCGCCGAGTGGTGCCGGTTCGCGCGGAAGAACTACTTCTACCCGGACATGCCCAAGAACTTCCAGACCTCGCAGTACGACGAGCCGATCGCCTTCAACGGCTACCTCGACGTGCAGCTGGAGGACGGCTCGACCTTCCGCGTGGAGATCGAGCGCGCCCACATGGAGGAGGACACCGGCAAGTCCAGCCACGTCGGTGGCGCGACCGGCCGCATCCACGGCGCCACCCACTCGCTGCTGGACTACAACCGGGCCGGCATCCCGCTGATCGAGATCGTCACCAAGCCGATCGAGGGCGCCGGCGAGCGCGCCCCCGAGGTCGCCAAGGCGTACGTGGCCGAGCTGCGCGAGGTCATCCGCTCGCTCGGCGTCTCCGAGGCCCGGATGGACAAGGGCCAGATGCGCTGCGACGTCAACCTGTCGCTGCGCCCGAACGGCACCGAGACCTTCGGCACCCGCTCGGAGACCAAGAACGTCAACTCGCTGCGCAGCGTCGAGCGGGCCGCCCGGTACGAGATCCAGCGGCACGCCACGGTGCTGACCGACGGCGGCACCATCGTCCAGGAGACCCGCCACTTCCACGAGGACAACGGCACCACGACCTCGGGCCGGATCAAGGACAACGCCGAGGACTACCGCTACTTCCCCGAGCCGGACCTGGTGCCGGTGGCCCCCGCCCGCGCGTGGGTCGAGGAGCTGCGTGCCGCCCTGCCCGAGCTGCCGCGGGTGCGCCGCGCCCGGCTGCAGGCCGAGTGGGGCCTCACCGACAAGGACATGCAGTCCGTCCTGAACGCCGGTGCGGTGGAGCTGATCCAGGAGACCATCGCGGCCGGTGCCCCGGCCGACCAGGCCCGCAAGTGGTGGCTGGGCGAGCTGGCCCGTCGCGCCAACGAGACCGGCACCGAGCTGAGCGAGCAGCCGATCACCCCGGTGCAGGTCGCCCGGGTCGCCGCGCTGGTCGCCGAGGGCAAGCTGAACGACAAGCTGGCCCGCCAGGTCATCGAGGGCGTGCTGGCCGGCGAGGGCGAGCCGGACGAGATCGTCGAGAAGCGCGGCCTGGCCGTGGTCTCGGACGACTCCGCGCTGGGCGAGGCGGTGGACAAGGCCATCGCCGAGAACGAGGCGATCGCCGCCAAGATCCGTGACGGCAAGGTCCAGGCCGTGGGCGCGCTGGTCGGCGCGGTCATGAAGGCCACCCGCGGCCAGGCGGACGCCGCCCGCGTGAAGGACCTGATCTTCGAAAAGCTGGGCGTCTCCGGCTGAGCGGGCTCCCGATCGGGGGCGCCTAGGCCGCTAGGCCTGTCTTCCTAAGGCATCTAAGGCGTCTAAGTCCCTCTAAGTAAGGCCTAAGGCCCGGTCTCACCTCCGTAATGGGGTGAGGCCGGGCCTTAAACCTTTCCCGGGCCCCGATCTAAGGCATCCGGGCCCCGGAAGATCGGGCACGCTCCCGATGCCGCACCCCCCACTGGGAGAGGAAGCTCTTACCTGTCAGCGAAACGCAGTGAAGACCCGCAGGGGGAACCGAAGATGATCGAGTACCAGACCTTCCAGCAACAGGCCCACGAGCTCGTGGCCCAGGCCGAGCACGAGCGCCTGGTGCGCGAGGCCAAGGAGGCCCGCCGGCTGCGGCAGCGCCCGGTGGCCGCCCGCTTCTCGCGGCGCCCCGTTCGTCGGCCCGAATGCTGACGGCACGGCACCAGGACGGTGCCGACGGAGTTCCGGAGGGGGAGACGCTGCGTGTGAGCGTCTCCCCCTCCGGGCGTTCGCCGGGGGAGATATCCTCTCGGCCGGTCCCCACCGGCTATGGCATGCTCGCCTCCATGCAGCAGATATCGGTCAGCCCCGTCTTCGTCGGCCGTGGCAGCGAGATCACCGAACTGACCGACGCGCTGCGCCGGGCGGGCACCGGCAGCCCGCAGGCCGTACTGATCGGCGGCGAGGCCGGCGTCGGCAAGACCCGGCTGCTGGAGGAGTTCCTGCAGCGCGCCGCCGACCGGGGCGCGGTCACCACGCTCGGGGGCTGTCTGGAGGTCGGCGCCGAGGGCCTGCCGTACGCGCCGCTGGCCGCCGCGCTGCGCCGGCTGCACCGCTCGCTGGGCACCGAGTTCGAGACCGCAGCGGCCGGCAGCGAGGGCCACCTCGCCCGACTGCTCTCCGAGTTCGGCGAGGCGGACGGCGAACCGAACGACGAGTACGGCCGGGCCCGGCTGTTCGAGCACACCGCGAGGCTGTTCGAACGGCTCGGCGCGGAGCGTACCCTCGTCCTCGCCGTCGAGGACCTGCACTGGTCCGACCGCTCCACCCGCGAGCTGCTCGCCTTCCTGGTGCGCACCCTGCACCGCTCCCGGGTCCTGCTGGTCGCCACCTACCGCAGCGACGACCTGCACCGCCGGCACCCGCTGCGCCCCTTCCTCGCCGAGCTCGAACGGCTGCGCACCGTCCAGCGCCTGGAGCTGGAGCGGTTCGTCCGCCGCGAGGTGGCCGCCCAGCTGGCCGGCATCCTCGGCACCGCCACCCCCGACCGCCAGCTGGTGGACCGGATCCACCGCCGCTCGGAGGGCAACCCCTTCTTCGTCGAGGAACTGGCCACCGCCTTCGAGGACGGCTGCGGCGCCGGGCTGACCGACTCGCTGCGGGACATCCTGCTGGTGCGGGTCGAGGGCCTGGACGAGGAGGCCCAGCGGGTGGTGCGGATCGCCGCCGAGGGCGGCTCGCACGTCGAACACGCCCTGCTGGCCGCCGTCCTGGACGACGACGAGGAGGCGCTGATCGAGGCGCTGCGGTCGGCCGTCGGCGCCAACATCCTGCGCCCGGACAGCGAGGGCGAGGGCTACCGGTTCCGGCACGCGCTGGTCCGCGAGGCGGTCTCGGACGACCTGCTGCCCGGCGAACGCCACCGGATCAACCGCAAGTTCGCGCTCGCCGTGGAGGCCCAGCCGCAGCTGGTCTCCTCCGACGCGCTGCCGGCCCGGCTGGCCAACTACTGGTACCACGCGCACGACCCGGCCCGCGCCCTGCCGACCGCCCTGGACGCCGCCCGCGCGGCCCGCCGGCGCAACGCCTTCGCCGAGCAGCTGGGCATGCTGGAACGGGCCCTGGAGCTGTGGGACCTGGTCTCCGAGGACGTGCTGGCGCACACCCTGCGCCCGTACGACTGGGCCGAGACCTACCCGCCCGGCTCCTGCGACCACAGCGCCGCCGACGAGGAGTGCGACCGGATCCAGCTGGAGGACGTACTGGCCGAGGCGGTGGTCGCGGCCCGGCGCAGCGGCGACCGCGAGCGCGGCCTGAGCCTGGCCAAGCGCGGGCTGCGGCTGGTCGACGAGACGGTGCACCCGGTGCGCGCGGCCTGGTTCAGGATCAACCGGGCCCGGATGCTGGGCAGCCTGCGCCGCTCCGGCGACGAGGCGGAGATCGGCCACGCGCTGCGGCTGGTGGAGCAGCTGCCGCCGTCCGCCGTGCAGGCCGAGGTGCTCGCGCTCGGGGCCGGCTCGGCGATGCTCAAGCAGCCCGGGCCGGAGCACCTCGAACTCGCCGAGCGGGCGATCCGGATCGCCGTGGAGGTCGGCGCGCACTCGGTCGAGGTGCACGCCCGGATGACCCTCGGCGGCCTGCGCTACGACCTGCACGGTGACGCCGAGGGCGGGCTCGCCGAGCTCGCCGGGGCGGTCGAGCGGGCCCGCCGGCTGGGCGTGCCGGACCTGCTGCTGCGCGGCCTCAACAACCTGTCCAGCATGCAGCGCGGGCTGGGCCGGGCCGAGGAGGCCGTCCGGCTGGCCCGCGAGGGCCTGGAGTTCGCGGACGGCAACGGCCTGCTGCGCAACGTCGGCACCATCCTGACCGGCAACCTGGTCGAGGCGCTGACCGACCTCGGGCGGGCGACGGAGGCCGCCGAGGTGCTCGCCGCCTGCGAGCTGACCAGTCTGAGCGGCACCCACGCCGAGTTCCTGGACCGGATGCGCGGCGAACTCGCCCTGCTGCAGGGCGACCTGCCCACCGCGGCGACCATGCTGGCGCAGGCCAGGGCGGCCAACCGGGTCGGCCAGGTCCAGCACAGCCTGCCGATCAGCCGGCTGGCCGTGCGGCTCGCCGCCCTCGGCGGCCGGCCGCTGGAGGCCCGGGCCGAACTGCTCGCCGCGCTGGCGGGGGAGGGGCGGCTCGGCCACGAGTCCGACGTCTACCCGCTGCTGGCCGAGGCCGCCGGGGTGGAGGCGGACACCAGGGGCCTGCCGGAGGCCGAGGCGGGCCGGGCCGGGGCGCTGGCCGCGATCCGGAGGGCGGCCGACGGGCTGCGGCCCCGGGCGCCGCTGCACCACGGCTGGGCCCGGCTGCTGGAGGCCGAACTGGCCCGTGCCGAGGGCGCCGACACCGCCGCGCAGTGGGCCACGGCGGTCGAGGCGCTGCGCCCGACCGGCCTGCCGCACCCGCTGGTGCTCGCCCTGCTGCGGGCCGGCGAGGCCGAGGTCCGGGACGGGCGGCGCGAGGCCGGGGCCGAACTGCTGCGCGAGGCGGCCGAACTGGCGACCGTACGGGGGGACCGGGTGCTGACGGGGCAGATCACCGGCCTCGCCGAGCGAGCCGGGCTGAACCTCGCCCCCGCCGAGCGCCCGGGGGCGGAGCCGACGCCGGCCACGACCGCCGCCGACTCCTTCAACCTCACCCCCCGTGAGCGGGACGTGCTCCGGTTGCTCGCGCGCGGCTGGACCAACCGGCAGATCGCCGAGGAGCTGTACATCTCTCCGAAGACCGCGAGCGTGCACGTCTCCAACATCCTGGGCAAGCTCGCGGTCGGCGGCCGGGGCGAGGCGGCCGCGCTGGCGCACCGGCTGCGGCTGTTCCCGGAGGACCAGGTCGCGCCGGGCCGCTGAGACCTGGCCGCTGAGACCGGGCCCCGCCGCCGGGAGTCCGAGGACGGGCCCCGCGGCGGGGCGCTGCCGCGTGCTCCCGTGCGCGCCGCGTGTGCCCCCGCCCGCGCGCCGCCGCCAACCGGGCCGATCCGTCGGAATCCGGGACATTCGCCCACCCTCCCGCCATTACTCTAAGTTGAGTGTGCGTGTCATTGAGTGACGGAATTGGTGTAGGGTCGATTGCGGGAGCATCGGTGCGGTGCGGCGGCCCGCAAGCCGCCCACCCCCTGGGCCGCCGTCCTGACGGGGCGCCAGGCCGCCGCGTACGGCCGAGAGGTGCGCGGCCGGTGGCCCGTGGCCGGGGCGCGAGGCCCCGGGCCGGAGGGGGAGAGGCCGAGTGAGCTCCACCGATACGGTGTTGCCCGGAGCCGGACGCCCGGGCGCACCGCCCGCCGACACGTCCGCCGTCGACATGCCCGCGCCGCCCGTCCGCCGCGGCCCGCTGCGCCGGCTCCGGGAGAGCCGCACGCTGCCCGGACTGGTCCTGGGCGCGCTCTGCCTGGCCTACGCCATGGGCGCCGCCACCGGCTGGGGATCCGGCCAACTGTCCATCTTCATGGGTGACTTCGGCCTGGCGGCGGCGGCCCTCGCGGCCGCGCTGTCCTGCCTGGTGTACGGCTGCACGGTCGGCGGCCACGCCCGCCCGGCCTGGCTGCTGTTCGGCCTCTCCTCGCTCACCGTCGCCTTCGGCAACGGCACCTGGGGCTGGTACGAGCTGGTGCTGCGCGTCCAGCGGCCGCAGGACTCGCTCGCCGTGTACGCCTTCCTGCTGTTCGCCCCGCTCGCCATCACCGGCCTCATGGTGCTCGCCCAGCGCCCGCGCTCCGCGGCCGGCTGGCTCTGCCTGCTGCTCGACGGCTGGCTGATCGCGGGCTCGCTGTTCACCCTCAGCTGGAGCCTGGCGCTCGGCCGGATCGCGGCCGGGGAGAGCGGCTCCCCGCTGCGGCTGGCCCTCAACCTGGCCTACCCGGTGCTGGACATCCTGCTGGTCAGCCTGGTGGTCGGGCTGCGCTTCGGCGGCCGGGACGGCAACCGGGCGGCGGTGCACACCGCGATGGTGGCGCTCGCCGTCACCGTGGTGTGCGACGCCCTGTTCACCTCCCCGGAGCTGCGCAGCAGCTACCACTCCGGCTCACTGCTGGACGCCGGCTGGTTCTCCGGCAGCCTGTTGCTGGCCTGGGCGCCGTGGTCGCGGCGCTGGCGCCGCCCGCTGCGCGAGCACCCCTCGGCCGGCGGTCTGCCGCGCCGCCGGGTGGCCACCACCTTCAGCGCGCTCACCCCGTACGCGGCCGCCGCGGTCTGTACCGCCGGCATCCTCTACAACGCCCTCGGCGGGCGCGAGCTGGACCGCGTGGTGGCCGCGGCCGCGTGCACCGTCGGGCTGGCACTGATCCTGAGGCAGGGCGTGATGCTGCTCGACAACCTCTCGCTGGCCCAGGAGCTCGCCCACAAGGAGGCGCACTTCCGTTCCCTGGTGCAGGGGTCCAGCGACGTCATCATGATCGCCGGCGCGAACGGCGTGCTCTCCTACGTCTCCCCGGCCGCGCTCGGCGTGTACGGGCGGGACCCGGAGGAGCTGGTCGGCGGCAACCTGCTGGACCTGGTCCACCCCGAGGACGTGGGCCGGGTGCTCTCCGAGGTCCGCCGCTACCTCGCCCGGGTCCGGCTCACCGCCCACCGGGTCCGCGGCGCCGTCGAGCCCTCGGCCCGGGTGGAGTGCCGGATCAGCTCCGGCGGCGGCGAGTGGCTGCACGTGGAGTCCACGGTGAGCCGGCACCGCGACGGGCTGCTGCTCAACAGCCGGGACGTCACCGAACGCGTCATGCTCCAGGCCCAGTTGCAGCACAACGCGTTCCACGACCCGCTCACCGACCTGCCCAACCGGGCGCTGTTCACCCAGCGGCTGCGCGCCGCCCTCGGCGCCCGCGGCCAGCAGGGCGGGACGGGCGCCGGGATCGCCGTGCTCTTCCTCGACCTGGACGGCTTCAAGGCGGTCAACGACTCGGCCGGGCACCAGGTCGGCGACGAGCTGCTGGTGCAGGCCGCCCGCCGGCTGCAGGGCGCCGTCCGCTGCGGGGACACCGTCGCCCGCTTCGGCGGCGACGAGTTCGCCGCGCTGGTGTGCGGCCCGCTCGGCCGCCTGCAGGTCCAGGAGCTGGCCGAGCGGCTGCGGGTGGCGCTCTCCGAGCCGTACTGGATCGGCGGCGCCGAACTCGGTGTCGCCGCCAGCATCGGCATCGCCTTCGGCACCCCCGAACGCGGCCCCGCCGCCGACCCCAGGGCCGCCGCCGACGAACTGATGCGCAACGCCGACCTGGCGATGTACCGGGCCAAGTCCGAGGGCAAGGGCCGGGTGGTGCTCTACAGCCCCGCGATGCGGGCCGACCTGGAGCGCCGCACCGAGCTGGAGGAACGGCTGAGACTCGCCGTCCGGGAGGGCGGCTTCACCCTGCTCCACCAGCCCCTGGTGGACCTGGCCACCGGCGCCGTGACCGGCGTCGAGGCGCAGGCCCGCTGGCGCTCGGCGGGCGGGCTGCTGCTCACCCCGGCCGAGTTCCTGCGCTCCGCCGAGCACGGCGACGCGGCCACCCGGTTCGCCCGCTGGCTGGTCCACGAGACGGTCGTCGCGGCCGTCGCCCGCCGGGGCCGGCTCGGCCGGGGCCACCCCGGGCCGGAGCCCGTCCCGGTGGCCGTCCGGTTCAGCGCCGAGCGGCTCTGCTCGCCCGGCCTGTACGAGACGGTGGCCGCCGTGCTGCGCGACAGCGGGCTGCCGGCCGGCCAACTGGTGATCGAGGTGGCCCGGATGGGGCCGGACTCGCTCGCCGACGAGCTCGGCCGCCGGCTGGCCGCGCTGCGCCGGCTCGGCGTCTCCACCTGGCTGGCCGGCTACGGCGCCGGCGGCGGTTCGCTCGGCGCCCTCGCCCGGCTGCCCCTGGACGGTCTGAAGCTGGACCGGACGCTGGTCCGGGACCTGGGGGAGTCCCCGCTGGCCCGCACGCTCGCCGGGCACGCCCTGCGGCTCGGCCGCGACCTCGGGATGGCCACCGCCGCCGAGGGGGTGGACCTGCCCCGCCAGGTCGCCGTGCTGCAGGAGCTCTGCTGCGGGCAGGCCCAGGGTTCGGCCTTCGCCCCGCCGCTGGACGAGCCCCGGCTGCGCCGCGCGCTGGCCCGCCGCGGTTACCCGCTGCCGAAGCCGCTCGGCCCGCCCCCCGGCCGGCGGCCGTACCTCGCCGCGGACACCCGGACGAGTGGCCGCCCGGACGCCGCGCCGGGACGTGTCGTACATCACCACGGTGGCTCTGACCTGCCCGAACACCGTGCCGCCGCTGGTCCGGGAGGGGGTCCGCATGGCGAGACGGTCATCCCACCTGCTTGACACGCCACCCTGGACGGGAGGAAGGTCGTTGCCATGCGCACCCGAATTCTCGTACTTGGCGGGCGCGTCGGCTGACAGGGCTCGCACGCCCTGCTCGTGACAGACCGACGCGCCACCCCTCGCATGCCCTTGGGCACGAGGGGTTTTTTGTTGCACTGACGCTGTTCCATCCCGCAAGACCCCTGGCTTCGACCGCCCGAAAACGTCCGACTCGTCGGAATGAGCGGGACGATTGAGGCAGAGCCGGCGATCGACCCGGACCGGGACCCCACCCTCGCAGCAGGGGCCCGCAGCCGGGTCGGCAAGAACCGAGAAGAGACAGGCAGATGACCGAGCACGCCGCATCCCCCCGCCGCGGGGACAACCCGGCCGCCAACGCTCCCGCTCCCCAGCACGTCGTCGAGACCATGACCGGCGCCCAGTCGCTCATCCGCTCGCTGGAGGCCGTGGGCGCGGACACCGTCTTCGGCATTCCGGGCGGGGCCATCCTTCCCGCGTACGACCCGCTGATGGACTCCGCCAAGGTGCGCCACATCCTGGTCCGGCACGAGCAGGGCGCCGGCCACGCCGCCACCGGGTACGCGCAGGCCACCGGCAAGGTCGGCGTCTGCATGGCCACCTCCGGCCCGGGCGCGACCAACCTGGTCACCCCGATCGCCGACGCCTACATGGACTCCGTGCCGATCGTCGCGATCACCGGCCAGGTCTCCTCCAAGGCGATCGGCACCGACGCCTTCCAGGAGGCGGACATCTGCGGCATCACGATGCCGATCACCAAGCACAACTACCTGGTCACCGACCCGGCCGAGATCCCCCGGGTGATCGCCGAGGCGTTCCACATCGCCGCCACCGGCCGCCCCGGCCCGGTCCTGGTCGACATCGCCAAGGACGCGCTGCAGGCGACCACCACCTTCCGCTGGCCGGTCGAGGCCGCGCTGCCCGGCTACCGCCCGGTCACCAAGCCGCACGCCAAGCAGATCCGCGAGGCCGCGAAGATGCTGGTCGGCGCGAAGCGCCCGGTGCTGTACGTCGGCGGCGGCGTGATCAAGGCCCGGGCCACCGCCGAGCTGCGGATCCTCGCCGAGCTGACCGGCGCCCCGGTGGTCACCACCCTGATGGCGCTCGGCGCCTTCCCGGACAGCCACCCGCAGCACCTGGGCATGCCCGGCATGCACGGCTCCGTCCCCGCCGTCACCGCCCTGCAGAAGTCCGACCTGCTGTTCACCCTCGGCGCCCGCTTCGACGACCGCGTCACCGGCAAGCTGGACGGCTTCGCCCCGTACGCCAAGATCGTCCACGCCGACATCGACCCGGCCGAGATCGGCAAGAACCGCCCGGCGGACGTCCCGATCGTCGGTGACGCCCGCGAGGTGCTCGCCGACCTGATCGTCGCCGTCCAGGCGGAGTTCGACGCCGGCCACAAGGGCGACTACACCGAGTGGTGGGAGAAGCTCGACGAGTGGAAGAAGACCTACCCGATCGGCTACGAGCCGGCCCCGGGTGACGAGCTCTCGCCGCAGCAGGTCATCGAGCGGATCGGGCAGCTGGTCGGCCCCGAGGCGATCTACGCCGCGGGCGTGGGCCAGCACCAGATGTGGAGCTCGCAGTTCATCCGGTTCGAGAAGCCGGGCACCTGGCTCAACTCCGGCGGCGCCGGGACGATGGGCTACGCCGTCCCCGCGGCGATGGGCGCCAAGGCCGGCCGCCCGGAGGCCCAGGTCTGGGCCATCGACGGCGACGGCTGTTTCCAGATGACCAACCAGGAACTGGTCACCTGCGCCCTGAACGGCATCCCGATCAAGGTCGCGGTCATCAACAACGGCTCGCTGGGCATGGTCCGGCAGTGGCAGACGCTCTTCTACAACCAGCGCTACTCCAACACCGTGCTGCACGCCGGCCCGGGCCACGACGGCATCGAGCCGCCGGCCCAGGGCACCCGGATCCCGGACTTCGTCCTGCTGTCCGAGGCGATGGGCTGCGTGGGCCTGCGCTGCGAGCGCCCCGAGGACCTCGACGACGTCATCCGGCAGGCGATGGAGATCGACGACCGCCCGGTCGTCATCGACTTCATCGTCCACCAGGACGCCATGGTCTGGCCGATGGTCGCGGCCGGCACCAGCAACGACGAGATCCAGTTCGCCAAGGGCGTCCGCCCCGACTTCGGCGACGACTCCGACTGACGGCCCCCCTTCCAGAACGACTGAGGAACCACATGTCCAAGCACACCCTCTCCGTCCTGGTCGAGAACAAGCCCGGCGTGCTCGCCCGCATCGCCTCGCTGTTCTCCCGTCGGGGCTTCAACATCGACTCCCTCGCCGTCGGCCCGACCGAGCACCCGGACGTCTCCCGGATGACGATCGTGGTCAACGTCGAGGACCTCCCGCTGGAACAGGTCACCAAGCAGCTCAACAAGCTCGTGAACGTGATAAAGATCGTCGAGCTCGACCAGGCCGCTGCGATCCAGCGGGAACTGGTCCTGGTGAAGGTCCGCGCCGACAACGAGACCCGGTCGCAGATCGTCGAGATCGTCCAGCTGTTCCGTGCCAAGACCGTCGACGTGTCGCCCGAGGCGGTGACCATCGAGGCCACCGGCAGCTCGGACAAGCTGGAGGCCATGCTCCGGATGCTGGAGCCTTACGGCATCAAGGAGTTGGTCCAGTCCGGCCTGGTCGCCATCGGCCGCGGCGCCCGTTCGATCACGGACCGCTCGCTGCGCGCCCTCGACCGCAGCGCGTGAACAGTGCGAGACGGTGACCGTCTCACCTTCTGAGAGCAAAGACCCCGACCCCGCCGGGTGCGCCTACCGTAGGAACCCCGGCAACCATCACGCAAGGAGATGTGCCCCCGTGGCCGAGCTGTTCTACGAAGACGACGCCGACCTGTCCATCATCCAGGGCCGCAAGGTCGCGGTCATCGGCTACGGCAGCCAGGGCCACGCCCACGCGCTGTCCCTGCGCGACTCCGGCGCCGACGTCCGGGTCGGCCTGAAGCCGGACTCGAAGTCCCGTGCCAAGGCGGAGGAGGCCGGCCTGCGCGTCGTCACCCCGGCCGAGGCCGCGGCCGAGGCCGACGTCATCATGATCCTGGTCCCGGACCCGATCCAGGCCGACGTCTACGAGGCGGACATCGCCCCGCACCTGAAGGCCGGCGACGCCCTGTTCTTCGGCCACGGCCTGAACATCCGCTTCGGCTTCATCAAGCCCCCGGCGGACGTCGACGTCTGCATGGTCGCCCCGAAGGGCCCGGGCCACCTGGTCCGCCGCCAGTACGAGGAGGGCCGCGGCGTCCCGGCGATCGTCGCCGTCGAGCAGGACGCCTCGGGCAACGCCTTCGCCCTGGCGCTGTCGTACGCCAAGGGCCTGGGCGCCACCAAGGCCGGCGTCATCAAGACCACCTTCACCGAGGAGACCGAGACCGACCTGTTCGGTGAGCAGGCCGTCCTCTGCGGTGGCACCGCCGCCCTGGTGAAGGCCGGGTTCGAGACCCTGGTCGAGGCCGGCTACCAGCCGGAGATCGCCTACTTCGAGTGCCTGCACGAGCTGAAGCTGATCGTCGACCTGATGTACGAGGGCGGCCTGGAGAAGATGCGCTGGTCGGTCTCCGAGACCGCCGAGTGGGGCGACTACGTCACCGGCCCGCGGATCATCACCGCCGACACCAAGGCCGAGATGAAGAAGGTCCTCGAGGAGATCCAGGACGGCACCTTCGCCAACACCTGGATCGCCGAGTACAAGGCCGGCCTGCCCAAGTACAACGAGTACAAGAAGGCCGACGAGGACCACCTGCTGGAGACCACCGGCAAGAAGCTGCGCTCGCTGATGAGCTGGGTCAACGAGAAGGCCTGAGCCTTCCCCGACCGCCCGCTTCCGGCAGGCTTGATTTTGTAACGCCCTTGTACAAGTCGGCTGCTCTCGTCCGGGTGATTTCGCCGGACGGGAGCAGCTTGCTACCCAGCCCGTCGATACACTCCGAGTGCGCGTCAGGCCCACAGCGTCGTGCGTCTACCTACGCGGCATGCCACCTTCCCCCGTCCTTCCACGCCACCTACGTGCCGGGGGAACCGCAGAGCAGAGTTAAGGACACACTGTCGTGAGCACTGTGACATCCAAGACCGCCGTCGTTCTGATCGCCGAAGAGCTGTCGCCCGCCACCGTGGACGCCCTCGGCCCCGATTTCGAGATCCGCCACTGCAACGGCGCCGACCGCACCGAGCTGCTCACCGCGATCGCCGACGTGGACGCGATCCTGATCCGCTCCGCCACCAAGGTCGACGCCGAGGCGCTGGCCGTCGCCCGCAAGCTCAAGGTGGTCGCCCGGGCCGGCGTCGGCCTGGACAACGTGGACGTCGCCGCCGCCACCAAGGCCGGCGTGATGGTCGTCAACGCGCCGACCTCCAACATCGTCACCGCCGCCGAACTCGCCTGCGGCCTGCTGATCTCCGTCGCCCGCAACATCGCGCCGGCCAACGCCGCGCTCAAGCAGGGCGAGTGGAAGCGCAACAAGTACACCGGCGTCGAGCTGAGCGAGAAGACCCTCGGCGTCGTCGGCCTCGGCCGGATCGGCGTCCTGGTCGCCCAGCGGATGTCCGCGTTCGGGATGAAGATCGTCGCGTACGACCCCTACATCCAGGCCGCCCGCGCCGCGCAGATGGGCGTCAAGCTGGTCACCCTGGAGGAGCTGCTGGAGGTCTCGGACTTCATCACCGTCCACCTCCCCAAGACCCCCGAGACCATCGGCCTGATCGGCGACGAGGCGCTGCACAAGGTCAAGCCGACCGTACGCATCGTCAACGCCGCCCGCGGCGGCATCGTGGACGAGGAGGCGCTCGCCAGCGCGCTGCGCGAGGGCCGGGTGGCCGGCGCCGGCCTGGACGTCTACGCCAAGGAGCCGTGCACCGACTCCCCGCTGTTCGGCTTCGACAACGTGGTCGCCACCCCGCACCTGGGCGCCTCCACCGACGAGGCGCAGGAGAAGGCCGGCATCGCGGTCGCCAGGTCGGTGCGCCTCGCGCTCGCCGGCGAGCTGGTGCCGGACGCCGTGAACGTCCAGGGCGGCGTGATCGCCGAGGACGTCCGCCCGGGCCTGCCGCTCGCCGAGAAGCTCGGCCGGATCTTCACCGCGCTGGCCGGCGAGGTGGCCGTCCGACTGGACGTCGAGGTCCGCGGCGAGATCACCCAGCACGACGTGAAGGTGCTCGAACTGTCGGCCCTGAAGGGCGTGTTCGAGGACGTCGTGGCGGAGACGGTGTCCTACGTCAACGCCCCGCTGTTCGCCCAGGAGCGCGGCGTCGAGGTCCGGCTGACCACCTCCAGCGAGAGCCCCGAGCACCGCAACGTGATCACCGTGCGCGGCACTCTCGCGGACGGCGAGGAGATCGCCATCTCCGGCACGCTGGCGGGCCCCAAGCAGACCCAGAAGATCGTCGGCGTGGACGCCTTCGACGTGGACGTGGCGCTCACCGACCACATGGCCTTCTTCAAGTACGAGGACCGCCCCGGCGTGGTCGGCGTGCTCGGCCGCCACCTCGGCGACGCGGGCATCAACATCGCCGGCATGCAGGTCGCCCGCGAGGGCGGCGGCGCGCTGGCCTCCATCACCGTGGACAGCCAGATCCCGCAGGACGTCCTGACGGTGATCGCCGCCGAGATCGGCGCCCGCTTCGCGCGCTCGGTCGACCTGGGCTGATCCCAGCGCGAGTGCTTCGCCCCGGGCAGGGCCCGGACCACCGTTCGAACGGTGGTCCGGGCCCTGCTGCGTTCTCCCGGGTGACTCCCGTCTCAGATACTAGGAAATCCAAGTATTCGTGCAGACACGGCCGGGGCGGGGTCGTACCGTGGAAGGGCCATACGGTGTGCCGCCCCTGTAGCCAGGGCGCGCGGCCCGTGTGCGCGTGCGCCATCACAGGCGGGTGACCCCTGCCTCGCGTGCTCCTCTCCCGTTCCATGCCGCGCCGTCGAGCGCGCCGCTTCCAAGGAGCCCGGTATGTCTCCCACCGCCGACCGCCACGCCACCCCCGCCCCCGCCGCCACCTCCGTCCGCGCCCCGCGCCGCCGTCGGGCCGCCGAGCGGAACCCCTTCGCGGCCGCCGCCCTGCAGCGCTCGCTGGACCGCCGGGACAACGGTGGCGTGACCGGCCACCACTGAGCGGTCCTGTTCTCGCGATTGTCGTCCGAATAGGCCGTGCGGGCTGACGGCGCGTCACTCCGTAGAGTGCAACTTGCGGCTGTCCGAGCGAAGTTGCTCGTGCTCGGTGGCGAGATCATCCTAATTTGGGGCCCCCGGAAGGGTGATCGACGTCCGCGCGGGCGGGTGTCAGCGACCTCCTCGGTGTGCGGATCATCCCCCCTTGCCGGGGAGAGGGTCCCTCGTGCGACTGCCACCTGTCCGCCGTCCGCTCGCCCGGATCGGTCTCACCCTGACGCTGCTGGCCGCTGCGTTCGTTCCCAGCAGCGCCCTGCTCGCCGCGACCCCGGCGTCCGCCGGCCCACCGCCGACCGGACCACCCGGCGCGGGATCGTCGCGGGGCGGCCGAACCACCTCCGTCCTGCTCGAACTCGCCACCGAGGCGGCCGGCCCCGCCTGGCGGCGCGCCGCCGACGGGGCCCGGCGCGAGCGGCGCTCCCCGGAGGCCGTCCGCCGGGAGTCCGCGCGGGCCGGGGCGGCCCAGCGGGCCCGGGCCGGAGACGCGCTCGACCGGCTCGCCGACGCCGTCCACCGGGCGGCGCCCGACACCCGGGAGCTCTACCGCACCCGCACCCTGCTCACCGGCCTCGCGGTCAGCGCGCCCGCCGGCCGGCTGCCCGCGCTGCGGGCGCTGCCCGGCGTCCGGGCCGTCCACCCGATCGTCGTCAAGCGGCGCGACAACGCCTACTCCGTCCCGCTGACCGGCGCCCCGCAGGTCTGGGCCGGTGACCCGGCGCCCGCCGGCAACACCGGGCAGGGCGTGCGGATCGGCATCATCGACAGTGGCATCGACTACACCCACGCCGACTTCGGCGGCCCCGGCACCGAGGAGGCGTTCCGCTCGGTCGAGCGCGGCAAGCCCGCGCCGGCCGCGCTGTTCCCCACCGCCAAGGTGATCGGCGGCAAGGACCTGGTCGGCGACGACTACGACCCCGACCCGTCCTCCCCGCGCCACCAGCCGGTGCCGCACCCCAGCGACAACCCGCTCGACTGCGACCGCAACGGGCACGGCACCCACGTCGCCGGCACCGCGGCCGGGTACGGCGTCACCGCCGACGGCCGCCCGTACACCGGTCCGTACGGGCCCGGACTGGACCCGGCCGGGTTCAGGATCGGCCCCGGCGCCGCCCCCGGTGCCCAGCTGTACGCGATCCGGGTGTTCGGCTGCGACGGCTCCACCGACCGGCTCGCCCAGGCCCTCGACCTGGCCGCCGACCCCGACGGCGACGGAGACCTGGCCGACCGGCTGGACGTCGTCAACCTCTCGCTCGGCAGCCGCTTCGGCAGCACCGACGACACCGACGCGCTGGCCGTCGACCGGCTCGCCGCGCTGGGCACCGTCGTGGTCGCGGCCGCCGGCAACGAGGGCGACGTGTACGGCATCGGCGGCAGCCCCGGCACCGCCGCCCGGGCGATCACCGTCGCCGCCTCCGTCCACGGGCACGCCGACGTGGACGGCATCACCGTGCTCGAACCGGCCGCCCTGGCCGGGGTCGTCCCGGCGCACTGGAGCGAGCGCTACCAGGGCTGGGCCACCGCCGAGGTCAGCGGCGAACTCGCCCTGCCCGCCGACCAGTCGGACGGCTGCGCGGCCTTCGGCGAGGCCGACCGGCAGCGGCTGGCCGGGAAGGTCGCGCTGCTCGCCTGGAAGACCAGTGACGCCGACCGGCCCTGCAACTCCGGCCCGCGCGCCGACCACGTCGCCGACGCGGGCGCGATCGGCGCGGTCTACGCCGCCGACAGCGACCACCTCGCCGAGATCGCCGGCAACGACCGGGTGCCCGTCGCCCTGCTGGCCCGCGCCGACGGCGAGCGCCTGCGGCAGTCCGCGGCCGCCGGGCCGACCAGGGTCCGGCTCGCCGCCCCCGGCAACCCGCTGCACGGCTCCGTCGCGCAGAACCAGCCGGCCCGGGCCGACACCCTGACCGACTTCACCTCGCGCGGCACCGGCGTGCCCGGCGTGCTCAAGCCCGACCTGGCGGCCCCCGGCGAGACCATCTGGTCCGCCCTGGTCGGCAGCGGCACCGGCGGCCAGCGCGAGAACGGCACCTCCATGGCCACCCCGCACGTGGCCGGGCTCGCCGCGCTGGTCCGCGCCGCGCACCCGGACTGGCCGGTCGAGCAGCTCAAGGCCGCGCTGATGAACACCACCACGGACACCTACCTCGGCGACGACCACAGCGGACCGGTCTACGGGCCCGAGCGCACCGGCGCCGGGCGGGTCCGGGTCGACCAGGCGGTCCGCACCCCCGTCGTCGCCTACGCGGCGGGCCAGGGCGCCGAGGAGGGCGGCGTCGGGGTCTCCTTCGGGCCGGTCGAGGTCGGCGGGCCGACCGCGCTCGGCCGGGAGATCGAGGTCCGCAACCACTCGGACGCCCCGGTGAGCTACCGCACCGGCTACGCGGCGGCCACCGAACTGCCCGGCGCCTCGTTCGAGGTGACGCCGGACCGGGTCGACGTCCCGGCCGGCGGCACCGCCCGGGTGCGGGTGACGCTGTCCGTCCCCGGGGAGCTGGGCCGCGCGCCCGACCCGACCATCGCCACCGTCCAGGCCGGACACCCGCGCACCTACCGGGGAGAGCTCTCCGGCCGGGTGCTGCTGACGCCGGTCGCCGACGACGCCCTGCCGCGGCTGCGGGTCCCGGTGCTCGCCGCCCCGCGGCCCACCAGCGACCTCGCGGCGACGGCCGCCGTCCGTGCCCCGCGGGGCGGCAGCCTCGTCACGGTCGGCGGCGGCGCCGCCCCCGGCGCGGCGCCCGGGCTGGTCACCGCCCTCGCCCTCGGCGGCGAGGCGGCCCGCTGGGCCGACTGCCCGCCCGGCAGCGGCGCCGCCGTCGGGCCGGGCGCGGGCATCCGGCCCGAGGACGCGGGGGAGGAGGCCGGCGCCGCGCAGGACGTCTGCGTCGAGCACCCCGGCGAACGGTCCGCGAACCTGCGCGCGGCCGGCGCCGCCGTCGACTCCGAACTGCTCTACGTGGGCGTGCAGTTGTGGGCCCCCGCGGTCACCCCGGTCGGGCTGTACGGCGTCCGGGCCGTGCTGGACACCGACGGGGACGGCAGCACCGACGTCATCCTCAAGGCCGACCGGCTGCGCGGCAGCGACGTCCTGGTCTCCCGGGCCCTCGACGCCCGGACCGGCGCCGAACTCGACGTCCAGCCGCTCAACGCCCGCTGGGGCGACACCGACACCGCGCTGCTGGACAGCGACGTGCTCCTGCTGCCCGTCAAGCTGAGCGCCCTGCCCGGCGTCGGCCCCGGCCACAGCACCGTCCGCTACGGCGTCTGGACCGGCGCCGCGACCGCCGGCACCCCGGAGGTGGCCGAGGCCTACTCCGCCATCGGCCTGCGCGGCACCCGCCCGGACGTCCCGCTGGACGTCCTGCACCCCGCGCTCGCCGCCCGGGCCGGCCTCGACGGCCCCCCGGCCGTGCTGGCCCCCCTCGGCCCCGGCACCGTCCTCGACGTGCGCCGCACGGCCGGCACCGGCGGCAGGCTCCTGCTGCTGCACCACCTCAACGCCGACGGCCGCCGGGCCCAGGTGCTCACCCTGCCCTGACCCGACACCCGTACCTCCGGGGCGGCCCACCGATCGTCGGCGGGCCGCCCTAGGCGTTCCGTCAGGCGGTTCGCTGTCGGGCGCGGCGGCGGGTGAGGTGGCCGGCGGCGGTGACCAGGGCGAGGACGGCGGCGGTGGCGGCGGTGACGGTGAGGCCCTCGGTGAGGCCGGGCGGGCGGAAGGAGCAGGAGATCCGGGAGGCGCCGGGGCCGAGGGGGACACCGATCATGCCCAGCACCGGGGTGGGCGCCGCGGACCGGCCGCCGTCGACGGCACAGGTCCAGCCCTCCGCGGCGGGGACGGAGAGCAGCGCGGTGCCGGTGGAGCCCGCCGGGAGGGTGGCCGCGACGGTGTGCCCGCCGGCCTCCACCCGGGTGGCGCCGGTGGCGGTGAGCCGGGCGACGGCGGCGTCCAGGGCGTCGGTCCGCAGGCAGCCGATCGGGCGGGCGGGGACCTGGCTGACGGTGTCGGAGCGCAGCGTCACCCGGACCACCCCGTCCGCCGGGACGGTCCCCAGCCGGTGGATCGCCACGGCCGTGGTGGGCTGCTCGCCGTCGCTGCGGTAGCCGGTGCCGAGGCCGCTGACCGTGCCCCGGTACCAGACGCCGTGGAAGTAGGCCGTCGACCCGGGCGTGCAGGCGGCGGTGAACACGGTGCCCTCGTCGCCGGGCGGCACCGACCAGCCGCTGGTGCCGTGCAGGATGGGCGCCGGTCCGCCGGCCGGGACGGGCAGCGGGGCGTCGTACACCTGGCTGCCGAGCAGCGACTCCTGGCGGGACCAGACCGAGGAGGTCTCCGTCCGGGCGCCCGGCGGCAGCACGGTGACCAGCGGTGGTGCGGCGGCCCGGCCCTGGGCGAGCCCGTACGGCGGCGGGCCGTCGTCCAGGTGGGCGCGGACGGCGAACAGCGCCTGCCCGACCGGGTCGGTGACGCTCGCGGTCTGCCGCCCGCCGGCCGTCCAGCCCGCGCCGAGGTCGTGCAGCAGCAGGGCGGCGACGGTCGGCAGGTAGCCGCTGAAGTAGCCGCCGCCCTGACCGCCGAGCAGCAGCGGGTCGTTGGTGGTGAAGGCGTGCGGGCCGGGGTCGCTGCGGCCCCGCGGCCAGTCGTCGGCCGTCCGGACGGCCGTGTGCCCGGCCCGTACGGCGGCCGGGGAGAGCCCGTCGGGGGGCGTCGCGCCGAGCGCCGCGTACCCGGACCAGACGGCGTTGCCGAGCACCGTGCCGCCGATCACCCAGGTGGCCACCGCGTTCGCCCGGCGGTCCGGGTGCCGACGGTCCAGCACCCAGAGGGCGGTGAGCAGGACGGCGCCGCCGGCGCCCAGCAGCACCCAGGTGGCGGGGCGGACCGAGTGCCGGCCCGCCGCCAGGCCGGCGATCACCGCGACCGCGCCGGCGCCGCCCAGCAGGGTGAGCGGGTCCGGCCGGTGCGACAGCGACACCCAGCCGGCCAGCACCAGCAGCCCGCTCAGCACGAAGGCCACCCGGTACGGCCCGCCGGCCGGGATCGCCAGGCCGTGCCAGACCAGGACGGTCGGGGTCCAGAGGAAGCCGAGCACCACCAGCACCAGTGCCGCGCACCAGGCCGCCCGCTCCCGCGGCCGCACCCGCCGGTTGAACGGCAGCCCGCAGACCAGCAGCAGCCCGAGCACGCCGATCGCCACGTCCGGCAGCGCCCGTCCGCCGTGGGCGGCGGGCAGCAGCTGGGCGAGGTGGCCGCCGAGGCCGGACGGGCCGAGCGGCTGCACCGGGGACTCGGGCTGGGCGCCCCGGGCGGCCCGGACCGCGACGAACAGCACCGGGGCGGCGAGCAGCACCCCGGCGGTGACCATGGTGACCGCCCGGCCGGTGGCCCGGACCCGTCGGCGCTGCGGCATCGGGGAGGCGAGCAGCCGGACGGCGAACAGCAGCGCGGCCGCCAGGGTGGCCAGGGCGGCGGTGTACAGGTTGCCGGCCCAGGCCAGGGTGACGCACAGGGTGCCGGCCACCCAGCGCCGCTCGTGCAGGCACCAGTCGGTGGCGAGGCCGAGCAGGGGCAGCGAGACCAGGCCCCAGAGCCACATCGGGGCGGCCCCGCCGACGTCCAGCACCCAGGCGCACAGCCCGTACCCGACGGCGGCGAGCGCCCGCAGCGGGCCCGGGCCGGCGTGCAGCCGGCCGAGCAGGCGGGCCATCAGGGCGGTGCCGAGGCCGATGGTGGCGAGGGTGACCAGGAGGACGGCGAGTTCGCCGCGGTCGCGGGGGAGGAGGGCGGCGAACCAGGAGAACGGGTTCATCAGGTAGGCGAAGAAGTCCGCCAGGAACGGGACGCCGTACCCGCTGTTCCAGTTGAACAGCAGGTCCCCGGCGGTGTCCCCGTGCAGCAGGTCCCACAGGTGGGCGTGGTAGGGCACCGCGACCGCGTCCGCCCCGGCCGGCCACCGTCCGCGCAGCCCCGCCGCCAGCGCGTACCCGCCCGTGGCCAGCGCCGCCGCGCCCCCGCAGACCAGCCCCTCCCGTCGCCGCTCGCTCCTCACCGACACGCCCCGTTCCACCAGTGACCCCGCACCTCGCCACCCTAAGCGCGCCCCCCGCGCGGGATCCGACGCACGCGCTCCTTCGAAGGGGTGACGCACCGTCGGGACGGGCGGCGCCCTCACCCGGACGTGTAAGGAGCTGTCCGGATGGTGGACGTGAGGTGTCAGCCCCTGGGACGGCGGAGTAGGGTCCGAGCATGTCTCGCACCATTCGTCTCGCAGTTGTTCCCGGTGACGGCATCGGCCAGGAAGTGGTGGCCGAAGGCCTCAAGGTCCTGGGCGCCGTGCTTCCCGCCGACGTGAAGCTGGAGACCACCGAGTACGACCTCGGGGCCCGGCGCTACCACCGGACGGGGGAGACGCTGCCGGACGACGTGCTGGCGGAGCTGAAGTCGCACGACGCGATCCTGCTGGGTGCCATCGGCGACCCGAGCGTGCCGTCGGGGGTGCTGGAGCGCGGGCTGCTGCTCAAGCTGCGCTTCGCCTTCGACCACCACATCAACCTGCGTCCGGGGCGCCTGTTCCCCGGGGTGGAGTCCCCGCTGGCCGGCCAGCCGGAGATCGACTTCGTGGTCGTCCGCGAGGGCACCGAGGGCCCGTACGTCGGCAACGGCGGCACGCTGCGCACCGGGACGCCGCAGGAGGTGGCCACCGAGGTCAGCCTGAACACCGCGTACGGCATCGAGCGCGTGGTGCGCGACGCCTACCGGCGGGCCCAGGCGCGGCCGCGCAAGAAGCTCACCCTGGTGCACAAGAACAACGTGCTGGTGCACGCCGGGCACCTGTGGACCCGGATCTTCGCCGAGGTCGGCCGGGAGTTCCCCGAGGTCACCACCGACTACCTGCACGTCGACGCGGCGACGATCTTCTTCGTCACCCAGCCCGAGCGCTTCGACGTCATCGTCACCGACAACCTGTTCGGCGACATCCTGACCGACCTGGCCGCCGCCGTCACCGGCGGGATCGGCCTGGCCGCGAGCGGCAACATCAACCCGGGTGGCGAGTTCCCGTCCATGTTCGAGCCGGTCCACGGCTCGGCACCGGACATCGCCGGCCAGGGCAAGGCCGACCCGACCGCCACCGTGCTGTCGGTCGCCATGCTGCTGGAGCACCTGGGCTTCGCCGCCGAGGCCGCCCGGGTCGAGGCCGCCGTCGCGGCGGACCTGGCCGAGCGCTCCGGCACCCGCAGCACCTCCCAGGTCGGCGACGCGCTCGCCGGCCGAGTATCCGGGTAGCGGGCCGGATCCGAGCGGAGGTCCGGCCCGTCGGCCGGATCCGAGAACGGGATCCGGCCGGTCGGCCGGATCGCGACAAGGTTTCCGGCCAGGTGGGCCGGACCGCATAACCGCAGCTTGCAGCTCTCAAAGGAGCCGGCGGCTGTTCGGCACGGCCCTCTGGATGCGAGTATCGACAGTGGGCCGTGCCGTCGTGCGTTCGTTCCGGCGTTCGATCGCCGAAACGTTCATTCGACGGTGGCGGCCCGGACCAACCCCACGGTGAAGGAAACAGCCATGAGCACGCCCACCCCGGCGCCCATCACGTTCGACCTCAAGCCCTCCGCGCACCCGCTGCCCGCAGCGGAGCGCCAGGCCCGGCTGACCAACCCGGGCTTCGGTCGTATCTTCACCGACCACATGGTCACCATCCGCTGGACCGAGGGCGTGGGCTGGCACGACGCCCAGCTGGCGCCGTACGCGCCGCTGGAGATCGACCCGGCGAACATGACCCTGCACTACGGCCAGGCGATCTTCGAGGGCCTGAAGGCCTACCGCCAGGCCGACGGCTCCATCGCCACCTTCCGCCCGGAGGCCAACGCCGCCCGCTTCCAGGCCTCGGCCCGCCGCCTGGCGATGCCGGAGCTGCCGGTGGAGACCTTCGTCGAGGCCGTGGAGCTGCTGGTCCAGCAGGAGCAGGAGTGGGTCCCGAACGAGCCGGAGCAGAGCCTCTACCTGCGTCCGTTCATGTTCGCCACCGAGGTCGGCCTGGGGGTCCGCCCCGCCAACTCCTACCTGTTCATGATCATCGCCTCGCCGGCCGGCGCCTACTTCCAGGGCGGCATCAAGCCGGTCTCGGTCTGGCTGTCCAAGGAGTACGTCCGGGCCGCTCCCGGTGGCACCGGCGCCGCCAAGTGCGCCGGCAACTACGCCGCCTCGCTGGTCGCCCAGGCCCAGGCCGCCGAGAAGGGCTGCGACCAGGTCGTCTGGCTCGACGCCGCCGAGCACCGGTGGGTCGAGGAGATGGGCGGCATGAACCTGTACTTCGTCTTCGGCGAGGGCGCCGACGCGAAGATCGTCACCCCGGAGCTGTCCGGCGCCCTGCTGCCCGGCATCACCCGTGACTCGCTGCTCCAGCTGGCCACCGACCTCGGCTACGCCGTCGAGGAGCGGAAGATCTCCACCGACGAGTGGCAGCAGGCCAACGCCGACGGCACCCTCACCGAGGTCTTCGCCTGCGGCACCGCCGCCGTCATCACCCCGGTCGGCTCGGTCAAGTCCGCCGCCGCCGACTGGACCGTCGGCACCGGCGAGCCCGGCCCGATCACCATGGAGCTGCGCAAGGCGCTGCTGTCGATCCAGGGCGGCCAGACCCCCGACACCCACAACTGGCTGCACAAGATCGTCTGATATTCGGACCGAAGTACCGCCGCCGGCCTGCCCTGTTCCGCATCGCGAGACGGGCGGGCCGGATCCCGGCGGCTGTGCCAGACTGCCAGCGTGTCCTCGCTTTCGCTGATTATCGGCAGCAGGCGCGCCGGTCCGCAGTGACCGCTTCCGCAGGACCCGACGCGGAGCGACCACGACGTCCAGACCCGCGCGCAGACCTCTCGCACCCGCGAGGGGTCTTTTTGCTTTCGGGCACAGCCCCCGACGAGCACGACACCCGGACCGGCCGACGGCCCCCACAAGGGGCTCGGGACACCGGGGCGGCGCGCGAGATCCTGGACAGTGGAGCCGGGACGAGAAAACCGGCCAGAGCAGTACGAACCTCCCCGAACGGAGAACCAGGGGTCATGACCGAGGTCAGCCGCACCGACGACAGTTTCCACGTGTTCGACACCACGCTGCGCGACGGCGCCCAGCGGGAGGGCATCAACCTGACGGTGGCGGACAAGCTGGCCATCGCCCGGCACCTGGACGAGTTCGGGGTCGGCTTCATCGAGGGCGGCTGGCCCGGGGCCAACCCGCGGGACACCGAGTTCTTCGCCCGCGCCGCCGCCGAACTGGAGCTGGCGAACGCGCAGCTGGTCGCCTTCGGCGCCACCCGCCGGGCCGGCGGCCGGGCCGCGGACGACCCGCAGCTGGCCGCGCTGGTCAGCTCCGGCGCCCCGGTCGTCACCCTGGTCGCCAAGGCGCACGACCGGCACGTCGAACTGGCGCTGCGCACCACCCTGGACGAGAACCTGGAGATGATCCGGGACAGCGTCGAGTTCCTGCGCGCCCAGGGCCGCCGGGTCTTCATCGACTGCGAGCACTTCTTCGACGGGTACCGGGCGAACCGCGAGTACGCCCTGGCGGTGGTCCGCACCGCGCACGAGGCCGGGGCGGACGTGGTGGTCCTCTGCGACACCAACGGCGGGATGCTGCCGGCCGGCGTCCGGGAGACCGTCGCCGAGGTCCTGGCGAGCACGGGCGCCCGGCTCGGCATCCACGCCCAGGACGACACCGGCTGCGCGGTCGCCAACACCCTGGCCGCGGTGGACGCCGGGGCCACCCACGTCCAGTGCACCGCCAACGGCTACGGCGAGCGGGTCGGCAACGCCAACCTGTTCCCGGTGGTCGGCGCGCTGGAGATCAAGTACGACCGCCGGGTGCTGCCCGCCGGCCGGCTGGCCGAGATGACCCGGATCTCGCACGCGATCGCCGAGCTGGTCAACCTGACCCCCTCCACCCACCAGCCGTACGTCGGCTACTCGGCCTTCGCCCACAAGGCGGGCCTGCACGCCTCCGCCATCAAGGTCGACCCGGACCTGTACCAGCACATCGACCCCGAGCGGGTCGGCAACACCATGCGGATGCTGGTCTCCGACATGGCCGGCCGCGCCTCCGTCGAGCTCAAGGGCAAGGAGCTCGGCTACGACCTCTCCACCGACCGGGACCTGGCCGGCCGGGTGGTGGCCAAGGTGAAGGAGCAGGAGAACCTCGGCTACACCTACGAGTCCGCCGACGCCTCCTTCGAGCTGCTGCTGCGCGACGAGGTGCGCGGCAGCCGGGACCGCTTCTACACCCTGGAGTCCTGGCGGACCATCAGCGAGCAGGGCCCGAACGGGATCTCCGGCAACGAGGCGACCGTCAAGCTCCGGGCCAAGGGCGAGCGCCGGATCGCGGTGGGCGAGGGCAACGGCCCGGTCAACGCGCTGGACCAGGCGCTGCGCACCGCGCTGGAGGGCATCTACCCGCCGCTGGCCACCTTCGAGCTGGTGGACTACAAGGTCCGCATCCTGGAGGGCCAGCACGGCACCGGCTCCAAGACCCGGGTGCTGATCGAGTCCACCGACGGCACGGCCACCTGGTCCACCGTCGGCGTCGCCGACAACGTGGTCGCCGCCTCCTGGCTGGCGCTGGAGGACGCGTACACCTACGGCCTGATCCGGGCCGGGCTGGACCCGACCGAGTAGCCGGAGCGGGGCAGCGGGACGTGAGGCCCATGGACCGGAAGGTCCGTGGGCCTCACGTGTGCTCGTCCCCGGTCTGTCGGGTCTCTTCGCTCGGGTTCAGCGGAGTCGGGCGAGGAGGGCGTGTTCGACGAGGGTGATGAGGGCGCTCTTGGCGCTGTCGCGTCGGCGGGCGTCGAGGGTGACGACGGGGGTGTCGGCGCTGAGTTGGAGTGCTTCGCGGACTTCGTCGGGGGTGTGGGGCTGGTGTCCGTCGAAGCCGTTGAGGGCGACGACGAAGGGGAGTCCGCTGTTCTCGAAGTAGTCGAGGGCGGGGAAGCAGTCGGCGAGGCGGCGGGTGTCGACGAGGACGACGGCGCCGATGGCGCCGCGGACGAGGTCGTCCCACATGAACCAGAAGCGGTCCTGTCCGGGGGTTCCGAAGAGGTAGAGGATGAGGTCTTCGTCGAGGGTGATGCGGCCGAAGTCCATGGCGACGGTGGTGGTCGTCTTGCCGGAGACGTGGCTGATGTCGTCGATGCCGGCGGAGGCCGAGGTCATGACGGCTTCGGTGCGCAGCGGGTTGATCTCGGAGACGGCGCCGACGAGCGTGGTCTTGCCGACACCGAAACCGCCCGCGACGACGATCTTCGCGGAGGTGGTGGCGCGGGTGGGGGCGGCCGCGTTAGAGCTTGCGAAGTCCACTGAGGACCCTTTCGAGCAGCGTGACGTCGGGCTGGTTTCCGGATTCGCCGCCGGAAGCGGGCTGGTGGATGGCGACCAGGCCGGCCTCGGCCAGGTCGGCCACGAGAATGCGGGCCACTCCCAGGGGAAGGGAGAGCAGCGCCGACACCTCCGCGACGGATTTGACCTCCGTGCACAGGGTGCAGATCCGCTGGTGCTCGGGGAGCAGGGTGGCCAGGCGCTGCGGATCGACGTCGGCGGAGACCAGGGCCTCCAGCGCGAGTTCGTAGCGCGGCCGGGTGCGGCCACCGGTCATCGCGAACGGGCGGATCAGCGGGCCCGAGTCGGGCTCGTCCTCGAACTCCTCGACGTGGCCGGGCTCCTGGGCGGGCCGGTAGCCGGGCGTCGGCTCGGGCGCCGGCGACTGGGCCGGGTAGCCGGGCGCCGGGGCACCGTAGGAGGGCTGCTGCCGGGAGTACTGGTCGTACTGGCCGTACTGCTCTTCGGGCCTGGCGTACGGGTGCTGGGGCTGCCCGTACTGGTGCCGGCCGTACTCCTGACCGTGGCCGACGCCGGGTGCTCCGAAGGCGTCATGGCCTGTGCCAGGGTACGGAAGACCGTACTGGCCGCTGCGGTCGTCGGGCGGTGTCACGGTTCCTCTCCTCACAGGGTGCGGCGGTGCGGTTCGAGCTTCGGCGCGAGTCCGGAGCCGGTGGTGCGAAGGCCGTACAACGTCCGAACCCGAGCCCGCCGAAGCGGGCCCGGGAAGGACGCGGAGGTACTTCGAATACCTGGACGGTATCCGACGAACCGTCAGTGCAGGAGACTGCCCTGGAGTTCCGCGCGAAGTGCGGGGGTGAGGACGGCGCCGGCGCGGTCGACGAGCAGGGCCATCTCGTAGCCGACGAGGCCGATGTCGGAGTCGGGGGCGGCCAGGACGGCGAGGGCGGAGCCGTCGCTGATGGCCATGAGGAAGAGGAAGCCCCGTTCCATCTCGACGACGGTCTGGTTGACCTCGCCTCCCTCGAAGATCCGGCTGGCGCCGGAGGTGAGGGAGGTGAGGCCGGAGGCCACGGCGGCGAGCTGGTCGGCGCGGTCGCGGGGGAAGCCCTCGGACATGCACAGCAGGAGGCCGTCCGCGGAGACCACCACGGTGTGGGACACCCCGGGGGTGTTGTCCACGAAATTGGTGATCAGCCAGTTCAGGTTCTGTGCGGCCTGGCTCATCTGAGTCAACTCAACGCTCCTGGTGGTTCGAGCCGCCGAAGAGATCGGTGCTCCGGTTCTGTCCGTTGCCGGACTGGTCTACCTGATCGGGGTCGATCCGGAAGCTTCCGGTGTTCCCGGCACTGCGGCCCTGCTCCACGCCACGGCGCAGGTTGGTGAGGCGGCCACGGACCTCCTCGGGGCTGCGGGAGACCTGCGGCCCTTCCTGCGGGATGGACTTGGCGTTGCCGGGCACCAGGTTCTGCTTGGGCACGCGCCGCGGCAGGCCGGCGCCGGTGGTGCCGGCGGAGGAGGGTTCGCGCAGCTGCTCGGCCCGCTGCCAGTCGCCGTCGTTCGGCGACTGCCAGGGGGAGGCGGTCGGGCCGGTCGGGCCGTATCCGCCGAGCGACGACACGTCGTGGCCGCGGGTCTCCGCGGGCATCGAGGTGTCCTTGGCACCGGCGAACCAGTTCGGGGTCTCGCCGGACGGGCCGGAGGCGGCCGGCGCGCTGCCGGGGCCGCCGTTCGCCAGCTTCTCGCCCGGGCGGCGCTGCGGCAGCCCGGACGGGAGGGTGGCGGGCGCCTGCCCGGGGGCGGGCAGCGCGGGCGGCTCCGGGGCGTACGGGTGGCCGGCCGGGGCCTCCTGGGCCTGCTGGCCGTACTGGTCGGCGTAGCCGTCCTGCCGGTAGCCGCCCTGGTCGTAGCCGTACTGGTCGTCCGCGTAGCCCTGCTGGTCGTAGCCCTGCTGACCGTACTGGTCGGCGTAGCCGTCCTGGGCGTACCCGTCCTGCTGGTAGCCCTGCTGGTCGTAGCCGTACTGGTCGTCGGCGTAGTCCTGCTGCTGGTAGCCCTGCGGGGCGTACTGGTCGTAGCCCTGCTGGTAGTCGTCCTCGACCTCGGCGTCCACCACCGGCGACTGCGGGCCGCTCTCCAGGGCCGCGCGGCGGACCTGGTCGAGGCGCTGCGAGCGCTGGACGGCCTCCAGGGCCGGGCTGAAGCCGGAGGAACCGGCGTTGCCGGCACCGGTGAGGTGGTCGTCGAAGCCGAGCTCGGCGGCGCTGCGGGCGCCGGCCTCGGCCGCCCAAGGCGCGGTCGGCTCCTGGTCGGCGAAGATCCGGGAGACGGTGAACTGCTCCTCGGGCTCCGGCGGGGCGCCGCCCTGGGTGACGAACGGCGGGAGCATGACCAGCGAGGTGGTGCCGGCCGACTCGCCGGACGGGCGGAGCTGGACGCGGATGTCGTGCCGCTGGGACAGCCGGCCGACCACGAAGAGGCCCATGCGACGGGAGATGGTGGCGTCGACCGTGGGCGGCTCGGCCAGCTTCTCGTTGATCTCCGCGAAGTCCTCGGCGGTGAGGCCGATGCCCTTGTCGTGGATCTCGACCAGCACGCGGCCGTCCGGCAGGCGGGTCGCGTTGACCATGACCCGGGTCTGCGGGCTGGAGAACGAGGTGGCGTTCTCCAGCAGCTCGGCGAGCAGGTGGACGAGGTCGGTCACGGCGGCGCCGACGACGTCGACCTCCGGGATGCCGGAGAGCTCGACGCGCTCGTACTGCTCCACCTCGGACGCGGCGGCGCGGAGCACGTCGACCAGCGGCACCGGGGTGTTCCAGCGGCGGCCGGCCTCCTCGCCCGCGAGGACGAGCAGGTTCTCACCGTTGCGGCGCATACGGGTCGCGAGGTGGTCCAGCTTGAAGAGGTTCTCCAGCTGGTCCGGGTCGGCCTCGTTGTTCTCCAGGTCCGTGATCAGCGCCAGCTGGCGCTGGATGAGGCCCTGGCTGCGGCGCGACAGGTTGGTGAAGATCGCGTTGACGTTCCCTCGGAGCAGGGCCTGCTCGGCGGCGAGCGCCACGGCCTGCTGGTGGACCTGGTCGAACGCCCGGGCGACTTCGCCGATCTCGTCCTTGCCGTGCAGCGGGATCGGGGTCACCGAGGTGTCGACCCGGTCGGGGTCGGTCTTGGAGAGCTTCTCGACCAGGTCCGGCAGGCGGTGGTCGGCGATCTCCAGGGCGGCGCTGCGCAGGGTGCGCATGCCGAGGATCATCGAGCGGGCCACGTAGCCGGTGAGCAGACCGGCCAGGATCAGTGCGGCGACGACGATGACCGTGTTGAGGATGGCGTCGTAGAGCGCGTTGTCCTTGAGGCTGCGGGAGTCGTTGAGGACGTCGTCCAGCAGGAGGACTTCGGTGTTCCGCAGCGCCTGGATGTGGGTGTTGGCGGCCTGGTTCCAGTTGTCCGGGGTCAGACCGGCGTTCTTCGCCTCGGCGAACGAGGCGTCGGCGTTGGCCTTGCCCTTCAGCTGGCCCTCGGCGGCCGCCTGGCTGTAACTGGCGGCCAGCGCCATCAGGCCCTGCATCGTGGGCGCGGAGCCGTTCGGCATCTTGTACGCCGAGCGGTCCTTGGCGGTGTCCAGGGCGACCTGGGCGTCCGCGTACTTCCTGACGTCCTCGGGGGCGCTACCGGTGTTGAACTCGTTGAGGGAGACCTGCTCCAGCTTCTCCGCGATCAGGATCTGCTGGGTGGCGTCGGCGTTCTCGTACCGGGTGGTGCCGTTCTGCGCGATGCCGACGAGCAGGCTCAGCATCAGCGAGCGCTGGGTCGAGGCGGAGGCCTTGGCCAGCGACATCGCGTAGATCGCGCGGCCCTTGCTGGTGGCGTTCGCGGAGCCCAGGCCGACCGAGTTGTCGTAGGCCAGCAGCGGGGCGAACATCACCGAGTAGGCGCTGGCGGTCGCGCTGAGGAACAGCTCGGGGCTGTACGCGTTGGCCCGCAGGTGCGGCAGGTCGATGAGCAGGGCCTGGAAGGCGTCGTGGCGGCGCGGCAGCTCACCGGACTTGTCCGAGGCCGCGTAGGCGGCGTTGTACGCCTTCAGCGCGGCGTCGGTGTCGGCGCGGCGCTTGGTGACCTCGTTGTTCGGGTCCTGCTTGGTCAGCAGGGGTATGAGCGTCTTGTCACGCTCGTTCTCCAGCGCTTCGGCGAGCTCGGTCGCGGCCTTGGCCAGCTCGGCGGTCTTCTCGGCGCGGGACGCCTTGATGAAGCCGTCGACCGAGGTGTTCACTCGCAGACCGCCGAAGACGAGACTGATGATCACGGGGATCAGCAGGATCGCGATCAGGCGGGTCGGCACGCGCCAGTTCCGCGGGCGGAGGAACTCGTACCGGCCGGAACCGCCGCCGTCCTCGCCCGTGGCGCCGCCGCTGCGGGGCGCCGAGGGGATGCTCGGGGGTTTCGGGGCGGCTGCGGCCTGGGGGCGTTCCTCGGTGGGAGTGAACGCGGAGAATCCGGCCGGGCCCGCGGGGGTACCGTTCGGCTCGCTCTGGCGGGGCTCGGAGCGCCGCTGCGGGGCGGGTTGCTGCTTACGCCTCACTCGACAACTACCTCTCGGCCGACTGCCGGCCATGGATCAATCCAGCGCTACCCCCGGGCCCTGGCCCGTCGCCGGGCGGGCCGGCGGGAGAGATTCAGGGGTAGCTGGAATTTCAGCACGTGCAGGGATGGGGGACAAACAGCCGTCGTATGGCACCCGCGTCGGCGCAATCCGGACAATCACCGACATGACGGAGCAAAACCGTGGTCATCTGGCGCTGAGTGACGCTGTTTCGCCACTCTGCGTCATTGTTGATCACGAAATGCCTACCGAACTGTTATCCGCTGCTTATACACGGGTCTTGCGCGGGGCCCCGGGAGGACACCGGCCGGTCAGTGGCACGGCCCCGCCGACCCGCTGCTAGGACGGGCCGACGGGGCCGACTGGTTCCTGCTGTCACTCGCGCGCTCGCCTCCGGAGCGCTCGGGATCCGGTGCCGACGGTCGGCGGGCACTGCGCCACCTCCTTCGTCGGTGGCTTGGCCCTTCTCCCTTTCGGCACCGGCGCGCTCCTTCGGCTCGGCGCGGCCGTCACTCGCGCGCTCGCCTCCGGAGCGCTCCTTCGCTTCGGTCCGCTGCGGGGGTTCAGCGGAGTCGGGCGAGGAGGGCGTGTTCGACGAGGGTGATGAGGGCGCTCTTGGCGCTGTCGCGTCGGCGGGCGTCGAGGGTGACGACGGGGGTGTCGGCGCTGAGTTGGAGTGCTTCGCGGACTTCGTCGGGGGTGTGGGGCTGGTGTCCGTCGAAGCCGTTGAGGGCGACGACGAAGGGGAGTCCGCTGTTCTCGAAGTAGTCGAGGGCGGGGAAGCAGTCGGCGAGGCGGCGGGTGTCGACGAGGACGACGGCGCCGATGGCGCCGCGGACGAGGTCGTCCCACATGAACCAGAAGCGGTCCTGTCCGGGGGTTCCGAAGAGGTAGAGGATGAGGTCTTCGTCGAGGGTGATGCGGCCGAAGTCCATGGCGACGGTGGTGGTCGTCTTGCCGGAGACGTGGCTGATGTCGTCGATGCCGGCGGAGGCCGAGGTCATGACGGCTTCGGTGCGCAGGGGGTTGATCTCGGAGACGGCGCCGACGAGCGTGGTCTTGCCGACACCGAAGCCGCCCGCCACGACGATCTTTGCCGACGTCGTGGCACGGGCGGATCCGTTAGAGCTTGCGAAGTCCACTGAGGACCCTTTCGAGCAGCGTGACATCGGGCGTTCCGCCCGACTCGCCCGCGGCGGCGGGCTGGTGGATGGCGACGAGACCGGCTTCCGCGAGGTCGGCGACGAGGATGCGGGCGACACCGAGCGGCACACCGGCCAGCGCGGAGATCTCCGCGATGGACTTGACCTCACGGCAGAGGTTGACGATCCGGGCGTGCTCGGGCAGCAGCCCGCCGGTGCGCTCGGCGGAGCCGGTGGTGGAGATCAGGGCCTCGATGGCGAGCTGGTACCGGGGACGGGTCCGGCCACCGGTCATCGCGTACGGGCGGACCAGCGGCTGCTGCTCGTAGCCGTCGGACTGCTGCCCGCCGTAGCCGCTGCCGTACCCGTTGCCGTACGGGCCGGCGGGTGTCGAGGGCGGGGTCATGGGTCCTCCTTGTGCTGCAGCCTTGAGCAGCCGGTTCCAGCTGGGGTGATGCCAGCTGAGGCGGGATCAGCTGCCTGAGGCTAGCTGAGGGTGAGACGCCGGGTCCGGTCGGGTCGGACCCGGCGGGGAGGTGGGACGGTGGGTGGATCCGTGCGGGCTCCGGTCAGTGCAGGAGACTGCCCTGGAGTTCCGCGCGAAGTGCGGGGGTGAGGACGGCGCCGGCGCGGTCGACGAGCAGGGCCATCTCGTAGCCGACGAGGCCGATGTCGGAGTCGGGGGCGGCCAGGACGGCGAGGGCGGAGCCGTCGCTGATGGCCATGAGGAAGAGGAAGCCCCGTTCCATCTCGACGACGGTCTGGTTGACCTCGCCTCCCTCGAAGATCCGGCTGGCGCCGGAGGTGAGGGAGGTGAGGCCGGAGGCCACGGCGGCGAGCTGGTCGGCGCGGTCGCGGGGGAAGCCCTCGGACATGCACAGCAGGAGGCCGTCCGCGGAGACCACCACGGTGTGGGACACCCCGGGGGTGTTGTCCACGAAATTGGTGATCAGCCAGTTCAGGTTCTGTGCGGCCTGGCTCATCTGGTTCAACTCAACGCTCCTGGTGATCTGCGCCGTTGCCGTCGCTGCGGCCACCGAAACTATCGAATCCGGGCTGCTGGGCACCATGCTGGGAGCCCGGCTGGTTGGAGGCCTGCTCGGCCCCGGCCCGGCGGCCCTGCTGGATGCCGCGGCGCAGGTTGGTCAGCCGGCCGCGGACCTCCTCGGGGGCCCGGGAGACCTGGGGACCGGTCAGCGGCGAGGCCTCGGCGGTGCCGGAGACCAGGTTCGCCTGCGGCGTCCGCCGGGGCAGGCCCGACATGGTGACGCCGTTGGTCGAGGGCTCGCGGACCTGCTCGGCACGGCGCCAGCGCTCGTCGTTGGCGGACGGGCGCCAGGGCGCGTCACCCTCGCCGGGCATCGGCTGCTGCGGACCCTGCGGGTGCGGCTGCTGCTGGGCCTGCTGGGGCTGGTGCTGCTGGCCCGGCTGCGGCTGCTGGTGCTGCTGCGGGGCCTGCTGACGGCCCGGCTGCTGGGGCCGGCCCTGCTGGAACTCCGGCGCGGAGGTGCCGGGGCGACGCGGCTGGTACGACTGCTGCCGCGCCTGCTGCTCGGCCTCGGCCTGCGCGTACCAGGACTGCTGGTCGGCGGGCTGCTGACCGGCGGCCGGCAGCGCCATCGGCTCCTGGTACGGCAGCGGCTGCGGCTGCTGCTGCGGGGCCTGCTCCTGGCGCACCGGCTCCGGGCGCGCCGGGTTCGGCACGTTCGGCAGCACCGGCTCGACCAGGCCGAGGCCCAGCGGGTCGCGCGGGTCGATCTGGCTGGCCTCGAAGCGCGGACGGGCGAACTGCTGGGTGCTCTCCACCGGCGCCGGCTCGGCCGACGGCAGCGGCTGGGGCTGCTGCTGGGCCTGCGGCGGCAGCTGGGGCTGGCGGTCGCGCTGCGGCGCCTCCGGGCCCGGGCGCTGCGGACGGCGCGGACCCTGGGCACCGGGACGGCCGGGGGCACCCTGGGCGCCCGGGCCCTGACGGCCGGGGGCGCGCTGCGGCAGGCCGTCCTGCGGACGGTTGCCCGGGCGGGCACCCTGCTGCGGGGCGCCGGGACCGCCGGGGCGGCCGTGCTGGGGCTGTTCGCCGGTCCGGGGACCCGGACCGCCGTCGGGCGCGCCGGCGGGGCGCGGCCGCTCCTGGCCGGGCCGGGGCTGACCGGGCTGCGGCCGGCCCTGCTGGCCCTGGCCGGGCTGCTGCGGGGCCTGCGGCTGGCGGTCGCGGCGGGGCAGGCCGTTCGGTCCCGCCTGCGGCGGGCCCTGGTGGCCGGGGGTGCGCTGCGGCAGGCCGCCCTGCGGCGACTGCTGCGGCTGCTGCTGGGCCTGCGGCGACTGCTGGGGCTGCTGGGCCTGCTGCGGCTGGGGGGCGGGCTGTCGGCCCTGGCCAGCCGGCGGGACGACGGGGTTCTCCCGCAGCGACTTGCCGACCTGGCGGGTCGGCAGACCGCCGGGGCGACCGCCGGGCGCACCCGGACCGCCCTGCCCACCCGGGCCGGCCTGTCCGCCGGGACCGCCCTGTCCGCCGGGACCGGCCGGAGCGGCCGGGCCGCCCTGGCCGCCCTGGCCGAGCTGCGGGCGCCCGCCCTGCGGAGCACCGCCGCCCGGGCCCTGGCCGAGCGCGGCCGGACCGTTCTGACGGCCGGGCTGCATCTGGCGCTGCTGGCGCGGCGTCGGGGCGACCCCGCGCTGCTGCTGCTTGGCCTGCGCGGCGCCGCCGCGGCCGGTGGGGCGGCGGTCGCCGGAGTTGGTGACGTCCACCGGGAGCATGACCAGCGCGGTGGTGCCGCCGGAGTCGCTGGGGCGCAGCTGGATGCGGATGCCGTGGCGCAGCGACAGGCGGCCGACCACGAAGAGGCCCATGCGGCGGGAGACGGAGACGTCCACCGTCGGCGGGTTGGCGAGGCGCTCGTTGATCTCGGCGAGGTCGTCGGGGCTCAGGCCGATGCCGGTGTCGTGGATCTCGACCAGCACGCGGCCGTCCGGCAGCGCGTGGCCGGTGACCCGGACGCGGGTCTGCGGGCTGGAGAACGAGGTGGCGTTCTCGAGCAGCTCGGCGAGCAGGTGGACGAGGTCGTTGACGACGCGGCCGGCGACCTCGGCCGACGGTACGGCGGCGAGCTCGATGCGCTCGTACTGCTCCACCTCGGACGCGGCGGCGCGGAGCACGTCGACCAGCGGGACGGGGCGGGTCCAACGGCGGCCCGGGTCCTCACCGGCGAGGACGAGGAGGTTTTCGCCGTTGCGGCGCATGCGGGTCGCGAGGTGGTCCAGCTTGAAGAGGTTGGCCAGCTGGTCCGGGTCCGCCTCGCGGCTCTCCAGCTCGGAGATGAGCGACAGCTGGCGCTGGATGAGGCCCTGGCTGCGGCGGGAGAGGTTGGTGAACATCGCGTTGATGTTGCCGCGGAGGAGGGCCTGCTCGGCGGCGAGGCGGACGGCCTCGCTGTGCACCATGTCGAAGGCGTGCGCCACGTGGCCGATCTCGTCGGCGGAGTCGACGGCGACCGGCTCCACCGTGGTGTCGACGTCGTGCGGGTCGCTCTCGGAGAGGGTCTTGACCAGCTCGGGCAGGCGGCGCTCGGCGACGTCCTCGGCCGCGGCCTGCAGACGGGTCAGCGAGCGCACCATCGAGCGGGCGATCAGACCGGCGCCACCGAGGGCGACGAGCAGCACCAGGGCGATGGCGACACCGATGATCAGGGCGTCCGTGTCGGCCTGGGACTGCAGGTCCTGGGCCTTGCCGTCCAGGTTCTCGATGAGCTTGGACTCGATCCGGCGCTCGGCGGAGATCTTGGCGCTGGACTTCTCGTACCAGTCCTTGTAGCTGACCGGCTCGGTCTGGTGGATGCCGCCCTGGGTGAGGATCGTCTGGGCGTAGCGGTCGGCGTCGGCGACGACGCCGTTGTAGCTCAGCTGGCTGCGCAGGTTGTCCAGGTCGTGCGCGGTGTAGATGTTGTTGAAGCTGGCGATCGCGTTGTCGTACGACAGGCGCAGGCGGATACCGAAGGACTCGTCGCTCAGGCTGAGGTCGGGGGCCTTGGGGTTGGCGAGCGCGGCGCTGATCAGGGCCCGCTGCTGCGAGGTGGCGTTCTTGGCGAGCGAGAACTGCTGCAGCGCGCGGGTGGAGACGACCAGGTCCTTGTTGTTGGACGCGAGCGCGATGTCCTGGGTGATGGACAGCAGGTCGCGGATGATCACGTCGTAGGCGGTGATCGTCGACTGGATGTTCTGGTTGTTCTGGTACGGCAGGCTGCGGGTGTCCGCGATCGAGTTGAGGTCCTTGCGGATCTGCAGCAGCAGCGCCTTTCCGCCGGACAGTTCGAGGTTCTCGAACTTGTCGGAGGAGGCGGTGAAGGTGCGGCTCAGGTCGTCGGTGGCCTTGCGGGCGGCGACGATGTCGTCGTCCAGCTGGGCGCTCGGCTTGTCCGTGATCGGGCCGGCGCTGATGTCGCGCTCGGTCTGCAGCGCGTCCGCGAGGTTGGTCGCCTTCTTGGCCAGGTCGGACAGGTTGGCCATCTGGGCGAGTTGCTGCGAGTTCTCCATCGAGGTCTGGATACGCAGGCCACCGAGGACCAGCGCGACCATGACGGGGAGGGCGAGCAGGGCGATCAGTCGGGTGCGGATGCGCCAGTTGCGCATCGCGAGCCGGTTCAGACCGGTGGCCCGGCGCCGGGTCAGGGAGGTCCGGAGCTTGTCCCGTGCGGACTTGCGCTCCTGACCGTCGTCCTCCGGTCGGCCGACGGCCTCGGGCGGCACCGGCCCGGTCGGGCCGCCGGGCGCCGCCGCCTGTTGGGGGGCTGCCACAGGCTCACGCGACTCCGGGTTACCCGCGGCGCCGCTACCCCTTTTGAAACGTCCCTGCACTGGCGTCGCAACCTCTGGACCGGGCGTCCCGCCGCGTCGCCACGGCCTGGACGGTGTCGAGTTTCCATCCGCCTCCCGGCCGGTCCGGGAGAGCGGGTCACCGGGGTGGACCACTCCCTACCCACGGTCCGTCGCATTCCAGCACAGCCGGGGAATCCCAACAAGGGCCGCAGGAACCCGGCGCCCGGCGCTACCGAACGCTTGCGGCATCTCACTGACTGTGCGGTAACCGGACCGGAATACCGCCTTTTTCGGACACTCGCCGGATACATGCCAAGCAGACCGTAGATCGAAAAGAGTCACAGACCTTCCGGAATGCCCGATACCAGCTGAATGTCGGAATATTCCGGTGCGGCGATATGTCGGATATTTTCGCTTTGCTCAGCATTTTGTGAGCAAAATCACAGTCTAATGTGTAGCTTTGGTCACGGTCTCTATGGAAAGAGATCTCGTAATCTGGCTGTCTCCGGAGCACGGCCGCGTTCAGCCTGCCCAGAACCCCTCCGAATCAATCGGAATCACTCAGGCCGGCGCCGATCCGCCGCGGATCCGCCCGGCCGCGAACACCGAGGTGCTGTCGATGTCCCAGACGAAGAAGGCCACCACGTCCACGCTGTCCAGCCGCCCCACGGCGAACCCGCGCCGGACGACGCTGGCCTCGGTCGAGGACTTCAGCAAGATCCCGGGCGCCCGCAAGCCCGAGGACGTCGTGACCTACGGCACCGAGCTGCCGGCCAGCACCGCCAACCCGCGGCGCGTCCAGCTGATGGTCGCCCCGGTCGTCGTCGTCCAGGACTGACGCCGGAACGCGTTCGTACGAGGGCACCCCGCCGCACCACGGCCGGGTGCCCTCGCGCGTACCGGCCCCGCGGCCGATCCGTCCCAACCGCGCTGAACAGGGGCAAAGCGGTCAGCCGGGGCCCCACGCGATAGCCTGGAGGCCGATTGACGGGGCCGCGCCCACCCGTGGGCGGCGGCCCACCAGCGCCCGGGCGCGCCCCGGGCGGCCGACGAAGCGAGGGGTAGCCCAGCCGTGCGCATTGCCAGGTTTTCCGTCCGGGAAGGGAGTCCTGCCGCCGGCAGCGTCTCCTTCGGCGTGGTGGAGGGCGACCCTTCCCAGCCCGACTCGCTGGTCGTCCACGCGCTGGCCGGCCACCCGTTCGGCCAGCCCCAGCCCACCGGCGAGAGCTACCGCTTCCAGGACGTCCGGCTGCTCAGCCCGATGCTCCCGAACAAGATCGTGGCGGTCGGCCGGAACTACGCGGCGCACGCCGAGGAGCTGGGCAACCGGGTCCCGGACGTCCCGCTGACCTTCTTCAAGCCGTCCACGGCGGTGATCGGCCCGACCGAGAGCATCGCGTACCCGCCGTTCTCCTCGGACGTCCAGCACGAGGCCGAACTGGCCGTGGTGATCGGCCGGATGTGCCGCGAGGTGCCGCTGGAGCGGGTGCCCGAGGTGATCCTCGGCTACACCTGCGCCAACGACGTCACCGCCCGGGACGTCCAGCAGCGCGAGGGCCAGTGGGCCCGGGCCAAGGGCTTCGACACCTCCTGCCCGCTGGGCCCGTGGATCGAGACCGACCTGGACCCGAGCGACCTGGCCGTCACCTGCACGGTCAACGGCGAGCTCCGCCAGGCCGGCCGCACCTCCCTGATGGTCCGCTCGGTCGCCGAGCTGATCGTCCACATCTCCGAGGCCATGACGCTGCTGCCCGGCGACGTCATCCTCACCGGCACGCCCGCAGGGGTGGGCCCCCTCAACGTCGGCGACGAGGTCGCCGTCTCCATCGAAGGCATCGGCACTCTCACCAACAAGGTGATCAAGCGTGGCTAACACTGACCCGGCCGTCCGGGTTCGCTTCTGTCCCTCCCCGACCGGCAACCCCCACGTGGGCCTGGTCCGCACCGCCCTCTTCAACTGGGCCTTCGCCCGCCACAACGGCGGCACGCTGGTCTTCCGGATCGAGGACACCGACTCCGCCCGCGACTCCGAGGAGTCGTACGGCCAGCTGCTCGACGCCATGCGCTGGCTCGGCTTCGACTGGGACGAGGGCCCGGAGGTCGGCGGCCCGCACGAGCCGTACCGCCAGTCGCAGCGGATGGACATCTACGCCGACGTCGCCCGTCGCCTGCACGAGGCCGGCCACGCCTACCACTGCTACTGCAGCACCGAGGAGCTGGACGCCCGCCGCGAGGCCGCCCGCGCGGCCGGCAAGCCCTCCGGCTACGACGGCCACTGCCGCGAGCTGACCGACGACCAGGTGGCCGTCTACAAGCTGGAGAAGCGCGAGCCGATCCTGCGCTTCCGGATGCCCGACAAGACGATCTCCTTCGACGACGTGGTGCGCGGCACGCTCACCTTCGAGCCGGAGAACGTGCCGGACTACGGCATCGTCCGGGCCAACGGCGCCCCGCTGTACACCCTGGTCAACCCGGTGGACGACGCCCTGATGGGCATCACCCACGTGCTGCGCGGCGAGGACCTGCTGTCCTCCACCCCGCGGCAGATCGCGCTGTACGCCGCGCTCGCCGAGATCGGCGTGGGCAACGGCACCACCCCGCGCTTCGGCCACCTGCCGTACGTGATGGGCGAGGGCAACAAGAAGCTCTCCAAGCGCGACCCGCAGTCCTCGCTCAACCTGTACCGCGAGCGCGGCTTCATCCCCGAGGGCCTGCTCAACTACCTGTCCCTGCTGGGCTGGTCGCTGGCCGAGGACCGCGACATCTTCGACATCGACGAGATGGTCGCCGCCTTCGACATCACCAAGGTGAACGCCAACCCGGCCCGCTTCGACCTGAAGAAGTGCGAGGCGATCAACGCCGAGCACGTCCGGAAGCTGGCCCCGGAGGACTTCGCCGCCCGCCTGGTGCCGTTCCTGCAGACCGCCGGGCTGCTGCCGGCCGAGCCGACCGCCGAGCAGCTGGACGTGCTCGCCAAGGTCGCGCCGCTCACCCAGGAGCGGATGGTCGTGCTGAGCGAGATCGTGAACATGGCTGGCTTCCTGTTCGTCGCGCCGGAGGACTTCGCCCTCGACCCGGACGACGCCGCCAAGGTGCTGACCGCGGACGCCCGCCCGGTGCTGGAGGCCAGCGTCAAGGCGCTGGAGGAGCTCGCGGACTTCACCCCGGAGCCGATCCAGGCCGCGCTGCGCGCGGCGCTGGTGGAGGGGCTGGGCATCAAGCCCAAGTTCGCCTTCACGCCGCTGCGGGTGGCCGTCACGGGCCGCCGGGTCTCGCCGCCGCTCTTCGAGTCCATGGAGCTGCTGGGCCGCCCCGAGACGCTGCGCCGCCTGCGCGCCGCCCTGGACGCCGTGCCGGCCGCCTGAGCGGGCCGCTGAGCAGGCCGCGGGCCCGGCTCCGTGCCGGGCCCGCGGCGTACCCGGAGGTCATCCGCCGGCCTCCCCGCCGCTGCCTGGGGTTATCGATTTTGGAGCCAGGGCCGACGTCGGGTAATGTTCTTTCTGCGCCGCCCGGGAGGGAACGGACGAGGGAGCGAAAGCCCCCCGGCCGGGACCGAACGAGAGGCGCAACGCCTGAGAAGATCCCGACGAGGGTTCAACTCTGGTGGGGTATGGTGTAATTGGCAGCACGAGTGATTCTGGTTCATTTAGTCTAGGTTCGAGTCCTGGTACCCCAGCGCAGTACGCAGTAACAGCAGTACCGCAGGAAAACTGAAGATCAAGCCCCCGTTGTGTAGCGGCCTAGCACGCTGCCCTCTCACGGCAGTAGCGCCGGTTCGAATCCGGTCGGGGGTACTGATCCCGCAAGGGATCGCACGGATCCCGCAAGGGATCACCTGGAAAGCCCCCGTTGTGTAGCGGCCTAGCACGCTGCCCTCTCACGGCAGTAGCGCCGGTTCGAATCCGGTCGGGGGTACTGATCCCGCAAGGGATCGCCAGGATGCCCCCGTTGTGTAGCGGCCTAGCACGCTGCCCTCTCACGGCAGTAGCGCCGGTTCGAATCCGGTCGGGGGTACTTCAGAGCAGGAAGCCGGTGGGCTCGCCCATCGGCCCTTGCTTTGTGTTGGGGTATGGTGTAATTGGCAGCACGAGTGATTCTGGTTCATTTAGTCTAGGTTCGAGTCCTGGTACCCCAGCCAGAAAAGGAAGGCCCCGGCCAACGGGGTCTTTTTTGTTTTCCCGGCCGCATTCCGGCCGGATGTCCGAAGGGCCCCACTCGCGTGCGAGCGGGGCCCTTTCGGTGTTCGGTGGGGGAAGGTCTTCGGTGGGGACGGGTGGGGGCGGGTGGGGGATTCCGCCGGGCAGCGGGGGTCAGCTGCGGCGGAGGGCCTCGGTGAGCCGGTTCGCGGCCTCGATGATGGCCTGGGCGTGCAGCCGGCCCGGGTGGCGGGTCAGGCGCTCGATCGGGCCGGAGACGGAGACGGCGGCCACCACGCGGTTGGAGGGGCCGCGGACGGGCGCGGAGACGGACGCGACGCCCGGCTCGCGCTCGCCGATCGACTGGGCCCAGCCGCGCCGCCGGACGCCGCTCAGCGCGGTGGCGGTGAAGCGGGCGCCCTGGAGGCCGCGGTGGAGCCGCTCGGGCTCCTCCCAGGCCAGCAGGACCTGGGCGGCCGAGCCGGCCTTCATCGGCAGGGTGCTGCCGACCGGGACGGTGTCCCGCAGGCCGGAGAGCCGCTCGGCGGCGGCGACGCAGATCCGCATCTCGCCCTGGCGGCGGTAGAGCTGTGCGCTCTCGCCGGTGACGTCGCGCAGGTGGGTCAGGACCGGGCCCGCGGTGGCGAGCAGCCGGTCCTCGCCCGCCGCGGCGGAGAGTTCGGACAGGCGGGGACCGAGGATGAAGCGTCCCTGCATGTCTCTGGTGACGAGACGGTGGTGTTCGAGTGCGACGGCGAGTCTGTGTGCCGTGGGGCGCGCCAGACCGGTGGCGGCGACCAGCCCCGCCAACGTGGCGGGGCCCGACTCCAGTGCGCTCAGCACCAGAGCGGCCTTGTCGAGAACGCCGACGCCGCTAGTGTTGTCCATGCCCTAAGACTGCAGTCTCAGTCCGCGAGACGCAAGTTCAATCTTCCGAGAAAAGCGCCACTCTGGATGCAGCAGCCCGGGAGACATCCAGGATGGGGCCTCGTCCGAGTGTCCGCATCGTGGACAGCGATCCGGCGTGCAGGTCGTGCGGAAGCGCCCCCCACCGGGTGGCGCACGTTCTGACCTCGACGACACGAGAAGGCCGGCAACGCGGCCGGCTGGAGGGAATCCGATGGGACGGACACTCGCAGAGAAGGTCTGGGACGACCACGTCGTGCGGCGCGCGGAGGGCGAGCCCGACCTCCTCTTCATCGACCTGCACCTGCTCCACGAGGTCACCAGCCCGCAGGCCTTCGACGGGCTGCGACTGGCCGGCCGTACGGTCCGCCGCACCGACCTGACGATCGCCACCGAGGACCACAACACCCCCACCCTCGACATCGACAAGCCGATCGCCGACCCGGTCTCCAGGGTGCAGCTGGAGACGCTGCGCCGGAACGCCGCCGAGTTCGGCGTCCGGATCCACTCGCTGGGCGACGTCGAGCAGGGCGTCGTGCACGTCGTCGGCCCGCAGCTCGGCCTCACCCAGCCCGGTATGACCGTGGTCTGCGGCGACTCCCACACCTCCACCCACGGCGCCTTCGGCGCACTGGCGTTCGGCATCGGCACCAGCCAGGTCGAACACGTGCTGGCCACCCAGACCCTGCCGCTGGCCCCGTTCCGGACCATGGCGATCACCGTCGAGGGCGAACTGCCGGAGGGCGTCACCGCCAAGGACCTGATCCTGGCCGTCATCGCCAGGATCGGCACCGGCGGCGGCCAGGGCTACGTCCTGGAGTACCGCGGTTCGGCGATCCGGGGCCTGTCCATGGAGGCCCGGATGACCATCTGCAACATGTCGATCGAGGCGGGCGCCCGGGCCGGCATGATCGCCCCGGACGAGACCACCTTCGCCTACCTGGAGGGCCGCCCGCACGCCCCGCAGGGCGAGGACTGGGACGCCGCCGTCGCGTACTGGAAGACCCTGGGCACCGACGAGGACGCGGTCTTCGACCACGAGATCTTCATCGACGCGAGCGAGCTGAGCCCGTTCGTCACCTGGGGCACCAACCCCGGTCAGGGCGCCCCGCTGGGCTCGAACGTGCCGGACCCGGCCTCCTTCGCCGACCCGCAGGAGCGCGCGGCCGCCGAGAACGCCCTGGCGTACATGGGCCTGGAGGCCGGCACCCCGCTGCGCGAGGTGAAGGTCGACGCCGTCTTCGTCGGCTCCTGCACCAACGGCCGGATCGAGGACCTGCGGGCCGCCGCCGCCCTGCTGGAGGGCCGCCGGATCGCCGAGGGCGTACGGATGCTGGTGGTCCCCGGTTCCGTACGGGTCGCCCTGCAGGCCGTCGAGGAGGGCCTGGACAAGGTGTTCACCGCGGCCGGTGCCGAGTGGCGCCACGCGGGCTGCTCGATGTGCCTGGGCATGAACCCCGACCAGCTGGCCCCGGGCGAGCGCTGCGCCTCCACCTCGAACCGCAACTTCGAGGGCCGGCAGGGCAAGGGCGGCCGCACCCACCTGGTCTCCCCGCAGGTCGCCGCCGCGACCGCCGTGCTGGGCCGCCTCGCCGCCCCCGCCGACCTGACCGCCGCCGACCCGGCGGACACCGACGTTGCCGTGGAGGCCTGAGCCATGGAGAAGTTCACCACCCACACCGGCCGGGCCGTCCCGCTGCGCCGCAGCAACGTGGACACCGACCAGATCATCCCGGCCCACTGGCTCAAGAAGGTCACCCGATCCGGTTTCGAGGACGGCCTGTTCGAAGCCTGGCGCAAGGACGAGTCGTTCGTCTTCAACCGCCCCGAGCGGCAGGGCGCCACCGTCCTGGTGGCCGGCCCCGAGTTCGGCACCGGCTCCTCCCGCGAGCACGCCGTCTGGGCGCTGCAGAACTACGGCTTCCACGCGGTCATCTCCTCGCGCTTCGCCGACATCTTCCGGGGCAACTCCCTGAAGAACGGTCTGCTGACCGTCGTCCTGCCGCAGGAGACCGTGGAGCGGCTCTGGGCGCTCACTGAGAGTGACCCTTCGGCGGAGATCACCGTTGACCTGGAGGCGCGCGAAGTGCGCGCCGAGGGTGTCACCGCGGCCTTCGAACTGGACGACAACGTCCGGTGGCGGCTGCTCAACGGCCTGGACGACATCAGCATCACGCTGCAGAACGAGGCCGACATCTCGGCCTTCGAGGCGACCCGCCCGGCCTTCAAGCCCCGTACTCTGCCGGTCGCCTGAGTTCCCCTCAGAACAAGCATTCTGACGATCCGCCGGATGGCCCGCGCCCCCCTCGGGGGGGCCGGGCCATCCGTCGTTCCGGAGCACGAGTTAGCGCCGCGGCCCGCCCCGGATTGCCCATTTGGCTTTGCGGAAGAGGGGCCCGCGCAAGTACAACTGCGGGTAGATGGCACAATCAGTACATGCACCGGCACCATGAACCTCCGTACGCGGGCGGCGAACCCGCGGCTGAGGACTCCAGGGGCCGGCCATCCGAACGCCGAATTGACGACCGGCCGGACGTCACCTCCGCGCCAGCTGAGGAGCCGGACGACCAGGAAGTCGCAGCGCTCTACGCGCTCGTGGCCGAGCGGTTGAAGCAAGCTCACGCCCGCGTGCATGCGCTGAACGTGTCTGCCGATGCAAAGACCGCTCTCACCCGTCAACTCCTCATCGTCACCGAGACCGCCAAGCGCGATCTTCCGGAGGCGGCAAGGCGGTTGAGTCGCTTTGTACATGACCTCGACGAGGGGCCCCCGCCGCTCCGCTGAGGTCGCCGACGCGCAAATCCATTGCGACACTAGGGTGATTCGCGCGTTTGGTAATTGAAAGTCCGCAGATACATACCTAACGTGCGAAAAGAACGGATGGAATCATCCGGCGCCCGTTTCCGAAGGGGAAGACGTGAACAAGGCTCAGCTTGTCGAAGCGGTGGCCGAGCAGCTGGGCGGTCGCAAGGCTGCCGCAGAGGCTGTCGACGCAGTGCTCGACACCATGGTCCGTGCCGTCGTGGCCGGTGACCGGGTTTCGGTCACCGGTTTCGGCACCTTCGAGAAGGTGGAGCGCTCCGCGCGCTTCGCCCGCAACCCGCAGACCGGCGAGCGGGTCAAGGTCAAGAAGACCTCGGTCCCCCGCTTCCGCCCCGGCCAGGGCTTCAAGGACCTGGTCAGCGGCAGCAAGAAGCTGCCGAAGGAGGGCCCCTCGGTGAAGAAGGCCCCCAAGGGCTCCCTCACCCCGGGCAAGACCGGTGTGGCCGCCACCCCGGCCGCCAAGCGCGCCGCCACCAAGCGGGCCACCGCCGCCGCTGCCGCCGCCGCTCCGGCCACCAAGAAGGCCGCCGCGAAGAAGACGGCCACCACGGCCGCCGCCAAGAAGACCACGGCCACCACCGCGAAGAAGGCGGCCACGGCCAAGAAGACCGCGGTGAAGGCCACCGCCGCGAAGACCACCGCGGCCAAGAAGGCGACCACCACCGCGGCCGCGACCAAGAAGACGGCCGCCGCCAAGAAGGCGACCACCACGGCCGCCGCCAAGAAGACCACCGCGACCGCCAAGAAGGCGACCGCGACGGCCAAGAAGACGGCTCCGGCGAAGAAGACCGCCACCCGCAAGACCACCGCGCGCAAGACCTCTGCCAAGTAGGTCCCGCGCGGCCGTCCCCGGACGGCCTTCGGTCAAGAGCCGCGGCACCCTCCCGTGCATTCACGGGCACCGGTTGCCGCGGCTCTTCCGCTTTCCGGGCGCTTAGTCAGGATCGCGGGGCGTGCGGCGGGACCGGGCGGTCGACTGTCGACGGTCGGCGGGCCCGGCGGCCGGGCATCCCGCGGGCGGTCAGCCCTCGGCGGGGTCGGGGAAGGTCTGCAGCGTCACGAAGACCACCCGGCGGGCCTCGCCGGCGCCCTCGGTACGGATCCGCACCCGCTGGCCCGGGCGCAGCAGCCGCAGGCCGCCGGCGTCGAAGGCGGCCGCGTCGAACGGCACCGGGGTCCCGTCGTCGAGCAGCACGGAGCCGGCCCGGGTGGCGGGGTCGAAGGTGAACGCGGTGGCCTGCATGGCAGCAGCATAGCGAGCGGACCGGCGCCGGCCCGGGGCCGGTGGGCCGTCGACCGGCCGCCGGAACGGGCTGAGGACGCGTTCAGAACGGGTTCAGGGCGGGCTCAGGACAGGCTCAGCCGGGCGAACAGCGCACTGGTGTGCGGACCGAGGCCGAGCGCCGCGGCCTCCCCGAGGTCGGTACCGGTGTCGACGTCCCGGCGCACCGACTCCACGTCCGCGAGCCGCAGTTCGAGCGCCCCGCCGGCCGCGTGCCGGGCCCGCGAGCCGTCCCCGAAGGCGGGGGAGAGCGGGCGCCCGGGGGCGCAGGCGAGCAGGGTGGTGCCGAGGCCGGGGGAGTCCGGCAGGAAGGCCCGGCCGTCCGGCGGCACCGCGCCCAGCACCCGGGCGAGTTCGGCCGGGCGCAGGGCGGGCAGGTCCGCCGAGAGGGCGGCGAGCGGGGCCGCCGGGGCGAGCGCCAGGGCGGCCGACGCGCCGTGCGCCAGCGCCCGGTTGAGGCCGCCGCCGGGCTCGTCGGCGACCACCAGCGCGCCCAGCGCGGCCAGCCGGGCAGCGGCCGTGGCGTCCCTGGTGACCACCAGGACGCGGGCGACGCCCGGGGTGGCCAGCGCCGCGGTGACGGTGTCGAGCGCGAACGACATGGCCAGGTCGGCCCGGTGCGGCCCGGCGTACGGGGCGAGTCTGCTCTTCGCCAGCGCGAGCGGCTTGAGCGGGAGCACCAGCGACCAGCCGGCGGTGGGTGCGGCGGGCGCGACGGGCCCGCTGGGGCGTACGGTGTCCTGGGTCATCGGCGTCATTGTGTCGCCGGTCCCGGAGCCCTCGCCAGGCCGTCCGAGCTGTGCGGACGTGCGTTTGATCACGCCCGCCCGGCGGGTTGGCGCGGCCGCTCGACAGCCGGTGAGCGGGCGGGCGACACTGTTCCGCGCCCGTGGCCCGGGCACCGCTGGCACCGGTGCGCGGCACCGGGAGGCCATGACGGCGGCACTCCACGTGTCGCACTCGGATGAGAAGGAGCTGGGGTGGCCCGCCGCTCGTACGCCAAGTTCGGCAACGCCGACTACGGCATCTGGTACCGCTTCGCGGCCGTGCTGGTGAAGCCGGTGACGACCGCCCTGGTGAAGCCCGACTGGCGGGGCTGGGAGCACATCCCGGAGGAAGGCGGTTTCATCGCCGCCGTGAACCACAATTCGATCATCGATCCGGTGATCTACGCGCACTGGCAGTACAACAGTGGACGCCCGCCGCGCATTCTCGGCAAGTCCTCGCTGTTCTCGATTCCCTTCATCGGATTCATGCTGCGCAAGACCGGTCAGATTCCGGTGTTCCGCGAGTCGACCGACGCCGCGGCTGCGTTCCGGGCCGCGATCGACGCCGTCAACAGCGGCCAGTGCGTGCAGTTCTACCCGGAGGGAACGCTCACCCGGGACCCGGACCTGTGGCCGATGACCGGCAAGAGCGGTGTCGCCCGGGTCGCGCTGATGACCGGCGCGCCGGTCATCCCGGTCGCCCACTGGGGCGCCCACGAGATCATCCCGCCGTACGGCCGGACCGGCTTCGGGAAGGGCAAGTTCAACCTCTTCCCCCGCCACCGGGTGACCGTCGCGGCCGGCCCGGCCGTGGACCTGAGCAAGTACCGGGGCCAGGAGCTCACCGCCCAGGTGCTCGCCGACGCGACCGAGGACATCATGACGGCGATCACCGAGGTGCTGGCCGAGGTCCGCGGCGAGCGGCCGCCGGCCGAGCGCTACGACATGCGCAGGGCCGCCCGGGAGCGCGCCGCGGCGGCGCTGGCCGAGCGCCGGCGCGCCAAGGGCGAGCGGAGCATCGGCACCGAGGAGGCCGGCAAGTGACCCGCTGCGCCGTGATGGGGACCGGATCCTGGGGCACCGCCTTCGCGATGGTGCTCGCCGACGCCGGCTGCGAGGTCGTGCTGTGGGCCCGCCGCCAGGAGCTGGTGGACGCCGTCAACTCCACGCACGAGAACCCGGACTACCTGCCGGGCGTCCGGCTGCCCGACTCGGTGCGGGCCACCACCGACGCCGCCGAGGCGCTGGCCGGCGCCGACTTCGCCGTCCTGGTGGTGCCCTCGCAGACGCTGCGCGACAACCTGGCCGCCTGGACGCCGCTGATCGAGCCGCAGACCGTGCTGGTGAGCCTGATGAAGGGCATCGAGCTCGGCACCGCCAAGCGGATGAGCGAGGTCATCGACGAGGTCACCAAGGTCGGCCCGGAGCGCGTCGCGGTGGTCAGCGGGCCCAACCTGGCCAAGGAGATCGCCAACCGGCAGCCCGCGGCGAGCGTCGTCGCCTGCACCGACGAGGCGGTCGCCAAGCGGCTCCAGGCGGCCTGCCACACGCCGTACTTCCGGCCGTACACCAACACCGACGTGGTGGGCTGCGAGCTCGGCGGCGCGGTCAAGAACGTGATCGGCCTGGCGGTCGGCATGGCGGCCGGCATGGGGCTCGGCGACAACACCAAGGCGACGCTGATCACCCGCGGGCTGGCCGAGACCACCCGGCTCGGCGAGGTGCTGGGCGCCGACCCGCACACCTTCGCGGGGCTCGCCGGGATGGGCGACCTGGTCGCCACCTGCTCCTCGCCGCTGTCCCGCAACAACACCTTCGGCATGAACCTGGGCCGGGGCATGTCGCTCGCCGAGACCATCGCGGCCACCCGGCAGACCGCCGAGGGCGTCAAGTCCTGCGAGTCGGTGCTGGACCTGGCCCGGCGCAACGGGGTCGACATGCCGATCGTCGAGGCCGTGGTGGAGGTCGTGCACAACGGGCGGCCGACCCAGGAGGCGCTGCAGACGCTGATGTCGCGCTCGGCGAAGGCGGAGCGGCGGCGCTGACGGCCCGGGAAGGCGGCCCGGGAGGGTGGCGTGGCGGGGCGGCTGACGTCCCGGAAACACGTCGCACGGTAGTCTCAAACCCGATATGAGCATCGAACAGTCCTCCCCGAACCCGTCCGCCCCGAAGCCCCGCGTCGCGCTGGTGTTCGGCGGACGCAGCTCCGAGCACGCCATCTCGGTCTCCACCGCGGGCAGTGTGCTCAGGGCTATCGACCGCGACAAGTACGACGTGCTGCCGATCGGCATCACGCACGAGGGCCGCTGGGCGCTGACCAGCGACGAGCCGGCCCGGATGGCCATCACCGACGGCAAGCTGCCGGACGTGGCGCACGTCGCCGAGTCCGTCGACGCGCAGGTCGCGCTGCCCGTCGCCCCGGGCAGCCGGGAGGTGCTGCTGAGCGAGCCGGGCAGCGCCCCCAAGGTGCTCGGCGAGGTCGACGTGGTGTTCCCGCTGCTGCACGGCCCGTGGGGCGAGGACGGCACCCTGCAGGGCCTGCTGGAGCTCTCCGGCGTCCCCTACGTCGGCAACGGCGTGCTGGCCAGCGCGGTCGGCATGGACAAGGAGTTCGCCAAGCGGGTCCTGGCCTCGCACGGCCTGGGCGTCGGCCGGTACACCATCGTGCGGCCGCGCGAGTGGGAGAGCGAGGCGGGTCGCGCGGCGGTGCGCGAGCGGGTCGCCGAGCTCGGCCTGCCGGTGTTCGTGAAGCCCTGCCGGGCCGGCTCCAGCATCGGCATCACCAAGGTCAGGGACGCCGCCGACCTCGACGCCGCGATCGAGGAGGCCCGCCGGCACGACCCCAAGCTGATCATCGAAGCGGGCGTGACCGGCCGCGAGATCGAGTGCGGCGTGCTGGAGTTCGAGGACGGCCCGCGGGCCAGCGTGGCCGGTGAGGTCCTGGTCGGCGAAGGCTTCGACTTCTACGACTTCGAGGCCAAGTACATCGACTCCTCCGACGTGCGGATCCCCGCGGAGCTCTCCGACGAGGAGCTGTCCGAGATCCGGCGCCAGGCGGTCGAGGCCTTCGAGGCGCTCGGCTGCGAGGGCCTGGCCCGGGTGGACTTCTTCCTGCTGGAGGACGGCACCTGGATGATCAACGAGATCAACACCATGCCCGGATTCACCCCGATCTCGGCCTTCCCGAAGATGTGGGAGGCCAGCGGGGTCTCGTACCCGGAGCTGATCGACCGGCTGCTGCAGACGGCGCTGCGCCGCTCGACCGGGCTGCGCTAGCGGGTCCGTACGGCGGAGGGCGGGCCGGGAAACCCCCGGCCCGCCCTCGGTACGTCGGCACCGGCCGGCACCGCCCGGCTCAGCCGGGGATGTTGGCCTTGACCAGCGGGGTGAGTGCCGCGGCCGGGTCCAGCGGGCTGCTGTAGACCCCGGGCGGGGAGATCACCTCGACGTAGGCCGCGCGCATGGTCGCGACGAGCCGGTAGCTCCCGTCGTCCCGCTTCTGCGACCACCAGGTGAGGTCGTCGACGGTCGGCGACAGGTCCTTGGCGTGCGGCCCGTCCAACTCCTCGGGCCGGTCGATGCCGCAGCGCATGACCGTCCGGGGCGAGCTGTCCCAGACGGCCACGTACGGCGAGCCGGGCGACGGGTCCTTGCGGGCGTGCCCGAGCAGCACCTGCGGCAGCGCGGCGGCCAGGGCCCGGCAGTAGTCGGCGGCCCTGCCGCTCGGCCGCGGCGCCTCGGTGTCCCCGTCCCCCGAACCCCAGCTGCCGACCAGCACGACGACCGCGCAGGTCAGCGCGACGGGCAGGGCCAGCCAGCGGATCGGCGCCGGCACGGCGGTCAGCGCCTTGGGGACACGGGTTTCTCTGGCCACCCGCCGATGGTAGCCGGGGCCTACAGGTGGACCACCGGACAGGTGAGGGTACGGGTGATGCCCTCGACCTTCTGGACCTGGGCCACGACCATGCGGCCCAGCTCGTCCACCGTCTCGGCCTCGGCCTTGACGATCACGTCGTAGGGGCCGGTGACGTCCTCGGCGGCGAGCACGCCGGGGATCTTGGTGATCAGCTCGGCCACCGCGGTGGCCTTTCCTACTTCGGTCTGGATCAGGATGTATGCCTGTACCACGAGGACCTCCCGGCGGCCGGTTACGGGGATCGCCGCCGTGATCGCCCGGGTCAGGCGTCGGGGTGGAACGGGCTCACCGGCAGCCTGATCACCACGCTACCGCGCGGTGGGCCGGGGAGGGGAGACCTCCGCACCCCCGAAGGGCGTACGCTGCGCGCGGGGGAGCGGGACGGGGACCGCAGCGCTATCCGGATTGAAAGGCGAGAGGACGGCAGATGCAGGGGACCGTGGGCGAGCTCGGCGAGTTCGGACTCATCAGGGAGCTGACCGCCCGGGTACCGCTCACCGACGCGGTCGACCTCGGCCCGGGTGACGACGCCGCGGTGGTGCGGGCTCCGGACGGCCGGGTGGTGGCGACCACGGACGTCCTGATCGAGAACCGGCACTTCCGCCGGGACTGGTCCACCGCCTACGACGTGGGCCGCAAGGCCGCCGCCCAGAACCTCGCCGACGTGGCCGCGATGGGGGCGGTGCCGACCGCGATACTGCTCGGCCTGGTCGCCCCCGCCGACCTCCCGACCACCTGGGCCACCGAGTTGATGGACGGACTGCGCGACGAGTGCCAGGTCGCCGGGGCGACGGTGGTCGGCGGCGACGTGGTGCGCGGGGACACCGTCACGCTGGCCATCACGGCGCTCGGGGACCTGCAGGGGCGCGCGCCGGTGACGCGCTCCGGCGCGCAGGTCGGCGACGTGGTCGCGGTGACCGGCTGGCTGGGCTGGTCGGCCGCCGGCCTGACCGTGCTGCAGCGCGGCTTCCGCTCCCCGCGCGCCTTCGTCGAGGCGCACCGCCGACCCGAACCGCCGTACCACGCGGGCCCGGCCGGGGCCGAGTTGGGCGCGACCTCGATGATCGACGTGAGCGACGGGCTGGTCGCCGACCTCGGCCACGTGGCCCGGGCCAGCGAGGTGGACATCGACCTCAAGGCCGCCGACTTCGACGTCCCGGCGCAGATGGCCGACATCGGCCAGGCGGTCGGGGTCGACCCGCTGGTCTGGGTGCTCTCCGGCGGCGAGGACCACGCGATCGTGGCGACCTTCCCGCGCGGAGTCCAACTCCCGGCCCGCTGGCGGGTGGTGGGCGAGGTCACCGGCCGCCCGACGGGCAGCCGCAGCGGCCGGGTGACGGTGGACGGCGCCCCCTGGGACCGGGTCGGCGGCTGGGACCACTTCGCCGAATGAGGGGGGCTGTGACTCGCCCGCTCGCCTCCGGGTGCTTCGCCGATTGCCTTACGGCGCACGGCGCGTGACGCTCCGGGCGTGCGGCGGACGGGCTTCGCGGGTGGGTTTTGCGTAGGCTTGCGGCATCGGAGTCCGCCCGCCCGTCCGGCGCGGGCGGACCGAACCACTGCGAGCGGGAGCACACCTGACATGCGCATCGGTGTACTGACCAGCGGCGGCGACTGCCCCGGCCTCAACGCGGTGATCCGCTCGGTGGTGCACCGGGGAACGGACGTCCACGGCGACGAGATCGTCGGCATCGAGGACGGCTTCCTCGGCCTGATCGAGGGCCGCACCCGGACGGTCTCGCACGACGACGTCACCGGCCTGCTCACCCTCGGCGGCACCATCCTGGGCTCGGCCCGGGTGCGGCGCGACCGGATCGCCTGGGCGGTGGAGAACGCGAAGGTGCTGGCCCGGGACATCGGCATCGACGCGCTGATCGCGATCGGCGGCGAGGGGACGCTGACCGCCGCCAAGCTGTTCAGCGAGGCCGGACTGCCGGTGGTCGGGGTGCCGAAGACCATCGACAACGACATCGACGCCACCGACGTCACCTTCGGCTTCGACACCGCGGTGCACGTCGCGACCGAGGCGATCGACCGGCTGAAGACCACCGCAGAATCCCACCAGCGGGTCATGGTCGTCGAGTTGATGGGCCGTCACACCGGCTGGATCACCCTGACCGCGGGCATGGCCGGCGGCGCGCACGGCATCCTGATCCCGGAGAAGCCCTTCGACATCGAGGCGGTGGCCCGGATAATCGAGGACCGCTTCGCGCGCGGCAAGAAGTTCGCCATCATCGCCGTCGCGGAGGGCGCCACCCCGGTGCCCGGCACCATGCGCTTCGACCACGGCGAGGTCGACCAGTACGGCCACCGGACCTTCGGCGGGATCGGCAACCGGCTCGCCCACGAGCTGGAGGACCTGCTCGGCAAGGAGGCCCGCCCGGTCATCCTCGGCCACACCCAGCGCGGCGGCACCCCGACCGCCCGGGACCGGGTGCTCGCCACCCGCTTCGGCTGGCACGCGGTGGAGGCCGTCCACCGGGGCGCCTTCGGGCACTTCACCGCGCTGCGCCGGACCGGGATCGAGCTGGTGCCGATCGGTGACGCGGTGACCCGGCTGAAGACGGTGCCGGAGGACCGCTGGGCGGAATCCGAGGCCGTGCTGTGAACCGCCGGGGGTAGGTTGACCTCATGGTTTCGACTGCTCCTCCCCGCGTGCTCACCGTCGCCGGCTCCGACTCCGGCGGCGGCGCCGGCATCCAGGCCGACCTCAAGGCGATGCTCGCCCTCGGCGTCCACGGCATGAGCGTGATCACCGCCGTCACCGCGCAGAACTCGCTCGGCGTCCAGGGCTACTGGGAACTGCCCGCCGAAGCCGTCCGGGCGCAGTTCCGCAGCGTGGTGGACGACATCGGGGTGCAGGCCGTGAAGACCGGCATGCTCGCCTCGGTCGAACTGGTCGAGACCGTCTCCGAGCTGCTCGCCGGGGTGACCGCCCCGGTGGTGGTCGACCCGGTCGGCGTCTCCAAGCACGGGGACGCGCTGCTGGCCGCCGAGGCCGTCGCCACCGTCCGCGAACGGCTGCTGCCGGTCGCCACCCTGGCCACCCCCAACCTGCACGAGGTGACGCAGCTCACCGGCCGCACCGTCGAGCACGAGGGGCAGATGCTGGACGCCGCCAAGGCGCTGCTCGACCTCGGGCCGCGCTGGGTGCTGGTCAAGGGCGGCCACCTGGAGGGCGAGGCCGCCGACCTGCTGTACGGCGGGCCGGGGGAGGAGCACTGGTACCGGGCGCCGCGCTACGACAACCGGCACACCCACGGCACCGGCTGCACCCTGGCCAGCTCGATCGCGGCCGGGCTGGCCAAGGGCGAGTCGCTGCCGGAGGCGGTGGGCTCGGCCAAGGAGTACATCACCGGCGCGATCGCCGGGGGCTTCGCCCTGGGCGCCGGGATCGGGCCGGTCGACCACGCCTGGCGCTGGCGCTGAGAACGCCCGGAGCCGCGGAGTCAGGACGAAAACACTGGTGGGCGGGTACCCGAAGGTGCCCGCCCACCAGTGATGGTCCGGAATCGACGTCGCCGGTCACGAAAACAGCGAAGCCGGTCCATCCGGGGATGAACCGACTCACTGGAGGACCGGCATGCCGGTCTGCGCGTCAGCGCGAGACCTTACCGGCCTTGATGCACGAGGTGCAGACGTTGAGCCGCTTCGGCGTCCGCCCAATCACAGCGCGCACCGTCTGGATGTTGGGGTTCCAACGACGGGGGGTACGGCGGTGAGAGTGGGAGATGCTGTTGCCGAAGCCCGGCCCCTTGCCGCAGACGTCGCAGTTGGCAGCCACAGGAGTCACTCCAAGACTTCAGATCAGATACTTTCGAAAACCCCGCCCACCCACCGGAGCACTCGCGTGAACCAGACCGGACAAGGGGGTGAGCCTGGACGGTTCCAGGCAACCGGAAGAGCATACAACGCTTGCTTCCGTCCCACGAAACTACCATGACCGGCTGAGTGATCGCTGCGGTCGCCGGGCCGGACGGGCCTCCCCGACCCCCGATAACCTGCCGGTACCACCCCTAGCCGCAGCTTTTGAATGCTGCTGCTCCAGAGGCCATCGCGGCGTCCCATCCGGAGGAGACCTGGTGCTGCACACGCTCGACGCCCCGGCCGTGCGCACCTGGTGCCAGCTCGCCCTGCGCGCGCTCGGCCAGGCGCGCGAGGAGATCGACGCGCTCAACGTCTACCCCGTCCCGGACGGCGACACCGGCACCAACCTCTACCTGACCGTCGAATCCGCCGCCGCCGAGGTGGAGAGCCGCTTCGCCGACCCCGCCGCCGACCCGGCCCCCGGACTGGCCGACGCCGTCCGGGCGATGGCTCGCGGCGCGCTGGTCGGCGCCCGCGGCAACTCCGGGGTGATCCTCGCCCAGTGGCTGCGCGGCACCGCCGAGACGCTGTCCGAGGGCGGCGGCGCCGAACAGCTGCGGGCCGCCCTCCAGCGCGCCGCCGACTCCGCCTACCAGGCGGTCGCCGAGCCCGTCGAGGGCACGCTGCTGACCGTCGCCCGGGTCGCCGCCCGGGAGGCGGCCCGGGCCGGGGACGGGCTCGCGCAGGTCGCCGACACCGCCCACCGGGCCGCCCGGGACGCGCTGCGGCACACCCCCGAGCAGCTCGCCGTCCTGGCCGAGAACGGGGTCGTGGACGCCGGCGGGCGCGGCCTGGTGGCCGTCCTCGGCGCGCTCGCCGACGCCGTCGCCGGGCAGCAGCCGATGGGGCCGGTCGCGCTGCGCGGGGACGTCCGGGTCGCGGAGAGCTGCACGGCGCACGTCCGGCCGCCCGGCCCCGGGCACCCCGCCTTCGAGGTCATCTACCTGCTGGACGCCGAGGACGGGGCGCTGCCCGCGCTGCGCGAGCGGCTCGGCGGGCTCGGCGACTCGCTGGTGATCGGCGGCGGCGACGGTCTGTGGAACGTGCACGTCCACGTGGACGACGCGGGCGCCGCCGTGGAGGCCGGGGTCCGGGCCGGGCGCCCGCACCAGATCCGGATCACGCACTTCGCCGAGGCCGCCGCCCGGGCCGGCAGCGCCACCGAGCGCGGCGAGCGCGCGGAACGGGCCCGCGCGGTGCTCTCGGTGGTCTCCGGCGAGGGCCTGGCCGAGCTCTGCGAGCAGGCCGGCGCCGTCGTCCTGCACGCCGACCCGGACCGCCCGCCGGCCAGCGTCGAACTCGCCGCCGCGGTGCGCCGCTCGGCCGCCCGCGAGGTCGTCCTGCTGCTCAACGACCCCGAGCTGCGCGCCGCCGCCGGGGCCGCCGCCGACCAGCTGCGCGAGGAGGGCGTCCGGATCGCCGTCCTGCCCACCCGCTCACCGGTGCAGGGGCTGGCGGCGCTCGCGGTGCACGAGGGCGGCCGCCGCTTCGACGAGGACGTGGTCGCCATGACCTCCGCGGCCGGGGCCACCCGGTACGCCGAACTGGCCGTCGCCGAGGGGGAGTCCTGGACGATGGCCGGGGTCTGCCAGGCCGGGGACGTGCTCGGGCTGATCGACGGCGACGTCGCGGTCATCGGCACCGGGCTGGCCGAGGTCGGCGAGAGCGTGCTCGACCGGATGCTCGGCGCCGGCGGCGAACTCGTCACCCTGATCCTCGGCGGGGGCACCGACGAGGCGCTCGCCGAACGGCTGGTCGCGCACGTGCGGCACCGGAGGCCCGAGGTGGACGCGGTGGTCTTCCACGGCGGGCAGGAACCGGCACCGCTGCTCATCGGCGTGGAGTAGCCGGTCCTTCCCTCGCCCGCCTTCCCTCGCCCGGATTGTCGGTCCGGTGGTGTAAACAAGGCGCTGATGGGCGCTCTCGATGAACCACTGACCAAGCTCGTCGGCGACCGCACCGCGAAGGTGCTCGCCGACAGCCTCAAGCTGCGCACGGTCGGGGACCTGCTGCACCACTACCCGCGCCGCTACGTCGAACGCGGCCAGCTCACCAGCCTGGACGAGCTGGAGATCGACGAGCACGTCACCGTGCTGGCCCGGATCGAGAAGGTCACCCTGATCCCGTTCCGCGGCCGCAAGGGCGACCGCCTGGAGGTCGTCGTCACCGACGGCCGCAGCCGGCTCTCGCTGGTCTTCTTCAACCAGGGCTGGCGGCAGAAGGAGCTCAGGGTGGGCGCCCAGGGCCTGTTCGCCGGCAAGGTCGGCGTCTTCAACCGCACCCGCCAGCTGGTCTCCCCGGACTACCAGCTCCTCGACGAGGACGCCGGCTCGGATGCCGCGCAGCAGTTCGCCGGCCGGCTCATCCCGGTGTACGGCGCCAGCGCGCAGATGCCCAGCTGGAAGCTGTCGATCTGCGTCGAGACCGCGCTCACCAAGCACCTCGGCGATGTCGGCGAGCCGCTGCCCGCCGAACTGCGCGAGCGGCACGACCTGATTCCGCTGCCCGAGGCGCTGGAGCTGATCCACCGCCCCCGTAGCCAGGCCGACCGGGAGCGCGCCCAGAGCCGGCTGCGCTGGGACGAGGCCTTCGTCCTCCAGGTCGCCCTGGCCCAGCGCCGGGCCGCCGACTCGGCGCTGCCCGCCAAGCCGCGCCGGGCCCGCGAGGGCGGCCTGCTGGACGCCTTCGACGCCCGGCTGCCGTTCACCCTCACCGAGGGCCAGCGGAAGGTCTCCGCCGAGATCGCCGCCGACCTGGCGACCGAACACCCGATGCACCGGCTGCTCCAGGGCGAGGTCGGCTCCGGCAAGACCCTGGTCGCGCTGCGGGCCATGCTCGCCGTGGTGGACGCGGGCGGCCAGGCCGTCCTGCTCGCCCCCACCGAGGTGCTCGCCCAGCAGCACCACCGCTCGATCGTCGAGATGATGGGGGACCTCGCCGAGGGCGGCATGCTCGGCGGCTCGGACCTCGGCACCAAGGTGGTGCTGCTGACCGGCTCGATGGGCGTCGCCGCCCGCCGCCAGGCGCTGCTCGACATGGCCTGCGGGGACGCCGGGCTCGCCATCGGCACCCACGCGCTGATCGAGGACAAGGTGCAGTTCCAGGACCTCGGCCTGGTGGTGGTCGACGAGCAGCACCGCTTCGGCGTCGAGCAGCGGGACGCGCTGCGCGCCAAGGGGGAGCAGCCGCCGCACCTGCTGGTGATGACGGCCACGCCGATCCCGCGCACCGTCGCGATGACCGTCTTCGGGGACCTGGAGACCTCCGTCCTGGACCAGCTGCCGGCCGGCCGCTCGCCGATCTCCAGCCACGTCGTCCCGGCGCTGGAGAAGCCGAACTTCCTCACCCGGGCCTGGGAGCGGGTCCGTGAGGAGGTCGGCAAGGGCCACCAGGCGTACGTGGTCTGCCCCCGGATCGGGGACGAGGAGCCCGCGGTCGACCCGAAGAACGCGAAGAAGAAGCGGAAGGCGCCCGAGGAGGACTTCGAGGAGGTCGCCGACTTCGGCGCGGCGAGCGACGAACGGCGGCCCCCGCTCTCGGTGGTGGAGACCGCCGAGAAGCTGGTGAAGGGCCCGCTGGCCGGCCTGCGGGTGGAGATCCTGCACGGCCGGCTCGCTCCGGAGGCCAAGGACGAGGTGATGCGCCGGTTCGCCGCCGGCGAGGTGGACGTGCTGGTCGCCACCACGGTGATCGAGGTCGGCGTCAACGTCCCCAACTCCACCGTGATGGTCATCATGGACGCCGACCGCTTCGGGGTCTCCCAGCTCCACCAGCTGCGCGGCCGGGTCGGCCGCGGCAGTGCGGCGGGCCTGTGCCTGCTGGTCAGCGAGATGCCCGCGGGCAGCGCGGCCCGCGGCCGGCTGGACGCGGTGGCGGGCACCCTGGACGGCTTCGAGCTGTCCCGGATCGACCTCGAACAGCGCCGCGAGGGCGACGTGCTGGGCCAGGCGCAGTCCGGGGTGAAGTCCTCGCTCAAGGTGCTCTCGGTGCTGGAGGACGAGGAGGTCATCGTGACCGCCCGGGCCGAGGCCACCAGGCTGGTCGCCGAGGACCCGGAACTGGCCGCCCACCCGGACCTGCGCACCGCGCTGGAGAGCCTGCTCGACGCGGACCGCGCCGAGTACCTGGAGAAGGGCTGAGCGGGCCCTCCGGCAGGCCGGATTGTCAGACCCCCGCGAGAGAATGTAGTTGTTCAGGACGCACCCTCAAGGTGCGTACCTGGCACGACACTTGGGGGTCCTGCCATGGCATTCCGTCATCTCAACGAGCTCCCGCTGGGCGACAAGGTCTTCCGGATCGAACTCGCCAGCGACGACGACCGCGAGGTCACCCTCACCCTCACCGGCTGGCGCGAGGGGGCGGCGGCCGTGCCGCTCGCCTCGGGCAAGCTCCGCCTGCCGGTCGAGGACGTCGCCTCGCTGCGGATCGCGCTCAACCGCGCGCTGCGGGCGCTGGCGATCGTCGCCGACGTCTCCGAGCCCATCCCCGACCGCGACGTGCTGCGCGAGCTGTACCCCGGCCACGGCGCCCCCTGGGTGCCGCAGCACGAGGAGGAGCTGGTCCGGCGTTTCCACGACGGTGAGACCGTCGCCCGGATCGCCGCCCGCTTCGGCCGTACCCCCGACTCCGTCCGGACCAAGCTGCGCGAGCTCGGGCACGACCCGCGCCGCCCCGAGTTCTGCCCGCCCGACGGCTGCCTGTCCTGGTCCCGCTACGCCTCGCCGGCCCTGCTCGGCGGGTCCGTCCCGGCCCAGGCGACGGGCTCCGAGGCGAGCTGAGCCGTGACGCCCGCAGGCCCCGCCGGGTACGCCCGGCGGGGCCTGCGACGTCTCCTCGCGCCTCCGGGCTGTGACTCGCCCGCTCGCCTCCGGGGCGCTCGGATCCGGTGCCGACGGTCGGCGCTCCAAGGCCCTCGTCCCTCGGGCCTCCTCGCTTCTCCCTTTCGGCACCGGCGCGCCCCTTCGGCTCGGGGCGGGGGCTCGCCCGCTCGCCTCCGGGGCGCTCGGATCCGGTGCCGACGGTCGGCGCTCCAAGGCCCTCGTCCCTCGGGCCTCCTCGCTCCTCCCTTTCGGCACCGGCGCGCCCCTTCGGCTCGGGGCGGGGGCTCGCCCGCTCGCCTCCGGGGCGCTCGGATCCGGTGCCGACGGTCGGCGCTCCAAGGCCCTCGTCCCTCGGGCCTCCCCGCTTCTCCCTTTCGGCACCGGCGCGCCCCTTCGGCTCGGGGCGGGATAGCGTGGTCGGGCAGCGACGAAAGGACCTTCCACCACCATGACCCGCGTGATCGCCGGGGCGGCCGGCGGCCGCCGGCTGGCCGTACCGCCCGGCCGGGGCACCCGACCGACCTCCGACAAGGCCCGCGAGGCGATGTTCTCCACCCTGGCGGCGCTGCGCGGCACCCTGCAGGGGGCCCGGATGCTGGACCTGTTCGGCGGATCGGGCGCGGTCGGGCTGGAGGCGCTGTCGCGCGGCGCCGAGCACGTCCTGCTGGTCGAGGCGGACGCCCAGGCGGCCCGGGTGATCCGGGAGAACGTCCGCACGATCGGGCTGCCGGGTGCCGAGGTGCGGGCCGTGAAGGCGGAGAAGGTGGTCGTCGGCCCGCCGCCGCAGAGCCCGTACGACCTGGTGTTCCTGGACCCGCCGTACGTGATGACGGACGAGGAACTGCGCGAGATGCTGATCACACTCCTGGCCGGAGGGTGGCTCGCGGAGGACACACTCGTCACCGTGGAGCGCAGCACGCGTGGCGGCGAGTTCGGCTGGCCCGAGGGTTTCGAGGGGCTGCGCTCCCGCCGCTACGGCGAGGGCACGCTCTGGTACGGTCGCGCCGCCGCCGCGGCCGGTCAACAGGAGTAGCGGGCCGCGGGGCCCGCACGAGCCGTCACCCCACGAGGGAGCACACACGCCATGCGCCGAGCCGTCTGCCCGGGTTCGTTCGACCCGATCACCAACGGTCATCTCGACATCATCGAGCGGGCCTCGAAGCTGTACGACGTGGTGCATGTCGCGGTCGCGATCAACCGGAACAAGCAGGGCATGTTCACCATCGACGAGCGGATCGCCCTGATCGAGGAGACCACCGCCAAGTACGGCAACATCGTGGTCGAGTCGCACCTGGGCCTGCTGGTGGACTTCTGCCGGGAGCGCGGCATCCCGGCGATCGTCAAGGGCCTGCGCGCCGTCAGCGACTTCGACTACGAGCTGCAGATGGCCCAGATGAACCACGGGCTGACCGGCGTCGAGACGCTCTTCCTGCCGACCTCGCCGACGTACAGCTTCCTCTCCTCCACGCTGGTCAAGGAGGTCGCCTCGTACGGGGGCGACGTCTCGCACCTGCTGCCGGAGACGGTGCACCGCCGCCTGGTCGAGCGGATCGCGGAGCGCAAGGCGCAGCAGTAGGGGCGTAAGGCCGGGCGGCGGTCGGCCGGTTGCCGGCCGCTTGTCCTTTTCTGCCGGTTCGTCATGTTTTGCCCGAAGAGTGGGTGGCCGGTTCGGTTCAGGCGTTGTGACCCGGCCCCGGGGTGGCCGTACAGTCTGTATTCCTGCCCTGCGGTGAGGTTCACCGCGCCGGGCCTGCCTCCGCCGGACCGTCGGCGGCACACGGAAAGACGAAGCCCCGTGGACGTGCAGAACAAGGTCGACGAGATCGTCGCGGCGGTCGAGAACGCCCGCTCGATGCCGATGTCGGCCTCCTGCGTGGTGAACCGGTCCGAGCTGATCGGCCTGCTCAACGACCTCAAGGCGGCCCTGCCCGCCGAACTCGCCCAGGCCCAGTCGGTGATGGCCGACCACGAGCAGGTGGTGGCCGGTGCGCAGGCCGAGGCCGACCTGATCATCCAGGGGGCGCACGCCGAGCGCGGCTCGTTGATCTCGGACACCGAGGTGGTCCGCCAGGCCCAGTCCCAGGCGGACCGGATCCTCGCCGAGGCGCGCGCCGAGGTCGAGGCCAAGCGGGCCGAGGCCGACGACTACGTGGACAGCAAGCTCGCCAACTTCGAGGTCGTGCTGACCAAGACGCTCGGCGCGGTCGGCCGCGGCCGCACCAAGCTGCGCGGCGACGCCGGCGTCTTCGAGAGCGAGCACGACGCCGAGACCGACGGCGAGGAGTTCCGGCCGCAGCGGATCAGCCCGAGCCCCGAGGTCGACGAGTACGTCGACGTGAAGCTCGCCACGTTGGAGAACGTGCTCAGCGCGACCCTGGAGGCCGTCGGCAAGGGCCGGGACAAGCTGCTCGGCAAGCGGCCGATCGACGAGCTGGGCGCCTACCTGGCCGCCGCCGACGAGGCCCAGCAGGCCAAGGAGCGGGCCGAGGCGGTGGCCGCGGGCTTCGCCACGGACGCGGACGGCTCGGACATCGCCTGGTACCGCGAGGACGTCCCGCAGCAGCAGACCTGGCCCGAGCAGGCCCCGGCCGCGGCGGACTGGCAGTCCCCCGGGACCGACCAGTACGCGGCGACCGCCCAGCAGCAACCGGGCGGGCAGTACGCGGAGGTGTACGGCGGGGGCTTCGACCCGGCCGGCCAGGGCGACCCGTACAACACCCAGTGGGGCCAGCAGCAGGGCGGCTACCAGCAGCAGGGCTACCCGGCCCAGCAGCAGGACGGCTACGGCTACCAGCAGCCGCAGCAACAGCCGCAGCAGGGCTACGCCGCGCAGCCGTACGACGGCTACAACTACCCGCAGCAGCCCGCCTCCCCGCCGGCCGTGCCGCAACAGCAGCAGGGCCTGGACGAGACCAGCTTCTTCGACACCAGCATGATCGACATGACCAGGCTGCGGGAGCTCGGCGGCCGCTGAGCGGACCGTCGCGGAGTCTCCTGACAGGACCGAAGTTGGGCCTGACGGGAGACTCCGGTAGTCTGACCACTCCGGCATCCCCATGTCCGGTCGTCGGCTTGCCCGCGAGGCGCCGACACAGATGGGGGAGACCCCCTCGAACGTTTCCTATGGAAGTCAGGACACCGTGAACCGCCTCGACCACCGCGACCCCCTCGTGTTCGACACGCACGAGCTCGGTCGTCGCCCGGGTGCGATGCGCAAGGTGTCCCGGACCCTGGAGGCCCCCGAGGGCTTCGGGATCATCGACGTGATCGCCGTCCCGGAGAAGAGCCCGATCGAGCTGGAGCTCCGCCTGGAGTCCGTGGTCGAGGGCGTGCTGGTCACCGGCACCGCCGACGCCCAGGTCGAGGGTGAGTGCGTCCGGTGCCTGGAGCCCGTCGAGTTCGACATCGACGTGGACTTCCAGGAGCTCTACTACTACCCGGAGTCCGACGAGCGCCACCGCGCCCGGACCACCGGGACCGAGGACCTCGACGAGGACTCGGAAGACGAGACTTACCGTCTGGAGGGCGATTTCTTCGACCTCCGGCCGGTGCTGCGTGACGCGGTGGTGCTCGCACTGCCGCTGCAGCCGGTGTGCCAGGAAGACTGCCTGGGCCTGTGCTCCGAATGCGGAGCGCGCCTGAGCGACGACCCGGCGCACCACCACGATGCCGCCGACCCCCGGTGGGCGGCTCTGCAGGGACTCTCCGCCGCCCCCGGCGACGAGGGTGACGGAACCAAGACCAGCGGTACCCGTGAGGGTCTCGCCGAGAACCAGGAGAAGTAGCCGTGGCTGTTCCGAAGCGGAAGATGTCGCGCAGCAACACGCGCCACCGTCGGTCCAACTGGAAGGCCGTCGTCCCGGCCCTCGTGGCGTGCGACCGCTGCCACGAGCCGAAGCTGGGCCACATCGCGTGCCCGAGCTGCGGCACGTACAACCGTCGCCAGGTCCTCTCGGTCTGATCGGCGGGGTGCACGGATCGATGTCGGACGGTAACTCCACCCGCAAGGCGTCCGCCGCCCCGAAGGGTTCTTCTTCTGGCGGTGGCAAGGCCGGCGGGCCGGCTTCGACCGAATACGACGTCCTGGAAGGGCGCCTCGGGTACACGCTCGAGCGCGCCCTTCTGGTGCGTGCCCTGACCCACCGCTCGTACGCGTACGAGAACGGGGGTCTGCCCACCAACGAGCGCCTGGAATTCCTCGGCGACTCGGTGCTGGGCCTGGTGGTGACCGACACCCTCTACCGCGTCCACCCGGACGTCCCGGAGGGCACGCTCGCCAAGCTGCGCGCCGCGGTGGTCAACTCCCGCGCGCTCGCGGACGTCGGCCGCGGCCTGGAGCTCGGCACGTTCATCCGGCTCGGCAAGGGCGAGGAGGGCACCGGCGGCCGCGACAAGTCGTCGATCCTCGCCGACACCGTCGAGGCCGTGATCGGCGCCGTCTACCTGGACCAGGGTCTGGACGCGGCGACCGAGTTCGTCCACCGGCTGTTCGACCCGCTGATCGAGGAATCCTCTCAGCTGGGCGCGGGCCTGGACTGGAAGACCAGCCTGCAGGAGCTCACCGCCTCGGTGGGCATCGGGGTTCCCGAGTACGTGGTCATGGAGTCCGGTCCGGACCACGAGAAGACCTTCACCGCGGCGGCCCGGGTGGCCGGCGAGGACTTCGGCAGCGGCGTCGGCCGCTCGAAGAAGGAAGCCGAGCAGAAGGCCGCCGAGAGCGCCTGGCGCGCGATCAAGGAGAAGTACGCCGACCGGCTGCCCGCGGGCGCCTGATCCGGACGTAGCCTTTCCCCTGCCGATCGGTATCGAAGCAGGAGGCTCCTTCCCGTGCCCGAACTCCCCGAGGTCGAGGTCGTCCGCCGTGGTCTGGCCAACTGGGTCGCCGGGCGGACCGTCGCCGACGTCCAGGTGCTGCACCCGCGCGCGGTGCGCCGCCAGCCCGCCGGCGCGGCCGACTTCACCGCCCGGCTGACCGGTACCACCCTCGGCACCGCGCAACGGCGCGGCAAGTACCTGTGGGTGCCGCTGTCCGGGACCGGGGCGGGCTTCTCGCTGATCGGCCACCTCGGGATGAGCGGCCAGCTCCTCGTCCAGGACCCGGCCGTCCCCGACGAGACGCACCTGCGGGTCCGGCTGCGCTTCGCCGACGGCGGGCGCGAACTGCGCTTCGTCGACCAGCGGACCTTCGGCGGCCTGGCGGTCGAGGAGGCCGAGGAGGGCGACCCGGAGGGCACGCCCGTCTCCATCGCGCACATCGCCCGCGACCCGCTCGACCAGCGCTTCGACGACGGGACCTTCGTCGCCGCGCTGCGGGCCAAGCGCACCACCGTCAAGCGCGCGCTGCTCGACCAGACCCTGATCAGCGGCGTCGGCAACATCTACGCCGACGAGGCGCTGTGGCGCGCCAAGCTGCACTACGACCGGCCGACCGCGACGCTCACCCGCCCGCAGGCCGCCGCCCTGCTGGCGCACGCCCGGGACGTGATGACCGCGGCGCTCGCCGTCGGCGGCACCAGCTTCGACAGCCTCTACGTCAACGTGAACGGTGAGAGCGGCTACTTCTCCCGGGACCTCGACGCCTACGGCCGCGAGCACGAGCCCTGCCGCCGCTGCGGCACCGCGATCCGGCGGGCGGCCTGGATGAACCGCTCCAGCTACTTCTGCCCCCGCTGCCAGCGCGTGCCGCGCGACCGCAGCGGGGGCTGAGCCCGCCCCAGGGCCCGGTTTCCGAGCCCTACGGCCGGGCGGCGAGTTCGGGCTGCTCGGCGTCCGTGCCGCCGGGCGAGCCGTGGGTGTCCTGGCCGAAGTAGGCGACGCCGACCGCGGCCACCACGGCGAGCAGGAAGCCGACCACGCCGAGCCAGGCCAGGCCGGCCTTGGAGGAGTCGCCGAGCCAGAGCACGCCGACCGCGCCGGGCAGCACCGTCTCGCCGACCACCAGCGCGGCCGTGGCGCCGTTCACCGAGCCGATCTGCAGCGCCACGGTGTGGATGTACATGCCGCCGAGGCCGCCGACCAGGACCGCGTACAGGGCCGGGTCGGAGAGCAGCGCGCCGAGGTCGAACGGCTCGACGCCGTTGAGGATGCGCACGCCGACGCCCAGGGCGCCGAAGCCGAGACCGGAGAGCAGGCCGGCGACGATCGCGCCGTTCGCTCCCATCCGCCGCACCAGCAGGCTGCCGCCGACCAGCAGCACGGTGATGACGATCAGCAGCCACCAGTGGAAGGACGGGTCGGCGTGGTGGCCGCCCTCGGGGCCGGCCGAGACGGCCAGCAGCACCAGCGCCGAGCAGAGCACGCCGATCGAGGCCCACTCCAGCTGCTTGAGCCGGATGCCCAGCAGCTTGATGCTGAGCAGCGCGGTGATCACCAGGTTGGCGCTGATGATGGTCTGGGAGAGGAACAGCGGCAGCAGCCGCGCGGCCAGCGCGCCGAGCCCGAAGCCGATCAGGTCGAGCACCGTGCCGAGGATGAACTCCCAGGTGACGGCGGCCTTCGCGGTCGAGGAGAGGCTCGGCCCGCCGTGCTCGGTGGTGGCGGTGGTGGTGCCCTTGGCGGCCTCCTCCCGGGCGGAACGGCGGGATCCGACGGCCTGCAGGACCGAGCCGGTGCCGTAGCAGGCGGATGCCGCCACGGCGGTGACGAGGCCGATGATCACCGAAGTGCTCCGATCGGGAGTTGGGTCAGGAACGGGCTGGGTCAAGAAAAGACAAAGGGACCGGCGGTCCGGGACCACTATGCCCGTTCGCGCGGTACGGTCGGCACGCCCCCGGGCTGCCCCGGATTCGGGCCGGACCTGCCGGGACGTACGTCCGGGCGCCTTCCGCGGTTCCCGTGCCCCACCCGGGTCAGGGTCGGCCGGGGGAAACATCATCCCCGAGAAGGGGAGCGGACCCGGCGGTCGGCGGGGAGTCCCGCCTCTACCAGTATGCGAAGGGTATGGCGTGCTCCGACGCCGCTCGCGGTAGCGTCGGGGACATGAGAACCCTTGCACGACGTTCCCGGGGCGCCGGGCCACTTGCCCTGGTGGCGGCGCTGCTCGGGCTGCTGCTCCTGCTGGCCCCGGCGGCCTCGGCCGCCGGCGGGCTGAGCAACGCCGCCGCCACCCTGAAGAAGGGGCAGGTCTACGTCGATCCGACGATGCTGAACCGCTTCAGCCAGGACCAGGCGGACGCCCTGACCAAGAAGATCGAGAAGGCCGACAAGCCGATCTTCATCGCGGTCGTCCCCGACGCCGCCAACAAGGACACCGTCCTCACGGACCTTCGCACCCTGGTGGGCATCGACGGCGTCTACGGCGTTTGGCGAGGCACCGGCGGCTTCCTGGCCCACGCAGACCGCGGCGCGATGGGCGTCGGCACCGCGGAGAGGATCGCGGGCGCCGTCGGCCGCGCCGACAAGGGTGACATCAACGCCACCCTGAACGACTTCGTCGACCAGGCCGCCCCGCAGACCAAGGGCCAGGGCGTCAACCACAGCACCTCGATCGCCTGGGTGGTCATCCCGGTCGTGCTGGTGGCCCTGGCCGGTGCCGGCGTCTTCTTCCTCTTCCGCCGCGCCAAGAAGCGCAAGGAGGAGCAGGCCCGGGCCGAGCTGGAGCAGGTGAGCCGGGTGGTGGACGAGGACATCACCGCCTTTGGCGAGGAGCTGGACCGGCTCGACTTCAACCCGGGCGCGGCCGACGCCGACGACGCCCAGCGCACCGACTACACCCACGCCCTGGACTCGTACGAGAAGTCGAAGCGCCTGATGGCGGAGGCCAAGCGGCCGGAGGACGTCAAGCCGGTCACCGAGGCGATCGAGGACGGCCGGTTCGCGCTGGCCACCCTGAGTGCCCGGCGGGACAAGCGCCCGCTGCCCGAGCGCCGGCCCCCGTGCTTCATGGACCCGCGCCACGGCCCGTCCGTCAAGGACGTCGACTGGGCCCCGGCCGGTGGCTCCGCCCGCTCCGTCCCGGTCTGCCAGGCCGACGCGGACCGGGTGGCGGCCGGCCTCGACCCGGCCGTCCGCACCGTGGACACCGAGCACGGCCCGCAGCCGTACTGGAACGCCGGCCCGGCGTACGCCCCGTACGCGGGCGGCTACTACAGCAGCTTCGGCGGCGGCCTCCTGCCGGGCCTGCTGGTCGGCACCATGCTCGGCTCGATGATGAGCACCCCGGCCTACGCGGCGCCCATGATGGACGGCGGCCACCACGGCTACCAGGACCAGTACGAGGGCGGCGACTACACCGGGGCCGACTTCAACGCCGGGGACTTCAGCGGCGGGGGCTGGAGCGGTGGCGGTGACTCCGGTGGCGGTGACTTCGGCGGCGGGGACTGGTAGCCCCGGCCGAACGCCCGACCCCGCGCGGCCCCGTCGGTTCCTCCGGCGGGGCCGCTCCCGTGTCCGGGCACCCCGGTGGGGGAGCAGCTAGGGTCGGGGCATGCACGGTCGCGACGCCCACAGTGAGGAACCGGTCCGGGTCACCGCCTGGGTCCGGGGGAAGGTCCAGCAGGTCGGGTTCCGCTGGTGGACCAGGGCACGGGCGCTGGAGATCGGCTTGACCGGCTACGCGAGCAACCTCGGCGACGGCCGGGTGCAGGTGGTCGCCGAGGGCCTGGCGCCCGACTGCGAGGAGCTGCTGGTCCGGCTGCGCGGCCCCGGGACCCCGGGCAGCGTCAGCGGGGTGACCGAGATCTGGACGGCCGTCGGCCCTGGTTACGAGGGTTTCGAGATCCGCTGAGCCGCTTCCGGACCGCGCCCGGACCGCCCCCGCCGGGCCCCCGTAGGCCCCCCGCCGGGCCCACCCCGAAAAGATCCGGAACTGTCGGTGTCACGAGGTTGCCATCCGGGCAGACTCGTGGTTGACTCCGCATCGAACGATGATCCACGAGCACGTGGTGGACCCGTCCCGATGGACCCCCAGGCGTGACCACACCGCCGGGCAGGTGACAGGGGCGCGGTAGCGTGCGGTGATCGTGTTGACCCTTTCCGTCTTTGGTGAGACGCTGGAAACCCGCGCACACGACCGCGTTTATCCGGCAGGCGCATGCCCTCGTGAGCCCAGCTCACGGTGGTTGTGCCGTAGTGCCCAGCCAGCACTTCCGGTGACGCGCCGCGCGTGCGTCCCCCTTCCCCCTAGACCTGTACCGTTCCGGTTCGGTCACTCAGCGTGGAGGACCATTCATCATGGCAAAGGCGCTTCTCGGGTACGTCGGCGGCCCCGACCCGCGAATGCTCTCCGAGATGCGACGGCTTCAGCAGCGCGTCCAGGACCTTGAATCCGAGCTCCTTCGGATGCAGGCCGAGAACGACGCTCTCACCGCTGTCGCTGACGAGCACTCGCTGCTCAACAGCATTGATCTGGATCAGCGGGAGCCGGCTCTCACCTGAGTCCCGCCCGGTCCTCGCAGATCGACGCCGCTGTGCACTGAGCCGCCCCGAAAGGGACGCAGCTTGCAAGGGACGCCCTGATGTGGCGTCCCTTCGTCGTGTCCGACTCCGGATACAGTCGCACGCCGGGGGCCCTGGCGAGCGACGAGGAGACCGGCCGCGTGCACCTGAAGAGTCTGACGCTGCGCGGGTTCAAGTCCTTCGCCTCCGCCACCACCCTGCGCTTCGAACCGGGCATCACCTGCGTGGTCGGCCCGAACGGCTCCGGCAAGTCGAACGTGGTCGACGCGCTGTCCTGGGTGATGGGCGAGCAGGGCGCCAAGTCGCTGCGCGGCGGCAAGATGGAGGACGTCATCTTCGCCGGGACCAGCGGGCGCGCCCCGCTCGGCCGCGCCGAGGTCAGCCTCACCATCGACAACACCGACGGCGCCCTGCCGATCGACTACGCCGAGGTGACCATCACCCGGACGATGTTCCGCAACGGCGGCAGCGAGTACGCGCTCAACGGCGAGACCTGCCGCCTGCTGGACATCCAGGAGCTGCTCTCCGACTCCGGCATCGGCCGGGAGATGCACGTCATCGTCGGGCAGGGACAGCTGGACTCCGTCCTGCACGCCGACCCGATGGGCCGGCGCGCCTTCATCGAGGAGGCGGCCGGCGTCCTCAAGCACCGCAAGCGCAAGGAGAAGGCGCTGCGGAAGCTGGACGCGATGCAGGCCAACCTCAACCGGGTCCAGGACCTGGTGGCCGAACTGCGCCGCCAACTCGGCCCGCTCGGCCGACAGGCCAGGATCGCCCGCCGGGCCGCCGGCATCCAGGCCGACCTGCGCGACGCCCGGCTGCGACTGCTCGCCGACGACCTGTCCACCCTGCGCCGGGCCGTCGAGGCCGAGGTCGCGGACGAGCTGGCGCTGCGGCTGCGCCGGACCACCGTCGAGCAGGAGCTGGCCCGCGCCGTCCAGCGCGAGCGTGTCCTGGAGGCCCAGGTCCAGCAGCTCGGCCCCGGCCTGGAGGCCGCCCGGCAGACCTGGTACTGGCTCTCTGCGCTCGCCGAACGCACCCGCGGCACCATCGGACTGGCCGAGGCCAGGGCCCGGCACGCCGCCGCCGGCGGGCGGGTCGAGGAGCGCACCGGACGCGACCCCGAGCAGCTGGAGCAGGAGGCCGCCCGGGTCCGCGAGGAGGAGGCCGAACTGGCCGGGGCCCTGGAGGAGGCCCGATACGCGCTGGCCGAGGCGGTCGAGCGCAAGGGCGGGCTGGAACGCGAACTGGTCGCCGAGGAACGCCGGCTGCGCGACGCCGCCCGGGCCATCGCCGACCGCAGGGAAGGGCTCGCCCGGCTGCAGGGACAGGCCGCCGCCGCCCGCTCCGAGGCCGCCGCCGCCCAGGCCGAGACCGGCCGGCTCGCCGAGGCCAGGGACGAGGCGCTGCTGCGCGCCGAGGCCGCGCGCGCCGAACTGGAGGAACTCCAGCAGCAGGTCGACGGCACGGCCGGGGACGACGAGCGGGCCGAGACCGGGTACCGGGAGGCGCGTGAGCGGCTGGCCGCCGTCGAACGGGAACTCACCGCCGCCCGGGAGGCGGCCGGCGCCGCCGAACGCGAACGGGCCGGGCTCACCGCGCGTCACGAGGCGCTCTCGCTCGGGCTGCGCCGCAAGGACGGCACCGGCGCGCTGCTCGCGGCGGGGGAGCGGCTGGACGGGCTGCTCGGCCCGGCGGCCGCGCTGCTGCGGATCGAGACCGGCCACGAGGTGCCGGTGGCGGCGGCGCTCGGGGCCGCGGCCGACGCGGTGGCCGTCGACTCGCCGACCGCCGCCGCCGGGGCGCTGCGACTGCTCCGGGCCGACGACGCCGGGCGGGCCGCCCTGCTGATCGCGGGCGCGGCCGACGGGCCCGGCGTGGCCGATGTGCCCGGTGCGGCGGGGGAGTTGCCGGACGGCGCCCGCTGGGCCGCCGAACTGGTGTACGGCCCCGCCGAGTTGCTCGCCGCCGTACGGCGCTTGCTGGCCGGGGTGGCGGTGGTCCCGGACCTGGACGCGGCGCTGCGGCTGGTCGCGGACCACCCCGGGCTGACCGCCGTCACCGCCGACGGGGACCGGCTGGGCGCCGGCTTCGCGCACGGCGGCGCCGGCGGCGCGCCGAGCCTGCTGGAGACCCAGGCCGCGGTCGACGAGACGGCCCGGGCGATCGGCGAACTCACCGACCGCTGCGCCGAGTCGGCCGAACGGCTGGCCGAACTCACCGAGCGGCGCCGGGAGTCGGCCGCAGAGGTCGAACGGCAAGGCGAGCGGCGACGGCAGGCGGAGCGGGAACGGGCCCAGGTCGCCGGCGCGCTCGGCCGCCTCGGCGGGCAGGCCCGGGCCGCCGTCGGCGAGGCCGAACGGCTGTCGGCCGCCGCCGCGCGGGCCGAGCAGGGCCTGGCCGCCGTGCTGACCGCCGCCGAGGAGGCGGCGCGCCGCCTGGCCCTGGCCGAGGAGTCGGCGGACGCCGGGGAGGACGAGCCGGACCCCGCCGAGCAGCAGCGGCTGGCGGAGGCCGCGAGCGCCGCCCGGCAGGCCGAACTGGAGGCCCGGCTCGCGGTGCGCACCCACGAGGAGCGGGTGCGCGCGCTGGCCGGGCGGGCGGACCAGCTGGACCGGGCCGCCCGCGCCGAGCGCGAGGCGCGCGCCCGCGCCGCCGAGCGCCGCCGGCGGGCCGAGCACGACGCCGGGGTGGCGAACGCCGTCGCGGCCGGCGCCCGGCAGCTGCTCGCCTGTCTGGAGGTGTCGCTGGCCCGCGCGGACGCCGGGCGGGCGGCCGTCGAACAGGCGCGCGGCGAACGCGAGCAGGAGCTGCGGGAGCACCGCGAGCACGGCCGCGGCCTCAAGGAGGAGCTGGACAAGCTGGTCGACGCCGGGCACCGGGACGAGGTGCTGCGGGCGGAGAAGCGGCTGCGGATCGAGCAGCTGGAGTCCCGCGCGCTGGAGGAGTTCGGCATCGACGGCGGCGAGCTGCTGGCCGGGTACGGGCCGGACCGGCCGGTCCCGCCCGCGACGCCGGAGGACGGCCAGGAGCCGGGGGAGCCGTACCCGTACGTCCGGGCCGAGCAGGAGAAGCGGCTGCGGGCCGCCGAGAAGGCGTACCAGCAGCTCGGCAAGGTCAACCCGCTGGCGCTGGAGGAGTTCGCCGCGCTGGAGGAGCGCCACAAGTTCCTCGGCGAGCAGCTGGACGACCTCAAGCGCGGCCGGCGCGACCTGCTGGACATCGTCCGGGACGTGGACCAGCGGGTCGAGCAGCTGTTCACCGCGGCGTACCACGACACCGCCGCGCAGTTCGAGGGCGTCTTCGCCCGGCTCTTCCCGGGCGGGGAGGGCCGGCTGGTGCTGACCGATCCGGACGACATGCTCGCCACCGGGGTCGAGGTGGAGGCCCGGCCGCCCGGCAAGAAGGTCAAGCGGCTGTCCCTGCTGTCCGGCGGCGAGCGCTCGCTGACCGCGGTGGCGCTGCTGGTCGCGATCTTCAAGGCCAGGCCCAGCCCGTTCTACGTGATGGACGAGGTGGAGGCGGCGCTGGACGAGACCAACCTGCGCCGGCTGGTCGGGATCATGGAGGAGCTGCGGGAGAGCTCCCAGCTGATCGTGATCACCCACCAGAAGCTGACCATGGAGTCCGCCGACGCCCTCTACGGCGTGACGATGAAGGGCGACGGCATCTCCCAGGTGATCAGCCAGCGGCTGCGGGACGCGGACCGGGCCCGGGGCAGGGAGCGGGACGGGGCCCGGGAGCGGCCGATGGGGGTGCGTACCGCACCGGTGTAGGGCGGCGGCGGTCCATCCGGGCTCCGGTCACGGATACTGGAGCGGATATGGAATACGTGATCCTTGCCGTAGTCATCGCCGTGGTCGCCGTCGGCGCGATCGCCGGCCTCGTCGTTTCCGGCAGACGACGCCAGCAGCTGCCCCCGAAGTCGCAGGCGCCGGTCATCACGGCGCCGAAGCCCACCCCGGCGGAACCCCAGGTCGGCGACGAGTCCGCGCCGCCGACCGAGGAACCCCGCCGCACCGTCGAGGAGGTGCAACTCCCGGCGGAGCCGGCGGCCCCCGAGGCCGTCGAGGCCGTCGAGGTCGAGCCCGCCGAGGCCGAGGCGGCCCCCGCCGTCGAGGTCCCCGAGCCCACCGCCGGCCGGCTGGTCCGGCTGCGCTCGCGGCTCTCCCGCTCGCAGAACTCGCTCGGCAAGGGCCTGCTCTCGCTGCTCTCGCGCGAGCACCTGGACGAGGACACCTGGGAGGAGATCGAGGAGACCCTGCTCACCGCCGACGTCGGCGTCACCCCCACCCAGGAACTGGTCGAGCGGCTGCGCACCCGGGTGAAGGTGCTCGGCACCCGTACGCCCGAGGAGCTGCGCGCGCTGCTGCGCGAGGAGCTGGTCGAGCTGGTCGGCAAGGACTCCGACCGCGTCGTCCGCTCCACCAAGCACGAGGACGGCCCGGCCGTGGTCCTGGTCGTCGGCGTCAACGGCGTCGGCAAGACCACCACCACCGGCAAGCTGGCCCGCGTCCTGGTCGCCGACGGCCGCACGGTGGTCCTCGGCGCCGCCGACACCTTCCGTGCCGCCGCCGCGGACCAGCTGCAGACCTGGGGCGAGCGGGTCGGTGCGCGCACCGTGCGCGGCCCCGAGGGCGGGGACCCGGCCTCGATCGCCTTCGACGCGGTCAAGGAGGGCATCGCCGAGGGCGTCGACACCGTGCTGATCGACACCGCCGGCCGACTGCACACCAAGACCGGTCTGATGGACGAGCTGGGCAAGGTCAAGCGGGTCGTGGAGAAGCACGGCCCGGTGGACGAGGTGCTGCTGGTGCTGGACGCCACCACCGGCCAGAACGGCCTGATCCAGGCCCGGGTGTTCGCCGAGGTGGTCGACATCACCGGCATCGTGCTGACCAAGCTGGACGGCACCGCCAAGGGCGGCATCGTGGTCGCGGTCCAGCGCGAGCTGGGCGTGCCGGTCAAGCTGATCGGCCTGGGCGAGGGCGCCGACGACCTGGCGCCGTTCGAGCCGGGTGCGTTCGTGGACGCGCTGATCGGGGACTGAGGCTCCCCGCCGGCCTGGGCCGGGAAGGGTCCGCTCCGCTGGGGGCGGGCCCTTTCGCGTACCCGGGGCCGGATGGGCGGGCGACCGCGCCAAGGGCCGCCCGAGCCGCGTCACGGGTGGGACGGGGAACCCGACCCGAGCCGAGGGGTCAGAGCGCTTCGGAGGCGAGCGGGCGGATCAGGACGCGATCCAGGCCGGTTCGGCGGTGCGCTCGCGGCCGCGGTGGCAGGCGTACGCGAGGGTGCCGAGCAGCAGGCGGGCCTCGGGCGGGCAGCCGGCGTTGTCGCGGGTGGGCCGGCGCAGCCAGCGGACCGGGCCGAGGCCGCCGAGGACGGTGGGCGGGGCGGCGACGTAGCTGCCCTCGCCGTGGCAGGTGAGGTCGAGCGCGGCGTCGTCCCAGCCCATCCGGTAGAGCAGGTCGGGCAGGCGGCGGGCGGTGCCGGCGGCGACCAGGAACTGCAGCCGGCCGGTGGGTGCGGCGAGCACCGGGCCGACCTGGGTGCCCATCCGCTCCAGCCGGACCAGTGCCTGCAGGCCGGCCTGCTCGGGGACGTCCAGGACGTCGAAGGCGCGGCCGGTGGGGAACAGCACCGAGCCCTCGGCGCGACCGGCGCGGGCCCGGCCCTCGCCGCCCGGTACGGGGTGCAGGCCGGGCGCGGCGCAGCGGGCGGCGCCGCAGGGACAGCGGGTCGGGGCGGTGGCGCCGGCGGCCGGGGCTGCGGCGACGGGTGCTGCGGCGACCGGGTCTCCGGTGGCGACCGCCCAGCCCCAGCGGCCGGTGTACTCCGCGGCGGCCTGGGACGCGGTGACCTTGGTGCGGCGGCGCGCGCCCAGCGGTGCCAGCCGCAGGTGCCCCAGTCGAAGTTCGCCGAACAGGTTGTCCATGCCTCCCCCAACAGGTTCTCGTTGCCGATGGTTACGGGACGGTGACTGTGTGTCGATTGTCGGGTGTGTGGTGCGTAGTGCGGTGGCGGCGCGCAGCGCGTGGTGTGCGCCTGTTCCGGTGGTGCGCCTCGGGCGCCGCCTTGTGGGGGCGGCGCGGATGCCGGATCGTCGTGTGCGCGAGGCTGTTGCCGCCCGGAGTGGGTGGTGAACTCGCTTGTGCCTGAGGTGAATTGCGGGTTCTGCCGGGCTCCCCGGGGTGAGCCTGGGGACTTGGCGGCCCGCATATGCCGGACCGCCGGGACTACCTAGTGAAGCGTGTGCCCCCTGACTTCGGTTCACTCCTGGGGGTGGCGAAAGGTGGCGTTTCGCCAGGGCCGCTCCCGCGGGCCCCTCGCGGGGCATTACGTTCAGGGCGCGGATGTCGTCGGTGATCCCGCTCCGGGCCGTCGGGGACCGGGAGTTGGGAATCTGACGGCTCGTCCGCGACGATGGCACACCAGTGCGAGGGCGCGGCACGGCACCACCTCAGGCACGGCACGCCTGGCAAGAGCCCGCAACCGTCGGGCGGTCACGATCGGGGGCCCCGCGAGGGGCCGGGCGGGATGGGACGTTCCCCATGGCAGAGAAGCAACCCAATGAGAAGCTGACCACGTGGTTCGCCCGCAGCGGCTGGTCCAAGGGTGAGCTGGCCCGGCAGGTGAACCGCCGGGCCCGGCAGATCGGCGCCCACCACGTGTCCACCGACACCTCCCGGGTGCGCCGCTGGCTCGACGGCGAGCAGCCCCGCGAGCCGATCCCCAAGATCATGTCGGAGCTCTTCTCCGAGCGCTTCGGCTCGGTCGTCTCGATCGAGGACCTCGGCCTGCGCGCCGCCATCCCGGTCTCCACCGTGGGCGGCGGGGTCGACCTGCCGTGGAGCGGCCCGCAGACCGTCCAGCTGATCAGTGACTACTCCCGCAGCGACCTGATGCTGAACCGCCGGGGCTTCCTCGGCACCTCGCTGGCGCTGACCGCCGGCGCCGCGCTGATCGAGCCGATGCAGCGCTGGCTGACCCCCGGCCCGACCGGCGTGCCCACCCCGATCCTGACCGCGGCCAACGGCGGCGAGGCGTTCACCGGCCGGCTCTCCGAACCCGAGCTCGAACTGCTGGAGCAGACCACGGTCATGTTCCGCCAGTGGGACGCGCAGAACGGCGGCGGGCTGCGCCGCAAGGCCGTCGTCGGCCAGCTGCACGAGGTCACCGACCTGCTCCAGGAGACGTACAGCGAGGACACCACCCGGCGGCTGTTCCGGCTCACCGCCGAACTCGCGCACCTGGCCGGCTGGATGTCGTACGACGTCGGGATGCACCCGAGCGCGCAGAAGTACTACGTGCTGGCCCTGCACGCGGCCAAGGAGGCCGGCGACCGCCCGTTCGGCGCGCTGATCCTGACCGACATGAGCCGCCAGATGATCCACCTCAACCGGGGCGAGGACGCCCTGGAGCTGATCCACCTGGCGCAGTACGGCAGCCGCGACACCGCCACCCCGCGCCAGCAGTCCCTGCTGTACGCGATGGAGGCGCGCGCCTACGCCACCATCGGCGAGATCAACCGCTGCGCCCGGGCGATCCGGCTGTCAGAGGACACCTTCACCGACATCCGCGAGGGGGACGAGGAGCCGGACTGGCTGAAGTTCTTCTCGCCGGCCGAGCTGAACGCGGAGAACGCGCACTCCTTCCGCGACCTCGCGTACCACTCCGACAACGCCCAGCTGTACGCCTCGCTGTCGGCGCCGGTGATGGAGCGTGCCGTCGACCTGTTCCGCCAGGACGGCGACCACGTGCGCTCGTACGCCTTCAACCTGATCGGCATGGCCAGCGTGCACCTGCTGCAGCGGGAGGCCGAGCAGGCGGCGGTGATGGCCGAGCAGGCGGTGGACATCGCGACCAAGGTGCGCTCGGAGCGGCTGAACTCCCGGGTGCGCAAGACCACGGAGGCCGCCGCGGCCCGGTTCAAGGGCGTGGACGCGGTGAGCCGGCTCAAGGAGCGGGTGGTTCAGGACATCCCGGAGTACGTCTCGGTGGTCTGACCGCCGCTCCCACCTGACTCCACCGACCGTGGCGGCCGCCGCCGTCACGGTCGGTGGCTCTTTCGCGCCCGGGCTCGGCCGGTTTCGCGTCTGCGGCCGTCCGGGGTGTCCGGAGCCGTCCCGTGCGGCGGCACGGTAGCCCGTCCGGGTGGTCCGGAGGCCCCGGTTCACGTGGCCGTAACCCGTGCGTCGCACGCGTCACGGCCGCGAAACAACCGGCCGCACTGGCCGAAACCAGCCTTCGGCACGCTCCTCCTCATCGCCGACACCCCGGAGTGGCACGGGACAGGACCCCGGGTGCGGATCGGCTTGAACGCAGAGGAGACGCCGATGCCGGACGGCTTCAGCGCGGGCGACACCGCCTTCGTGCTCATCAGTGCGGCCCTGGTCATGGTGATGACCCCGGGCCTGGCCTTCTTCTACGGGGGCATGGTCAGGGCCAAGAGCACACTGAACATGCTGGCGATGAGTTTCCTCTCGCTCGGCATCGTCAGCGTGCTCTGGGTCCTCTACGGGTACTCGCTCAGCTTCGGGCCCGACGCCTTCGGCGGACTGATCGGCAACCTGGACTTCCTCGGGATGCGCGGCATCGGCCTGAACGAGCTGAGCGGGACCATCCCGGTCACCGCCTTCGCGATCTTCCAGCTGATGTTCGCGATCATCACACCGGCGCTGATCAGCGGCGCCATCGCGGACCGGGCCAAGTTCGCCGCCTGGGGCCTGTTCATCGCGCTCTGGGTGACGGTCGTCTACTTCCCGGTCGCGCACTGGGTCTTCTTCTTCGACGGCGGCAACGGCGGCTGGCTGGGCGACCGCAACGGCGTGATCGACTTCGCCGGCGGCACGGCCGTGCACATCAACGCCGGTGTCGCGGGCCTCGCGCTCTGCCTGGTGCTGGGCAAGCGGGTCGGCTTCAAGAAGGACCCGATGCGCCCGCACAGCCTGCCGCTGGTGATGCTCGGCTCCGGGCTGCTGTGGTTCGGCTGGTTCGGCTTCAACGCGGGCTCGGCGCTGGCCGCCAACGGCGTCGCCGCGATGGCGATGGTCAACACCCAGGTCGCCACCGGTGCGGCGCTGGTCGGCTGGCTGATCTACGAGAAGCTGAAGCACGGCGCGTTCACCACGCTGGGCGCCGCCTCCGGCGCGGTGGCCGGACTGGTCGCGATCACCCCGGCCTGCGGCTCGGTCAGCCCGCTCGGCGCGGTTGCGATCGGCCTGGTCGCCGGCGCGGTCTGCGCCGCCGCCGTCTCGCTGAAGTACCGCTGGGGCTTCGACGACTCGCTCGACGTGGTGGGCGTGCACGCGGTGGGCGGGGCGATCGGCTCGCTGCTGGTCGGCGTCTTCGCCACCGGCGGGGTCGGCCAGACCGCCAAGGGCCTGTTCTACGGCGGCGGGCTCGGGCAGCTCGGCAAGCAGGCGATGGGCGTGGCCGTGGTCGCGGCGTATTCCTTCGTCCTCTCCTGGCTGCTGGCCAAGGCGGTGGACAAGCTGGTCGGCTTCCGGGTCGCCGAGGAGGTCGAGGTGGCCGGCATCGACCAGGCCGAACACGCCGAGTCCGCCTACGATTTCAGCGCCGTCGGCGCGGGACTGGCGCGGGCCCTCCCGGGCCTGGCCACGGCCGCCGCACCGGGCGGTCCGTCCGCCGAGAAGCCCACCGAGAAGGCCGCCGGAAAGGCCGCCGAGAAGACCGAGGTCGACGCCTGATGAAGCTCATCACCGCCGTGATCAAGCCGTACCGCCTGGACGAGGTGAAGGCCGCCCTGCAGGCCTTCGGGGTCCACGGCCTGACCGTCACCGAGGCCAGCGGCTACGGCCGCCAGCGCGGCCACACCGAGGTGTACCGCGGCGCCGAGTACACCGTGGACCTGGTGCCGAAGGTCAGGATCGAGGTCCTGGTCGAGGACGAGGACGCCGACGACCTGATCGAGGTCCTGGTGAAGGCCGCCCGGACCGGGAAGATCGGCGACGGCAAGGTCTGGAGCGTCCCGGTCGACACCGCCGTACGGGTCCGCACCGGAGAGCGCGGACCGGACGCCCTGTAGGCCCGGATGCCCCTGTAGCCCCCACCGTCGGCGGGCCCGCCACCCCCTTGGGGACGCGGGCCCGCCGAACGGCGTACCCCCGCCCGGCCGAACCGCGGCGCACGCAATCCCGGCGCACCGCGGGACGGTCCGGCCGCACGACGGACGGGACCCCGCGCATGACCACCGAGACCAGGCCTTCCGACCCCGCCGACCCCACCGCCGCCCGGGCCGCGCTGATCGCCGACCCCGGCCCGGTCGGCCGCCCGCGCCGCGAGGCGCTCGCCCGGGCCACCGACGACTGGCTGGCAGGCCTGCTCCAGGCCGCCGGCGCCCCGCCCAAGGTCGCGCTGGTCGCCGTCGGCGGCTACGGGCGCGGCGAGCTGTCGCCGCGCAGCGACCTGGACGTGCTGCTGCTGCACGACGGTCCGATCGCCCGCGAGCTGCCCGAGCGGATCTGGTACCCGGTCTGGGACGCGGGCGCCAAGCTCGACCACTCGGTGCGCACCGTCGCCGAGGCCCGGGCGGTCGCCGCCGCCGACCTCAAGGCGCAGCTCGGCCTGCTGGACGCCCGCCACCTCGCCGGGGACCCGGCGCTCACCGCCGAGCTGCGCTCCGCGGTGTTCACCGACTGGCGCGCGAGCGCCCCCGCGCGCCTGCCCGAACTGCGCGAGCTGGGCCGCGAGCGGGCCGAACGGCACGGCGAGCTGTCCTTCCTGCTGGAACCCGACCTCAAGGAGGCCCGCGGCGGCCTGCGCGACGTGGTCGCGCTCAACGCCGTCGCCGCCACCTGGCTGGCCGACGCGCCCCGCGACGGCCTGGACGCCGCCGCGCTGCGGCTCGCGGACGTGCGCGACGCCCTGCACCTGGTGACCGGCCGGGCCACCGAGCGGCTCAGCCTGCAGGACCAGGACCAGGTCGCCGAGCGGCTCGGGGTGCTGGACGCCGACAGCCTGCTGCGCCAGGTCTACGAGGCCGCCCGCACCATCGCCTACGCCGGTGACGTCACCTGGCGGGCGGTGGACCGGGTGCTCGCCGACCGGGCCGGCCGGGGCCGCCGGGCGGTCCGGCGGGCGTTCCCGTTCACCGCGCCGTTCACCGGTGCCGGGCGCGGCGCGGGCGCGGTGGCCCGGGGCGCGGTCGAGCGCCGCCCGCTCGCCGACGGCGTGGTCGAGCAGGACGGCGAGGCGGTGCTGGCCCAGGGCGCCCGCCCGGCGGCCGACCCGGTGCTGCCGCTGCGCGCCGCGGCCGCCGCCGCGCAGAACGGGCTGACCGTCTCGTACGCGACGGTGCGCCGGCTGGCCGCCGAGTGCCGGCCGCTGCCGGTGCCCTGGCCGGACGAGGCGCGCGAGCAGCTGGTCACCCTGCTGGGCGCGGGGGAGGCGGCCGTCCCGGTCTGGGAGGCGATGGAGGCGGAGGGGCTGGTCACCCGGCTGCTGCCGGACTGGGAGCGGGTGCGCTGCCGTCCGCAGCGCAACGCCGTGCACCGCTGGACGGTGGACCGGCACCTGGTGGAGACGGCGGTGCGGGCCGCCGCGATGACCCGCCGGGTGGCCCGGCCGGACCTCCTGCTGGTCGCCGCGCTGCTGCACGACATCGGCAAGGGCTGGCCCGGGGACCACAGCGAGGCCGGCGAGGTGATCGTCCGCGACCTCGCGCCCCGGATGGGCTTCGGACCGGACGACACCCGGACCCTGGCGGTGCTGGTCCGCCACCACCTGACGCTGGTCGACACCGCGACCCGCCGCGACCCGGACGACCCGGCCACCGTCGAGACGATCATCAAGGCGGTCACCACCCTGCCGGAGCTGGAGCTGCTGCACGCGCTCACCGAGGCGGACGCGCTGGCCACCGGCCCGGCCGCGTGGAGCGGCTGGCGGGCCTCGCTGGTGGACGGCCTGGTGGCCCGGGCGGCCGACCGGCTGGCCGGGGCGGGCACCGCGCCGGTCGAGGCGGCGCCGACCGCCGAGCAGGAGCGGCTGGCGATCGAGGCCGCCCGCACCGGCGAGCCGGCCCTCTCGCTGCGGGCCCAGGCCGGCGGAGCGGACCCGGGCGCCGAGGCGATGGGTGTCGAGCCGATGGGCGTCGAGCTGACCGTGGCCGTCCCCGACCGTCCCGGGCTGCTGGGCACCGCCGCCGGGGTGCTCGCGCTGCACCGGCTGGCCGTCCGCTCGGCCGGGCTGCGCGAGCTGGACCCGATCGGCGCTGGGCCGGTGCTGCTGCTGTCCTGGCGGGTGGCCGCCGAGTTCGGCGAACTGCCGGAGGCGGCCCGGCTGCGGGCGGACCTGCGCCGGGCCCTGGACGGCTCGCTGGACGTGGCGCGGCGCCTCGCCGAGCGGGACGCCGCCGCCCCGCGCCGTAAGGGCATCCCGACCCCGCCGCCGGTGGTCGCGGTGGCGCCCGCGGTGGCCTCGGCGACCGCGACCGTGCTGGAGGTCCGGGCGCACGACGCCCCCGGGCTGCTGCACCGGATCGGCCGGGCGCTGGACGGGGCCGGCGTACGGGTGCGCACCGCGCACGTCTCCACGCTGGGCGCGGACGCCGTCGACTCCTTCTACCTGACCGACGGGGAGGGCCGTCCGCTCACCGCCGGGCGGGCCGGGGAGGTGGCGGCGGCGGTCCGGGCGGCACTGGGCTGAGGAACGGCCGCTGAGGTCTCCGGTACCGGGGGTGGAGACCGTACCCGGGGCGGCCGGATACCCTGGGGACGACGACCGAACCGATACCGATGCCGTAGAGGACCCGCGACGACGTGTTCGACACCCTTTCCGATCGCCTCGCAGCGACGTTCAAGAACCTCCGGGGCAAGGGCCGCCTGAGCGAGGCGGACATCGACGCCACCGCCCGCGAGATCCGCATCGCGCTGCTGGAGGCGGACGTCGCGCTGCCGGTCGTCCGGGCCTTCATCAAGCAGGTCAAGGAGCGGGCGCTCGGTGTCGAGGTCTCCGGCGCGCTGAACCCGGCGCAGCAGATCATCAAGATCGTCAACGAGGAGCTCATCGCGATCCTCGGTGGCGAGACCCGCCGGGTGCGGTTCGCCAAGAACGGCCCGACGGTCATCATGCTCGCCGGTCTGCAGGGTGCCGGTAAGACCACCCTCGCGGGCAAGCTCGGCCACTGGCTGAAGAGCCAGAAGCACACCCCGCTGCTGGTCGCCTGCGACCTCCAGCGCCCCAACGCGGTCAACCAGCTCCAGGTCGTCGCCGAGCGCGCCGGCGTGGCCTTCTACGGCCCGCAGCCGGGCAACGGCGTCGGCGACCCGGTGCGGGTGGCCGAGGACTCGATCGAGTACGCCAAGCAGAAGCAGTACGACGTCGTCATCGTCGACACCGCCGGCCGCCTGGGCATCGACGCCGAGCTGATGCAGCAGGCCGCCGACATCCGCGCCGCGGTGAACCCGGACGAGGTCCTGTTCGTCGTCGACGCGATGATCGGCCAGGACGCGGTCACCACCGCGCAGGCCTTCCTCGAGGGCGTGGACTTCACCGGTGTCGTGCTCTCCAAGCTCGACGGCGACGCCCGCGGTGGTGCCGCCCTGTCGGTCGCGCACGTCACCGGCCGCCAGATCATGTTCGCCTCCAACGGCGAGAAGGTCGACGACTTCGACGCCTTCCACCCGGACCGGATGGCCTCGCGCATCCTCGGCATGGGTGACGTCCTCTCGCTGATCGAGAAGGCCGAGCAGACCTTCTCGCAGGCCGAGGCGGAGAAGATCGCCGCCAAGCTGCGCGGCGGCCCGAAGGCCTTCACGCTGGACGACTTCCTGTCGCAGCTGGAGCAGGTCCAGAAGATGGGCTCGATCTCCAAGCTGCTCGGCATGCTGCCCGGCATGGGCCAGATCCGGGACCAGATCAACAACATCGACGACAAGGACGTCAACCGGGTCGGCGCGATCATCAAGTCGATGACCCCGGCCGAGCGGGCCGAGCCGGAGCTGATCAACGGCTCCCGCCGGGCCCGCATCGCCAAGGGTTCGGGCGTCCAGGTCGGCGAGGTGAAGAACCTGGTCGAGCGGTTCTTCGACGCCCGCAAGATGATGTCCGCGATGGCCTCCGGCAAGGGCATGCCCGGCATGCCGGGGATCCCGGGCATGGGCGGCGGCGCGAAGAAGTCCGGCAAGAAGGCTCCGCAGGCCAAGGGCAAGCGCAAGAGCGGCAACCCGCTGAAGCGGGCGCAGGAGGAGGCCGCGGCCGCCGAGCGCCGCGCGCTCGGCCCGGGCGCGGGCCAGGGCCCGGCGGACGGCGGGGCGTTCGGCCTCGGCGCGGGCAAGGGCCCGGCCGACTTCGAGCTGCCCAAGGAGTTCAAGGACCTGCTGTAGTCCTTGTGTGCCTGTGGGTGTCCGCGCGCGGTCGTTCGCGGCTCCTTCGGGAGAGGTCTTGATCGATTCCGATCGGCCCGTCGTCCGGTGTTTCCGGGCGGCGGGCCGATCGCGTGTCCGATGATGGGGGCATGCGAGTGATGATCAGGGCCCCGAGGGCCGAGGACACGGTTGCGTACGCCGAGGCGGTCCGCCGGTCCGCCGAGCACATCGGGCGGTGGAACCCGGTCGAGCCGGACGGGCTGCCCGAGCTGCTGGAGCGCCAGGGGGCGGGCCTGCGCACCTTCCTGATCGTCGACCGGGAGAGCGCCGGGCTGGTCGGCAAGGTGAACGTCGCCAACATCGTGCTGGGCCGCTTCTGCAACGCGACCCTGGGCTACGACTCCTACCTGCCGTTCGCCGGCACCGGGCGGATGACCGAGGGCATGCGGCTGGTCCTGGACCGCTGCTTCGCCCCGCACTCGGGCGGCGGGCTGGGGCTGCACCGGCTGGAGATCAACGTGCAGCCGGACAACGAGCGCTCGGTCGCGATGGCCAAGCGGCTGGGCTTCCGGCACGAGGGCTTCTCGCCGCGGATGCTGTTCCTGCAGGGCGACTGGCGCGACCACGAGCGGTTCGCGCTGACCGCCGAGGAGTGGCCCGGCGCCTCGGCATAGCCGCTGGTGGGGGAGGTGGCAGGGTCTCTGGTGGGGACGGTCGGCGGGGCCGTACGGGCGCCCGGGCGCGGCGTTGCGGTTGGCCCGCCCGAGCACCTGTCCGTATCGTCCGATGGGTGACCGAACCCGTGCCGCCGCGTCAGACCCCCGACCAGCCCTGGCGTTCCGAGGGAGCCCCGCCTCCGCCACCGCCCCGCCGTCGGATGCCCGGCGGCTGGACCGGCCTCGTCCTCACCGCCCTCGTGGTGTTCCTGATCTCCGACGTCCTGCTGTCGTTCTTCGGCAACGAGGGCGCCACCACGATCTCGTACACCGAGTTCAACAACCAGCTGAACAAGGGCAACATCACCAAGATCTACTCCAAGGGCGACGCGATCGAGGGCACCCTCAAGAGCGCGCAGCCCAAGCCGGACGGCGGCAAGGGCGACTACACCGAGTTCGACACCCAGCGCCCCTCCTTCGCGGGCGACAACCTGTGGAGCACGCTGCAGCAGCAGGGCGTGGAGGTCACCGCCACCTCGCCGGTCCAGCAGCGCAGCTTCCTCACCAACCTGCTGCTGTCGCTCGCCCCGATGCTGCTGCTGGTCTTCATCTGGGTGCTGCTCGCCCGCCGGATGGCCGGGGGCCTCGGCGGCGGGCCGCTGGGGCGCAAGGCGCCGCCCAAGCCGGTCGCCGCCGACCAGGGCAAGCGCACCACCTTCGCCGACGTGGCCGGCATCGACGAGGTCGAGGCCGAACTCACGGAGGTGGTCGACTACTTGAAGAACCCCGACCGCTACCGCCGGCTCGGCGCCAAGATGCCGCGCGGGGTCCTGCTGAGCGGACCACCCGGAACGGGCAAGACCCTGCTGGCCCGGGCTGTGGCCGGCGAGGCGGACGTGCCGTTCTTCTCGGCCTCCGCCTCCGAGTTCATCGAGATGATCGTCGGCGTCGGCGCCAGCCGGGTCCGCGAACTGTTCGCGGAGGCCCGCAAGGTCGCCCCCGCGATCATCTTCATCGACGAGATCGACACCATCGGACGCCAGCGCGGCGCGGGCGGCGGCATGGGCGGGCACGACGAGCGCGAGCAGACGCTCAACCAGATCCTCACCGAGATGGACGGCTTCTCCGGCTCCGAGGGCGTCATCGTGATCGCCGCGACCAACCGGGCGGACGTGCTCGACCCGGCGCTGCTGCGCCCCGGCCGCTTCGACCGGCGGATCACCGTCAGCCCGCCCGACCGGGACGGCCGCGCCGCGATCCTGCGCATCCACACCCGCACCGTCCCGCTGGCCGGCGACACCGACCTCCGGCAGCTGGCCAAGGTCACCCCCGGGATGACCGGCGCCGAACTCGCCAACCTGGTCAACGAGGCCGCCCTGCTGGCCGTCAAGCGCGAGCAGGACGCGGTCAACGAGCGGGACCTCTCGGACGCCCTGGAGAAGGTCCAACTGGGCGCCGTGCGACCGCTGGTGATGCCGCAGGAGGAGCGCGAGCGGACGGCGTACCACGAGAGCGGGCACGCGCTGCTGGGCATGCTGCAGCCGGGCGCGGACCCGGTGCGCAAGATCACCATCGTGCCGCGCGGCCGGGCGCTCGGCGTCACCCTCTCCACCCCCGAGAACGACCGCTACTCGTACACCGAGCCGTACCTGCGCGGCCGGATCATCGGCGCGCTCGGCGGCATGGCGGCCGAGCAGGTGGTCTACGGGGTGATCACCACCGGCGCGGAGAGCGACCTGGAGCAGGTCACCAACATCGCCCGCGGGATGGCCGGACGCTGGGGCATGAGCGAGCGGGTCGGCCGGCTCACCGCGGTGCCCTCCGACCCGCAGGGCGCGTACGGGCTCTCCGCCGCGCCGACCACACTGGACGCCGTGGACGAGGAGGCCCGGCGGATCGTCTCCGAGTGCTACGACGAGGCGGTGAGGCTGCTGACCGAGCAGCGGCACCGGCTGGACGCGCTGGCGGCGGCGCTGCTGGAGGCGGAGACGCTGGACGAGGAGCAGGCCTACCGCGCGGCGGGCGTGCCGCGGGAGGGGGCCGGGGAGGGCTCGGCCGGGGCCGAGGGGGCTGATGGGACCGAGGGGGCTGATGGGACCGAGGGGGCTGATGGGACCGAGGGGCCGTCCGGGGCAGGCGGGAAGTCGCTCGATCAGGCGTGAAGCCGGGCGTGAAGCCGGGCAATTGAGCCGGGCGTGAGACCGGTGCCGGGGGCGCTCGCCGAGATGGCGGGCGCCCCCGGTTTCGCGCGTCGTCCTCAGGCCCCCCGGCTCGGCCGTTCGGCGACCAGGTAGCGGAACACGTTCTCCATCCGTACCGAGCCGTCCGCGCGCAGGAACGGCTGCAGCGCCTCCTCCAGCTCCTTGGCCACCAGCGAGGCGCCGGAGAACTCCTCGGCCGCCTCGAACAGGCCGGTGGAGAGCAGGCCGCGCACCGCGCTGTCCAGGTCCGGGTAGGCGAACGGGCAGCCCACCCGGCCGCTGCCGGCCGGGCGCAGGCCGGCCGGGGCGAGCAGGTCCTCCAGCGTCCCGGGCGCGCTCAGCTCGAACGGGTCGCGCGCGGTGGTGCGGCCCGCCATCCGCCGGGCCACGTCCAGCACCGGGGCGCTCTCGCAGCGCTCCGGCGGGCCCCAGGCGGCGAGCACCACGTGCCCGCCAGGAAGCACGTGCCGGGCGGCCTCGGCCACCACCGTGCCGGGCTCGGCGGCACCCGGCAGCTGCTCGAAAACCGTCACCAGCGAATGGGCCGGGTGGGGGACGGCGGCGGCCGTCCTGGCCCCGGCGCACACCCGAAGCCGCCGTCCGCGGGCCAGCTCGCGCAGCTCCTCGCGCGGCTCCTGCCCGGAGACCTGGGCGCCCCGGCCGGCCGCGAGCAGCAGGGCCAGTCCGGCCCGGCAGCCCAGGCCCAGCACGCTGCTCGCCGGGCCGACCTCCAGCCGGTCGTAGACCGCCTCGTAGAGCGGTACCAGCATGCGTTCCTGGATCTCCGCCCAGTCGCGCGCCCGCGCGGGGCCGGTGGCCCCGGGCCGCGGGTGGTGCGCGCGTGCGCCGGTCGGTCGTACGGTCGTGCCGGTCGTCCGAGCTGAAGCCATCGCGGCCTCCCATCCGGTCCTTCGGTGTGCTGCTACGGCTCCCCCAAAGTCCCGCCCCACTCCAGCGAACAGCGGGTCGGGCCCGGCGTCCAGAGGGGTGCAGGGTGGTGCGCGCGTGTCGCGGTGGTGCGCCCCCCGTTCGACGGGCCGGGTCCGCCCCCTGTTCCGCCGCCCGGTCGGGGGCCGGGGCCGTGGCGCGGTCGGCGGCCCGGTCGGCGGTTCGGTCGGCGGCTCTCGGCGGGTGTGATACCGATTCGAAGTCAGGGGGTCGCTCCCCGTACCATTCGCCCCATGGCTAAGGCACCCGTTCTCACCCCTCAGGCGGAAGACTTCCCGCGCTGGTACCAGGACCTCATCAACAAGGCCGAGCTGGCCGACAACGGTCCGGTGCGCGGCACCATGGTCATCCGACCGTACGGCTACGGGCTGTGGGAGCGGATGCAGCAGGAGATGGACGCGCGCATCAAGAAGGCGGGCGCGCAGAACGCCTACTTCCCGATGTTCATCCCGCAGTCCTACCTGACCAAGGAAGCCGAGCACGTCGAGGGCTTCGCGCCCGAGCTCGCGGTGGTCACCCACGGTGGCGGCAAGCAGCTGGAGGAGCCGGTCGTCGTCCGGCCGACCTCCGAGACGATCATCAACGAGTACTTCTCGAAGTGGGTGCAGAGCCACCGCGACCTGCCCCTGCTGATCAACCAGTGGGCCAATGTGGTCCGTTGGGAGCTGCGCCCGCGCGTCTTCCTGCGCACCACCGAGTTCCTCTGGCAGGAGGGCCACACCGCCCACGCCACGTACGAGGACGCCCGCGCGTACGCGTCGATGATCCACACCCAGGTCTACGGCGACTTCATGACCAACGTGCTCGGCATCGACGTCGTGCTCGGCCGCAAGACCGCCAAGGAGCGCTTCGCCGGCGCCATCAACACCCTCACCCTCGAGGGCATGATGGGCGACGGCAAGGCGCTGCAGATGGGCACCAGCCACGAGCTGGGCCAGAACTTCGCCAAGGCGTTCAACACCACGTACCAGCTGCAGGGCGCCGAGCGCGAGTACGTCTGGCAGACCTCCTGGGGCGTCTCGACCCGCATGGTCGGCGGCCTGATCATGTCCCACGGTGACGACAACGGCCTGCGGGTGCCCCCGCGCCTGGCCGCCGTCCAGGCCGTCGTGCTCGCGATCAAGGGCGACGACGCGGTCATCGCCAAGGTCCGCGAGATCGGCGCCCAGCTGGAGGCCGTCGGCATCCGCGTCGTGGTCGACGACCGCACCGACACCCCGTTCGGCCGCCGCGCCGTCGACTGGGAGCTCAAGGGCGTTCCGCTGCGCATCGAGGTCGGCCCGCGCGACCTGGAGAACGGCACCGCGATGCTGGCCCGCCGCATCCCGGGCGGCAAGGAGCCGGTCGCCATCGACTCCCTGGCCGCGCTGCTCCCCGGCATCCTGGAGGAGGACCAGGCGCTGCTGCTGCGCCAGTCCCGCGAGCGCCGCGAGTCCCGCACCGTCGACGTCAAGACCATCGACGAGGCCATCGAGGCCGCCGCCACCGGCTGGGGCCGGATCTCCTGGGCCGACCTCGGCGCGGAGGGCGAGGCCAAGCTGGCCGAGCAGGGCGTCACGGTGCGCTGCATCGTCGCGGCCGACGGCTCGGTGCCGGCGACGGACGACCAGGACGGCAACATCGCGATCGTCGCCCGCGCGTACTGACGTCCGCGGGTAGCGGTCGGATGCGGGTTCCCGGTTCGGATCCGCGTCCGGTTCCGGGCCGTTCCGGGCTGCTTACGGGGCGTTCCGGGCCGTTCCAGGGTCGGTTTCGCGGCTCTTCCGGAGCGCTTCCGCGATCCCGGGATGTCCGCCGGATGTCTGTTACCTGCAGGTAATGACCGTCCGCGGCGACATTTGCCCGGAATGCGGGCGGGTAAGAATCCGGTAACTCTTCCGGGGGACTCCCGGCGGTGGACATCCCTACTGGCCGGTCAACTCCCGGTATTAACGGAATAGCGGTACGGTGTACGGCCCGTGGCCCTGTCAATCAGGCAGGACCGCGGGCCGTACGTCTTGGGGGCGACAGCCCGCCCCTCGGGCGGAATTTCGACAGGCCCGCCGACTCTGCGACGGGCCGAAACCGGCAGGGGGTTGGTCTTGCGTCAGATCCGGAGCGTGCATTTCGCGCGCGGCCATGCATTCCTGGGAGTTCCCTGTGAATTCCCGGAGATCGGGAACATGCGGAACATCGGCTCGCACTCCATCGTTGGTCTAGCGTGAGCACGACACAGCCCCTCGTTCTCGCGGCCGAACTGGCCGCCGCCTGGAGTGACATCCAGGCCTACCACCAGGACCTCCCCGACCTGGCCTCGCCCGAGGCCCTGATCGGCGAGTCCTCCTCGGCCTGTGGGACGCGGCTCGGTTTCGAGCGGCTCCTCCACGAGGCTGCCCATGGTCTGGCCGCGGCCCGGGACATCCGGGACACCTCGCGGGCCGGCCGCTACCACAACCGGCGCTTCCTGATGCTCGCCTCCGAGCTCGGTCTGGCGCACCCGGTCGAACCGCACGCGAGTAGCGGCTTCTCCCAGGTGACCATGCTCAAGGAGACCCAGGAACGCTACGCCGGCACCATCGAGCGCCTGGACCGCGCCCTCGGCGCGCACCAGGAGGCGGTGGCCGGCGACGGCGCGACGCGTGCCTTCCGCGGCCCGGCCGCCCGGCACGGCTCCTCCGGGGGCGGCGTCCGGGTCAAGGCGGTCTGCGGCTGCGGACGCAACGTCCGGGTCGTGCCGTCGGTGCTCGCGCAGGCGTCCATCGTCTGCGGTGCGTGCCAGCAGCCGTTCAAGATCGCGTAAGCGGTCGACGACCGGCGGCCGCTGTGCGGGCAGCGGCCCGGCCGGAGCGAGCGGTACGGCAGGTATCCGCCGAGCACGTACGGGCCGCGCGACGGGACGGTCGCGCGGCGAGATGGCACGGCGGGCAGCGCGGTACGGCCCGGCGGCAACAGCAGGACAGCGGTAACAGCAGGACAGCGGTAACAGCAGGACAGCGATAAACGGCAGCGCAGTACGACGGTCAGTCCGTGGGTTGGACCGGGGGCGGGGGCTCCCGGTCGGACCCTGATCGCCACCCGGCCCGGCCCTGACGCCCCCGGTCGGGACCCTGATCACCCCCGGGGTCCGCGTGCGGGCGGCTCGCGCCGGTATGGCAGAATGGACAGCTGAGTACTCGGCAGCCGAGCAGGACCCCTCTCTCCTACGGCTGGCGTGTCCCCTGAACGGTCCGCCCCGCAACCCCACGCGGAGGCGAGCCCGCTCACCCACGTCAACACCAGGAGAATCCACTCCCGTGGCAGTCAAGATCAAGCTCAAGCGTCTCGGCAAGATTCGCTCCCCGCACTACCGCATCGTCGTCGCCGACTCGCGCACCAAGCGTGACGGTCGCGCGATCGAGGAGATCGGCATCTACCAGCCGACCTACAACCCCTCGAAGATCGAGGTCGACAGCGAGCGCGCCCAGTACTGGCTGTCCGTCGGCGCCCAGCCGACCGAGCCGGTGCTCGCCATCCTGAAGCTGACCGGCGACTGGCAGAAGTACAAGGGCCTGCCGGCCCCGGCCCCGCTGCTGGTCGCGGAGCCCAAGGTCGAGGACTTCTCGCACCTGTTCGCGAAGGCCGTCGCCGGCTTCGAGGACGCCACCACCGGTGTCGCCATCACCCCGAAGGCCAAGAAGTCGGACAAGGTCGAGGCTGAGGCCGACGCCGCCGTCGAGGCCTGAGCGTGATCGAGGACGCCCTCGACCACCTGGTGAAGGGCATCGTCGAGCACCCCGACGAGGTGCAGGTGCGCTCGCGCAACCTGCGTCGGGGGAACACCATCGAGGTGCGAGTGCACCCCGATGACCTCGGCAAGGTGATCGGCCGGGGCGGCCGCACGGCTCGCGCTCTGCGCACCGTGGTCGGCGCCCTCGGCGGTCGCAACGTCCGGGTCGACCTGGTCGACGTGGACAACATCCGCTGACGTAGCTGCTCGTTCAGCCGTCAGGGCTTGGGGCCGACCGGGACGCATGTCGTCCCGGTCGGCCTTTCTCGTTTCCCGCACCACCCCACTCCCCGCACCGCCCCACTCAGGAACTCCAGGAGAACGATCACCGTGCAGCTCGTCGTCGGCAAGATCGGCCGTGCCCACGGCATCAGGGGGGACGTCAGTGTCGAGGTCCGCACCGACGAGCCGGAGCTCCGGCTCGGCCCGGGTGCCGTCCTGCTCACCGACCCCGGATCGGCCGGGCCGCTGACCGTCGAGTCCGGCCGGGTGCACAGCGGCCGGCTGCTGCTGCGCTTCGCGGGCGTCAAGGACCGCAACGCGGCCGAGGCCCTCCGGGGCACCCTGCTGATCGCCGAGGTCGACCCGGAGGAGCGCCCCGACGACCCGGAGGAGTACTACGACCACCAGCTGATCGGCCTGGACGTGGTGCTGCTCGACGGCACCCTGGTCGGTGAACTCACCGAGGTCCTCCACCTGCCGTACCAGGACCTGCTCACGGTGGAGAAGCCCGACGGGACGGAGGTGCTCGTGCCCTTCGTCACCCAGATCGTGCCGACCATCGACCTGGAGAACCAGCGCGCGGTGATCACCCCGCCGCCCGGGCTGATCGACCCGGAGCAGGCCGACGTCGCCGGCACGTCCGCGGCCGAAGGAGCCGAGGGCGCGGAGGGTGCCGAGGGCCCGGAGGAGTCGGAGTGACCGTCGAGGGGAACGGCGGCGTGCAGGCCGGTGAGGTGCAGGCGGGTGACGCGCAGGCGGGTGGCGTGCAGGCCGGTGGGGTGCAGAGCGGCATGCGGATCGACGTCGTCTCGATCTTCCCGGAGTACCTGGAGCCGCTGAACATCTCGCTGGTCGGCAAGGCCCGGGCGCGCGGCCAGCTGGACGTGCACGTCCACGACCTGCGCGAGTGGACCCACGACGTGCACCGCACGGTGGACGACAGCCCGTACGGCGGCGGCCCCGGCATGGTGATGAAGCCGGAGCCGTGGGGCGAGGCGCTGGACGCGGTGGTCGCCGGCGGGCCCGAGGGTGAACTGCCCACGCTGGTCGTGCCGACCCCGAGCGGGCGCCCGTTCACCCAGGAGCTCGCCCAGGAGCTGGCCGGCCGCCCCTGGCTGGCCTTCACCCCCGCGCGGTACGAGGGCATCGACCGCCGGGTGATCGAGGAAGCGGCCACCCGGATGCCGGTGGTCGAGGCCTCGATCGGCGACTACGTGCTGGCCGGCGGCGAGGTCGCGGTGCTGGTGATGGTCGAGGCGATCGCCCGGCTGCTGCCCGGGGTGCTCGGCAACGCCGAGTCCCACCGCGACGACTCCTTCGCGCCCGGCGCGATGGCCGACCTGCTGGAGGGCCCGGTGTACACCAAGCCCGCCGAGTGGCGCGGCCGGACCGTGCCGGACGTGCTGCTCAGCGGCAACCACGGCCGGATCGCCCGCTGGCGGCGCGAGCAGGCCTTCGCCCGCACCCTGTCCAACCGGCCCGACCTGGTCGAGCGCTGGCAGTACGGCTCCTTCGACAAGAAGGACCGGGAGGCGCTCAGCATCCTCGGTCTCGCCTGGGACGAGCGGCTCGGCCGATTTCGGTCCGCGGCCGGTGATGTGGAAGAATAGGCCGCTGCTGTCTGTCGCTGGTCCCCTCCCGTAGGGGGCACGTGGACCGGCGCCCTCGCCACGGGGGGATCGTCGTCAGCCGATGCGGCCCGCAGCAAACCCCATTGTGACGACTTTCCGTGGGCGGCCCGTGGCGCCTGCGATGGAGAGCACCATGAGCAACAAGCTCGCTGCTGTCGACGCGGCCTCGCTGCGTAGCGACATCCCGGCCTTCCGCGCCGGTGACACCCTGAAGGTTCACGTCCGGGTCATCGAGGGCAACCGCTCCCGTGTCCAGGTCTTCCAGGGCGTTGTCATCCGCCGCCACGGCGCCGGCATCGGTGAGACCTTCACCGTTCGCAAGGTCAGCTTCAACGTCGGCGTGGAGCGCACCTTCCCGGTGCACACCCCGGTCGTCGAGAAGATCGAGGTCGTGACCCGCGGTGCGGTTCGCCGCGCCAAGCTGTACTACCTGCGTGACCTCCGCGGCAAGGCCGCGAAGATCAAGGAGAAGCGCGACCGCTGATCCACCGACCCCCGGCCTCGCCGGGGGACCGGAGTTCTTCGGGGGGCCGAACGGCCGCACGGTAAGCTCACCCCCCGATGAGCACGCACGAACCACCCGCGGACCGCGACGGCAGTCCCGCACCGACCGGTGCGGACTCGCTGTCGCGGTCCGCGGTCGTTTCCGGAGTGGGTTCCGGGGTCGCTTCCGGTGCCGCCGCCGAGAGCCCGGAGCGGGGCCGTGAGCGGGCTGGCGATCGGGACAGTGAGCCGGCCGGCGACCGGACCGGCGACCGGGCCGGCGACCGGGCCGGTGATTCCGTTGGTGATCCGGTTGCGGATCCGGTCGGCGATCCGGACGAGGCCGAGGGCCCGGAGCAGGAGGACCAGGAGTCCGGCCGGCCCGGCCACTCGCGCTCGCGTGACCTCCTGCTGTTGGTGGGGATCTGCCTGGCGGCCCTGCTCCTGGTGAACGCCTTCGTCGCGCGCCCGTTCTCGGTGCCCTCCGGGTCGATGGAGGACACCCTGCGTCCGGGCGACCGGCTGATCGCGAACCAGTTGGCGTACGCCTTCGGCGGCCACCCCCAGCGGGGCGACATCGTGGTCTTCGACGGGACGGGCTCCTTCCTGCGGGAGTCGGCGAAGCCGACCGGCTTCTGGGACGGCGCTCGGTCGCTCGCCCGGGACCTCGGGCTGGCCCCGGCCGGGGACACCCTCTACGTCAAGCGCGTGATCGGGGTCGGCGGGGACCGGGTGACCAGCACCGGCCCGGGGGCGCCGATCACCGTCAACGGCGTGCCGGTGGACGAGACGTCCTACCTCTCCCCGGGGGACGACCCGTCGAGCGTCGCCTTCGACGTGGTGGTGCCGACCGGTGAGCTGTGGGTGATGGGGGACCACCGCAGCGCCTCCAGGGACTCCCGCGACCACCTCGGCGAGCCGGGGGGCGGCTTCGTGCCCGAGGAGAAGGTGATCGGCCGGGCGGACTGGGTGGTCTACCCGTTCTCGCGCTGGACCGGTCTGGACCGGCCGGCGGCCTTCGCCGTGACTGCGGGGACGGGTGGTCATGGGGACCAGAGGTAGAGGGCGGCTCGCCGACCGCCCGTCCCGCGAGCCGGCCCGCCCGCGGGCGGGTGGCACGGGGTCGGGTAGCACTGGCGAGGGTGGCACGGGCGCGAGTGGCGCCGATCGCGGCACGGAGGGCGCCGGCCCCGGGGCGGAGGGCACCGGTCCCGCCGCGGTCCCGCCCGTGCGCGGCCGGGCCGATCGTCGTCGCAGCGCCCGACGGGCGGCCCGTCGGCGCAAGCGGTCGCTGGTGCGCGAAGTGCCGCTGATCATCCTGGTCGCCCTGTTGGTGGCGCTGGTGATGAAGACCTTCCTGATCCAGGTGTTCGTGATCCCCTCGGGCTCGATGGAGCAGACCATCCGGATCGGCGACCGGGTGCTGGTGGACAAGTTGACCCCCTGGTTCGGCAGCGAGCCGCAGCGCGGCGACGTGGTGGTGTTCAAGGACCCGGGCGGCTGGCTGGAGAGCGACCGCAAGCGCTCCGACGACGGCCCGGTGCTGGGCGGGGCCAAGCACGTGCTGACCTTCGTCGGGCTGCTGCCGTCCGACAACGAGCAGGACCTGATCAAGCGGGTGATCGGCGTCGGCGGGGACACCGTCGAGTGCTGCGACGCTCAGGGGCGGCTCAGCGTCAACGGCCACCCGGTGGACGAGACCTACCTCGCGCCCGGCAACCCGCCGTCCCGGCAGCCCTTCAAGGTGAAGGTGCCGAAAGGCCGGCTGTGGGTCATGGGCGACCACCGGGACGTCTCCGCCGACTCCCGCTTCCACATGGGCAATCCGGGCCAGGGCACGATTCCGCTGAGCGGCGTGGTCGGTCGCGCGTTCGTCATCGCCTGGCCGCTGGACCGCTTCCATCAACTCGATGTGCCGGGTTCACTCTCCTCTCTCGCCCCGGCTCCGCAGGCCGGTGGAACTGCCGCGGAATCCGTGGGCGTTGGGCCGGTTCCGATGGAACCCCCGCTCGTTATGGGTGTGTTGGGCATCCTTCCGCTTGTCGTACGCCGGCCGGGGCGGCCTCCGGAGTGAGCCTCGCAGGCCGCTGACCGGCCGGGCCTCGCGTGTGGGACCGCGAGCCGGATGCCCTGGAGTGATAGAGAAGTGCAGGTGCGGCCGGGAGTGGTCCCGGCCGTGCGCCGAGGCTGTGCTGGTGTCAGGGGAGCCCGCGGTGGGCAACCCTGATGCGTTCATGGTCGTGGCGAGCGTGGTGCCCGCTGTGCGGCACTCTGAGCGCGGGCGCGCGGGCGTCCGCACAGCAGGGAGGAGACGTTGTGGGGGATTTGGTGATCGGCGCCCGCTCGGGCGCCGGAGAGCCCGAGGGCCCAGGCCGTCGGGCGGCCCGGTCCGCCGAGCCGTCGGCGCCCTCGGCCGCGGTCGACGACGCCGCGGCCCAGACCGCCGACGAGCAGGGCACCGGGGCCGAGGACTCGCCGGAACCCTCGCACCCGGAGACCGGGCCGGCGGACGGGTCGGAGTCGGATGGGCAGGCCAAGCCGCGCAAGCAGCGCTCCTTCTGGAAGGAGCTGCCGATCCTGATCGGCATCGCGCTGATCCTCGCGCTCGTGATCAAGACCTTCTTCGTCCAGGCGTTCTCCATTCCGTCGGAGTCGATGCAGAACACGTTGCAGGTCGGCGACCGCGTCCTGGTGGACAAGCTGACCCCGTGGTTCGGGGCCGAGCCCGAGCGTGGCGAGGTCGTGGTGTTCCACGACCCGGGCGGCTGGCTGAACGACGAGCCGACCCCGCAGAGCAGCAACTCCTTCGTCCGTGGTGTGCAGGACGTGCTCAGCTTCGTCGGCCTGATGCCCTCCGCGAACGAGAAGGACCTGATCAAGCGGGTCATCGCGGTCGGCGGGGACACCGTCGAGTGCGAGGGCGAGGGACCGGTGAAGGTCAACGGCGTCGCGCTCAACGAGCCGTACGTCTACCAGGGCAACACCCCCTGCGGTGACCACCCCTTCGCGCCGGTCAAGGTGCCCGAGGGCCGGATCTGGGTGATGGGCGACCACCGCGCCAACTCGCTGGACTCCCGCTTCCACATGGACCAGCCGGGCGGTGGCACCGTTCCGGTGGACAACGTGATCGGGCGCGCCTTCGTGGTGGCCTGGCCGATCGACCACTGGTCGACGCTGCCGGTGCCGGGCACCTTCGACCAGAAGGGGCTGGCGGCGGCCGCGCCGATGGCGCCCCCCGTGGCCGGTGCGGTGGGGGCCGTCGCGCTGCTCCCGCTGGTGCGTCGGGTGCGGGGCCGGAAGGAGCGCCGGCAGGAGTCCTGAGCTCCACCGGATCGTCCCCGACCCTTGCGCGGGCCGTGGTACCGACGAGTAATCTGCTCGGACGTGCCACGGCCCGTCGGCATTCCCGCCGGTGCCTCCGGCGTGCCAGTGGTGTTCTCCGGTCGGCCAGAGGTGGACGGTGACGATGAGCAGTGTCGTGGAGCAGACGGCCGATCACCCGGTCGCGCCCGCCCGTGAGCGCCGTCGGCCCGCCGCGGTGCTGCAGGGCGTCGCGCTGGCGCTCGGGCTGGTGCTGATGATCGGCGGGTTCGCCCTCATCGCGATCGACTACCGGCCGTACAACATCCCCACCCCCTCGATGCACCCGACGCTGCAGGCCGGGGACACCGTGCTCGCCCGCAAGACCGACGGCGCGGCCGTCGGCCGGGGCGACGTCGTGGTCTTCCGGGACCAGGCCTGGGGCGGCGAGCTCATGGTCAAGCGCGTGGTCGCGGTCGGCGGGGACACCGTCGCCACCACCGGGGACAACCGTCGGCTGACGGTCAACGGACAGCCGGTCGACGAGCCCTACCTGGCGACGCAGGGCCGCCAGGGCGAGTCGTTCAGCGTGACGGTGCCGCAGGGCCGGCTGTTCCTGCTCGGCGACAACCGGGTCGGCTCGCTCGACTCCCGCACCCACCTGGAGGCCGACGGCGGGACCGTCCCGGCCGACGCCGTCGAGGCCAGGGTCGAGGCCACCCTGAAGCCCTTCGGCCGGACGGGCCTGCTCGACCGGAGCACGGCCTTCGACGCCTTCACGGGGCCGAAGGCGTCGCAGCCGGGCCCGCTGGAACCCGCCGCCTACGCCACCGTCGCCGGTGCCGCCCTGATCCTGCTGACCTCGGCGGTCGGCGGGGTGGCGCGCCTGGCCCGCCGACTGCGCCGGGGGCGCAGCTCCTGAACGGGGCCGTCGCGGCGCGGGCCGCTCTGCCGAACATCGCCCCGGACGGCCGCGCCGGGTGGCAGGATCGGTAGCACCACCGATGCGGACGGAAGGAGCGTGGAGCGCTGCCATGACAGCACAGCGTCGCCGGGCGGCGCGGATCCTGCTGCTGGACGGGCTGGACCGCATCCTCCTCTTCCTGGGCGCCGACCCGGCAGTCCCCGGGGAGACGTGGTGGTTCACGCCCGGTGGCGGCTTGGAAGCGGGGGAGGACGTGCGCGAGGCCGCCGAGCGGGAGCTCGCGGAGGAGACCGGCTTGCGAGGTGTGGACCTGGGGCCCTTGGTGGCGTACGGCACGGTGTCGTTCTCCTTTCGGGGACAGCGCTACGAGCAGGAGCAGTGGTTCCACCTGGCCCGGACCACGGACACGGGGCTGGACCACTCGGGAATGGGCGCGGACGAGCACGCCCAGCTGCTGGCGGTGCGCTGGTGGACGGTCGAGGAACTGAGGGGGACCGCCGAGACGGTCTATCCGGCCGGCCTGGCGGAATTCCTGGAACGGCTGCTGGTCGAGGGCCCGCCGGTGGAACCGGTACGGCTCTGACCGTGGGTGCGGTGGTCCACAATGGGTGGACGTGACAATTGAGGGGACGCCTGGATGAGTGCCGAAGATCTCGAGAAGTACGAGACCGAGATGGAGCTCAAGCTCTACCGGGAGTACCGGGACGTCGTCGGCCTGTTCAAGTACGTGATCGAGACCGAGCGACGGTTCTACCTCACCAATGACTACGAGCTGCAGGTGCACTCGGTCCAGGGCGAGGTGTTCTTCGAGGTGTCGATGGCGGATGCGTGGGTCTGGGACATGTACCGGCCGGCCCGGTTCGTCCGCAAGGTCCGGGTGCTGACCTTCAAGGACGTGAACATCGAGGAACTCGCGAAGAGCGATCTGGAGCTGCCCTCGGACGAGTCCGGCTTCGGGAACTGACGTTGGACGACTCCGTACCGCGTTGTCCAGCCGAATATCGCGGGAGCGGGGTCTCTCACCCCTGCGGGTGACAGAAGTTCTCCGCAGATCCGAGTTATCCACAGGCGAAGGGAATTTCCGGGCCGCGACGTGCGCGGTGGGGCAGCCTCCTCGGCGGAGGTGGTCACCATGCAGCACACCGTCGTGCAGGACCAGGCCGTACCGAACGCGGCCGCGCCGGCCGGTGCAGTGCCGGCCGTGGCAGTACCGGACACGGCCGCACCCGGGAAGAAGCCACGGGCGGTCCCGGACCGCAACACCAGGACCGGACTCGGCCGCTACGGGGAGCGGGTCGCCGCCCGCCGCCTGACGGAGGCCGGGCTCCGCATCCTGGACCGCAACTGGCGCTGCGTCGAGGGCGAGCTGGACATCGTCGCCCTCGACGGCGACACCGTGGCGGTCTGCGAGGTGAAGACCCGCTCCGAGCGGGGCTTCCAGCAGCCCACCGAGGCCATCGACCAGGCCAAGGCCGCCCGGCTGCAGCGCCTGGCCGAGCGCTGGATGGCCGAGCGCTGGCCCGGCCACTTCGCCCGGCTGGCCGGCGCAGACGAGGACGCGGCGCCGACGGATCCGCACTGGCCCCCCGCCCCACCGGGCGGGGTGCGGATCGACCTGGTCGCCGTGGTCAACCGGGCGCGGGGTGCGGCCCTGGTCGACCACCTGCGGGGGGTGGTCTGAGATGGCCTTCGCCCGTACCTGTTCCGTCGCACTGGTCGGTGTCGACGGGGTGGTCGTCGAGGTCCAGGCCGATCTGGAGCCCGGGGTGGCCGCGTTCACCCTGGTCGGCCTGCCCGACAAGGCGCTCACCGAGGCCCGTGACCGGGTCCGCGCCGCACTGGTCAACAGCGGCGAGGTCTGGCCGCAGCGCAAGCTGACGGTCGGCCTCAGCCCCGCCTCGGTGCCCAAGAGCGGCAGCGGCTTCGACCTCGCGGTGGCCTGCGCCGTGCTGGCCGCCGCCGAGCGGCTCGACCCGTCGTCCATCGCCGACCTGCTGATCATCGGCGAGCTGGGGCTGGACGGCCGGGTGCGGCCGGTGCGCGGGGTGCTGCCGTCGGTGCTGGCCGCCGCGGACGCCGGCTACCAGCGGGTCGTGGTCGCCGAGCAGACCGCTCCCGAGGCCTCGCTCGTTCCCGGGGTGACGGTCATCGGCGTCCGCAGCCTGCGCCAGCTGGTCGCGATCCTGACCGGCGCGACGCCGCCGGAGGAACCGCCGGATCCGATCGGCGGCCGCCCGGATCCGCTGATGGCCGGGCTGATGCTGCCCAGCGCGAGCGTGCGGGGTCTGCCCGACGACAAGGCGGCCCGCCTCGACATGGCCGACGTGGCCGGTCAGTACGAGGCGCGGCGGGCCCTGGAGATCGCCGCCGCCGGCGGGCACCACCTCTATCTGAAGGGGCCGCCGGGTGCGGGCAAGACCATGCTGGCGGAGCGGCTGCCCGCGCTGCTCCCGCCGCTGACCCAGAAGGAGGCGCTGGAGGTCACCGCCGTGCACTCGGTGGCGGGCCTGCTCCCGGCCGGGCGCCCGCTGATCGACACCGCGCCCTACTGCGCCCCGCACCACTCCACCACGATGCCCGCGATCGTCGGCGGCGGCAGCGGCCTGCCGAGACCGGGCGCCGTCTCGCTGGCCCACCGGGGCGTGCTGTTCCTGGACGAGGCGCCGGAGTTCCCGGTCCGGGTGCTCGACGCGCTGCGCCAGCCGTTGGAGGCGGGCGAGGTGGTGATCGCCCGCTCGGCAGGGTCGCTCCGGCTGCCGGCCCGCTTCCTCCTCTGTCTGGCCGCCAACCCGTGCCCGTGCGGGCGGTACTCACGGCGGGGCGAGGGGTGCGAGTGCACCCCGGCGATGGTCAGCCGCTACCAGGGGCGGCTCTCCGGGCCGCTGCTGGACCGGGTCGACCTCCAGGTGCAGGTCTCGCCGGTCACGAGGGTCGAACTCATGGAGCGGGACGCCTCGGCGGAGACCACCGAGACCGTCGCCGCCCGGGTGCTGGCCGCACGGGAGCGAGCGGCGGCCCGGCTGGCGAACACCCCGTGGCGGACCAACGCGGAGGTGCCGGGCCACGAGTTGCGCACGCGCTGGCAGCTCGCGTCCGGCGCGCTCAACGACGTCGCGCGCCAGCTGGAGCGGGGGCTGCTGACCGCCCGGGGCCTGGACCGGGTGCTCCGGGTCGCCTGGACGGTCGCCGACCTCGCCGGACGCGACCGGCCGGACCAGCGGGACATGCGCACCGCCCTGGTCCTGCGGACCGGGGTGGAGCACGGGCTGCCGTGGACCGAACGGGTCTTCGGTCGGCTCGGAGGCATCCCGGCCCAGCGCAACGGCTCGCCGGACGACGGTCGGCCGGACGACGGCCGGCCTGGGCGTGACGAACCTGCGGAGAACACGGAGGGCGAGGCATGAACCAGCTGTTGCGGCACCCGCGGACAGACGGTGACGTCGGGGCCGGGGTCGGGCCCGGGCCCGCCGGAGGGCCCGCGGTCGGAGCCGGCACCACCGGCACCACCGGCGCCTCCGCGGCGCCCGACGCCGAGCGCGTCGCCCGCGCGCTGCTCAGCCGTCTCGGCGAGCCCGGGGACGCGGTGATCGGTCGCTGGCTCGCCCGGCTCCCCGCCGTCGACGTGGTCGAGGCGATCCGGACCGGGGCGGTCCCCGACCACCCCGGGCTGGACGCCGCCCGGCTGAGCGGGTACCAGGCGAGACTCCCGGGGCCGGACCCGGAGACGGACCTGAAACGGGTACGGCACGTCGGTGGCCGGTTCATCATTCCGGGGGACACGGAATGGCCCAGCCAACTCGATGATCTGGGCGACGGACGGCCCATCGGGCTCTGGACGGTCGGCACCGGCTCGCTGCGGCTGCTCGCGCTCCGCTCGGTCGCGATGGTGGGCTCCCGCGCCTGCACGGCCTACGGCGCCCACGTCGCCGGGGAGCTGGCGGCCCAACTGGCCGAGCGCGGTTGGGTGGTGGTGTCCGGCGCCGCCTACGGGATCGACGCGGCCGTCCACCGCGGGGCACTCGCCGTCGGCGGGATGACGGTCGCGGTGCTCGCCTGCGGAGTCGACGTCGCCTACCCGAAGGGGAACGCCGAGCTGATCAGGCGGATCGGCGTCCAGGGCCTGCTGGTGAGTGAACTCCCGCCGGGGGAGCACCCGAACCGCTTCCGCTTCGTCCTCCGCAACCGGGTCATCGCGGCGCTCACCCGCGGCACCGTGGTGGTCGAGGCGGCCGTGCGCAGCGGGGCCCTGAGTACGGCCAGACGGGCGCGGGACCTCAACCGCCACACCATGGGTGTCGCCGGCCCGGTGACCTCGGAGCTCTCGGCCGGGGTGCACGCCCTGATCCGCAGCGGCGGCGCCACGCTGGTCACCGACGCGGCCGAGATCACCGAGCTGATCGGGGCGATCGGGGACGATCTGGCCCCGCAGCGCAGCGGTCCGGTCCTGCCGCGGGATCTGCTGGAGCCGCCGGTGGCCAGGGTGCTGGAGGCCGTACCGGCGACGGCGGAGGGTGCGCCGGTCGAGCGGTTGGCCCGACAGTCGGGGCTCCCGCCGGACGAAGTGCTCCAGCGGCTCTACGAGTTGAGCTCGCTCGGCTACGTCGAGCGACACGGCGCGCACTGGCGCATGGTGCGGAGGAGGTGAGTGTCAGGACGGAGAACGAGTGTGCGCCCTGGGAGGGCGTGTCCGGACCGCCCGGCTGACCTGCTGATCCGGTTCTTCCGCTCGCGTGGCCGGATCCGGTGAGTGAACGCCACCGGATCGGGGGACGACCGAGTGGCGGTAGCGCTTTGCAGTGAGTCGGTCACGCTACGCTCCACATGCCTTCCCTATCAGCACATGACTCGGCAGAACGGCGCAGACCAACGCATGCCCACACACATTCCCGGACACAGAGTGACCGGTGGCGCTCGGTCCTCGGGAGGGCCGCGGACCGAGCGGCGCCCGGCAACGGAGTTCCCGCCCAAGCCGGCGGGGACGATGGGCGGCCTGTCGCGCCAGGGCGGCCGGCCGACGGTGGTGCCAGGCCAGCCCGCCGACGCGGCCCGGGGCGCGGAGGCGGACGGTGCCGCCGACGCACCGACCGACGCGCACGCAGACGCGCACACCGGCGTGCTCACCGACACGGCGGCGGTCACGGCGGCGGACGCGCCCCCGGCCACCTCCGCCGGCAGGCCTGCCGACCCTTCCGCCGGTACTCCGGTCGGCACTCCCGTCGGCACCTCCTCGGACACGGCCGCCGGCACCTCCGCCAGCACGGCCGCCAACACCCCCGCCGGTACCTCCGCCGACCCGGGGCAGGCCGGCCGGGGCGCCGTGGCCCAGGGGCGCAGCGCGCTCGAAGAGCTCTGGCGCTCCTACAAGGAGACCGGCGACCAGCGGCTGCGCGAGCAGCTGATCCTGCACTACTCACCGCTCGTCAAGTACGTGGCGGGGCGGGTCGGGGTCGGTCTGCCCTCCAACGTGGAGCAGGCGGACTTCGTCTCCTCCGGGGTCTTCGGACTGATCGACGCGATCGAGAAGTTCGACATCGGTCGCGCCATCAAGTTCGAGACCTATGCGATCAGCCGGATCCGCGGCGCGATCATCGACGAGCTGCGCGCCCTGGACTGGATCCCGCGTTCGGTCCGGCAGAAGGCGAAGGCGGTCGAGCGGACGTACGCGACGCTGGAGGCCCGGCTGCGCCGGACGCCGCACGACCCCGAGGTCGCGGCCGAGATGGGTATCGCGATCGAGGACCTGCACGCCATCTTCAGCCAGCTGTCGCTCGCCAACGTGGTGGCCCTGGACGAGTTGCTCCACCCGGTGGGGGAAGGCGGCGACCGGCTGAGCCTGATGGACACCCTGGAGGACCACGGCGCGGACAACCCGGTCGAGGTGGCCGAGGACCGCGAGCTCCGCAGGCTGCTGGCCCAGGCCGTCAACACCCTCCCGGAACGGGAGAAGACCGTGGTGACGCTCTACTACTACGAGGGGCTCACCCTCGCCGAGATCGGGCAGGTGCTGGGGGTGACGGAGAGCCGGGTGAGCCAGATCCACACCAAGTCCGTCCTCCAGCTGCGCGCCAAGCTCTCGGACATCCGGTAGCGCGCCGGTCCGGGAGTCGGTAGCCGGCAACCGGTGACCGGCCGTCGACAGCCGGGCGCTCGCCGGCGCGGGCCGGACCCGCCCGGTGGGGCCGTGCTCCCGTTCGGATGCGCGGCGCCGTTCCGGCCGTGGGTAGGGCTCCGTACAGTGGGAGCGTGCCGAAGATCCGAGCGGCCACGGTGGCCGAGCATCGCCAGCTGCAGCGGGCAGCCCTCCTCGACGCTGCCCGCGTTCTGCTCACCGAGGGCGGCAAGGAGGCCTTGACCTTCCCCGCGCTCGCGGCGCGCACCGGGCTGGCGCGCTCCTCGGTCTACGAGTACTTCCGCTCCCGCGCCGCCGTGGTGGAGGCGCTCTGCGAGGTGGACTTCCCGCTCTGGGCGGCCGAGATCGAGGCCGGGATGGCGAGCAGGGACACCGCCGCCGAGCGGATCGAGGCGTATGTCCGGGGCCAGCTGGCGCTGGCCGCCGACCCGCGCCACCGCGCGGTCGTGGCGATCTCGGCGCTGGAACTCGACGAGGCCGCGCGGGAGCGGATCCGGGCGGCGCACGGCAGGCTGGCCGGTCTGGTCGTCCAGGCGCTGGAGGACCTGGGCCACGAGCAGCCCAGGCTCGCCGCGGTGCTGCTGCAGGGGGTCGTGGAGGCGGCGGTCCGTCGAGCGGAGCAGGCGGCCTCGGGTGGCCGGGCAGGCCGGGCCGGCTGCCTGTCCGAGAACCCCGAGGAGGTCGCGGACGCCGCTGTCGCTTTCGCGCTGCACGGCCTCAGTCGGGCGTGACGGTCCGCTCGTCCTCGGCTGGGCCCGGGCCCAGCGGCAGCAGTCGTGCCCGGCCCGCGCCGAACAGGGCCAGCGGGTCCAGGTAGCGGCCGCCGCGCAGCAGCCCCCAGTGCAGGCAGTCGCGCCCGGCGCAGTGCCGCCCGTCCGGGGCGAGCCGTCCGATCACCTGCCCGGCGGCCACCGCGGTGCCGACCGGGAGGACGCCGGTGACGGGCAGGTAGGTGGTCCGCAGCGGGGGAGAGCCCGAGCCCGGGTGGGAGACGGTCACCACCGGGCGCCCCGCCACCTGCCCGGAGAAGACGACCACCCCGGCTGCCGCCGCCCGTACCTCCGCCCCGGGAGCGGCGGCGAGGTCCACGCCACGGTGCCCGGCGGCCCAGGGCTTCGCCGGCGGCTCGAAGCGCTCCAGGACCCCGCCGGGCCCACCCACCGGCCAGGCTCGCGCAGCCCCGGAACCACCACCCCCGGACCCGCCCACGCCCACACCGCCCACACCGACGCCGCCCACGCCCACACGGCCCACGCCGGAGGCCCCCGCCGCCCCCGGCGCGCCGAGCGCGCCGACCGCCCCCAGCACCCCCGTCGCCACCCCCACGGCGACCAGCCCCCGAACCCCGACGAACCACGCGCGAGCACCCATGCGCGAAGGCTCGCCGCTCCGGCGCCCCCGCACCACCCACATCGGGACTCCTGTGGACAAACCGTCCCCGCGCCGGAACCCCGTCCCCCGGACGGGTGTACGGGTGCCGCCATCCGGTGTACAAGCGGCATACCAGAGACCGGCCGCGGGCAGGCAGCCCGTCGGAGCCCGCCGCTCCCCAGCCGTCGCCGGGAGCCGCCGTCTCCCCGCCCGTTCCGGCCGTTCCCAGGCTCTTCCCAGGTCCCCGGAGGGTCTCCGGCCGCTCGTGAAGTCGCCCGCCGCTCGGCGCTTCCCGTACACTTCACACGCGACCCGGTCCGCCGGGTCGACTTCGCACGCCCCGCCACCGGTGGTCGGACGCGGTTCGTCCGCAGCCCCGCCAGGTGCGAGTGCCGCTCGGTCCGCCGAGCCCGACCGGCCCCTGGCCGACCGGGCAGAAGCGGCTCGGCACGTTCGGGGCGTCAGGCGTGGCTGTCACCTGGCCGCCACGGACAAACCGAGAATGACCCGGCTGTGAGCGTCGCTCGCAGAGCTGCCGCCGCCGGGCCGTAACACCTGAGGAGCACGGCAATGGCCGTCGTCACGATGCGGGAGCTGCTGGAGAGCGGCGTCCACTTCGGTCACCAGACCCGCCGCTGGAACCCGAAGATGAAGCGCTTCATCATCACCGAGCGCAACGGCATCTACATCATCGACCTCCTGCAGTCGCTGAACTACATCGACCGCGCCTTCGAGTTCATCAAGGAGACCGTTGCCCACGGCGGCAGCGTCCTCTTCGTCGGCACGAAGAAGCAGGCCCAGGAGGCCATCGCCGAGCAGGCCACCCGCGTGGGCATGCCCTACGTGAACCAGCGCTGGCTCGGCGGCATGCTGACCAACTTCTCGACCGTCTACAAGCGCCTGCAGCGCCTGAAGGAGCTCGGCGAGCTGGACTTCTCGGATGTGGCCGGTTCCGGTCTCACCAAGAAGGAGCTCCTGGTCCTCCAGCGCGAGCACGACAAGCTGGAGAAGACCCTCGGCGGTATCCGCGACATGCAGCGCGTTCCCAGCGCCGTCTGGATCGTGGACACCAAGAAGGAGCACATCGCGGTCGGCGAGGCCCGGAAGCTCAACATCCCGGTCGTCGCCATCCTCGACACCAACTGTGACCCGGACGAGGTCGACTACAAGATCCCGGGCAACGACGACGCGATCCGCTCCGTCACCCTGCTGACCCGCGTGATCGCCGACGCCGTCGCCGAGGGCCTGAAGTCCCGCGCCGGTGTCGCCAAGGGCGACGTCAAGGCCGAGCCGGGCGCCGACCAGCCGCTGGCCGACTGGGAGAAGGACCTCATCGAGGGCGAGAAGAAGGCCGAGGAGGCCCCCGCCGCCGCCGAGGCCCCCGCTGCCGCTGAGGCCGCTGCCGAGGCGCCGGCCGTCGAGGCCCCCGCCGCCGAGGCCCCGGCCGAGCAGGCCTGACGTACCAAGGGTGAGGGGCGCCCGCCGGTACGACACCGGTAGGTGCCCCTCTCTCCCGCGCCGGGACCGAACCATCGGTCCCGGCGCATCCCCACGCAGACACGCGAGACGCGAGAAGAGATTCACACCATGGCGAACTTCACCGCCGCGGACGTCAAGAAGCTCCGTGAGCTCACCGGCGCCGGCATGATGGACTGCAAGAAGGCCCTGGACGAGGCCGAGGGCAACGTCGAGAAGGCCGTCGAGCTCCTGCGCATCAAGGGCCAGAAGGGCGTTGCCAAGCGCGAGGGCCGTGACGCCTCCAACGGCGCCGTCGCCGCGCTGATCGCCGAGGACAAGAAGTCCGGCGTTCTGGTCGAGCTGAACTGCGAGACCGACTTCGTCGCCAAGGGTGACAACTTCGTCAAGGTCGCCGACGCCATCGCCGCCCACGTCGCCAAGACCGCCCCGGCCGACCTGGACGCCGCCCTGGCCTCCGAGATCGAGGCCGGCAAGACCGTCCAGCAGTTCGTGGACGAGGCCAACGCGACCCTGGGCGAGAAGATCGTCTTCCGCCGCTTCGCCCAGTTCGACGGTGACGGCTTCGTCGCGGTCTACCTGCACAAGACCAGCCCCGACCTGCCGCCGGCCGTCGGCGTCCTGGTCGAGCTGGACAAGGAGAACGCCGAGGTCGCGAAGGACGTCGCGCAGCACATCGCCGCCTTCGCCCCGAAGTACCTGTCCCGCGAGGACATCCCGGCCGAGGACATCGAGAACGAGCGCCGCGTCGCCGAGGCCACCGCTCGCGAGGAGGGCAAGCCGGAGGCCGCCCTGCCGAAGATCGTCGAGGGTCGCGTCACCGGTTTCGTCAAGGAGTTCTCCGTCCTGGAGCAGGCCTTCGCGAAGGACAACAAGAAGACCGTCGCCAAGGTCCTCGAGGAGAACGGCGTCACCCTCAAGCGTTTCGCGCGTTTCCGCGTCGGCGCCTGAGCCACGTTCCACCTGGTCCCCGGCCCCCTTACGCTGGGAACCGCCCCCGCCCGCTGACCGGGGCGGGAGGAACGCCGAACGGGCTCACCCAGCGCCAACCGTCCACGGGCGGGCTCGCGTCGGCACCATGAACGACGAGGAGGCCATTGCCGTGCAGGACACCGAACCGGTTCCCGCGGCAGTGGCCTCCTCGCGTGTACGCGCAGGCGGGGCATCCGCACACCCACGCCTGTGACCAGTAGGTGCAAAAAGGAGAAGTCCATGCAGGAGACGCAGGAGACCGCGCAGGACCCCAAGGACGGCTCGCGCCGCCGGGTGCTGCTGAAGCTGTCCGGTGAAGCCTTCGCCGGTGGCGGCGGGCTCGGCGTCGACCCGGACGTCGTGCACGCGATCGCCCGGGAGATCGCCACCGTCGTCCGCGCCGGTACCGAGGTCGCGGTGGTCATCGGCGGCGGGAACTTCTTCCGGGGTGCCGAGCTGCAGGTGCGCGGCATGGACCGGGCCCGGTCCGACTACATGGGCATGCTCGGCACCGTCATGAACTGCCTGGCGCTGCAGGACTTCCTGGTCAAGGAAGGCATCGAGACCCGGGTCCAGACCGCGATCACCATGGGCCAGGTCGCCGAGCCGTACCTGCCGCTGCGGGCCGTCCGGCACCTGGAGAAGGGCCGTGTGGTGATCTTCGGCGCCGGTATGGGCATGCCGTACTTCTCGACCGACACCACGGCCGTCCAGCGCGCGCTGGAGATCCACGCCGACGTCCTGCTGATGGGCAAGAACGGTGTGGACGGCGTCTACGACTCCGACCCGCGGACCAACCCGGACGCCGTCAAGTTCGACGCGCTGGAGTACTCCGAGGTCATCGCGCGCGACCTCAAGGTGGCCGACCTCACCGCGATCACGCTGTGCAAGGACAACAACCTCCCGATGCTGGTCTTCGAACTGCTGGCGGAGGGCAATATCGCGCGTGCGGTGAAGAGTGAGAAGATCGGCACACTCATCAGCCAGGATTCCGTCCGGGCCTGAGCCGCAACCAGCCGTACGGAACGGCGCGGGAGCCGCGACCGGCCTCCGCGCCGACACCGGTCGGGACAACAGCAGATGAACCGGACAGGGAGACCACAGTGATCGAAGAGACCCTCCTCGAGGCCGAGGAGAAGATGGAGAAGGCCGTCAGCGTCGCCAAGGACGACCTCGCGGCCATCCGCACCGGCCGCGCGCACCCGGCGATGTTCGCCAAGATCGTCGCGGAGTACTACGGCGCCATCACGCCGATCAACCAGCTGGCCTCGTTCTCGGTGCCGGAGCCGCGGATGGCGGTCGTCTCGCCGTTCGACAAGACCGCGCTGAAGGCCATCGAGCAGGCGATCCGCGACTCCGACCTGGGCGTCAACCCGTCGAACGACGGCTCGATCATCCGCGTGGTGCTGCCGGAGCTGACCGAGGAGCGTCGCCGGGAGTTCATCAAGATCGCCCGTACCAAGGGCGAGGACGCCAAGGTCTCGATCCGTTCGGTGCGCCGCAAGGCCAAGGACGCCATCGACAAGCTGGTCAAGGACGGCGAGGTCGGCGAGGACGACGGCCGCCGCGCCGAGAAGGAGCTCGACGACACCACGGCCAAGTACGTGGCGCAGGTCGACGAGCTGCTGAAGCACAAGGAATCCGAGCTGCTCGAGGTCTGATGAACGACGCCCCTGACGCCCCTGGCTACTGGGGCTCGTCCGACCAGCAGTTCCAGCCCTACCGTCCGGCGCCGCAGCCGCAGCCGCAGGCACCCCGTACCCCGGCCCACCCGGCGCCGGGGTACGGCGAGCCGCCGGCGCCGGTCCAGGGACACCCCGGCCGCCCAGGCGGCCACGCCGTGCCGCCCGGCGCGCCCGGCGGCGTCCCGGGGGAGCGGGGCCTCCGTTCGGATCACCCGCAGCAGCCTCCGGTGTACTGGGGTGGCGACGCGGAGGAGACTCAGGTCATGCCTCCCGTACCGGCCGACCCCGGCCCGCTGCCCGGCGCGCCCGCCCACGGCACGTCAGCTCACGGCGCGTCAGCCCACGGCCCGGCCGACCCCGCCGCGGGACCGGCCCGGGAGGCCGGCCGGCTGAGCGGCCCGCTGTTCCGGGACGAGCAGCCCGGTGCCGCACAGCCCGGTGCTCCTCAGCCCGGTGCTCCTCAGCCCGGTGCCGCGCAGTCCGGGAACGCGCAGCCCGGCGTGACGGAGACGGTCGTGTTGCGCGCCATATCCGACGCCGCCCCCGGCCACGGCACCCCGCCGTACTCGGGGGCATCGGTGCATCCCGCGCCGCCGCCCAGCCACCCGGCGGCCGGCCGGCCCCACTTCGTGCCGTCGTCCCATCCAGGGCAGGAGACACCCGTGGCCGCCCAGCCCGACCCGCAACCGCAGCCGCGCAAGCAGCGCGGTGGCCGTAACCTCCAGGCCGCCATAGGCGTCGGGGTCGGCCTCGGGGCGGTGATCGTCGCCTCGCTGTTCGTGGTGAAGGCACTGTTCCTGGTCGTCGTGATGGCCGCGGTCGCGGTGGGCGTCTGGGAGCTGACCAGTCGGCTCGCCGAGCGCAAGCAGATCAAGGCGCCGCTGGTCCCGCTGGTCGTGGGCGGCATCGCCATGGTCGCCACCGGCTACTGGTCCGGGATCCAGTGGGCCGCGGCCTCGCTCGCGCTGACCGGGCTGGCGGTGATGGTCTGGCGGATGGCCGAGCCGCCGGAGGACTACCTGCGGGACATAACGGCGGGGGTGTTCACCGCCTTCTACGTGCCGTTCCTGGCCACCTTCGTGGCGATGATGCTGGCGGCCGACGACGGCCCCCAGCGGATCGTGCTGTTCCTGATCGTCACGATCTGCAGCGACACCGGCGCCTACGCCGTGGGCTACAAGTTCGGCAAGACCAAGCTGGCCCCGACGATCAGTCCCGGCAAGACCCGCGAGGGCCTGGCCGGCGGCATCGCGCTGTCGATGCTGGCGGGCGCGCTGCTGATGCAGCTGATCATCGACGACGGCAGCTGGTGGCAGGGCCTGATCCTGGGCGGCTGCGCGGCGGTCACCGCGACCCTGGGCGACCTGGGCGAGTCGATGATCAAGCGCGACCTCGGGATCAAGGACATGGGCACGCTGCTGCCCGGCCACGGCGGCATCATGGACCGGCTGGACTCGCTCCTGCCGACCGCCCCGGTGGTCTGGCTGCTGCTGGCGGCCTTCGTGGGCAGCTGATCCGCGCGTAGGAACGCAGGGCCCCGGACGTCTGACGTCCGGGGCCCGCGCGCGTCCGGACACCGGAGCACCGGTATCCGGACCGGGGAGGCGCCCCCGGTGGGCGAACCGGCGCCAGCCCCATTCCCACGGGTATTCCGGCGGCCGGCGGTCTTCCTCGTGCCGGCGGTCTTCGTACCGGAACGGTTGCGTCCTGTTTCCGATGGTCTTCGCACGCACGGGAGCGGTCGCGTCCTCCTGCCGTTCGGGGACGTTCCGACCGGCGGGAAACGGCCCGCCGACGGCCTTGGGGACGCGGTCGCGCCCGTCCGGCAAGCACGCGCGAGGAGAGCGGGCGGGGAGCGAACCGGGACGTGAGCCGGGCCGCGGGGCAGCCGGGAACCCGAGCGGCTCCGACCAGGCCCCACCGGGTCCTCGCAGGCCGGAGCGCTGATCGCACCCCCAGGCGTGGCCGGTGAGCGGTCGTCGGGGAGAATCCGCCGGTCCGGTCCGCACGACCGGGCGGCGGTGATCGGCACAAAGGGGACGGGTCCCCAAACGGACGCGTGATCGTTACCTGAACTCAATGAAAAATTCTCCCGGTCGCATACGATCTCCGGCAGCGCAATGGGGCTCCCGTCAGGGGCGATGGGTGGAGAGGAAGCCGGTGAAAACGGACCTTCAGGCATAAGGCACTTTCTCCCCGCCATTTCGCGTCGTCGCCCCTCAGCCCCCCCTCTTGGAGTTTCCGTGTCCGTACGCCCGGCCCGTCTCAGCACCGCGATGCGCCCGTTCGCCGCGCTGGCACGCCGTCGCCGGCCCGCCGCGGGCGAGGGTGTCGGCCAAGGGCCGGTCCGGGAGCGGACCGCGCCGGAAGCCGCGCCGGAAACCGGGCCGGAGGCCGCGGTGGAGGAGCCGCTCGCCGCGATCGAGCGGCTGGCCCAGGAGCGTGCCGCGCGCGAGGCGGAGCTGATCTCCTCGCTCCCCGGGGTGGCCCGCTGCGGCGACCTGCTGGCGGAGCCGCACCGCACGCTCCTGCCGGGGCAGCGCCGGGACGGAAACCTGGCCGAGGTGGCCGGGGTGCTGAGCGGCACGGGCATCGCGCACGGCATCGTGCCCGACCGGCACCCGCGTCACCGGCTGGCGATATCCCCCGGCGACCGGCCGGCGGTCCTGGAGGCGCTGGCCGCCTCGTTCGCCGGGCAGGCGGTCTACGCGGACCTGCTGGAGCACGGGCGCACCCTCGGCACCGTCCTGGCCGAGCAGCTGCCCGCCGCGGTGGCCCTGGTGGAGGACGCGCCGGGCTCCCCGGACGACGCCCCGGCCGGTGAGCCGGACGGCGACCGGGCGCCGGACGGCGAGGCCCAGGTCGGTCCGATCTGGCCGGAGGACCGGGTCAAGGGCGTGCGGATCTACCGGCCCGCCGCCATCGGCACCCTGCTGTACGGCTCCGACACCGGCTGCGACGTCGAGTTCTGGGACTCCGCCGCCCCCTCCGAGGGCGCGATCGCCTCGATCGACGAGACCCCGCTCGGCTGGTGGGTGCCCTCGCTGGAGGCCACCGCCACCACGACCGTCGACGGCCGGCCCTACCCGCTGCTCGACATCTTCGCCACCGACCTGCCGGACCGGGTCACCTTCCCCGTGGACGTCGTGATCACCTGGGTGGACGACGCCGACCCCGCCTGGCAGGAGCGCCGCGCCGCCGCCCGGGCCCGGCTCGCGCACACCGCGGCCCCGATCGCGGAGGAGGACGGCGTCGCGGCCAGCGGCATCGCGGGCGACGCCGACCAGCGCTTCCGCAACCGCGACGAGCTCAGGTACTGCCTGCGCGCCCTCGCCGCGCACGCGCCGTGGATCCGGCACATCCACCTGGTCACCGACGACCAGGTGCCGCACTGGCTGGACACCGACCAGCCGGGCCTGTCCGTGGTCCCGCACCGCGAGCTGTTCGCCGGCACCGACGCCGGGCCGGTGTTCAACTCGCACGCCATCGAGAGCCGGCTGCACCTGGTCCCCGGGCTGTCCGAGCACTTCCTGTACGTGAACGACGACGTCTTCCTCGGCCGCACCCTCGTGCCGGAGGACTTCTTCCTCGGCAACGGCCTGCCGCGCTGCTTCCCCGACAGCCGAATCGTTCCGCCGGGCGCGGCCGCCGCCGACGACTCGGTCTACGTCGCCGCCCTGAAGAACACCCGCGCCACGCTGGCCGCCGCCGTAGGCAAGACCTACCCGCGCACCCTCAAGCACTCCCCGCACCCGCTGCGCCGGAGCGTGCTGGCCGAGAGCGCCGAGCGGTTCGCGGAGGAGCTGGACGGCACGGTCCGGTCGGCCTTCCGGGCCGCCACCGACCTCGCGCCGGTCACCCTGGCGGTCCACTACGCCCACGCGACCGCCCGCGCGGTGGAGGGGCACCTCTACGACGGCTACTTCGTCACCGACAGCGCCGAGGACCTCGCCCGGCTCACGGACCTGCTGGACGAGCGCTGGGCGGACCACTTCTGCCTCGCCGACGGCACCCGTGACCACATGCCCCCGCAGGAGCAAGAGGCGGCCGTCACCGCCTTCCTGCGGGCTTACTTCCCGGTGCCCTCCCGCTTCGAGGCCCAGCTGCCCGAGGAGGCCGGTCCGGCCCGCCCGGCGGTCCACGCCTCCGCCGCCGCAGGGGAGTAACGCGGGCCGCGCCGCCTCGACCCGCCGCCCCGCCTCGACCCGCCGCGTCGCACGGGGTCCGCAGAGGCGATCGGGCCGTCCCTGGGCCGCCCCGGAGCCCGCCCCGGACCCCTCTCCGCACCGCCCCGCTCCCGTTCGCGACCGGCGGTGTCCGCCACGCACTGACGTGGTGTGATAATCCCTTCGGAATCGCCCCAGGGGCGGACACGACCGGGGCGGGCGAAGGGGCGGGTGCGGGGTGGGGCGGGTGACGACCGCCATGGCGGCGCTGGCCTTGGCACTGTCGCAGACGTGGACGGCACCGGCGGCGCTGACGGCCGGACCGAGGCACCGGCCCGCCGTGGCCGACGAGCCCGCGGGGGTCGTCCAGATCGTCGCCCACCAGGACGACGACCTGCTGTTCATGAACCCGGACCTGTCCAACAGCATCCGGGCGGGCCTGAAGGTGACCACCGTCTACGTGACGGGCGGCGCCGCCGGCAGCGGGGCGGCCTTCGCCGCCCACCGGCAGGACGGCGCCCGGCTCGCCTACGCCCGGATGGCCGGCGAGGCCGCCGGGACCGGGGCCGGTGACTGCGCCGACGACCCGGGCCCGGCCTGCTGGGACCGGGACGACTACCGGCCGATGCCGGACGGTCCGGTGGCCGAACGCTTCACCCTCAAGACGAACCGGTCGCTGCAGCTCGTCTTCCTCAACCTCCCCGAGTTCGCCGACTCCGCCTACCTCGGCGGGAACGCCCTGCGCCGGCTCTGGGACACCAGGGCGAGCGCCGAGCCCGCCCGGACCGGGACGCTGGACATGGACGGCCCCGGCACCGTCTGGCCGCAGACCTACGACGGCGCGCGGCTGATCGACATGCTGCACGCGGTGCTCGCCGACCAGGGCCCGACCCTGGTCAGGGTGCAGGACCCGGCACCGGACCCGACGCTGTGGGCCTCCCACGCGGAGCACGACCACGCGGACCACATCTCCGCCGCGTGGTTCGGGGACGCGGCGGCCGCGGCGTACACGGCGGCTGGGCACCGGGTGGTGATCGAGCACTACCGCGCCTACAACATCTGGTCCTCGCCGGCCGTCCTCTCCTCCGAGGAGACCGCCGACAAGTACGCCACCTTCCGCGAGTACGCCGGGCGGGACACCAAGCTGCCCACCGGAGCGGCCTTCGCCGCGGGCGCGTACGCGGGGTGGCTGTCCCGGCAGTACCAGCGCTCCCCACGGTCCACCCAGGTGGTGGCCGCGGACCGGAGCGGGGCCCTGCACGCCTTCGTGGTGGAGAGCGGCTCGCTCCTGGAGTGGGCCGAGGACGAGAACGAGGCGTGGCACGGCCCGGTCGCGCACGACGGCCCGGGCGGGCCGCTGGCGGCCGGCGTGACAGTCACCCGCCGCCCGGACGGCGGGCTCGCGGTGTTCGGCCAGCGCGCGGACACCGGCGTGATCGTCTCCGGCACCCAGGATCCGGCCGGCGGCTGGACCTGGTCCGACCTGGGCAGTCCCGACCCCGTCGCCGCCCCGGCGGTCTCCAAGCTCGCCAACCCCGCGCTCCAGGTGAGCATGCCCGTGGTGGCCGCCGACGGCGAGGGGCGGCTGCACCTGTTCGTCCGCAACCGGGGCGGCGGCGTCAGCGCCCGGGCGCAGACCGGTCCCGACGGGAGGTGGGGCGCGTGGGCCGCGCTCGGCGGTACGGACGTGCAGGGCGCGCCCTCGGCCGTCACCACCGCGGACGGTCGGATCGAGGTCTTCGCCGTCTCCGTGAAGGCCGCCGGCACGCGCCCGGTCGTACTGCACTGGTCCGGGTCCGGGTCCGGGTCCGCCGACGGCGCGCTGCTGCCCGACCACGACTTCCCGGCCGTCTCCCCGTCCGGCGGCATCGGGGCAGGGACGGACCCCGACGGCCGTCCGGTGCTGTTCTACCGGCAGCTCCCGAGCGGCCCGCTGCCCGGGCCGACCACCCGGTCGGCCCTGATGCGCCTCGTCCGGAGCGCCCCGGACGGGCGCTGGGCGCCGGCCGAGCCGGTCGGCGGCGGGGCCGATCCCGGCGGCAGCGGCGAGCCCGCCGCGGTGGCGCCCGCCTCCGCCGGGCACCCGATGGTGGTGGCGGTGCGCAACGGGGACGGCGGCGTCAGCGTGACCCGGCAGGGCGCCGACGGACAGTTCGGCGACTGGAGTGCCCTGGACGGCTTCACCGTCGGCGCCCCGGCCGCCGGGGTCGACCGCGACGGCCGCACGGACCTGGTGGCGCTCGGCGCGGACGGCCGGCTGCGCCACAGCCGGGAGCGGGCGGACGGTTCGTTCGGCGACTGGAGCACCGTCGAGGAGCCGTGACCCGGCCGCGGCCGGACCCCGCCCCGGCCTGGGCGGGGCCGACTCCCGACGTCTGCGACACTGGAACAACCATGCCTAAGCCCGGAGAACTCACCTTTGTCGCGCCGCGCGGCGCCAAGCCCCCGCGACACCTCGCCGACCTGAGCCCCGCCGAGCGCAAGGAGGCCGTCGCCGAGCTGGGCGAGCAGCCGTTCCGCGCCAAGCAGCTCTCCAACCACTACTTCGGCCGGATGTCGAACGACCCGGCGAGCTGGACGGACATCCCCGCCGCCAGCCGGGAGAAGCTCACCGAGAGCCTGCTGCCCGAGCTGATGTCGGTGGTGCGGCACGTCTCCTGCGACGACGACGCCACCCGCAAGACGCTGTGGAAGCTCTTCGACGGCACGCTCGTGGAGTCCGTGCTGATGCGCTACCCGGACCGGGTCACCATGTGCATCAGCTCGCAGGCCGGCTGCGGCATGAACTGCCCGTTCTGCGCCACCGGCCAGGCCGGTCTGACCCGCAACCTCTCCACCGCCGAGATCGTCGAGCAGATCGCGGCCGGGATGCGCTCGCTCAAGTCCGGTGAGTTCGGGGGGCAGGGGGAGTCGTCCTCCGGGGACGGCAGCGGCCCGGGCGCGGAGGCGCGGCTGTCCAACGTGGTCTTCATGGGCATGGGTGAGCCGCTCGCCAACTACAACCGGGTGCTGGCCTCGATCCGCCGGCTGACCGACCCGGCGCCGGACGGCTTCGGCCTGTCCCAGCGCGGCATCACCGTCTCCACTGTCGGGCTCGTCCCGGCGATGCACCGCTTCGCCGACGAGGGCCTCAGCTGCCGCCTGGCGCTGTCGCTGCACGCCCCGGACGACGAGCTGCGCGACGAGCTGGTGCCGGTGAACACCCGGTGGAAGGTCGCCGAGGTGCTGGACGCGGCGTGGAACTACGCGGAGAAGTCCGGCCGCCGGATCTCCATCGAGTACGCGCTGATCAAGGACATCAACGACCAGGCCTGGCGGGCCGACCTGCTGGGCCGGCTGATCAAGAACCACCGGGTGCACGTCAACCTGATCCCGCTGAACCCGACCCCGGGTTCCAAGTGGACCGCGTCCCGGCCCGAGGACGAGCGGGAGTTCGTCCGCCGGCTGCGGTCGTACGGCGTGCCGACGACCGTCCGCGACACCCGCGGCCAGGAGATCGACGGCGCCTGCGGCCAGCTCGCCGCGGCGGGCTAGTCCCGGCCGGCCGGACCCGGCGGGGACCGACCCGCCGCGGCGCCGGCCCTCACCGGGGCCCGGTGGTCACCGCAGTCCGGCGGCCGCCAGTGCGGCGGTCGCCCCGCCGGTCAGCAGCAGCGTGGTGCCGACCGCCAAGGTGCGCAGCGCGACCGCGCCGAAGAGCAGCCGGGGCGAGGTCCCGAGGCGCAGCAGTGCCTCGGCGACGTCCCGGCGGTCGGTGCGCACTTCGGCGAGCCGGACGGCCACCGCGGCGGCCGCGCAGCCCAGCACCAGGCAGGCCTCGACGGCGGGCAGCGCGTCGGCGCTGTCGGGGGTGCCGATCCAGTAGCGGACGGTGGTGAGCACCAGCGCGACGGCGAGGGTGAGGACGGCGAGCGGCGCGCCGAGGCGCGGGGCCTGGGCGGTGAGCCCTCGTCCGGCGAGCAGCCGCAGCGGGGTGGGCCGGCCGAGGGCGAGCAGCCGTCCGGCCCAGGCCAGCAGCGGTCCGGTGAGCAGGGCGAGGCCGAGCGCGCCGGCGGCCCAGCCGCCGAGGGCGGCGGTGCTGGTGGTGCCGAGTCCGGCGGGCAGGTGGACCGGGCGGCCGTCGGCCGCGGCGCCGGGCCGCAGGGCGATGAGTTCGAGCGCGGCGCCGATCACGACCAGTCCGGTCGGCAGGGCGATCCGCCAGGCGGCGAAGCCGGTGCCGTGGGGGTTGCGACCACCGGGCCGGGCCTCGGTGGCGGGCACCGCGCAAGCGGCGGCGAGGCCGGCCGTGAGCGGGACCAGCGCGAGCAGGGTGACCGGGGCGGCGGCCGGCAGCGGCACGCCCATGCCGAGGTCGGGAGCGAGCGAGGGCCCGGCGATGTCGTTGCGCAGCACCAGGAAGACCAGCAGGGTGAGCACGCTGCCGAGGGTGCAGGCGAGGGCGACCTCGCCGGCGATCAGGGTGCGGATCCGGCGGGAGCCGGCTCCGGCGGCGGTGAGGCCGGCGATCCGCTCGGGGCGCCGGGCGGGCACCGCGCGGGCGGCGACGGCCGCGAACCAGGCGACGGCGGCGAGCGGGGGCAGGCACCAGAGCAGCCGGACCAGCGGGTCGGCGTCGCCGATCCGGTCGCTCATCGCCCGGCCGAGGGAGCGCAGCAGGAAGGCGGCGACCACGGCGGCGGCCACGGCGGTGAGCAGCCAGCGGCCCAGGTCGGGCACCCGGTAGCCCCGGGCCAGACGGAGATAGAACACGTCGACTCTTTCAGCGGCTCGGCGTCGTCAGCGGCGGACGGCCGTGACGGCGGACGCTCCGGAGGCCGCGGACACGGCGGTGCCGCGCGGGACGGGCGCGGCGGGGGCGGTCAGCCGGCCGTCGACGAGGGCGACGGCCCGGTCCGCGAACCGGACGAGCTCGGGATCGTGGGTGGCCAGGACGAGGGTGAGCTGGTGCGAGCGGGCCGCGCTGGTCAGTATCCGCAGGACCTGGTCGGCGGCCTCGCGGTGCAGCGGGGCGGTGGGGTCGTCGGCGAAGACGACGGGCGGCAGCGGGGCGAGGGCGCGGGCGACGGAGACCCGCTGGCGCTGGCTCTGGACCAGCCGGTCCGGGCGCTGCCTGCCGACGTCGCCGACGTCGAGGCGCTCCAGCCACTCGTCGGCGGCGGTGTAGGCGGCCTTGTTGCCGGCTCCGGCGAGCAGCAGCGGCAGGGCGACGTTCTCCCGGGCGGTGAGCTCGGGGACCAGGTGCGGCTCGGAGCCGACGAAGCCGAAGCGGTCGCGGCGCAGCCGTTCGCGGCCGGCCCGGGTGAGGGTGTGCACGGGGGAGCTGTTGAACCAGACCTCGCCCTCGTCGACCGGGAGCTGGGCGGAGAGGCAGGCCAGCAGGGTGCTCTTGCCGGAGCCGCGCGGGCCGGTGACGGCGAGCACCTCGCCCTCGCGGACGCCGAGCGAGATGCCGCGCAGGGCGGGGGTGCCGTGATGGGACTTGACGATCCCTCGGGCCCACAGCACGTCGTTGTCAGGCGGTGCCGCTGACATGAGGTTCCATCCTGGGGGCCGCAGGGATATGACAGTCGTCAGATTAGAACGACCGGGGCGGGGCGCGGTTGCGGCGCACTGGTCCATCACGGGCAAATCACCCGCATTCAGGCATGTTTGGTCGTTGGACTGTGATGTTGGGGTGACGGGGACGTCGCGGTGCGGGAACGCCGAAGGGCGGCCCCGCGGGAAGCGGGACCGCCCTTCGGCGGAGGGTGGGGAAGAGGGCTCAGGGGATCAGAGCTTCGCCCACGCGTCGGTGAGGCTGGTCCGCAGGATCTGCTCGATCTCGTTGAAGGTCGACTGGTCGGAGATCAGCGGCGGGGCCAGCTGGATGACCGGGTCGCCACGGTCGTCGGCGCGGCAGTACAGGCCGTTGTCGAAGAGGGCCTTCGACAGGAAGCCGTAGAGCACGCGCTCGACCTCGTCGTCGTTGAAGGACTCCTTGGTGACCTTGTCCTTGACGAGCTCGATGCCGTAGAAGTACCCGTTGCCGCGGACGTCGCCGACGATCGGCAGGTCGCGCAGCTTGTTCAGGGTGCCCAGGAAGGCGGCCTCGTTGTCGAGGACCTTCTGGTTGAGGCCCTCGCGCTCGAAGATGTCGAGGTTGGCGAGTGCCACGGCCGAGGAGACCGGGTGGCCGGCGAAGGTGTAGCCGTGCAGGAAGGTGTTGTCACCCTTGTAGAACGGCTCGGCCAGGCGGTCGGAGATGATCGTGGCGCCGATCGGGGAGTAGCCCGAGGTCATGCCCTTGGCGCAGGTGATCATGTCGGGCTGGTAGCCGAACTTGTCGGCGCCGAACATGGTGCCCAGGCGGCCGAAGGCGCAGATGACCTCGTCCGAGACCAGCAGCACGTCGTGGCGGTCGCAGATCTCGCGCAGGCGCTGGAAGTAGCCGGGCGGCGGCGGGAAGCAGCCGCCGGCGTTCTGCACCGGCTCGACGAAGACGGCGGCGACGGTCTCGGCACCCTCGTTGAGGATGGCGACCTCGACCTCGTCGGCGCACCAGCGGCCGTACGCCTCGGGGTCGACGGTGCCGTCCGGGCCCTCGAGGAAGGCCGGGGCGCGGTAGATGTTGGTGTTCGGGGCCTTGTGGGTGCCCGGCACCAGCGGCTCGAACGGGGCCTTCAGGCCCGGCAGACCCGTGATGGACAGCGCGCCCTGGGGGGTGCCGTGGTAGGCGACGGCGCGGGAGATGACCTTGTACTTGGTCGGCTTGCCGATCAGCTTGAAGTACTGCTTGGCGAGCTTCCAGGCGGTCTCGACGGCCTCGCCGCCGCCGGTGGAGAAGAAGACCTTGTTCAGGTCGCCCGGGGCGTAGTTGGCCAGGCGCTCGGCCAGCTCGACGGCCTTGGGGTGCGCGTAGCTCCAGATCGGGAAGAACGCGAGTTCCTTGGCCTGCTTGGCGGCGACCTCGGCGAGCTCGGTGCGGCCGTGACCGGCCTGCACGACGAACAGGCCGGCCAGGCCGTCGATGTACTTCCGGCCCTTGTCGTCCCAGATGTAGGTGCCCTCGCCCTTGACGATCGTCGGCACGGGGGAGTTCTCGTACGACGACATGCGGGTGAAGTGCATCCACAGGTGGTCGTAGGCGGTCTTGGAAAGGTCCTTCTGCGCCGGGTCGGCTGTCATCGGGTGCCCCAGGTGTAGGTCTGTTTCCGGAGCTTCAGGTAAACGAAGCTCTCGGTGCTCCGCACGCCGGGAAGCGCGCGGATGCGCTTGTTGATCAGTTCGAGCAGGTGCTCGTCGTCCTCGCAGACCAGTTCGGCCAGGAGGTCGAACGAACCTGCGGTGCAGACGACGTAGTCGACCTCGTCGAGGGCGGCCAGCGCGTCGGCGACGGGCTCGATGTCACCCTCGACCCGGATCCCGACCATCGCCTGGCGGGTGAAGCCGACGGTGAGCGGGTCCGTGACGGCGACGATCTGCATCACGCCCTGGTCGAGCAGCTTCTGGACGCGCTGTCGCACGGCCGCCTCGGACAGGCCGACGGCCTTGCCGATGGCGGCGTACGGGCGGCGCCCGTCCTCCTGGAGCTGCTCGATGATCGCCTTGGAGGCGGCGTCGAGGGGAACGCTGGCGTTCCGGTCGCGGTTGGCCACGCCGCCACTGTGCCTGATCAGATCCGTGTTCGCAAGCTTGGAAACTGCTGATTTCGTCGTGATCTTGGAAATCGCGTACGGATTTCATCGCGTACGCCGACTCCGTCTGTCGATAACGGCAGTCATGCGGCTACCCTGGCACCGTACGCGCGCGGCCCCGCGAGGAGCCGTGCGTACCGCCACCAGTGGACCGCGTCCTCCCGGGCCCGGCCACTCGGCACCCTTCGTGCGTCGGACCCGCCGACGTACCATGGCGCCGGAATCTGCAACGCCGCAGGCTCAGACCGAGGAGAGATCCGTGAGCGACCTTCGTACGCTGCGCAACTACATCAATGGTGAGTTCGTCGACGCGGCTGACGGCCGCACGCTCGACATCGTCGACCCGACCACCGGTGAGGTGTACGCGACGTCGCCGCTGTCCGGTGCCGCCGACGTGGACGCCGCCATGGCCTCCGCCGCCGCCGCGTTCCCGATCTGGCGGGACGCCACCCCGAGCACCCGGCAGAAGCTCCTGCTCAAGATCGCCGACGCGGTCGAGGCCCGGGCCGACGAGATCGTCGACGCCGAGGTGCGCAACACCGGCAAGCCCCGCGCGCTGACCCTCTCCGAGGAGATCGGCCCGATGGTGGACCAGATCCGCTTCTTCGCCGGCGCCGCCCGCCTGCTGGAGGGCAAGGCCGCCGGTGAGTACATGGACGGGATGACCTCGATCATCCGCCGCGAGCCGGTCGGCGTCTGTGCCCAGGTCGCGCCGTGGAACTACCCGATGATGATGGCCGTCTGGAAGTTCGCCCCGGCCATCGCCGCGGGCAACGCCGTCGTCCTGAAGCCCTCGGACACCACCCCGGCCTCCACCGTGCTGCTGGCCGAGATCATCGGCGGCGTCCTCAAGGACCTCGACCTGCCGGCCGGCGTCTTCAACGTCATCTGCGGCGACCGCGAGACCGGCAAGCTGATGGTCGAGCACAGGACCCCGGCGATGGCCTCCATCACCGGCTCGGTCCGGGCCGGCATCCAGGTCGCCGAGTCGGCCTCCAAGGACGTCAAGCGCGTCCACCTGGAGCTGGGCGGCAAGGCCCCGGTCGTGGTCTTCGAGGACGCCGACATCGCCGAGGCCGTCGAGGGCATCTCGGTGGCGGGCTACTTCAACGCCGGCCAGGACTGCACCGCCGCCACCCGCGTGCTGGTGCACGAGTCGATCCACGACGCCTTCGTCGAGGCGCTGGCCAAGGCCGCGGCCGAGACCAAGACCGGCGGCGTGGACGACGAGGACGTCCTGTACGGCCCGCTGAACAACGCCAACCAGCTGAAGCAGGTCAGCGGCTTCATCGAGCGGCTGCCCGCCCACGCCAAGGTCGAGGCCGGTGGCCACCGGGTCGGCGACAAGGGCTACTTCTACGCCCCGACCGTCGTCTCCGGCCTGAACCAGGACGACGAGATCATCCAGAACGAGGTCTTCGGCCCGGTCATCACCGTGCAGAAGTTCACCGACGAGGACCAGGCCGTCGAGTACGCCAACGGCGTCGAGTTCGCGCTGGCCTCCTCGGTGTGGACCAAGGACCACGCCCGCGCCATGCGGATGTCGCGCCGCCTGGACTTCGGCTGCGTCTGGATCAACACCCACATCCCGCTGGTCGCCGAGATGCCGCACGGCGGCTTCAAGAAGTCGGGCTACGGCAAGGACCTGTCGTCGTACGGCTTCGAGGACTACACCCGGGTGAAGCACGTCATGACCGCGATCTAGCGGGTCATGACCGTCGGGCGCAGTATGACCGCGATCTAGCGGGTCATGACCGTCGGGCGCAGTATGACCGCGATCTGATGTAGTTCAGGTCGTATGAACTGACCAAGGGTCCGGGGCTTTTCGCCCCGGGCCCTTGTGGCTTTGCACCCTGTCGACGGATCGCGCGACCGGCTGACACGATGGAACTGCACTTCCCGAGCAACTCGCCCTAGCCTTACCGGCATGAGCATCCCCACCGCTGACTCAGCCGCCGGCCAGGCCGTCAAGGCCGCCGACCGCGCGCACGTCTTCCACTCGTGGTCCGCCCAGGCGCTGATCGACCCCCTCGCGGTGGCCGGCGCCGAGGGCTCGTACTTCTGGGACTACGACGGAAACCGCTACCTCGACTTCTCCTCGCAGCTGGTCAACACCAACATCGGCCACCAGCACCCGAAGGTGGTCGCCGCGATCCAGGAGCAGGCGGCGAAGCTCTGCACCATCGCCCCCGGCTTCGCGGTCGAGGCGCGCAGCGAGGCGGCCCGGCTGGTCGCCGAGCGCACCCCGGGCGACCTGGACAAGATCTTCTTCACCAACGGCGGCGCCGAGGCCAACGAGAACGCCATCCGGCTGGCCCGGCTGCACACCGGCCGGCAGAAGGTCCTCTCCACCTACCGCTCGTACCACGGCGCCACCGCCAACGCGATCGCCCTCACCGGCGACCCGCGGCGCTGGGCCAACGAGACCGGCGTCTCCGGCGTGGTGCACTTCTGGGGCCCGTACGCCTACCGCTCCAACTTCCACGCCGAGAACGAGGCGCAGGAGTGCGAGCGCGCGCTGCGGCACCTGGAGGAGGTGATCGCGTTCGAGGGGCCGGGCACCGTCGCGGCGGTCATCCTGGAGACCGTGGTCGGCACGGCGGGCATCCTCGTGCCGCCGCCGGGCTACCTGGCGGGGGTGCGGGAGATCTGCGACCGCCACGGCATCGTGTTCATCCTCGACGAGGTGATGGCGGGCTTCGGCCGCACCGGCGAGTGGTTCGCCGCCGACCACTGGGGCGTCACCCCGGACCTGCTCACCTTCGCCAAGGGCGTCAACTCCGGCTACGTGCCGCTCGGCGGCGTGGCGATCAGCGCCGAGATCGCGGCCACCTTCGACGAGCGGCCGTTCCCCGGCGGGCTCACCTACTCCGGCCACCCGCTGGCCTGCGCCTCGGCGGTGGCGACCATCAACACGATGGCGGAGGAGGGCATCGTCGAGAACGCCAAGCGGATCGGCGAGGACGTGCTCGGCCCCGGCCTGCGTGAGCTGGCCGAGCGGCACCCGTCGATCGGCGAGGTCCGCGGCATGGGCGTGTTCTGGGCGCTCGACCTGGTGAAGGACCGGACGACCCGCGAGCCGCTGGTGCCGTACAACGCCGCGGGCGCCGCCAACGCGCCGATGGCCGAGCTGGCCGCCGCCTGCAAGCAGCGCGGGCTCTGGCCGTTCGTCAACATGAACCGCTTCCACGTCGTCCCGCCGTGCACCGTCACCGAGGAGGAGGCCAAGACCGGCCTCGCGGTGCTGGACGAGGTGCTGTCGCTCACCGACGCGCACACCGTCTGACGTTCCTACCAGGACGGCCCCGGACACCTGTGTGCCCGGGGCCGTCCCACGCTCCGGAAGGCTCGCCATGCCCAGCTCCACCCTGACCCGCCGTTCGTACGACTCCACCGCCGTGCGCCGGCGTTCCGTGCTCGGCGGGGCCGCGCTGCTCGGCGCGGGCACGCTGACCGGCTGCGGGATCCCGTCCGCGTACGTCGCCGAGGACCGCCGGTCGGCGCCGGACCGCTCGGACAGCGACAGGCGGCTCGCCTTCTCCAACTGGACGCAGTACATCGACACCGACGACCAGGGCGGGCGCCCGACCCTGGACGCCTTCGTCGCGAAGAGCGGCATCGAGGTCGCCTACACCGAGGACATCAACGACAACGACGAGTTCTTCGGCAAGATCAGCCCGGTGCTCACCCAGGGCGCGGACCCCGGCCGGGACCTGATGGTGGTCAGCGACTGGATGGCCGGGCGGTACGTCTCGCTGGGCTGGGTGCAGGCCATGGACCGGGCCAACCTGCCCAACGTCACCGCCAACCTGGACCCGCAGCTCGCGAACCCGGCCTTCGACCCCGGGCGCCGGCGCAGCGTGCCCTGGCAGTCCGGGATCACCGGCATCGCCTACAACCGCAAGGCGCTCGGCCGGGAGATCAGGTCCACCGCCGACCTGTGGGCGCCCGACCTCAAGGGCCGGGTCACGCTGTTCGCCGGGCTGGACGAGGCGCTCGGGCTGCTGATGCTCTCCCAGGGCGCGGAGCTCGCGGCGTTCACCGACGACGACGCGCGCAAGGCGATGGACCTGGTGCAGAAGATGGTCGACACCGGCCACGTCCGCCGCTTCACCGGCAACGACTACACCAGCGACCTCGCCTCCGGTGCGGCCCTCGCCTGCCAGGCCTACTCCGGGGACGCCGTCCAGCTCACCGCCGAGAACCCGGACATCGAGTTCGTGGTGCCGGAGGAGGGCGGCGAGCTGTGGGCGGAGAGCCTGATGATCCCCAACCGGGCCACCCACAAGCGCAACGCCGAGGCGCTGATCGACTACTACTACCAGCCCGAGGTGGCCGCCGAGCTCGCCGCGGCCGTCCAGTACATCTGCCCGGTGCCGGCCGCCCGCGAGGTGCTGGCGGCCAGTGGCGACAAGGAGAAGGCCGAACTCGCCGAGAACCCGCTGGTCTTCCCGACCGAGGAGATGCGCGCCCGGCTGCGCACCATGCGCGACGTCACCTCGGCGGAGCGGCCCGGGCTGCACAAGGTCTGGGGCCGCATCACCGGGGTGTGACCCACCGGACGGACTCCGGCTCAGCGCCGTACGGCGTCCAGCGCGAGCAGGGCGACGTGCAGGGAGAGACAGGACTCGACCTGGTCGAGGTCCACGCCGAGGATCCGCTCGACCTTGTGCAGCCGGTCGTAGAAGGACGGCCGGGACAGGTGCGCGGCGTCCGCCGCGGCCGACTTGTTCCGGCCCTGCTCCAGGTAGATCCGCAGCATCTGCACCAACTGGCCGTTGTGCTCGGCGTCGTGGGCCAGCAGTGGGCCCAGCTCGCGCTCCACGTAGGTCTGCAGCCGGGCGTCGTCGCGCAGCAGGTGGAGCAGGCCGCGCAGCCGGACGTCCGGCAGCCGGTAGTAGGAGGCGGTGCGGCCGCCGGGCGCGTCGTGCAGGGCGGCGTCGGCGACCTGGGTGGCCTCCAGCAGGGTGCGCCGGGCGTCGCGCACCGAGCCGACCGAGGAGCCGACCGCGACCACCGGGCCCGCCGGGTCGGCGCCCTCCCGGGCGGCCTCGGCGGACATCCGGCGCAGCGCGGCCGAGAAGGCGTCCAGCGCGGCGTGCTCGTCCTGCTGGGCGCCGAGCGAGATCAGCAGGCCGACCGCCTCGTCGTCCAGGGCGCCGACCAGCGCGGAGAGCCGGCTGGCCCGGACCGCGCCGGCCGCCAGTTCGGTGAAGTCGCGCAGCCTGGCCTGTGCCTCCAGCGCGGCCGGGATCGGCCCGCGCCGCTGCCGCAGCACCACGCCGACCAGCCGGCGGCCCTCCAGCGGGACGCCGAGCGCCTGGGCGCGCAGCGCCGCCTCGGAGACGGTCAGCGCGTGGGTGAGGATGCCGGAGAGCAGGGTGCGGTGGGTCTGCCGCTCCAGGCTCTCCCGGTCGCGGACCACCAGCCGGTTGAGCGCCAGCGCGGACGCCCCGCGCTCCAGCAGCATGCCGTGCGGGTGGGCCTGGCCCTCGGGCAGCGGGCCGGGCTCCTGGACCAGCACCAGCCGGCCCCAGTCCTGGCCGCGGGCGCCGACGGTGGTGACCAGCCAGCCGCTGCGCGGGTCGTGGCCGGTGCGGCCGGGCGGCCGCACCCCGCGCGAGCGGCGCTCCCAGTGCTCCAGCACCTCGGCCTCCGGACGCCCGGCGGTGTCGTGGGCGAGCACCTGGTGGGCGAGGTTCTCCAGGACGACCGGCGCGCCCGCCATCCGGGCCACCTGCCGGATCACCTCGGGCGGCTCGGCGCCCTCCACCACCAGTTCGTTGAACACCTGGTGGACGGACTCGGAGACCCGCAGCTGCTCCAGCTGGGCGTTGACCACCAGGGCGTGCACGGCCTCGGTGACGGCGACGAAGCGCAGCTCGCGGCGGAGCGTGATCAACGGCAGCCCGCGCTGCTCGGCGGCGTTCACCAGTGCCCGGGGGAGCGTGTCGAAGTAGCGCCGCCCGAACTCGACGACCAGGCCGGCCACCCCGACCTCGTCCAGGTCGCGGATGTAGCGGGCCAGGCCCTCGCGGTCCTCGGGCAGTGCGATGCCGGTGGTCAGCACCAGTTCGCCGCCGCGCAGCATCCCGGCGACGTCGGGCAGTTCGCTGACGTGGACCCAGCGGACGGGCCGCTCCAGGTGGTCGGCGCCGGCCACGACCTGGGGCAGGCCGCGCCGCATCACCTCCAGGTCGAGTACGCGGGCGACGGTGGGGAGCATCGCGGGCCTCCATGGCCGTGGGGCCGGTGCGGGGGATCGGTGCGGGGATCGGTTGTGCGGTTGCGTGGGGAACGGTGTGCGGGGGATCGGCGCTGGTCAGAGTGTCAGGTGAATCATCCATCCTCCCGACGACCTGTCGCCCTGCCGGGACCCTTGCACCCTGTAAGGCCCTTCGTATCGAGATTGCCGCAGTGACCCTTGTCACGCCCCGGCGGCACCGGGCATGGTCAGCGGGTCGGCGCTGTGGCGGAAACCCGACCCCGCGCCGGAATCCGTCGCGTTAACGAGAACGCAACCGTGGAATCCCTTGTCCGGAGCGGATCGGACTGTCAGGATCGCGCAACCCCGATGATCGACCGGACGGACTCCCGCACCCCCGCAGACCCCCACCGCGGAGGCGGGCGCTCCGTCGCCCAGTCGTACACCGGCACTTGGAGGAACCAGATGGACCTGACCGACTTCGGCGCGGGCGCCCAGTACATCGCGGGCCGCCGGACCCGGGGGAGCGGCGAGCCCTTCCAGGTCGTCAACCCCGCCGACGGCAGCGTGGTCCAGCAGGTCGCCCTGGCCACCGTCGGGGACGTCGACGCGGCCGTCGCCGCCGCGAAGGCCGCCCTGCCCGGCTGGTCCTCCGCCACCCCCGGCGCCCGCTCCGAGGCGCTCACCCGGCTGGCCGCCGTACTGGCCGGCGCCGGCGCGGACCTGGCCCGGGTGGAGACCGCGCAGACCGGCAAGCCGGTCAAGCTGGCCACCGAGTTCGACGTCCCCGGCACCGTCGACAACGCGGCGTTCTTCGCCGGCGCCGCCCGCAACCTGGAGGGCAAGGCGGCCGGGGAGTACTCCGGCGACCACACCTCGTACGTGCGGCGCGAGGCGATCGGCGTGGTCGGCTCGATCTCGCCGTGGAACTACCCGCTGCAGATGGCCGCCTGGAAGATCCTCCCGGCGATCGCGGCGGGCAACACCATCGTGCTCAAGCCGGCCGAGCTGACCCCGCTGACCTCGCTGATGTTCGCCGCGGCCTGTACGGAGGCGGGCATCCCGGACGGCGTGGTCAACGTGGTCACCGGCGCCGGCCGCACCGCGGGCGAGCACCTGGTCGGGCACCCGGACGTCGCGATGGTCTCCTTCACCGGCTCCACCGCCGTCGGCAGGCGGGTCGCCGAACTCGCCACCGCGAGCGTCAAGCGCACCCACCTGGAGCTCGGCGGCAAGGCCCCGTTCGTGGTCTTCGACGACGCCGACCTGGACGCCGCCGTGCACGGCGCCGTCGCCGCCTCGCTGATCAACGGCGGCCAGGACTGCACCGCCGCCACCCGCGCGTACGTCCAGCGCCCGCTGTACGAGGCCTTCGTGGCCGGGGTGGCCGAGCTGTTCGCGGCGGTCCGGATCGGCGACCCGCTGAACCCGCGCACCGACCTCGGCCCGCTGGTCTCGTACACCCACCGGGACCGGGTGGCGGGCTTCGTGGAGCGCGCCCGCGGGTACGCCACCGTGGTCACCGGCGGCAGCGTGCCGCGGAAGGGCCACGACGGCTTCGACCTCGCCCGGGGCGCGTACTACCCGCCGACCCTGATCACCGGCGCCGCCCAGGACAGCGAGGTCGTCCAGGGCGAGGTCTTCGGGCCGGTGCTGGTCGTGCTGCCCTTCGACGGCGACGACGAGGGGCTGCGGCTGGCCAACGACACCCCCTACGGCCTGGCCGCCTCCGCCTGGACGGGCAACGTGCACCGCGCGCTGCGCGCCACCCGGGAGATCGCGGCCGGGTGCGTCTGGGTCAACGACCACATCCCGATCATCAGCGAGATGCCGCACGGCGGCTACAAGGCGTCCGGCTACGGCAAGGACATGTCCCAGTACTCGCTGGACGAGTACACGCAGGTCAAGCACGTCATGTTCGACACCACCGCGGTGGCCCGCAAGGACTGGCACCGCACCGTCTTCGGCGACCGATAACCCCCGGACCAGCAACCCCCGGACCCAGGGCGCTTCCCCCACACGCCCCTTCTCCCCCAGGAGGCCCGTTCCATGGCGTTCAACGAGCTCACCGACGGTCTGCCCGAACCGGTCCGTAAGGCCTGGGAACGCAGCCTGACCAGCGGCCGGGCCGCGCTCGGCCGCCGCGCCCTGCTGCGCGCCGCCGCCCTGACCGCCGGAGCGGGCACCCTGGCGGCCTGCGGCATCCCGGCGGCGCCCCGGGCGACCGGTGACTCCACCGCGAACGCCGCCAAGGACCTCTCGGACACCGAGAAGGAGGTCTCCTTCTCCAACTGGCCGCTCTACGTGGACACCGACGAGCAGGACAAGGAGAAGCACGGCACCCTGGAGGCCTTCACCGCGGCCACCGGGATCAAGGTCAAGTACACCGAGGACGTCAACGACAACGTCGAGTTCTTCGGCAAGATCAAGCCGCAGCTCGCCTCCGGCCAGGACACCGGCCGCGACCTGATGGTGCTCACCGACTGGATGGCCGCCCGGCTGATCCGGCTCGGCTGGGTGCAGAAGCTCAACCCGGCGAACGTCACCACCGCGATCACCAACGTCGAACCGCGCTTCCGCGCCCCCGACTGGGACCCGGGCCGGCTCTACTCCTACCCGTGGGCCGGCATCCAGGTCGTCGTCGCCTACAACAAGAAGGCGACCAAGGGGAAGGAGGTCACCAGCGTCTCCCAGCTGCTGGACGACCCCGACCTCAAGGGCCGGGTCACCTTCCTCTCCGAGATGCGCGACAGCATCGGGATGGTCCTGCTGGACATGGGCAAGGACCCGGCGAAGTTCACCGCCGACGACTTCGAGGCCGCGATCGCCCGGGTGCAGAAGGCCGTCGACAGCAAGCAGATCCGCCGCTTCACCGGCAACGACTACGGCCAGGAGCTCTCCTCCGGGGACATCGCCGCCTGCGTCGCCTGGGGCGGCGACCTGATCCAACTGCGCGCCGACAACCAGGACATCGAGTTCGTCGTCCCGGAGAAGGGCTTCATCTCCTCGACCGACAACCTGCTGGTCCCGGCCAAGGCGCAGCACAAGGCGAACGCGGAAAAGCTGATCGACTTCTACTATCAGCCGAAGATCGCGGCGCAGCTGGTCGCGGGCATCGGCTACGTCTCCGCCGTCACCGGGATGAAGGACGAGCTCACCGCCCTCGCCCCGGACAGCGCGGCCAACCCGCTGGTCGTACCCACCCCCGAGATGGCGGCCAAGGCGCACGTGTTCCGCACGCTCACCGAGAGCGAGGAGACCGACTTCGAGCAGAAGTTCTCCAAGCTCATCGGCGCCTGACCCCCACCCCCGGCAGAGAGACCCAGGAAGACACCACCCCATGACAGACCAGCAGCGCGACGCGGCCGCCGGCGGCGACGTCCGGCTCACCGGCATCGGCAAGACCTACGGTTCCTTCACCGCCGTCCACCCCCTCGACCTGACCGTCCCCCAGGGCTCCTTCTTCGCCCTGCTGGGTGCCTCCGGCTGCGGCAAGACCACCACCCTGCGCATGATCGCCGGCCTGGAGGAGCCCACCAGCGGCACCGTCCTGATCGGCGGCCAGGACGTCACCGCCCTGCCCCCGTACAAGCGGCCGGTGAACACCGTCTTCCAGAGCTACGCGCTCTTCCCGCACCTGGACATCTTCGAGAACGTCGCCTTCGGCCTGCGCCGGCGCGGCAAGAAGGACGTCAAGAAGCAGGTCGAGGACATGCTGGAGCTGGTCGAACTCGGCCAGTACGCCCGGCGCAAGCCGCACCAGCTCTCCGGCGGCCAGCAGCAGCGCGTCGCGGTCGCCCGCGCGCTGATCAACCACCCGCAGGTGCTGCTCCTGGACGAGCCGCTCGGCGCGCTCGACCTCAAGCTCCGCCGCCAGATGCAGCTGGAGCTCAAGCGGATCCAGACCGAGGTCGGCATCACCTTCGTGCACGTCACCCACGACCAGGAGGAGGCCATGACCATGGCCGACACCATCGCGGTGATGAACGGCGGCCGGGTCGAGCAGCTGGGCGCGCCCGCCGACCTGTACGAGAACCCCGCCACCACCTTCGTGGCCAACTTCCTCGGCCAGTCCAACCTGCTGCCCGCCGAGGTCACCGGCACCGCCGGCGAGGACCTGCTGCTCAGCGCCGCCGGCACCCGCCTCACCGTGCCGAAGGCCCGCTGCGCCACCGACGCCAAGCGCGTCCACCTCGGCGTCCGCCCGGAGAAGATCACCATCACCCACGTCACCGAGGAGGTCGCCGAGGGCCGCAACGCGCTCGTCGGCACGGTGCTCGACTCCAGCTTCATCGGCGTCTCCACCCAGTACGTGGTGCGCACCGACGGCGGCCAGGAGGTCACCGTCTTCGAGCAGAACATGGAGCGCGACGCCCGGATCGTCCCCGGCGCCGGCGTCCGGCTGCACTGGAACCCGGCGCACTCCTTCGCCCTGGACGCCTCGCAGGCGATCGACGCGGGCACCGGGGAGGAGGCCGCATGACCACCACCACCCCGGCGGCGCCGCCCCAAGTCATCCCGTTGACCCCCGCGGAGGGCAAGCCCCGGCGCAAGCTCACCCCGTACTGGCTGCTGCTGCCCGGCATCGCCTGGCTGGTGGTCTTCTTCGCCGTCCCGATGCTCTACCAGGCGTCCACCTCGCTGCAGACCGGCTCGCTCGAAGAGGGCTTCAAGGTCACCTGGCACTTCTCGACCTACTGGGACGCCCTGGTCGAGTACAAGTGGCACTTCGTCCGCTCGTTCTCCTACGCGGCCGTGGCCACCGTGCTCTGCCTGGCCGTCGGCTACCCGCTCGCGTACACGATCGCCTTCAAGGCGAGCAAGCGCTGGCGCAACGTCATCCTGATCCTGGTCATCGCGCCGTTCTTCACCAGCTTCCTGATCCGCACGCTGGCCTGGAAGACCATCCTGTCCGACGGCGGCCCGGTGGTCGGCGCGCTGAACGCGCTGCACGTCCTGGACCTCACCAACCTGGTCGGCCTGACCTCCGGCGACCGGGTGCTGGCCACGCCGCTCGCGGTGGTCTGCGGCCTGACGTACAACTTCCTGCCGTTCATGATCCTTCCGCTGTACACCTCGCTGGAGCGGATCGACCCGCGGCTGCACGAGGCGGCCGGCGACCTCTACGCCCGCCCGTTCACCACCTTCCGCAAGGTCACCTTCCCGATCTCGCTGCCGGGCGTGGTCGCGGGCACCCTGCTGACCTTCATCCCGGCCTCCGGCGACTACATCAACGCCCAGCTGCTGGGCTCGCCGAGCGAGCAGATGGTCGGCAACGGCATCCAGAAGCAGTTCCTGAACGTGCTCGACTACCCCATGGCGGCCGCGCTGAGCTTCATCCTGATGGCCCTGATCCTGGGCATGGTGACGGTCTACATGCGCAAGGCCGGGACGGAGGAACTGGTCTGATGTCCCGGATTCTGAAGTGGGTCCGCGCCCACCTGGTGGTGCTGGCCGGACTGCTGGCCCTCGCCTACCTGGTGCTGCCCAACCTGGTCGTGCTCGCCTTCTCGTTCAACAAGCCGGTGGGCAAGTTCAACTACGAGTGGAACGAGTTCTCCACCGACGCCTGGACCAACCCCTGCGGCGTGGCCGACATGTGCCAGTCGCTCTCGCTCAGCCTGCAGATCGCGGTGCTCGCCACCATCGGCGCCACCGTGCTCGGCACCATGGTCGCCTTCGCACTGGCCCGCTACCGCTTCCGCGGCCGCTCCGCCACCACCGCGATGATCTTCCTGCCGATGGCCATGCCCGAGGTGGTCATGGCCGCCTCGCTCGGGACGCTCTTCCTCAACATGCGCATCCCGTTCGGCTTCACCACCATCCTCATCGCGCACATCATGTTCTGCCTCAGCTTCGTGGTGACGGCGGTCAAGGCCCGCGTGATGAGCATGGACCCGAGGCTCGAACAGGCCGCCCAGGACCTCTACGCGACCCCCGTCCAGACCTTCCTCCGGGTCACCCTGCCGCTGGCGGCACCCGGTATCGCGGCGGGCGCGCTGCTCAGCTTCGCGCTCTCCTTCGACGACTTCATCATCACCCAGTTCAACTCGGGCCCGACCACGGTCACCTTCCCGATGTTCGTCTGGGGCGCCTCGCAGCGCGGCATCCCGGTGCAGGTCAACGTGATCGGCACCGCGATGTTCCTCGCCGCCGTCGTGTTGACCGTCGCCGGCCAGTGGCTCGGCAACCGCCGCAAGGCCACCGCCTGACGTGCCGCACGGCCACCGCCTGACGTACGGTCGGACGGCGGTGGCCCGTAATGTCATCTATCCGTGGAAAGTGGCTGATAATGCATGGACTCCGCCCGCGCGCTCAGTGACGCCAGGCCCACCCCCTTCTGGCTGGAGGACCCCGGCCGGCCGGCGGCGCTGCCCGCCCTGGTCGGCGACACCACCTGCGACCTGCTGGTCGTCGGCGGCGGCTACTCCGGTCTGTGGACCGCCCTCATCGCCAAGGAACGCGACCCCTCACTGGACGTCGTCCTGGTCGAGGGCAACGAGGTCGGGTGGGCCGCGTCGGGGCGCAACGGCGGGTTCTGCGCGGCCAGCCTCACCCACGGCTTCGGCAACGGCCTGGAGCGCTGGCCCTCCGAACTCGCCCAGCTGGAACGTCTCGGCGCCGCCAACCTCGACGGCATCGAGGCGACCGTCAAGCGCTACGGCATCGACGCAGAGTGGGAGCGCACCGGCGAGATCGACGTCGCCACCCAGCCCCACCAGGTCGAGGAGCTGCACGAGGTCGCCGAGGCGGTCGCCCGCTACGGCCTCGACATCACCGTGCTGGACGCCGACCAGCTGCGCGCCGAGGTGAACTCGCCGACCTTCCTCGGCGGCCTCTGGGACAAGGAGGGCGTGGCCATGGTCCACCCCGCCAAGCTCGCCTGGGGCCTCAAGGCCGCCTGCCTGAGCCAGGGTGTGCGCGTCTACGAGCACACCCGCGCCACCGACCTGCGCGAGTACGGCAGCGGCATGGCCGCCCGCACCACGTACGGCCGGGTCTTCGCCCGTCGGGTCGCGCTCGGCACCAACGTGTTCCCGTCCCTGCTCAAGCGGGTCCGCCCGTACATCGTGCCGGTGTACGACTACGCGCTGATGACCGAACCGCTCGACGAGGCGCAGCTCGCCTCGATCGGCTGGCGCGGGCGCCAGGGGCTCGGCGACAGCGCCAACAAGTTCCACTACTTCCGGCTCTCCGCCGACAACCGGATCCTGTGGGGCGGCTACGACGCGGTCTACCACTACGGCGGCCACGTCCGGCACGAGTACGACCAGCGGCCGGAGACCTTCCGCACCCTGGCGAACAACTTCTTCCGCTGCTTCCCGCAGCTGGAGGGGGTGCGCTTCACCAACGCCTGGGGCGGCGCGATCGACACCTGCAGCCGGTTCTCGGCCTTCTTCGACACCGGGTACCGGGGCAAGGTCGCCTACGCGGTCGGCTACACCGGGCTCGGCGTCGGCGCGACCCGCTTCGGCGCCGAGGTGATGCTCGACCTGCTCGCGGGCGAGCGCACCGAGCGCACCTCGCTGGAGATGGTGCGCAGCAAGCCGCTGCCGTTTCCGCCCGAGCCGGTCCGCTGGGCCGGGATCGAGATCACCACCCGCTCGCTGGAGCGGGCCGACCGCAACGGCGGCCACCGCAACCTCTGGCTGCGCACGCTCGACCGGCTGGGGCTGGGCTTCGACAGCTGACCCCGCGCGAGCAGGTCCGAAGCTTCCCCGGACCCGTGTAAGAGGGACCCGCCGTCCGCCTCTCCTTGGTGGCGGCGGGTCGCGGTCCTTCCCGCCGCCGCCCGAACAGTACGAACGGCGAGAAGCGGGGACAGACATGGAGAGCACCGGACTGCACTGGCTCGCCCAGGTGGCACCGGACCCGGAGTCCTTCCGGAAGCAGTGGGAACGCACCGGGCTGGGCCTGATGCTGCTACCGGCCGGCCGCCGCTGGGACGTCCTCTCCGTCCCCGGACGGCTCGGGCACCCGGCCCTGGAGCTCCTCGACGGCGGCCTCCGCGGCCCCGTCCTCACCGACTTCGGCGCGGAGCACGTCAGCTTCCTGGTGCCGGTCGGCACCGCCGCCCGCTGGGTCGGCACCGGGGTGCGCGGCGCGGGGGAGGGCACCTGGATCGTCGTCCCGCACCCCGAACGCACCAGCCGCGGCGTGCGCTGGCTCGTCCCGCCGGACGGCTCCGGGCGGCTGAACGACCCGGTACTGCTGGAACTCGCCCTGCACGAGGCGGCGGCCGGACTCGGCGGGTGGTGACCGCATCGGCGGTGGCGCGCCGAGCGGGCGGCCGGGTCAGACTGGAGGGGTGACCAGCGCCCCGCACACCGTCGACGCCTCCCTCCGGCCGGGCCGCGCCCAGCTGCGCCTGGCCGGTCTGGCCGCGCCGGTCTGCGACCGGTACGGGCTCGTCCTCGCCGGCGGGCACGCGCTGCGCGCCCACGGCATCGCCGCCTGCGCGCAGGACGGGCTCACCCTGGCGACCGGCGGCGCCGACCTGCCGGAGGTCGCCGACGCCCTCACCGAGGCGTACCGCGCCGCGGGCGGCGGGGTGGCCGAGCGGCCGGGCACCCCCCGGCTGGAGCAGCTCACCGTACGGCTCGCGCTGGGCGGCCGGACGCACTCGGTGGAGCTGCGCAAGGAGCCGCTGGCCCACCGGCCGGTCCGGCTCGACCTCGGTGCGCCCGGGCCGGACGAGCCGCCGGTGGTCCTGCCGGTCGTCGCCCTGGAGGACGCGGCGGCGCTGACCACCGTGCTGCTCGTGGACCGGGGCATGCCGCGCGACCTGATCGACGTCCACGCCCTCACCCGCTTCTACCGGGAGGGCGAACTGATCGCCCTAGCAGGTGAGTTGGACCCGGACCTCCAGCCGGCGGCGCTCGCCGACCGGCTGGAGACGCTCGCCGAGGCGGCCGACGGGCGGTTCCGCGCCCGGGGCGTGCCGGCCGGAGCCGTGGGTGAGCGGAAGCGGTGGGCGCTGGCGTGGGCGCAGGACCTGCGGCTGGACCTGCTGGAGACCCGGGAGGCGGCGGACGGACTGCACGATCCGTACCTGGAGGACCCGTACCCGGAGGACCCGTACCTGGAGGAGTCGTCCCCGGAGGACGAGGAGGCCTGAGGACTCGCGGCTGGGCGGGGCCGGGGGCCGGGGGGAGCAACACGTTCGGAGTAGCGACCGGACGACCTGTAAGGCTGAATCCGAGATCCCCGTCAGCCTGTTCGTTGAGCCCGGCCCGGTCGGGGACCAGACTGGGAGACGAGCGCGGTAGCCCCGTGAATTTCCGTCGCCCGGCCCACTCGCGGGCGGCGCCAGACCGGACCGGTGGCAGGACGCCGCCCGGGACTTCGGAGGCAGACGGACCTTGAGCAAGCACATCATTCACTGGATCTCCGGCAAGCCGGTCGCCACCGCCGGTGCGGCGCCCCGCCGCGGTGACATCTTCGACCCGGCCACCGGACAGGTCGCCGGCCAGGTCGACTTCGCCGGCATCGCCGAGGTCGACCAGGCCGTGGCCGCCGCCGCCTCGGCGTTCACCGAGTGGCGCACCGCCTCGGTCGCCAAGCGGTCGACCGTGCTCTTCGCCTTCCGCGAGCTGCTGAACGCCCGCCGCGAGGAGCTGGCCTCGATCATCGTGTCGGAGCACGGCAAGGTCCACTCCGACGCCCTGGGCGAGATCGCCCGCGGCCTGGAGGTCGTGGAGTACGCCTGCGGCATCCCGCAGCTCATCAAGGGCGGCTTCACCGAGCAGGCCTCCACCGGCATCGACGTCTACTCGATCCGCCAGCCGCTCGGCCCGGTCGCGATCATCTCGCCGTTCAACTTCCCGGCCATGGTGCCGATGTGGTTCTTCCCGATCGCGATCGCGGCCGGCAACACCGTCGTGGTCAAGCCCTCGGAGAAGGACCCGTCCGCCGCCAACTTCCTCGCCGGACTGTGGAAGGAGGCCGGCCTGCCGGACGGCGTCTTCAACGTCGTGCACGGCGACAAGGTGGCCGTCGACCGCCTGCTGGAGCACCCGGACATCAAGTCCGTCAGCTTCGTCGGCTCCACCCCGATCGCCCGCTACGTCTACGAGACCGGCACCCGCTACGGCAAGCGCGTGCAGGCCCTGGGCGGCGCCAAGAACCACATGCTGGTCCTGCCCGACGCCGACCTGGACCTCGCCGCCGACGCCGCCGTCAACGCCGGATTCGGCGCGGCCGGCGAGCGTTGCATGGCGGTGTCCGTCCTGGTCGCGGTCGACCCGATCGGCGACGAGCTGGTCGAGAAGATCAAGCAGCGGGTCGCCGGCCTCAAGGTCGGCCCGGGCTGCAACGGCGACTCCGAGATGGGCCCGCTGGTCACCGGCCAGCACCGGGACAAGGTCACCTCCTACGTGGAGTCCGGCATCGCCGACGGCGCCGAGCTCGCCGTGGACGGCCGCAAGCACCCGATCGCCGCCGAGGACAAGGACGGCACCCCGACCACCGACGGCTTCTGGCTCGGCCCGACGCTGTTCGACCACGTGAAGCCCGGCATGTCCGTCTACAACGACGAGATCTTCGGCCCGATCCTCTCGGTCGTGCGCGTCGCCTCCTACGAGGAGGGCCTGGAGCTGATCAACGCCAACCCGTACGGCAACGGCACCGCCCTGTTCACCAACGACGGCGGCGCCGCCCGGCGCTTCCAGTTCGAGGTGGAGGTCGGCATGGTCGGCATCAACGTCCCGATCCCGGTGCCGGTCGCCTACTACTCCTTCGGCGGCTGGAAGGCCTCGCTCTTCGGCGACGCCCACGCGTACGGCCCGGACGGCGTGCACTTCTTCACCCGCGGCAAGGCCGTGACCCAGCGCTGGCTGGACCCGTCGCACGGCGGCATCAACCTCGGCTTCCCCACCAACAGCTGAGCCCGCGCTTCACCGACCCGTCGACCGGACCCCATCTCCCCGGGGCCCGGTCGACGGGCGTTTGCCTGCCGTTTGCATCCGACCGCAGGAGAGCGTAGAGTTCTTCGAGCTGCCTGGCAGGGAGCACCGGACACGCATCTGCGCGGACGGTCCCGGGGCAGCCAATCCTCTGAAACACCACTTCCCAGTTCGGGCTGGGTCGCGTTCGCATTTCCGCGTCGTGGCTCGGTTCTTATTCGGCGTGCTCGTTTTAATGGGTTGCGGTCGATTCGCTTTTCGGAGCGGGGATCGGCTAGAGTTTGAAACGTCGGACGGGGCGTCAAGCCGCAGAAGACACCGGCGAGTTGGATGAGGAAGCCCGGAAACGGCGCGGAAAACATCTGATAAGCTGGAAACACGAAAGAACGAAGCCCGGAGGGCCTGCTGGAAGGCAGTCCGAAGGAAGCGTCCGTTCCTTGAGAACTCAACAGCGTGCCAAAAGTCAACGCCAGATATGTTGACATCCCCGGCCTCAGATTTTTCTGGGGTTGGAGATTCCTTTTGAAGTAAAACACTAGCGAGGACGCAGTGCGCGGGGCCGCCCTATTCCGGTGGTTGCCGTGCCGCTCAACGCGGGTGTCGACCCGATTACGGGTATACATTCACGGAGAGTTTGATCCTGGCTCAGGACGAACGCTGGCGGCGTGCTTAACACATGCAAGTCGAACGGTGAAGCCCTTCGGGGTGGATCAGTGGCGAACGGGTGAGTAACACGTGGGCAATCTGCCCTGCACTCTGGGACAAGCCCTGGAAACGGGGTCTAATACCGGATATGACCTTCCTCCGCATGGGGGTTGGTGTAAAGCTCCGGCGGTGCAGGATGAGCCCGCGGCCTATCAGCTTGTTGGTGGGGTAATGGCCTACCAAGGCGACGACGGGTAGCCGGCCTGAGAGGGCGACCGGCCACACTGGGACTGAGACACGGCCCAGACTCCTACGGGAGGCAGCAGTGGGGAATATTGCACAATGGGCGAAAGCCTGATGCAGCGACGCCGCGTGAGGGATGACGGCCTTCGGGTTGTAAACCTCTTTCAGCAGGGAAGAAGCGCAAGTGACGGTACCTGCAGAAGAAGCACCGGCTAACTACGTGCCAGCAGCCGCGGTAATACGTAGGGTGCGAGCGTTGTCCGGAATTATTGGGCGTAAAGAGCTCGTAGGCGGCCTGTCGCGTCGGATGTGAAAGCCCGGGGCTTAACCCCGGGTCTGCATTCGATACGGGCAGGCTAGAGTGTGGTAGGGGAGATCGGAATTCCTGGTGTAGCGGTGAAATGCGCAGATATCAGGAGGAACACCGGTGGCGAAGGCGGATCTCTGGGCCATTACTGACGCTGAGGAGCGAAAGCGTGGGGAGCGAACAGGATTAGATACCCTGGTAGTCCACGCCGTAAACGTTGGGAACTAGGTGTTGGCGACATTCCACGTCGTCGGTGCCGCAGCTAACGCATTAAGTTCCCCGCCTGGGGAGTACGGCCGCAAGGCTAAAACTCAAAGGAATTGACGGGGGCCCGCACAAGCAGCGGAGCATGTGGCTTAATTCGACGCAACGCGAAGAACCTTACCAAGGCTTGACATATGCCGGAAACACCTGGAGACAGGTGCCCCCTTGTGGTCGGTATACAGGTGGTGCATGGTTGTCGTCAGCTCGTGTCGTGAGATGTTGGGTTAAGTCCCGCAACGAGCGCAACCCTTGTTCTGTGTTGCCAGCATGCCTTTCGGGGTGATGGGGACTCACAGGAGACTGCCGGGGTCAACTCGGAGGAAGGTGGGGACGACGTCAAATCATCATGCCCCTTATGTCTTGGGCTGCACACGTGCTACAATGGTCGGTACAAAGGGCTGCGATGCCGCGAGGCGGAGCGAATCCCAAAAAGCCGGCCTCAGTTCGGATTGGGGTCTGCAACTCGACCCCATGAAGTTGGAGTTGCTAGTAATCGCAGATCAGCATGCTGCGGTGAATACGTTCCCGGGCCTTGTACACACCGCCCGTCACGTCACGAAAGTCGGTAACACCCGAAGCCGGTGGCCTAACCCGTAAGGGGAGGAGCCGTCGAAGGTGGGACCAGCGATTGGGACGAAGTCGTAACAAGGTAGCCGTACCGGAAGGTGCGGCTGGATCACCTCCTTTCTAAGGAGCACATGGCCGCTTGCAGGCGAATGTTCTGCACGGTCGCTCATGGGTGGAACGTTGACTATTCGGCACAGCTCGTAAGGGCCTGTTAGTACTGCTTCGGCGTGGAAAACAGAGCACTGCGGGTTGTGTCGGGCACGTTGTTGGGTCCTGAGGGAACGGGTTTCCGTTGTCTCAGTGCCGGCCTCACTCGAGGCGCTCTTCGGAGTGTTGAGGGTGTGTGACTGGTCGTTGTTTGAGAACTGCACAGTGGACGCGAGCATCTGTGGCCAAGTTTTTAAGGGCGCACGGTGGATGCCTTGGCACTAGGAACCGATGAAGGACGTGGGAGGCCGCGATAGGCCCCGGGGAGCTGTCAACCGAGCTTTGATCCGGGGGTGTCCGAATGGGGAAACCCGGCAGTCGTCATGGGCTGTCACCCGCTGCTGAACACATAGGCAGTGTGGAGGGAACGCGGGGAAGTGAAACATCTCAGTACCCGCAGGAAGAGAAAACAACCGTGATTCCGGGAGTAGTGGCGAGCGAAACTGGATGAGGCTAAACCGTATTGGTGTGAGACCCGGCAGGGGTTGCCAATGCGGGGTCGTGGGATTTTTCTTGATCGGTCTGCCGGCCGGTCGGCGAGTCAGAAACCGTATGGGTAGTCGAAGGACATGCGAAAGGTCCGGCGTAGAGGGTAAGACCCCCGTAGACGAAATCTGTACGGCTCGTTTGAAGAACTCCCAAGTAGCACGGGGCCCGAGAAATCCCGTGTGAATCTGGCGGGACCACCCGCTAAGCCTAAATATTCCCTAGTGACCGATAGCGGATAGTACCGTGAGGGAATGGTGAAAAGTACCGCGGGAGCGGAGTGAAATAGTACCTGAAACCGTGTGCCTACAAGCCGTGGGAGCGTCGTTCATCAGCTTGCTGGTGGGCCGTGACTGCGTGCCTTTTGAAGAATGAGCCTGCGAGTTTGCGGTGTGTAGCGAGGTTAACCCGTGTGGGGTAGCCGTAGCGAAAGCGAGTCCGAATAGGGCGACCCAGTTGCATGCCCAAGACCCGAAGCGGAGTGATCTAGCCATGGGCAGGTTGAAGCGCGGGTAAGACCGTGTGGAGGACCGAACCCACCAGGGTTGAAAACCTGGGGGATGACCTGTGGTTAGGGGTGAAAGGCCAATCAAACTCCGTGATAGCTGGTTCTCCCCGAAATGCATTTAGGTGCAGCGTCACGTGTTTCTTGCCGGAGGTAGAGCACTGGATAGGCGATGGGCCTTACCGGGTTACTGACCTTAGCCAAACTCCGAATGCCGGTAAGTGAGAGCGTGGCAGTGAGACTGTGGGGGATAAGCTCCATGGTCGAGAGGGAAACAGCCCAGAACACCGACTAAGGTCCCTAAGCGTGTGCTAAGTGGGAAAGGATGTGGAGTCGCAGAGACAACCAGGAGGTTGGCTTAGAAGCAGCCACCCTTGAAAGAGTGCGTAATAGCTCACTGGTCAAGTGATTCCGCGCCGACAATGTAGCGGGGCTCAAGCACATCACCGAAGTCGTGTCATTCACATGCGAAGGCCTAACGGCTGTGGATGGGTAGGGGAGCGTCGTGTGCCGGGTGAAGCGGCGGTGGAAACCAGTCGTGGACGGTATACGAGTGAGAATGCAGGCATGAGTAGCGATACAAGAGTGGGAAACTCTTGCGCCGATTGACCAAGGGTTCCTGGGTCAAGCTGATCTGCCCAGGGTAAGTCGGGACCTAAGGCGAGGCCGACAGGCGTAGTCGATGGACAACGGGTTGATATTCCCGTACCCGCTTTGAAGCGCCAACGCTGAACCTCTTGATGCTAAGCCCGTGAAGCCGTCCTGGAGCCTTCGGGCAAAGGGAAGTGGTGGAGCCGGTGACCCAACAGGGTAGTAGGTGAGCGATGGGGTGACGCAGGAAGGTAGTCCAGCCCGGGCGGTGGTAGTCCCGGGGTAAGGGTGTAGGCCGAGTGATAGGCAAATCCGTCACTCATTGAGGCTGAGACCTGATGCCGAGCCGATTGTGGTGAAGTGGATGATCCTATGCTGTCGAGAAAAGCCTCTAGCGAGTTTCATGGCGGCCCGTACCCCAAACCGACTCAGGTGGTCAGGTAGAGAATACCGAGGCGTTCGGGTGAACTATGGTTAAGGAACTCGGCAAAATGCCCCCGTAACTTCGGGAGAAGGGGGGCCATTCCTGGTGATGGGTCTTGCACCTTGAGCTGGGGGTGGCCGCAGAGACCAGCGAGAAGCGACTGTTTACTAAAAACACAGGTCCGTGCGAAGCCGTAAGGCGATGTATACGGACTGACGCCTGCCCGGTGCTGGAACGTTAAGGGGACCGGTTAGCTCCATTTCGGTGGGGCGAAGCTGAGAACTTAAGCGCCAGTAAACGGCGGTGGTAACTATAACCATCCTAAGGTAGCGAAATTCCTTGTCGGGTAAGTTCCGACCTGCACGAATGGCGTAACGACTTCTCGACTGTCTCAACCATAGGCCCGGTGAAATTGCATTACGAGTAAAGATGCTCGTTTCGCGCAGCAGGACGGAAAGACCCCGGGACCTTTACTATAGCTTGATATTGGTGTTCGGTTCGGCTTGTGTAGGATAGGTGGGAGACTTTGAAGCAGCAACGCCAGTTGTTGTGGAGTCGCCGTTGAAATACCACTCTGGTCGTGCTGGATGTCTAACCTGGGTCCGTGATCCGGATCAGGGACAGTGTCTGGTGGGTAGTTTAACTGGGGCGGTTGCCTCCTAAAGGGTAACGGAGGCGCCCAAAGGTTCCCTCAGCCTGGTTGGCAATCAGGTGTTGAGTGTAAGTGCACAAGGGAGCTTGACTGTGAGACTGACGGGTCGAGCAGGTACGAAAGTAGGGACTAGTGATCCGGCGGTGGCTTGTGGAAGCGCCGTCGCTCAACGGATAAAAGGTACCCCGGGGATAACAGGCTGATCTTCCCCAAGAGTCCATATCGACGGGATGGTTTGGCACCTCGATGTCGGCTCGTCGCATCCTGGGGCTGGAGTAGGTCCCAAGGGTTGGGCTGTTCGCCCATTAAAGCGGTACGCGAGCTGGGTTTAGAACGTCGTGAGACAGTTCGGTCCCTATCCGCTGTGCGCGTAGGAGTGTTGAGAAGGGCTGTCCCTAGTACGAGAGGACCGGGACGGACGAACCTCTGGTGTGCCAGTTGTCCTGCCAAGGGCATGGCTGGTTGGCTACGTTCGGGAGGGATAACCGCTGAAAGCATCTAAGCGGGAAGCCTGCTTCGAGATGAGCACTCCCACCTCCTTGAGAGGGTAAGGCTCCCAGTAGACGACTGGGTTGATAGGCCGGATATGGAAGCCCTGTAAGGGGTGGAGTTGACCGGTACTAATAGGCCGAGGGCTTGTCCTCAGTTGCTCGCGTCCACTGTGTTGTTCTGAAACAACGACCCACCCGATTCTTGGTCGGGTGTCGGTTGACAGTTTCATAGTGTTTCGGTGGTCATAGCGTGAGGGAAACGCCCGGTTACATTCCGAACCCGGAAGCTAAGCCTCACAGCGCCGATGGTACTGCAGGGGGGACCCTGTGGGAGAGTAGGACGCCGCCGAACAATCATTCCAAAAAGCCCCATCCGGATCCCGGATGGGGCTTTTTGCGTTACCCTCTGCCAATGCAGAATCTGACCCTCACCTGGCAGTCGGCCGGGGGCGCCGCCGCCGGCCTCTACGCGGGCGCGTACGTCGCGTCGAGGGTTCGGAAGCCGGGGCTGACGGCGTTGCTGCGGGAGGCCGGCACGCTGCTGGCGCTCTTCGCGCTGTGGCAGCTGGTCGGGCACCTGTCGGTGATGAGCGCGGACCACGCGCTGGACCGGGCGGACTGGATCCACCACACCGAGCAGGTGATCGGGTTGCCGGACGAGGCGTCCTGGCAGGCGGCGGTGACGCCGTACCCGGTGCTGGTGCGGCTGGCGAACTACTACTACGCGGTCATGCACTTCGCGGTGATGCTCGGCGTCCTGCTCTGGGTGTTCGTGCGGCACCGCGAGCGGTACGCGTGGGTGCGGAACACGGTGGTGATCACGACCGCGGTCTGTCTGCTGGTGCAGTTCATCCCGGTGGCGCCGCCCCGGATGCTGCCGGGGAGCGGTTTCGTCGACGTGGCCGCGCAGTACGGGCAGTCGGTGTACGGGGGCGCGATGGGCGGCGTCGTGGTGGCGGACCAGCTGTCGGCGATGCCCTCGGTGCACGTGGCCTGGTGCGTGCTGGCCGCGGTCGCGGTGATCCGGGTGTCCCGGAGTTCGCTGCGGTGGGCCGTGGTGCTGCATCCGGTGTTGACGGTCGCGGTGGTCGTGGTGACGGCCAACCACTTCTGGGCGGACGGCGTCGTCGCCGTGGCGATCCTCCTGTTCGCCTACGCCGTCCTGGCGCTGGCGGCACGCCGACGGGGCCGGGTCTCCGTCGGGACGGAGACCCGGCCCCGCACCGCCGATGAGCGGTTGGAGCAGGTCGGTTGAGCCTCGGTCGAGCTGGCGGTCGAGCCGTCAGCGACTCAGCCGTCAGCGTCTCACTTGACCGGTAGGGCGAGCTTTCCCCAGGCGCCGTTGCTCAGCGCGGAGGTGGCCCAGTACCAGGCGGCGAGCCCGGAGGCGGCCGCGACCCAGCCGGCGAGCTTGGCCAGGCCGCCGTAGCCGCCGAAGGTGGCGATGGCGGACAGGAGCAGGGAGAGCGTCAGCAGGCCGTAGACGGCGCGGCTGAGCAGGCCCGCGCCCCAACCCGCCGCGGTGAGGGTGAGGGCGAGCAGGGCCCACAGGAGCAGGAACAGTCCGGCGGCGTTCTTGCCCGCTCCGCCGGCGGCGGACCAGGTCGCCCAGAAGGCGCCGAGGGTGGTGAACGCGGTTCCGGTGAAGCCCTCGCCGCCGCGGAGCTGCCAGAGGCCCGCGATGAAGAGGGTGACGCCGCCGAGCAGGTGGGCGAGGTGGGCCGCGTCCCCGACGCCGGCGCCGTGCAGGATGCCGGTGGAGAGCAGGCCGTAGGCGAGCAGTGTCAGGCCGAGGGCGAGGTAGCCGAGGTTACCCGCGTCGGCTCCGGTGGAGCGGGCGTTCGTTGCCCCGGTAGCGTCATTGCTCACCGGAGGCTCCTTTCACTCTGGGCGCGCGCAGGGCGCAGTAACGCTGTGGTGTGGTTCCGATGGGTGGATGCGCGCGACCGCGCCGAGGACGCACGGCTGTGAGCGTGCGTGGGCTGCGGTCGGAAGTGATGGGCCAGCGGAGAGCCCGCTGGTCACGTCCCCGCCGGGTGGATTTCCCGGTGGGATCGGTCTACCCGGCGTCGGGCGCTTGTACCCTTGTGAAGATAACAATTTGTGACTGCGTCAGCTGTGGAACGCTCACGGCTGGCGCTGGTTGGGCACCCGCAGGGTCAGGATCGCCATGTCGTCGGAGGGCGGCTCGGGGGCGAAGCGCTCGACGGCGCGCTGGACGCGGGCCGCGACGGCGCCGGCGGTCAGGCCGGTGCAGCCGGTGAGCACCTCGGCGAGGCCGTCGTCGCCCAGCATCCGGCGGCCCTCCCGGCGTTCGGTGACGCCGTCGGTGACGCAGAGCAGGACCTCGCCCGGGGAGAGCACCAGGTGCTCGGCGGTGAGGTCGAGGTCGTCCATGACGCCGAGCAGCGGCTGCGGGGTGGCGGCGCGGTCGACCCGGCCGTCGGTGCGCAGCCGCAGCGGCAGCGGGTGGCCGGCGCAGACCAGGGAGAGCTCGGTGCTGCCGTCCGGGCGGGGCGTCAACTCGCCGTAGAGCAGGGTGAGAAAGCGGCTGCGCGCACCCTCGTCCAGGATGGCCGCGTTGAGGCGGCGGAGCACCTGCGGGGCGTCCAGGCCCTCGCGGGCGAGCAGGCGCAGCGAGTGCCGGGCCAGGCCGGTGACCGAGGCGGCCTCGGGGCCGGTGCCGCAGACGTCGCCGATGGCGAAGCCGTAGGTGCCCTCGCGGATGGTGAACAGGTCGTAGAAGTCCCCGCCGACCTCGTTGCCCTCGCCGGCGGCCTGGTAGTAGACGTCCACCTCGACGCCGGGGATCTCCGGCAGGTCCGGCGGGAGCAGGCTGCGCTGCAGGGCCTGGCTGGTGGCGGTGCGCTCGGAGTAGAGGCGGGAGTTGTCCAGGGCGAGGGCGGCGCGGCGGGAGAGGTCCTCGGCGAGTTCGAGGATCTCCTGGCGGAAGCGGACGCCGGACGGGACGCCCAGCGCCAGCAGGCCGATGACCCGGTTGCGGGCGGTCAGCGCGATGACGACGGTCTCGCCCAGCAGACCGGCGAGTTCGGGGCTGTCGGTGAGGCCGCCGGCCTCGGCGGTCTCGGCCGGTGCCCGCCAGAAGCGGACGCCGTGGGTCGGGCCGGCCTCCGGGACGGGGGTCTTGTCGAGCAGGTCGCGCAGCGGGTCGATGCGGTCCTCGTCCTCGTGCAGGACGAAGGCGAGCCGGGCCGGGGAGGTGTGGTCGGCCGTGGTGTAGAGCGCGCACCAGGAGGCGAGGGTGGGCACGGCCATCTGGGCCATGAGGGCGAGGGTCTGCTCGTGTTCGAGGGTGCCGGCCAGCAGGTCGGAGGCCTCGACGAGGAAGGAGAGCGAGCCCCGGCGCAGCCGTTCGAGTTCGGTCAGCCGGGTGCTCTCGACCGCGAGGGCGACCCGGTCGGCGGCGAACTGCAGGCGCAGCGCGTCCTCGTTGTCGTAGCGGCCGGGGGCGGTGGCGGCGATGCCGAGCGAGCCGATCAGGCGGCCCTCGACCTTGAGCGGCACGGTCAGCAGGGAGCGCATGCCGCTGTCGGAGAGCAGGGGCAGGCCGGTGGGGCGGGCGGAGAGGTCCTCGTGGACGGAGGGCAGCCGGGCGGAGTGGTAGCGGCTGCCGGTCTCGACCGGGAAGCGGGTGTGCCGGCGGTGCCCGGAGGTGAGGCCGGTGGCGGCGCGGACCTCGAACTCGGTCTCGTCCTCGGTGGTGAGCAGCAGGTACGCGGCGTCGCCGTCGAGCAGGTCGCGGGCGCGTTCGACGGTGCGCTGCAGCAGGGTGTCGAGGTCGTCGGTGGCGACCGGGCCGGCCAGCAGGTCGAGCCGGGGGCCGGCCTGGTCGGGGCGCTCGCCGGGCAGGGCGCGGGCGGGGGAGCGCAGCACGGCGCGGTCGGGTTCGAGGACGAGCAGGCAGAGCGTGGAGGGGACGCCCTCGGTGTCGCGGACCCGGACCTGGACGCCGTACACCTCGACCTCGTGGCCGTCCCGGCGGCGGATCCCGTAGCCGCCCTCCCAGCGGGCCATCCGCAGGGTGTCGGCGAGGCCGGGGCCGCGGCCGGGGGACTGCGGCCAGACGGCCAGGTCGGCCCAGGGGCGGCCGAGGACGGTGGCGGCGGGGTACCGGAAGAGGGCTTCGGCGTCCGGGTTCCAGGCCAGGACGCGGCCGTCCTCGTCGAGTTGGACGACGGCGACGTGCACCGGGCCGGGGCCGCTCGGCAGGTCGCTGCCGGGGGTGGCGGGAACGGCGTAGCGGGTGCCGACCACCTGTGCGGGCAGCAGGAGGCGGAACCAGACGGTCTTGCGGCCGGCCCCGTACTCGACGCCCCACCGTTCGGCGAGGGCGGAGCACATCAGGAGTCCGCGGCCGCCCTCGCCGTCGGGGTCGGCGTAGCGGTCGGAGGCGGTGACGGGTCCGTCGCCGAGGGAGGGCAGGCCGCGTTCCGGGTGGTGGTCGGTGACCTCGATCCGGACGGTCTCCTCCTCGCGGAGGCAGCAGACCTCGGCGGCGGTGCCGGCGTGCACGACGGCGTTGGTGACCAGCTCGCTGACCAGGACGACCGCGTCGTCGACGACCTCGGGCAGGCCCCAGCCGAGCAGCGCGTCCCGGACGAAGCCCCGGGCGGCGGCCGCGGACCGGCCGTCGGGGTCGAACGTGGCGGCTGCGCGTGCGGTGACCACGTTGCCACTTCTCCTCTGCTGCTCTGGCCCTGGCTGTCCGGGGTGCGGCGACTTCCCCGTACGCGCCGCCGGGGGGTGAGCGGCGGCGCTGGGTCGGGTCGTGGCCCGGTGCAGCGCTCCACCCTACTTTCCGCTTGGTTCCCCGTGGGGGCGGGGCGCCGAAACAGGCACCTGAGGGTGATTCTGCCCACCTGTTTCGGACGGTGCGGTACCAACCGTGCGCAACCGGCCGTGCACCGGGCGCAGGTGCTGCCAGACTGGGGGGTCCGCGATGACCGGTACGAGCAGTACGGTCGTGTGGGTGCCGGCGCGCCGAAGGCCGCCGGTACGCAGCCCAGCCGGGCCGGTGCCCGGGCGCGTGCCGGGCCCGGCACGGGCGGCCACCGGACGGTTCACGATGTGGGAGGGGCCCGTTGAGTTCGGCCACCAAGGACGCAACCGGTACGACGCCGCCCGCCCAGCGCGGCGGCCGCTCCGGGACCGCGCCGCGGAACGCGGCCGGCCGGCGAGCGAGCCACAACCGTGGCGCGGAGCCCGCCGACCTGCGCAAGCTGCTGTCCGCGCTGACCGCGATGCGGGACGGGAACTTCCGCCGCCGGCTGACCGTGCCGGGTGACGGACCGCTGGCGGAGATCGCCGCGGTGTTCAACGAGGTCGCCGAGCGCAACCAGCACCTGACCGGCGAACTGGCGCGGGTGCGGCGCGCGGTGGGCCGCGAGGGCCGGCTGAACGAGCGGCTGGAGACCGGCGCGGGCGAGGGCGCCTGGATGGCGGCGGTCGACAACTGCAACGCGCTGATCGACGACCTGGCCCGGCCGATGGCCGACGTGGGCCGGGTGCTGACCTCGATCGCCGAGGGCGACCTGGACCAGAAGATGGAGCTGCGCTCGCTGCACGGCAACGGGGTGAGCCACCCGCTGCGCGGCGAGTACCTGAGGATCGGGCGGACCGTCAACGGGCTGGTGGACCAGCTCTCGGAGTTCACCGACGAGGTGACCCGGGTGGCCCGCGAGGTCGGCACCGAGGGCAAGCTCGGCGGCCAGGCCAAGGTCCGCAGCGTGTCGGGCAGTTGGAAGGACCTGGCGGACTCGGTCAACACCATGGCCGGGCGGCTGACCGCGCAGGTGCGCAACATCGCCCAGGTGACCACCGCGGTGGCCAAGGGCGACCTGTCCCGCAAGGTCACCGTCGAGGTGGCCGGCGAGATGCTGGAGCTGAAGAACACCGTCAACACGATGGTGGACCAGCTGAACGGCTTCGCCGCGCAGGTCACCACGGTGGCCAGGGACGTGGGGACGGAGGGCCGGCTGGGCGGCCAGGCGCAGGTGCCGGGCGTGGCCGGGGTGTGGCGGGACCTCACCGACTCGGTGAACTTCATGGCCGACAACCTGACCGGCCAGGTCCGCAACATCGCCCAGGTGACCACGGCGGTGGCGCGCGGGGACCTCTCGCAGAAGATCGAGGTGGACGCGCGCGGCGAGATGCTGGAGCTGAAGAACACCATCAACACGATGGTGGACCAGCTCTCCGGCTTCGCCGAGCAGGTGACCAGGGTGGCCCGTCAGGTGGGCACCGAGGGCCGGCTGGGCGGCCAGGCGCAGGTGCCCTGGGCGGCCGGGGTGTGGCGGGACCTGACCGACAACGTCAACTTCATGGCGAACAACCTCACCGATCAGGTGCGCAACATCGCCCAGGTGACGACCGCGGTGGCCAAGGGCGACCTGTCGCAGAAGATCCAGGTGGACGCGCGCGGGGAGATCCTGGAGCTGAAGAACACCATCAACACGATGGTGGACCAGCTGGGCGCCTTCGCGGACGAGGTCACCAGGGTGGCCCGGGACGTCGGCACCGAGGGCATCCTCGGCGGCCAGGCCAGCGTGCCCGGGGTGGCCGGCATCTGGAAGGACCTGACCAACTCCGTCAACCTGATGGCCAACAACCTGACCAGTCAGGTCCGCAGCATCGCCGAGGTGACCACGGCGGTGGCGCGCGGCGACGTGTCGAAGAAGATCACCGTCGACGCCCGGGGCGAGATCCTGGAGCTGGTGACGACCGTCAACACCATGGTCGACCAGCTGTCGGCCTTCGCCGACGAGGTGACCCGGGTGGCCCGCGAGGTGGGCACCGAGGGGATCCTGGGCGGCCAGGCGCGGGTGCGCGGGGTGTCGGGCATCTGGAAGGACCTGACCGACAACGTCAACTTCATGGCGTCCAACCTGACCGGCCAGGTGCGCAACATCGCCGAGGTGGCCGGCGCGGTGGCCCGCGGCGACCTCTCCAAGAAGATCTCCATCGACGCGCAGGGCGAGGTGGCGGCGCTCGCCGGGACCCTCAACACCATGGTCGACCAGCTCTCCTCCTTCGCGGTGGAGGTGACCCGGGTGGCCCGCGAGGTGGGCACCGACGGCACCCTGGGCGGCCAGGCGAGCGTGCCGGGCGTGGCCGGCATCTGGAAGGACCTGACCGACAACGTCAACCTGATGGCCAACAACCTCACCGGCCAGGTGCGGAACATCGCGCTGGTGATCACCGCGGTGGCCCGCGGCGACCTCTCGCAGAAGATCGACGTCGACGCGAGCGGCGAGATCCTCCAGCTCAAGACCAGCATCAACACCATGGTCGACCAGCTCTCCGCGTTCGCCGACGAGGTCACCCGGGTCGCCCGCGAGGTGGGCACCGACGGACGCCTCGGCGGCCAGGCCCGGGTGCCCGGGGTGGACGGCACCTGGCAGGACCTGACCGAGTCGGTGAACGAACTGGCCAACAACCTGACCCGGCAGGTGCGCGCGATCGCCCAGGTCGCCACCGCGGTGACCAGGGGCGACCTGAGCCTGCGGATCGACGTGGACGCCGCCGGCGAGCTCGACGAGCTCAAGGACAACATCAACCAGATGATCGCCAACCTGCGCGAGACCACCCGCACCAACCAGGAGCAGGACTGGCTCAAGACCAACCTGGCCCGGATCTCCGGCCTGCTCCAGGGCCGCCGGGACCTGGAGGCGGTCGCGTCGCTGATCATGACCGAGCTGACCCCGGTGGTCTCCGCCCAGCACGGCGCCTTCTTCCTCGCCCAGCCGGCCGGCCGCACCGCCGAGCTGATCACCGAGGACGACGACGAGAACGACACCGTGCTGCGGCTGATCGGCAGCTACGGCTACCAGCGGCGGGCGATGCCGACCACCTTCCGCCCCGGCGAGTCGCTGATCGGCCAGGCCGCGGTCGAGAAGCGGGCGATCATCCTCAAGGAGGCGCCGCCCGGGTACCTCAAGATCGCCTCCGGTCTCGGCGAGGCCTCCCCGGCCCACATCGTGGTGCTGCCGGTGCTGTTCGAGGGCCGGCTGCTCGGGGTGATCGAGCTGGCCACCTTCAGCTCCTTCACCACCGTCGCGCTGGACTTCCTGAACCAGATCGCCGACCTGATCGGCGTCACCGTCAACACCATCAGCGTCAACACCAAGACCGAGGGCCTGCTGCTGGAGTCCCAGCGGCTCACCGCGGAACTCTCCATGCGGTCGGCGGAGTTGGAGGCGCGCCAGGAGGAACTGGAGCGCACCAACGAGGAGTTGCAGGAGAAGGCCGAGCAACTCGCCCAGCAGAACCGCGACATCGAGATCAAGAACAGCGAGATCGAAGAGGCCCGGCAGGTCCTGGAGGAGCGCGCCGAACAGCTCGCCCTGGCCTCCCGGTACAAGAGCGAGTTCCTCGCCAACATGTCGCACGAGCTGCGCACCCCGCTCAACTCGCTGCTGATCCTGGCCAAGCTGCTCTCCGACAACAACGAGGGCAACCTCTCGCCGAAGCAGGTCGAGTTCGCCGACACCATCCACGGCGCCGGCTCCGACCTGCTCCAGCTGATCAACGACATCCTCGACCTCTCCAAGGTCGAGGCCGGGAAGATGGACGTCCGCCCGGCCCGGATCGCCCTGGTCCAGCTGGTCGACTACGTGGAGGCCACCTTCCAGCCGGTCGCGCTGGACAAGAACCTGGACTTCGCCGTCCGGGTCTCGCCCGCCCTGCCGGTCACCCTGCACACCGACGAGCAGCGGCTCCAGCAGGTGCTGCGCAACCTGATCTCCAACGCGGTGAAGTTCACCGACGCCGGGGCCGTGGACTTCTCGATCCGCCCGGCCGGCCAGGAGGTCCCGCAGCACGTGCGGGAGCGGCTGCTGGAGTCCGGCTCGATCCAGGGCCCGGACGACGGGCTGATCGCCTTCTCGGTCTCCGACACCGGCATCGGCATCCCCGACAACAAGCTGCGGGAGATCTTCGAGGCGTTCAAGCAGGCCGACGGCACCACCAGCCGCAAGTACGGCGGCACCGGCCTCGGCCTGTCGATCAGCCGGGAGATCGCCCGGCTGCTCGGCGGCGAGATCCACGCCGAGAGCGAGCTGGGCAAGGGCTCCACGTTCACGCTCTACCTGCCGCTGCGCACCGAGGCCCCGGACCCCGCCGGGGAGCCGCGCCCGGGCGAGCGCCTGGCCGGGTCGAACGCCCAGGCGCCGCGCGCCTCGGTCGGCGTGACCCCGGTGGGCCTCCCGGTGCCGGTCGGGGAGAACCCGGCCGACCACTGGGCCCAGGAGGTCCGCGAGCTGGCCGAGGAGCGCCGCCGCGGCGCCGTGGAGCGCCGGCGCAGCGCGGCGCTGGAGAGCGCCGCCGGGCCGCGGCCGGTGGAGCCGGTGCGGCCCCGGCCGGTCAACGGCGACCGGCGCTTCGACGGCCAGCAGGTGCTGATCGTGGACGACGACGTCCGCAACGTGTTCGCGCTCACCAGCGTGCTGGAGCAGCACGGTCTGACCGTCCTGTACGCCGAGAACGGCCGCGAGGGCATCGAGATGCTGGAGCAGCACGAGAACGTGGCGCTGGTCCTGATGGACATCATGATGCCGGAGATGGACGGCTACGCGACCACCGAGGCGATCCGCCGGATGCCCCAGTTCGCCGGTCTGCCGATCATCGCGCTGACCGCCAAGGCGATGAAGGGCGACCGGGAGAAGTCGCTGGAGGCGGGCGCCACCGACCACATCACCAAGCCGGTGGAGACCGACCACCTGTTGTCGGTGATGCACGAGTGGCTGAGCGGGGACCGTGCGTGAACGGGCGTACCGGGGCGGGCGCGTGGCGGCCCGGGGAGGCGTGAAGCCCGGGCCGGGCCCCGCGGTTCACGCCTGCCGGTCGGTCGGTTTGCTGGCGGTCGGCCCCGGGAACCCGGTAGGGTCACCGATCGTTGCGAACAGTGACCGGATGGCAACGCCCTGCTGAGCGTGCGCCGGAGCACTGGCCGCGCGCCGCTCCGGATCGGGTCCCGACGGGGCGATGTGCCGGGCGAGGGGGTGCGGCTAGCATGACCGGGGTAGCGGTGGGCGGTACGCGGGTGCCTGCACCGGCGAGCAGGCAGGCGACAGGAGGGCGGGCCCTGATGCAGAAGGCGAAGATCCTCCTGGTCGACGACCGACCGGAGAACCTGCTGGCGCTGGAGGCGATCCTCTCCGCGCTGGACCAGACGCTGGTGCGCGCCGCCTCCGGCGAGGAGGCGCTCAAGGCGCTGCTCACCGACGACTTCGCGGTGATCCTGCTGGACGTCCAGATGCCCGGGATGGACGGCTTCGAGACGGCCGCCCACATCAAGCGCCGCGAGCGCACCCGGGACATCCCGATCATCTTCCTGACCGCGCTCAACCACGGCCCGCACCACACCTTCCGCGGCTACGCGGCCGGGGCCGTGGACTACATCTCCAAGCCCTTCGACCCGTGGGTGCTGCGCGCCAAGGTCTCCGTCTTCGTCGACCTGTACGTCAAGAACTGCCAGCTGAAGGAGCAGGCCGCGCTGCTGCGGCTGCAGCTGGAGTCGGGCGGCGGCGAGTCGGCCCTCGGCGGGGCGCTGCTGGGCGAGCTGTCCGCGCGGCTGGCGGCGGTCGAGGAGCAGGCGGAGGCGCTCGGCAAGCAGCTGGACGGGGTCGAGGACGCCGGGGTGGCGGCGACCGCCGCGCACCTGGAGCGCAAGCTCGTGGGGCTGCGCCGGGCGTTGGACGCGATGCGCCCCGGAAGCTCCTGATCCGCTGCCCCGCGTTCACCCGTACGGGTGGTCCGGGTGCGGCGGCCGGGTGAATCCCGGTCAGCGTGACGGTGTGTCTGCGACACGTCCGGGCGGCCCGGCTCCGGCGCATGTGCACCCGTGGTCCACACCGGTAGGCTGCTGACCCATGGCCACTCGCACGCCCGGGAACGCAGCACGTAAGACGAGTCCGGGACCGTCCAAGAAGGCCGCGGCGAAAGCCCCGGGCAAGCCGCCCGCGAAGAAGGCGGCGGCGAAGAAGGCGGCTCCCGCGAAGAGGACGGCGGCCAAGTCGGCCGCGCCGTCCGCGCCGCCGTCCAGGTCGGTGCTGATGGGCGCCCTCAACGCGATCGCCAGCCCGATCGCCGCGATCTTCCGGGGCTTCGGCGACGGGGCCAAGAACCTCGACCCGGCCCACCGCAAGGACGGCGTGGGCCTGCTGCTGTTCGCGCTCGCGCTGGTGACCGCCGCCGGCACCTGGTTCAGTCCGCAGGGCTGGCTGGGCGAGGCGGCCACCGCTGTGGTGTCCGGGCTGTTCGGCCGGCTCGACGTGCTGGTGCCCTTCCTGCTGGCCGCGATCGCGATCCGGCTCTGGCGCCACCCGGAGCTGCCGGAGGCCAACGGGCGGATCGTGATCGGGCTGAGCGCGCTGCTGGTCGGCGTCCTCGGCCTGGTCCACATCGGCTGCGGCGCACCCATGATGGGCAGCGGCGCCTCCCGGATAAGGTCGGCCGGCGGCATCATCGGCTGGGCCGCGTCCACCCCGATGATGGCCGCCGCCGGGCCGGCGCTCGCCGTGCCGCTGCTCCTGCTGCTGGCCTTCTTCGGCCTGCTGGTGGTCACCGCCACCCCGGTCAACCGCATCGGCGAGCGGATCCGGGGCATCGGGATACGGCTCGGCGTGGTCGAGCCCGGGCCGGAGGACGAGCTGCGCCGGGGGCGCACGCCGGAGCGCGAGCTGTCCACCGAACCGCCGGAGGACGCCGACCCCGACGCGCTGCCGTTCACCGTGGACACCGGTGGTGACGGCCCGACGGACGAGGTGGCCGCCCGCCGGCGCCGCCGCCGGCGCGGGACGGGCGACGCGGAGGACCCGGCGGAGGCCGTCCGGGTCTCCCTGGACAAGGAGCCGCTGGACCCGTACGCCACCCGCGACCTGGCCGCCGGCGCGGCCGCCGACCTGGACGGCGCGCTGGTCTACGGCGTGCCCGCCTCCTCCGCGGTGGCGGACATGATGCACCAGGTCCAGGACTACACCGCCGCGCCCGAGGAGCCCGCCGTCCCGGCCGCCCGCAGCGGCGGCCCCGGCGCCCCCGAGGAGCACGGCCCGGCGCCGGTGCGGATGGAGCAGCTCCAGCTCGGCGAGGGCGTCACCTACGCGCTGCCACCGCTCGACCTGCTGGAGCGCGGCGGCCCGGCCAAGGCCCGCAGCGCGCTCAACGACGAGGTGGTCGCCCAGCTCACCAGCACCTTCTCCGAGTTCAAGGTGGACGCCCGGGTCACCGGCTTCACCCGGGGGCCGACGGTCACCCGCTACGAGGTCGAGCTCGGCCCGGCCGTCAAGGTGGAGCGGATCACCGCGCTCGCCAAGAACATCGCGTACGCCGTGGCCAGCCCGGACGTGCGGATCATCAGCCCGATCCCGGGCAAGTCCGCGGTCGGCATCGAGATCCCCAACCGGGACCGCGAGATGGTCAACCTCGGCGACCTGCTGCGCTCGCGCGCGGCCGCCGAGGACAGCCACCCGATGGTCGTCGGCATGGGCAAGGACGTCGAGGGCCACAGCGTGATGGCCAACCTGGCCAAGATGCCGCACATCCTGGTGGCCGGCGCGACCGGCGCGGGCAAGTCGTCCTGCATCAACTGCCTGATCACCTCGATCCTCGCCCGGGCCACCCCGGACGAGGTGCGGATGGTGCTGGTCGACCCCAAGCGGGTCGAGCTGACCGCCTACGAGGGCATCCCGCACCTGATCACTCCGATCATCACCAACCCCAAGAAGGCCGCCGAGGCCCTCCAGTGGGTGGTGCGCGAGATGGACATGCGCTACGACGACCTCGCGGCGTACGGCTTCCGGCACGTGGACGACTTCAACGCGGCGGTGCGGGCCGGCACCGTCACCCCGCCGCTCGGCAGCGAGCGGGAGCTGCGGCCGTACCCGTACCTGCTGGTGATCGTCGACGAGCTGGCCGACCTGATGATGGTCGCGCCGCGCGACGTCGAGGACTCGGTGGTCCGGATCACCCAGCTGGCCCGCGCGGCCGGCATCCACCTGGTGCTCGCCACCCAGCGGCCCTCGGTGGACGTGGTCACCGGCCTGATCAAGGCCAACGTGCCGTCCCGGCTGGCCTTCGCGACCTCCGCGATGGCCGACTCCCGGGTCATCCTGGACCAGCCCGGCGCGGAGAAGCTGATCGGCAAGGGCGACGCGCTCTTCCTGCCGATGGGGGCCAGCAAGCCGATCCGGATGCAGGGCGCGTTCGTCACCGAGGCGGAGATCGCCAAGGTGGTGCAGCACTGCAAGGACCAGCTGACCGCCGTCTACCGGGACGACGTCACGGTCGGCGGCGGGCCGAAGAAGGAGATCGACGAGGAGATCGGCGACGACCTGGACCTGCTGATCCAGGCGGCCGAGCTGGTCGTCTCCACCCAGTTCGGCTCGACCTCGATGCTCCAGCGCAAGCTCCGGGTCGGCTTCGCCAAGGCGGGCCGGCTGATGGACCTGATGGAGTCGCGGGGGATCGTCGGCCCCAGCGAGGGCTCCAAGGCCCGCGACGTCCTGGTCAAGCCGGACGAGCTGGACGGGGTGCTGGTGACCCTGCGGGGCTGAGGGCGGGCCCGCGGGGCCGCGGGTGAGCCTGCGGAGCCGGGGCGGCCCGGCGGGCCCGGTGGACCGGTCGTCCGGCGCCCCCGCGGGCCGGACGAACCCGTGTCCCGGACGAGGTGTCACTCGTTCGGAGGAGGGTAGGCGCGGAGTGGGGAACCGAACGTCCGCGCACCGCGTCACAGGCCGGAAAGCGAAGATCGGGTCCCCAGCGTGCGGCTCCGCTGACGACCGTTCAGCCGGGTGCCGGACCCCGGTCGGACCGGGTGTGCGCATTCGGGCCCGTTCCGCTTGAGAAACGATCCGCCCACGCCCCTAGACTGTTCCCCAGCAGGTGGCCATCCGCTCGAAAGGCGTGCCCCGTGACCATCGGCAAGTCCACCGACCGCGAGAACACCCCGTCGTCCGTCGAGCCGACCGACGACGCGGTGCAGGCGGCCGATGCCCCGAGCATCGGCCGGGTGCTGTCCGCCGCCCGGATCGACGCGGGACTCACGGTGGACCAGGTGAGTACCGCCACCCGCGTCCGGGTGCCGATCGTCCATGCCGTCGAGGAGGACGACTTCGGCCGCTGCGGAGGCGACTTCTACGCCCGCGGGCACATCCGGCTGATCGCCCGCGCCGTCGGCGTCGACGGCGAGGAGCTGGTCGCCCGCTACGACGCCGCGCACGGCGGCTCGCCGGCCGCCAAGCGTCCGGCGAGCGCCCTGATCGACAACGGCCCGATCAAGGTGCCCAGCCGCGGCCGGCCGAACTGGGCGGCCGCCATGGTCGCCGCGATCGTCGCGGTGGTCGCCCTGATCGGCTTCAACCTGGTCAGCGGCAAGGGCGGGCACGGCACCACCGGCTCCGCCAGCGCGCCGCTGCCCAGCGGCTCCGGCACCGGCTCGGTGGCCCCCGCCGCCTCGCCCGCCGTCCAGCCGCCGGCGCCCGCCCCGAGCGCCGCCGCGATCGCCGCCGTCCCGGCCGACAAGGTCACCGTGAAGCTGGTCGCCGAGGGCACCAGCTGGGTCTCGGCGATGAACAGCAACGGCAAGTCGCTGTTCCAGAACAACATCAGCGACGGCCAGGACCAGACCTTCACCGACCCCAAGCAGATCAAGCTGGTGCTGGGCAACGGCGGGGCCGTGCACGCGTACGTCAACGGCAAGGACCTCGGCCTCCTCGGCAAGGACGGGCAGGTGGTGCACGTCACGTACACCCCCGGGGACCCGCAGGCTGGCTGACCACAGGGGCCGCACAGGCCCGGTGATGATCAGCTGATCCGAGGCGCGCGGCCTCCGGGGCGAACGGCACCGGAGGCCGCGCGTTAATCTTGGGCCTATGCCTGAACGCCGTACTGTCGCCCTTGTCACGCTCGGATGCGCCCGCAACGAGGTGGACTCCGAGGAACTCGCCGGGCGACTGGAGGCGGACGGCTGGTCGCTCGTCGACGACGCCGCCGAAGCGGACGTCGCCGTAGTCAACACCTGCGGCTTCGTCGAGGCCGCCAAGAAGGACTCCGTGGACGCCCTGCTGGAGGCCAACGACCTCAAGGGGCACGGCCGCACCCAGGCCGTCGTCGCGGTCGGCTGCATGGCCGAGCGGTACGGCAAGGAGCTCGCCGACGCGCTGCCCGAGGCCGACGGCGTGCTCGGCTTCGACGACTACGCCGACATCTCCGACCGCCTCCAGACCATCCTCTCCGGCGGCCACCACGCGCCGCACATCCCGCGCGACCGCCGCAAACTGCTGCCGATCAGCCCCGCCGAGCGGCAGTCCGCCGCCGAGGCGGTCGCCCTGCCCGGCCACGGCGCCGAGGCCGCCGCCGAGCCGATCGCGGACCTGCCCGAGGGCCTCGCCCCGGCCTCCGGCCCGCGCACCCTGCGCAAGCGCCTGGACGACAACCCGGTCGCCTCGGTCAAGCTCGCCTCCGGCTGCGACCGCCGCTGCTCCTTCTGCGCCATCCCGGCCTTCCGCGGCTCCTTCATCTCCCGCCGCCCCTCCGACGTGCTGCACGAGGCCCAGTGGCTGGCCGGGCAGGGCGTCCGCGAGGTCGTCCTGGTCAGCGAGAACAACACCTCGTACGGCAAGGACCTCGGCGACATCCGGCTGCTGGAGACGCTGCTCGGCGAGATCTCCTCGATCGAGGGGGTCGAGCGGGTGCGGGTCTCCTACCTGCAGCCGGCCGAGATGCGCCCGGGCCTGATCGACGCGATGACCGGGACCGCCGACGTGGTGCCCTACTTCGACCTGTCCTTCCAGCACTCGGCGCCCGCCGTGCTGCGCCGGATGCGCCGCTTCGGCTCCACCGACCAGTTCCTGCAGCTGCTCGGGACCATCCGGGACAAGGCCCCGCAGGCCGGGGCCCGGTCCAACTTCATCGTCGGCTTCCCCGGTGAGACCGAGGAGGACTTCGCCGAGCTGGAGCGCTTCGTCACCCACGCCGGGCTGGACGCGATCGGCGTCTTCGGCTACTCCGACGAGGACGGCACCGAGGCCGCGACCTACGACGGCAAGCTGCCCGAGGACGTGGTCGCCGAGCGCGTCGACCGGCTGAGCCGGCTGGCCGAGGAGATGACCGCCCAGCGGGCCGAGCAGCGGATCGGCACCGAGATCGAGGTGCTGATCGAGTCGATCGAGGACGGCGTGGTCGAGGGCCGGGCCGCCCACCAGGCGCCGGAGACCGACGGCCTGACCACCCTGGAGGGCGTCGAGGCCCCCGAGGTCGGGCAGTTCTGGCGGGCCAAGGTGGTGGCCAGCGAGGGCGTCGACCTGATCGCCGAGGCGCTGGAGCAGGTGCGACTGCCCCGGACCGCGCAGACCGGGACCGCGCAGACCGGCGCCCCGGAGGCCGGCGCCCCGGAGGCCGGGACCTCGGGGGCCGAGGCCTCGGGGGCCGAGGCCTCGGGAGTCGGGGAATGACCCAGGGGCCCGGCGCCCCGGCCGCGGCCCACCCGGGCAGACCGGCGGCCGCGGCGGCGCCGACCCCGGGGATCTGGAACATCGCCAACGTGCTCACGATGGTCCGGGTGCTGCTGGTGCCCGTCTTCGTGGTGCTGCTGTTCGCCGACGGCGGACACGACCCCAAGTGGCGCTCGGTCGCCTGGGCCTCGTTCGCCGTCGCGATGATCACCGACCTGTTCGACGGGGAGCTGGCCCGCCGCAAGGGCCTGGTCACCGACTTCGGGAAGATCGCCGACCCGATCGCGGACAAGGCGATCATGGGCTCGGCGCTGATCGGCCTCTCGGTGCTCGGCGACCTGCCCTGGTGGGTCACCGTGGTGATCCTGGCCCGCGAACTGGGCATCACCCTGATGCGGTTCTGGGTGATCCGCTACGGGGTCATCCCGGCCAGCCGCGGCGGCAAGCTCAAGACGCTGACCCAGGGCACCGCGGTCGGCATGTACGTCCTGGCCCTGACCGGCTGGCTGGCCACCGGGCGGGCCGTGCTGATGGGGCTGGCGGTGCTGCTGACCGTCGGCACCGCGCTGGACTACGTCGGGCAGGCACTGCGCCTGCGCCGGGAGGGACGGGCCGCGGAGCGCGCGGGCCGCTGAGCGACGGGGGAGAGCGGATGGCGGAGCACGACTACCTGCTGGCCGAGCGGGCGCACGCCGCGCTGCGGGCCGGCGGCGGCACGCTGGCCGTCGCCGAGTCGCTGACCGGCGGTCTGCTGGCGGCCGCGCTGGTGGACGTCCCCGGGGCCTCCGCGACCTTCCGGGGCTCGGTCACCGCCTACGCGACCGAGCTGAAGGCCTCCGTGCTCGGGGTGGACGAGGGCCTGCTGGACGTGTACGGGCCGGTGCACCCGGTGGTGGCCCGGCAGATGGCCGAGGGCGTGCGCGGGCTGCTGGGGGCGACGTACGGGCTCGCGACGACCGGGGTGGCCGGTCCGGACCCGCAGGACGGGCAGCCGGTGGGCACCGTACACCTGGCCGTCGCCGGCCCGGGGGGAACTCTGGTCAGTTCACCCCTGCTGTCGGGCGGGCGTGCCAGAATCCGTCAGGGGGCGGTGACCGCCGCGCTGGAGCTGCTCGTCGGCCGGCTCGCGGGCTGAACGGGCGGGCCCCGACGGGGCGGGCTCAGCCGGGCCTCCACCGGAACGGGATCCGGTGGTCTGGCGCCCGGGTATGACACAGCTGGAGGATCGTGTTACATCCAACAGCCTGGTTGGGCAGAAACCAGGTGGCGAACGAGTTGCGTGACGGTGGCCGGGTCGCCCGCGCCGGGTACCACGAGGGGCCCGCAAACCCGGGAACGACACCGGAACGAGGAGGGGGACAGCCTTGCAGCCCACAGTGAACACGACCAGGGTCCCCGCACGCGAAGCGGGCAAGGCGGTACGGTGGGGTCGTGACATCTCGATCCGCAGTCCGAGGAGGGAGGCACCGATGATCCTGCTCCGTCGCCTACTGGGCGATGTACTGCGTCGGCAGCGCCAGCGCCAGGGCCGCACACTCCGCGAGGTGTCGGCGGCCGCCAGGGTTTCGCTCGGATACCTCTCCGAGGTCGAGCGGGGACAGAAGGAGGCCTCCTCGGAGCTGCTCTCCGCCATCTGCGACGCACTCGACGTCCGGATGTCCGAGGTCATGCGCGAGGTCAGCGACGAACTGTCGCTCGCCGAACTTGCGGCGATGGCCACCCTCTCCGAAGGTGATCTGCTGAGGCCGGTACTCGAACCGGTTCCGCTGCCCGCCCCCGGCACCGACCGGGCGAACATGTCGCCCAAGGCCGCCGCGATGGACGTGGTCGCCGCCTGATCCCGGCCTCGCCGAGCGCGGGCAGCACTGCCCGGGGCGAGCGAAGGGATGGCGGTCGTGCGGAGAGACGCGATGATGCGCCCGGTGGCCCGAATACGGGCTCGGGCGCGACTGTTGCCCCGGGAGCGGCGTCCGGTGCGGTGGATCCTGGCAGCCGTGGCGGCCGGGCTCGCCTGGTGGCTCCTGGTCGTCCGGGGACAACTGGCCGACGGTGCGGCCCTCGGGCTGCTCGCGGCCGGAGGGTGGGGACTCGGTCTCATCCCGGTCCACGCCGACCGGAACGCGACCGGACCGGCCCCGCGCCGCCGAGCGGAGACGGTACGACCGGTGGAGGCACAGCCGCCGCCGATCGGGTGATTCGACGTGGCCGGAGGCCGCGGGGTCCACGACCCCGCGGCCTCCGGTGCGTTCCGGCGCGGGCCCGAGGGCGCTACGGGCGCAGCCGCAGGCCGCGCGGGGTGGCGTGGAAGCCGGCCTCCTCCAGGGCGCGGCCGAGGTCCGAGCCGAGGGCGGGCCCGCCGTTGGCCCGCTCCACCGTGACGCTGCCCAGCGCGCCCTCCCGCACCGCGCGGGCCAGCGCCGCGGCCGCGAGCGCCCGGGTGGCGCCGTCCTCCGGCCAGGCCAGCAGGGACTTGCCGCCGCGCTCCACGTACAGCACCAGTTCGCCGTCCACCAGGACCACCAGCGCGCCCGCCTTGCGGCCCGGGCGGTGGGCGGTGGACTCCTTGCCGTCGGGGGCGGCGGGCGGCTCCGGCCAGGGCAGGGCGGCGCCGTAGGCGTTCGCCGGGTCGGCGGCGGCCAGCACCAGCGTCTGCGGCGGCTCGCCGGCCGGGGCGGCCGGCCACTCGGCGGCCCCGGCCCGCTCCAGCCGGCTGTTGACCGAGCGCAGCCGGTCCGGCGCGCCCTCCATGGCGAACTGGGCGCCGCCCAGGCCCTCGACGAAGTAGCCCCGGCGGGCCCGGCCGCGCTCCTCCATCGCGGCCAGCACCCGGTAGACCCCGGCGAAGCCGCCGGGCACCCGCTCGGCCGCCACCGTGCCCCGGGTGAGCAGGCCGTGCCGGTCCAGCAGGCTCTGCGCCCGGGCGGTGGCCCGAACCGTCGGGTCGGCGGCGAAGGCGGGCAGCAGCGACCAGCGGCCGGCCACCGTCGGCGGGCCGCTGCGCAGGGCGCCGCCGGCCCGGCCGAAGGCGCGGCCGGCCCCGCCGTAGCGGCCGCGCGGGGTGGCCCGGGGCGCGCGGTGCGCGGTGGCGCCCGCCGTCCGGCCGGAGCCCAGCAGGGCGCGCAGCGGGGCGAGGGTGTCATTGGTGACGTAGCCGGCCCAGACCAGGTCCCAGAGGGCCTCGACGACCTCGGGCTCCGGGGTCTCCTCCGGGAGCCGCTGGACCAGTTGGCGGAAGAACAGGCCGTAGCCGCCGGCCAGGGCGGACATCAGGGCGCTGTGCAGCGGGGTGTGCGCGGGCGGGACGGGCTCGGGGCGCAGCAGGTGGGCGTTCTCGGCGAGGTGCAGGCTGAGCCAGCCGTCCTTGCCCGGCAGGGCGCCGGCCCCGCACCAGCCGATCTCGCCGGCCGCCGTCAACTCGTCCAGCAGACCGGGGGAGTAGTCGGCGAGCCGGGCCGGGAGGATCAGCTTCTCCAGGGCGGAGGCGGGCAGTGCGGTGCCCTGGAGCTGCTCGACCACCCGCAGCAGGCCGTCCGGGCCGCGCAGCCGGTGGCCGGCCAGGTGCTGCCACTGGGGGAGGAAGGCGGCCAGGGCGCGCGGCGGGACGGGCTCGACCTCCTGGCGCAGGGCGGCCAGCGAGCGGCGGCGCAGCCGGCGCAGCACCTCGGCGTCGCACCACTCGTGGGCGGTGTGCTGCTCGGCGGGCCGGTACTGGCCCTGGACCAGGCGGCCGGCGGCGGTGAGGCGCTGCAGGGTGCCGGTGACGACGGCGGTGCCGAGGCCGAAGCGGTCGGCGGCCTCGGCGGCGGTGAACGGGCCGTGGGTGCGGGCGTGGCGGGCGATCAGATCGCCCAACGGGTCCTTGACCGGCTCGGTGAAGGCCTCGGGGACGCCGACCGGCAGCGGGGTGCCGAGCGCGTCCCGCAGCCGTCCGGCGTCCTCGATCGCGGCCCAGCGCTGTTCGCCGCCGATCCGGACCTGGATCACCCGGCGGGCGGCCTCCAGCTCCAGGGCCCAGAGCGGCTCGGCGCCGCGGACGGTCAGTTCGGCCTCGCTGAGCGGGCCGAGCAGCCGCAGGGCGTCGGCGACCCCCTCGGCGTCCCTGATCCGGCGCTCGGGGGTGAGGCGCTGGAGCTCGGCCTCCAGTTCGGCGAGCACCCGGGGGTCGAGCAGCTCGCTCAGCTCGGCCTGGCCGAGGAGTTCGGACAGCAGCCGGGAGTCCAGCGAGAGGGCGGCGGCGCGGCGCTCGGCCAGCGGGGAGTCGCCCTCGTAGAGGAACTGGGCGACGTAGCCGAAGAGGAGTGAGCGGGCGAAGGGGGAGGGCTCGTGGGTGGTGACCTCGACCAGGCGGACGGCGCGGGACTCGAGGTCCCCCATCAGCTCGACCAGGCCGGGGACGTCGAAGACGTCCTGCAGGCACTCCCGGACGGCCTCCAGGACGATCGGGAACGAGCCGTACTCGGAGGCGACTTCGAGGAGTTGGGCGGCGCGCTGGCGCTGCTGCCAGAGCGGGGTGCGGCGGCCGGGGTTGCGGCGGGGGAGCAGCAGGGCGCGGCCCGCGCACTCGCGGAAGCGGGAGGCGAACAGGGCGGAGCCGCCGACCTGGTCGGTGACCAGCTGCTCGATCTCGGCGGGGTCGAACAGGGCGGCGTCGGCGCCGACCGGGGCGTCGTCAGGTGCGCCGTCGGGGGCCGGGCCCGCGGGGTCGGAAGGGCTGCCGAAATCGAAGTCGGGGGCCAGCAGGTCGGCGTCCGGCAGGCGGAGCACGATGCCGTCGTCGGCGTGCATGACCTGGGGGTCCAGCCCGTGCTTCTCGCGCAGCCGGGCGCCCAGGGCGAGGGCCCAGGGGGCGTGCACCTGGGCGCCGAAGGGGGAGTGGATGACGATCCGCCAGTCGCCGAGCTCGTCCCGGAAGCGCTCGACCACGATGGTGCGGTCGTCCGGGAGGTGGCCGCAGGCGGCGCGCTGCTCGGCGAGGTAGTCGAGCAGGTTGGCGGCGGCCCAGTCGTCCAGGCCGGCCCGCTTGAGGCGCTCGGTGGCGGCCGCGGGCTCCAGGGCGCCCAGCTCGCGGGTGAACGCGCCGAGGGCGCGGCCGAGTTCGAGCGGACGGCCGAGGGTGTCGCCCTTCCAGAACGGCAGCCGGCCGGGCACACCGGGGGCGGGGGTGACCAGCACCTTGTCGTGGGTGATGTCCTCGATCCGCCAGGAGGTGGTGCCCAGGGTGAAGACGTCGCCCACCCGGGACTCGTAGACCATCTCCTCGTCGAGCTCCCCGACCCTGCCGCCGCCCTTCCCGCTCTTTCCGCCGGTCTTTGCGTCGGACGCGTCCGAGCCGGCGATGAAGACGCCGAACAGGCCGCGGTCGGGGATGGTGCCGCCGGAGGTGACGGCCAGCCGCTGGGCGCCGGGGCGGCCGGTCACGGTGCCGGCCACCCGGTCCCACACCACCCGGGGGCGCAGCTCGGCGAAGGCGTCCGAGGGGTAGCGGCCGGCCAGCATGTCGAGCACGGCGTCGAAGGCGGACTGCGGGAGGGCCGCGAAGGGCGCGGCCCGGCGGACCACGGCGAGCAGCTCGTCCACCGGCCAGGCGTCCAGGGCCGTCATCGCGACCAGCTGCTGGGCCAGGACGTCCAGCGGGTTGCTCGGGACGCGCAGCGCCTCGATCAGGCCGTCCCGCATACGCTCGGTGACCACCGCGGACTGCACCAGGTCACCCCGGTACTTGGGGAAGAAGACACCGGTGGAGACGGCGCCGACCTGGTGGCCGGCCCGGCCGACCCGCTGGAGGCCGGAGGCGACCGAGGGCGGGGACTCGACCTGGACGACCAGGTCGACGGCGCCCATGTCGATGCCCAGCTCCAGGCTGGAGGTGGCGACCACGGCGGGCAGCCGGCCGGCCTTCAGCTCCTCCTCGACCAGGGAGCGCTGCTCCTTGGAGACGGAGCCGTGGTGGGCCCGGGCGATGACGGCGGGGGCGCCCTTGGCCGCCCCCGAGCCGCCCATCAACTGGGCCGGGGCGTGCGCCTCGGGGACGGCGGTGCCGGTGGCGCGCTCGTGGGCGATCTCGTTCAGCCGGTTGCACAGGCGCTCGGCCAGGCGGCGGGAGTTGGCGAAGACGATGGTCGAGCGGTGTGCCTCGACCAGGTCGACGATCCGCTCCTCGACGTGCGGCCAGATCGAGGCCTGCCGCTTCGGGTCGTCGTCGGCGGCGCCGCCGGTGGCCGGGGCGGCGGGCAGGTCGTCCAGGTCGGGGACGGGGACGACCACCGAGAGGTCGAAGGCCTTGTCGGCGGGGGGCTGGACGACGACGGCGCCGCGCCGCGGGCTGAGGAAACGGGCCACCTCCTCGACCGGGCGGACCGTGGCGGACAGGCCGATCCGGCGGGCCGGGCGGTCCAGCAGCTCGTCCAGCCGCTCCAGGGTGAGGGCGAGGTGGGCGCCGCGCTTGGTGCCGGCGACCGCGTGCACCTCGTCCAGGATCACCGTGTCCACGCCGCGCAGGGCCTCCCGGGAGGCGGAGGTGAGCAGCAGGAACAGGGACTCGGGGGTGGTGATCAGGATGTCCGGCGGGTGGGTCGCGAAGCGGCGGCGGTCGGCGGCCGGGGTGTCGCCGGAGCGGATGGCGACCTGGACCTCCGGCTCGGGCAGGCCGAGCCGGACGGCGGCCTGGCGCAGGCCGGCCAGCGGGGCGCGCAGGTTCCGCTCGACGTCCACCGCGAGGGCCTTGAGCGGTGAGACGTAGAGGACCCGGCAGCGGCGCTTCGGCTCGGCCGGTGGCGGGGTGCTGCTGAGCCGGTCCAGGGCGGAGAGGAAGGCGGCGAGCGTCTTGCCGGAGCCGGTGGGGGCGACCACCAGGACGTCGGTGTCCCGGCCGATGGCGCGCCAGGCCTCGGCCTGGGCGGCGGTGGGGGCGGAGAAGGCGCCGGTGAACCAGGCCCGGGTGGCCGGGGCGAAGCCGGCCAGGGGGTCTTGGGCGGACGAGGGGTCGTCGGCGGACGGGGTCGGGTGCTGGGGCGCCATGCCCCCATGGTGCCGGGTGGGACTGACAACCGGGGGGTCGTGGGGGTGGGGGTGAGGGCGGTCGTGGGGCGGTGGTGAGGGTGGGGCGGGCGCGGTCGTGCGGGTGGGGGTGAGGGTGGGGTGTACGTCGAGAAGCGGAAGCGACAATCCGCTCATATGGTGATGATTCGGAAACATGATCCATCCGAGACCCACCGGACCGACGAGCGGAGGCCGTGCGATGGCGCAGGCGAACCCGTCGGGCAGGCCCGGACGGCCCCGCCGGGTCCGCGGGCCCGTCCGGGCGCTGCTCGCGATGCTGCTCACGGCGCTCGTGGTGGGCGGGGCCGTCCCGTACGTCTCCGGGCCCGGGCGGGCCTACCTCAGCTACCTGGTGCTGGCCGGACGGGAGGACGCCGCCGGCGCCGAACTGGCGGGCGCGGAGAGCCGGGCGGCCGGCGGGCGGGTGGTGCAGGAGTACCCGCAGATCGGGGCCGTCCTCGCGTACGCGACCGGGGGGTTCGCTGACCGGGTGCGCGCCCGGCCGGGGATCGCCGCCGTCGGGGCGACCCGGACCGCGCCGGTGGTGGCACCGCCCCGGGCGGTGGACGGGGCGGGGGACTTCACGGCCGGCGTGGCCGGTGGGGCCGGTGGGGCCGGTGTGTCCGGTGCGGCCGGTGGCGGGCGGGGGGCTTTCGGGGCGGACCGTGCTGGGACCGACACTGCCAGGGCGGGTGACGCCCGCGTCACCGGTCGTGCCGGTGGTGGCCGGGCGGACAGCGGCGCCGGCACCACCACCGTCCCGGACCCGGCCGAGGGGGGCGCCTGGAACCTCGCCCTGATCGGCGTGGGCACCCGGACCGGGGCCGGCGACGCCTCCCCGGTCGCGGGCGGCGTACCGGACCCCGGCACGCTGCACCGGGTGCTGGTCGCGGTGCTGGACTCCGGCGTGGACGACACCCACCCGGACCTGCGCGCCGCCGTCGACCCGAAGGCCTCCGCCTCCTGCGCCGACGGCCGCCCCGACGCCCGCACCGGCGCCTGGCGGCCCGACCCCGGGGTGGGCGAGAGCGGCCACGGCACCCACGTCGCCGGGATCGTCGGCGCCGCCCGGGACGGCCGAGGCGTCACCGGGGTCGCGCCCGGCGTGCGGATCGCCGCCGTCCGGCTGCTCGGGCCGCTCGGGCAGTACTACGCCGAGAACATCGTCTGCGGACTGCTCTGGGCCGCCGACCACGGCGCCAAGGCGGTCAACAACAGCTACTTCGCCGACCCGTGGAAGTACAACTGCCCCGAGGACCGGGACCAGGCCGCGCTGACCGCCGCCGTCGACCGGGCCGTCCGGTACGCCCGGGGCAAGGGCGCGGTGGTGGTCGCCTCGGCCGGCAACGACGCGCAGGACCTCGGCGCCGCCCGGACCGACGAGCGCAGCCCCAACGACCGGGTCTCCGGCCCGGCGCAGACCCGCTTCCTGGGCACCGAATGCGTCCGGCTGCCCGGCGAACTGCCCGGCGTCCTCACCGTCACCGCCGTCAACCGGGACGGCCACCCGTCCGGCTACTCCAACTACGGCCGCGGCCGGGTCTCGCTGGCCGCCCCCGGCGGGGACCCGGACGGCGGGTCGCAGAACGCGGTCGTCTCCGACTGGCCCGGCGGGCAGTACGCGGCGCTGGCCGGCACCTCGATGGCGGCCGCGCACGTGACCGGCGCGGTCGCGGTGGCGGCGGCGCTGCACCCCGACTACGGGTCCGACGCGCTGGCGGCGCTGCTCGCGAGCACGGCGGCGGCGGGGTGCCAGGGTGGGCCGTACGGCTGTGGGGACCGTGCTTATTTTGGGGCGGGGGCGGTGGTGGTGTCGCGGTGAGGGGCCGCTGCGCGGGGCTTTGTGGGGGTGGGGCTTTCGGGAGGGTGGGGGCGGGGCGGCTCCGGGGGTGGGTGCTCCGGGGGCTGGATGATTTTCAGACTGCCGACTCTGTGGGGTGGGGCTGGTCGCCGTTGGCAGTCTGAAAATCACCCGCAACGCCCCTCTCCGCACCCACCCCCTGCGCCGCCCCTTCCGCGGCGCGTCCCTCTCGCCGGTGAGGGGGAGGGGAGGGGGTGGGTGGGATGGGGGGTGGGGGTGGGTGGGTGTTGGGGGTGGGGTGGGGGTGGTGGGCTTCGGGAAAAGCGGGTGACGGGGTGGTGGGGGGCGGGTGAGGATCGGGGGATGGATGATCTGGGCAGGTCTGTGCACCTCACTACTGAGCGGCTGGTGTTGCGTCGCTTCACGTCCGCGGATGCCGACGACCTTGTGGGGCTGGACGGTGACCCGGAGGTGATGCGTTTCCTCACCGGGGGGAAGCCCAGTGCGCGGGAGTGGGTCGAGTCCACGTTGATTCCGCGGTACCTGGAGCACTACCGCCGGTACGGAGACCTCGCCTGGTGGGCGGCGGAGGAGCGGGCGAGTGGGGAGTTCCTGGGCTGGTTCGAGTTCCGGCCGACGGTGGAGGGTGTGCGCGCCGAGGTCGAGCTCGGCTATCGGTTGCGTCGGGCGGGGTGGGGGCGCGGGTATGCGACGGAGGGCGCGCGGGCGCTGATCCGCCGCGGCTTCACCGACGCGGGGTCGGGTGTCGAGCGGGTGGTGGCGTACACCATGACGGTGAACGAGCGCTCGCGGCGGGTGATGGAGAAGTGCGGGCTCGGGTACGTCCGCACCTTCCACGAGGACTACCCGGAGATGATCCCCGGCAGTGAGCACGGCGAGGTCGAGTACGCGCTGACCGCCGAGCAGTGGCGGGCCCGGGATAATTGAGCCATGAGGCTGACGGAGTTCTGGCGACGGATGTACGAGCACTTCGGGGAGGCGTACGCGGAGTCGTTCGCGACCGACCACGTGATGACCGAGCTGGGCGGGCGGACGGTGCGCCAGGCGCTGGACGCGGGCTGGGAGGCCAAGGACGTCTGGCGCGTCGTCTGCGCGACCCAGGGGGTCTCGACGCTGCTGCGCTGAGCCTCCGGCGCCGCTGAGTCGGCCGGGGCCGCCCGGTCGGTATGGGACAGACTGTCCGGGTGGCAAGCAGCGCAGATCAGAAGAATTCGGACAGGGCGGGGTGGAAGGGCGGCGGGGCCCTGTGGGGTGGCGGGATGCCGCGCTGGCTGCCCCGGGCGATGGTGCTGTTCCTGGTGCTGGTCGGGCTGTTCCAGCTCGCCGACTGGGCCTTCCGGCAGCTGATCGACCTCTTCGTGATGCTGCTGGTGGCCTTCTTCCTCTCGCTCGCGCTGGAGCCGGCCGTGGACCGGATGGCGGCGCGCGGGGTGCGTCGGGGGGTCGGTACCTTCCTGGTGTTCGTCGCGGTCGGGGTCGCGGTGCTCGGGTTCCTGGCGGCGCTCGGCACGCTGCTGGTCGACCAGGTGGCGAAGATCGCCGGGGATCTGCCGCACCTGGTCGACAACCTGATCGGCTGGATCAACCGGACTTTCCACCAGGACCTGTCGCTGGGGCAGTTGCAGCAGAAGCTGCTCAAGGACTCCGGGACCATCGAGAACTACGCCCAGCAGGCCGCCGACAACGTCTGGGGCGTCTCCTCCACCGTGATCGGCGGGCTCTTCCAGGCCTTCACGGTCGGGCTGTTCACCTTCTACTTCACCGCCGAGGGCCCGCGGGTGCGCCGGACGGTCTGCTCGCTGCTGCCGCCCGCCAAGCAGGGCGAGGTGCTGCGGGCCTGGGAGATCGCGCTCGCCAAGACCGGCGGCTACCTCTACTCCCGGGCGCTGCTCGCGGTGGTGTCGGCCGCCGGGCACTGGGTGATGTTCGCGCTGCTGGACCTGCCGTACTCGGCGGCGCTGGCGATCTGGGTGGGCGTCATGTCGCAGTTCGTGCCGACCATCGGGACGTACCTGGCCGGGGCGCTGCCGGTGCTGGTGGCGCTGACCGTGGAGCCGGTGGACGCGCTCTGGGTGCTGGTGTTCGTGGTGGTCTACCAGCAGGTCGAGAACTACCTGCTGCACCCGAGGATCACCGCGCGGACGGTGGACGTGCACCCGGCGGTGGCCTTCGGCGCGGTGATCGCGGGCGCGGCGCTGCTCGGCGCGGTGGGCGCGCTGATCGCGATCCCGGCGGCGGCGACCCTGCAGGGCTTCGTCGGCACGTACGTGCGGCGGTACGAGGTGGCCGTCGATCCGCGGATCGACCGGGGTGAGCAGCGGCGGGCCCGGCGGGAGCTGCGCCGGGAGGCGGCGCGGCGGCTGCGGCGGATGGTCGGCGGGGACGGGAAGTGAGGCGGGGGCGGCGCCCCGGGGGTGAGTCCCGGGGCGCCGGGGCGCGGACGTGCGAAGCTTGAATCGAACAGATGTTCTTTGTACTCTCCGGCGAAGAGTTTTCCACAGGGCGAGCCCGGTCGGTCTCGTTTGTCAGTGGGACGCGCTAGCGTCGATGACGATGAAGCGCACAGCACAGAACCCGAGGGAAAAAGCCATGGCAGGTACGGACCGCGAGAAGGCCCTGGAAACCGCGCTCGCCCAGATCGAGCGGCAGTTCGGCAAGGGCTCGGTGATGCGCCTCGGCGAGAAGGCCAACGAGCCGGTCGAGGTGATCTCCACCGGATCCACCGCCCTGGACGTCGCCCTGGGGGTCGGCGGCATTCCGCGCGGCCGCGTGGTCGAGATCTACGGCCCCGAGTCCTCCGGCAAGACCACCCTGACCCTGCACCTGGCGGCCAACGCCCAGAAGGCGGGCGGCACGGTCGCCTTCGTCGACGCGGAGCACGCGCTCGACCCGGAGTACGCGAAGAAGCTCGGCGTGGACACCGACGCCCTGCTGGTCAGCCAGCCGGACACCGGTGAGCAGGCGCTGGAGATCACCGACATGCTGATCCGCTCCGGCGCGATCGACCTGGTGATCATCGACTCGGTCGCGGCGCTCGTCCCGCGCGCCGAGATCGAGGGTGAGATGGGCGACTCGCACGTCGGTCTGCAGGCCCGGCTGATGAGCCAGGCGCTGCGCAAGATCGCCGGTGCGCTGAACCAGTCGAACACCACCGCGATCTTCATCAACCAGCTGCGCGAGAAGATCGGCGTGATGTTCGGCTCGCCGGAGACCACGACCGGTGGCCGGGCGCTGAAGTTCTACGCCTCGGTCCGGCTGGACATCCGCCGGATCGAGACCCTGAAGGACGGCACCGAGGCGGTCGGCAACCGTACCCGCGTCAAGGTGGTCAAGAACAAGGTCGCCGCGCCGTTCAAGCAGGCCGAGTTCGACATCCTCTACGGCGTCGGCATCAGCCGCGAGGGCGGCCTGATCGACATGGGCGTCGAGCACGGCTTCATCCGCAAGTCGGGCGCCTGGTACACCTACGAGGGCGACCAGCTCGGTCAGGGCAAGGAGAACGCCCGTAACTTCCTGAAGGACAACCCGCAGCTCGCCGACGAGATCGAGCGGAAGATCAAGAGCAAGCTCGGCATCGGCCCGAAGGTCGAGGAGCCGGCCGAGGCCTCGGCGGACGCCGCCACCGCCGCGACCGCCGACGGCGCCGCGAAGCCGATCACCGCGACCGTCGCCAAGACGGCCGCGGCGAAGAAGACGGCGGCGGCCAAGGCCTGAGCCGTTGACGCAGTACGACACGGTGGGCGACGGCCCGGCGGGCCCGGAGGACGACGACTACGGGCCGCCGGACTGGTTCGCCGCGGTCGCGGAGGAGCCGGAGTCCGCGCCGGAGCCGCCCGCGCCCCCGTCCTCGCGCCGGGGGCGGCGGGAACGCCCGTCCACCGCACGCCGGACATCCGGTCAGGAGCCGGAGTCCGACCAGGCCCCGGCCCGGGCGGCGCGCGGCGCGGCGCCCGGGCCGGCTTCGGAGTGGGAGCGGTCGGCGGAGGCCCCGATCGAGACGCTCGGGCTGGTCTCCGCCTCCGAGCTGCCCACCGGCCGCCGCCGACGGCGTTCGGCCCTGGCAGCCGAGGAGCCCGGAGCGGGCCTGCCCGCCCCGGCACCCGACGGCTCGGCGGGGAACGGCTTCGACGCGGACGGCTCCGAGGCGAACGGCTTCGCGGGGATGGAACGCGGTTTCGGCGATGGTGGGGCGGCCGGTCACGGGGGTGCGGCCGCCTCGACCCTTCGCTCCGGTCCCCGGCGCGGCCGTACCCGGCGCGGGCGTTCCGCCGAGGGTCCGTCGGGTGAGGGGGCGTTCGGGGCGGAGACGCCCGGCGAGGACCCGTCCGGCGGCGGGCGCGCCGGCCGCAGCTCGCGGAGGAAGCAGGACGAGGACTCGGTCGATCCGGAGACCCGCGCCCGGGACATCTGCCTGCGGCTGCTGACCGGTGCCGCCAAGAGCCGTAAGCAGCTCGCCGACGCCCTGCGCAAGCGGGAGATCCCGGACGAGGTCGCCGACGGGGTGCTCACCCGGCTGGAGGAGGTCGGGCTGATCGACGACGCCGCCTTCGCCGCGGCCTGGGTCGAGTCCCGGCACGCCGTCCGCGGGCTGTCCCGGCGGGCCCTCACGCAGGAGCTGCGCACCAAGGGGGTGGCCGCCGACCTGGTCGAGGAGGCCGTCGCCCAGGTCGACCACGACGACGAGGAGGAAGCGGCCCGGGCGCTGGTCGAGCGCAAGCTGCGGTCCACCCGGGGCCTGGACCGGCAGGTCCGCACCCGACGGCTGGTCGGGATGCTGGCCCGGCGCGGCTACTCCGAGGGGCTGGCGTTCCGGGTGGTGCGCGCCGCGCTGGACGAGGAAGCGGGTGAACCGTCGGAGGGCCCGTGGGAGTGACGGTCCGCCCGGATGCGGCGGACGGCCTCGGAGCCGCGCTCGCCCACCCGGGACGGATCCGGGGCACCGTGGGCCGGCGTCCTTTCCCCGGCCGGGCGGGCACTCCCTAACTGGGTGAGTCGACCTGCTGCGGCGCGTGCCGGTCGAGGTGCTCGTGCTCGGGCTCGTGGTCCGCGACGGGCTCCGGGGCGGGTTCGAGCGGGGCCGGGCCGCCGCGGGCGTGGTCGGCCAGGGCGAGGAGGTCCTCGGCGACGGCGCCCTGGGTGGCGCCGACCAGGTGGCCGTCGGGGCGGATCAGCAGCACGGTGTGCGGGCCGGCGCCCGGGTACTCCTCGGTGACCAGCACCTCGGCGGGTACCGGCAGGGCGGCGGCGACCTCGGCGAGCCGGGGCATCAGCCCGGCGCCGAGCCAGTGCTCGGACGACCAGACGGCGGTGCCGGGGGCGACCAGCAGCAGCAGGAAGGTGGCGCCGAGGCGGGCGTGCAGGTGGTCGGGGGTGCCGTCGGTGGCGAGCACCGGCAGGTCCGGGACGAGCACGCCGGGTGCGGTGGCGGGCAGCAGTTCGCTGAGCGAGGTCGCGCCGCGCGCGCCGCGCTGCACCGGGACCCGGGCGGGCACGCCGGAGGGCGCCGCCGGGTAGGCGGGCGCGCCGCCGAAGCGGCCGGTGCCGAGCTGACCGTCGGCGAGCAGCGGGGCGTGCTTGCGGAAGCCGCCGACCAGCAGCGAGCGCCTGGTCTGCTGCCAGCCGCGCAGCGGGCGCAGCAGCGGCATGGACTGGTCGACGGCGCGCAGCCGGGCGCCGACCGCGCCGCGCCGCTCGGCCTCGTAGCCGTCCAGCAGGGAGCCGCCGGGCTGCGGGCCGCCGGAGTGGAGGTGCCAGGCCAGGGCGAGCCGCCAGGCGAGGTTGTCGGCGTCGCGCAGCCCGTCGGTGAGGTTCTGCATGCCGAGCGCGCCGTGCAGGTGGGCGGCGTCGCCGGCCAGGAAGCAGCGGCCGACCCGGAACCGGGCGGCGAGGCGCTGCTGGGCGGTGTGGTCGGCGGCGGCGAGCAGTTCGAAGCGGGGGAGTTCGCCGCACCAGCCGGTGAGGGTGGAGGTGACCCGGGTGAGCAGGGTGTCGCCGGTGACGATGCCCGGCCAGGTGGCGTGCGGGTCGACGTTCTCGGTGGGCGCGGGCCGGCCGGGGGGCAGCCGCCAGTCGAGCCGCCAGACGCCGTCCGGCAGTGGACGGGCGGAGGCCTCGCGGTCGCCGCGCCACGGGGGCTCGCGGTGCAGCCGGGCGCCGTCGAAGGGCAGGTCGACCCGGACGGTGGCGATGGCGTTGCGGTCGACCGCCGGGCGGCCGGGGAAGCGGATCTTCAGGAGCTTGCGGACGGCGGATCTCGCGCCGTCGCAGCCGACCAGGTGGCTGCCGCGCCACCAGGTGGTGGTGCCGTCCTGGGTGCCCACGGTGCGGACGCTGACGCCGTCCCGGTCCTGTTCGAGTTCGAGGACCCGGTTGAGCGGGACCAGCTTGATCAGCGGGGTGCCGGTCAGGGCGTCGCGCAGGCCGCGCTGGAGGCGGTGCTGGGGGAGGTGGAAGGTGGGCGAGTCGGTGAGGTCGATCCGCAGCACCTCCTGGCGGCGCCGCCAGATGGTGAAGGAGTCCCACAGGGCGGAGTCCGAGACCGCCCGGGGGTAGCCGATCCGGGTCAGGAAGGCGGCGCCGTCGGCGCCGACGACGAGGCTGCGGGGGCCCTCGGGGCAGAGCCCGGAGCCCTCGTCCAGGACGACGGTCGGCACCTCGTGCCGGGCGAGGGCGAGGGCCAGGGCCAGACCGACCGGTCCGGCCCCGACCACGATCACCGGGTCCATGTGGGGACCTCCGGGCACGAACCGGCCGATCGGCCGGCGTCAGTTACCGCTGCCGCATATGCCGCGTGGATGCTCCCGGGAGGTGTCACGAAGAGCAATGCAACAGTTCACCTGCGTGTCCGTCAAGCAGCAGCTGAAGTGCGCCGGTTCGCGCCGCGACGGCCGCGTGCCTCGATCCAGCGCGCGAGCGCGGTCAGCAGCAGGCACAGGGCGATGTAGATCGGGCCGATCACCAGCACCACGGGGATGTAGGGGAAGCCGGCGGCGTTCAGCGGCTGGCTGGCGATCTTCTTGCCCATGAACAGCAGCTCGTTGTAGGTGATGATGTACCCGAGCGAGGTGTCCTTGAGGGTGACGACCAGCTGGCCGATCATCGAGGGCAGCATCGAGCGGACGGCCTGCGGCACCAGAATACTGGTCATGACCTGGGTCTTGCGCATGCCGAGGCCGTAGGCGGCCTCGCCCTGGCCGCGCGGGACGGCGTTGACGCCGCTGCGGATGATCTCCGCCTGGACCGAGCCGTTGTAGAGGGTGAGGCCGAGCACCAGGGCCCACATCGGGTCCTTGGCGAAGAAGGCGTAGTAGAGCCCGACGATCAGGATCAGCAGCGGCATCGCCCGGAAGAACTGGACGATGCCGACGCAGAGCCAGCGGACCGGCTTGTGGTCGGAGAGCTGCCCGGCCGCCAGGAGTGCGCCCAGCGTGAGCGAGAACGCCGCCGCCAGGCCGAAGGCCTTCAGGGTGGAGACCAGGCCGTCCAGGATCATCTGCTGGACATACGTGTACTGGAAGGCGTCCCACAGGTCGGCGTCGAACTGGCCGTTGTCACTGAGCGCGGTGACGACGTACCAGAGGAGCCCGGCGACGCCGATCAGGGAGAGGGCGCCGAACAGGCGGTACCGGGCGCGGGTCTTCGGGCCGGGGGCGTCGTAGAGGACGCTGGCCGTCGCGGGGCGGTTCAGAAGACTCATCGGGCCACCGCCAGTCGGTTTTCCAGGAAGCGGAAGAGCGTGGCGACCGTCGCGCTGATCAGCAGGTAGGCGCAGGCCACCCAGAAGAAGATCGCGAAGATCGAGTAGCCGCGCTCGGAGAAGGTCTGCTGGGCGCTGTACAGCTCGCCCACGCTGAACGCGCCGGCGATCGCCGAGTTCCTCGGCAGGGCGATGAACACGCTGCTCATCGGGGCCAGGACGGTGCGGGTGGCCTGCGGCAGGATGACCAGGGTGAGGGTCTGGCCGAAGGTCATGCCGAGGCTGCGGGCGGCTTCCGCCTGGCCGAGCGGCACGGTGTTGATGCCGGAGCGGATCACCTCGCAGACGAACGAGGCGGTGTACCCGCCGAGCGCCAGCACCGCGAAGACCAGGTGGCTGAAGTGCACGCCCAGCGGCGGCAGGCCGAAGGTGACGGCGAAGAACAGCAGGGTCAGCGGGGTGTTGCGGAACAGCGTCACCCAGGTGGTGCCGAAAGCGCGCAGCACCGGCACCGGGGAGACCCGGAAGGCCGCCAGCAGGGTGCCCAGCAGCAGGGCGAGCAGGGCGCTGAGGGCGCTCAGCTCGATCGTCTGCAGGAAGCCGTCGCGGAACAACGCGAAGTTGTCGTCCTCGAACAGGAACCCCATCCGGCGGCCCTCCTCTCAATCAGGGTCGGGAATGTCGATCGACGGGTCGATCGGGGATGTCGTGCGGGCTGATCGGGCGGGCTGATCAGTAGCGGTCGAGGGCCGGGACGTCCGGGGCCGGGGAGCCGGAGGCGCCCAGGGTGGCGTCGTAGGCCTTCTTCCAGTCGCCGTTGTCCTCGTGGGCCTTCAGGGCGTCGCTGATGGCGTTGCGCAGCACCGCGTCGTCCTTGTTGAGGCCGACGCCGTAGTTCTCCTTGGTGAACGGCTTGCCGACGACCTTGAGCTTGCCGGCGTACTTGGAGGCGTAGCCCTTGAGGATGGCGTCGTCGGTGGTGACGGCGTCGACCTCGCCGGAGAGGAGCTTCTCGACGCAGGCCGAGTAGGTGTCGAACTGCGTGATCTTCGGGCTGTACTGCTGGATGTTCTTGATCGAGGTCGAGCCGGTGGCGGTGCAGACGTTCTTGCCGTTGACGCTCTCCGCCCCGGTGATCGTCGTGTTGTCCTGCTTCACCAGGAGGTCCTGGCCGGCGATGTAGTACGGGCCGGCGAAGGAGACGGTCTTCTTGCGCTCGTCGTTGATGCTGTAGGTGCCGACGTAGAAGTCGATCTGGCCCTTGGCGATGGCGGGCTCGCGCTGCGAGGAGACCAGGGTCTGCCACTTGATCTGCTGCGGGGTGAAGCCGAGGTCGGCGGCGATCATCTTGGCGACCTCGATGTCGAAGCCGCTGCGGTCGCCGCTGGCGACGTCCTCCCAGCCGAGGTTCGGCTGGTCGGCCTTGGCGCCGATGATCAGCTGGCCGCGCTTCTTGGCCTCCGCGATGATCGGGGAGTCGACCTTGGCGTCGGTCTTGACCGTGTAGGTCGGGAGCTTCGGGGCGTCGCTCGCGGTGGCGGCGGCGCCGGGGGTGCCGTCCTTGCCGCAGGCGGCGGTGGCGGTGAGCGCGACGGCACAGAGCGCGACGGCGAGGGTGCGGGAAGTCCTCATGAGGGCTGTTCTCCTGGGGCTGGGCCGCGGTCGCAACCGGGCTCTGGCGTCTGGAAGTTCGTGCACGGGCAGGGCCGGTCGGCACAGTCGCCGGTGGCGGCCCGTGTGGTCTGGAGACGTCCGGTGGGCGTCAGTGGTGCAGGATCTTCGAGAGGAAGTCCTTGGCGCGCTCGGAGCGCGGCGCGGTGAAGAAGGCGTCCGGGGTGTTCTGCTCGACGATCTTGCCGTCGGCCATGAACAGCACGCGGTTGGCGGCGGAGCGGGCGAAGCCCATCTCGTGGGTGACCACGACCATCGTCATGCCGTCCGCGGCCAGCTGGCGCATGACCTCCAGCACCTCGTTGACCATCTCCGGGTCGAGGGCCGAGGTGGGCTCGTCGAAGAGCATCACCTTGGGCTTCATCGCCAGCGCCCGGGCGATCGCCACGCGCTGCTGCTGGCCGCCGGAGAGCTGGGCCGGGAACTTGTCGGCCTGCGCGGCGACGCCGACGCGCTCCAGCAGTCCGCGGGCGGTCTTCTCGGCCTCCGGGCGGGGCACCTTGCGCACCTTGACCTGGCCGATGACCACGTTCTCCAGCACGGTCTTGTGCGCGAACAGGTTGAAGCTCTGGAACACCATGCCGACCTCGGCGCGCAGCCGGGCCAGCTCCTTGCCCTCGGCGGGCAGCGGCCGGCCGTCGATGGTGATCGCGCCGGAGTCGATGGTCTCCAGCCGGTTGATCGTCCGGCAGAGCGTGGACTTCCCCGAGCCGGACGGGCCGATCAGCACGACCACCTCGCCCTGGGCGATCGAGAGGTCGATGTCCTGCAGCACGTGCAGCGCGCCGTAGTGCTTGTTGACGTTGCTCAGCACGACCAGTGGGGCGGCTGCGGGGGTGGAGTCCTGGACCGGGCTCTCGGTCATCGCGCCTGCTCCCTCTGTGTATCGAATCGTGCCTACCTGAGAAGTCTCAACTCCCTTGGGAGGCAATGGTGGTGCGAATCCGGGAGCCGCGACCGGCGGAGCCGCAGCCCCCGGTGGGCCGACCTTAGGAGCCGTGACGGCACCCCGTCAGCCGATCTGAGCGGAACTTGAGGATCACGAAACGGCCACACGGTGCGCGCGCACTGTTCGCACGGGTGCCGACGGGGCATGTCACAGCGGGAATCCGCGCCGGCGCTCCCCGTCCCCCACGAGCCCGGTGCGAGGTCGAACCTGGCGTCGGGCCGTCCGCTGGCTCATACTGCGCAGGACCGGACCGGACCGATCGGTCCGATGATCACCGGTGATCACGTGGGGGAAGGAGGAGAACAGGATGCGACTGCTGCTCGTCGAGGACGACGAACGCGTGGCCGCCGCGCTGGTCGCGGTACTGGGCCGGCACGGCTTCCAGGTCCGGCACGCCCGCAGCGGGCACGAGGCGCTCGACGCCCTGGTGCCGGACGGAAACGAGCCGTACCGGGTGGTGCTGCTCGACCTCGGGCTGCCCGATCGCGACGGCTTCGAGGTGTGCAGCCGGATCAGGGCCGGCAGCGGCGTCCCGGTGATCATGGTCACCGCCCGCGCCGACGTCCGCTCCCGGATCCACGGCCTCAACCTGGGCGCCGACGACTACGTCACCAAGCCGTACGACATGGGCGAGCTGCTCGCCCGCATCCACGCCGTCGCCCGCCGCGGCGCCGCCCCCTCCGTGGTGCCGGTGCCCGCGCCCGACGCCGTACCGCAGCAGCGCGGCCCGCTGGAGTCCCGCGGCATCCGGATCGACCGGGAGCGCCGCCGGGTCAGCGTGGACGGCCGCGACGTGCCGCTCACCCGCAAGGAGTTCGACCTGCTCGCCCTGCTCGCGCAGAGCCCGGGCGTGGTCTACCGGCGCGAGCAGATCTTCAGCGAGGTCTGGCGCAGCGGCTGGGAGGGCAACGGGCGCACCCTGGAGGTCCACATCGGCTCGCTGCGCAACAAGCTCGCGCTGCCCGGCCTGGTCGAGGCCGTCCGCGGCGTCGGCTACCGGCTGATCCCCGAGTGCCCGGCGGCCACCCCGGCGGACCAGGCCCCGAACGCCCCCGCGGAGCACTGACCGCACGTGCGCACCCGCCTGCTCGGCATCCTGATCGCCCTCATGCTCTGCGTCCTGGCAGCCCTGGGGCTGCCGCTCGCGGCGGCGGTCGCGGCGGCCGAGCAGACCAAGGTGGTCGTCGACCGGCTCGACGACGCCGCGCGGTTCGCCCAGGACCTGCCCACCTCCGGCGCCAACGACGCCGCCCGCAAGGGCGAGCCCGAACCCGCCCCCGGGGACCTCAGCCGGCAGCACTCGATCGACGCCGAGGTCAACCGCTACTTCGACCTGTACGGCGTACGGCTGGGCATCTTCCAGCGCGACGGCCTGCCGATCGCCGCCGCGCCCGCGAACTGGCGGGTGCCCGCCGCCGGCTGGGGCGCCCAGGCCTTCCAGGAGGCGCTGGACGGGCGGCGCAGCCACAACCCGCCGCAGGTCTGGCCCTGGACCCCGGACCGCACGATCACCGTCGCCGCCCCCGTGGTGCGCGACGGCGACGTGGTGGCGGTGGTGCTGAGCGAGTCCCCGACCGGGGCGCTGAGCACCCGGGTGCTGCACAAGTGGCTGGTGCTCGTCACCGGCGAGGCCGCCGCGATGATCGTCGCCGTCCTGCTGGCCGTCCGGCTCACCGAGTGGGTGCTGCGCCCGGTGCGCACCCTGGACCGGGCCACCCACGACATCGCCACCGGCCGGATGGCCGCCCGGGTCGCCCCCGGCGGCGGACCGCCCGAGCTGCAGCGGCTGGCCCGCTCGTTCAACGAGATGGCGGACCACGTGGTGCTCGCGATGGACCAGCAGAAGGCCTTCGTCGCGGACGCCTCGCACCAGCTGCGCAACCCGCTCTCGGCGCTGCTGCTGCGGGTCGAGCTGCTCGGCCTGGAGCTGCCCGAGGGCCACGAGGAGGAGCTCAGCGGCGTCCGCGAGGAGGGCACCCGGCTGGCCCGGGTGCTGGACGACCTGCTCGGGCTGGCCACCGCCGAGCACGCCCGCCCCGAGCCGGAGCGCACCGACCTCGCCGAGCTCACCCTGGCCCGGATGGACGCCTGGCGGCCGGTCGCCGAGCGGAGCGGGATCGCGCTGCGCTGGGAGGGCCCGGCGCTGGCCATCGGCATGGCCGACCCGATCGGCTTCGGCTCGGCCCTGGACGCCGTGGTGGACAACGCGATCAAGTTCAGCCCGGCCGGCGGCGAGGTGCGGGTACGGGTCGCGGTCCGCCGGGACGAGGTCGCGGTGACCGTCGTCGACGCCGGGCCAGGCCTCACCGAGGACGAGCTGTCCCGGGCCGGCGACCGGTTCTGGCGCAGCCCGCGGCACCAGAACGTGGACGGCTCCGGGCTGGGCCTGTCCATCGCCCGCACCCTGCTGGCGGCCGGCGGCGGCTCGCTCGCCTTCGCACCGGTCAAGCCGACCGGGCTCGCGGTGACGCTGGCGGTGCCGCGGCCGGAGAAGTGACGGCGGCGGGCGGTACAGCGGGCGCTACGGTGGCCGCTACGGCTTGACCGAGCGGTAGTAGCGCGCCGCGCCCGTGTGCAGGGGGAGCGGGTCGGTGTAGACGGCGGTGCGCAGGTCGACCAGCTGGGCGGCGTGCACCTGGGCGCCGATCTGGTCGCGACTGTCGATCACCGCCCGGGTCATGCCCTCGACCAGGCCCGGGTCCACGTCGTCCCGGGTGATCAGCAGGTTGGGCACGGCCATCGTCGCGACCGCGTCCTTGGGCTCGGCGTTCGGGTAGGTGCCCTTGGGCATGGTGGCCGCCCGGTACGCGTCGATGCCGCCGCCCTCCGCCTTGTGCAGCGCCTCGGACAGGTCGTTCAGCGGCACGATCCGGATCTTGACGTGGTCGGAGAGGTCGGTGAGCGCGCTGGTGGGCAGGCCGCCGGACCAGAAGAAGGCGTCCAGCTGGCCCGCGCGCAGCGCGTCGGCGGCCTCGCCGACCCCGGCCGGGACCGCGACGACGTCGTGCTCGGGGTTCAGCCCGGCGGCGGTCAGCAGCCGCTTGGTCACCAGGTTCACCCCGGACTGCTTCAGGCCGACGCCGACCCGCAGGCCCTTGAGGTCGGCCGTGCGGTGCACCGGGGAGGAGGCCGGGACGACCAGCTGCAGGTAGTCGTCGTAGAGCCGGGCGATCGCCCGCAGCCGGTCCTTGCCGGGACCCTGGTAGTCGGCGACCGCGTCGGCGGTGGCGATCGCGAAGGTGTCCCGGCCGGTGATCACCCGGGTGAGGTTGTCTATCGAGCCCTCGGTGTTGTCCAGGGCCAGCCGCACCCCCGGCATCGTCCCGGAGACGTGCGTCTGCAGCAGCTGCCCGTACCGGTCGTAGACGCCGCGCTGCACGCCGGTGGCGAAGCGGACCTCCCCGCGCGGGTACCCGGGCGAGCGGCCCGCCGACAGCCACCAGCCGCCGAACCCGGCGACCAGCAGCACCAGCACCAGCACCGTCCGCCACAGCGGGCTGCGGGCCGCGGTGCGGACGGCGGCGCCGAGACGTGACGGGGTGGTGGGGGTCATGCAGGGATACTGCCAGGCGCTCCGGCGGAACGGGAGGGGAACGGGCCGGGGAAAGCTCCGGGGAAGGGCGGGGAGGGGCTGCGGAGGGAGCGGGGAGAGGTCGGGGAGCTGCCGGGGAGGGGCGGGGGAGTTTCCCGGAACGGACGGGGCCCGCTCCGGGAAAAGCGCTTCGCGGCTGCCCGTACCCTGGTCTGGTGAGCGGTGAGAGCGGATTGAAGAGCTACAAGGTCGTCACGCACGGCTGTCAGATGAACGTCCACGACTCCGAGCGGCTGTCCGGGCTGCTGGAGGAGGCGGGCTACGTCAAGGCCGGGCCCGAGGGCGACCCGGACCTGGTGGTGTTCAACACCTGCGCGGTGCGCGAGAACGCCGACAACAAGCTGTACGGCAACCTCGGCCAGCTGGCGCCGGTCAAGACCCGCCACAAGGGCATGCAGATCGCCGTCGGCGGCTGCCTGGCCCAGAAGGACCGCGACACCATCGTCACCCGCGCCCCCTGGGTCGACGTGGTGTTCGGCACCCACAACATCGGGCACCTGCCCGCACTGCTGGAGCGGGCCGCGATCGAGAAGAAGGCCCAGGTCGAGATCCTCGAATCGCTGGAGACCTTCCCCTCCACCCTGCCGACCCGCCGCGACTCCGCGTACGCCGCCTGGGTCTCGATCTCGGTCGGCTGCAACAACACCTGCACCTTCTGCATCGTCCCCGCCCTGCGCGGCAAGGAGGAGGACCGCCGCCCCGGCGACGTCCTCGCCGAGATCGAGGCGCTGGTGGACGAGGGCGTCATCGAGGTGACCCTGCTCGGCCAGAACGTCAACGCCTACGGCTCCGACCTGGGCGACCGCGAGGCCTTCTCCAAGCTGCTGCGCGCCGCCGGGCAGATCGAGGGCCTGGAGCGGATCCGCTTCACCTCGCCGCACCCGCGCGACTTCACCGACGACGTGATCGCCGCGATGGCAGAGACCCCGACCGTGATGCACCAGCTGCACATGCCGCTGCAGTCCGGCTCCGACCGGGTGCTCAAGGCGATGCGCCGCTCCTACCGGCAGGAGCGTTTCCTCGGGATCATCAGATCGGTCCGCGAGGCGATGCCCGACGCGGCGATCTCCACCGACATCATCGTGGGCTTCCCCGGCGAGACCGAGGAGGACTTCGAGGAGACGATGCACACCGTCCGCGAGGCCCGCTTCACCAACGCCTTCACCTTCCAGTACTCCAAGCGCCCCGGGACCCCGGCGGCGGAAATGGAGGACCAGGTGCCGAAGGAGGTCGTGCAGGCCCGCTACGACCGGCTGATCGCCCTCCAGGAGGAGATCTCCTGGGAGGAGAACAAGAAGCAGGTCGGCCGCACCCTGGAGATCCTGGTCGCCGAGGGCGAGGGCAAGAAGGACGACCAGACCCGGCGGCTCTCCGGGCGCGCGCCCGACAACCGCCTGGTGCACTTCACCAAGCCCGAGGAGCCGGTGCGCCCGGGCGACATGGTGACCGTCGAGATCACCTACGCCGCCCCGCACCACCTGCTGGCCGAGGGCCCGGCGCTCTCGGTGCGCCGCACCCGGGCCGGCGACGCCTGGGAGAAGCGCCAGGCCAAGCCCGCCGCCAAGCCGGCCGGCGTGATGCTCGGCCTGCCGTCCATCGGCGCCCCGGCCGCGCTGCCGCTCGCCGCGCCGGCGGGCGGGGCCTGCTGCGGCGACTGACGGCCTGCTTCCGGCTCGGTGCGGTGAGAGCCGCGCCGAGCCGAAGGGGCGCGCCGGTGCCGAAAGCGAGGAGCGAGGAGGCCCGAGACGGGGGTCCCCCCCGGCCGAAGGCTGGGGGAGAGGGCCTTGGAGCGACGACCGTCGGCACCGGGCCAAGAGCGCCCCGGAGGCGAGCGCGCGAGTCACAGCTTCTGCGGGGCCGCCGTTCCCGTTGGCTAGAGTGATCCACATGCTGGTAGCCGCCGCCGTGTGCCCCTGTCCGCCGCTGCTCGTCCCGGAGGTCGCCGCCGGGGCGGCGGCCGAGCTGGACGCGCTGCGCGCCGCCTGCGACGAGGCGCTGGCGGCACTGGTCGCGGCCGAGCCGGAGCTGGTCGTGGTGGTCGGCACCGGGCCGGAGGCCGAGGTGTGGACCGAGGGCGGGGCCGGCTCCTTCCGCCGCTACGGGGTGCCGCTGGTCGCCAAGCTGCCCGGTGACCGGGTCGAGGGGCCGGAGCTGGCGCCCTCGCTGACCGTCGGCGCCTGGCTGCTGGAGCGCGCCGGGGTGACCCTGCCCACGCACGCCTGCGCGGTGCCCGCCGACGCCCCGGCCGACCGGATGCTCGGCCTCGGCCAGGGCCTGGCCGGGCTCGCCGACCGGGTCGCCCTGCTGGTGCTCGGCGACGGCAGCGCCTGCCGCTCGGTGAAGGCGCCCGGCTACCTGGACGAGCGGGCCGAGGACTTCGACGCCGCCCTGGCCGCCGCCCTGGGCGCGGCCGACCCGGCGGCGCTGGCCGCCCTGGACGCGGGCCTGGCCGCCGAGCTCAAGGCCGAGGGCCGGGCGCCCTGGCAGGTGCTGGCCGGCGCCGCGGAGGGCGCCGGCCTCACCGGGCGGCTGGGCTACCAGGACGCGCCGTACGGCGTCGGGTACTTCGTGGCGAGCTGGGCCCACGGGGCCTAGCCGGTCCCTGGCGGGCCCCGGTCGGGCCCCCGGCGGGTCAGGACTTCGGGGGCTGTCCCGGCTCGCCCGGCTTCGGCTTGTGCGCGAAGTCGTCGACGGCGTGCTTGGCCTTGCCGGCGCCGTGCTCGATCTTGTCGCTGTACTTGCCCTTGGTCGCCTTGTCGATCGCGCCGCCGGCCTTGTCCACGGCCTTCTCGATCTGGTCGCTGTGCTTGCCGGCCAGCTCGCTCGCCTTCTCCTTGAGCTCCTCGGCCTTGCCCTTGAGGTTGTCCATCAGACCCATGGCGGTCTCACCCTTCCCTGTCGTCCGTCCATCCCCGTCCCCTGCACAACGTCCGCGCTCGGCGAAGCGTTCGCAAACCGGGCGCCAACTGGGAAAACGTCCGGAAACGGTCCGGAGAACAGTCATATCGTCGCGCAGCTCCGGGCGACCGGCAGCCCGGTCCCCGTCCCCGCCGCGGTTTTGCGAGACTGGAGCGGTGAGCAGCTCCCTTACCCCGCGTGTCGCCCCTGCCCGTGTGATCTGCGTCGTCGGCGCGACCGCCGCCGGCAAGTCCGACCTGGCCGTCGCCCTCGCCCGCAGCCTCGACGGCGAGGTGATCAACACCGACTCGATGCAGCTGTACCGGGGCATGGACATCGGCACCGCCAAGCTCACCACGGCCGAGCGCGAAGGGGTCCCGCACCACCTGATGGACGTCTGGGACGTCACCGAGGCCGCCAGCGTGGCCGAGTACCAGCGGCTGGCCCGGGCCGAGATCGACCGGCTGCTCGCCGCCGGGCGCACGCCCGTCCTGGTCGGCGGCTCCGGGCTGTACGTCCGGGCGGCCATCGACGAGATGGAGTTCCCCGGCACCGACCCGGCCGTCCGGGCCCGGCTGGAGGCCGAACTGGAGGAGCTCGGCCCGTACGCGCTGCACGGCCGGCTGGCCGGCCTGGACCCGGCGGCCGCCGAGGCGATCCTCACGAGCAACGGACGGCGGATCGTCCGCGCGCTGGAGGTCATCGAGATCACCGGGCAGCCGTTCACCGCCAACCTGCCGAGCAACACCGCCGTGTACGAGGCGGTGCAGATCGGCGTCGCCGTGCCGCGTCCCGAGCTGGACGAGCGGATCACGCTGCGGGTCGACCGGATGTGGGAGGCCGGACTCCTGGACGAGGTGCGGGAGCTGGAGAAGGCCGGACTGCGGGAGGGGAGGACCGCCTCCCGGGCGCTCGGCTACCAGCAGGTGCTCGACCACTTCGCCGGCGAGTGCACCGAGGACGAGGCGCGGGCCGAGACCGTCCGGGCCACCAAGCGCTTCGCCCGCCGCCAGGAGTCCTGGTTCCGCCGCGACGACCGGATCCACTGGCTCTCCCGACCGGCCGGAACCGACCCCGTCGAGATGCTGGAACGGTCCCTCGAACTGATCGGCCGTCAGGGTGTTCCGGCCGCGTAGGACGGGTTCCGGCCAATTCGGCGGTGCACCTGCGCGGGCAGGTGACCGTGCAGGACGAACCGGCGGTCACGGCCCGATCACGTGATGGCCACGGATCACCCGTCGACCCCGGTCAGGCCCGGAATGACCGTCTGGACATGCCATCATCGAAGGCATAGGAGTCGGCCGAACGGGCCGACCGAGCCCGGCCGCGAGTCCGCTCGTGTCGAACTGTCAGGGGAGGCCGTGTGTCGACGGGTACCGGCCCCGAACCCGGTCAGAGCGGGAGTGTCACCGCGCCGGCCGAGGCCTTCGACGAGTCGACGATGGGCGACCTCCCCGTGCTGACCGGACTTGAGGCGCCGACCTCGTACGCGGTCGCGATGCCCGCCCTGGACACCCGTACCCCGCCCGGCGGCGCGGTGCACGAGCGGGAGATCCGGCCGCTGCGCCGGCTGCGCTGGTGGCAGACCCTGCCGATCGCGCTGCTGGGCACCCTCGGCTCGCTGATGTTCGCCTTCCCGCTCGCCTTCGGCTCGGCCGGCGCGCGCGCCACCATGGTCGGGATGCTCGGGCTGCTGCTCACCGCCGCCTCGGTCGGCTGGGGCGCGATGGCCGCCCGGCACGCCGGCTACAAGTGGCCGGGGCTGCCCCGCCGGGGCTCCGGGCAGCGCGCCGGGTGGAAGGCGATCGTGCTCTACACCGTGATCGCGCTGGCCGCCTGCGCGCTCGCGGTCTGGCGCGTCGCCTACCTGCGCTGAGCTCCGCCCGGGTCCCCGCCCCGAGCCGAAGGGGCGCGCCGGTGCCGAAAGGGAGAGCGCGAGGGAGCGACGCAGGAGCGAGGGAGCGCCGACCGTCGGCACCGGGCCGGAGCGCCCCGGAGGCGAGCGGGCGAGTATCAGTACCATCGGGAGGGTGAGCGCATCCTCTTCCCAGCACGGCGGCATCCCCTTCTTCAAGGGGCACGGCACCCAGAACGACTTCGTCATCGTCCCGGACCCGGACGGCGCGCTGGAGATCGGTCCCGCGGCCGTCGCAGCGCTGTGCGACCGGCGGGCCGGCATCGGCGGGGACGGGCTGCTGCGGGTGGTGCGGGCGGCCGCGGACCCGGCCGCCGCGGGGATGGCCGACCGGGCCGAGTGGTTCATGGACTACCGCAACTCCGACGGCAGCGTCGCCGAGATGTGCGGCAACGGCCTGCGGGTCTTCGCCCGCTTCCTGGTCGGGGCCGGTCTGGCCAAGCCGGGTGAGCTGGCGATCGCCACCCGCTCCGGGGTGCTCACCGCGAGGGTCGCCGAGGACGCCGGGGACGGCACGCCCGGTGACGTCACCATCGACATGGGCCGCGCCCGGCTGCCCGGGCCGGACGGCATCGAGGTCGCGGTCGGGGAGCGGCGCTGGCCGGCCCTGAACGTCAACATGGGCAACCCGCACGCGGTGGCCTTCGTGGAGAGCCTGGACCACGCGGGCGACCTGTACACCGCGCCGCTCACCAGCCCCGAGGGCACCTACCCGCAGGGCGTCAACGTCGAGTTCGTGGTGGACCGCGGCCCGCGGCACGTCGCGATGCGGGTGCACGAGCGCGGCTCGGGCGAGACCCGTTCCTGCGGCACCGGCGCCTGCGCCGTCGCGGTGGCGGCGATCCGCCGGGACGGCGTCGACCCGGCGGTCACCGGTGAGGCCGTCGCGTACACCGTGGACGTGCTGGGCGGCCGGCTGGTCATCACCGAGCACCCGGACGGCCGGGTGGAGATGACCGGGCCGGCCGTGATCGTGGCCGAGGGACGGCTGGACGAGCGCTGGTGGGAGTCCGTCCGCCGGAGCTGACAGCCCGGTTTGCCCAATTCGTACGGCGACGAATCCCCCCGATCGGGTGATACCGGTCGCGGACGGGAATCACGGCGTCGCGGAACGTGCTCTGCTCGGTAGCATGGACCACCGGGTCGATCACCCCACGGGGAGGGGCGCCGCCCGGCGACCGTTGCCGGAGGTGCCGATGACCATCGAAGCCGGGCAGTCCCTGACGGGGCAGCCGACGACCGTACGGCAGGCCGGGGCCAGGAGGCCCCTCGGAGAGCTCGGCCGGGCAGCCCTCGGCCGGGCCGGCCGGGCCGCGCTGCTGGCGACCGGCCGGCCGCCGGTGCCGGACGCCCTGGAACCGCTCGTCCGGGTCCACCGCCAGCACCATCCGCAGGCCGACCTCGGCCTGCTCGCCAGGGCGTACCGGCTCGCCGAGGCCAGCCACCGCGGCCAGAAGCGCAAGAGCGGCGAGCCGTACATCACCCACCCGCTGGCCGTCACCATGATCCTGGCCCAACTCGGCGCCGGGACGACCACCTTGGTCGCCTCGCTGCTCCACGACACCGTCGAGGACACCGAGTTGACGCTGGACCAGGTGAGCGCCGGGTTCGGGCCCGAAGTCGCCTACCTGGTCGACGGGGTGACGAAACTGGAGAAGGTCGACTTCGGCGCCGCCGCCGAGGCGGAGACCTTCCGCAAGATGCTGGTCGCCACCGGGGACGACGTCCGGGTGATGGTGATCAAGCTGGCCGACCGGCTGCACAACATGCGCACCATCCGGCACATGAAGCCGGCCAGCCAGGTGCGGATCGCCAAGGTCACCCGGGACGTGCTGATCCCGCTGGCCGAGCGGCTCGGCATCCAGGTGCTCAAGGCGGAGCTGGAGGACATCGTCTTCGCCACCCTGCACCCCGAGGAGCACGCCCGCACCCGTGCCCTGATGGCCGGCCACGAGGCCGAGCCGGACACCGTGCTGGAGCCCTTCGCCCGGCAGCTGGCCCGGCAGCTGGCCGAGGCCGGGGTGGCCGCCGAGGTGACGGTCCGCCCCCGGCACTGCGTCTCGCTGCACCGGGTGCTGCTCAAGCGGTCCGGCGCGCCCGGGCCGGACGGCCGGCCGCAGGGGCCGCGGCCCGCCGACTTCGGGCGGCTGCTGGTGGTGGTCGAGGAGAACGCCGACTGCTACGCGGTGCTCGGCGAGCTGCACACCTGCTGGACGCCGCTGCCCGGGGAGTTCAAGGACTTCGTCGCCGCGCCCAAGTTCAACCTGTACCAGTCGCTGCACACCGCCGTGGCGCTGAGCGACGGCGCGGTGGTCGAGGTGCTGGTCCGCACCCGCCGGATGCACGAGGTCGCCGAGACCGGGGTGGTCACGCTGGGCGGCCCGTCCCCGGCCGGCGCCGCCCAGGACACCGACGAACTGGACCGCACCGACCCGGCCAGGCCCGGCTGGCTCAGCCGGCTCCTGGAGTGGCAGCAGGAGACGCCCGACCCGGACGCCTTCTGGTCCGCGCTCACCGCCGACCTGGCCGGCGACCGCGAGATCACCGTGGTCACGGAGAGCGGCGAAACGCTTCAGCTGCGGGCCGGCGCCACCTGTGTGGACGCGGCCTACCTGCTCGGCGAGGAGACCGGCCACCGATGTATCGGCGTCCGGGTCAACGGACGGCTCAGCGCGCTCTCCACCGTGCTGGAGGACGGCGACCTGGTCGAGGTGCTCACCGAGAGCCCCCCGGCCGGCGGTGGACAGCCCTCCGGCCCCGCCCCCGAGTGGCTGGCGCACGCCCGCACCCCGGCCGCCCGGCTGGCCATCGAACGCTGGCTGGCCGACCCCCCGGCCCGGCTGCCCGCCGTCCGCACCGGCCCGGCCGGGGCCCAGCCCGCCCCGCCCGGCCGCCGTACCGCCGAGAAGCGGTCCGCCCCGGTCGCGGTGACCGGACGGCCCGGGGCGACCGTACGGCTGGCGCGCTGCTGCACGCCCGTCCCGCCGGACGAGGTGGCCGGCTACCCGATCCGCGGCGGCGCGGTGGCCGTGCACCGCACCGGCTGCCCGGCGGGCGAGCGGATGCGGGCGGACGGGCGGACCGCGCTGGAGGTCCGCTGGCAGCCGCAGTCCACCCCGGCCACCGGGCACCGGGCCACCCTGCGGGCCGAGGCGCTGAACCGGCCCCGGCTGCTCGCCGACATCACCGCGGCGATCTCCGCGGCCGGCGTCGGCATCGTCTCGGCCGGGGTCGAGCCGCCGCAGGAGTCGCGGGTCCGGCACACCTACACCGTCGAACTGCCCGAGCCGGGCGCGCTGCCCGGGCTGATGCGGGCGATGCTGCGGGTCTCCGGGGTCTACGACGTCAGCCGCCCGCACGCCCCGGAGGTGGGGTAGGGCCCGCCCGGCCCGCCCGGCCCGGTCGGCCGGGGCCATGGGGCCGGGCGCCGGGCCCGGGGCCGCCGGGCCGGTGCCGCCGGGCCGGTGCCGCCGCGCGGCGAAATGGGGATGACCGGTCCCGGCCGGGCGTGCGACCATCGTGGGGAATTCACGGCCGGTCCACGGCGTTCACAGGGCACAGGAGTCCCGGTGGCACCCGAGGACCCGAGGGGTTAGCTCACCCCCGCCCGGACGGTAGCCGGGGCGGCAGCTGGGCAGACTCCGTACGGGACCGCGCGGCGGTCCCGGAAGGCCACCCTCACCAGCGAGCCAAAGGACAGAATGACCTCCACGTTCGACACCCGCGACCACGCCGACGCCACGCGCCGCATCGACGGTCTGCGGGCGGAAGCCCTCATGGACGAGGACCTCGCGGCCATCGACGAGGACCACGGCCACCACTACGACGGCGACCAGTACGACCGCAGCGAGCGCGCCGCCCTGCGACGGGTCGCCGGCCTCTCCACCGAACTCGAAGACGTCACCGAGGTCGAGTACCGCCAGCTCCGCCTGGAGCGCGTGGTGCTCGTCGGCGTCTGGACCGACGGCACGCTGGAGGAGGCGGAGAACTCCATGGCGGAGCTCGCCGCGCTCGCCGAGACCGCCGGCTCCCAGGTGCTGGACGGCGTGATCCAGCGCCGCGACAAGCCCGACGCGGCCACCTACATCGGCTCCGGCAAGGCGAAGGAGCTGCGCGACATCGTCGCCTCCACCGGCGCCGACACCGTGGTCTGCGACGGTGAGCTCACCCCCGGCCAGCTGATCCACCTGGAAGACGTGGTCAAGGTCAAGGTCGTCGACCGGACGGCCCTGATCCTGGACATCTTCGCCCAGCACGCCAAGTCCCGTGAGGGCAAGGCGCAGGTCTCGCTCGCGCAGATGCAGTACATGCTGCCGCGGCTGCGAGGCTGGGGTCAGTCGCTGTCCCGGCAGATGGGTGGTGGCGGCTCCGGCTCGTCCGGCGGCGGCATGGCCACCCGTGGTCCCGGTGAGACCAAGATCGAGACCGACCGGCGCCGGATCCGCGAGAAGATGGCGAAGCTGCGCCGGGAGATCGCGGACATGAAGAAGGGCCGCGACACCAAGCGCCAGGAGCGCCGGCGCCACCAGGTGCCGTCGGTGGCCATCGCCGGCTACACCAACGCCGGCAAGTCCTCCCTGCTCAACCGGCTCACCGGCGCGGGCGTGCTGGTGGAGAACTCGCTGTTCGCCACCCTGGACCCGACCGTGCGCCGGGCCCAGACCCCGAGCGGGCGGGTCTACACCCTGGCCGACACGGTCGGCTTCGTCCGGCACCTGCCGCACCACCTGGTCGAGGCCTTCCGCTCGACCATGGAGGAGGTCGCCGACGCGGACCTCATCCTGCACGTGGTCGACGGCTCGCACCCCGAGCCGGAGACGCAGCTGGCCGCCGTCCGCGAGGTCATCGTCTCGGTCGACGCGCAGAACGTGCCGGAGATCGTGGTGATCAACAAGGCCGACGCCGCCGACCCGCACGTGCTGCAGCGGCTGCTGCGCCGCGAGCCGCACGCCATCGTGGTGTCGGCCCGCAGCGGCGCCGGCATCGAGGAGCTGCTGACGCTCATCGACGACGAGCTGCCGCGACCGGCCGTCGAGGTGCGGGCCCTGGTGCCCTACACCCAGGGCGCGCTGGTCTCCCGGGTGCACGCGGAGGGCGAGCTGATCGCCACCGAGCACACCGGCGAGGGCACGCTGCTGCACGCCAAGGTGCCGGCCGAGCTGGCCGCCGAGCTGGAGCACTTCGCGGTGGCCCTGCACGGCTGAGGCGCGACCGCACGGAAGGGCCCCCGGACCGCACGGTCCGGGGGCCCTTGCGCGTGCCGGGCGCGCGGAGGCCGCGTTGCGGGGGCCCTGGCGCGCGCGGGTCGGCGATCGCGGTCGGTGCCCGGGAGGTCAGCGGACGTTCTTGGCGAAGAAGTCGAAGGCCTGCTTCGCCTGCTCCTGCAGGGAGGGCCCGGCCTGGTAGCCGGCCGGGTTGCGGTTGCCGATCGCGCCGACGCTGATCAGGTTGGGCTTGCCGTCCTTGGTGATGAACCAGCCGCCGCCGCTCGAACCGGCGGTCATGGTGCAGCCGAGCACGTACATCGGCGGGCGGGTCCGGTCGAAGGAGAGCCGGACGGGCGGCGCCGGGGAGTCGCAGTGCTCCAGTTCCGTGCCGTCGAAGGGCCGCTCGGCGGGGTAGCCGTAGGCGGCGACCGAGGTGATCTGGTCGCGCGGGGCGTCGAACCAGACCGGGACCGAGCCGCCGACCGTCTCCTCCAGGGACTTGCCGGAGTCGTTCTCGGCGCGCACCCGCAGGACCCCGTAGTCGAACTGGTTGTGGGCGCCCACGCCGCTCTCCTGGAGCCAGGTCGGCGACACCAGCGCGCGCACCGCCGTCCACCGGCCGTACGGGGCGGCCAGCGCGTCGGGGTACGGCTTGCCGCGGGTCGCCCGGCCGTCCCGGTTGAAGCCGGGCACGAAGACCAGGTTCTTCAGCCAGCCGCCGCCCTTGCCGTCGTGCAGGCAGTGCGCGGCGGTGTAGACCAGGTTGCTGCGGCCGGGGTTGACCGGGTCGGAGACCACGGTGGCGGAGCAGGCCGCGTCGCCCTGCGGCGTGGTCATGAAGAGCCGGCCGACCACCGCGGTGGCCTGCCCGTACGGGTGCGGCTGCGGCTGGGCGGGCACGGCGGCGGGCGGGGCGTCCCGCTCGACACCGGGGGCCGCCGTGGCGGTGAGCGAGTACTCCGGGGTGGGCCGGGGCTTGGCGGCGTCCATCCGGGCGGTCGTCCAGGCGCCCGGGGCCGCCTCGTTGGCGAACCCGCTCTCCGCGACGTACTTGGTCCACTCCTCCAGCTTCCAGCCCGTCAGGTCGCCCAGGCTGGTCGGTGCGGACTTGGGCAGGGCGGGGGGCGGGGTGGCGGGCCTGGCGGGGCCGTCCGGGCCGCAGCCGGCCGCGGCGAGGGCGGTCACGGCGAGCAGCGCGGCGCCGGCCGTCCCGGCCCGGCGCCCCCGGTTGGTGGTTCTCGGCATGCTCCATCGTCCCCCGTGCTGTGCTGGTGTTCCCGTACCGCCCCCCGGTGGCGGATCACTGCTTCCTGGAGATCCAGTCCAGGGCCTGCTTGGCGACCGCCTCCAGGTAGGGGCCGCTGAGCGAGGTGTGGTCCTGGGTCCCGATCGAGGTGTTGCTGACCAGGGCGGTCCTCCCGTCGGGCATGGTGGCGAACCAGCCGCCGCCGCTGGAGCCCTGGGTCATGTTGCAGCCGATGGTGAGCATCGTGGGGCGCTTGGCGTCGAAGGAGAGCCGGGTCGGCTTGCCGCCGTCGCACTTGTACAGCTCCTGGCCGTCGAACGGCTTGAGCAGCGGGTAGCCGGTGGCCGACACGTTCAGCTTGTCGCGCGGGGCGTCGAACCACACCGGGACGGCCGAACCGACCGTCTCCTCCAGGGACTTGCCGGTGTCGTTCTGGTTGTGCACGCGCATGACGGCGAAGTCGTACTGGTTGGCGGCGTCCCCGGTGCCGCCGCCCTCGACCATCCACTGCGGCGAGGTGGTGACCTGGTCGGCCCACCAGGTGCCGAGCGGGGCCAGCTCGGACAGTGGGGCGCGCTTGCCGCCGCTGGAGGCACCCGAGTTGTTGTAGGCGGGCACGAAGACCAGGTCCTTGTAGAAGTTCCCGCCCTTGCCCTCGTGCACGCAGTGGCCGGCCGTCCAGACCAGGTTGCTCCTGCCGGGGTGCTGCGGGTCGGCGATCACCGTCGCCGAGCAGTTGCCGCGGCCGCCCTTGGCGGAGAAGAACACCTTGCCGGAGGGCTGCTTGGTGTACGGGCGGGGCACCGCCACGGCGTTGACCACCGCGGGCTCCGGGTCGGTCACCCCGTCGTCACCGGGCTTGGGGGTGGCCGGCGAGGGCTTGCTGGCGGGCGGGGCCGGGTCGGCGGGCTTGGAGTCGCCCATCTTGTCCGGGTCCCAGAAGTCCTTCACCACCGGGTTGTTGAAGACGTGCTTGGACGCCCAGGTGTCCCAGTCCTCGAACTTCCACTTCTTCAGGTCGTCCCAGGTCTTCGGCAGGCCCTCCAGCAGACCGGACGGCAGGCCGGACGGCAGGGTGATCCCGCCGATCACGCCGCCTCCGCCCGCGCCGCCGCTTGCCGCGGCCGAGGAGGGCGGCGGCGCGGCGCTGCCCCCGCCGTCGCCCGCCGGGCCGTCCGGCCCGCAGGCGCTCACGGCGAGCAGGGTTCCCGCGACCGCGGCGGCGGCCAGGGCTGACCGGTGGATCGTAGGCATCTGTGCGTTTCCCCCTGTGCTCGGTCGGTCTGTGGTTTCTGTCGGTGCTCGGTGCTCGGTGCGCTGTTGTCGCTCTGTGGGTGCTCGGTGCTTGGTGCTCGGTGCTCGGCGCCCGGTCGGCGGTGCGCGTCCGGTCGCTGACGGCTCGTCCGTGTCCGGCCGGTCCGTGCCGGTCCGTGCCGCGGCGGCCCGCCGTCCTGGAGTCTTCCATCGGGGATGAGGACGGCCGTGCCCGCCCCCCGGGTTGCGGCGCGGGCCGGAGGACTCCGATCCGTGACGCGGGCCCGGTCGGCTCGTTGGCACAGCAGGCCCTTTCGCCCGGGTGGCGGACAATCCCCGATTCTCACCCGGACGAGTGAGCGGTCCTTGTGATCACCCCTCAGGGATAGGTAACCCTTACCTGACGCGACGGTGCGAGCGCCCGCCGCCCCCTCCACCGCAGAGCGCGTCCGCACCCCCACGCGCCCCAAGGAGCAGCCTTGAGCACCGCCCTCACCGGAGCCCCGCCCGAACCGCCGCAGCCGACGGAGCCCCCTCGGGCGTCCAAGGGCGAGCGGACACCGCAAGCGACGAGCGAGGAGCGAACGGTGGGGGCACCCCCGGTCGAAGGCCGGGGGAGAGCGTCGGCGCAGCGGCCCGAGCACCCGGAGGCGGGCGGCCAGGGGCGGCCCGAGCCGGACCCGCTGCTGCACCCCGATCCCGCCGTGGCCGCCGAACAGGCCGCCCTGGAAGCCCTGTTGCGCTGCTGGGCCCGGGAGACCGGGGCCCGGCCGGGCCCCGACGGCCGACTGCGGATCGCCGTCCTCGGCGGCGCCGCGCGGCTCACCGCCCCGGTGCGCTACTGGTCGCCCGGCGGCTGGCACCGCTTCGGCCCGGCCACCCTCGCGGTCGGCGAGGGCGGGGCGGCGGGAGAGGGGGCCGCCGCCCCGGTGGACGCCGTCACCGCCGCCGCGCTGCTCGCCGCCGCGGCCGCCGACCGCCCCGACCCCGGGCAGGTCGCCGACCTCGCGGCCCGGGTCGCCGACTCGGTCGTCCGCACCGCTGAGATCCTCGCCCACCGCCGGACCGCCGCCGAGCCCGGCGGCCCGGAACGCTCCCACTTCCTCGCCGCCGAACAGTCCCTGCTGCTCGGCCACCCGCTGCACCCCACCCCGAAGAGCCGCGACGGCCTCGGCCCGGCCCAGAGCGTCGCCTACTCGCCCGAACTGCACGGCTCCTTCCAACTCCACTGGTACGCCGTGGACCGGGAACTGCTCGCCGCCGGCTCCGCCGTCGCCGAGAGCGCCGAACAGCTCACCGCCGGCCTGCTCGACGGCCGCCTCGCCCTGCCGCCCGGCACCGCCGCCCTGCCGCTGCACCCCTGGCAGGCCCGCGAACTCGCCCACCGCCCGGCCGTCGCCGCGCTGCTCGCCGACGGGCTGCTGCACGACCTCGGCCCGGCCGGCGAGCCCTGGCACCCCACCTCCTCGGTGCGCACCGTCTACCGGCCCGGCACCCCCTGGATGCTCAAGCTCTCGCTGGGCCTGCGGATCACCAACTCCCGCCGGGAGAACCTCCGCAAGGAACTCCACCGCGGCCTGGAGATGCACCGGCTGCTGGAGAGCGGGCTGGCCGCCGAGTGGCGGGCCGCCCACCCCGGCTTCGACATCGTCCGCGACCCGGCCTGGATCGGCGTCGACCATCCGACCCTCGGCGACCCGGGCGGCCTGGACACCGTGCTGCGCGCCCAGCCCTTCGCGCCCGCCGAGCGCGCGCTGTGCGTCGCCGGGCTGGTCGCCGAACAGCCGCTCGGCACCGGCGACACCGTGCCGTCCCGGCTCGGCGACATCCTGCGGGCGCTCGCTGCGCGCAGCGGCCGCCCGCTGCCGACCGTCGCCGCCGAATGGTTCCTGCGCTACCTGGACGCCGTCGTGCTGCCCATCCTCTGGCTGGACGGCCGGGGCGGCATCGCCCTGGAGGCGCACCAGCAGAACAGCCTCGTCCTGCTCGACGAGGACGGCTGGCCGAGCGGCGGCCGCTACCGCGACAACCAGGGCTACTACTACCGGGAGAGCGCCACCGAGCGGCTCACCGCCCGGCTGCCCGGGCTCGGCGCCGACAGCGACACCTTCCTGCCGGACCCGGTGATCGACCACCACTTCGCCTACTACCTCGGCATCAACCACGTGCTCGGCCTGATCGGCGCCCTCGGCTCCCAGGGGCTGGCCGAGGAGCCGGTGCTGCTGGCCGCGCTGCGCCGCTTCCTCGCCGGGCCGCGGGCCGCCGCCACCGGCTCGGCGCTGCCCGGGCTGCTGCTGGAGGCGCCCACGCTGCCCTGCAAGGCCAACCTGCTCACCCGGATCAACGGCATGGACGAGCTGGTCGGCCCGGTCGCCAGCCAGTCCGTCTACGTGGACATCCCCAACCCGGTGGCGGGCGGCTGATGCTGGACGACCTGCCCGGGTGGGGCGCGATCCCCACCCCGGCCGGCGAGTTCCGGCTCAGCCCGGTCCGGCTGCCGGCCGACCTGGACCTGCTCGCCGGATGGATGAACGACCCCGAGGTCGCCGCCTTCTGGGAGCTCGCCGGACCGCCGGAGGTCACCGGGCGGCACGTCCGGGCCCAGCTGGACGGCGACGGCCGCAGCGTTCCCTGCCTCGGCCTGCTCGACGGCGAGCCGGTCAGCTACTGGGAGGTCTACCGCGCCGACCTCGACCCGCTGGCCGCGCACTACCCCGCCCGGCCGCACGACACCGGCGTCCACCTGCTGCTCGGCCCGGCCGCCAGCCGCGGCCGGGGACTGGGCGCCGTCCTGCTGGCCGCCCTCGCGGAGCGGATCCTGCGCCGCCGCCCGTCCTGCCAGCGGGTCGTCGCCGAACCGGACGTCCGCAACCGGCGCTCGGTCCGGGCCTTCGAACGGGCCGGGTTCCGGGCGGCCGCCGAACTCGACCTGCCCGACAAGCGCGCCGCCCTGATGGTGCGGCCGCGCGCCCCCGGCCCGGGCCCGTCTCACCTCGGTCCGGCTCACCCCGGCCCGTCCGACCCCGGCCCCGGCCCCGACCCCGCCTAGGACACCCCGTGGACACCCCCGCACCGCCGCCGCCGTACGACCTGCTCGGCGTCGGCATCGGTCCGTTCAACCTCTCGCTCGCCGCGCTCGCCGAGCCCGTTCCCGGCCTGCGCACGCTCTTCTGCGACCAGCGCCCGGAGTTCCGCTGGCACCACGGGATGCTGGTGGACGGGGCCAGGATGCAGGTGCCGTTCCTCGCCGACCTGGTCTCCCTGGTGGACCCGACCAACCGGTGGTCCTTCCTCAACTACCTGCGCGAACAGGACCGGCTGTTCCCGTTCTACTTCGCCGAGCGCTTCCAGCTGCCGCGCCGCGAGTACGACCACTACTGCCGCTGGGCCGCCGAGCGGCTGGCCAACTGCCGCTTCGGCACCGAGGTCACCGCCCTGCACTGGGACGCCGTACCGGGCGAAGAGCCCTGCTACCGGGTCGAGTTGACCGACACCGCGACCGGCCGGCGGTCCACCGTACGGGCCCGCAACCTCGCCCTCGGCGTCGGCACCCGGCCGGTGCTGCCCGAGGCCTTCGCCGGCCTGGCCGGCCACCCGCGGTCCTTCCACTCCGCCGACTACCTGGAGCGCCGGGCCGGCCTGGCCGACGCCCGGGACATCACCGTGGTCGGCAGCGGCCAGTCCGGCGCCGAGGTCTTCCTCGACCTGCTCCGCCGCCACGAGGGCGACGGCGTCCGGCTGCGCTGGCTCACCCGCACCCGGGCGCTCGCCCCCATGGAGTACTCCAAGCTCGGCCTGGAGCACTTCACCCCCGACTACACCCGCTACTTCCACGGCCTGCCCGGCCCGGTCCGGGACGCCCTGGTCACCGCCCAGTGGCAACTGCACAAGGCCGCCAGCGCCGAGACCCTCGCCGAGATCCACGACCACCTCTACGAGCGCACCATCGGCCGCCCGATCGACACCGCCCCGGTCGAGATCACCCCCGGCACGGCCGTCACCGGGACCCGCCCCGGCCCCTGCGGCGGCCTCGAACTGCACTGCCGGCACACCGACTCCGGCGCCGAGCACGTCCTGCGCACCGACGCCGTGGTGCTCGCCACCGGCTACCGGGCCGCCCGGCCGGCCGCACTCGAACCGCTCGCCGACCTGATCGACTGGGACGAGGCCGGCCGCTACCGGGTCGACCTCGACCACCGGGTCGCCACCCGGCCCGGGCTCACCGGCGGCCTCTACGTCCAGAACGCCGAACTGCACACCCACGGCGTCGGCACCCCCGACCTCGGGCTCGGCGCCCACCGGGCCGCCGTGATCCTCAACGCCGTCACCGGCCGGACCGTCCACCGGCTGCCCGAGCGCACCGCCTGGACCGGCTTCGCACCGCCCGCCCCCGCCCCCCTCGACCGGACCCCCGTCCTCCCTCGCCCCCAGGAGCTGACCCGTGCCGCAACAGCCGGCCGCTGAACCGCCGCTCTACCTGCCCCCGCACCTCACCACCGGGCACTGGCAGCGGGCCGGCCGGGCCCTGCTGGCCAAGATGCTCGGCGAGTTCGCCTACGAGGAACTGCTCAAGCCCGTCCCCGGCGCCCTCGACGGCGAGTACCTGCTGAAGCTCCCCGAGGCCGAGTACCGCTTCACCGCCCGGCGCGGCGCCTACGACGGCTGGCAGGTCGACCCGGAGTCGATCCACTGCTCCGCACCGGACGGCCTGGACCCGCTGCGCTTCCTCCCGTACGCCCGGCAGACCCTCGGGATGCGCGGCGAGACCACCGCCCACCTGATCCGCGAGCTCTCCGCCACCCTCACCGCCGACGCCCGCCAGCTCGCCACCGCCCTCACCGCCGCCGAACTCGCCGACCTCGACCACGCCGCGCTGGAGGGACGGCAGGGCGGCCACCCCTGGATCGTCCCCAACAAGGGCCGGATCGGCTTCTCCGCCGCCGACGCCGCCCGCTGGGCCCCGGAGGCCCGCAGCCCGCGCCCGCTGCCCTGGATCGCCGTCCACCGCCGGCTCGCCGAGTACCGCGGCGTGCCCGGCCTGGAACGGCCCGAGCAGCTGTACGCCCGCGAGCTGGACGACGTGGACGCGCTGCGCGCCGCGCTCGGCCCGGACGCCGACGACTACCTGCTGCTGCCCGTCCACCCCTGGCAGTGGGACGAGACGGTCCTGCCGCTGTTCGCGCCCTGGATCGCCTCCGGCGAGATCGTCCCGCTCCCCACCGACGGCGACCCACGACTGCCCCAGCAGTCCATCCGCTCCTTCTTCAACACCGCCCGCCCCGAACGCTGCACCGTCAAGCTGCCGCTGTCCATCCTCAACACCCTGGTCTGGCGCGGCCTGCCCACCGAACGCACCCTCGCCGCGCCCGCCGTCACCGCCTGGCTGCTCGGCCTGCGCGACGCCGACCCCTTCCTGCGCGACGAGTGCCGGGTGATCCTGCTCGGCGAGATCGCCTCCGTCACCGTCGACCACCCGCTCTACCGGGAGATGCCCGAGGCCCCCTACCAGTACAAGGAGCTGCTCGGCGCGATCTGGCGCGAACCGCTCGGCCCCTTCCTGGACGACGACGAACGCGCCCGCACCCTCGCCGCCCTGCTGCAGACCGGCTCCGACGGGCGGGCGCTCGCCGCCGAACTGATCGCCCGCTCCGGCCTCACCCCGGCCGAGTGGACCGGCCGGCTGTTCGCCGCGATGCTGCCCCCGCTGCTGCACTTCCTCTACCGCTACGGGCTGGTCTTCTCCCCGCACGGCGAGAACGCCATCGTGGTCTTCGACCGGCGCGACGCCCCGAGCCGGCTCGCGGTCAAGGACTTCGTCGACGACGTCAACCTCAGCAACGCCGACCTGCCCGAGCTGAGCGAGGTGCCCGCCGAGGTCGCCGACGTGCTGCTGCGGGACGGCGCCCAGGGGCTCTGCCAGTTCATCCACTCCGGGCTGTTCATCGGCGTCTTCCGCTTCCTCGCCCCGCTGCTGGAGGCGCAGACCGGACTGCCCGAGACCGAGTTCTGGGCCCTGCTGCGCGCCGAGGTCCTCCGCCACCAGGACCGCTTCCCCGAGCTGCGCGAGCGCTTCGAGCTGTTCGACCTCTTCCGGCCCCGGATCGACCGGCTCTGCCTCAACCGCAACCGGCTGCTCCTCGACGGCTACCAGGACCGCCCGCACCGCCCGCACGCCGCCCGGTTCGGGACCGTACCGAACGCCCTGGTGGCCGTGGACGTGCGGCTTCCCGCGCGACGGGACCGGATTGTCACCCCCGCCCCGTAGGGTGGGAGGGTCATGACGAACGACTCCGAATCCCACGACTCCGAATCCCAGCGGGCGGTGGACCTCGGCGACGAGGCCGAGGAAGCCGTCGCCGTCCCGCGCTCGCGGATCCCCGAACTGCTGCACGCCGCGGTGGCGGCCGTCGGCGGCGTCGAGCGCCCCGGCCAGGTCCGGATGGCCGAGGCCGTCGCCGACGCCGTCGACCACGGCGAGCACCTGCTCGTCCAGGCCGGCACCGGCACCGGGAAGTCCCTGGCCTACCTGGTGCCCGCGCTCGCCCACGGGGACCGCGTGGTGGTCGCCACCGCCACCCTGGCCCTGCAACGCCAGCTGGTGGAGCGCGACCTGCCGCGCACCGTGGACGCGCTGCACCCGGTGCTGCGCCGCCGCCCGCTGTTCGCGATGCTCAAGGGCCGCTCCAACTACCTCTGCCTGCACCGGGCCAACGAGGGCACCCCGAGCGAGGAGGGCGAGGGCCTGTTCGACCCGGTGGACGCGCTCGGCGGGCCCACCGGCAAACTCGGGCAGGACGTGCTGCGGCTGCGCGACTGGGCCGACGAGACCGACACCGGCGACCGGGACGACATGAGCCCCGGCGTCTCCGACAAGGCCTGGGCCCAGCTCTCGGTCACCTCCAAGGAGTGCCTGGGCGCCACCCGCTGCGCTTACGGGCAGGAGTGCTTCGCCGAGAAGGCGCGGGAGCGCGCCAAGCTCGCGGACGTCGTGGTCACCAACCACGCGATGCTCGCCATCGACGCGATCGAGGGCGCGCCGGTGCTGCCCGAGCACGGGCTGCTGATCGTCGACGAGGCCCACGAGCTGGTCAACCGGGTCACCGGCGCGGCCACCGCCGAGCTCACCGTCGGCGCCGTCAACCGGGCCGTGAAGCGGGCCGCCCGGCTCGCCAACGAGAAGGCCGTGGACCTCCTCCAGGCCGCCGCCGAGAACTACCACGGCCTGATGGAGACCGCCCAGCCCGGCCGGGTCGAGGAACTGCCCGAGTACCTGGCCTACGCGGTCACCGCGATCCGGGACGCCGCCCGCCAGGTGATCACCTCGCTCGGGGAGACCAGGGACAAGGGGCTCAGCGACGAGGACGCCGTCCGCAAGCAGGCGATGGCCTCGGCCGAGACGCTGCACGAGACCGCCGAACGGCTGCTGGAGGGCTCCGAGTACGACGTGGTCTGGATCGAGCGCAGCGACCGCTACGGACTGGGCACCGCCTCCCTGCGGGTCGCCCCGCTGAGCGTCTCCGGGCTGCTGCGCGAGGGCCTGTACAAGGAGCGCTCGGTCGTCCTCACCTCGGCCACGCTCAAGCTCGGCGGGGACTTCAACGGCGTCGCCGCCTCGGTCGGCCTGCCCTCCGAGACCAGGCTGCCGGACGCCCGCACGGAGGGGGACAACCCGGAGCCCGGCCCCGGCTTCGGCGAGGACGCCGTGCCGCACTGGCGCGGGATCGACGTCGGCTCGCCCTTCAAGTACCCCAAGCAGGGCATCCTGTACGTCGCCAAGCACCTGGCCGACCCCGGGCGAGACCCCGAACGGCCGGACATGCTCGACGAGTTGGCCGAGCTGATCGACGCGGCCGGCGGCCGGACGCTGGGCCTGTTCTCCTCGATGCGCGGCGCCCAGACCGCCGCCGAGGCGATGCGCGAGCGGCTGGACCACCGGATCCTGCTCCAGGGGGAGGACACCCTGGGCGAGTTGATCCGGGAGTTCGCCTCGGACGCCACCACCTGCCTGTTCGGCACGCTCTCGCTCTGGCAGGGCGTGGACGTGCCCGGCTCGGCCTGCCAGCTGGTCGTGATGGACCGCATCCCGTTCCCCCGGCCGGACGACCCGCTGATGAGCGCCCGCCAGCGGGACGTCGAACAGCGCGGCGGGAACGGCTTCATGGCGGTCGCCGCGACGCACGCGGCGCTGCTGATGGCGCAGGGCGCGGGCCGGCTGGTGCGCGCGGCGGACGACCGCGGGGTGGTCGCGGTGCTCGACCCGCGGGTGGAGACCAAGCGGTACGGGAGCTTCTTCCGCTCCTCGATGCCCGAGTTCTGGTACACCACGGACCGCAACCAGGTGCGCCGCTCGCTGGCGGCGATCGACGCCTCGGCGGCGCCGGTGCGGCCGGTGGCGAAGCGGGGCTGAGGCGGCCCCGGGGCGACGGAGGAACGCCGGAGGAACGCCGGAGGGGCTCGCCGCGTGAGCGGTGAGCCCCTTCCCGGTGTCATGGTGCGTGGGTGGTGCCTGTGGGTGGACCTGGGTGGTCCCGCGGGACCACCGTGGCCCCTGTGGGGGCAGCGGACCGCGGGCGCTGTTCAGAGGCGGCGCAGGACCGCGACGACCTTGCCCAGGATGGTCGCGTTGTCGCCGTTGATCGGCTCGTACGCCGGGTTGTGCGGCATCAGCCAGATCCGGCCGTCCTCGCGCTTGAGCCGCTTGACGGTGGCCTCGCCGTCGATCATCGCGGCCACGATGTCGCCGTTCTCGGCGACCGGCTGGCGGCGCACGGTGACCCAGTCGCCGTCGCAGATGGCCGCCTCGATCATCGAGTCGCCGCGCACGGTGAGCGCGAACAGCTCGCCCTCGCCGACCAGTTGGCGGGGCAGCGGGAAGACGTCCTCGACCGTCTGCTCGGCCAGGATCGGCCCGCCGGCGGCGATCCGGCCCACCAGCGGCACGTACGAGGTGGACGGGCGCCCGGCCGTCTCGGCGGTGTTGGGACGGGCCACCTCGACGCCGCGGACCTCGTAGGCGCGCGGACGGTGCGGGTCCCGGCGCAGGAAGCCCTTGCGCTCCAGGGCCATCAGCTGGTGCGCGACCGAGGAGGTGCTGGACAGGCCGACGGCCTGGCCGATCTCGCGCATGGACGGCGGGTAGCCCCGGCGCTGGACGGAGTCCCGGATGACCTCGATCACCCGGCGCTGGCGCTCGGTGAGCCCGGCCTCGTCGGTCCGGATGCCGGGGGGGCGGCCGGGCATCGCCCGGGCGGGCGAGGGGTGGGAGTCATCCATGGTGGCGGAGTGTTCGATCGGCTGGTCGGGCACCCGGTTCGAGCCGGAAAGGGCCGTACCGGAGAGGCGGTGGTCTTCGCTGCGGTCCATGCTGATGTCCACGCTCTGCTGATTCGTGGTGCGCTGCCCCACCTTGAACTGGGAGTGTTCCTGCACCGGGATGGTGTTGCTTTCGATCGTGTTCACGGCGGCCCCTCTCGACGGCTGTCCTCTCCCTTTTCCAGCCCAACGCACCTCCTATCGAAAGGTTGCGCCAAACACACGTTCGAGTGAATTATTCGGGACTTGGCTGACTCGATCAAGGCTTTGTTGTACATCGAGTAAATGTTCGACCGGAACCCGACCCGGGCAGTCTAATCGGCGCCGACACGCCAGGGGTGTCACCTCCCCCGGAGACCTAGATGTAGTGGCTACAGTCCTCTCCGTGCCCAGTACTAGTGGTTGCCGCGCATGATCAGCTTGCCGAGGCCGGGGGCACATCGCATAGACTCAAGAGGTCCGCACGATCTGCCAGGGAGGGATCCCCAGGTGCACTGCCCCTTCTGCCGGCACTCCGACAGCCGCGTTGTCGACAGCCGGACCACCGAGGACGGCAGCTGTATCCGCCGCCGCCGGCAGTGCCCGGACTGCGGCCGCCGCTTCACCACCGTGGAAACGGCCGCGCTGATGGTCATCAAGCGCAGCGGCGTCACCGAGCCGTTCTCCCGGCAGAAGGTCATCACCGGCGTCCGCAAGGCCTGCCAGGGCCGACCGGTCACCGAGGACGCGCTCGCCCAGCTCGGCCAGCGGGTCGAGGAGTGCGTGCGGGCCAGCGGCAGCGCCGAGCTGACCACCCACGACGTGGGCCTGGCCATACTGGGCCCGCTCAAGGAACTCGACGTGGTCGCCTACCTGCGCTTCGCCAGCGTGTACCAGGCCTACGACGGACTGGAAGACTTCGAGGTCGCCATCGCGGAACTCCGCGCCGAGCGGCCCCTCACCCCGGAGACGGACGACGCCTGCGTCTCCGTCCCCGCCGCCGCGCCCTAGGAGGCGCCGGCGCACCGGCCCCCGCCGCGGGGTCCAGCCGCACCACAACGGCCCCACGGGGCCCCGGCGCGCCCGGAAACGGCGCGCAGAACACTACAAACCGTGCGAAAACAGGCAGGGTCTCCGCCTGCCCGCACACCGGAAGAACGAACCAGCGGTGCCCGGACTTTTCAGGGCACTACGGGCGTTTGCCCAGGAGGAGGAGCGAGAAGTGACAGACACCACGAGCGGTTCCGCACGCGGGTCGAAGTCCGAGAAGGCCGTCGCCAAGGGCGCCAAGGCCCCGAAGGGCGGTCTCCGGGCGGAGCGCATCTACACCACTCCCGGCGTGCACCCGTACGACGAGGTCCGCTGGGAGCGTCGTGACGTCGTCATGACCAACTGGCGCGACGGCTCGATCAACTTCGAGCAGCGCGGTGTCGAGTTCCCCGACTTCTGGTCGGTCAACGCCGTCAACATCGTCACGTCCAAGTACTTCCGCGGCGCCGTCGGCACCCCGCAGCGCGAGTGGAGCCTCAAGCAGATCATCGACCGCGTGGTGCTCACCTACCGCGCCGCCGGCGAGAAGCACGGCTACTTCGCCACCAAGGACGACGCCGAGATCTTCGAGCACGAGCTGACGCACGCCCTCCTCCACCAGGTGTTCAGCTTCAACTCGCCGGTCTGGTTCAACGTCGGCACCAAGCAGCCCCAGCAGGTCAGCGCCTGCTTCATCCTGTCCGTCGACGACTCCATGGAGTCGATCCTCGACTGGTACAAGGAAGAGGGCATGATCTTCAAGGGCGGCTCCGGCGCCGGCCTCAACCTCTCCCGGATCCGCTCCTCCAAGGAACTGCTGTCCTCCGGCGGCAACGCCTCCGGCCCGGTCTCCTTCATGCGCGGCGCCGACGCCTCGGCCGGCACCATCAAGTCCGGCGGCGCCACCCGCCGCGCCGCCAAGATGGTCGTCCTCGACGTCGACCACCCGGACGTCGAGGCCTTCATCGAGACCAAGGTGAAGGAGGAGGAGAAGATCCGCGCCCTCCGCGACGCGGGCTTCGACATGGACCTCGGCGGGGACGACATCACCTCCGTCCAGTACCAGAACGCCAACAACTCCGTCCGCGTCTCCGACGAATTCATGACTGCCGTCGAGAACGGCACCGAATTCGGCCTGCGCGCCCGGATGACCGGCGAGGTCATCGAGACCGTCGACGCGAAGAAGCTGTTCCGCAAGATGGCCGAGGCCGCCTGGGCCTGCGCCGACCCCGGCATCCAGTACGACTCCACGATCAACCACTGGCACACCTGCCCGGAGTCCGGCCGCATCAACGCGTCCAACCCCTGCTCCGAGTACATGCACCTGGACAACTCCAGCTGCAACCTCGCCTCGCTCAACCTGATGAAGTTCCTCCGCGACGACGACTCGTTCGACGCCGAGCGCTTCGCCAAGGTCGTCGAGCTGGTCATCACCGCGATGGACATCTCCATCTGCTTCGCCGACTTCCCCACCGAGAAGATCGGCGAGACCACCCGCGCCTACCGCCAGCTCGGCATCGGCTACGCCAACCTCGGCGCCCTGCTGATGGCCACCGGCCACGCCTACGACAGCGAGGGCGGCCGCGCCCTGGCCGGCGCCATCACCTCGCTGATGACCGGCACCGCCTACCGCCGCGGCGCCGAACTCGCCGGCGTGGTGGGCCCGTACGACGGCTACGCCCGCAACGCGGCCGCCCACCAGCAGGTCATGAAGCAGCACGCGGACGCCTCGCTCGACGCCGTCTCGGTCGACGAGCTGGACGCCCCGGTCTGGCTGGCCGCCAACAAGACCTGGCAGGACGTCGTGCGCGTCGGCGCGCAGAACGGCTTCCGCAACGCCCAGGCCTCCGTGCTCGCCCCGACCGGCACCATCGGCCTGATGATGGACTGCGACACCACCGGCGTCGAGCCCGACCTCGCCCTGGTCAAGTTCAAGAAGCTCGTCGGCGGCGGCTCCATGCAGATCGTCAACGGCACCGTCCCGCGCGCCCTCAAGCGCCTCGGCTACCAGGACGAGCAGATCGAGGCGGTCGTCGCCCACATCGCCGAGCACGGCAACGTGGTGGACGCCCCGGGCCTGAAGTCCGAGCACTACGAGGTGTTCGACTGCGCGATGGGCGAGCGCACCATCTCCCCGATGGGCCACGTGCGGATGATGGCCGCGATCCAGCCGTGGATCTCCGGCGCCATCTCCAAGACCGTGAACATGCCGGCCGCCGCGACCGTCGAGGACGTCGAGGAGATCTACTTCGAGGCGTGGAAGATGGGCGTCAAGGCGCTCGCGATCTACCGCGAAAACTCGAAGGTCGGCCAGCCGCTCTCGGCCAAGAAGAAGGACTCCGAGGCCAAGGCCGAGCAGGCCGAGGCCCCCGTCGCGGTCGAGAAGGTCGTCGAGTACCGCCCGGTCCGCAAGCGCCTGCCCAAGGGCCGTCCGGGCATCACCACCTCCTTCACGGTCGGTGGCGCCGAGGGCTACATGACCGCCAACTCCTACCCGGACGACGGCCTCGGCGAGGTCTTCCTGAAGATGTCCAAGCAGGGCTCGACCCTCGCGGGCATGATGGACGCCTTCTCCATCGCCGTCTCGGTCGGCCTGCAGTACGGCGTGCCGCTGGAGACCTACGTCTCGAAGTTCACCAACATGCGCTTCGAGCCGGCCGGTCTGACCGACGACCCGGACGTGCGGATGGCACAGTCGATCGTCGACTACATCTTCCGCCGCCTGGCCCTGGACTTCCTGCCGTTCGAGACCCGCTCGGCGCTCGGCATCCACTCCGTCGAGGAGCGCCAGCGCCACCTGGAGACGGGCTCGTACGAGCCGCTGGAGGCCGAGGAGCTCGACACCGAGTCGCTCGCCCAGTCCGCCCCGGTGGTCGCCGCCAAGCCGGCCCCGGCCGTCGAGGCGCCCAAGCCGGCCGCCCCGAAGCAGGCCCACAACTCCACGGAGCTGATGGAGATCCAGCTCGGCCTCAACGCCGACGCCCCGCTCTGCTTCTCCTGCGGCACCAAGATGCGCCGAGCCGGCAGCTGCTACCTCTGCGAGGGCTGCGGCTCCACCAGCGGCTGCAGCTGATCGCGTTCGACCCCGGTTTCACCCGCTGAGGTGAATCCCTGAGGCGGGGCGAGGACTTCACGTCCTCGCCCCGCCTTTTCGCGTTCTCCTCCGTTCTTCCGGGCCGTCGATGTCGTCGATGTCACGGATCGGGGCCGTGGTCGGTCTGTAGGGGGAAGGGCAGTCGACGGGAGGAGTGGCGTGGTGAACGGGACGGTGCTGGTGACCGGGGCGACGGGGACGTTGGGGCGGGAGGTGGTGCGGCTGCTGGTGGCGCGCGGGGTGGCGGTGCGGGGGTTGAGCCGGCGGGTGCGGGGCGGGGGTGACGGGGTCGAGTGGGTGGTCGGGGACCTGGTGACCGGGGCGGGGATCGCGGAGGCGATGGCCGGGGTCGAGGTGGTGGTGGACTGCGCGACCACGCAGAAGAAGGCGGACGTGGCCGGGGTGCGGACGCTGGTGGCGCGGGCGCGGGAGGCGGGGGTCCGGCACCTGGTGTACGTGTCGATCGTGGGGATCGACCGGGTGCCGATCGCGTACTACGGGGCGAAGCTGGCCTGTGAGTCGGTGGTGCGGGAGTCGGGGCTGGGGTGGTCGGTGCTGCGGGCCACGCAGTTCCACGACCTGTTGCTGAGGTTCTTCGACGCCGGGGTGCGGCTGCCGGTGTTCCCGGTGCTCGACGGGGTGCGGTTCCAGCCGGTGGACGTCCGGGAGGTGGCCGCGGCGGTGGCCGGGCTGGTGGGGGAGGAGCCCGTCGGGTTCGCGCCGGAGGTGGGCGGGCCGCAGGTGCGGTCGTACCGGGAGCTGGCCGGGGCGTACCTGCGGGCGGCGGGCAAGCGGCGGGTGCTGCTGCCGTTGTGGATTCCGGGGGCGGGGGGCCGGGGGCTGCGCGGGGGCGGGCTGTTGGCGCCGGGGCGAGCGGTGGGCCGGGGGACCTTCGAGGAGGCGCTGGAGCGGAGGTTCGGGCAGCGCTGACGCCGGGGTTTTGTCAACCGGGGTTGACATCGTCGTGGCTGTCAACCAAAGTTGACAGCATGAGCGAGAGCGGAGAACTCGCGGCCGCGGCGAGCAGTCGTGACCCTGCGGTGGGGCTCCGGTCGGTCCGCGCCCTGCGTGACCTGGCGGACCGGCTGGAGGCCCTGCAGGTGGGCAACGCCCGGTCGCAGGGCTGGTCCTGGCAGGACATCGCGGTCTGCCTCGGGGTGACCAGGCAAGCGGTGCACAAGAAGTACGCGAAGCGCGGCGCCGGTGGCGACCAGGACGGAGGTTGAGCGATGTTCGAGCGTTTCACCGAACGGGCCCGGCGGGTGGTGACCGGTGCGCAGCAGGAGGCGCGGGAACTGCGGCACGGCTACATCGGGACGGAGCACCTGCTGCTGGCGATCCTCGGCGTGCCGGAGGACCCGGCGGCCGCCGTCCTGGTCGAGGCGGGCCTGGACCACGAGACCGCGCGGCGGGCGGTGCGCCGACTGGTCGGGCCGGGGGACGACGCCGCCGCCCTGGCGGCGATCGGGGTCGACCTGGACGCGGTGCGGGAAGCGGTCGAGTCGGCGTTCGGGGAGGGGGCCCTGGACGTCCGGCCCGAGGAGGAGCCGAAGCGCCGGGGCTGGCTCCGCTCAGGCGGTTCCTCCGTCGGGCGCAGCCCGTTCACGGCCCGGGCGAAGAAGGCCCTGGAGCTGTCGCTGCGGGAGTCGCTGCGGCTGAAGTCGGGGGAGATCGGCGTGGGGCACCTGCTGCTGGGTGTGCTCCGGGAGGGGGAGGGGGAGGGGCCGGCGGTGCGGGTGCTCCTCGATCACGGGCTGGACCCGGGGGCCGTCCGGCGGGCGGTCGAGCGGACGCTGGGCTGAACCGTTCGGGCGTGAACGTTCGGGCACGAGGATTCGGCCGTGAACGTTCGGGCACGAGGATTCGGCCGTGAACCGATGGCACGACGGTTCGGCTGTGAACCGTCGGGTGTGGCCCATCGGCTGTGAACGTGCGGGTGTGAACCCGGCCACTCGGCGGTGCGGCGGTTGCGTCGCCAATCGGTGTACGGGACGTGGATGAAGGAGACTGCCCGTCAACTGGCCACTTGAGGCCAATGTCTGAATCGATATGATCGGCCGAAAGCGTGAACCGATCAGCCGCCCGGAGACGTTTCGTCGCGTCCCCGGGCGGTCTGGCATGCGCCCGACCAGCTGTCGGCGGTCGCGAGAGTCGCCGACCCGCCGCCGTGCCGCCGCCCGCCGCCCGCCGACGTTGCCGAGGACCGCACCGATGAGAGAAGCCACCAGCCCCGACGGCCGGCCGAGCCGACGGCCCGCGCCGCGCACCGTCGCCCTGACGGCGGCCGCCGTCCTGCTGGCACTGGCCGCCGCACCGGTCGGTGTCAGCCGGGCCCTGGACGCGAACCAGCCGCTCACCGCCCTCGCCGTGGGCGCCGTCGCCGTCCTCTGGCTGATCGCCGTCGGTCTGGCGGCGATCGGCGCCGAGCGCTCCCGCCGGCTCGCCGAGGAGGTGGCGGAGAAGCACGAGGAGGCGATGACGGCGCTCGTCGTCGCGGGCTCCGCCCGGCAGTCCGAGGCAGCGGCCAGGGGACGGGCCGGCGCGGCCGAGGCCGAGCGGGACGCCGCCCGCGCCGAGCTGGCCCGGGCCGAGGCGGACGTCGCCACGGTGCGGGCCGAGCTGGCCGGGGTGCGGGCCGAGCTGGACGCCGAGCGGGCCGGCCTGGAGGCGGAGCGGGCGCGGGCCGAGGCGGAGCGCGCCGAGCTGGACCTGATCGCCGAGGGGGTCCTGCCCGAGGTGGTGGAGAGGCTGCGCGCGGGCGCGGCCGTGGACAGCGCGCTGGCCGCCCACCGCAAGCACCCCCAGTACGCGCTGCTGCGGGCCGTCGGCGAGGAGATCGGCCGCGGCGAGCGGCTGCGGGCCGCCGCGCTCGCGGTGTGCGCGACGGCCGCCGGGCGGGTCCAGGCGCTGGCCACGAGCATGCACGCGGAGCTGCGCGAGATGCAGCACCGGCACGACGAGGAGGTCCTCGGCGACCTGCTGAGCCTGGACCACTCGACCGCCCAGGCGGGCCGGATGGCGGACAGCATCGCGGTGCTCACCGGTGCCCGCTCGGGCCGCCGTTGGGCGAAGCCGATCGCGGTGGAGTCGGTGCTGCGCGGTGCGCTCGGCCGGATCGGCGCCTACCAGCGGGTGCGGCTGCACAACGCCAGCTCCGCCGCGGTCGCCGGGTACGCCGCCGAGGGCGTCATGCACGCGCTGGCCGAGCTGCTGGACAACGCCACCAACTTCTCGGCCCCGCCGGCCGAGGTGCACGTCTACGTCGAGGAGGTGCCCGCCGGGCTGGCGGTCACCGTCGAGGACAGCGGCCTCGGCCTGGGCGACAGCTGGCTCCGCCGGGCCGAACGGGCGGTCTCCGCCGAGCCGCTGGACCTGACCACGCTCTCCGCCGGTACCCGGCTGGGCCTCGCGGTGGTCGGCATGCTGGCGCGCAAGCACGGGCTGCAGATCTCCTTCCGGCCGTCGGCGCGCGGCGGTACCGGGGTGGTGATGCTGATCCCGCAGCAGCTGATCACGCACCAGGCTCCGGCGCCCGCCCCGGTGTCCGTTCCCGTGTCCGGCCCGGCGTCCGCCCGGACGAAGGCGCCGGTCGTGGAGTCCGCGCGCCCCGTGCTCACCCCCGCCCGCCCGGCTCCCGCGCCCCTGCCGCCGGCGCCCGCCGCACCGACCGCGCTCACCGCCCCGGCCGCGCTCGCCGCCCCGCCCGTACCCGCCCCCCTCGCCGCGGCCCCCCTGCCGCCCGCGCCCGCCCGGATGACCGACAGCGGCCTGCCGCAGCGCCGGCGCGGGCAGACGCTGGCCACCACCCCGGCGGCGGACCGGACCGCGAAGCCCGTACGGGCCGACGCGGCGACCGCCGCCGCCCGGTTCGGCGCGTTCCGGCGGGCAGCCGCCCGTCCGGTGGAGGGCGAGCAGCGCTCCACCGGGATCCCGACGCCGACCACGGACCCCGACACCACGCCCGACGCTTCCCCCGTCACCGAGAAGGACACCTGATGAGCAGCGCCCCCGATCGCGACCTCGACTGGCTGCTGGAAAACCTGCTGGCGGCAACCCCCGGCACCCGGCACGCCCTGGTTCTCTCCGCCGACGGCCTCAAGCTCTGCCACACGGCCGGGCTGAGCACCGACCAGGCCGACCAGCTGGCGGCGATCGCCTCCGGTCTGCAGAGCCTGGCGCACGGCGCCTCGATCGAGTTCGGCGACGGCAGCGGCGGCGTCCGGCAGTCGATGACCGAGTTCCACGGCGGCATCCTGTGCATCGTGGCGGCGGGCGAGGGCGCGCACCTCGCGGTGGTCACGGACGACGAGGCGGACGTCGGCGTGGTCGGCCACAACATGCACGGCCTGATCGAGCAGATCGGCGTCCACCTCAGCGCGCCGGCCCGCGACACGGCGGGCGGTCCGGTGGACGGCTCGGCGGGCGGACCGGAGGACGGGGCCGCGGCCGGAGCCCCGGACGGCGCCGCCGACCCGAGCGCCGCCACACAGGAGGGCGCGGGGATATGACCGACGGGCCGGTGCTGCCGGGCCGCGACGACGACCCGGACCGCCTCTACACCATCACCAAGGGCCGAAGCCGCTCCCCCGAGAACGCCTTCGACCTGGTCACCCTGATCGTCGCCGAACGGCAGCCGGCGTCGGGGATGCAGTCGGAGCACGTCCGGATCCTGCGGATGTGCGAGGCCCCGACCGCCGTCGTGGAGGTGGCGGCGGAGCTGGCGCTGCCGATCTCGGTGGTGAAGATCCTGCTCGGCGACCTGCTGGAGTCCGGGGCGGTCACCGCCCGCCACCCCAGGTTCGCGCCGAACAAGGCCCGGCTGCCCGACCTCGACACGCTGAAGCAGGTGCTGCATGGCCTCCAACGGCTCTGACGTCCGGCCCGCCGCCCCGCGGACCCCGCTGCGGGCGACCGCCGACAACGCGCTGAAGATCGTCGTGGTCGGCGGCTTCGGCGTGGGCAAGACCACGCTGGTCGGCTCGGTCAGCGAGATCCGCCCGCTGAACACCGAAGAGGTGATGACCCGGGCGGGGGAGGGCATCGACCCGGCCGGTGACTGGGGCAAGCGCTCCACCACGGTCGCCTTCGACTTCGGCCGGATCACCCTCTCCGCGCGCCAGGTGCTGTACCTGTTCGGCGCGCCCGGACAGGAGCGCTTCTGGTTCCTCTGGGACCGGCTGTTCAGCGGCGCCCTGGGCGCGGTCGTCCTGGTGGACACCCGGCGGCTGGAGGAGTCCTGGTACGCGATCGACCGGCTGGAGCACCACGGCACCCCGTTCATCGTGGCCCGCAACAACTTCGGCGAGCCGACCCACACCCTGGAGCAGGTCCGCGAGGCGCTGGACCTGCCGGCCGAGGTGCCGCTGGTGGACTGCGACGCGCGTGACCGCGAGTCCGGCAAGCGGGTGCTGATCGAACTGGTCCACCACCTGGCGGCCCTGGCCGGGGCCGACGAGGCCGACCTGGCCGGGATCGACGAGGCCGTCTTTGCCGGGGCCGACGAGACCGCCGGGGCCGACGAGACCGCCCGGGCCGGGACCGACGAGGCCGACCTGGCCGGGACCGACGAGGCCGTCGCTCCGGCAGCGGCCCCCACCGCGATGTACGAGGAGAGCACCCCGTGACCGAGCCCGCCGCCACCCCGCCCCCGGGCTGCCCGGCGCACGCCGGCGCCACGCCGCTGTACGGGCCGCGCTTCCAGACCGACCCGGCCCAGCTCTACCGCGAGCTGCGTGCCGCGCACGGCCCGGTCGCCCCGGTCGAGCTGGCCGGCGGCGTGCCCGCGTGGCTGGTCATCGGCTACCGCGAGCTGCAGCTGGTCACCGGGCAGCCGCAGTTGTTCGGCCGGGACTCCAGCCGCTGGCACGCCTGGGAGACGCTGCCCGCCGACTGGCCGCTGAAGCCGATGATGGCGCCGGTGCCCTCGATCCTGTACGCCGAGGGCGAGGAGCACGTGCGGCGTTCGCGCGCGGTCACCGACGCGCTGGCCGGGATCGACCCGTACGAGCTGCGCAAGCACTCCGAGGAGATCGCCGACCAGCTGATCGACGAGTTCGCCGGGCGCGGCGAGGCGGACCTGGTCGCCGAGTACGCGCACCGGATGCCGCTGCTGGTGCTGTGCCGGGTGTTCGGCCTGGACGAGGAGCAGGCGCCGCAGCTGATCGCGGCGCTGCTGGCGATGCTGGACGGCGGCCCGGACGCGCCGGCCGGCGCACAGCGGCTGCTGGAGCTGATGCTCGCGCTGGTCGAGGAGAAGGCCGAGTACCCGGGCGCCGACGTGGCCTCGCGGATGCTGGAGCACGAGGCGGGGCTGACCCACGACGAGGTGATGCGCGACCTGCGGGTGCTGCTGATCGCCGGCCACCAGCCCTCCTCGTACTGGATCTCCAACGCGCTGCGGCTGATGCTCACCGACGAGCGGTTCGCCGCCTCGCTGGCGGGCGGCCGCCGCAGCATCAGCCAGGCGCTCAACGAGGCGCTCTGGGAGGACACCCCGACGCAGATCTTCGCCGGGCGCTGGGCGGTCCGGGACACCCAGCTGGGCGGTCAGCGGATCGGCGCGGGCGACATGGTGCTGCTGGGCTTCGCCGGGGCCAACGCGGACCCGTCGGTCCGGCAGCCCGACGGCCGCCCGGCCGAGGGCAACCGGGCGCACATGAGCTACTCGTACGGCGAGCACGGCTGCCCGTTCCCGGCGCAGGAGGCGGCCGAGGTGATCGCGACCACCGCGATCGAGGTGCTGCTGGACCGGCTGCCGGACCTGCGGCTGGCGGTGGCGGAGCACGCGCTGGTGTGGCGGCCGTCGGCCTGGGTGCGCGGGCTGGTGGCGCTGCCGGTCTCGTTCACCCCGGGCCACCAGGCCTGATCCGTCGACGTTCGTCGCCGTTCGCCGACACCCGTCGCCGTTCGCCGACACCCGTCGCTGTCCGTCGACACCCGGCCCGATCGGCCGGGACCCGTCGACGCCCGTCGTCCGAAAGAGAGTTGCGATGACTGCTGCCCCGGCCCCGATCGTCCTCGACCCGCTGGCCCGTGACAACGCGGCCGAGGGCGCCCTGCTGCGGGCCGCCGGCCCGGTGGTGCCGATCGAGCTGCCCGGTGGCGTGGCCGCCTGGGCGGTGACGCAGCACGCGGCGGCCCGCGAGCTGCTGACGGACGCCCGGGTGGTGAAGGACGCCGCGCACTGGGGGGCCTACCAGCGCGGCGAGGTGCCGAAGACCTGGCCGCTGATCGGCCTGGCGGTGCCCGGCCCGAGCATGGTGACCACGGACGGCGCCGAGCACCGCCGGCTGCGGGCGCTGGTCGCGCACGCCTTCACCCCGCGCCGGGTGGAGCTGATGCGTCCGCGCGTCGAGGAGATCACCCACGCGCTGCTGGACGCCCTGGCGGCGGGGGAGGCGGAGGTCGACCTGAAGACGGCCTTCGCCTTCCCGCTGCCGATGACGGTGATCTGCTCGCTGCTGGGCGTGCCGGAGTCGGAGCACGGCGTGCTGCGCGACCTGTACGAGCGGTTCTTCGGCGTCAAGCCGGACCCGGCGGGCATCCAGGCGACCATCGCCGGGCTGAACGCCTTCGTCAACGACCTGGTGGCGCAGCGCCGTTCGGCCCCCGGGGAGGACCTGGCGAGCGTGCTGCTGGCGGCCGACACCGAGGGCGGGGCGCTGACCGACGCGGAGGCGGCGGCCACCCTGCGGGTGATCATCGCGGCCGGTCACGAGACCACGGTGAACCTGATCGGCAACGCGGTGCGGGCGCTGCTGGCGCACCCGGAGCAGCTGGAACTGGTGCGCGCGGGGAAGGTGTCCTGGGACGCGGTGGTGGAGGAGTCGCTCCGCTGGACCCCGCCGACCAGCAACTTCCTGTTCCGCTTCACCGCCGAGGACGTCGCGGTGGGCGACGTGGTGATCCCGGCGGGCGAGCCGGTGCTGGTGTCGTACAACGCGATCGGCCGCGACCCCTTGCAGCACGGGGTGACGGCGGAGCTGTTCGACATCACCCGGGACCCGAGCCGCCACCTGTCCTTCGGCCACGGCCCGCACGTCTGCCCGGGCTCGCCGCTGGCCCGGCTGGAGGCGGCGATCGCGCTGCCGGCGCTGTTCGAGCGGTTCCCGGACCTGTCGCTCGCGGTGCCGGACGCCGAGCTCCGGTCGAGCGGGTCGCTGGTGGTGAACAGCCTGCTGGAGCTGCCGATCCGGCTGTTCTGACGTGCTGGTCTGACGCGCCGGTGACGTGCTGTTGTGGCGCGCTGTCGTGACATGCTGTCGTGACATGTCGTTCTGACGTACCGTCACGACATGGGCCCCGTCCGGGTTTCCGGGCGGGGCCTTCGACTTCTGGTGGCGGCGGTTCGGAAAGCGCCTGGTCGCGGGTCACGGTCGGGACACCGGGTCGTGAAGGTCGAACGTGGACCTTGGCGGGGGGCTGCTGCTGCGTTAACGTCTTCGATCAGTCCGGCCCGCCCGCCGGTCGCCGCCCGTCAGCGGCCGTCCGCGATCCCTGCACGCCCGTCTCCGGTACAGCGCGATGTCGTTCAGCCACCGTCGGCAGCAATGCCCTGGCGAGGAGGACCGCATTGACTCCCAACCCGACCGCGCCGCATCCGAGGCACCGCCGCCGTCTGGCCGCCGTGGCGGCACTGGCGCTGACCGCGGCCTGCTCCAACAGCTCCGGCGGCTCGGGTGACGGCGGGGGCGGTGCGGCCCAGACGCTGTCCGGCGACTGCGCCAAGTACCAGCCGTACGCCGGGCATTCGGGCACGACCGTGACGATGTTCGCCTCCATCCTGAGCCCGGAGTCGGACAACCTGGAGAAGTCCTGGTCCGAGTTCAGCAAGTGCACCGGGATCAAGATCAGTTACGAGGGGTCGAACGACTTCGAGTCGCAGCTCCCGGTCCGGGTGGCCGGCGGCAACGCCCCGGACTTCGCGATCATCCCGCAACCGGGCCTGCTGGCGCAGATGGTGAAGAGCGGCAAGGTGGTCAAGCCGCCCGCCCAGACGGTCGCCAACCAGGACAAGTGGAGCCCGATCTGGAAGACCTACGGCTCGGTCAACGGCACCTTCTACGCGGCCCCGATGAGCGCCAACATGAAGTCGCTGGTCTGGTACTCGCCGAAGGCCTTCACCGCGGCCGGCTACGAGACGCCGAAGACCTGGGCGGACCTCATGGCGCTCAGTGACCGGATCGCGAAGGCGGGCGGCGCCAAGCCCTGGTGCGGCGGCATCGCCTCCGGTACGGCCACCGGCTGGCCGGCCACCGACTGGCTGGAGGAGGTGGTGCTGGGCAGCTACGGCGGTGAGGTGTACGACCAGTGGGTCGGCCACCAGGTGAAGTTCTCCGACGAGAAGATCACCACGGCGATGAAGACGGTCGCCGACTGGATGCAGAACCCGGCCTGGGTCAACGCGGGCTTCGGCGACGTGAAGTCGATCGCCACCACGACCTTCCAGGACGCCGGCACGCCGGTCCTGAGCGGCAAGTGCATGATGCTGCAGCAGGCCTCGTTCTACGAGGCGCAGTGGCCGAAGGGCACCAAGGTCGGCCCGGACGGGGACGTCTTCGCCTTCCACCTGCCCGCGGTGAACCCGTCCGTCGCCAACCCGGTCGAGGGCGGCGGCGAGTTCCTGGCCGCGTTCGCCGGCCGGCCCGAGGTGCAGGCGGTGCAGAACTACCTGTCCAGCTCGGACTGGGCGAGCAGCCGGGTGAAGACCGCGACCGGCTGGGTCTCGGCCAACCAGGGCGTGGACAAGAGCCTGTACACCGACCCGATCGACAAGCTGTCGGCCGAGGCGCTGACCGACCCGGCCGCCACCTTCCGCTTCGACGGCTCCGACCTGATGCCGGCCGCCGTCGGGTCCGGGCAGGAGTGGAAGTCGCTGACCGCCTGGTTCGCCGAGGGGCAGTCGATCCAGAAGACGGCCGCCGACATCGACGCCGCCTGGCCGCAGTAGCCGGGGGCCGGCGCCCGCCGCCCGGCGCCCGGTTCGTCGCCCGGCCCGTGTTGTTCGCGGGTGCGGACACGGGCGCGGGCGCGGGCACGGGCGGTGGGTGCGGGCACGGCGCACCGAGGACCACCTGTCGAGGGCGGTGCGGGGCCACCCACCCGCACCGCCCGCCCCTTCCCACCGACTCGAAGGGACACGCAGCCATGTCCGTATCCGGATCCGCGTCACCCGTCGCCGCGTTGGCCGGCGCCGCGTCACCCGTCGCCGCGCTGGCCGACGAGAGACTGGCGGGCGGCGCCTGGGGCGACGCGGCGGTCAAGTTCGGCAACACCTTCGGCGCCGTCGCCGGCTTCCTCGGCATCCTGCTGGTGGTCTTCCTGGTCGCCGGACGGGCCCGCGGCCGGCTGGCCCGCCCACTGGCCGTCGGGGTCTTCCTCGGCCCGGCGGTGCTGCTGCTGGCGGTCGGCCTGGTGGTGCCGCTGGTCCGCACGGTCTACCTGAGCCTGCAGAACGACGACGGCAGCCGGTTCGTCGGCGGCGAGAACTTCGGCTGGGCCCTCACCACCGACTCGGTCCAGGAGGTGCTGCTCAACACCCTGCTGTGGCTGGTGGTCGCCCCGCTGGTGGCGACCGGGCTGGGGCTGGTGCTGGCGCTGCTGGTGGACCGGATGCGCGGCCAGGCGGTGTACAAGTCGCTGATCTTCATGCCGATGGCGATCTCGCTGGTCGGCGCCTCGATCATCTTCAAGTTCGTCTACGAGTCGCGCGGGCCGGGGCAGCCGCAGATCGGCCTGCTCAGCCGACTCGCCGTCGCGGTGGGCTGGGACGACCCGCCGAACTGGCTGCTCTCCCAGCCGCTGAACACCTTCCTGCTGATGGCGGTGCTGGTCTGGGTGCAGACCGGCTTCGCGATGGTGGTGCTGTCGGCGGCGATCAAGGCGATCCCGGACGAGGTCGTGGAGGCGGCCCGGCTGGACGGCGCGAGCGGGCTGCGGCTGTTCTGGTACGTCACCGTGCCGATGATCCGTACGACGGTGATGGTGGTGCTGACCACCGTCATGATCATCACGCTGAAGGCCTTCGACATCGTCCGCACCATGACCGGCGGCAACTTCGGCACCCAGGTGCTGGCCAACGAGATGTACTCGCAGTCCTTCGTGCAGTTCAACACCGGGCGGGGCAGCGCCCTCGCGGTGATCCTCTTCCTCGCGGTGCTGCCGCTGGTGGCCTACAACATCGTCCAGCTGCGGAAGGAGCGTGAGGTGCGGTGACCTCGCTTCGGAAGGACTCCGTCCCGGAGGGTCCGGTGCCGGAGGACGGCGTACCGGAGGGCGCGGTACCGGGCCGACGTGTGCGCGGGCGCGGTGGCCGCGGTGGTCCCGGGGGCCCGGCGGGCGTCGGCGGTCCGGTCCGGAAGGCCTTCAGCAGTCCGCTGGCCTCGGTGTTCGTGATCGCGATGACGGTGCTCTGGACGATCCCCACCCTGGGCCTGCTGGTGACCTCGCTGCGGCCCAAGCAGGACGTGACCTCCAGCGGCTGGTGGACCGCCCTGCTCCACCCGGACTTCGGTCTCGGCAACTACCGTTCCGTGCTGTTCGAGGGAGGTTCCGGGGCTTCCACGGGCCTGCTGCCGTTCCTGGTGAACTCGCTGGCGATCAGCGTCCCGGCCACCGTCTTCCCGCTGGTGCTCGCGGCGATGGCGGCCTACGCGCTGGCCTGGGTGCGGTTCCGGGGGAGCGACGCGGTGTTCTTCACGGTGTTCGCGCTGCAGGTGGTGCCGCTCCAGATGGCGCTGATCCCGCTGCTGCGGCTGTTCGCCGGCGGCGCGCACCTGGGTTCGCTGACGCTGATCCCGGCGGTGGACCTGAAGGGCAGTTACGCGCCGGTCTGGCTGGCGCACACCATGTTCGCGATGCCGCTGGCGGTGTTCCTGCTGCACAACTTCATCGCCCAGCTGCCGCGCGACCTGATGGAGGCGGCGGTGGTGGACGGCGCCTCGCACTTCAAGATCTTCCGCTCGATCGTGCTGCCGCTGAGCGCCCCGGCGCTGGCCTCGTTCGCGATCTTCCAGTTCCTGTGGGTCTGGAACGACCTGCTGGTCGCGCTGACCTTCGCGGGGGGCACGCCGGAGGTGGCGCCGATGACGGTGCGCCTGGCGCAGCTGTCGGGCTCGCTCGGCGGGCGCTGGGAGCTGCTGACGGCCGGGGCGTTCCTGTCGATCATCGTGCCGCTGATCGTCTTCTTCAGCCTCCAGCGGTACTTCGTCCGGGGGCTGCTGGCCGGGTCGGTGAAGGGGTAGTCGATGGCGGGAGGGTTCTGAACGTGTTCAGAACCAACTTTTGAACCTGTTCAGAATGGTCTACAGTCGGCAGCGGAGGCGGCGCCCGTCGCGCCCGCCGGCGGACTGCCCCGAGGGCGGATTCCGCATGCCCGTTGACCACTGAGGGGGACTCATGTCCGCTCTGCCCGCGCCCGCCCCAGCCGATCCGCCACCCCTGCCCGGGGCGGCCGGCCCGCGCGGTCCCGGCGGTTCTGGTGGTGCCGGCGATGCTGATGGTGCTGGCGGTGTCGGTGGTGCGGCCTACGCGGAGGGGCCGGAGGGGTCGGGGGGACCGCTCGGCCCGGGTGGCCCTGAAGGTCCCGACGGGCCGTACCCCTCGTACGACCCGTACGACCCGTACGGTCCGTACGCCGCCTCGGATCCGTACGCCGCGTCGGGTCCGTACGACAGGTCGGGCTCCTACGGCGCGGCCGGTCCGTACGGTTCGTCGCGTCCGTACGGCGCGGCCGGTCCCCGGCGCTCGCCCGGCGTGCGCGTGGCGGTGGGGGAGAGCTGGCTGCGCCGCAGCGACCCCGAGCGCCGGGCGGCGGCCACGCCCCGGGTGATGCTGGCCGCCCTGCTCACCGGCCTGCTGACGGCCTGGCTGCTGTACGACGGCCTCGGGGTCAACCTGCTGGTCTGCGGTGTCGTCGTCGCCGTCGGGGCCGGTACCGCCGCCCGCACGGCAGGTCGCCGGATACGGCCCTGGACGGCCGTCTGGAGCGTGGCCGCCGTCGCCCTGCTCGTCGTCCCGGCCGTCTGGAACGCGGGCTGGCCGGCCGTGCTGGCGGCCGTGGGCGCGCTCGGCCTGGCCTCGCTGGCGCTGCACGGGGGGCGCCGTTGGCCGGGTGTGCTGCTCGCCCTGCCCGGCTTCCTGTGGCAGCCGGTGCCCGCGGTGGGCTGGGTCCGGGTCGGCCTGGAGGTGCGTTCGCTGCCCGGACGCGACCGGATCGTCCCGGTGCTCAAGGCGCTCGCGGTCGCCGCCGTCCTGCTGACCGTCTTCGGCCTGCTGTTCGCCAGCGCCGACGCCGGCATGGCCGACCTGATGGGCAACCTCAGCCCGGACCTCGACCTCGGCCGACTCCCGGCGCGCGCGGCGCTCTTCGTGCTCGGGACGGTGACCGCGCTGGGCTTCGCCCACATCGCGGCCGGCCCGCGCCGCTGGGACCGGACCGAGATCCGGCCGGGCCGGGAGCGGCGCCGGCTGGAGTGGGCGCTGCCGTTGGTCGCGCTGAACCTGATGTTCGGCGCCTTCACGGTGATCCAGGCCGTGGTGGTGCTCGGCGGCGCGGACGCCGTGCTGAGCAACACCGGGATGAGCCGCGCCGCGTACGCCCGGCAGGGCTTCTGGCAGCTGAGCGTGATCACCGTGCTGACCCTGGCCGTGGTGGCCGTCGCCAAGCGCTGGGCGCCGCGCACCACCGGCGCTGACCGGCGTCTGGCGAAGGTCCTGCTCGGGCTGCTCTGCGTGCTGGCGCTGGCCGTGGTCGCCGCGGCGCTCGGCCGGATGTGGTTCTACGTGGACGCCTCCGGGCTCACCCGGCTGCGGCTCTGGGTGCTCGTGGTCGAGGTCTGGCTGGGCGTCGTCTTCCTGCTGCTGATCGCCTCCGGGCTGACCGGCCGCACCGGCTGGCTGCCGCGCGTCGTCGTCCTCAGCGGGGTGCTCACCCTGGCGGTCTACGGACTGATGGGCCCGGACGCGATCATCGCGAACCAGAACGTCACCCGGTACGAGCGGGCGCTGAAGACCGACCCGGCCACCGCGACCATCGACCTGCGCAACGTCCGCACGCTCTCGGCGGACGCGGTGCCCGCCCTGGACCGCCTCCCCGAGCCTCAGCGCAGCTGCGCGATGCAACTGATCAACGAGGACCTGCGCGGGAAGGCGAAGCCCTGGTACGCGACCGACCTCGCGGCCGCCCGGGCCCGGCAGGTCCTGAAGGAGCGGCCGCTGCTGGTGCAGTCTCCGGCGGACGTCCGCTGGCTCTGCGACCTGACGGGGGCGCGGTAGGACGTCTGGGCGCGAGGGCGCCGGGCTGCCGGGGCGGCCCGTGGACAGCGGAAGGGCCGGCCGGGAGCGTGCTGCTCCCGGCCGGCCCTCGGCGCCGTTCTCCGGCGCCGTTCTCCGGCGTCGCTGTCCGGTGTCGTCGTCCGGCGTCGTTCTCCGGCGCCGTACTCCGGCGTCAGTGCATCGCGACGGCGGAGTCTCCGCTCGGCAGGTCGCCGGCCTTGGCCTTGATCGCGAAGACCGCGACCAGCAGCGCGACCGCCGCGAGCGCGGCACCCACGATGAAGCCGTGCGAAATGCCCTCGGTGAGCACGGTGTTGGCGGCGTCCGTGCCCGCCGGGAACTCGTGGTGCTGCTGGAGGTAGGCCAGCTGGTTCGGGCTCGCGCTCTGCATGAACTTCGGCATCTGCGTGGCGGCCTCGGCCGTGGCGTAGTGCGCGAAGACCGTGGTCAGGATCGACAGGCCGAGCGAACCACCGATCTGCTGCATCGAGTTGAGCAGGCCGGAGGCGGCGCCGGTCTCCTCGCCGGGGACGCCCGCGACCGCGAGCAGCATCACCGGGACGAAGATCAGGCCCATGCCGAAGCCGAAGACCACCGTGGGGCCGAGCACCCCGTCCAGGTAGCCGCTGTCCTTGCTCATCTGGGTGAGCCAGCTGAGGCCGACGGTGACCAGCAGCGCGCCGCCGGCCATGAACGGCTTCGGGCCGTACTTGGCCTGGAGGGTGGACGCGATCTGCGCGGCGATGATGATCGCGACGCTGATCGGCAGGAAGGACACGCCGGCCATCAGCGGGCTGTAGCCGAGCGGGCCCTGCACGAACAGCACCACGTAGAAGAAGATGCCGAACATGGCCGCGGCCAGGCAGAGCATCATCACCAGGCCGCCGGTGCGGTTGCGGTCGGCGAACAGGTGCATCGGGGTGATCGGCTGGTCGGTGCGGCTCTCGATCACGAGGAAGGCGGCCAGCAGGATCACGCCGGCGGCGAAGGAGCCGAGCGTGATGCTGTCCGACCAGCCGTCCGAGGCGGCCCGGATGAACCCGTAGACCAGGCCGACCAGGCCGAGCGTCGAGGTGAGCGCGCCGGGCAGGTCGAAGCGGCCCGGGTAGCGCTTGGACTCGGCGATGTAGCGCGGCGCGGCGACCGCGATCAGCACGGCGATCGGCACGTTGACGAAGAACACCCAGCGCCAGTTCAGGTACTCGGTGAGCAGACCGCCGGCCAGCAGGCCGATCGCGGCGCCCGAGCCGGCCACCGCCGAGAAGACGCCGAACGCCTTGTTGCGTTCCGGCCCCTCCTCGAAGTTGGTGGCGATCAGCGCGAAGGCCGTCGGCGAACAGATCGCGCCGCCGATGCCCTGGAGCGCGCGGGCGGCCAGCAGCAGGGTGCTGTCCTGGGCGAAACCGCCGAGCAGCGAGGCCAGGCCGAAGAGCAGGGTGCCGAAGATGAACACCCGGCGGCGGCCGAGGATGTCACCCGCACGACCACCGAGCAGCAGCAGCCCGCCGAAGGTCAGGGTGTAGGCGTTGATGACCCACGACAGGTCGGTGGTCGAGAAGCTCAGGGCGTCCTTGATGTGCGGCAACGCGATGTTCACGATGGTCGCGTCGAGCACCACCATGAGCTGGGTGGCCGCGATGACGGTCAGGGTGATGCCCTTGCCCCGCCCCTTCGTGGCCTTCGGTGGTGGGTTCTTGCTGAGCGTGTCGGAGATAGCCACGAATGTGCCCCCTGCTGGCTATGTGCTCGGTGCTGTGGACCCGGCGGACCCGCCGGACCCGCCGGTGTCCGGGCGCGGTGCTGCGCCCTTGCGCAGACCGGGAAGGAACGGGATCGTTCACTAATCTGGACGATAACCTGTGCTTGATTGTGAACGCAAGCGTTCCTTAAGGGTGGTGGCGATGGAACGGTTGGTGCGACGCCTGGTGGCGGACCGGTCCGGTCGGTCCGCGGGGCGGTCGACCGGCAGGGCGGCGGGTGCGGCGGCCCCACCTGCGGGGCCCGCGGGTGTTCCGGGCGTCCCCGGTGCCCCGGGCGTCCCCGGTGTTCCGGCTGTCTCGGTTGTGTCCGACGTCCCGGTGTCGGGGGGCCCGGGGGCCGAGTCGCCCCTCTGTCCGGTGCGGGCCGCCCATCAGGCCCTGACGCGGCCCGGGAGGCGCCGGGGGAAGGAGTTGGAGAACGCGATCTTCGAGGCCACGCTCGACCAGCTCACCTCCGGCGGATACGCGCGGCTGACCATGGAAGGGGTCGCCGGCGCGGCGCGGACCGGGAAGGCCGCGCTCTACCGGCGCTGGGCGTCCAAGGACGAACTCGTCATCGACGCCCTGGACGCCACTCTTCCACGCCCTTACGACACCCCCGACCTCGGGTCCGCCCATGACGAACTCCTGCAGCTCATCGGGGCGTTCACGACCGCGGTGACCTCCCGGGTGGGCGCCGCCCTCCACGCGCTGATGGCCGAGATCGACCAGGAGCAGGCCGAGGTCTTCAAGGGCTTCATCGAGGACCGGGTCATCGGGCCGACCACGGCGACCATCCTGGAGATCCTCCGCCGCGGCGCCGAGCGCGGGGACGTCCGGCCGGGCGCGGCCACCCCGCTGGTGGCCGACGTCATCCCGGCGATGCTGCTCTACCAGGCCAAGATCCGCGGATTCCAGGACCTGGGGCCGGACTTCGCGGCCAGGCTGGTGGACGAGGTCCTCCAGCCGATCATCCGCGCCTGAGGGCTCGGCGGGAGCCGGGGCTCGGCCTGGCCGGGCCGGGCCGGGCCAGGCCAGGCCAGGCCGGTGGTCGGGGCGAGGTCGGGGGCGCGGTCGTGGCCGTGGCGGGGTTGCGGGCGCGGGGCCTGGGCCAGGGCCGGGGCCGGGGACGGAGTTCGGGGGCGGGGACGGAGTTCGGGTGCGGGTGTGGGGCGGGCTTAGGCTGGAGGCCGCCCCAGCTGAACGGAAGCCGCCATGCCCATCGTCCCTCCGACGCACTCCGTCGAACGCTCGCTCCGCCGGGCCGGCGCCAAGATCGTCGTCGGCCTGGACGAGGTGGGGCGCGGCGCCTGGGCCGGACCGGTCACCGTGGGTGCGGCCGTCACCGGCCTGCGCAAGGCGCCGGACGGGCTGACCGACTCCAAGCTGCTCACCGAACTGCGCCGCCAGTCGCTCGCCCCGGTCCTCGCCGACTGGGTCAGCGCGTACGCCCTCGGGCAGGCCTCGCCGCAGGAGTGCGACGAACTCGGCATGACGGCGGCGCTGCGACTGGCCGCCGTCCGCGCGCTGGAGGCGCTGCCGGTCGAGCCCGACGCGGTGATCCTGGACGGCAAGCACGACTACCTGGGCGGCCCCTGGCGGGTGCGCACGGTGATCAAGGGCGACCAGTCCTGCATCTGCGTCGCCGCCGCCTCGGTGCTCGCCAAGGTCCACCGCGACGGCCTGATGGCCGAACTGGGCGAATCGTGCCCGGAGTACGGCTTCGCCGCCAACGCAGGCTACCCGTCCCCGGTGCACCGTGCGGCACTGGAGGAACTCGGCCCCACCGAACACCACCGGCTCTCCTGGGCGTACATGGACGGACTGCCGAAGTGGCGTCACCTCAAGCGTGTCCGGGAGGTCGTCGGCGCGGGTCACGCGTCCGCCGACGAACAGTTGACGCTCGGTTTCTGACGGTCCGTCTGGAATTGCCCCAGGTGGGGGTGGCGGCGTTCTGGTGCCCGAAGGGTGGGGCGCCCGTGCGCGTTCGACCGGCATTTGATAGATATCCGGGTATGCCTGTCTTCCCCGAGGAGCCGGAGATTCACGAGAGCCTCCCGGGCCCCGGCGTTCCCTTCCCCCGAGAGTCGGACGCACAAGCCCTCCGCGCGCCTGCCACCGGCGCGCCCGCCACCGCACCCACCACCGTCGCCGCCCCGGCCGCGGTGCCCGGCCCCCGGCCGGCGCCCCCGCGTCCGGCACCGCCGCGCGCCGCCAGGCCCGGTCCGCCCGGGCTGATCCCCAAGCCCGGTCCGGCGCCGCGCCGCCCGGCTCCCGCCGCCCCGAAGGCCGAGGTCCAGCGGATCGCCGCCACCCCGGCCCAGGCGGTGGAGCGCGCGGACGACGCCGTCGACCGGCTGCTGGACTCCGGCCGTGACCCGGGCGAGGTCCTCGTCCTCACGGTCGGCGAGGCGCACCCGTGGCAGCAGCACGAGCTGTCCTTCGGTGAGGAGCGCTACTGGGCGCAGCTCACCGACGGCGGGGACGTGTTCTACGCGGATGCCGCGTTGGACCGTCCGGTTCGCCGCGAGGTGGTCGTCCTGGTGGTCAACGGTGGAACGCCCGCCCGGGCCGCCAAGGCGTACGCCGAGGCGCTCGACCGGGCGACCGCCCTGCTGCTGGTCTGCGGCGACGCCGGCCCGGCGACCGCGGTGGCGACCGGAGCCGCGCCCGCGCGCCCGGTCAAGGCCTGACCCAGCCGTTCCCTCCCGTTTCGTTCCGGGCCCGGTGCCGTACGGTGCCGGGCCCGAAGTCCGTTCCCACGGTGGGCGGTTGTCGTCCTGAACTCGTCCGGTGCCGGTGCGAGTGTCGGAGCCGGTCCCGTGTCCGTCCCTCCGCCGTGCGGTCGAAACGCCGAGGCACAGGGCGCCGGGGCGGTCGGAGGGTCCGACCGTCGGCGCTCCCGCGGTGCGCGCCGCCTGCCGGGTGTCCGCGGGGTGTCCGCCGGGTGTCCGCCCGGCCGGGTCAGCGCGTGCCGGTGCGGCGGGTCGGCTCGGTCGTCGCGACCCGCGCGGGGATCCACGGAGGCTCGGACTGCGGGGAGCGCTGCGCCTCGCCGAGGTGCTCGGCCTGCTCCGCCGCCGGTCGGCGGGTGCGCTGGCCGCGCGGTACGTCGAGGGACGAGCGCGGCGGCAGCTCCGTCACGGTGTGCACCGGCCCGTCCGCCCATGACCCCGCGTGCGGGTTGCGCCCGTTGCGCCCGTCCCCGAGGACCTGCCAGCCCGCCGGGGTGAGTCCGATGTACGCCCCGCAGCGCATCCCGTGCAGTACGGACGCGTCCCGCAGTGCCCACATCCAGGCGCCGTCCTGTTCCGTCCAGCCGGGCGCGCCGTCGCGGCAGCGCACCAGGACGGCCGTGCGGGTCGGCTCGGGCAGTCGGAGGTCGTGCGGGACGACCCGGCGCAGGTGCGCCAGCAGGGCGTTCCGGTGCTGCCAGCCGTCGGTGTCGTGCGGCCAGGGGGTGAAGGATGCCGAGGCGGCGAGGCGGTGGAGCGCGTCCAGGACGGCGACCACGACGGTGCCCGGCTGGGGCAGGTGGCGCTGGTGCAGCTCCAGGACGAACTCGCGGGGGTCGCGCAGCAACGGGATCCCCGAGGCGGCCCAGGCCTCCAGGTCCAGCACCCGTCTGGGTACCGAGCTCCCGGAGAGGGGATGCTGACCTCGGTCGATGCCGTTGATCACGATCCTCCTTCCTGACCCGTGGGAAGACGGGTGCCCGGGTACGCCGAAAGGTGGGTCCGGCGGACCGAGTTTCGGGTACCCCCCAATTCTCGGGGCATCGGGGCCGGAGCGGCAACGATGAAATGATGAACGCCACCCGATAGCCCATGGTCTGCCGGATATGTTCCACCGTGGCCCGGGTGCCGCCGGGGTGCTGCCGGGCCTTGATCCACAACGCCCGAAGTGCGAGGTGAGCCGTCGTCGGCACGGTGACCACTCCTTTCCGGGGTCCGTCGGCCGGTGTGATCGAAATCGCTCCGCTTGATCCTTTCTGTTAGGCCATTCGAGTGAAGGCCGTTGGGCTCTCCACGGCCTTCTGCCGTTCTGTCACCCCTGCACCGCCAGTACCAGAGGCAACACCGCACTCGCCCCGGCCCGGCGCAGCAGCCGGGCGGCCACGGTGACCGTCCAGCCCGAGTCGACGAGGTCGTCCACCAGCAGCACCGGTCCGGCGGCGGCCGCCACCGCCTGCTCCACCTCCGGCGGCAGGACCAAGGCCCCGGCCAGTGAGTGCAGCCGCTGGGCGCTGTTGCTGCGGGCCCCGTGCGGCGGGAGTCCGCCCGCGTACTCGATCCGGCCGAGCAGCGGCAGCCGTCCGATCTCGGCGATCCGCGCGCCGAGGCTGCCGACCAGCTGGGGCCGGGACGAGGAGGCCATGGTCACCACGCCGACCGGCCGCGCCAGCCGGGAGCCCTCCGTCGTCTCGGGCCCGGCCCAGCCGCCCGGCCCGCGCGCCCAGTCGGCGAGCACCGCCACCAGCGCGTCCACCGCCTCGCCGGGCACCGGCACGTCCGGCGCCTGGTCGGCGAGCAGGGTGCGCAGCCGGTTGCCCCACCCGATGTCGGACAGCCGGCCGAGTGCCCGGCCGGACTCGGCCTGCTCGCCCGCCGGGATCCGGCCCTTGAGCGGCACCCCGAGCGCGTCCATCCCGGTCGGCCAGAGCCGGCGCGGCTCGAAGCTCACGCCCGGGCGGCCGAGCGCGGCGCGGGCGGCGGCCAGCGTCTCGGCGGTGACGTCCGGGGTGTGCAGCGGCCCCGCGCAGTTGTCGCACCGCCCGCACGGCGCGGCCTGCTCGTCGTCCAGCTGGCGGCGCAGGAACTCCATCCGGCAGCCGGTGGCCGCCGCATAGTCGCGCATCGCCCGCTGTTCCGCCTCTCGGGAGGCGGCGACCTTGGCGTAGCGGGCGGTGTCGTACGCCCAGCTCTGGCCGGTGGCCGTCCAGCCGCCCTTGACCCGGCGGACGGCGCCGTCCACGTCCAGCACCTTGAGCATGGTCTCCAGCCGGGCCCTGCGGAGGTCCACCCGGGGCTCCAGCGCGGCGGTGGAGAGCGGGCGGCCGGCCTCGGCCAGCGCGTCGATGGTGCGGCGCACCTGCTCCTCCGGCGGGAAGGCCAGCGAGGCGAAGTAGCGCCAGATCGCCTCGTCCTCGCGACCGGGCAGCAGCAGCACCTCGGCCCGGTCCACGCCGCGCCCGGCCCGGCCGACCTGCTGGTAGTAGGCGATCGGCGAGCTGGGCGAGCCGAGGTGCACGACGAAGCCGAGGTCGGGCTTGTCGAAGCCCATGCCGAGCGCGGAGGTGGCGACCAGCGCCTTGACCCGGTTGGCCAGCAGGTCGGCCTCGGCGGTGCGGCGCTCGGCGTCCTCGGTGCGGCCGGAGTAGGAGGCCACCGGGAAGCCGCGCTCGCGCAGGAAGGCCGTCACCTCCTCGGCCGCGGCCACCGTCAGGGTGTAGACGATGCCCGAGCCGGGGAGCCGGTCGAGGTGGTCGGCCAGCCAGGCGAGCCGGTGTGCCGGGTCGGGCAGGGCCAGCACGCCCAGGGTGAGGCTCTCCCGGTCGAGCGGCCCGCGCAGCACCAGGGCGCGCTCGTCGGAGGTGCCGGTGCCGAGCTGCTCGGCGACGTCCGCGGTGACCCGGGCGTTGGCGGTGGCGGTGGTGGCCAGCACCGGGACGCCGGGCGGCAGGTCCGCGAGCATGGTGCGCAGCCGGCGGTAGTCGGGGCGGAAGTCGTGGCCCCAGTCCGAGATGCAGTGGGCCTCGTCGACCACCAGGAGGCCGGTGGAGGCGGCGAGCTTGGGCAGCACCTGGTCGCGGAAGTCCGGGTTGTTCAGCCGCTCGGGGCTGACCAGCAGGACGTCGACCTTGCCGGCGGCGACCTCGGCCTGGACCTCGTCCCACTCGTCGGTGTTGGCCGAGTTGATGGTGCGGGCGTGGATGCCGGCCCGGGCCGCCGAGTCGACCTGGTTGCGCATCAGGGCCAGCAGCGGCGAGACGATCACCGTCGGCCCGGCTCCGCGGGCCCGGAGCAGGGCGGTGGCGATGAAGTAGACCGCGGACTTCCCCCAGCCGGTGCGCTGGACGACCAGGGCGCGGCGGTGGTCGACCACGAGGGCTTCGATGGCCGTCCACTGGTCCTCGCGCAGGGCGGCGCCGGGGCCGGCGAGCTCGCGCAGGACGGCCTCGGCCCGGGCTCGGACCTCGGCGCGGTCGGCGGGGGCGGTGGTGTGGGTGTCGGGCTGCTGCATGGCGTCCATGTAACCCCGTGCCGCCGACAAGCGGCGAATGCCGGGGAGGCGGACAAGGGGAAGACCGGGTGTATTTCATCCGCTGATCCGCTGAACGGCAGTCAAAATCCACTCGGTCGAGGGCGTGTCGCTTGCTCCGAATGAGCGAAGGAAAATCTGAGGCCGGAGTTATCCACAGAAAAAAGTCGGTTTCGGCGCCGTTCGCGGATTGCGTCCACTCTTGCGGCCATGAACGCGATGAACAACGAACACGTCATTCTGTCCCTCGGCCCGGCTTCCGAGCACCGGCCGGTCGTCATGCGCGGTCCGGCCGACATGGCCGAGCTGCTGCCCTACTTCCTGGGGTTCTACCCCGACGACAGCATCGTCGCGGTCGGCCTCCACGGTCCCGATCTGCGCCAGGGCGGGGTGATCCGGGCGGACCTGCCGGACTCGCCCGCGCAGTGGCCGGCCGCCGCGGAGGAGACGGCCGCTCTGTTGGTCGCCCTCGCCGAGCGGCACGGCGCCCGACCGCTCCAGGTGCTCCTCTACCTCTGCCAGGATCCCGGCGCGCCGCACGCCCCGCCGGTGGTGGACGGCCTGCGGCCGCTGGCCGCCGACCTCAGGGCGGCCTTCGGACGCCGGGGCGTCGCGGTCAAGGAGTCGCTGTGCGTCTCCGACGGCCGCTGGTGGTCCTTCCTCTGCCGCGGCACCGGGTGCTGCGACCAGGCGGGCAACCCGGTGCGGCGCGGCCCCGACCCGGGCCCGGCGGCCGCCGCCGCGACGGTCGCCGGCCTGGTGCCGCGCGGCAGCCGCAAGGCGATCCTCGGCGGGCTGGTCCCGATCGGCCCGCCGGAGGACGCCGCGCAGCGCGAGGCGCTCGTCCGGGCCGAGGCGGCCGTGGGCTCCTTCTCCCGGGAGCAGGGCATCGCGCTGCTCGACCAGGCGGTCGCCGAGTTCGCGGCCGGCGCCCGGGAGCTCGATCCGGACCGGACGGCCCGGCTGCTGCTCGCCCTGCGGGACCGGATCGTCCGGGACCGCGGCGTCGAGTACGCCCGGCCCGCCGAGCTGGCTCCCGCCGAGCGGCTCTGGCGCTTCCTCGCCCGGCGGGCCGTCCCGTCGTACGAGAGCTGTGCGGTGGCCCCGCTCACCCTGCTCGCCTGGGCCTCCTGGGTCGCGGGGGACACGGCGACGGCCAGGGTCGTGCTCGGCCACGTCCTGCGGCTCGACCCGGACTACCTGCTGGCCGAGCTGCTCTACGAGTCGCTCAACGACGGGATGAGGCCCGGGGCGCTGCTGGCCGCGGTCGAGGCCCAGCGGCGGCGGCGCGAGCAGCACGCGTCCGGGTCGGCCCCGGACGGTGCCCCGCTACCGGCCGATGACCCGTCGCCCTCCGACGGGGCGGCGCCCGCGGCCCCGGTGCCCTCGGTCACGGCATCCCCGACGCCGGTGGGTGAGGTCCCCGACGGGGGGCCCGGCCGGGCCTCCGGCGCCCGCCGACGCCGCCGGGGCGGCCGTCGGAAGGGCGCGCCCGCGGCACCGGCACCCGCCCCGGCCGACCCCGGGCCGGGCGGCATCCCGCGCCCGTCCGGTCCCGACGGGCCGGCGCCGGACGGTGGCGCCCCCGGTCCGGTCGCCCTGCTGCCCGCACCCGCCCGGGCCTCGGCCCCCGGGTGCGCCCGCCCGGCCGGCGAACGATCCGCCAGGGGCCTGCGGCTCGGCCGCGCGGCGGGGTGCGCGCCGGCCGCTCGCTCCGGAAGCGGCCTGCACCGGTGCCGCGGGGTCCGGCGGGCGGCGAGGGGAGGTCGCCGTGCCCACTGAACCTCCCTCGCCGGACGGGGCGGTGGGCTGCTAGACCTCGCCGTGCGCCATCTTGATCAGGCGGTCCAGCACCTTGCCGCCGCTCACCCGCAGGCCGTCGTGCTCCCACTCGTTGGTGATCCAGGTCCGCAGGCCGCGCACCGCGCGGGCGGTCTCCAGCGAGTCGGCGGTGTCCACGTACATGTCGTCGTGGTACACCGCCGCCACGACCGGGACGCTGTTGGCGGCCAGCCGCGCCCGGTCGTACAGGTCCGGCCAGTCGGTGCGGGCGGCGAGCAGCTCCGCGGTCTCCTTCAGCGGGCGCAGCGCCGGATCGGTGTCGAACATCCAGGGGTAGATCATCTCCCCGGTGAACAGCACCGGTGCGTCGGACCCGAGCGCGGCCCGGGCGTCGAACTGCGGGAACTCCTTGCGGAGCCGCTCGGCCGACCAGGCGGTGCCGCCCTGGTCCACCGACCGCTGGCCGTAGATCGACTCGTGCAGCACCGCGTACAGCGGGCCGCCCGCGAAGGAGAGCTGGGCCTGGGCGCCGGCCAGGAAGGTGTCGGAGAGCTCGGGCCCGGCCGCGCCCTCCACCCAGGCCTCCTCCAGCAGGTAGTGCAGGACACCGGAGCCGCTGCCGCCGCCGAGCAGCATTCCGAGGGCCTGGAACGCCTCGACGGTGAGCACCCCGCCGTCCGGCAGGGCGGCGGGGGAGTGGGCGAGGTGCGCGGCGATCCGCCGCACCGCCTCGACGTCCTGCGGGAACCGGGCGTAGTGGTTCTCGTTCTTGCTGACCACGCGCGGGTAGGCGGCGCGGTAGACGTCGTCGGCCGAGCTGCCGAGGCCGGCCAGCCCGCCGGTGATGAAGGCCTCGGTCAGGCCCTCAGGAGCGATGGAGAGGTAGGTGAGGGTGCAGAAGCCGCCGAAGCTCTGGCCGAGGACGCTCCAGCGCCGATCGGCGCCGAGCAGCCGGGCGCGGATCAGCTCGGCGTCCCGGACGATCGAGTCCGCGCGGAAGTGGGCCAGGTAGTCCGCCTGCTCCTGCGGGCCGCCGCGCCGGACGAGGGTCTGCCGGGTCGCGGGCGTGGACCGCCCGGTGCCGCGCTGGTCGAGCAGGAGGACCCGGTAGTCGTCCAGGGCGCGCTCCAGCCAGGCGTCCCGGCCGAGCGGGCGGGCGGCCTTGCCGCCGGGCCCGCCCTGGAGGAAGAGCAGCCAGGGCAGGTCGTCCCGCTCACGACCGGCGGCCACCACCTCGCGGGCGTACACCTCGATCTGCTCGCCCTGCGGGGCCGCGTGGTCGAGGGGTACCTGGAAGGCGTGGTCGGTCGTGACAATCCCGGGCAGCCGGCTGATGGTGGACATGCAACTCCTCGGTCTCTGCTGGTCACAGCGCTGGCGTCGCGGTTCACGGGGTCACCGGGTGCGGGGCCGCGACCCCCGCACCGTATCCTGGCGGCGGTCGAGCGCCGGTTCGACCGTCCCCGCCGATCCGAGCGGGCGGCCGGCACCGGCCGGAGCCGCCACGAGCCGCCACGAGCCGCACCGACGGCAGTCGGGGAAGCCCGGATCCGGGCCCGGGTCGCGGGCGACGACGGGCCCGCGGCGAGGCCGTGGTGACACTCCGGCGGAAGCGGCACGACCGCCCCGACGGGGCCGGTCCCGACCAGCGGCGGCCACGGCGGGGCGTGACCTGGCGGCGGTGCGCGGCGTTCACCCCGGGGGCCCTGCGCCCGGACGGACTCCGACCGGCGGCGCGGCACCCGGCCGCCCCGGGCACCGACGGTGGCCCGGCCACACGCGGCACCGGGGCCCGGTCGCCACGAGCGGCCGGCCGGTCCGGAGGACGCGGCCCACGGGGCGGGGCGTCACCGGTGGTCCGGGACACCGGGCCCGACGGTGTGCCGGGTACGGCGCCCGGGCCCGACGCGAAGGCACGGCGGTACCGGTTCCGGCCCGGTACCGAGCACCGCTTGGCACGGCCCGGCACCGGGTACGGCCAGACACGGCACATCCGCCGACGGGGAACCCCGCCGGCCCGGCACCATCAGCACGCGATCGAGCATGCTCGCGGCCCACCGGCCTGACCCGGCCACCGGACCGCCGAGGGGAGGAGAGTCCGGTGACCGCCATGAGGCCACCACAGGCCATGCCGGCCGAGAGCGTGGTCGGCGCGCCGAGACCGGTCGGGCGTTCCGACCAGGTCCCGCCGACCGGCCCCGGGGGCGCACCCGTCGGCCCGGGTCGGCCCGCGGCCCCGCCGCGCCCGCAGCCACCCGCCGTCCACCACGCGGTGATCTGCGTCAACGCCCCGGCGATGGCCGCCTCCGGCCCCGACGGCCAGCTGCGCGGCCACGGCCTGCACGGCTTCTACCGCAACGGCGTCCGGGCGCTCGCCCGGATGGAGCTGCGACTGGGCGGCATGGAGCCGCTGCCGCTCCAGGGCGCGCTGACCAGCACCGCGCAGGCCCGCTTCCTCGGCGCCGTCCGCCTCCCCGGCGACCTCGACCCGGACCCGGCGCTCACCGTCGAGCGGCTGCGCCACGCGGACGGCGTGGAGACGGTCGTCGTGCGCAACACCGGCGCCCGACCCGCCCGGCTGCCGCTGGAGATCGCCGTCGGCACGGACCTCGGCCCGGTCGCCGAGATCGCCGCCGGGCACCGCTCGCCCGACCTGCCGGGGCAGGTGCAGTCCGCCGGGCTGCGCTGGTCGGGCCCGGTGCACAGCGCCGTAGTGAGCGCCAAGCCCTCCCCGCACGCCGTCCTGGCCGGCGCCGGGGTGCTCCGCTGGGACCTGGAGGTCCAGCCCGGCGCCCGCTGGTCGGTCGAGCTGCGCACCGAGCTGGAGAGCGCGGCCACCGGTCCCCGCCCGCCCGGTGGCCGCGGCACCGGCGTGCCGCTGCCCTGGTCCGAGCCCGATGTCCGCAGCGACGACTCCCGGGCCGCCCCGCTGGTCTCCCGCTCCCTGGACGCCCTCGGCGGGCTGCTGTTCGCCGACCCGGACCGGCCGACCGATCTCTACCCGGCCTCCGGCGCGCCCTGGCGCTTCGGCCTCGCCCCGGCCGACGCGCTCTGGGCGGCCCGGCTCACCCTCCCGCTCGGCACCCGGCTGGCCGCCGGCACCCTCCGGGCGCTGGCCCGCCGTCAGCAGCTCGCCCCCGCCCCGGGCCGCACCGAGGGCTTGCTGCCCGGCGCCCTGCGGCACGGCGGCCCGGAGCTGCCGCCCACCTGCACCGCCACCGAGGCCACCCTGCTGTTCGTCACGGTGCTGGCGGAGGCCTGGCGCTGGGGCCTGCCCCGGGCGGAGGTCGCCGAGCTGCTCCCCGCCGCCGAACGGGCCTTGGCCGCCCTGCACGAGGGCCTGGCCGACGGCTTCGTCATCGACCTGAGCCGCCCCGCCGAGGAGCGCTCCGCCCACCCGGCGGCCGCCCGCGCCGAAGTCCAGGCGCAGGCCCATCGGGCCGCCCTGCACGGCGCCGAACTGCTGGAGGCCTTCGGCCGTCCGGGCGCCGACGGCTGGCGCAGCTGGGCCGCCGAGCTGCGCGGCCGCTTCCGCGAGCGGTTCTGGATCGACGACCTCTCCGGGGGCCGTCCGGCCGCCGGGCTGGCTCCGGGCGGCCAGCCGCTGCCCGCCGTCGCCTCCTCCCTGGTGCACCTGCTGGACACCGGGCTCGCCGCCGACGGCGAACGGCACGAGAGCCTGCTGGACCGCGAGCAGACGCGGCTGCTCGCCCAGCGCCTGGTCGCGCCGGAGCTGGACAGCGGCTGGGGCCTGCGCACCCTCAGCGCCAAGTCCCCCCGCTTCAACCCGCTGGGCCACCGCGGCGGCGCGGTGCGGGTCCACGAGACGGCGCTGGCGATCGCGGGGCTGGCCGAGGCCGGCCACGAGAACGAGGCCGGCGCCCTGCTGGAGGGCCTGCTCGCCGCGGCCGCCCACTTCGAGGGGCGGCTGCCGGAGATGTACGCGGGGGAGCAGCGCACCCCGGGCTGCCAGCCCGTGCCGCACCCGGCCGCCTGCCGCCCGGCGGCGGTCTCCGCGGCCGGTGCCGTGCACGCGGTGTTCGCGCTGGCCGGGGTCCGGCCCGACGTGCCGGGAGGCCGGGTCCTGGTCCGCCCGGCCAGCACCGCCCCGCTCGGCGAGCTGGAGCTGACCGGACTGCGGGTGGCGGGCGAGCCCTTCTCGGTCCGGGTGAGCCGGATCGGGGTGGCGATGGTCGAGGAGGCGCCTGCGGCCCTGCAACTCGTCGCCCGCTGAGCCGCCTGAGCTGCCCGGCCGCCCGCTGAGCCGCCTGCGGCGCCTGCCGGGCGACCGGCGCCGCTCCGCGGACACCGGCCCGAGAGGCCCGGCCCGCCCGTGCGCGAACCGTTCCGGGCGGGCGGGCCCGCCGGTCTCACGCGGTCCGTGTGCAAGGCCTGTGCTTATCGTCAGAGAGACGACTATGATCGGCGCCATGTCGCGTTACGATCCGTCGGCCTTCCCCCCGTTCGCAGTCACGGTTGACCTGGTGGTGCTGACGGTGCGCGACCACTCGCTCTGCGCCCTGCTGGTCAGACGAGGCGAGCCACCCTTCCAGGGGTACTGGGCCCTGCCCGGTGGCTTCGTCCGCCCGGACGAGGGCCTGGCCGAGGCCGCCTCGCGGGAGCTGGCCGAGGAGACCGGTCTGCGCGCGCACTCGGCACCGGGCCACGAGGCGGTCGGGCCCGGTGCGGCCGGAGCCCACCTGGAGCAGCTCGCCACCTACGGCCATCCGCAGCGCGACCCCCGGATGCGGGTGGTCAGCGTCGCCTACCTCGTGCTCGCCCCCGACCTGCCGACGCCCCGGGCCGGCGGCGACGCCAGCAGCGCCCGCTGGGCCCCGGTCGGCGAGCTCCTCGGCGACAACCCGGTGGACGGCGTGCCGCTCGCCTTCGACCACGGGCTGATCCTCGCCGACGGAGTGGAGCGCGCCCGCTCCAAGATCGAGTACTCCTCCCTCGCGACCGCCTTCTGCCCGACCGAGTTCACCGTCGGCGAGCTGCGCCGGGTCTACGAGGCGGTCTGGGGCGTGGTACTGGACCCGCGGAACTTCCACCGCAAGGTCACCGGCACCCCCGGCTTCCTGCTGCCCTCCGGCGGCACGACGACCCGCCAGGGCGGCCGCCCGGCCCAGCTGTTCACCGCCGGTGGCGCGACCGTTCTCAACCCGCCCATGCTCCGCCCGGAGTCCTGAGCCGCACCGGCCTCGTCCGGGTCGGGCACCCGGGGCCCGCCCGCAGGCGGCTCCCCGCGGCCCGACCGCAGGCCGCTCCCCGGAGTTCGACCCCGGCTGCCTCCCGGGCCCGTCGGCGGGCAGCCGAACGGCCCGGTCCGGCTGCGGTTCCGCGGGGACCGGCGCACAGTGGCCGGTGGACGCTTCGGCCGCCGGGGCCGAAGGCCCTCCGGACCCCGGGAGCCCCGTGATGGTCCCCAAGGACTGCGCGCACCAGCGATTCCTCATCGAGGGGCTGGTGGCCGACTACGAGAGCCTCGACGCGACCACCACCGCCACCGAGCAGGAGCTGGCCGCCCTCGAGGCCGGGCGGGCGGCGCCCGAGTCGATCGCCGCCGTGGAGGAGAGGCTGGCGGCGGAGCGCGAGCAGCTGGGCCAGCTCACGGTCGAGGGTCGGGCGGCCGTCGACGAGTTCCGGGCGGTCTGCGGCGGCGAGAAGCTCCCGCCGCTGCCCTGGTCGCCCGGCTAGGAGCGGCGGCCGGGAGCGGGGCCCTCCGCCCGCGGTCCGGGAGGGGCCGGAGCGCACGGTCACGTGAATCGCAGGATCGGATTTTCCCCTGATCGGGTGAGGCGGGCAGGCGGCGGGCCCGCGCCGTTCCCGTAATGCCCGGAATAGCCCCCGCCGCCCCCTAATGTGCTGGCGCGGAGCCGTGCGGGCGCAGGCCGGCCCATCAGGGGGCGCTCCGTGCCGAGCAGGTCGGCCGAGGGCATGGGAGCAGCCAGCGATGATCCAGATCACCGGACTGACCAAGGTCTACCGCAAGGGGGCCCCGCCCGCGGTGCTCGACCTGACCTTCGACGCCAGGCCCGGCGCGGTGACCGCGCTGCTCGGCGCCGAGGGTGCGGGCAAGTCCACCGCGCTGCGGCTGATGCTCGAACTCGAGCGCGGCCAGGGCGTCACACTCTTCGACGGCCGCCCCTACCGCAGGCTGCGCCGTCCCGAGCGTGAGGTCGGCGTGCTGCTGCCCGGTCCGGGAGAGGGCGTGGCCGCGGTGGCGGGGCACCCCGGTCGCAAGGCGCAGGGCCACCTGCGGATGCTCGCCGCGGCCGTCGGCGTCCCGGCCCGGCGGGCCGACGAACTGCTGGAGCAGACCCGGCTGGCCACCGTCGCCGGGCAGCGGCTGCGCACCTTCTCGCCCGGTATGCACCGTCGGCTGGCCCTGGCCGCCGCCCTGCTCGGCGACCCCGGCACGCTGCTGCTGGACGCGCCCACCGAGGGGCTGTCGCCGCGCAACGTCGAGTGGTTCCATTCCTTCCTGCGCTCGTTCGGCGTCGCCGGGGGGACGGTCCTGGTGACCACCCGCACCCCGCAGGAGGCCTCGCAGCTCGCGGACCGGGTCGTCACCCTGGACCGCGGACGCCTGGTGGCCGATCAGCCGGTCGCGGAGTTCCGCCGGACCAGGCTCAGCCCCGAGGTCGCCGTCCGGGGGCCGCAGATGGCGCGGCTGGCGGACTTGCTGGTCAGCCAGGGCGCCGAGGTCCGCCGTGACGGCAGCGTGGGCCTCGCGGTAGCCGGCATCGACCGCACCGAGATCGGCGAACTCGCCTACCGCCACGGGATCCTGCTGCACGAGCTGGCCGACCGGGTGGTCGAGCAGCCAGCGCCCAGGGTCGTCCTGCCGGTCGCCTCGGGCCGCTCCGGTCACCTCCGGGTCCGTCCGGTACCGGACGCCGAAGCGAGCGCCGAGCCCAGCCCGGAGCCGGTCGTCGACCCGGTGGCCCTCGACCCGGTGGCTCCGGACTCGGGAGCTTCTAAACCGGCGACCGACGAGCCGGCCCCCGGGCCCGCGCTGCCGTCCGCCGTCGGGCCCGCCGAACCCGCCGAACCCGCCGAACCCGTAACTGGACCCGCCGCTGACGCACCCGGCAGCGACCCCGACCGCGTGGCCACCACCCCGCAGCGCCGGGTGCCGCGACCCCAGGACGACGCCTCCCTGCCCACCCGTGCCCTGCCCGTCGCGGTGGTCGCGGCCCTCCCGGCCCTGGGCACACCCGCACCCCGGCCCGCCGAGCACGACGACCGCACCGAACGCGCCCAGCTCACCCAGCGCACCGAACGCGCCGACCGCACTCGGCGCACCGCCCGCGCCGAGCCCGTCGAGCGCAGCGGGATCGGCGCGCCGGCCCCCACCGTCGCCGTCGACCGGCTCTTCCGCGACGACCCCGTCCCGGCCGACGTCCCGGCCGATCACCCGGTCCCGGCCGGGGAGGCGGCCCGTGCCAAGCCCCCGGGCCGCCGGGTGAACGCCGACCTGCTGACCGACGACACCGTCCGCCTCCGTCGCCTCACCTCGGGCGCGACCGCCGCCCCGGCCCCCGCCACCACCGACGACCACCGGAGCGAGTGAACCGTGCGTGTCCTGGCCTACGAGCTGCGCCGCCTGTGCGGCCTGCGTTCCACCTGGCTGCTGCTCGCCGCCGTGCTGATCGGCGACGCCGCCGTGGCCGCCGTCCTGGCGAGCCAGACCCCGGGCGGCCAGTTGGCCGCCCCCGCCGGGGTGCGGCTGCTGACCGCCACCGTCCCGCTGATCCCGCTGCCGTTCGCCGCCCTCGGCGCCGGGGTGCTGGGCGCGCTGTCGTACGGGCACGAGGTGCGCCACCCGGGGCTGCCGGCCTCGCTGGTGTCGTACCCGCGCCGGGTGCGGCTGCTGCTGGCCAAGCTGCTGGTGGTCGGCCCGGTGGCGGCGCTGCTGGCGCTGGCCACCCTGCTGCTGGACACGGTGGCCGTGCACCTCGCGCTGCCGGGCGGGGTGACGGTGGCGGCCTGGGCGGAGCCGGCCGCACTGTCGGCCCGGGTGTCCGAGGTGGTGAGCGGCGCCGGGCTGTCCGGCCTGTCCGACCTGCCGGGCTTCTTGGCCCCGTTGGCGCTGCCGGCGGGTCACGGGGCGCCGGCCGCGCTGCTGGCGTTCGTCCTGCTGACGGTCGTGGCCGCCTGGACCGGGGTGCTGACCGCGTCGCTGACCCGCAGCGCCGCCGTCGGGGTGCTGCTGCTCTGCGCGCTGCCGCCGCTGCTGGAGTCCGGCGTGGCCCTGCTGCTGCGCCGCACCGGTCGGCCGTGGCCGGTGCGCGCGGCCGAGCTGCTGCCGTTCCAGTCCGGCATCGAGTGGGCCTACGGCTGGGTGTACGGCGGGGCGCACGAGGCGGTGGTCGGGAGCGTGTCGCTGACCGACCCGGCGCTGCTGGCGGCGGTCGCGGCCCCCGCGGCCGTGCTGCTGCTCGCCGCCCTGCTCGTCCAGGCCCGCCGTCGTACGCCGTAAGACCTCGCCGTCGCACGCCGTAGAGCCTCGCCGTCGTACGCCGTAGAGCCTCGCCGTCGTACGCCGCGGACTCCCGCCGCCACGGGGTACCGGGGGTCGGCTGCCCCGAAGGACCAAGATCGACCAGCAGTGACCGTATTGAGCGGTTCTTCCTGATAAGAAGTCAATTATCCAGTCACGGGCGATCACCCTTTCGTGTGCTTTTCACGAGAATTCTCAAGCCGCGCCTGCCGATCGCCGACAAAGGAGGCGTGAGTACCCTTGCGCACCCCACCATGACCCCCGCCCGTTCCGCCGATGGGCCCATCCACGGCTCCGGCGACCTGGACCGCTTCTCGTACGCCGACCGGCCGACCCCGCCGGCGCCCCGCTGGGAGGGCGCCGAGTCCGACATCGCCCGGGTCGGCCGCAAGACCACCAGCAGCCGCGGCCGCGGTCTGCACGGCCAGCTGGTCCAGCAGCTCGGCCAGATGATCGTCTCCGGCGACCTCGGCGCGGACCGCCCGCTGGTGCCGGAGGAGATCGGCCAGCGCTTCGAGGTCTCCCGGACGGTCGTCCGCGAGTCGCTGCGCGTGCTGGAGGCCAAGGGCCTGGTCAGCGCCCGGCCGAACGTCGGCACCCGGGTCCGTCCGGTCACCGACTGGAACCTGCTGGACCCGGACATCATCGAGTGGCGCGCCTTCGGCCCGCAGCGGGACGAGCAGCGCCGGGAGCTGTTCGAGCTCCGCTGGGCGATCGACCCGCTGGCCGCCCGGCTGGCCGCCGGCCACGGCCGGGAGGACGTCCAGCAGCGGCTGGTCGAGCTGGTCGAGATCATGGGCCACGCCGCCGCCCAGGCCGACCTCTCCACCTACACCCGGGCCGACGCCGAGCTGCACGGCCTGGTCCTGCAGATGGCCGGCAACCGGATGCTGGAGCACCTGTCCGCGATCGTCGCCTGTGCCCTGCAGGTCTCGGGCGGCCCGGCGATCTCCTGCGAGCGGCCCACCGAGTCCTCGGTCGGCCTGCATGCCCGGCTGGTGGACGCGCTGGGGGCCGGCGACGGCGCCGCGGGCGAGGTCGCGATGCGGGCGCTGCTCACCGTCCACCCCGAGATCGAGCCGTCCGTCCCCGCGCCCCGGGAGCACTGAACGGGCCGTTCCCGACGGGCGGAGGCAGCGGGCCCGACGGCCCGCTCCGCCGGAGGCCCTCCGGTCGCACCGCGCGGCGCAGCCGGAGGGCCTCCGCATGCGTGCGGCGGCCCGGGGTCCGGAAGGGGTGGGCCGACACCCCTCCGCAACCCGCCCGGTCCATGACAAAGGTTTCGGCGCGAGTGCGCGATGATGGAATCCGGCCCGGTGGCCGCGGGCACCACGTGGTGTGACCCGCGACACGAAGGCCATGCGTAACACTTGACGAGTAGCAGCGATGTCTCCTGAGCGGGAGCAGCTCCGGAATACTCCAACATGTCAGAATGCTGTGTTGGTCCGCGGCGCTGCTGCCGTCCTGCAAACCCAGTCCTCAAGCCCGAGTCGGTCGGAATCGACACCGCGCGTCCGACGCGCGATTTCCTTCCCCGCCCGCTCGGGCGGCCGGTACGGGTTCGAGTCCACTCATCGTCCGAGAGGTTGTTCGTGTCGGCCAGCACATCCCGTTCGCTTCCCCCCGAGATCGCCGAGTCCGCGGCTCTGCTGGCGCTCATCGAGCGGGGCAAGGCCCAGGGGCAGATCGCCGGTGACGACGTGCGCCAGGCGTTCGAGGCGGACCAGATCCCGGTCACCAAGTGGAAGAACGTCATGCGCAGCCTCAACCAGGTGCTGATTGAGGAGGGGGTGGACCTCATGGTCAGCGCGGCCGAACCGGCCGGCGCCAAGCGCAAGAGCGTTGCTGCCAAGAGCCCCACCAAGCGCACCGCCACCAAGGCTGTCACCACCCGGACCCCGGCCGCTCCGTCGGCCCCGACCAAGCCGCCCGTGCGGATCGCCCCCGGCGCCCCCGTCGCGGCTCCGGCCGTCGCCGCCGCCGCGGCCCCGGCCCCCACCGTCTCCGCCGAGATCACCGTCGACGAGTCGACCGCCCTCGGCACCGAGGTCAAGGCCGTCGCCGCGAAGAAGGCCGCCCCGGCGAAGAAGGCCGCGGCCAAGAAGACCGCCGCGCCGGCCAAGAAGACCGCCGCCAAGAAGACCGCCTCCGCCAAGTCCGGCAAGGGCGGCGAGGAGGAGCTGCTCGGCGAGGAGGAGCTGCTCGAAGAGACCGCTCTGCCGGGCGACAAGGCCGAGGCCGAGACTCCGGAGGAGGAGTCGGACCAGGGCTTCGTCCTCTCCGACGACGACGAGGACGACGCGCCGGCCCAGCAGGTCGCCGTCGCCGGTGCCACCGCCGACCCGGTCAAGGACTACCTGAAGCAGATCGGCAAGGTCCCGCTGCTCAACGCCGAGCAGGAGGTCGAGCTCGCCAAGCGCATCGAGGCCGGCCTGTTCGCCGAGGACAAGCTCTCGGCCGCCGACAAGCTCGCCCCCAAGCTCAAGCGCGAGCTGGAGATCATCGCCGAGGACGGCCGCCGCGCCAAGAACCACCTGCTGGAGGCCAACCTCCGTCTGGTGGTCTCGCTGGCCAAGCGCTACACCGGCCGTGGCATGCTCTTCCTGGACCTGATCCAGGAAGGCAACCTGGGCCTGATCCGTGCGGTCGAGAAGTTCGACTACACCAAGGGCTACAAGTTCTCGACCTACGCCACCTGGTGGATCCGTCAGGCGATCACGCGCGCGATGGCCGACCAGGCCCGCACCATCCGCATCCCGGTGCACATGGTCGAGGTCATCAACAAGCTGGCCCGCGTCCAGCGTCAGATGCTCCAGGACCTGGGCCGCGAGCCCACCCCGGAGGAGCTGGCCAAGGAACTCGACATGACCCCCGAGAAGGTCATCGAGGTCCAGAAGTACGGCCGTGAGCCGATCTCGCTGCACACCCCGCTGGGCGAGGACGGCGACAGTGAGTTCGGTGACCTGATCGAGGACTCCGAGGCGGTCGTCCCGGCCGACGCGGTCTCCTTCACCCTGCTGCAGGAGCAGCTGCACTCGGTGCTGGACACCCTGTCCGAGCGCGAGGCCGGCGTGGTCTCGATGCGTTTCGGCCTGACCGACGGCCAGCCGAAGACGCTCGACGAGATCGGCAAGGTGTACGGGGTCACCCGTGAGCGCATCCGCCAGATCGAGTCGAAGACCATGTCGAAGCTGCGCCACCCGTCGCGCTCCCAGGTGCTGCGCGACTACCTGGACTGATCGGCGGCGATCGTCGAAGAGGAGGCCCGGAGCCGTTACGGCTCCGGGCCTCCCGGCGTTTCAGGGTCCGTCCAGGGTCTGTCCAGGGTCCGTGCCGGGGAGGTTCGCGGGCCCCGTCGGCTCCGTCGCGGCCGTTCAGGGGCCGCGCAGAGGCTGTTCAGGGGGCCTCCGGGGCTGTTCGGGTCCGGGCGTGTCAGCGTCCGGGTGGTGGTTGTCGCTCGTCCGGGTGGCGGGGCGGCGGGAAGCGGTCGCACCGCGTAGTCGATCACCTACGCTGTGCCGGTTGCCTGCTGCCGAGCCTTCTGGAGTCACGGTGCCGACCGAGCCGGACCGCACTGACCTGTCGATCCCCGCCCCGCTCCGGGCGGACCCGGCCGCCGCCCGGGCGAACCGCCGTCGCCGGGCCGCCGTACTGGCGCTGCTCGCCGCGGTGCCCGTCCCGCTGGTCGCCCTCGGGGCGGCGGCGCCGGCCCAGGCGCAGCGCCGGGTGGTCGGCGGCAACGCCGCGAGCACCGTCGACCACCCGTGGATCGTGGCGCTGGCCAGTCGCCAGCAGTTCGGCAGCGGCCGCTCCGGTCAGTTCTGCGGGGGTGCGCTGGTCACACCGACCAAGGTGGTGACGGCCGCGCACTGCTTCTACGACGAGGCCAAGGGCCGGGTGGAGCGGCCGGGTCTCAAGGTGATCGTCGGCCGGGACGACATGCGCGGGACCTCCGGTCGGGAGGTGGCGGTGCAGTCGGTCTGGATCCACCCGGAGTACTCCTTCGCCGCCAACATGGACGACGTCGCGGTGCTCACCCTGGCCGAGTCCCAGGGTTCGAGGCCGGTGGTCGAGTTGGTCGGCCAGGGCGAGACCGGGCCGTACGCGGCCGGGACCAGGGCGCAGGTGTACGGCTGGGGGGACACCACCGGGCGGGGCGACTACTCGCCGGTGCTGCGCGGGGTGGACGTGTCGGTCGTCCCTGACCAGACCTGTGCGCACGCCTATCCGGGCGGGCAGGACGGCAAGTTCGACGCCCGGGGCATGGTCTGCGCGGGCGAGGAGAAGGGCGGCAAGGACGCCTGCCAGGGTGACAGCGGCGGCCCGCTGGTGGTCGGCGGGCGGCTGGTCGGCCTGGTGTCCTGGGGGACGGGCTGTGCCGAGGCGGCCCACCCGGGCGTCTACACGCGGGTGTCCTCGGTCGCGGACGCGGTGCGCTCGGTGCTGTGAGGGGTCGGGCGCACTCCGTGGGCGTCGCGCCGGGTGAGGCGGCGGTCACGTTCTGACGCCGCGTCGGGCGACGGGCCAGAGGGCGGGCTGAACGCGGGAGAAGCGCCGGGAGAACAGCAGAGCCGGACGACCGGCCCCCGGAGGGGTCGGCCGCCCGGCTCACCGGTCGCACGTGGTGTGCAACCGGACACAGCTCGACGCTGGCTGCTGGTGGCGCCTGGGATCAGCGCTCTTCCTCGGCGGCCGTTGCCGTCGTGGTGGTGGTGAGACGGCCGCTCTCGTCCTGTATCTCCACGGCGATCTTCTTGAGCTCGGGCTCGAACTTCCGGCCGTGGTGGGCGCAGAAGAGCAGCTCGCCGCCGCTGGCGAGTACGACGCGCAGGTAAGCCTGGGCGCCGCAGCGGTCGCAGCGGTCAGCCGCGGTGAGCGGGCTCGCAGGTGTCAGAACAGTAGTCACGTCGCCTCTTCTCTAGCTCGACGAGCTGTCGTACCAGGGTCAACATCCAACCAGGCCGAAAACGTTCCCGCTCGTGGCTTTTCTTCTCTGAGGATTCTGCTGTGTTGATGAGGACGTGCCCCGGGCGCCGGTGGTTCATGCCTGCCGGATACCGGGATCCGCCCGTCGCTCGAACGTCCGATCGGGATCGGGTCCGAGGTCCGCGTAGCATAATCCTCTGCCGGGTTGGAGCATAAGCCCCGTCCCGGGCCCCGGTAGCCTGCATAACGGCAGTTCCGGAGCCTGTGCCAGGCCCCACGAACCGCCAGGACCGGTGCTACCGGGAGGAGATGGCACCCCCGGGCTCACACCCGGGAGCAGTCCTTGTTCGCGCAGCGCGTACAAGCTGCGCGGGGCCGGTTCGTCGTGCTGCGCACCCGGCGGAGGGGCGCGGGCACGCAGAGCGACGGGTGTCGGTGCGGCGTGCTGCACTGGCGTTTGATCCGGATCCGTCCGGATGTGACCGATGAGACAGAACTTCACCGAGGAGAGTGCCGCGTGAGTGCCGAAACGACCGTGCCGTCCGCGCTGCTGGCCGGCGACGACGGTTCCAACTACACCGCGCGGCACCTGCTCGTCCTGGAGGGGCTGGAGGCGGTCCGCAAGCGCCCCGGCATGTACATCGGCTCGACCGACAGCCGCGGCCTGATGCACTGCCTCTGGGAGATCATCGACAACTCCGTCGACGAGGCGCTGGGCGGCTACTGCGACCGCATCGACGTCGTGCTGCACCCGGACTCCTCCGTCGAGGTCCGCGACAACGGCCGCGGCATCCCGGTGGACGTCGAGCCCAAGACCGGGCTGTCCGGCGTCGAGGTCGTGATGACCAAGCTGCACGCCGGCGGCAAGTTCGGCGGCGGCTCCTACGCGGCTTCCGGCGGTCTGCACGGCGTCGGCGCCTCGGTCGTCAACGCCCTCTCCGCCCGGCTGGACGTCGAGGTCGACCGCAACGGCCACACCCACGCGATCAGCTTCCGCCGCGGCACCCCCGGCATCTTCACCGAGACCAGCCCGGACGCGCCGTTCGAGCCCGCCAACGGCATGACCAAGGCCCGCAAGGTGCCGAAGACCCGCACCGGCACCCGGATCCGCTACTGGGCCGACCGGCAGATCTTCCTCAAGGACGCCAAGCTCACCCTGGACACGCTGCACAGCCGCGCCCGGCAGACGGCCTTCCTCGTCCCCGGCCTGACCATCGTCGTGCGTGACGAGCGGCTCACCGAGAGCGAGAAGGTCGAGGAGTCGGTCTTCCGCTACGACGGCGGCATCGCCGAGTTCTGCGAGTTCCTGGCCCCCGACAAGCCGGTCTGCGACGTGCTGCGGCTGCGCGGCGAGGGCAGCTTCAAGGAGACCGTGCCGGTCCTGGACGAGCTCGGGCACATGACCCCCACCGAGGTCACCCGCACCCTCGGCGTGGACATCGCGCTGCGCTGGGGCGCCGGCTACGACACCACCCTGCGCTCCTTCGTCAACATCATCGCCACCCCCAAGGGCGGCACCCACGTCACCGGCTTCGAGCGCTCGCTGGCCAAGACCGTCAACGAGGCCCTGCGGGCGGGCAAGCTGCTGCGCGTGGCCGAGGACGACATCACCAAGGACGACGCCACCGAGGGCCTCACCGCGGTGGTCACCGTCCGGCTGGCCGAGCCGCAGTTCGAGGGCCAGACCAAGGAGGTGCTCGGCACCTCCGCGGCCAACCGGATCGTGGCCGCCGTCGTCGCCAAGGAGCTCAAGGCCTTCCTCACCTCGTCCAAGAAGGACGAGAAGCTGCAGGCCAGGGCCGTGCTGGACAAGGTCGTCGCGGCCGCCCGCACCCGGGTCGCCGCCCGCCAGCACAAGGAGGCCCAGCGCCGCAAGACGGCGCTGGAGACCAGCTCGCTGCCCGCCAAGCTGGCCGACTGCCGCAGCGACGACGTCGACCGCAGCGAACTGTTCATCGTCGAGGGTGACTCCGCGCTCGGCACCGCCAAGCTCGCCCGCAACTCCGAGTTCCAGGCGCTGCTGCCGATCCGCGGCAAGATCCTCAACGTGCAGAAGGCCTCGGTGAGCGACATGCTCAAGAACGCCGAGTGCGCCGCGATCATCCAGGTGATAGGGGCCGGTTCGGGCCGCACCTTCGACATCGACCAGGCCCGCTACGGCCGGGTCATCTTCATGGCCGACGCCGACGTCGACGGCTCGCACATCCGCACCCTGCTGCTCACCCTCTTCCACCGCTACATGCGGCCGATGGTCGAGCAGGGCCGGGTCTTCGCCGCGGTGCCGCCGCTGCACCGGATCGAGCTCACCAGCCCCAAGCGCGGCCAGGAGAAGTACCACTACACCTACTCCGACGCCGAACTGCGTTCCACCCTGCTGGAGTTCCAGCGCAAGGGGCAGCGCTGGAAGGAGCCGGTGCAGCGCTACAAGGGTCTGGGCGAGATGGACGCCGACCAGCTGGCCGAGACCACCATGGACCCGCGCCACCGCACGCTGCGCCGGATCAACCTGGGCGACCTGGAGCAGGCCGAGCGGATCTTCGACCTGCTGATGGGCAACGACGTCGCCCCGCGCAAGGAGTTCATCGTGGACTCGGCGGCCACCCTGGACCGCTCCCGCATCGACGCCTGACGCAGGTCTGCTGACCCGTCCGGCCGGGCCCTCCACCCACGGGTGGAGGGCCCGCGCGTTTTCCTTCCACCCGAGCTCCACCCCGGCTCCGATCAGCGGGAACGCCCCGGTCCGTAGCGTCGGAGAGGTCAGCAGAACCCTTTCCGTCGGGACGGAGAAACAGCCGATGAGTGCCCTCGCCAACCTCCTCGTCATCGCCGTGGTGGTGATCGTGGTGGTCCAGCGCCAGATGCGGGTGCAGCGCCTGGAGACCGAGCGCCGCTTCTGGCTGCTGCCACTGATCCTGGGCGCGCTCGCGCTGCGCGACCCGCAGCTGATCGACCACGGGCACACCGGTCTCTCGGTCGCCCTGCTGGCCGCCGGACTGGTCACGGTGCTCGCCATGGGCTCCGTCTGGGGCTGGACCGTCCGGCTCTGGCGGGACGCCGACGGCACCGTCCTGGCCAAGGGCACCAAGGCCACGATGGCCGCCTGGGGTGGGATGATCGCCGTCCGGGTCGCCCTGTACGGGATCGGCTCGGCGCTGCACGTCCACCAGTCGGGCAGTTCGCTGATGCTCGGCATGGCGGTCCTGCTGCTGGTGCGCTCGCTCGTGGTGAACTGGCGGGCCCGGATGCTGGAGCCCGCGTAGCGGTCCGCCGCGCCGTGCGGCGGACCGCAGTGATCCAGCGCAGTGACCACCGCCGGTGAGCCCCGGGCCACCGTGAGCACGAGGAGGCATCCGTGGCCGGGTGGTACGGGACCCGCTGGCCGTCCCGCGAGGGGCTGGAACGCGAGGCCGAGAGCCGGCCACGGCGGATCCTCACGGTGCTGGGGCGGATCGTCCTGCTGAGCGTGGTCTGCTGGGGCACCTTCTCCGGCGGCCGGTACACCGGCTGGGCCCTCGCGGCGGCGGTGGCCGGACTGGTCGCAGCCGTCGCCCTCAGCGTCGGTTTCCTGCGCGCCACCCGGGAGCAGCGCCCGGTGCCGTCGTCGGTGTCCGCCGTCGCCGTGTTCGGGGCCGGCTGGGTGGCCCACTGGGGGCAGGCCCCCACGCTCGGCGACGTCCTGTGGTGCGGGCTGGCCGTGATCTCGCTGGTCCGGTTGCCACTGGTGCCCGCGGTGGTCGTCGCGGTGGCGGCCATGGGCTCGTACACGGTGGTCAGTCCGGCGGACTGGGTGGGGATCGGCGGCACCGTGGTCGGGATCGCTCTGCTCGGCTACCTGCTGCGGCTGGACGTCGAGGCGCGCGGCACCGCGCGCCGGCTGCTGGTGCAGGAGCGTGCCGCCCGGGCGGCCGAGGCGGAGAGCGCCGCGCTCGCCGAACGGGCCAGGATCGCCCGGGAGATCCACGACGTGCTCGCCCACAGCCTCTCCGCGCAGCTCGTCCACCTGGAGGCGGCCCGGCTGATGCTGGAGCGCGGCACCGACCGGGAGCAGATCCGCGAACGGGTCGTCGCCGCCCGGAGGATGGCGCAGGACGGGCTGGTCGAGACCATGCAGGCGCTCTCCGCGCTGCGCGGGGAGCTCACGCCGGTCGGGGAGTTCCTGGTCGAGCTGACCGGCCGGGAGCGGGCCGCCCTCGTCGTCACCGGCACGCCCCGGCCGCTCGCCGCCGAGCCCGCCCTCGCGCTGCGGCGCACCGCGCAGGAGGCGGTGACCAATGTGCGCAAGCACGCGCCCGGCGCCCGCTGCTCCGTGGAACTGCGCTACCTGGAGGGGGTGGTGGAGCTGGAGGTGCGCAACACCCGCCCGCCGCGCGCCCAGGCCGGGGGTGAGCTGGCCGACAGCGGCAGCGGGTACGGTCTGCTGGGAATGCGCGAACGCGCGGAACTGCTCGGCGGCACGCTGCGGGCGGGGCCGGAGGACGGAGGGTGGCGCGTGCTGCTGCGGGTGCCGGCATGACGGAGGCGGTCACCAGGGTGCTGGTGGCGGACGACCAGACGGTGGTGCGCGAGGGCATCGTGATGCTGCTGGGGCTGCTGCCCGGCATCGAGGTGGTCGGCGCGGCGGGGGACGGGGAGGAGGCCGTCGCCCTGGTGGAGCGGTACCACCCGGACGTGGTGCTGATGGACCTCCGGATGCCGCGCTGCGACGGCGTGGAGGCGACCCGGCGGATCCGGGCGGCGCACCCGGAGACCGAGGTGGTGGTGCTCACCACCTACGCCGACGACGACTCGCTGTTCCCGGCGCTGCAGGCCGGAGCGCGCGGCTACCTCACCAAGGACGCCGGCGCCGAGGAGATCGCCCGGGCTGTCGCGGACGTCCGCGCGGGTGCGGCCGGGCTCTCGCCGCAGGTCCAACTCCGCTTGCTGGAGCGGCTGTCGGAGCAGCCGGGCCGGTCCGGCCCGGCGGCCGAGCGGCCCGCCGCCCGGCCGCGGGAGCTGCCCGACGGGCTGACCGTGCGGGAGGCCGAGGTGCTGGCGCTGATCGCGGAGGGGCTCTCCAACGCCGAGATCGCCCAGCGGCTGTTCGTCAGCCAGGCCACCGTGAAGACGCACATCAACAACCTGTTCGCCAAGACGGCGGTGCGGGACCGGGCGCAGGCGGTCGCGTACGCGTTCCGACACGGAATCACCGGTACGCAGTAGTAGTCGGATGAGTGCCTGTCGGATCATCGACCACCTCATCGAGTGAACGTATCTGCGATGGTCGGAGGGGCCGTCCGGCGGCCTCCATCATGGTTCGGGACAGAACGTCCGGCCCGTCGCAGGAGCAGCAGTGCCACAGCAGCAGACGAGCAGTCCCGGTCAGGGGCAGCGTTTCGACTGGTGGGCCGCTCCGGCTGCCGCCACCCCGTCGGACGCCGTCCCGTCCGACCCCCCTGTGCCCGGTGCCGCTCTGTCCGGCGTCCCCTCGCCCGGTGCCCCGTCCGGCACCCCGTCCGAGCCGCCGGCCCCGCACCGCCGACCGGCCGTACCGGCGCAGCCCGCACCCGCCCGGACGGCCCCCGTCCGGGCGGAGCGGTCACCGGCGCCGGCCACGGCCGAGCCGGTGGCCGGCAGCGCTCCGGCGGGCCGGTCCGCGGGACCGGCGGACCGGCGGGACACCCCGGTCCCGGCGGCGGTCCCGGCGGCCGAGGCCGCCCCGGCCGCCACCACCGACAGCACCGAGGTCTACCGGGCCGTCCAGGCCAGCGCCGCCTTCCAGGACATCCGCCACAGCTACCGGTCGTTCGTCTTCCCGGTCTCCGGCGTCTTCCTCGGCTGGTACCTGATGTACGTCGCCGCCCAGGCCGCCGCCCCCGGCCTGATGCGCATCCAGGTGGCCGGGCCGTTCAACGTCGCCTGGCTGCTGGGCCTGCTGCAGTTCGCCTCCACCTTCCTGCTCACCTGGCTCTACGCCCGCAACGCCCGGACCAAGCGCGACCGCGCCGCCCTGGGGCTGCGCTGGGACACCCAGGACCAACTGCGATGACGAGCGTGATGACCACCCTGATGACCGGCGCGGTGAAGAACACGGTGACGACCGTGCTGACGACCGCCACCCCGCCCCCCGTCGCCCCCACCGGCGACCACCACTCGCTCGCGATCGCGCTGTTCGCCGTCGTCGTCCTGGTCACCCTGGGCATCACCCTCTGGGTCGGCCGCCGGGGCAACGCCGCCGAGGACTTCTACGCCGGCGGCCGCGACTTCACCCCGCTGCAGAACGGCTTCGCGCTCTCCGGCGACTACCTGTCCGCCGCCTCCTTCCTGGGCGTCGCCGGGCTGATCGCCCTGTACGGCTACGACGGCGTGCTCTACAGCATCGGCTTCCTGGTCGCCTGGCTGGTCGTGCTGATGCTGGTCGCCGAGCTGGTCCGCAACGCCGGCCGGTACACCCTCGCCGACGTGCTCGCGCTGCGGCTGCGCCGGCGCAAGGTGCGCGCCGCGGCCGGCGGCGCCAGCGTCGTCGTGACCCTGCTCTACCTGGTCGCCCAGATGGTCGGCGCCGGTTCGCTGGTCGCCCTGCTGCTCGGCACCGACAGCCCGGCCGCCCGGACCTGGACGATCATCGCGGTCGGCGCCCTGATGATCGTCTACGTCACGATCGGCGGGATGCGGGCCACCACCTGGATCCAGATCATCAAGGCCTTCCTGCTGGTCACCGGCTCGGTGCTGCTCACCGTGCTGCTCGTGGTCCGCTTCCACGGCGACCTCGGCGAGCTGATGCGCCAGGCGGCGCAGCACAGCGGCGCCGGGCGCCGCTACCTGGAGCCCGGGCTCAAGTACGGCAAGACCTTCACCAGCCGGCTGGACTTCTTCAGCCTCGGCCTCGCCCTGGTGCTCGGCACCGCGGGCCTGCCGCACATCCTGTCCCGCTTCTACACCGTGCCCACCGCGCGGGCCGCCCGGCGCTCCACGATGTGGGCGATCGGCCTGGTCGGCGGCTTCTACCTGATGGCCATCGCGCTCGGCCTCGGCGCCACCGCGCTGGTCGGCTCGGCCGAGGTGCGGCACGCCAACTCGGCCGGGAACACCGCCGTCCCGCTGCTCGCCCTGGTGCTCGGCGGCGGCAACGGCAGCACCGGCGGGGTGGTGCTGTTCGCGCTGATCTCGGCGATCGCCTTCGCCACCATCCTGGCCGTGGTCGCCGGGCTGACCCTGGCCTCCTCGGCGGCCTTCGCCCACGACATCTGGGCCGGGGCCTGGCGCAACCGGCCACGGCGGGAGCGGACGGGGCGGCAACGGGCGGGGCGGCAACGGACCGGCCTGCGCGGCCGGGTGAGCCGGCCGGCGGCCGAGGGCGTCCCGGCCTCCCGGTCGGGCGAGGACCCGGGGCCCGCGGCCGGCGAGCAGCAGGAGGTCGTGGTCGCCCGGTTCGCGGCCGGCGGGATCGGCGCGGCGGCGATCGTGATCAGCCTCTACGCCCAGCAGCTGAACGTCGCCTTCCTGGTCGGCCTGGCCTTCGCCGTCGCGGCCTCGGCCAACCTGCCCGTCCTGCTGTACAGCCTGTTCTGGTCGCGGTTCACCGCCCGGGGTGCGGTCTGGTCGGTGTACGGCGGGCTGGTCCCGGCCATCGTGCTGGTGTTCTTCTCGCCGGTGGTCTCGGGCACCAAGGTGGCGCTGTTCCCCGGTGTCGACTTCCACTGGTTCCCGCTGGAGAACCCCGGCATCGTCTCGATCCCGCTCGGGTTCCTGGCGGGCTGGATCGGGACGATCACCTCGCCCGAGCCGGCCGACCCGGACCGCTTCGCCGAGCTGGAGGTGCGTGCCCTCACCGGTGCGGGCGCGGCCTGAGCCGTCGCGCCCCGGGGAACCCCGGCGGGCCTGGGGCCGCCGGGGTTCCCGCCTGTCCGGGGGCGGATCCGGGCAGCCGGGGTTAGGGCGTGTCTGACAATTCCCGCCGGGCGCGCGACGCCGGGGCACGCACCTCGCCGCGTTGTCGTCGGTCGCCGATGCTCCGCATGGACTCCCTCCTCCGCCTTGCGATGCACACACCCCAACGCCGCGCGCTGATCCGACGCGAATTGTCAGACACGCCCTAGGCCCGGGCCGCCAGCCCGTAGCGGTGCTCCGGGCGGCCGGTGTCGCCGTAGCGCAGGGTCAGCCGCAGCCGGCTGTCGCGTTCCAGCTGCTTGAGGTAGCGCTGCGCGGTGGAGCGGCTCAGCCCGGTGGCGTCCGCGACCTCCTGGGCGGACAGCGGCCGGCCCGCCCGGCGCAGCACCCCCATCACCAGGTCGGTGGTCGGCGCCGAGTGGCCCTTGGGCAGGGGCCCGGCCGGGGCGGCGGCGCTGCGCAGGGTCGCGAACAGCCGGTCCACCTCGTCCTGGCCCGCCTCCCGGGCGGGCGCGGCCAACGCGTGCCGCAGCTGCGCGTACGCCACCAGCTTCTCGCGCAGGCCGGCGAAGGTGAACGGCTTGACCAGGTACTGCAGCGCGCCGTGCTGCATGGCGGCGTGCACCGTGGACACGTCCCGGGCGGCGGTCACCATCATCACGTCGCAGGCCACCTGGCGGTCCCGGAGCCGGCGCACCAGGGCCAGTCCGGTCTCGTCGGGCAGGTGGTGGTCGAGCAGCAGCAGGTCCACCGGGCGGCGTTCCAGCGCGGCGAGCGCCTCCCCGGCCGAGTGCGCGGTGCCGGTGACCCGGAAGCCGGGCACCTTGGCCACGTACGCGGCGTGCACGTCGGCGACCCGGAAGTCGTCGTCCACCACGAGTACGTCGATCATCACGCCTCCACGAGCCGGTCGGTGAGCAGGGCCTCGGGCAGTTCGACGGTGAACCGGGCGCCGCCCAGCGGCCCGGTGTCGAGCACGATCCGGCCGCCGGTCCGTTCGACCAGCCGCCGCACCATCGCCAGCCCCAGCCCGCGCGGACGGTGCGCGGGTGCGTCCTTGCTGGTCCACCCCTCCTCGAAGACCTGCTCGCGCAGCTCCTCCGGCACGCCCGGGCCGCTGTCCGCGACCTGCAGCAGCAGGGTGGAGCCGGCCGCCGCCAGGCTCACCTCCACCCGGCCGCTCCCACCGGGCGTCACCGCGTCGACCGCGTTGTCGACCAGGTTGCCGAGCACCGTCACCAGCGCTCGGGCGTCCACCACCGTGTCCGGCAGGTGCGCCGCCGGGGCCAGCGCCAGCCGGACCCCGCGCTCGCCCGCCACCGCGGTCTTGCCCGCCAGCAGCGCCGCGACGTGCGGGTCCTGCACCTGCTCGGCGATCCGGGCGGCGACCACGGCGTGCGAGCCGGACTGCTCCGAGATGAACGCCACCGCCTGCTCGTGGCGGCCCAGCTCCAGCAGGCCCAGCAGGGTGTGCATCCGGTTGGCGTGCTCGTGGTCCTGGGCCCGCAGCGCCTCGGTCAGGCTGCGGGTGGTGTCCAGTTCGCGCACCAGCGACTCCAGCTCGGTGCGGTCGCGCAGCGTGACCACCGCGCCGCCCTCGGGGGTGGCCATCCGGTTGACCACCAGCACCCGGTCGTCCCGGACGGCCGGCAGGTCGGCGCCGGTGATCCGCCCGGTGAGCACGTCGGCCAGCCGGCCCGGTGGCAGCACCCGGTCGATCGGGCGGCCGGCGCAGTCCTCCGGCAGGCCGAGCAGCCGGACCGCCTCGTCGTTGGCCAGCCGGATCCGGCCCCGCTCGTCCAGCGCCACCATGCCCTCGCGGATGCCGTGCAGCATCGCCTCCCGCTCCACCAGCAGCGCGGAGATGTCGGCCAGCGCGATGTTGTGGGTGCGGCGCTTGAGCCGGCGGGCCAGGGCCAGCGTGGCGACGGTCCCGGCGGCCAGGCCTGCGCCCGCGCACAGCAGGATGCCGGTGAGCATCTTCAGCAGCCGGCGGCGGATCGAGTCGTCGCTGATCCCGACCGACACCTCGCCGACGATCCGGCCGTCCGCCATCCGCAGCGGCACCTTGCCGCGGGCGGTGCGGCCCAGGGTGCCCTGCTGGATCGCGGTGACGCTGCGGCCGCCCAGCGCGGGCTCCGGGTCGGTGCTGACCCGGTGGCCGATCCGGCCCGGGTCGGTGTGCGAGAGCCGGATCCCGTCCAGGTCGGTGACCACCACGAAACTGGCGCCGGTGGCCAGGCGGATCTGCTCGGCGTTGCGCTGCGCGGTCACCACGTCGCGGGCGGCGGCGGCCCGGGCGATGGTCTCGTCGGTGGCGGTGGCCTGGGCGATCGACAGCGCCCGCTGCATCGCGTCGTGGTCCAGCTCGCTGCTGACCGGGGCCAGGAAAAGCCCGGCGGTCACGGCGGTGACACCGACGGTGACGACGGTCTGGCTCAGCAGCAGCTGCGCGAAGACCCGGCGGGGCCAGTGGGGGAGCTTCATCCGGGCCTCCTCTCGGCGGCTTCGGGCGGTTCTGCGGACCGTTCCGTGGGGGGTGGGGGCGTTCCGGGGGCGTTCCGAGGGGGTGGGGGTGTTCCGAGGGGGTGGTGGTGTCGGCCCGCGGGGGCGGGGATCGGGACACCTTACGTTTCCGGCGTGTTTCTGTCAGCCGCGTCCCCGCAGTTGTAGCGGAAGCAAAACGAGCAGAACAGCCCTCAACGCGGAGAACCCGCACTACGCGGAGAAGGCTCCCGCCGGGGCCGGCGCGCTCCTACCTTTCCGGGGCAAGCACTGATCCGGGAGGAACGCATGAGCAAGACCCCGGCGATCGAGCTGACCGGCGCGACCAAACGGTTCCGCACCCCGTCCGGGGCCCTGCACACCGCCGTCCGCGATCTCGATCTGACCGTCGCCCAGGGCGAGTTCGTCGCCGTCGTCGGGCCCACCGGCTGCGGCAAGTCGACCACGCTGACCCTGGTCAGCGGACTGGAGGAGCCCACCGAGGGCGAGGTCAGGGTGTACGGCGAGCCCGTCACCGGGATCGACCCCAAGGTCGGGTTCGTGTTCCAGCAGGACGCCGTCTTCCCCTGGCGCACCGTCCTGTCCAACGTCATGGCCGGCCCGCGCTTCCGCGGCGTGCCGGCCGCCGAGGCCAGGGAACGGGCCAGGGACTGGCTGGGCCGGGTCGGCCTGGCCGCCTTCGAGGACCGCTACCCGCACCAGCTGTCCGGCGGCATGCGCAAGCGCGTCGCGCTCGCCCAGACCTTCGTCAACGACCCGGCGATCCTGCTGATGGACGAGCCGTTCTCGGCGCTGGACGTGCAGACCCGCGCCCTCATGTCGGACCAGCTGCTGGAGCTGTGGGCCGGAACGGGCTCGTCGGTCGTCTTCGTCACCCACGACCTGGACGAGGCCATCGCGCTCGCCGACCGGGTCGTCGTCATGACCGCCGGACCGGCCACCGTCAAGGAGGTCTTCACCGTCGACCTGCCACGACCGCGCACCGTGGAGGCCGTCCGGCTGGAGCCGAGGTTCGTCGAGCTGTACCGCGAGATCTGGGCCTCGCTCGGCGAAGAGGTGCGCATCACCCGGGAGAGAGGAGCGGGTCGTGCCGCTTGAGACCGAGACCACGTCCGAGACCGCGGTGCCCGGCGCCGGGAAGCCCCCGGCCGTCACGACGAGAACCGAGGCCCGACAACGGGCCGCCCGCAACCGGAAGTTGGGTGTCTACGGCGCCCGGGTGGCGGTCCTGGTCGCCTTCCTCGGGCTCTGGGAGGTCTGCGCCCGCACGGACGTCATCGACCCGTTCAACTTCTCGCAGCCGTCGAGGATCTGGGACCAGATCTGGCAGTGGATCACCCACGGCACCGCTCAGGGCTCGCTCGGCGAACAGATCGGCTACACCCTGTACGAGGCCCTCACCGGCTGGGTGATCGGCGTCGTCGGCGGTGTCCTGCTGGGCATCGCGCTCGGCCGGATCCGCTTCCTGGCCGACGTGTTCGGGCCGTACATCAAGGTGCTCAACGCGATCCCGCGGATCGTGCTCGCGCCGATCTTCCTGATCTGGTTCGGCCTCGGCCCGGCCTCCAAGGTCGCCTCCGCCGTGGTGCTGGTGTTCTTCCCGGTGTTCTTCAACGCCTTCCAGGGCGCCCGCGAGGTGGACCGCAACCTCGTCGCCAACGCCCGCATCCTGGGCGCCGACAACCGCAAGGTCACCTTCCAGGTGGTCATCCCCGCCGCCACCACCTGGATCTTCACCAGCCTGCACGTGAGCTTCGGCTTCGCGCTGATCGGCGCCATCGTCGGCGAGTACATCGGCGCCACCAAGGGCCTCGGCCTGATGGTCGCCGCCGCCCAGGGCACCTTCAACGCGGCCGGCGTGTACGCGGCCATGACCATCCTCGCCGTCGTCGCGCTGCTCACCGAGGGGCTGCTGACCTTCGCCGAGAAGAAGCTGTTCCGCTGGAAGCCCGCCGACGCGGGCGACGGCCGCTGACCCCTGCCAGCCAGAGCCGCTGACCCCGCTCCTGACCCCCCCGCCGCCGGCCAGAGCCGCTGACCCCCGCTGCTGACCCCGCCGCCGGCCAGAGCCGCTGACCCCTGCCAGCCAGAGCCGCTGACCCCCGCTGCTGACCCCGCCGCCGGCCAGAGCCGCTGACCCCCGCCGGCAAGAAGAGAGAGGCACCCCCACCCATGCGCCCCAACCCGACCGGCAGAGTCGCAGCCGCCGCCCTCGCCGCCGCCCTGATCCTCCCGCTCTCCGCCTGCGCCAACGACGCCGCCGCCGGCCACGGCGCGGTCGCCGCCCCCGCCGGGCAGCAGGTCGACGGGCCCAAGGTCAAGATCATGGTCGGCGGCCTGGACAAGGTCATCTACCTCCCCGCGATGCTCACCCAGCGGCTCGGCTACTTCGCCGAGGCCGGCGTCAACGTCGAGCTGATGACCGAGCCCGCCGGTGTCAACGCCACCACCGCCCTGCTCGCCGGGGACGTCCAGGGCGCCGTCGGCTTCTACGACCACACCATCGACCTGCAGGCCAAGGGCAAGCACGTCGAGTCCGTGGTGCAGTTCTCCCAGGCGCCCGGCGAGGTCGAGGTGGTCTCCACCAAGCAGGCCGACGCCGTCCGGTCCGGCGCCGACTTCAAGGGCAAGAAGCTCGGCGTCACCAGCATCGGCTCCTCGACCGACTTCCTCACCAAGTACCTCGCGGTCAAGAACGGCACCGCCGTCAGCGAGTTCAGCCCGATCGCGGTCGGCGCCGGGCAGACCTTCATCGCCGCCCTCCAGCAGGGCAGCATCGACGCCGGGATGACCACCGACCCGACCGTCGCCACCGTCCTGGACAAGGGCCTCGGCAAGGTCCTCTACGACATGCGCACCCCCGAGGGCTCGCGCCAGGCGCTCGGCGGGCTGTACCCCTCGTCCTCGCTCTACATGAACACCGACTGGGTGGAGAAGAACAAGGACACCACCCAGAAGCTCGCCAACGCCTTCGTGAAGACCCTCAAGTGGATGTCCACCCACACCCCCGAGGAGATCGCCGCGAAGATGCCCGCCGACTACGGCCAGGGCGGCGCCGAGCAGTACGCGGCGGCGATCAAGGCGACGCTGCCGATGTTCACCACGGACGGCGTGATGCCGGCCGACGGGCCGAAGACGGTGCTCGCGGTGCTCGCCGCCTTCCACCCGGACGTCAAGGGCAAGGAGGGCTCGATCGACCTGTCCAGGACGTACACCACGGAGTTCGTCGGCAAGGCCACCGGCTGAGCGGGCCGCCCCCGTTGCCGCGGTCCCGCGCCCACCCCCACGGGCGCGGGGCCGTGACCCGTTCCCCGAACGCGGGGCCGTGACCCGTTCCCCGAACGCGGGGACTCCCCGGCCCTCTCGTCAGACTCCCCGGACGGACAGCACGTCCATCCGCGACGGCGTCCCCGCCGCCTTGCCGCAGCTCTCCGGACGCGCCGGCTCGCTCACCGCCTCGATCACGTCCACCTCCCAGGCCCGGCCGTCCCGGTGCAGCACCCCCACCAGCCAGCGGCCCTCGCCGTCCGGCCGCTGGGTCAGCGTCAGCGCGTCCACCGCGGTCTCGCCGGTCGACAGCCGCACCGCGTGCTCGGCCGCCTGACCCGGACGCTCCCACCCCGAGCAGCCCCGCGACCACTCCGGCACCACGTGCCCGGCCGCCGTCGCCGCCAGGACCTCCTTGGCGCTCTCCGGCGTCAGCCGCCCGTACGCGTAGCCGTACGGCAGCACCAGCATCGTCGGGGAGAAGCGGTGCCCGCCCAGGTGGGTCACCTCCCACACCTCGCTGTGCCCGGCCGCGGCCAGCTCCGCCGCGAGCGGGCGGCCCAGCAGCGCGCAGCAGCGGTCCCGCCGCCCGTTGGTGCACACCAGGGCCAGCGGGCCGCCGACGTGCTCCGCCCCGAAACCCGTGTGGTCGCCGGCGCCCAGCGCCGCGAAGTCCAGCCCCAGCAGCTCCGCCGGGTCCGCCACCTGCGCCCGGCGCACCCAGCCGCGGCCGGGCAGCGTGTGGGCCACGATCACCTCGTGCCGCGCCGTCGGCAGGCAGTCCGCGTGCCGGCCCGGCCGCCGGACCAGCGCCACCCGCACGCCCGTCCCCGCCGCGGCCTCCTCCAGCGCCCGCCCGACCGCCGCGTCCAGGTGGCTTTCGCTCAGCGCCTTCGCACCCCACGGCCCGTTCTGCTCCACCAGCAGCCAGGTGCTCGCCACCGCCGCCGTCGCGGCCAGCGGCTCCGAAAGTTCACGCGACACGGTCGCACAGGTGCTCACGCGGGCAAGGCTACCCTCACCTGCCACCGCGGCCACCGAGCCGGGGAACGGAGGGCCCCGGGAACGGTGGACAGCCCAGGGAACGGCGGAGGGAGGGCCACCCGCGGGCGCCCCTCCCTCCGTCCGCGCGCCGTTACGCCGGGCCGGCGACCACCGCGACCGGGGTGGTGACCGGGGTGCCCGAGCCGTCACGACGCGGGTCGCGCTCCGGCAGGTCGACCGGGACGCCCTTGGCGGTGGCCGCGTGGGCCGGGGCGGCGCCGGCCCACGCGAAGGCGAGGGCGTCCTCGCCGCGCAGGAAGCGCTGGCAGCGCACGCCGCCGGTGGCGCGGCCCTTGCGCGGGTACTGCTCGAACGGGGTGACCTTCCAGGTGGTCTGCTCGCCGTCGGACAGCGTGCCGGTGGCCGTGGCCACCGAGACCACCACGGCGTCCGCGGACGGGTCCACCGCCGTGAAGGAGAGCACCCGGGCACCGTCGGTCAGCTTGATGCCCGCCATGCCGCCGGCCGGGCGGCCCTGCGGACGGACCTGGCCCGCCGGGTAGCGCAGCAGCTGGGCGTCCGAGGCGATGAAGACCAGGTCCTCGTCGCCGGTGCGCAGTTCGACCGCGCCGATCAGCTCGTCACCCTCCTTGAGGGCGATCACCTCGAACTCGTCCTTGTTCGCCGGCCACTCCGGCACCACCCGCTTCACCACGCCCTGCAGGGTGCCCAGCGCCAGCCCCGGCGAGGACTCGTCCAGCGTGGTCAGCGCCAGCACCCGCTCGCCGGCCTCCAGCCGCAGGAACTCGCCCACCGCGGCACCGCCGGCCAGGTTCGGCGACGGCGTCGGCGGCAGCGCCGGCAGGTCGATCACCGGCAGCCGCAGCACCCGGCCCGCCGACGTCACCACACCCACGTCCGCACGCGCCGTCGCGTGCACCGCCGACACGATCACGTCGTGCTTGGAACGCTTCTCCGACAGCTCGAACGGCTCGCCGTCCGCCGTACGCGCCAGCAGGCCCGTCGAGGACAGCAGCACCCGGCACGGGTCGTCCGCGACCTCCAGCGACACCGACAGCGCCGCCGACGGCGCCGCGCCCGCCTCCAGCAGGACCGTCCGCCGCTCGGTGCCGAACTGCTTGGCCACCGCGCCGAGTTCGGAGGACACCACGCTGCGCAGCTTGGTGTCCGACTCCAGGATCTCGGTCAGGTCCGCGATCTCCGAGTTGAGCTTCTCCTGCTCCTGCTCCAGCTCGACCCGGTCGAACCTGGTCAGCCGGCGCAGCGGGGTGTCCAGGATGTACGCCGTCTGCGTCTCCGACAGCGAGAAGCGCTCCATCAGGCGCTCCTTCGCCTGCTGCGCGTTGTCACTCGACCGGATGATCGCGATGACCTCGTCGATGTCGAGCAGCGCCACCAGCAGGCCCTCGACCAGGTGCAGCCGCTCCTGGCGCTTGCGGCGACGGAAGTCGCTGCGCCGGCGCACCACGGTGAAGCGGTGGTCGACGTAGACCTCCAGCAGCTCCTTCAGACCCAGCGTCAGCGGCTGCCCGTCCACCAGCGCCACGTTGTTGATGCCGAAGGTCTCCTCCATCGGCGTCAGCTTGTAGAGCTGCTCCAGCAGCGCCTCCGGCACGAAGCCGTTCTTCACCTCGATGACCAGCCGCAGCCCGTGCTCGCGGTCGGTCAGGTCCTTGACGTCCGCGATGCCCTGCAGCTTCTTCGCGTTGACCAGGTCCTTGATCTTCGCGATGACCTTCTCCGGGCCGACGTTGTACGGCAGCTCGGTCACCACGATGCCCTTGCGGCGCGCCGTCACCGCCTCGATCGTCGTCGTCGCCCGGATCTTGAACGTGCCGCGGCCCGACTCGTACGCGTCCCGGATGCCCGACAGGCCCACGATCCGCCCACCGGTCGGCAGGTCGGGACCGGGGACGAACCGCATCAGCGTGTCCAGGTCGGCGGTCGGGTGCTTGATCAGGTGCCGGGCCGCCGCCACCACCTCGGACAGGTTGTGCGGCGGCATGTTCGTCGCCATGCCCACCGCGATGCCCGTCGCGCCGTTCACCAGCAGGTTCGGGAACGCCGCCGGCAGCGCCAGCGGCTCCTGCTCGCTGCCGTCGTAGTTCGGACCGAAGTCGACGGTGTCCTCGTGGATCGACTCCACCATCGCCATCGAGGCCGCGGTGAGCCGCGACTCGGTGTAACGCATCGCCGCCGGCGGGTCGTCGTTGCCCAGCGAACCGAAGTTGCCGTGCCCGTCGATCAGCGGCAGCCGCATCGAGAACGGCTGCGCCATGCGCACCACGGAGTCGTAGATCGACGCGTCACCGTGCGGGTGCAGCCGGCCCATCACCTCGCCCACCACACGGGCGCACTTCACGTGCGCGCGGTCCGGACGAAGGCCCATCTCGTTGGCCTGGTACAGGATCCGGCGGTGCACCGGCTTCAGACCGTCCCGCGCGTCGGGCAGCGCACGCGAGTAGATCACCGAGTAGGCGTACTCCAGGAAGGAGCCCTGCATCTCGTCCACGACGTCGACGTCGAGGATCCGCTCCTCGAAGTCTCCGGGCGGCGGGGTCTGCGAACTGCGGCGGGCCATCGCGGCGGGGCTCCCTTACGTGTCGCTGGCTGTGTCTCGGTCGGACGTCGGTCGGTCCGTGCCGGCCGGTCGCCGGACCCGTCAACCGGACACGGTCGACAGGGCGCGGCGCCCCCATTGTGGACCCTCGCGCGGACACTCCCGGTCAGCGGCCCTCTTCAGCCCCTGGCGAACGACCCGGTCCGCGCGGACACGAACGCGGCTCCCGGACGTTGCACCACAATGGGGGACGCCACACGAACCCCGACATCGACGACGGGAAGGACCCGAGCGCATGGCCAACCCGGCCCCCGCCTCCAGCCGAGGCATCGCCATCACCGAGCACCGCCTGGCCAACGGCCTGCGCGTCGTCCTCTCCGAGGACCACCTCACCCCGGTCGCCGCCGTCTGCCTCTGGTACGACGTGGGCTCCCGCCACGAGGTCAAGGGCCGCACCGGCCTCGCGCACCTCTTCGAGCACCTGATGTTCCAGGGCTCCGCCAACGTCTCCAACAACGGCCACTTCGAACTGGTCCAGGGCGCCGGCGGCTCGCTCAACGGCACCACCAGCTTCGAGCGCACCAACTACTTCGAGACCATGCCCGCCCACCAGCTGGAGCTCGCCCTCTGGCTGGAGGCCGACCGCATGGGCTCGCTGCTCGCCGCCCTCGACGACACCTCCATGGAGAACCAGCGCGACGTCGTCAAGAACGAGCGCCGCCAGCGCTACGACAACGTGCCCTACGGCACCGCGTTCGAGAAGCTCACCGCGCTGTCCTTCCCCGACGGCCACCCGTACCACCACACGCCGATCGGCTCCATGGCCGACCTCGACGCGGCCACCCTGGAGGACGCCCGGACGTTCTTCCGCACGTACTACGCGCCGAACAACGCCGTGCTCTCCGTCGTCGGCGACATCGACCCCGAGCAGACCATCGCCTGGGTCGAGAAGTACTTCGGCTCCATCCCCGCCCACGACGGCAAGCAGCCGCCGCGCTCCGGCGAACTCCCCGACACCATCGGCCGGGAGATCCGCGAGGAGATCCACGAGGACGTCCCCTCCCGCGCCCTGATGGCCGCCTACCGCCTCCCGCACGACGGCACCCGCGAGGCCGACGCCGCCGACCTCGCCCTCACCATCCTCGGCAGCGGCGAGTCCAGCCGCCTCTACAACCGGCTCGTCCGCCGCGACCGCACCGCCGTCGCCGCCGGCTTCGGCCTGCTGCGCCTGGCTGGCGCCCCCAGCCTCGGCTGGCTCGACGTCAAGACCTCCGGCGACGCCACCCTCGCGCAGATCGACGCCGCCGTCGACGAGGAACTCGCCCGCTTCGCCGCCGAGGGCCCCACGCCCGAGGAACTGGAGCGCGCCCAGGCCCAGATCGAGCGCGAATGGCTCGACCGGCTCACCACCGTCGCCGGCCGCGCCGACGAACTCTGCCGCTACGCCGTCCTGTTCGGCGACCCCAAGCTGCTGAACGACGCCCTTCCCAAGGTCCTCGACGTCACCGCCGAGGAGGTCCGGGCCGTCGCCGAGGCCAGGATCCACCCCGGCAACCGGGCCGTCCTCGCCTACGAGCCGACCGCCGCCGAGACCGCGACCGAGAGCGCCGCCGCCGCCGACGCCGACTCCGACGCCGCTTCCGAAGAGGAGGGTGCCGCCGTATGAGCACCGACTACGTCCCCGCCATGACCTTCCACCCCCAGCCGCAGCCCGGCACCCCCAGCCCGTGGGCCTTCCCCGCCCCCGAGCGGGCCGCGCTCGGCAACGGCATCACCGTGCTGCACTGCCACCGGCCCGGCCAGCAGCTGGTCGCCGTCGAGGTCCTCCTCGACGCCCCGCTCGCCGCCGAACCCGAGGGCCTCGACGGCATCGCCGCCATCCTCGCCCGCGCCCTCAGCGAGGGCACCGACACCCTCAGCGCCGAGGAGTTCGCCGGCGAACTGGAGCGCGCCGGCGCCACCCTGGACGCCCACGCCGACCACCCGTGCATCCGGGTCTCCCTGGAGGTCCCGGCCTCCCGGCTCCAGCGCGGCCTCTCCCTGCTCGCCGACGCCCTGCGCGCCCCCGCGCTGCCCGAGGCCGAGATCGAGCGCCTGGTCGCCAACCGCCTGGACGAGATCGTCCACGAGCAGGCCAACCCCGCCCGGCGCGCCGCCAAGGCCCTCTACGCCGAGCTGTTCGACGCCGCCGACCGGCTCTCCCGGCCCCGCTCCGGCACCGCCGACACCGTCAAGTCGATCGACCGGGCCGCCGTCAAGGCCTTCTACGAGGCCCACGTGCGCCCCGCGACCAGCACCGTCGTCGTGGTCGGCGACCTCACCGGCGTCGACCTGCCCGCCCTCCTGGAGAGCACCCTCGGCACCTGGAAGGGCGCGGCCGCCGAGGCCGCCGCGCACGCCCCGGTCACCGGCGACGACCACGGCCGCGTGGTCATCGTGGACCGCCCCGGCTCCGTCCAGACCCAGGTGCTCATCGGCCGGATCGGTCCCGACCGCCACGACCCGGTCTGGGCGGCCCAGACCCTCGGCACCTACTGCCTGGGCGGCACCCTCACCTCCCGCCTGGACCGCGTCCTGCGCGAGGAGAAGGGCTACACCTACGGCGTCCGCGCCTTCGCCCAGCCGCTGCGCTCCGCCGCCGACGGCAGCGGGCGCTCGCTGATCGCCATCAGCGGCTCGGTGGACACCGCCTCCACCGCCCCGGCGCTCGCCGACACCTGGACCATCCTGCGCACCCTCGCCGCCGAGGGCCTGACCGACGCCGAGCGCGACGAGGCCGTGCAGTTCCTGGTCGGCGTCGCCCCGCTGAAGTACGAGACCGCGGGCTCGGTGGCCGGCACGCTGGCCGACCAGGTCGAGCAGCACCTGGCGGACGACTACCAGGCCGAGGTCTACCGGCAGCTCGCCGAACTGCCCACCGCCGCCGCCACCGAGGCGGTCGTCGCGGCCTTCCCGCCGGACCGCCTGGTCACCGTCCTGGTCGGCGACGCGGCCGTGATCGCCGACGACGTGCGGGCACTCGGCATCGGCGAGGTCACCGTCGTCAGCTGACGCCCCTCGCCGTTCACGTCCGGCCCGGTGGAGCACCCGCTCCGCCGGGCCGGAGGCGTTTCTAAATCCCTTGCAGGCCGGTGCCGTTCCGTGGATAGATATCCCCCGGCACACACGTACGAACTCTGACGAACGAAGGGAGGCGGTCACCATGCGGGTCGAGCGAGCCATACGACGACGCTCCCCAAGGCCGTCCTCCCCCTGTGCCCAGGGCGCCTGAGCCCCACCCCGAACTTCCCCGAGCCACGCCGGGATCCTTTCGCGCGGCACCCCACTCTCTCGTGAACCACCCGACCCATGGAGGTCGTTCGATCATGACGTACACCGAAGTCCCCGGCGTCCGGGTCCCGATCCGGATGTGGACCGACCCGGCGACGGTCGAGGGCCAGGCCCTGCAGCAGCTGCGCAACATCAGCTCGCTGCCCTGGCTGCACGGCCTCGCCGTGATGCCCGACGTCCACCTGGGCAAGGGCGCGACGGTCGGCTCCGTCATCGCCATGAAGGACGCGGTCTGCCCGGCGGCGGTCGGCGTCGACATCGGCTGCGGGATGAGCGCGGTGAAGACCTCGCTCACCGCCGACGACCTCCCGGACGACCTGTCCGGCCTGCGCAGCAAGATCGAGCAGACCATCCCGGTCGGCCGAGGCCTGCACACCGACCCGGTCGACCCGGCGGGGCTGCAGGGCTTCCGGGCCACCGGCTGGGACGACTTCTGGCGGCGCTTCGACCACATCGCGGAGGACGTCAAGTGGCGCCGCGAGCGGGCGATGCAGCAGATGGGAACGCTCGGATCCGGGAACCACTTTTGCGAGGTTTGTGTCGATACGTCCGGTTCTGTCTGGCTGATGCTGCACTCCGGTTCCCGGAACATCGGCAAGGAGCTGGCGGAGCACCACATGGGCGTCGCCCGTTCGCTGCCGCACAACCAGGGCCTGATCGACCGGGATCTGGCGGTCTTCCTCGGGAAGACCCCGGAGATGGGCGCCTACCGCCAGGACCTGTTCTGGGCGCAGGAGTACGCGAAGCTCAACCGCGCGGTGATGATGGCGCTCTTCCAGGACGTCGTCCGGCGCGAGTTCGCCAAGGCCGAGGTGACCTTCGACGAGGTCATCAGCTGCCACCACAACTACGTGGCGGAGGAGCGGTATGACGGCGTCGACCTGCTGGTGACCCGCAAGGGCGCGATCCGGGCCGGCTCCGGCGACCTCGGGATCATCCCGGGTTCGATGGGGACGGGGTCCTACATCGTCCGCGGCCTGGGCAACGCGTCGTCGTTCAACTCCGCCTCGCACGGCGCCGGCCGCAAGATGAGCCGCAACGCCGCGAAGAAGAAGTTCACCACGCGTGACCTGGCCGAGCAGACCGCGGGCGTGGAGTGCCGCAAGGACAGCGGCGTGGTGGACGAGATCCCGGGCGCCTACAAGAACATCGAGAAGGTCATCGAGCAGCAGAAGGACCTCGTCGAGGTGGTCGCGCACCTCAAGCAGGTCGTCTGCGTCAAGGGCTGACCACAGCGGATCGGGGTGCCACCGGATTCCGGTGGCACCCCGATCGGGCGTTCGCGAGGCCTCAGGCGGCGGGGAGCTCGTCGAGGCCTTCCTGGACGAGCTTGGCGAGGCGGTCGAGCGCGGCGTCGGCGTTCTCGGCGTCGGAGGCGAGGATGACCTCGTCGCCGCCCTGGGCGCCCAGGCCGAGGAGGCCGAGCATGGAGGCGGCGTTGACCGGGTTGCCGCCGGGCTTGGCGATGGTGATCGGCACGCCGGTGGCCGTGACGGCCCGGACGAAGACGGAGGCGGGACGGGCGTGCAGGCCCTCGGCCCAACCGATGGTGACGCGGCGCTCGGCCATGAGACGTGCCTTTCCGGTGAAGCTGGTCACGGCCGTGCTCGGGGGAGCGGGGGAACGGCCATGTTGTCTAGACCAGTGTTGCATGCAGGTGGCCCCTGCGAGCCGCCGTGTTCAGGAGTTGTGATTGTTTCTTTTCGGGGCATAAACCCCCGCGGCGGATCCCGTCCACCCTGCCGTGGGCACTGGTCCGGCGCCATTCGGCTCGCCGCCGGATAACCTGACGAATGTGGACGACTCCGCGGTGGCGAACCCCGAGCAGCAACCGGACTATCCGCAGCACTGGGAGGCCGACATCCTCCTGCGGGACGGCGGTACGGCGCGGATCCGGCCGATCACGCCCGCCGACGCCGGGCGCCTCGTGGAGTTCTACGAGCAGGTCTCGGACCAGTCCAAGTACTTCCGCTTCTTCGCCCCTTATCCGCGGCTCTCCGCCAAGGACGTCCGCCGCTTCACCCACCACGACTTCGTGAACCGGGTGGGCCTCGCGGTGGTCGTCCGCGACCACTTCATCGCCACCGTCCGCTACGACCGGATCGACGCCGAGGGCCGCCCGTCCGCCACCGGGACCGACGCCGAGGTGGCCTTCCTGGTGCAGGACGCCCACCAGGGCCGGGGCGTGGCCTCCGCGCTGCTGGAGCACATCGCCGCCGTCGCCCAGGAGCGCGGCATCCGCCGCTTCCAGGCCGAGGTGCTGCCGGAGAACCGGAAGATGGTGAAGGTCTTCACCGACGCCGGCTACACCCAGCACCGCAGTTTCGCCGACGGCGTGGTGCACCTGGAGTTCGACCTCGAACAGACCGACCGCTCGCTCGCCGTGATGCGGGCGCGCGAGCACCGTGCCGAGGCGCGCTCGGTGCAGCGGCTGCTGACCCCGCGCTCGGTGGCGGTGATCGGGGCCTCCCGCACCCCGCAGACGGTGGGCCGGGCGATCCTGCGCGACCTGCTGGGCACCGCCCCGGACGGGTTCCCCGTCCACGCGGTGAACCGCAACGCCCCGCCCGGCACCGAGCTGGACGGCGTCCCGGTGCACCGGTCGATTCTGGACATTCCCGGGCCGGTGGACCTCGCGGTGGTCGCCGTCCCCGAGGGCGCCGTCCCGGCGGCCGTCGCCGAGTGCGGCGCGCACGGCGTGCAGGGCCTGGTGGTGGTCACCGCCGGTTACGCGGAGACCGGTCCGGAGGGCCGGGACCGGCAGCGGGCGCTGGTCCGCCAGGCCCGCGCGGCCGGGATGCGGGTGGTCGGCCCGAACGCCTTCGGCCTGATCAACACCGACCCGGCGTACCCGCTGAACGCCTCCCTCGCGCCGCGCCTGCCCGGCCGCGGCGGCTTCGGGATCTTCTGCCAGTCCGGCGCGATCGGGGTGGCCCTGCTGGAGGCCGCCCACAAGCGCGGCCTCGGCGTCTCCTCCTTCGCCTCGGTGGGCAACCGCGCCGACGTCTCCGGCAACGACTTCCTGCAGTACTGGGCCGAGGACGAGGCCACCCAGGTGGTGCTGCTGTACCTGGAGTCCTTCGGCAACCCGCGCAAGTTCACCCGGATCGCCCGCCGGCTGGCCGCCGTCAAGCCGGTGGTGGTGGTCAAGGGCGCCCGGCACACCGGCAGCCTGCCGCCCGGCCACGCCGTCCCGGCCACCGCCACCGCCCTGCGCGACGCGACCGTCGACGCGCTGTTCGAACAGGCGGGCGTCCTCCGGGTCTCGACCATCACCGAGCTGTACGACACCGGAGAGCTGCTGGCCCTGCAGCCGCTGCCGAAGGGGGACCGGGTGGCGGTGGTCGGCAACTCGGACTCGCTCGGCCTGCTCACCTACGACGCCCTGCTGAGCGCGGGCCTGCGCCCGCGCACGCCGGTCGACCTGACGACCGCCGCGACCGGCGAGAACTTCCGGATCGCGCTGGACGTGGCCCTCGCCGACCCGGCCGTGGACGCGGTGATCGCCGTCGCCATCCCGCCGATCGGCACCTCCGCGCACGCCTTCATGGGCGGCCGGCTGACCGGCGAGGACGACCCCGCGATGGGCACCGACGACCCGGAGATCGCCGTCGCCCTGGTCGAAGCCGGTGAGCGCGCCCGGGAGCTGGGCAAGCCGCTGGTGCTCGCCCACCTGGCGCTGACCGACCTGCCGGCCCGGCTGCGCCCCGGCGGCATCCCCGCGTACCCGGCGCCCGAGCGGGCCGTGAACGCCCTCGGCCACGCCGTCCACTACGCGCAGTGGCGCCGCCGGACGGCCGAGGCGGAGGAGACGGCGCGCGTCCCCGAGCTGGACCGGATCGACGAGCCCGGCGCCCGCACCCTGGTGGCGGCGGCGCTGAGCACCCGGACGGCGGTCGCGGCGCGCACCCAGCCGGGCGGCGCCCGGATCACCCTGCCGGACGCCGGGACCCGTGAGCTGCTGGCCCGCTACGGCATCGACGTCTCGCCGACGCTCCCGGCGCCGGACGAGGAGACGGCGGTCGCGGCGGCGGCCTCGCTCGGCTACCCGGTGGCGTTGAAGGCGACCGCCCCGCACCTGCGCCACCGCCCCGACCTGGGCAGTGTCCGGCTGGACCTGACCGGGGAGCCGGGTCTGCGCCGGGCCCACCGCGAGCTGGACGCGCTGCTCGGCGGCGCCGCGCAGGCCGAGCTGGTGGTGCAGCGGCTGGCGCCGCGCGGGGTGGACACCGTGATCGGTGCCACGGTCGACCCGGCGGTCGGCGCGATCCTCTCCTTCGGGCTGGCCGGCGCGCCGGCCGAACTGTTGGGCGACACGGCGCACCGGCTGGTTCCGGCCACCGACCAGGACGTCGCCGGGCTGATCCGGGAGGTACGGGCGGCGCCGCTGCTGTTCGGCTGGCGCGGCGCGGAGGCGGTGGACACCGGCGCCCTGGAGGAACTGCTGCTCAGGGTGTCGCAGCTGGTGGACGACGTCCCGGAGATCGCGTCGGTGGATCTCGAACCCGTGGTCGTGGCCCCGCACGGGCTGGCGATCCTGGGGGCGCGGGTGCGGGTCGCACCCCTGCCGGTCCGCAGCGATCTGGGCCCGCGCGCGATGAGCACGCTGTAACCTTCCTTGGTTGCGCCCTGCCCGGGCGCTGTTGTCCGAAGCTCGGCGCCGTGCCGCCCGCTTCGTCGGCGGACCATGCCAGGATGGAGATATGGCGAAGACCGGTACCACCAGCACTCAGGACCTGCGCTCGGCTATCGAGCGCAGCGGTTACTACCCGGCCCTGGTGTCCGAGGCGGTGGAGGCCGCGGTGGGCCCGGAGCCGATCAGCTCCTACCTGGTGCACCAGGAGACGACCTTCGACGCCAACGAGGTCCGCCGGCACGTGACCGTGCTGGTGCTGACCCCGACCCGGTTCGTGGTGAGCCACACCGACGAGCAGTCGGGGGCCGAGGGCAGCCCCTCGGTGCCGTTCGCGACGACGTCGACGGAGAGCGTCCGGCTGGACCGGATCGGCTCGGTCGTGCTGAGCCGGATGGTGGCGAACCCGGAGACGTACACGCCGGGGACGCTGCCGCGCGAGGTCGTGCTGACGATCGGCTGGGGCGCGGTGCAGCGCCTGGACCTGGAGCCGGCCGGCTGCTCGGACCCGAACTGCGAGGCCGACCACGGCTACACCGGCTCGGCGACGGCCGACGACCTCTCGCTGCGGGTGAGCGAGGCCGGTGACGGCCCGGAGACGGTGTCCCAGGCACTGCTGTTCGCCCGGGCGCTGTCCGACGCGACGATCGACAACGGCCCGCGGGCCTGATCGCCGCCTCCGAACGCTACGAATCCGGTTCCATGTCCTTCGTTCCTGCCGACGGCTACGACGCCTTCGAGATCCTTGACCCGGCCGCGGCCCCCGCGCCCCCCTACGGCAGCGGTTCGCTGAGCGACCTGCTGCCCTCGGTGGCGGCGGGGCTCGGCGTCCCCGGGTTCACCGCGACGCTGCCGATCGCCCCGGCGGACCGGGTGGTGGTGTTCCTGGTCGACGGCCTGGGCTGGGAACTGCTGCTGCGCCACCCCGAGTACGCGCCGTTCCTGTCCTCGCTGGCCGCGAGCTCGCTGGGCGGCACCGGCCGTCCGCTGACCGCGGGCTTCCCGTCCACCACGGCGACCTCGCTGGCCTCGGTCGGCACCGGGACGCCGCCGGGCCTGCACGGCCTGGCGGGGTACACGGTGGCGGTGCCGGGCGCCGGCTACCTGATGAACCAGCTGCGCTGGCAGCCGCCGACCGAGCCGCACGCCTGGCAGCCGTACCCGACGGTGTTCGAGCAGACGCACCGGGCGGGGGTGGCGACCGCGCAGGTCTCCTCCCCGCTGTTCGCCCAGACCCCGCTGACCAGGGTGGCGCTGTCCGGCGGCACCTTCCTCGGCCGGACCACGGGCGAGGAGCGGATGGACCTGGCGGCCTCCTGGCTGGCCGAGCACGACCGGGCGCTGGTGTACACCTACGTCAGCGAGCTGGACGGGGCGGGCCACCGGTTCGGGGTGGACTCGGACGAGTGGCGGATGACGCTGGACGCGGTGGACCGGCTGGCCCGCCGGTTGGCCGAGCAGCTGCCGCCGCGCTCGGCGATGTACGTGACGGCCGACCACGGCATGATCGACATCGCGCCGGAGGACCGGATCGACTTCGACGAGGACTGGGAGCTGGGCGCCGGTGTGGCCCTGCTCGGCGGCGAGGGGCGGGCCCGGCACGTGTACGCGGTGCCGGGGGCCGCGGCCGACGTGCACACGGTCTGGAGCGAGGTGCTGGGCGACCGGATGTGGGTCGCGACCAGGGACCAGGCGATCGAGGCGGGTTGGTTCGGCCCGGTCGTGGACGAGCGGGTGTACGCCCGGATCGGCGACGTGGTCGCCGCGGCGCGCGACGACATCGCGATCGTCGCCTCCCGCAACGAGCCCGGCGAATCCGCGATGATCGGCCTGCACGGTTCGATGACCCCGGTCGAGCAGTTCGTGCCGTTGCTGGAAGTCCGCGGCTGAGCCGCGTCCTTGACCCCTCTGTGCCCGAACTCCCCTGATCTGAAAGGCCCTTGCTCCACCCATGGCTGAACTGGTGTTCTTCTCGGGCACGATGGACTGCGGCAAGTCGACGCTGGCGCTGCAGATGGACCACAACCACACCGCGCGCGGCCGGCGGGGCGTCATCCTCACCCGCAACGACCGGGCGGGCGCCGCGACGATCTCCAGCCGGCTGGGCCTGCGGGCCGAGGCGGTCGAGGTGACGGACGACTTCGACTTCCACGCCCATGTGGTGCAGCGGCTCTCGGCGGGCGGCCGGGTGGACTACCTGATCTGCGACGAGGCCCAGTTCTTCGCCGCGGAGCAGGTCGACCAGCTGGCCCGGGTGGTGGACGAGCTGGGCATCGACGTCTACACCTTCGGCATCACCACCGACTTCCGCACCCGGCTGTTCCCCGGCTCGCAGCGGCTGATCGAGCTGGCCGACCGGGTGGAGGTGCTGCAGGTCGAGGCGCTGTGCTGGTGCGGGGCGCGGGCGACCCACAACGCCCGTACGGTCGGCGGGGTGATGGTGGTCGAGGGCGCCCAGGTGGTGATCGGCGACATATCGGTGAGCGAGGACGAGATCGGCTACGAGGTGCTCTGCCGCCGCCACCACCGCCGCCGGCTGACCGCGGCGACGGCCCGCGCCTCGGTGCTCTCCCCGGACGTGCTGCCCTTCGAGGAGCAGCAGGTCTGAGCCGCGGGCTCCCACCCCGGAGGCGAGCGGGCCCGAGCCCGCGGGGCGGCGTCAGCCCGCCGGTTCCAGGACGGAGAAGTGCCCGCCCTGGGGGTCGGCGAGCCGGGCGGCGCGGCCGTGCGAGGTCTCGTGCGGCTCGACCAGGATCCGGCCGCCGAGCTCCAGCGCGTGACGGGCGGTCAGGGCGGCGTCCCGGACGGCGAAGTGGGTGCGCCAGCGCGGCGGGTGGCCGCGCAGGTCGGCGCGGTGCCGGATGCCGGCGACCGGCCGGCCGTGCACCAGCAGGGAGCTCTCGTCCGCGCCGGGCCGGACCGAGCGGTCGAGCACGGTGGCGTAGAAGACGGCGGCGCCCTCGGTGTCGGGGGTGAGCAGTTCGGCCCAGGCCGGTTCGCCGGGGTCGGTTCCGGCCTCCCGGCCGAGGTGTTCCTCTCCCTGCCAGAGGCCGAAGACGGCGCCGGAGACGTCGGAGGCGATGGCCATCCGCCCGGCGCGTTCGGCCTGGAGCGGCCCGACGGCGACGGTGCCGCCGCACTCCCGGATCAGCTGGGCGGTGCGGTCGGCGTCGTCGACGGCGAAGTAGGTGGTCCACTGCACCGGGAAGCCGGTGGCGGTGGAGAGGCCGAGGCCGGCGACCGGTGTCCCGTCGAGCTCGGCCCGGACGTAGTCGCCGAGCTGGCCCGGCCCCGGGGTGTACGTCCAGCCGAGCAGCTCGCCGTAGAAGGCGCGGGCGCCGGCCAGGTCATCGGTCAGCAGGCTGACCCAGCAGGGCGTCCCCTGGGCCAGTCGGAGTTCCACCGCGGGCAATGCGGGCCTCCTCATGGGTGATTGGCGCACGGGAATCCTCGGGCGCGAGGGTGATGCTTCCACCCTGACGGGCGCCCAACCCTCGGGCCGCGCGGAAATCCCGGCAAAGTCCGCACAAAGAGCGGCGGGTCGGCGGCGCTGCGCGACAATGGCCGCCATGACCACCTACAACGAGGGTTCCCCGCTGATCTCCGCGGCCGAGCTGGGGGAGGCGCTCGCCTCCGCCCGTCCGCCGGTGCTGCTGGACGTGCGCCACCAGCTGGTCGGAGCCGCCCCGGGCGGCCCGACCGCGGCCGAGGAGTACCGGGCCGGGCATCTGCCCGGTGCCCACTTCGTCGAGCTGGACCGGGACCTCGCGGCCCCGCCCGGCGCTCCCGGCCGGGGCGGGCGCCACCCGCTGCCGGACCCGGAGGTGTTCGGTGCGGCGATGCGCGGCTTCGGGGTGAGCGCCGATCGTCCGGTCGTGGTGTACGACGGCGCGGCCTCGATGGCGGCCGCGCGCGCCTGGTGGCTGCTGCGCTGGGCCGGGCACCGGGACGTCCGGGTGCTGGACGGCGGTTTCGCGGCCTGGCGGGCGGCCGGACTGCCGGTGACGGACGAGCTGCCGGAGGCCGCCGAGGGAGACTTCAAGCCGGTGCCGGGTCAGCTGCCGACGGTGGACGCGGACGGCGCGGCGGTGTGGGCGCGCGACGGCCTGCTGCTGGACGCCCGGTCGGGGGAACGCTACCGGGGCGAGGTCGAGCCGGTGGACCCGAAGGCCGGGCACGTGCCGGGCGCGGTGTCCGCGCCGACCACGGAGAACGTCGGTCCGGACGGGCGGTTCCGCCCGGTCGCCGAACTGGCGGCCCGCTTCCGGGGGCTGGGCGCGGGGGAGCGGGAGACCGCGGTCTACTGCGGCTCGGGGGTGACGGCGGCGCACCAGATCCTGGCGCTGGAGGTGGCGGGCCTGCCGGCCACGCTGTACCCGGGGTCGTGGAGCGAGTGGTCGAGCGACGACGGCCGCCCGGTGGCGGTCACCGACCAGCCGGGCTGAGCCGTGCCGGAGGGGCGGGAGGCCGGGCCTCCCGCCCCGTCACGGTGTCCGCCGCTACTCCTGTTTCTTGCGCCGGCTGCCGAAGACGATCTCGTCCCAGCTGGGCACGGTGGCCCGGCGCCCGGGCCGGACGCCGTCCGCCTCGGCCTGCCGGTCGGTGGTGCCGACCAGGCGCTCGCGGTGCGGGGCGACGGCGCGCGGCATCAGGATGTCGGCGTAGGCCGAGCCCGCGCCGACCGCCGGGGCGGCGGCCGCGGCCGACTCCTCGCTCTCCTCGGCGACCTCCGCGGGCACCGGTTCGATCGCGGTGGGGCTGCCGACGGCGAGGTCGCCGCGGAAGGCGGGGACCACGTCGAGCAGGCTGGTCAGCGAGTCCCGGGAATCGGCGGTGGCCTCCCGCGACTCGCGGACCTCGCGGGCCGACATGATGCGGTCGGCCGAGGGCCGGTCGATCATCGGGCGGGGCGGCCGGTCCTGGGGGAGCCGGGCGATCCGCGGGATGAACGGGAAGACCGACTCCTCCTCGCGCTCGACGTTCTCGCCGATCAGCGCGCGGGCCTCGTCGTCGTTGGGCTGGACCAGGCGCCGCGGCGGGTCGTACGTCCAGGAGGCGCTGCGCCCCTCGCCGTCGGCCCGGTAGTAGAGGATGACCTCCCAGGTGCCGTCGTCGCGGCGCCAGGAGTCCCAGCGTTCGGTGTCCTTCTCGGCGCCGCGCAGGGCGAGCCGCTCGGAGACGGCCTCCCCGAGCTGCGGGCCGGTGGACTCGCCGTTGCGGCGGATGGCGGTCTTGCGGGCGCGCTCGGCCATGAAGGCGCGCTCGGCGAGGACCGGGCCCTCGAAGCGGCGCACGCGGTCGACGGAGATCCCGGCGGCCTGGGCGACCTCCTCGGCGGAGGCACCGGCTCGTATCCGGGCCTGGATGTCCCGGGGGCGGAGGTGGCTCTCGACCTCGATCTCGATCTGGCCGAGGCGCGGCCGGTCGCCGCGGATGGCGGCGCGTAGCCGCTCGTCGATGGGGAGGGTGTACTCCGTGCTGTCGGCAGCCTTGAGCACCAGCCGTGTGCCGTCGTTGCTGACGGCCACAACCCGCAGTTCGGGCACGGTTACCTCCCGGGTGGTGCCTGCCGACGTCACCTGCGTCGCTGCTCCCGTACTGAGTGTGGCCTGCCCACTCGCGACTGGCCACAACCTTGCTGAGTTCCCCGGCGTGTCGGGCTTAGGCCCGGACATGCCGCTGTGGCACGGTTGCCTTTTTGCCACGTCATCCGTCGACGTCGCGCCTGGGTGTCCCGGCCGTCCTCGCACGCGCAGTGATCGCGACGATCCGGGACGGGCGTCGCCGTGCGTGCCTGGTCCGTGGCTCCTCGTGAAGCTGCCGGTGTAGGCGCAGTCGACAAGTCGACCCAAGGCTCAGGCTTTACGAACAGTACTCCATTCGTGGCATCCGAAGGGGCGGCTCGCCGCTCAAGTCTCCCGCGATTCACGGGAATCTCAAGAGCGCGCGCCCCCGATGGCGGACCGCCGTCGGGTGAACGGTGATCATCTTCACACAATCCGGGCGTGCGGAACCGCATTTTCGCCCCTTGTGTCCTTCTTTGGGCAAGATGGAGTGGCTTGTTCGAGGAACAGTCGTACGGACCGAGGGATGTTGATGCCGGAGCGGAGCCCCGCCGAGGAGGGCGGCAAGGAGGAGCGTGGGCGAATCGATCTGAGTGTGGCTCAGGTCGTGGCGAGTGCGCTGGCCGCCGTCGTGGGCGCGCTGTTGGCCTCCGAACTGGGCGTGTACGGAACGATCATGGGCGCCGCGGTGGTGAGCATCGGGGCCACCACCGGCGGCGCGGTGTTCCAGCACGTCTTCAGACGGACCGGGGAACAGCTGCGCGAAGCGGTGGACCGCGGGCCGAACCAGACCGTCAACACGCTGCGCCAGGTGCCGGCGGAATCAGGGGAGCCCGCGGGGCCGCCGGTGATCACGGCGGAGTGGAACGAGCCGCAGGTGGTGCGGGCGCGCCGGCGGTGGGGCTGGAAGTCCTACGCGGTGGTGTCCGGGCTGGTGTTCGTGCTGGCGATGACGCCGATCGTGGTGTTCGAACTGGCCACCGGGCAGCCGGTGTCGGCGACGGTCAAGGGCGAGTCCGGCAACGGCACCTCCTTCGGCGGCGCGGTGACGCCCAAGTCCTCCCGCCCGCAGGACGCTCCGCCGGAGCGGCCGGCCCGGGGCGGCGAGCGGGGCGCGGACGCCACGCCGTCCGGCGGTGCCTCGGCCCCGGCGACGAGCCGGCCGAGCCGGGAGCCGAGCTCCACCCCGAGCACCGGCGCGGGGACGGCCTCACCCTCGGCGGGCCCGAGCCCGAGCCCGAGCGCGAGCCCGTCGGCGGGGTCCTCCCCGTCCGCGGGCGGTGGGCAGCCCACCGGCGGCGCCACCTCGCGGCCGCCCGTACCCGGCAACGAGCCGGCCGGGGCGACCGCGACCCCGCCGCCGGCCGACGGCACCCCCGCGAGTTAGGCCCCCAGCACCCGGCGCAGGTAGTCGTTGGCGAAGACCCGCCGCGGGTCGACCTCGTCGCGCAGTGCGGTGAAGTCGCCGAAGTGCGGGTAGACGCCGGCCAGGTACTCGGCGTCGCGGGTGTGCAGCTTGCCCCAGTGGGGGCGGCCCTGATGGGCGGTCATGAGCTGTTCGACGCCGGTGAAGTAGCCCTGGTCGGCGGTGCCCCGGTAGAGGTGGACGGCGATGTAGGCGCTGTCCCGGCCGGAGGCGGTGGAGAGCCAGAGGTCGTCGGCGGGGGCGAAGCGCACCTCGACCGGGAAGCTGACCTTCCAGTCGGACCGTTCGACCAGGGCCTTCAGCTCGCGCAGCACCTCGGCGACGGCCTCGCGCGGCACCGCGTACTCCATCTCCACGAAGCGGACCTTGCGCGGGCTGGTGAAGACCCGGTACGCGGTGTCGGTGAAGCTGCGCTCGGACCAGGCGCGGCTGGCCAGGGCGGCGATCGAGGGGATCGAGCCGGGGAACCGCCGGCCGACCCGGCAGGCGCCCTCCCAGACGGTGTTGGAGAGGAAGTCGTCCTCCAGCCACTCCTTGAACCGGGGCAGCGGGGCGGCCGGCCCCTGGCTGCGGTTGTTGCGCTTGGTGGCGCAGCGGTCGGTGTGCGGGAACCAGTAGAACTCGAAGTGCTCGTTGACGGCGGTGAGGTCGTCGAGGCGCTCCAGCACCTCGTCGAAGTCCATCGGCTGCTCGTGCGCGGTGAGCAGGAAGGCCGGTTCGACGCCGAAGGTGAGTGCGGTGATCACGCCGAGGGCGCCGAGGCCGAGCCGGGCGCCCTGGAAGAGCCGGGGGTTCTCGGTGGGGGAGCAGCGCTTGACGGAACCGTCGGCGAGGACGATCTCCAGGGCGCGGACCTGGGCGGCGAGCGAGCCGGAGTCGCGGCCGGTGCCGTGGGTGCCGGTGCTGGTGGCGCCGGCGACGGTCTGGACCTCGATGTCGCCCATGTTGGTGAGCGAGAGGCCCTCGGCGGCGAGGACCCGGTTGAGGCGGTGCAGCGGCAGGCCGGACTCGACGGTGACGGTGCCGGCCTCGCGGTCGATCGCGCGGACGGCGGTGAGCGCGTGCGGGCGGATCTGGACGCCGTCGCCGGCGGAGGCGATCGAGGTGAAGGAGTGGCCGGAGCCGACGGCCTTGACGGTGCGGCCCTGTTCGGCGGCGCGCAGGATCTCCTTGGCCAGTTCCTCCGCGGTGCCGGGCTCGGCGGCCCGGGCCGGCCGGGCGCTCTGGTTGCCGGCCCAGTTGGTCCACCGGCCGCGGGTCGCGGTACTGGCCTGGGGCATTGCGCTGCCTCCTGCTCCGTGGCCGAACGGGTCGGCGCGGTCAGGGCGGCGGGCCGCCCTACCCACGGGCTTACCCATGGGTAGGGCGAGAGATTAGTCAGTTCACCGTTCGGCGTCTACGGGTCGTCCGGCCTCGTCGGCGGGCTCGTTCGCGGCGACTCCGGCGCGCAGGCGGCCGAGTCCGGAGACCGCGGCGACGACGCCGAGGGCGCCGGCGGCCAGCGGCACCCAGTAGCCCGCCGAGGCGCCGGAGGCGTCGACCACCCAGCCGCCGACCGAGGAGCCGAAGGCCACGCCGAGGGCGAGTCCGGTGGTGGTCCAGGCCATGCCCTCGGTGAGCTTGGCGGCCGGGACGAGCCGCTCGACCAGGGCCATCGCGGAGATCAGGGTGGGGGAGATGGCGACGCCGGCGATCAGCAGGGCGGCACCGGCCGCGATCAGGGCGCCGACGCCGTGCACGGTGGAGGCGACGACCAGGATGGGGATCATGCTGAGCGCCATCATCACCACGCCGACGAGGAAGCGGGTGGACAGCGGGCTCTTGGGCTTGAGCGCCCCGTAGACGACGCCGGCCAAGCCGGAGCCGAGCGCCCAGACGGCCAGGACGACGCTGGAGAGCCCCTTGTGCCCCTGGGCGTCGGCGAATGCGACGGTGACGATCTCGACCGAGCCGAAGATCGCGCCGGTGGCGACGAAGGTCAGCACCAGGACGACCAGGCCGCCGTTGAGGATGGCGCTGCCGCCGCTGTGGGCCGCGGCCGGGTGGACCGGTGGCTCGGTGCGGCGCTGGGCGGTGAACAGGGCTATGCCGACGGCGAGCGCGATGACGGCCACCAGGACGCCGGACTCGGGGAAGACGTTGGTGGCCAGGCCGATGGCGAGGATCGGGCCGACGATGAAGCAGACCTCGTCGACGACGGCCTCGAAGGAGTACGCGGTGTGCAGCTTGGCCGCGTCGTCGCGGTAGAGGTGGGCCCAGCGGGCGCGGACCATGGCGCCGGCGCTGGGCATGACGCCGAGGCCGACGGCGAAGAGGAACAGGGTCCAGGACGGCGCGTGGAAGTGGGCGCAGAGCAGGAGTCCGGTCGCGGCGGCGACGGTGAACGCGGTGGCCGGGAGGGCGATGCGGCGCTGTCCGCGGCGGTCGACCAGCCAGGAGACCGCCGGGCCGAGGGCGGCGGCGGCGACGGCCATGGTCGCCGAGACCGCTCCCGCCAGGCCGTACGACCCCGTCAGCTGGGAGAGCATGGTCACGATGCCGATGCCCGCCATGGAGATCGGCAGACGGGCTATGAATCCGGCGGAGGAGAAGGCCAGGGTGCCGGGGGCGGCGAATATCCGGCGGTAGCTGGACAGCACGGGGGATCTCCGTGGGGAGTGAGGACCGGGGTCAGGGGTGAAGTAAGGAACAAGATTGGCGTACACAGCTTACGTACGTTGGCAAACGGTATTTTCCGGACACCGGCGCGGCCCCGGCGACGGCACCCGACCCCTCAGTGGCAGGATCGGTGCCATGTCCGACGCGCGCAAACCCTCCCCCTCCGGCGCCGCCCCGTACGACGCCCTGCTGCTGCTGTCCTTCGGCGGGCCCGAGGGCCCCGAGGAGGTCGTCCCGTTCCTGGAGAACGTCACCCGCGGCCGCGGGATCCCCACCGAGCGGCTGAAGGAAGTGGGCAAGCACTACTTCCTGTTCGGCGGGGTCAGCCCGATCAACGAGCAGAACCGCGAGCTGCTCGCCGCGCTGCGCAAGGACTTCGCCGAGAACGGGCTGGACCTGCCGGTCTACTGGGGCAACCGGAACTGGGCGCCCTACCTGGTCGACGCCCTGCGCGAGATGGCCGCCGACGGCCACCGCCGGATCGCCGTGCTCGCCACCAGCGCCTACGCCGGCTACTCGGGCTGCCGCCAGTACCGGGAGAACCTCGCCGACGCGCTGGCCGCGCTGGCCGCGGAGGGCGTGCCCGCGCTGCGGGTCGACAAGCTGCGGCACTTCTACAACCACCCCGGCTTCGTCGAGCCGATGACCGACGCCACCCTGGCCGCGCTGGCGGAGCTCCCCGAGGCCGTCCGGGCCGGCGCCCGGCTCGCGTTCACCACCCACTCCATCCCGGACACCATGGCCGAGACCTCCGGCGCCCCGGACGACCCGGCCCGCGGCACGCCGGGCGGCGCCTACGTCGCCCAGCACCTGGACGTGGCCCGGCTGATCGCCGTGGCCGTCGCCGAGCGCACCGGCGTCGCCGACCGGCCCTGGGACCTGGTGTTCCAGAGCCGCAGCGGAGCCCCGCACACCCCGTGGCTGGAACCGGACATCTGCGACCACCTGGAGGCGCGGCACGCCGAGGGCGCGCCCGCCGTGGTGATGGTCCCGATCGGTTTCGTCTCCGACCACATGGAGGTCAAGTACGACCTCGACACCGAGGCCGTCGCCAAGGCCGCCGAACTCGGCCTGCCGGTGGCCCGCGCCGCCACCGTCGGCGCCGACCCCCGCTTCACCGCCGCCGTGCGCGATCTGCTCCTGGAGCGGGCCGCGACCGAGCGCGGCGAGGATGTGACCCGCTGCGCCCTCGGCCGGCTCGGCCCCAGCCAGGACGTGTGCGCGGTGGCCTGCTGCCCCAACCCGCGCGCTCCGCGCCCGGCCGTCGCCGAGCGCTGACCGTCCGTCCCGCGTGCCGGCCGTCCTGCCCGCCCGCCCGCCGACCGTCCGTCCCGCCGTTCCGGAGGAGAATCCCGTGACCGCCCCCGCCCAGCCCGACGACCGGCTCCTCGACGACCTGCTGGACGTCGCCCTGGACGCGGCCCGGCAGGCCGGCGCCCTGCTGCGCGACGGCCGCCCCGCCGACCTCGGTGTGGCCGGCACCAAGAGCAGCCCGGTCGACGTGGTGACCGAGATGGACCTCGCGTCCGAGAAGCTCGTGCTGGAGCTGATCACCGAACGCCGCCCGGCGGACGGCTACCTCGGCGAGGAGGGCGCCGAGCGGTCCGGCACCAGCGGGGTCCGCTGGGTCGTGGACCCGCTCGACGGCACGGTCAACTACCTGTACGGGCTGCCCTCCTGGGCGGTCAGCGTGGCGGCCGAGGTGGACGGCCGGGCGGTCGTCGGCGTGGTGTACGCCCCGGCGCGCGAGGAGCTGTTCCACGCCGTGCTGGGCCGGGGCGCCCGGCTGAACGGCGCGCCGCTCTCGGCCCGCCCGGCCCCGCCGTGGGGGCAGGCGCTGATCGCCACCGGCTTCAACTACGTCCAGTCGGTGCGGGTGCGCCAGGCCGAGGTGCTGCTGGCCCTGATGCCCGAGGTGCGGGACGTCCGCCGGGGCGGGGCGGCCGCCGTCGACCTGTGCGACGTCGCCGCCGGGCGGCTGGACGGCTACTACGAGCGCGGCCTCGCCCCCTGGGACCGCGCGGCCGGCTGCCTGATCGCCGCCGAGGCCGGCGCCCTGACCGGCGGCCGCCCCGGGCACGGCCCGGACCGCGAGCTGACCGTGGCCGCCGCCCCGGGCGTGTACGAGCCGCTGCAGGAGCGCCTGGCCGCGCTGCGCGCCTGGGCGGACTGACCGGCTGGGCGGACTGACCGGCTCCGGTCGGCCCGGACCGGGGTCGGCCGACGGGCCACCCGCCGACCGGCCCCGGGCACGACAAGAGCCCGGGGCCGGCGGCGAACCCGAACACGCGAAACATGCGAAACACGTGAATCGCGCGAAACGTGCGAAGGGCCCGGGCATGCGAAGAGCCCTGGCATACGGGGGATGCCAGGGCCTGGGGTTTCGCACGGCCCCCACAGGGCCGCAGGTGCCGGAGTCCCGGCGACGGGTCGGTGGTACCGGACGGGTCAGGCAGCGGTGCGGTGGCGCTCCAGCACCGTGTCGACGCCGTGCTCGGCGGCGAGTCGGCGGAGGTCGTCCAGCTCGGACTGCTCCACCTCGGCGAGGAACTCGTCCCCGGCCTCGATCGCGCGGTGCAGGTCCTGCTCGGCGTTGGCTATGCGCTGCAGGATTCCGGCCTTGAAGGCGTCCATACGGGCCCCCTTACTGTGTCGGACGTGCACGGTCGTGCGTTCTCCGCCCCGAGGAGGTTCAGCCGGTGAATGCGCCCCGGCCGGCAGGTGGTGGCTCTCCGGTCGGGCGCGGAGACGGCCTTCGGCCGCTCCCGGTGATGTCCCAGCCCCAGGGCCGGCGCGGATGAACGCACGGCGGGTGGGTGCGATCGGCCAAGAACCAGATCGCGGGTGTGCAGCTGTCCTCCCCCGGGAGGGGGCCGGGAAACCTCCCGGCGGAAGAAAGTTGCCCGTGTCACATTCCAAGCGGAGTGATACCGACACGAACGGTCACCGTCGCGGCCCCGGGCGTCCTGCCCGAGTGGCAGCTTATCGCTGCTTTACCGCAGGACCAGGCAGGATGGAGGCACCGTCGGAGCCGTGCGTCCGCTTTCCGGGGCCGGCCTGGAGAAGGGACAACGACCGTGCGGGTTCTCGTCGTCGAGGACGAGCAGCTGCTTGCCGAGGCCGTCGCGACCGGCCTGCGCCGCGAGGCGATGGCCGTCGACGTGGTGTACGACGGGGAGGCCGCGCTCCAGCGCATCGCGGTCAACGACTACGACGTGGTGGTCCTGGACCGGGACCTCCCGCTGGTCCACGGCGACGACGTCTGCCGCAAGGTGGTCGAGCAGGGCCTGGCGACCCGGGTGATCATGCTGACCGCCTCCGGCGACATCAGCGACCGGGTCGAGGGGCTGGAGATCGGCGCGGACGACTACCTTCCGAAGCCGTTCGCCTTCAGCGAACTCGTCGCCCGGGTAAGGGCGCTGGGCCGCCGTGCGACCGTCCCGCTGCCCCCGGTACTGGAGCGGGCCGGGATCTCGCTCGACCCCGGCCGGCGCGAGGTGATCCGCGAGGGGCGCACCGTCCAGCTCGCCCCCAAGGAGTTCGCCGTCCTGGAGGTGCTGATGCGGGCCGGCGGCGCCGTCGTCTCCGCCGAGCAGCTGCTCGAGAAGGCCTGGGACGAGCACACCGACCCGTTCACCAACGTCGTGCGCGTCACCGTGATGACGCTGCGCCGCAAGCTCGGCGACCCGCCGGTGATCGTCACCGTGCCGGGCTCCGGCTACCGGATCTGACCACCGGATCGACCGCCGGCTCCGGCCACCGTTTCCGGCCACCGGATCCGGTCACCGGATCGGCCACCTGATCCCGCCGGGGAGCGACCCGCCCGGCGGGCTCCCCGGACTCATCACCGAGGAGGGCCCCCGCCCCGGGACCCCACCACCCCGCGCCCGCCACGGCGGACGCCCCGAGAGGACGATCATGACCACCCCGCCCCCGGCCGGCGGGGCCTCCGGCGCGCCCGCCGGCGGCCCGCGCGCCGTCCCGCCCAAGCCCGTGCACCCCCCGCGCTCGGCCCGGTCGAACCAGACCTACGTCCCCGGCGACGGCGTGCTCGCCTGGCTGCCCTTCCGCCCCACCATCCGGATGCGGCTCACCCTGCTCTACGGCGGGATGTTCCTGATGGCCGGCGTGGTGCTGCTGCTGGTGATGTACTTCTTCGTCCAGCAGGCCCTCCAGGAGGTCGGCCAGCCGCACCTGGTGCTCAACGGCTCGGGCATCTCGGTGCGCACCCCGGACAACCTCACCCTGACCAGCCAGTCCGCGCTCGACCAGTGGCTGAACGACTACAAGGCCTACCAGGCCAGCCAGGCGCTCAACACCCTGCTGCGCAAGCTGCTCACCGTCCTGGTCTGCCTCGCCGTGATCGCCTTCGCGGCCGGCTACGCGATGGCCGGCCGGGTGCTGCGCCCGCTCGGCCGGATCACCCGCACCGCCCGCGACGTCGCCTCCTCCGACCTGCACCGCCGGATCGAGCTGGACGGGCCGGACGACGAGCTCAAGGAGCTCGCCGACACCTTCGACGACATGCTGGACCGGCTGGACCGCTCCTTCGACTCCCAGCGCCGCTTCGTCGCCAACGCCTCGCACGAGCTGCGCACCCCGCTGGCGATCAACCGCACCCTGCTGGAGGTCCAGCTCTCCGACCCGGCCGCCTCGCCCGACCTGCAGCAGCTCGGCAAGACCCTGCTGGCCACCAACGAGCGCAGCGAGCAGCTGGTCGAGGGCCTGCTGCTGCTCGCCCGGAGCGAGAACGAGCTGACCGACCGCCGCCCGGTGGAGCTCTCCGAGGTGGCCACCCGGGCGCTGGAGCAGACCCGGGCCGAGGCGGACAAGCGCGAGGTCGAGCTGCGCTCGAAGCTCGATCCGGCCGTGGTCGCGGGCAACGGCGTGCTGCTGGAGCGGCTCGCGCTCAACCTGCTGCAGAACGCAGTCCGGTACAACACCGCGGGCGGCTGGGTCGAGCTGGCCACCGCCGCGGTGCCGGGCGGCGGCGAGCTGGTGGTCTCCAACACCGGACCGGTGGTGCCCGGGTACGAGCTGGAACACATCTTCGAGCCGTTCCGCCGGGTGAAGGGCGCCGACCGCACCCGCAGCGACAAGGGGGTCGGGCTCGGCCTGTCCATCGTCCGCTCGGTCGTGCGCGCCCACGGAGGCACCGTGGAGGCCACCCCGCGCGCCGGCGGCGGGCTCACCATGCGGGTCCGCATCCCGTCGCCCCAGGGCGCCGTCCCGGGCTCCGCCCCGCGCTGACCGCCCCTTCCGTGGGCGACCGTTTCCCGCCGCCCCCGCCAGGCCCGTCAAGACGACATAAGGCCTGGCGGGGGCGGCTTGTCTTTTCCGGCCCGAGCAACTTACGGTGTCGTAACCTACGCAACCGTAAGTGGGTCCGCCGGTGCCCCCCGCCGACGGGTCCGCACGTTGCGTGCCCGCCCAGCGCGCCCGTCCCCGCGCGTGCCGTCCTCCGGGAGCAAGACCGTGACCATCGCCCCTGTACAGCGCAGCACCGTGCAGAGCAGCCCCGCCCTCGGATCGAGCGGCTGGACCGACGCGCGGCTCATCCTGGCCCTCGAAGAGGTCGTGGAGAAGGAGCTCAACCGCCACCTGGGCGTGGCCAAGGAGTGGATGCCGCACGAGTTCGTCCCGTGGAGCCGCGGGCGCGACTTCGACGGCGTGCTGGGCGGCGAGGCCTGGTCGCTCGAGCAGTCCCAGGTGACCGCGCTGGGCCGGGTGTCGCTGGTGGTCAACCTGCTGACCGAGGACAACCTCCCCAGCTACCACCACGAGATCGCGAGCATGTTCGGGCGCGAGGGCGCCTGGGGCACCTGGGTGCACCGCTGGACGGCCGAGGAGGGCCGCCACGGCATAGCCATTCGCGACTACCTGCTCGCCACCCGGGCCGTCGACCCGGTGGAGCTGGAGCGGGCCCGGATGAACCACATGTCCGAGGGCTTCGAGTCCGACAACGCGCACAGCATGCTGCAGTCGGTCGCGTACGTGGCCTTCCAGGAGCTCGCCACCCGCATCGCGCACCGCAACACCGGCAAGCACGCCGGCGACCCGCTGTGCGAGCAGCTCCTGGCGAAGATCGCCAACGACGAGAACCTGCACATGGTCTTCTACCGGAACCTGCTGAAGGCCGCCCTGGAGATCGCCCCGGACCAGGCCATGCGGGCCATCGCCGACGTGGTGACCGACTTCCGGATGCCCGGCCACGGGATCCCCGGCTTCGAGCGCGCCGCCGCCCAGATCGCCCTCGGCGGGGTGTACAACCTGCGCATCCACCACGACGACGTGCTGCAGCCGGTGCTGCGCAAGCTCAAGGTGATGGAGATCGACGGCCTCGGCCCGGAGGGCGTGCTGGCCCAGAACGAGCTGGGTGTCTTCCTGGACGGGCTGGACGCCCAGGCGCGCAAGTTCGAGGAGCGCCAGGCCGCGATCCTGGCCCGTCGGGCGGCCCGGAAGGGCGCCGAATAGGGTGCGCCGAGGGGCGGTCGGAGTGGGTGGATTTTCCGTGGTTTGCCCCGGAAGATTCTGAACGTGACCAAGCTCACACCGTGTCGCTCCACGGTCCTGGACAACCTCGGAGAGTGATCATCCGGCCGGGGGTGTCGGTCGCCGTGCGTGACCGGATTCCGTCCTCGGGCGGACCCGTCGCGACGGTCGGCGTCCCTGGTGGGCAAGGGATTCGGTGGGTGTCCGCACCAGCTCTGCTCACTGTGCGTGTCCGGTTCGCCGAGCTCGGGAAGGGGCGGCGATGGCCCAGCGTGAGGCCTTCGCCAGCCCCGAGGATCACCCCGATGGAGGCCCGGCTGAGTGTCGATTGAGTAACAGGGCTTGAAGTAAGGCAAAATCTCCGCCTCGGGTCGGGCACAAGACCGACCCCCCATGCGTTACGTGCCCTGGAGATACCGCACACACCGCACAAACCCGGAGGGGGAGAGCGAAAAATGGCAACCGACTACGACACCCCACGCAAGACCGACGACGAGCTCAACGAGGACAGCATCGAGGAACTCAAGGCTCGGCGGAACGACAAGGGCGGAAGCTCTGTCGACGTCGACGAGTTCGAGGCTGCCGAGGGCATGGAGCTCCCGGGCGCCGACCTCTCGAACGAGGAGCTCGCCGTTCGGGTCCTGCCGAAGCAGGCCGATGAGTTCACCTGCATGAGCTGCTTCCTGGTCCACCACCGCAGCCAGCTGTACAGCGAGAAGAACGGCAACCCGATCTGCCGGGACTGCGGCGCCTGAGCACCGCGGCGGACAGGGCCCGGTGCCCGCGGCTCCCGCGGGACCGGCACACCGCTCCTTCCGGCCCCGGGCAGCGGGGCCGGACGGCAGTTCCGGGGGCCGTCCGTCCGGACGGCCCCGACAGGACGGAGCCGGCCGACACGGCGGCCGGCGCAAAGTCGTAGGGACGGTCCCGCAGCAGCGGAACCGTCCCTCTCCGTTTCACCGGTCCTTCTCGGGCCCTCGTGCCCTGGGCCCGCTCCCTCAGGCGCGGGCGCCGCGCCGGGCCTCCTCCAGCGCCTCCGACAGCTTCATCGGCGAGCGGGTCGACAGGTAGAGGTACGGCGTCGGGTCGGCCGGGTCGCTCACCTCGACCCGCAGCGCCGTCGGGACGTAGCTGCGCAGCAGCATGAAGGCGCGGGGATCGGCCTTGGGACCGCGCCAGGCCGCCGCCTCCTTGGGGCTCAGCGCCTGCGCGGTGCCGAGCGCTTCCACCGGGATCCGGGCCGGTCCGGCCACCAGCGAGCCCTGGACCACGCGGATCCGGGCGGAGCCGTAACTGCTGATCCCGACCGCGCCGGCGGCGATGCCGACCACCAGCCCGACCAGCGCGGCCGGGCCGCTGACCCGGATCAGGATCAGCGCGAGCGTGAGGCCCACCGCGACCGGGAGCAGCCACCAGGAGCGCGGCACCGTGAGGCGTTCGTCGTACATGCCCTCCATTGTGGGCGCCCTGACACCCCGCGCGGGACGCCACCCCCACCGAGGGCCTTCCTACCCCTGGGTAGGGTTGGGCGCCGTGACCGGTACGACAGCCCCCGACACCCCCACCGACCGGCCGGCGCCCACGATGCCGCCGACCCCGACGACCCCGCCGCCGGACGCCGTCCTGCCGCCGCGCGCCCCTCAGGCGCCCGCCCCCGGCACCCGGCTCGGCTCCCACTACGAGCACTGCTTCGGCTGCGGCCCGCAACACCCCGGCGGCCTGAAGATCGACGCGATCGCCGGCGAAGGACTCGACGTCACGGCCGAGTTCACCGTCCGGGACATCCACCAGGGCGGCCCCGGCCTGGCCCACGGCGGCCTGCTGACCACGGCCATGGACGAGACCCTCGGCACGCTCAACTGGCTGCTGCACGCCCCCGCCGTGACCGCCCGGCTGGAGACCGACTTCCTCTCCCCGGTGCCCGTCGACTCGGTGCTGCACTTGCGCGCCTGGGTCACCGGCGTGCACGGCCGGAAGATCTACAGCGCGGCCGAGGCGCGGATCGGCGGCCCGGACGGACCGGTCGCCGTACGCGCTCAGGCGCTCTTCATCGAGGTGAAGCTGGAACACTTCACCACGCACGGTCGTGCCGAGGACATCGAGAAGGTCCTCGACGACCCGGATCTGATGAAGCGCGCACGAGCCTTTGAGGTGAACCCTTGAGCGATACCCCCCGCCCGCTGCTGGACGTCCTGATCAAGCGCATCGACCCCGAGCTGCCGCTGCCCGCCTACGCGCAGCCCGGCGACGCCGGCGCCGATCTGCGCACCACCGTGGACGCCGAACTGGCCCCCGGCGAGCGGGTCGTCCTGCCCACGGGCATCGCCATCGCCCTCCCCGACGGCTACGCGGCCTTCGTCCACCCCCGCTCCGGGCTGGCAGCTCGTTGCGGAGTTGCTCTCGTGAACGCCCCGGGGACGGTCGATGCCGGGTACCGTGGAGAGATCAAGGTGATCGTCGTCAATCTGGACCCGCGCGAGGGGGTCAAGTTCCGCCGAGGGGACCGAATCGCCCAGCTGGTGATCCAGCAGGTCGAGAAGGCCCGCTTCCACGAGGTGGAGGAACTGCCCGGGTCGGCACGTGCCGAGGGCGGGTTCGGGTCGACCGGCGGCCACGCCGCGGTCTAGCATTCCCGCGGCCTCGCAGGAAGCCGAGCAGGTATTCGCATCGGTCTTGGACCGGGAAGGACAGTGACCGTGTTCCGTCGTCGCCAGAAGAGCGAGGACGCTGTCGAGCAGCTCGCCGACGACGCCATCAGCGCCGATGAGACGGCCGATGACGTCGAAGGTTCCGCCGAGAGCGAGAACGTGACCGAGCTGGATGTGGCCGACCGGGTCGGCCTGCCGCCGGCTCCGCGGCCGGACGGTCCGTGGGACCACTCCGAGCTGGAGAACCCCGAAGAGGGACGGGTGGACCTCGGGGGTCTGCTGGTCCCCGGTGTCGAGGGCATGGAGCTTCGGGTCGAGGTCGCCGGTGACGCGATCGTGGCCGCGACCCTCGTGCTCGGCAACAGCGCCATCCAGCTCCAGGCTTTCGCGGCCCCCAAGTCCGAGGGCATCTGGGGAGAGGTCCGGGAGGAGATCGCCAACGGCATCACCTCGCAGGGCGGCCTCATCGAGGAGGAGGAGGGCCCGCTCGGCTGGCACCTCCGCGCCCAGGTCCCCGTGCAGCTGCCGGACGGCACCCAGGGTGTCCAGCTGGTCCGGTTCGTCGGCTGCGACGGTCCGCGCTGGTTCCTGCGCGGCGTGATCTCGGGCCAGGCGGCGGTGCAGCCGGAGATGGCCGGGATCCTGGAGCAGGTCTTCCGGCAGACGGTCGTCGTGCGCGGTGAGTCCCCGATGGCTCCCCGCGACCCGATCGTGCTGAAGCTCCCCGAGGACGCCCAGATGGTGGCCGACGGTGGCGGGGCAGCCGCTGGCGCCGGCGAGGCCGAGAACCGATTCGGCGGCACGGCGCTCGACCCGTTCGCGCGCGGCCCGGAGATCACCGAGGTCCGCTGACCGTCCAGATCGCCCCTGCCCGGGAGTCCGGGCGGGGGCGATTTGCATGTGGCGGGTCGGTCCCCGTACAGTTCCGGAGTCGCCGCGGGAGACCGGGGCGGCAAAGCGGAAAGCGAATCCGATGAATGAAACTCCGGAAAACGGGGCGGAAAACATCTGATAAGCTGGAAACACGAAAGAACGAAGCCCGGAGGGCCTGCTGGAAGGCAGTCCGAAGGAAGCGTCCGTTCCTTGAGAACTCAACAGCGTGCCAAAAGTCAACGCCAGATATGTTGACATCCCCGGCCTCAGATTGTTCTGGGGTTGGAGATTCCTTTTGAAGTAAAACACTAGCGAGGACGCAGTGCGCGGGATCACCCTATTCCGGTGGTTGCCGTGCCGCTCAACGCGGGTGTCGACCCGATTACGGGTATACATTCACGGAGAGTTTGATCCTGGCTCAGGACGAACGCTGGCGGCGTGCTTAACACATGCAAGTCGAACGGTGAAGCCCTTCGGGGTGGATCAGTGGCGAACGGGTGAGTAACACGTGGGCAATCTGCCCTGCACTCTGGGACAAGCCCTGGAAACGGGGTCTAATACCGGATATGACCTTCCTCCGCATGGGGGTTGGTGTAAAGCTCCGGCGGTGCAGGATGAGCCCGCGGCCTATCAGCTTGTTGGTGGGGTAATGGCCTACCAAGGCGACGACGGGTAGCCGGCCTGAGAGGGCGACCGGCCACACTGGGACTGAGACACGGCCCAGACTCCTACGGGAGGCAGCAGTGGGGAATATTGCACAATGGGCGAAAGCCTGATGCAGCGACGCCGCGTGAGGGATGACGGCCTTCGGGTTGTAAACCTCTTTCAGCAGGGAAGAAGCGCAAGTGACGGTACCTGCAGAAGAAGCACCGGCTAACTACGTGCCAGCAGCCGCGGTAATACGTAGGGTGCGAGCGTTGTCCGGAATTATTGGGCGTAAAGAGCTCGTAGGCGGCCTGTCGCGTCGGATGTGAAAGCCCGGGGCTTAACCCCGGGTCTGCATTCGATACGGGCAGGCTAGAGTGTGGTAGGGGAGATCGGAATTCCTGGTGTAGCGGTGAAATGCGCAGATATCAGGAGGAACACCGGTGGCGAAGGCGGATCTCTGGGCCATTACTGACGCTGAGGAGCGAAAGCGTGGGGAGCGAACAGGATTAGATACCCTGGTAGTCCACGCCGTAAACGTTGGGAACTAGGTGTTGGCGACATTCCACGTCGTCGGTGCCGCAGCTAACGCATTAAGTTCCCCGCCTGGGGAGTACGGCCGCAAGGCTAAAACTCAAAGGAATTGACGGGGGCCCGCACAAGCAGCGGAGCATGTGGCTTAATTCGACGCAACGCGAAGAACCTTACCAAGGCTTGACATATGCCGGAAACACCTGGAGACAGGTGCCCCCTTGTGGTCGGTATACAGGTGGTGCATGGTTGTCGTCAGCTCGTGTCGTGAGATGTTGGGTTAAGTCCCGCAACGAGCGCAACCCTTGTTCTGTGTTGCCAGCATGCCTTTCGGGGTGATGGGGACTCACAGGAGACTGCCGGGGTCAACTCGGAGGAAGGTGGGGACGACGTCAAATCATCATGCCCCTTATGTCTTGGGCTGCACACGTGCTACAATGGTCGGTACAAAGGGCTGCGATGCCGCGAGGCGGAGCGAATCCCAAAAAGCCGGCCTCAGTTCGGATTGGGGTCTGCAACTCGACCCCATGAAGTTGGAGTTGCTAGTAATCGCAGATCAGCATGCTGCGGTGAATACGTTCCCGGGCCTTGTACACACCGCCCGTCACGTCACGAAAGTCGGTAACACCCGAAGCCGGTGGCCTAACCCGTAAGGGGAGGAGCCGTCGAAGGTGGGACCAGCGATTGGGACGAAGTCGTAACAAGGTAGCCGTACCGGAAGGTGCGGCTGGATCACCTCCTTTCTAAGGAGCACATGGCCGCTTGCAGGCGAATGTTCTGCACGGTCGCTCATGGGTGGAACGTTGACTATTCGGCACAGTTCGTAAGGGCCTGTTAGTACTGCTTCGGCGTGGAAAACAGAGCACTGCGGGTTGTTTCGGGCACGTTGTTGGGTCCTGAGGGAACGGGTTTCCGTTGTCTCAGTGCCGGCCTCACTTGAGGCAGCCCGGTTGGGTTGTCGAGGGTGTGTGACTGGTCGTTGTTTGAGAACTGCACAGTGGACGCGAGCATCTGTGGCCAAGTTTTTAAGGGCGCACGGTGGATGCCTTGGCACTAGGAACCGATGAAGGACGTGGGAGGCCGCGATAGGCCCCGGGGAGCTGTCAACCGAGCTTTGATCCGGGGGTGTCCGAATGGGGAAACCCGGCAGTCGTCATGGGCTGTCACCCGCTGCTGAACACATAGGCAGTGTGGAGGGAACGCGGGGAAGTGAAACATCTCAGTACCCGCAGGAAGAGAAAACAACCGTGATTCCGGGAGTAGTGGCGAGCGAAACTGGATGAGGCTAAACCGTATTGGTGTGAGACCCGGCAGGGGTTGCCAATGCGGGGTCGTGGGATTTTTCTTGATCGGTCTGCCGGCCGGTCGGCGAGTCAGAAACCGTATGGGTAGTCGAAGGACATGCGAAAGGTCCGGCGTAGAGGGTAAGACCCCCGTAGACGAAATCTGTACGGCTCGTTTGAAGAACTCCCAAGTAGCACGGGGCCCGAGAAATCCCGTGTGAATCTGGCGGGACCACCCGCTAAGCCTAAATATTCCCTAGTGACCGATAGCGGATAGTACCGTGAGGGAATGGTGAAAAGTACCGCGGGAGCGGAGTGAAATAGTACCTGAAACCGTGTGCCTACAAGCCGTGGGAGCGTCGTTCATCAGCTTGCTGGTGGGCCGTGACTGCGTGCCTTTTGAAGAATGAGCCTGCGAGTTTGCGGTGTGTAGCGAGGTTAACCCGTGTGGGGTAGCCGTAGCGAAAGCGAGTCCGAATAGGGCGACCCAGTTGCATGCCCAAGACCCGAAGCGGAGTGATCTAGCCATGGGCAGGTTGAAGCGCGGGTAAGACCGTGTGGAGGACCGAACCCACCAGGGTTGAAAACCTGGGGGATGACCTGTGGTTAGGGGTGAAAGGCCAATCAAACTCCGTGATAGCTGGTTCTCCCCGAAATGCATTTAGGTGCAGCGTCACGTGTTTCTTGCCGGAGGTAGAGCACTGGATAGGCGATGGGCCTTACCGGGTTACTGACCTTAGCCAAACTCCGAATGCCGGTAAGTGAGAGCGTGGCAGTGAGACTGTGGGGGATAAGCTCCATGGTCGAGAGGGAAACAGCCCAGAACACCGACTAAGGTCCCTAAGCGTGTGCTAAGTGGGAAAGGATGTGGAGTCGCAGAGACAACCAGGAGGTTGGCTTAGAAGCAGCCACCCTTGAAAGAGTGCGTAATAGCTCACTGGTCAAGTGATTCCGCGCCGACAATGTAGCGGGGCTCAAGCACATCACCGAAGTCGTGTCATTGCAGCATATAGGGCCAACGCCTGCTGTGATGGGTAGGGGAGCGTCGTGTGCCGGGTGAAGCGGCGGTGGAAACCAGTCGTGGACGGTATACGAGTGAGAATGCAGGCATGAGTAGCGATACAAGAGTGGGAAACTCTTGCGCCGATTGACCAAGGGTTCCTGGGTCAAGCTGATCTGCCCAGGGTAAGTCGGGACCTAAGGCGAGGCCGACAGGCGTAGTCGATGGACAACGGGTTGATATTCCCGTACCCGCTTTGAAGCGCCAACGCTGAACCTCTTGATGCTAAGCCCGTGAAGCCGTCCTGGAGCCTTCGGGCAAAGGGAAGTGGTGGAGCCGGTGACCCAACAGGGTAGTAGGTGAGCGATGGGGTGACGCAGGAAGGTAGTCCAGCCCGGGCGGTGGTAGTCCCGGGGTAAGGGTGTAGGACGTGAGGTAGGCAAATCCGCCTCACACATAGTCTGAGACCTGATGCCGAGCCGATTGTGGTGAAGTGGATGATCCTATGCTGTCGAGAAAAGCCTCTAGCGAGTTTCATGGCGGCCCGTACCCCAAACCGACTCAGGTGGTCAGGTAGAGAATACCGAGGCGTTCGGGTGAACTATGGTTAAGGAACTCGGCAAAATGCCCCCGTAACTTCGGGAGAAGGGGGGCCATTCCTGGTGATGGGTCTTGCACCTTGAGCTGGGGGTGGCCGCAGAGACCAGCGAGAAGCGACTGTTTACTAAAAACACAGGTCCGTGCGAAGCCGTAAGGCGATGTATACGGACTGACGCCTGCCCGGTGCTGGAACGTTAAGGGGACCGGTTAGCTCTGTTTCGACAGGGCGAAGCTGAGAACTTAAGCGCCAGTAAACGGCGGTGGTAACTATAACCATCCTAAGGTAGCGAAATTCCTTGTCGGGTAAGTTCCGACCTGCACGAATGGCGTAACGACTTCTCGACTGTCTCAACCATAGGCCCGGTGAAATTGCATTACGAGTAAAGATGCTCGTTTCGCGCAGCAGGACGGAAAGACCCCGGGACCTTTACTATAGCTTGATATTGGTGTTCGGTTCGGCTTGTGTAGGATAGGTGGGAGACTTTGAAGCAGCAACGCCAGTTGTTGTGGAGTCGCCGTTGAAATACCACTCTGGTCGTGCTGGATGTCTAACCTGGGTCCGTGATCCGGATCAGGGACAGTGTCTGGTGGGTAGTTTAACTGGGGCGGTTGCCTCCTAAAGGGTAACGGAGGCGCCCAAAGGTTCCCTCAGCCTGGTTGGCAATCAGGTGTTGAGTGTAAGTGCACAAGGGAGCTTGACTGTGAGACTGACGGGTCGAGCAGGTACGAAAGTAGGGACTAGTGATCCGGCGGTGGCTTGTGGAAGCGCCGTCGCTCAACGGATAAAAGGTACCCCGGGGATAACAGGCTGATCTTCCCCAAGAGTCCATATCGACGGGATGGTTTGGCACCTCGATGTCGGCTCGTCGCATCCTGGGGCTGGAGTAGGTCCCAAGGGTTGGGCTGTTCGCCCATTAAAGCGGTACGCGAGCTGGGTTTAGAACGTCGTGAGACAGTTCGGTCCCTATCCGCTGTGCGCGTAGGAGTGTTGAGAAGGGCTGTCCCTAGTACGAGAGGACCGGGACGGACGAACCTCTGGTGTGCCAGTTGTCCTGCCAAGGGCATGGCTGGTTGGCTACGTTCGGGAGGGATAACCGCTGAAAGCATCTAAGCGGGAAGCCTGCTTCGAGATGAGCACTCCCACCTCCTTGAGAGGGTAAGGCTCCCAGTAGACGACTGGGTTGATAGGCCGGATATGGAAGCCCTGTAAGGGGTGGAGTTGACCGGTACTAATAGGCCGAGGGCTTGTCCTCAGTTGCTCGCGTCCACTGTGTTGTTCTGAAACAACGACCCACCCGAAGCTTGGTCGGGTGTCGGTTGACAGTTTCATAGTGTTTCGGTGGTCATAGCGTGAGGGAAACGCCCGGTTACATTCCGAACCCGGAAGCTAAGCCTCACAGCGCCGATGGTACTGCAGGGGGGACCCTGTGGGAGAGTAGGACGCCGCCGAACAATCATTCAGAAGAACCCCCATCCGGATCCCGGATGGGGGTTCTTCGCGTTTACGGCGTCATTTCCGTAATTCCGTTGTCAGAGCTTCAGCTTGAACCCGATGTGCGACGGCTCGAAGCCGAGTCGCTCGTAGAAGCGGTGTGCGTCGGTGCGGGTGGCGTCGGAGGTGAGCTGGACGAGGTCGGAGCCGAGTTCGCGGGAGCGTTCGACGGCCCACTGGATCAGGACGGTGCCGAGCCCGCTGCCGCGTTCGTCGGCGTGGATGCGGACGGCTTCGATGATGGTGCGGGTGGCGCCCCGTCGGGAGAGGCCGGGGACGACGGTGAGTTGGAGGGTGCCGACGGTGCGGCCGGCGCGTTCGGCGACGACCAGGTGCTGGTGCGGGTCGCCCTCGATGCGGGTGAAGGCTTCGCGGTAGGGGGTGAGGTCGTCGGGGCTCTCGCGGGTCGCGCCCAGTGGGTCGTCCGCGAGCATCGCCACTACCGCGGGGAGGTCCGCCCCGGTGGCCCGGCGGATCGTGAGATCGGTCCTGTCGCTCATGATCAGAGAATAGAAGCGCTGGTCTCCCACCCTCCACCTGTCTACGCCCGTAGCACCCCTTCACGCCCCTTCTGGGAGGTTCTGGGGGGAGGTGCCGGGGAAGTGCCGGGGGCGAGGTGATCCGCTGTCACTCCCCGGGCCCGGCACTGGTGATGACGGCGAAGGCGGCGCCGTGCGGGTCGGTCAGCTGGGCGAGGCGGCCGACGCCGTGGACGTCGGTGGCCGGGATCCGCACGGTCGCGCCGAGGGTGCTCGCGATGGCGAGGCTGGCGTCCGGGTTGGGGACCTCGAAGTAGGGGAGCCAGTGCGAGCCGGTGCCGGCGGCGGTGCGTTCGGGGCTGAGCTGGGCGATGCCGCCGTGGGCGTCGTCGGTGCCGCCGCCGGCCGGGGTGAGGACGGTGTAGAGGGAGCCTTCGAACGGGACGTCCTGTTCCTGCCAGCCGAAGACCGTCCGGTAGAAGGACTTGGCGCGTTCGGCGTCGACGCTGTGGCACTCGGCCCAGCAGAGGCTGCCGTTCTCGTCGACGACGTCCAGGCCGCGGGTGTCGTGCGGCTGCCAGACGGCGAAGTCGGCGCCGGAGGGGTCGGTGTAGCCGGCCATCCGGCCCGCGGTGAAGACGTCGAAGGGAGGGAACCGGACGGTGCCGCCGGCCTGTTCGACGAGTTCGGTGGTGCGGTCGGCGTCGAGGGTGGCGAAGTACAGGGTCCAGCCGGGCAGGGCGCCCTCCTCGGTGAGGGGGCCGAGGGCGGCGACGGTGCGGCCGTCGAGCCGGAAGAAGCCGTAGCCGCCGGCTTCGGGGCCGGCCGAGGCGAAGGTCCAGCCGAACAGCGCGGTGTAGAAGTCGACGGAGGCCCGGGTGTCGGGGCTGCTCAGGTCGAGCCAGTCCGGGGAGCCGGGGTGGAAGGCGGTGTTGAGCATGTCGGTGCAGCTCCTCGGACGGGGCCGGGCCCGGGAGGGGCGCGGTCGACGGTCCCCCTGCGTCCCTCACAGCCTGGCACCTCGGCCGGGGCGCTGCACGGCAGGCCACCGGCCCGGATCGGCCGGCCGGAGAGTGTGGACCTGTCGGGGCCGGGCGGTACGGTGCGTAGCGCAATGTTCCACCCGTACTGGAGGGGGCCCGGTGAGCAAGCAGGCGCCGTCGGAGCAGCAGCCGCGGCAGCTAGCGCAGGTCGAGGGCGTGCTGGAGCGGATCACCTACGCCAACGAGGAGACCGGCTACACGGTGGCCCGGGTGGACACCGGCCGGGGTGCGAACGATCTGCTGACGGTGGTGGGCGCGCTGTTGGGGGCGCAGGTCGGGGAGTCGCTGCGGCTGCACGGCCGGTGGGGTTCGCACCCGCAGTACGGGCGGCAGTTCACGGTGGAGAACTACACCACGGTGCTGCCGGCGACGGTGCAGGGCATTCAGCGGTACCTGGGTTCGGGGCTGATCAAGGGGATCGGGCCGCGGTTCGCCGAGCGGATCGTGGAGCGGTTCGGGGTGGACACCCTGGAGGTGATCGAGAACGAGCCGGGCCGGCTGATCGAGGTGCCGGGGCTGGGGCCGAAGCGGACGAAGAAGATCGCGGCGGCCTGGGAGGAGCAGAAGGCCATCAAGGAGGTGATGGTCTTCCTGCAGGGGGTCGGGGTGTCGACCTCGCTGGCTGTGCGAATCTACAAGCAGTACGGCGACGGTTCGATCGGTGTGGTGAAGAACGAGCCGTACCGGCTGGCCTCGGACGTGTGGGGCATCGGCTTCCTGACGGCGGACCGGATCGCCCAGGCGGTGGGGATCCCGCACGACAGCCCGGAGCGGGTGAAGGCGGGGCTGCAGTACGCGCTGTCGCAGAGCAGCGACCAGGGGCACTGCTTCCTGCCGGAGGAGCGGCTGATCGCGGACGGCGTGAAGCTGCTGCAGGTGGACGTGGGGCTGGTGATCGACTGCCTGGCGGAGCTGGTGGCGACCGAGGGGGTGGTGCGCGAGCAGGTGCCGGGGGAGGGCGGCGAGTCGATCACGGCCGTGTACCTGGTGCCGTTCCACCGGGCGGAGATCTCGCTGGCCAACCAGCTGCTGCGGCTGCTGCGTTCGGACACGGACCGGATGCCGTGGTTCGCGGACGTGGACTGGCCGGTGGCGCTGGACTGGCTGGCGAAGCGGACGGGCGCGGAGCTGGCGCCGGAGCAGGAGCAGTCGGTCCGGCTGGCGTTGACCGAGCGGGTCGCCGTACTGACGGGCGGTCCGGGGTGCGGCAAGTCGTTCACGGTGCGGTCGATCGTGACGCTGGCGCTGGCGAAGCGGGCCAAGGTGGTGCTGGCGGCGCCGACCGGCCGGGCGGCGAAGCGGCTGGCGGAGCTGACCGGGGTGGAGGCCTCGACGGTGCACCGGCTGCTGGAGCTGAAGCCGGGCGGGGACGCCGCGTACGACCGGGACCGGCCGCTGGACGCGGACCTGGTGGTGGTCGACGAGGCCTCGATGCTGGACCTGATCCTGGCGAACAAGCTGGTCAAGGCGGTGCCGATGGGCGCGCACCTGCTGTTCGTGGGGGACGTGGACCAGCTGCCGTCGGTGGGGGCCGGGGAGGTGCTGCGGGACCTGCTGGCGGAGGGCGGGCCGATCCCGTCGGTGCGGCTGACCAGGATCTTCCGGCAGGCGCAGCAGTCGGGGGTGGTGACGAACGCGCACCGGATCAACGAGGGCAGGCCGCCGCTGACGGAGGGTCTGGCGGACTTCTTCCTGTTCGCGGAGGACGACGCGGAGCGGGCGGCCGGGCTGACGGTGGACGTGGTGGCGCGCCGGATCCCGGGGAAGTTCGGCTTCGACCCGCGCCGGGACATCCAGGTGCTGGCGCCGATGCACCGGGGGCCGGCGGGTGCGGGCGCGCTGAACACGCTGTTGCAGGGGGCGGTGACGCCGGCCCGGGAGGGGCTGGCTGAACGCCGCTTCGGTGGTCGTACGTTCAGGGTGGGGGACAAGGTCACGCAGATCCGCAACAACTACGACAAGGGGCGGAACGGCGTCTTCAACGGCACAGTGGGAGTGGTGACCGCCCTCAGCGTGGACGACCAGCGGCTGACGGTGCTCACCGACGAGGACGAGGAGGTGGGGTACGACTTCGACGAACTGGACGAGCTGTCGCACGCGTACGCGGTGACCATCCACCGCTCGCAGGGCAGCGAGTACCCGGTGGTGGTGATTCCGGTCACCATGTCCGCTTGGACGATGCTCCAGCGGAACCTGCTCTACACCGCTGTGACCAGGGCGCGGAAACTCGTGGTGCTGGTCGGGTCACGGAAGGCGATCGCCCAGGCCGTACGGGCCGTCAGCGCAGGTCGGAGGCATACCGCGCTCGATCATCGGCTGACTACTGGATGATTATCCAACAGGATGGTTGCCTCTAAGGTTCTCTTGACGTGAAGAGATTTACGGCAGAGCCTAGGGTGGTGCCGATCTTGTCCGGTTCGTACCGGCTGCGGCGGCAGGTTTTGTAGGGGCGGGCCCTTTCGGGCCACCCCGGGTGCGCGGCTGTCCTCCGGATGGGGGATCGTGGAGACAGTCAGGGCACCTTGGAAGAGGATTCATTTCGTCGGTGAGGAAGACGTGAGCGACAACTCGGTAGTACTGAGGTACCAGGACGGCGAGTACGAGTACCCCGTCGTCGAGAGCACTGCGGGCAACGCCGGCTTCGACATCTCGAAGCTGCTCCCGCAGACCGGCCTGGTCACCCTGGACAACGGCTTCGGTAACACCGCCGCGTACAAGTCCGCGATCACCTTCGTGGACGGCGACAACGGCATCCTGCGGTACCGCGGCTACCCGATCGAGCAGCTCGCCTCGCAGGGCGGCTTCGTCGAGACCGCGTACCTCCTGATCAACGGTGAGCTGCCCAACGAGACCCAGCTGGCCGAGTTCAACCGCGAGATCACCCAGCACACCCTGCTGCATGAGGACGTCAAGCGCTTCTTCCAGGGCTTCCCGCGGGACGCCCACCCGATGGCCATGCTGTCCTCGGTCGTCGGCGCGCTGTCCACGTTCTACCCGGAGAGCCACAACCCGTTCGACGCGGCCCAGCGCCACCTGTCGACGGTCCGCCTGCTCGCCAAGCTGCCGACGATCGCCGCGTACGCGTACAAGAAGGCGATGGGCCAGCCCTTCGTCTACCCGCGCAACGACCTGAGCTACGTCGAGAACTTCCTGCGGATGACCTTCGCGGTCCCCGCCGAGGACTACGAGCTCAACCCGGTCGTCGTCAACGCCCTGGACAAGCTGCTCATCCTGCACGCGGACCACGAGCAGAACTGCTCGACGTCCACCGTGCGCCTGGTCGGCTCCAGCCACGCCAACCTGTTCGCCTCGATCTCGGCCGGCATCTCGGCCCTGTGGGGCCCGCTGCACGGCGGCGCCAACCAGGCCGTGCTGGAGATGCTGGAGAGCATCCAGAAGGACGGCGGCGACGTCGACGCCTTCATCACGAAGGTCAAGAACAAGGAAGCCGGCGTCAAGCTGATGGGCTTCGGCCACCGGGTCTACAAGGCGTTCGACCCGCGTGCCGCCCAGGTCAAGCTGCTCGCGCACGAGGTCCTCGGCCAGCTCGGCAAGAGCGACGAGCTGCTGGACATCGCGCTCAAGCTGGAGGAGCACGCCCTCAAGGACGACTTCTTCATCTCGCGCAAGCTGTACCCGAACGTGGACTTCTACACCGGCCTGATCTACCGCGCCATGGGCTTCCCGACCAGCATGTTCACCGTGCTGTTCGCCCTCGGCCGGCTGCCGGGCTGGATCGCCCACTGGCACGAGATGATCAACGACCCGACCAGCCGGATCGGCCGTCCGCGCCAGATCTACACCGGCACCGCGATCCGCGACTACGTCCCGCTCGAGGGTCGCTGACGAGACGCGCGACGACGCTGACGACGGGCACCGGCCCGAGCGGAAGCTGAAAGGGGCCCGGCCGCTGCTGAGCGGTCGGGCCCCTCCGCGTCCCCGCGCGGTGCCCCCGAGGGGGTCCGTGCCGGGACGGAACCGTACGGCGCACGACTCCGGGGTCGGCCGCAGCCAGGGGACGGCCGCTCAAAGCGTCCCTGGCCCGCCAGGACCCCGGCGCCGTGCGCGAAGGCCGTCGAGGACGACGACCGTTCCCGGGGCCCGCCGGAGCCCCGTCGGCGACAGCCGATGGAAGCGCGGGGACGCGTTGCCGTTCATCGCGTCCTCGCCCGTCGGAAAAACTGCCGCACTACCAACCTAAGACGTATCAGGGTGCGAGAAGTTACGCCCGGGGGGTGTGAGCTGCCTCTCGCCACGCTCCGTGTGCGCGTCGTACCCCGCCCATATCACACCTTCTCTCGCGCGGGACGTCACCCTCCCCGCAGTCACGGCAACCGAGCGTGATAGGAATCGTGGCATTCCGGTACGGACCGTCGCGCACTCGCAGCGCGGCGGCGGAACTGGGGAGGGAGTGCGCAGATGGCCAGGAACGTCGTCGTCACCGGCGGTGGCACGGGAATCGGGTACGAAGTCGCGCGGCGGTTCGCCGAGATGGACGACCACGTGGTGATCGTGGGCCGCCGGCGGGCGGTCCTGGAGAAGGCGGCGGCCGACCTCGGGCCGAACGTCACCCCGCTGGTGTGCGACCTCGCCGACCCGGACGACGTCGAGGCCGCGCTGCGCGGACTGCCCGAGCGGATCGACGTCCTGGTCAACAACGCCGGCAGCCGGGAGACCGTGGTCGGCGGCGGCCCGCACGCCCTGCTGGCCCGCTGGCGCGGCGACTTCGAGCGCAACGTGCTGACCGTGGTGCTGCTCACCGAGTCGATCCGCGACCGGCTCACCCCCGGCTCCGGCCGGGTGGTCACCATCAGCTCCATCGCCGCCCTGCGCGGGGCCGGCTCGTACGGCGCGGCGAAGGCTTCGCTGCACGCCTGGAACCACTTCCTGGCCGCCCAGTTGGGCACCTCGGGCATCACCGCCAACATCGTCGCGCCGGGGACGGTCAGCGGCACCGAGTTCTTCGGGCCGCGGCTGGACGAGGCCGAGGTCGCCCGCCGGGCGGCCCGCACCCTGCTCGGCCGGATCGGCGAGACCGGGGAGGTCGCGGCGGCGGTGCACTTCCTCGCCTCGCCCGAGGCCGGGTTCATCACCGGCGAGATCCTGCACTGCAACGGCGGCGAGCTGCTGGGGCGTTGACGCCCGCGTCGTGACGAGGGGCCCGGACCGTCGGCGGTCCGGGCCCCTCGCACTCTCCGGTGCTGAGCCTCAGGCGGGCCGGAAGCGGCGCAGCCGCAGGCTGTTGGTGACCACGAAGACCGAGGAGAAGGCCATCGCGGCCCCGGCGATCATCGGGTCGAGCAGTCCGGCGGCGGCCAGCGGGATCGCCGCGACGTTGTAGCCGAAGGCCCAGAACAGGTTGCCCTTGATGGTGCCGAGGGTCTTGCGGGAGAGCCGGATGGCGTCGGCCGCGGCCAGCAGGTCGCCGCGGACCAGGGTGAGGTCGCCGGCCTCGATGGCGGCGTCGGTGCCGGTGCCCATGGCCAGGCCCAGGTCGGCCTGGGCGAGCGCGGCGGCGTCGTTGACGCCGTCGCCGACCATCGCGACGACCCGGCCCTCGGCCTGCAGCCGCCTGACCGTCTCGACCTTGTCCTGCGGCATGACCTCGGCGATCACGTGCTCCGGTGCGATGCCGACCTCGGCCGCCACGGCCTCGGCGACCAGCCGGTTGTCGCCGGTCAGCAGCACCGGGGTCAGGCCCAGCGCGCGCAGCTTGCCGATGGCCTCGGCGCTGGTCGGCTTGACCGCGTCGGCGACCTCCAGCACGGCCCGCGCCTCACCGTCCCAGCCGACCGCGACCGCGGTGCGCCCGGCGGCCTCCGCGGCGGCCTTGGCGCGGGCCAGGGAGGGGGGCAGGTGCAGCGCCCGGTCGGCGAGCAGGGCCTCGCGCCCGGCGACCACCGTGCGGCCCGCCACGACACCCTCCACGCCCCGGCCGGGGACGCTGCGGAAGCCCTCGACCGGCGGCAGCTCGCCCGTCCGCTCGACCGCGGCCGCGGCGACGGCGGCGCCGATCGGGTGCTCGGAGGCGTGTTCGACGGCCCCGGCCAGCCGCAGCGCCTCGGTCTCGTCGACGCCCTCGGCGGTGTGGACGGCGACCAGGGTCATCCGGCCGGTGGTGACGGTGCCGGTCTTGTCCAGGACGACGGTGTCGACCTTGCGGGTGGTCTCCAGGACCTCCGGGCCCTTGATCAGGATGCCGAGCTGGGCGCCGCGGCCGGTGCCGACCATCAGGGCGGTCGGGGTGGCCAGGCCGAGGGCGCACGGGCAGGCGATGATCAGCACGGCCACCGCCGCGGTGAAGGCGGCGGTGGGGCTGTCGGTGGCCAGCAGCCGGCCGACCAGGGTGGCCAGGGCGATCAGGACGACCACCGGGACGAAGACGGCGGAGATCCGGTCGGCGAGGCGCTGGGCCGCGGCCTTGCCGTTCTGGGCCTCCTCGACCAGCTTGGCCATCCGGGCCAGCCGGGTGTCCGCGCCGACCCGGGTGGCCTCGACGACCAGCCGCCCGCCCGCGTTGACGGTCGCGCCGGTGACCTCGTCGCCGACCCCGACCTCGACCGGGACGGACTCGCCGGTCAGCATCGAGGCGTCCACGGCGGAGCTGCCCTCGACCACCGTGCCGTCGGTGGCGATCTTCTCGCCGGGGCGGACCACGAAGCGCGTGCCGACGGCCAGCCGGTCCACCGGCAGCCGTACCTCCCGGCCCCCCTGGAGGACCGCGACCTCCTTGGCGCCGAGGTCGAGCAGGGCGTGCAGCGCGGCGCCGGCCCGGCGCTTGGAGCGGGCCTCCAGGGCGCGGCCGAGCAGGATGAGCACGGTGACGGCGGCGGCGGTCTCCAGGTAGAGGGTGGAGGAGGCGTCACCGGAGCCGACGGTCAGCGAGAAGTCGTGGTGCATCCCGGGCATGCCGGCGTGGCCCCAGAACAGCGCCCAGAACGACCAGCCGAAGGCGGCCAGGGTGCCGAGCGAGACCAGGGTGTCCATGGTGGCGGCGCCGTGCTTGAGGTTGGTCCAGGCGGCGCGGTGGAACGGCAGGCCGCCGTACACCACGACCGGGCCGGTCAGCGCGAAGGCCAGCCACTGCCAGTTGGCGAACTGCAGGGCGGGGATCATCGACAGCATGACCACCGGGAGGCTGAGGACGGCGCTGATCCGCAGCCGGTCGAGCAGGGGGTCGAGTCGGGGGTCGGCGGTGGGCCGCTCGGGCGCGGCGGCGGCGGGGTCGGTCGGCTCGGAGGCGATGGGGGTGACGGGGGCCGGGGGCGGCGGGAGCTCGGCGGTGTAGCCGGTGCGCTCGACCGTGGCGATCAGGTCCTCGACCGTGACCCCGGGGCCGTAGTCGACCCGGGCCTTCTCGGTGGCGTAGTTGACGGTGGCCTCGACGCCGTCCAGCCGGTTGAGCTTCTTCTCGATCCGGGCCGCGCAGGAGGCGCAGGTCATCCCGCCGATCGACAGCTCGACCCGGTCCCGGGCCTCGACGTCCGGGGCGGACGTGCTCATGCGGATCAGCTCCTCGGTGGGGGCGTGGGCGGGGCCGAGGTCCGGCCCCGCCGCACCTCGGCGGTTCAGGAGCTGCGGCCGACCAGCTCGTAGCCGGCCTCGTCCACGGCGGCGCGGACCTGCTCGTCGTCCAACGGCGCGGCGGAGGAGACCGTCACGGTCCCGGCCTTGGAGTCGGCGGCGACGTCGGTGACACCGGACAGCGCGGAGAGCTCCTCGCTGATCGCCTTCTCGCAGTGGCCGCAGCTCATGCCGGACACGGTGTAGGTGATGGTGCTGGACATCGGGGCCTCCGGAAGGTCGGTGCGGTTCCTGTGCTTTCCTGTGCTGACACCATACCCCTCTGGGGTATTTCACGGAGAGGTGGGGGAGGTGCAACGCATCGTAGGCGACAGGGCGGATGGGTGAGTGCCGTGATCGTCCCTTATGTTCGGTATGTGTTTCCGATCCGCCGCGCCCAGTCGCCCTCGGCTCCCACGGCAGCCGGACTGCCGCCGGGCCGGCAGCGCGGCGCCCTGCTGGCCGCCGACCTCCAGGACGTGCCGCTCTGGCGGCGCGCCACCCCCGCCGTGGCCGCCATGCTGCTGGTCGCGCTCGCGGACTTCCTCTCCGGCAAGGACCGCTACCTCGCCCCGCTGATGACCGTCGTGCCGACCGTCGCGGCACTGACCCTCCGGCCCCGCGAACTGCTCGCGGTCTGCGCGGTCGGCCTGCTCGCCGTGTTCGGACTCAGCCACTACGACCAGGTCGACAACATCAACGACGCGCGCTTCCTCTACGGAGCCATGGTCAGCTACCTGGTGGTCACCCTCTTCTCCGCCTGGGTCGCCAAGCTCCGGATGCGGCGCGCGGCCGCCTTCGCGGCGGTCAGCTCCGTCGCCGAAGCCGCCCAGCGGGCGCTGCTCCGGCTGCCCGGGCCGACCGTCGGGCCGCTGCGGCTGGCCGTACGGTACGTGTCGGCGGCCGACGCCTCACAGATCGGCGGGGACCTGTACTCCGCCCTGGAGACGCCGCACGGGACCCGGGTCGCCGTCGGGGACGTCCGCGGCAAGGGGCTCGCGGCCGTGCAGACCGCGGCCGTGGTGCTCGGCGCCTTCCGCGAAGCCGCGTACGACGAGGCCGGGCTGCGGGGCGTCGCGGCCCGGATCGAGGCCAGCGTCGAACGGCACGTGCCGGACGGGGAGTTCACCACCGCGCTGTTCGCCGAATTCCGCTCTCCGGGAGTCATGGAACTGCTGCAGTACGGGCACGTGCCGCCGATCCGGGTCGACGGCGAGGGACACGCGCACGTCCTGGACGCGCCGGACCCGTGGGTGCCGCTCGGCCTCGGCCGGCTCGCCTCCGGGGAGCCCACCACCTGGGGGCAGGCGTTCGGGCCGGAGGACGTGCTGGTGCTCTGCACGGACGGGGTGATCGAGGCGCGGCACCGCAGGAGCGGGGAATTCTACCCGCTGGCGGAGCGGGTGGGGCCGCTGGTGCGGGACGCTGCGCGCTCGGCGGGGGAGCTGGAGGCGGCGGTGGAGCGGGTCTACGGGGATCTGCTGGCGCACACGGGTGGGGAGTTGCGGGATGACGCTTTGTTGTTGCTGATTACGCGGACGGATGGGTGAGGGGCCGCTGCGCGGGGCTTGGGGGTGGGGGTGGGGCTCTCGGGAGGGTGGGGGCGGGGCGGCTCCGGGGGTGGGTGCTCCGGGGGCTGGATGATTTTCAGACTGCCCACTCTGTGGGGTGGGGCTGGTCGCCGTTGGCAGTCTGAAAATCACCCGCAACGCCCCTCTCCGCACCCACCCCCTGCGCCGCCCCTTCCGCAGCGCGTCCCTCTCGCCGGTGAGGGGGAGGGGAGGGGGAGGTAGGTGCGGGAGGTGGGGTGGGGGTGCGGGGGGGGGGGGCTTAGGTGGTGAGGGTTTCGGCGAGGGTGCGGAAGATGAGGGCGGTGGAGGTGGCGCCGGGGTCTTGGTGGCCGATGCTGCGTTCGCCGAGGTAGGAGGCTCGGCCCTTGCGGGCTTGGAGGGGGGTGGTGTCGCGGGCGCCCTGTTCGGCGGCGTCGGCGGCTGCGGTGGCGGCTTCGGGGAGGGTGGCTCCGGTGGCGGCCGCGGTGCGGAAGGCGGTGACGGCTGGGGTCCAGGCGTCCACGATGGTTTTGTCGCCGGGTTCGGCCTTGCCGAGGAGGCGGACGGCGTCGAGGCCGGCGGAGAGGGCTTCGGCGAGGGTGGCCGGGGCGGCGGGGCCTGGCAGGGCGGCGCCGATGGCGCGGAAGGCTTTGCCGTAGAGCGGTCCGGAGGCGCCGCCGACCTTGGAGATGAGGGTGGTGCCGGTTTTGGTGAGGACGGCGCCGGGGTCGGCGGGTCCGAGGGCGTCCAGGGCGGTGAGGGCGGCCGTGAAGCCGCGCTGGAGGTTGCTGCCGTGGTCGCCGTCGCCGATCGCGGAGTCCAGCTCGGTGAGCCGGGGCTGCTCTTTCTCGACGGCCGCGGCGATCGCGCGGATCCAGGACTCGGCCAGCGGGCCGTCGAAGCGGGGGGTGTCGGGCATCGCGGCTCCTCTTCAGGCCCGCTTGAGGGCGGGGGTGTCGACCGGGGCGTCCCAGAGTTCCAGCAGTTGGGTGTCGGCCTTGGTGAGGGTGAGGGAGAATCCGGCCATGTCGAGGCTGGTGACGTAGTTGCCGACCAGGCTGCGGGCCACGGTGATGCCGCGCTCGGCGAGGCGGGCGGCGACCTCGCCGTAGACCACGTACAGCTCCAGCAGCGGGGTGGCACCGAGGCCGTTGAGCAGGGCGATCACCTCGTCGCCGGGGGTGAGGTGGTGGTCGGTGAGGATGGTGTCGACCACCTCGGCGGCAAGGTCCCGGGCCGGGCGGAGCTTCTCGCGGCGGCGGCCGGGCTCGCCGTGGATGCCGACGCCGACCTCGATCTCGTCCTCGGGCAGGTCGAATCCGGGCTTGCCGGCGGCCGGGACGGTGGCGGCGGTGAGCGCGATCGCGAAGGAGCGGGAGGCGGCGTTGACCCGCTCGCCGAGCGCGGCCACCTCGTCCAGCGGGGCGCCGCGCTCGGCCAGCGCGCCGGCGGTCTTCTCGACCAGGACGGTCGCGCCGGTGCCCCGGCGGCCGGCCGTCCAGGTGGAGTCCTCGACCGCGACGTCGTCGTTGACCAGGACGGTGCGGACCTCCAGGCCCTCCTCGGCGGCGAGTTCGGCGGCGAGCTCGAAGTTCATCACGTCGCCGGTGTAGTTCTTCACGACGAAGACGACGCCGGCGCCGTTCTCCACGGCCTTGGCGGCGGCCAGCATCTGGTCCGGGACGGGCGACGTGAACACCTCGCCCGGGCAGGCGGCGTCGAGCATGCCGGGGCCGACGAAGCCGCCGTGCAGCGGTTCGTGGCCGGAGCCGCCGCCGGAGATCAGCGCGACCTTGGGCCCGGCCGGGCGGGCGGCCCGGGTGATCACCCGGTTGGGGATGTCCACCGCCAGCTCCGGATGGGCGGCGGCGACCCCGGCCAGGGCGTCCTCCAGGACGCTCTCCGGGGTGTTGATCAGCTTCTTCAACGCTCTTCGCTCCCTTGGTGAGGACGCTACGGCGGTCAACGCTGTTGACCCGACGCTACGCCAGACGGGGGTGGCGGGCACGGGCTGCGACACGCGCGTTTCCCGTCACTCTCCCGGAGCAGTGGGATCGGACCGTAGGGTCGTCCGCATGAGTGGAAACGTGGGCATCGTCCTGGTCTCGCACAGCGCCCGGCTCGCGGAGGGGCTGCGCGAGCTGCTCGCCGAACTGGCCTCGGACGGCGTGCGGGTGGTGGTCGCGGGCGGCACGGAGGACGGCGGGCTCGGGACCAGCTACGAGCTGATCGCCGGGGCGGTCGCCCGGGCGGACGGCGGGGCGGGCGTGGTCGTGCTGCCGGACCTCGGCAGCTCGGTGCTCACCGCCGTCACGGTGCTGGAGGACGAGCCGCGCCCGGGCGTGCGGCTGGTGGACGCGCCGTTCGTGGAGGGCGCGGTGGCCGCCGCCGTCACCGCCTCGACCGGGGCGGGGCTGGCCGAGGTGGTCGCGGCGGCCGAGGAGGCGCGCTCCTTCCGGAAGCTGTAGCGGCCGCCCCGGGCCGGCCGGTCACTTGGCGTCGGCGTAGCAGTCCACCACCGCCGTGGTGAGCGGGAAGCGCACCGGGGTGTCGCCGAACACCAGCCGGCGGGCCTCGTCGGCGGCTTCGGCGACGGCGGCGGCCACCTGGTCGGCGAGGTTGGCCGGGGTGTGCACCAGCACCTCGTCGTGCTGGAAGAACACCAGGTGCGGGCGGTCCTCCGGGCCGGCCGCCGGCAGCTCGGCGAGCCGTCGGCGCAGCGCCGCGAGGAGGGCGAGGGCCCAGTCGGCGGCGCTGGCCTGGATGACGAAGTTGCGGGTGAAGCGGCCGCGGGCGCGGGCGGTGCGGCCGCCGGCCTCGCTCGCGGTGTCAGCCTCGGTGAGGTCGAGGAAGTCGGCGGAGGCCGGCGGGCAGACCCGGCCGAGCCGGGAGGAGACCACACCGCCGTCCTCGCCGGTGCGGGCGGCGGCCTCGACGTAGCCCATCGCGGCCGGGTAGCGGCGGCGCAGGGTGTTCAGCAGCGGGCCGATGTCGCCGCTGGTCTGCCCGTACATGGCGCCGAGCAGGCCGAGCTTGGCCTTGTCCCGGTCGCCCTGGAAGGCGGTGGCGGCGAGCGCCTCGTACAGGTCGCCGCCGGCGGCGGTGCGGGCCAGCCCGGCGTCCTGGGAGAGCGCGGCGAGCACCCGGGGCTCCAGCTGGGCGGCGTCGGCGACGACCAGCAGCCAGCCCGGGTCGGCGACCACGGCCCGGCGCAGGATGCGCGGGATCTGCAGGGCGCCGCCGCCGCGGCTGGCCCAGCGGCCGGAGACCACACCGCCGACCACGTACTCGGGCCGGAAGCGGCCGCCGCGGGCCCAGGCGTCCTGCCAGGCCCAGCCGTGGGCGACGTGGATCCGGGCCAGCTCCTTGTAGCGGACCAGCAGCCGGGCCGCCGGGTGGTCGATCTCCTTGAGCTCCCAGGAGCGGGTGGAGGTGAGCTGGATGCCGGCCTCGGCGAAGGCGCGCAGCACCTGGGTGTGCGAGTCGGGGTTGAACGGCTTGCCGCCGAGGGCCTGCTGGAGCTCGACGGCGAGGTCGGCGAGCAGCCGGGGCTGGGTGCCGGGGACGCTCGGGCGGGGGCCGAGCAGGTCGGTCAGCAGCCGGTCGTGGACGTCGGCGCGCCAGGGCAGGCCGTCCTGGGCGATCTCGGCGGCCACCAGGGCGCCGGCCGACTCGGCGGCGACCAGCAGCCGGAAGCGCTGCCGGGCGGCCGGGTCGGCGACGGCGGCGATCCGGCGCTGCTGCTCGGCGTGGACGGCGACCACGGCGGCCAGCGGGTCGGCGCCGGGCGGCAGTTGCAGCCGGTCGGGGGCGAACAGGGTGTCCTGGCCGTCGTCGGCGTCGGCCGGGCCGGGCTCGGGCAGGTCCGCCGGGACGGGCAGGCCGCGCAGCCGGGCCCAGGCCGCGCCGAGCGAGCGCGGCGCGCCGAACCGGCCCTCGTGCGCCAGCAGCAGCGCCTCGACCAGCCGCAGGTCGTGGCAGCGGGCGACCCGGTCGGGCAGCCGGGGCAGCAGCGGGGCGTACCCGGAGTCGGCGGCGGCCCAGACCCAGCGGGGGCGGTCGGCGGCCTCCCGGGCGGCGACCGCGGCGGCGAGGTCGGGGACCGGCTCCGGCGGGCCGAGCGGGGTGCCCGCGTCGTCGAGCGGCTGGAGCCGGCCGCCGGGGCCGTGCGGGTCGGGCGCGAGGGCGATCCTGGGTGCCACGGGGGCTGCTCCTCTCCGGCGCGCGGTCGGGCGTGCTGGTACGGCACTGGTGTGCGGGCTCGCGGCCCGCGGCTGACGGGCCTCCTGCGCTGACGGTAACGGGTGGGTACGACAACGGGTGAGGGCCGCGTAGGCAGGGCGGGTGACACCGCGTATGGTCGGCGAAATGACCGAGAACCCGTTCTTCCGGCCCAGCACGCTGGACTACGAGCTGCCCCCCTTCGCGGAGATCCGGGAGGAGCACTACCTGCCCGCGTACGAGCGCGGGATGGCCGAGCAGCTGGCCGAGATCGCGGCGATCACCGCCGACGGCAACCCGCCGACCTTCGAGAACACCCTGGTGGCCCTGGAGCGCACCGGGGAGCTGCTGCGCCGGGTGGACGTCGTCTTCCGCAACCAGTCCTCCTCGGACACCACCGACGTGCTGGACGAGGTGGAGGCCAAGGTGAGTCCGCTGCTCGCCGTCCACCACGACGCGATCCACCTGGACCGCGCGCTGTTCGCCCGGATCGAGGAGCTGTACCGCACCCGCGATCGGCTCGGCCTGGACCCGGAGTCGCTGCGGCTGCTGGAGCGCCGGTACGGCGCCTTCGAGCGCTCCGGCGCCCGGCTGGGCGAGGCCGAGCAGGCCCGGCTGCGCGGGCTGAACGCCGAACTCGCCGCGCTGGGCACCACGTTCCAGCAGAACGTGAACGCCGCGAACCGGGCCTCCGCGCTGGTCCTGGACTCGGCGGCGGAGCTGGCCGGGCTGTCCGAGGACGCGATCGCCGGCGCCGCGGAGAACGCCCGGGTGCTCGGCCACGAGGGCAGGTACGTGCTGAGCCTGCAGAACACCTCCGGCCAGCCCGCGCTGGCCCAGCTCACCGACCGCTCGGTGCGCGAGCGGCTGCTCGCCGCCTCGCTCGGCCGGGGCATCGAGGAGAACGGCCCGATCGCGATCCGGATGGCCGGGCTGCGCGCCGAGCGGGCCGAGCTGCTGGGGCACCCGAGCCACGCCGCGTACGTGGTGGCGGACGAGACGGCCGGTACGGTCGAGGCGGTCTCCGCCCTGCTGGCCCGCCTCGTCGGGCCGGCCGTGGCCAACGCCCGCCGGGAAGCCGCCGAGCTGGCCCGGGTGGCGGCCGCGGACGGGGTCGAGGAGATCGCCGCGCACGACTGGGCGTACTACTCGGAGAAGGTCCGGCAGGAGTCCTTCCAGGTGGACGCGGCGGTGCTGCGCCCTTACTTCGAGCTGGAGCGGGTGCTGCGCGACGGTGTGTTCTTCGCGGCGAACCTGGCGTACGGGCTGTCCTTCACCGAGCGGCCGGACCTGACGGCGCACCACCCGGACGCGCGGGTCTTCGAGGTGTTCGAGGAGGACGGCACCGCGCTGGGCCTGTTCATCGGCGACTTCCACGCCCGGGCGTCCAAGCGCGGCGGGGCCTGGATGGACTCGCTGGTCGAGCAGTCCGAGCTGACCGGGCAGCGGCCGGTGGTGCTGAACAACCTCAACATCCCGCGGGCGGCGCCCGGCGAGCCGGTGCTGATGTCCTGGGACGAGGTGCGCACGCTCTTCCACGAGTTCGGGCACGCGCTGCACGGCCTGTTCTCCCGGGTGCGGTACCCGCTGTTCTCGGGCACCGCGGTGCCGCGGGACTTCGTGGAGTTCCCGTCGCAGGTCAACGAGATGTGGATGGTCCGGCCCGAGGTGCTGGCCAACTACGCCCGCCACCACGGGACCGGGGAGGTGCTGTCGCCGGAGCTGGTCGAGCGGATCACGGCGGCCGAGGGCTTCGGACAGGGCTTCCGGACGGTGGAGTACCTGGCGGCCACGCTGCTGGACTGGGCCTGGCACACGGTGCCGCGGGGCGAGGAGATCACCGACGTCGAGGAGTTCGAGGCGCGGGCGCTGGCGGCGGCCGGGATCGCGGTGGACGCCGTCCCGCCGCGCTACCGGACGGCGTACTTCCAGCACATCTTCGCCAGCGGCTACAGCGCGGCCTACTACGCCTACATCTGGTCCGAGGTGCTGGACGCCGACACCGTGCAGTGGTTCGAGGGCAACGGGCGGCCGGTGCGGGAGAGCGGCGAGGTGTTCCGGCGTGAGCTGCTGGCGCGCGGGTTCAGCCGGGACCCGCTGGAGTCCTTCCGCGCGGTGGTCGGCCGGGCGCCGGAGACCGGGCCGCTGCTGGCCCGCCGCGGCCTGCTGTAGTACGGCGGTAGGCGCCGGTGGCGCGGTGGGCCCGGCCGCGGTGCGGTGTCACCGGGGTGGATGTCACCGGGCGGTGAGGGTGACCGTCACGGCGGTGCCCGGGCGGGCGTGCGGGAGCCGGATCCGTACGGTTCCGGCGCGCCCGTCCGCCGGCTGCTCGACCTCGACCCGGGCGCCGGCGGGGGAGACCGCGACGCCCGCCCCGTGCGGGAACGCGGCCGGGGGCAGGACGAGTTCGCTGCCGCGCCCGGTGCCGTCGGCGCTCCAGCGGACGGCGGCGGTGCCGTCCGCGCGGACCTCGGTGCGCACGTCGGTGCCGGCGACGGCGGCCGGGTACGGGCCGAAGGCGGGCTGCTCACCGGGCGCCGGGTGCCCGGCCGGGTCGAGCGCGCAGTAGCCGCCGGTGCCCCGGCACCAGTACCAGAGCGTCCAGCCCTCGGCGAAGCCGTCCATCGCGGCGACCTGCCGGCGCACCAGCTGGGTGTTGCCGGGCGTCCGGGAGTCGGGCGGCCCCCACTCGCCTACCAGGACCGGCAGGCGGTGGGCGGCCGGGTAGGCGGTGATCGCGGCGGTGTACCGCTCGACGAAGCCGTCGGCCGGGTCCCAGTCGGCGCCGTTCTCGACGGCGGTGGAGTAGAAGTGCGGTGCGTAGCCGAGCCGGGGCGCGCCGGGGCGGGGGTCGGTGAAGCCGGGCAGCCGGGTCGGCACGCCCTGGCCGACCAGGACCGTCGGTTCCACGAACAGCCAGGCACGGGTGTCGGCGCGGCGGACGGCGGTGATCAGCCGGCGGTACATGTCGGCGAGCCGGCCCTGTTCCAGGGCGGCGGAGGCGGCGGCCAGCACCGCCGGGTCGCTCGGGTCGCCGTCCACCGGGCCGAACGGCTCGTTGAACAGGTCGTAGCCCAGCAGCGAGCGGTGGCCGCGCAGTTCGCGGGCGAGCCGGGTGTAGAAGTCGGCCTGCCAGGCGCGCAGGTCGGGGTCGTCGTAGAGGTGGCGGAAGGCGGCCTGGACGGCGGGCTGGAAGTAGCCGGCGAACCAGTCGTCCGGGTCCGGGGTGAAGGGCAGGCCGTCGTCCCGGGTGGCCCAGACCGGGATGCCGTTGGTGCCGCCGCCGAACCGCGGTCCGTAGACGTCCTGGTGGAAGTCGACCAGGACGAGCAGGCCCAGGCGGTCGGCCCGGTCGAGGAGCCGCCGCAGCCGGCCCAGTTCGGTGGGGTCGAGGGCGCCGCGTCGCGGTTCCAGCCTGGTCCAGGAGACCGGCAGCCGGACGAGCGTGAAGCCCTGGGCGGCGACGGAGGCCAGGTCGGCCTCGGTGGCCTCGGCGTACTTGTCGAGGTTGAAGCCGCGCAGTTGGAGGCGGCGGCCCTGGGCGTCGGTGAGGGCGGTGCGGCCGTCCGGGGCGGTGGCGGTGCCGGTGGGGAAGCGGTCATGGTGCCCGCTGCGGGCCGTGGCGTCGGTGTCCGTGGCTGCGGCCGGGGCGGCCGGGGCGGCTGGGGCCGGGCTGGCCGGGGCGGCTGGGGCGGCCGGGGCGGCGGTGAGGACGGCGGTGGCGGCGAGCAGCAGGGCGACGGCGGTTCGGCGCAGGCGCATCGGGGACCTCGCACGGCGGGGGGTGGGGGCCCGATGATGCCCGTGGCGCCGTCCGCCGCACAAGAGTTGTGCACACATGTGCGGACAAGGGCTTTGCGCTGAAGGGGCGTGCGCGGAAGGGGAGTTCAGCCCGCCGCCGGGGCCGGCGGCTCGACCGGGGCGGTGGGCAGGACGGCGGTGGGCAGGTCGGCGGCGGCGGCCAGGCGGCCCCAGAGCAGGTCGGCCAGCGCCTGCACCATCCGGGTGCGGGAGCAGGGTCTGCTCTCCAGCCACCAGTCCCCGGCGGCCAGCACCATGCCGGTGATGCCCCGGCCCCAGGCCTCGGCGAGCAGGTCGCGGTCGGCGCCGAGGTCGACCTGGCTCTGGACGGCCCGGGTGATCTCCTCGGCGATCTGCCGGAGGGCCGGGGCGAGCGCGTTGCCGGCGCCGCTGGGGTCGCCGGGTTCGGGGTGGGTGAGCAGCCGGTAGACCTGGGGGCGGGCCTCGATCCCGGCGAGGTAGGTGTCCAGGACGTGCTCGACCCGGTCGCGGCGCTCCAGCGGTTCGGCGAGGGCGGCCCGGACGGCGGCCAGCAGTCCGCCGGTGTGGCGCTCGGTCAGGGCGCCGATCAGGCCGTTCCGGTCGCCGAAGTGCCGGTAGAGGATCGGCTTGGTGATGCCGGCCTCGGCGGCGATGGCGTTCATGCTGGCGCCGGGCCCTTCGCGCTGGATGACCCGGTCGGCGGCGTTGAGCAGCTGCTCACGGCGGGGCTCTCGGGACATGCGCTGCTCCTCGGGGTCGGGGGTCTGACGGGGCGTCGGCGCCGGTCGCGGGCGTTGACACCGGTTACCAATCAGTAGCAGACTCCGACGATGTTACCCGGGGTAACACCCCGGTCGGCCGCACACGTCTTCGGAGGCAAGCACCCATGAGCAGCACGTTCTCGCTGGACCCGGGCGCGGACCAGCTCGCCGTACGCGACTGGCTGCACGGCTTCGCCGCCGACGTGATGCGCCCGGCCGCGGCCGAGTGGGACGAGCGCGAGGAGACCCCCTGGCCGATCATCCAGGAGGCCGCCAAGCTGGGCATCTACTCGCTGGACTTCTACGCCCAGCAGTACTTCGACCCCTCCGGCGTCGGCATCCCGATCGCCATGGAGGAGCTGTTCTGGGGCGACGCGGGCCTCGGGCTGTCCATCGTCGGCACCACGCTGGCCGCCGTCGCCGTGCTCGCCAACGGCACCGACGAGCAGATCGGCACCTGGACCCCGCAGATGTTCGGCACCCCGGACGACCTCAAGGTGGCCGCCTTCTGCTCCTCCGAGCCGGACGCCGGATCCGACGTCTCCGCCCTGCGCACCCGGGCGGTGTACGACGAGGCCAAGGACGAGTGGGTGCTCGACGGCACCAAGACCTGGGCCACCAACGGCGGGATCGCCGCCGTCCACGTCGTCGTCGCCACCGTCGACCCCGGGCTCGGGGCCAAGGGCCAGGCCTCCTTCGTCGTCCCGCCGGGCACGCCCGGGCTGAGCCAGGGCCAGAAGTTCAAGAAGCACGGCATCCGGGCCTCGCACACCGCCGAGGTCGTGCTGGACGGTGTCCGGGTGCCCGGCAGCTGCCTGCTCGGCGGCAAGGAGAAGCTGGACGAGCGGCTGGCCCGGGCCCGCGAGGGCGTCAAGCGCCCGGGCGGCCGGGGCAACGCGGCGATGGCCACCTTCGAGGCCTCCCGTCCGGCCGTCGGCGCCCAGGCGATCGGCATCGCCCGCGCCGCGTACGAGGTGGCCCTGGACTACGCCAGGACCCGGGTGCAGTTCGGCCGTCCGATCATCGACAACCAGGGCGTGGCCTTCCAGCTCGCCGACATGAAGACCCGGATCGACGCGGCCCGGCTGCTGGTGTGGCGGGCCTCCTGGATGGCGGCCACCAACCAGCCGTTCACCGCGGCCGAGGGCTCGATGTCCAAGCTGTACGCGGGCGAGACCGCCAAGTACGTCACCGCGCAGGCGATGCAGATCCTCGGCGGCAACGGCTTCACCCGCGAGTACCCGGTGGAGCGGATGCACCGGGACAGCGCGATCTACTCGATCTTCGAGGGCACCAGCGAGATCCAGCGGCTGGTGATCGCCCGGGCGATCTCGGGGATGCCGATCCGCTGAGCGGTGAGCGGGACGGCCTGCGCCGTCCCGCGCCGTCCCGCGGGGGCCCGGCGCCGGACGGCCTGCGGCCGGTCGACCCGCGCTACCGGGCGGCCCAGAAGGTGAGCCCGGCCGTGAGCGCGCCCACCACCGTGCCGACGACCGTCTGGGCGACGGTGTGGTCCCGCAGCACCACCCGGGACCACCCGACGAGCGGGACCAGCAGCGAGAGCAGCAGCCAGAGCGGCCCGAGCGCGACGGCCAGGCAGACCACCGCGCCGGCGGTCACCGCGGTGTGCACGGAGACCTTCCACCAGACGGTGATCACCAGGATCGGGATCAGCGAGGCGAACATCGCCAGCACCAGGGCGGTCAGGTCGGCCGGGGCGTCCAGCCGGATCATCACGGCGAAGCTGAGCAGCACCGAGCCCATGATGAAGGGGAGGACGGTCAGCCGGCGCTGCCGGTGGCCGACGTGACGGTCCTCCACCGTGCCCTTGCGCATGCCGCGCCGGATGAACAGGGTCGGGACGACGGCCGCGAACAGGGCCGCGAAGGCCGCCCAGCCGATGCCCTGCCAGCCGTAGCGAAGGCCGCCCAGCAGCGGGAGCAGCGCGATGATCACGTTCTTCGGCTCGACGCCGTCGGTGATGCGGCGGGCCCAGATCGTCCGGGGGCTGGGGGCGGTGGCCTCGGTCGTGGCCTCGGTCGTCATCGGGGCGTCGCTCCGGGGTCGGCGTAAGCGGTAGGCGTACGTGGTGGGGGTACGTGGTGGGCCGGCGGTTCGACGTCGGCCGGACGATTGTACGGGTGCCGCCCCGTCCCCGGTCGGCCGGTCCCGGTGCGGAACCGCCGGGCTCAGAACCGCGGCGGGCGGCCCTCCAGGAAGGCGGCGAGGCCCTCGCGCACGTCCGGGGTCTCGCGGGAGCGGCGCTCCCACGGCGCCAGCGCCTCGGCCGCCCGCTCCGGCGGGACGGACAGCGCGGCCTTGACGGCGCCGATGGTCTGCGGGGAGCGGCGGGTCAGCACGCGGGCGAAGTCCAGGGCGGCGGCGTCCAGTTCGGCGTCCGGCAGGACGCGTTCGGCGAGGCCCAGCGGCAGGGCGTCCCGGCCCGGCACCAACTCGCCGGAGAACAGCAGGTACTTGGCGCGGGCCGGACCGACCAGCCGGGCCAGCCGCAGGGTCGGCACCGCCGGGTAGACCACGCCGAGCTTGGCCGGGGTGATGCCCAGCCGGGCGTCCTCGGCGACGAACCGCAGGTCGCAGGCGACGGCCAGTTGGCAGCCGCCGCCCACGCACGCGCCGTGCACCACGGCGACGGTCGGGTGCGGGAAGGCCGCCAGCGCCTCCTCGGCGGCGACGTTGACCGCGTGGTAGGCGTCCGCACGCTTCGGGTCGCCGTACACCTCGGCCAGTTCGCCGATGTCCGCGCCCGCGCTGAAGGTGTTGCCGGCGCCGGTCAGCAGCAGGGCGCGCACGCCCGGGTGGCCGGCGAGCTGCTCCAGCGTGTCGGGCAGCGACTCCCAGATCGCCAGCGTCACCGCGTTGCGGCGGTGCGGGCGGGCGAACTCCAGCACCGCGACGCCGTCCTCGCCGACGTACGCGTTGAGGCCCTCCGCCCGCGCGGGCAGGGCGGAGCGGTCCCGTGTGAGCAGCGGCTGGTCCATGCGCACCTCCGGTCGGTCGTGGTGCGCCCACTCTCTCAGGCGGTGTCGGTGCAGTAGTCCCCGAGGCCCCGTTCGACCAGGGCGAAGGCCCGGTGGGTCGCGTCCAGTGCGGCGGGCAGGGTGTCCGCGGCGGACTCGCCGGCCAGCATCCGGCGCTGGTTCTCGCCGGTCAGGGCCAGTTGGACGGCCACCAGCTGGGCGGCGGCGACCCTGGCGGTGAGCTCGTCGTGGGCCGGGTCCTGGGTGCGGAGTTCGTCGGCCAGCAGGACCTGTGCCTTCTGGTCGAAACCGGCGGTGGCGCGCATCAGCAGGGTCGGGGTCCGGTGGATCACCCGGACCACCTTGAGGACGACCGGGTCGTCGCTCAGCCCGGTGGAGGGGTCGAACAGCTCCAGCGCGGCCAGGAAGTGCGTGCGCAGCGCCGCCACCGCCGAGGTGCCCGGGGCGCGTTCGCGCACCACCCGGGCCGGCTCGTCGAGGTGCTGCTCCATCGGGCCCATGACCAGGTCTTCCTTGGTGGGGAAGTAGTTGAAGACGGTCATCTTGGACACCTCGGCGGCGGCCGCGATCTCGGCCACCGACACCTGGTCGAAACCCCGCTCGGCGAACAGCCCGACGGCGGTGCGCCAGAGCCGGATGCCGGTCTGGATCTTCTTGCGCTCCCGCAGCGGGAGCGCGTCGAGGTCGAAGCCGTGGTCGAGGCCGCGGGTGAAGCCGGTCTGGGGCGCCATGGGGTGACTGTACCAGGAACAAGGATTGACCAGGCTCATTGATGTGCCCGGATGAAATATGTCCCCAGCTTAAGGATTGACCGAGTCCAAAAACCCTGTCATGGTGGTGCCGTTCCCGCCGGACCGCCCCGGTCCGGGACCGAACTCCACCGACCCTGGGGGGACCTGACGATGACACCGACCACCCTGATGACACCGGCCCAGCGAGGGCTGGGCATGGTGATCTGCCTGGTCACGATCGTGCTGGCGGTGCTCGACATGAACATCGTGTCGGCGGCCAGCGTGCCGATCGTCCGCGAGCTCGACCCCGTCCACGGTGTCGACCGGCTGCCCTGGCTGGTCAGCGCCTTCGCTCTGGCCGCCACCGCGCTGCTGCCGCTGTACGGCAAGCTCTGCGACCTGTACGGCGCCAAGCGGGTGCTGCTCGGCGCGGTCGGCACCTTCCTGCTCGGCTCGGGGCTCTGCGGGGCCGCGCAGAGCATGGAGCAGCTGATCGCCTTCCGGGCCGTCCAGGGCATCGGCGGGGGCGGGCTGATGAGCGTCACCATGGTGGTGATGGCCCACCTCAAGGACCCTGAGGAGGAGGGTGGCGGCAAGGGCGGGGCGACGGGCGGCATCGTCGCCGGCCTCGGCATGGCGGTCGGCCCGCTGATCGGGGCGCTGTTCACCGACCACCTCAGCTGGCGCTGGATCTTCTACGTCAACCTGCCGCTCGGCCTGCTGGTCCTGGTCGGCGCCGCCCTGGTGCTCAAGCTGCCGGCCTCGGCCGGCCGCCGGTCCCTGGACTTCCTCGGCGCGGCCCTCGCCGCCGCCTTCGCCACCACGCTGCTGCTGGTCACCGAGTGGGGCGGCAAGGACTACGCCTGGACCTCCCCGGAGATCCTCGGGCTCGCCGCCGCCGCCCTGGTCTCGCTGGCCCTCTTCCTGTGGCGCCAGGCCACCGCCGCCGAGCCGGTGCTGCCGCTGTCGCTGTTCCGGATCCGCGCGGTGCGGCTGGGCTTCGCGATCCAGGGCCTGGTCGGGGTGGCCATGACCGGTTCGATCATGTTCGTGATGATGTACCTGCAGATCGCCCGCGGCGTCGCCCCGACCTCGGCGAGCCTCTACCTGATCCCGATGGCGGCCGGGATGACCGCGGTCGGCCTGCTGATCGGCAGGCTGACCGCCCGCGGCCACGCGCCGCAGACCTTCCTGGTGGCCGGCTCGGCGGTCGCGGCGCTCGCCCTCGCCCTGCTCGGCCTCAGCGGGCCGGCCACCCCGCTCTGGCAGGTGATGGCCGAACTCGCCCTGCTGGGCTGCGGGCTGGGCCAGCTGGTCGGCCAGCTGATCATGCTGGTGCAGGAGGCCGCGCCCGCCCACCAGCTCGGCGTCGCGACCACCGGGGTGCGGTTCTTCCAGACCCTCGGCAGCGCGCTCGGCGCGGCGGCCTTCGGCACCGTCCTGACCCGGGCCTACGAGGCGGGCGAGCCCGGCGGGACGCTCGGCGCGGTCCGGACGCTCACCGGCGCGGCCCGAGAGCACGCGCTGGGCAGCTTCACGGACGCGGTGGACGTGGTGTTCCTGTCGGCGGGCGGGGTGCTGGCACTGGCGCTGGTGCTCGCGGTGCGGCTGCGGGCGGCCGGGCCCACGGGGGCCCGAGCGGCGGGGGAGCGTCCCGAGGAGGAGCGGCCGGTGCTCGCGGCCTGAGACGGCCGGAGTATCGGTGAGGACCGAGGGGCCCGGTGGACCGCAGGGGAGTCCACCGGGCCCCTCGCCGTGGCGGTTGCGGGAGACGTGACCGGCTCCGCCGTCAGGCCTGGGCGGACCACTCGTGGGCCAGGATCGCCCAGATCTCCTTGTCGAGGCGGACCCCGTTGTGCAGGTACCACTCGCGCAGCACGCCGTCCCGCTTCATGCCGACCCGCTCGGCGACGGCGCGGCTGCGGGCGTTGACGGAGGTGCACCACCACTCGGCCCGGTGCAGGCCGCGGGTGACGAAGGCGTAGTCGAGGAGCTGCCGGACGGCGGCGGTGATCAGCCCGCCGCCCTCGCCGGCCGGCTCGGTCCAGGCACCGATCTCGCAGACGCCGGACGTGGTGTCGAAGCCGACGAACATCACGCCGCCGACCAGCGTGCCCTCCCGCCAGATGCCGTAGATCCGCTTCTGGTCGGCGGCCTGGCCGTCGGCGTAGCGCTGCAGGGTGGCGCGGGCGGAGTCCAGGTCGGTGGAGAAGGTGGCCCAGGGGATCCACGGATCGGTGTGGGCGCGGGCCCGGTCGATGTGGGCCAGGAACTCGGGGGCCTGCCACGGCTCCAGCGGGCGCAGTTCGGCGTTCTCGGTGAGCTGTACGGCAAACACGGGCGGGCCTTTCGGGCTGGAGCGCGGGTTGGTCGGAATCATTCATAACAAACGTTTGGTATGTACGATAGACCTTATGACACCGGCCCGCGGAGACCATGACGCCCGTCGCTCGGACGTGTCCGAGGGGGTGTGGCGGGTGCTCTCGACCCGGGGCTTCGAGGGGCTGACCCTGCGCGCCGTGGCCGCCGAACTGGGCGCCTCCACCGGGATGCTGACGCACTACTTCCCGAACAAGCGGGCGTTGCTCAGCCACGCCCTGGAGGAGCTGGACCGGCGCTCGGGCGCCAGGCCCCGGCGCACCGCGCCCGCCGACGGCAGCCCGCCGCCGCCCGCCGGGCTGCCCCGGCTGCGGGCGGCGCTGCTCGACGTCCTGCCGCTGGACCGGGACGCAGCGTCCGGCAACCGGATCTGGGTCGGCTCCTGGGACCACGCGCTGGCCGATCCGGAGCTGGCGGCCGCGCACGCCGGCCGCTACGCCCGCTCGCGGGTGGCGCTCACCGCGCTGGTCGCGGACGCCCAGCGGCTCGGGGAGCTCCCGGCGCAGGCCGATCCGGCCGAGATCGCGGCCGGCGCGCAGGCCTTCGTGCTCGGGCTGGTGGTGCAGGCGCTCTTCGCGCCGGAGGAGTTCCCGCCGGAGCGGCAGACCGCGCTCCTGGACGCCCACCTGGCCGGGCTGACGGGCTGACACGGCTGGCGGGCTTACGCGGCTGATGGGCTTACGCGACTGACGGGCCGACGGTCCGGGCGGCCCGTCCTCCGACGGCTTCGCGGGGGACCGGCCGCCTCCGGAACGCCGTCGGAATGGACCGGGGTGGGGGATTCGCCGGGATTCGCCCGGGATTTCCGTCGTGCGAGGAGCCCGGTGTGATTGTCCGAACCGCGCCTTTTCCCGGGACCGCGCACAAAGGCGGGCGGCGGTTTTCGCTGCGGCCATGACACGGAATGTCACGGGTTATGCGCGGTGGGTGCCCGATGGGCGCCCGGTATTACGGGGTGGAAAGGTGCGACTACGCTTGGTCGCGACCGGCGCGACAGCCTGCGCGAATTGCGGGGTGGCGCCCCCAGCAGGATTCGAACCTGCGACCTACCGCTTAGAAGGCGGGTGCTCTATCCGCTGAGCTATGGGGGCGGGACGGGCGGCGCCCGGGTGGGCGCGACCGTGGCCGGGATCGGGCGACGAGCGCCGGGGCGCACGCTGTCCGGCCCCGTGCCTGAGGGTGGGGGTGGGGGTTGGTGGGCCCTCGCCCTGTCGGGGACAGGATAAGGGTGTCCAGTTCCTCGGCCGGGTGTGACGACACCGTCGTTGGTGTGTCGGTTCGGTGGAGCGGTCCGATAATCGCAGGTGAAGGCCGTGAGTGCAGCGGTCTGGGAGTGTTCCGCGCCGGACGTTGTGCAGTCGTTACGGGGCTGCCTCCTCACCCGTTATGGATTCGACACGGAGAATGTGCCGCCGGGGGTGCGGGTGGGGGGCGCAAATCACGGTTGCGCCGGTCGGATGACGTGCGCGGACGGTCCCCGGGGGCGTTCCGGCGGGCGCCGGCCGGGGCGGCGATCAGCGGGTTTGTTGTCATGGCCGCGAAGAGTCGAGGGCGAAGCGCTCCAAGAAGGCCGAAATTCACCCCTGCGAGTGACAACTCTTCCACAGGGCCGAGTTATCCACAGGATTTCGGAAGTCACTGGCCCGGATTTCTCCTGAAGTGCACGCTCAAGGCGCACCGGTCGATTCCGTACGGTGCTTCGGCGAGAACGGAGAGTGTGCCGTGAACGAGACGCATGTGACGGTCGTCGGCAATGTCGCGACGGAGGTGAGCTACGGGGAGACGGCCGGCGGGGTGCCGATGGCGAACTTCCGGCTCGGCTGCACCGAGCGGCGGTACGACCGGCAGCGCGAGTGCTGGGTGGACGGCGAGACGCAGTGGGTGACGGTCACGGCCTGGCGGGCGCTGGCGGTGAACCTGATCGGCTCGCTGGCCAAGGGCGATCCGGTGCTGGTGAGCGGTCGGCTGCGGGTGCGGGAGTGGACGGAGGGGGAGGCGAAGCGCAGTCGGGTGGAGATCGACGCCCGATCGGTCGGACACGATCTCACCCGTGGTACCTCGGCGTTCCGTTGGGCGGCCGGGGTGCGGGGGCAGCCGCCGGGCGGTGCGGGGCCGGCCGGCGCGGGGGTCGGGGGCGAGCCGGTGCCGGAGTGGATCGTGAGCGCACTGGAGGCGCGCAAGGCCGCCGCGGTGGCCGCCGCGGCGCTGCCGGGAGGGGCTCCGGCGGTGGCTCCGGCGCCCGGTCCGCGGGCGTTGCCGCCGGGCGACCGGTCGGTGACGGACGACCAGGGCGTGGTAGCCGGAAGGGGGCGGGGAGGTGGCGGGCCGGATGCGCGGAGCTGACGGGTCGATGGCCTTCTCTGTCGACAAATATGTTGATCGAGAAGGTTGTTGTTCCCGCGTGCGCAATCCGACCGGATAACCGAAAGTCAGCCCGGAGTTTCTGTCCGACCGTCAGTTTGTGGGGATCCTGAGGGGGTTGATAACGATCCAGATACGGAATCGTCCTGATTTCGCATGGGGGTTTCGGGGCCTCTGGGGGTCAATAGGATTCGTCTGGTTCATACCCGCAGCAGTGCCACAGGGGGCACGCGCGGCACGGCAAGTCGGCGGGTCCGCCCCTCGGAGCGGCCCGGCCCGGAGGGATCCCAGATGTTCCAGAGGCAGGGGCGGAGTCTGTCCCGGATAACCACTGTCATGCTCACGACCGGCTTGACCTTGGGCGGAGGCCTGTTCGCGGCCGGTGCGGCGGTCGCGGCGGACACCCCGGGAGCGGGCGTGACCGCGGTGGTGCAGCCCACCATGCTCGGCGAGAAGATCGACGTCGACGGTGGCACCGTCGACGGCGGCCTGTTCACGCTGAAGACCGCCGACGGCGAGCTGCAGACCTACTGCATCGACTTCGGGTTCCCGGTGGACATCCGGAAGAAGATCCAGTACCAGGAGTCGGACTGGGCTTCCAGCTCCCTCGGCGACAAGAACAAGACCGAGGCGGCCGCCAAGATCCGCTGGATCCTGGAGAACTCGTACCCCCAGGTCAAGGACCTCACGGCGCTCTCCAAGGCCGCCGGTACGGGCAACCTGAGCCCCGAGGCCGCGGCCGCGGGCACCCAGGCCGCGATCTGGAAGTTCTCGGACAACAAGAACGCCGTCCCGCACGACGAGAACGCCAAGAAGCTGCGCGACTACCTGACCGGTGCCGCCAACAAGGGCATCGCCGCCGAGCCCAAGCCGTCGCTGACCCTCAGCCCGGACTCGGTCTCCGGCAAGTCCGGCGCCAAGCTCGGCCCGTTCACCCTCAACTCCAGCGCCTCCGAGGTGAAGCTGGCCGTCAGCGGCGACGCCGCCGACAAGGTCAAGCTGCTGGACAAGGACAACAAGCCGGTCGGCGGCTCGATCGCCGGTCCGATCGCCAAGGACACCCAGCTGTTCCTGGACGTGCCGGCCGGCACCCCGGACGGCTCGGTCACGGTCAACGCCAGCGCCTCCACCGTCGTCCCCAGCGGCCGGGTCTTCCTCAGCAAGGGTTACACCCGCGAGGAGCACAGCCAGACCATGATCCTGGCCGGCTCCAGCAAGCTCAGCGTCGCCGACGCCGCCAAGGCCACCTGGAAGCAGGGCAAGGGCGCGCTGATCGACAGCACCGCCAAGGTCGAGTGCGCCAGCGGTGGCGTGCGCGTCTCCGTCACCAACGGTGGCGACGAGGCCGGCACCGTCACGGTCGGCAAGCAGTCGCTGACCGTCCAGCCGGGCAAGACCGAGAGCGTGCTGGTCAAGGTCGACGAGAAGACCGCGTACGACATCACCGTCTCCGGCCCGAACGGCTACAGCCGCGAGTTCAAGGGCGTCCTGGACTGCAAGACCGGCACCGGCACCGGCACGCCGACCCCCGGCCCGTCCACCCCGGCCCCGACCGGCACGCCTTCCGGCACCCCGTCCGGCACCCCGTCGGGCACCCCGAGCGCCGGCGCCGGCCAGCCGGCCCCGTCGACCACCAGCGCCGCCCCCGGCACCGGTGGCCTGGCCCAGACCGGTGCCAGTGACTCGACCCCGATCCTCGCCGCCGTCGCCGGTGGCCTGGTCGTGGCCGGTGGCGCCGCCGTCTTCGTCCTGCGCCGCCGCGGCCGCCACGGTCGCACCACCGCCTGATCCGCTCCGCGGGCCGAGGGGGCTGACCCCCTGAGGCCGTGAAGCAGGAGCCCGGCCCCCCACACGCGCTGCGGGGGGCCGGGCTCCTTCGCGTCGGTGGGTCCGTGGTCGGTCCCCGGCGGGGGCCGCGGGCGTCGGCCCGGTGGGAGAAGGGGAGTGCCGGGCCTCGGACGCCGTCACCGGCGGGCCGGGGATACCCCCGAGGGGCACCCCGGCGGTTCGGGGCCCGCGGCCGGGTGCGGCACAATGGAAGGCTGCAAGCCGAATACTCCCGACGACGCCGGAGCGATCTCACGTGGCGGAATACATCTACACGATGCGCAAGGTGCGCAAGGCTCACGGAGACAAGGTCATCCTTGACGACGTGACGCTCAGCTTCCTCCCCGGAGCGAAGATCGGCGTCGTGGGCCCCAACGGCGCCGGTAAGTCCACCGTGCTGAAGATGATGGCCGGCCTGGAGCACCCCTCCAACGGCGACGCCTTCCTCTCGCCGGGCTTCACCGTCGGCATGCTGCTCCAGGAGCCGCCGCTGGACGAGACCAAGACGGTCCTGGAGAACGTCGAGGACGGCGTCAAGGAGATCAAGGGGAAGCTCAACCGCTTCAACGAGATCGCCGAGCTGATGGCGACCGACTACTCGGACGCGCTGCTGGACGAGATGGGCAAGCTTCAGGAGGACCTGGACCACGCCGAGGCGTGGGACCTGGACGCCCAGCTGGAGCAGGCCATGGACGCCCTGGGCTGCCCGCCCGGCGACTGGCCGGTCACCAAGCTCTCCGGTGGTGAGAAGCGCCGCGTCGCGCTCTGCAAGCTGCTGCTGGAGGCGCCCGACCTGCTGCTGCTCGACGAGCCCACCAACCACCTGGACGCCGAGTCGGTGAACTGGCTGGAGCAGCACCTGGAGAAGTACAAGGGCACCGTCGTGGCCGTCACCCACGACCGGTACTTCCTGGACAACGTCGCCGAGTGGATCCTCGAGCTCGACCGCGGCCGCGCCTACCCGTACGAGGGCAACTACTCCACCTACCTGGAGACCAAGCAGTCGCGTCTCAAGGTCGAGGGCCAGAAGGACGCCAAGCGCGCCAAGCGCCTCAAGGAAGAGCTGGAGTGGGTCCGCTCCAACGCCAAGGGCCGCCAGGCGAAGTCCAAGGCCCGTCTGGCCCGCTACGAGGAGATGGCGGCCGAGGCGGACAAGATGCGGAAGCTGGACTTCGAGGAGATCCAGATCCCGCCGGGCCCGCGTCTGGGCAGCGTCGTCATCGAGGTCGAGAACCTCAACAAGGCCTTCGGCGAGAAGGTCCTGATCGACGACCTGAGCTTCACCCTGCCGCGCAACGGCATCGTCGGCATCATCGGTCCGAACGGCGCCGGCAAGACCACCCTGTTCAAGATGCTCCAGGACCTGGAGACCCCGGACAGCGGCTCGGTCAAGGTCGGTGAGACGGTCAAGATCAGCTACGTCGACCAGAGCCGCGCCAACATCGACCCGAAGAAGACCCTCTGGGAGGTCGTCTCCGACGGGCTGGACTGGATCAACGTCGGCCAGGTCGAGATGCCGTCCCGTGCCTACGTGTCGGCCTTCGGCTTCAAGGGCCCGGACCAGCAGAAGCCGGCCGGGGTGCTCTCCGGTGGTGAGCGCAACCGCCTGAACCTGGCACTCACCCTCAAGCAGGGCGGCAACCTGCTGCTCCTCGACGAGCCCACCAACGACCTCGACGTCGAGACGCTCTCCTCGCTGGAGAACGCCCTGCTGGAGTTCCCCGGCTGCGCCGTGGTCATCTCCCACGACCGCTGGTTCCTGGACCGAGTGGCCACCCACATCCTCGCCTACGAGGGCGAGAGCAAGTGGTTCTGGTTCGAGGGCAACTTCGAGTCCTACGAGAAGAACAAGATCGAGCGGCTCGGCGCCGACGCCGCCCGTCCGCACCGGGCCACCTACAAGAAGCTGACCCGAGGCTGACATCCAGCCGTCACAACGGCCCGGCAGACTGCCCTCCGGGGCGGCCTGCCGGGCCGCGGCCCACCGCCGCACCCCGCCGCCGTCCGTCGGCACCGGGGGGCGGCGGCGGGCGACCGGAACTTAGGAGAACACCCGTGGCCCGCCACATCTACGCCTGCCCGCTGCGCTGGTCCGACATGGACGCCTTCGGGCACGTCAACAACGTGGTCTTCCTGCGCTACCTGGAGGAGGCCCGGATCGACTTCATGTTCACCCAGGCCGCCGAGGCCGGCGCCGGGGAGTTCGCGGGCGGTTCGGTGGTGGCGCGCCACGAGATCGACTACAAGCGCCCGTTGGTGCACCGGCCGGAGCCGGTCACCATCGAGACCTGGGTGACGAGGATCGGCGGCGCCTCGCTGACCGTCTCCTACGAGATCAAGGACGTCGCCGAGGACGGCACCGACATCGTGTACGTCCGGGCGTCCACCGTGGTCGTCCCCTACGACCTGGCCGAGGGCCGGCCGCGCCGGATCTCGCCGGTGGAGCGGGAGTTCCTCGGCCGCTTCGTGGACGAGCCCGTCCCCGCCGCCGTCTGACCGCCGCCGTCCGACCGCACCTGCTGACCGTGCCCGCCGTCCGGACCCGCTGACCGCACCCGCCGTCGGTACCCGCCGTCCGTACCCGCCGTCCGGACCTGCCGACCGCACCCGATGATTCGAGCTGAGCTGCGTTGACCGTCACCGCCCGTCTCGCCCTGGCCGACGCCGGGGAGGCCGCCGACCTCTCCGCCTTCCTGCTGCGCCTGCTGCGCTTCGACAAGGCGGCGGCCGTGCGCCTGCAGGCGGTGGGGCCGGGTGCGGAGGACGGCGTGCTGGCGGTGTTCGGGCGGCTGCCGCTGGGCGGTTCGGGCGCGCTGGCGATCCGCACCGCGCGGCTGGACGGCCTGGACGAGCCGGTGGACCTGACCGTCTCGGCGGGTCAGCTGCTGGACGGCGTGGACGCCGGGCAGGGCGCCGTCGCGCTGCCGGCGCCGGTGACCGGCCCGGCCTGGGCCGGGCTGCTGCCGCCGCGCACCGGCTGGCGGTCGGCCGGGGCCCCGCCGGTGGCCGAGGTGTACCCCGAACTGATGGCCGGGGTCCGGGAGTTCCGCGAGCGCAGCGAGGCCGTGCCGGAGCACCACCGGACCCGTGCGGTGCTGGACGCGCTGGCGGACGAGATCTGGTCCCGCCCGGTGTCCGTGCTGCCGGAGCTGCCGTTGCGGGCGGTGCACGCCGCGTACGTGGTGGGCTTCCTGAAGCCCGGCGCGCCGCTGTCGGTGCACCGGGCGGGCGGCTGGCTGCGGTTGAGCGCCCCGGCGGGTTCGGTGGCGGTGCGCACCGCGGCCGCCCCGGGAGCGGGGCTGGGGCTCAGCCCGCTGCGCTGACGCCCGCCGCGCTGACGCGTGGCTCGGCGGTTCAGTCCCCGGCGCTTCAGCCCTCGGCGCTTCAGCCCTCAGTGTTGATCATCGAGGCGGCGGCGTACGTCAGGTAGTCCAGCAACTGCCGCTCGTGGTCGGCCTCCAGCTCCAGGCTCGCGACGGCCGCCCGCATGTGCCTCAGCCAGGCGTCGTGGGCCGCGCGGTCGACCTTGAACGGCGCGTGCCGCATCCGCAGCCGGGGGTGGCCGCGCCGGTCGCTGTAGGTGCGGGGGCCGCCCCAGTACTGCATCAGGAACAGCGCCATGCGCTCCTCGGCCGGGCCGAGGTCGCCCTCGGGGTACATCGGCCGCAGCAGTTCGTCCTCGGCGATGCCCTCGTAGAACCGGTGGGCCAGCCGCCGGAAGGTCGACTCACCGCCGACCTGCTCGTAGAAGGTCTCCTCGCTCAACGTGCCTCGCCGGATCTCGCTCACCCGACCATGGTCGCAGACGCCGACGGGGGCGTACACCGGGACCGAGGTCGTGGGTCCTGAGGCGTACGACCCCGTCGGGTCGGGTGCGGGAGGGATCGGGTGTCAGCGGCGAACGCCCGGGCCGGTCAGGCCGGTCAGTCGTCCTCCCACTTGAACAGCTTCCAGGCGACGGCGGTGAGCACCGCGGCGAAGAGCAGCAGGCCGCCCATGGTCGGCAGGGCGTCCATGACGCCGCCGCCGCGGGTCAGCACCGACTGGGCGGACTTCACCAGGTAGTGCAGCGGCATGACCTCGGAGATGGCCTTCAGCCAGCCCGGCGCGTCGTCCAGCGGGAAGAACGAGCCGGAGAGGAAGGACATCGGCAGGACGATGACCTGCGAGATGCCGTTCGCGGCCTCCTCGGTCTTGGCGACCGAACCGGCCAGCAGGCCGATCGACATGAAGGCGAGGGTCGCGCAGATCACCAGCGGGATGACCAGCCACCAGTCCCCGGTGAGCTTGAGCCCGAAGAAGCTCGTGGCGACCACCAGGAAGACGGCGCTCTGCAGGAGCGCGGTCAGCAGGGAGACCACGACCCGGGAGCTGACGACCGTGCCCGCGCTGATCGGGGCCAGCCGCAGCCGGCGCAGCACCTTGGTCTTGCGCCAGTTGACCAGGGTCAGCGCGGCGCCGAACACCGCGCCGGTGGCGACGGCCCAGCCGAGCAGGCCGGGGGTGAGGAACTGGATCGGCTTGAGCGACTTGTCCTCGACCTGCTGGGCGTCCAGCACATAGGCCGGGGGCTGGCCGGTGGCGGCCTGGTTGGCGCTCTGGACCACGGAGTTGAGGATGCCCTGGAGCGCGCCGGCGCGGACGGTGTCGGCGGCGCTGTAGCGCAGCTCGACCTTGCCGTCCGGGCCCTGCTCGATCATCGCGTCGAAGTCGCCCTTGCGGACCTTCTCCAGCGTGGCCGCCTCGTCGTCGGTCCTGGTGATCGTCAGGACCTCGTTCAGCCCGTTGCGGGCGTCGCCCTGCATCGAGTCGAACAGCTTGACCGCGCCGACCTGCGCCACCTTGGCGTGCGGGCTGCCGGAGCCCTGGGTCACGGTGCCGAAGAAGACCAGGAACACCAGCGGGAAGAGCAGGATGAAGAAGGTCGCGGTGCGGTCGCGCTTCATGCCGAGCAGCATCGCGCGGGACAGGCTCCAGAACGCGCTGACCCGTTCCCGCTCGCCGGCGGCACCGGCCCGACCGCCCCGCTGGGCGGGGACCTTCGGCTCGGTGGACGTGGTGGGGGTCATGCGCGGAACTCCCGTCCGGTCAGCTGGAGGAAGACGTCCTCCAGGGTGGCGCCGCGCACCTCGAGGCCGCGCAGCGCGTTCTGCTCGGCCAGGACGCTGAGCACCGGGGCCGGAAGGCGGGTGGAGACGGAGAGCGAGACGGTGTCGTCCTCCAGGTTGGCGATGTCGGCGCCGGCCGCGGTCAGCAGCTCGCGGGCCCGGTCGAGCGGGAGCTGGCCGGAGGCGATGCTGATCCGGACGGTGTCGTCGAGTTCGCGGATCAGCGCCGCCGGGGCGCCGGTGTGCAGGATCTTCCCGTGGTCCATGATCGAGACCCGGTCGCAGAGCACCTCGGCCTCGTCCAGGTAGTGCGTGGTGAGCACGACCGTGCGGCCCTCGGCGTTGATGTCGCGCAGGAGGTCCCAGAGGTTGCGCCGGGACTGCGGGTCGAGGCCGGTGGTGGGCTCGTCCAGGAAGACGAGCTCCGGGTCGTGCGCCAGTGCGCAGGCGATGGACAGGCGCTGGGCCTGGCCGCCGGACATCTTCTCGGTCAGGCTCTCGGCCTTGTCGCCCAGACCGACCCGCTCCAGCATCGCGTCGGCCCGCTTGGGGCCGACCCCGTAGAACGACGCGAAGGTGCGGATGGTCTCCCGGGCCGTCAGTTTCCGGAAGAAGGCGGAGGCCTGGAACTGCACGCCGATTCTCGGCAGCAGTTTCGGATTGCGCGGCCAGGGGTTCATCCCCAGCAGCTCGACCCGGCCCTCGTCCGGTTTCCGGACGCCTTCCAGGATCTCCATGGTGGTGGTCTTCCCGGCGCCGTTGGGGCCCAGGATCCCGTAGAACTCGCCGGCCTCGACGGTGAAGGACACCCCGTCGACGGCCTGCACATCCCCGTACCGCTGACGGATGCCGTCGGCGGATATAGCTGCAGTCATGTGCCCTGAGAGTAGGGGTTCCGGAGCGTCCTGTGCACATCGCGGAGCGGGATTTGCGGATCCTTTGAGCAACCGGGAAGAACGGCCGGGCCGGGTGAAACGGTGAATTCCACCCGGCCCGGCCGGAATTGTCGCTGACGCGCGCTCAGAGACGGGTCAGGCGCGGTGCACCGTGATGGTCGTCCAGGCGCCGACGTGGATCCGGTCGCCGTCGTTGAGCGGCACCGCGGTGTGCGGGGCGATCGGCTCCGCGCCGCCGTTCACGGTGGTGCCGTTGGTCGAGTCCTGGTCCACCAGCACCCAGCTGCCGTCCGCCTGTTCGGCGAGCAGCGCGTGCTGGTGGGAGGCGCCCGGGTCCTCCGGCGGGACGGACAGGTCGATCTCGGGCACGGTGCCGCGGTGCTGGCTGCGCCGCCCGATCCGCAGCTGGCCGCGGCCGGTGAGCGGGATCCGGCGCTCGGGGCAGTACGGCGGGAAGAACAGTCCGGCCGCCTCGGGGCCGCTGCGGGCCATCATGTCGGTGAAGTAGTCCCGGTCGGCCGCGACCACGGCGATCCAGGTGGTCCGCACCGGCTCGGCCGGGGCGGCCTCCTGCTGCGGGTGCTGGGGCTGCGGCGGGGCGAGGTGGAAGGACGTGCCGAAGTCGCCGCCGCGGTTGTTCGGACCGGGGCCGGCCGGCTGGGCGTACACCGGGCCGGAGTCCTCGCGCACCGGCGCCTCGGGGAACGCCCCCTCGGGCGGGGGGTAGCCGTAGGTGTGTGGCTGCGCCGGGGCCTGCGGCTGCTGCGGGACGGGCGGGGCCACGGCCTGCTGGGCGGCCTGGGGCTGCTCCGGCTGCGGGTGCGGGTAGCCGTACGGGGCCTGCGGCTGCTGCGGGGCGCCGCCGTACGAGGCCGGGATGTTCAGCGGGGCCGGGGCCGGCGCTGGTGCGGGCGCGCCGGCGCCGGGGACCTGGCGGCGCGAGGGCGTGGAGAGCTCGTAGTCGTAGCCGCACTCCTCGCAGAAGCGGCCGGTCTGCGGGCTGCGGCAGATCGGGCAGAGGACCAGGCCCTCGGTGAGGCCCTGCTGCGCGCCGGGCGGCGGGTAGCCGCCCGGGGGCGGGTACCCGCTCGGCGGGGGCAGCGTGCCGGCGGGCGGGACGGCCTGCTCCGGCGGCATCGCGGGCGGGGGCGGCGGGCCGCCGAAGGACGCACCGCCCGGGTACCCGGCGGGTGCGCCGGGCGCGGGGCCGGTGCCGGGCGGGTATCCGGCGGGTGCGCCCCCGTGGGCGCCGGGCGCGGCGGCCGGCGGGGTCATCGGGAAGCCGCAGAAGTCGCACCAGTCCTCGGCCTGCGACTCGTGGCCCCTCGGGCAGATCGGCATCAGGTCCCCCTCGTTTCGGGCCGGCTCGGTGCGGCGTCGCGCCGGGGTGCCGGCCCGGTCACGTCTTCAGCGGTCACTTCTTCACACGTACCGTCTTGGTCGACCGGGTCTCAAGGGTCATCGAGTCGGCCTCGCTCACGTTCTTACGGAACCGAACGGTACCCTCCTTCGGGTCCACCACGTCCACCACCTTCTGAAGCAGTTTGTAGGTGCCCTCGTTCCCGGTCGCGTGCGCGATCCGGACGGCGGCGCCCAGCTTGGCGGTGGCGGTGTCGACGTCCCCGGCGCGGTGGGCCTCCAGGCCCGCCTGGATGGAGGAGGCCAGCTCGGCCTGCCCGGTGTAGTGGGCGACCTGCGGGCTGATCCGGGTGGAGGAGGCCAGGTCGTCGGTCCAGAGCGCCTTGACCAGGCCCTGGCTGAGCACCTCGGGGGTGCCGCCGCCGACCTGCGGGGGCAGCACCAGGCTGATCCGGGCGGCGAGCATCTCGCTGCCGATCGCGGCGGCCGGGACCTCGACGCAGACGTGGTAGTCGCGGCTCTCGTCGCCCCAGGAGCCGGTGGGGTAGTCGCCGGCCCGGGGGCCGGCCTCGGCGCGGCGGGCGGTCAGGTCCTCCACCGAGGGGGCGACCTGCTTGACGAACTTCACGGTGGCGTTGGCCGGGGTCCAGATCCGCAGCGCGACGTCGGCGACCTGCTTGCCCATCGCGCCGGTCATCATCGAGCGGAAGTCGTCGGCCAGGCCGGAGGGTTCGGCGACGATGTCGACGGTGCCGAGCAGCGCGGAGGAGATCTTGCGCAGCTCGTCGATCCGCCAGTCGGTGCCGACGCCGCGGCAGTCGGCGGTGAAGTGGCCGGTGACCCGCTCGACGGTGCGGGCGAGGTCTTCCGCCGACTCGTGCTCGTTGTTGCCGTCGGTGAGCAGGATGGTGTGCCGGATGGCGATGTCCCGGCGGGTGAGGAAGAGCTTGTCGGCCTTGGCCAGCCAGGTGCCCATCGCGGTGCCGCCGGCCGCGGTGAGCCGGCGCAGCGACTCCTTGGCCTCGGCGCGGGTGGCGGCGGAGGCGGTGGCGAGGGTGCCGTCGCCGGGGTAGATGTCGCGGGCCTCGTGGGTGCCGGCGACCACGGCGAAGGCGGTGCCGTCGCGCAGCGCGTCGACGGCGGCGGCGGTGGCCTCCCGGGCGCCGTTGATCTTGCTCTTGGGGTAGTCCATCGATCCCGAGCAGTCCACCAGGATCACCACGGCCGCGGCCGAGTCGGCGTTCGCGGGCGAGGCGTCGGTGATCCCGAGCGGGCGGCCGCCCGAGGTGCCGCCGCCGGTCGCGGTGACGGTGACGATGGCGTTGACCTCGCGGGCGCCGTCGGCCAGGTACTCGTTCTGGAAGATCTCCACGTCGAACCTGGGCAGGTTCGGCTTCGCCAGTGTTGCCATGGGGCGGTCGGCTCCCGTCGGGTGAGGGGTGGATGTGATCAGGACGGTGGGGCGGTCCGCCGGCCGGGGCCGGCGCACCGTGGCGCCGTGGCGTGCGCCGGGCGGCCGGTCGGGCCGCCCGGCGGTCGGGTCAGGCCGTCGGCGGGTGCGGCGGCAGCGGCGGGACGGGCGGTGCGGTGGGCGGGGCCGGGGGGACCGCCGGCGGTGCGGGCGGTGCGGGCGGTGCGGGCGGGACCGGCGGGGCCGGCGGCAGCGGGGCGGCGGGGGAGCCGATCACCGGGAGGTCCGGCAGGGTCGGATCGTGGTCCTCGTCGTCCTCCGGGACGGGCCGCCGGGTGATGACCGGCAGGTCCAGCGCCGTGGGGGTCTGCTCGGCCTCCTCGACCGGCACGGCCGGCGGGTCGATCGGCAGTACGGCGACGGTGATGTTGTCGTGGCCGCCGGCGGCGACCGCGAACTTCACCAGGGTCTGCGCCGTCGCGAGCGGCTCGGTGCGGGCGTCCGGACGGACGTAGTACGCCAGGTCGGTGGCCGCCTCGGCGTAGTTCCACAGGCCGTCGGTGCAGATCAGCACCACCCCGGGGACGTGCGGGGTGAAGTCGAGCGTGTGCGGCACGACCTCCTCGGCGTCGGCGCCGAGCCAGCCGGTGATCGCGTGCGCCCGGGGGTCGGCGTACGCCTCGGCCTCGCCCATCAGCCCGGCCTCGACCATCCGGGCCGCCCAGGAGTCGTCCTGGGTGAGCCGGAACGGCTCGGCGGCGGCGCGGTCGTCCGGGATCCAGTACGCCCGGGTGTCGCCGACCCAGCCGATGGTGACCCGGCCGCCCGCGGCTATGGCGCTGACGTAGGTGCAGGCGGGCGCGTTGAGGTCGGGCCGGACCGGGCCGGCGCCGTCGGTCGCCAGGTCGGCGACGGCCTTGGCGGCGTCGGCGATGGCCGCGCGCATCGCCTCGCCCGGGTCGCGGCCGGCCTCCAGCGAGGTCAGCAGCGACTCGGAGGCGCAGTCGACGGCGGTCGCCGAGGCCTCGTCCGGGCGGTCGGAGGAGGAGACGCCGTCGCACACCACGGCGACCACGACCGGCTCGCCGCCGGGCAGCGAGGTCGCGGCGACGGTGAAGCTGTCCTCGTTGCGGTGGTGGCGCACGCCGCGGTCGCTGACCCCGGCGACGCCCCCGAGCGCCTTCTCCATGTGGTCGCGCGGGCGCGGCTGGGCGCCGCCGCAGCCCTCGCAGTAGCCGTCCGCGGTGACCTGCGGCTGCCCGCAGTGCACGCAGACCGGCCCGCGCTGCTGCGGTACGGCCTCACCCCGGGCGGCGGCCCAGCCCGTGGGCATCGCGCCCGGGGCCGTCCGGCCGTCCCGACCGGCGCCGCAGGAGTTGCAAAAGGCGTCCTCCGGGTCCATCGGCTCGGAACAGCTCGGGCACTCGGTCTGCTGCGGCATCGGCTACACCCACGTCCTGGGACGGGCACGGTTGGCCCGTTCCACCATCTCGATCCTGGTCTCCGCCCGGTCGGCCAACCGGGCGAGTACCCGGTAGGACTGCTCCAGGGCGAAGCGCAGTTCCCGCTCCTGCGCGGGACGTCCCAGTACCACCAGCTCGGCGGCCGGCCGGGCACCGGCCGAGCCGGCGCCGACCCAGCCGAGCGCCGCGCCGAGCACCTCGACCGAGAGCTCCTCGCGGCGGCGGTCGTCCAGCCGCAGCGCGGTCAGCTGCGCGGAGCTCGCGCCGAGGTCGGCGGCCAGCTCGTCGGTGGCGGGGCGCTCGCGCAGCCGGGCCCGGACGGCGGCGATCCGGGCGGCGGTGTACTGGCTGGAGGTGGCCGGGACGGACTCCAGGACGCGGACCGCGCCGGCCCGGTCGTCCTCGGCCAGCCGGACCCGGGCCAGCCCGAATGCGGCGCTCAGGTAGGCCTGGTCGGTGGCCCACACCAGCCGGTAGAACTCGGCCGCGTCGCCGCCGTCGCCGAGCAGTTCGGCGCAGTTGGCGAGGGCCAGCTTGGGCGCGGCCTCGCCGGGGAAGGCGTCGTAGATCGCGTCGAAGGCCTCGGCGGCGGCGCGGAGGGAGGTGGTGCGCCCGCTCGCCTCCGGCTCGCCGGAGACTCCTTCGCCGGTGCCCTCGGCGGCGCCGACCAGGGCGGTGAGGCCGCGGTACCAGACCACCCGCCAGTCGTCCGGGTGGTCCTGTTCCAGTGCGGCGAGGTGGGCCACGGCGTCGCGGTGGCGGCCGAGTTCGAGCAGGGCGCGCAGTTCGCGCAGCCGGCTCTCCACCGAGGAGGTGGGGGCGCCGGCCAGCGCGGTGAGCGCCTCCTCGGGGTCGGGGGAGAGCAGGGTGGCGAGGAAGCCGGCGTTGGGGTCGCCCGGGTCGACCCGGGGGATGGGCAGGGCGAGGGCGGCGGCGGCCGGGTCCAGGGCGGTCACCCGGAGCTGTCCGGCGGCTTCGGTGGGCAGGACCAACTCGGTGTCGACGACGCGCAGTTCGGGGCCGAAGAGGGTGGAGAGCGCGGGGTAGGGCCGGTCGTTCTGGAGGGCGAGGATCTCCCGCAGCACGCCGGTCAGCTGGTCGGCCATCTCCTCGGCGGAGGCGAAGCGGCGGGCCGGGTCCGGGTCGGTGGCGCGGACCAGCAGCCGGTAGTACGACTCGTACGTGGCGAAGGCCTCGACGTCCTCGGGGCCGGGCAGGGAGTCCCGGTAGGTGGTGCTGTAGCCCGGGAAGTCGAAGGTGAGCACCGCGAGGGTGCGGGCGACGGTGTACAGGTCGGAGGCGGGGGAGGGGCCGTCGGTGGCGATCTCCGGGGCCTGGTAGCCGATGGTGCCGTAGATCGGGCCGTCGTCGTCGAGGCGGCGGACGGCGCCCATGTCGATGATCTTGAGCGTGTCGCCGCTCTGGATGGCGTTGTCGATCTTGAAGTCGCAGTACACCAGGCCCCGGCCGTGCAGGTAGCCCAGGGCCGGCAGCGCCTCCAGCGCGTACGCGATCGCCTGCTCGACCGGCAGCGGCTCCCGCCGTCCGTCCGGGGTGCGGCGGTCGTTGGCGATGTCCTTGAGCGACTTGCCGCCGACGTACTCCATCACGATGTAGCCGTCGGTGGCGCCGGTGCGCAGGTCCGGGTGCTCGGCGAAGTTGATGATCCGGACGATGTTCGGGTGGTCCACCTCGGCCAGGAAGCGCCGCTCGGCGACGGCCGCGGCCAGCGCGTCCTCGTCCCCGGTGTCCAGCAGGCCCTTGAGGACCACCCACTTGTCGTCGAGCCGCCGGTCCACCGCCAGGTAGATCCAGCCGAGCCCGCCGTGCGCCAGGCAGCCCACCACCTCGTACTGCCCGCCGACCAGGTCCCCCCGGCGCAGCTTGGGCGTGAACGAGTAGGGCGTGCCGCACTTGGTGCAGAAGCCGTCCGGGCGGCCGGGGCGGCCGTTCTTCTCCCGGCCCACCGGGGCCTCGCACTTGGAGCAGAACCGCTTGCGCTCGGGCACCTCGGGGTTGGCCAGCACCGCCTGGGCCGGGTCGGCCGTCGCGACGGTCGGCACGGTGACCAGGCCGGCGCCCAGCCGGTTGCGGGTGCCCGCGCTGACGCTGCCCCGGGTGCGTACGGAGACCGAGCGGCTGCTGCCGGTGCGGGTCGAGCGGTTGGAGCGGGAGCGGCCGGACATCGAGCGGGCGGAGCCGGTGCGGGCCGACATCGAGCCGCTGCGGCCGGAGTCCGGGGAGACCCGGGCGGACGGGACCCAGGGCTGGGTGACGCCGGTGTCGGCCTCGGGCGGGGTCAGGCCGCACTCGTCGCAGTAGCCGTCCGTGTCGATGCTGCCGGAGCAGTCGCGCGGGCAGGGCGCGCCGGGGCCGGCGGCACCCGCCCCCGCCGCGGACGCCCCCGCGGACGCCCCCGCGGACGCCCCCGCGGGCGCCTTCGGCGTCGCGGTGGTCCCGCCCGCCGGGGCCAGCCCGCACTCGTCGCAGTAGCCGTCGGCGTCGATGCTGCCGCTGCCGGAGCAGTCCGGCCGTACGCAGGTCTCGCCCATCAACCTCAGCCCCCCTGAACCTGTCCGTCGACCGGCGGCCGGCCGGCCGCCTCCTGAACCTGCCCGCCCTCGGCCTCGGTCTGGGCCGGGCGCAGCGACTGCTGGAACCGGGCCACCGCGGCGGCCGCCGCCCGCAGGTCGCACGGCGCGCTCCACAGCAGCCAGCGCGCCTTCTCGTACCGTTCGAGCACTTCCGGGTCCTCGGCGACCCGCAGCCGGGCCGCCATCGCCTTGTAGGCGTCCAGCCGGCCGCGCAGCTCGGCCCGGACGGCCAGCGGCTGGGTCACCTCGGTGAGGGACTGCCGGGCCCGGGCCAGCTCCTTGGCGGCGGCGTCCTCCAGCGTGTCCAGCAGCGGCGCCAGTCGGCCCCACTGCCCGGCCTGCCGCAGGTCCAGCGCCGCGATGATCCGCTCGCGCAGCGCCGAGGCCGGGCCCGGTACCGCCGGGACGTCGCTGGCGGCTATCTTCGCCAGCACCTCGCCGCGGGCCCGGCGGGCCTCGGCCAGTGTGGCGTCGGCCCGCTGGAGCAGGTCGCCGACGCCCTGCAGCCGCTCCTCGGCCTCGTCGCGCAGCCGCAGCAGGTCCTCCAGCTCCAGCCGGACGCCGTCCAGCGCCCGCCCGGCCCGGTCGAACCGCTCGGTGTCCACCACCCCGGCGGGCCCGGCGAAGGCCGAGCCCTCCGGCACCGTGCCGCGCTGGGCGGGCACCCGGGCCGGGCGCCACAGCGCCAGCGGGTCGCCGCGCACCTCGGTGCGCAGCTCGGTGAGGTCCTGTTCGATGCCGGTCAGGTCGTCGCCCAGCGGGTGGACGCCGGAGCGCACGCCGAGCGAGCCGGCCAGGGTCCGCACCCGGTGGAGCTCGGCCAGCAGCAGGTCGATCCGGGCCGGCAGCGCCGACCAGACGGCGTCGGCGGCGCTGACCACCTCCAGCACGGTGGCGTACCAGGAGTTCATCCGGGCCATCAGCGCGTCCAGGCTGACCCGCTCGACCAGCTTGGCGGGCGCGCCGAGCAGTTGCGGCCCGTCCGGCACCGCGCCGCCCGGGACGGTCACCGCGTCACCGGTCAACAGTTCGTTCAGTTCGGCGAGTTCGGGCGCGCCGGGCTTGGCCTTGCGGGCCCGTACGGCGCGCGCCGAGGCCAGCGCCTCGGAGTAGCGGTCGAACAGGGCCCAGAGCAGCGGCAGGCCCTTCCCGGCGACCGACCAGCGCTCCAGGGTGCGCCCGGTGAGCTCGGCGCCCTCCAGCAGTCGCAGGCCCGGGTGGTCCTGCAGGGCGAGCAGCGCGGACTCGACCGCGTCCCGCTCCGCGCCGAGGCGCGCGAGCGCGCGGTCCACCTCCTCCCGGCTCAGTGCCGGGCCAGCCGATGCCGCCACCGCGGTGTCCTTCCTTCCTCGCGTGCGATCCCGACGTGCCTGACGTGCGGTCCCACGACAACCCCCCGTTGTCCACCACCGGTCTCCCCGCGGTGATCGTCCCGAACCCTAGCCGGTGGCCGTTCGGGCGGTACGGGCGCGGGGCGTCAAGACGGTGTCAACACCCCGGGCCCGGACGTCCTGCCGGTGCCTCAGCGCGTGCCCGGCCAGAACCGCTCCGCGTCGTTGAGCATGTACGGCTTGAGCCAGCGGTCGTACGAACGGGCCCAGTCGCCGCGCGCGTAGTAGTCCGCCAGCACCTGATTGACCCGGGCGGTCAGGTCGGGGCTCTCCTTCAGCATGGCGACGCCCACCACCTCCGGCTGCGCCTCGCCGTCCACGATCCGCACGGTCTGGTCCTGGGCGGCCTGACCGGCCGCCAGGCCGTTGTCGGTCATGGTGGCGTCGACCTTGCCGAGCTGCATCAGCACCAGGCAGTCCAGCTGGTTGCCGACGGTGACGACCTGTCCGGCGGTGTTCATGTCCTTGATCACGGCCTGCCCGGTGCCGCCGTCGGCGACGCAGACAGTCCTGCCCTTGACCGCGTCGTCGATGGTCTTCGCGGGCGAGGCCTTGGGCACCAGGACGCGCTGGCTGATGTTGAAGTACGGCTTGGAGAAGGCGACGTCCTCCATCCGCTTGCAGTTGATCGTCATGGTGCGGACGATCAGGTCGACCCGGCCCTTCTTGATGGCGTCGATCCGGTCGGCGGTCGCCACCGGCTTCAGCACCACCTTGTCCGCGTCGCCCATGACGGCGGTGCCGATCGCCCGGGCGAGGTCGATGTCGAAGCCCTCGATCTGGCCGGTGTTCGGGTTGCGGGCGCCCCAGCGGTAGCTGTTCTGGTCGACGCCGATCACCAGGGTGCGCTTGGCCTTGATGGCCTTCACGGCCGGGCCGTCCTCGGTGCTCGGCGGCACGCTCTTGGTGATGTCGCAGTCGGCCTGGTCCTGCTGTGCGGCCTCTGCGGCCTGGGCGGCCTGGGCGGCCTGTGCGGCCTGTGCGGCTTGGGCGGCCTGGGCCGTCTGCGGGGCGGTGCCCGTGGCGGTCGCGGCCGTCGGCGCGGCGCCGACCGGGCCGCCGCCGGCGAGCACGACGGCGCCCGCGGCCAGCAGCGCCACGGCGGCGGCGGATCGGGTCGGTACGGTTCTCTTGCGCATCTGTCCGTTTCCCCCTTGCCGGTTACCGGTACTCGGCCAGTCGTCGGCCCAGGCCGCGCAGCGCGGCGGCCGCGGCCACCAGACCGAGCAGCGCGGCCGCGACGGCGGTGGTGCGCAGGTCGCCGCCGGTGCCCTCGGCGGACCGCTTGAACCTGTCCTGCTCGATGTCGGCCGCTTGGGCCAGCGCCCGGTCGGTGGAGTTGAAGAAGGCGTCGGCGGTCGGCGTGCCGGCGTCGGCCGTCACGGTCGCGTCCAGGGCGCCCTGGTAGTCGGCGTTGTCGACCTCCAGCTTCCGGGCCGCGTCGTGCCGGTCGCGCCACAGGTCGAACTGCTCCGCCGCCCCCCGCACGCTCGCCTCGGCGGCCGGCGGCGCGAGCCGGACGGCCTCCGGGAGCGAGCCGGCCCGGCGCTCCAGCGGAGCGTCCCTGGCCCCGGCTGCTTCCAGGTGCTCGGTGGCCTTGGTCCACTGGTCGGCGTACTTGGTGGTCGAGCCGCGGGCGACGAGGTGCAGGTTCTCGGCCAGCCGGGCGGTCAGTACGTCGACCCGGGCGGCGTTGAGCGCCCGCAGCGGCGTCGCGCCCTCGCGGTCGCTGCTCTTCAGGGCCGCGTTGGTGGTCAGACCGGTGACGGTGAGCCAGAGCGCGCCGGCCAGCACGGCTGCGGTGGCGCCCAGCAGTCCGATGTTGAACACCCGGTTGGTGCGGCGGAACAGGGTCAGCTGCACCCAGGCCAGCGCGGCCAGGACGACCACCGCCAGGCCGTACGCGCCCCAGGGCACCGACTTGGCCGCGGCGTAGTCGGCCGCCAGCTCGTTGTTCTCGGCGGTGGCCAGTTCGGCGGCGGCCGGCAGCAGGACGGTCTGCATCTGCTCGGAGGCGTACCGCAGGTAGGCGCCGCCGAGCGGGATGCCCTGCCGGTTGTCGGCCCGGGCGGTTTCCACCAGACCGGCGTACGACGGGAGTTGCTGGTTCAGCCGGGCTAGCGAGTCCTGCGCGGGGGAGGTCGAGGTGGTCCGGGCGGCGGCCTCGGCGACCAGCCGGGCGGCCGTGGCGAGGTCCTGCTCGTAGCGGTCCCGGACGGCCTTCGGCTCGGCGCCGGCCAGCAGGAAGCCGCTCGCCGCGGTGGTGGCGGCGTCGGCCAGGTTGCGGTGGATCTCGGCGGCGTCCCGGCTGAGCGGCTGGCTGTACGAGACCACCCGGTCGGCGGCCTCCGCCCTGGTCTCCAACTGCCAGGCGGTGAGCCCGCCGAAGGCCACGGTCAGCGCCGCGAGCACCACCCCGGCCAGCCGCAGCCGGCCGGGCGCGGTGCGGGTGGCCTGGGCGAGCCGGGCGCGGGCGCCGGTGACCACGCCCGTCGGGGGGCGCCGGACGGGCGCCCCGCCGGGTCTGCCCGGCTTCACGAGTGGTGCCGATGCCGTCGCGGCCGCCGGTCCCGGCGGGCGGCCCGGCCGGGCCGGGACCGCGGCGTTCGGTGCGCCGTTGCCTACTGGTGTCGCCACCCGCCTCATCCTCCCCTGGGGCCGGACCCGTTCCCCGGGGCCCGGCCGATGGCAGCAGTATGGCCGCGACTCCCCCCGGCCACACCCGACTTGCGTCGATCTTGAGCTTGTCGTTCACGGTTTCCGCCCGCCCCGCGCGGTCCGCACACGCGGTCCGGGCGGTCGCACGGCCGGTCCGCGCACCGTACGGGGCCCCGCTCGTGTCGCCGTCCGCGCGGAGACTCGTGTCGCCGTCCGTACGGAGACTTCGTGTCGCCGTCCGTACGGAGAGGTGGCGAACCGTCCGACGCGGCCCGCACCCTACGCGGTTCCCCCGACCGGGCGGAGCGCGGGGGTCCGTTTGCGGGCGCGCGCCCGGGCGCGGCACCCCCCGCTCCGTACCATGGGCACATGCGCCTGCTTGGAACGATCTCGCCCGACCGCCCGCTGCTCGTCGTGGCCGTCCGCGAGGAAGCCGCCCACCTGGACGAGCGACTGCCCGTGCTGCTCACCGGGATAGGGAAGGTCAACGCCGCCGCCGCGCTGGCCACCGTCCTCGCCCGGGGCGAGAAGCCCTCGGAGGTGATCAACCTCGGTACGGCCGGCGCGCTGCGCCCCGGCTGGGAGGGCACTCACCACGTGGTCCAGGTGATCCAGCACGACCTCGACACCGCGAGCCTGCACGCGCTGACCGGGCGCCAGTACGGCGCGCCGCTGGAGGTCGGCAAGGGCGACGGGCCGGTCCTGGCCACCGGCGACCTGTTCGTCTCCGACGCCGCCGCCCGCGACCGGCTCGCCGAGCACGCCGACCTGGTCGACATGGAGGGCTACGCCGTCGCGACCGTCGCCCACCGGGCCGGGGTGCCGGTGCGGCTGGTCAAGCACGTCAGCGACGAGGCCGGGGACGGCGCGGGCCACACCTGGCGGGAGTCGGTGGACGACTGCGCCCGGCACCTCGCCGCCTGGGTGGTCGCGCAGGGCTGGTGACGGACGCTCAAACCCGGTGTCCCGGCGGGTCGGTGCTGGCTAGGGTGGCGCGGTGACCGAGAACACCGCGCCCGCACGCAAGCGCTCCGACAACCGCCCGCCCGGCATCAACGCCGACGAGCCGACCACCCTGGTGGCCTTCCTCGACTACCTGCGCGAGGCCGTGATCGGCAAGCTCGCCGGGCTCTCCGACGAGGACGCCCGACGCCCCGGCGTCGCCTCCGGCACCAGCCTGCTGTGGCTGGTGCGGCACCTGACGGTCGTCGAACTCAACTGGTTCGAGTGGGCCTACCGGGGGCTGGGGGAGGAGCCGCGCGAGTCCGACGACATCCCGCTGGACGGCGCCACGGTCGCCGAGGAGATCGCCGCGTACCGGGACGCGATCGCCCGCTCCAACGCGGTGACCGCCGCCGTCGGCGCCGACCTCGACCGCCCGGGCGTCCGCTCGCTGCGGCCGAACGCCGAAGGCCCGTCGCTGCGCTGGGTGCTGGTCCACATGATCGAGGAGACCGGGCGGCACGCCGGGCACGCCGACATCATCCGCGAGCAGCTGGACGGCGCGGTCGGGCGCTGACGGCGTTGCGAATGCCGAAGGGGGAGGGCGGTGGCCCTCCCCCTTCGCCGCCCTAGCGGTCCCGGAAGTCCGAGAGGTCCAGCGCGGCCAGCCGCTCCGGGTCGGTGAGCACGTCGATCGCGACGATCGCGTCGTCCACCACGGTGAACGCCATGATCGACAGCGCCCGGCCGTTGTCGCCGATGACCACCGCGCCCGCGGTGCCGTTGATCAGCGCCGGGCGGGCGAACGGCGACAGCTTGCCCCACAGGACGGCCTGGCCGGCCACCGTGGCGGAGCCCGAGAGCACCACCGAGTGCCGGGCCATCCCCACCCCGCCGTCCGAGCGCAGCACCACGTCCGGGTCGAGCACGGCGACCAGCGCGCCCAGGTCCCCGTTGCGGGCGGCGGCGAAGAAGGCGTCCACCGCCACCCGCTGCCGGCCGAGGTCCGGGTCCGGCGCGGGCGCCTGGCCCTGCACCTTGCGGCGGGCCCGGCTGGCCAGCTGGCGGGTGGCGGCCGCCGTCTTCTCGATCAGCGGGGCGATCTCGTCGAACGGCACGGCGAACATGTCGTGCAGCACGAAGGCGACCCGCTCGGCCGGCGACAGCGACTCCATCACCACCATCAGCGCCAGCCCGACCGAGTCCGCGAGCATCACCTCCTGCTCCGGGTCCACCACGCCCTCGCGCCGCAGCAGCGGGTCCGGGATGCGCGGGCCCGGCTCGCCGCCCGGCCCGGCCGGCTCCAGCGGCTCCTCGCGGCGCTGGGCACGGGCGCGCAGCAGGTTCAGGCAGACCCGGGAGACCACGGTGGTCAGCCAGCCGCCCAGGTTCTCCACCTCGGCGGTGTCGGTGCGGTCGTACCGCAGCCAGGCCTCCTGCAGGGCGTCCTCGGCCTCGCTGATCGACCCGAGCATCCGGTAGGCGACCGCGCGCAGGTGAGGGCGCTGCTCCTCGAAGAGCACGGCCCGGGAAAGTTTTTCGTCCACCGCGTCGTCCACGTGTCACATTCCTTCGTCGCCAGGGGTCAGGGCAGCAGGAGCAACCAAACAACGGCTGCGGCGGGGAGATCAACTCCCCGCCCGGGACGAATCGGAGACGATCGTGACGAACGACCTCATGCTGGTCACCGGCGGAACCGGCACCCTCGGCCGGCAGGTCCTGCCGCTGCTGCGCGCGGCCGGGCGCCCGGTGCGGGTGCTCAGCCGGCAGGAGCGCGCCGCCGCCGACGGCGTGACCTACGCCCGCGGCGACCTGCTCGGAGATCCGGCCGAGGCGGCCGCCCGGCTGGACGAGGCGATGGCCGGCGTGCACACCGTGCTGCACCTCGCGGGCGGCCCGAAGGGCGACGACGCGGCCACCCGGCTGGTGGTCGACGCCGCCCGGCGGGCCGGGGTGCGGCACCTGGTGTACATCTCGGTGATCGGCGCCGACCGGATCCCGCTCGGCTACTTCCGGGCCAAGCTCGCCGCCGAGGAGGCGGTGGCCGGCTCGGGCCTGCCGTACACCGTCCTGCGGGCCGCCCAGTTCCACGACCTGGCGTTCACCGTGGTCGAGAAGATGGCGAAGCTGCCGGTCGTCCCGGCGCCGGGCGGGGTCCGCTGGCAGCCCGTGGACGTGCGCGAGGTCGCCGCCCGGCTGGTGGAGCTCGCCCTGGGCGAGCCGGCCGGCGCGGTCCCCGACCTGGCCGGCCCCACGGTGTACGAGATGGGCGAGCTGACCCGGCGGTACCTGGAGGCGCGGGGCCGCAGCCGCCGCCAGCTGCCCGTCCGGGTGCCCGGCAAGGTCGGGCGCGCCTACCGGGCCGGCGACAACCTGACCCTGACGGGGGCCGAGCACGGGCGGCGGACCTGGGAGGAGTACCTGGCGGAGCGGCTGGCGGCCTGAGCTCACGTCGGCCTGAGCGCTCGTCAGCTGAGCATCCGTCGGCCAGGGGCACGACCGCCGGGGGCCGTGTCGGCGGCGCGCCGTAGGGTGGCCGCCATGTCCCTCCTCGACGCGATCCACGCCAACCCCGTCGCCGCCGACTACCTGGCCTGGCCGGGCGAGTTCGACCCCTCCCGGTGCTACGAGCACGTCGAGGAGGTGGTGCTCGCCTCCGGCGCCGCCCTGGAGCCGGTGGCCAAGGACGGCGCGGGCGGCACCTACTTCCTCTGCGGCGAGGGCGGCGAGGAGCGTCCCGTGCTGTACGCCGACTCCGAGGGCGGCGCCGCCCTGCTCGCCGTCGGACTGCCGGAGCTGGTCCGGCTGCTGCTGGCCGTGCCGTGGTGGCGGGACTGCCGGCGGCTCACGGTCGCGGAGAGCGCGGAGGCGGCCGAGGACTACCTGGAGGAGGAGCCCGGCCACTACGCCGACCGGGACGCGGCCGCCGCCGCGCTCGGCCTCTCCGTGCCCACCGAGGCCGAGGCGTTGGCACGGCTGCGGGAGGTCGCGTTCGGCCTCGGGGCGTCGTACGTGCTGCTCAACGCGGAGGAGGGCAACGCGTACCAACAGCTGCTCCGGGCCTGATCGTTCAGGCCTTTGCCGCCTCCAGGACCTTCTCCGTCGTGACCACCTTGGCGAACCGCATGGCGTGCAGGGTGGTCGCGGTGGCGCGGGCCAGGTCGGCGGCGGGGACGGTGGTGCCGTCGGGGCCGGTCATGTCGAAGGAGTGCATGGCGTCGGTCGGGAAGATCGCGTCGTAGCCGAGGTTGCCGGCCATCCGGGCGGTGGTCTCGTTGCACACGTTGGTGATGATCCCGGTGACCACCAGCTGGCGGGCGCCGCGTTCCTGCAGCCAGGCGTGCAGGTCCGGGGTGCCGTAGAAGGCGCTGTTCACCGTCTTGGTGACGTGCAGCTCCGGGGTGATCTCCGCGACGAAGTCCTTCAGCTCGTACCCCGGCGTGCCCTTCGCCAGCGGCCCGGCGGCGGAGGCGTGCTGGACGGTGACGATCGGGCGGCCGGTGGCCTGCCAGGCGGCGATCAGTTCGGCGATCCGCTGTTCGGCCTGCGGGTTGTCGCGGGGGCCCCAGTAGTCCTGGTCCTCGAAGCCCCGCTGGACGTCGATGAGCAGCAGGACGGCGTCGGAGTCGAGGGTGAGGGGGGCGTCGAAGGCGTCGGTGTTCATGCGTCCATCGTGCTCGGGCGGGTGCCGGGGCCGTGAGAGGCGGAGATGCCACCCATCGATAGGTTCCTGCCACCGGTCTGCCGTAGCTTTCCGTCATGCGCACAGTGGGCTGCTTGATCTTCGACGGTGTCCGGGCCTTCGACTACGCGGTGATCGGCGAGGTGTGGGCGAACCGGACCTCCCGGCCCGGCCTGCCCGCCTTCGACCTGCGGGTCTGCGGCCCCGACGGCACCCGGGTACGGCTGGGCGGCGGGCTGGAACGCGTCCCCGACCACGGGCTCCCCGCACTCGCCGACTGCGACCTGGTCGTCGTCCCCGGCATCGAGGACCCGGACGCCGCCCGCGACCCCGCCGTCCACGCCGCCCTCCGGGCCGCCCGCGCCCGCGGGGTCCCCGTCGCCTCGCTCTGCGCGGGCGCCTTCGTCCTCGCCGAAGCCGGCCTGCTCGACGGCCGCGAGGCCACCACCCACTGGGCGCTCGCCCCCGAACTCGCCCGCCGCTTCCCGGCGGTGACGGTCCGCCCCGAGGTGCTCTTCACCGGCGGGGACGGCCTGTGGACCTCGGCCGGCGTCGCGGCCGGCATCGACCTCTGCCTCCACCTCGTCCGCACCGCCCACGGCCAGCAGACCGCCGCCACCATCGCCCGCGCCATGGTCACCGCCCCCTTCCGGGCCGGCGGCCAGGCCCAGTTCATCCCCACCCCGGTCCCGGAGCCCACCGCCGACGACCCCCTCGCCCGGGTCCGCGCCGAGATCCTCGCCTCCCTCGACACCCCCTGGACCGTCCCCCGCATGGCGGCCGCCGCCCTGATGTCCGACCGCACCTTCGCCCGCCGCTTCACCGCCACCACCGGCACCACCCCGACCCGCTGGCTCCTCGACCAGCGCGTCCTCACCGCCCAACGCCTCCTGGAGGAGACCGACCTCCCCGTCGACACCGTCGCCACCCGCTGCGGCTTCACCTCGGCGGTCTCCCTCCGCCCGGTCTTCACCGCCCGCGTCGGCGTCGCGCCGAGGGAGTACCGCCGAGCCTTCCGCGGCCGGGAGGACGCCTAGGAACCCGACGCCGTCGGCGACGCCGAGCCGGAGGGAGGGAGGGGTGGCGGCCCTCAGCGCCGCCACCCCACGGTTGGGTTCTCGGCATCGGGGCCGTGGTTCGTTGAGCCAAACCCCACGGTGGGGTGAAAGGGGGTGGGGATCTCCGTGGGGTTTGGCGCAGGTACTGCGATGGTGCGCGGACGGGGCCTACAGCGCGGCGAGTTCGCCGGCGAGGTCGTCGAGGCCGAGGGAGCCCTGGGCGAGGGCTTTCATGTGCCAGGACTTGAGGTCGAAGGCGGCGCCGTGGCGGCGGCGGGCGGCTTCGCGGCCCTGGAGCCAGGCGCGTTCGCCGAGCTTGTAGCCGATGGCCTGGCCGGGCCAGCCGAGGTAGCGGACGATCTCGCTGTCGCGCAGTTCGGCGGGGCTGCCGTTGTAGGTGGCCATGAACTCGGTGGCGAGTTCCGGGGTCCAGCGCTCGCCGGGGTGGAACTCGGCGTCGGCGGGGACGGTCAGGCCGAGGTGCATGCCGATGTCGATGATCACCCGGATGGTGCGCAGCATCTGTTCGTCGAGGAAGCCGAGGCGGTTGGCGGGGTCGTCGAGGAAGCCGAGCTCGTCCATCAGGCGTTCGGCGTACAGGGCCCAGCCCTCGACGTTGGCGCTGACCATGCCCAGGGTGGTCTGGTAGCGGCTGAGCCGGTCGGCGAGGGCGACCCACTGGGCGAGTTGCAGGTGGTGGCCGGGAACGCCCTCGTGGTACCAGATGCTGACGAGCTGCCAGGTGGGGAAGGAGTCCCGCCCGAGGGTGGGGAAGTAGGTGCGGCCGGGGCGGCTGAAGTCGAGGCTGGGCCCGGAGTAGTACGGGGAGGCGGCGCTGCCGGCGGGCGCGAGCCGGGACTCCACCTGGCGCAGCGGTCCGGTGATGTCGAAGTGGGTGCCGTCGAGGGCGGTGATCGCCCGGTCCATGACCTGCTGCAGCCAGTCCTGGACGGCCTCCTCGCCTCGGACGGTGTGGCCGTGCTCCTCCAGGTGGCGCATCGCCGCGAGGACGCCCGCTCCGGGCAGGACGCGTTCGGCTTCGGCGCGCATCTCGGCGGCCGTCCGGCGGAACTCCTCCCAGGCCCAGGCGTAGGCCTCGTCCAGGTCGACGTCGGCGCCGGTGTGGTGGCGTACGGCGATCCGGTAGCGGTCCCGGCCGACGGCGTCCGGGGTGTCGGCGGTGGCCGGCGCGTAGGTGTCGCGCAGCCAGTCGCGGAAGTCGGCGACGGCGGCGGTGGCGCCGAGGGCGGCGGTGTCGAGTTCGCCGCGCAGCCGTTCGGGGCCGGGGGTGACGAAGTCGGCGAACCAGCCGGCGCCGCCGGTGCCCTCGCCGGTCCAGGCGGTCAGCTGGTCGACGACGGCGGCGGCCTGGCGGGGCGCGACGAGCAGGCGCCGGCCCATCCCCTCGGTGAGGGTCGCGCGGTACCCGTGGAGGGCGGCGGGCAGGTTGCGCATCCGGCCGGCGACCGCGGCCCAGTCGCCGTCGGTGTCGGTCGGCATGTAGGTGAAGACGTCCCGGACGCTGTGGACGTGTGCGGCGATGTTGCGCAGCTGCCGGTAGTTCTCGCCGGAGTCGTGGACGGCGAGCTCGGCGGTCAGGCGTTCGCGGAGCAGCCGGGCGCAGGCCCGGTCGGCGGGGTCGGTCGCGGGGTCGGTCGCGGGGTCGGTCGCGGGGGTGGCGGTGGTGGGGGCGGCGTCGAGTGCGGTGAGGGTGCGGCGGGCGAGGTCGGCGAGCGCCTCGAACCCGTCCGGTGAGAGGTCCGGCTGCCGGTCGTCGCCCGGGTGCAGGCCCAACCAGGCGGCGCTGACCGGGTCGTGGGCGGCCACCTGGTCGAGGTGGCGGTCGGCGATGGTGCGAGCGGTGATCGTTTCATCTGCCATGGCGCCATGATGGCGCACCCGCCAGGGGCCCTGACGGTGAGTGGTGCGGTGGCCGCCCGGCGGGCGGCGCGGCTGCTCCCCTCGCATGAAGCCTCTGCCGCGTCGCGCCGCAGATCACCGGGGATCCGGTGTGCCGTCCTCACAATGGGCCCTCGGCCGGGACCTCGACGTCCATGCACACCGGAGACCAGGGCGGAGCACATGACGCTACTCAGTTCACCGACACACCGGCACGGCAGGGGAGGGAGGAGGGGGCGGGCGCTGCTGCGGCTGAAGGCGGGGGCAGCGGCCGCGGCGGGCCTGCTGCTGTTCGGGTTCGCGACGCCGGCTCAGGCCGTCGAGAGCACCATCTCGTTCAACAACAAGCGCACCGGGTGGGACGCGAACGAGCCGAACCTGTCGCCCGCCCAGGTGTCCGCCGCGGGCTTCGGCCGGCGCTGGTCCACCCCGGTGAACGGGTCGGTGCTGGCCCAGCCGCTGGTCACCGGCACGAACGTGGTCGTCGCGACCGAGAACAACTACGTCTACGGCATCGACCGCGTCACCGGGAAGACCAACTGGACCCGCCAGGTCGGCCAGGCCTGGCCCACCTCGTCCGTCCACTGCAACGACCCGGCCGCGTACACCGGGATCACCTCCACCCCGGTGTACGACCCGGCGTCCAACACCGTCTACCTCACCAGCAAGGTCAACGACGGGCCGGACGTCCAGCACCCGCACTGGTACGTCCACGCGATGAGCGCCTCCACGGGCATCGAGCGCGCGGGCTGGCCGGTGACCATCCAGGGCACGCCGACCAACAGCCCCGGCCACCCGTTCAACGCGTTCACCGCCGCGCAGCGTCCCGGCCTGCTGCTGATGAACGGCGCGGTGTACGCCGCCTTCGCCTCCTACTGCGACACCGGCCCGTACGTCGGCCAGGTGGTCGGCGTGAACACCGGCACCCGCAGCCTCACCCTGTGGTCCGCCGAGGCCGGCTCGGACACCCAGGAGGCCGGCATCTGGCACAGCGGCGGCGGGCTGGTCTCGGACGGCTCCGGCCGGATCTTCCTCACCACCGGCAACGGCGCCGGCACGGGCGCCTCGCCGAGCCCCGGCCCCGGCAACCAGCCGCCCGGCCACCTCGGCGAGTCGGTGGTCCGGCTCGGCGTGAACGGCGACGGCAGCCTCACCGCCAAGGACTTCTTCAGCCCGACCGACAACCGGACCATGGACATCAACGACACCGACCTCGGTTCGGGCGGCCCGGTCGGCCTGCCGAACGGCTTCGGCAGCACCGCGCACCCGCACCTGCTGGTCGAGGTCGGCAAGGACGGCCGGGTCTTCCTGCTGGACCGGGACAACCTGGGCGGCATGGGCCAGGGCCCGAACGGCACCGACAACCCGGTGAGCATGGCCGGGCCCTTCGAGGGCGTCTGGGGCCACCCGGCCGTGTTCGGCGGTGGCGGCGGCTACGTCTACACGGTGGCCACCGACACCGGCAACGGCCGCTCCCCGTTGCGCGCGCTGAAGTTCGGGCTGAACGGCGCCGGCGTCCCGACCCTGACCAGTGTGGGCACCAGCAACGAGGGCTTCGGGTACGGCTCCGGATCCCCGGTGGTCACCTCCAACGGCACGAGCCCCGGCTCCGCGCTGGTCTGGGCGGTCTGGTCCGGCTCCGGGGCCGGTGGCGTCGGCGGCGAACTGCGGGTCTACGACGCGGTGCCCGTCAACGGCACCATGCACCTGCGCCGGTCCTTCCCGATCGGCACGGCGGCCAAGTTCGTCGTCCCGGCGGTCGACGGCGGCCGGGTCTACGTCGGGACCAGGGACGGCCACCTGGTGGCCTTCGGGGCCCAGTAGGCGACGCGGGACGTTCCAGGGCGTGCCCGACCGGTCGACGGTCGGGCACGCCCTCGTCGTGCGGTGCGGGGGCCGCCGTACGGGCTGATCAGAGTTCGAGCAGCAGGCCGTCCTCGGCGACCGCCGCGCCGGCCGCCGCCAGGTCGGCCAGGAGGCCCGCCGTCCCGGGGGAGGCGGGGTGGGCCAGCGGGTTGGTGTTGTTGAGGTGGGTGTAGAGGTAGCGGGGCCCGGGGTTGCGGGCGAGGTGGGGGAGTGAGTCCCGGACGGCGAGGTGGCCCATGCCGGGTGAGCGGCGGGCACCGCCGGTCCGCTCGGCGAGCTCGTCGGCGGTGCTGAAGGTGCCGTCGAGGAGGACCACGTCCGCCCCGGCGACCGCGCGGTCCACGGCCGGGGTCCAGTCGGTCAGCCCCGGGGCGTACACGGCGCAGGCCCCGCCGTCCTGCTCGGTGAACCGGTAGCCGGTCACCCAGTCCGTACGGTCCGGCCCGTCCTCGCCCGGCAGGTCGGCCGCGTACCGGGGGCGCTTGCCGCCGAGCGCGAACGGGTCCGCGCGCAGTCCGCCGGCGAGCTGCACGGGCTCGCCCGGGGTGACGGTGTGCCACTGGGCCTTGGTGTACGGCGCGAGCAGCGGGCCCACGGGGAAGGCGCTGTGGAGGGCGCGGCGTACCGGCGCGGTGGCGTGGACGGTCAGGCCGGCGGCCTCGCGCAGGGTCAACAGCCCGATGGTGTGGTCGAGTTCGCCGCTGGTCAGCAGGACGCCGTGGAGCGGGGTGTCCCGGGTCCCCGGGGCGGGGGCGAGTTCCGGGGCCGTGAGCAGCTGGGACCGCAGGTCGGGGGGGGCGTTGACCAGGTACCAGGCCCGGCCGTCGCCGCTGACCGCCAGGCAGTCCTGGCTGCGGGCGGCGCCGGTGCGGCGGGCGGCGGTGCAGTCGGCGCAGCCGCAGTTCCACTGCGGCAGGCCGCCGCCGGCGGCCGTCCCGAGCAGCCGGATCTTCAACTCGCCCTCCTGGTACGGTGATTAAGGATAAAGGCGTCGATCGAGACGGTCTAGCGGAAGCGGCGCGGCGCGGGGGCCGCTTCGCCGACCGGCACCGGGGCGGTGACCAGGTGGTGGTGCGGCGAGAGGTGGCAGGCCGGGTCGGTCGCGGCCGGATCGCCGGTGAACTGGTAGGCCTGGCAGCGGCAGCCGCCGTGGTCCAGTTCGCGCAGATCGCAGCTGCGGCACGGCTCCGGCATCCAGTCGGTGCCCCGGAACCGGTTGAACGCGGGCGAGTCGTGCCAGCTCGCCGCCAGTCCGTCGGTGACGGCGTTGGGCACCGTCAGGCCGGGCAGCTGGGCGGCGGCGAGGCAGGGCAGCACGTCGCCGTTGGGGGCCACCGCCAGCTGCTCCTGCCCCCAGCCGTTCATGCACGGCTTCACTGTGCCGCCGTGCAGGTCGGCGGCGACGTGCACGATCTCGATCCGCCCGCCGTGGCGCTGCCGGGCGGCGGCGACGTCCCGTTCGGCCTGCCGGACCTGCTCCTCGCTGGGCGCGAGGTGGGCCCGGTTGCGCCAGGCCCAGCCGTAGTACTGGACGTGGGCGAGTTCGACCCGGTCGGCGCCCAGCGCGACGGCCTGGTCGGCGAGGGCGCCGAGCCGGGCCAGATTGCCCCGGTGCAGTACGGCGTTGACGGTCAGCGGCAGGCCGGCGGAGGTGAACTGCCGGGCCGCGGCGAGCTTCCGGTCGTGGGCGGCGAGCCCGGCGACGGCGTCGGCTTGGCGGGCTTCGGCGTCCTGGAGCGAGAGCTGCACATGGTCGAGGCCCGCCTCGGCGAGTTCGGCGGCGCGCCCGGCGGCCAGCGGGATGCCGCTGCTGACCAGGTTCGTGTAGAGGCCCAAGTCGCGGGCGTGCGCGACGAGTTGCGCCAGGTCGGGGCGGAGCAGCGGCTCGCCGCCGGTGAGGTGCAGCTGGAGTACGCCGAGCCCGCGGGCCTGGTCGAGGACGCGCAGCCACTGGCCGGTGTCCAGCTCCGCGCGGTAGCGGGCGAGTTCGAGCGGGTTGGCGCAGTAGGTGCACTGGAGCGGGCAGCGGTAGGTGAGTTCGGCGATCAGCCCGAGCGGGGCGGGTGCGCGGACGGCCGTGCCGGGCGGCGCGACGGCGGTGGTGGGCAGGACGGGGGCGCCGGTTCCGTCCAGGGCGAGCAGCCGCCGTTCGGCGAGGTCGGCGAGCAGGGCGTCCACCTGCGCGCCGACCACCCCGTCGTACTCCTCGGCGAGCCGCGCGGTGACGGTTCGTGCGTTCCGGCGCCCGTCGCAGTGCCGCAGGACGGCGGCGGCGGTGTCGTTGAGCAGCAGCACGCCCTCGGGGTGGAGCAGCGCGGGCCGACCGCGGGCCGGGTCGTGCACCAGCCGGACGCCCGCGCGCAGGCCGGGGACGGACCTCTCGGTGGGGAGCGCCGGGGGTGCCGGGTCGGCCGGGTCGGCGGTCACCGGTCGGCCCCGTAGTCGACGGCGTCCAGCATGGCCCGCAGCACCTCGCACTTGAAGGCCAGCGCGTCCACGGCGGCCTGCTGCTGGGCTTCGGTGACGCAGTGGTCCAGGACGAGTTCCAGGGTGCGGGCGCTGTCCGCGCGGGCGACCGGGATGCGGTGCTCGAAGTAGGCGTACCCGGCCGGGTCGATCCAGCGGTAGTGCTCGCGCCAGGCGGTGACCCGGTCGGCCATGTGGTCGGGCGAGAACATCTCGGTGAGCGCCGCGGCGACGCCCTCGGTCCAGGGCCGGGTCTGGCAGAAGTGCAGATAGCCGTCGACGGCGAAGCGCACGCCGCGGGCGACGTGCCGTTCGTCGAGGACCTCGGCGCGGTCCAGGCCGACCGCCTCGGCGAGTACCAGCCAGTCGGCCAGCCCGCCCTCGCCGCCGTCGCCGGTCCCGTCGCTGCCGCCGGTTCCGCCGTCGCCGGTCCCGTCCTGGTAGCCGAGCCGGCCCGCCCAGGAGCGACGGACCTCCGGGAGCGGGCAGTTGGCGATGATCGCGGCGTTCTTGCGGGTCAGGCACAGCTGGTAGTACCAGCGGTTGGCGACCCAGCGCCGCAGCTCCGGTGGCGTGCAGCCACCGGAGTGCAGGCGCAGGTGGAACGGGTGGGTGTCCCAGTACCGTCCGCGCAGGTCGTGCAGCCTGGCCGCGAACCCTTCGCGGCTCAGCGGTCGCGCCACTGCGCGGCCCGTCCGGCGTACGCGGTGACCTCGGCGCCGGTGCGGTGGCACTCCACCGCGGGCGCGGACCAGGCGGGTCTGGCGCCCGCCGGGTGGGGCGGGGGCGAGGCGGTGGCTCTCGGCGGTGGGGTACGGGCGGCATCCATGGCTGCCTCCTCGGTCGGGTGAGTCGGAGAGGGCGATGCGCGCGGCCCTCTGCCCGGGACGCTACGAGCCCCCGCCACCGCCCGCCGGTCGGGACCGGTGCGGTGCGGTGTCGAACACCCTCGAACGGGGGAGGTCGCAGGGGCCCGCCGCCTTCCGGGAGCGGGCACGGCCGGGCCCGCGAGGAACCGGGCGGCCCGCTCACCCGACCGAGTGACGGCCCGGTGGGGGAGCGGGGGCCGGAGCGGGGGCTGGAGCGGGGCCCGAGCGGGCTTCGGCCTCAGCCCGCGGGGGAGTCGCGCAGCAGCTTCTTGTCCGGCTTGCCGACGGCCGTCAGCGGGATCTCGTCCAGCAGGCGCAAGGCCTCCGGCGCGTACATCCGCCCCTTCCTGGCGGTGACGAAGGCCCGGAGGTCGTCCAGTTCGGGCCGCTGCCCGGGGGCGGGGACGACGGCGACGTGGACGTGCTCCGCCTCCTGCGCGTCGCGCACCCCGTAGACCGCGCACTGGGCGATCGCCGGGTGGGTGAGCAGCAGCTCCTCCACCTCGGCCGGGTAGACGTGCCCGCCGACCACGATGATCTTGTCCTTGAGCCGGTCGGCCAGGTAGAGGTAGCCGTCCTCGTCGAGGTAGCCGATGTCCCCGGTGTTCAGCCAGCCGTCGCGCAGGACCTCGGCGGTGAGGTCCGGCCGCTTCCAGTACCCGGCCATCACCGTGGCCGAGCGGACGTGGATCTCGCCCTGCTCACCGGTCGGCAGCCCGGTGCCGTCGGCGGCGCGGATCACCACCTCGACGCCCGGGAGCGGCTTGCCGACGGAGAGCTGGCCGCCGTGGCCGATCCGGTCGTGCTCGTGCGGGGGCAGCATGGCGATGTTCTGCGCCTCGGACTGTCCGTAGCCGCTCACCAGGACGGGCCCGAACACCTTGATCGCCTCCCGGATCCGGCTCGGCGAGGCGGCGCAGCCCCCGTACGAGACCCGGCGCACGCTGGACAGGTCGGTGCGGCCGACCGCCGGGTGGTCCAGCAACTGGTAGAGCAGCGGCGGCAGGACCCACAGGTCGGTGATCCGCTCGCGCTCGACGGCCGCCAGCACCTCGCCAGGGTCGAAGGAGCGCTGGATGACCACGGTGCCACCGCTGTGGAAGGTCAGGTCGGCGAGCACCCCGGCGAGGTGCGCGAGCGAGGTGGCGGCGAGGAGGCGCGGCGGGACGTCGTCCGCGCCGCCGTCGTACGACATGTCGAAGGCGCTCCGGTACGGGCCGTGCAGGCTGCGGATGCCCTTCGGGATGCCGGTGGTGCCGCCGGTGTGGCGGATGCCCAGGTCGTCGTCCGGGCCGATCCGGACGGCCGGTGGCTCGGCGGGGTGGTGGGCGGAGGCGGCGACGACGTCCTCGCCGATCGCCTCCGCGTCCGGGCCCGGGCCGAGGGTGAGGACGGTCGGTACGTCGACCAGCGGCAGCAGCTCGGCGGCCGTGGCGTACCGTTCGGCGTCCACGAGCAGGATGCCGGTGTCCACGCTCGTGGTGATCTCGGCCAGGGTCGGCGCGCTCATGCCGTCGTACAGGTTCACCACCCGCGCCCCCGCGAGCCCCGCGGCGTACCGGGCGCTCAGCGCCTCGGCGGTGTTGCCGGTCAGGAGGGTCACGGTGGTGCCGAGCGCCGCGCCCCGGGCGATCAGCTCGTGCGCGAGGCGGTACGTGGCCGCCGCGAAGTCGCCGGCGGTGATCACCTCGCCGTCCGCGGTGGTGATGGCCGGTCGGCCGGGGTCGGCGGCCAGGGACCGCAGGACCAGGGCCGGGGCGCTGACGAACTCCGGCTCTTCGGTGGCTACTTGGTGGGTTTCGTTCGCAACCATGGGCACAGACTAGCCCCATCCTTCGTATCCGATCGGGAGGTTCGCCCTCCCGGGTGGGTGGGTTTCAAGTAGGGGGCCTCGCACGGGAAGTCGGCGGGGCCGACTTCCCGTGCGAGGCCGGAGAGCGGCGACCCGGCGCGCGGAATCAGCGCTGGATCTCGGCCCGCGCCCTTTCGTTCGGCGTGCCGATGTCCCAGAAGCGGACGGTGCCGCGCGCGGCGGCGTAGGCGCCCGTACCGCCGGTGACGGCCATGTCCAGCGGGTCGCTCGCCCCCGTCGTCCAGAGCGCCTGCATCGTCAGGGAGCCGCCCTCGACCTCCATGGTGATCAGGCACTGCTTCGTGATCTCCGCGCCGTGGACCTGGACGACCTGGCACGATCCGCCCCCGCGCCCGACATTGCGGCCGTCCTTGACGGAATAGCCCGAGTAGACGTCCAGGTCGCCCAGGCTCGGCCCGGCCGCGCCGAGATCCAGAACCTCGTACTGGTCGTTCTGGACCTTGAGTTCGAGGACCTCGACGCGACCCCTCTGCGGGGTGTCGGCGTCCGCGGTGCCCACGGCGGCGAGCCCGATCGCGGCTGCGGCCAACGAGGCGGCGACGAGCCTCCTGACCGTCACGTAACCGCTGCGGTTTCCGTTGCTGACCATGGTGGATCCCCCTTGCTGTGGACTCGTGTGCGAACTCCCTCGACGCTATGACCTGCGAGCCGGTCGTTTCCAAGACCAATCCGGTTATCGCGCCATGCCCTCGCGGGCATGATCGGCGCATCCCGTCAGGAGGCCGTCGTCTCGGCCGGTGGGGTGTTGTGGGCCACGATGAGCTGACTGACCCGGTGCATCCGGTGCCAGACCTGCGGGCTGTCGTCCTCGGTGAGCGCGGGCAGGACCTCGTCGAGCTGGCCGAGGATGAACCGCACGGTTCCCATGCCCCGTTCGTGGAGGGAACCGCCGTTCTTGACCCACGTGAACACGCAGCCCGCCAGCCTGACCTCGGTGGACAACAGATCGACGCCCGCCACTTCGAGGGTGAGAAACCGCTTGGGCATGGGCCAACGGAACTCGGCCTTGTGGTCCTCCCACAGGCGTTCCACCACGGCGAAAGGCTCTTCAGCAGCATCCATGCCCCCATCATCGCGGGGCCAACTGTGCCGGTCTCAGGGGTTGGTGGTGTGTGCTGCGGCTTGGGTGCGGCAGTGGGTGAGGGCGTAGGTGATGCGGGTGTCGGGGTTGGTGGTGGTGAGGAGTTCGCCGGCGGTGGTGAGGGTGGTCCAGTAGGTGGTGGGGTTGCCGGTGCGGGGGAGGGGTCTGGCGGCGGTGAGGGAGAGGTAGGCGGTGGTGAGGTTGCCGGTGGTGAACCAGCGGGTGAGGCCGTGGTGGTGGCCGGGGCGGATGCCGCCCATGGCGTCGATGGCGACCAGGAAGAGGTCGATGACGGCGTGTTGGGTGGGGGTGAGGGTGGCGGGGATGTCGAAGACGCCGAGGGCTTCGAGGAGTTCGCCGGTGTCGTTCTCGGAGCTGGGGCGGGGGTGGGCGAGGAGCGAGTGGTAGCAGTCGTTGAGGCGGCGGGTGGTCTCGGCGAGGGGGATGGAGAGGGCGAGGCAGACGGCGCGGGCGGAGGGCAGGGGCTGGTGGGTGCGGCGGGCGAGGAGGGCGTAGGCCTGGGCGGGGGTGGCGGCGTGGTTGAGGGCGTCGCGGGCGAGGGTGGTGAGGCAGGGCTGTCGCATCGGTGGGTGGCTTTCAGGCGGCGAGGCGGTTGGGGGCGGGGGCGATGTGGGCCCAGACGAACTTGCCGATGCCGCCGGTGCGGGGACGGTGGCCCCAGCGTTCGGCGAGTTCGTTGACGAGGTGGAGGCCGCGTCCGTGTTCCTCGTCGGGGCTGGCGGACCGGATGGAGGGGTGGCCGGTGCCGGCGTCGTGGACTTCGAGGCGGAGGCGGTCGCCGATGAGGGCGAAGCGGATTTCGATGAGGCGGTCGGTGGGGGCGTCCGAGTGCTGGACGGCGTTGGCGAAGAGTTCGCCGAGGAGGAGTTCGGCGATGTCGCGGTAGCGGTCGCCGGCGGGGAGGGCGGTGAGGTAGGCGCGGAGGAGGTGGCGGGCGATGGGGGTGGAGGCGGGGTGGGAGTCGAGCCGGGCGGCGAACGTGCGGGGGCGGCGGGAAGCGGGCATGGCTGTGCACCTCGGGGGGCGGAAGGGGGAGCGCGGAAGGCGCGCGCGATTACGCTACGCATGCAAATGACTGCGTTCTGGTGTCAATCATCGGGGCTGCGGAGGTACGGTGACGCCAGATCGACGTGCGGGACGTGCGCAGCACAACTGGGGGCAGTCATGGCACAGCGGAAGACCAAGCAGGGTACGACGGCCAGCTCCGCGATCATGTTCGGCGAGGAGCTCAAGTACGCCCGCGAGGCGGTGGGATACACGCAGGAGGACGTCGGCAGGCTCCTGCACTGCGACCGCACGGTGGTCTCCCGGACCGAGGGCGGGAAGAGGAAGCCCTCGGTCGAGGAAGTCGAGGAGGTCACGCGGCTGTTGAACGCCGGTGACCATCTGATGCGGCTGTATCGCCGGGTCGACTGGGACGCGTCGATCGAGCACCCGGACTGGTTCCAGGAGTACGCGGACGCGGAAGCCATCTCGGTCGGGATGCGGGTGTGGCAGGACGGCACCATGTACGGCCTGCTGCAGTGCGAGCAGTACGCGCGTGCGCTCTTCGAGACTGGCGATGCCGCTGGCAAGCCCCAGGAAATCGATGAGTTGACCAGGGCTCGACTCGGTCGCCAGCGTCGCTTTCTCGTGCCGGATGGGCCGCTGTTGCTCGTCATTCTCGACGAGAGCGCCATTCGATCGGTCGTGGGCGGACCGAGCGTGATGAGATGTCAAATGGAGCACCTGCTGCGGGTGGCTCAGCTCCCAAACGTCATCGTGCACGTGATGCCGTTCTCGCACAGGCGGGCGCTCATCAAGACGGCTATGGTGTTGCTGGAGCTGCCGGACGGACAGCACTTGCTCTACTCGGAAAGTCTCGAGCAGGGGCATCTGAGTGACGCTTCCGCCACCGTGGCCAAGTACCAGCGCCACTATGATCGGCTCCGTGCCGAATGCCCGTCGGAGCGTGACTCGCTTCGGCTGATCGCCGATGCGCTGGAGGGTTTCAGAGATGATGAGCAACGAGCTCGCCATGACCGCCTGGCGGAAGAGCAGCTACAGCGGCAACGACGGCGGCAACTGCATCGAGGTGGCCCCCGGCTTCCCCGGGCTCGTCCCGGTGCGTGACTCCAAGGACCCGCACGGCCCGGCGCTCGTTTTCCCGGCTGCCGCCTGGGAAGCCTTCGTGACGGCCGTCCGTGAGGGCGACTTCCCGGCGTAAGGATCATCGAGGAGTTGGCCATGCCGGTCTGGCGGAAGAGCAGCTACAGCGGGGACAACGCGGGCGAGTGCATCGAGGTGGCCCTCGGATCCCTTCCCGGCGCGGTCCCCGTCCGTGACTCCAAGGACCCGCACGGCCCGGTCCTCCTCTTCCCCGCCTCCGCCTGGGACTCCTTCCTCCACGCTCTCCGCGCCGGCGAGCTCCCCGGCGGCGACTGACGCTCCCGCCTCCGGGTGGCAGTCGGGGTAGGGGTGTTCAGGCATCCTTGCGATCAGTGCCATGTTGGTCACCCGCCGTGATGGGGCTCTATCATGGTCCCCGTAAGCCCCAGCCGATCGCCAGCGGGAGGCCACTCATGAGTGCCTCGGAAGTTGAACGCCCGATCTACCCGCCCGTGCGCCCACGAGTCACGGTGGAAGAACTGCTGGCTGCCAAGAACACGCAGCCGATCCGCTCCGTCGACGACCTCCAGGCCGACACCTTCGAGTCGGACGAGGAGTTGGACGAGTTCCTGGCGTTCGTTCGTGCCGAACGTCAGCGGAATGTGGCCTGAGGAGCAAGGTGCAGCCCGTCATCCTGGACACCGATGTTGCGTCGCTGACTCACAAGCGCAGGTTGGCCGATCCGCTGGCGAGCCGCCTTGTGGGTCGGCGGCCGGTGATCACCTTTGTGACCTTCGGCGAACTGGCGAAGTGGAGCGAGGTTCGTGACTGGGGCGGGAGACGTCGTCAGGAACTCGCGGACTGGCTGTCGGGCATTCCGGTGCTCCCTGGCGACGAGGCGGTGGCCGCGACGTGGGGCAGGCTCTCGGCGGCGGGCCTGAAGGCCGGCCTTCCGCGTCCCGTCAATGACATGTGGATCGCTGCCTGCTGTCTCACCTACGACCTTCCGCTGGCGACGTTGAACCTGAAGGACTACGCGTACTTCAGGGAGGAGCACGGTCTGCGCGTGCTGGGCGAGGAGTAACCCCTCGCATCGAGGCCGGAAAGAATTGGTCAGAGGCACCCCTCCGGATGGTCTATAGTTAACCCATCACCCAGATGCGCGGGTGGCGGAATAGGCAGACGCGCTGGATTCAGGTTCCAGTGCCCGAAAGGGCGTGGGGGTTCAACTCCCCCCTCGCGCACAGCGAACGGCCGGTCGATCTTCGGATCGACCGGCCGCTTTGTTTTGTTCCCGGCCCCGCGACCTTCAGGGCTACTCCCAGCTGATGCGCCGCAGCCCGAGGTCGTCCAGCAGGTACGTCGCGTCGTCCCGGCGGATCCCATCGGTCGTGGCGATCGCCTCCAGTTCGCCCAGGAGGCGATCGCGGTCTTCTGCGGGCAGCTCGCTCAGCCAGTGCACGATGCGGGGGAACTCCATGTCCAGGTTGGCGAAGTCGAGCGAGACCAGGAGCGCGGCACGCGCGTCCTCGTAGGCCGCCGGCTTCGCGCTCCCGAGAGCTTCCTGCTTTCTCCATCCGCTGACCATGGGACGAACCATACGTCGTCCGCTCCTCCCCGAAGGCGTTCGCCGGAGCCCGCGCGGACGTGCACCATGGTGCTGCCGACGGTCCGTGACGCGAGGGGGCGGGATGGACGCGCTGCCGTTCCTTCCCAACTCGGCCGCCGAAGTGGCAGGTTGGTTGCTCTGACGGGCCGGATGGATCCGGCTCGACCCGGCCTACGACCTGCTCCGGGCCACCGGGCGCCGTGCCAGCCTCCCGGGAAGGGACGCCGGGACTGCGGGGAGCACGCGTGGGACAACCACGACGGCGTCACCGCACGTTGCTACCACTGTGAGGTGGGCGAGCGGGCGTGGCGCTGACCAGGGCTTCTCCCTCGATCGGGGGAGGTCGGCTCCGGACGGGGTGGCGATACTTGCACGCATGATCAAGGTTCTTCGGCCGCTGCTGCGCGGTTCCACGTACACAGGTGTGCTGTTCGCCGTTCTCGGGGCGCTGGCGGCTCTGCCGTTGGCGCTGGTCGCGCTGGTGCCCGTGGCCGGGATGCGGGCGGACCCGTACCTGCTGTCGGCGGTGCTGTCCCTGCTGTTGTGGGTGGCGTTGATCGGGGCGGTGGGGCTGGCCGGGGTGACGCGGCGGATGCTGGTGCGGGGCGCGCGGCGGCTGCTGCGGGTGACGGTGCCGGACCCGGTGAAGGGGGCCTCGGGGGAGCGGTGGCGGACCCCGGTGTTCCTGGTGGTGCACGTGCTGTCGGGGTGGGTGCTGCTGTTCGGCGGGAGCGTCCTGCTGACGATGGCGGTGGCGCTGCCGGGGAACTGGGCGTCGGGTGACGTGCGGATCAGCCTGTTCGGGTGGGCCACCGACCTGACCGGCGGCTGGAGCTGGGTGGTCGCGGCGGTCTGCCTGGCAGCTGCGGCGGTGCTGTTCGTGGCGGTGTCCGGTGGCCTGCGCCGGCTGGCGCCGCGGCTGCTGGGGCCGTCGGCGGCGGAACGGCTGGCGATGGCGGCGGAGCGGGAGCGGGCACTGGCCGAACGGAACCGGCTGGCGCACGAGCTGCACGACTCGATCGGGCACACGCTGACCGCCGCCACCATCCAGGCCGCCGTCGCCGGGGAGGTGCTGGCGGCCGATCCGGTGGCGGCACGGGCGGCGATGCGCAGCATCGAGGAGTCGACCCGGGCGGCGCTGGAGGACCTGGACTACGTGCTGGGCGTCCTGCGGGACGAGCAGGCGGGCACGGCGCCGACCCGGACGCTCGCGGACCTGCCCGAACTGCTCGACCGGCTGCGCCACGCAGGCGCGGTGGTGGAGCCGGAGATCGTCGGCTCGCCGGAGCGGGTGCACGGCACGCTGTCCCGGGCCGCGTACCGGATCCTTCAGGAGGGCCTGACCAACGCGCTGCGGCACGGGGCGGGCGGTCCGATCCTGCTGCGGGTGGTGGCGGGCGAGGACGGGCTGGAGCTGAGCGTCGACAACGAGGCGAAGTCGGGGCCGAGCGGCTTCCCGACCTCGGGCCACGGCCTGCCCGGTCTCGCCGAGCGGGTGCGGCTGCTGCACGGCGAGTTCGAGGCCGGGCCGTACGGGGGCGGGGGCGTCGGGGGTACTGGAGGCGGTGGTCCGCAGCGTTGGCGCCTGGCCGTGCGGCTGCCGGTACGGTGGGCGGCGTGAGCAGCCCGGAAGCCCCCGTCGCCGTCCTGATCGCGGACGACGACCCCGTGACCCGCAGCGGGCTGAGCACCCTGCTGGGCGCCCAGCCGGGCCTGACGGTGGTGGGGCAGGCGGCGGACGGGGTCGAGGTGGTCGAGCAGGTGCGGCGGCTGCGGCCGGACGTGGTGCTGATGGACGTCCGGATGCCGCGCCGCAACGGGATCGAGGCGACCCGCGAACTGCTGAACGCGGGCGACGGAACCCCGCCGAAGGTCGTGGTGATCACGACCTTCGAGAACGACGACTACGTGACGGCCGCGCTCAGCGCCGGGGCGAGCGGCTTCGTCCTGAAGCGGCGGCCCGTCCCGCAGATCGCGGAGGCGGTGCGGGTGGCGGCGGCCGGGGAGGCGATCCTGTTCCCGGCCGCGCTGCGCCGGATGGTGGCGGCCCGCCCGCTGAACTCGGCGGAGGCGCTGCCCCGGGCCGCGCTGACCGGGCGGGAGGAGGAGGTGCTGCGGCTGATGGCGACGGGCTCGTCGAACCCGGAGATCGCCGAGTCGCTGGCGGTGAGCCTGGAGACGGTGAAGACGCACGTCGGGAACGTGCTGACCAAGCTCGGCGCGCAGAACCGGACGCACGCGGTGGTGATCGCGTACGAGTCCGGGCTGGTGGTTCCGGGCCTGCAGGGGGCGTGAGCCGTCGTCAACCGGCGTCGAGTACTGAGGGGGAGACTGTGAATCGAGAACCGCGAGACGGTGATGGGGCCCGAACCGGCCGTGGGGGACGGACCGGCCGTGGGGGACGGCTGGTGGGCGTCGGGCTGGCCACGCTGGGCCTGGTGCTGGTCGCGGCCGGGGTGTTCGCGCTGCTCCGGCTGGTGCCGGCGGACTCCGGCGGCGGGTCGGTGCTCCGGACGGCGGGCGGCGGCCTGTTGGCCGGTCTCACGCTCGCGTGGGGCGCCTACCTGGGCCGGAGCCTGCGCCGGCGGTAGCCGTCGTCCGCCCCGCCGGCCGTCCCGTAACGCCCCGCCGCCGCCCCGCCACCGTCCCGCTGCCGCCTCGCTACCGTCGGGGGTCGATCGGGGTGAGCACGCCCAGGCGGTCCTCGACGGCCTGGGCGGCGGCCAGGCACAGGTCCTCGCGGAAGGCCCGTCCGATCAGCTGCACGCCGGTGGGGAGGCCGTCCTCGGCGAGCCCGGTCGGGACGGCGACCGCCGGGACGCCGACGAAGCTGGTCACCGAGCACAGCCGCATCGCCATGGCGACCCGGTCGCGGCCCGCCCGGTCCCGCGACTCCAGGCCCGGTTCGACCGGCGGCTCGGTGAAGACCGGGCCCAGCAGCAGCGGGTACTCGTCCAGGAACTCCGTCCAGGAGCGGCGGATGTTCATCCACGCGCTCATCAGCCGGATCAGCCCCGGGGCGTCGGCGGGCGGGGCGCTGCGCATGGTCAGCTCGATGTAGCGGTCGCCGCCCTCGCCGAGCAGCTGCCGTACGGCGGGCCAGCTCGGGGCGAACTCGGTGACGGTGAGCCGGTGGTAGGTGTCGTACGCCTCGTCCAGCCGCGGGACGTCGGGCACCTCCCGGACCTCGTACCCGGCGTCGCGCAGTGCCTCGGCGGCGACCTTGACGGCCCGGCGGACGGTGGGGTGGACGCCGTGGCCGCCCGGGTCGGCGACCACGGCCACCCTGAGCGGCCGCCGGAGCGGTTCGCCGTACAGCGGCGCCGGGACGGCGCGCGGGTCGCGGGGGTCGGTGCCGGCCAGCGTCTCGTAGGCGAGCCGGAGGTCGGCCACCGTACGGGCCAACGGGCCGTCGGTGACCAGGACTTGGGAGGCCGGGCCGGGGTCGTCCGGGCCGATCAGGCGCTGGTCGGCGGGGAAGCGGCCGGTGGTCGGCTTGAGGGCGGCGACGCCGCAGAAGGCGGCCGGGATCCGGACCGAGCCGCCCGAGTCGTTGCCGAGCCCGAGCGGGGCCAGGCCGGCGGCGACCGCGGCGCCGTCACCGCCGCTGCTGCCGCCAGGGGTGCGGCTCGGGTCCCAGGGGTTGCGGGTGTCGCCGTACAGCTCGCTGCGGGTGTGCATCCCGGCCAGGATCAGGGTCGGCAGGTTGCTGTGGCCGATCGGGATCGCCCCGGCGGCGCGCAGCCGGGCCACCGGGACGGCATCGGCGGGGGCGACGTGGTCACGGAAGCGCGGGGTGCCGAAGGTGGTGGGCACGCCCTCGATCGGCGTGCACTCCTTGACGGTGAACGGCACACCCGCGAGCGGCCCGACGGCCTCGCCGGCGGCCCGGCGGCGGTCGGTGTCCCGGGCGGCCGCGCGGGCCCGGTCGGCGAGGAGCCGGGTCACGGCGTTCAGGTGCGGGTTGACCTCGGCGATGCGGTCGAGGTGGCTGTCGACCACGTCGAGGGCGGAGACCTCGCCGGTGCGGACGGCGGCGGCGAGTTCGGTGGCGGGTTTGCTCCACAGGGGCATGGGGGCGGGGCTCCTCGGGCTCGTTCCGATGCGGTTGCATCGGAACCATAGCCGAGGAAGCGATACGCTTGCATCGGAATAAGGTGGGAACTCGGAACGTCGGGATCCCGCACCGTCGGGAACTCGGCCAGGAGGCGGCATGCCCAAGCAGGTGGACCACGAGAGCCGTCGCCGGCTGATCGCCGACGCCGTCTGCGCACTCGTGGACGAACGCGGCCTGGGAGCCGTCACCCTGCGGGACGTCGCCACCCGCGCCGAGGTCTCCATGGGCGCCGTCCAGCGCTGCTTCCGCACCAAGGAGGAGATGCTGGGATTCGCCCTCGCGCACGTCGGCGAGCGCGTCACCGAGCGGGTGCGGGTCCGGCTGACCGCCGGGCCGGCCCAGTCGGCCGCCAGTGAACTCGGGCTGGTCGCCGGGGAAGTGGCGCTGCTGCGCGAGGAACACCGGGCCGAGGCCAGGATCTGGCTCGCCTTCGTCGCCGCGGCCGCCGTCGACCCCGGGCTGGCGCAGACCCTGCGCGGCAGCTACGCGGCGCTGGAGGAGCTGGTGGTGCGGCTGGTCACGGAGGCGTCCGACGACGGGCGCGGGGTGCTGGAGGCGCGGACCGAGGTCCGGACGCTGCTCGCCCTCGCGGACGGGCTCACCGCGCACGTCCTGATCGGGCACCGGACGGCGGCGGAGGCGGAGGAGGTCCTGCACGCGCACCTGGCCGGGCTCTGGGAACGCCGCTGAGGGCCCCGGAGTTCGGCGCGCTGTCCGGAGTGCCGCTGAGCCTTGGGAGTTCGCCGGGCCGTCGTCGTCCAGTCCGTGGAACGTCGCGAACGGCAGGGAGCCGGTGCGGCAGGATCGGGACCGACGCCACCGGACGCACCTGTGTTGGGAGAGCCTGCCGTGACCGCCGTCCAGATCCCCGGGTCCAAGTCCATCACCGCCCGGGCGCTGTTCCTGGCCGCCGCCGCCGACGGCGAGACCACCCTGCACCGGCCGCTCGCCTCCGACGACACCGAAGGCTTCGCGCAAGGGCTGGCCGCACTCGGCTACCGGGTCGAACGGGCGGCCGACGCCTGGCGGGTGACGGGCCGGCCCGCCGGGCCCGCCGTCGAGACGGCCGAGGTGTACTGCCGGGACGGCGCCACCACCGCCCGCTTCCTGCCCACCCTCGCCGCCGCCGGCCACGGCACCTACCGCTTCGACGCCTCGGCCCAGATGCGCCGCCGCCCCGTCGCCCCGCTCACCCGGGCACTGCGCGACCTGGGCGTCGACCTGCGGCACGAGCAGGCCGAGGGGCACCACCCGCTCACCGTCGTCGCCGACGGCGTCCGCGGCGGCGAACTCACCCTGGACGCCGGGGAGTCCTCGCAGTACCTGACCGCGCTGCTGCTGCTCGGCCCGCTCACCCGCGACGGCCTGCGGATCACCGTCACCCGGCTGGTCTCGGCCCCGTACATCGGCATCACCCTCGCGATGATGCGCTCCTTCGGCGTCGAGGTGAAGCGGGAACGGACGCCGCACGGCGAACTCTTCGACGTGCCCCCCGGCGGCTACCGGGCCACCGGGTACGCCGTCGAACCGGACGCCTCCACCGCGAGCTACTTCTTCGCCGCCGCCGCCCTCGCCGGCCGCGAGACCACCGTCCCCGGCCTCGGCCGCGACGCCCTCCAGGGCGACCTGCGCTTCGTCGACGTCCTGCGGCGGATGGGCGTCCGGGTCGACGTCGGGGACGACCGTACGACCGTGGCCGGCGACGGCACGCTCGGCGGCCTCACCGTCAACATGCGGGACATCTCCGACACCATGCCCACCCTCGCCGCGATCGCGCCCTTCGCCACCGGGCCGGTCCGGATCGAGGACGTCCACAACACCCGGGTCAAGGAGTGCGACCGCCTGGAGGCCTGCGCCGCCAACCTCCGCGCGATGGGCATCACCGTGAACACCGGCGACGACTGGATCGAGATCTACCCCGGCACGCCCCGCCCGGTCGAGATCGCCACCCACGGCGACCACCGGATCGTGATGTCCTTCGCCGTCACCTCGCTGCGCACACCGGGCATCACCTTCGACGACCCGGGATGCGTGCGGAAGACCTTCCCGGGATTCCACGAGGCGTTCGCGCGGCTGCGGGCGGAGTGGGGCGTCTGAGGGCTGCGGCCGGGGCTGTGAGCTGGATCACGCTTGAGGTTGACCCAGGGGCGGGGTGGAGGCTCGGCGCAGCGGCCCGACACGGGAGCGGGCCGACGGACGCGAAGGAGCGCCATGTCCACCACCCTGTCCACCGCCCTGTCCGGCCCGGGGTCTGACCGTCCGGAGCTTCGGGCGGCGATCGAGGAGCTCGTCGAAGCGGGCTTCCTCGGCGTGCAGCTGCGGGTCGACGACGAGCGCGGCGAGTGGGTCGGCAGCGCCGGTGCGCGCGAGCTCGGCCGGGCCGATGCGCTCTCCGACGGGCACTTCCGGGTCGGCAGCTCCACCAAGAGCTTCGTCGCCACCGTGGTGCTGCTGCTGGTCGCGGAGGGCCGGATCGGCCTCGACGCCCCGGTCGCCGACCACCTGCCCCGGTTTGGGCTGGACCGGCGGATCACGGTGCGGATGCTGCTGCAGCACACCAGCGGGATTTTCAGCCACACCGGCGAACTCCTCGACGACGGGACGGTCGTGCCCGGGATCCCGTGGCGGGGCAAGGAGTGGGTGGACGGCCGGTTCCGTACCTACCCGCCCGAGGAGCTGGTACGGCTGTCGCTGTCCCGCCCGGCGCGGTTCGCGCCGGGCGCGGGCTGGAGCTACTCCAACACCAACTACGTGCTCGCCCGGCTGGTGATCGAGGAGGTCACCGGCCGGCCGTTCGCCGAGGAACTGCGACGACTGGTCCTGGCGCCGCTGGGGATGACGGGCACCGTGGCGCCGGGCACCTCGCCGGAGGTCCCCGAGCCCCACAACCACGGCTACTACCGCTACCAGGACGCGGGGCGGGAACGGACGGTCGACGTCACCCGGCACAACCCCTCCTGGGTCGCGGCCGGCGGCGACATGATCTCGACCACCCGGGACCTGCACACCTACTTCTCCGCGCTGATGGGCGGCCGCCTCCTGCCGGCCGGCCTGCTGGCGGAGATGCGCACGCCGGAGGCGACGATCGGCTACGGCCTGGGCGTGTTCGCGCAGGACCTGGGCCAGGGCCGCGGCACCGTCTACCACCACAACGGCGCCACCATCGGCTCGGCGGCGCTGATGTACGGCAGCCCCGACGGCGGCACGACCCTCACCGCCGGGCTGACCTTCGTGGACGACGCGGACCTGTCCATCGCACCGGCCTTCCAGCGCGCCCAGCAACTGCTCGTCGACGAGGTGTTCCGCGCGGGCTGAACGGCCGTGGGCCGTACGCCCGTGGCCCGTACGCTTCGGGAGCGGGGCGGGGTGGGCGACGACCAGCGAACAGTCGAGAGATGTCGGGGGATGGCGGGCGGATGACGGGCGGAGTCACGATCGGGCAGGCGGCGGCCTTCGTCGGCGTCACGGTGAAGACGGTGCGGCACTACCACCGGCACGGGCTGGTCGAGGAGCCGCGACGCGACGCCTCCGGCTACCGGCGGTACGGGTCGGCGGAGTTGCTGCGGCTGGTGCGGGTCCGGACCCTGGCCGCCGCCGGGGTGCCGCTGGCCGAGGTCGGGCCCCTGCTCGACGCCGACGCCGAGGAGTTCGCCGCCTCCCTCGCCGACGTCGGGCGGCGGCTGACCGAGCGGATCGCGGAGTTGAGCGCCCGTCGCGACACGCTGCACCGGCTCGCCGAGGGCGACCGGGCCCTGCTGCCCGAACGCGCCTGCGCCGTCCTGGACCGGATGCCCGGCCTCGGCTTCGGCCCCGACTACGTGGCCGCGCAACGCGAGGCCCTGGTGCTGGCCCGGGCGATGGTGCCGGAGGGCTTCGACGGGTTCCTGGCCCGGCTGGAACACTGCCTCGACGACCCCGAGTACGTCGAGCTGACCAAGCGCGGCCTGGAGGCCGAGACCTGGGAACCGGACGACCCGCGGATCGAGGAACTCGCGACCGCCATGGCCGACCACTACCTCGCCCACCCCGCCCTACTGGCGAGCCCCGCCAGCCTGCGGGCCTGGCGCAGGGCTTCCGCCCAGTACCGGATGATCAACGAGCACGGCGGTGACCGGGCGCCGGTCTCGGCCCGGCTGACCGCGCTCACCGAGGCCAGGCTCCGAGCCGCCGGGGTAGCCCTGCCGCGGTCGTGACGGTGGGCGCCGGTGGCGGGCGCCGGCCCTCGGCCCCGGCCCCCGGGAATCCCGGTTGCCGGTGGGCGGGTTCGGCGGCGAGGATCCTGTTCGTGTCCGAGTTCGTGTCCGAGACGACGGCGTTCGACGGGGCCGAGCTGCGGCCCTACCCCAAGATCCCCTCGCGCGGCCGCTCCGGCGGGCCCGGCGGCCGCGAGTGGACCGCGACGGAGAAGGTGCACGGCGCGCACTTCGCGGTGGTCTGCGAGGGCGGGGAGGGCGGGGATGGCGGGGATGGCGGGGATGGCGGGGCGGTGCGGGCCGCGAAGCGGCGCGAACTGCTGGACGACGAGGAGCTGGACGGCTTCTTCGGCGTGAGCCGGATCTGGCCCGAACTCACGGTCGCCGCAAGCCGGTTCGCCGCGGCCGTGCGCTGGCACGGGCGCGGGGCGTGGGGCCTCTCGGCCACGGTGACGATCTACGGCGAGCTGGCCGGCGGACGCTACCCGCACCCCGGGGTGCCCGCCGTCGCCGGGGTCGACCCGGTGCAGACCGGCGTCTGGTACGACCCCGGCCTGCGCTGGCTGCCGTTCGACGCCACCGTCGAGACGCCCGAAGGCCGTTGGTGGATCGCCGACCGCGCCCTGCGCGCGGCCGCGAGCACCGCCGGACTCACCTGCGTCCCGCTCCTCGGGCACGGCGCGCTGAACGCCCTGCAGGACCTGCCGGTGCTGTTCCCCAGCCGGGTGCCGGCCCTGTTCGGGCTGCCCGACCTGGCGGACAACCTCGCGGAGGGGTACGTCCTCAAACCGGCCGGGGAGTGGCGGGAGCGGCGGGAGTCGGGCGAGGCCGGGGCAGCGGCCCGTCCACTGGTGAAGGTCAAGCAGCAGGCCTTCGCCGAGGACGGCCGCTACGGCGGCGCCCGCCCGTACCTGCCCCCACCGGAGGGCGCGGCCGGCGTCCCGGCCTGGCTGCTGGTCCAGGCATCCGCGCTGCTCACCCCCGCCCGGGCAGCAGCCGCGGTCAGCAAGCTCGGGCCACGGACGGCGCCGGCCGCGGTGGCACGGGAGATCGCCCAGGACACGGCCGAGGAACTCGCCGACGCCCTGGGCGGTTTGGACCCGTCCGTCCTGGCAGCACTGCACCGGTCACTGGAACCCGCGGCGCTGGCCCTGGCATCCTTCGACGCGGAAGACCGGCGCAACTCCTGACCCCGGGGGCCTGCGGTACCTTGATCATCGGCGTTGCCGGGGGGCGTCTCGGCGCCCGGAGGAAATCCTCGGAGAAATCTCTCGGAGAAGTTCTCGGCCGATGTCGAGGGCCCGTCCCGCGGCTCCGACTGAGAGGTGACAGCGCGCCGACGGGGCGCGCGGGACCGAGGGGACACCCGAGATGAAGTACGTCGCGATGATCTACGGCAACCAGGCCAAGTGGGACTCCTTCCCGGCCGAGGCGTGGCCCGAGGCGATCGCCAAGCAGGAGGCGTTCAACACCAGGTACCGCGAGAGCGGCGAGCTGATCGGCGCCTACGGACTGGCCGACGCGGCCGCCGCGCAGCTGGTGCGCCGGGCCGAGGGCGTGCCGGTGGTCACCGACGGGCCCTACCTGGAGACCAAGGAGTACCTGGCCAGCTTCTACCTCCTCGACTGCGAGAGCCTGGAACGCGCCCAGCGGATCGCGGCCGACATGCCGTTCGCGGACGTCGAGCCGGTCGAGCTGTGGCCGATCCTGCACGAGTCGCCGGTGAACGAGCTTTCGGTGAGCGAACTTCCGGTGGACGAGCTGCCGGTGGACGAGCTCCCGGTGAGCGAGTGAGCGTCGGGAGCGACCGCGTCGAGGACCTGCTGCGCGAACTCGCGCCGCAGGTCCTCGGCGCGCTGGTGCGACGGCACGGCGGGGCGTTCGACGCGTGCGAGGACGCGGCGCAGGAAGCACTGCTGGCCGCCGCACTGCAGTGGCGCCGGGACGGGCTGCCCGCGAACCCGCGCGGCTGGCTGGTGACCGTCGCTGACCGCAGGCTCGTCGACCAGGTGCGCAGCGAGTCGGCCCGGCGGCGGCGGGAGGAGGCACTGGCCCTCGCCACCCCGCAGTCGGCCCTCCTCGCCCCGGCCGCCGACGAGCCCGACCCGGTGGCCGACGACTCCCTGGCCCTGCTGTTCCTCTGCTGCCACCCGGCCCTGTCCGTGCCGAGCCGGGTCGCGCTCACCCTGCGCGCCGTCGGAGGCCTCACCACCGCGCAGATCGCCGCCGCGTTCCTGGTGCCCGAGACCACCATGGCGCAGCGGATCAGCCGGGCCAAGCAGACCCTCAGGACCGCGGGCGGACGGCTCGCCCTGCCCGAAGGAGACGACGGCGCCGCCCGGCTCGGCGAGGTCCGGCACGTGCTGTACCTGATCTTCAACGAGGGCTACACCGCCAGCGACGGCGAGGAACTGACCGTACCGAGGCTCGCCGCCGAAGCGATCCGGCTGACCCGCCTGCTGCTGCGCCTCACCCCCGGCGACGCCGAGACCGCGGGCCTGCTCGCCCTGATGCTCCTCACCGACGCCCGCCGGCCCGCCCGTACCGGACCGTACGGCGAACTGGTCCCGCTGGAGGAGCAGGACCGCGGCCGCTGGGACCGCGAACCGCTCGGCGAAGGACTGGAGTTGATCGCCGCCACGCTCCCGGGCGGACAGCCCGGGCCGTACCAGGTGCAGGCGGCGATCGCCGCGGTGCACAGCGAGGCGCCGACCGCCGGAGCCACCGACTGGCCGCAGATCCTGGCGCTGTACGACCTGCTGCTGCGCTTCGACGCCAACCCGATGGTCGCCCTCAACCGGGCCGTCGCCGTGGCCATGGTCCACGGGCCGGCGGCCGGGCTCGCCCTCCTCGACGGACTCGCCGCCGACAAGCGCCTCGCCCGCCACCACCGCCTGCTCGCCGCCCGCGCCCACCTCCTCGACCGACTCGGCACCGACCCGGCCACCGCCGCCCACACCTACCGCGAAGCCGCCGCCCGCACCTCCAGCGCCCCGGAACGCCGCCACCTCACAGCCCAGGCCCAACGGGTCGAGCGGGGCGGGTGAATATGTCGGTCGGTCTACTGATTTCCGGGGGTGCGAGGCGCAGCGCGCACAGGAAGTCGGGCTGGTCGACTTCTCGTGCGCGGTCCGGAGTTCGGTCCGGGGGAATATGCAGACCGGTCTATAGATTTGGCGCCGGGGTGGCGCTTGTTGCGTGAGAAGTCGGGCGGGCCGACTTTTCGTGCGGAGGTGCGGGGTGTGGCCTGCGGCGGGCCGGGAGGGATATGTCGGTCGGTCTACTGATTCCTGGGCGCCGGGCGGGCCGTCGTAGGAAGTCGGGCTGGTCGACTTTCTGTGCGCGGGCCGGAGTTCGGTCGGGGGGGAGTATGCAGACCGGTCTACAGATTCGGTGCCGGGGTGGCGCTTGCTGCGTGAGAAGTCGGGCGGGCCGACTTTTCGTGCAGCCGGGGGCGACAGAAGAGGTAGACCGGTCTGCATAATTTTTCCGGGATGTGGGCTCGGGTGGGTCGAGGGTGGGTTCAGGGGGCGTCGAGGAGGCTTCCAAGTCTGCTGGGACTGGCCCATCATGGGCTCCCGCGTTCAGGCAGAACCGCCCCCAGGAGGCAGACGAGATGACGATCCCCTTCCCCGTCCGGATCCAGGCCGCCTTCGTCCGGGGTGCGTACGCCCTGCCGGAGGGGCTGCGGCGGGCGTTCGCGGGCAAGCCGGTGGTGCGGGACGGGCAGACGCTCGCGTTGGACGCGCAGTTGATCCTCAAGCTGCAGCGCCTGTCGAAGGCGTCCCTGGTGATGCCGGGCGGGGTCGCGTCCTCGCGGGTCGCGATGGAGTACGCGCGGCATCTGGTGGGCGGTCCGGTGCTGCGTTCGGTGGCCGCGCGTGCCGTCGGGATCCCGCAGGAGCAGGGGGAGTTGGCCGCGACGCTGTATACGCCGGACGGGCTGGCGGAGGGTTCCGGCCTGCTGGTGTTCCTGCACGGCGGGGGCTGGGTGGTCGGCAGTCGGGCCAGCCACGACCACGTCGCCCGGTTCCTGGCGCAGCGGGCGAACGTCCGGGTGCTGTCGGTGGAGTACCGGCTGGCGCCCGAGCACGTGTTCCCGGCGGCCGCCGAGGACGCGCTGGCCGCGTTCGACTACGCGTACGCCAAGGCGGCGGACCTGGGCGCGGATCCGGAGCGGATCGCGGTCGGTGGGGACAGTGCGGGCGGCAACCTGGCCGCCGTCGCGGCGCAGGCGGCCGTGCGGCGGGGCGGTCCCGCGCCGGTGTTCCAGCTGCTGCTGTACCCGGCGACCGACGCCTCGGTCCGGCGCCCCTCGCGCGACCTGTTCGCCGACGGGTTCTTCCTGACCAGCGCCGGCATGGACTGGTTCGCCGACCGGTACGCGCCCGAGCCCGCCGACCGCGCCGACCCGCGCCTGTCGCCGCTGCTCGCCGAGGACCTGACCGGCCTGCCGCCCGCGTACGTCGGCACCGCGGGCTTCGACCCGCTGCGCGACGAGGGCGAGGCGTACGCGCGGGCGCTGGGGGAGGCGGGGGTGGAGGTGCGGCTGAGCCGGCAGTCGGACCTCATCCACGGGTACGCCAACTACATCGGCGTCGGCCACCGCTTCCGGGAGGCGACGGCCGAGGCGGCCGAGGCGTTGCGGCAGGCGCTGGGTGGTGCGGCGTAGTCGCTGCGCCGTAGCCGTCACGGCGGATGGGTGAAGGGCGGGGCCCCGACGGGCTCCGCCCTTCGTCGTGCCCGCCGTTCGTCGTGCCCGCCGTTCGTCGTGCCCGGGGCAAGGGCCGGTGCACAGGGGGTTCTCGGCGGCGGGCTCTTATTGTACTGTCCGTCTAATAAGCGGGTGAGCGGGAACCCGCAGGAGCAGGCACCTGGAGGCAGCCATGGCTCTCACCGACCCGGTGGCGCGGGGGCGGGACCACCACCACGACGGCGGCCGGGAGCACCGGCACACCACGGCCGACGACGACGTCTCGAAGCGGCTGCTGGAGTCGGCCGCCACCCTCTCCTTCGACCCCTCGACCGAGATCGACTGGGACGCCCCCCTCGCGGAGGGGCACTACGGGCTGAACCCGGAGTGGAGCACGCTCTACGGCACCCGGCTGTGGGACGAGATGACCGAGCGGCAGCGGGTCACCCTGACCCGGCACGAGGTCTGCTCGATCATGAACACCGGTATCTGGTTCGAGATGATCCTCCAGCAGATGGTGCTGCGCGACCAGTACCTCAAGGACCCCGCCAGCGCCGAGTTCCAGTTCGCGCTCACCGAGATCGCCGACGAGTGCCGCCACTCGATCATGTTCGCCCGGGCCTGCGCGAAGATGGGCGTCCCCGCCTACCGCCCCAACAAGCTGATAGCCCAGGCCGGTCGCGCGTACAAGGCGCTCGCCAGGGGTGAACTCGCGTACGGCGGAATCCTGGTGGCCGAAGAGGTGCTCGACGTCATGCAGCGCGACTGGATGCGCGGCGAGAACGTGCTGGAGATCGTCCGCGGCACCTCCCGGATCCACGTGGTGGAGGAGTCGCGGCACATGAAGTTCGCCCGGCAGGAGATCCGCGAGCGGATGCGGTACGCGAGCCCGTCGCGCCGTCGCGCCTCGGCCACCGGCATCGCCATGGGCGCGTACGTCATCGTCACCAGCATGGTCCACCCGGGCGTGTACAAGGCCGCCGGGCTCGACGTGCGGCGGGCGCTCGCCGAGGTGCGGGCCAACGAGCACCGCAAGGCGATGATGCGCACCAGCTCCCGGCATTTGATGGCCTTCCTCGCCGAGACCGGGTTGCTGACCAGCCGCTCCGCGGCCGTCTACCGCCGGGTGCACATGCTCTGACGGTTCGTCAGGCGAGCTCGAGACCCAATCCCCCACGCGCAGCGAGGACTCCACCCCGGCCATGGCCTACGCGATCACCCAGACCTGCTGCAACGACGCCTCGTGCGTGTCCGTCTGCCCGGTCAACTGCATCCACCCGACCCCGGACGAACCGGAGTTCGGCACCACCGACATGCTGTACATCGACCCGCAGGCGTGCATCGACTGCGGTGCCTGCGCGGACGCCTGCCCGGTGGACGCGGTGTTCCCGGTCGACCGGCTGCGCGGTCCGGACACCGTGTTCGGCGACCTCAACCGCGACTGGTTCCGCGACCACCCCAGCGATCACGCCTGGGGCCGGCCCAGTTTCCCGCGCAGCCTGCCGGGCGAGCTCGGCGTGCTGCGGATCGCCGTCGTCGGCACCGGCCCCTCCGCCGGGTACACCGCGCAGGAACTGCTGCGCAGCACCAGTGCCGAGCTCACCATGATCGACCGGCTGCCGGTCACCGGCGGACTGCTGCGGCACGGCGTCGCGCCCGACCACCAGTCCACCAAGCGGATCGCGGAGAGCTTCGCGAGCGTCTTCCACGACCCGCGGCTGCGGATGCACCTGAACGTGGAGGTCGGCGCCGACGTCACTCACGAGGAGCTCGCCGCCCACCACCACGCGGTGATCTACGCGGTCGGCGCGGCGGCCGACCGCCGGCTCGGCGTACCCGGCGAGGAGCTGCCCGGCAGCCTGCCCGCGACCGCCTTCGTCGGCTGGTACAACGCCGACCCGACCGTGCCCGCCGACGCGGTGGAGCTCTCGGCGGAGCGCGTGGTCGTCGTCGGCAACGGCAACGTCGCCGTGGACATCGCCCGCATCCTGCTCACCGACCCCGACCGGCTCGCCGCCACCGACATCGCCGACCACGCGCTGGCCGCGCTGCGTCGCAGCCGGGTCCGGGAGGTCGTGCTGCTCGCCCGGCGCGGCCCGGAGCAGGCGGCGTGGACCAGGGCGGAGTTCCTGGCGCTGCGGCAGCTGCCGGGCGTCGAGGTGGTGGTCGAGGACCACCCGGAGGTGCGGGCGGCGATCGAGGCGGCGTCCGGCGCGCAATCGGCAGCGGACGCGCAGGCGGTGTCCGGCTCGCAGGCGGCGTTGCTCGCCGGGCTGCCGCTGGTCCCGTACGACGGGGCCGCGGAGCCGGGGCCGGGGCGGCGGATCGTGCTGCGGTTCCTGTCGGCGCCGGTCGGGCTGGCGGGGGACGGGCGGGTCGAGGAGCTGACGGTCGAGCGGACCACGCTCGTGGACGGCGAGCGGGCCGAGGCGACCGGGAGGACGGACGTCCTGCGGACCGGCCTGGTGGTGCGCTCCATCGGGCACCGTGGCGTCCCGGTGCCGGGGCTGCCGTTCGACGAGCGCACCGGGACGGTCGCGCACCGGGGTGGGCGGGTCGTCGACCCGGCGACCGGGCGGCCGCTGCCGGGGGCGTACGTGGTGGGGTGGGCCAAGCGCGGGCCGTCCGGCGGGATCGGCGCCAACCGGGCCTGCGCCCGCGAGACCGTGGACGCGCTGCTGGACGACGCGACCGCCCGCGCGCTGCCCGTGCCGGGGGCCGGGCACAAGGAGTTCGACCGGCTGGTGCGGAGCCGGCGGCCGGACGCCGTGGGGCTGAAGGAGCTGCGGGCGGTGGACCGCGCGGAGCGCGAGCGGGGCGAGGCCGAGGGCCGGCCCCGGGTGAAGCTCGCCACCGTGCCCGAGCTGCTGGCGGCGGGCCGGCGGCGGTAGGCGCCGGGGCGGTCGAACTCCCTTACAGCTGTCGGGCATCCGTACGGCACGCGGCGGGGGGCGGGACGTGGTCGCACGGGAAGTCGGCCGGGCCGACTTCCTGCGCGCCCTTCCTGTGCACCCTCCGGTACGACTCCCGGGCGGTGCTTTGTGAGGGGGCTGATGCGCGGCCTGTCGGGTTGACGCGACCGTGTCCCGGTGCGGGCGGGGTGCGTTGGGCGGGTGTGAGTGGATTTGGGGTGATGCCGGTACCGCGGCGGCGGCCGGTCGAAGAAACGATCCTGCTTGGGGTGGAGCCACCCGAGGAGCCCGATGTCGGGGCACCCATCTATGCCGAGCTGGCCCGGCGCTGGCAGGCGGAGGGACGGGCCGTCCCCGGACTGCCCGACCCGGTGTGGGAGACGCTGGCCGCGCCGGGCGGCGGGGGCCAGCCCGGCGGGGGTCAGTCCGCTGGGGGGCAGTCCACCGGGTTCGCCTCCGGGGAGAGATTCGCCGCCGGGTGGACCGAAGGGGTCGGCTGGACCGAAGGGGTCGGATAGGCCGACGAGGCGGGATGCGCCGAAGGGGCCGGAGCGTCCGGATAGAACTGCCGCGCCCAGCGGCGGAACAGCCCGATCGAGCGCTCCCCGGGCACCAGTCGCGGCTGCGCCAGGTACCGCTTGTGCGCCAGGACCGGCCGGTCCTGCTTGATGATCCGTACCGAGGCCTGCAGTGCCAGCCAGGACGCCGCCCGGTCGAGCGCCTTCGCCGACCCGACCCCCGGGACCGGCACCGTGCTGGTCACCGCGAACCGTACCCTGGTGCGCCACGGCGCGACCGGCGTCGCCAGCACCCAGACCCGCAAGGTGGCGCCCAGTTCCGGCAGTTCGGCCACCAGGCGCATCATGCCGAGCCCGGCCAGCGTCACCGGCTGCTCCAGACTGACCGCGCCCAGCCCCGGGAAGCGGGTCGTGGTGCGCTGGTGGACGGTGAACAGCGGGCCGTCCACCTCGGGCGGCGCGGTCTCCCGGGTGTCCAGGCCGTGCAGCACGCTCACGTGCCGGAAGTCGACGCTGTTCTCCATCACCTCCTGCGGGTGCGAGAGCACCTCCCCGCTCCACCAGGCGAGCGGACGCACCCCGACCGCCGGCGGCAGCTCCCACCCGGGCGGTTCGCCGTCCGGCCCGTGCCAGACGAACAGCGCGCCGTCCCGCTCGCAGAGCCGGCGCCGCGTCAGCGACGCCCGGAACCGGGTCCCGTCCGGCGAACCGGTGCAGGAGCCGTCCGGACCGAAGGCGAAACCGTGGAACGGGCAGACCAGGTCCTCGCCCCGGACCGCCCCGCCCGCCCCGAAGTGCGCGCCCAGGTGCGGACAGTGCGGACCGACCGCGCGCACCGCCCCCCGACGGGTCCGGTACAGCACCACGTCCTCGCCCATCAGCCTGGCCGTGCGCACCCGGCCGGGCGGCAGGTCCCGGACCCGTCCGACGCAGAACCAGCCGCTCGGGTACGGCAGCGGGGCGGGGCGCTCGTCCATGGCGGGGGTCACCTCGAAGGCTTGACGGCGGTGTGAACGTACCAGGCGACGTACTCGCGGACGGCGTACATCTCCACCGTGGAACGGAGATTGAGCCACTTCGACGGATCGCCGAAGCGCCGCAGCACCTCCCACGGCAGCCGGAAGTACGCGTACACCGCCTCCGAGGTGGGCGTGTAGTACGGCGTCGCGTCCAGCGCCTCCTCGACCTCGAACCCGGCCTCGGACAGCAGGTCCGACAGGTTGCCGGCGTGGTAGAGCCGGGCCCCGGTCATCGCCATCGCGTCCAGGTACGGTTCGAGCAACGCCCGGGCCCGCGGCTCCAGTTCGTCCAGCGGGACGGTGCTCATCGGGCCGAGGAGCACCAGCCGGCCGCCCGGGCGCAGCACCCGGTGGAACTCCGCCAGGGCGCGCGGCGGATCGTAGGAGTGGACGAGCGTCTCCATCGAGTAGGCGCCGTCGAACTCGCCCTCGGCGAAAGGGAGTCGGTGGAAGTCGCCCCAGCCGAAGGCGGTCCGCCCGTCCAGTGCGGCGCGGGCGCTGAGCCGGCGGGCCTCGGCGAGGTGGAAGTCCAGGACGTCGACGCCGGTCACCTCCAGTCCGAACCGCGCCGCCATCGCCCGGGCCACCACCCCCGCCCCGCACCCGGCGTCCAGCACCCGGGCCCCCGTCGGCAGCGCCAGCTTGCGCCCCAGCACGTCCTGCAGCTGCCGCTGCGCCCGCCACAGCCGCCATTTCGACTGCCCGGGCTCCGTCCAGCCCCAGTGCCGGGCGTTGCGCGCGACCCGGGTGTAGAACCACCGGCTCCCGGGCCGCCCGTACACCCGGCGCAGTCCGGCCAGATCGAGTTGCTGAGCGCCCATGCGGACACGCTAACGGCGGGCCCGGGCCGGCTCCCGGCGGCGCCACGGAGGTTGCCCCGCCGGGAGGGGTCGTACGGTCATCGGACTTAAGTGTTTGAGCGACTGTCGGACCGGCGTGACCAGTGCGGCGGGCGTGACCGGCGTGACTCGTGGGGCTGGAAGGGCCGGCAGGGCGGGAGAGCTCAGCCGATCAGTGCCGTCCGGAGCCAGGGGACGATCAGTGCCATCGCCTCGTCGAACCGGGAGACGGCGCAGTGGCCGGTGTCCGGGATCAGTTCGATCCGGGTGGCCCGGCGCCCGGCGAACACCAGGGTGTCGTACTGCGGGACGTGCACGTCGTCCGTGCCGTTGAGTACCAGCATCGGCCCGTTGGCGTCCAGGTCCAGCAGCGGGCGCAGGTCGAAGGCCGTGAAGGCCTCCGCCAGCTCGGACGCGCTCGGCGGCGCGTCGAAGCCCAGGGCGTTGCCGACGATGCCGTCCATGCCGAACGCGAAGCCGCGGCCCGGCGCGAAGGAGCGCTCCACCGGGCCGCCCAGCACCACCGCCGCGTCCACGGCGCCGCTCAGGCCCGCCCGGGCGGAGTAGTAGCCGCCCATCGAGATGCCGAAGTGGCCCACCGTGCCGTCGCCGATCGTGCGGGCGAACGCCACCAGACCGTCGATCACCTCCGCGCCGCCGTCCGGGGTCATCGGCAGATGGGCGGTCTCGCCGGTGCCGGGGAGGTCGAACAGCAGCAGCCGGACCGGCAGGGCCAGCGCCAACTGCTCCCACATGCCGTGCAGGTCGGTCTTCCAGGAGTCCACGCCGCCGCTGGCCAGGACGACCGGGGCGTCGGCGGCCAGACCGGGGGCGGCCATCAAGTGGACCGGCAGGGTTGCCTCGCCGCCGCGGTACGGGACGGTGAGCGTGCGGCGCTCGAACTCCACCGCGAAACCGGAGGCGGCGAGCACGTACTGCTCGACCTGCCGGGCGAGTGCGGTGCGCTTCGGCCGGTCGGCCAGCGAAGGGAACTTGGCCCAGCCGTACGCCTGCGCGGCCTCGCGGTGGCGCCCGGCGGCGGCGTGGCGGGCGGCCAGGGCGGACCACTCGTGGACCCAGCCGCCGGGCCGGTCGGGCCACATCTCGGTGACGGCGGCGCGTACCGCGTCCACCTCGGCGGCGGGCAGGCCGAGGGTCATCTGCGGGTGGCGCTCGGTGAACAGGTCCTGCGGGTCCAGCGGCCAGGTGAAGGGCATGTCGGTGCCTCCTGCAGCATTAAAGCCGGAACGCTTGCGTTAGCGACTATGCGCCCGGGCAGCCGCTAAACGCAAGTGGTCCTGCGTTAAGGTGGCGGGCGAGGTGATCGACATATGAGCGATGTGAGCGGTACGACCGGTGCCAGCGGTTTGAGTGGTACAGGTGCGGAAGACCCGGCGGACGTCCGGCGCCGACCCGGCGGACGGGCGGCGCGGGTGCGTGCGGCCGTACTGGCGGCGGCCATGGAGGCGCTGGCGGAACACGGCATCGCCCGGCTCAGCATCGCCGACGTCGCGGCCCGCGCCGGGGTCAACGAGACCACCGTGTACCGGCGCTGGGGCAGCCGGGAGAAGCTGGTGCTCGACGCCATGCTCACCGCCAGCGACGAGGGCATCCCGGTCCCCGACACCGGCGCCGTCCGGACCGACCTGGCCGCCTTCGCCCGAGCCCTGGCCGACTACCTGGCCACCCCGCTCGGCCGGTCCGTCGTCCGGGCGGCCGCGCTCAGCTCCGACGACCCGGTGCTCGCCGAGTCCTGGCGGACGTTCTGGCAGTCCCGCCTCGCCCAGGCCGGCGTCATCGTCCGGCGGGCCGCCGAACGCGGCGAACTCCCGGCGGACACGGACGCCGGCCTCGCCCTGGAACTGCTCTGCGCCCCGCTCCAGACCCGCGCCCTCCTCGGCCACCGTCCCGTCGAACCGGACCTCCCGGAACGGCTCGCGGACCTGGTCCTGGACGGCCTGCGGGGCAGGGGCCAGGGCGGGGGAGTGGGCCTCGGCTGCTCATGAGGGACGCTCATGACCAGCACCTATGAGGAACTCTCATGAGTGACCCCCTATGAGCGAGCCTCATGGTGCAGCACCCATGAGCGACGCTCATGAGCGGGCACCTATGAGGAACGCTCATGGGCAACCCCTTATGAGCGTCCCTCATGTGCGGCACCCATGAGGAACGCTCATGACCAGCCCCCATGAGCTGCGCGAGCCCCCGCCGTCAGCCCACCCCGCCGAGGATGTCCCGGCCGTCCCGCCCCCGTAGTGCCAGGGCGGCGGGCACCACCGCCGCCGTGAGGGCGATGACCGCGCAGCAACCGGTCAGCGTGCCCAGCTCGGTCCAGGGCACGACCGCCGGGGTCGGGCCGACGAGGTTGGTCAGGGCCGCCCAGGAGCCGCCGAGGCTGACGGCCGTGCCGAGCAGGCCCACGAGGGCACCGGCCGCCACGCACAGCAGCGTCTCGACGGCGACGGAGCGCAGCACCTGGGCCTTGGTGGTGCCGGCCAGCCGTAGCAGGGACAGTTCCCGCTTGCGGTCGGTGACCGTCATCACCAGCGAGTTGGCGAGGGCGACGGCCGCGTAGCAGATGGCCAGGCCGAGGATCATCAGCAGGGCGTTCCAGGTGGCCTCCTCCTCGCCGTCGGCGCGCGCCGCCCCGATCTCCTCCGGGGTGGCGAGCCGGGCGCCCAGCCCGTCGACGGCGGTCCGCAGGGCGGCGACGGCCTGCTGCCGGTCGGTGCCGGGCAGGATCCGCAGGTGCACCTGGCTGGTCAGGGCGGGGCCGCCGACGCCGTCGGTGACGGCGTTGGCCGCGGTCACCCAGGCCTGGGTGGTCTCGGCGCCGGTGCCGAGCAGGGCGGCGACCCGCAGGTCCCTGGGGGTGCCGTCGGCCAGCCGGACCGGGACGACCTGCCCGACCCGGGGCGCGCCGGGCCAGGTGCGGCTGAGTACCACGGAGTCGGGGCCGAGGTCGGCGACCGAGCCCGCGACGACGGGCAGGCGGTCGACGGCGGCCAGTGCGGCGGGGTCGGCCGCGGCGGCGCGGAAGGCGACCAGGGACTCGCCGTCCAGGTCCGCCATGACCGAGGTGGGGGTGATCGCCAGGGCCTGGACGCCGGGGACGGCGCGGACCCGGTCGACCACGGCCCGGCTGAGCCCGGGCGTGCCGGCCGGCGCGACCACGTAGTCGGTGGCGGACAGCTGTCGGCGCGCCTCGGTGACCAGCGAGCGGTCGATGGTGCGGACGCTGCCGAGCAGGCAGCCGGTGAAGGCGATGATCAGCACCACCGGGGTGACGGTCGCGGCGGTGCGCCGGACGGCGGTGAGCGCGCTCAGCCGGGCGGTGGCCCAGGCGATGCCGCCGGCCTCCTCCACCGGGCGCCCGCGCAGCCGACCCGGGAGGCCGGGCAGCAGCGCCAGCAGCCGGACCGCGGGGCCGGCCAGCACACCGGCGAGCAGGACGCACCCGGCCACGACCGTCAGCAGCAGTCCGAGCGAGTCCGCGACGTTGGCCGCGGCGTCGGGCCAGCTGCGGGCGACGATCGCGACGGCCGCGACGGCGCCGCCCAGGACGAGCAGGCCGCCGGCCCAGCGGAAGGCCAGCACGGCGCGCGAGGGCCGTTCGACGTCCGCCTCCGCCAGCGCCTCGCCGGGGCTGATCAGTCCGGCCTTCAGCGAGGAGGCCACCACGCCGCAGATCGCGGTCAGCAGTCCGATCAGGGCCGCGACGAGCAGCCCCCACCAGGTGACCGGCACGGTGAAGCCGGCCGGTACCAGGTCGCGCCCGACCAGCCACCGGCCGGCCGGCGCCGCCCCCGCCGCGCCGAGCGCGCACCCGGCCGCGGAGGCCAGCACGCCGACCACCAGGGCCTCCCGGTTGACCAGGGTGCGCAGCTGCCGCCGGGTGGCACCGATCAGCCGCAGCAGCGCGAGTTCGCGGCGGCGCTGGGCGATCGACAGCGCGAAGGTGCCGGCCACCACGAACACGGCGGTGCCGCCGGAGACCGCGGCGGACAGGCCGAGCGGGGTCTGCACGCCGTCCAGCCGGCTGCTGACCTCGGCGTAGTGCGGGTCGGCCTGGCGGCGCTCGGTGCCGGTGAGTACCCGGGCGACGCTCTCGCCGCCGGCCGCGTCCACGGCCCGGCGTACCGCGTCGGCGTCCCCGAAGGCGGCCAGCACGCCGACGGCGGGGCAGAACCGGGCGGCCCGGGCGTCGGTGAAGAAGACGGCGTGCTCGAACGGCTCGGCCTCCGTCACCCCGGAGACCGTCGCGGTGTGCGGGCCGTCGGCGGTGACGAACCGGACGGGCCGGCCGACCTGGTCCGGTCGGCCCCCGCCGATGACGACCTCGTCGTCGGCGGACGGCGCCGAGCCGGCGGCCAGCCGGTAGCCGCCCAGGGCGGCGGCGGACCAGGCCCGCCCGACCTGGTCGCGCGGGCCGTCCGCGAGCTGGGCGTAGAAGGTGCGGTCCTCGACCGTACGGCCGGTCCCGGCGACGGCGGCGAGCAGCCCGGCGGGCAGGCCCGGCTGGACGGCGACGGGCGTCGGCACGGTCTCGCCGCGGGCGGCCGCGAAGTCCACGCTGAGGTTGGCGGTCACCAGGACCGGGGCCTCGGAGAAGCGCTGGCGGCCCTGGTCGGGGACGCCGGAGGTGGCGGCGATGACCAGGATCGAGGTGGCCATCAGGGCGACGCCGAAGGCCAGGGCGACGAAGCTGCCGACGAACGAGGCCCAGCGCAGCCGGACGGTGGCGAGGGCGAGGCTCAGCATGCGACGGCCTCCACACGCGTCACGTTCTCGACGCCCTCCACGGCCCCCGCGCTCGCCGCGCTCTCCAGCGCGGTCATCCGGGCGGCGACCTGCTCGGCGGTGGGCCGCTCCAGGGTGTCGGCCAGCCGGCCGTCCCGGAGGAACAGCACCCGGTCCGCGTACGAGGCGGCCACCGGGTCGTGGGTGACCATGACCACCGCCCGGCCGGGGTCGTCGGCCGCGCCGCGCAGCAGGGCGAGGACCTCGCGGCCGCTGCGGCTGTCCAGCGCGCCGGTCGGCTCGTCGGCCAGCAGGACCGCCGGGCGGGTGAGCAGTGCCCGGGCGATGGCGACGCGCTGCTGCTGACCGCCGGACAGCTCGCCCGGCCGGTGCCCGGCCCGGTCGGCGAGGCCGACGGCGGCCAGCGCGGCGGTCACCTCGGCGGGGGTGGGGCGGCGGCCGGCCAGGCGGGCCGGGAGCGCCACGTTCTGCGCCGCGGTCAGGGCGGGCATCAGGTTGAAGGACTGGAAGACGAAGCCGATCCGCTCCCGGCGCAGCACCGTCAGCGCCTTGTCGCGCAGTCCGCCCAGGACGGTGCCGTCGACCAGCACCTCGCCCCCGTCGATCGCCTCCAGGCCGGCGGCCGCGCGCAGCAGGGTCGACTTGCCGGAGCCGGAGGGGCCCATGACGGCGGTGAAGGTGCCGAAGGGGAACCCGGTGCTCACCCCGTCCAGGCCGATGACCGGCTCGGGCCCGCGCCGGTAGGTCCGGCGGACGGAGCGGAGTTCGACGGCAAAGTCCGTGACGTTCATGATCACATCCCATCGCACGCGACGGGTGTGCCTCAATGACCAGGGGTTCACTCCCGGGGGTGTACCCAGCTACACCCCCGGGCGCCGGAACACCCCGGCGCCGTCACCCCCCGGCGCCGGAACACCACAGCCCGCCTCACCCCCGCCAGACCCGCTTCAGCTCCTCCCACCGCCGCGCCTGCGCCGGTGTCAGGGCGCCCCGCAGCTCCGCCAGCTTCAGCAGCTGGGCCTCCGCGTCGGCGCCGAGCGGCTGGGCCTCGGCGCGGTAGTGGTCGGCGAGCAGGGCGTCGAGCTCGGGCCGGGTGAGCGCGGGGTCGAGGCGCTGGGCGAGTTTGGCCATGTTGCGGTACGAGCCCTGGAGCAGGAACGGGGGCTCGGTGCGGGTGCGGTCGTCCTGGGCCGCGGAGTCCAGGTAGGCGCGGTTGACGGCCAGGACGGTGGCGCGCAGGTGCAGCAGACCGGACAGGACGGCGGTCATCCGCTGCACCTCGGCGGCGGGCCAGGCGCCGGCCAGCGTGCCGCCGGGGGTGCCCGCCGCCCGGGCGAGCAGGGTCTCCAGGTCGCCGCGTTCGGCGGTGGCGAGCGGGGCCAGGTGGGCGTTGGCGGGCAGCGCGTTCTCGACGAAGCTGAGCGCGAAGAGGTCCTCGCGCCCGGCGACGGCGTCGCCCAGGTTCCACACGTCGGCGCGGTTGGCGAGCATGTCGGGCAGCCGGAAGAGCCGGCCGGACTCGGTGTAAGGGTTGGCGGCCATCACCACGGCGAAGCGCTTGCCGCGCAGGTCCCACTCGCGGGCCTCGCCGTCCCAGACGCCGTCGATCCGGCGCTGGGCGTCGCAGAGCGGGATGAAGCGCTGCAGGAACTCGGGCGAGGTGTGCTGGACGTCGTCCAGGTAGAGCAGCACGTTGTCAGCCGCGTGGAGGGCGAAGTTGAGCTTCTCGACCTCGCGGCGGGAGGTGGCGTCGGGGGCCTCGGCCGGGTCCAGCGAGGTGACCCGGTGGCCGAGCGCCGGGCCGCTGACGGAGACCAGCAGCAGGCCGAGCCGCTCGGCGAGGTACTCGACCAGGGTGGTCTTGCCGTAGCCCGGCGGGGAGACCAGGAGCAGCATGCCGCTGCGGTCGACGGGGCCGCCGGACGCGGCGGTGCCGAGCTGCTTGGCGAGGTTGTCGCCGATCAGCGGCAGGTACACCTGGTCGATCAGCCGGTTGCGGACGAAGCCGTTGAGCGGGGCGGGCCGGTACTGGTCGAGCCGCAGCCGGGCGTGCTCGGCGGCCAGCAGCTCGCCGCGCAGCTTCTGGTAGGCCCGGTAGCCGGGCGCCTCGACCTCCTCGAACTCCCGTACCCGGGCGAGCAGTTCGTCGATGCGCAGGTCGAGCGTGCCGCCGGTCACGCGCGGGTGGTCGCCGAGCAGCCCGGTCAGCCGGGTGGCCACCGCGCCGTCGACGGGCCGGCGCGGCAGCGACGGGCAGAGCAGCACGGCGGCGGCCTCGGCGAGGTCGGCCGGGTCGGCGCCGGCGGAGCCCGCCGCCAGCCAGGCGGCGGCGAGTTGGTGCCGTACGGGCAGCAGTGCGGGTTCGTCGGGGAGTGCGGCCAGCGCCTCGGTGAGGCCGGCCGACTCGGGGGTGGCGCGGAACTTGTCGAGCACCGCCGCGGCGCTCGCGGAGTAGGCGAACGCCGGCTCCCCGGAGGCGAGTTCGGCGACCAGGTACGGTCCGGACTGCTCCGCGAGCGCCGCGCCGGTGCCGGAGGGGAGGAACTCGGCGACGGCGGTGGAGAGTTCGGCGGCGAGCGCGTCCAGCGCCGGAACCTCGCCGAAGGCCTGCCGGGCGAGGCCGAGCGAGCGGGCCCGGGTGTGCCAGATCAGCCGCAGGCGCTCGTCGGCGCCGTGCGCCCAGTACAGCTGGGCGGCCGCCCGGGCGGCCGCCGGGTGTCGCAACAGGCCTGCCTCGGCGTCGAGTTCGATCAGGGCGCGGAGCAGCAGCGCCGCGTCGTGGTCGTGCACGCCGCGCTGGTAGCCCTCGTCCGGGCGCTGCTCGGCGGCCCGACGGACGTACTCCAGCAGGTCCGCCGGGTCCGTACCGGGCACGGGGAAGTCTGCGCCGAGGCCAGGGAAGTCCACACCGGACGACCCCGCCCCGCCCGCCAGCAGGAGGCTCGCGGCGAGGTACTCGGCGCGGTAGAGCCGCGGGGTCTCCGAGGGCAGCGGGCGGTCCCAGTAGCGCTCGGTGGCGGCGAAGGCCGGGTCGGTGACGGGGGAGCGGTAGTCGGTGCCGGTGAGGGTGAAGGCGGGGCGTCCGCGCCAGGGCACGAGGGCGAGTTCGGGCCGCTGGGTGGTGACGGCGAACAGGTGCCGGCCCAGCCGCAGGGTGCCGGGGCCGTCGCCGGCGAGTTCGGCGCGGTCGCGCAGGGCGCGGTGGGCGCGGCCGCGGGCGGCGCGCAGCCGTCCGGTCAGCTCCTCGGCCCGGACCCGGTCGCCGAGGGCGGTCAACTGGGCGGCCAGGTCGCGTAGTTTGACGGCCGTCGGGTCGGCGGCGAGGGCGGCGTCGATCTCGGCCGCGGTGTCCAGGGCGGACAGCCGCCGGTGCAGGGTGTCGAGGACCCGGTCGGCGGAGGCGGCGAGCCGGTCGGCGCGCCGGGCCCGTTCCTCAAGCAGGTGCTGGCGGCGGGCGGTGAGCGCGTCGTGGATCTCGGTGCGCCGGTCGGCGAGCCGCTCGCCGAGGGCCGGGTCGGCGTCGGCGAAGCGGGTCTCCAGCTGTTCGATCCGCAGCAGGAGCCGGCCGAGCTGGTCGTCGCAGGCCTCGGGGGTGTCGGCGGCGGCGAGCGCGGCGGTGGTGGCCTGGCCGAGCAGGGCGGTCTCGGCGGCGAACTCGGCGGCGGCCTCGCGGGTGCGCAGCTCCCGGCGGCGCACGGTGAGCGCGGCCCGGGCCCGGTTGAGCAGTCCGAGGACGTCGGCGAGCCGGTCCAGGATGGCGGTGCGGGTGGTGGCGTCGGCCAGGTCGAGGGTGCCGACCAGCTCGGAGACGGTCTGCAGCGCCTCGCTCTGCCCGGTGATCCGCTCGCTCAGCGGCTCGGCCTCGGCGGCGGTCGCGATGGCGGCGCACCGCTCGGCCAGTTCGGCGGCGCGCTCCCGGTGCGGTTCGAAGGCCGCGGGTTCGGCGAGCTGGCCGACGGCCCGGTCGGCGGCTTCGGCCAGGCCTTCGGCGAGGTGTGCGGCGAGCGCGTCGATCCGCTCGGGTTCGGCGCGCGGCAGGTCGCGCAGCGCCTCGACCCGGCCCTGGGCGCGGCGCAGCCCGGCGAGCCGGTCGACCCACTCGGCGGCGTCGGCCAGGGTCTCGCCGCGGGCGGTGCGCAGCAGGCCCTCGACGTGCTCGGCCGTCTCCTCGGTCTGCCGGGCGGCGTGGGCGGTGAGCTGGGCGACCGCCTCGTACTCGGCGATCACCCGCCGGGCGGTGTCGCGGATCTCGGCGAGCGGCGCGGCGAGGTCGCCGAGGCCGCTCTGGCCGAGCCAGTGGTGGCGGTCGGCGGTGCGGGTGCAGGCGGTGAGGACGGCCCGGTGGCCGGCCAGGGTGTCGGAGCCGGCCGCGGCCAGTCGGGCGAGGGCGAGGCAGTCGGCCAGGCCGCGGACCAGGTCGGCGTTCCCGATCCGGGCCAACGGGCCGGTGCCGGGCGGCTGTTCGGCGGCGAAGCGCTCGCTGGTGAACGGGGTCTGCCAGAGCTGGACGGGGTGCAGCCGGGTCGGTCCGTCCTCGGCCGGGCGCAGCGCGACGAGGGTGCCGTCGGCGAGCAGCGCGTAGCCCTGGCAGGGCAGCGGAGCGGCGGCCTCCTGGCGGACGCTGTTGTACGGCTGCAGCAGGGCGCGGCCGTCGGCGGGGGAGCGGAACTCGTACAGCACGTCCTCGCCGTTGGGCGAGAGGACGGTGCGCTCGTACACCAGGCCGTCCACCGGCTGGTCGAAGGTGCGCACGGTGCCGTCCACCAGATGGCAGCCGCCGGGGAAGGCCACGCCCTGGTCGGCGGGCAGCCGCAGGCAGGCCTGGCCGAGGGCGTCGATCCGGGTGACCGTGCCGGTGGGCAGGTGCACCACCAGGTGCCGGACGGTCTCCTCCTGGTACGGGCGCACCCGCACCAGCAGCAGGGTACCGAGCCGGGCGTGGGCGATCTGCGCGTCGGCGAGGGTCTGCAGGGCCTCGGTCAGCGGTTCGCGGTGCAGCTCGGTGCCGTCCGGGGCGGTGAGGGTCAACCGGCCGCCGTCGACGCCGAGGTGGAGCTCGCCGGCCAGGTCGGCGCGGGGCGGGCGGCCGGGGCCGGCGGGCAGCTGGTCGTCCCGGGTGAGGGCGGTCCAGGCGAGCTGCTGCCCGTCGGCGGGGGTGTGGTCGCGTTCGCCGCGCCCGTCCAGGTAGGCGGGCCGGGCGTCGTCGGCGCCGTCGTCGAGGCGCCAGCGCAGCACCCGGACGTCGGTGGCGGCCGGGCCGGTGCGGAAGACGGCGAGCAGCCGGCCGTCCGCCGGGCGCAGCCGGGTCAGGCGGGCGTCGCGGAAGTAGCGCCGCAGGTCGGCGAGGTCCTGGCGCAGCCGGGGGTCGTCCAGCAGGGTGCCCTCGGCGGGGGCGGGGGAGAGGTCGGGCCGGTGCAGGCCGAGGACGTCGGTGAAGTCCTCGGCACCGTCCGTGAGTTCGGTGGGGCGGGTGCCGAGCAGCAGCAGTCCGCCGGCCGCGGTGAGGTCCTGCGGGAGGCAGGCCCGGGCGGTGGTGAGCCGCCCGGTGCCGGTGAGCCGCAGCTCCCCGCCGCCGAACTCATCGACCCGGCGGGCGTTCAACGCCTGTGCGCGGTCGGCGAGTTCGGCGGCGGACCGGGCGAGCCGGTCGCGCAGGACCTCATAGGTGCCGGCGTCGAGCCGGTCGTCGAGGGCGTCCACGGTCAGTTCCTCGGGTGCTCGGTGGATCGTTGCCTGGAGCCGTACGTCACTTCGAACCGTTCGCCGGGGAGCCGGCAGTGGCGCCGGCAGTGGCCCCCGTGCCGGCCCCGGCCAGCGTCCCGATCGGCGTCTCGGCGATGCCCAGCTTCCGCGCCGACTCCAGCAGTTGGCGCAGCTGCCCGGACTGCTCGCCGGCCCCCGAGCCGATCAGCCTCATCAGCAGCGCGGACACCGTCAGGTTCTGCACGTCCGCGGTGGAGACCGAGGAGAGCACCCGGGTGAGGTCCTCGGTGAAGCTGGCCCGGCCGTCCAGCCAGGGCCCGGCCAGGGCCTGCGCGGTCTGCGAGTGGCCGACGAAGGCGTCCACGCTCTTGCCGGCGGTCACCGACTGCACCAGCCGGTCGAAGAACACCGAGTCCCCGCCGACGATGTCGATCTTGGCTTTCTCCAGCCCGGTCGCGACCAGCGCGGCCTGCGCCTCGGCGATCTGCCGCTGCGTCTCCAGCCCGGCCAGCCGGACGTCCTTCTCGGCGGCCAGCCGCAGCCGGTACTCCTCGTGCCCGCGCGAGGCCTCGTCCAGCTTGGCCATCGCGGCGGCCTTCTCGGCCAGGCCCTCGGCCTCGGCCTTCAGCTTGGCGCCGACCTCCAGCGCGGCGGCCTTGGCCTTCTCGGTCTGCACCACGGCCTCGGCGAGGCCGACCTTCTCGACCGCCGCGGCCTCCTGCTCGCGCACCTGGACGCGGGCCAGGCCCTCGGCGGCGGCCTCCGCCCGGACGCCCTCGGCCATCCGGATCTTGGCGGCGGCGTCCAGCTCGGCGGCGCGCTGGCGGGCCTCGGCCAGCACCAGCGCCTCGCGGGCCTTGTGGGTGGCGGCCTGCTCGGCGGCCTCGGCGGCCTTGATGTCCTTGACGAGCTTCTCCTGCGCCTCCGCCTCGGCCTGGATGACGACGGCCTTGCGGACGCGCTCGGCCTCCTCGGTGGCCCGCAGCGTCTTGACGGCCTCCTCCTGCTCGGCGACGGTCCGGTCCACCGCGACCCGCTCGCGGACCACGTCGGCGACGTCCCGCTTGGCGGACTCCACCTCCTTGGTCTTGGCGATCGTGGCGAGTTCGGTCTCCCGCTCGCGGCCGACGACCTCCAGCAGGCGGTCCTTCTCGATCCGCTCGTTCTCCACCGCGATCACCCGCTCGCGGTTCTTCTGCGCCACCGCGACCTCGCGGGCCTGGTTCTCGCGCTGCACCCCGAGCAGCTCCTCGGTGCGCAGGAAGGCGGTCTGCGCGTTGAGCCGCTCCTCCTCCTGGACCCGGGCGATCACCGCGTCCTCCTTGGCCCGCAGGGTCTCGATCTCCCGGCGCTGGCGGATCTCGGCGTCGGCCTGGCGGCGTTCGAGCTCCAGGACGGTCTCCCGGGCGTCGACGTTCTGCCGGGTGATCTCCTTCTCCTCGGTGCGCTGGTACTCGTTGGTGCGCACGTGCTCGATCGCGGTCAGCTCGGTGATCTTGCGGATGCCCTGGGCGTCCAGGATGTTGTCGCCGTCCAGCTGGCTCATCGGGGTCTGTTCCAGGTGGTCGATGGCAGCGTCCTCCAGCGTGTAGCCGTTGAGGTCGGTGCCGATGACCGCGATGATCTGGTCCCGGAACTCGTGCCGGTGGGTGTACAGGTCGGTGAAGTCCAGCTGCTTGCCGACGGTCTTGAGCGCCTCGGCGAACTTCGCGGCGAAGAAGTCCTGGATCGCCTGCGGGTCGCTGGCCCGGACGGTGCCGATCGACTGCGCGACCTTGACGACGTCCTCGACGGTCTTGTTCACCCGGACGAAGAAGGAGATCCGGATGTCCGCCCGGATGTTGTCGCGGCAGATCAGACCGTCCCGGCCGGCCCGGTGGATCTCCACCGTCTTGGCGGTGATGTCCATCAGCTCGGCCTTGTGCAGGATCGGCAGGACGATCGCGCCGGTGAAGGTGACGTCCACCTTCTTCGTCCGGGAGACGATCAGGGCCTTGCCCTGCTCGACCTTCTGGAACAGGCGGCCCACGAACAGCAGCACGGCGAGCACGATGAGCAGCACGACGGCGACGAGTACGCCGAAACCCACGGCGATGGTGTCCATCACGGAGTCCTTTGACGAGATGGTGCGAAGAGGAAGAACGCGGAAGTGGAGCGAGGTGAGGTGAAGTGACTGAGCGTCAGATCCGGCTCAGGTGAGGCCCGGTGGTGACGGATCGAACGGTGCCACCAGGAAGTGCTCGCCGTCGGCGTCGTAGTCGTAGATCAGGGCGGTCCGCCCGGCCTTCAGCTCGGGCTCGGGCGTGGGGGTGCGGACCTGGACGGTCGCGGTGGAGCCGTCCTCGGCGGTGACCTCGGCCTGCCCGAAGTCGGCCGTCACCCGGCCGGTCCGGATCACGCAGACCCGGCCGACGAAGTCCCCCCGGGTGATCGGCCGGTCCTCCGGGAACAGCCGCCGCAGCGGCTTGACCAGCACCCGGGTGCCCGCCCAGGCGGCGACCAGCGCCACGGCGAACACGCCGCCGCGCGCCGGCGCCCCCGAGGTGAGCACGGTGCCCGCCAGGCTGACGAACCAGGCGATCGCGACCAGCAGCGACACCGCCACGGTCACGGGCACCCCGCCCAGGCCCAGCGCGTCCGGCACGCCACCGTGGTGGCCGGCCCCGGCGTGGGAGCCGTTGCCCCCGTGCCCCCCGCCGGCGTTGCCGCCCGCGCGGTGGCCGTCGGTGCCGTGGCCGTCGGTGCCGTGCCCGCCGGGCGCCCCGTGGGCCACGTGCCCCCCGACACCGTGCCCCCCGACACCGTGCCCCCCGGCACCGTGCCCGACGTGACCCACCTGCCCGACGTGCCCGGCATGGCCGACGTGGCCGATGTGCCCGGCGTCCAGGTGATGTCCGACGCCGTGCCCCCCGTGCAGGGCGTCGAACCCCAGTCCGCCGAGCAGCATCAACAGCCAGTACCCGACGACCACCACCAGCGCGAAGCTGAACAGCGCGGTCGGGAAGGCCAGCGCGGCCGCGAAGAATCCCCCCACCCCGGCCACGCTCCCCCGTCTTCCCCACGGCACCGCGCTTCGGCGCCGGGGAGATCATGACAGTGGCGGAGCCCGCCGCACATTGCCAGGATCCGGCAATCTTTACGGCCTCTTGACACCCTGGTACACGCGTCCCACGTGACACTGCAACAGTCGGGCAACAGGCCGGTCGCCGGGCCGTCCCGGCGGGCCCGCGCGGGTTTGCGCGGCGGGCCCGAACGGCTCGCCGCGCCCCCGCTCGCGCCGCCCTACAGCGGCTGCTCCGGCCAGTTCAGCAGCCGGGCGCCCATCGCCGCCGTCTCCAGGGTGAAGCGCTGCAGCGCGTCCGACGGGTCGTACCCCGTGAGCGCCTTGATCCGCTCCAGCCGGTAGCTCAGGGTGCGCACGCTCAGCCCCAGCCGGCGCGCCGCCTCCGCGTTCACGTACGCGGCCTCCGCCTGCACCGCGATGGTGTCCAGCAGCGGACGGGCGCCGCCGCGCGCCTCGGTCAGCGGGCCGAGGACGCTGCGCACCAGGTCGGCCATGGCCGCCCGGTCGCGCATCAGCACCGGGAAGACCAGCAGCTCCTCGGCCTTCAACTGCTTGGCCGACAGGCCGAGGCGCTGGGCGTAGTCCAGCGCGTCCAGCGCCTCCTCGTAGCTGCGCAGCACCCCGCTCGGGCCCGAGTGCCGGCGGCCGGTGGCCACCCGCAGCACCGGGCGGTAGCCGGCACCGGGGCGCAGCGTCAGGTCGGCGAAGGCCTCCAGCACGGCCCGATCGGAGTCCGGGGCGATGCAGACCAGCCGGCCGTCCTTGCTGGCCAGCAGCACGTCCCGCTCGCCGAACCGCCCGGACAGCTCCCGTTCCACCCGGTGCACCAGCGGATGCACGTCCGCGAACGGCTCGTCGCCCACCGCGACGGCCACCGTGTACGCGCCCGCCAGCCGCAGTCCGAACCGCTCCGCGCGCTCGGCGAGCAGCCCGAGGTCGCTGCGGCCGAACAGCAGGTCGTCGATGAACTCCCGCCTGGCCGCCTCCTCCTGGCGGACCGCCAGGCGCTGCGCGCGCTCGTGCCCTTCGCCGAGTGCGGCCAGCGCGGCGTCGGTGGCGGAGAGGACGGCGTCGCCCATCCGGCGCAGCTCGCCGACGCTGGTCGCGGCCGTCGTCCCGGGCAGCGTCTGCCAGGCCCGGCGGGCCGCCGCCAGGCAGTGCGACACCACTTCGCGCAGCCCGTACCCCGCCTCGGCGCAGTGCTCGCCGAGCTTGCGCAGCCCCTCCAGCTCGTCGCGGCGCAGCAGCCGGCCGGTGCGCGAGACGTCGGCGAGCAGGACGAGGTAGGCCTCGGCCAGCTCGGTGGGTATGTCGTACTCGATCCCCTCGGTCATCGCGTCCTGCCATCCCCCGTACGACCTGGTATTTCGGCGCTGAACACTAGCAGGATCGATACGCCCGGAGACCGGTGCCGCCGGCCCCGCGACGGGCCTGCCGCGCCCGCCGGAACCCGGGGTGGAACCCGGGGTGGAACTCGGCGCTACCGGTCGCGGAAGTGCAGCACGAAGCGCGCGCTGCTGCCGTCGATCCGCCGCCGGACGTACAGCGCCGGGGTGCCGTCCGGGGTGCAGCTGACGCCCTCGCGGACCAGCAGGGCGGTGCCCGGCGGGACGCCCAGCAGCTCGGCGTCCGCGAGGTCCGCGCCGACCGCGCCGAAGGCCCGCCAGTCGTACTCCAGCTCCACCCCGGCCGCCCGCGCCAGGGCCGGCACGAGGTTCCCCGGGCGGCCCGGGCGGACCAGCTCGGCGGGCAGCGGGCCGAACGGCACCCAGTAGCTGCAGGCCGCCCGGGCCCGCCCGCCCAGCCGGATCACCGAGTCCACCCGGGACAGCTCCCGCGCCGTACGGCCCAGCCGCCGGGCGGCCTCCGCGTCCTCCGCGGAGCCGGTCACGGCGGGCGCGGCCACGACGAACTCGCCGTCCCCCGGGGCGCGGCCCTCCCGGTCGCCGTCGGGCAGCGCGGCGTGCACGCTGCCGAGGTCGAAGCGCTGGCTGCGCGGGTCCACGGTGATCGACACCCGGACGGCGGGCGGGCGCACGAAGGTGCCCACGCCCCGGCGGATCTCCACCACGGCGGCCCGCTCCAGCTCCGCGACGGCCTGCCGTACGGTCAGCCGGTTCACGCCGAACTCGGCGGCCAGTTCCGGCTCGCTCGGCAGCCGGGCGCCGGCCGGGTACGCGCCGGCGTCGACGCGCTCCTGGAGCCGACGGGCCAGGCGGCGGTACACCGGGGCGTTCGGCTGGTCGGCCGCTTCGTTGCTGCTCGGCTGGTTCGTGCCCACGCACCGATCCTACGGAGGACTCCCGCCGGCCCGGGTCGCCGCCACCCGCTCCGGTTGCCCCTGCCACCGTCCGCCCCGGTCGCCCCGCCCGCGCCGTCCGCCCCCGCCCGCTCCGGTCGCCGCCGCCCGCCGACAGGAGTGGGATGGAGAGATGCGCCGGTTCCGCGGCTTGCCCGGCACCCCCGGGACGGGTTAGACATCTAGACGTCTAGATGTCCTGCCCCCGTCCCGCTCCCCCCGGGCGCGGGCGCGCCGCCGAGCGGCTCCACCGAAAGGCCTCCGCATGTCCCTGGTCAACTTCCGCGACGCCGCCGCCCTCGGCGACCCCGAGGGCCGCCTGGTCCGCCCCGGAGTGCTGTACCGCTCCGCCCAGCCGTTCCCGGCCGCCGACGAGGCGACCGTCGCCCAGCTGCGCGCCTGCGACATCCGCACCATCGTGGACCTGCGCGACCCGCGCGAGACCGACCCCGCCGACTGGGCCGCCGCCGAGGCCGCCGGCATAGCCGTCGTCGCGGCCCCGGTGAACCCCGCCACCGACGCCCTCACGGCGCGGATGAGCACCATGGCCACGGCCGCCGACCTCGGCGACTTCTACGTGCTGCTGGCCGAGTCCGCGCCGGAGGCGCTCGCCGCCGCCGTCGAGGCCACCGTCCGCCCCGGGGCCGTCCTGCTGCACTGCGCGGCCGGGAAGGACCGCACCGGTCTGCTGACCGCCCTCCTGCTCGACCTCCTCGGCGCTTCGGCCGAGCGGATCGTCGAGGACTACGCCCGCACCACCGACGCCCTCCCGCAGATCTTCGCCGGCCTCGCCGAGCGCCACCGCACCGCGCTCAACGACCGGTCCACCTCCCGGGTCACCGACTCCCAGGGCCGCAACCTCACCATCCCCGCGCCGCTCCTGGAGGCCCCGGCCGAGGCGATGTCGGTCTTCCTCGACCGGGTCCGCGCCCACCACGGCGGCGCCGCCTCCTTCCTCCCCGCCTGCGGCGTCCCCGCGGCCACCCTCACCGCCTTCCGCACCAAGGTCGGCGCCACGGCCACGGTCTGACCCGGCCCCTGCCCCTGTTACCCCCATCCCCACCCGCGCGGCAATTCCGTTGCGCCACCCCGCCCGGCCTGGCAGCGTGCCGGGCCAAGGGGTACGGGGGCGACGACCAAGGGGTGCGCGGAGATGACCGCACTGCGCGAGATCCGCGCCGACCACGACGACCGGACGATCGTGCTCTACCAGGCCTACCCGCCCGCCGTCGCCGACGCGGCGCTGGCGGCGGGGCGCTTCGTCGCGCCGTTCGGCTTCCACCGGATGACGTGGATCAAGCCCTCGTTCCGCTGGCTGATGCACCGCAGCAACTGGGCCCAGAAGCCGGGGCAGACCCGGGTGCTGGCGGTCCGGATCACCCGCGAGGGCTGGGAGGAGGCGCTCGCCCGGGCCGTGCCGACCACGGCGCACCCGGACGAGCTGGCCCGGGCCGCGGTGCACGTCCAGTGGGATCCGGAACGGACCCTGCGCGGGGCGGCGCTGAACCACTACAGCATCCAGGTGGGCGTCGGCCGCTCGCTGGTCCGGGCCTTCGCCGAGGAGTGGGTCACCGGGCTCACCGACCTGACCCCGCAGGTGCGGCGGATCGCCGCGCTGGTCCGCGGCGGGCAGGCGTCCAAGGCCCAGCGGCTGCTGCCGCCCGAGCGTCCGTACCCGCTGCCCGCCGCGACCGCGCGGCGCCTCGGCCTCGGCTGACCGCCGGGTCGGCGCGACGCCTCGGCCTCGACCGACCGCCGGGGGCCTCAGACGTCCCGCCGCCGGACCAGGACCACCGTCACCGCCACCGCGACGATTGCCCACACCCCCATCGTCACCCAGGCGTCCAGCACGCTCGGCGCGTACTTCCCCATCGTGGCCGACGAGTTCGGGTTGAGCGTGAGCCGGCTGACGGTGCTGAGCGGCAGGTGGGTGCCGATCTCCTTCAGCCAGCGGTAGCGGTCCCCGCCGAACATCAGCGGCATGATGAACATCAGCACCACCAGCGACACGATCGAGGCGGTGGCGTGCCGCAGCACCGCGCCCAGCGCCATCCCGATCAGCGCGCAGACCGGCACGATCGCCGCATAGCCGAGGACGGCCCGCAGGCAGCCCTCGTCGGTGATGGAGAGCCCGACGTGCCGGGAGGCGAGCATCGCGTTGGTGGCGAAGAAGGACCCGGTGGACACCACGGCCCCGGCGAGCGCGGTGATCCCGCCGATCAGCACCACCTTGGCGGCGATCACGCCCCGCCGGTCCGGCACCGCGGCGAAGGTGGTGCGGATCAGGCCGGTGGTGTACTCGCCGAACACGGTGATCGCGCCGAGGCTGCCGGCCGCGATCGCCATCAGGTCGCCGGCGATGCTGCCGAGCCCGTGGAACAGCGGGTCGTACCGGTACGCCGGGAGGCCGTCCGGCGGCGGGGGCGCGTGGTCGATGTACGTCAGGTCGGTGTGGACGGCGTTCAGGTTGACCGCGATCGCCGCCAGCGAGGCGAGGGCGAGCACCCAGTACGTCGACCGCAGCGAGCGCAGTTTGATCCACTCGGCGGCGAGCAGGTCGGTGAACCGGGCGCGCGGTTCGACGGGCGGGGCGAAGGAGTTCATCGGGTCTCTCCAGCCAAGTATTCGACACTGTCGGCGGTCAGGGACATGAACGCCGACTCCAGGGACGACGTCCGGGCGGCGAGTTCGTGCAGCACGACGCCGTGCCGCAGGGCGAGTTCGCCGACCCGCTCGGCGGGCAGCCCGGTGACGATCCCGAACCGCGGCTCCACCTCCTGGACTTCGGCCCCCTCGGTGCGCAACACCTCGGCCAGCACGGCAAGTTCGGGCGACCGCACCGCCACCGACGTCGCCGCGTCCCGGGCGGCGAACTCGGCCAGGCTCTCGTCGGCGATCAGCCGGCCGCGCCCGATCACCACCAGCCGGTCGGCGGTGTGCTCCATCTCCGCCATCATGTGGCTGGAGACGAACACCGTCCGGCCCTCGTCGGCCAGGCGCCGGAACAGGCCGCGCACCCAGAGCACGCCTTCCGGGTCCAGCCCGTTCAGCGGCTCGTCGAAGAGCAGCACCGGCGGGTCGCCGAGCAGGGCGCCCGCGATGCCGAGCCGCTGCTTCATGCCCAGCGAGTAGCCGCCGATCCGGCGCCCGGCGGCCTTGCCGAGGCCGACCTCCGCCAGCACCTCGTCCACCCGGGCGTCCGGGATCCGGTTGCTCCGGGCCAGCGCCGACAGGTGTGCCCGGGCGCTGCGCCCGCCGTGCACGTCGCCGGCGTCCAGCAGCGCGCCGACGTGGCGCAGGCCGCGCGGCCGGCTCGCGAACGGGACGCCGTCCACGGTGACGGTGCCGGCGGTGGGGGTGTCCAGGCCCAGGATCATCCGCAGCGTGGTGGACTTGCCCGCGCCGTTGGGGCCGAGGAAGCCGGTGACGGTGCCCGGCCGGACGGTGAAGGTCAACTGGTCGACGGCCGTGGTGGCGCCGTACCGCTTGGTCAGTCGCTCGATCTCGATCACGGGGACAACACTGCTGGTCACCGCCCCGTCCGGGCATCGGGCCGCGGGCCACAACCGGCCGGCGCCGTACTGGCCCGGGGGATTACGCCCGCGGGCCGATGTGGCGCCGGACGGGCCGCGGCTACCATCGCTCCATGATCATCGAAGCTCGGCGCCCGCTGCTCCGGCGCCTGCCCGCCGGTGTGTGGGTGGGGGCGTTCTGGACGGCCCTGGTGGTGTTCCGGGTCTTCACCCGGGACGAGGAGCTGCACCACCTCTTCAACTACCAGGGCAACATGGAGGACATGCCGCTGGTGGTCACCGCGGTCGTCACCACCCTGGTCGCGACGCTGCTGGTCCGGCTGCCGCTGGCCGCCGTCGCGGTGGCGCTGGCGGGCTGCGTCTACTCGCTCGGGATGTGGACGGTGCCGGAGACCGCCGTGCTCCAGTTCCTGATCGCCGACGCGGTGGTCGGCCACTGCGCCGCCTCCCGCTCCCGCCGGGTCTCGCTGACCGCCCTGGGGCTGCCGCTGGCCACGCTCGCCGGGCTGTTCCTCTGGGGCTTCGCCAGGGACTTCCCCGTCAACCCCTTCGCGTACGGGGGCCTCGCGGCCACCGCGCTGATCGCCTGGCTGATCGGCAATACCGTCCACCAGGGCCGCGCCCACACCGAGGCGCTGCGCGGCCGCGCCACCGAACAGGCGGTGACCGCCGAACGGCTGCGGATCGCCCGCGAGTTGCACGACATGGTCGCGCACAACATCGGCATCATCGCGATCCAGGCCGGCATGGGCAGCCGGGTCATGGACACCCAGCCCGCCGAGACCCGCAACGCGCTCGACGCCATCGAGACCACCAGCCGGGAGACGCTGGCCGGACTGCGCCGGATGCTCGGCGCCCTGCGGGCCGGTGAGGGGGAATCCGCGCCGCTCGAAGTCGCCCCAGGGCTCGCCGAGTTGGACCGCCTGGTGGAGAAGAGCGCGGGTGCCGGCGTCCGGGTCGCGGTGACCCGCGCCGGCGAGCCGCGCGCCCTGCCCGCCGACGTCGACCTGGCCGCCTTCCGGATCGTCCAGGAGGCGGTGACCAACGTGGTCAAGCACTCCGGCACCCGCGACTGCCACGTCACCGTCGACTACCGGCCCGACGAACTCGCCGTCACCGTCGTCGATCTGGGCGCCGGCCCGGCCACCGGCGGCCCCGGCGCCGGCTACGGCCTCGTCGGCATGCGCGAGCGCGCCGCGCTGCTGCACGGCGAGTTCAGCGCCGGCCCGCGCCCCGGAGGCGGCTTCCGGGTCGCCGCCCGACTGCCGATCCCCGTGGAGGTGGGACCGTGATCCGTGTCGTACTCGTGGACGACCAGCCGCTCATCCGCACCGGCCTGCGGGTGCTCATCGCCGACGCCCCGGACCTGGAGGTGGTCGGCGAGGCCGGCGACGGCGCCGAGGCCGTCGAACTGGTCACCCGGCTGCGCCCCGACGTCGCCGTGATGGACATCCGGATGCCCGGCACGGACGGCATCGAGGCCACCCGCCGGATCACCGCCGACCCGGACCTGCCCACCCACGTCCTCGTCCTCACCACCTTCGACGACGACGACTACGTCTACGGCGCGCTGCGGGCCGGCGCGAGCGGCTTCCTGGTCAAGGACCTCGCCCTGGAGACCATCCTGGACGGCGTCCGGATCGTCGCCGCGGGGGACGCCCTGATCGCCCCGGGCATCACCCGCCGCCTGATCGGCGAGTTCGCCGCCCGCCCGGACGCGGCGGCCGCGAACCGGCCCCGGCGGGCCGTCGTCGAGAGCGTCACCGAACGCGAGCGCGAGGTGCTCACCCTGGTCGGCCGCGGCCTGTCCAACGCCGAGATCGCCGCGGAGCTCACCATCAGCGTGGCCACCGCAAAGGCCCACGTCGCCCGGCTGTTCACCAAGCTCGGCGCCCGTGACCGGGTCCACCTGGTCATCCAGGCCTACGAGTTCGGGCTGGTCAGCCCGTAGCGGCGGGCGGGGGCGGGGGCGGGTGCGCGGAGCCCCGGGGCGGGCCCGCACAGCCCGCCCCGGCGCTTCCCCTCCGGAGCTCCCCACCCCGGAGCTGCCCCCTCGACCGACCGCCGTCAGTCGTCTCCCGACCGCTACCGGCCGGGAATCAGGGGACGACCGGGAATCAGTGGACGACCGGGTGCGAGATCTCGCAGCCGCCCGCACCGCCGTTGTAGTCGTTCGCCCAGGTGCCCTGCATGGCGAAGGAGCCGGTCGCGAAGGCCACGTTCTGCGAGCCGCCGACCCCGCCGGTGCCCTTCCAGGCGCACTTGTCGGCGTTCTCGTAGCCGGTCGAGTCGGTCCAGCCGCCCGCCGGGTTCTGGTCGGTGACGGTCTCCGAGTACTCGTGCCCGTACACCATGGTCACGCCGTCCAGCAGGCCCGCGCTGCCGCTGTTGACGTAGTTCTGGCCGCAGGAGGTGCCCATGTCCGTCACGTACGGGTCGTTGGTGAAGGCCAGGTCGCCGTACGGGGACGGGGCCGCGCCGCCGCTCAGCGTGGTGTCGCCGTTCCAGTCGTGCCAGGCGCAGAAGTTGCCCGAGGAGGTGTTGAAGCCGTCCGGGTGGGTGCCGGTCGGCGACAGCACCACGTACTGCACGTTGCGGTTGGCGGCGGCCGTGGTGTTGCCGAAGTGCCCGGCGGCCTTGACCGCCTCGGTGGCCAGCTGGTTGCCGGTGGCCTGGCCCGGGGCGGCGGCCGAGGAGTCCACCCAGACGCCGGCCAGCGCGCCGCCGGTCGGGTAGCCGACGTGGGCGGCGGTGGACGGGCAGCTGGTGGAGCCGGTGGCGACGCCCTCGCAGTACTGCGTCATGACGCCGGACCAGGTCTCGCCGTTGGTGCCCAGCCCCTTGAACAGCTGCTGGGCGCGGACGGCCTCGCCCATCGGGTCGCCGGAGAGGGTGGTGTAGCCGTTGGCGTCGGTGCCCTGGGTGCCCCACTGGGAGCCCCAGAAGATCAGGTAGACCTTCGGCGCGCCGGTGGTGACGCCGATGCCGTCGACACCGCCGCCGTACTTCAGGTTCGCGGTCCGCTTCCCGGTGGCGGCGGCGCCGGCCTCCTTGGTGGGGACGACACCGTGCCGGTAGGGGTGGGTGTGCCCGGCGGTCTCGTTGACCGGCTGGTCGGCCTGGGCGGCCGGAGCGGCCGCGAATCCGGTGGCGGCGAGCGCCAGCGCGCTGAGCCCGGTCAGGGCCCGGGTCCGCGTCCGGCGGGAGGTGGGGGACATGCCCATCGTGAGGGTTCCTCTCTCATGTGCCGACCGCACGCCGGTAGGGCGCGGCGGCACCGTGGGGGGACGAAGGGGAGTGCGACGACGGCAGGCCGGAGCCGCGGACCGCCCGGCACGGGCGGTCGGCGAGGTGGGGATGGGGGCCGGATCACCGTCGACGGCCGGAAGCAAAGCAGAGCCGCGGAAACCGGGTCAACGACGCAGGAGGTAAGACCCGCCCCATGGAAGGCCCTTGCGGACGTATCAAACGTCAAAAGCCCCCAGCTGGGGCGTGGCCGACGCGCGTAGCGCAGCCGAATGTCAACAGTTGCGGGGAGCTTCTACACCGTATTCACCGCGGCCGGACGGCCCGTGGCCGCCCAGAACCGCAGCCGCCCAGGCGCCCGGCGGCTCACTCCCCGCCGACCTCCGCGATCCGCATGATCCGCCCGTGCGAGTCCAGCACCACGTCGTACGCGTTCCCGTGGCAGCCCCACGGGTCCGCCGGGTCCCGTTCCGCCAGGCAGTCGTTGAGGTGGATGATCAGGTCCTCCAGCGGCACCGCGCGGGCCGGGTCGCCGCTCGGCCGGTCGACCAGGGTCGCCGCCACGCCGGCCGCCGCGAAGCCGTAGTGCACGGGGGAGCCGGTCGGCTCGTAGCGGCCGGGGTCGCAGCTGTAGCGGGCGGGCTGGGCGGTGACCTCGGCGGGGCCGGCGGAGACGACGACGAGCACCTCGTGGCCCGGGAGTTCCTCGGGGGCCGTGCAGTCCGGAGCGGCGGCCGGGGTGGTCGCGGACGCGCCGTCGGCGGGGGAGTAGGCCTCCTCGTCCTCCTCCGCCAGGAAGTCGTCGTCCTCGTCCCAGAGGTCGTCCGTCCCCTCGTCGTCGGCCGAGGCGGAGGCGGCGGCGGCCGTCGTGGGGTGGGGGTCGGCGGGGGTGCAGCCGCTGAGTGCGGCTGCGGTGCAGCAGGCCAGGACGGCTGCGGCGAGGAGGTTGCGGGGCACGGCCATGGCACAAGTCTCCCCGGCGGTGGCGGTTGTCGGTACTCGGTTGTACACGACGGTTGCCGGGAGCGCGGTTCCCTCCCCCGCCGGGAGCGCGGTTCCCTCCTCCGCCGGACGTGCGGATCCGGCGGAGGAGGGAGGTCTTGGACGAGGGGTCAGGCCGCGACCGGCCGCGGTCCCTCGTAGGCTTCGCGCACCCGGGCCTGGGCCTCGGTGCCGGCGTCCAGGTGGTCGAGTCCGAGCAGGGCCGCGCCGAGGACCGGCGGCGCCACGACGACCCGGGGTTCGGCCAGCGGCGCGGCCGCGGCGAGGCGGGCTCTGAGGTTGTCCAGCAGCAGCGGCTGCCGCGAGGCGAGGACGCCGCCGCCGAGCACCACCGGGGTGGGGGCGTCGAGCAGTCCCAGGCGGCCGAGCGCGACCACCGCGAGCCGGACGATCTCGTCGGCCTGGCGGTCGATCAGCTCCAGCGCGACCTCGTCCCCGGCGTTCGCGGCCGCGAACAGCACCCGGACGATCTCGTGCAGCCGGGTGCCCGGCAGCCGGCCGAGGTGGACGGCCTCGGCGACGGCGCCGGCGCTGGGCAGGCCGAAGTGCGCGGCGATGGCGGGGGCGAGCGCGGTGGGCCCGCCGCGGCCGTCCTCGGCGCGTACGGCGTGCCACATGCTGGTGAGGGCGAGGCCGGAGCCGCCGCCCCAGTCGCCGGTGAGTTCGCCGAGGGCGGGGAAGCGGGCGGTGCGGCCGTCCGGGAGGAGGCCGACGCAGTTGATGCCGGCGCCGCAGACGACGGCGACGCCGCGCGGGCCGTCGGTGCCGGCCCGGAGCAGGCCGAAGGTGTCGTTGACGACGGTGTTGCTGGCGCCCCAGGGGTGCGATTCGAGGGCGTCGCGCAGCGCCTCCTCCTCGACCGGCAGGTCGGCGTTGGCGAGGCAGGCGCTGACGTGGCTGGTGAGCACGCCCTGCCAGGTGGGGTGGCCGGCCTCGGCGGCGGCCTGCGCGACCAGCGGGGCGAGGCCGGCGACGGCCGCCGCGCCGCCGATCTTCTGGGGTTCGAAGCCGCCGCCGCGGGCGCTGCCGAGGACGGTGCCGTCGGCGCCGATCAGGGCGACGTCGGTCTTGGAGTTGCCCGCGTCGATGGCGAGAACGCCCGGCAGGAGTGGGGCGGGCAGGAGCGGGGCGGGCAGGAGCGGGTCGGGCAGGAGTGGGTCGGGCTGGTGGGTCATCAGGTCCCCGCGGCTCGTACGTGGCCCGGCCGTCGGTGGCGGCCGGGGTGCCCGGTCGTGGTGTCCGAACGGGTGGTGCCCTGCCGGGAGTTCCCCGGCCGGGGGTGGAGGTCTCCTCGCGGTGCCCGGCCCGCGCCCCGTGGGGCCGGCGGGCCGGGCACCGCGGGCCGGGTCAGGCCCAGGCGAGGTGCTCGCGGTTGTGGGCGAGCAGCCGGTCCGTGAGCCGGTCGGCGAGGTCGATCTGGCCGACCAGCGGGTGGGCGAGCAGCGCGTCGAAGACCCGGTCGCGTCCGCCGTGCAGGGCGGCGTCGAGGGCGAGGTGCTCGTACGCGGTGACGGCGGCGACGAGGCCCGCGTACAGCGGCTCCAGGGGGCGCTGCGGCAGCGGGCGCACGCCCGCCGCGTCGACCTCGGCCGGCACCTCGATGACGGCGTCGTCCGGCAGGAAGGGCAGCACGCCGTCGTTGCGGGTGTTGACGACCTGGACGGAGGTCGCGCCGCCGGTGCCGAGCAGCGCGGCGATGAGCTGGACGGCGGCCTCCGAGTAGAAGGCGCCGCCGCGCTCGCCGAGCAGTGCGGGCTTGGTGTCGAGGGCCGGGTCGGCGTACAGCTCCAGCAGCCGCCGCTCGATCTCGGCGACCTTCGCGGCCCGCGAGCCCTGCTCCCTGAGCTCGGCGACGACCGCGTCGTGCTGGTAGAAGTACCGCAGGTAGTAGGAGGGCACGACGCCGAGCCGCTCGATGACGGCCCGCGGCAGGTGCAGGTCCTCGGCGATCTCCTTGCCGAAGCCGCCGAGCAGCTCCGGCAGCACCTCCCGCCCGCTCGTGGAGCCCGGCCCGTCCAGCAGGGTCACCCCGCGCTCCCAGGTCAGGTGGTTGAGCCCGACGTGGTCGAGGCGGATCAGCTCCGGGTCCACGCCGAGGTGCCCGGCGAACTTGCGCTGGAAGCCGATGGCGACGTTGCACAGCCCGACGGCCTTGTGGCCGGCGCTCTGCAGGGCCCGGGTGACGATGCCGACCGGGTTGGTGAAGTCGACGATCCAGGCGTCCGGGTTGGCCCGGCGCACCCGCTCGGCGATGTCCAGCACCACCGGGACGGTGCGCAGCGCCTTGGCGAGCCCGCCGGCGCCGGTGGTCTCCTGCCCGACGCAACCGCACTCCAGCGGCCAGGTCTCGTCCTGGTCGCGCGCCGCCTGCCCGCCGACGCGCAGCTGCAGCAGGACGGCGTCGGCGTCGGCGACGCCCGCGGTCAGGTCGGTGGTGACGGTGACGGTCGCGGGGTGCCCCTGCTTGGCGAAGATCCGCCGGGCGAGCCCGCCGATCAGCTCCAGCCGGTCGGCGGCCGGGTCGATCAGCACCAGTTCGCCGACCGGCAGGCTGTCGCGCAGCCGGGCGAAGCCGTCGATCAGCTCCGGGGTGTACGTCGACCCGCCGCCGACGATGGCCAGCTTGAGCATGGCGGCTCCGGACGTCTTCGGTGCGGACATCAGCCCTTGACCCCTGTCAGTGTCACGCCTTCGATGAAGGCCTTCTGAGCGAAGAAGAAGAGGACGATCACCGGCGCCATCACCAGCAGGGTGGCGGCCATGGTGAGGTTCCAGTTGGTGTGGTGGGCGGCCTTGAACGACTCCAGGCCGTAACTGAGGGTCCAGGCCCCGGGGTTGCTGCTGGCGTAGATCTGCGGGCCGAAGTAGTCGTTCCAGCAGTAGAAGAACTGGAACAGCGCGACCGCCGCGACGGCCGGCTTGGCCATCGGCAGGACCACCCGCAGCAGGGTGCGCAGGTCGCCGCAGCCGTCGATCCGGGCGGCCTCCAGGTACTCCTTGGGGATGGTCAGCAGGAACTGGCGCAGCAGGAAGATGGAGAACGCGTCGCCGAAGGCCATCGGGATGATCAGCGGCCAGAGCGAGCCGCCCATGCCCATCTGCTTGGCCCAGAACAGGTACATCGGGATGACGGTGACCTGCGGCGGCAGCATCATCATCGCGATGACCGCCGTCAGGGCCAGGTTGCGGCCGCGGAAGCGGAACTTGGCGAGCGCGTAGGCCACCGGCAGGCTGGAGACGACGGTCAGCAGGGTGCCGAGCCCGGCGTAGAGCAGGGTGTTGCGCCACCAGGTGAGGAAGCCGGGGGTGTCCCAGACCTTGCTGTAGTTGCCCCACTGCCAGGTGGCCGGCCAGTAGTCGGTGGTGAGCGCCTGCTGGTCGGTCATCACCGAGGTGAGGAAGACGAAGACGAAGGGCAGCAGGAAGAACAGCGCCGCGGTGACGGCCAGCGAGTGGACGGCCACCCAGTTGAGCAGGGCGCGGCGCCGGGCGGCCCGGGCGGCGGGGCCGCCGGGTCGGGCCGGGCGGGCCGGTCGGGTGGAGCCGGTCGGGGACGGTGCCCCGCTGAGCGTGTTGCTGAGAGTCATGATCAGGTCCTCACTGGCCCGCTAGTCGTCGCTCGCCATGAAGCCGGACTTGCGGCGGAGCAGGATCGAGGTGACGGCCATGGAGATGGCGAACAGCACCAGGGCGACGACGCAGGCCGCGCCGTAGTTGAAGCGCTGGAAGCCGAGGTTGTAGACCATCTGCGGCAGGGTCCAGGTGGAGCCGTTCGGGAAGCCCGGCTCGAACTGCTGGCCGGAGTTGCCCGCGATGCCGCCGGCGACCTTCCCGGCGACGATCGCCTGGGTGTAGTACTGCATGGTCTGGATCACCCCGGTGACCACCGCGAACATGATGATCGGCGAGATGTTCGGCAGCGTGACGTACCGGAACCGCTGGAACGGTCCGGCGCCGTCCAGTTCGGCCGCCTCGTACTGCTCCTTGGGGACGTCCAGCAGCGAGGCCATGAAGATGACCATCAGGTCGCCGACGCCCCACATGGCGAGCAGGGTCAGCGCCGGCTTGGACCAGTCCGGGGAGGCGAACCAGCCCGGCTGCGGCAGGCCGAGCTCGCCGAGCAGGTGGTTGACCGGGCCGGTGCCGGGGTTGAACAGGAAGGCGAAGGCCACCGTCGCGGCCACCGGCGGGGCCAGGTACGGCAGGTAGAAGGCGGTGCGGAAGAAGCCGGCACCGGTCTTGACCTTCGTGATGAGCATCCCGACGCCGAGCCCGAAGGCCACCCGCAGGCTCACCATGACGACGACCAGCCACAGGGTGTTGCGTAGGCCCTGCCAGAAGGTCGGCAGGTGGTTGAAGACGTAGTCCCAGTTCTTCAGGCCGGTGAAGCTGGGCTGGCCGAAGCCGTTGTAGCTGGTGAAGGAGAAGTAGGCGGTGGAGACGAGCGGGTAGGCGAAGAAGACGCTGAACCCGATCAGCCAGGGGGAGAGGAAGGCGAGGGTGCGGGCCGCCTCCCGGCGGCGCTTCCGGCGCAGCAGGTGCTGCGTGGAGGGCGCCGCCGGGGCGGACGGTCCGGCGCCGGCCTTGCCGCCGTTCCCCTTGCGGGTGCCGAACGCGAGTGACATGGGAACTCCGTGGGCCGTCGCCGGCCCTTACTTGGCCTGGGCGATGTCGGTGTCGATCTGCTTGGCCGTGGCGGCCAGACCGGCCTGGAGGTCGGTCTGCTTGCCGGACTCGTAGTCGTAGCCCAGGTTCTGCAGGGAGACGATGTAGCCGCTGCCGTTGACGGCCGCCGGGGTGGTGCCGGAGTTGGCGTTCTTGGCGACGTTCAGGAAGGTCTTGAAGTTGTCGTCGCTGACCAGCTTCGGAGAGTTGAGCGCCTCGAAGGTGCTGGGCACGTTGTGGATCGCGTTGGCGAAGTCGACGACCGCGTCGGTGTCCGTGGTCAGGTACTTGACCAGCTCCCAGGCCGCGGCCTGCTTCTTGCTGGTGCTGGCGATGCCGACGATGGTGCCGGTCTGGTAGCCGCGGCCGTAGGTGTCGGCCTGGTCGTCCGGCACCGGGAAGGCGGCGGTGGCCCACTCGAAGCCGGGCTTGTTCTCGGCGAGCGAGGCGGTGCGCCACTCGCCGTCCAGGGCCATCGCCACCTGGCCGGTGTGGAAGGGGTTCTTGGCGCTGAACTCCTCGCCGAAGGTCGAGCGGAACTTCTCCAGCTTGTCGTAGCCGCCGAGCTGGTCGACCAGGCCCTTCTGCCACTTGAGCATCGCGGCGACCTTCGGGTCGGTGGCGAGGTTGGACTTGCCGTCGGGGCCGAAGTAGGTGGGGCCGTACTGGCCGAGGTAGTGCTCGGTGGTGGACTCGTAGCCGTGGTACAGCGGCATGAAGCCGAGCTGCTTGTACGAGTCGCCGTCGGCCTTGGTCAGCAGGGCGGCGTCCGAGGCGAACTCGCTGAAGGTCTTGGGCGGGTTGGCGATGCCCGCCTCGGCGAAGGCCTTCTTGTTGTAGTACAGGCCGTACGCGTCGCCGAGCAGCGGCAGCGAGCACTGGTTGCCCTGGAACTGCGTGTAGTTGAGCATCGCGGCCGGGAAGGTCTTCGCCGGGTCGATGCCGCTCTTCTGGAGCAGCGGCTTGAGGTCGACGAAGGCCTTGGTCGAACAGAACATGCCGACGTTGTTGGTGGTGAAGGAGGACACCACGTCGGGCGCGTCGTCACCGCCGGCCCGCAGGGCCTGGTTGAGCTTGTCGTCGGCGATGTTGCCCACGGTCTTGACGTGGATGTTGGGGTGGGCCTTCTCGAAGGCCGCGATGTTGGCGTCGATCGCCTTGGTCTCGTTGTCCTGGTTCCACCCGTGCCAGAAGGTGATGGTGACGTCCTTGCCGCTGGCCGAGTCGTCGTTTCCGCCCGAGTCGCTGGAACCGGTGCAGGCGGTGGCGAGCAGGGCCAGGACGGCGCTGCCGGCGACGGCGACGATCGTGCGGCGGCCTCTGCGGGAGGTGGTGGCGAGCACTTCGTGGTCCTCCTGGTGGTGCGCGGGCAGGCGTCGTTGCCTCGGGTCCCGCGTTCGGGGGTAGGGGAGAGGTGGGTGCGGGGAGCGTCGGGGGGCGGGAGCGCGGGTGGGTGGAGAGAGCGTCAGTGGGTGGAGAAGACCGCCTCGCGGGCGTCCGCCAGGGCGCGCTGCAGGGCGCCCAGCAGGACCGGTGAGCCGGGCAGGGCGCTGCTCCGCACCTCCGGGCGGGCGATGGAGAGCTTGGCCAGTTCGTCCTCGACGAGCGCGCGCAGGCGTTCGCCGCCCGCGCTGGGCACCGCGCCGGAGAGGACCACCAGCTGGGGGTCGACGACCGAGACGATCACGGTCAGGCCGACGGCGAGCCGCCCGGCCAGCTCGGCGAGGAACGCGTCCCCGGCCCCCGGGGTCGCCAGGGCCTTGGCGACGGACTCCTCGGCGGTCGGCGCGCCGAGCCCGTGCTCCCGGGCCAGCGCCCGGACGGCGGGCGCGCCGACCAGCGCCTGGAACCCGCCGAAGTTGCGGCGCCGCGGGTCCCACTCGACGGGCGAGTCGGGCACCGGCATGTAGCCGACCTCCCCGGCGCCGCCGGTGAAGCCCCGGTGCAGCCGCCCGGCGATGACGATCGCCGCGCCGACACCCGCCTCGGCCCAGAGCAGGACGAAGTCCTCGCAGCCGGCCGCTGCACCGGAGGCCTGCTCGGCGACGGCGGCCAGGTTCACGTCGTTCTCGATCGACACCGGCGCGCCGATCGCCTCGGACAACTCCTCGACCAGCCGCGGCGAGTGCCATCCGGGCAGGTGGGAGGCGTAGCGCAGCTTGCCGGTGACCGGGTCCGGGGCGCCGCCCAGGCCGATCACGACGGTACGCAGGCTGCCCTCGGCGAGCCCGGCGGCCCGGACCGTCGCGGCGACCGCGGCGGCGACCTTCGGGACCGTCCCGGCGGCCGGCACGCCCTTGGTGGTGACGGTGTGCTCGGCCAGCGTGGTGCCGGTGATGTCGGCGACCGCGACCCGGATCCCGTGGTTGGTGACATCCAGCCCGGCGACGTACCCGGCGGCCGGATTCACCTGGTACAGCTGCGCGTTGGGCCCCGGCCCGCCCGCCGTGGTCCCGACCGGCAGTACCAGCCCGCCCGCCTCCAGCCGGGCCAGCAACTGGGAGGCGGTGGGCTTGGAGAGCCCGGTCAGGGTTCCGATCTGAGTACGCGAGAGCGGGCCGTTCTCCAGCAGCAGCTCGAGGGCGGCACGGTCGTTGATGGCCCGCAGCAGGCTGGGGGTACCGGCGAGGGGGGCCTTGGCGGTGCTCTTGGTCATGCCCGGAATCCTCCTCGTTCGGCTCGCCCCGGAGAACTGTTAGGAAACTTTCCAGTCGCTTGGGTAGGACCGTAAGGGCCGCGTCAGCGGGGTGTCAATGCCCGGTCCCCCGGAGGATGCCGAAGCGTTACCACCCAGCCCCAACCCCGGCCCCCAAGGAAGGAACTCGATCGCGAGAGAAGTGAGAAGGGGGAAGAAGGGTGTCGGCCTCTCCCGTCGAAAGGGCAGCAGAAGTCCCGATCGACAGCGGCCCCCCTTGGCACGCCGAGGGGGGCCGCGACAAAAGCATCAGCAGGTCGACCCGGGCACGTGCAGCTCATACCCCAGCGCTTCAGACCCCTTCCGCAGTACCAGGGCTCCGTGTTCGGACGTCAACCGCGGCAGGGACAAATGTCGCCCCTCGGCACGCTGGGGATCCCGTCGCCGCTTCGGCATGGCCGAAGCGGCGACGGCCGACTTCCGGCCCTCTGCGCAGGAAGTCGGCCAGACCGACTTCCTGCGCGTAAGCCGGGTGCCCTCGAAGGAGCAAGCGGTCGTCGCACGCCAGACCGACCAGCTGTAGTGCCACGCTGAGCAGAACCGGACGACGGAGAGTCACGTGCTTGGGCACCTCATCACTCACGACGACAACCTGCGGATGGTCCCCAGCGACCGGGACGAGCTGACCACCGCCGTCGGCCGACTCCACGAGGAACTGCGGGCTCTGCCCGAGGAGAGCGACCCCGCTCGCGCTCGGGTCCTGACCAGGTGGATCGGTATCGGCCGGATGTGCCTGGGCCACCACGAAGAGGCCCGTGCGTTCCTCCGGCAGTCGCTCGACCTGGCCGCGGCGATCGGCAACACCCGGGCCGTCGTCGCCACCGGGCTCAACCTCGGTGACGCGCACCGCTACGCCGGTGACGCGCAGACGGCGGACGCGCTCTACCGCAGTGCGCTGAACACCGCGCGAAGCCGGCACCCGGAACTTGTCGACTTCGCGCTTCAGCACACCGGAAAGCACCTGATGGAGCGCGGTGACCTCGTGGATGCCCAGGCCCACTTCCAAGAAGCGCTGCGGCTGCGGATCGCCAAGGGCGACGCCGGGCTGATCGAGTCCACCCAGGCCGCCCTCGACCGGGCCACGTTGCTGATCGGCCAGGCCGACGCATCGGCGGCAGGCAGCGCGGTGCCGCGCCGGTGGAGCGGTCCCGCTACCTATTGATCAACCCGGACCCCGGCCGCCCGCAACCGCCGGCGGCGGGCCCGCCCCGTTCTGTGGCTGCCCCTGAGAGCCACCGGGGTACGGGCGGGGCCTACGGTTCCGGCTTCGGGGCGGGGATCGGCTCGGTGGCCTTGAAGCGGGCCGAGTTCGGGTCGGCGAGTGCGGAGGGTGCCGCCTGCTCGGCCGCAGGGGCGGGTACCGGTGCGATCACCACGCCGGTCGCCGCGCTCGCCGCCGCCGCGCCGGCGGCCGTCAGGGCCTCCTCCTTGACCTTGATCCCGGCCCGGTCGAAGGCGATCTTCAGCCGCTGCCGCAGTGCCCGGGAGACCACCGCCGACTTGCCCGGTGCGGTCCTGGCCTCGATCCGCACCATCACCGAGTCCGCCGCGACGGACTCCACGCCCAGGATCGACACCGGCGCCCAGACCAGCTCGTCGTACGGAGCCTCCTTGGCCAGCTCCTCGGCGGTCTGCAGGATCAGGTCCTCGGCCCGCAGCAGGTCCTCCTTGTAGCCGATCTGGACGTCCACCGAGGCGGTCGACCAGCCCTGGCTCATGTTGGCGATCCGCTTCACCTCGCCGTTGCGGATGTACCAGATCTCGCCGTTCGCCCCGCGCAGCTTGGTCACCCGGAGGCCGACCTCCAGGACCGTGCCGGTGGCCACCCCGGTGTCGATCTCGTCGCCGACGCCGTACTGGTCCTCCATGATCATGAAGACCCCGGAGAGGAAGTCCGTGACCAGGTTGCGGGCGCCGAAACCGATCGCCACACCGGCCACACCGGCGCTCGCCAGCAGCGGCGCCAGGTTCACCCCCAGCGCGGACAGCACCATCAGCGCCGCCGTGCCCAGGATCGAGAACGAGGCCACGCTGCGCAGCACCGAACCGATCGCCTCCGAGCGCTGCTGGCGCCGCTCCGGGTTCACCACCCCGGTGTTGGCCAGCAGCCCGCCCAGCCGGCTCTCCTCCTGGTGCTCGGCGGTGCGCGCCATCCGCCCTATCAGCTGGGAGATCAGCTTGCGCACAACGGCCCGCAGCACCAGCGCCAGCACCACGATGAAGACGATCCGCAGCCCCGAGGCCAGCCAGCCCTGCCAGTGGGTGTCGAACCAGCTCGCGGCCTGCTTGGTGGTGTCCGAGACCTCCTGCGCGCTGGTCGGGATTCTCAGGTCCAGGTTCGGCAGCTGCGCGGTGGGGCTGGGGGCCGGCGTCGGAGCGGAGGGCGTCGAGGACGCGTCGGACAGACCGGTGGCTCCGGAGCTGAACACGTGCGGACCTTCCTTGCAGGGAGCGTGTCGGGCCCGCACCGCCGGCAAGCGGCCCGCGGACCGTGCGCCTTAGCCTATCCGGCACCGGACACCCGGCCGGACACGCCGAAGATCGTCCGAGGCCCCGCGCGGGTCCTCCGCAAGCCGCCGGAAGCCGCCGGAGGCCGCCGCACGGCGTACGGAACAGCCCGGACGCCCCGTCAACGCTCCGGTGCGCTCCCCCCGCACCCCGCCCCGGATCCCGCCGCTCCCCGCCCCCGCACTGCTCCGACCGGCCGATCCGTCCCCCGGGAGGGCCACCGGACGGTACCCGGAGGGCACCCGGGTGCAACCCGACCGTCCCCCGGGCATACCGGTTATGACAGAGACCACACCCGGAGTTCACGTCAGGTCCGTTACACAGGAGTGGTGGCGCCGTACAAAGGCGTAAGGCGACACTGGGGGAGATCGCGCACTCGTTGTGCGATCCAACCGCTCGTCCCGGCGCGAGCCACGCGCCGCAGGCGTCCAAGGAGGCATCCGTGCCGCATGTCCTGGTCCTCAACGCGTCCTACGAGCCACTCGGCGTCGTATCGATGCGCCGCGCACTCATCCTGGTCCTCAACCACAAGGCGGTCAGCCTGGAGGACTCGGGAGTCACTCTGCACAGCGCCACCAGCGCCCTTCCGGCGCCGTCCGTCGTCCGTCTGACCCGCTTCGTCCGGGTCCCGTTCTGCGGGCCCGTCCCGCTCACCCGCCGGGCGCTGTTCGCCCGCGACCACGGCCGTTGCGTCTACTGCGGGGCCGCCGCCACCAGCGTCGACCACGTCATCCCGCGAAGCCGGGGCGGCCAGCACCGGTGGGACAACGTGGTGGCAGCCTGCCGCCGCTGCAACCACACCAAGGCCGACCGCCACCTCACCGAACTGGGGTGGCGGATGAAACGGCCACCCGCACCGCCGAGCGGCCTCGCCTGGCGGATCATCGGCACCGGCATCAAGGACCCGCGCTGGCGCCCCTACCTGGAGCCGTACGGCGGTGCCGACCAGCTGCGAGCCGCGCAGTGGGGCGAGTACGAGCACCACGACCATACCGAGGCCGGTCACTCGGTCCCGATCGGCCGGGCGCACAGCGCCCACCCCGCCCCCGTCCGCCGCGGCGAGCAGCCCGAACCGCTCTCCGCCTGACCGAAGCGACACAAAGGGCCCGCCCGTCACACCGTCGGTACGCGCCTCATGGGCCGCCGAGCCCCCCGCACCGGGGAGCCGGCGGCCCGCCGCTTTGGCCCCCCTTTTTTGGCCCGGCTCGCCTCCGGGGCGCTCGAACCCGGCGCCGACGGTCGGCGCTCCAAGGCCCCTCGTTCCTCAGGGCCTCCTCGCTTCTCCCTTTCGGCACCGGCGCGCCCCTTCGGCTCGCCGGGCTCCGCGTACGGTTGCCGCTACCCGCTACCCGCTACCCGCCCCGGTCACGGCTTCGGCGGCGCCGCCGGGGGAGCCGTGGAGGTGCCCGGTGCCCCGCCCGGCTGTGCGGGCTGGCCGGGCTGGGCGGGCTGCCCGGCCGGGGGCTGGGGCTGGGCCGGCGGGGTCACCGCGTAGAGCTCGACCCCCCACAGCGAGTAGCCGTACTTGGTGGCCCGCGCCACGCCCTGGACCCGGACGAAGCGGACCCCCGGCGCGTCGAAGCGCACCGTCTCGTCGCCGCCCTTGCCGTTGTCCACGGTCGCCGCGTCGGTCCAGGAGTTCCCGTCCGCCGAGACCTGGATCCGGTACGAGCTGGCGTACGCGGCCTGCCAGTGCAGCACCGCCGCGCCCAGCCGGGTCGCCTGCGGCAGCTCCAGCCGCACCCACGCGTCGTCCTTGGCCGGCGAGGACCAGCGGCTCTTCGGGTCGCCGTCGGTGACGGCCGAGGCCGGGTAGTTCGCCGTCTCGTCACCGGAGGAGGTGGCCTTGGCGGCGAGTGCCAGGTCCGCACCGCCGGTCGGCGGCACCACGTGCACCTGGAGCACCTGCCGGACGGTGGTCGTCCCGGCCACGAACTGCACCGGCACCTGGTACGTCCCGGACGGCGTGTCCGGTGCGGCGCTGACCTGCAGCGGCACCCCGACCCGGCCGCCGCGCGGCACGGTGACCGGGCCGGACGGGGTCACGGTGAGGCCCTTGGCGGCGGCCGGCACCTCGGTGCGCAGCTCGCCGGTGGTGCCCTCGGGGCGGCCGGCCTCCACGGTGGCCCGGGTCTGGGCGGGGGCGGCCGCGCCGGTGACCACGTCCAGGGCGGGGTCGGACAGGCTCAGCCGGGCCGCCGGGGCGTCCGCGTACCAGGGGATGACCTGGTTGACGACCGGCGGGTCGCCGCCGGGCTTCCAGGTCATCCGGAACGCGTCGGCGATCTGGCCGCCGGCCGGCAGCTCGTTGTAGCCGGGCTGCACGGTGCCGATGTCCGTCCAGGTGCCGTCGGCGCGCCGCACCGCGACGGTGGCGGTGGCGCGCACGCCCGGGTCGGTCAGTACGGTGAGCCGGTCCAGCGGGCGGGCGGTGCCGAGCTCGACGGTCAGCGGCTCGTCCTGCGCGGTGGGCGCCTTGGCGGCCCGGTACGCGGTGTCCGGGTTGCCGTCGAGGACGGCGGCAGCGGAGGAGCCGGGCAGCGCGTCGGGCCCGCCGGTGACGCTGGTCGGGGCCTCGTCCGGGGCGGTGACGGTGAACTCGCGGACGGCGACGGCGGTCTTCTGCGCCGAGGTGGCCCGCAGCCGTACGGCCCGGACGACGGTGCCGGGCGGGAGCTGGGCGCTGACCGTCTTCTGGTTCCTGACCACGGCGAGCTGCTTCCAGCCGCCTTCGCCGGTGGAGTACTCGAGCACGCCGTCGCGGATGTAGTCGTCCACGGCGGTGCGGGCGTCCGCGCCGTTGCCCCAGCCGCCCATCAGGACGGTGACGCCGCTGACCGGGCGGCCGGCGCCGAGGTCGAGGCCGACCGCGTCGCCGGGCTGCGGGGGAGCGGAGCTCCAGTAGAAGGTGTCGGCCACGCCGTCGGTCATCAGCGCGGGCAGGTGGTCCTGCGCGGTGCCCATGGTGGTGGTCGCGGTGACGCCGCCGCTGACCACGCCGGCCCAGTTGTCGGCGGCGCGGACGGCGCGCTCCAGGAACGGGCCGAGCACGCCGGCGCCGATGGTGGCCGGGGCCCGGTCGAGCTGCTCGCGCAGCCGGTTGAGCTCCACCCGGGCCTTCCAGGCGGCCGCGCCGTCGCCGCCGTGCTGGGCCAGCAGCATGTTCAGCGCGGCCTGCCCGGCGAGCCCGTAGTCGCGCAGCGGGCCGAGCCAGGGCGCGGCCTCGCCGGCCAGCTGGGCGGTGGCCGGGGTGCCGGCGAGGGTCTGCTGGGCGGTGGCCATCGCGGCGAAGGCGTCGCGCAGCGGCGCGGCGGCCTCTATCAGCCTGGTGAGGTCGGGGGCGGTGCCGGAGGTGGGTTCGGCGGCGGCCCAGAAGCGGTCGAGCAGCGGGGTCAGGTAGCCGGACTCCTGCTTGGACAGCGGTGAGGAGGTGCTGTTGCCGGCCAGCGCGGTGACGGCGGGCAGGGCGGTCCCGGCGGGTGTCGCGGCGGCGCCGGTCGGCCCGGCGAGCGAGCGGACGGCGGCCTGCCAGGACTCGTCGGGCTTGTAGCCGGTCGGGTTCCAGGCGAAGTCGCCGGCCGTGGCGATCGCTATCCGGGAGGCCACCGGCTGCTGCATGGCGCCGGTCAGCATCACCGCGGAGCGGGTGGCCACGCCCGGGTCGCGCCCGGTGTAGGCGCCGAGGAAGAGCCGGTCCGGGGTGGCGTCGTTGACCGGGTAGTTGTCCATGGTGACCAGCGGGTGCCCGTACAGGTCGGCGGTGTCGGAGGCCTGGGCGGTGGTGATCTTCTCCGGGATCACGCCGACCCCGCTCCAGGCCACCTGTACGCCCTGCGGCAGCGCCGCGGCCAGCGCCTTGCGGTACGGGGTGGCGCCCTGCTGGTGGTACTCGGTGGGGACGACGGACAGCGGGGCCAGGCCCGGGTTCCTGGCGATCAGCCGGTCCTGCACCTTCTTCACCAGCGCGGCCTGCGCCTTGGCGGCCGCGGCCGGGCCGGTGCCGTACTCGTCGCGGTCGTCGTCGCAGTGCCACTCGTCGTAGCTGACGTCGAGGAACTGCAGCTGGAAGGCGGTGAAGCCGAGCTTGCGCAGCCCGTCCAGCTTGGCGACCAGCGCGTCGGTGTCCTTGCCGGAGCTGAAGCAGAGGGACTGCCCCGGGTCGATCGCGTAGCCGAGGGTGACGTGGTTGCGCCGGGCCCGGTCGGCGAGTTCGCGCAGCTCGTCGGCTTGCGCGGCCGGGTAGGCGTTGCGCCAGCGGGAGAGCCGGTACGGGTCGTCACCGGGGGCGTAGAGGTAGAAGTTCTGCTTGGAGCGGCCGAGGAAGTCGACCTGCTCCAGCCGCTGCTGCGCGGTCCACGGGGTGCCGTAGAACGCCTCGGCGGTGCCGCGCACCGGCGCGCCGGTCGGCCAGTCCCGCAGGGTGATCCCGGGCAGGCCGAGGCCGTTCGCGCCGGCCGCCTGCCCCTGCCCGACGGGTACGGCGGCGAGCAGCTGACGCAGGCTCTGCGCGGCGTAGAAGGTGCCGGTGGTGTCCGCGCCGGCCAGCACCACGGCGCCGTAGGTGCCGCCGCCCTGGGCGGGCAGCTGACCGGCCGACAGCACGTAGCCGCCGGTCGGCAGGTTCGCGGTCGACGGCGCGCTGCCGTCCTTGCCGCCGGCCGCGGCGGCCAGCTGCCGCAGCACCCGGTCCACCTCGCCGTCGGCGCCCTCGGACGGGCCGCCGACGTACACCACCAGCGAGCCGGCGGCCGGCGTCCCACCGTCGGCCTGCGGCGTCACCTCGGTGGCCCCGGCGACGGCCAGCACCTCACGGACGGCCAGTACCGCGCCGATGTCCGCCTTGGACGAGGCCACCAGCGCCACCTCGGCGGGCACCACGACCGGCTTGCCCGCCACGGTCTGCTCCTGCGGCCGCGGGAACACCCGGGGGTCGGTCACGCTCCCCAGCGGCGTCTGCGGCGCGGTGCTCACCACGTCGGGCCCGGGCGCCGCCGCGTACGCCGTCGGCAGCGGCCCGGCCAGCAGCCCGCCGAACACGGCCGCCGCCGCGACCCCGGCCGCGATCTGCATCGCCCGCCGCCCGGGCCGGCCCGCGGCCCGCTCCGCCCGCACCGACGCCAACAGCGGTTCCGTCCCCTTGAGATCGGCGATCAGCCGGTCGGCCGTCCTCGGCGCCAGCTGACGGCACGTCCGCGCCGTCGCCCGCCGCGCGACCAGCGCCGCGGGGTGCTGCAGCACCTCCCGCAACGCCGGACTCTGCTCCAACTGCGACCGCAACCGCCGCCCGGCCGCGACGGACACTCGGGCTTGCACAGGAGCCTCCTCGCCAGGCCGGAACCACATCGCCGCCACCCCACCAGCTACCCAACCCGGTGTCAACGTCGTCGACGGCTATGCCGTCCTTGCCCCGATTCATCCCCTCCTCGAATCTTCACCGAACCCTCGCCGACGACCCGTCCGACCACCTCTGACGTGGTGATCCGGCCTCACGGCCGCCACCGCGCCCGCGAGCCGCCGCCGGAGCCGGATCGCCGCCGTCGTTCCGGGTACTGACGGTCCGCCGACACGCCACCCGGCGCCGTCTCCCGTCCGCCGTCGTGTCGCGCAGCGTCGTCGGGCGGTTACCCGGGTAGGACTTGGGGAGCCCTGACCGGGCGTAGCCGAGACATCGCAGGAGCCGCGAGTGGCCGCTTACCACGACAGTGACGGAGCCGAGCAGGTACCGGCGCAGGACGCTCCGCCGCCACCGGCCGAACTGGTCGCGCTGGCACAGGCGTACGGGGTGGACACCCGATATCCGGGGCCGGGCGGGCAGTTGGTCGGGGCGCGGACGCTGGTCGCCGTGCTGACGGCGCTGGGCGTGGCGGCCGGCACGCCGGAGGAGGTGCGGGGGGCGCTGGAGCGTCACCGGGCCGAGCAGCAGGCGAGGTTGCTGCCGCCGTGCGTGGTGGTCCGGCAGGGCCGGCGCACCGCGCTGGACGTCCCGGCGGACGCCCGGCTGCGGGTGGAGCTGGAGGACGGGGGGAGCTGGGAGCTGCCCCGGGGGCACTCGCACTGGCTGCCGGCCGACCTGCCGCTGGGCCGGCACAGGCTGAGGGCGGAGAGCAACGGACGGGCCGCCGAGGCGGCGCTGGTCGTCGCCCCGGAGCGGTTCCCCCGGCTGCCGGGCCGGAGTTGGGGCTTCCTCGCCCAGCTGTACTCCGTCCTCTCGGACCGCTCCTGGGGCATGGGCGACCTCGGCGACCTCGCCGAACTGGCCCGGTGGGCGGGCGCCGGCCTCGGCGCGGGCTTCGTGCAGATCAACCCGCTGCACCAGGGCCTGCCGGGAACCCCCTCCGACCCGTCCCCCTACCGCCCCTCCTCGCGCCGCTTCGCGGACCCGGTGCACCTGCGGATCGAGGCCGTCCCCGAGTACGCGTACCTGGATGCGGAGCAGCGGGCGCGGACCGAGGAGCTGGCCCAGCGGGCCGCCCGGCTGCGCGACGAGGTCCTGGCCCACGACGGGCTGATCGACCGGGACGCGGTCCGGACGCTCAAGCGCGAGGCCCTGGAGCTGCTGCACGAGGTCCCGCGCGGGCCCGGCCGGCAGGCCGCGTACGAGGCGTTCCGGCGCCGCGAGGGCGAGTGGCTGCGCCGGCACGCCCTGTGGAGCGCCCTGGCCGAGGTGCACGGCTCCGACTGGCACCACTGGCCGAAGGGCCTGCGTCACCCGGACGGCTCACACGTCGAGCAGGCCGGCAAGGAGCTCCAGGAGCGGGTCGAGTTCCACCTCTGGCTGGCCTGGCAGGTCGACCAGCAGCTCGCCGACGCCCAGCGCGCCGCCCGCGAGGCGGGGATGCCGGTCGGCCTGATCCACGACCTCGCCGTCGGCGTGCACCCGGACGGCGCCGACGCCTGGGCCCTGCAGGACGTGCTGGCCGGCGGCATCTCGGTCGGCGCCCCGCCGGACGCCTTCAACGCCCACGGCCAGGACTGGGGCCTGCCGCCCTGGCGCCCGGACGCCCTCGCCGAGGCCGGCTACGCCCCGTACGCGGAGCTGCTGCGGGCCGCCGCCCGGCACGCGGGCGCCCTGCGCATCGACCATGTGATGGGCCTCTTCCGCCTCTGGTGGGTACCGGCCGGCCACCCGCCCACCGAGGGCGCGTACGTCCGTTACGACGCGGAGGCGATGCTCGGTGTGCTGGCCCTGGAGGCGCACCGGGCCGGGACGGCCGTGATCGGCGAGGACCTGGGGACGGTCGAACCGGGTGTCCGGGAGGAGCTGGCGGCGCGCGGGGTGCTCGGCACCTCGGTGCTCTGGTTCGAGCGGGACTGGCAGGGCGACGGCGCCATCCTGCCCCCGGACCGCTGGCGGCCGGGCTGCCTGGCCACCCTCACCACCCACGACCTGCCCAGCACGGCGGCCCGGCTCTCCGGCGAGCACGTCGAGCTGCGCCACCGCCTCGGCCTGCTGGCCCGCCCGCTGGGCGAGGAGCAGGAGGAGGCGGCGGCCGAGCTGGCGGACTGGCGGGCGGAGCTGGCCGCGCGGGGACTGCTCACCGCGGACGAGCCGCTGTCGGCGCCCGTGCTGTACCGCTTCCTGCGGTCGACCCCGGCGGAGCTGGTCGGTGTCTGGCTGCCGGACCTGGTCGGGGACCCGCGCCCGCAGAACCTGCCGGGCACCTGGGACCAGTACCCGAACTGGCGCCTCCCGGTCGCCGACGGCGCCGGCACCCCGGTCACCCTCGACCGCCTGGCCGACAATCCCACCGCCCGCCTGCTGGCCCACCTCCTCGCCCCACCGGCCCCCCGCGGCCCCGGGTCCCCGCCCACTGACCACCACTGACCACCACTGACCACCACTGACCCCGCGCGCGGGGCCGGTCGAGCGCCCCCCACCCGCCAGGCCGACCCCGACGCGCGCCCTCCCATAAGCGGCGGGTAAGTTGGAAACGTGGACAAGAGGAACGCTTTGCGAGCCGGCGCGGTCTCCGCAACGGTCACGCTGATGATGCTGCTGTCGTCGCCCGCCATGGCCTTCACCCGGGACGACGGCGATGACCCCGGTTCCGGCCTGAGCGTCGGCCAGACCCTCGGCCTGTACGTGTTTCTCCCGCTCGTCGCCTTCGCGCTGATCGCCGCTCTGGCCGGTCTGCCGTACGGCAAGGGCAAGAAGAAGTAACACCCCCGCGCGCAGCGTCCCGCCCGGGCGCCCCGCGGGGTGTCCTCGCAGGGTGTCCGTCAGGACCCGTACAACCCCCGAAGGGGCGCCGGACGATCCCGTCCGACGCCCCTTCCGGCTTATCCGCGGACCGTCAGCGGGTGCCCGCCGCGCGGTCGGCCGCCTGGGCCTTGAGCGCGCGGTCGATGCCGGCCCGCGCCTCGACGACCTGCCGCCGCAGCGCCGGCGCCGGGTCGGCCGAGGCCAGCCAGGCGTCGGTGGCCTCCAGGGTCGAGGCCGTGACCTGCAGGCCGGGGTAGAGCCCGACGATGATCTGCTGCGAGATCTCGTGGCTGCGGCTCTCCCAGACGCCCTTCACGGCCGCGAAGTACTTGGCCGCGTACGGTGCGAGCAGTTCGCGCTGGTCGGACTGCTGGAAGCCGGCGATCACCGCTTCCTGGACGTAGTTGGTCAGCTTGTCGGACTCCACCACCGACGCCCAGGCCTGCGCCTTGGCCTCGGCGGTCGGCCGGGCGGAACGGCAGGTGGCCGCGTGCTCCTGGCCGGCCGCGGTGTTGTCGCGCTCCAGCTCGGCGGCGACCGCCGCCTCGTCCGCGCGGCCGGTGGCCGAGAGCCGGGTGAGCAGCGTCCAGCGCAGCTCGGTGTCGACCGCGAGGCCCTTGATCTCGACCGAGCCGTCCAGCAGACCGGCGAGCAGGCCGAGCTGACCGTCGGTCCGGGCGACGGCGGCGAGGGTGCGGGCCCAGGCCAGCTGGTGGTCGCTGCCGGGCTCGGCGGCGCGCAGGTGCTCCTCGGCGGCGGCGGCCCAGCGGGAGAGGCCCTCCTCGCGCCAGTCCGGGTCGGTGTAGGCGTCGAGGGCGAGCTTCACCTGGCGCTGCACGGACTGCACCACGCCGATGTCGGACTCGCGGCCGATGCCGGACAGCGCGAGCGACAGGTAGTCGCGGGCGGCGAGTTCGCCGTCGCGGGTCATGTCCCAGGCGGAGGCCCAGCACAGCGCGCGGGGGAGCGACTCGGTGAAGCCGCCGAGGTGGTCGGTGACGACGGCCAGCGAGTCCTCGTCGAGCCGGATCTTGGCGTACGAGAGGTCGTCGTCGTTGAGCAGCACGACGGCCGGGCGGTGACGTCCGACCAGCTCGGGCACCTCGGTGCGCGGGCCGTCGACGTCGAGCTCGATCCGGTCGGTGCGCACCAGCGCGTCGCCGTTCAGCTCGTAGAGGCCGATGGCGATGCGGTGCGGCCGCAGCACGGCCTCGCCCTTGGCGCCGGCGGGCAGCGCGGGGGCCTCCTGCAGCACGGCGAAGGACTCGATCTCGCCGTCGGTGTTCAGCACGATGGACGGCCGCAGCACGTTGATGCCGGCGGTCTCCAGCCAGGACTTGGACCAGGCCTTGAGGTCGCGGCCGCTGGCCTCCTCCAGGGCGCCCAGCAGGTCGCTCAGCCGGGTGTTGCCCCAGGCGTGGCGCTTGAAGTAGGCCCGCACGCCCTGGAAGAAGGCGTCCTGGCCGACGTAGGCGACCAGCTGCTTGAGCACCGAGGCGCCCTTGGCGTAGGTGATGCCGTCGAAGTTGACCTGGACGTCCTCCAGGTCGTTGATCTCCGCCATGATCGGGTGGGTGGACGGCAGCTGGTCCTGCCGGTAGGCCCAGGTCTTCATCTGGTTGGCGAAGGTGGTCCAGGAGTGCGGCCACTTGGAGCCGGGGGCCTCGGCCTGGCAGACGGCCTCGGCGTAGGTCGCGAAGGACTCGTTCAGCCAGAGGTCGTTCCACCACTCCATGGTGACGAGGTCGCCGAACCACATGTGGGCGAGCTCGTGCAGGATCGTGGCGGCGCGGGCCTCGTAGGCGGCGTCGGTCACCTTGGAGCGGAACACGTACTGGTCGCGCAGGGTGACGGCGCCCGCGTTCTCCATCGCGCCGGCGTTGAACTCCGGGACGAAGAGCTGGTCGTACTTCGCGAAGGGGTAGGGGAAGTCGAACTTCTCCTGGAAGTAGTCGAAGCCCTGCTTGGTGACCGCGAAGACGGCCTCCGGGTCCAGGAATTCGCGCAGCGAGGGCCGGCAGTAGACGCCGAGCGGCACCTTCTGCTCGCCGTTCTCGTAGCTGTCGAAGACGCCGACGTACGGGCCGGCGATCAGGGCGGTGATGTAGCCGGAGATCCGGCCGGTGGGCTCGAACGCCCAGACCTGGGTGTCGCCGTCGCCGACCGGGGCCGGGGTCGGCGAGTTGGAGACCACGACCCAGCCCTTGGGGGCCGTCACGGTGAACGTGAACGCGGCCTTCAGGTCGGGCTGTTCGAAGTTGGCGAAGACCCGGCGGGCGTCCGGCACCTCGAACTGGGTGTACAGGTAGGTCTCGCCGTCGACGGGGTCGACGAACCGGTGCAGGCCTTCACCGGTGTTGGTGTACTCGCAGTCGGCGACGACCCGCAGCTCGTTCTCGGCGGCCAGGTCCGGCAGCGGGATGCGGCTGTCGGCGAAGCTCGTCGGGTCGAGCGGCGCACCGTTGAGGGTGATCTCCTCGACGCGCGGGGCGACGAGGTCGATGAAGGTGGCCGCGCCGGGCGTGTTGGCGGTGAACCGGACCACGGTGGTGGACCGGAAGGTGCCGCCCTCACGGGCCGAGGCCAGGTCGAGCTCGATGTCGTACGCGTCCACGCGGAGGAGATCGGCCCGGTTGCGGGCTTCCTCGCGGGTCAAGTTTGTGCCGGGCACTCGCTGCACTCCTTTGTCGGGCTGATGGTGCGAATCCTCGCATGTCCAACGCCCGGGCCCGCCGGAAAATCACACGCGGGGCGGGCCCGGGCAGATGCCCGTACCCGCCCCGCCTGTGGTTCGACACGGCCGCTACCGGCCACGACGAGGGGTCATGCCCCGAGCGGGGGGCACGACCCGGACGTCACTTCTTCCACTTGGTCAGCGGACCGTCGGTGGAGCTGTAGCGACGGAAGGCGTAGACGGCGCTGCCGTCGTCCGAGACGAGGTACTCGGAGGTGCTGGTGCCGATGTCCAGGCCGTTCGGCATCGCGATGGTGCCGATGTCGGTCATCGAACCGTCGGTCGGCGAGAGCGTCACCAGACGGGCCGGCTTGTCGTAGCCCTGCTCGACGACGGCGCGGACCTTGCCGTCCTTGTCGACGCCGGAGACCAGCCGCATGTCGTTGCTGGTGCCGGCCGCGGCGGCCGCCCACAGGCGCTTGCCGGTGTTCAGGTCGTAGGCGTTGATGCCCGGCTTGGTGCCGCTGACCTGGACGTACAGGGTGGAGCCGCTGACCACGTTGCGGGTGAGGGCCTCGTCCTGGCCGGACAGGCGGAGGCTGTCCGAACCGGCCTCCTTGACGGACATCTGGTTGCCCGGCTTGTTGTCCTTGTCGAACGGCAGGACGTAGTCGCCCTGCGGGCCGCTGGACATCAGCAGGACGAGCGGCTTGTCCGAGACGACCTGGTCGACCTGCTCGATGGTGCCGGTCAGGGTGATCGGCGTGCTGGCCGCCTTGCCCGTCTCGGCGTTGACGATGACCAGCTGCGACTTGGGGCCGCTGCCGCCGTAGCAGCGGTCGCTGACGGCGATCTGGGTGCCGGCGGCGCGGCCGCGCACGCTGCAGTCCTTGTCGCGGGGCTGGAACTGCCAGGCCGGCTGGCCGTTGGCGATGTTCAGGGCGCCGACCATGTTGCCGCCGATGGCGACGACGTTGTCGGTGACGCTCAGGGTCGGCGAGGACATCCGGTCGGCCGAGACCTTGACGCTCCAGAGCAGCTTGCCCTGGTTGAGGTCGACGGCGCCGACGGTGGAGCAGTCGCTGTCACCGGTGTTGAAGGAGAGCGCGGCGACGCCCTTGGAGTTGGCGCCGTACGAGGCGGTGCACAGCTCCTTGACGCCGGCCGGGACGGGGATCGTCCAGGCCTCCTTGCCGTCGGTCAGGTTGTAGGCCTTGATGCCGTTGCTGTCGACGCGGATGGCGAGCTTGTCGGTGCCCCAGACGCCGAGCATCTGGTTCGAGCCGTCCGTGTTGGCGCCCTTGGGGGCGCTCCACGCGACGTTGAAGGTGGCGCCGCCCTTGGGGCCGGGGCCGGGGGTGGCGTCGTTGCTCGGACCGTCGCTGGTGCCGCCGCTGCTGGCGACCGGGCCGGGGCCCGGCGTCGGGTCCGGGTCGGGGTCCTTGAGCAGGACGACCAGGGCGACCACGATCGCGATCGCCAGCACACCGCCGATGATTCCGCCCCACAGCATCACCGGGTTGCGCTTGGGCGCGGTCGGGGCGCCGGGGTAGCCGTACCCGGGCTGCTGCTGCGGGGGGTAGGCGTAGCCGCCGGTGGTGTTGTAGCCCTGCCCGGCGTCCGGGCCGTAGCCGCCGGCCACCGGGTCGTACGGGCCGACCGGCGCACCGGGCGGCGGGGCCTGCGCGGGGAAGCCGCCGGCCGCGGTGGGCGCGTACGCCGCGTACTCGGCGCCGCCGACGGGCGGCTGGGCGGGCGGTGCCGGCGGCTGGGCGGGCGGCGGTCCGGCGGGCGCCGCCGGGCCCGGGATGGCCGAGCCGTCGAGCTGCGTCATCTGGTCCGCGACGGCGGCGGGATCGACACCGCCGCCCGGCGGGCGTCCGAACGATACGCCCCGGTTGTCCTGCGGACCGCTGCCGGGCGTTTCGCCTGTCCCCGGCGTAGGGTGATCCCCTGCCATCTGATTCCCCGTCATGTCTGGAAGTGTCCCCCTGCCGGTACCGTCCACGGTCCGGATGGGACGGGTGAGAAGTGGGCACCATGCTAGTGGTGTGTGGTTTTCGGCCGCCGCCAGGACGGCCGAACCCCGTCCCCGCAGGTCCCGGCCGTGCAACACCTTCACCCGGCGATCACCCCGCACCCACCCCCGACACCCGGGCGTGACCACGCCCCGGCCCTCCGGGCCCGTACGCTCCCGTCGCCGCCGCTCGCCGTCACCCGGCCCGCTCCGGAGCCGCCCGGCGCCCGCCCGGCGCCCTCCGCCACCCGACCGCCCCCGTCGGCACACCCCGCCCCGCCCCCGGGCCGTACCCTTCAGGAGTTGAAGGGGACGCCCGGCGTAGGGTTCCCCGCCCCTGGGAGGGTGGATCATGTCGACCGACACACCGGGCTCGCAGTCGTCCCTGCACCGGGCGAACCTGGAGCGGGTCCTGCGCGCGGTGCGGATGGCCGGCTCGCTGACCCAGGCCGAGATCGCCCGCGGCACCGGTCTCTCCGCCGCCACCGTCTCCAACATCGTGCGGGAGCTGAAGGAGAGCGGCACCGTCGTGGTCGCCGACACCTCCTCCGGCGGCCGCCGCGCCCGCAGCGTCTCGCTCAGCGGCGACGCCGGCATCGTGGTGGGCATCGACTTCGGCCACACCCACCTGCGGGTCGCGGTCGGCAACCTGGCGCACCGGGTGCTGGCCGAGGAGAGCGCCCCGATCGACGTGGACGTCTCCGCCCAGCAGGGCTTCGACCGCGCCGAGGCGATGGTCGAGCGGCTGCTGGCGCAGGCCGGGTTCCGGTCGGACAAGGTGATCGGCGTGGGCCTGGGCGTGCCCGGTCCGATCGACGTGGAGACGGGCGCGCTGGGCTCCACCGCGATCCTGCCCGGCTGGACGGGCATCGCCCCGGGCCGGGAGCTGGGGGAGCGGCTCGGCATGCCGGTGCACGTGGACAACGACGCCAACCTCGGCGCGCTCGGCGAGCTGGTCTGGGGCGCGGGCCGCGGGCTGAGCGACCTCGCCTACATCAAGATCGCCAGCGGTGTCGGTGCCGGCCTGGTGGTCAACGGCCAGATCTACCGCGGTCCGGGCGGTACGGCGGGTGAGATAGGGCACATCACGCTGGACGAGGCCGGGCCGGTCTGCCGCTGCGGCAACCGCGGCTGCCTGGAGACCTTCGTCGGCTCCCGCTACCTGCTCTCCCTGCTCACCTCCACGCTCGGCCCGGACCTCACCCTGCCCCGGGTGGTCGAGCTGGCCCACCAGGGCGACCTCGGCTGCCGCCGGGTGATCGCCGACGCCGGCCGGCAGATCGGCACCGGCGTGGCCACCCTGTGCAACCTGCTCAACCCGCGCCGGGTGATCCTCGGCGGGGACCTCGCCGAGGCCGGTGAGCTGGTGCTCGCCCCGATCCGGGACTCGGTGGCCCGCTACGCCATCCCCAGCGCCGCCCGCCAGCTCTCGATCGTGCCGGGCACCCTCGGCGGCCGGGCCGAGGTGCTCGGCGCGCTGGCCCTGGTGATGAGCGAGATGGGCGAGTCCGGGGCCCTGGGCCGCGCCTAGCCGCGGCCGCCCGGCGGGACGGGGACGAGGCGGGAACGACACCGGGACGGGACGGCGAGATAAAGATGATCGAACGCCCGTACGTCAATCTGACGTGACCCGCACCCCCCGGCCGACCTCCGGGAATGGCGGTAACCGAACGGTGGCACCGGGCGCGCCGCTCGGCGTCCGGCAGGCGGACATTAGACTCGACCGGTCGGTACCGGCCGCGACCGCCGGTCCGCCGCCGGACCGGGCAGCGACGCCCGTCGGACCGTCCACGGTCCGCGAACACTGAACGAGGAGGAACGGGTGGCCCTGCTGACCCGCATTCGGGGACCGCGCGATCTCGACCGGCTCACGCCCGGACAGCTGGCCGCACTGGCCCAGGAGATCCGGACCTTCCTGGTGACCGAGGTCTCCAAGACGGGCGGCCACCTCGGCCCCAACCTCGGCGTGGTGGAGCTCACCATCGCGCTGCACCGGGTCTTCGACTCGCCCCGCGACCGGATCCTCTTCGACACCGGCCACCAGAGCTACGTCCACAAGCTGCTCACCGGCCGCCAGGACTTCTCCCGGCTGAAGATGAGCGGCGGCCTGTCCGGCTACCCGTCCCGCGCCGAGTCCGAGCACGACGTGATCGAGAACTCGCACGCCTCCACGGTGCTCTCGTACGCGGACGGCCTGGCCAAGGCCAACAAGATCCAGGGCAAGGCGGACCCGGTCGTCGCCGTGATCGGCGACGGCGCGCTGACCGGCGGCATGGCCTGGGAGGCGCTCAACAACATCGCCGACGCCAAGGACCTGCCGGTCGTCATCGTCGTCAACGACAACGAGCGCTCCTACTCGCCGACCATCGGCGGCCTGGCCAACCACCTCGCCACCCTGCGCACCACCCAGGGCTACGAGCGCTTCCTGTCCTGGGGCAAGGACGCGCTGCAGCGCACCCCGGTGGTCGGCCAGCAGCTGTTCGAGACGCTGCACGGCGCCAAGAAGGGCCTCAAGGACTTCATCGCCCCGCAGGGCATGTTCGAGGACCTCGGCCTCAAGTACATCGGCCCGATCGACGGCCACGACCTGACCGCCCTGGAGTCCGCGCTGACCAAGGCGCGCGGCTTCGGCGGCCCGGTGATCGTGCACTGCCTCACCGAGAAGGGGCGCGGCTACCACGCCGCCGAGAACAACGACGAGGACCGCTTCCACGCCGTCGGCGTGATCCACCCGGACACCGGCCTGCCGGTCAAGAGCTCGGGCAAGGACTGGACCTCCGTCTTCGGCGAGGAGATGGTCGCGCTCGGCCACGAGCGCGAGGACATCGTCGGCATCACGGCCGCGATGCTGCACCCGGTCGGCCTGGCCCCGTTCGCCGAGGCCTTCCCGGACCGCATCTTCGACGTCGGCATCGCCGAGCAGCACGCCGTCACCAGCGCCGCCGGCCTGGCCACCAACGGCCTGCACCCGGTGTTCGCGGTCTACGCGACCTTCCTCAACCGGGCCTTCGACCAGGTCCTGATGGACGTCGCCCTGCACAAGCTGGGCGTCACCTTCGTGCTCGACCGGGCCGGCGTCACCGGGACGGACGGCGCCTCGCACAACGGCATGTGGGACATGTCGATCCTCCAGGTCATCCCGGGCCTGCGGCTGGCCGCCCCGCGCGACGCCGACCAGGTACGGGCGCAGCTGCGCGAGGCCGTCGAGGTCAAGGACGCCCCGACCGTGGTCCGCTACTCCAAGGGCACGGTCGGCCCGGCCGTTCCCGCGGTCGGCCGGGTCGGCGGCATGGACGTGCTGCGCGCCGCCGGGGAGCCCTCGGGCGCCCACCGCGCCGACGTGCTGATCGTCTCGGTCGGTGCGATGGCCCCGACCAGCCTGGAGGTGGCCGACCTGCTGGCCGCCCAGGGCATCACCGCCACCGTGGTGGACCCGCGCTGGGTCAAGCCGGTGGACCGGGCCCTGCCGGGCCTGGCCGCCGAGCACCGGGTGGTCGTGACGATCGAGGACAACGGCCGGGTGGGCGGCGTCGGCGCGGCCGTGGCGCAGGCGCTGCGGGACGCGGACGTGGATCTGCCGGTGCGCGACTTCGGGATTCCGCAGGAGTTCCTGGACCACGCGAGCCGGAACGAGATCCTGGCCGAGATCGGCCTGAACGCCCCGGACATCGCCCGAAAGGTGACGGCCCTGGTGGCGAGCCTGGACGCGACGCCGGTCGACGCCTGACCGAAGGCTGTCAAAAAGGGCGACAGCCCGATTCCGACGGGTGATGGGCCGTTCCGGCGACAACCGTTCGTCGTAACTCTGTAACAGTTCGTCACGAAACAAGCCGACAATAGTACTGAAAGGCGGGACCGGCGCCATCGGCGCCGATCCCGCCCGGTAGGTTGTCAACCGTGCCGACCCCCACCCGCCCCCGCCTCGCCGGACTGGCCGAGCGCCTGCCCGAGCGTGTCCGTACCCATGTCCAAGCCGGGTACTGGACCAGGCTGGTGCCGGTCCTCGTGCTGGTCGCGCTCCTCACCCACATCCCCTCCTTCGCCCGGCCCGTCTGGAGCCCGGACGAGGGCTTCCTGGCCACCCAGGCCCGGATGCTGGCGGACGGCGGGGTGCTCTACGACACCGTGGTGGACCGCAAGCCCCCGCTGCTGCCCTGGCTCTACCAGGCCTGCTTCGCGGTCTTCGGCTCCGCCTCGCTCTGGCCGCTGCGCACCCTGGCGGTGGTGGCCCACCTGGTCACCGCGATCCTGCTGGCCTCGATCGCCCGCGGCCGCTGGGGCAACCGGGCCGGCGCCGGCGCCGGGCTGCTCTACCTGCTGGTCTCCATCGGGCTCTCGCCGGAGGACACCCAGGCGGCGACCTTCGAGGTCTTCATGCTGCCCGCCATGGTGGCCGCCTTCCGGTACGCCGAGCGGCGCCGCTGGCTGGCCGCGGGCATCGCGGTGGCGCTCTGCTCGCTGACCAAGCAGACCGGCGGCGCGGTGCTGCTGCCGGTGCTCTGGATGCTGTTCCAGGACGCCCGCCGGCGCGGGGTGCGCTGGCCGCCCGCACTGTTCAAGATCGGGTTCGGCTTCACCCTGCCGATAGCGCTGGTCGCGGTGATCCTCACCAAGCCCAAGGGCTTCCTCTTCTGGGTGGTCACCGGCAGCGGCGACTACGCCACCTTCGGCGGCGCCTGGCTGCAGATGGTCGGCCGCGCGCTCGGCAACTCGGCCATCCTGGTCGCGGCCGGCCTGGGCTTCCTGCTCCCGGTCGGGCGCCGGCTCTGGCTCAAGTACCGCCACCGCCCGCTGCCGGTGGCCGGCGAGGAGCACGGCTCGACCACCGACCTGTGGGTCTGGCTGCTCTCCTCGGCCGTCGCGGTCAGCGTGGGCTTCCACTTCTTCGGCCACTACTACCTGCAGCTGATCCCGCCGCTGGTGCTGCTGGGCACCGGGGCGGTCGCCACCTCGGCGATCCGCTGGAAGCCCGTCCTGGCGTACACCACGGTCGCCGCGACGGTGTTCTGGGGCCTGGCGCTGGCCTGGCCGGGGGAGCGGCTCAACCGCACCACCGAGGTCGCCACCGCCGTCGCCGCGCAGACCACGCCCAAGGACACCGTGCTGGTCTGGGGCATGCACCCCGAGCTGTACTGGCTGGCCGACCGCAAGCCCGCCACCCGCTACCTGACCGCCGGCTTCCTCACCAACTACAGCGGCGGCAAGGACGGCAGCGGCAACGTCGGCGAGCAGTTCAGCGTCTCCAACGCCTGGCAGACCTTCGACAAGGAACTCGCCAACGGCCTGCCCGAGGTCGTGGTCGACGACTCCGGCATCGCCCCGTACCAGCCGGTCCTGGTCCCCCGGATCGAGAACCTGCTGGACACCCACTACGAGATGGTCGGCGTCTTCGCGGACACCGTCGTCTACCGCCTCAAGCACTGAGACGCCCGTACACGGGCCGCCTTGCTGAAACGCCCGTACACGGGCCCGCCCGCGGAAACGCCCGTAGACACGGAGGAGCCCCGGTGACCTGGTGGTCACCGGGGCTCCTCCGTGTCTACGGGGCCATGCGCTACGCGGGCACCGAGGCCAGGCCGGGGGCCAGGAACGGCTTGCCGTTCACGCGCTCCGAGATGCCCTCACGGTCCAGGTACGGGGTGATCCCGCCCAGGTGGAAGGGCCAGCCGGCACCGGTGATCATGCAGAGGTCGATGTCCTGCGCCTCGGCGACGACACCCTCCTCCAGCATCAGGCCGATCTCCTGCGCCACGGCCTCCAGGGCGCGGGCGCGGACCTGCTCCTCGGTGAGGACCGAGTCGCCGAAGGTCAGCAGCTCCAGCACCTCGGGGTCGAGGACCTGCTGGCCGTCCGTCCAGGTGTAGAAGCCGCGCTTGCCGGCCTTGACCACCTTGGCGAGGTTCTCGGAGACGGTGAACCGCTCCGGGAAGGCGCCGTGCAGGGTCTCCGAGACGTGCAGCGCGATGGCCGGGCCGACCAGCTCCAGCAGCACGATCGGGGACATCGGCAGGCCGAGCGGCTCGACGGCCTTCTCGACGTCGGCGATCGGGGTGCCCTCGTCGATGATGCCCTGGATCTCGCCCATGAAGCGGGTCAGGATCCGGTTCACCACGAACGCCGGGGCGTCCTTGCAGAGCACCGACGTCTTCTTCAGCTTCTTCGACACGGCGAAGGCGGTGGCCAGCGACGCGTCGTCGGTCGCGTCGCCGCGGACGATCTCCAGCAGCGGCAGGATCGCGACCGGGTTGAAGAAGTGGAAGCCGACGACCCGCTCGGGGTGCTTCAGCTTCGAGGCCATCTCGGTGACCGACAGCGAGGAGGTGTTGGTCGCCAGCACACAGGTCGGCGAGACCACGTTCTCCAGGTCCGCGAAGACGGTCTGCTTGACGCCCATCTCCTCGAACACGGCCTCGATGACGAAGTCCGCGTCACCGAAGGCGGCGGCCTTGTCGAGCGAGCCGGAGACCAGGCCCTTGAGGCGGTTGGCCTTGTCGTTGCCGATGCGGCCCTTGGAGAGCAGCTTGTCGATCTCGGCGTGGACGTAGCCGACGCCCTTGTCGACGCGCGCCTGGTCGATGTCGGTGAGGACCACCGGCACCTCCAGACGGCGGGCGAACAGCAGCGCCAGCTGCGAGGCCATCAGACCGGCGCCGACGACGCCGACCTTGGAGACCGGGCGGGCCAGCGACTTGTCCGGAGCGCCGACCGGGCGCTTGGCCCGACGCTGCACCAGGTTGAAGGCGTAGATGCCGCTGCGCAGCTCGCCGCTCATGATGAGGTCGGCCAGGGCCGCGTCCTCGGCGTCGAAGCCGCCCTGCAGGCTGGCCTTGTCGGCGAGGTCGGCGTCCTTGACGGCGGCGATGATGTCCAGTGCCTTGTAGGCGGCCGGAGCGGCACCGTGCACCTTGGCGTCGGCGACCAGCCGGCCCCAGGCGACGGCGTCGTCCCAGCCCTTGCCGCGGTCGATCGCCTCGCGCTCGACGACGACGTCGCCCTTGAGGACCTTGGCGGCCCACAGCAGCGACTGCTCCAGGAAGTCGGCCGGCTCGAAGATCGCGTCGGCGATCCCCAGCTCGAACACGTCCTTGCCCTTGAGCTGCTTGTTCTGGTTCATCGAGTTCTCGATGATGACCTTGACGGCCTTGCCGGCACCGATCAGGTTCGGCAGGATCGTGCAGCCGCCCCAGCCGGGGACGAGGCCCAGGAAGACCTCGGGCAGCGAGAAGGCCGGGACGCCCGCCGACACCGTGCGGTAGTCGGCGTGCAGGCCGACCTCGACGCCGCCGCCCATCGCCGCACCGTTGTAGAAGGCGAAGGTCGGGACGGGCAGCGCGGCGATCCGCTTGAAGACCTCGTGGCCGCCCTTGCCGATGGCCAGCGCGTCCGCGTGCTCCTTGAGGAGCTCGACGCCCTTGAGGTCGGCGCCGACCGCGAAGATGAACGGCTTGCCGGTGATCGCGGCACCGACGATCTTGCCCTCGGCGGCCTCGGCCTCGACCTGGTCCAGCGCGACGGACAGCTTGAGCAGCGAGCCCGGGCCGAAGGTGGTCGGCTTGGTGTGGTCGAAGCCGTTGTCCAGGGTGATCAGAGCCAGCTTGCCGGCCTGCAGGGGCAGGTCCAGGTGACGGACGTGGGCCGTGGTGACGACCTCGCCCGGGAACAGCTCGGCGCCGTGCTGGAGCAGCTCAGTGGTGTTGCTCATGGTCACTTACCACCCTCGAAGTGGGGGTTCTCCCAGATGATGGTGCCGCCCATGCCGAAGCCGATGCACATCGTGGTGAGGCCGTAGCGGACGTCCGGGCGCTGCTCGAAGCGGCGGGCCAGCTGGTTCATCAGGCGCACGCCCGAGGAGGCCAGCGGGTGACCGAAGGCGATCGCGCCGCCGAACGGGTTGACCCGCTCGTCGTCGTCCGCGATGCCGTAGTGGTCCAGGAAGGACAGCACCTGGACGGCGAAGGCCTCGTTGACCTCGAAGGCCTGGATGTCGTCGATGGTCAGACCGGCCTTGGCCAGCGCCTTCTCGGTGGCCGGCACCGGGCCGATGCCCATGACCTCGGGCTCGACGCCCGCGAAGGCGTAGGAGACCATGCGCATCTTGACCGGGAGGCCGAGCTCCTCGGCGACGTCCTCGGCGGCCAGCAGCGAGGCGGTGGCACCGTCGTTCAGACCGGCCGAGTTGCCCGCGGTGATGTTGCCGTGCGGGCGGAACGGGGTCTTGAGGTTCGCCAGCGACTCCATCGTGGTGCCCGGGCGCATCGGCTCGTCCACGGTGGCCAGGCCCCAGCCGGTCTCGCCGACCTCGGGGTTGGTGTTGCGGATCGAGATCGGCACCAGGTCGGGCTGGATGTCGCCGTTGGCGTACGCCTTGGCGGCCTTCTCCTGGGAGCGCACGGCGAAGGCGTCGCAGCGCTCCTTGGTGATGTGCGGGAAGCGGTCGTGCAGGTTCTCCGCGGTCATGCCCATGAACAGGGCGGACTCGTCGACCAGCTTCTCGGAGACGAAGCGCGGGTTCGGGTCCACGCCCTCGCCCATGGGGTGGCGGCCCATGTGCTCGACGCCACCGGCCACGACCACGTCGTACGCGCCGAAGGCGATGCCGCCCGCGGTGGCGGTCACGGCGGTCAGCGCGCCGGCGCACATGCGGTCGATCGAGTAGCCGGGCACGGACTTCGGCAGGCCGGACAGCAGGGCGGCGGTGCGCCCGATGGTCAGACCCTGGTCGCCGATCTGCGTGGTGGCCGCGATGGCGACCTCGTCGATGCGCTCGACGGGCAGGTTCGGGTTACGGCGCACGAGCTCCCGGATGCACTTGACGACGAGGTCGTCGGCGCGCGTCTCGTGGTAGATGCCCTTCGGGCCGGCCTTGCCGAACGGGGTGCGGACGCCATCGACGAAGACGACGTCCCTCGCGGTACGAGGCACGGGGGCTCTCCTCCCAGGGACCAACATTTGAGGTGGGCAGGCTGCCGCCGGCGAAAAAGACCCGAGCGGCGCCGCATCACGGCCATGCTACCGGTCGGTAACCAACCTGCCCAGGCCCCGCGGTCGGTTCTGACCATGTGTCCCGCGACACGTCCGACCAGGAACGCCGTGCCCGGGCCCTCCGCGGGCCGCTCTCAGTCCCTCTGCGGGCCGGCCGTGGGCCGCTCCCGGGGACGGCGAAGGGGGTGCCGCCCGTACGGACGGCACCCCCTTCCGGGTTCTGCCGGGTCAGCCCTGGTCGGCGGCCGCGGTCACGGCCGCGGCGAACGCGGCGGCCATCGCCGGCGCCACCAGGTCCACCTGCCACTGCCGGGCGCCGAGCCGGCGCAGCGCGGTGGCCACGCCCTCGGGGCCCCGGTCGGCCGGCGGCTCCCAGGAGACCCGCCGGACCAGGTCCGGGGTGATCAGGTTCTCGGCGGGCAGGTTGTGCCGCTCGGCCAGCTCGCTGACCGCGGTGCGCGCCCCCGACAGCCGGGCGGCGGCCACCGGGTCCTTCTCGGCCCAGGCCCGCGGCGGCGGCGGTCCGTCGTGCGGCGCGGCGGCCGGCGGCAGCTGGTTCTCCGGGATCTCCCGGCCGCGCTGCACGGCCGACAGCCACTGCTCCAGCTGGCGCCGGTGCACCCGGGGCCCGAAGCCCTGGACGGCCTGCAGCGCGGCGATGTTCAGCGGCATGGCCAGCGCGGCGTTGACGATCGCGGCGTCCGAGAGCACCCGGCCGGGGGAGACGTCCCGCTCCTGGGCCATCCGGTCCCGGGCCAGCCACAGCTCGCGCACCACGGCCAGCTGGCGGCGCCGGCGGACCTTGTGCAGCTGCGAGGTGCGCCGCCACGGGTCGGTGCGCGGCGCCGGGCGGGGCGCGGCGGCGATCGCGGCGAACTCCTCCAGGGCCCAGTCGAGCTTGCCCTGGGCGTCCAGCTCCTGTTCGAGTGCGTCGCGCAGCTCGACCAGCACCTCGACGTCCAGAGCGGCGTAGCGCAGCCACGGCTCGGGCAGCGGGCGGGTGGACCAGTCGACCGCCGAGTGCTCCTTGGCCAGGCTCAGGCCCAGCACGTTCTCGGTCATCGGTCCGAGGCCGACCCGGGCGAAGCCGGCGATCCGCCCGGCCAGCTCGGTGTCGAACAGCCGCTTGGGTCTCATGCCCACCTCGGCCAGGCAGGGCAGGTCCTGGGTGGCCGCGTGCACCACCCATTCGGCGTCCCCGATGGCGGCGTCGAGCGCGCTCAGGTCGGGGCAGGCGATCGGGTCGATCAGGGCGGAGCCGGAACCCGCGCGGCGCAGCTGGATGAGGTAGGCACGCTGCCCGTAGCGGTAGCCGGAGGCGCGCTCGGCGTCCACGGCGACCGGTCCGGAGCCCGCGGCGAAGGCGGCGATCGTGGCGGCCAGCGCCTGCTCGTCCGCCACGACGGGCGGGATCCCCTCCTTCGGCTCGAGGAGCGGGACCGGGGCTGCTTCTTCTGGGATGGCTGCTACGGCGTCGGTCACCTACCAAGGGTACGACGGTCCTCGGGACCGGGAGTGTTGTCGGACTGGTCAGACAGTTACGGACGGGGTTGTGACCCGTCCGCCCTGTGACTCGCCCGCTCGCGGGGTTGTCGGCTCGGGGCGGGTACTCGCCCGCTCGCGGGGTTGTCGGCTCGGGGCGGGTACTCGCCCGCTCGCGGGGTTGTCGGCTCGGGGCGGGTGCTCGCCCACTTGCGGGGTTGTCGGCCTCCGCTCCGGCCTCCCCCCAACGACGGCGCGGCGGCCGAGGAGGAAACGTTCCTCCTCGGCCGCCGCGGCGGTCCGGAGCGCTGGGCTCAGTGGATGATTCCGGTGCGCAGGGCGACGGCGACCATTCCGGCGCGGTCGCCGGTGCCCAGCTTGCGGGCGATCCGGGCGAGGTGGCTCTTGACGGTGAGCGCCGACAGGCCCATCGCCACACCGATCGCCTTGTTCGACTGTCCCTCGGCGACCAGCCGCAGCACCTCGACCTCGCGGCCGGACAGCTCGCGGTAGGCGGCCTGCTGCGGGCCCGGCGCACCGGGGGCTCCGGGGGCGCCCGGAGCGCCGACGGCGCCCGGCATGCCCGGCATCCCGGGGCGCCGCATCCGGCCGGCCAGCCCGGCGGCGCCGAGCGGCATCCCGGGGCGGCCCGGCATCGCGACGTTCGTCCGGGTGCCGGTGACCACGTAGCCCTTGACGCCGCCGGCCAGCGCGCTGCGGACCGCGCCGATGTCGTCGGCGGCGGACAGCGCCAGGCCGTTGGGCCAGCCCGCGGCGCGGGTCTCGGCGAGGATGGTCAGCCCGGAGCCGTCCGGGAGGTGGACGTCGGCGACGCAGATGTCGCGCGGGGTGGAGACCCGGGGGCGGGCCTCGGCGATCGAGGACACCTCGATCACGTCCCGGACGCCGAGCGCCCACAGGTGACGGGTGACGGTGTTTCGGACGCGGGGATCTGCGATGACCACCATGGCGGTGGGCTTGGTCGGGCGGTAGGCGACCACGTTTGCGGGGTGCTCAAGAAGGACCGACACCAGGCCTCCTGCGGGGAGTGGCGGACGGAACCCCGATGGGGGCGGTCGGAGTGTTCCGCGTTCGGAAAGGGTCACAGTCTGCTTCGGCAGCTACCGTGCCCGGCTTTAGCGAAAGATCACGATCTAGTGAGTAACAATACGGACAAATCGCGCAAATGATTGATGCGACATGCCTGGTATTCGCACAAAATCGATCAGATTCGATGCGGATCGGTCACTCTCGACCGGTTAATTGACGCAGAGCGGGTCCGAAGTCACACTCCGTCAGTCCTGGGGGTGGCGTCCGGCCGTCCCGGTGCCGTCAGGCCCGGGCGCCACCCGTCAGTGCGACCGGGGGCGTCGCCGCGCGGGCATCGGGACCACTCCACCGAGTGACGGCACCTCGGCCGGGCCCTGCGGGGCGGGCGCGGCCGGGGGCAGGCCGGCGCCGATGCAGAGCAGCTCCGCCCAGGCGGCCAGGTGCCGCTCGAAGCGCCCGTCGGCGGGCGTCCAGGAGGCCCGGATCTCGATCTCGGTCGACGAGGGGCGGTCCGCCAGGCCGCCGAAGTACTGGGACGCGCACCTGGTCACCGTGCCGGACGGCTCCGCGTACCCGGCGCCGTGCGTCTGCAGGGCGTCCATCAGCCAGGCCCAGCCGACCTCGCACAGCATCGGGTCGCCTGCCATCTCCGGCTCCAGCTCGGCCCTGGTCATCGTGACCACCCGGAACTCGCCGTTCCAGGCCTCCTGCCCGGCCGGGTCGTACAGCAGCACCAGCCGGCCGTCCGCCAGCTCCTCGCCGTCCACCTCGACCGCGGCGGTCACCGCGAAGGAGTACGGGGCCAGCCGGCGCGGAGCCGGCGCGGCGGAGAGCTGGACCTCGGGCCGCAACCGGGCCCCGTCCAGGGCCGCCACGGCAGCCCGGAACTCGTTCGGCGCCCCCTCGCGACCCGTTCCGCCACCTGCTCCGCCACCCTGCGCGGGGTGCCCTCCGACGCCTGCCATGCCCCGAAGACTAGGTCGAGAAGCCGGGTTATCGCCGCAACTTCTCTCCCAGCGGCGTGCCGGAACGGCAAACCCGGGCAGATCTTGGAGGAACCCACGAGACCGGCCGGGAAGTGCCCCCCGGGACGCGTGCGAAGATTTGACGCGTGAGCGAGACTACGGCAGACCCGACGGCGGCCACCCACGACGGCCGGACCACCCCCGCGCGCCGCGGCGCCGCGTACGACTCCGCGTTCCTGCGCGCCTGCCGGAACGAGCCGGTGCCGCACACGCCCGTCTGGTTCATGCGCCAGGCCGGCCGCTCGCTGCCCGAGTACCTGAAGGTCCGCGAGGGCATCCCCATGCTGGAGTCCTGCATGCGGCCCGAGCTGGTCAAGGAGATCACCCTGCAGCCGGTGCGCCGGCACAAGGTGGACGCGGCGATCTTCTTCAGCGACATCGTGGTGCCGCTCAAGGCGGTCGGCATCGACGTCGACATCAAGCCCGGCGTCGGCCCGGTCATCGCCGACCCGATCCGCAGCTTCGAGGACCTGCGGCGGCTGCGGCCGCTGGAGCCCGACGACGTCCCCTACATCACCGAGGCCATCGGCCTGCTGGTGGACGAGCTAGGCGGGACCCCGCTGATCGGCTTCGCCGGCGCGCCGTACACGCTGGCCAGCTACCTGGTCGAGGGCGGCCCGTCCAAGAACCACGAGAACACCAAGGCCATGATGTACGGGCAGCCCGAGCTGTGGGCCGCCCTGGTGGACCGGCTCGCGGACATCACCTCGGCCTTCCTGAAGGTGCAGATCGAGGCCGGCGCCTCGGCGGTCCAGCTGTTCGACTCCTGGGTCGGCTCGCTCGCGCCGGACGACTACCGCCGCTCGGTGATGCCGGCCAGCACCAAGGTCTTCGACGCCGTCGCCGAGTACGACGTGCCGAAGATCCACTTCGGTGTCGGCACCGGCGAACTGCTCGGCCTGATGGGCCAGGCCGGCGCGGACATCGTCGGCGTCGACTGGCGGGTGCCGCTGAACGTCGCCGCCGAGCGGGTCGGCCCGGGCAAGGGCCTGCAGGGCAACCTCGACCCGGCGGTGCTGTTCGCGCCCACCGAGGTCGTGGAGGCCAAGGCCCGCGAGGTGCTGGACGCCGCCCGGGCACTCGGCACCAGCGGCCACATCTTCAACCTCGGCCACGGCGTGCTGCCGTCCATGGACCCGGACGCGCTCAGCCGCCTCGTCGCCTACGTCCACGAGGCCAGCGCGCGCTGACCCCGCGACGGCGGGCCTCCGGCTCCGGAGGCCCGCCCCCGGCGGCGACCCCGCCCCCGCCCGCCGCAACACCCCCGCCGCCACCCCGCCCCGAGGGGGCGCAGCTCCCCGGTGAACGTCCCGTCGTACACCTGCCCGCAGCCGCAGGACGGGCTGCGCGCCATCGGCACCGCCCGCCGCGCCCCCGCCACCTCGGCGGCCGCCGGCGCCGCCCGAGCGCCGGCCAAGAACCCGCCCCCTCCGAGCCACCACCACGGCCCGCCCGGCCTCCACCAGCCGCACGGCGCCGTCGGGGCTCCTCGCCCGCCCGTCGTACCGGCAGGGGACCCCGCCAGACACGCGCTCACCACGATCGGTTCCGTAGCACACAGATTGAGCGGGGGTCCGTCGGCCCCTTGAACTCGCTATCTTGGGGGCATGAGCGAGCTGCCGGACTGGATGTACGCGCCCAGAGACGAGGGCTGGTTTGCGGATGACCTCGACCACCTGCCGCAGGCGCCGCGGCACACTGAACTGATCGATGGAGCACTGGTCTTCATGATGTCCCCCCAGCGTTGGTGGCACGGAGATGTGGTCACGGACCTGGTGTACGCGCTGCGCCGCCAGCTGCCGCCGGGATACCGGGTCGGGCGGGAGATGACGATCAAGCTCGACAAGCGGAACCGACCCGAGCCGGACGTCCTCGTCGTCAAGGCCGAATTCGATCCCGACCGCACCCAGTTCGCTCCCGACGAGGTGGCGCTGGTCGTCGAGGTCGTATCTCCGGAGTCCGCGCACCGCGACCGCACGGTCAAGGTTCGCAAGTACGCCGAGGCCGGGATTCCGCACTACTGGATCGTCGAGGAGGAGGACGGCCTGCCGGTCGTGCACACCTTCGAGCTGGAGACGGTGACCTCCTCCTACGTCTCGGCCGGGATCTTTCGGGGGAGGCTCGAACGCCCGGTGCCGTTCCCGATCGCCATCGACCTGGACGGGCTGGTGCCGCGGAGTGCGAAGCGTGCGGGGGATTGAGGGTTCGGTGTAAAGACCTGCGAGACTGCGGGGCATGTCGGATGCGCGGGTCGTCGTCGTCGGTGGTGGGATCGCGGGGCTGGCCGCGGCCGCTTTTCTGAGCGGGGCGGCCGGGGGCGCGCCGCGGGCGCGGGTGACGCTGCTGGAGGCGTCGGGGCGGGTCGGCGGGAAGCTGTGGGGCGGGGAGGTCGGCGGGGTCCGGGTGGACCTCGGGGCCGAGTCGGTGCTGGCCCGGCGGCCGGAGGCGGTGGAGCTGGCCCGGGCGGTCGGGCTGGGGGAGGCACTGGAGCCGCCGACCACCGCGAAGGCGGCGATCTGGACGCGCGGGGCGCTGCGGCCGCTGCCGGGCGGGCAGGTGATGGGCGTGCCGGGCGACCTGGCGGCGCTGGAGGCCTCCGGGGTGCTCAGCCCCGAGGGGCTGGAGCGGGCCCGGCACGAGGAGCCCACCGAGGTGGGCGAGGACGTCGCGATCGGGCGCTACGTCGCCGACCGGCTGGGCCGGGAGGTGGTGGACCGGCTGGTGGAGCCGCTGCTGGGCGGCGTCTACGCCGGGCGCGCCGACGAGATCTCGCTGCGCGCCGCCGTGCCGCAGCTGCTGGCGATCGCGCGCGGCGGCGGTTCGCTGGTCGAGGGCGTGCACGAGCTGGCCTCCCGGCCGCAGACGGTCGGCACCCCGGTCTTCAACGGCCTGCGCGGCGGTCTCGGCACCCTGCCGGAGGCGGTCGCCGCGGCCTGTGCCCGGGCGGGGGTGGACCTGCGCACGGACGCCCCGGTGGACGAGCTGCGCCGCACCCCCGGCGGCTGGCGGGTGGTGACCGGCGGCGAGGTGCTGCACGCGGACGCGGTCGTGCTGGCCGTGCCGGCCCCGGCCGCGGCCCGGCTGCTGCGCGCGGACGCCCCGGCGGCCGCCACCGAGCTGGACGCCGTCGAGTACGCGGGCATGGCCCTGGTGACGCTGGCGTTCCGGCGTTCCGACCTGGACGGACTCCCCGGCGGCAGCGGGTTCCTGGTGCCGCCGGTGGACGGACGGCGGATCAAGGCGTCGACCTTCTCCTCCAACAAGTGGGGCTGGCTGGCGCGTTCCGCGACGGACGCGTTCCTGCTGCGCACCTCGCTGGGCCGGCACCGGGAGGAGGAGGCGCTGGGCCTGCCGGACGAGGAGCTGGTGGCCCGCTCGCTGGCGGACCTGCGGGAGGCGGTCGGGCTGACCGCCCGGCCGTACGACACCTTCGTCTCGCGGTTCGCGGCCGGTCTGCCGCAGTACCCGGTGGGCCACCCGGACAGGGTGGCCCGGGCCCGGGCGGCGGCCGAGCGGGTCGGCGCGCTGGCGCTGTGTGGCGCCGCGTACGACGGGGTGGGGATTCCGGCGTGCATCGGTTCGGCCGCCGCCGCGGCGGCGGCCGTCGACAGACTGTTGACCCCGGCGACCGGGGAAGGTTCCACGGAGAGGACAATGGGCGCATGACTGAGAGCGTTGAGCGGGAGCCGGAGCAGCGGCCCGAGAAGAAGAAGGCGCGCGACCTGAACCAGGTCATCCGCTACACCATGTGGTCGGTGTTCAAGCTCAAGGGCGCCCTGCCCGAGGACCGCACCGCGCTGGCCGCCGAGGTGGACGGGCTGTTCGAGCAGCTGGCCGCGAAGGACGTGACCGTGCGTGGCACGTACGACGTCTCCGGTCTGCGCGCGGACGCCGACATCATGGTCTGGTGGCACGCCGAGGACTCGGACGACCTGCAGGAGGCGTACAACCGCTTCCGCCGCACCGCTCTGGGCCGGGAGCTGGAGCCGGTCTGGTCGAACATGGCGCTGCACCGCCCGGCCGAGTTCAACAAGTCGCACATCCCGGCCTTCCTGGCCGACGAGCGCGCGCGCGACTACGTCTGCGTGTACCCGTTCGTGCGCTCCTACGAGTGGTACCTGCTGCCGGACGAGGAGCGGCGCGCGATGCTCGCCGAGCACGGCAAGATGGCGCGCGGCTACCCGGACGTGCGGGCCAACACGGTGGCCTCGTTCGCGCTCGGCGACTACGAGTGGCTGCTCGCCTTCGAGGCGGACGAACTGCACCGGATCGTCGACCTGATGCGCGACCTGCGCCCCTCCCGGGCCCGGCTGCACGTCCGCGAGGAGGTGCCGTTCTTCACCGGCCGCCGCAAGCCGGTCGCCGAGCTGCTCAACGGCCTGGTCTGAGCGACGCGACACGGCCCGGTCCGGCCCGGCCCGAGCGACCGCGGTCCCCTTCGGAGGCCGGTTCCCCCCTGTACGGGCGGGGAGCCGGCCTCCGGCGTCGTTACGGCTACGGGCGAGGCCCGGCCGGACCCGCCCCGGCTCCGGTCAGGTGCGGTGGGGGCGGAGGGCGGCGCGCAGGCGGGCGTCGGGGAGGACGGCGGGGCCGTTCATGGCGACGGCGGTGAGCAGTTCGCGTTCCTCGTCGTCGGCGAGGCCGCGCTGGCGGGTGGGGCGGACCTCGCGCAGCACCTCCTGGCCGATCGGGGAGGCCCAGCGGGTGTAGGGGTAGACGTCGACCCGGGCCATCAGCAGGGTGCCCGAGGTGAGCACCAGCGGCAGCGAGAACCAGGCGAGCGGGGCGACGGTGTCACCGCCGGTGAAGCCGCTGAGGGCGAGTGAGGCGGCCAGCAGGAGCAGGGACAGCAGCAGCGCGTGCCGGACCTGCCGGACCACCACGACGGTGTTGCGCTGCACCAGGGCCGGGGTGGCCAGGCCGGCCAGCGCGAGCCGGGCGCCGATCTCCAGCACCGTGGGGTGCTCGGCCATCGCCCGGCGCAGTTCGTCGGTGCGGCACTGGCCCTCGGGGCCGACGGTGGCGATGACCGCCCGTTCCAGCCGGCTGCGGCCCTTGGGGTCGACGACGGTGGTCCAGCCGGTGTGCGCCAGGTGGAGGCGGCCCCGGCCGGCCATCAGGACGAGGGCGAGCTCGACCACCCGGTCCGGGCCGCCGGCCAGGTAGGCGGTCTCGTACAGCCCGATGCCGACGGCTTCCGGGGGGCGTAGCCCGTCCTGGTCGGTGAGGGCGTCGGCGGTGGCGGTCATCCGGACCAGCCGGAGGCAGGAGAGCACTGCCGCGACACAGGCCGGTATCAGGAACAGCAACCACATGGCCTTGTTGTATGCCGGGCCCGATGGCGTGGGGAACGAGTTCCCGGTCCGCGATACCGAACTGTGACGTCGGCGGCGCCGCCGGCCGCGGCCCGTCAGGAGCCGCAGCCGCCCCCGCCGCAGCTCGATCCGCAGCTCGATCCGCAGCTGGAGGAGGACGAGGACCCGCAGCTGGAGGACGAGGACGAGCCGCAGCTGGAGGACGACGAGGACCCGCAGCTGGAGGACGAGGACGAGCCACAGCTGGAGGAGGACGAGCCGCAGCCGCTGCTCCCGCCGCAGCCGGAGGACCCGGAGTCGGAGGAGGAGCCGCACCAGGTGTCGGAGCCACCGGAGGAGCACGACGAGGAGGACGCGGAGGAGCACGAGGACGAGGAAGAGGAGGACGACGACGAGGACGATCCCGAGGAGTTCGAACCGTACGAGGCGGCGGCGGCCTGCCGCATCGCCTCCTCCTCGGCCGCCCCGGCCAGCATCGCGGCCTCCAGCTCCTGGTTGTCCAGTCCGGCGGCGGCCAGCCCGCCGAGCGCGAGCGCGCCGAGCAGCGCGCCGCCGGCCAGCGCGGGCGGGAAGCCCGAGTGGGGCGTCCACGGCGAGCCGGCCATCAGGGACAGCTGCTGCCTCCCGGCCGGGGTGATCCGGCCCTTGGCGGGCCTCGTGGCGAGCAGCGTGACGAGGCCGCCGACCACCAGGACGGCGGGGACCGTGAGGTCGGGGCGCTCGTGGCCGTAGGCGCCGTCGTCGATCACCTCGGCGGCCACCGCGAAGGCCACCACGACGAGCAGCGCGAGCCAGAGCAGCCGACGGGCGGTGCGGGCCCGCCGCAGCCGCTCGGGGCGGCGCAGCAGGCCGCGGTCGGCGAGCCGGTCGCCGATCTCCTGGACGGCGGCGGAGCGCATCACCACCCGGCGCAGCGGGGCGATCTCGCGGCTTCCGGTGGGGCCGACGGCGTCGTGGATCGCCTGGTCGACCGCGTCGTACGGTTGGCCGCCGGTGAGCGTGACCAGGCCGGAGCGGCTGATCACCACCTGCTCGCCCAGGTGCATCCGGACCAGCGCGGTGTCGAAGACCCGGCCCGGTCCGCCGGCCAGGAAGGCGGCGTCGAGCAGCGGCAGGCCGCGGCCGGGCAGGCCCTTGGCGTAGCGGACCTTGGCGACGTGCTGCCGGGCCTGGACGGCGAACAGGGCGGCGGCCACCAGCAGGACGGTTGGGACGGTGAAGTAGCTGTTGTGCCACATGGGCGGTTCCCCCGGAAAAGACGATGGGTCGTGACTAGCGGCGCAGGGCCCGGCGCAGTCGCGCGAGCGGGCCGGACGGCCGTACGGGTGCCGGGCGGAGCCACTGCTCCAGGGCCCGGCGGTGGTCGGCGGCGAGCGGGCCGCCTTCGGTGAGCACCCACTGGGCGAAGGTCCGGGCGTCGGCGCGGTAGCCGCCGGTCTGCGGGTGGGTGCGGGCGTACGCGAGGAAGAGCGGCCCGTACCGCTCCCCGAGCAGGCGGGGAAGGTCCGGGGCCACCTTGGCGGTGGTGCCGCGCCGCTTGGCGGCGAGGCCGGTGGACTGGGCGCGGACCTGCGCCGGGTCGAAGCCGGGCGGGACGGGCCCGCCGGCCACCAGGGCGGCCAGCAGCTCCTCCTGGCGCCGGGCCAGCCGCTGCCGGGCGGCGGCGAGGTCCTGGTCGTCGGCGGGGGCCTGGGCCGTGATCCGGTCGCTCATCGCCGGGTGCTCCCCTCCAGCACCCGGCGGATGGCGTCCAGTTCACCGGCCAGCTCGCTGGGCGGCGGGAAGTCGGCGTCCCGCTCCAGCAGGACGCCGGGCGGTGCGACCCGGGCGCAGAGCTCGGCCAGCACCTCCAGCACCGGTTCGGTGACCGGGTGGGCGTGGGTGTCGTGCCAGACGCCGTCGACCGTGGTGCCGCCAGCGACGTGCACGTAGGCGAGCGCCTCCAGCGGCAGCCGGTCGAGTTCGGCGGCCGGGTCGATGCCGAGGTTGACCCGGTTGGTGTGCAGGTTGGCGACGTCGATCAGCAGCCGGACGCCGGTCCGCGCGACCAGCTCGGCGAGGAACTCACCCTCGGTGAACTCGTCGTCCGGCCAGGCGAGTTGGGCGGCTATGTTCTCCAGGGCGAGCGGTACCGGGAGCTGCTCCTGGGCGATCCGGACGTTCTCGGCGATCACCCGCAGCGAGTCCCGGGTGCGGGGGACGGGCAGCAGGTGCCCGGCCTCCAGGCCGCCGGCCCGGACGAAGGCCAGGTGCTCGGTGACCAGCGGGGAGCCGAGCGCCAGCGCGGTGTCGGCGAGCTTGGCGAGCCGGGCGGGGTCGGGCAGTGCGGCGCCGCCGAGGCCGAGGCCGACGCCGTGCGGGACGACGGTGACGCCGCGTTCGCGCAGCACCGTCAGGGATTCGGGCAGGTGGCCGGCGCAGATGTTCTCGGCGACCACTTCGACCCAGTCCAGGCCGGGTTGGCGCTCGATCACGGTGTCGATCTCGGCGCGCCAGCCGAGGCCGACGCCCAGGCGGGTGGCGGCGGGGCCGCCGGTGGCCCGTGCGGGCAGGTCCAGGGCAGGGGAAGTCATCGGTTCGCCCCCTTCGGAGGGCTGGGGTGGGAACGGCCGTCGGGTGGTGCGGGCGCCGTCGCCAGGACCGCGCGGCCGTGTTGCTGAGGATGTCCCCGGGCGGGGAGGCTGCCAAGCCTCACCCGGTCTTCTCAGAGCATTATTTGAGCTTGCCACCACGGTGATCAGGGACTTTGGTCCCCAGCTGCGACCATTTCCGCAGGTGGAGTGCCCCATCGGCGGCAAAATCGAAAGCGCCGGCCGTGCGCACGCGGTTAGTCCGGCCGCCCGGGCCGTCCACGACCTGTCCCGAGCGGTGAGACAATTGGTCTCGACCACAGGGTGCGAATCCGGACAGCCCGGGAGGGACCGGGTCATGAACTCCGCGCGTTCGTACAGGTTTTGCCCCGCCCTTGACGCATCATGGGCATAATCGCGCACATGACGATCAACCGTGCGAACGTGAGCGCGATTGCCGAGGACCTGTACGTGTGGCTCCCCCCGAAGCGGGGCTGGGGCCTGGCCAACTGCGGCCTGCTGGCCTCCGAGACGACCGCGCTCTGGATCGACACGCCGTACGACCCCTCGATGGCCGGGGAGTTCCTCGCCGCGAGCCGCCGGCTGCTGCCCGCCGGCGTCGAGATCGACCGGGTCGTCGTCACCCACGCCAACGGCGACCACCTGTGGGGCGCCGGGGTCGTGCCGGACGCCGAGGTGATCGCCACCCGCGAGGCCCTGGAGCACATCCACTGGGAGCCCACCCCGCAGCAGCAGCACGCCCTGGTCAACGGCAGCGACCCGGACTCGCTGCTCGGCGGCTACCTCAAGGAGCACTTCGGCCGGTTCGACTGGTCCGCCACCGAGCCCGTTCAGCCGGACACCGTCTTCACCGGTGAGCTGGAGCTGCGGGTCGGACGCTACCCCGTGCGGATCACCAGCCTGCCCGCCGCGCACACCGGCGGCGACCTGATGGTCCACCTCCCGCACCAGCGCGCGGTGTTCACCGGCGACGTGATCTTCTCCTCGACGCCCGAGCAGCCCGGCGACCACCCCTCGCACTGGGCCGGCCCGCTGGAGAACATCATCGGCGCCTGCGAACAGGCCCTGGCCACCGGCGCGGAGATCTTCGTCCCCGGGCACGGCCCGGTCCTCGACCGCGCCGGCGTCCAGGAGCACATCGGCTACCTCGCGTACGTCCGGGAGCGCGCCCACACCCTGCACGCCGCCGGGATACCCGCGCTGGACGCCGCCCGGCGGGTGATCGCCGAACAGCGCCACCCCGAGCTCGGCCTGCCCGAGCGGCTGGTGCTCACCGTCGCCGCCGAGTACCGGCACCTGGACGGCACCGAGGCACCCGGCGTGCTGGACGCCATGGGGCAGGTCGCCCTGGTCGCCCGGGAACTGACCGAGGACACCGCCCGGATCCCGCGCCCGCGCACGGCCGGGAGCTGACGACCCGAGCTGACGCCCTGAGTTGACGCCCGGAGTTGATGCCCGGAGTTGATGCCCCGAGCTGACACCCGGAGCCGGCGCCCCGAGCCGACGCCCGTACGGATCCCGAGCCCCCGCCCGCCCCGGCCGGCCCACCCACCCACCCACCCGGCCGGCCCGCCCCGTCCGCACCCCCGAGGACTCCGATGACGCAGATCGCGCTGATCGCCCTGGCGCTGGTCGCCGCCGTGGCCGCGGCCGTGCTCGCCCGTGCCCGCGCGGCGGCCGGTGCCCGGGCGGCGACCGCCGAGACCGCGCTCACCCGGAGCGAGGAGCGTGCCCGGGTCGCCGAGGGCCGGCTCGCCCGCGCCGAGCAGCAGCTGCGCGAGGCGCAGGAGAACGTCCGGCGCGCCGTCGAGGACGCCCGCCGGGTCGAGGGTCTCGCCCGGGCCGCCGAGGACGCCTCCCGCGCCGCGCACGACGCCGCCCGGGCCGCCGAGGACGCCGCCCGGGACACCGCCCAGCAGGGCGCCGCCGCGGCCGCCCGTGCCGAGGAGGCCGACCGCCGCGCCGCCGCCGCCGAGGCGCGTACCGCCGCACTGCTCGCCGAGATCGGCCACCTCGCCCAGGAGCGGGTGGCCGCCACCGCCGTCCGGCTCACCCACACCAACGCCCCGCTGGTCGGCCCGCTCGACCCGCCGGCCGTCGGCCCGGAGGCCGTCCGGGCGCTGCAGTCCGTCCTGGACGCCACCGCCACCGCCCTCGCCGACGAGCGCGAACGGGTGGACGCCGCCGCCCGCGCCGCCATGCGCGGCGCCACCTCCCGGATCCAGACCCTGCTGTACCAGATCCAGAGCCTGGTCCAGCAGCTGCAGCACGACAACGACGACCCCCGGCTGCTGGAGGTCGACTTCCGCAACGAGGTCGCGCTGCGCCGGATCCAGACCGTCGCCGTGCTCTGCGAGGCCTGGCCCGGCCTGGCCCGCACCGACTCGCCGCTCGCCGAGGTGGTCGTCGGCGCGCTCTCCCGGGTGCCCGGCTACGCCCGGATCAAGGTCGCCAACCACCTGCGGGAGCAGCGGCTCGCGGTGGTCGCCCGGGCCGCCGAGCCGATCGCCGTCACCATCGCCGAGCTGCTCGCCAACGCCACCGCCTACTCGCACCCGGAGACCGACGTCCCGGTCACCGTCCAGCAGGGCGGCCGCGGCGCGCTGGTCATCATCGACGACAGCGGCATCGGCATGGACGAGGACCAGCTGCGCCGCGCCCGCCGACTGCTCGCCGGCCCGCCGGACCTGCTGCTCACCGAGCTCGGCAACCCGCCCAAGACCGGCTTCGCGGTGGTCGGCAAGCTGGCCCGTCAGTACGGCTTCTCCTGCCACATCGAGCCCTCGCCGTACGGCGGCATGCGGACCATCCTGCGGATCCCGGCCGGGCTGGTGACCGTCGTCGACGACGGGCAGCCGCTCTCGGTGCTCACCCCGCTGCCGCTGCGGGCCAGCTCCGGACCGGCCCCCGCGCCCACCGTCGCCGCCGTCCCGCCGATGCGCGACGCCGACGAGCAGGACGGCCCGCAGCTCGCCGACCGCCACCACCAGCCGGGCCCGCACCCGGCCCCGGCCATCCACGTGGTGCCCGACCCGGGCGGGGAGGCGACGGTGGCGGACCCCGTGACCGCCGCGAACCGGGCGGACGACACGGTGGATTCCCCGGCGGACGACGGCAGCGGCCTGCCCACCCGCGCGCCGCCGCCCGCTGGCCGCCGAGGAGCCGGAGGCGTCCGCGACCCCCGCCGTCCCCGCCGCCGGTCGCACCCCCGAGCGCGCCGCCGCCCACTGGCAGGCGCTGCAGCGGGGCACCGACTCCGGCCGGGCCGCCGTGGCGCGGGCCGCCTCCGAGTCCGGCGGCCGCGACGGCGTCGCCACCCGGGGCAGCGGCACCACCGAACACAGCGACACCACCCCAGGCGACACCACCCCCGGCCGCCCCACCGGTGACCACACCGCCGGTGACCACACCACCGGCCCCACGACCGTTCCGACGCCCTTAGAAGGAGCCGAGCAGTGAGCAGCACGCCCAGCCCGACCGCCACCGACGAGATCTCGTGGGTGCTGACCCCGCTGCTGGAGCTGCCGGGGGTGCTGCACGCGGTCATCGCCACCGGCGACGGCCTGGTCGAGGGCGCCTCGGACGGCCTGGAACGGGCCTCCGCCGAACGGGTCGCCGCGATGACCGCGACCGTGCACGCCGCCGCCCGGGCGTTCACCACCGCGTTCACCGACGCCGAACGGCCGCGACTGGCCCAGACCGTGGTGGAGTCGGACCTCGGCTACGCGATCGTCGTGCCCGCCGGGGAGAACACCTCGCTCGCCGTGTTCACCACCCCGGACGCCCAACTCGGCAACGTCTCCTACCAGATGCAGGTACAGGTCGCCGCCCTGGGCCGCGCGCTCGCGAGCCCGTCCCGGCGGCAGGACGACACCGTCCGGTCATGACCGCCGTACCCCGCAGGCGGATGGTGCCCGCCTACCTGGCCACCGGCGGCCGCAGCCGCCCCGGCGGCGAGGGCTTCGAGCGGCTGACCGTCCTGTTCGCCGACCGGGCCGAACCGCCGACCGGGCTCGAAACCGAACACCGCCGGCTCTGGGACCTGCTGCGCCCCGGCGCGCTGACCGTGGTGGAGGCCGCCGCGCACCTGCGCCTGCCCGTCAGCGCCACCGTCTTCCTCGCGGCCGATCTGGTCGAGGCGGGCTGCCTGCGCGCCCGGGCGCCGATCCCGCCCGCCCAGCAGACCGACCGCTCCATCGTCGAGAGGCTCCTCGTTGGACTCCGTGCGCTCCGGTGACCCTGCCGGTGACCCGCCGTCCGGCCCGTCGGGCGACCCGTCCGGCCGGGTCGGCTACCTGCCCGACCGGGACCAGACGCTGATGAAGCTGGTGGTCGCCGGCCCGTTCGGGGTCGGCAAGACCACGCTGATCCGCACCCTCTCGGAGATCGCCACCCTGCACACCGAGGAGGCGATGACCGAGACCGGACGGCCGGTGGACGACCTGGCCGGCCTGCCCGAGAAGACCACGACCACCGTCGCCGTGGACTTCGGGCGGCTCACCCTGCCCGGCAACGTCGTGCTCTACATGTTCGGCACCCCCGGCCAGCGCCGCTTCTTCCCGCTCTGGCAGGACATCGCCCGCGGCGCGCTGGGCGCCCTGGTGCTCGCCGACACCCGTCGGCTGGCCGACTCCTTCGAGATCATGGACATGGTCGAGGAGCAGGGGCTGCCGTACGCCGTCGCCGTCAACCGCTTCCCGGACGCGCCGGTCCACCCGGAAGAGGTGCTCCGCGCCCACCTGGACCTGCACCCCGCCACCCCGCTGCTGCTCTGCGACGCCCGCGAGCGCGAGGCCAGCCTGGACGCGCTGATCGCGCTGGCCGAGCACGTCCTCGACGCCCTGCCCGCCGCCTCCCCCGCCACCCAGGAGCGCTCGTGACCGTCGAGACCCGTCCGACCCCGATCCACGGCCCGGCCTTCGCCGCGGACCCCCAGCTGGTGTACGAGCGGCTGCGCCGGCACGGCCCGGTCGCCCCGGTGGAGATCGCGCCGGGCGTGGAGGCGCTGCTGGTCACCGACTACCAGGCCGCGCTGGACCTGCTGCGGGACAGCGACACCTTCTCCAAGGACTCCCGCGCCTGGCAGCGGACCCTCCCGCCGGACTCCCCGCTGCTGCCGGTGCTCGGCTACCGCCCGACCGCCCTGTTCAGCGACGGCGACACGCATGCCCGCTACCGCGCGGTGATCACCGACGCCCTCGCCCTGTTCGAACCGCACCGGCTGCAGCGGCAGGTCGCCGAGACCGCCCACCGGCTGATCGACCGCTTCGCCGCCGTCGGCCGCGCCGACCTGATCGCCGAGTACGCCCGGCAGGTGCCCGCCTCGGTGCTCACCACCTGGTTCGGCGTGCCCGAGGAGCAGCACGCCGAGGTGGTCGCCGCGATCACCGGGCTGATCGAGTCCGGCGCGCAGGCCGGCGCCGCGTACGGCAAGCTCCTCGCGGTGGTCACCGCCATGGTCGCCGAGCGCCGCGAGCGCCCCCGGCACGACCTCGCCTCCTGGTTCGTCACCCACCCGGTCGGGCTGGACGAGGACGAGGCGATCCGGCAGATCAGCCTGACCATGATCGCCGGGCACGAGCCGACCACCAACCTGATCGGCAACGCCCTGCTGCGGCTGCTCACCGACGCCCGCTACGCCGGCTCGCTGTTCGGCGGCGCGATGACCGCCCACCAGGCGATCGACGAGGTGCTCTGGCACGAGCCGCCGCTGGCCAACCTCTCCGCCCACTACCCGCGCTACGACACCGTCCTGCACGGCCGCGAGATCAAGGCCGGTTCCCTCGTCCTGGTCTCGTACGCGGCCGCCAACTCGCAGGCCGCGCCGCCCACCGACGGGAGCGAGCTGCGCAGCGGCGAGAGCGCCCACCTGGCCTGGGCGGCCGGCCCGCACGCCTGCCCGGCCCGCGACCCGGCCCTGCTGATCGCGATCACCGCGATCGAGCAGCTGGGCAGCCGCCTCAGCGACCTCGAACTCGCCACCCCGGCAGCAGAGTTGCTCTGGCGCCCGGGCCCCTTCCACCGCGCCCTGGTCCACCTCCCGGTCCGCTTCGAACCGGCCGCCCCCTGACGCCGCACAGGAAGTCGGTCGAATCGACTTCCCGCGCGGCCGGGTCCCCGCGACTATCTCGCTGGGATCGGGCAGCCGGAAAAACAGAATCGATATTCGGAGGGGGGTCCGGCCAATTTGTCCGGGCCGTCCAAAAATCTCGGGAATCTGTTTGCGCTGAACAATCGGCAAAATTTTAGGCGGGCCCGGGTGCTCGCACCCGGGCCCGCCTCAATGCATAGTGCCCCACCCACCCACCCACCCACCCACCCACCCACCCACCCACCCACCCGGGGAGCATCCATACGTGGCAAGCTCGGTGGGATTGGGGTAGCGGAAAGTGAACCTTGAGAATGGGTGGGCGGCCCGGCCGAATTGGCCGGGCCGCCCGAAACAGCGGGAAGCTGGTCTTGTGAGTGCCCAGCCCACCTGCCCCCGCTGGAAATGCACAGCAACGGCGGCCTCGGCCAGGGCTCGCCTCCTCACCTTGTGCGTCTTCTAAACAGGAAGTCGATCTGGTCGACTTCCTACGGCCGCCGCCTACGACGGGGTCCTCGGGACCGGCGGAAGCTTCGCCGCTGCTCTTGCCGACGCCGCGCCTGTGAACGTTTCCTGGAGCCATGCCGGGGCGACTCTGGCGGTTCTCACGAGCCTGATGGAGGGAAGACGAGTGGATCGCCGAGGGTTCCTCGCAGCCGGCGTTGCTCTGTCAGCGTCAACGAACAACTGGGTCACGGCCATCGGGCACACCCTCCTCGAGCCACGGGCGACGCCTGTCGACCACTCCTCCCTGCTGGCCGGTTTGGAAGGCCGACTCCAGCTCCTACGCCACGTCGATGACGAACTCGGCAGCGGCGAGGTCTTCACGGCTGCGCGCAGCGATCTTGCCCTGGCGGTGGCGGCGATCAAGTCCCGGCGCTACAAGGGCGATCAGCTGTCGCGCTTGTACGCGATCACCACCGAGGCCGCCCGACAGGTCGGCTGGGCGGCCTTCGACCAGGGTCGCGTCGGCCTCGCCCAGTCCTACTTCGACGCCTCCTTGCGCGCCTCCGCCGAGTGCGGCGATGTGACCGCCGGCGCTTACACTCTGTCCTTCGCAGCCATCCAGTGCTACTCCTCCCCAGGCCTGGCTGGCCGGGCGGTGTCGTTCGTGGACACGGCCCGTATGCAAATGCGCGGCCGGAGCACCCCGCGCATGGAGGCGATGCTCGCCGCCCGCGCCGCCCGCGCATGGTCGAAGGACAGAGCGAAAGAAGAGACCAAGCATCAGCTCCACCTGGCACGAGCAGCGCTGGACAAGGGGCGGCGCGAAGACGACCCCGGCTTCCTCTACTGGGTGGACTACGGCGAGATCGAGATGATCGCCGGCTCCTCCGCCCTGGAGCTGGGAGACCCTGCCGAGGCTCTGCGGCGATTCGAGGCCGGGATGCAGGCGTACCCGGGCGACGAGCAGTACCCCCGCAGCCACGCCATCTACCTTGCCCGCGCCGCGGAGGCGCACCTCGCGCTGCACGACCTGGATGCCGCCGTTGCCACCGGCCGGCACGCGGCAGCCTGCCTCGGCTCGGTCGACTCAGCGCGCTCCGCGTCCCAACTGCGGGGACTGCGCGAGAAACTGGCGCCGCACACCGGCCACGCCGGGGTGCGCGACTTCCTAGAGGGCGGGCAGGCGCAGTAGCTCGCGCAGCCGCCGCACGACCACGTCCTCGTCCAGCCCGAGCACCGGGGTGAAGCCGAGCCGCTGGGCGGCAAAGAGATTGTCCTCGCTGTCGTCCACGAAGAGGCATTCCTCGGCGCTGACACCGAGGCGATCCAGCACGATCTGAAAGGCTTCGGGTTCGGGCTTGCGGACACCGTGGTCCGCCGAAAGCACCACCGCGTCGAAGGTGCCGTCCAGGTCGAAGCCGGCGTAGGGGTCGTAGGGTTGCCGCCCGAGGCTGTTGGACAGCACCGCGGTCCGCACCCCCGCCGCGCGGGCCTGCCGCGCGACCTGGAGGACCGGGTACGCCGGGAAGGCGTCGTGGAGGTACCTGGCCAGCAGGTTGTCCGGTTTCACGCCCATCAGGGCCGCGAACCCGGTGTTCCAGTCCTCCTGGCTGATCCGGCCAAGCTCCAAACGCCGGAACAGGTCCTGCCCGCGCGGGTCCGACCAGGCGCGCAGGAACGTCCCCGGGGCGATCCGCTCCCGGTTCTCGAACCAGGTGATGATCTCCACCATGTTCGAGGTCAGGACTCCGAAGAAGTCGAAGACCACCGCACGAAACGAACTCGCTGCCGCCCGATCCATCCGCACAGCGTACGGGGAACCCGCCGTGGGCCGACACCCGGCGATACGCGTGAGGGCGGGGCCGTGGAGGTGTCCACGGCCCCGCCCTCACGCGATGGGGACGGCTACTCGGCCGGCTTCAGTGTCAGCGAGATGCTGTTGATGCAGTAGCGCTGGTCGGTCGGTGTGCCGTAGCCCTCGCCCTCGAAGACGTGGCCCAGGTGCCCGCCGCAGCGCGCGCACCGCACCTCGACCCGGCGCATGCCGAGCGAGGTGTCCTCGATGTACTCGACCCGGTCGCCGGCCAGTGGTGCGTAGTACGACGGCCAGCCGCAGTGGCTGTCGAACTTGGTCTCGGAGCTGAACAGCTCCGCGCCGCAGGCCCGGCAGCCGTAGACGCCGACCGTCTTGGTGTCGGTGTACTCGCCGACGAACGGGCGCTCGGTGCCCGCCTCGCGGAGCACGTGGTACTCCTCGGGGCTGAGCTCGGCGCGCCACTCGGCCTCGGACTTCTCGATCTCGTAGCTCATCACGACTCCCGCTCGGCGTACGTCAGACGTTGGAGGCAACGTTCGCGAGGTGCTCCAGAATTTCGGGCCCGAGGTTGGTGACGTCGCCCGCGCCCATGGTGAGCAGCAGGTCGCCCGGGCGGGCGAGGCCGGCCAGCAGGGCGGGGGCGGCGGCGAAGGAGTGCTCGGCGGTGACCTCGGCGCCGGCCCGGCGGGCGGCGTCGATGATCAGCTCGCTGGTCACGCCCGGGATCGGGTCCTCGCGGGCCGGGTAGATGTCGAGGACCACGGAGGTGTCCGCGAGGGCGAGGGCGGCGCCCATCTCCTCGGCGAGCTGCTGGGTGCGGCTGAACAGGTGCGGCTGGAAGACGACGAGGACGCGGCCCTCGGTGGCCTCGCGGATGGCCTCCAGGTCGGCGGTCATCTCGGTCGGGTGGTGGGCGTAGGAGTCGATCACCTGGACGCCGGCGGCCTCGCCCTTGAGCTGCAGGCGGCGGCGCACGCCGGTGTAGGCGCCGAGGGCCTTGGCCAGGTCGGCGGCCGGGACGCCCAGCGCCACGCCGGCGGCCAGCGCGGCGACCGCGTTGTGGGCGTAGTGGCGGCCGGGCACCGAGACGGTGAAGGCCAGCTCGGTGCCGTCCAGGAGGACGGTGACCTCGCTGGTCATGCCGTGGGCGACCACCGAGAGCACCCGGAGGTCGGCGTCCTCGGCGGAGCCGACGGTGACCACGTTCAGGCCCTCGCGGCCGGCCACCCGGGAGGTCAGCTCGCGGGCGCCGTCGTGGTCGGCGGAGACCACCAGGGTGCCGCCGGGGACGATCCGGCCGGCGAAGGTCTCGAAGGACTCGTAGATCTCGTCGATCGAGGCGTAGTTGGCGTGGTGGTCCAGCTCCACGTTGAGCACGATCGCCACCTCGGGCGCGTACTTGTGGAAGCTGCGGTCGCTCTCGTCGGCCTCGGCGACGAAGATCTCGCCGGTGCCGTGGTGGGCGTTGGAGCCGGGCGCGTCGAGGTCGCCGCCGATCGCGTAGGACGGGTCCAGGCCCAGTTCGCCGAGGGCGACGGCGAGCATGCTGGTGGTGGTGGTCTTGCCGTGGGTGCCGGCCACGGCGAGCGCGCGGCGGCCGCCCATCAGCGCGGCCAGCGCGTCGGAGCGGTGCACGACCGGGATGCCGCGCTCCTGGGCGGCGGCCAGCTCCGGGTTGTCGGCGCGGATCGCACTGGAGACGACGACGCTGCTTGTGCCGTCCGGTACGTGCTCGGCGGCGTGGCCGACGTGCACGGTGGCACCGAGGGCGCGCAGCGCGAGGACGGTCTCGGACTCCTTGGAGTCGCTGCCGGAGACGCTGGCACCGCGCACTGCGAGGATCTTCGCCAGGCCGGACATCCCGGCGCCGCCGATGCCGATGAAGTGCGGGGCGTGCAGGTCGTGCGCGGCGTCGTTCAAGGCGTGGCTCCGTACGGGCGGGGGCAGACAGGTCGGGCGGACGGCTCGGGGTGGGTCGGCGTGGGAGCCGACGCCGGAACCGTCCTCGCGGGCGGACCGCAAGGACGATTCTGCACCACCGGCGCGCGGAGCCAGGGTTCTAGGAGTCGCTGGCGAACAGCCTCAGCACCGGGACCCCCACCTTGTGCCGGGCCTGGGAGGCCCAGTCGCGGTGGAAGAACTCCTCCACGAAGTGCGGTGAGGTGAGCACCACCACCTCGTCCGCCCGGTGCTCCTCGACGGCCGCGCGCAGCCGTTCCAGGGGCTTCTCCTCGACCAGCTCGCCCACCGCCTCGGCCCCGGCCGCGCGCAGGTGGCGCAGGCTGTGCTCCAGCGACTCGGTGGCCACGGTCGGGCCGCTCTCGGACTCGTCGTGCTCGTGCACCACCTTGTCGAGGTGGCCGAGGGCGACGTCGTCGAGCGCCCGCAGCAGTTCGTCCTGCTTGCCGCGCGGCTGCATCAGGACGACGAAGGAGACCTTCTCGTCGCTGTGGAGCGTGGTGACGAGCTCCACGTCCGCGTCGGAGAGAGCCTTTTCGATCATCAGTACCGTCTTGAACACGTGAGTCCCTTCCAGTGGCCGGCCCCCGGGCCCCGGCATCGCATAACGGGATCACGATCGGGGGGTCACGGGGTCATTCCGAACCCAGGTGACGCAGGTAGCGGGTGAAGAGGAATCCTTTCTGCTCGATCAATGAGACCAGCCGCATCCGCTGCACGTCAGGCATTTCCGCATCGTGGAGGATGCGCGGCGCGTCGCCGCCGGTGAGCAGCGGGGCCAGGGAGAGGCACAGCTCGTCCAGCAGGTCCGCCGCGGCGAGCTGTCCGAGCAGGCGCGGGCCGCCCTCGGTCAGCAGCCTGGTCCAGCCCCGTTCGGCCAGTGCCGCCACGCCCGCCCGCAGGTCCACCGCCCCGGTGCCGGCGAGCACCAGGTCGGCCACCTCGGCGACCGCCCGGCGGCGCTCCTCGGGGGCGTCCTCGGTGGTGATCACCACCGTCCTGACCAGCGGTTCCGTGAACAGCGGCGCGGTCAGGTCCAGCCGCAGCGAACGGGTCACGACGGCGATCGCCGGGGCCGGCGCCTGCCCCGCCGCCGCCCGGGCGGCCGCGAACTCCTTGCGGGCCCGGGCCGGCCGGTAACCCTCGGCGCGGACCGTCTCCGCGCCCACCAGCACCACGTCGGACAGCGCCCGCAGCACCCCGAAGATCCGCTTGTCGGCGTCCCCGGAGAGCCCTTCGGACAGACCGTCGAGCCTCGCCCCGCCGTCCAGGCCGGCCACCATGTTGGCGCGCAGCCACGGGCGGCCCCGATTCACCTGTTCGGGGTACGCGTACACGGCGGCGAGCGACTCCAGGGCGGCCGGATCGGCGACCGGCTCACCCAGCGGGCTGATCAACTGTTGCATGCCCTCAGTCTTCCACCGCCGGTCGCCCGGAAGCGGGTCGGAAGCGGGTCGGAGGCGGTTCGGGGGCGGTTCGGAGGCCGCGGGGAGCAGGCGTACCCTCTACAGATGTGCCCGCAGCCTCCCGCCCCGACACCGCGACCGAGTCCATAGCCGCCGCGAGCGCGGCCGGCTCCCCGATCGCACTCACCGACCGCCGTCCCGTGGTGCCCGCCGAGCGGCTGGTCGCCGAGATGGTCCCGCCGCCCCGGTTCGCCGGCGTGAGCTTCGGGTCGTACATCCCGGACCAGAGCCAGCCGAGCCAGTACGAGGCCGTGCAGGTCCTGGAGCAGTTCGCGGCCACCCTCGCGGGAGGAAACGGTTCCGCGCCCAAGCGCGGCTGGTTCCGCCGCTCCGCCCCCGCGCCCACCGGCCCGGCCGGGGTCTACCTCGACGGCGGCTACGGCGTCGGCAAGACCCACCTGCTCGCCTCGCTCTGGCATTCCGCCCCCGGCCCCAAGGCCTTCGGCACCTTCGTCGAGCTGACCAACCTGGTCGGCGCGCTCGGCTTCCAGCAGGCCGTCCGCACCCTCTCCGGGCACACGCTGCTCTGCATCGACGAGTTCGAGCTGGACGACCCGGGCGACACCGTGCTGGTCTCCACCCTGCTCGGCCGGCTGGTCGAGGCCGGCGTCAAGCTCTGCGCCACCTCCAACACCCTGCCGGAGAAGCTCGGCGAGGGCCGTTTCGCCGCCGCCGACTTCCTGCGCGAGATCCAGGGCCTGTCCGCGCACTTCCGCCCGCTGCGGATCGACGGCCAGGACTACCGCCACCGCGGCCTGCCCGACGCCCCGCCGCCGTACTCCGACGAGGCCGTCGAGACCGCCGCTGCCCGCACCCCCGGCGCCTCCCTCGACGACTTCGACGCCCTGCTGACCCACCTCTCCGCCGTCCACCCCAGCCGCTACGGCGCCATGCTGGACGACGTCTCCGCGGTCTGCCTGCGCGGCGTGCGCCAGGTCGACGACCAGTCCACCGCCCTGCGCCTGGTCGTCCTCGCCGACCGGATGTACGACCGCGAGCTGCCCATCACCGCCTCCGGCATCCCCTTCGACCAGGTCTTCCCGGAGGAGATGCTCCGCGGCGGCTACCGCAAGAAGTACCTCCGCGCGATCTCCCGCCTCGTCGCCCTGGCCCGCGACAGCGCCAAGTAGGCCCCGCTTGTCAGTGGTGGGTCGTACGGTTGATGCGTGCGTCCCATCACGAGTATTGAGCGGTCCGTGGCGCCCTTCGAGGTCGTCAGTCCCTTCCAGCCGAACGGTGACCAGCCGGCGGCGATCGCCGAGCTGGAACGCCGGATCAGGGGAGGGGAGAAGGACGTCGTCCTGCTGGGCGCCACCGGTACCGGCAAGTCGGCCACCACGGCGTGGATGATCGAGAAGCTGCAGCGGCCCACCCTGGTGATGGCGCCGAACAAGACGCTGGCCGCGCAGCTGGCGAACGAGTTCCGCGAGCTGCTGCCGAACAACGCCGTCGAGTACTTCGTCTCGTACTACGACTACTACCAGCCCGAGGCGTACGTCCCGCAGACGGACACCTACATCGAGAAGGACTCCTCGATCAACGAGGAGGTCGAGCGGCTGCGCCACTCGGCGACCAACTCGCTGCTCACCCGCCGGGACGTGATCGTGGTCGCGTCCGTCTCCTGCATCTACGGCCTGGGCACCCCGCAGGAGTACGTGGACCGGATGGTGCGGCTGCGGGTCGGCGAGGAGATCGACCGGGACGTCCTGCTGCGCCGCTTCGTGGACATCCAGTACGCCCGCAACGACGTCGCCTTCAGCCGCGGCACCTTCCGGGTGCGCGGCGACACCATCGAGATCTTCCCGGTGTACGAGGAGCTCGCCGTCCGGATCGAGATGTTCGGCGACGAGATCGAGGCGCTGTACACCCTGCACCCGCTCACCGGGGAGATCATCAGCCAGGACGACTCGGTCTACGTCTTCCCCGCCTCGCACTACGTGGCCGGCCCCGAGCGCATGGAGCGGGCGATCACCGGCATCGAGACGGAGCTGGAGGGGACGCTCGCCCGGATGGAGAAGCAGGGCAAGCTGCTGGAGGCGCAGCGGCTGCGGATGCGCACCACCTACGACATCGAGATGCTGCGCCAGATCGGCACCTGCTCGGGCGTCGAGAACTACTCGATGCACTTCGACGGCCGCGAGCCCGGCTCCCCGCCGAACACGCTGCTGGACTACTTCCCGGAGGACTTCCTCCTGGTCATCGACGAGTCGCACGTCACCGTCCCGCAGATCGGCGCGATGTACGAGGGCGACGCCTCGCGCAAGCGCACGCTGGTCGAGCACGGGTTCCGGCTGCCGTCCGCGATGGACAACCGCCCGCTGAAGTGGGAGGAGTTCCTGGAGCGGATCGGCCAGACGGTGTACCTGTCGGCGACGCCCGGCGCGTACGAGCTGTCGCGCGGCGACGGCCAGGTCGAGCAGATCATCCGCCCGACCGGCCTGATCGACCCCGAGGTGATCGTCAAGCCGACCGAGGGCCAGATCGACGACCTGGTGCACGAGGTCCGCAAGCGGGTCGAGCGGGACGAGCGGGTGCTGGTCACCACGCTGACCAAGAAGATGGCCGAGGACCTCACCGACTACATGCTCGGCCTGGACATCCGGGTCCGGTACCTGCACAGCGACGTGGACACCCTGCGCCGGGTGGAGCTGCTGCGCGAGCTGCGGGCCGGCAAGTACGACGTGCTGGTCGGCATCAACCTGCTGCGCGAGGGCCTGGACCTGCCCGAGGTGTCGCTGGTGGCGATCCTGGACGCGGACAAGGAGGGCTTCCTGCGCTCCGGCACCTCGCTGATCCAGACGATCGGCCGCGCGGCCCGCAACGTCTCGGGCCAGGTCCACATGTACGCGGACCGGATCACGCCGTCGATGGAGAAGGCCATCGACGAGACCAACCGCCGCCGGGCCGTGCAGCAGGCCTACAACAAGGAGCACGGGATCGACCCGCAGCCGCTGCGGAAGAAGATCGGCGACATCCTGGACACCCTCGCCCGCGAGGACGTGGACACCGACGAGCTGCTCTCCTCCGGCTACCGCGGCCAGGGCAAGGGCAAGGCCCCGGTGCCCTCGCTGGGCGCCGAGCGCAAGCCCGCCAAGTCCCTGCCGGCCGCCGAGCTGGCGGAGCTGATCCAGGAGATGACCGACCGGATGCACACGGCCGCCGCCGACCTGCAGTTCGAGGTCGCGGCGCGGCTGCGCGACGAGGTCAAGGAGCTGAAGAAGGAGCTGCGGCAGATGCGCGAGGCCGGGGTGGCGTAGCGGGATCCGTGTGGAGCGGGATCCGCAGGGGAGTGCCCGGCGCCCGTCGGGGCGGGGCGTGACGGCTGGGACGCCCGGGCTTGGCCGGAATGGCACCGGTCAAGCCCGGAGGTGTCTCAGCCTTGCCACAAACGGGGAAACCCTGAGGAGGTCGGGGTGTCGCAGGGCCTAGGCTGGCCTGCGGCATCGTGTCCGCTGGACGGGCGCGGGCCGTAGCAGAGGGGGCCTCAGCCGGGGGACGGCGACGGGGTGTTCCACCGGGGAGCCGGGCGGCAGCGACCGCGTGGCCGGCAGAGAGGACAACGTCGTGTCGGTGAACCTTGCCAAGGGGCAGCGGGTCAGCCTCCAGAAGGGGGCGGGCGCCGCCCTGACCGTGGTCCGGATGGGCCTCGGCTGGCAGGCGGCTCCCAAGCGGGGCCTGTTCGGCAGTCGCACCAGGACGATCGACCTGGACGCCTCGGCGCTGCTGTACGCCGAGAAGACCCCGTCCGACGTGGTGTTCTTCCAGCACCTGGAGAGCGAGGACGGCTCCGTCCGGCACACCGGGGACAACGTGCACGGCGGCTCGGGGCACGAGGACGACGAGGCGATCCTGGTCGACCTGATGCACGTGCCGGCGCACATCACCCAGGTGGTGTTCACGGTGAGCTCCTACACCGGGCAGACCTTCGCCGAGGTGGAGCGGGCGCACTGCCGCCTGGTGGACGAGACCACCGGGCTGGAGCTGGCCCGCTACGAGCTGGCGGGCGGCGGTCCGCACACCGGGCAGATCATGGCCAAGGTGGTCCGGGACGGCGAGGGCGGCTGGGAGATGCAGGCGATCGGCGCCCCGGCCAAGGGCCGGACCTTCCAGGACCTGCTGCCGGCGATCGATCCCTACCTCTGACGGTCCCCACCCCTGACGGTTCTTTACCTTCTTTACCTTTCCTTGCCTCTCCTGTTACTCTCGATGGCAGCGGAGGGGAGTATTCCTCGACAGCCGACCCCGTCATCACGGGTGCCCGTCGTGGCACCCCGGGGCGCTGGCCCGACGGGCGGAAGAGACCTCCGGCAGTGACGATGACTGTCTCGCCTACCTGCCGGAGGAGCAGTAGTGGACGTTTCCGTAACCATGTGGGTCACCACGATCGGTGTGTTGATCGCCCTGATCGTGGCCGATTTCTTCATCGGCGGCCGCAAGCCGCACGAGGTCTCGATCAAGGAGGCCGGGATCTGGACGGCCGTCTGGGTCGTGCTGGCGCTGATCTTCGGCGGGTTCCTCTGGTGGCACTCCGGCGGGCAGCCGGCGGGTGAGTTCTTCGCGGGCTACATCACCGAGAAGTCGCTCAGTGTCGACAACCTCTTCGTGTTCATCCTGATCATGGGCAAGTTCGCGGTGCCCAGGATCTACCAGCAGCGCGTGCTGATGTTCGGTGTGATCATCGCGCTGGTGCTCCGGGCGGTGTTCATCGCCGGCGGCGCCGCGCTGGTCGCCCAGTTCTCCTGGGTCTTCTTCATCTTCGGCGCCTTCCTGATCTGGACGGCGTGGAAGCTGATCAAGGAGGCCAGGGCCGACGAGGAGGACGAGGAGTTCGAGGAGAACCGCCTGCTCAAGTCGATCGAGCAGCGCTTCCCGTCGACCGACAAGTACCACGGCACCAAGCTCTTCATCAGGGAGAACGGCCGCCGGCTGATGACCCCGATGCTGATCGTCATGCTGGCGATCGGCACCACCGACGTCCTGTTCGCCCTGGACTCGATCCCGGCCATCTTCGGCCTCACCCAGGACCCGTACGTGGTCTTCACCGCCAACGCCTTCGCCCTGATGGGCCTGCGCCAGCTGTACTTCCTGATCGGCGGCCTGCTGAAGAAGCTGGTCCACCTGTCGTACGGCCTGTCGGTGATCCTCGGCTTCATCGGCGTGAAGCTGGTGCTGCACGCCGCGCACGAGGCGGGCGCGACCTGGGCCCCGGAGATCGGCATCCCGTTCTCGCTGGGCTTCATCGTGGTGGTGCTGGCCGTCACCACGTTCACCAGCCTGCGGGCCTCGAAGAAGGCCGCGGCCCTGGCCGAGCGCGAGCAGGAGAAGCTCGACGCCTGAGGTGCCCGCTGAACGCCGAGGCCCCCGTGACCGGTCACCGGTCGCGGGGGCCTCGGCGTACCCGGGGTGCGCGGCGTACCCGGCGCACCCGGGGTGCGCGGGCTACCAGCCGCGCTCGCGCCACTCGTCGAGGTGCGGGCGCTCGGCGCCGAGGGTGGTGTCGTTGCCGTGGCCGGGGTAGACCCAGGCCTCGTCCGGGAGGGCGTCGAAGATCTTCTCGTTGACGTCCCGGAAGAGCGTGCGGAAGGCCTCCGGGTCGCCCCAGGTGTTGCCGACGCCGCCGGGGAAGAGGCAGTCGCCGGTGAACACGTGCGGGTGGCCCTGCGGGTCGTCGTAGATCAGCACGATCGCGCCGGGGGTGTGCCCGACCAGGTGGCGGACGGTGAGCTCGACGTCGCCGACGCGCAGCCGCTCGCCGTCCGCGAGCAGCAGTTCGGTGGGCACGGGGATGCCCTCGGCGTCGTGCTCGCCGGCGGCGGTGCGGGCGCCGGTGGTGGCGACCACCTCGGCCAGCGCGCCCCAGTGGTCCTGGTGCCGGTGGGTGGTGACCACGGTTTCGAGGTCGTCCCCGACGGTCTCCAGCAGCACCGGGGCGTCGGCGGCCGCGTCGATCAGCAACTGCTCGTCGGTGGCCCGGCAGCGCAGCAGGTAGGCGTTGTTGTCGTACGGTCCTACGGCCACCTTGGTGATGATCAGGTGGGCCAGCTCGCGCACGTCCGGCGGTCCGCCGACCTTGACCGCTCCGTGGTACGTCATGCCACTGCTCCTCGTCCGGCTACAGGGTTCAGGGTCATCCTCGCGCCGTCAGCCCATCGGGGGAAGCGGGGGGAGGTCGGTGTCGGGGGTGCGGCGCAGGTCGGCGCCGGCGGAGCGGCCGGAGAGCCAGGCTAGGAGGGCGCGGACGGGGCCCTCGACGGTCAGGGCGGGCTCGCCGGTGCCGATGACGGCGCGGTCCTCGGTGTCGGTGGCGACCAGGCGGACGGCGGGCAGGCCGGCGCCGGCCAGGCTCTCGGCGAGCTTGCGGAACTGGGCGGTGGCGAAGTCTTCCGGCCAGTGCGCGGGGGTGTGGCCGGCGGCCAGGTCGACGTGGTGGTACTCGACCTCCAGCAGGCGCTTGTGCGGGATGTCGGAGGCCGGGAAGACGTAGCCGGTGCGGTGGCGGACCTCGGCGGTCCAGGCCTCGTCCGGCAGCAGCGCGGCGGCCTCGGCGAAGCGGGCGTGCGAGTCGCGCAGGTCGGCGAGGTGGACTTCCAGCGGGCGGGGCGCGTCGCGCTCGATGTCCGCGTCGCGGGCCTCGCCGCTGGCGTACTGCGGGATGTCGGTGCCGGTGCGGGCGCCGTTCAGCAGGTTGACCAGGGAGTCGGCGTTGCGGGCGAGGTGGGCCAGGACGTGGCCGCGGGTCCAGCCGGGCAGTGCGGAGGGCTCGGCGACGGCGTCGGGCTTCAGCTCGGCGACGGTCTGCAGCAGGCGCTGGGTGCTCTCCTCGACCTGGTCCAGCCAGGAGGCGGCGGAGGCGGCGGCGGACTGCGGGTCGGTCATCGAATCTGCCTTCTGTCGGGAGGCGGAGCGTTGCCCACCGGGGGCCTCGCTCGTTGACCAGACGACGCTATCGCCGAATCCGGGCCCTGAGCAGGGGGTTTTTCGGTCCGGGTGCGGACGGTCCCGGGGCGGTCCTCACTCGTTCGGGTGGTCTCCACTGGACGAAGTCGAGATTCGAACGTCTGAGCTATAGGCTGGCTGCCGCATCCTGGAAGAAGACCCACCTCCCAACGCCAGTAGTCTCGCCCCGGAGAAAGGCGCCAGAAGCAGTGGCCGACCGCCTCATCGTCCGCGGTGCTCGCGAGCACAATCTCAAGAACGTCTCGCTCGACCTGCCCCGCGACTCCCTCATCGTCTTCACGGGCCTCTCCGGCTCCGGCAAGTCCTCGCTCGCCTTCGACACGATCTTCGCCGAGGGCCAGCGCCGCTACGTCGAGTCGCTGTCCTCGTACGCCCGTCAGTTCCTCGGGCAGATGGACAAGCCCGACGTGGACTTCATCGAGGGCCTCTCCCCGGCCGTCTCGATCGACCAGAAGTCCACCAATCGCAACCCCCGTTCGACCGTCGGCACCATCACCGAGGTCTACGACTACCTGCGCCTGCTGTTCGCCCGGATCGGCAAGCCGCACTGCCCGCACTGCGGCCGCCCGATCGCCAAGCAGTCGCCGCAGGCGGTCGTGGACAAGGTGCTGGAGCTCGCCGAGGGCACCCGCTTCCAGGTCCTCAGCCCGGTGGTGCGCGAGCGCAAGGGCGAGTTCGTCGACCTCTTCGCCGACCTTCAGTCCAAGGGCTACTCCCGCGCCCGGGTGGACGGCGAGACGATCCAGCTGGCCGAGCCGCCGAAGCTGAAGAAGCAGGAGAAGCACACCGTCGAGGTGGTCATCGACCGCCTGACCGTCAAGGAGAGCGCCAAGCGGCGGCTCACCGACTCGGTGGAGACGGCCCTGCGGCTGTCCGGCGGCATGGTCGTGCTCGACTTCGTCGACCTCCCCGAGGACGACCCGGAGCGCGAGCGGATGTACTCCGAGCACCTCTACTGCCCGTACGACGACGTGTCGTTCGAGGAGCTGGAGCCGCGCTCGTTCTCCTTCAACTCGCCGTTCGGCGCCTGCCCGGACTGCTCGGGCCTGGGCAACCGGATGGAGGTCGACCCGGAGCTGGTCGTGCCGGACGTCGAGCGCTCGCTCGACGAGGGCGCGATCCACCCGTGGTCGGCCGGGCACGCCAAGGAGTACTTCCAGCGCCTGATCGACGCGCTGGCCGGGGAGCTCGGCTTCCGCACCGACATCCCCTGGGCCGGGCTGCCCGCCCGCGCCAAGAAGGCGCTGCTGTACGGGCACAAGCACCAGGTGGAGGTCCGCTACCGCAACCGCTTCGGCCGGGAGCGCTCCTACAGCACCGGCTTCGAGGGCGCCGTCCCGTTCATCCAGCGCCGGCACACCGAGGCGGAGAGCGACAGCAGCCGCGAGCGCTTCGAGGGCTACATGCGCGAGGTGCCCTGCCCGACGTGCCAGGGCACCCGGCTCAAGCCGGTGGTGCTCGCGGTGACGGTCGAGGGCCGGTCGATCGCCGAGGTCTCCTCGATGTCGATCAGCGACTGCTCCGAGTTCCTGGGCGCGATGAAGCTCAACGCGCGGGACAAGCAGATCGCCGAGCGGGTCCTCAAGGAGGTCAACGAGCGGCTGCGCTTCCTGGTCGACGTCGGCCTGGACTACCTCTCGCTCGACCGCGCGGCCGGCACCCTGTCCGGCGGCGAGGCCCAGCGCATCCGGCTGGCCACCCAGATCGGCTCCGGCCTGGTCGGCGTGCTCTACGTGCTGGACGAGCCCTCGATCGGTCTGCACCAGCGGGACAACCACCGGCTGATCGAGACGCTGGTGCGGCTGCGCGACATCGGCAACACCCTGATCGTGGTCGAGCACGACGAGGACACCATCAAGACCGCGGACTGGGTGGTCGACATCGGCCCGGGCGCCGGCGAGCACGGCGGCAAGGTGGTGCACTCCGGCTCGCTCAAGGAGCTGCTCGGCAACGAGGAGTCGCTGACCGGCCAGTACCTCTCCGGCAAGCGGGCCATCCCGATCCCGGCGGCCCGCCGGGAGCGGGACAAGAAGCGCCAGCTGACCGTCCACGGCGCCCGCGAGCACAACCTCAAGGACGTCACGGTCGGCTTCCCGCTGGGCACCTTCACGGCGATCACCGGCGTCTCCGGCTCCGGCAAGTCGACGCTGGTCAACGACATCCTCTACACCCACCTCGCCCGGGAGCTGAACGGCGCCCGCAGCGTGCCCGGCCGGCACACCCGGATCACCGGCACCGACCAGGTGGACAAGGTGGTGCACGTCGACCAGTCGCCGATCGGCCGTACGCCGCGCTCCAACCCGGCCACCTACACCGGCGTGTTCGACCACGTGCGCCGGCTCTTCGCGGAGACGCAGGAGGCCAAGGTCCGCGGCTACCTGCCCGGCCGGTTCTCGTTCAACGTCAAGGGCGGCCGCTGCGAGAACTGCTCGGGCGACGGCACCATCAAGATCGAGATGAACTTCCTGCCGGACGTCTACGTGCCGTGCGAGGTCTGCCACGGCGCCCGGTACAACCGGGAGACGCTGGAGGTGCACTACAAGGGCAAGTCCATCGCCGAGGTGCTGGACATGCCGATCGAGGAGGGGCTGGCCTTCTTCGAGGCCGTCCCGGCGATCGCCCGGCACCTGAGGACGCTCAACGACGTCGGCCTCGGCTACGTCCGGCTCGGCCAGTCCGCGCCGACGCTCTCCGGCGGCGAGGCGCAGCGCGTCAAGCTGGCCTCGGAGCTGCAGAAGCGCTCCACCGGGCGGACGGTCTACGTGCTGGACGAGCCGACCACCGGTCTGCACTTCGAGGACATCAGCAAGCTGATCAAGGTGCTCAGCGGGCTGGTGGACAAGGGCAACACGGTGATCGTCATCGAGCACAACCTCGATGTGATCAAGACGGCCGACTGGATCGTCGACATGGGCCCCGAGGGCGGCTCCGGCGGCGGCACGGTGGTCGCCGAGGGCACCCCCGAGGAGATCGCCGCCGTCCCGGAGAGCCACACCGGCAAGTTCCTGCGGGACATCCTGCCGAGCGACTTCGCGGACGCCCCGGCCGCCGCCCCGGCCAAGAAGGCCGCGGCGACCAAGGCTGTGGCGACCAAGGCCGCGGCGACCAAGGCCGCGGCGACCAAGGCCGTGGCGACCAAGGCCGTGGCGACGAAGGCCGTGGCCAAGAAGGCGGCACCGCGCAAGCGCGCTGCCCCGTCGAAGAAGTAGCCGACGAGCCGTCCCGTCCGCCCCGCCGCTTCCGGCCCCACCCGACGGTGGGAGTACCGGGAGCGGCGGGGCGCGTGCGGCATAGAATTCCGTGGTCCCCGCAGCCGCAGCAGCAACCGTAGGAGCGCACCGATGTCCGAGGCCCCCGAAGGCAGCCCCACCGCCTCCCGCCGCACCCTGCTCTGCGGGGCGGCGGCCGTCCTGGCGGCCGGCGGCACCGTGGCGGTCACCGGCTGCAGCTCGTCCTCGTCCTCCTCCTCCGGCGGGGGCAGCACCGCCAAGGGCCCGGTGGACCTCGGCCCGGCCTCGGCGGTGCCGGAGGGCGGCGGCAAGGTCTTCCGCGAGCAGAAGATCGTGGTGACCCAGCCGGCCGCCGGCCAGTACAAGGCCTTCAGCGCCAAGTGCACCCACGCCGGCTGCATCGTGGACCAGGTGAAGAACCAGCAGATCCAGTGCCCCTGCCACGGCAGCCGGTTCGCCATCGCCGACGGCGCCGTCCAGGACGGCCCGGCCCCCTCCCCGCTGCCCGCCTACACCGTCACGGTGGAGGGCGGGAACCTCAAGGTGACCCCGAGCTGAAGCAGTTGACCGTCTCCCGAGAGATCCCGTCCCCGCGGCCCCGCCCCCACTCGGTACGGTGGACCCATGGCTGACCCGAGCACCTACCGCCCGGCGCCCGGTGCGATCCCGACCTCCCCGGGCGTCTACAAGTTCCGTGACGCCCACGGCCGGGTCATCTACGTCGGCAAGGCCAAGAGCCTGCGGCCGCGCCTGTCGTCCTACTTCCAGGACCTGGCCGGCCTGCACCCGCGCACCGCGACCATGGTCACCACCGCCGCCTCGGTGGAGTGGACCGTGGTCGGCACCGAGGTCGAGGCGCTCCAGCTCGAGTACTCCTGGATCAAGGAGTTCGACCCGCGGTTCAACGTCAAGTACCGCGACGACAAGAGCTATCCCGAACTCGCCGTCACCCTCGACGAGGAGTACCCGCGGGTCCAGGTGATGCGCGGGGCGCACAAGAAGGGCGTGCGCTACTTCGGCCCGTACGGGCACGCCTGGGCGATCCGGGAGACGGTCGACCTGCTGCTGCGGGTCTTCCCGGTCCGCACCTGCTCCAACGGCGTCTTCAAGCGGGCCCGGCAGGTCGGCCGGCCGTGCCTGCTCGGCTACATCGGCAAGTGCGCCGCGCCCTGCGTCGGCAAGGTCTCGGCGGACGAACACCGGGAGCTGGCCGAGGACTTCTGCGACTTCATGGCCGGGCGCACCGGCAACTACCTGCGCCGGCTCGAAGAGGAGATGCGGGAGGCCGCGGCCGGGCTGGAGTACGAGAAGGCGGCCCGGCTGCGGGACGACATCGGCGCCCTCAAGCGGGCGATGGAGAAGAACGCCATCGTGCTCGCCGACGCCACCGACGCCGACCTGCTGGCCCTCGCCGAGGACGAACTCGAAGCCGCCGTGCAGATCTTCCACGTCCGCGGCGGCCGGGTGCGCGGCCAGCGCGGCTGGGTCACCGACAAGGTCGAGGACGTCGACACCGCCGGCCTGGTCGAGCACGCCCTCCAGCAGCTGTACGGCGGCGGCGAGTCCGTCCCGCGCGAGGTGCTCGTCCCCGCCCTGCCCGACCCGGCCGGGCCGGTGCGCGAGTGGCTGGGCGGGCTGCGCGGCAGCCAGGTCGACCTGCGCGTCCCGCAGCGCGGCGACAAGAAGGACCTGATGGCCACCGTGCAGCGCAACGCCCAGCAGGCGCTCGCGCTGCACAAGACCAAGCGGGCCTCCGACCTCACCACCCGCAGCCGCGCCCTGCAGGAGATCGCCGACGCGCTGGAGCTGGACTCCGTCCCGCTGCGCATCGAGTGCTACGACATCTCCCACCTCCAGGGCGAGGACGTGGTGGCCTCGATGGTCGTCTTCGAGGACGGCCTGGCCCGCAAGAGCGAGTACCGGCGGTTCCAGATCAAGGGCTTCGAGGGCCAGGACGACGTCCGCTCGATGCACGAGGTGATCAGCCGCCGGTTCCGCCGCTACCTCCAGGAGCGCGAGCAGACCGGCGAGTGGGCCGTCCCGGAGTCCGAGGACGACCGGCCCGAGGACCGGCCCGAGGAGGGGCCCGGGGACGGCCCGCGCACCGAGGAGGGCCGCCCCAAGCGCTTCGCCTACCCGCCCCAACTGCTGGTGGTCGACGGCGGCCAGCCGCAGGTCGCCGCCGCCAGGCGCGCCCTGGACGAGCTCGGCATCGACGACGTCGCGCTGTGCGGCCTGGCCAAGCGGCTGGAGGAGGTCTGGCTGCCGGGCGAGGACGACCCGGTGGTGCTGCCCCGCTCCAGCGAGGGCCTCTACCTGCTCCAGCGGGTGCGCGACGAGGCCCACCGCTTCGCGATCGGCTACCAGCGCACCAAGCGTTCCAAGCGACTCACCGCCGGGGAACTGGACTCCGTCCCGGGCCTCGGCGAGACTCGCCGCCAGGCGCTGCTCAAGCACTTCGGCTCGCTGAAGAAGCTCCGGGCCGCCACCGTGGACGAGCTCTGCGCGGTACCCGGCATCGGACGCCGCACCGCGGAGACTGTTGCGGCGGCGTTGTCCTCCCGTACACCCGCCGCACCCGCGGTCAACACCGCGACCGGCGAGATCATCGAGGACGGGGCCGACCAGGCCGCAGAGCCGGTGGCAGCAGCACCCCAGACCGCACCATCCCAGGAGACGCCATGACGGCCGACGCCGCCCGTCAGCCGGTGTGCCCCGGCCCCGCCCGCCTGCCCGGGCCGGGGAAGGGCGGCCGCGCCGTGAGCGTTCTCCCCAGCAGAAAGACCGAGAGCGGGGAACCGAAGTGACCGTGTCAGACGTGGCCGAGAACGCGCCGGAGCTGGTGATCATCTCCGGCATGTCCGGAGCCGGCCGCTCCACCGCCGCCAAGTGCCTGGAGGACCTCGGCTGGTTCGTGGTGGACAACCTGCCGCCGGCCCTGATCCCGACCATGGTCGACCTGGGCGCCCGCTCCCAGGGCAACGTCGCCCGGATCGGCGTGGTGGTGGACGTCCGAGGCCGCCAGTTCTTCGACGACCTGCTCACCTCGCTGGACGAGCTGGAGAAGCGCGGCGTCCGGCTGCGGGTCGTCTTCCTGGACTCCTCCGACGACGCGCTGGTGCGCCGCTTCGAGAGCGTCCGCCGCCCGCACCCGCTGCAGGCCGACGGCCGGATCGTGGACGGCATCGCCCAGGAGCGCGACCTGCTGCGCGACCTGCGCGGCGAGGCCGACCTGGTGATCGACACCTCCAACCTCAACGTGCACCAGCTGCGCGCCAAGCTGGACGCCCAGTTCGCCGACCACGACGAGCCCGAGCTGCGGGCCACCGTGATGTCCTTCGGCTTCAAGTACGGCCTGCCGGTCGACGCCGACCTCGTGGTGGACTGCCGCTTCCTGCCCAACCCGCACTGGGTGCCCGAGCTGCGGGCCCGGACCGGCACCGACGCGGACGTCGCCGACTACGTGTTCCAGCAGCCCGGCGCCAACGAGTTCCTGGACGGCTACACCGAGCTACTCCGGATCGTGACCGAGGGCTACCGGCGCGAGGGGAAGCGTTACATGACGCTTGCCGTAGGCTGCACCGGTGGCAAGCACCGCAGCGTCGCCATGTCCGAGCGTCTGACCAAGCGTCTCATCGCCGACGGAGTCGAGACGGTGCTCGTCCACCGTGACATGGGACGGGAGTAACCGCCGCCCTCCTCGCCGGGCCCACCGGCGCAGCGGGTGACGGGGCCGAGGAACGCGAGGTGATGTGTGGCGGGATACCTGCCCGGGCGGCAGCCGCAGATCAGGACCGGTGACCGGGCGGGCAGCCCGGCCCGGCCCCCGGCTCCGAGCCGTCCGCGCAGCAGTCCCGCCCGGACGAATCCGGCCCCCCGGATCACCGCGCTGGGCGGCGGCCAGGGCCTGTCCGCCTCGCTGTCCGCGCTGCGCCGGCTGACCAGCGACCTCACGGCCGTGGTCACCGTCGCCGACGACGGCGGCTCCAGCGGACGGCTGCGCACCGAGCTGGGCGTGCTGCCCCCGGGGGACCTGCGCAAGGCGCTGGCCGCGCTGTGCGGGGACGACGACTGGGGCCGCACCTGGTCCGAGGTGATCCAGCAGCGCTTCACCGGCAACGGGGAGCTCGGCGGCCACGCCGTCGGCAACCTGCTGATCGTCGCGCTCTGGGAGAAGCTGGGCGACCCGGTGGAGGCCCTGGACTGGGTCGGCCGGCTGCTCAACGTCCAGGGCCGGGTGCTGCCGATGTCGGCGGTGCCGCTGGACATCGAGGCGACCGTCCGCGGCCACGACCCGGAGCGGCCCGGCGAGCTGTCGGCGGTCCGCGGCCAGGCCGACGTCGCGGTGACCCCCGGCACGGTGCAGTCGATCCGGCTGCTGCCGGACGAGCCGCCGGCCGTCCCGCAGGCCGTCACCGCCGTCCGGGAGGCGGACTGGGTGGTGCTCGGCCCCGGCTCCTGGTTCACCAGCGTGCTGCCGCACCTGCTGGTGCCCGAGCTGGCCAAGGCGCTCACCGAGACCCGCGCCCGCCGGCTGCTCACCCTGAACCTGGCCCCGCAGCCCGGCGAGACCGAGGGCTTCACCCCGCAGCGTCACCTGGAGGTCATAGCCGACCACGCCCCCGAGCTCGCGGTGGATGCGATCCTGGTGGACGAGCGCGCCGTCACCGGCGGTGCCTTCGGCCAGGCGGACCTCGCCGGTCTGGAGAAGGCGGCCGAGCGGATGGGCGCCGCCCTGGTGCTCGGTTCGGTGGCCCGCACCGACGGCACGCCGCGACACGACCCCGAGCTGTTGGCAGCAGCGTACGACCGGATTTTCCGGACACATGGAAGGATCGGGCCATGGCGATGACTCCAGCGGTGAAGGACGAGATCAGCCGGCTCCCGGTCACCCGGGCCTGCTGTCGCAAGGCGGAGGTGTCGGCGATCCTGCGGTTCGCGGGCGGACTGCACATCGTGAGCGGCCGCATCGTGATCGAGGCGGAGCTGGACACCGGGGCGGCGGCACGGCGGCTGCGCAAGGACCTGCTGGAGATCTTCGGGCACTCCTCCGACCTGGTCGTGATGGCGCCCGGCGGGCTGCGCCGCGGCAGCCGTTTCGTGGTCCGCGTGGTCAAGGACGGCGAGCTGCTCGCCCGGCAGACCGGTCTGGTGGACGGCCGGGGCCGCCCGATCCGGGGGCTGCCTCCGGCGGTCGTCTCCGGCGCCACCTGCGACGCCGAGGCCGCCTGGCGCGGTGCCTTCCTGGCGCACGGCTCGCTCACCGAGCCGGGCCGCTCCTCCTCGCTGGAGATCACCTGCCCCGGCTCCGAGGCGGCGCTGGCCCTGGTCGGCGCGGCCCGTCGGCTCGGCATCCCGGCCAAGGCCCGCGAGGTGCGCGGCGTGGACCGGGTGGTCATCCGCGACGGTGACGCGATCGGCGCGCTGCTGACCCGGCTGGGCGCGCACGAGTCGGTGCTCGCCTGGGAGGAGCGCCGGATGCGGCGCGAGGTGCGGGCCACCGCCAACCGCCTCGCCAACTTCGACGACGCCAACCTGCGCCGCTCGGCCCGCGCCGCGGTGGCGGCCGGCGCCCGGGTGCAGCGCGCGCTGGAGATCCTCGGCGAGGAGGTGCCCGAGCACCTGGCCGCGGCCGGCCAGCTGCGGATGCAGCACAAGCAGGCCTCGCTGGAGGAGCTGGGCGCGCTCGCCGACCCGCCGCTGACCAAGGACGCGGTGGCCGGCCGGATCCGCCGGCTGCTGGCGATGGCCGACAAGCGCGCCTCCGAGCTCGGCCTGCCGAGCACCGAGGCGAGCCTGACCGACGAGATGGCGATGAACTGACGCCCCCCGTCCGTGATCGAGACACGGCCGGCGCCCGGCTCCACGGGCGCCGGCCGTCGGCGTTTCCGGACGGTCCTCCGCAGGCGTTCCCGGACGGCCGTCCGGAGGTGTTCCCGGACGGTCGTCCGCAGGCCGTCCGGAGGCGTCCGCAGGCCCGAATTGGTAGAGACCAATGGTCCCGGGACCAACTGCCCGCCGGACCAAGGGCGGACGGCCTGAAATCGGGTTTCGGGTGCGCCACGCCACGTCTCACGAGGTGGCGCGATGTGCCCCTTCAGGCCCCGGAGGGGTAGGGTCATAGGCGGTCGGGGACTTCCCAAATCTCACCCCCGTCGGGCTCCGGCCCGGCGTACCTAACGAGGAGATCGGTTCGTGACGATCCGGGTAGGCATCAACGGCTTCGGCCGCATCGGCCGCAACTTCTTCCGCGCGGTCAAGGCCCAGGGCGCGGACATCGAGATCGTCGGTGTCAACGACCTCACCGACACGAAGACCCTGGCTCACCTGCTCAAGTACGACACCACCCTGGGTACCCTCCAGGCCGAGGTCTCGCACACCGAGGACAGCATCACCGTCGACGGCCACACCTTCAAGGTGACCGCCGAGCGTGACCCCGCCAACCTGCCGTGGGCCGCCCTGGGCGTCGACATCGTCGTCGAGTCCACCGGCATCTTCACCAAGGCCGAGGCCGCGAAGAAGCACCTCGCCGCCGGCGCGAAGAAGGTCATCATCTCGGCGCCCGCGACCGACGAGGACGTCACCATCGTCCTGGGCGTCAACGACGACAAGTACGACGCCGCCAAGCACGACATCATCTCCAACGCCTCCTGCACCACCAACTGCGTGGCGCCGATGGCCAAGGTGCTGAACGAGAGCTTCGGCATCGTCAAGGGTCTGATGACCACCGTCCACGCGTTCACCAACGACCAGGTGACCCTGGACTTCCCGCACAAGGACCTGCGCCGTGCTCGTGCGGCCTCGCAGAACATCATCCCGACCTCGACCGGTGCCGCCAAGGCGACCGCCCTGGTCCTGCCGGAGCTGAAGGGCAAGCTGGACGGCACCTCGCTGCGCGTCCCGGTCCCGACCGGCTCCATCACCGACCTGGTCGTCACCCTCGAGCGCGAGGTCACCAAGGACGAGGTCAACGCGGCCTTCCAGAAGGCCGCGCAGGAGGGCCCGCTCAAGGGCATCCTGGCCTACACCGAGGACCCGATCGTCTCCTCGGACATCGTCAACGACCCGGCCTCCTGCATCTTCGACAGCCAGCTCACCATGGTCCAGGGCAACCAGGTCAAGGTGCTCGGCTGGTACGACAACGAGTGGGGCTACTCGAACCGCGTCGTCGACCTGGTCACCCTCGTCGGTGGGCAGCTCTGACGCGGTGGGGGCTGACGTGATGTGAGGACGAGGGCCCGGACGGCGCACCATGCCGACCGGGCCCTCGTTCCGCGCTCATGGACTTCTCAGGCGGCCCCTGCGCCGTGCCGCCTCTGCGCATCGACCATCTCCCCAGGAGTAACCGAATCCCCGTGAAGACCATCGAAGACCTCGAAGTCGCCGGCAAGCGCGTGTTCGTGCGCGCCGACCTGAACGTCCCGCTGTCGGGCGACCGGATCACCGACGACGGCCGGATCCGCGCCGTCGCCCCGACCATCGCCAAGCTCGTCGAGCGCGGTGCCAAGGTCGTCGTCGCCTCCCACCTCGGCCGCCCCAAGGGCGAGCCGGACCCGCAGTACTCCCTCGCGCCGGTGGCCGCCCGCCTCGGCGAGGTCCTCGGCCGGCCGGTCGCCTTCGCCGCCGACACCGTGGGCGAGAGCGCCCGGGCCGCCGTGTCCGCGCTGGCCGACGGCGAGGTCGTGCTGCTGGAGAACCTGCGCTTCAACGCCGGCGAGACCAGCAAGGACGACGCCGAGCGCAAGGCCTTCGCCGAGCAGCTGGCCGCCCTCGCCGACCTGTACGTCGGTGACGGCTTCGGCGCCGTGCACCGCAAGCACGCCTCGGTCTACGACCTGCCCGGCCTGCTGCCGAGCGCCGTCGGCGACCTGATCGCCACCGAGGTCGGCGTGCTGAAGAAGCTCACCGAGGACGTCGAGCGCCCGTACGTGGTCGTGCTCGGCGGTTCCAAGGTCTCCGACAAGGTCGGCGTGATCGACAACCTGCTCGGCAAGGCCGACCGCATCCTGATCGGCGGCGGCATGGCGTACACCTTCCTGTACGCGCTGGGCAACGAGGTCGGCATCTCGCTGCTGCAGAAGGACCAGGTCGACACCGTCCTGGAGTACCTGGAGCGGGCGAAGCAGAACGGCGTCGAGTTCGTGCTGCCGGTGGACGTCGCGGTCTCCGCGTCCTTCCCCGACACCAAGACCCACGCGCCGGTGGAGGACTTCGCGGTCGTCGACGCGGACAAGATCCCCGCCGACAAGGAGGGCCTGGACATCGGCCCGAAGACCCGCGAGCTCTTCGCCTCGAAGCTGGCCGACGCCAAGACGGTGTTCTGGAACGGCCCGGTCGGTGTCTTCGAGCACCCGACCTTCGCCGAGGGCACCAAGGCCGTCGCCCAGGCCCTGGTGGACAGCGACGCGTTCACCGTGGTCGGCGGCGGGGACTCCGCCGCGGCCGTCCGCATCCTGGGCTTCGACGAGAACGCCTTTGGACACATCTCGACCGGCGGTGGCGCGAGCCTCGAGTACCTGGAGGGCAAGACCCTTCCCGGTCTCGCCGCCCTGGAAGGCTGACAGCATGACCGACCGTCTCCCGCTCATGGCGGGCAACTGGAAGATGAACCTCAACCACCTCGAGGCCATCCAGCACACCCAGAAGCTGGCCTTCGCGCTGGCCGACAAGGACTACGAGGCCGTCGAGGTCGCCGTCCTGGTGCCTTTCACCGACCTGCGCTCGGTGCAGACCCTGGTCTTCGGCGACAAGCTGAAGATCAAGTACGGCTCGCAGGACATCTCGCGGCACGACGGCGGCGCCTACACCGGCGAGGTCTCCGGCCCGATGCTGGCCAAGCTCCAGTGCACCTACGCGGTGATCGGCCACTCGGAGCGCCGCCAGTACCACGGCGAGAACGAGGAGATCGTCAACGCCAAGGTGAAGGCCGCCTACCGCGCCGGGGTCACCCCGATCCTGTGCATCGGCGAGCCGCTGGAGATCCGCAAGGCCGGCACCCACGTCGAGTACACCCTGGCCCAGCTGGACGGCGCCCTGGCGGACGTCCCGGCCGACCAGGCCGAGTCCATCGTGGTCGCCTACGAACCGGTCTGGGCGATCGGCACCGGCGAGGTGGCCACCCCGGAGGACGCGCAGGAGGTCTGCGCCGCCATCCGCGGGCGGATCGCCGAGCTGTACAGCGCCGAGCTGGCCGACAAGGTCCGCGTGCTGTACGGCGGTTCGGTGAAGTCGTCGAGCGCGGCCGGCCTGATGGCCAAGCCCGACATCGACGGCGGCCTGATCGGCGGTGCCTCGCTGGACGCCGAGGAGTTCGTCAAGATCGTGCGCTACCGTGAGCAGGCAGTAGGCTAACGCCGCCGCAGCAACGTAGGCTTTGGGGCCGGACCGCCGTACGCGGCCCGGCCCCTTCGCCGAAGATACGAGAGAGTTGGTCCCGCCGTGGTTCTCGGGTTCTCGATTGCCCTGATCATCTTCAGCCTGCTGATGATCCTCCTGGTGCTGCTGCACAAGGGGAAGGGCGGCGGTCTGTCGGACATGTTCGGCGGTGGCGCGATGTCCACCGGCGGCGGCTCGGCGGTGGCCGAGCGAAACCTCGACCGCATCACCATCGTGGTCGGCCTGGGCTGGTTCGCCAGCATCATCGTGCTCAGCCTGCTGCTGAAGTACAAGAGCTGACACAAGCCTGACGCCCCGTCGCCCGAGCGCCTATCCTGGGACGGTCGGGGGCGCAGGCAGTGGTGGCGGAGGCTTAACTCCTGCTTACACTAGGACGACTTTCGCCACCGACGCGCACCGCGGCGGGTCGGCGCACCAGTACGCAGGGAGTCAGACCGTGGCAAGTGGCAATGCCATCCGTGGCAGCAGGGTTGGGGCCGGCCCGATGGGCGAGGCGGAGCGCGGCGAGTCCGCCCCGCGCAACCGGATCTCCTTCTGGTGCGCCAACAAGCACGAGACCCGGCCCAGCTTCGCCGCGGAGGCGGCGATCCCGGACACCTGGGACTGCCCGCGCTGCGGCTTCCCGGCCGGGCAGGACCAGCACAACCCGCCGGCTCCCTCGCGCAACGAGCCGTACAAGACGCACCTCGCCTACGTCCGGGAGCGGCGCACCGACGCCGACGGCGAGGCGATCCTGGCCGAGGCGCTGGCGAAGCTCCGCGGCGAGATCTGACCGCGCGAGCGCCGTGCCGGCGGAAGCCGAAGGGCGCCACCGTCATCGACGGTGGCGCCCTTCGGCGTTCCTGCCCTACGCCGAGGCCGGCGGGTAGAGCTGCGGCGGGATCCGCTCCGCGGCGGCGCGGTCCAGCAGCATCAGGGTGCGGCTGCGCCCGTACGCCCCGGAGGCGGGCGCCTGGATCTCGCCGGGGCCGGACAGGGCCAGCGCGACCGCGCCCGCCTTGTCCTCGCCGGCGGCCAGCAGCCAGACCTCGCGGGCGGCCCGGATGGCCGGGAGGGTGAGCGAGACCCGGGTCGGCGGGGGCTTGGGGGCCCCGCGCACGCCGATCACGGTCAGCTCGGTCTCCCGCACGCCCGGGTGCTCGGGGAAGAGCGAGGCGACGTGGGTGTCCGGGCCGACGCCGAGCAGCAGCACGTCGAAGGCGGGGACGCCCAGCCGGTCGCCCGGCCCGGCCGCCTTCCGCAGCTCCTCGGCGTAGCGGGCCGCGGCGGCCTCCACGTCCGAGCCGTCCACCCCGTCCGAGGCGGGCATCTCGTGCACCCGCGCCGGGTCGAGCGGGACGGCGTCCAGCAGCTCGGCGCGGGCCTGGACGGCGTTGCGGTCCGGGTCGGCGGCGGGCACGAAGCGCTCGTCGCCCCACCAGAGGTCCAGCCGGCCCCAGTCGACCGCGTCGCGCGCCGGGGAGGCGGCGATCGCGGCGAGCAGGGCGTTGCCGTTGCGACCGCCGGTGAGCACCACCGAGGCGGTGCCGCGGGCGGCCTGGGCGTCCACGATCCGGGTGATCAGCCGGGCCGCGGCCGCCTGGGCCATCAGCTCCTTGTCCCGGTGGACGACCAGCTGCGGGGTCGCGTTGGTCATGCGCCGTCCTTGCCCGCGCGCTTGCCGACGGCCTTCTTCGCGGGCTTCTTCTCCGACGCGTCGGAGGTGACCCGGTCGGGGTTGGCCACCGGCTCCCCGGCGGCGACCGAGACCGCGTGGGCGACCCGCTCGGCCGCCGCCGTCTCGGCGTTGGCCGGCTCGCGCAGCCGGTCGACGGGCGTGCGCACGGCTGTCGAGTAGATGTCGTCCGGGTCCAGCCGGCGCAGCTCCTCGGCGATCAGCTCCGCCGTCTCGCGCCGCTTGAGCGCCACCTGGCGGTCCGGCGAGCCGGGCATGGAGAGCGTGCCCATCAGGCCGTCCGGACGGTCCAGGGTGATGTCCCCGTCCTTGGTGCGCAGGTGCACCGCGGTGATGCCGGGGCCACCGGTGACGACCCGCTCGACCGGCACGTGCAGCCGGTTGGTCAGCCACAGGCCGAGCAGCTCGACGCTGGGGTTGTAGGACTCGCCCTCGACCGCCGCGGAGACGATCGTGGACGGCCGCTGGTCCAGCGCGGCGGCCAGCATCGAGCGCCAGCCGGTGATCCGCGTCCAGGCCAGGTCGGTGTCGCCCGGGGTGTAGCTCTGCGCCCGCTGGGCGAGCTGGCCGACCGGGGACTCGGCGGTGACGGCGTCGGTGATCCGGCGCTGGGCGAGCGAGCCCAGCGGGTCCTGCGCCGGGTGCAGCGGCGCGTTGTCCGGCCACCAGACCACGACCGGGGCGTCCGGCAGCAGCAGCGGCAGGACGACCGACTGGGCGTGCGCGGCGAGCTCGCCGTGCATGCGCAGGACGACCGTCTCCCCGGAGCCGGCGTCCGAGCCGACCAGGATCTCGGCGTCCAGCCGGGTCTCGGCGCGGGCCCGCGGCGAGCGCCCGGCGCGCTTGATCACCGCGAGGGTGCGCATCGGGTGCTCGCGGGAGGCGTCGTTGGCGGCCTTGAGGGCGTCGTAGGCGCTGCCCTCGTCGGTCACGATCACCAGGGTGAGCACCATGCCGGCGGCGGTGGCTCCGCTGCCCCGGCGCGCCTCCATGAGCGCGGCGTTGATCTTGCTGGACGTCGTGTTGGTGAGGTCGATCTTCATGGCCGACGCCAGCTCCTGCCGTCTCGTGCGAGCATCTCGTCCGCCTCAGTGGGGCCCCAGGTACCGGAGGCGTACTGGGCGGGCTTGCCGTGGGTGTCCCAGTACTTCTCGATCGGGTCGAGGATCTGCCAGGAGAGCTCGACCTCCTGGTGGCGCGGGAACAGGTTGGCGTCCCCGAGCAGCACGTCGAGGATGAGCCGCTCGTACGCCTCCGGGCTCGACTCGGTGAAGGACTCGCCGTAGGCGAAGTCCATCGTGACGTCCCGGACCTCGAAGGAGGTGCCCGGCACCTTGGAGCCGAACCGCACCGTCACGCCCTCGTCCGGCTGGACCCGGATGACCAGGGCGTTCTGCCCCAGCTCCTCGGTCGCGTAGGAGTCGAAGGGCAGGTACGGGGCGCGCTGGAAGACGACCGCGATCTCGGTGACCCGGCGGCCCAGGCGCTTGCCGGTGCGCAGGTAGAACGGGACGCCCGCCCAGCGGCGGTTGTTGATCTCCAGCTTGATGGCCGCGTAGGTGTCGGTCTTGGAGTCGGGGTCGATGCCGTCCTCGTCCAGGTAGCCGGCGACCTCCTCGCCGCCCTGCCAGCCGGCGGCGTACTGGCCGCGCACGGTGTGCCGCCCGAGGTCGGCCGGGAGCTTGACGGCGCTGAGCACCTTGAGCTTCTCGGCCACCAGCGCCTTGGGGTGGAAGGACGCCGGCTCCTCGATGGCGGTCAGCGCCATCAGCTGGAGCAGGTGGTTCTGGATCACGTCACGGGCGGAGCCGATGCCGTCGTAGTAGCCGGCCCGGCCGCCGATGCCGATGTCCTCGGCCATGGTGATCTGCACGTGGTCGACGTACGAGCGGTTCCAGATCGGCTCGAACATCTGGTTGGCGAAGCGCAGCGCCAGGATGTTCTGGACCGTCTCCTTGCCCAGGTAGTGGTCGATCCGGAAGACCTCGTCCCGGGGGAAGACCTCGTGGACGACCTTGTTGAGCTCCTGGGCGCTCTCCAGGTCGTGCCCGAAGGGCTTCTCGATGACCGCGCGGCGCCAGGAGCCCTGCGGCGGGTCGGCCAGGCCGTGCTTCTTGAGCTGCTGGACGACCGTCGGGAAGAACTTCGGCGGGACGGACAGGTAGAAGGCGAAGTTGCCGCCGGTGCCCTGCGCCTTGTCCAGCTCCTCGATGGTCTCGCGGAGCTTGTCGAAGGCCTCGTCGTCGTCGAAGGTCCCGTGGATGAAGCGCATGCCCTTGGCGAGCTGCTGCCAGACCTCCTCCCGGAACGGGGTGCGGGCGTGGTCCCGGACGGCGTCGTGGACCTCCTTGGCGAAGTCCTCGTCGTCCCACTCGCGGCGGGCGAAGCCGACGAGGGAGAAGCCCGGGGGAAGCAGACCGCGGTTGGCCAGGTCGTAGATGGCCGGCATCAGCTTCTTGCGGGACAGGTCTCCGGTGACCCCGAAGATGACCAGACCGGACGGCCCCGCGATGCGCGGGAGCCGTCGGTCGGAGGGGTCACGAAGCGGGTTGACAGGGGCGGGCGGGAGGTCGTCCGCGTCCGATTCCGAAGTCAACTCAGGGAAATCAGTGCTCACTTGATGGGCTCCGCTTTCGTGCGCTGGCTGTGAGCAGGGGTCACTTCTCGTCGGCGAAGGAGGCGAGCGAGGCGGTGACGGTGTCGAGCAGCTCGTTCCAGGACTGCTCGAACTTCTCCACGCCCTCGTCCTCCAGGACCTGGACCACGTCGTCGTAGTCCACGCCGGCGGCGGCGATCGCGTCCAGCGCGGCCTTGGCGTCGGCGTAGTTGGGGACGATGGTGTTGCCGGTGATCACGCCGTGGTCGCCGGTGGCGTCCAGGGTGGCCTCGGGCATGGTGTTGACGGTGCCGGGGGCGACCAGCTCGGTGACGTACAGGGTGTCCGGCAGGGCCGGGTCCTTGACGCCGGTGGAGGCCCACAGCGGGCGCTGCGGCTTGGCGCCGGCGGCCTCCAGGGCGGCCCAGCGGGCGCTGCCGGCGGTCTTGCCGTCGACGCTGCCGAAGACCTCCTCGTACGCCTGGTAGGCGAGGCGGGCGTTGGCCAGCGCGGCCTTGGAGCGCAGGTTCTTGGCCTCGCCGCCGATCTTGTCCAGGCGCTTGTCGATCTCGGTGTCCACGCGGGAGACGAAGAAGGAGGCGACCGACTCGATCTGGGAGAGGTCCAGGCCCTTGGCCTTGGCGGACTCCAGACCGGTCAGGTAGGCGTCGATGACGGCCTTGTAGCGCTCCAGCGAGAAGATCAGCGTGACGTTGACGCTGATGCCCTTGCCGATGACCTCGGCGATCGCGGGCAGACCGGCCTTGGTGGCGGGGATCTTGATGAGGACGTTCGGGCGGTCGACCAGCCACCACAGCTGCTTGGCCTCGGCCACCGTGGCGGCGGTCTCGTGCGCCAGGCGCGGGTCGACCTCGATCGACACCCGGCCGTCGCGGCCGTTGGAGGCGTCGTAGACCGGGCGCAGCACGTCGGCGGCGTCCCGCACGTCCGAGGTGGTGATCATGCGGATCGCCTCGTCGGTGGTGACCTTGCGGACGGCGAGGTCACGCAGCTGGCCGTCGTAGGAGTCGTCGCCGCTGCCGGCGATCGCCTTCTGGAAGATGGTCGGGTTGGTGGTGACACCCACCACGTGCTTGTTCTGCACCAGTTCGGCCAGGTTGCCGGAGTTCAGCCGCTTGCGGCTGAGGTCGTCCAGCCAGATCGCAACGCCTTCGTCGCTGAGGCGCTTCAGTGCGTCAGTCATGGTGCTTCAGTCCCTTGCTCTTCTGCTTCGTGGGGTAGTCAGAGGAGGCCGCGTACCCGCGTGCGGGCGAGTACGCGGCCCTGGGTGCTAGCGGTTGACGGCTTCGAGGGAGCGCAGGGCGTTGTGGGCCTCGGCCACCACGCGCTCGGCGGTGATGCCGAACTCCTCGAACAGCACCTTGTAGTCGGCGGAGGCGCCGAAGTGCTCCAGCGAGACGATCCGGCCGTGGTCGCCGACCAGCTCGCGCCAGCCCTGGGCGATGCCGGCCTCGACCGACACCCGGGCCTTCACCGACGGCGGCAGCACGCTGTCGCGGTAGGCCTGGTCCTGCTCCTGGAACCACTCGAAGGACGGCAGCGAGACCACGCGGGTCGCGATGCCCTCGGCCTCCAGCACCTCGCGGGCCTTGACGGCCAGCTGGACCTCGGAGCCGGTGCCGAGCAGGATCACCTGCGGGTCGCCGGTCGAGGCCTCGGCCAGGACGTAGCCGCCCTTCGCGGTGCCCTCGGCGGAGCCGAAGACCTCGCGGTCGAAGGTCGGGACGCCCTGGCGGGTGAGGGCCAGGCCGACCGGGCCGGGGTGGCTGGTCTGGCGCTCGATCACGGTGCGCCAGGCGACGGCGGTCTCGTTGGCGTCGGCCGGGCGGACCATGGCCAGACCCGGGATGGCGCGCAGCGAGGCCATGTGCTCGACCGGCTGGTGGGTCGGGCCGTCCTCGCCGAGGCCGATCGAGTCGTGCGTCCAGACATAGGTGACCGGCAGCTTCATCAGCGCGGCCAGGCGGACGGCCGGGCGCATGTAGTCGGCGAAGACCAGGAAGGTGCCGCCGTACACGCGGGTCTTGCCGTGCAGGGCGATGCCGTTCATGGTCGAGCCCATGGCGTGCTCGCGGATGCCGAAGTGGATCGTCCGGCCGTACGGGCTCGCCGACTTCAGCGGGTTGCCCTCGGGCAGGAACGAGCTGTCCTCGTCGATGGTGGTGAGGTTGGACTCCGCGAGGTCGGCCGAGCCGCCCCACAGCTCCGGGATCACCGCGCCGAGCGCCTTGAGGGTGTCGCCGGAGGCCTTGCGGGTGGCGACGTCCTTGCCGGCCGGGAAGGACGGGACGGCCTTCTTCCAGCCCTCGGGCAGCTCGCCGGCCTGGATGCGGTCGAACTCGGCGGCGCGCTGCGCGTCGGCGGCACGCCAGGCCTCGAAGGACTGCTGCCACTCGTCGCGGGCGGCCTTGCCGCGCTGGATGACCAGGCGGGCGTGCTCGATGACCTGGTCGCTGACCTCGAAGGTCTTCTCCGGGTCGAAGCCCAGGACCTTCTTGGTGGCGGCGATCTCGGCGGCGCCGAGCGCGGAGCCGTGCGCCTTGGCGGTGTTCTGGGCGTCCGGGGCCGGCCAGGCGATGATCGTGCGCATCGCGATCATCGACGGGCGGGAGGTCTCGGCCTTGGCCGCGGCCAGCGCCTCGGCGAGGGCGGCCACGTCGATGTCGCCGTTGGCCTTCGGGGCCACCCGCTGGACGTGCCAGCCGTACGCCTCGTAACGCTTGAGGACGTCCTCGGAGAAGGCCGTCTCGGTGTCGCCCTCGATCGAGATGTGGTTGTCGTCGTACAGGGCGACGAGGTTGCCCAGCTGCTGGTGGCCGGCCAGCGAGGACGCCTCGGCGGAGATGCCCTCCTCCAGGTCGCCGTCGGAGACGATGGCCCAGACGGTGTGGTCGAACGGGGACTCGCCGGCCGGGGCCTCCGAGTCGAACAGGCCGCGCTCGTAGCGGGCGGCCATCGCCATGCCGACCGCGTTGGCGATGCCCTGGCCGAGGGGGCCGGTGGTGGTCTCCACGCCGGCCGTGTGGCCGTGCTCGGGGTGGCCGGGGGTGCGGCTGCCGGCGACGCGGAAGGCCTTGAGGTCGTCCAGCTCCAGGCCGTAGCCCGACAGGTACAGCTGGGTGTAGAGCGTCAGGCTGGTGTGCCCGGGGGAGAGGACGAAGCGGTCACGGCCGACCCAGGCCGGGTCGGTCGGGTCGTGGCGCAGGAATCGCTGGAAGATCAGGTACGCGGCCGGGGCCAGCGACATGGCCGTCCCGGGGTGTCCGTTGCCGACCTTCTGGACAGCGTCCATCGCGAGGACGCGCGCGGTGTCAACCGTGCGCTCGTCCAGATCGGTCCACTCGAATGCGTTCGTCGGCGCAGTGCTCACCCTGTCTCAGGGCTCCTTCCGTATTGAAGAGTGACCCCGTGAATGGGGACCGGGTCGGCCACGGCGCTGTGGTCCCGACGCTGGGTGGTGCCGGTCACGGAGGGTAGATCCCGCTTCTGCGTGCGAGCCTACCGTCCGGGCCGGGGCTCACCCTCCGTGCTGAGACAACCGGGATTTCCGCATGGTGATTCCCACTAGGCCGGTGTGACTGCTTTTGTCCCAGGCTCTCCCGTTTCGCGGCCGCCCGCCGCCGGGGTGGTCAGGACGGGCTAGCGGGGGCGGCCGGAGACGCTTCGTGGCTTCACCCAGTCGGTTCACCCGGGGGTGTGCGGTTCCGCCTCGCCGGGGGACCCCGGAGCCGGATGGGATATATGGAGCGTCTATGGTGTCGTGGTACGCGCAGAGCGGACGATTCGGGACCCTTCGTTCCTGTGGACGCCTGCGAGGATTCATCTTCAGTTGGGGTGTTAGTGACCGCCGTCGAAACCCGTCCCGCCGGGGTCACCGGGGCGACTCCTGCGCACCGGCCGATCGGGGCCCGTGTCGGCGCGTTCGTCGCACTGACCAAGCCGCGGATCATCGAGCTGCTGCTGATGAGCACCGTGCCGGTGATGTTCCTGGCGCAGCAGGGCGTGCCGAACATGCTGCTGGTGCTGAAGGTCGTGATCGGCGGCTACCTCTCGGCGGGCGGCGCCAACGCCCTCAACATGTACATCGACCGCGACATCGACGCGATGATGACCCGCACCGAGCGGCGGCCGATCGTCACCGGGATGGTCTCGCCGCGCGAGGCGCTGGTGTTCGGCGTCGTGCTCGCCGTCGTGTCGACGCTGCTGCTCGGCTTCGGCGTCAACTGGCTGTCCGCGGGGCTGGCGCTGGGCGCGCTGCTCTTCTACGTGTTCGTCTACACGCTCGGGCTCAAGCGGCGCACCTCGCAGAACATCGTCTGGGGCGGCATCGCCGGCTGCATGCCGGTGCTGGTCGGCTGGTCCTCGGTCACCAACTCGGTGTCCTGGGCGGCCGTGATGCTGTTCCTGGTGGTGTTCTTCTGGACGCCGCCGCACACCTGGGTGCTGTCCATGAAGGTGCGCGACGACTACCAGCGGGCCGGGGTGCCGATGCTGCCGGTCGTCAAGGGCAACGTGGCGGTCGGCAAGCAGGTCGTCGCCTACTCCTGGGTGATGGTCGCGGTCTCCCTGGCGGTCTGGCCGCTCGGGCACATGAGCTGGCTGTACCCGGTCGCCGCGACGCTGCTGGGCGCGGCCTGGCTGCGCGAGGCGCACGCGCTGTACGCGCGGGCCAAGGCCGGGATCGTGGGCGCGAAGCTCAAGGAGATGCGGCTGTTCCACTGGTCGATCACCTACCTGTCGCTGCTGATGGTGGTCTGCGCGGTCGACCCGTTCGTGAAGTAGGACTCGTCTGACGTCGAAGAGCCCCGGTCCTGGTGGACCGGGGCTCTTCGCGTCGTCAGCGTGCCGGGAGCTCGGAGGGGCCGACATGGCCGTCCAGCCACTCCCGCAGCGGGAGGGAGGCGTGCAGGAAGCCGCTGATCCGGGTGTGTGCGGCGCGGGTGCCCAGCCACTTCGCCGGCTCCCACTCCTGCCAGGCCACCAGGCCCTTGTGGCGCAGCAGCTCGATCCTGGGGTGGTCCTTGGGGTAGCCGCGCGGGGCCGACTTGAGGGAGTCCCGGCCGAACACCTGCGGTCCTTCCTTCTCCACCCGGGCGATCACCCGCTCCAGCTCGGCACCGGTGACGTCCTCGGCGACGGCGGCGCGGTAGCGCTCCAGCTGGTCGGGGGCGAGCTGGTACATGCCGTTGCCGCAGGCCAGGCCGTCGGCGGAGAGCTGGATGTAGCCGCCGCTCTCCAGGTGCGCGCCGATGTGCGTCTTGTACGGGGACTTGTCGGCGCTGAAGCGGACGTCGCGGTTCGGGCGGAAGATCTTCCCCGGCCCGAACTCCGGCTCCAGCTCGGCGAGCAGCTCCTCCATCGGGGCGCGCACGGCTTCCTCGTAGCGGTCCTTGTGGGCCTGCCAGAAGGTCTTCGAGTTGTCGGCCTCCAGGTGCTCGTAGAAGTCGAGCGCCTCGGTCGGCCAGCCTTGGAACGTCACTCCTCCAGTATGTGTCCCGGTGCACAGGACGCTCCCGTCGCCAGCCGCACTACCGGTGGGTAGCATGCGGGACATGAGCAGCGCAGAGACCGCCACCGCCGCCGCGCCGGACGCCCGCACCGAGCGCCGCGCCAAGCGCATCGCCAAGAACCTCACCAGCTTCGCCCGGCAGCACGGGGGCAGCGCCGACGCGGTCGTCGAGTACGTCGGCGCCGTCGCCACCCGCATCGTCGTGGTCGGCGCGGACGGCGCCTGGGGCGACCAGGTGGCCCCCAGCTACGCCGTGGGCCGCCGGGCCGCGGAGCTGGCCGGACTGACCCTGCACGACGACTTCGAGGGCGAGCTGGGCCTCAAGGTGAAGACCGGCCCGTACGAGTGGAAGCGGATGGCCGGTATCCAGCTCGGCGGCTGATCCCGCCCGGTCCGAACGTCGACGGCCCGGCTCCCCCTCGGCGGGGGAGCCGGGCCGTCGCGTCGTACGTTCTCGCGTCAGATCGGCAGGTCCCAGCCCGGCCCGTCCTCGTGTCCGATCCAGACGCGTTGCCCCGATCCGGAGACGGTGATCCCGAAACCGTCCTGGTGCGGCTCGCCGGCCTGCTGCCAGGCTTCGACGGCGCTCTCCACCTGGTCCCAGAGCCGGAGCGGGCCGCGCTGGACCACGGTCCACCCGCCTTCAGGGGTGGGCATGGTCCGGGCCTGTGAGCCGGTCGCCACGCCGAGAGGATCTGGTGTCCGCCGGCTCCCATGCGTTCGGCGGATGGTGCCGCGAGCTGCGCCACCCAATTGCCTGTCCAGCTGCTGATGATCTCCGGGTTGATCCGGGTCGGGCGTTCGTCGCCGGGGAGCAGCGAGAGGCTTTGGCGGGGTGGCCGGTCGTGCGGGCGGGCGATCATGAAGCTGGTGTAGCCGGGCAGCAACCGGCCGGTGGCCTCTCCGGGGCCGGTCACGACCAGCAGCGCGAGACCGAAGCCGAAGGACCAGCCGGACAACGTGACCAGGATCCGACCGCCCGGCTTCACCTGGTGCAGCCACGGGGGCGGAACGTAGCGGACCGAACAGGTGGCGATGAGCCGGTCGTACCGGTCCCCGTCCGGGTCGCCGAGCAGCCCGTCGCCGATGATCAGCCGAGGGGAGTGGCCGGCTGTCTTGATGGCGGTGGCGGCGGCCTCGCCCACCACCGGGTCGTACTCGATGCTGGTGAGGTCGGCGTCCCCGAGCCGGTGTGCACCGAGGGCGGTCGAGTAGCCCGTCCCGGTGCCGATCTCCAGTACCCGGTGTCCGGACTCCACGCCGAGCTGGTGCCACATGCGCAGCACCAGCGACGGCAGGGTGGACGAGGAGGACGGGGTGCCGGTCGTGGTGCCGACGTGCACGTCCTCGGGGCGGGTCCGCCCGTCGAGCTGGGTGATCAGCGTTTCGTTCGCGTAGACGCGCTCCAGCCACCCGGGCTCGTCCCTGTGGACCGGACGGTAGGCAGTCGGGTTGCTTCCCGGAACAGGAACGAAGAACGACCCGGCGAACAGCTCCCGGGGAACCGTTCTGGCGGCGTCCTCCCACGCCGGGTCGGTGATCTTGTCATCCCCGGTGAGGCTGTCCACCAGGGCGGCGCGCAGCTGAGCCGATGTGCTCACGAGTCGGGACCTCTCTCCAACTGGTCGGCAATGGCCCGGGCGATCGCGGCAGTGGTCTCGGCCGGCTGCCACGCCCACTGGCCGTTGGGGTTGCACTCAAGGAAGTACCAGTCGCCGCGGGTGGTGATGGCAAAGTCGAACGCGCCGTACACCAAACGGAATTCATCGAGATTCGCCGTGTGCTCGCCCATGAACCCGGCAACCTGCGTCTCGGGGTCGATGACGGGCGTGAGGGCGGGGATGGGGCTGGACTCGGGGTACGGGCCCATGCGGGTGATGCCCCATGGTGCGGTGGTCATCTGGACTGTTCCTCCTTGGGCATGGTGGTCGAGGACCGGATCAACGACTCGGCAAGCCAGCCGAGTGGAGCGGCGCGGGCGTCGGGAGGTCGGCGTGGACGACCTTGCCGAAAGGGAGGGGCGTGACGCCCCAGCGGCCGTGGGTGAGGCGGTGGACCATCGCCAGGCCCCGGCCGGACGTGGCGTCGGGCCCGGCTTGGACCATCACGGGCATCGAGCGGGAACCGTCACCGACGAGGATGCGCAGCGTCCGGTCGCTTGGACGGCGGACGCCGACAAGCATGCGGGTCTGGCAGCAGGTCTCGACGGCGTTGGTGGCCAGCTCGCTGACGATGACGACGGCGTCGTCCACCAGCTCGTCCAGCCCCCAACCCCGCAACCTCGCACGCACGAAGCGCCGGGCAGTGCCCACCGAATCGGGCCGGTACGGCAGGCAGATGGTTGCTAGTCCGGCAGGCAGGTGGACGCTCGCGTCCGGTCCCTGTTGGAGCACGGCGTCGCCTCTCACAACGTTCGAGAGGACGGTCATCGGCGCTTCTCCTTGGCGACGGGGGCAAGGCTGCTGACACGAATAGGCAACTGCAGTTCGCGGCCAACCGGCTGGGCCCAAGCCCGCTGCGCATGATTCATGCAGATCCGGCATCACCAGTTGTCCCCGTGTGGCTACGCTCGGCATATCGGGTGTGATCGGTGCCGGTAGGAGGATCCATGTCGTGGATGGCCAAGGGGTACTCCGTGGAACTCGCGCCCGGCGAAGTGATTCGCCGGGCGCGAGTGCTCAGCGGCCGGTCTCAGGCAGATGTGGCTTCCGAGTTGGGTTACCACCAGTCGAAGATCAGTCGGCTGGAGAGCGGTAAGGGAACGCAGGACGTGGGTGTCCTACGGGCGGTTGCAGCTGTGCTCGGGATTCCTCCGGGGAGCCTCGGGCTTGCCTCTCCTACCAGTACGGACGGCAGGACGGATGACATGCATCGGCGCAACTTTCTGGCGGCGAGCGTTGCTGCGCTTGCAGCTCCGGCAGGACCGCCCCGCGCGGGGATGGAGCTCGTTCGCGAACTGTTGCCCGGACCAGTACTCTCCGATCGCCCACTGCAGCCGTCGACGGCACTTGCAGCCCGGCTGTCTCAGGCCCGCAGGAACTTCTATTCCTGCCGGTACGCTGAACTTGAAGCGTCTCTGCCGCTGCTGATCGCAGACCTCCGGCATGCCCAGAGCGCGGCGGGAGGTGACGACCAAACCCTCTCCGGAATGCTTGCGACGGCCTATCAGACCGCTGTGAGTCTGTTGCTCAAACTCGGCGATCAGGGCAACGCCTGGCTCGCGGTGGGCAGGGCGATGGCTGAGGCTGAGCGGAGCAATGATCCGGTGGTGCTGGCCTCCAGCGTTCGCGTTCAGGTCCACGTTCTCGCGCGCGATCGGCACACCGCACCCGCCATCAGCCTCATTCATCACACCGCAGACCAACTCGGCGGCGGCTATGACCGGAGAACGCCCCAGTACCTTGCGGCATTCGGGCTCATGCTCCTGCGTGGCGTGACCGCAGCAAGTGCAGGTGGCGACCGAGCGACCGCAGCGGAACTTCTTGCCGAAGCCCGGAATGTCGCGCGCCAGGTCGCCCTTGACAGCCCGGACTCCTGGGCGAACTTCAGCCCCACCAACGTTGCACTGCATGCAGTCAGCTCGGCCGCGGTTCTCGGTGACGCCGGCGCGGCGCTGGAAGCTGCTCAACCCCTGATGCGGCGCCGCATCCCCGTTCCGGAGCGGAGGGCCGCGCTCTGGGTCGATGCTGCACGGGCCTACAGCCAACAAGGCAGACTGGCTGAGGGGTACCAGGCACTCAGGATCGCGGAGAGCTGTGCTTCTGAGGACATTCGCCGGCGTCCCAGCGTGCTGGAACTGGTCGGTGACATGGCCGCGCGGGACCGACGCGGTACTGTCCCGGAACTTCGCCGTTTCTGCCATGAGTTGGGAGTTCGGATTTGACTGAGAACCACGAGCCTTTTCTCTACGTCATCGTGTGTGCTTCGGGGATAGCCGACGGCGTGGGCGAGCTGATCGCCGCAGCCCATGCCGAGGGCTGGAAGGTCGGTGTGATTGCTACCCCCAGCGCTCTCGGATTCATTGACCAGGAAGCCATCGAGGCCCAGACCGGCTATCCGACCCGCTCTGCGTGGCGCACGCCGAGCATTCCGCAACCGTTGCCTCCGGCAGATGCCATTGCGGTCGCTCCCGCGACGTTCAACACCGTCAACAAGTGGGCCGCCGGCATTTCCGACACGCTTGCGCTCGGCATCCTCTGTGAGGCGTACGGGCTCGGCATCCCCGTTGCCGTTCAGCCTTACGTCAACTCCGCCCAGGCCGCTCACCCGGCCTATTCGGAGAGCCTGGCCCGACTGTGCTCGATGGGCGTCCTGATCGGCGACTACGTGCCCCACAAGCCCAAGTCCGGCGGAGGCCGCGACAAGTACAGCTGGACCCACGTCCTCGATCTGCTTCGTCCTACCCTCGGCAGCCTTTCCGAGCGGGCCACGTGACGGGCGGCAGCTGTTGTGACACGTCGAAGGCCCCCATCCGACGCGGATGGGGGCCTTCGACGATGCTCAGACAGCCGCGGCTTGCGGGGTCTGGGAGGGCAGGTGGTCGGCGGGCTCTTCGGTCTCGCGGGTGCGGAGGGCGAGGGGGATGCGGAGGGCGGCGATCCAGGTGAGGGTGGCGCCGAGCATGTGGAGGCCGACCATGAGCTCGGGGGCGTCGGTGAAGTACTGGATGAAGCCGAGGACGCCCTGGAGGAGCAGCACTGCCAGCAGTTCCTTGGCGCGGGCCTTGGCCGGCTGCGGGGCCTTGACGGCGGCGAAGACGAAGATCATCGCGATGGTCAGGCCCACGGACACGAAGGCGAAGTCGGCGTGGAACTGCGCGAGCCTGTCGTAGTCGATCGGGATGCGGGGGACGATCTTGTTGTCCTTGGGCGTGCCCGGGTGGTGGCCGGCGCCGGTGACCAGGGTGCCGGCTGCGACCAGGAGGCCGACCACGGTGACCAGGACGTAGGAGAGCTGGTGGATGGGGCGGGCGACCGACAGCTCGGCCGGGCCGTCGCCTTCCTTGGAGCGCTCCCACATGAGGAGTGCGACCCAGACCAGCGCCATGGCGGCGATCATGTGCAGCGCGACCGTGTACGGGTTGAGGCCCGTGAGGACCGTGATGCCGCCGAGGACGGCGTTGCTCATCACCAGCCAGAACTGGGCCCAGCCGAGCTTGGTCATGCTCCGCCGCCACGGGCGGTGGCAGCGGGCGGCCAGGATGGCCCAGCCGACGGCCGCGCTCAGCACGTAGGTGAGCATCCGGTTGGTGAACTCGACGATGCCGTGGAAGCCCATCTCCGCCGTGGGCGTCAGGCTCTCGGCGGTGCAGCGGGGCCAGGTCGTACAGCCGAGGCCGGAGGCGGTGAGGCGGACGGCGCCGCCGGTGACGACGATCACCACGCTCATCACCAGCGCGGCGAACGTGGCGCGCCGGACCATCGCGGCGGAGGGCTGCCAGCGCTCGGCGAGCAGGGAGAAGGGGTTCAGCACGCGCTCCATCGTAGGCGGCCTTACGGGCGATCTTGGGGCGGGGCGCGGGGTGCGGCGGCCGGGGGCCAAAGCGGACTGTTCGGACAAGGTGGTCAATGGTCTTGACCAATCACCCACTCGGCCGAAAGAGTGCGGATTGGTCCATACCTTTTTTCGGGCCTCTCCCACTCCTCCCGCACCCAAGCGGAGATCCTGCACATGCGCATACCCACTTCCGCCGCCGCGCTCGCGATCGGCGGCTCGTTCGTACTGGCCGGTCTGGTCGCGCCGGCCGCCCAGGCCGTCGGCGCCGATCAGGAGTGCCGCGGCCTCGGGGTCGCCAACCTCTACGGCGAGTTCATCGAGGGCGACGACGCCCACACCCCGGACGCCGAGGGCGCGGTCGCCGTCGGCGGTGACGCCGACTTCACCGGCGGCTTCTCGGTCGGCCAGGAGCTGACCCCCGCCGAGGTCGACGCGCTGCCCGGCAAGAACGCGCTGGTGGTGGCCGGCCGCATCACCGGCCGCAACACCCAGGTGATGAAGGGCAACGGCGTCTACGGCTCCAAGGCCGAGGGCGCGGTCGTCCAGGCCCACCAGGGCGTCGTCGCCCAGGGCGCCTCGCCGATCGACTTCAAGGCCGAGTTCGCCAAGCTGCGCGCCGCCGCCACCTCGCTGGCCGCCGTGCCGCAGACCGCGGGCGCCACCGTCCAGGCCGAGGGCGCCAAGCTCACGTTCACCGGCGGGGACGCGAAGTACAACAGCTTCACCGTCGACGCGGCGAAGCTGCAGGGCGCCAAGGACGTCTACCTCAAGGTGCCGGCCGGCTCGGTGACGGTGGTCAACGTGACCGGCGGCTCGTACGACATGGCCGTGGCCGGGACCACCGGCTTCCACCTCTGGGACACGGGCACCTCGGCCTTCGTCCTGGACGACAAGGCGCAGAGCGCGGCGGGCGGGGCGATCCGGGCCAAGCTGCTCTGGAACTTCCCGACCGCCACCAAGGTGGTCAAGAACAGCCAGGCCGCCTGGGCCGGTACGGTGCTCGCGCCGAACGCCGCCTTCGACCTCGGCAGCGGCGGCCCGGTCAACGGCTCGGTGATCGCGGCCTCGCTGACCGGCAAGGGCGGCGCGGAGACGCACCACTACCCGTTCACCGGCTGCCTGCCGGGCACCACCGTCCCGACCCCGACCGGCACGCCGACCGTGCCGCCGGTGGTGCCGACCGGCTCGCCGTCGGTGACGCCGGGCGGTTCGGCCTCCCCGAGCGGGTCGGCGAGCCCGTCGGGCACCCCGTCCGCGCCGGGCAGTGGCAAGCCCAGTGCGAGCGGCTCGGCGAGCCCGTCGGCCGGTGCCTCGACGGCCGCTCCGGCGGTCTCCGGTTCGGCGAGCCCGTCCGCCCAGGCGAACGGTGGCGGAAACCTGGCGCACACCGGCGCCGGCCCGGTGCTGCCGCTGGCGATCGGCGGTGCCGTGGTGATCGCCGCCGGTGGCGCGATCGTGGTGGCCGCGCGGCGCAAGGCGGCCAAGAAGGCCTGACAAGAAGGCCTGATAGGGACCGAAAAGCCCGAATGTCCGTCGGGTGATTGAAGTGGCGCCCCCGGTGATTGAACCCGATCACTGGGGGCGCCGTTCTGTCTGAAAGGTGACTAAGTTCATTCAAGTTTGCCGAATCCGCGTTCAGCGAGGTGGCGGCTGTGATGGGCTGGTCATGCACATCGAAGACTGGACGGACAGACGAATTCCGGTCGTACGGCGGGGTGTGGCGGGATGCGGGAGTGCCGGTAGAGTCCCCCGGACAGTCGTAGCGGGCCACCGCGAACCAGTCAACACGCCTGCTGCACAAGACCGTTCGGAGGGGAACAGCCTAATGGCGCGACAGCAGCGGCACATCGGGATCGGCGCGGCGGCACTCGCCGGCACAGCGGCGGCCGGTTTTCTACTGCCCCTGGCACTGGCCGGCAACGCCTCGGCGCACGTGCCGAGTTGGTCGGTGACCTGCGACAAGGTCGTGATCGACCTGATCAACTACAGCCCCAAGCCTGACGTGAAGAACACCGTCAGCCTCACCATCGACGGCGAGAAGGTCCTGGACGCCAAGGCCTTCCCCGCCGAGTTCCACGGCACCTTCCCGGTGAAGGACCACACCGCCCCGATCAAGGCCAACCTGGTGGTCGCCACCTCGGAGAAGCCGGACGAGAAGGGCTGGAACATCAACGAGACCAAGACCATCGAGCCGTGCCACACGCCGACTCCGACCCCCACGCCCACCCCGACCCCCACGCCCACCAAGACGCCGACGCCCACGCCGACGCCCACGGTGACGCCGTCGAAGACCCCGACCCCCACGCCGACGCCGACCGGGACGCCGTCCACGGCCCCGCCGGTCACGCCGCCGCCGAGCACCCCGTCCCCGGCGCCCAGCAGCAGCGGGCCGGTGCTCGCCCAGACCGGTAGCAGCGACGCGACCCCGATGATCGCGGCGGCCGGCGGCGGCGTGCTGCTGGTCGGCGGCGCGCTCGTCCTGCTCGCCCGCAAGCGCCGCAGCGGCAGCCAGGGCTGACGCGACCCGGGCTGAACAGCACGACGCCCCCCGGCCGGGAAAGGCCGGGGGGCGTCGTGCGTCGCGGGTACGGCTCGGGGAGCGGTCCTATCTCCCCGCGGGGAGCGGTCCTACTCCCAGCGGAAGAACCGGGCGGCCGCGGCCAGCCCGAGCACCGACCAGCCGGCCAGGATCCCCAGGTCCGCCCAGGGCACCCCGGCGCCGGTCTGCAGCACCGACCGCAGGCCGTCCGAGAGCGCCGAGATCGGCAGCAGCTCCAGCACCGACCGCACGGCGTCGGGGAACTTGCCCAGCGGCACGACCACCCCGCCCGCGAGCAGCAGCAGGATGAACACCAGGTTGGCGGCGGCCAGCGTGGCCTCGGCCTTCAGGGTGCCGGCCATCAGCAGGCCGAGCCCGGAGAAGGCGGCGGTGCCGAGGACCAGCAGCGCGACGACGGCCAGAGGGTTGCCGTGCGGGGACCAGCCGAGCGCCAGCGCGATCACCGACAGCAGCGCGACCTGCAGCGCCTCCGTCACCAGGACGCAGCCGGTCTTGGCGGTCAGCAGCGTCCAGCGCGGCAGCGGACTGGCGCCGAGCCGCTTCAGCACGCCGTAGCGGCGCTCGAAGCCGGTGGCGATGGCCTGCCCGGTGAAGGCGGTGGACATCACGGCGAGCGCGAGCAGGCCGGGGGCCAGGAAGTCGACCCGCTTGCCGGGGCCCTCCACCGCGACGATGTCCACGGCGGAGAACAGCACCAGCAGCACGGTCGGGATGACCACGGTGAGCAGCAGCTGCTCACCGTTGCGCAGCAGCATCCGGGTCTCGAACGCGGTCTGGGCGAGCAGCATCCGGCCGACCGGGGCGGCGCCCGGCTTCGGGGCGTAGTCGGTCGTGGTCACGAGCGGAGCTCCCGTCCGGTCAGGTCGAGGAAGACGTCTTCGAGGCTGCGGCGCTGCACGGACAGCCGTTCGGGCAGGACGCCGACGGCCGCGCACCAGCCGGTGACGGTGGCCAGCAGCCGCGGGTCGACGGCCGCCTCCACCCGGTAGCTGCCGGGGGCGGTCTCGACGGCGGCGGCGCCCTCGGGCAGCTCCTTGAGCAGCGCGGCGAGGTCGAGTCCGGGCGGGCCGTCGAAGCGCAGGGAGCTCTCGGCGCCGCCGCGGCACAGCTCCTCGGTGGTGCCGTCGGCGATCACCTTGCCGCGGTCCACGACGGCGACGCGGTCGGCGAGCTGCTCGGCCTCGTCCATGTGGTGGGTGGTGACGACCACGGTGACGCCGTCCCGGCGCAGGTCGCGGACCAGCTCCCAGGTGGCGCGGCGGGCCTGCGGGTCGAGGCCGGCGGTGGGCTCGTCCAGGAAGACCAGCTCGGGGCGGCCGACCACGGCCATGGCCAGGGCGAGCCGCTGCTGCTGGCCGCCGGACAGCCGCCGGTAGGTGGTGCGGCCGCAGGAGCCGAGGCCGAGGCGCTCGACCAGGGCGTCCACGTCCAGCGGGTGGGCGTGCAGCCTGGCGGTGTGCCGGAGCATCTCGACGGCGCGGGCGCCCGCGTACACGCCACCCGACTGCAGCATGACGCCGATCCGGGGGCGCAGGGCGGCGCTCTGGGTGACCGGGTCGAGGCCGAGGACGCGGACGGTGCCGGCGTCGGGGCGGCGGTAGCCCTCGCAGGTCTCGATGGTGGTGGTCTTGCCGGCGCCGTTGGGGCCGAGGACGGCGGTGATCGCGCCGCGTGCGATGGTGAGGTCGAGGCCGTCCACCGCGGGCTTGTCGCCGTATCGCTTGACCAGCCCGGCGATCTGGACCGCGGGTTCGGAATGCATACCGGCGAGTCTAAGAGGCGCTCACGCGCGGGCCCCACGGCGGCCTCGGTGATCGTTTTCCCAGGTCAGGTAAGGCTTACCTGCGTGATCGATGACACCGGTGAGGCCTGGATCACGGCTTGTCCCAATGGAAGTAATTACGCAACACTGGTGTTGTGAAAAACATGCGCGAGCACGCCACGCACCAGGAGGCCGAGTCGGCCCCCGGCTGTGACGTGCCCGTGACGGCGGCCGAGGTGCTGCTGGAGGGCCACCGGGCCACCCGGGACCGGGTCGCCCGGTCGATCCTGGACCACGGCCCCTCCTCCGCCGCCGACCTGGCGAACCGCCTCGGCCTCACCGCCGCGGCCGTCCGCCGCCACCTCGACGGACTGACCGCCGCCCGTTTGGTCGAGTCCCGAGAACAGCGGGTCTACGGCAGCCGCGGCCGGGGCCGTCCGGCCAAGGTCTTCGCCCTCACCGACGCCGGCCGGGACGCCTTCTACCAGGCGTACGACCAGCTCGCCGCCGACGCGCTGCGCTGGATCTCGGACTCGGTGGGCGGCGGCAAGGCGGGCGAGGAGGCGGTCGCCGCCTTCGCCCGGGCCAGGTTCGGCAAGCAGGGCGAGAAGTACCTGGAAGCGCTGCACCGGGCCGACGCCGGGGAACGCACCGAGGCACTCGCCCAGGCGCTCAGCGCGGACGGGTACGCTGCCACGGTGCGGCGTGTCCCGTCGGCCGCGGCCAAGGCCCCGGCGGGCGCCCAGCTCTGCCAGCACCACTGCCCGGTCGCGCACATCGCCGAGCAGTTCCCGCAGCTCTGCGAGGCGGAGACCGAGGTCTTCTCCCAGCTCCTGGGCACCCATGTGCAACGGCTGGCCACCATCGCCCACGGCGACGGGGTCTGCACCACCTATGTGCCGGCACCCGGTGCCGCATCGTCGCCCGTCCGGGGTTCCGCGGACCGCGGCTCCGATGCAGTGCCGACTGCCAGTACATGAAAATCCCGCGTCCACCGAAGATTCAGCGTCCGCGCGTTAGGAAGCTCGCATGACTGACACCGTTTCGCACCCCGAGCTCGAAGGCCTCGGCAACTACGAGTACGGCTGGGCCGACCCGGACGCCGCCGGTGCCACGGCCAAGCGCGGGCTCAGCGAGGAGGTCGTGCGCGACATCTCCGCGAAGAAGTCCGAGTCCGAGTGGATGCTCAACCTGCGGCTCAAGGGCCTCAAGCTGTTCGGCAAGAAGCCCATGCCGACCTGGGGCTCCGACCTCTCCGGCATCGACTTCGACAACATCAAGTACTTCGTCCGCTCCACCGAGAAGCAGGCCGAGTCGTGGGAGGACCTGCCCGCGGACATCAAGGCCACCTACGACAAGCTGGGCATCCCGGAGGCGGAGAAGCAGCGCTTGGTCGCCGGTGTCGCCGCCCAGTACGAGTCCGAGGTCGTCTACCACCAGATCCGTGAGGACCTGGAGGAGCAGGGCGTCATCTTCCTGGACACCGACACCGCGCTGCGCGAGCACCCGGAGATCTTCAAGGAGTACTTCGGCACCGTCATCCCGGTCGGCGACAACAAGTTCGCCGCGCTGAACACGGCGGTGTGGTCCGGCGGCTCGTTCATCTACGTGCCGAAGGGCGTGCACGTCGACATCCCGCTGCAGGCCTACTTCCGGATCAACACCGAGAACATGGGCCAGTTCGAGCGGACGCTGATCATCGTCGACGAGGACGCCTACGTCCACTACGTCGAGGGCTGCACCGCGCCGATCTACTCCTCCGACTCGCTGCACTCCGCGGTCGTGGAGATCATCGTCAAGAAGGGCGGCCGCTGCCGCTACACGACCATCCAGAACTGGTCGAACAACGTCTACAACCTGGTCACCAAGCGCGCCGTGGCGTACGAGGGCGCGACCATGGAGTGGGTCGACGGCAACATCGGCTCCAAGGTCACCATGAAGTACCCGGCCGTCTACCTGATGGGCGAGCACGCCAAGGGCGAGACCCTGTCGATCGCCTTCGCGGGCGAGGGCCAGCACCAGGACGCCGGCGCCAAGATGGTGCACATGGCGCCGAACACCTCCTCCAACATCATCTCCAAGTCGGTGGCGCGAGGCGGCGGCCGGACCTCCTACCGCGGTCTGATCGAGATCGGTGAGGGCTCCAAGGGCGCCAAGTCCAATGTGCTCTGCGACGCGCTGCTGGTCGACACCATCTCCCGCTCGGACACCTACCCGTACGTGGACGTCCGTGAGGACGACGTGTCCATGGGCCACGAGGCGACCGTCTCCAAGGTCAGCGAGGACCAGCTGTTCTACCTGATGAGCCGCGGCATGACCGAGTTCGAGGCGATGGCGATGATCGTCCGCGGCTTCGTCGAGCCGATCGCGCGCGAGCTGCCGATGGAGTACGCGCTGGAGCTCAACCGGCTGATCGAGCTGCAGATGGAGGGCGCGGTCGGCTGACGCCCGGCCGCTACCGCCGTCCACCGAATTCCGAGGAAGAGAGCACTACGAACAGCCATGGCTGAGCAGAACACCACCGGCTCCACCACCGCCGGGTCGATCGAGGTCGGCACCGCCGGCGCGGGCGCGCAGCTCGCCGGCCCCGGCACCGGTCGGACCACCGTCCACCAGCCGATCGACGCGCGCGTCGCGGTCAAGCCGTCCTTCGACGTGAACGACTTCCCGGTGCCGACCGGCCGCGAGGAGGACTGGCGGTTCACCCCGCTGCACCGCCTCGGCGGGCTGCACGACGGGACCGCCGCCGCCGGCGAGCGCGGTGAGGACAAGGTCGGGTTCACGCTGCCGGACGGCGTCACCGCCGAGACCGTCGGCCGTGACGACGCCCGCCTGGGCAAGGCCGGCACGCCGGTCGACCGGGTCGCCGCGCAGGCGTTCAGCGGGTTCGAGCAGGCCCTGGTGGTCACCGTCCCCAAGGACGCGGTGCTGACCGAGCCGGTCCGGATCGACGTGCGCGGCGAGGGCGGCGTCCGCTTCGCCCACGTGGTGATCGACGTCAAGCCGTTCGCCGAGGCCGTCGTGGTGCTCAACCACGAGGGCACCGGCACCCGGGCCGCCAACGTCGAGCTGCTGGTCGGCGACGGTGCCAAGCTCACCTTCGTCTCCGTCCAGGACTGGGACCGCGACGCCGTCCACGCCGCCCAGCACAGCGCGCTGGTCGGCCGGGACGCCTCGTACAAGTCCGTGGTCGTGACCTTCGGCGGCGACCTGGTCCGCCTGCACCCGCGGGTCAGCTACGCGGGCCCCGGCGGCGAGGCCGAGCTGTTCGGCCTCTACTTCGCCGACGCCGGCCAGCACCTGGAGCACCGCCTGGTGATCGACCACGACACGCCGCACTGCCGGTCGAACGTGGCGTACAAGGGCGCGCTGCAGGGCCAGGACGCGCACGCCGTCTGGGTCGGCGACGTGCTGATCCGCGCCGCCGCGGTCGGCACCGACACCTACGAGCTCAACCGGAACCTGGTGCTCACCGACGGCGCCCGGGTCGACTCGATCCCGAACCTGGAGATCGAGACCGGCGAGATCGTCGGCGCCGGCCACGCCTCCGCGACCGGCCGCTTCGACGACGAGCAGCTGTTCTACCTGCAGGCCCGCGGCATCCCCGCGGACGAGGCCCGGCGCCTGGTCGTGCGCGGCTTCTTCGCCGAGCTGCTCCAGCAGATCGGCGTGGCCGAGGTCCAGGACCAGCTCATGGAGAAGATCGACGCCGAGCTGGAAGCGGCGGTCTGACCCCGATGACCTTCCTCCGTGCCTGTGCGCTGAGCGACCTCCAGGAGGACGTGCCCAAGCGCGTGGACCTCAACGGCGTGCCGGTCTCCGTCGTCCGCACCGACGAGGGGGTGTTCGCGATCAACGACATCTGCTCGCACGCGAACGTCGCGCTCTCCGAGGGCGAGGTCGAGGACTGCATGATCGAGTGCTGGCTGCACGGTTCCAGCTTCGACCTGCGCACCGGCAAGCCCTCCGGCCTGCCCGCCACCAAGCCGGTCGCTGTCTACCCCGTAAAGATCGAAGGGGACGATGTGCTCGTCTCCGTCAACCAGGAGTCCTGAGTACACATGGCAACCCTTGAAATCCGCGACCTGCACGTCTCCGTGGACGCCGAGAACGGCCCGCGCGAGATCCTGAAGGGCGTCGACCTCACCGTCAAGCAGGGCGAGACCCACGCCATCATGGGGCCGAACGGCTCCGGCAAGTCCACCCTGGCCTACTCGCTGGCCGGCCACCCCAAGTACACCGTCACCGGCGGCTCGGTGCTGCTGGACGGCGAGGACGTCCTGGAGATGTCCGTCGACGAGCGCGCCAAGGCCGGCGTCTTCCTGGCCATGCAGTACCCGGTCGAGGTCCCCGGCGTCTCGGTCAGCAACTTCCTGCGCACCGCCGCCACCGCCGTCCGCGGCGAGGCCCCCAAGCTGCGGCTGTGGGTGAAGGAGGTCAAGGAGGCGATGGCCGCCCTCCAGATGGACCCGGCCTTCGCCGAGCGCAACGTCAACGAGGGCTTCTCCGGCGGCGAGAAGAAGCGCCACGAGATCCTCCAGCTGGAGCTGCTCAAGCCGAAGATCGCGATCCTCGACGAGACCGACTCCGGCCTGGACGTCGACGCGCTGCGGATCGTCTCCGAGGGCATCAACCGGGTCCGCTCCACCGGCGAGGTCGGCACCCTGCTGGTGACCCACTACACCCGCATCCTGCGGTACATCCAGCCCGACTACGTCCACGTCTTCGCGGGCGGCCGCATCGTCGAGTCCGGCGGCGCCGAGCTCGCCGACAAGCTGGAGAACGAGGGCTACGAGGCGTACGTGAAGGGGGGCGCTTCCGAGTGACCCATACGTTTACGGGACTGCTCGACACCGACGCGATCCGTAAGGACTTCCCGGTCCTGCAGCGGCTCCTGCACGACGACAAGCCGCTGGTCTACCTGGACAACGCGGCGACCTCGCAGAAGCCGCGCCAGGTGCTGGAGGCGCTGACCGCCTACTACGAGCGGCACAACGCCAACGTCCACCGCGGCGTGCACGTGCTCGCCGAGGAGGCCACCGCGCTGTACGAGGGCGCCCGGGACAAGGTCGCGGCCTTCGTCAACGCGCCGAGCCGCAACGAGGTGATATTCACCAAAAACGCCTCGGAGTCGCTCAACCTCGTCGCCAACATGCTGGCCTGGGCGGAGGAGCCCTACCGGGTCGACGCCGACTCCGAGATCGTCATCACGGAGATGGAGCACCACTCCAACATCGTCCCGTGGCAGCTGCTGTCGCAGCGCAGCGGCGCGAAGCTGAAGTGGTTCGGGCTGACCGACGAGGGCCGGCTCGACCTGTCCAACATCGACGAGCTGATCACCGAGAAGACCAAGGTGGTCTCCTTCACCCTGGTCTCCAACCTGCTCGGCACCGTCAACCCCGTCGAGACGATCGTCCGCAAGGCCCAGTCGGTCGGCGCGCTGGTCGTCATCGACGCCTCGCAGGCCGCGCCGCACATGGTGCTGGACGTGCAGGCGCTGGAGGCCGACTTCGTCGCCTTCACCGGCCACAAGATGCTGGCCCCGACCGGCATCGGCGTGCTCTGGGGCCGCCAGGAGCTGCTGGAGGACCTCCCGCCGTTCCTCGGCGGCGGCGAGATGATCGAGACCGTCACCATGGGCTCGTCCACCTACGCCCCGGCGCCCCACAAGTTCGAGGCAGGCACCCCGCCGATCGCCCAGGCGGTCGGGCTCGGCGCGGCCATCGACTACCTCCAGGGCATCGGCATGGAGAAGATCGCGGCGCACGAGCACGCGATCACCGAGTACGCCGTCGAGCGGCTGCTGGAGGTCCCGGACCTCCGGATCATCGGCCCGCGCACGGCCGTGGACCGCGGCGCGGCGATCTCCTTCACCCTCGGCGACATCCACCCGCACGACGTGGGCCAGGTGCTGGACGAGCAGGGCATCGCCGTGCGCGTCGGCCACCACTGCGCGCGGCCGGTCTGCCTCCGGTACGGAATTCCGGCGACCACGCGGGCGTCGTTCTACCTGTACTCGACGCCGGGCGAGGTCGACGCGCTGATCGACGGCCTGCACCACGTCCGGAACTTCTTCGGCTGACGGGACGGGGCAGGACGACCATGAAGCTCGACTCCATGTACCAGGACATCATCCTGGACCACTACCGCAACCCCCACGGCAAGGGGCTGCGGGACGGCGACGCCGAAGTGCACCACGTCAACCCGACGTGCGGCGACGAGATCACCCTGCGGGTGAAGCTCGACGGCCCGACGGTGGTCGACGTCTCGTACGAGTCCCAGGGCTGCTCGATCAGCCAGGCGAGCGCCTCGGTGCTCAACGACCTGGTGGTCGGCAAGACCGTGGGCGAGGCGCAGGCGGTCCAGGAGGCCTTCCTGGAGCTGATGCAGAGCAAGGGCCAGGGCGAGGGCGACGAGGAGGTGCTGGAGGACGCGGTCGCGTTCGCCGGCGTCTCCAAGTACCCGGCCCGGGTCAAGTGCGCCCTGCTCAGCTGGATGGCCTGGAAGGACGCCACCGCCCAGGCGCTCGCCCAGCACCCCGCCGTGAACGACTGATCCCGCAGAGGAGGAACAGACCATGAGTGACGAGAACACCACCGCCGACGCCACGGCCTCCGCTGCGGAGGAGCAGACCGGCATCATCGTCGGCACCACGGCCGGCACCGTTTCGGTCGAGGACCTGACCGAGGCCCTGATGGACGTCGTCGACCCCGAACTGGGCATCGACGTCGTCAACCTGGGCCTGATCTACGGCGTCCACATCGACGAGTCCGACGTGGCCACCATCGACATGACGCTCACCTCGGCGGCCTGCCCGCTGACCGACGTCATCGAGGACCAGGCCAAGACCGCCACCGACGGCCTGGTCAAGGACCTGCGCATCAACTGGGTCTGGATGCCGCCGTGGGGCCCCGACAAGATCACCGACGACGGCCGCGACCAGCTGCGGGCGCTGGGGTTCAACGTCTGAGGTCGCTGGGCGATCGTTGTTCCGCTGCGGCGCGAACCCCTCGGGGGTCGCGCCGCAGCGGCGTTTCCGGGGTGAACACCCGCGCAGCATCCCCTTGTTGAGCAGGTTCACCGCCGTTCCCCGCCGTCCACCCCCCACCCCGGGCCTGGCCGAGCCCGGCGTTGATGGAGCAGGGTGATGTACCTGCCGGAGCCCTTTCGGGCTGGTGGGAGAGCGCGTCTCAGGCGGCGATGTGTGCAGGCCGACTGCCGGCTATTGCGGAGCGCAGGGCAGTTCGGACTCGTTCGGCACCTGCGGTGGCCACGTCCGCGCCCTGGCGGGCCGTGGGGGTTCGGGTGGTCAGGCCGGCGCACGGGCGGCAGATGCCCGGCCGGGGCACGGGGTCGTGGCACTTGGCGCACTCGGCGTACCGGGCCGGTGGCCGCGCGGCAGGCCCGGCGGGCGGCATCTTGCGCTCCAGGCGGTAGCGGAGCACGGCGGCCGCCGAGTGCACCGGGGTGGGCAGGCCCGGCAGCAGAGCCTGGGCGAGGTCTGCGTGGGCCGCGCCGCGTTGCAGCCACTGCGCCACCAACGGTGCCAGTTCCCATGCTTCGGCCTCGCCCAGGCGCAGCCGGGGCTCGGGGCGGATCACCCGGAACAGCGTGGCCGCTGCCTCGTGGATCTCGGGTGCTTCCTCCTTTCCTCCCCGGTCGCTTTCGTCTGCCGGGCTTGTGGGGAGGGAGGGTTCTTGGTGCCGGTTCTTTACAACAGGGCTGCCAGCAGGGCCGGTTGCCGCTTCACCGGGCGCCGGACGGGTGGTACCCGGTGGCGCCGTGGGGTGCGGGGTGTCGTAGACGTGGGTTTCGGTGATGATCGTGCCGTCGGGCATGCGGATCTTCTCGACCCGGTAGTACCCGGCCTCGGTCAGCTCCTTCAACGCCTTGCGGATCGCGCCGCGTCCCTGGGGGCTGCTGTCGGCCATGTGCCGTCCGTCTTCGCGCCAGCCGTCGGGGCGGGAGAGGAGGTCCGCGAGCAGGCCTCGGGCGGTGTAGGACAGCCGCCGGTACTGGAGGACGGCGTTGGGTAGCACGGTGAAATTGCGCACGTGGGCGCTACGATGGACGCGCATCGGGAGTGTCAGCTCCTGTTGCCGGGCCCCGGGGTGTTCCAGCACCGCCGGGGTCACCTGTTTTCGGTTGGGTTACGGAACGTACCACGGCATTTGACGCAGCGTGAGACGTTCGCGACATTCAGTGCGCGACCAGTGTGCTGACGCAGTTGCCGGATTGCCGCTACCTGGCGGCGAGAAGGTCCCCGCGTTCGACGGCCTTGCGGAGGACCGCGGCGATCTCCTGAGGCAGGAGGTTGATCGCGTCGAGGGCTTCGGTGGTGAGGGGGATCTCCTCCAGGAAGTACTCGCCCCGGCCTGCCTGGCTGAACTCGGGCCCGGTGCGATCCTCGAAGCTCCACTTGTCGACGGTGGCGAGGTAGAAGTCCTGGCGCTCGTCGTCCGTCTCGATGGTGTGGAGAAGGCTGACGATCTCGGCCTCGCCCGCGATTTCCTCGCGGACCTCGCGTAGCAGGGCTTCCTCGGGGCTGGCGTCGGTCGGTTCGATCTTTCCCCCGACGATCACCCAGTACGGGTCGATGCCGGGGCGGATGCGCTTGATCAGCAGCGTGGTGTTGTTCGGGGTGAGGAGGACGGCTCGGACGCGGTGCTGCACGGTGGTCTGCTTTCTGTTCGTTGCCATGAGGCGGTGAGCGGAGGCGCCTTCGAGGATGCTGGCAGCTGTCCCTATTGCACGCACACCCCGGTTGAGCGTGTCGCTGCGGTAGGGGCGCTTGAAGCTGCGGAGCGGGGAAGGAAGGCCCGGTCGGAGCAGGCCTGCCCGGACACTTGCACCGAACGGTAGTTGTCCCTCGCGCTCTCCGTCATGGCACGTGGCGGTCGAGCACAGCTGAGATCGCCCGTTCGTGGACGACGCCAGCACGGACGAGGCGGGCGGCCGGCGTCGAGCAGTCGACGATGGTGAGGTGGTTGGCGGCCGGTGATACTCCCCCGTCGAGGATGACGCTCGCCTTGACGCCGGTGGAGTCGAGGAAGCCCTGGACCTCCCCGACCGTGATCGCTGGCCCTGGTGCGTCGACTGCCGCGTCGCCCGAGATGTTGACGGTCGTCGCTGCCACCGGCGTACCAGCCACCGCCGCAAGAGCTCCGAGCGGGCCCGCCGAGTTGGTGGTGAGCGCCGGCGAGCCGACCGCGGGGTGCCGCGCCCCGATCTCCGCGCTCTGCCAGGGAAGGAGCATGGCGAGGTCGCCAGGCCAGAAGGCATCGGCCAGTTGCCTGGCCTCGGGGTGGATGACGAACTGCTTCTCGCACGCCTCCAGGGACGGGGTGACGAGTACGAGGGACTTGGCGCGTGGCCGCTGCTTGCCGTCGAAGATGCTGTTGCAGGCGGCCCGGTTCGTGGCGTCGGCGCAGATCATGTACCAGCGCTCGGTGGGCACGATGACGAGTTCGCCAGCTTCCAGGGCACGGGCGGCGGCGTTGAGTTGTTCTGGCGGGATCGGTCGCATGGGTGTCCGTCCGTCTTGGGAGTCAGTGGACGGGCCGGGCGTGATCCCGGCCCTGCTGGGAGTTCACGCGGGCCGCGACAGCTGCGGGTAGTCGAGCCACGGGTCTTGCAGCGCCTGCAGCCGTCGCCGTGCGTGGTCGGGGTGCTGTACGCGGAAGTACGCCATGATCCGTGGCCCCGGGCTGAGGTTGCGGCCAACGGCGTGGGGGACGAGGTGGTGCATCAACAACAGGTCGCCAGGCCGGCCGAGGAACGGGATGCCGGCGCGGGTGTCGATGTCGGGTGGGACCTGCTCGGTGATGCCGAGCGACCACTGGGTGCGGAACCACTCGGCCATGGCCAGGTGCCCGCCCGGTTGGTAGCGCAGGGCCCCACCCCGCGGGTCGGTGATGTCGGACAGCACCACGCCGACCAGCAGCGAGAAGGTCCGCAGCTCCGCGGGGTCGAGGTGCGGGCAGGCGACGCCGTCCACATGCATCTCCTTCTCCGGCTGGGCTTGTTCGAGTTGGCCCTCGGGGATGCGGATCTGGAGCTGCACGGTGGAGACGGGTTGAACGGTGCCGAGCAGGTCCTGGGCGAGCTCGGCGGCCGGGGACGCCGAGAAGAGCGCGAGGAGGTCGGGGTGGCTTCCGAGCTCCGGTGCGAAGGTCCGCTGCGTGTAGGCGTTAATGAGCTCGGGGTTCATCGTCTCGCGGTACCAGTCGGTAACCAGTTCACGGGCTCGGACGATCTGGTCGTCGGGGACGGCGCCGCGTCTGACGAGCAGGCCGTCGCGCATGAAGGCGTGCCTCTCTGCGGGGGTGAGGGCCACGGGATCTCCTGGTGGGCCGGGGACGGTTACGGGGTGTGGCTGGTGACGTGGGTGAGTACGTTGTCGGCCGCATCGAGGGCGCTGTCGAGGATGGCTCGGCCGGCGTCGGCGGTTGCCCGGCGCGGGTCGCCTCCGAGGACGCCGCAGGTGGCGATGGTGGTGTCGCCGGAGGTCCACGGCCAGGTCGTGCCGCGGTCCAGGACGAGCCGCTTCACCTCGGTGTCGTTGGCGGTGAAGTCCACTGGGAGGCGGTCGAGATGGACGTCCTCGGGAGCGAGTTCGAGCATCATGGCCGTCTCGCGGATACCGGCGTGGATCTCCGGGATGCTCTCGCCACCGACCTGGACAGCAGACAACGAAGCCGGATGGACGACGCAGACAGAGATGGCGTGTACGCGTTTCAGCTCGTGGAGGGCGGGCTCCAGGATTCCTCGGTTGCCGCCGTGGCCGTTGATGATCAGGAGCCTGCGCGCAGGGGTCGCCCGCAGGTGCTCCGTGACCACGACGTCGAGCAGAGACATGAAGCTCGCGATCCGTAGCGACACGGTTCCCGGCGACCAGGCGTGTTCGAGTGAGAGCCCGTACGGGATGGCCGGCAACGCCCACAGGTCGTGCTGTCCGCCGTACCGCTGGACCAGCATGCCGGTGAACCGCTCCGCGATCACGGTGTCCGTGTTGAGCGGCAGATGGGGACCGTGCTGCTCCTGGGAGCCGATGGGCAAGCAGAGCACGGATTCGGTGGTGAGCTCGGTCAGGACCGCGGGTGCGGCCAGCCGCCCGTATTGGCGGGCGGCTGGGCCGTCTGCTCGTATCACTCGGTGCCCCGCCGGCCGATACGGATGAGGAACTCGTTGTCCTCCGGGAAGACGTCCTCGGTGCTGTGCTCGGCGAGGGCGGTCTCCACGGCCGCCTCGAACTCGTCAAGGCGGCCTCCGAAGAGGTGCGGTGCGGCAAAGCTCGTGGAGTAGAGGTAGCCGAGGATGCTGTTGGTGCTCCAGGTCCGCTGGACGGGCACCCGGATCTCCTCGACCCGGTTGAACGGGGACTCCTCCATGATCTCGCTGTAGGGCCGGTCGTGGTGCTTGAAGGTGCTGTTGCCGGCGCGCCGTTCCTCTCCGAGGAAGCTCTGGACGACCGCGCGGACGGACTGCTTCCAGGGGCTGTCGGCAGACCAGAAGCTGTTGTCGCCGAAGATGGCGACGGCACCGCCGGGGGCGACCTGGTCGTCGAGGAGGGCGAGGACGGTGGCCTGGTCGAGCCAGTGGAAGGCCCGACAGATCGTGACGAGGTCGGCCTGCCAGCCGGTCGGGGGCTTGAAGTCCTCGGCCGTCGACTCGATGAGCGACAGGCTGGCTCCATCGGCGAGGTGGGGTCGGAGGGCCTCCTCAGCGACCTTGAGCATGTCGGCATCGTTGTCGATGGCGATGATGTCGTCGAACCGGCCGAGGAGCGCCTCGGCGACCAGCCCGGTGCCGGTGCCGACGTCCAGGAGCCGGCGAGGCTTGCCGGGTGCGACGGCCTGGTCGAGGACGGTCGCGACCTCCTCCGGGATTCCCGGGCGGTACTGGCGGTAGTAGCTGGCGGTGCCGGTGAACAGGCTCATGGGTTCCTCAGATCGAGTAGGTGACGGACGGGCTGGACTGCGTCGGCGAGATCGTGGGCAACGAGCACGTCGTGTTCAACGAGGACGTGCTCATCGGGGACCGTACGGCCGTGGGAGAGCCAGACGGCCGCGAACCCGGCGGTCGTGGCGCCGCGGATGTCGCATTCCCAGTCGTCGCCGACATGGACCATGGTCGCGGCCGGTACCTGGTAGGCGTCGGCAACGGTCCAGAATGCGCGGCAGTCGGGCTTGGCGAATCCGATGCGGCAGGACGGGAAGTGGGCGCTGACCCATGGGGAGAGGAGCGCGAGGAGCCGGTCGGGGTCGGCCTCGGTGCAGGTGACATTCGAGAGCGTGACCACGGTGGCGTAGTCGCTGAGCTGCTGAAGTGACTCGACAACTCCGGGGAACAGGACGAGCGGAGAGACGGGCAGGTCTGTCGGGAAGTCCGACGGCTTGATGTCCAGTTCCGCGCAGACCTGCTCGATCACGACGTCGGTGATCTCCGGGGCGGTGTGCAGGATGTCTCGCATCACGCGGCGGGCCTGCTTCGGCCCGAGCGATGAGGCGGCGGCGAGCCGGACCGCCAAGCCGGGGCCCTGAGCATTGCCGAGGGTTCCCCCGATGTCCAGGCTGACCAGGGGACGGGCTGATGCACTCATGTGGCGTCGCCTCCGGCCGGAGGCAGGGCGGAGACGATCGCCGCGATCCGCGCGGTGCGGATTTTCCCGGTGGTGGCCTCGCCGAGGAAGGTCAGCGCGTACCGCTGCTCGGCCGCATCGAGCGCGTCCAGGTCGCGGCTGCTGATCTTGGCGGCGCGGGCGAGGTCAGCGGGGACCACGCGCGGGCGAAGTCCGTGCGGGAGGTGGAGGATTCCGGCCCAGACCGGGCTGGGAGCCTCGATCGCCTCCAGCGGTCGGAGCACGGTGACGTCGTCGAGGGTGAGGATTCGCACGGCCGCCGTCCCCTGGCCGAGGTCGAGGAGGCCGGAGAGGAAGGTGTCGTGCCCGTCGAGCCGCCGGTCCAGGACGAGGAGCAGGCCGTGTTCGTCGTGACGGGTTGTTCCTTGGACGGGGAAGGTGCCGATGGTCCGGGTCATCGCAGTCTCCGGGGTTGGGTTCCGAGTCCAGGGGCCTCGGGGGCGGGGAAATGGCCGTTCTTGGGTACCCACGGCTCGGCGTAGAGGAGTTGGCGACGCGGCTCCCACTGACGGCGGTACTCGACGGCCGGGACGTCGCCGGCGAAGGCGGCAGCGAGCTGGATGCCGGGCACCATCGATCGGCCGTGGGGGTAGACAGGGACGCCGGCCTCACGAGCGATCGCCGTGATCTCGACCGCGCGGGTGAGGCCGCCGCAGCCGACGACGTCGATGGTCAGCGCGGCGGGCCGCACGAAGTCCAGGAGCGTGTCCAGGTCCTCGTCAGGCCGCAGGCGCTCGCCCACCGCGACCGGCACGCCGGCAGCGGCCAAATGACCGTAGACGCGGGGGTAGTGCTCCGGCAATGGGTCCTCCAGCCAGGCCAGCATCGGCCGATCGAGGCGGTCGGCGACAGCAGTAGCGAGCTGCGGACTCCATGTGCCCACCGCGTCGACGGCGAAGGGCTCGCCGATGGCCGCCGCAGCGTCGGCCAGTGCCGCGACCAGGTTCCTGGCCTCCGCCGCGACGCTTGTCCCCGGGTGTCGACGCAGTCCCCACTTCGTGAAAGCCCAGCCCTCTTCGAGAACCTGGACCAGAGCGCCGTGGCTGGTAGGGCCGCTGAGATCGAGTCGGAGCCACGAGGCGTACGCCGAAACCGCGCGCGCCCTCCACACCGGTGACAGGAGGTCGGCCACCGGCTTGCCGACCAGGCAACCGTGGAGGTCCCACACCGCGCAATCGATCGTCCCGACGGCCCAGTCGGAGACCTCCGGTGCAGCTGCCCGAAGCTGAGTTCGAAGGCCCTGGTGATCGAGCAGTGGGGCTCCTACGGCGGCCGGTCCGATCGTCTCAACAGCTCTGCCGAGCGCGATGCTCACTGGCCCGTACCAGCCGATCCGTCCGTAGCCATGGACCGCGACGAAGACCCTGTCGTCACCGGCCTCTGTCGACCCGCCGACCCGCACGGTCTCCACCTTGTCGATGAGCGGCTCCGTCATCGCGCGGCCTCCAGCCTGGTGGCGAGCCGACCGGCGGCCTGAAGCAGTCCGGCCGTGTCCAGGCCGAGTTCACACGCGAGCGCGTCTTGTGGCATCGGTCCCGACGGCTCGCGCCAGCCGATCACCTCAACGGGCCGCCGCAGGCGTCCCGCCAGCAGCCCCCACACTGCTGCTGGATGCCCAAGCGCGGCGACCAGGACGGCCGCACGTTCGCCGAGGTACTGATCGACCTCATCCCTGGTCAGGCCTTTCGGCCAGCGCTGGGGATCGCCGAGTACGGTCAGGTCGAGAACGCCCACGACACGGATTCGGCAACCCAGCCGGTCGCGAAGGGCCGGCACCGCCTCCTTGACCGCCTCGGCCGGCAGGTCTCCTGCTACGACGATGGTGAGGTCGGGATCCTCCTTGGCGCTCAGGTGTGGCCAGATGGCGAGCCCACGTGCCAGTTCCTCCTCGACGGTCTCGGGCGGGATCCGCAGTTCGCTGTGCTTGCCCGCGACCAGGACGTTGACGCGGCCCGTCGAGCTCAGCATCGTGTCGAGCGTGGCAGCGGTCCGCAGGGTGTCGGCCGGAACCAGCACCCTCACCGCAGGGTCTTCCGTCGCGAGCAGGGCCGTGGCGAGCGATGGATCGCCGTGGGTGAAGACGTTGTGCCACCCGTACGAGGTCAGCAGCAGGTTGAGGCTCGGGTGCGCCATGTCCCCGGTGAGGCGGCGGTGCTTCAGGTGACCGATGATCCCGGCGGTCATGAGCGGAGCGAACGCCTCGTAGGACACCAGGACCCCGCGTCGGCCGCTGCTGATCCAGCCGGACAGCCAGCCGAGGAGAACCTCCTCGGCCAGCACTTCGGATACCCAGGGCTCGTCCCGCAGGGCAGCGAGACGGTTCGAGGACAGTTCGTCCGGGCTGAAGACCCGGAAGTCACCAGCTGCGGCGTGCCTGCGGAGCACGCCGCTCACCACCTCCCCGAAGCGGCTGGCCTGGCCGTGAACGATCGGCTTCGAATGAGCGTAGGCGGGCCCTCTGGAGCCATCTGCGATGTGTCTCATTGCCGAGTCCAGGGCATCGGCCAGTGGACCGCTCGGCTGCCCGTCCGAGTCGAAGAGCTCGGTGGGCCGGTACGACGCCAACCACTTTTCCAGCTGTCTGCGCTGGGCTTGAGAGTGGCGAGCCCCGTCAAGGGGTGTCTTATGGACCGCAGCCGTCCCGAGCACCTGCCGCCCGCCGACCGTCTCCGGTCCGCCCCAGCCCTTCACACAGCGGAGAAACACGGCCGTCCGGGCACCGTCAGCGACCTCATCGGCGGATGCCGCCAGTGCGTCCCGAAACGCCTGGTGTTCATCGGCCGCGGCTGAGGCTACGTGTACCACCCGGCCACGCCATCCCAGGCCGGCCGCGTACGCGAGGAGCTCGGCGTCGGTCATCGCCCCCAGCAGCGACTGGGCACCCATACGGAAGCCGTTGACGTGCACGACCGGCAGGACGGCGCTTCCCCGTAGAGCCCGAGCCGCAAGCCACGAAGCGGCAGTCGTAGGGGTCTCGCATTCGCCGTCGCCGATGATCGGCACCACGACCCGCCCGGGCGCGTCAAGCGCCAGGCCGTGGCCGAACGCGAGCGCGCCACCAAGGCACCCTCCGGGAGCTGCTCCCGCCAGCAGCAGCGGATGGGTTTCCGCGCCGAGTCCGTCGACGTCCGGAAAGTCGCGAGCAAGGCGCTTTAGGCCAGCCGCGTCAGGGGAGTACTGCGGGCGGACGGAGGCCAGCTGGCCGGTGAGCCAGGCATAAGCGAGCTGGACCACTCCTGCGTGGCCGGCCCCGATCACCGGGACCAGCTCGCGGCCGGGCTCCAGTTCCCCTGCGGCGAGAACCGTGTGGGCGAGGGCCCACGCAGTCCCGGGCACGGTGCCCCAGTGGCCAGCGGGCTGAGGCTTGACGTGGTCGGCCTTGAGTGGCTCGGCCAGCAGTTGGTTGTCGTCGAGGTGCAGCAGCGCCACCGCGACATAGGTGGCGGCCCTCCACAGCGCGTCAGCCCGGTTCAGCATGGCGGCACCAACTGATCTTCGCCGAACGTGAAGTACCAGAGCGGCCGGTAGCACTCCCATGCCGCCGGGCGGAGGCCGGTCGGCCCGACGATGTCCTCGATGTCCCGGCGAGCCTGGAGGTAGTACTCCAGGGAGTCGGAGCCTTCTGCCCGGAGGCCCGCCATGATCGCGTTGTGCGCCTGGTACACCTGGAAGTTGGGGAACTCGGTGACGAACGGCATCAGCTCGGCCGCGCCGGCCCGGAGGTCGGTGAGCCGGTCCAGGCCGACGATGTAGGTGAACGAGGTCGCGTGGCCGACGCGCATCGCCCGCCGCAGAACCCCGGGCATCTCCTCGGTGGTGAGCGTCGCCTTGCTCGCTTTGAGGAGCAGGTCTCGTCGGCTGAAGCATTCGGCGGTTAGCCGCAGCACGAACGGGGCGACGTGCTCCGCCAGTTCCTCGAACGCCCCGCTGGAGCGGATGACCGAGGTGAGGAACCCGATCCGAGCGCCGACGCCGTGGGCGGCGAGCACGTCGCGCAGGCCTATCAGGTGGTCGACGGCCGCCCGCTCCCGCTCGAAGCACCCGGTCGACACGGTGACCTCACGGAGTTCGGTGAGGTTGTGGCGGGGGTGCTGCTCGACCATCGCGGCCAGCAGTTCGGCCAGCTCCCGCTCCTCCGAGAGACGGGGATCGGCTGCGGCCTCCAGGGTGTTCGGGCAAAACGAGCACCCCACACAACGGCTCCGGGCATTGGGGTTGAGCGTCGCGGCTCGTCCGTCGTCCCTGAAGTACCCGCCGACCGCCTCGTCGGCGGCGACGCGGTCGATGGTTCCGACTACAGCGCCGCCCAGCGACAGCTCGTCGCCGGCCAGGCGGAACGGCGAGGCCTTGGCGTTGAGCGGGACGATCACCATCCAGGCGACGTCCGGCCGGGTCGTGAGACGAACCGAGATCCGGGCTCGGTGACGGCCGTGGGCGGAAGAGATTCCGAACAGGTTGATCGCGATGAGTAGGGCGTCCTCCACCGGCACGCTGTGGAGCTCCGCCATGCCCCTGACGGCCGGAAGCGTGAGGACCGCTGCCGGTTTGCTGCCGAGCGCTGTTTTCATGATCCACTCTCCGTCGCTGACTCGACCGGGCTTCGGTGCCCTGGCCGTCGTTCTCTGCTGGATCTGCTTCACTCCCCTCGGCGCGCCGAGGGAGATGGGCCCGTGTGGGCCTGCCGGTATCCGTCCGGAAGGCCCACACGGTTCCTTCGCTCAGCGACCGGGGTACGGCGGCTGCGGGATCGGCGGTGCCGGCGGCGGCGGGGGCGGAGGAGGCGGAGGCTGGGGCGCCTGCAGGCGCGCGATGGACGACATGGCGGTGTTCCCTTCTCGCTCGGTGGTGCCTGTGGCGACGAGGCGTGACTCCGTTGTCAGGCCTCGGTTTCGACCGCGGGAGGCTGCTCAAGGTCGCGGTCGGGCTCGTGATCGGCCGCCAGGACGGGGCCGAAGTGATCGGAGCTGAGCTGGTGGTGGGCTGCCAGGCCGAGCAGGGCGAGGACGATGAGGTGGCCGAACGCCCAGAGCCAGGTGAGTACGGCTTCAACGGGGTCCCGATGAGCAGCGCGGTAGATGTCCTCCTGCGGCTGGTAGTCGGTCATGCCGCGTCGGTCCTGAGCTCGGCCCAGACCACGGTGCCGTCGCTCGTCACGTCGACACCCCAGCTCTCGCACATCTGGCTCACGAGGAGGAGTCCCCGGCCGTTCTCAGTCAGGGGAGGCGGGGCAGGCCGGTCGAAGGGCCCAGGGCCCGCGTCCGTGACCTCGATTCGTAGACCGCGAGGCTGCGGTGTCAGTCGGACACCGAAGCAGCCGAGGAACGATGCCGCGCCGTGAAGAACGGCGTTGGTGCAGAGTTCGGTCGCGACCAGCTCGACGTCTTGGCCGAGCGGCCTGGCGATGTCCCACGCACCGACGACTCTCCGGATCAGCGCCCGGGCCAAGGGCACGGAGGCGTGAGCGTGTAGGAAGCTCATCTGCACCGACAGGCATCCGGCCACCTCGATGGCTTCCTCTGCTCGAAGGTCCTGATGTGCCACCACGATCAACCCTCCTTGTCGCTCAATCACCCGTCAGGCAGAGCTGCTTGAGGGCGCGTCAGAACGCTAGGGGGATGAATGGAGGGGAACCCGGAAAATCCTTCCGGGGTAGGCGGCGGGGACGCCCTCAGGCTGAGAGCATGCCTGGAATGAGTGAGACGCTGAGCGTCGGCGAGCGCGTCGCCTGGTACCGCCGTCGGCGGGGTATGTCCCAGGAGGTCCTGGCCGGCCTGGTCGGGCGAACAGCCGACTGGCTGAGCAAGGTCGAGAACGGCCGCATCGAGATCGATCGACTGTCGGTCATCAGGGCGCTGGCCGATGCCCTCGACATTCGGCTCGGCGACCTGCTGGCGGAGCCGTCACTCCTCGACTGGCGGCCCGGTGACACGCAGGGCGGAGCCGTCTCGAAGCTCCGCGAAGCGCTCATGGACTACAAACAGATGTCGCCGTTCCTGGCGGCCGACGACGCCGAACAGCCGCCCGATCTCGACATCCTGCGCGCCGAGGTGGGCTTCGCCTGGTCCGCCTACCAGGACGCCAGGTACTCCCGGGCGACGAGACTCATCCCGGGCATCCTCAACCAGGCCCAGCGCGCGGTGCGCATGCACGAGGGCGATCAACAACAGCAAGCCAAGACGCTACTTGCGATGGCCTATCAAGGCGCCGCGATGGTCCTGACGAAGATAGGCGAAGCCGACCTCGCTTGGATGTCAGCCGACCGCGGCCTCACGGCAGCCCAGGAGTCGGGCAACATCGTCGTCACCGGCTCGCTGTTCCGATCGGTCTCCCACTGCCTACTCAGCAACGGACGCCTCACCGCCGCCAGGGACCTGGTCATGAACTCGGCCTCGTTCCTGGAGGCCGGCTTGGAGGACGGGTCCCCGACCTACCTGTCGATCTACGGCACCCTGTTCCTCGTCGGGTCGATGGCCGCCGCGAGGATCGAGGACCGCAGCACGGTGCGTGACTTCCTCGCCGAGGCGGACCGGGCCGCACAGCGCCTCGGTCACGACGCCAACCACATGTGGACGGCCTTCGGGCCCACCAACGTGGCCATCCACCGGATCTCGACCGCGATGGAACTCGGCGACGTTCAGATCGCCCTCGACCAAGGGCCGCGCGTGGACTCATCGACCCTGCCGCTTGAACGCCGAGTACGGCACGCACTCGAAATCGCCCGCGCCCACAGCGCGCAGAACCGCATGGACGAAGCTCTCGCACTCTTACTGGACGCCGAGGAACTAGCCCCCGAGCAAGTCCGCTACCACTTCATCCCCCGACACCTGGTGACCAACTGGGTCCGCCAGCAACGAGGCAAGCCCAGCTACTTGCTGGCAGGCGTTGCTCAGCGGCTCCAGATCGTCATGTGACGGGACCGGGCGGCTACAGTCGTCGCCATGAGCGACTCCCAGTTCCACGAGGTCGTGGCCCAGCCCCGTACCGCCGCCGGCGTGCTCTTCTTCGACGAGGACGACCGTGTCCTCCTCGTGAAGCCGACCTACAAGCCCGGCTGGGAGATCCCCGGCGGCTACCTGCATGCCGGTGAGACCCCGAGCGAGGGCGCGGCCCGGGAGGTCAAGGAGGAACTCGGTATCACTCCGCCGATCGGCCGCCTGCTCGTCGCCGACTGGGCGCCCCATCCCACCGAGGGCGACAAGCTCCTCTTCGTCTTCGACGGTGGCGTCCTCCCGACTGGCGAGCTCGACAACATCACCGTCGACCAGGTGGAGATCGGCGAATACGCCTTCCACACCACCGACCAGCTCGACGCACTCCTCATCTCTCGCCTCGCCCGCCGCGTCCACGCGGCGTGCGTCGCCAGGGCGAAGTCAGAGACCGTCTACCTGGAACACGGAGCGACCCGCCCGTAACTGCGCGGCGACAACATCCGCTTCACCGTTTACGACCTTGCCGGAGAGGCGCCCGTCCCGGTCAGCGTCGTCACGCTGCTGCCCGACCCGTCCGTCCGCACCGCCGAGTTCCCCGGCCCCTCGGTGATCACGTCTCTTCTGGCGTGGGCCACGAGGACGATTCGCGCCGCGCCGTGGGCTGGAGGCCACTCGCCATGTCCGTCCCGGCCTCGTACTTGGTGCACCCCCGCGTCACCCGGGTAGGGGCCGCTTTCGGCACCTCGTTGCACCAGCTGGCCGGTGGCAGCGGCCCGGACCGCGCCCGGACGGCGTACGCCCACAACGCCTGGAGGACCATCGCGTGACCGTCGAACTCCGCCACCACACCACCCTGTCCCCCGAGGCCCGGCAGGACCTGCTGGACGTGTACACCGACGTGCGGGCCCCTCTGCTGCACCTGCCGAACTACCGCGTCGACGTGTTCGCCGAACGCCTCGAACGGCATGCCACCGAACCCGGCTTCGAGCTCGTCCTCGGCTACGACGGCGAGGTGCCGGTCGGGTACGCCTACGGCAACACGATCGAGGCGGGCGACCGGTACTGGAAGCGCATGGCCGAGCCCCTTCCGGACGGCTACACCGAGGCCCCGGCTCTGGCCATCAAGGAGATCGGCGTCCGGATCCCATGGCGGGGCACGGGCGCCGCCCGCCGGATCCACGACGGCCTGCTCCGCCGCCGGTCCGAGGGGCGTGTCACCCTTCTGGTCAACCCGCTCGCAGGGGACGGCAAGGTCCAGCGGCTCTACGAGACCTGGGGCTACCAGGCGTTCAACGCGCAACAGCCCTCCCCGGACTCGCCCCGGCTGACCGCGATGATCCGCCCGATCCACTGAGCCTGGGGCGGCGGCGCCTGGTAGTACGCGCCGATGTTGCCGTGCTTGCTGCGTGTGGCCGCCCGCAGCGTGAGGGGCGGGCCATTTCGTCAACCAGCCGCTGCGCAGTGATGTGGGTTCCTCGAAACTCGGCGGCCCGCTTCATCGACGCCGATACGACCTTCCCGCCCATCCTGGAGGAGCAGACGTGACACAGCAGACTGCGGAGGAACGCCCGGGCATTGCCGCCGCGATCGTGGTCCACGAAGGCCGCGTCCTGATGGTCCGGCGGCGGGTCAGTGAGGGCCAGCTCTCCTGGCAGTTCCCAGCCGGTGAGATCGAGGACGGCGAGTCGCCCGAGGAGGCGGCCGTTCGCGAGACGGCAGAGGAGACCGGACTGGGTGTGGCCGCCGTCAAGCTCCTGGGCGAGCGGGTGCACCCGAAGACCGGCCGACTGATGTCGTACGCGGCCTGTGAGGTCGTCAGCGGTACCGCCGAGGTGGTGGACGCGGATGAGCTGGACGCCCTCGCGTGGGTGGCCCTCGCCGAGATTCCCGAGTACGTGCCGTACGGGCTGTTCGAGCCGGTACAGGCGTACCTGGACATCGCGCTCAATGCGTGACCACCAGCTCTATGGGTGACCACCCATGGAGCCGGTGGTCGCGCCTGCACCTCCCACGCGGCAGCACTCCGCCCGCTGGATCACATCCAGCGGGCGGAGGCGAAACCCACCATTTCGACCTGTTCCGGAGGCCGCCCCCGGCAGTCGGGGGCGGCCTCCGGGCCCTTGCCGGCGTCCGACAGGTACTCGCCGTGGTTCATCAGCGCCGCATGCCGCCTGGCGGGGCGGCACGCGGCGAGGGCGGGGGCGGGCACCCGCCGGAAGGTGGGTGGGGGGGTGGATGGTGGGGAACGGCGGTAGACCTGCTCGGCGGAGTAGATGGTGTGCGGGTGTTTACCCGGAGGCGTTTTCGGCGGTCCGGCCGTCACACCGCTGTGACGGCGGGCGGGACAGGGTGGTGGATCGAGGTGGCCGTCTGCGTGCGGGCGAACCAGGAGACGTTCGGTACCAGCAGCAGCGGCCGGTGTGGCACTCTGGCCCGGATACCCGGTCGGCGGGCCGGTGGCGGGCGATCCAGTCCAGCGTCGGCCGGTCCACCACCTGGCGGTCCGGCAGTCGGCCGGTGCCAGCCAGCTCGTGCGGCGACGGTCCGCCGCCGCGTCGGGGGGGGGCGAGATCATGAAGGTCCTCGAAGGGTCGGGTGCGATGGGCGTCACACTGGGCGTGGTGGTGCTGACGATGGGAAACCGGCCTGCGGAGCTGGCGGCGCTGCTGGAGTCAGTACGGGCCCAGGACGGCGGCGACAGCGGCGTTCGGACCGTCGTGCTCGGCCAGGGCGTGAAGCTGCCCGAGTTGCCGGAGTGGGTGGACGCGGTGGAGCTGCCGGAGAACCTCGGCATCCCCGGGGGCCGCAACGCCGGCGTCGAGCGGCTGCGCGAGCTGGGCGGCACGGACGTGCTGGTCGTCCTGGACGACGACGGGCTGCTGCCCCGCACCGACACGTTCCGGCTGATCCGGGATGCCTTCGAGCGGGACTCGGAGCTGGGCATCGTCAGCTTCCGGATCGCGGATGAGACCGGGTTCACCCAGCGCCGCCACGTGCCGCGCTTCGGCGAGAGCGATCCGCTGAAGTCCGGTCCGGTCACGACGTTCCTGGGTGGCGGGCACGCCATCCGTATGAGCGTGATCGACCAGGTCGGCCTGTTCCCCGCCGAGTTCTTCTACGCGCACGAGGAGACCGACTTCGCGTGGCGCGCGCTGGACGCGGGCTGGCGGATCGACTACCGCGCCGACCTGGTGCTGCAGCACCCCCGTACCGACCCGGCCCGTCACGCCGCCTACTACCGGATGACGGCCCGGAACCGGGTGTGGCTGGCCAAGCGCCACCTGCCCGCCCCTCTGGTGCCGGTCTACCTCACCTCCTGGGTGCTGTACACGCTGGTCCGCCGGCCGCCGATGTCCGGGCTCAAGGCGTGGTGGTCGGGGTTCTTCGAGGGTGTTCGGGTGCCGTGCCCGCCGCGGCGGCCGATGCGGTGGAGCACGGTGTGGCGGATGACGCGGCTGGGCCGGCCGCCGGTGATCTGACAGCCGGCCCGGCACGCGGGGGTCAAGGACGGCGTGGCATCCGGCCGAAACCAGAAGGAGCTGAACACGGTGCGCTCAGCCATGGCCGTCTACGGCAGGCGCGGAATCCCCGGCGCCCTGCCTCCAGCGCCGGGCCCTCGTCGGCTTCCGGCAGGTACTCGCCGTGCTTCATCAGCGGCGCGTGCCGCCTGGCGGGGCGGCACGCGGTGAGGGCGGGGGCAGGCACCCGCCGGAAGGCGGGGGGATGGTGGAGAACGGTGGTCGAGCTGCTCAACGAGGCAGCTGATGCGCGGGTGTTCACCCGGTGGCGGAAGCACCGCTGCCCGGGACTTCTTCGGAAGTTCCGGGCAGCGGCGTTTCCACTCGTAGTTACACCCCCCAGGGGCCCCAGCCCTCGGTGCTGATCTCAAATCCGAACGGCTCCGGCAGTTGAACGGTTTCGCCGAACTTCCATTCGCCCAGCATCTCGTACGTTCCCTCGGCCTTGTTCGGCGTGCCGAACAAGGTGACGCCGGGCTGCCGTGGATCGCGATCCACCAGGAGGTAGTAGGGGATTCCGGCTCGCGCGTAACCATTCCACTTGGTGGACTTGACCTGGCGACCGAACATGGGGCGACGATCGTGCCGAGCGTTCGACGCGGACGTCACCTCGATGACCAGTTCAAGATCGCTCGGATCGACGTACAGCACGTCCTTCGCACGATTGGCCGCATCGACATCCCGGTGCACGAGCGCCATGTCCGGAATGTAGCCCTCACCTGTCTCGACGAGATCCAGATTGATCGTCCCGGTGGCCCTCCACTGGAACTCCGAATGGGCGAGCTTCGCGATCGTCACCGACTCCTTGATATCCACGAGGATTCCCTCATGGAGAAACACCGGCGATGGCGACACGACGATTTCCCCTCCGACCACTTCCACCCGCGTGCCGTCGTCCGGAAGCCGTAGGTACTCGTCCAGTTCTCCCCGGACCCACATGGCGTACGGCGAGTCAGGCAGAAGCAACTGCGCAAACGCAACTACCGACATGACTTCGCTCCCTCCAAGGTCGCGGCTCCAGCCTGGCCGCCCGGTCGCAGATATACCACTGCCACACAAACTTTCCTCCGAAAGGTGATGTTTGGACCTCAGTCTGTTGACGACCTGTCCCGGGGGCGGGTACCCGCCGGCAGGTGGGTGGGGGGTGGATGGTGGGGAACGGTGGGGGAGCTGCTCAACGGAGCAGATGATGCGCGGGTGTTCACCCGGTGGCGGGAATGCCGCTGCCCGGGACTTCCGAAGAGGAAGTCCCGGGCAGCGGCGCTTCGGGTGTGCGGGTCAGGCGAGGTGCTTGGGCTTGCGGGCGACGGCGAGGGCCAGGGCGGCGCAGAGCACGGCGGCGAGGGTGGCGAAGCCGCTGACGGCGGGGAGGAGGCCGTAGGCCTGGACGAGGGCGCCGACGATGACGATGGGCAGGGAGCTGCCGAGGTAGACGATCACCCAGAGGGCGGAGAGCTCGGAGCCGCGGCGTTCCGGGTTCAGGGCGGCGACGGCGGTGGTGAACAGGGAGCGGAAGGCGACGCCCTGGCAGGCGCCGCCGAGGACGCTGCCGATGAACAGCAGGGCCGGGGTGCCGGTGTACCCGGCGGCGACCACCAGGGCGAGGCCGGTGGCCAGGCCGGTCATGCCGAGGGCGATCACCAGGCGGTCCGAGGTCGGCGGGACGATCAGCTGGGCGGCGGCCGAGGAGCCGAGCAGCAGGGCGGCCACGATCGCGCCGGTCAGGTGCGAGGGGGAGTGCAGCAGCTTGGCGGCGAAGGCCGGGGCCAGGCTGAGGTAGACGCCGAAGACCGCGTAGGAGATGAAGCCCGCGGAGGCGGCGAGCAGGAACTCGCGCCGGCCGGTGCGCGGCAGTCGCAGGCGCTGCGGGCGCAGGTGGGCCGGGGTGGTGATCCGGGGCGGGGAGGCCGGCGGGCGGTTGCGGCCGGGCATCCGCGGGTGGACCAGGGCCAGCGGCACGCAGAGCGCGAGCAGGGCGATGGCGTGCAGCAGGAACGGCGTGAGCAGCGGGTCGGAGCCGCCGGCCAGCAGGGCGCCGACGACCGGGCCGAGCGCGACGCCCCCGGCGGAGCAGGCCAGGGTGAGCTTGGCGGCCAGCGTGGGGTGGTCGGGCAGCAGGTCGCCGAGGGCGGCTCCGGCGGCGCCGGTGGACAGGCCGACGGCGACGCCCTGGACGGCGCGGCCGACCGCCAGCTGCCAGAAGCTGCCGGAGGTGGCGAAGACGACGTCGCCCGCGGCGGCCAGTGCGACGGCGGGCAGGATCAGGGCGCGTCGGCCGAGGTGGTCGGACCAGTGGCCGACCGCGGCCAGTACGGGGACCAGCGCGAACACGTAGATCGTGAAGAGGATCGTGGTGTCGAGGGGACCGAGCCCGAGGCGCTGCTGGAGCAGCGGGTAGATCGGCGTCGCCAGGTTGGCACCGATCAGCATCAGCAGCAGGGCGGTCGAGACCAGGCCGACGCGGACTCCGCGGAGCGCGTTCCAGCGGCTGATCGCGGCGAGCTGGAGCTGGGCGCGCGGCGCGAGCTCCAGGGGGAGCAGGGCCTCCGACAGTCGGCGTCCGTCGAGCTGCGCGGTGCGCAGGCCGGAGCCGGCGGGGGAGAGGTCCGCCATGTGAGGGGTCTCCTGTGGCAGGGCACCACCGGGTCGGCGGGGTATGCCGGCGCGCCCGTCCTGAGGCGCTGTGGTGGTGGCCGCGGTGCGGGGCTCCCAGGTGGAGCGGATGAGCTGAGGATCGGGGCTTCGTTGCCCCGGCGGTCCGCGCGGGGTGTGCGCGATACCAGATCGAAGGATAAGGGGTGGGCGCACGTATACGGCGCGCGCCCCTGTGTGCGCCCCTTGCGGCCGGGCATCGGGGGTGTCACACCTATACGCTGAGGTGGTAGATCGGTACGCGGAGCTGTTTGGGCTGACCGCTGGCTGAGGGAGAGCGCAAACGATGGCCGGACGACGTCGGAAGAACGCCGGGGCTTCGGGGGGAGAGGGTGCGGCCGAGACGGTGCTGCCCGCCGATCTGGAGCTGGAGGACCTCTACGGGGCGTTCGCCGCGCACGGGCTGGACGACGAGGACCTGGACGACGCGGCGGTGCTGGTGCCGCCGGTGAAGCTGCCCCCCGAGGGGGAGCTGGCCGAGCAGGCGAAGGCCGTCCCGATGTTCGGGTACGCGCTGACGCTGGCCCGCTGGGCCGCCCCGCACCGGGCGGTGGACGAGTTCGGCGACCTGGTGGAGGAGGACCGGGCCCCCGCCGCGCGGCTGCTCGGCCTGGCCCCGGCCGAGGGCGAGGTGGCGGAGGAGGCCGAGGTCGAGGCGCTGCGGGCCTGGTCGCTGGCCTGCGACCTGGACCTGGTGGAGCTGGGCACCACCGCGGAGGGCGAGCACGTCGCCGTCCCCGGCCCGGACCTGGAGCCCGCCGAGCAGGGTGATCCGGAGACCGTCCTGGAGCTGTGGCTGACCGCCGCCGGGATCGTCCGGGAGCTGGCCGTGGAGGCGGACTCGCTGCCGGAGGAGCACGGCGAGGCGGAGGAAGCGCCGGCGGAGGAGGAGGACGAGGACGGGCTCTCCGAGGTCGAGGAGGCCAGGGACGAGGCCGCCGAGCTGCTGGACGAGGCGCTGCAGGTGCTCTACGAGACCACCGCCTTCGCCGACCCGGGCAACGAGACCGTGCCGCTCGGCGTGCTGGCCGCGCTGCTGGTGGTGCCGGAGGGCGAGGAGCCGAGCGAGGAGCTGCTGGGCGACATCACCGACGTGATGGTCGCGCTGGACCCGATGCTGGGCGACCTGGCCGAGCTCGGCCTGCTGGACTACCGCCCGATCGACCCGGACCTGTTCGACGAGGAGGAGGGCGACGGGTCCGCCGTCGTCGGCGAGGAGCCGCTGGACGAGGAGGAGTCGGCCCGCTTCGGGCTGGTCCGGCTCACCCCGCTCGGCCAGTACGGCATCCGGCAGTGGCTGCTGGAGGACGGCTACGACGCGCCGCTGGTCGGCGAGCTGGCCCAGGGCGACGCGGCCGAGCTGCTGCGCGGGGTGTGCGAGTCGGCCAACGTGCTGCCCGAGGAGGAGCTGCGGGTGTGGACCGCCGGCCGGGAGCCGGTGGCGGCGGCGGGTGAGCTGCTCGCGGCGGCGCGCGGCGGCGACGCGTACGGCCCGCTGCGGCGGATGCTGTGCGTCTCGGCGCTCGACCTGCTCGGTCCGGGCGCCGAGCCGGCCGTCCGGGAGGTGCTGGACGACCCGGAGCTGGGCGGCGCGGCGCGGGCCTGGCTGACCGCGCAGGGCGCGACGGACGTGCCGGCGCCGGCACGGGCGGTGGCGCTGTGGACGGTGGTCGACACCTTCGCGGCCCAGCTGCTGGACAACGGCGGTGACGCCGAGCTGCTGCGCGACCTGGTCACGGACCTTCCGGTCAAGGGCGATCCGGCGACCTGGTTCGGGGAGCTGTGGCGGGTCGACCACCCGTACACGGCGGACGTCCTGGAGGCGATCGGGGAGCTGCACCTGGACCGGGCGGTGGCCAAGGAGGCGCGCAAGGCGGCCTTCAAGGCGCGCTCCAAGAACTGAGGCGAGGGGCCCCGGGGCGGGGGAGGCCCGTGGCCTACGGGCTGCGGGCCTACTGCGGGAGGTCCAGCGAGCCGTCCTCGGTGAAGGGGAAGAACGGGTTGTGGGCCAGCTCCCAGAGGTGGCCGTCCGGGTCCTCGAAGTAGCCGGAGTAACCGCCCCAGCCGGTCGGGACCGGCGGCTTGACCAGCACGGCGCCGGCCTCGACGGCCGTCGTCATCGCGGCGTCCACCAGCGCGGGGGACTCCAGGTTCACCGCGAGGGTGACGCCGCGGAAGGACGGCTCGCCGGTGGCGGGAACGCCCGCGTCGGCGGCCAGCTCGTCGGTGGGGAAGAGGCCGAGCACCGAGTCCGCGGTGCGGAACCAGACGATCTCCGGGCTGGAGGCGGTGGAGCGCCGCCAGCCGAGGTCCTCGTAGAAGCGGGCGCTGCGGTCGAGGTCGGAGACGCCGAGGGTGACGATGCTGATCCTGGCGGGGAAGGCGCCGGGTGCCGTGGTGCCGTCCGGGGTGGTGCTGCTCTGTGCTGTCATGCCGCCAGGTTAGGGAGGGCTGCTGACAACCGCTCGTCCTGACACGGCCACCGCCCCCGACCGGCGGCCGAGCTGATGACCCGGCAGCTGCGGCCACGTAAGGTGGCGTAGGCGGTGCGGGCGCGAGGAGTCGGGGGTGCGGCAGAGGATGATGCGGGAGAGCGGCGGCAGGCACCAGGAGTGGAACTCGGGGCCGTCGGGCCGCGCGCCGGCCCCGGAGCGGCCGGGTCAGGAGGATCGTTTCGCCGACCAGGAGGAGTTCTCCCGCCGGACCCTCGCCGCGGTCGACTTCCCGGTGTACGGCGTGGCCGCCGGGCCGGCCCGTACCGGCGAGGCGCTGGCCGCCTTCGAGACCTCCGACGGCGAGCTGCGCTGGGTCGAGGTCCAGTGCGGCGACTGGCGCTCGGCCGCCGGACCGTACGTGACCGTGCGCACCTACCGGCCGGGCGCCGAGCAGGGCGAGCCGCTGCCCGAGCTGGAGGACGTGGTCGAGGACGAGCGGGACCGCGTCTACGAGCAGCTGGGCGTCGACGAGGGCGACGGGCCCGGCCGGGTACGGGCGCTGCGCGAGTGGATCACGGTGGACGGCGAGCCGTGCGCGCTGGAGGTGCACGAGGACCGGCCGGTGCTGCGGCCCGGGGCGGCGGCGGTCGGCGGGCCCGAACCGGTGTGGGCCGGGCGGCTGCGGGTCGGCGGGCTGACCGTGACGGTCTGCGGGCGCGGGGTGGCCCCCGGCGGGGTGGAGCTCGGCGGGATCCGCGACTTCGAGCGGTACCTGCGCGGGCGCACCGACCTGCTGCGCGACCTCGCCTCCCGGCAGTCCCGGTACGTCCCGGTGGAGGAGCGCGAACTGCCGCCCGTCGTCGGGCTGGAGGCGCACCGGTCGCTGATTGCGCAGAGCATCGCCGAGACCGCCGCGATCGAGGCGCAGGTCCGGGCCGGGCGCACGCCGAGGCTGCCGCGCGGGCTGCGCGGGGACGTCTGCGCGGTGCGCTGGGAGGCGGCGGTGCGCCAGCAGATGCGGCTGGCCACCGAGACCCGGGAGGAGGCTGCGGCGGCGGTCACCGCGATGGTCAACCACCTCAACCGGCTGTCCCAGCAGACGCACTGGCTGGTCGGTACGGCGGACGGGGAGGCGGCCGTCGAGGAGGTCGTCCGGTACACGGTGTTCGCGAGCCAGGTGGCGAGCCTGCCGGCCCAGCGGGCCTGGGAGCAGCTGTGGCGGGAGCGGCCGGGCGGGGCCGGGGCGTGGGAGGAGCACCGGCTGGCCGAGCAGCTGTGGCTGGCGGCCTGGGAGCAGTGGCGGACGGCACGGGGGTGACGGCTGCCCGTGGTACGAGCGGTACGAGCAGTACGAGTGCTGCGAGCGGTGCAGGCGGTGCGGTGCAGGCCGTGTGGTGGATTCTGGCAGGCCTGACGGTGTCTTGGCAAAGTCCAGGTCATGTGTCGGTCATCGGTCGGCAAATGGCCGCCGGGATGTGAGGTGGGCGTCACCCCGGGTTCACCCGCCCGGCGGAGCCTGCTGGGCGTCGGCATCCGCCCCGACGACCGCTCACCTCAGGAGTTGCTGCCATGTCGCTGTCCCGCCGGGACTTCGTCAACCGTTCCACCGTCGTCGGGGCCGGCGTGCTGATCGCCGGCAGCGCCGAGGCCCTGGCCAGCGCCCCCGGTGCGATCGCCGCCCCGGCCGGTGGCGAGGCCCCGGTCGCCGCGGCCGCCGGGACCAACGCGGCGGGCGGCACCGCCGTCGGCTACGGCCCGCTGGTGCAGGACCAGGCCGGGCTGCTGTCCCTGCCGAAGGGCTTCTCGTACAAGGTCCTCAACCGGGCCGGCGTCACCAAGCTGCGCACCGGCGAGTTCACCCCGAGCAACCACGACGGCACCTCCGCCTTCGAGGACGAGCACGGCGGCAACTACATGGTCGTCAACCACGAGCTGTCCGGCGCGCGCGCCAACTGGCCGCACCCGGTGCCGCTGACCGAGGGCCACGTCTACGACCCGGGCGCGGCCGGCGGCTGCACCGTCGTGCACGCCAAGCGCGACGGCTCGGTCGAGCAGTGGGTCGGCATCGCCGGCACCGCCACCAACTGCGCGGGCGGCGTGACCCCGTGGGGCACCTGGCTGTCCGGCGAGGAGACCGAGGACAAGGCCGGCAAGAACGGCTTCACCAAGGACCACGGCTACATCTTCGAGGTCGACCCCTTCGACGACGACTACAACCGCGACCCGCAGCCGGTCAAGGCCTTCGGCCGCTACGCCCACGAGGCCGTGGTCGTCGACCCGAAGCGCGGCCAGGTCTACCTGACCGAGGACGCCTCGAACCCGAACGGCCTGCTGTTCCGCTGGACCCCGCCGGCCGGCTTCAAGCACGGCCGCTACCAGCTGCGCAAGCTGGCCGCCGACGCCGGTGTGCTGGAGGCCTTCAAGGTCTTCGACGCCCAGGGCAAGTTCGTCGACGACCTCTCCCGCGCCACCAAGGTCGGCACCACCTACGGCGTGGACTGGGTCAAGGTCCAGGACCGCGACGCCAGGACCGTCTCGATCCGCAAGCAGTTCAAGGACGGCGAGGTCAGCCGCGCCCGCAAGCTGGAGGGCATGTGGTGGGGTGACGGCGGCTTCTACTTCGTCTCCAGCTTCGCCCGCTCGGAGAGCCCGCTGCAGCACGACGGCCAGGTCTGGTTCTACAACCCGGCCCGCCGCACCATCACCCTGAAGGTCCTGCTGGGCGTCAACACCGACGTCTGGGGCGACCACGACAACTTCGACGGCCCGGACAACATCACCGTCTCGCCCTACGGCGGCATCGTGATCTGCGAGGACGGCGAGGGCGTCTCGCACCTGTTCGGCGCCACCGAGGACGGGCTGGTCTACCCGATCGCCCGCAACGAGCTGAACATCGGCACCGCCGAGAAGCCCGAGTTCAGCGAGTTCACCGGGGTGACCTTCTCGGACGACGGCAAGACCCTGTTCGCCAACATCCAGACCCCGGGCATCCAGCTGGCCATCACCGGCCCGTGGCGCCGACTGAACGAGCACAAGCGCGGCCAGGGCTACGGCGAGTGACCCTTTCGCACCGAGCCTCAGGGATGTGACCGGCTGCCCGCGGACCACTCGTCCGCGGGCAGCCGCAGTTGCAGCATCGCCAGCAGCCGCTGCTGCGGCTGGGCGAGGTCGATGCCGGTCAACTGCTCGGCGCGGCGCACCCGGTAGCGCAGGGTGTTGGGGTGGATGTGCAGGGCGTCCGCGGCCACCCGGACCTCGCCGAGCGCGTCCAGCCAGGCCAGCACCGACTCGGCGAGCCGGGTGCCGTGCCGGCGGTCGTAGTCGGTGAGCGCGGTGAGCCGCGGGTCGCGCAGGCCGGTGCGCTCCTGCAGCAGCGCGACCATCTCGCTGACCAGTACCTCCGCCTGCACGTCGATCAGCGCCGCGACGTCGAGGTCCACTCCGCCGCGGCCCATCGCGTCCAGGATGCGGTCCGCCTGCGCGCGGGAGTCCGGCACCTGGGCCAGGCCGTCCACGGTCGAGCCGATCGCGGCCCGCAGCGGGACGCCGAGGTGCTCCCGGGCGGCCGCCACCACCTCGGAGGCCCAGCCGCGCACGGTGGCCATCGGCAGGCCGGGCGGCAGCTCGGGCAGCAGCACGTACACCCGGGACTCGATCGGGGCGAGCAGCGCGGTGCGGTGCCGGGCGGCGGTGTGCACCGAGATCAGGCCGGTGACGTCGGAACGGTGCAGCGCCTCGGTGGTGTGCGCGGCGTACGCCAGCACGGTGGCCGGGCGGCGCAGGTCCAGGCCGAGGTGGGTGGCGAGCGACTGGGGGCCGGTGGAGCCCTCCAGCAGACCGGTCAGCAGGGTCCGGGTGAGCCGGACGTCGGCGGACAGCTCCCGGCGGCGGCGGACCAGCTGGGCGGCCGCGACCCGGGCCGCGCCGACCAACGCCTGCTCGGCGTGCGCGGCCAGCGGCTGCGCGCCCTCCTGCACCCAGATGGTGCCGAGCGGCTGCGCCCCGGCCCGGATGCCGACGGCCAGCCGGCGGCGCAGGCCCAGCTCGGGGTGCGGCTCGACCGCGATCGGGGTGTCCGAGCTCCGCAGGTGCTGGAAGATGCCCCACTCGCGGAGCTTGGACAGGTACGGCTCCGGGCCCTGCCAGCCGAGGATGGAGAGCCGGCGCAGGTCGTCGACCTCGTCGGAGTCGGAGGAGCGGGAGTAGGCCAGCACCCGGCTGGAGGTGTCCTCGATCGAGACGATGCCGTTGGTGAGCACGGCGACGGTCTGCGCGAGGGAGAAGAGGTCGCCCGCGTTGGGCTCGGGGGCGCCGGGCGCGTCCGGGGCGTCCGGTCCGGCGATGATCGCGCGGGCCAGCGAGTCCAGGTGCTCCCAGCGGGTCTCCCGGCGCACCGACAGCAGGGCGACGCCGGCCTCGGTGGCCGCCTCGCGCAGCGCGTCGGCCTGGCCGGGCCCGTCCAGCTTGACCGCCACGGCGGCCGCGCCGGCCCGGCCGGCCGCGCGCAGGGCGGGGAGGGCGGCGCGGCCGCGGGCGCCGATCGCGAGGACGAGCTCGCCGGGGGCGGCGGTCGGCGGGTCCTCCGGGTCGAGGATCGCGACGTCGCGGACCGGGACGTCCAGCCCCAGTGGGGCGGCCTGGAGTTCGACCAGGGGCTCGCCGAGGGACATCAGCAGTTGGCGGAGCGGGAGGCCGGGGGTGGTCACTCCGGGCCTCCTTCATCCGCTCGGACAACGCCGTGTGGTTGATTTTAGCCGGACGGACAGAGTTCTGGCCCGTCACTCCTGAATAGTTGATTCCGACTATTCGATGTCGGATAGTCGGTACTGACCAAGTGATGAGGAACGCTCTCATGGCGAAGCGACGCAAGGTGTCGAATCCGCTGGCCCTCGCGGTCATGGCCGAACTCGGAGCCGAGCCGATGCACCCGTACGAGATGGGGCGCCGGCTCAAGGAGCACGGCAAGGACCGCAACATCAAGTACAACCGCAGCTCGCTCTACATGGTCGTGGAGCAGCTGCGGAAGGCCGGGTTCGTCGCCGAACAGGAGACCGTCCGCGACACCCAGCGGCCGGAGCGCACCGTCTACGCCCTCACCCCCGAGGGTCAGACGGAGCTCCTCGACTGGATGCGCGAATGGATCGCCGAACCGCAGGAGGAGTACCCCGCCTTCGGGGTCGCCCTCTGCCTGCTGGTGGTGCTCCCCACCGAGGAGGCGGCCGAGCTGCTCGGCCGCCGGCTGGAGGCGCTGGACGCGCGGATCGACGCCTCGCGCGCCCAGCTGCACAAGGCCGCCGGGATGGACGTCCACCCGATGTTCGTCATCGAGGAGGAGTACGCCCTCGCGCTGCTGGAGGCGGAGCGCCGCTACACCGAGAACCTCATCGGCCGGATCGGGGAGCCGGAGTTCAACCGGACCCTGCGGGAATTCATGAGGAGCCTGGAATGAGCACCAACGGAACCACCAGCACTGACGGGACCACCGGAACGGGCCGTAGGGTCCTGGTCGTCGGTGGCGGCATCGCCGGACCGGTGACGGCCCTGGCGCTGCGCAAGGCCGGCCTCGAACCGGTCGTGTTCGAGGCCTACCGGACCTCCGCCGAGGGCATCGGCGGGACCTTCATGATCGCCCCCAACGGGCTCGGCGCGCTGGCCGTCGTCGGGCTGGGGGAAGAGGTCGGCGGGATCGGGCAACCGGTCGGGCCGATGGTGATCGAGGACGGCAAGGGCGGCGTGCTGGCCGAGTTCGCCGGCCTCGCCGACCTGCCGCGCGGCCGGCTGATGCGCCGCGCCGAGCTCTACGAGGTGCTGCAGCGGCGCCTGGCGGAGGCCGGCGTCGAGGTCCGGTGGGGCAAGCGGCTGGTCGGCGTCGAGGAGGGCGCCGACGGGATCACCGCCCGCTTCGCCGACGGCACCACCGCCACCGGCGACCTGCTGGTCGGCGCCGACGGCACCGGCTCCACCGTCCGCACCCTGATCGACCCGGCCGCGCCCGCCGCGCGGTACACCGGGCTGCTCGGCGTCGGCGGTTACAGCTCCTACCGGCTGCCCGGCCGGGCCGGACGCGGCGAGTCCGTGCACTTCGCCAACGGCGCCCGCGCCTTCTTCGGCTACTGGGGCCTGGCCGACGGCAGCGGCACCGCCTGGTTCAGCAACATCCCGCAGCCCGAGCCGCTCGACCCGGAGGAGGTCCGCGCCCTCGGCGCGGCGGAATGGCTGCGCCGCTGCCGCGAGCTGCACGCCGACGACCTGCCCGCCCGCGAGGTGCTGCGGACGGCCGACGCGCAGAGCATGGAGACCTTCCCCCGGCTGGAGATCATGCCCTCGGTGCCGCGCTGGCACCGCGGCCGGATGGTCCTCGTCGGCGACTCGGTGCACGCACCCTCCAACAGCTCCGGCCAGGGCGCCTCGCTCGCCGTCGAGAGTGCAGTCGAACTCGCCCGCTGCCTGCGCGACCTGCCCGACCACACCGCCGCCTTCGCCGCCTACGAGGCGCTGCGCCGGCCCCGGGTCGAGAAGATCGCCGCCGACGCGGCCCGCACCAACAACCAGAAGGCCTCCGGGCCGGTCGGGCGGATGGTGTTCCGGCTGGTCGCGCCGATCGCGATGCGGACCTTCATGAGCCCGGAACGGACGCTGCGGCCGGTGCACGGCTACCGGATCGACTGGGACCGGCGGGTGGCCCCGGCCGGGCCGGCCGTGACCGCGGCGTGATCCCTTAGTCGTCCCGGACAACGCCGTACGGGGGAATTTAGCCGCCCGGCCAATCAAGTGGCCCGGTAGCCAGGAATAGCGTTCGTGCTGTGGCCCGCGTGCGACCCGCGCAGGCCTTCCCCGCACCGAACGAAGGAGAGCGTGCGCTTCATGGATGCTGTGACCCAGGTCCCCGCGCCGGTGAACGAGCCGGTCCACAGCTACGCCCCCGGGAGCCCGGAACGGGCCCGTCTGGAGGCCAAGCTGAAGGAGCTGGGCGGCCAGGAGCCGGTCCAGCTGACCATGACGATCAACGGTGAGCGCCGGATGGGCGGCGGCACCGAGATCCACGTCGTCCAGCCGCACAACCACGCGGCGAGGCTCGGCACCCTGCGCAACGCCACCCAGGCCGACGCGCAGGACGCCATCGACACTGCCCTGGCCGCGGCCCCGGCCTGGCAGGCGCTCTCCTTCGACTCCCGCGCCGCGATCTTCCTCAAGGCCGCCGACCTGCTGGCCGGCCCCTGGCGCGAGACCCTGGCCGCCGCCACCATGCTCGGCCAGTCCAAGACCGCCCAGCAGGCCGAGATCGACACCCCCTGCGAGCTGGTCGACTTCCTGCGCTTCAACGTGCACTTCGCCCGCCAGATCATGGCCGAGCAGCCGATCTCCTCGGACGGCGTGTGGAACCGCAGCGACCACCGCCCGCTCGAGGGCTTCGTCTACGCCATCACCCCGTTCAACTTCACCGCGATCGCCGGCAACCTGCCGACCGCGCCCGCGCTGATGGGCAACGTGGTGCTGTGGAAGCCGTCCCCGACCCAGCAGTTCTCCGCGCACCTGCTGATGCAGCTGCTGGAGGAGGCCGGCCTCCCCAAGGGCGTCATCAACATGGTGACCGGCGACGGCCTGGCCGTCTCCGAGGTCGCGCTGAAGCACTCGGCACTGGCCGGCATCCACTTCACCGGCTCCACCGCCACCTTCCAGCACCTGTGGCGCGAGGTCGGCAACAACATCGCCGGCTACCGCACCTACCCGCGGATCGTCGGCGAGACCGGCGGCAAGGACTTCCTGGTCGCCCACCCGTCGGCCGACCCGAAGGTCCTCAAGACCGCGATGACCCGCGGCGCCTTCGAGTTCCAGGGCCAGAAGTGCTCGGCGCTCTCCCGCGCCTACGTCCCCGCCTCGCTGTGGGCCGGGCTCAAGGACGAGTTCGCCGCCGAGGTCGACGGCCTCACCATGGGTGACGTCAGCGACCTGTCCAACTTCATGTCGGCCGTCATCGACGAGCGCGCCTTCGCCAAGAACAAGGCCGCCATCGACCGCGCCCAGGCCGACTCCTCCGTGGAGGTCCTCGCCGGCGGCACCTACGACGACTCGGTCGGCTACTTCGTCCGCCCGACCGTCCTGGTCTGCCAGGACCCGGCCAGCGAGTACTTCAAGGACGAGTACTTCGGCCCGATCCTCGCCGTGTACGTCTACGAGGACGAGAAGTACGACGAGATGCTGACCCAGATGGAGTCGGCGTCGGCCTACGGCCTGACCGGCGCGATCATCGCCCAGGACCGCGCCGCGGCCCAGGACGCGATGCACAAGCTGCGCTTCGCCGCCGGCAACTTCTACATCAACGACAAGCCGACCGGCGCCGTCGTCGGCCAGCAGCCCTTCGGCGGCGGCCGGGCCTCCGGCACCAACGACAAGGCCGGCGCCAAGCAGAACCTCACGCGGTGGACCTCGACCCGCTCGGTCAAGGAGACCTTCGTCCCGCCGACGGACTACCGCTACCCGCACATGGGCTGACCAGCCACCCGACCATCCGGCTCGTTCCGTAGCCAACGGTCACCCGCGACGCCCGGCCCCGCAGCCGGGCGTCGCCCCTGCCGGGGCGGCGACTTCACCCCCGTATCGCCGCCCCGGCCCTTTCTGCCACCCTTGGAAACACCAGCTCCAGGAGTCACGATGCTCCGTTCCGCCCTTCTCGCGGCCTCCCGGTCCCCGCAGGTCCGCACCGTGGTCGAGAAGTTCCCCCCGACCCACGCGATAGTCGAGCGCTTCGTCGCGGGCGAGGCCCTCGACGACGCGGTCACCGCCTGCGACGACCTGGTCGCCACCGGCCGGAAGGTCACCCTGGACCACCTCGGCGAGGACACCCAGGACGCCGCCCAGGCCGCCGGCACCGCCGAGGCCTACGAGCACCTGCTCAAGGCCCTCAAGGAGACCGGCCTGGCGGCCGGCGCCGAGGTCTCGGTCAAGCTGTCGGCCGTCGGCCAGTTCCTCCCGGTGGACGGCGAGAAGATCGCGCTGGAGAACGCCCGCCGCATCTGCGAGGCCGCCGCCGACGCGGGCACCACGGTGACCCTCGACATGGAGGACCACACCACCACCGACTCCACCCTCGCCATCGCGCGCGAGCTGCGGGCGGACTACCCCTGGCTGGGCGTCGTGCTGCAGGCCTACCTGCGCCGCACCGAGGCTGACTGCCGCGAGTTCTCCGGCCCCGGCTCCCGCGTGCGCCTGTGCAAGGGCGCCTACAAGGAGCCCGAGTCGGTCGCCTTCCAGGGCAAGCACGAGGTCGACCTCGCGTACGTCCGCGCGCTGAAGATCCTGATGGCCGGCGAGGGCTACCCGATGATCGCCTCGCACGACCCCAACATGATCAAGATCGCCGGCCAGCTGGCCCAGTGGAACGGCCGCAAGCGGGACTCCTTCGAGTACCAGATGCTGTTCGGCATCCGCCCCGAGGAGCAGCTGCGCCTCGCCGGCGAGGGCAACACCATGCGGGTCTACCTCCCGTACGGGCAGGAGTGGTACGGCTACTTCATGCGCCGCCTCGCCGAGCGCCCGGCCAACCTGACCTTCTTCCTGCGCGCCATGGCCACCCGCGGCTGACGCCGCCGGTTCGGAGGAACGGCTCGTACCCCCTGTGTGGGAGGGGGTGCGGGCCGTTTCGCGTCTCCTAGAGGAAGGGCTTGGTGTCGAGCTCGAAGTCGAAGGGCGCGGGGAGGGCGAGTGGCTCGCCGAAGGCGGCCAGGTGCACCTCGGTGTACTCCTCGCGGTGAGGCTGGCCGAAGAGGCTCACCTGCGACCTCTCGCGGTCGATGAGGAGATAGAGCGGGATGCCGGCCCGGGCGTAGCAGTGCCGCTTGGCGATGCGGTCCTGGTCGGGCTTGCTGGACGTGACTTCGGCGACCATGGCGACGCCGTCCGGTTCCATCCACGGAGGGGCGCCACGGAAGAGGCGGAGCGCCTTGGGCACGACGGTGAGGTCGGGGATGACATGGTCGGGCGGGTGGCCTCCGCCCCCGGGCAGGCGGAGACCTTTGTGGCCGGACACCTGCATCTCGGCGGCGGCTTCGCCGTGCATCTGGTCGATCAGGTGGCTGAGGATGTGCTCGTGGTGTCCGTCAGGGGGAGGCTCGACGATGATGTCGCCGTTCACGAGCTGGGCCCGAAGACCCTCCGGCATCTCCAGCTCCAGGAAAAGCTCCAGGAGGATCTCGCTGTCCGTCATGCTCGCCTGAACTCCCTTCAGTGACTCGCCGACAGGTTAGGTGTGCCGGTTGTCCGACGGGCGGTGGATAGGTGATCGCCACTCGATGGTGTGAGTTCGGGGCCCGGCATAGGATCCGGTGCTGGTGAACTGGCCTTTTACTCGGAGGAGTTGGGGATGCTGAAGGGGTTCGAGGGGTTGTCGACGCCGTTGGTGGCGGATGCGTGTGTGCGGGTCGGGGTGGGGGTGCGGGTGGCGCCGGTGGGGGTGGCCGGGGTGGTCGGCGGGGGCCGGGTGGCGGGGCGGGTGCTGCCGGTGCGGCACTACGGGAGCGTGGACGTGTTCCTGGAGGCGTACGGGGCCGCCCGGGACGGGGACGTGCTGGTGATCGACAACGGCGGGCGGACGGACGAGGCCTGCATCGGGGACCTCGCGGTGCTGGAGGCGCGGGCCGCCGGGGTGGCCGGGATCGTGGTGTGGGGGCTGCACCGGGACACCCCCGAGCTGGTGGAGATCGGGCTGCCGGTGTTCAGCTACGGCGCGCTGCCGCTCGGGCCGGTGCGGCTGGACGAGCGGGAGCCGGAGGCGCTGCTGTCGGCGCGGGTCGGGCCGCACGCGGTGACCGCCGAGGACGTGGTGTTCGCCGACCCGGACGGGGTGCTGTTCGTGCCCGCCGACCGGGTCGAGGAGGTGCTGGAGACGGCGGGCGCGATCGCCCGGACCGAGCGCGCCCAGGCCGGGCGGATCGCCGCCGGGGACACGCTGCGCCGGCAGACCGCCTTCGACGACTACCTGGAGCGCCGCGCCGCCGACCCGGCGTACAGCTTCCGGCAGCACCTGCGGCGGGTCGGCGGGGCGATCGAGGAGTAGACCCCCGCGGTTACAGGGCCCGGTACATGACGTGCAGGCCGACGTAGCCGTCGACCGGGTGCAGGAAGGCCTCGGGGACGGTGCCGACGACCTCGAAGCCGAGCGACTCGTAGAGCTTCACGGCGCGGTGGTTGTTGGCGACGACCGCGTTGAACTGCATGGCGCGGAAGCCCGCCCCGCGGGCCCAGTCGAGGGTGTGCTCGACCAGGGCCCGCCCGATGCCCTTGCCGTGGTGGGCCGGGTCGACCAGGTAGCTGGCGCTGGCGACGTGCGAGCCGTTGCCCGGGCGGTTGCGGTTCATGGTGGCGCTGCCGACGATCCGCCCGTCCTCGTCCACCGCGACAACGGTGCGGTCGGGGGCGGTCTTCATCCACCATTCCCGGCCGAGCTCGAAGGACATGTCGAGCGGGTAGGGGAAGGTCTCGCCGGCGGCGACGACGGCCTGGAAGAACGGCCAGATGGCCGGCCAGTCCTCGGGGGTGGCTTCGCGGATGATCATCCGGTCAGGATGCCCCGGGCGCGGGCCGCGCGGCCACCGGTTTTCGGCTCAGCCGCCGCGGACGGCGTGCTCGACCACGGCGGCGGCGCCGGCCTGGCCCCGGGCGTTCGGGTGCACCAGTCCGTACGTCAGCGGGAGGACGGTGCTCAGCACGCCGTCGACCCAGCGGTCGGCGTCGCAGACGCTGTGGCCGGCGCTGGCGGGGTAGAGGTCGACGAAGGTGTCCCCGTGGTCGGCGCTGCTCCGCGCGACGACCGCGTTGAGCGGCTCCAGGATCGCCGTCCGGGCCCAGGCGAGGTCGCCGGTGCTGAAGGTGGCGAACTGCAGCAGGTCGCCGTAGGTGCAGAGGCCGGCGTCCTCGGGGACGAGGTGCGGGTAGCCGACGGTGATCACCTTGGCGGACGGGGCCTTGGCGTGCAGCTCGGTCAGCATGGTGCCGTAGGCGGTGCTCAGCCCGGCGAGGCGGTCGGGCAGGACGGCGTCGTACCGGTCCTTGCAGGGGGTGCCCTGGCCGAGGTGGGTGGCGCCGAGCTCGATGCAGTCCTTGAGGATCCCGGCGAAGCCGAGGTCGTTGCCGCCGATGCCGACGGTGATCAGGTCGGTGTCCGGGCCGGCGGAGTCGATCTGCGGCGGGACGGGCGGGTAGGGGGCGTTCGGGTCGGTGCCGAGCGGCGGGAGCGGGCGGCCGAGCGGGGAGAGCTTGGCGGTGCGGACGTTCTCGGTGGTGGCGCCGCTGCAGCTGACGTTGCGCAGGTCGGTCAGGGCGCCGAGGTCGCGGCGGATGATCTCGGGATAGGACTCGACGGTCCGGGCGCAGCCGTCGCGGGGCTCGGTCTCGGCGCCGGTGGCCTCGATGACGCCGGCGGTGAAGGAGTCGCCCATGGCCACCCAGGACAGCGCCCGGGTGCGTTCGGCCGGCTTGGCGGCGGCCTGGACGGTGGTGGGGGTGGTCAGCGTGGCGGCGAGGACGGCGGCGGTGCCGGCGACGGCGAGGCGGGACAGGAAGCGTGGCACGGTCTCTCCTCAGCGGGTGCGGGGGAGAGTGCGATTCACCCCCCTGAGAGTCAATCGAGTCGGTCCGTAAACGACTTGATGCCTCAGGAGGGTGAATTCGCGGCCGTGGGCGTGACGGCGCGGTGGGTCAGAGCAGCGCGGCGGCAGGCTCGATCATCGCGCGGGCGGTCTTGCCGTCGACGTACTCGCCGAGCGCCGTCATCTCCCACTCGCCGCCCGGGCGGCGGACCAGCTTGCACATCACCACGCCGGTGCGGGCCTCGGAGTGGGTGAGGTCGAAGCGGACGAGCTCCTCGTTGGTGGCGGCGTCCAGCAGGCGGCAGTAGGCGTTCTTCACGTCGGTGAACTTCTGGCCGGAGAAGGAGTTGACGACGAAGACCAGGCCGTGGACCTCGGCGGGCAGGCCCTCCAGGTGGACGGTGATCAGCTCGTCGTCACCGTCGCCGCCGCCGGTGAGGTTGTCGCCGGAGTGGGCGATGGCGCCGTTGAAGATGTTCAGCTTCATGAACCAGGCCGTCTCCAGCCGCTTGTGGCGGGCGTCGAAGGCCAGGCAGGAGGCGTCCAGGTCGACGCTGCGGCCGCGGGCGGCGGGCTCCCAGCCGAGGGCCATCCGGACGGAGGAGAGGAAGGGGCGGCCGTTCTTGACCAGGGAGACGGAGCTGCCCTTGACCAGGCTGACCCGGCCCTTGTCCAGGGTGATCCGGGCCGGCGCGGCGGGGGCCGGGGGCGCGGCGGGCGGCGCGGGCGGGACCGGGGGCAGCGGGTGGGAGCCGGTGGCGAGGGCGATCCGCGGGTCCACCGGGGCGGCGGGCGGCGGGGGCGGGGTGTCGAACGGGTCGGCCGGCGGGGTGGGCAGCTGGAGGGTCCGGTCGGCCGGGGCCGGGGCCGGCGCGGCCACCGGGGCCGGGGCGCGGGCGGGGCGACGGGCGCGGCCGGGGTGGCCGCGGCGGCCGGCGCCGGGGAGTCGTCGACGCTGACACCGAAGTCGGTGGCGATGCCCGCGAGCCCGTCGGCGTAGCCCTGGCCGACCGCGCGGACCTTCCAGGCGCCGTTGCGCAGGTAGACCTCGACCACGATGAGCGCGGTCTCCAGGCCCAGCTGGGGCGGGGTGAAGGTGACCAGGACCTCGCCGGTGTCGGCGTCGCGGACGGTGGCGGTGGGCTCCGTCCCGGCGAAGGTGGAGACCTGGTCGGCGGGGCTGGCGGTGACCACGATCTTGGTGATGTCCGCGGGGACGGCCCGGGTGTCGACGGTGATCGCGTCGGGGGAGCCGGCGGCGGCCGGGCGGTGGCTGACGCCGGGGCCGTTCGGGGCGTTGAAGAAGACGAAGTCGTCGTCCGAGCGCACCTTTCCGGCATCGGTCAGCAGCAGGCCGGAGACGTCCAGCGCCTTGGGCGCGGTGACCTCGACGGTCACTCGCGCGGCGGTCAGCGGTGCGTTGCCGCCTTGGGTCAGGACGGTGGGCACGGACTCCTCCTCGGGTGCGGAACGGCGGCCCGGGCAGGGGCCGTTTGGGGGCGCCCGGCCGGGTGCTGCCCACAGTAACGAACGGGGGTGCGGGGATGCGCCCGTCCGGGCAGGTCAGCTGTCGGATCGTCGGACGGTTGGGACCGTGTGACAGCCGACCGCCGCCCGGGCGGTGGCGCGGGCGGGGCGGGCGCGGCCGTCAGCGCGGCGCGGTGACCGGTGGGGCGGCGGGGCCACCGGGGGCACTGGGGGCCTGACCTGCGGCGCCCGGGAGGCCGGGGCCCTGCGGCGGCGCGGCGGGCGGCGGCGGGGCGGCGCCGAAGGTGCCGAGCGCGGCCACCGCGCGCGGGTGGCAGAGGGCGAAGGCGGAGGCGCTCCAGCTCTCCGTCGGCGCCGACTTGCGGACCGCGGACGGGTCGGCGGCGGCCGGGCGGGCGCCGCGCACGCCGAAGGTGTAGCGGCCGGGCCGGACGTCGGTGCCGGGCGGCGTGGTGAAGCGGTAGACCAGGGTGCCGCGCTCCTGCTGGACGGTGACCACGGCGCCGGGCAGATCGGTCCAGGCGGTGCCGGTACCGGCGGCCGAATCGCCCGGGACGAGCCGGAATTCGGCCTGCAGCGCGGTGAGCGGCTCGCTCACGGTGAGGCCGAGCTCGTGCCGCAGGCCGTCGCGGCCGAACGGGGTGACCAGGGGGACGCCGGCCAGGGCGTGGTCGGCGCTCGGGTCGGGCGCGGTGGGGCCGGAAGGCCCGGGGGGCGCGGTGGGACCGGGGGCGGCCCCGCCGGGCGGCGGCACCGGGCGGGCGGGCGCCGTCGGCGCGGTGGGCGCGGTGGGCTTGATGACGGGCACGTGCGGGGACTCGCCGGCGGCGGGCTGCCCGGCAGGCTGTCCGCCCGGCTGCCCGGTGGGCTGTCCGGTGGGCTGTCCGGTGGGCGGGGTCGGCGAGGGCGAGGGCCCCGCCGTGGCCGGTGCGCCCGGCTCCGTGCCGGTGAGCTGGGTGCCGGAGGCCTGCGGGTCCTGCCCGGTGGCGGTCAGCCCGCCGGCCGGGGCCCCCGGGTGCGCCGAGCGGTCGGCGGGCGGGGTCGCCACGACCGGGGCCGCGCCGGTGGGGCGGACCGCGGGGTGCGTGGACGGGTGGGCCGGCTGCCGGGCGGCGGACGGCCCGCCGGAGGCCGGGGTGGCGGTGGGGGTCTGGGCGGAGACCGCCTCGGCCTGGTCGGTGGCGCCCGGGGTGGGCGGCGGGGTGGAGCCGACCCGGGCCACGCCGGCCCGACGGCCGATCCCCTGCTGCTCGTTGAGGAGGAGGGTGGTGGCGATGCTGATGCCGACGACGGTGGACATCGCCATGGCGGCGCCGGAGAAACGAATGGTGGGCAGTCGCAGTCGGCCGCCGAACGGGCGTGGCCGGCCGTGTCGGCCGTGCCGTTCGGGCTCGTGCGACACGTCCAGCGCGGTGTCCTCGCGCACAGCCACCGGACCCCTCCCTCCCCGAAGCCGCCGTCGCGTCGCCGTATTCTCCCACGCGCTGGCACCGGGCCCGGCTCCGGCCGTCCCGGGCCGTTCCGCGGCGGGCCCGCGCCGGGGAGGGGGAGAGCGTACCAGCGGCCGGTCATACGGTGGACGGGTTCCATCCATTTCTTGGACATCCGTTCGACGTACGGAAGTTGACACTCCGTCCGACAAGCGCGGGTAAGGGGCGGTCGCACCGGAAGGGGGTTATTGCAACCCTCTTGCAACCCTTGCCCGCCGGGCACGCCGTGGCGCACGCTGAGGACATCCCACGCCGTCCCGGAGAGACCGTCATGCCGCCCGACCCGCTGTCCGCAGCCTCAAGTGCACCCCTCGCCGCCACCCCCACGGGCGGCGATGGGGACGGCTCCACCGCCGCTCCGGCGGCGGTGGAGGAGGTGCTGCCCCTGCGGATCTCGCTGGGGGAGGAGGTGGTCGGCGAGGTGCGCACCCGGTTCCGGTTCGACGCCGCCCGCCCGTACGAGGTGCTGCTGACGTTCCACCTGGGGCGGCCGGACGAGGCCGACTGGGTGTTCTCGCGCGAGTTGCTGCGCGACGGCCTGTGCACGTTGAGCGGCCAGGGCGACGTCAAACTGTGGCCGGCGTACTGCCCGTGCCACGGGTCGACGTTGCACCTGGCGCTCGAATCCCCGCACGGCAGCGCCCTGCTGGAGGCCTCCAAGCCCGTGGTGCAGGCCTGGCTGGACCGGACCTACGCGCTGGTCTCCGAGGAGCAGGAGCGCGACTGCGGCCCGACCGACGCCGACCTGGCCGCGCTGCTGGCGAGCGGCTGACGGCCGTCACCCGGTGATCCGCGGGCGGGCGCGCCGCGGACCGGTCTCAGCGGGCGAGCGGGGCGTCCCCGGGCGTACGCGGCGGAGGGACGGCCGCCGTGCCGGGCAGCAGGGCCGTCCCGGTCGCCAGCGCGGCCCGCAGCCGCCGGACGGCCGGGGCCGTGGAGGCGGGCAGCAGGTCGTACGGGTCGTCCGGCCCGTCCACGGTGACCAGCACCGACTCGGCGATCCGGTACGGCCGGTGGGCCAGCAGCCCGCCGAGGTAGCGGCGCAGCCGGGACAGCTCGGCGCGCACCGTGACCGTCCGGCCCGCGTCGCCGAACAGCGCCTCGGCGAGCTGGGCGGCGCTGCTGCCCTCGCGCCGGGTAGCGAGCAGGAGCAGCAGTTCGGCGTGGCGCGGGCTGAGCGGGTGGGACCAGCTGCCGGCCGCGCCCCGGACGGACAGCTCGGGGCGGTCCGCCCGGCGCAGGTCGAGCCGGAGCCGGGCGCCCTCGGCCTGTTCGCCGCCCACGGTGCCGGCGCCGCCCTCCCCGGGCGGCCGGACCGGGCGCACCAGCCAGCCGTCGGCGAGCGGTTCCAGCACGCACTCGCCGAGGCCGGGCACCCAGTGCACGGCGGCCGGGGCCCAGCCCTCGCTGGGTACCCGCAGCCGGTTGGGCGGCGGCAGTCCGGCGGCGGCGGCGGTCCAGCCGGCCGCGTCCACCACCAGGGCCGGGCCGCCGACCCGGGCGAGCATCGGCGCGGCCAGGGTGCGCAGCTGGTGCAGCGCCTCCAGCCGGTGGGCGCGCAGCTCGGTCTCGGCCAGCCGGGCGGCGGTGGCGGTGAGCTGGAGCAGGTAGGGGCGGATGCTGTGGGCCGGGCCGCTCAGGTTGATGGCGCCGACCAGCTGTCCGGTACCGGGGTCGTGGACGGGCGCGGCCACGCAGGTCCAGGAGTGGTGGCTGCGCAGGTAGTGCTCGGCGGAGTGGACGTGCATCGGGCGCCGGGCGCGCAGGGCGACCGCGATGCCGTTGGTGCCGACGCTCTCCTCGATCCAGCGGGCGCCGGTGATGAAGCCGATCCGGTCGGCGCTGCGGCGCAGGCCGCGCTCGCCCTCCTGCCAGAGCACGTGGCCCTCGGCGTCGGCGATGGCGAGGATCAGCGGGAGCGCGTCGGTCGGCTCCAGCAGGGTCTGGCGCAGCACCGGCACGACCGTGTCGAGCCCGCTGGCGCGGCGTCTCTGTTCGATTTCGGCCGGGCCGAGCAGGACGGCGGCGGCGCCGCTGTCGGGGTCGAGGCCGAGCCGGCGCAGCCGGGCCCAGGAGTCGCCGATCTCGGGTCGGGGTTCGAGCAGGCCGGGGGCGCCGTTCTCCTCGGGGGAGGCGGGTCCGGTCAGCTCGCGGGCGGCGGCTTCGGCGAGGGTGCGCTCGTGGACCTTGGACAGCTCCGCCGCGGTCGGCGGGGTGCGGCGCTCTGGTCGTCGGGACTGCCGTCCGGTCTGCCGCACTCGGTCCGCTCCTCGCCGCCGTTCGAGGTCGCGCCGGGGCCGACGCGCTGACGAAAGCGTACGGGGGCGCTGGGTCCGTGGGGATGGGGTCTGCCAACTCGGCATACCGGACGGTACGGAACGGCGGCCGCGGGCGGCGCGGCCGCCGTCCCGCGCCGTGCGGGCGGTTTCAGTGCCGCGCGCGGCACGCTTCAGCGCCGTGCGACCGGCTTCAGTGCCGCGCCTCCGCGCCCTGCTGAGCCGCCTCGACGACGTGGTGCAGGTCGGCGGTGGCCTCCAGGGTGGCGCCGGTGCTCAGGGCCAGACAGGCGGCCAGGGCCAGCGCGACGGCCCGCAGCCGGGTACCGGGGGCGGCGGCCGGCCGGGGCTGCAGCAGCGCGGCGACCCGGCGCGGGACCGGCCCGGAGTGGGCGGCGGGGGCCAGCCGGGGCCGGTCCGGCCGCGGGGCGCGGCTCGCGGCCAGGGCGGCCCGGCCGACCGCCCGGGCGGTCACGGTGCGGTCGCCGACCCGGGCCGCCGCCACCTCGTCGGCCCAGCGCTCCAGGTGGTACCCGAGGGGCGTGCGCAGCGCGCGGAGCGCCGGGTGGATGCCGGCGGCGTGCTCGGCGACGGCGAGGAAGACGTGGTGACGGGCGGCCAGGTGGGCACGCTCGTGCGCGAGCAGGGCGGAGCGCTCCGGCCCGCTGAGGGCGCCCAGCATGCCGGAGGTGACCACGATCCGGCCGGGCTCACCCGGTCGGCCGGGGCGGCGCAGCCGGCCGGGCAGGGCGAAGGCGTCGGCGCGCTCGTCGTCGAGGACGGCGAGCGGCGGCTCGGCGGGGCGCAGCAGGGCGGTGAGGGCCGTGAGGGCGGAGCGGAGGGGGCGGCGGAGCGGGGGCCGGGGCGGAGCGGTGAGGCGGTCCGGGGTGGCGAGGCGGTCCGGGGTGCGCGTTCGGCGCACGGTGGCGCGCCGGGGGCGCATGTCCGGATGCTGGTCGGCGGGCGGAAGGGCGGCCCGGGCCGTGCGCAGTTCCCGCCGTCGGCGGCGGGCCGTGCGCACCGCCAGCGCGGTGAGCGCGGCCAGGGCCAGGGTGGCCGCGAGGGCGGCGAACGGGGCGTCCGGGGCGGCCGCGGTGAGCCAGGGCAGCGAGAGGTGGCCGAGGGCGGCGACCGGCGGCAGCTGGAGCAGCCCGTCGGCGGCGAGCAGGCCGAGCGAGCAGAGCGTGCCCCCGGCCAGTACGGCGGTGCTGCCGGCCAGGGTCCAGGCGGCGGCCCGCGGCGACAGCGCCTCGGCGAGGCGGCGGGCCAGCGGCGCGGCCAGGAACGGCAGCAGCAGCGGGGCCCAGACGGCGATCATCATCGGCCGACAGCCCCCGGGCGGCCGTCGTGGGGGCCGTCGGCGCCGGTTCCGAGGACGGCGGGGCCGCCGGCTCCGGTGTCCGGGGTGGCGGGGCCGTCGCCGAGCAGGTCGCGGAGCAGCTGTTCGTCCTCGGCGGAGAGGTCGGAGACGAAGCGGGCCAGCACGGTGGAGCGGTCGGCCTCGCGGCGCAGCTCGGTGTGCATCCGGCGGGCGGCCAGACCGGCGGTGTCCTGGACGGTCGGGGTGTAGGCGTACGCGCGGCCGGCCCGGGTGCGTTCGACCGTCCCCTTGTCGTGCAGCCGGGCCAGGATCGTGGCGATGGTGGTGCGGGCGAGGTCCCCGCCGAGCGCCGCCTGGACGTCCTGCGGCGTCAGCGGCCGCCGGGCCGACCAGAGCGCGGCCAGCACCTCGGCCTCCAGCTCCCCGGCGGGCCGGCGGGCGGACGGTACGTCGGACATGGCGGCGTTTCCTCCAAGTTTCGTCTACAGTCTCGTAGACCGTCTACGCGACTGTAGACGGCCTGGGCGTGTCCTGCGGTGAGCCGCCCTCCAACGTACGGGAGGTCCTTCGGTCGTGCTCCGGTTCCCCGGCGATCGCGCCCGCCCGGCCCGTCCGGTGCTCCGAACGGTGCCAGTTCCGCCGCGTCGCGTACGGGAGCGGCCGGTCCGCTCGTTCACCCTCCGGCGGGCCGTCGGCAGTGCGGTCGAGGCGATCGGCACGGTCCGGGCGGCCCGCGGGGTGCGCGCCGGGCGCGGGCCCGGCACCTCGCCGCCCGGACGCGACCGATATCGGCCGCCCACCATCGGTCTGGTAGTAGTTGTCCCCGTGCTCCCCAATGTTCTCGAACTGTTCAGCGCCCGTAAGGCGCCACGTCACGGAGGTGACGCGTGATGTCCTCCCGGGCCCTGGCCGTCTACGACGGCAGCGGCATCGACGGCAGCCTCTACACCCGGGTCAACGGGTGGGCGCAGTCGGCCCCGCACTGGCTGGACGAGCTGATCAAGGCCTGGTCGGCGTTCGGCCTGGGACTGTTCGCGCTCTTCATGTTCTGGTCGTGGTGGCGGGCGCGCGGCGCCGACTCCGCGGTGATGGCGAAGGTGCTGGCCTCGCCGCTGATCGTGGTCATCGCGTACGCCGTCAACTCGGTGTTCAAGGGGATCGTCGAGGAGACCCGACCCTGCGCGCAGATCCCCGGCAGCCTCTCGCTGGAGGCCTGCCCGGGCGCCGGGGACTGGTCCTTCCCGAGCAACCACTCGGTGATCGCCTTCGCGGCGGCGGCCGCGCTCTGGTTCGTCGACCGGCGGCTCGGCTGGGTGGCCGGGCTGTTCGCGGTGCTGATGGCCGCCTCCCGGGTCTGGGTCGGCGTGCACTACCCGCACGACGTGGCGGTGGGCGCGCTGGTCGGCCTGCTGGCCGCGGTGGCGCTGGCGCCGGTCGCGGGGCGCTGCGGGCCGCTGGTGGACCGGATGCGAGCCGGCGCGCTGCGGCCGCTGCTCGGGCCGGGCGAGCTGCCGGTGGTCAGCCGCGGCTACTCCGCGTCGGGGGCGCAGCGGCACTGAGGCGGCCGGGCGCGGGCGGGTCCGGCGATCCCGCCGGTCCTTCCGATCCCGCCGAACCCGCCGATTCCACCCGTTCCGCGACCCTTGTCCGTCCGGGGTGGCGGGTAGAGCATGTGAGCCGGGCGTGGGGCCTCCTGAGGGGGCGCCCGCCCGGCTCAGTCGTGCTCGGGGCGCGTGGGCGCCGGGCGTGCCAGCGGAGGGAGTGCCGAATGCCGTACAGACTCGACATCACGCAGGGGGACTGGCCCGGCGATCTGCTGCACAAGGGCGTCGAGGGGCTGCTCGCGGAGGCGATGGTGCTCACCCTCGCCACCGCCGGCCACGAACACGGGCCGCACGCCAACCTGGCCTTCTTCGCCTACGACGAGGAGCTGGTCCTCTACTTCGTCAGCGAGCGCTCCACCCGGCACAGCCACCACCTCGCCGAGGAGGCCCGGGCCGCCGCCACGGTGTTCCTGCCGCCGCCGGTCTTCGGCGAGCAGCTGCGCGGGCTGCAGCTGACCGGCAGCGCGAGCGAGGCCTGGGGGCGGCAGGCGGAGGCGGCACTGGCGGCGTACCAGGGTCGGTACCCGGCCTTCGCGCAGGACGAGGACGTCCGGCGGCAGTTCCTCACCGGGGGCGGCGCGGCGGCCCTCTACCGGTTCCAGGTCGAGGAGCTGACGGCGGTGGACGAGCCGAACTTCGGCCGGCGCAACTACCTGCGGGCGCGGGTGGTACGGGGGTAGGACCCCTCTTCGGACCCCGGCCGCGGGGCGACACCGGGGCACGCGCCCCGACAGGCCCCAGGGCCCCTCTTCGGGCCCCCGGCCGCGGGGCGTTCGAAGGAGGCCCCGGCCGCTTCCCGCCGCGGGTGGACGTCGTGTCGGCGCCCGCCGCCCCACCGGTGCGGGGGCTTGCCGGTCACCCCGTGGTTCCGCGGGGGCGGTTGCCGAGGTGGGCGAGGCAGAGGACGAGGGCCGCGATGGCGGCGTTGAGTCCGATGACGGACCACAGGGAGGCCGATGAGGCCGCCTCGCCCGGGAGTTTGGGGGCGACGCGTCCGGCCGGGTCGATGCGGACGGTGACGGTGTCGCCGGGCTTGAAGCGTTCGGAGTCCTGGGCCAGCGGCCCGCCGGGGACGGTGGCGCCGTCCGCCGAGGTGAGGGTGTAGCTCCAGGTCGTCGAGCCGCGGGACGACCTGTCGGCCTTCTCGGACGCCACCACGGCGTTCACCTCGCGCCCGGAGGACAGCACGAGGTTCTGCCAGGCGTCGCCGCCCGCGGCGGTGGCCAGAACGACGGCCAGGGCCACCAGGGCCAGCGCCCCGCCGGTGTCCTTGTAACCGGGGTCGCTGCCGGGCCCCCGGAGCTTCGCCAGTCCCACGCCCGCCACCACGAGGTAGAGGATCACCAGGCCGACGACGAGGGCGGTGCCGACGTAGGCGCCGGCGAGGACGACGGTGACGAACAGGCCGGTCAGGACGGCGGCGAGGGCGCAGGCCCGGCGGACGGGGGCGGTCGTCATCCGAAGGCCTTCCGGATGTTGTCCCACTGCTCGGCCGGCAGGCCGTCGGCGCTCTCGTCCCGGGGCGGGTGGAAGGAGATGCCGCGGAACGCGGTGGCGAGCAGGGGCAGCCACTCGTCCCAGTGGTCGAGGTCCTCGGTGGTGAAGACGGCGGCGACCACGTGGGGGCTCCACGGGTGGGGGAGCAGCAGTTCGAGCTGGCGCACCGTGCTGACGGTGGATTCGGGGACGCCCCACACCGCGCCCGGCACGGGGACCTCGACGTCGCGCGCGACGAGGGCGGCCCGGCCGACCGGGAGGTCGACCACGCCGACGTCGGCGTCGGGCCAGGCCTCGGCCAGCTCCTCGGCGACGCGGGCGGGGTAGCTCCCGGGCGGGCCGAGCTCCTGCGGGCGGAGGAAGACGGTGAACATGCCGTGGACGGGCTCGCCGTCCCCGGCGCGGACCAGGCAGCCGGACACGTGGACGGCGCCCTCGCGCAGTTGGGCCTGGAACGCGGTCTCGGCGGCGATCACCGCGCTGAGCTTCTGCTCGGGCGCGGCGTCGGGGAAGAGCGCGTCCAGCTGCTCGGCGGTGCGGGCCATCCGGTCGCCGAGGTCCTCGGTCGGGTCGACGGAGGTGAAGCCCCCGGGGAGGGTGAGCCAGAGCGGCGGGTTCTCAGCGTCCATAGCCGGCCGCCCATCCGCCGAGGCCGAGCAGGTTGCCGACGGTGGACACGGTGCCGACGACGGCGTTGGCCTTGCCGCCGCCGGCGGCGAGGCCGCCCGAGCCGAAGAGGTTGTTGGCGCCGGTGGTGTAGTTGACCGCGCTGGTCAGGCCGTTGCTCGGGTTGTCCTGGGTGAGGGCGTACGCGGTCGGGGCGTTGAGTCCGGCGGTGGTGACGGCCTGGACGCCGTCGGAGACGTCCATCGCGGCGGCCTTGGAGAGCCCGAGCTTGATCGCGGGCTTCTCGATCGCGGTGGTGAAGATCGGGTTGGCCGGGTCGACCGCGCGGGCGGCGGACCGGACCTCGGTCGTCCCGGCGGTGACCGCGCCGCGCACTCCCTTCCCGGCGAGGCTCGCCTCCCGGGCGGCGGTCACGCCCTTGGCGGCGACGCCCACGCCGGGGATCGCGCCGAGCACGTCGCCGCCCAGGGTCAGCCAGTTGCCGATGTTCTTCTGCGGCGGCCACAGCTGGCCCTTGACGGCGTACTGGGTGGCGTGCGCGCCCGCGGCGGCGGCGCTCAGCAGGATGGCGGGCAGGGCGAGCGCGGGGAAGAAGATCGCGGCGACGCCGCAGACGCCGGCCGCCACCGTCAGCAGGTCCGCGCCGTGGTTCTTCAGCCAGTTGCCGACCTTGCTGAGCCAGCCCGGCTCCGGCGGGGCCTTGCTGTCGGCGGCCTTGCGGATGGCGTCGGCCGTCTTGTGGGCGTCCGACGTGTGGGCCTCGGCGAGTTCGTGGGCCTGGTTCCGCAGGCCGGTGAGTTCGTCGGCGGCGCTGGTGACCAGGTCGGCGGCCGCGTCGAGGTGGCTCTTCGCCTTGGTGTAGCGCTGTTCGGCGGCGGCGAGGGAGGCGTCGTCGGGGAAGCTCTGGCCGGCCAGTTTGAGGTCGGGGGCCGCCGCCGCGGTGGCGTGGGCCTGCTCGGCCTGTTCCTTGTGCTGTTTGGCGGTGACCGCGGCGCGCGCCAACTCGGCGGCCTTGGGCTGGTGTTCGGTGAGCGCCCGGTACCAGACGTCGAGTGCCTGGTAGGCGGCGGTGATGGAGTCGGCGGCGTCCTGCAGGTACGCGGGGAGCTTGCCGAACTGGCCGGCGAAGGCCTTGGCCGCGTCGCCGGTCCACTGGCCCTGGTTGGCGGAGAGCTGGGCGAGCGTGGTGTGGACGTCGGTCAGGTGCTGGCCCACCCGGCGCAGGCTTCCGCTGAGGCCGGTGACGGCGGCGGAGTCGCCGGGGGTGGGGTTGAAGCCGAGGCCGGACCAGTCGGGCGGCGTGGGTGCGGTCATGACTGCCCCGCCGCGGGGGTGAGGGCCTTGGTGATGCTCTGCTCGGTGCCGTCGTAGTTCTGCTGCACCTTGTCCAGGCCGTCGTCGAGGATCTTGACGCACTCGCGGACCTTCTTCAGGCCGTACTCCCACTTGCTCTGGAAGTGCCCGCAGGCGTCGTCCAGGAAGTCGAACCCGGTGCCGGTGCGGCTCGCCTCCCGGAGTGCCTTGAGCCCCTGGTCGAGTTCGTCGCCGCAGCCTTTGAGGTCTTGGGCCAACTTGGCGAGGAATTCGGTGCTGACCGTGAAATCGGCCACTTTCGCCCCCCGTGCGTCGATTGTCGGACCGGGTGAGCATAGCCCTCGCCAGTGCGCGGTTGATCGGTTCCTGTCGATCAACTTGCCTGTACGGACGTATTTTTGACGATACCTTTACGGGCCGTCGACGCCGCCTCGGCGCCGGCGGCCCCGGCCGGACGGGTGCGGTGGCGTCAGCGGCGCCAGAAGCCGCGCTTCTTCGGGGTGACGAGGTCCACGACCGCCGCGACGAAGAGTTCGGCGACGGGGGAGGGGCCCCGGCCGTGGTTGAGGTGGCTCTCGGAGGTCCACTCGCCGAGGACGGTGCCGGGGCTGCCGTCGAGGGGATCGAAGGCGTGCTCCAGGGTCACGTAGCGGATGGTCCGGGAGCCCCGGGGGTGGACGGCGGCGACGTAGTGGGCCTCGGTGGCGCCGACCGGGGTGGGCAGGGTGACCAGCAGCATGTGGTGGCCGTCGACCGAGAGGTGGCGGCAGTCGAGGCCGTGGGTGGGCAGGCGCTCCTCGGGCGGGAGGGTCCGGCCGAGGTCGTCCCAGATCTGGGTGACGACCGGCAGCAGGCTGCCGCCGTCCGGGGTCGGGGTGGCCACGCGGGGGCCGAACTCCAGTACTTGGCGGGCGAGCTCGCGGTGGGCGAAGCGGTAGTGATGGCGCCGGGGGTCCGTCATGGGGGACACGGTAGCGAACGGCTCGGGGCGGGAAGTCGGGGGTCCGACTTCCCGCCCCGGCAGGCGAGTTGGGCAGCTTGTTCGCGAACTGACGACAGGTCAGGTGGCCGTCAGTGGCTGCCCTTGAGGTTGAGCACGACCACCCCGACGATCACCAGCGCGAGCCCCAGCCACTGCAGCCGGCCGAGCGACTCGCCGAAGGCGACCACGCCGATCCCGGCGACCGCCGCGGTGCCGGCCCCCGACCAGACCGCGTAGGCGACCGAGACCGGGATGTGCTTGAGCGCCCGGCCGAGCAGGTAGAAGGAGAGCGCGTAGCCGATGCCGACCCCGAGGCTGGGCCAGAGGCGGGTGAACCCCTCGGTGAGTTTGAGGCAGCTGGTGGCGCAGACCTCGCTCAGGATGGCGAGGGCGAGCAGGACGTAAGGCATGTCGGTGTCAAACCGCCGGGGCGGCGGTGAGCTTCCCGAGCAGCGCGAGATCGGCCTGCTCCAGGCTGCCGAGCAGGGTGATCCGGGCGCCGTCCGGCATCGGGGTCGGGGTGGAGGGTACGGCGAGCACGGCGCAGCCGGCCGCGCTGGCGGAGGCGACCCCGGTCGGGGTGTCCTCGACGGCGAGGCAGACCGCCGGGTCGAGGCCGAGCCGCTCGGCGGCGGCGAGGTACGGGTCGGGGGCGGGCTTGGTGCGCACGGTGTCCTCGGCGGCCAGGGTGACGGCGAACCAGTCCCGGCCGATCACGGACAGCACCAGGTCCACCACCTCGCGCGGGGAGGCGGAGACCAGCGCGGTGGGCACCCGGGCGTCCCGCAGCGAGGCCAGCAGGGCGAGCGCGCCGGGGCGCGGCACCGTCTCCGCGGCGACCTTGCCGGCGAAGGACTCGCCCAGGCGGGCGGCGAGCTCGGCCTCGCCGAGCGCGGTGCCGCTGACCCGGTGCAGGTGGGCGGCGGTGTGCTCGACGGCCTGGCCGAGCACCTCGGGGGCGTCCTGGTCGGTGAGCGGGTGGCCGAGCTCCTCGGCGATCTCGGCGGCGGTCTGCCACCACAGCTGCTCGGTGTCGACCAGGGTGCCGTCCATGTCGAAGAGGACGGCGGCGGGCAGGGCGGCGGCGGGGGTTCCCGGGGCTCCGGGCAGGGCGGATTCGGGCAGGGCGGATTCAGGCATGGCGGTACCTTCGGTGGTTCTCAAGGACGGAGCAGGGACGTGCAAGGCTCTCAGGCCGGGCGGCGGTCCACCAGCACGGGGCGCTCCGGCAGGGTGAGCTCGGCGCGCGAGCCGGCCGGCAGGGCGGCGGTGGCCTCGGTCGGCAGGTCGGCCTTGACCTCGGTGCCGTCGTCGAGGCGGACGGTGAGCCGGGTGACGGCGCCCAGGAAGGACGCGGAGACCACCAGGGCCGGGCCGTTCTCGGCGGGCGTGAGGGAGACGTTCTCCGGGCGGACCAGCACGTGCAGTTCGCCGTCGGCCGGGATGTCGCCGTCCACCGCGTGGCGGCGGCCGAGCACCTCGACGCCGTCCGAGGCGCGGGTGCACGGGATGCGGCTCATGGTGCCGACGAACTCGGCGACGAAGGCGGTGGCCGGCCGGCCGTACAGCTCGGACGGCGTGGCGCACTGCTCCAGCCTGCCCGCGCGCAGCACCGCGACCCGGTCGGCCATGGACAGCGCCTCCTCCTGGTCGTGGGTGACGAACAGGGTGGTGATGCCCAGCTCCTGCTGCAGGCGCCGGATCTCCTCGCGCAGCTGCAGCCGGACCTTGGCGTCCAGCGCGGACAGCGGCTCGTCCAGCAGCAGCACCCGCGGCTGCAGGGCGAGCGCGCGGGCGAGCGCGATGCGCTGCTGCTGGCCGCCGGACATCTGGTGCGGGAAGTGCTCGGCCCGGTGCGGCAGGCCGACCAGCTCCAGCAGCTCCTGGGCGCGCTTGCGGCGGTCGGCCTTGCCGGAGCCGCGCATCCGCAGCCCGAAGGCGACGTTGTCCAGCGCGGTCAGGTGCGGGAAGAGGCTGTACGACTGGAACACCATGCCCGCGTCGCGCTTGTGCGCCGGGATCGCGGTGATGTCCCGGCCGTCGACCAGGACCTCGCCGGAGTCGTGCTGCTCGAAGCCGGCCAGGATGCGCAGCGCGGTGGTCTTGCCGCAGCCGGACGGGCCGAGCAGGGCGAGCAGTTCGCCCGGGTGGACGGTGAGGGCCAGGCCGTCGAGGGCGGTGGTGGCGCCGAACGAGCGGCGCAGCGAGCGGAACTCGACGGTGGCGCTGCCGGGGGCGAGCGCGACTCCGGTGACGGGGGCGGGGGCCGTGGTCATGGCAGGGGACTCCTGGAAAGCGGGGGGTGGTTCAGGACCGTACGGGCGGTGCGCTCAGGAGCGCGCGGCCTTGCGGCCGCGGCCGACGGCGGACATCAGCAACAGGACGAGCCAGACGATCAGCAGGCTGAGCATGGAGACCGCGACCGACATCTGGCCGTCGCTCTTGCCGTTGGAGCTGATCCACACCGAGAAGGGGGCGAAGCCGAGGATGGAGGCGGTGGTGAACTCGCCGAGCACCAGGGCGACGGTGAGCACGGCCGCGTTCAGCAGCGCGCTGCGCAGGTTCGGCAGGACGACGGTGAGCACCGCGCGCAGCCAGCCGGCGCCGCAGTTGCGGGCCGCCTCGACCAGGGTGACGACGTCCACGCCGCGCAGGCCGGCGTCGATCGCCCGGTAGGCGAACGGCAGCGCCATCAGCACGTACGCGATGATCAGGACGATCGGGAAGCCCGGGTCCTGGATCGCCACGATGGTCTGGAAGAACGGTGTGTCCTGGAGGTAGTCCGGGCCCCAGCGCAGCACGCCGATGATGCCGGTGGTCAGCGCGACCACCGGGACGACCAGCGGCAGCGAGCACAGCACCTCGATCACCGGGCGCAGCCGGGGCGCGCCGAGCCGGGCGGCGAGCATCGCGGGGACGAGCAGGAGCAGCAGCACCGCGACGGTGACGCCGGCCAGTTCCAGGCTGAGCACCAGGCTGTCGGTGAAGCCGGGGGCGTTCAGCAGCTCGGTGTAGGCGCGGAAGGTGGTGCCGCCCTTGTTGTCGTCGACGCTGAAGTACAGCGAGGCGGCCAGCGGTACGGCGAAGTAGACGCCGCAGAGCAGCAGGACCAGGCCGCGGCCGAAACGGATGCGATCGATCAGGCGAGCCACTTGGCACTCCGGCGCTGAAGGGGCAGGTACACGGCCATCACCAGGCAGGCGACGACGATCATGTCGAGGCCGAGGGCGAGGGCGAGGTTGCCCTGGCCGACCAGGACGTTGCCGGACAGCGCGTCGCCGATCTGCATCGAGATCAGCGGCACCGAACTGCCCACCATGGCCTCGGCGGTGGCGTACGCGGCGAAGGACGCGCCGAACAGCAGCACGAAGCCGCCGAGCAGCGAGGGCAGCAGGACCGGCAGCGCGACGTGCCGCCAGTACTGCAGCGAGGTGGCGCCGTTGTTGTAGGCGGCCTCGCGCCACTGGACCCGCAGACCCTCCAGGGCCGGGGTGATGGTGATGACCATCAGCGGGACCAGGAAGTAGAGGTAGACCACCGAGAGGCCGGAGAAGGTGTAGAGGCTCCAGCCGTGCGCGGTCAGGCCGAGCTTCTTGGTGACCTCACCGGAGTTGCCGAGGGTGGCGACGAACATGAAGGCGAGCGGCACGCCGCCGAAGTTGGCGAGCACGCCGGAGGCCGACATCACCGCCTCGCGGAACATCCGGAACCGGGAGGTGGCCACCGCCTGGGCCAGCGGCAGGCCGACCACGGTGGCGATCAGCGCGGTCAGCAGCGAGAGCTTCACGCTGCCCCACAGGGCCGTCCAGTAGGCGCCCTGGAGGGAGGCGGTGAGGTTGGCGGTGGTGAACGTGCCGCCGCCGTCGGGCGCGTCCGAGGACGTGGTGAACGCGCCGATGGCGATCGCGACGGCCGGCAGGCCGAAGCCGATCACGAAGAACAGCAGCAGGGGGAGGGCGGCGAGCCAGGCGCGGCCGCGGCCGGCCCGGCGCCTGCCGGGGCGGGGGGCCTTGGCCGTACGGGCCGAGGCCGTGGGGGCGGGGGTTGCGGGGCCGGGGGCGCCCCCGCCGCTCTGGGCGGCGGAGGCGCTGGCCGGCACCGGGGTGGGAGCCGTAGTCATGAGTCAGATCAGCCCGAGATCGCCTTGGCCCAGTTCTCGGTCACGACCTTCTTGGCCGCCGTGGTCTGGTCGTCGGTCGGGAAGGTGGTGAAGGGCTTCTCGACGACCGGCAGCTTGGCGGCGGCGGCCGTGTCCAGGGTGCCGGCGGTCTTCATGGCGTCGAACAGGGCCGGGGTGGCGTAGCCGCCCAGGAAGCCGTTCTGGCCCTCCGTGCTGTAGAGGTACTCCTCCCACAGGCGGGCGGCGGCCGGGTGCGGCGCGTCCTTGTTGATGGCCTGGTTGTAGAAGTTGGCGTAGACGCCGTCGGACGGGATGCTGACCTGCCAGTCGATGCCCTTGTCCTTGAACTTCTCGGCGTAGCCGGCGTTCAGGTACGACCAGTCGATGCTGATCGGGGTCTCGCCCTTCTCGATGGTCGCCGGGGTGACCTCGACCGGGTTGAAGTTGCCGGCCTGCTTCAGCTTGCCGAAGAAGTCGATGCCGGGCTGGATGTTGTCCAGCGAACCGGCGTTGGCCAGGGACGCGGCCATGACCGCGCTGTACGCGGCGTTCGCCTTGGTCGGGTTGCCGTTGAGGGCGACCATGCCCTTGTACTCGGGCTTCAGCAGGTCGGCGAAGGTCTTCGGGCAGGCCGAGACCTTCTTGGCGTCGCAGGCGATCGAGATGTAGCCGCCGTAGTCGTTGTAGCGCAGACCGTCGGCGTCCTTCATGGTGTCCGGGATCTTGGCGAAGTCGGCGACCTTGTACGGGGCGAACAGGCCCTGCTTGGCGCCGGAGGTGGCGAACGCGGCACCCAGGTCGACGACGTCGGGGGCGCGGTCCTGGCCCTTGCGGGAGGTGACCGCGTTGATCTCGTCCTGGCTGGAGCCGTCCGGGTTCTCGTCCTCGATCTCGATCCCGTACTTGGCCTTGAAGCCGTCCATCAGCTTGCCGTAGTTCGCCCAGTCGCGCGGCAGCGTGATGACGTGCAGCTTGCCTTCCTTCTTGGCGGCGGCGACCAGGGCGTCCATGCCGCCGAGGTCGGCGGCCGAGGTGGCGGTCTTGGCGTTCTTGCCGCCCGCGGCGTCACCGGACTTCGCGGAGGAGCCGGCGGAACCGCAGGCGGTGAGGGAGAGCGCGGCGGCGGTCAGGACGGCCGCGAAGGCGGCGGTACGGGCGCGGTGCACGGACACGGGTCAGTCTCCTGAGAAGGGGGAACTGCGAGTGGGCGTCTCGATCGGGGGATCTGGCGAGTGGCGGGTCCGGAGGCGTCCGGGCGTCGGAGCCGTTCGGGGGGCGTCCCGGCGTCGGAGCCGTTCGGAACCGTCCGAGTCGTTCGGAACCGTCCGAGTCGTTACCGTCCGAGTCGTTCGGAACCGTCCGAGTTGACTAGCCAACTTCGCTGACGGGGGTAAGTACGCCGGAGTCCGGTGACGGGAAGGTGAACGGACGGCTCAGAACCGGGGTCGGCTGCGGGAACGGTCGAATCCGGCCATCGGAGCGTGATCCGTTCGATGCGATGCTTCGAATGCGCCGCGGGATAGGGTCGGGCTGTCCGCGCCCGTACCGCTGCGCAGGACACCGCCCCAGGAGGGACATTGACTGACGTGGCAACTGAGCCTCAGCGGCCCGCCGCGACCGAGGAGCGAGGCTCCGGCGCGCTGTACCGGAAGGTGGCCGCCGACCTGCGCGAGGCCATCACCACCGGTGCGTACGGCGAGGCCGGCCGGCTGCCCGCCGAGGGTGCGCTGGCCGAGCAGTACGGCGTCTCCCGCGGCACCGTCCGCCAGGCGCTCGCGCTGCTGCGCTCCGACGGACTGGTCACCTCCCGCCGCGGCACCCGCCGGGTCGTCCTCGGCGGCGCCCGGGTGCAGAGCTTCTCCGAACTGCTCAGCTTCACGCACTGGGCGTACTCGATGGGCGAGGAGCCCGGCGGCATCCTGGACTCGCTGGTGCGCCGCCCGGCCGACGCCGTCGAGCGCGAGCAGCTGCGCCTGGCACCGGGCGCCGACGTGTACGTGACGGTCCGGCTGCGCACGCTCTCCGGCACGCCGGTGATGGTCGAGCGCACCGTCTACCCGCCGCGGGTCGGCGAGATCGTCGCCGAGCTGCCGGCGGACGTGGTCTCGCACACCGAAGTGCTGCGCGAGCACGGCATCCTGTTCACCGACGCCGACCACACCATCGACATCGTCGCCGCCAACGCCGAGGACGCCCGGCTGCTCGGCTGCCGCCGGGGCGGCCCGCTGCTGCGCGAGCGGCGGCGCACCACCGACCCGACCGGCACCCCGGTGGAGTGGTCCCAGGACCGCTACCTGCCGGGCACGGTGGCCTTCAGCGTGCACAACTCCCTCGCCACCTCGGCGCTTTCGCGGCACGCCCGGGAGCTGGACTGAAACACGCGGCGCGCCCCTTCGGCTCGGGGCGGGGGCCTTCGCCGTGGCTCAGCGCATGAGGGAGAGCAGCAGCGGGCGGTAGTGGTCGAAACCGGCGGTGGGGGCGCCGGCCGCCTTCGCCTGCTCGTCCCAGCGTCGGACGGCCAGCGCGTCGACCGCGCCCGGGAGTTCGACGAACTCCCGCGCCTCCCGCTCGCCCATCGGGCCGCCCTGGACGGTCAGCGTGTACTCCGAGGCCGCGGACAGCCGGGCACGGTAGTCGGGCTCGACCGCGCACAGGTAGCGCTTGGCGGCCACGTGCAGCCGGACCGGCTCGGTGACCTCCGGGCCGAACCAGCGGGCCAGCCAGTCGGCGCCGGTGTGGCTGTGCCGGTTGTCCTGACCCTGCATCAGATCCCTTCCGTGCAGCGCACCTTGGAAGTGTCCGACGTCGTGCAGCAGGGCGGCCGCGACCAGGTGGTCCGGTGCCCCGGCGGCCTCGGCGGCGGCCGCGGCCTGCAGCATGTGCTCCGCCATCGTCACCTCCTCGCCCAGGTACTCCCCGGCGCCCTCGCCCGCGAACAGCCCGGCGATCGCGTCCAGCGCGGCCGCGCGGCGGTGCAGCACCGCGAGGGTGGAGGACAGCGAGTCCAGGTCCGCGTAGCAGCCCTGGAGGTGCCGGTGGCCGTCCTGCCGGAACGCCGTACGGGCGTGCAGGAGGCGGGTGTTGTCGAAGACCAGGCAGTCGCCGGGGCCGAGGCGGAAGGTGAGCTGCAGCTCGGGACGCAGGGTGATCGCGGCGAACCGGCGGTAGGCGGCGTAGAACGCGCTCAGCCGGTCGCCGCTGCCGCGCAGGGTGCCGATCGAGCGGTTGTTGAACCGCACCTCGCGGATCCGGCCCAGCGGGTCCACCTCGATCAGCGGACGGTCGGCCCGCAGCTCGGTGCGGCGGTCGCGGAAGACGAAGGGGACGGGCGTGCGGGTGAGCGTCTCGAAGTCCGCCGGCGACTCCGCGCGGAGGACGGCCGCCGCCTTGAACCCGTCCACCAGCCCGGAGTCCCCGCCGGTCGCCGAGTTCTCCAGGCAGTGCAGCAGCTGCAGGGTCGGCACCGGGTCGCGGTACGGGTTGTCGGTGTGCGGGGCGATCGCGACGCTGGTGAAGGCGAGGTTGTTCGGGTCCGGCTCGACCCGGACGTCGAACAGCTCCCCGTAGTTGGTGACCCGCACGTAGCCGAAGCTCTCCGCCACCCGCAGCACCTGCCCCTCCACCGTCGGCACCCCGCGCAGCACCGCGAACCCGCTGCGGCGGACGGCGGCGAGCACGGCGGCCTGCTCGGCCGGGTCGGCGAGGTAGGCCTCCCACTCCGCCTCGGGGATGCCGCGGGCGAAGTCCCCGGCCGTCCAGAGCCGCTTGCCCTCCTCGGTGCGGCCGTCCTCCCCGGCTTCCTCCGCCAGCCAGGAGAGCGGGTAGCGGGAGCGGTGCCCGTCCGACCAGAGCACCTCCAGCCGTCCGTCGGCCTCGGTGCTCGCCGCGACCGCCAGGTCCTGGGGCAGGTCGTCGATCTGGAACAGCTTCTGCCCGTTCCGGGGGTCCCGGCACTCGGCGCACGGGCAGTTGTCGCGCAGCCAGTACGGCGGCAGCTCGGTCATGGGTGGTCTCCTCCTCGGTGGCCTTTCGGGCCAAAGTTGTATAGCCAACTTGCCCTCTCGTTGGAGCCTTCCTGCCCCCGGTGAGTTCCACGTGCCCGTCGGATGAACGCCCGGGGAACTATCCGTCGAGACCGTCGCCAAATCTCTTGCGCCCGCGGCCCTGACCTGCTCGGATATGCGGATGCCCGATCAAGATCAACCCCAGACCGGCGACGTCCTGGTGGACATGACCCCCGTCGTCCCGACCCCGCCCCCACCGCCGGGCTCGCGCCGTCGGCTCTGGCTCACCCTGACCGTGTCCGCGGTCGCCGCCGTCACGGCCCTCGCGACAGCCCTCGCCCACGACACGACCGACGTCGGCGCGTACCGCTACAGCCCGCCGGAGGACTTCCTCGGGCTGCCGAGCGTTCCGGCGGAGCGGATCCCCAGGGCACCGACGCTCCCCAGCGATGTGAAAGTCAGCGGTTACCAGACCTCGGACAAGTCGCGCACCGTCTCCGTCGCAGTCCGCGAGCTGCCCATCGTCTCGCCCTCGGCCGTGTTCGACCGTGTGGTCACCGAGGCGACCTCCGGCGCGCACGTCACGGGACTGAGCACCGCCGACCCGGGCGAACGCGGTGGCGTCATGAAGTGCGGCCACATGACGGCCACGAGGGCGACGGGGAAGACCCAGGACCTCGCTTTCTGTGTCTGGGTCGACGGCAGCATGTGGGGCCTCTATTTCGAACACAAGGAAGACGTCACGCTCGACGCGGACACCCCGGCCGACGACGCTCGCACGTTCCGGCACCTCGCCGAGGTGCGGTACTGAGCGCGTGGCCGGTAGGGGCGCTTCGCCCGTCTGGCTGACGGGGGCGGGGTGCCGGGTGTTTCGGGGTGGGGGAGGGGGCGGGGCTGCGGCACTGTCGGGGTGGATTTTCCCCTGATGTGAGAGGCGGCCGCGCATGGCTCATTCCGATACGAACACGGGTCCGGCGGCCTCGGGGCACACCGAGCTCAAGCGCGAGGTCGGTGTCATCGGGCTGTTGTGGGCCTCGGTCGGGGCGATCATCGGGTCCGGCTGGCTGTTCGGGGCGCAGAAGGCGGCGGTGGCGGCGGGGCCCGCCGCGCTGTTGTCGTGGGGGATCGGCGCGGTGGCGATCATCCTGCTGGCGCTGATCCACGCCGAGCTGGGCGGGCTGTTCCCGGTGGCGGGCGGGACGGCGCGGTACCCGCACTACGCGTTCGGCGGGTTCGCGGGGATGTCGTTCGGGTGGTTCACCTGGCTGCAGGCGGCGACCATCGCGCCGATCGAGGTGCAGGCGATGATCAACTACGCCCAGCACTGGTCCTGGGCGGACGGCCTGCTGAACAAGAACCTGACGCTCACCGGCGCCGGGTTCGTGGTCGCGGCCGTCCTGCTCGGGGTGTTCGTCGCGATCAACTTCCTCGGCGTCCGGCTGCTCGCGCACACCAACAGCGCGGCCACCGTGTGGAAGGTCGCCGTCCCGGTCCTGGCCATCTTCGCCCTCGGGATCACGGAGTTCCACGGCTCCAACTTCAGCGTGCACGGCTTCGCGCCGGACGGCGCCAAGGGCGTGCTCGCCGCGATCAGCACCAGCGGCGTGATCTTCGCCCTGCTCGGCTTCGAACAGGCCATCCAGTGGGCGGGCGAGAGCCGCAACCCGCGCCGGGACATCCCCCGGGCCGTCCTCGGCTCGGTCGTGATCGGCACGGTCGTCTACGTGATGCTCCAGGTGGTGTTCATCGGCGCCCTGCCGCCGGAGACCTTCGCCGACGGCTGGGGCTCGCTGACCTACCCCGGCATCAGCGGGCCGTTCGCGGGCCTCGCCACGCTGATCGGGCTCGGCTGGCTGGCCACCGTCCTGTTCATCGACGCGATCATCTCGCCCGCCGGCACCGGGCTGGTCTACATCACCTCCAGCTCGCGGGTCACCTACGGCCTGAGCCGCAACGGCTACGCCCCGCAGGCCCTGCAGTACACCGACCGCAACTCGGTGCCCTGGCTGGGCCTGGTCATCGCCTGGGTCGCCGGGGTGCTCTGCTTCCTGCCCTTCCCCAGCTGGCAGCGGCTGGTCGGCTTCATCACCTCGGCCGTGGTGCTGATGTACGCGGGCGCGCCGCTGGCCTTCGGCGTGCTGCGCAAGCGGCTGCCCGCGCTGGAGCGGTCGTACCACCTGACCGGCGGCACGATCATCTCGCCGCTGGCCTTCGCGGTGGCGAGCCTGATCATCTACTGGTCCGGCTGGGACACCCTGTGGCGCCTGGGCCTGGCGATCGTGATCGGGTACGTGCTGCTCGGCGGTTACTCCGCGTACGCCGCCTCGAAGGGGGTGCCGAACGCGCCGCGGATGGACTTCAAGGCCGGGCAGTGGCTGCCGGTCTACCTGGTCGGGATGGGGATCATCTCCTGGCAGGGCACCTTCGGCGAGGGCTCGCAGGGGAACCTGCCGCTGTGGTGGGACATCGGTGTGGTGGTGGTGTTCGCGCTGGTCGTCTACTACTGGGCGCTGGCGGTCGCGCTGCCGGCCGAGGAGATCGAGCGGAACATCCGGGGCGTCGAGGTGGTGGAGGCCGGCGGCCACTGAGGCTCGTGTACGCGCGCGAACGGCCCCGGTCGGTCGACCGGGGCCGTTCGATGTTCCGACCGGATCGGCGAAGCGGTCAGCGCTGGCGGCCGGCCGGAGTGGTGGGCGGCGCGCCCGTGCCGGAGCCGGTTCCGGTGGCGTTCTGGTCGGGCCTGGGGGCCGGGTCGGGGATGTCGGCCATCGGCAGGTTCTGCTTGGGCGCACCTCGCAGGGCCTGGTTCATGGCGTCGCGCCAGATCGGCCCGGGGCCGGTGGCGCCGAACACCTCGTCGTAGTGCTCCCCGTTGATGGTGATGTCGCGCATCTCGACCCCGCCGTCGGGCCCCCCGAGCCAGACGGCGGCGGCGAGTTGGGGGGTGTAGCCGCTGAACCAGGCGGCCTTCTTGTGGTCGGAGGTGCCGGTCTTTCCGGCGATCTGCCGGTTGCCGTCCAGCTTGAGCGCGGAGCCGGTGCCGTCCACGGTCACGCCGTTCAGGATGGTGTTGATCGCCTTCGAGGTCTCGTCGGAGATGACCTTCTCGCAGTGGCCGGCCGGGACGGGCACGTTCTTGCCGTCCATCGTGGTGATCCGGTCGATGGCGACGGGGTCGCAGTGGGTGCCCCCGGCGGCGAAGGTCGCGTAGACGTTCGCCATGGTCAGCGGGCTCATCTCCTCGACGCCCAGGGCCATCGCGGGCACCTCCTTGAGGGGCTTGCCGCTGGCCATGGAGGTGATGCCGAACTTGTTGACCATCTGCTTGACCGCGCAGAGGCCGATCTCCTGCTCCATCTGCACGAAGTAGGTGTTGATGGAGCGCGCCATGGCCTCCTTCAGCTGGTACGGGCCCTTCTCGTTCGGGGACTCGTTGGGCACCACCGTCTTGGGCCGGCCGTCGTTGCGCCAGGTGCCCTCGCAGGTCTTCATGGTCGGGTACTCGAGCTTGTTCGGGGACGAGTACTCCTGGGTCGTCGGCAGGCCCGCCTCCAGGGCCGCGGCCGCGACGATCGGCTTGAAGGTGGAGCCGGGCTGGAAGCCGGTGCCGCCGCCCATCGCCAGGTCGACGTTGAGGTTGACGGTGGTCTGGTTCTTCTCCTTCACCAGGCCGTACGGGCGGGTCTGGGCCATGGCGAGGATCTTGCCGGTGCCGGGCTCGATCATGGTGGTGGCGGCGGAGACGCTGTCGGTGACCTTCACGTCGCCGCTCACCGCGCCCTGGGCGGCAGCCTGCTTGTCCGGGTCCAGCGTGGTGTGGATGTTCAGGCCGCCGGTGTTCCAGAGCTTCGTGCGCTCCTCGGCGGTCTTTCCGAAGGCCGGGTCCTGCTTCACCACGTGCTTCACGTAGTCGCAGAAGAAGCCCATGCCGGCCTGGGCGGTGATGCAACCGTTGCGCGGCTCGTGGTAGTCGAGGCCGAGCGGGGAGGCCTTGGCCTCCTGCGCCTGCTCGGCGGTGATGTGCTTGTTCTCCAGCATCTTGTCGATGACGGTGTCCCGGCGCTTCTGCGCGGCCACCGGATGCAGCTTCGGGTCGTACTGGAACGGGTTCTGCACGATCCCGGCGAGGGTGGCGGCCTCGGCGACGGTCAGGTCCTTGTTGCTCTTGCCGAAGTAGCGCTCGGAGGCGGCCTGCACGCCGTAGGCGCCGTTCCCGTAGTAGGTGATGTTGAGGTAGTTGGTGAGGATCTGGTCCTTGGGCAGCTCCTTGTCCAGCTTGATCGCGATCTTGAGTTCCTGGATCTTGCGGCCCAGGGTCTTGCGCTGGGCCTCCAGGACGGCGTCCTTGTCGTCCCCGGCGATCTCGACGTTGACGTTCTTCACGTACTGCTGGGTCAGCGTCGAGGCGCCCTGCGAGGTGGTGCCGCTCTCGGCGTTCTTGCCGATCGCACGCGCGATGCCCTTGAGGTCGACGGCGCCGTGCTCGTAGAAGCGGGCGTCCTCGATGTCGACCTGGGCGTGCCGCATCAGGGGCGACATCTGCTCGGCCGTGAGGATGGTGCGGTCCCGCGCGTAGACCTTCGCGATCTGCCCGCCCTTGGCGTCGAAGATCAGCGTCGCCTGGGTCAGCGGCGGCGTCTTGAAGTCGTCGGGGATGTCGTCGAAGCCCTCGGCCGTGCCCTTGGCGGTCAGCCCCACGCCCCCGACGAGGGGTAGGGAGATGCCCGCCAGCAGTACCCCTGACACGACGCTCGCGCTCAGGAAGGCCATGCCGAAGCGGGCCAGCCGGAGCGGCCCGCTGCGGGACGGGCGGGGGGCGTCGGCAGTGCCGGTGTTCGTTATGGGTGGGTGTTGTGATGCCACATCACTTTGACGCCACGAACGGGAGAAGAGTTGCATGCGGACGGCCCGGCGGGCGGTATCGGGCGGGATGTCCGGTGCGCGGAACGTCGCCCCGGCGAGTGGTGGCTCGCCGGGGCGACGCGGTCGGGACCCGATCAGGCGACGGCGGTGGCGTTCCAGGCGGTGTCGGCGGCGGTGAGGGCGGGCTCGGCGTCGGCGTCCGTCGCCGCGGCGAGGGCGGTGAGGCAGGCGCGGACGGTGGCGAGGGTGGCCGCCGGGCCGTAGTGGTTGACCCGGAGCATCGTGGCGGCCAGCGCGCCGCCGCCCGGCTGGACGGGCAGGGCCGGGTCGAGACGGGCGGCGAGCTCCGCCGCGTTCAGGCCGTCCGGGGTGCGCAGGGTGGTGGCGACCGGCGCCGCGTGGGCGTCCTCGGCGACGAAGGGGGAGAGGGTGCCGAGGGCGCGGACGCCGGCCCGGGTGGCGGCCGCGGCGGCGCGGTGGCGGGCGATGACGGCGGGCAGGCCGTCGGCGGCGATCCGGTCCAGGCAGGCGCCGAGCGCGAGCATCTCCAACTGGGCCGGGGCGTGCGGGAGTACGGTGCGGCCGGCGTCCGTCCAGCGCTCCTTCCAGTCCAGCAGCGACAGGTAGGAGCGGCGCGGCGCGGCCGGGTTGGCGGCGATCCGCTCCCAGGCCCGCTCGGACACCGAGACGGCGGAGACCCCGGCCGGGCCGCCCATCGCCTTCTGCCCGCCGATGACGCACAGGTCGACGCCCCACGCGTCGGTGAGCAGCGGCTCGGCGGCGACGGAGGCGACCGCGTCGAGCATCAGCAGGGCGCCGTGCTCGCGGACCGCGGCGCCGATCCCGGCCACCGGGTTGGTGTTGCCGGTGGCGGCTTCGGCGTGCACGAGGGAGACGAAGTCGATCGTCGGGTCGGCGTCGAGCGCCTCGGCCACCTGGTCGGCGCTCACCGCGGTGTCGAAGGGCACGGCGAGGTCGACGACGGTCGCGCCGCAGGAGCGCAGCCAGTTGCCGAAGGTCTGCCCGTACGGGCCGGTGACGATGTTGAGCGCGGTGGAGCCCGGGTGCGCGGCGCCGCGGATCGCGGCCTCCAGGGGGAGGAGCGCCTCGCCCTGGGTGACGATCACGTCGGCCTCGGTGTGCAGCAGCGCGGCCACCTTGTCCTCGATCGCCGCGAACTCGGCGGCGCTGAGCGGGGGGAGGTCGAGGAAGGGACTCACGGCTGTTGGACCTTTCGCCTGCGGGACCGGGATGGTGGGTGCCGGAACGAGTCTGCCGCATCCGCGCCGCTTCCACGGAACCCGCCCGTCGGTAGAGTGCGGCCATGAGCGATGGCGCGGTGCTGCACGTGCGGGGTCGGGTGCTGGTCGGTCCCGAGGACGTCCGGGACGAACTCTGGGTGGTGGACGGCCGGGTGAGCTTCACCCGCCCGCCGACCGCCGGGGACGTGCGCACGGTGACCGGCTGGGTGCTGCCCGGCCTGGTGGACGCGCACTGCCACGTCGGCCTGGACGCGCACGGCGCGGTGGACGCCGAGACCAGCGAGAAGCAGGCGCTCACCGACCGCGACGCCGGCACCCTGCTGATCCGCGACGCCGGCTCGGCCGCCGACACCCGGTGGATCGACGAGCGCGAGGACCTGCCCCGGATCATCCGGGCCGGCCGGCACATCGCCCGCACCCGCCGCTACATCCGCAACTACGCGCACGAGATCGAGCCCGGCGACCTGGCCGCGTACGTCCGGGCCGAGGCCCGGCGCGGCGACGGCTGGGTGAAACTGGTCGGCGACTGGATCGACCGCGACCGCGGCGACCTCGCGGCCTGCTGGCCCGGCGACGCGCTGGCCGAGGCGATCGCGGCGGCGCACGAGGAGGGCGCGCGGGTCACCGCGCACTGCTTCTCCGCGGAGTCGCTGCCGGACCTGCTGGCGGCCGGCATCGACTGCGTCGAGCACGCCACCGGGCTGACCGAGGAGCTGATCCCGGTCTTCGCCGAGCGCGGGGTGGCGATCGTGCCGACCCTGGTCAACATCGCCACCTTCCCGGACCTCGCGGCCGGCGGCGAGGGCAAGTTCCCGGCCTGGGCGGCGCACATGCGGCGGCTGCACGAGCGCCGGTACGACACCGTGGGCGCGGCCCACGACGCCGGCATCCCGGTGTTCGTCGGCACCGACGCGGGCGGCTCGCTGGCGCACGGGCTGGTCGCGGACGAGGTGGCGGAGCTGGTGAAGGCGGGGCTGAGCCCGGCCGAGGCGCTGTCGGCGGCGAGCTGGGGCGCCCGGGAGTGGCTGGGGCGGCCGGGGCTGGAGGAGGGCGCGCCGGCGGACTTCGTGGTGTACGGGGAGGACCCGCGGGCGGACGTGCGGGTGCTCGCGGACCCGCGTCTGGTGGTGCTGCGGGGGAGGCCGGTCGGCTGACCGGGCTTCCGGTGGCCGGTCGGGCGGGGCTTCGGGTGGGTCGGTCGGGCAGGGCTTCCGGTGGCTGTCGGCCGCCCCTCGGTCACATGATCATCTGTTGAACGCCCTGTCGGCGTAGGCCGATAGGGTGGCGCCCATGGCACCGCGTCCACTGAACGAGATCGTCGAGCCCGGCTGGGCCACCGCCCTGGAACCCGTCGCCGGACGGGTCGCCGCGATGGGCGACTTCCTGCGCGCCGAACTGGCCGCAGGCCGCACCTACCTGCCCTCCGGCCCGAACGTGCTGCGGGCCTTCCAGCAGCCCCTCGCCGACGTGCGGGTGCTGATCGTCGGGCAGGACCCGTACCCGACCCCCGGCCACGCCGTGGGGCTCAGCTTCTCGGTGGGGCCGGAGGTGCGCCCGATCCCGGCGAGCCTGATCAACATCTTCCAGGAGTACGGCACCGACCTCGGCCTGCCGCAGCCGTCCAACGGGGACCTCACCCCGTGGACGCGGCAGGGCGTGCTGCTGCTCAACCGCGCGCTGACCACCGCGCCGCGCAAGCCCGCCGCCCACCGGGGCAAGGGCTGGGAGGAGGTCACCGAGCAGGCGATCCGGGCGCTGGCGGCGCGCGGCGGCCCGCTGGTGGCGATCCTGTGGGGGCGCGACGCCCGTAACCTGCGGCCGTTGCTCGGGGACATCCCGGCGATCGAGTCGGCGCACCCGAGCCCGTACTCGGCGAGCGGGGGCTTCTTCGGCTCGCGGCCGTTCAGCCGGGCGAACGAGCTGCTGGTGCGGCAGGGGGCGCAGCCGGTCGACTGGCGGCTGCCGTAGCCGGGCCTGGGACGCCCTAGCAGAGTCGAGTCAGCTCGGAACGTCAATCTCACTCCAACGGGTGAAATGACGTTCCGTGTTGCTCGTGTGACTGATTGTTCGAGAAGACTGGCGGCTCATCGTTTCATCCTGTGTGGGGGTACCGCCATGTCTTCTCGCCGAATCGTTTCCGCAGCAGCCGTCGTGGTCGTGAGCACGGCGCTCACGGCGCTCGCCGTCGGGCCCGTCCAGGCCGCCCCTTCGGCCGCGCCGGGTGCCGCTTCGGCCGCGCCCGCCCCGGCCGCGGTAGGCAAAGCCCGCGCCGTCACCGCCGAACTCGCGCTGGACGTCAAGCTGTTGAACAACGCGGTGGACGTCCCGGTGAACATCGCGCTGAACAAGGTCGAGTCGCCGGCGCAGCGCGACGGCTCGGTGCTCACCGCGAACGTGGACGGCATCGACCAGCAGGGGCCGGTCACCCTGGTCAAGGCCGACATCGGCAAATCCGTCACCCGCGTCGACGCCAAGGGCGCCACCGCCTCCGTCAAGCTGGTCAACGCCGACGTGCACGCCCCCGGCCTGCCGGCCACCGCGCTGCTCGGCCTGGAGGCGATGAGCGCCGAGGCGACCTGCCCGGTCGACGGGCAGCCGACCGCGGACGTGGTCGCGCCCGCCAAGCTGACCGTGCTCGGCAAGCCCGTCACCGTCGGCCTGTACGGGCCCACCACGGTGGACGTGCCGCTGATCGGCAGCGTCTCGGTCGAGTTCTCCAAGAAGACCACCACCTCGACCACCGCCGCCGCCTCGGCCCTGGAGGTACAGGTGGAGGTGAACCCGCTCAACCTGAACGTCGCCAAGGTCACCGGGAAGGTCACCGTCGCGTCGGTCGGCTGTGAGAAGCCCGCCGCGCCGTCGTCCGGCCCGTCCGCCACCGGCGGCCCGAGCACCCCGCCCCCCGCCCAGCCGGCCGCCGACACCACCACCTCGCGCGCCGCCGTCCCGCCGGCCGGGACGGGGCAGACGGCGCATGCGGAGAAGCAGCCGGAGAAGCTGGCCAGCACCGGCGGCAGCAGTGCCACCGGCCCGCTGGCGGCCGGGGCCGCCGCCCTGGTCGCGGGCGGAGCGGCCGCGCTGTGGGCCACCCGGCGCCGCCGGGCCGCGCACGCCCGTCGGTGACCGCGTCACCCCGCGGGGCGGGAGTGCCACCCCCGGCACTCCCGCATCGTGATCGTGCCAACGCGGACGGTTGGTTCACATGCGCGTTACATGAGAGGAACAACCGGGAAACGGCGACTTGCGACGCTACGCGGGCACCCACCACCCAGCAATGCGAGGGACACGTCGTGGCAATCAAGGCCGAGTACATCTGGATCGACGGCACCAAGCCGACCGCGAAGCTCCGTTCCAAGACTCGCGTCCTGCCGAACGCCGACAAGATCCCCACCTGGGGCTTCGACGGTTCCTCGACCAACCAGGCCGAGGGCCACGCCTCGGACCGCGTGCTGGAGCCGGTGAAGGTCACGCCGGACCCGATCCGCGGCGGCGACAACATCCTCGTCCTCTGCGAGGTCCTGGAGACGGACGGCACCCCGCACGAGTCCAACACCCGCTCCCTGCTGCGTGAGGTCGCCGAGAAGTACGCCTCCCAGGAGTCGATCTTCGGCATCGAGCAGGAGTACACCTTCTTCAAGGGCTCCCGCCCGCTCGGCTTCCCGGAGGGTGGCTTCCCGGCCCCGCAGGGCGGCTACTACTGCGGTGTCGGTGCCGAGGAGGTCTTCGGCCGCGAGATCGTCGAGCTGCACCTCGACCGCTGCCTCGACGCCGGCCTGGCCATCTGCGGCATCAACGCCGAGGTCATGCCCGGCCAGTGGGAGTTCCAGATCGGCCCGGTCGACGCGCTGACCGTCTCGGACGACATGTGGATCGCCCGCTACCTGCTCTACCGCACCGCCGAGGAGTTCGGCATCGACGCCACCCTGGACGCCAAGCCGGCCAGGGGCGACTGGAACGGCGCGGGTGCCCACACCAACTTCTCCACCAAGGCGATGCGCGAGGGCTACGAGGCCATCATCACCGCCTGCGAGTCGCTCGGCGCCTCCCAGGAGAAGGTCCTGGAGCACGTCAGCCAGTACGGTGACGACATCCAGTCCCGCCTCACCGGCAAGCACGAGACCGCCCCGTGGAACGTCTACAGCTACGGCGTCTCCAACCGCGGTGCCTCCGTGCGCATCCCGTGGCAGGTCGAGGTGGAGCAGAAGGGCTACATCGAGGACCGTCGCCCGAACGCCAACGTCGACCCCTACGTCGTCACCCGCCTCCTGATCAACACCTGCTGCGAGGCCCTGGAGAAGGCCGGCCAGGTCTGATCCGACGCCCCTGGTGTGTGCGAAGCCCGCAGGCCCCTCCCCCCGCCGGGGAAGGGGCCTGCGGGCTTTCCCGGCACCGGGCCGGCTGATCGTCCGAGGGGCGGGGGCACCCGTGGGCCGGGCGGGAGGTCTTGATCGCGGTGGAGGAGTCCCGGAGAATCGGTCCATGACCGCTCCGGGCCTCCTCCTCGTGCGTCGACTGCACGTCGACCTGGTGCGGGTGTGCGCGGCCGGGTGTCGCCGTCGGTGGATTCCGTAACACCGACCGCAGGCAGCACCGACCGCAGGAGCGTGTCCGTCCATGGCTCTCACCTTCCACTGGTTCCTCCCCACCAACGGCGACAGCCGGCAGATCGTCGGCGGCGGGCACGGCTCCACGCCCGGCACGGCCGGCACGGACCGGCCGCCGAGCGTCGCGTACCTCGGGCAGATCGCCCGCAGCGCCGAGCAGTTGGGCTTCGAAGGTGTGCTGACGCCGACCGGGGCCTGGTGCGAGGACGCCTGGCTGACCACGGCGATGCTGAGCCAGGTGACCGAGCGGCTGAAGTACCTGGTGGCGTTCCGCCCCGGCCAGATCAGCCCGACGCTGGCGGCCCAGATGGCCGCGACCTACCAACGGCAGTCCGGCGGGCGGCTGTTGCTCAACGTGGTGACCGGCGGGGAGTCCGCCGAACAGCGCGCCTACGGGGACTTCCTGGACAAGGACGCCCGGTACGCGCGGACCGGGGAGTTCCTCGACATCACCCGGCGGCTCTGGGCGGGCGAGACGGTCGACCACCACGGGCCCCATCTGCGGGTCGAGCGGGCGGTGTTGAACCGGCTGCCGGACCCGGTGCCGACGGTGTACTTCGGCGGCTCCTCCCCGGCGGCCGGCGACGTCGCGGCGCGGCACGCGGACGTCTACCTGACCTGGGGCGAACCGCCCGCCCAGGTACGGGAGAAGATCGACTGGATCCGCGGACTCGCGGCCGAGCGGGGCAGGACCGTACGGTTCGGGATCCGGCTGCACGTGATCACCCGGGACACCGCCGCGCAGGCCTGGGCGGAGACCGAGCGGCTGCTCGCCGGGATGGACCCGCGCCGGGTGCGGGAGACCCAACGGGCGCTCGCCGAGAGCGAGTCGGAGGGGCAGCGGCGGATGCTCGCGCTGCACGGCGGCTCGGCGCAGCGGCTGGAGGTGTACCCCGGACTGTGGGCCGGCATCGGCCTGCTGCGCGGCGGCGCCGGGACGGCGCTGGTGGGCAGCCACCGGGAGGTCGCGGACCTGATCTGCGAGTACCACGGGCTGGGCGTCGACGAGTTCGTGCTGAGCGGGATGCCGCACCTGGAGGAGGCGTACTGGTTCGGTGAAGGGGTGCTCCCGCTGCTGGCCGCCCGCAACCTGTGGACGCGGCCGTGAGCGGCGAGGCCGGGTGGGGTCGGGTGGCCGGGCGGGGCCGGGTGGCCGGGCGGGACCGGGCGGCGGACCCCCGATCGTGACCCGCAAATCGCTGGTCAACCTCCCCCGCCGGACCGAGAATTCATGGCATGACCCAGCAGCCCCTGCTCCTCCTCGACGTGGACGGACCACTCAACCCCTTCGCCGCGCCGAAGCGGCGGCCGGACGGCTACACCACCCACCGCCTGCTGCCCACCTGGTGGGTCGCGAAGCAGGAGCGGCAGGCGGCGGCGCAGGCCAGGCTGGCGCCGCGCGCGAAGCACGCGAAGCGCCCGGTCGGCCGGGTGAAGCCGCTGCGGGTGTGGCTGAACCCGGCGCACGGGCCGGAACTGCTGGCGCTGCCGTACGAGTTGGTGTGGGCCACCGGGTGGATGAGCGAGGCGAACACCCACATCGGGCCGAACATCGGCCTGCCCGAACTGCCGTACATCCGCTGGACGGAGATGTTCGCCGAGGACCCGGACGGGCTGCACTGGAAGACCCGCGACGTGGTCGCCTGGGCGGACGGCCGGCCGTTCGTCTGGGTGGACGACGAGCTCGGCCCGCGGGACGCCGAGTGGATCGAGGCGAACCATCCGGGGCCGGCGCTCACCCTGCACGTCAACCCCCGGACAGGCCTGCTGGCCGACGACTTCGCGACCCTGCGGGACTGGGCGGCCGCCGCGTGACCGGGCGGCCGCTGCTCCTGCTGGACGTGGACGGGCCGCTGAACCCCTACGCCGCGTCCGACACCCGCTGCCCCGAGGGCTACCGGACGCACCGGATGCTCCCCGAGTCGTGGGTGGCCCGCCATGCGCCGCGGCCGCGCGAGCAGGTGGAGCCGCTGCGGGTGTGGCTGAACCCGGCACACGGGCCGGAACTGCTGGCGCTGCCGTACGAGTTGGTGTGGGCGACCACCTGGATGGACGAGGCGAATACCTTCATCGCCCCGCCCCTCGGCCTGCCCGAACTCCCGTACATCCGCTGGACGGAGGTCTTCGGCGTGGACCCGGACGGGCTGCACTGGAAGACCCGGGACCTGGTCGCCTGGGCGGACGGCCGGCCGTTCGTCTGGGTGGACGACGAGCTCGGCCCGCAGGACATCGAGTGGATCGAGGCGAACCATCCGGGGCCGGCCGTGGCGCTCTGGGTCGATCCCCGGTTCGGGCTGCGGGAGGTGCACTTCCAGGCCCTGCGGGAGTGGGCGGAGGAGGGGGAGTGAGAGCCGGGGGTGCGGGTACGGGCGTCGGCAGGGTCGAGCGGCTGCGGCGCTACCCGGTGAAGTCCCTGCTGGGGGAGGAGCTGGACGGGGCCGAGGTGACCGGGCGCGGCCTGGCCGGGGACCGGGAGCGGGCGCTGCTCGACCTGGCGACCGGGCGGGTGGCCAGCGCCAAGCACCCCCGGCTCTGGTCCGGCCTGCTGGGGTACACGGCGTCCACCGGGGCGGACGGCGGGGTGGCGATCACCGGCCCGGACGGGCGTGCCGCCGACGAGGCGGAGCTGTCCGAGGCGCTCGGCCGCAAGGTCGCGCTGGTGGCCGAGCGCCCGCCCGGAGCGACGGTCGAGCGGGCCGTGCCGGAGGAGGTGCTGGCACGCGGCATCGCGGCGGAAGTGTCGTTCACGGTCAGTGAGTTGGGCCGCGCGGCGCCCGACGGCGGGTTCTTCGACTTCGCCCCGCTGCACCTGATCACCACGTCCACCCTGGAGGCCACCGGCTCCGCCGCCGAGCGCTACCGGCCGAACCTGGTGATCCGCACCGAGGGCGATGGCTTCGTCGAGAACGCCTGGGTGGGGCGGGAGTTGGCCATCGGGCCGACGCTGCGCCTGCGCGTCCTGGCGCCCACGCCGCGCTGCGCCGTCCCCACCCTGCGGCACGGCCCGCTGCCCCGCCGTACGGAGGCCCTGCGCATCCCGGCCGAGCGGAACCGACTGGTCCCGCTGGACGGCATGCCCGAGCTGCCCTGCGCGGGGGTGTACGCGCGGGTGCTGGCGCCCGGGCCGATCCGGACGGGCGACGGGCTCAGGCTGGACTGAGCGCGCTCCGAAGGGTTGGTACGGCCTCAGGCGCCCGGCGCGGGCTCCGGCGCGTCCGGGCCGAGTACGGCCGCCAGGGCCTTGAGGAAGCGGTCGGTGGTCTCCTCGTCCCGGACGGCGATCCGCAGCCACTCCTCGCCCAGCCCCGGGAAGGTGTCCCCGCGCCGGACGGCGAAGCCGTGCTCGCGCAGCCGGGTCCGGACGGCGGCCGCCTCCGGCAGTCGGATCAGGAGGAAGGAGGCGGCCGGCTCGCCGTACAGCCGGACCGACCGGAAGGCGGCCAGCCCCTGCACCAAGTACCGTCGCCAACGGGTGAGTTCGGCGGCGGCCTGCTCCGCCTCGGCGAGGGCCGCCGGGGTGCTGCAGGCCTCGGCGGCGGCCAGCGCCGGGGTGGAGACCGGCCAGAGCGGCTGGGCGGCGGCGAGTTCGGCGATCAGCGGCGCGGGCCCGAGCACGTAGCCGATGCGCAGCCCGGCCAGCCCCCAGGTCTTGGTGAGGCTGCGCAGGACGACGACCCGGCCGGGCAGGTCCCGTACCGAGGCGAGGGACTCCCGCTCGCCCGGCACGGTGTCCATGAACGCCTCGTCCACCACCAGGGTCCGGCCCGGCCGGGCGAGCGCGGAGACGGCCGCGGCGGGGTGCAGGACGGAGGTCGGGTTGGTCGGGTTGCCGAGGACGACCAGGTCCGCCTCCTCGGGGACGGCGCCGAGCCGGAACCCGTCCTCGGGGGAGAGCAGCACCCGGTGCACCCGGTGCCCGGCGTCCCGGAGCGCCGCCTCCGGTTCGGTGAACTGCGGGTGGACCACGGCGATGTGACGGGCCGTCGCCACGCGGGCCAGCAGGACGAAGGCCTCCGCCGCGCCCGAGGTGAGCAGCACCTCGTCGACCGGGCGGGCGTGCCGGGCGGCCACGGCGGCGCGGGCGGTGGTCTGGTCGGGGTAGGCGGCCAGGTCGGCGAGGGTGGCCGCGAGGCGCTCGCGCAGCCAGGCCGGGGGCGTGCCGGTGCGGACGTTGACGGCGAGGTCGACCAGGCCGAGCCCGTCGGCGCGGACCTCGGCGTCGCCGTGGTGGCGCAGGTCGGGTTCGGGGGCGGTCACGCGGGGTCTCCTGGGTGGTGCGCGGGGGCGGGTGCGGCGGGCTGTCCGGGTGGGGTGCGCGGTCCGGGCGGTCCGAGTGGTCCGGCCGGGGCTGGCACGCGGTGGACCTCGTACGGGCCGGGCGGCACGGCGAGTCCGGCGCCGTCGTCGCCGAGGGTGACCAGCGCGACGCCGTGCCCGTGGGTGGCCAGCCGTACGGCGGCGCCGACCGGGTCGACCGGTGTCCCGGAGCCGTCCGTCGCCGTTGCGGCGGCCGCGTCCACGGCGATCCGCCTGGTGGCCGGCCGGAGCGCTCCGGTCGCCGCCTCGACGGCTTCGACCGCCGCCAGCGCCTCGGGCGTCCCCACCACGGCCGAGGCGCGCCGCAGCTCGGCCAGCGCGCCCTTGGGCAGCCGGTCGGGCCCGTGGATCCCGTTGGGCCCGCCGGTCCGGTCGGTCCCGTCGTCCCCGAGGTCGACCAGCGCGAGCCGCCCGGGGACGGCGGCCCGGGCGACCGCCACCGTCACCGTCGCGGACTTCCGCTTGGCGACCACGAGCCGCCCGCCCGGCGCACTCGCCAGCGCGGCCGCCTCGGCGACGCTCGCGGTGCCGACGGCCGCCCCGACCCGGGCGGACGGGTTCGGCACCGGCAGGTCCGCCAGGTCCTGCGCCGGGTGCTCGTCCACCGGCACCCCGCCGAGGCAGTACGCGGCCCAGCGCACCGCCGGGTGGTCCGCCTTGCCCGCCACCGTGGCCAGCCGGGCCACCGCGTCGAGGGCCAGTCCGGTCTCCGCGAGGGTGGCGGTCAGCAGCCGCATCGCCTCGGTCCGGTCGGCACCGGCGGTGGCGCCGATCCCGACGACGAGGGTGCGGGGGAGCACCAGCAGGTCTCCGTCGCCCGGGTCGTCCTGGTCGGTGATCCGCAGGACCGGGGCGTCCGCGGGCGGCACGGACGGCACCGGCGGCACCGGCGGCACGTTCGACGAGTGCGGCCCGGCCCCGGTGGGCACCGGGGTGACGCCGAGGGCGGCCGCCACCTCCAGGGACAGTTCCTCGGCGGCCTCCCCGCCGGCCACCGGGATCACCCAGCGCCGCCGCGGGTCCACGCAGAGCAGGGCCGTGCCGCGCGGGAGGTCGACCAGGCCGCCGGTCAGCAGGGAGACGAGGTCCGGGAGGGAGGCGAAGGCGACCACGGCCGGGTAGCGGTGGAGCGCGAAGTGCAGGACGTCGGGCGGCTGGGAGCAGTTGCCGCGGGAGGCCCAGTGGACATGGCTGCTCTCCGGCCAGCGGGCGTGCAGGTCGTCGGCGAGCGGACGGCCCGGCCCGTCGATGGCGACCAGTCCGATCACGTACCGCACTCCTTGCCGTTCCCGGCCCCCGGCAGCGGGCCTCCGCGATCCCACCACGGGCGGCCGGAGGGGGTCAATCGCGGTCTCTATGACGTCCGCCGCCGGGACGCCGCCGGGACGCCGCCGGGACGCCGCCGGGACGCCGCCGGGTCGCCGCCGGGGCCGGCCCGGCCGGAACGCCGCATGTCCACGATCCGGAACGGCGCTCGTCCACGAACCGGATGGTCCGCGCGCGGCAGCTGTTCGCCTGTTCTTCACTTGCCTTGTGCGGTACACGACACCGCTCCGCTCCTACTGTTTGCGGCGCTCCTGCCCCGGCAGCCCCGACACCCGGAGGACCCCATGGCCATCACGCGACCGCGTACCCCCGGCGCCCCCGCATCCTCGTCCGTCCCGACCGGCACCGCGGGCCCCGGGCACCGCCCCGCCCGCCGTCGCGTCCGGCGCCCGCTGACCGCCCTCGCCGCCGGCCTCGGCCTGGTCGCCGGCTCGCTCGGCCTGTGGGCCGCGGGCGGCAGCGCCGCCGCCGCCGGCACGGCCGCCGGTCTGCCCTCGCCGGACCATGTGGTGGTCGTCGTGCTGGAGAACCACGCCTACAAGCAGATCATCGGCAGCGGCAGTGCCCCGTACATCAACGGCACCCTGGCGGCCGGCGGCGCGCGGCTGACCCAGTCCTACGGGCTGACCCATCCCAGCCAGCCCAACTACTACATGCTGTTCTCCGGCAGCGCGCAGGGCATCGTCGACGACGGCTGCGTGGACGTCGGCGCCCTCCAGGAGCCCAACCTGGCCTCCGAACTGCTCGCCTCCGGCCAGACCTGGGCCAGCTACAACGAGGGCCTGCCCGCCCAGGGCGCCACCGACTGCCGCGTCGACTCCTACGCGCAGAAGCACAACCCGTGGTTCGGCTTCGGAAACGTGCCCACCGACAGCGCCTTCGGCATGGACGCCTTCCCGGCCGACTTCAGCACCCTGCCCAAGGTCTCCTTCGTCATCCCGGACCTCTGCGACGACATGCACGACTGCTCCGTCGGCACCGGGGACTCCTGGCTGCGGAACAACCTGGACGCGTACGCGCAGTGGGCCAAGAGCAACAACAGCCTGCTCGTCGTCACCTTCGACGAGGACAACCGGCTGGCCGGCAACCGCATCCCGACCCTGGTCTACGGCGCCCACGTCGCCCCGGGCAGCTCCACCGCCACCACCTACAACCACTACGACGTGCTGCACACCCTGGAGGACCTGGCCGGGGTCAACGCCCACGCGGGCAACTCGGCCGGCGCCACCGACATCACCGGCATCTGGAACTGACGCCCGTGTACGTCGCGGACTCCCGGGGCTCGAAGGCGCCCGTCGCATCCTCGGCCGGCCCGCTCCGGCGGGGCGCCGTCCCCGGGACGGTGCTCGCCCTCGGCACCGTCAGCATGGTCACCGACATCTCCTCCGAGATGGTCACCGCCGTCCTCCCCCTCTACCTGCTCACCGGGCTCGGCCTCTCCCCGCTCGGCTTCGGCCTGCTCGACGGCATCCAGAACGGCTTCAGCGCCCTCGTCCGCCTGGCCGGCGGCCACCTCGCCGACCGGCGCGGCCGCGACGGCGCCGCCCGCCACAAGGCCGTCGCGGCCCTCGGGTACGGGCTCTCCGCGCTCTGCCGGCCGCTGCTGCTGCTCGTCCACACCGTGCCGCTGATCGGCGCGGTGATCGCCGTCGACCGCACCGGCAAGGGCCTGCGCACCGCGCCCCGGGACGCGATGATCTCGCTCGCCACCGAACCCGCCAACCGGGGAAGGGCGTTCGGCGTCCACCGGGCGATGGACACGGCCGGCGCCCTGATCGGCCCGCTCACCGCCTTCCTGGTGCTGCGGCTGGCCGGCGGCCCGATGCTCGCCGACGGCGGCGAACGGCACGGCTACGACGCGGTGTTCACGGTCAGCTCGTGCGTCGCCGTGCTGGGCGTGCTGATCCTGCTGCTCTTCGTGCCGAACCGGCAGCAGGCTGACGATCCGTCAACTCCAGCCCCATCGCTGCGTGACAGCCTCACCCTGCTGCGCCTGCCCGGACTGCGCCGGCTGACGTCGTGCGCCGTACTGCTCGGACTCACCACCGTCAGCGACTCCTTCCTCTACCTGCTCGTCCAGCGCCGGCTGGGCCTGTCCGTCAGCCTCTTCCCGCTGCTGCCGCTGGGCACCGCGGCCGCCTTCCTGCTGCTCGCCGTCCCGCTCGGCGCGCTCGCCGACCGGATCGGCCGCCACCGGCTCTTCCTGGCCGGCCACGGGGTGCTGCTGCTCGCCTACGGGGTGCTGCTCTCGCCGCTGCGCGGGGTGCCGGCGGCGGTCTGCGTCCTGGTGCTGCACGGCGCGTTCTACGCGGCCACCGACGGCGTGCTCGCGGCCGCGACCGCCGACGCCGTACCGGCCGAGCAGCGCGGCGCCGGCCTCGCCCTGGTCGGCACCGGGCAGGCGCTGGCCCGGTTCGCCTGCTCGCTGGCGTTCGGGGCGCTGTGGGGCGCGGTCGGCGGCCCGTCGGCGCTCGGCTGGTCGGCGGGGGCGCTGGCGCTGTGCGTGGCCGGGGCGGCGGCGGTGCTGCGCCCGTCCGAACCCGTCGTCGTCGAGGAGAACCCGTGAACCTGCCGAACCGGACCAGGATGATCATCCTGCTGGTCGCCGTCCTCCTGCTCGGCGCCGTCGGCACCGGAGCCGTCCTCTACGCGGCCGACCGCACCTCCCGCCGGGACCAGGCCCAGCCCGGCGGGCCGTCCGTCGCATCCGGCGCCGTCTCGCTCGACGCGCCGAGCGGCGGCCGGCAACTGCTCTTCCGCAACATGGCCTGGGGCCCGCACCGGGACGAGATCACCACCGTCCCCGCCGACCACCCCGACGGCCCGCGCACCGCCTCCGGCGTCCAGTGCCTGCGCTTCCACGCCGCCGCCGGCACCGGCATCTGCCTCCAGGCCCAGCACGGCGCGCTCGAGGACACCTACCGGGCCGTCATCCTCGACGACCACCTCCGCGAGCGGCGCTCCTTCCCCGCCGCCGGCATCCCCACCCGCTCCCGGGTCTCGCCGTCCGGACACCTCGCCGCCTGGACGGTCTTCGTCAGCGGCGACTCGTACGCGGGCAGCAACTTCTCCACCCGCACCTCCGTCGTCGACGTCCGCGACTGGAACCTCCGGGAGAACCTCGAGGACTTCGCGGTCATCCTCGACGGCCACCCCTACCAGGCCCACGACATCAACGTCTGGGGTGTCACCTTCGCCGACGACAACACCTTCTACGCCACCGTCGCCAGCGCCGGACAGACCCACCTCGTCCGCGGCGACCTCACCGCCCGCACCCTCACCGCCCTGCACGACAACGTCGAATGCCCCTCGCTCTCCCCGGACGGCACCCGCGTCGCCTACAAGAAGCGCGTCCCCGGCCTGCCCGCCGACTCGCCCTGGCGGCTGTACGTCCTCGACCTCGCCACCATGACCGAGACCGCCACCGCCGAACAGCGCGAGATCGACGACCAGGCGCTCTGGTCCGGCGACGCCACCCTCGTCTACGCCCTGCCCGGCGACTACGGCGCCGACCTGTGGACCGTCCCCGCCGACGGCTCGGGCAGCCCGCAGGCGCTCACCAAGGCCGCCGTGGCCCCCGCCTACCTGGGCTGAGGAACTCTCGGCTACCGTCCCACGTCGAGCACAGTGCGACGTCCTGATCGAAGGTCCTGATCGACGTCCGGATCGAGGGGGAGCGAGCAACCGTGGACGGCATCCCACCCGAGCGCGTGGTGACCGACTCCTGGCCCGCCCTGCACGGCCGCCCGGTCCTGCGGCGCACCGTCGCCGTCGGACTGGTGCTGTGCGTGTCCGTCGCCGCCGCCCTCGTGGTGCGCGGCGTCAACGCGCTCACCGTCGGCGGCACCGGCCACGAGACCGACCGCGACCGCGCCGAACGCCTGGCCGGACTCCACCCCTCCCAGCACCCCGGCGTCGGCCGGTACTACGTCCCGGTCGGCGCCGTCTACACCCACACCTCCGACGGCGCTCCCGTCGCCTACCTCCACTACCGCCTCGGCGGCGGCAAGGCCCCGGGCGTCGGCGACTTCCTCAGCGCCTACGACCTGCCCTCCCCGGGCCCCGCCGCGCCCCTCCCGCCCGACCTCGTCGCCGCCCTCGGCGGCGACGAGCCGGCCGAGGCCCCGGAACTCCCCGAGGGGCCGCCCGCCACCCCGACGGTCCTCCCCACCGACTCCGCGTCCGTCCCGGAAGCTCCGTCGCCGCCGTCACCGACGCCGTCACCCACGCCCACGCTCACCGAGGACACGCCCGTCCCCGCCGAGGACGCGGACCCCGACGCGGACCCCGACGACGAACCCACACCCACCCCCACCCCCGACGACGACCCCTCCGTCACCACCCCGACTCCCCTCCCCACCCTCACGCCCACCTGGACCCCCACCCCCACGCCCACCCACGCCCCCACCGCCCGCCGCATCTACATCGCCACCATCCCCGGCGGCCTCCCCGGCGCCGCGGACATCTACATCCGCGCCACCGGCTGACGGCCCCGGGGTCCGGCGTCCGTGCCGGTTGTGTGGTGCGGGCCCGGCGGGCATGGCTGTGCCCCGCCGACGGGGTCGGCGGGGCACAGGCCGGGGGATCGCGGGGTGGTCAGTGGGTGGTGGCCGGGGCTCGGGGGCTGCTCGCGGTCGGGGCCCGGTGTCCGTCGCTTCGTCCTGAGCTCGTGGCCGCTGCGCCGTGCCCCCGCGGGCATGGCGGTGCCCCGCCGAGGGGGTCGGCGGGGCACGGGCCGGGGGATCGCGGGGTGGTCAGTGGGTGGCGGCCGGGACGCGGGGCTCGGCGGCGGTGGTGGGGGTGGGGAGCGGAGTGGGGGCGGGGGCCGGGGTGCGGCGGGCGGGGGCCTGGCCGGCGACGAGGGCGCCGAGGGCGAGGAGGAGGCCGAGGACCTGCCAGGGGGTGAGGGTCTGGCCGAGGACGATCAGGCCGCCGAGGGTGGCGATGACCGGGTTGACCAGGCCGAGGAAGGAGGCCGGGCCGGCGCCGAGGTGCTCGATGCCGCGGAACCAGAGGACGTAGCCGAGGGCGGTGCTGAGGAGGCCGAGGTAGGCGAAGCCGGTCAGGTTGGCGGCGCTCAGCGCGGGCGGCGCGCCCTCGACGACGGCTGCGAGCGGGACCAGGAAGACCGAGCCGGCGAGCAGCTGCCAGGCGGTGAGGTCGGCCAGGGTGGCTCCCTCGGGGCGGCCCCAGCGGCGGGTGAGGACGGTGCCCATGGCCATCAGTGCGATGCCGACGACCATCGCGGCGAGCCCGATGCCGTCCAGTCGCGCACCGGACTTGAGGACCAGGAGGGCGACTCCGCCGACTCCGACCAGTCCGGCGACCAGGGTGCGCCGGCCGGGCCGGACGCCGAGCACGCCGATCGAGAACCCGGCGACGAGCAGCGGCTGGATCGCGCCGATGGTGGCCGCGACCCCGCCGGGCAGGCGGTAGGCGCCGACGAACATCAGCGGGAAGAACAGCCCGATGTTGAGCATCCCGAGGACCGCTGATCGGCCCCACCAGCGTCCCTTGGGCAGCTTGCGGCCGATCGCCAGCAGGAGCAGGCCGGCGGGCAGGGCGCGGAGTGCGGCGAGCAGCAGCGGGCGGCCCTCGGGCAGCAGCTGGGTGGTGACCAGGTAGGTCGTCCCCCACATGGCCGGGGCCAGTGCTGCGGTGGCGGCGATTCCTGCGCGCTTGCGGTCCATGACGGCGATCCCCTCAACGTTGATTATCTGAACGTTGAGATAAGTTCTACGCCCCCAAGTAGGTGAGCGTCAAGTATGTGAAGGTTAAGATATTCAGGCGGGGGTCCACCGAGACGGACCCCCGTGGAACGGACCCCGTGAAACGGATCCAGGAAGGCGGCAGACCATGCAGCAGCGCGACACCGTCGACGACATCGTCGAGCAGTGGGCCAACGCCCGTCCCGACCTGAACCCCGAGCCGATGGCCCTGATCGGCCGGCTGCGGCGGCTCAACGTCCGGGTCGACAACGCCCTGCGCGAGTACTTCGGCACCTGCGGCCTGGACTCCTCCGAGTTCGACGTCCTGGCCACCCTGCGCCGCTCCGGCGAGCCCTACGAGCTGAACGCCCGCGCCCTCCTCAAGTCGGCCATGGTCACCTCCGGGGCCATCACCAACCGGGTCGACCGCCTCTCCGCCAAGGGCCTGGTCGAGCGCAACCCCTGCCCGGACGACCGCCGCGCCGTCCTGATCCGCCTCACCCCGGCGGGCAAGGACCTGATCGACGGCGCCCTGGAGGGCCACGTCAGCAACGAGGCGCGCATCCTCTCCGTGCTCGACGAGGACGAGCGCGCCCAGCTCGACGGCCTGCTGCGCAAGCTGCTCATCGCGCAGGGCGACACCGAGTCGCTCCTCGGCTGAGCGGCGGGCCGTCGACCCCGGCGGGCCTCCGGTCGGTCGTATGGGCACCGCGGTGCGGGCCGCCGGGCGGGCGGGCGTGTCCGCCGGCGGCCCGCCCGCGTTGACCCCGGCGGAACCGCATCCGCGGACCTGCGGAACCGCACCGGAGGAGAGGCCCGATGAAGGACAGGACCCCCAGGGACATCGCCGTCGACGACCAGCTGCGGGCGGCCGGCGCGGAGGGCGCCCAGTGGCTCACCGCCGCCGGCTGGGGCCCGCCGGTGACCGTCCCGCTGCACCGGGCCGCCCGCTGGCAGCGGGAGACCCGGGCCAGGATGCTGGCCGCCGAGGCCGACGAGTCCTGGACGTGGTGCGACCACCTGCTCGACGGCGGCCCCCAGCCCGTGGTGGTCCACGCCGAGCACCCCACCGACCTGCTCTGCCGCGCCTGCTCCGTCGCCGCCCGCCCGTACCGCAGGTGCCTGGACTGCGGCGGGCCCGCCGCCTCCGAGTCCCCGGCCGACGGGCGGGAGGACGTCTTCATGGGCCCGGTGGCCATCTACACCCGGGTGCGCTGCGCCACCTGCCACCGCGCCGACCCCCGGCACGGCACCTTCGGCAACGGAACGTTCGGCAACGGCGGGTAGGCCGTCCCTGGCCGCGTCAGGCCGGGCCGGGCAGGGCCGGGGGCTGCCAGTCGTAGGTGTCGGCCGAGAGGCCGAGCAGGGTGCGGGCGGGGAGGAGGCCGGCGAGGGTCAGGGCGGTGGTGCGGAGGAGGGTGGCGGCGGGGGAGCGGAGGGCGATGAGGCTGCCGATGCGGCGGGAGCCGGTGACGACGGCGGTGGTGCGGGGGAGCCGGGCGGCGGTGTAGGCGGGGAGCGGGGCGGCGAGGTCCGCGGTGGGGGTGAGCAGGGAGGCGAGGACGACGGCGTCCTCGATCGCCTGGCAGGCGCCCTGGCCCTGGAAGGGGCACATCGCGTGGGCGGCGTCGCCGAGGAGGGCGACCCGGCCGTGGTGGTGGGCGGGCAGGGGGTCGGCGAGGTCCCAGACGTCGTGGCGCAGGACGCGTTCGGGCTCGGCGAGGGCGAGCAGCTGGGGGAGGGGCGCGCACCAGGTGCCGTACTGGCGCAGGAGTTCGGCCTTCTCGTCGCCGTCGGCGGCCCGGGCGCCGGCGGGGGCGAGGGCGGCGCCGTAGAGGTAGACCCGGCGGTCGGCGAGCGGGATGATCCCGGCGATCCGTCCGGGGCCCCAGATCTCCCCGGCGGCGGCCGGCAGCCGGTCGGGGGTGACGATGGTGCGCCAGGTGGTGAAGCCGCTGTAGCGGGGGCCGGGGTGCCGGGGGAAGAGCAGCTCGCGGGTGGCGGAGCGGATGCCGTCGGCGGCGACGACCAGGTCGGCGGGCTGCTCCCCGGCCGCGGTCCGGACGACGGCGGGCTCGGTGGCGTTCCCCGGGGTGACGAGTGCGGCGGGCGAGTCGGTGCGGACGGTGCCGTCCGGGAGGGCGTCGACCAGGGCGGCGATGACGTCGGCGCGGGCGACGGCGGCGATGGTGTCGCCGAAGTGGGCCTCGAAGGCGGCGGTGTCGGTACGGACGAGCCAGCGGCCGGAGGGGTGGCGCAGGCCGACCGCGGGGTGCGGGGTGGCGAGGGCGCGCAGGCGTCCGCCGATGCCGAGCCGGTCGAGGGCGCGCAGGGCGTTGGGGGCGAGGGCGAGTCCGGCGCCGACGGGTTCGAGTGAGGTGGCGCGCTCGTGGACGGTGACGGGGACGCCCCGCCGGTGGAGGGCGAGGGCTGCGGTGAGTCCGCCGATGCCGCCGCCGATGACGATCGCCTGCTGCCGGTTCATGGGAGCTCCTCTCGTCGCACTACGGCTGTAGTGGCGACTGCCCCAGCACCGTACTACATGTGTAGTGGGGCGTAAACTACGGCTGTAGTGAGCTGGGGCGGTCCCAGCGGAAAGGCGATGATCGGATCCATGACACCCCCGCGCCCGACCCTGATCGCCGACGCCGCCATCGACCTGATCGCCGACACCGGCCTGCGCGGGCTGACCCACCGCGCCGTGGACGAGGCCTCCGGCCTGCCCGCCGGCTCCACCTCCAACCTCGCCCGGACCAGGGCAGCCCTGCTCGAACTCGTGCTCACCCGGATCGTCGAGCGGGAGACCGCCGACCACCCCGTCTTCACCGAGGGGCCCCCGCCCGCCGTCCCGGCCCGCGACCTGCTGGCCGAGGTCGGCGCCGAGGCGCTCTTCCAAGCCCTCACCACCGGCCGCAGGCTCACCCTGGCCCGCCTGGAACTCGCCCTGGAAGCCACCCGCCGGCCCGAACTGCGCGCCGTCTACGACCGCTTGGGCGCGCGCTTCGCCGAACTCGCCGCCGCCCTGCTCGCCCGGGCCGGCTCCACCGACCCGACGGCCGACGCCCGCCGACTGATCCGCTGGTGCGACGGCCTGCTGTTCAACGCGACCGCCGGCAGCGGCCATCGGTACGTCCCGATGCCGGAGGAACTGCGCGCGGAGGTGGCGCGCTACCTGGCCGCGCTGCTGGACGAGAAGTTCTAGGGCCCGTCTTCGAGCCCCCGCCTGCGGGGCGACGCCGGGGGTTCGAAGACGGGCCCGCGGCCTCGCCGCGCCCGTCAGCTCGCGACTCCCACCGTCACCTCGGCCTCGTGGCGCACCGGGAAGTTCACCGAGTTGGCGATGAAGCAGCCCCGGTTCGCCGCCGCGTGCAGGGCGAGCGCCTGCTCCACCATCCCCGGCTCGGCGACCTCGACCCGCGGGTGCAGCACCACCGAGGTGAAGCGCACGCCCTCCGGGGTCACCGGCATGGTGCCGGCCGGGCGGTCGACGTACGAGGTCACCACGACGCCGTTGACGGCGCACTGGTGCAGGTACGACAGCAGGTGGCACTGGGAGAGCGAGACCAGCAGCAGCTGTTCCGGGTTCCAACGGGCCGGGTCGCCGCGGAAGGCGGGGTCGGCGGAGCCGGGGATGCCCGGCAGGCCCTCGGCGGACACCTCGACGTCGCGGGCGTAGGCGCGGTAGTCGCTGGTGCCGGTGCCCCGGTTGCCGGTCCAGACGATCTCGGCGGTGTACTCGTACTGCCTGGCCATGGGCGTGCCTCCGTCGCAAGGGGTCGGAAGGGGATGTCCCCGGACAGTCAACCGCAACCGGCCGCCCGCGCGGGGCTCATCGGGTCGCGGCCAGGCGCGCGAGGACCGCGTCGGCGCAGTCGTCCACCGAGGCCCGCGAGGTGTCGACGACCAGGTCGTACGCGACCCCCTGGTGCACCGCCTCCGCCTGCGCGGCGGCCATCCCGGCGACCCGGTCGCCGCGCGCGGCCTCCCGGGCGGCGGCCACCGCCGGGTCGCAGCGCACGCCGACCCAGAGCACGTCCAGGCCGTCCAGTGCCGCGCGCCAGCGGGCCTGCGAGGCGGTGGTGCCGAGGAAGACCTCGTCCACCACGATCCGGGCTCCGGCCCGGGCCATCGCGGCCACCCCGGCCGTCCAGGCGGCGTCCAGTTCGGCGAAGGCCGGTCCGACCTCGACCGTGCCGTCCCCGTCGGTCAGGCCGCCGATGCCCTCGGCGCCGCCGAGCAGCCACGGTGGCAGCGCGTCGACCATGGTGTCCGCGCCGAGGTGCAGCCACGGCTGCGGCAGCCGTTCCTGCAAGCGCCGGGCGATGCTCGACTTGCCGGAGCTGGAGCCTCCGTTGAGGACGATCACATGCATGCGGGCATCCTACGAAGCGCCGCCGTCGTACGCCGCCGCCGCGGCCGTGAAGGTGGCGGCCAGGCCCGGCGCCCCCGCCCAGTGCAGGTGCAGGTACGAGGCGTGGACGTTGCCCGCGGCGAAGCCCTCGGTGTGCGCGCCGGTCGGCAGGCGCCAGCCCCAGGCCGGGTGTTCGCCGGCGCCCGGTTCGCAGACCGTGCGGTGGAACTCGTGTCCGCGCAGCCGGGTGCCGGCCGGGGCGAGCGGCGAGTCGTGCAGGGCGACGGCCTCCCGGTAGCCGAGGGTGAGGCGTTCGGTCATCCGGGCGTCGGTGTCCAGTACCCCGCACATCGGCAGGCCGTCCAACTCCCGCCCCAGGTACAGCAGTCCGGCGCATTCGGCGGCGACCGGCCCGCCGGTGGCGGCGAACGCGGCGATGGCCGAGCGCAGTTCGGCGTTCCCGCTCAACTCCCGGACGTACAGCTCGGGGAAGCCGCCGCCGATGACCAGCCCGGCCGTTCCCTCCGGCAGCTCCGAGGCGTGCAGCGGGTCGAAGGGGACGACCTCCGCCCCTGCCGCGCCGAGCAGTTCGGCGTTCTCCGCGTACGAGAAGGAGAACGCGGCGCCGCCCGCCACCGCGATCCGCGGCCGTCCGGCGACCGGGGTGACCTCGGCCGACGGGTCCCATGGCTCGGCGTTCAACTCGGGTGCCGTGCGGGCGAGTTCCAGCAGGGCGTCCAGGTCGACGGAGGAGGCGACCAGGTCGCCCATGTCGGCGACCGCCTTCAGCGCCTCCGCCGAGCGCTCCACCGCCGGGATCAGCCCGAGGTGGCGGGACGGCGTGGCGACCGCGGCCGAGCGGCGCAGCGCCCCCAGCACCGGCACGCCGGACCCCTCCTCCAGGGCCTCGCGCAGCAGCTGCTCGTGCCGGTCGGAGGCGACCCGGTTGAGGATCACCCCGGCGAGCCGCACCTCCGGGTCCCAGGAGGCGAAGCCGTGCACCAGCGCGGCCACCGAGCGGGACTGCGAGGAGCCGTCGACCACCAGGACCACCGGCGCCCGCAGCAGCTTGGCGACGTGCGCCGTGGACGCCAGTTCCCCGCGCCCGGAGGCCCCGTCGAACAGGCCCATGACGCCCTCGACCACCGCGACGTCCGCCCCGGCCGCGCCGTGCAGGAACAGCGGGGCGATCCGCTCGGGGCCGCACATGAAGGCGTCCAGGTTGCGGCCCGGGCGCCCGGCGGCGAGCGCGTGGTAGCCCGGGTCGATGTAGTCCGGGCCGACCTTGTGCGGTGACACCGCCAGCCCGCGCGCGGCGAGCGCCGCGATCAGGCCGGTGGCGACGGTGGTCTTGCCGGCGCCGGAGGAGGGCGCGGCGATGACGAGCCGGGGGACGGCGGTGCGGGCGGCCGCGGTGCGCGCCGCGGTGCTGGGGATGGTGCTCAACGGTCTGCCGCTCGCTCTACCACTCGATACCGCGCTGGCCCTTGCGGCCGGCGTCCATGGGGTGCTTGACCTTGGTCATCTCGGTGACCAGGTCGGCGAAGCCGGTCAGCGCCTCGGGCGCGTACCGGCCGGTGATCACGACGTGCTGGCTGCCCGGGCGGTCCTTGAGCACGGCCACCACCTCGTCCGCGTCGATCCACCCCCAGTGCATCGGGTAGGTGAACTCGTCGAGCACGTAGAAGCGGTAGGTCTCGGCGGCGAGGTCGCGCTTGACCTGCTCCCAGCCCTCCTTGGCGGCTTCCTCGCTGGTCATCTCCTGCTCGGCGGTGCGCTGGATCCAGGACCAGCCGGAGCCCATCTTGTGCCAGTCGACGGTGCCGCCCTCGCCGGAGGCGCCGAGCACGCGCAGCGCGTTCTCCTCGCCGACCTTCCACTTGGCGGACTTCACGAACTGGAACACCCCGACCGGCCAGCCCTGGTTCCAGGCCCGCAGCGCCATGCCGAACGCGGCCGTGGACTTGCCCTTGCCGGGGCCGGTGTGCACGGCGGTGATCGGCTGCGTACGGCGCTGCCGGGTGGTCAGGCCGTCGTCGGGAACGCTCTCGGGGACGCCCTTGGGCATGGGTCAGGCCGCCTTTCGGATAGTGGTCGCACGGACGTCGCCGCGGCCGGCCGCGGGACGGTTCTCGCGGACGAGCGAGGCGACGCCCTCGGCGCGCAGCTCGTCCAGGCTGACGGAGGTGCCGCCGAGCAGCCCGGCCAGGGTGTGGGCCAGGCCGAGCCGGACCGGGCCGGACTCGCAGTCCAGCACCACGCTCGCGGTGCCCTGCGCCGCGAACAGCGCGGCCGCGCGCTGGGAGCGGGCGAGCGCGTCCCGGCCGCCGGTGGCCCGGCCGTCGGTCACCACGACCAGCAGCGGGCGCCGGTTCGGGTCGCGCAGCCGCTCGACCCGCAGCACCTCGTGGGCGCGCAGCAGCCCCTCGGCCAGCGGGGTCCGCCCGCCGGTGGGCAGCGACTCCAGCCGGGCCGCGCCGACCTCGACCGAGGAGGTGGGCGGCAGCGCCAGCTCGGCGCCGGCGCCGCGGAAGGTGATCATGCCGATCTTGTCGCGCCGCTGGTAGGCGTCCATCAGCAGGGACAGCACTGCGCCCTTGACGGCGGTCATCCGCTGCCGGGCGGCCATCGAGCCGGAGGCGTCGACCACGAACAGCACCAGGTTGGACTCCCGTCCCTGGCGGACCTGTTCGCGGAAGTCGTCCTTCTGCAGCACCAGCGCCCGGCCGCCGCGCCCGCGCGCCACCTGGTGCGGCGCGGCGGCCTGCAGGGTCGCGGTCAGGTGCAGCCGGCCGAGCGCGCCCTGCGGGCGGCGGGAGCGGATGGTGTGTCCGCCGGTGGTCTCGGCGGGGGAGCGGCGGCCCTGGGCGCCGTGGCCGGTGCCGCGGACGGTGAACAGCCTGGTCCGGTACGGGTCCCCGGCCGCGACCGGCGCCGACTCCCGCGCGGGGGCTGGGTGTTGGGCCGGGACGGGCTGCTGCGGCTGGTCGCCGGTGGCGTCGGTGTCCGCGGTGGTCGCCTCCGGGGCGCCGCCGTCGGACGGCTCGGGAGCGCCGCCGCCGTTCGGGCCGCCGCCGTCGCCGGGGCCGTCGCCGTCCCCGTCCCCGTCGGGTCCCTGGTCGCCGCCGTCGCCGCCTCCGTCACCCTCGGGCTCCGGGTCGGGCTCGGGGTCGTCCTGCTGGGCGTGCTCCTCCAGCGTGCGCTCCAGCTGCTCCTCGTCCAGCCCCGGCGCGTCGAAGGGGTTGCGGCGGCGCCGGTGCGGCAGGGCCAGCCTGGCGGCCTGGCGGACGTCCTCCTCTGCCACCTCGGTGCGGCCGTCCCAGGCGGCGAGCGCGACGGCGGTGCGGGCCATCACGATGTCCGCGCGCAGGCCGTCCACCTCGAACGCGGCGCAGACGGCGGTGATCTGACGCAGCGCCACCTCGGTCAGCTCGACCTTGGGAAGCAACTCCCGTGCGGCCGTGATGCGTTCGGCGAGCGCCCGCTCGTCCTCGGCGAACCGCGCGGCGAAGCCGGCTGGGTCCGCGTCGTACGCGAGCCGCCGCCGCACCACCTCGGCGCGCTCGGCCGGGTCCCGGGTGGCGGCGATCTCGACGGTCAGGCCGAACCGGTCGAGCAGCTGCGGCCGCAGCTCGCCCTCCTCCGGGTTCATCGTGCCGACCAGCAGGAACCGGGCCGCGTGCCGCACCGACACGCCCTCGCGCTCGACGTACGAGCGACCCATCGCGGCGGCGTCCAGCAGCAGGTCCACCACGTGGTCCTGGAGCAGGTTGACCTCGTCGATGTAGAGCACGCCGCGGTGCGCCTTGGCGAGCAGACCGGGCTCGTACGCCTTGACGCCCTCGGCCAGCGCGCGCTCCAGGTCGAGCGAGCCGACGATCCGGTCCTCGGCCACGCCGACCGGCAACTCGACCAGCTGGGAGGGGTGTTCACTGCTCGTGGCGGAGGCGTGCGGCCCGTCCGGGCACTGCGGGTCGGGCGTGGCCGGGTCGCAGGCGAAGCGGCAGCCGTCCACGGTGGCGATGGACGGCAGCAGGCCGGCCAGCGCGCGCACCATGGTGGACTTCGCGGTGCCCTTCTCGCCCCGCACCAGCACGCCGCCCACGGCCGGGGAGACCGCGTTCAGCAGCAGCCCGAGCCGCAGGTCGGCCATGCCGACGATCGCGGTGAACGGATAGCGGACGTCACTCATGCCGTACCCCACTCCTGTCGTGCCCGGTCCTGCGGTCGTCCTGGGCTCGTGCGAACCCGGCTCATGCCTTCTCGGCCCTGCGGTCGTCCCGGGCTCGTGCGAACCCGGCCCTGTGGTCCTACCAGGCTCATGCGTCACTCCCAGGTGCCCCGGGCGGCAGGAACGGCAGCGATCCGGCCGCCGGCACCCCGCCCTCGATCAGCTTCCACAGCGCGTCGGTGTCCGCGTGCTCCTCGATCAGGTCGCCCAGCCGGTCCAGCCGGGCCTCGCGGGCCGCGGCGAAGCAGGTGTCCGGCGCCGGGACGAACGCCCGGCCCGCCAACGCGGCGACCTCGCGCAGGAGTTCGCGGCGGAAGCCGTCGTTCTCCAGCGCGCCGTGCCAGGTCGTGCCCCAGACCGAGCCCACCCGGCAGCCGTCCAGGAAGGGTTCACCCCCCTCCACCGCCACCACCCCGTGGTGGATCTCGTAGCCCTCGACCCGCTGCCCGTACGCCTCGCCGACCGGCCGCGCCAGCACCTTCTCGACGCCGAACCGCACATGCGTCGGCAGCAGGCCGAGCCCGTCGACGGTGCCCGCCTTGGACTCCACCTCGTCGACGATCCCGCGCGCCAGCATCTGGTAGCCGCCGCACACCCCGAGGACCGGCAGCCCGGCCGCCGCCCGCGCCTTCAGCGCCGGCTCCAGGCCGCGCTCGCGCAGCCAGGCGAGGTCGGCGACGGTGGCCCGGGTGCCGGGCAGCACCACCAGGTCGGCGTCGGCCAGCTCCTCCGGCCGGGTCGCCCAGCGCACCAGGACGCCCGGCTCCTGGGCCAGCGCGTCCAGGTCGGTGAAGTTGGACAGCCGGGGGAAGCGCACCACGGCCACCCGCAGCACGTCCGCGCCGAGCGGCCCGCGCCCGTCCACCCGGTCCACCACGGTGGACAGGTCCAGCGAGTCCTCGGCGTCCAGCCACAGCCCCGGCAGCATCGGCAGGGTACCCAGCACCGGACGGCCGGTCAGCTCGTGCAGCATGTCCAGTCCGGGCGCCAGCAGTCGCGCGTCGCCGCGGAACTTGTTGACGAACCAGCCCGCCACGTGCCGCTGGTCCTCCGCCGACAGCAGCGCCAGCGTCCCGTACATCGCCGCGAACACGCCACCCCGGTCGATGTCCCCGACCACCACCACCGGCAGCCCGGCGGCCGTGGCCAGACCCATGTTGGCGATGTCCCGGTCGCGCAGGTTGATCTCGGCGGGTGAGCCCGCGCCCTCGCAGACCACCACCTCGTAGCGGTCGCGCAGATCGGCCAGGCACTCCAGCGCGCGCTCCAGCAGGACGGGCTTGCGCTCGCGGTAGTCCAGCGCGCCCACCTCGGCGACCGGCCGGCCCAGCAGCACCACCTGACTGCGGCCGTCCGCGCCGGGCTTCAGCAGCACCGGGTTCATCGCCGCCTCCGGCTCCACCCGGGCGGCCTGGGCCTGCATCGCCTGGGCGCGGCCGATCTCGGCACCGTCGGCGGTGACGAAGGAGTTCAGCGACATGTTCTGTGCCTTGAACGGCGCGACCCGCACGCCCTGGCGGGCCAGCCAGCGGCAGATGCCGGCCGTCACCACGCTCTTGCCCGCGTCCGAGGTCGTTCCCGCGACCAGCAGAGCGTTCGTCATGCCCTTCCCCTCTTTCCCAGGAGCGCGCGCAGCAGGACGTGCCCCGCGACCGTCGTACCCAGCGCCAGCGCGCCCACCCGCCGGGAGAGCGCGCAAGCCCGCTCGATGTCGTCCACCGTCACCGGCCGCAGCTCCTCGCCCAGCACCGGACGGTGCTCCACCCGTTCCCCGTACCGCAGCGTCCCGCCCAGCCGGACGCCCACCGCGCCGGCGAACGCCGACTCCGCCTGGCCCGCGTTCGGGCTCGGGTGCGCGGAGCCGTCGCGCCGCCAGACCCGCCAGGCCGTCCGGGGGTGCGGGGCGGCGGCCACCGTCAGCAGCGCGGTCAGCCGGGCACCGGGCCAGCCCGCTACGTCGTCCAGCCGGGCCGAGGCCCAGCCGAACCGGGCGTAGCGCGGCGAGCGGTGGCCCACCATGGCGTCCAGGGTGTTCACCGCGCGGAACGCCAGCAGGCCGGGCGTGCCCGCGAGGGCGCCCCAGGCCAGCGCGTTCACCACGGCGTCGGCGGTGTTCTCGGCCACCGACTCGACCACCGCGCGGGCGATCTGCTGCCCGTCCAGCGCGCTCGGGTCCCGCCCGCACAGGTGCGGCAGCCGCTCCCGGGCGGCCGGCAGGTCGCCGTCCGCCAGCGAGCGGCCGATCGTCCGGGCCTCCCGGGTCAGCGAGGTGCCGCCGAGCACCGTCCAGGTCGCGGCCGCCGCCAGGGCCGCCCGGCCCAGCGGACGCCGGCCCACCGTACGGTCCAGGGCGAGCGCGCCCGCCGCGACCGCGCCCACGCACAGCGCCGTGTACCCGGCCCCGGCCGCCCGGTCGTCCCGCCACAGCCGCCGCTCCAGCCGGGTCGCGGCGCTGCCGAAGAGCGCCACCGGATGGCCCCGGCGCGGATCGGCGAACCGGGCGTCGGCGGCGTAGCCCGCGACGGCGCCCAGCGCGAACACGGCGGCGCGGGCCAGCGGAGAGGTCATCGGCCGCACGACGGAGAGCAGAACAAGAACAAGGAGGAACACGGCGGAAGGCCGCTCGGAGTCCGACAGGGCGGGGCAGCCTGCATTGCGTGCGTGTCCTCACTCAGGGTCCGCGCCCTGGATCGACGTAGCGGGGGCGAGAGTCTCCTGGCTTCCGGGTCGGACGCACCCCCGGGGCCTTCCAGCGGCTTCTGACGGCCCGCCGTGGCGATTGTTTCCGAGCGTGCTCCCCGGTGACAGTGGCGGGACCGCGCCGGACTCGCACCGGCTTCCTCTCCATGCCTCCGATTGGCCCCAGGATCCCATCACGCGCCCGAACCGGGAGTCAACCGAGGTCACGGAGGGGTTGGTCACACGGGAGACCGGCCGACGGGCTGTGGGATCGCCCAGCGGCGCACCGCTCCGGTACCGGCCATTCCGTGCGTTCGGTCGGTGGGGCCGCGCCGTGGTCCGCGCCTAGCGTTCGGTGCCATGCGCCGCAGAAAGCCCCCCACCGCCCCGCCCCCGGTGCCGTTCTCGCCCGCGGCCGCCCGCGCCCACCGGGCGGACCTCGGCCTGACCCCCGACCAGGTCGCCGAGGGCATGGCCGCGCACGGCGTCCGGCTGCTGCCCGCCCACGTCCTCGCCTGGGAGAACGGCGAGCTGCGCCCCAGCGAACCGGAGTTCATCGCCCTCGCCCGCACCCTCTGGTGCCCCGCCGCCCAGCTGATGGACGGCCGCCCGGTCCGGCTGCGCGACCACCGGGTCGCCCGCGAACTCGGCCAGGCCGCCGTCGCCGACCGCACCGGCACCACCCTGGCCGCCTACCGGCAGGCCGAACTGACCGACCGGTGGGACGGCGACGAGGACCAGACCCGCGCCCTCGCCGACACCCTCGACCTGACCCTGCCCGAACTCGTCGCGGCCACCGGCCGCCTCGCGGAACTCGACCACCTCCTCCGCCAGTGCGTCGCCGGCCGCTGGCAGCCCCACCTCCGCGCCCTCACCCGGATCGTCCCGGCCCCCGCCGACACCCTCGCCGCCGTCCTCGCCACCCTCCACCAGGAGCACCACGTCCCCACCCACTGGGGCGCCACCACCCGCGCCACCCCGCCTCCCGCCACCGACACCCTCGTCCCCCGCTTCTGGCACCTCCTCACCACCGAGTCCCCCTAGGGCGTGTCTTGTGGATCTTTGCCGGGTCCGCGACGCCAGGGCACGCACCTCGCCGCGTTGTCGTCAGTCGCCGATGGCCCCCAGCCTTCGGCCGGGAGGTGCCCCCACCGCATGGACTCCCTCCTCCGCCTTGCGATGCACGCACCCTGACGCCGCGGCCTGATCCGACAAGATCCACAAGACACGCCCCGGGGCCCCGCCGAGTGACCCGGACGGCCCAGTCCGGTGGCCGGGCGGGCGGGGCGCCGGTGGACTGGTGCACGAACACCGTCCGGTCCGTGAGCAACAGAGCGGGGAACGATATGCGCTGGGGAACCGCTGCCGCCGTGGCGGCCGCCGCCGTCGGGGCCGGGGCCGTGGTCCTGGTGGTCGGCCGCCGGGCCTCCGAGCGGATGCTCCGCCCGGTGACCGCCGTCCAGGAGTCCGGGCCGGTCGTCGTCCGGAGCCTCGGCACCGGCCGGATCACCTTCAGCCCCGGGCCGGAGAGCCGGCACCCGGGCCGCTGGGCGGTCGAGTGGGCGGACGGCGGGCACGCGGTCGTCGAGGAGGTCCTGCGCAGCGACGAGCAGGGCGTCACCCGCCGGCTGGTCCGCGCCGACCAGGGCACCCTCGCCCCCGGCACCGAGGTCCGCTTCACCCCGCGCGTCCACCTCGGCGACCCCACCCGGGCGTTCGGCCTCGCCTACACCGAGATCGCCGCCGACGGCGAACTCGGCGACCTCCCCGCCTGGTACCTCCACGGCAAGCGCGGCACCTGGGTGGTCCTCGTCCACGGCCCAGGGGCCGACCGCCAGCAGACCCTCCCCGTCCTGCCCGTGCTGGACCGCCTCGGCCTGCCCGTCCTCTCCGTCACCTACCGCGGCGACGAGGGCGCCCCCGCCTCCCCGGACGGGTACAGCCACTTCGGCGAGACCGAGTGGCGCGACGTCGAGGCCGCGGTACGGCTGGCGCTGGAGAACGGCGCGGGCCGGGTCGTCCTGTACGGCTGGTCGGTCGGCGCCACCATGGTCCTGCAGACGGCCGCCCGCTCGGCCTGGGCGCACGCGATCAGCGGCCTGATCCTCGACTCGCCGGTCCTCGACCTGCCCGGCACCGCCCGCCGCGACGCCGAACGGCTCGGCCTGCGCGGTGCGGTCGCCGAACTCGGCGCCCTCGCCGCGCAGGGCCGCACCGGCGTCGACCTCGCCGACTTCTCCCGCATCGCCGAGGGCGCCGACCTGCGGGTGCCCACTCTGCTCCTGCACAGCCCCACCGACCAGGTCTCCCCGTTCAGCAGCGCCGAACGCCTCGCCGCGGCCCGCCCGGACGTGGTCAGCCTCAGCTCCTTCCCCGGCGGCGACCACGCGACCCTCTGGAACACCGCCCCCGACCACTACACCGAACTCCTCCGCCGCTGGCTCACCCCGCTGCTCTGACCGCCGACGGGAGCGGCCGGAGCGCGAGAAGTCGACGGAGCCGACTTCTCGCGCTCCACGATCGGCACGCTCCGGCCCCCCATCCGGCCGCCATCCGTCCGGGTTCGGGCTGGATTCGGGCTGGACAGCCCCAGCGGGAGTCGAGGGTTCCGTCGGCGGGTGCGGCGAACATCGGCCAGTCGGAGGCACAACTTTGGTCCCGCCCTCCGGCCCCGCCGACACGCTGCGTGACCACTCGAACGGGCCCAGCGACCGTTCCGGCGCACCTGGCATGAGCAGGCCACACGTTTCCGGCCAGGCGGTTTGCCTCTGTTGCCCGATCTTGCGGAGGTGCGGCCACCGGTCGTCCGGTCGTACGGACAACCGGATGTGACAGAAGGCCCGTACAAGGGGAAGACTGCTCGACGTGACGTCTCGGAATCCGCGCGACCGTGATGCCCCGCTCCCGCCGACGATCGGTACCGGTGCGACGGTGACCCGTCTCCCCGGTACGGCCCACCGGCCCGACGGTGGCAGGCCGACCGGGGCGGGTGTACCCCGTAACGCCGTACCCCGGCGACGGGGTCCCGTGCCGGCTCCCGGGCGGGGCCGGGTTCCCGTGCCCGAGGGCTTCCCCGCGCCGGCCGAGCTGGCCCCGCTGGCCCGTCGGATGCTGGTGGACGCCGTCCGGATCGCCCGCTGGGCCGGGGAGCTGGAGGAAGTCGACAAGCGTGGCGAGCTGCTCCCGGACGACGCCCGTGCGGCGGGCCGGGCCCTGGCCATGACCGTCGGCGCCGCCACCAAGGCCTGGGGGCAGGCGCTCCTGGTCGGCCTGGTGGAGGCCCGGGACAACGGGGCCGGCCCGGGCTGGCGCCTGCACGCCTGGGAGCACGACGACGAGGCCGTGGTGCGCGGCTGGTCCGCGCTGTTCGACGCCTGGACCCTGCTCGCCCCGGTGCCGCCCGCCGCGCTGCGCGGGGTGTTCGCCGTGCTGGCCGGGCAGGCCGTGGACCAGGCCCCGCAGCTGCTCTCCTTCCTGCACCTGGTGGACGGCCCGGTGCCGGAGAGCGAGCTGCTGGAGCTGCTGCGCCGGGGCCTGGACGAGCGCCGGGTCGGCGGCGGGCCCGGTGGCCCGGGGCTGTCGCCGGTGCCGCACGCGGCCTCCGCGGTGTCCGCGGTCCGCGGCACCTGCCGGGAGCCGCAGATCGACACCCCGGCCTCGCCCTCGGACGTGGCCGCCGTCCTGGACTGGATGCTGGACGGCCTGGCGGCGGTCGGCGCCCTGACGCGCAGGGACGATGCCGCCGACCTGTCGCCGCTCGGCCACTGGGCGGTGCGGGCGAAGCTGGAGGAGATCTGCACGGTCGCGCAGACCGCGGCCGGGCACATCGAGCAGAGCGCCTTCGAGCTGCTGAACGCGTGCGCCGACTACTCGCCGGGCCCGGCCCGGGCCGAGTACCGGGCCTGGGTCGCGGCCCGTCCGGCGGACCGCGCGGTGGCGGAGCTGCTGGACGCGGCGCAGGGCGACGACGCGCTGGTGCGCGGGCTCGCCTTCGAGGCGCTGCGGGTGGCCGGCGGTCCGGCGGAGCAGGCGGTGCGGGCGTCGGTGGACGAGCCGGTGCTGCGCCCGTACGCGCTGCTGTGGCTGGCCGAGCGCGCGGACGAGGGGGTCTCCCCGGCGGATGTGCTGGGCGCGGCGGACGCGGCCTGGCTCTGGGTGGACACGGCGGCGGCGGTGCTGGACCACGGCGAGGTGGAGCTGCTGGTGGGCCACGTCGAGGGCGCCGCGGCGGGCGATCCGGTGCGGCTGTTCGCCCGGGCCCGGCAGTCCGGGCACCCGCGGGCGGCCTCGGTGCTGACGGCGGTCTCCAGCGTGCACCCGGACCCGGGGGTGGCCAGGGCGGCCCGCCGCTCGGCGTTCAGCGTGCACACCGGCGGCGCGTAGCCACCGCAGGCAGGTGAGAACGACGAAGGGCCCGGAACCGATGCGGTTCCGGGCCCTTCGTCATAAGGCGGGGATCAGCCGAGGCGCGACTCGGCCCGTCGGGCGCGGACGTCGCCGACCTTCTGGCCCACCTTGCGGCGGATGACCAGCAGCGGCGCCATGGCCGCGAGCGTGATCTGGGCGAACGCGCCGACGTGCATGAGCGCGTCGCCGCCGGGCAGCCCGGTGGCCCAGGCGGCCAGGCAGCCGATGGAGACCACGATCCAGCAGAGCGTGGCGGTGGCCAGCAGCCCCTGCGGCTTGGGGTACTCGATCCGGCTGACCATCAGGTAAGCGGCGCCGAAGATGGCGAGCAGACCGGGCAGGAACGGCGGGTCGAGCAGCACGATCGCGATGACCGTCATGGCGCCCATCGGGCAGGGCATGCCCTGGAACACCCCGGGCCGCATCTTGACGGCCGAGAAGCGGGCCAGCCGCAGGACGACGGCGAGCAGCACGGTGATCGCGATGAGCGCCGAGAGCTTGCTGTTGGAGCCCTGGGAGACCATGCCCCAGACCGCGACGAAGTAGGCCGGCGCGATGCCGAAGCTGATCAGGTCCGCGAGGTTGTCCAGTTCCGCTCCGAGGGCGGAGGAGCGCAGCTTGCGCGCCACCAGGCCGTCGAAGAGGTCGCACATCGAGCCGATGAGCAGCAGCGTGACCGCGGTGGCGGCGCTGTGCCGGTCCGGAGCGGCGTCCGGGTTGGTGATGTGCGGGACGAGGACCCCGGTGGTGATCGAGTAGATCGCCAGGAAGCCGCAGACGGCGTTCCCCAGGGTCAGGAAGTCGGCGGTGGACAGGTGCTGGGGAGAGCGCGGGGCGCGCAGCTCGCGGTCGCGCGCCCAGCGGCGGCGGCGCAGGGACGTCTCCTCGTCGTCCAGGCCGACGATTGTCTCAGGATCAGTCACGGTCAAGGCGCGTCACCCCGGCTGTGGTCTTCTGGCCGACCTCGACGCCGACCTCGACGCCGGCCGGCAGGTAGGTGTCGACCCGGGACCCGAACCGGATCAGGCCGATCCGGTCGCCCTGGTCGACCTTGGTACCGGCGGCGACGTACGGCACGATGCGGCGGGCCACGGCCCCCGCGATCTGGACCATCTCGATGTCGCCGAGCTCGGTGTCGAAGTGCCAGACGACCCGCTCGTTCTGGTCGCTGTCCTTGTTGAACGCGGGGACGAAGCCGCCCGCGACGTGCTCGACCGACGTCACCGTGCCCGGCAGGGGCGCGCGGTTGACGTGGACGTTGAGCGGGCTCATGAAGATCGCGACCCGGGTGCGGCCGTCCGGCCAGGCGTCGATGCTCTGCACCACGCCGTCGGCGGGCGAGATCACTCTGCCCGTGCCGATCTCACGCTCGGGGTCGCGGAAGAACCACAGCATGCCAGCGCTGAGCGCACAGGCCGGTACCGCGGCCAGGGCCCACTTGCCGCTGCGCCGGGTGAGGGCGGTGGTCACGGCTGCCGTGGCGAGGGTGGGGACGAACCAGGGGGTGGCTCCGCGCGCGATGGTCACGCGGGGTCGCCGACCGGCCGCCGGGGCTGCGAGGGCATCGCGGTCCGAGACGGAGTGGTGAGGGGACGGGCTGATGGGCATCGAAGACCTTTGTCGCGGGGGATCATGGCCGCTGGACGGGGGCCACCGCGGAATCGGTAATAGAGGGACGGCTTGCTGTCCCGGTGGATGCTATCGGGAGCACACGGTGGGTGGGCAACCCGCCTGCTCGTTCATGTGTCCGGTGGGAGTGCGTGTGCGCGTCCCACCTCTACGACCGTAGCTCGACCCGGTCCGGTTCCCAAGGGACCGGACACGGCTGGTGAGACTTGTCTCAACAGGTCCCCCGACGGAACCCGCCGGGGGAAACGGCCGTAGTGGCCGGAAGAAGGTGTGCGGAAGCGGCCGCAGGGCGCGCTGTCGCAGCTGTACGCCCTACGGCCGCTTCCGGAGGCCGTGCCGGACCCTGGCGGACCAGGCCGGGCCCGTGACGGGGCACGGCGCTCCGCCGGTCCGGGCCCGCACGCCCGTCCACCGGCGGTTCGAGGGGGCCGCCCGGGACGCGGTGCGTCGGCGGGCGGCCCGGGATCACTCGGCGATCCGGTACTCCTCCAGGAGCCGGCGTCCGACGATCATCTTCTGGATCTCCGCAGTACCTTCACCGATGAGCAGCATCGGGGCCTCGCGGTAGAGGCGCTCGATCTCGTACTCCTTGGAGAAGCCGTAGCCGCCGTGGATGCGGAAGGCGTCCTCGACGACCTCCTTGCAGTACTCGGAGGCGAGGTACTTGGCCATGCCGGCTTCCAGGTCGTTGCGCTCGCCGCTGTCCTTCTTGCGGGCGGCCATGACCATCATCTGGTGGGCGGCCTCGACCTTGGTGGCCATCTCGGCGAGCTTGAACTGGATGGCCTGGTGCTCGGCGATCTTCTTGCCGAAGGTGGAGCGCTGCTGGGCGTAGGAGATGCCCAGCTCGAAGGCGCGGCGGGCGACGCCGCAGCCGCGGGCGGCGACGTTGACGCGGCCGACCTCGACGCCGTCCATCATCTGGTAGAAGCCCTTGCCCGGGACGCCGCCGAGGACGCGGTCGGCCGGGATCCGGACGTCCTGCAGCACCAGCTCGGTGGTGTCGACGCCCTTGTAGCCCATCTTCTCGATCTTGCCGGGCACGGTCAGGCCGGGAACCTTGGGGTTCGGGCCGAAACCGGCCTCCTTCTCGATCAGGAAGGTGGTCATGTTCTTGTACGGGGTGTTGCCGCCCTCGTCGGTCTTGCAGAGGACCGCGACGAGGGTGGAGGTGCCGCCGTTGGTGAGCCACATCTTCTGGCCGTTGAGGACGTAGGAATCGCCGTCCTTGACGCCCTTGGTGGAGATGGCCGAAACGTCGGAGCCGAGGCCGGGCTCGGACATCGAGAAGGCGCCGCGGATTTCGCCGGCGGCCATCCTCGGCAGGAAGTGGTCCTTCTGCTCCTGGGTGCCGTGGGCGTTGATCATGTGCGCCACGATGAAGTGGGTGTTGACGATGCCGGAGACCGACATCCAGCCGCGGGCGATCTCCTCGACCACCAGGGCGTAGGTGAGCAGCGACTCGCCGAGGCCGCCGTACTCCTCGGGGATGGTGAGACCGAAGAGGCCGAGCTGCTTCATGCCCTCGACGATGGCGGTCGGGTACTCGTCCTTGTGCTCCAGCTCGGTCGCGACCGGAATGATCTCCTTGTCGACGAAATCCCGCACGGTGGCGAGGATGTCCCGCTGGATCTCGGTGAGGCCGTCGGTCTGTGCGAGGCGTCCCATCGTGCGGCTCCGGAAAGGTCTAAGAGGGCGGGGGGGGGATTGCGGGGGCCCTGCCGGCGTGGCTGCGGCAGCAGGGCCCCCGATACCGGGTGGGGGTCGGCCGATGACGGCGGCCTGCCCCTCCGGGGTCTCCGGGTGGGAGGGATTACGGGAGCGGGGTGGGGCGGCCGGGCTGCTCGCCGCCGCGCTCCTTGGTGTACGTCGCGGTCGGCACCATCACCTTGCGGCGGAAGACGCAGACGACCGTGCCGTCCTGCTTGTACCCCTTGGTCTCGACGTACACGATGCCGCGGTCGTCCTTGGACTTGGACGGCCACTTGTCGAGCACGGTGGTCTCGCCGTAGAGGGTGTCGCCGTGGAAGGTCGGCGCGATGTGGCGCAGCGACTCGATCTCCAGGTTGGCGATCGCCTTGCCGGAGACGTCCGGGACGGACATGCCGAGCAGCAGCGAGTAGATGTAGTTGCCCACCACGACGTTCTTGCCGAAGTCCGTCGTCTTCTCCGCATAGTTGGTGTCCATGTGGAGCGGGTGGTGGTTCATGGTGAGGAGGCAGAAGAGGTGGTCGTCGTACTCGGTGACCGTCTTGCCGGGCCAGTGCTTGTAGACCGCGCCGACCTCGAACTCCTCGTAGGTGCGTCCGAACTGCATGGCGTCAGGCCTCCGGGATCTCGAACTTGGTGGTGCGCTCCATGCCGGCGGCCCGGCCCTTGCCGGCGATGACCAGGGCCATCTTGCGGCTGGCCTCGTCGATCATCTCGTCGCCGAGCATCGCGGAGCCCTTGGCGCCGCCCGCCTCGGAGGTGCACCAGTCGTAGGCGTCGAGGATCAGCTCGGCGTGGTCGTAGTCCTCCTGCGAGGGCGAGAAGATCTCGTTCGCGGCGGCGACCTGGTCCGGGTGCAGCACCCACTTGCCGTCGAAGCCGAGGGCGGCGGAGCGGCCGGCGACCTCGCGGTAGCCCTCGGCGTTGCGGATCTGCAGGTAGGGGCCGTCGATCGCCTGCAGGTCGTTGGCGCGGGCGGCCATCAGGATGCGCATCAGGATGTAGTGGTAGGCGTCGGCGCCGTAGCCGGGCGGCTGCTCGCCGACGACCAGGGACTTCATGTTGATCGAGGCCATGAAGTCGGCGGGGCCGAAGATGATGGTCTCCAGCCGGGGCGAGGCCTCGGCGATGGCGTCGACGTTGATCAGGCCCTTGGCGTTCTCGATCTGCGCCTCGATGCCGATCTTGCCGACCTCGAAGCCCATGGTCTTCTCGATCTGGGTGAGCAGGAGGTCGAGCGCCTTGACCTGCTCGGCGTCCTGGACCTTGGGGAGCATGATGCAGTCGAGGTTGGGGCCGGCGCCCTCGACCACGGTGATCACGTCGCGGTAGGTCCAGTGGGTGGTCCAGTCGTTGACCCGGACGACCTTGGTCTTGTTGCCCCAGTCGCCGTTGTTCAGGGCGTCGACGATGTTGTGCCGGGCGCTCTCCTTGACCAGCGGGGCGCAGGCGTCCTCCAGGTCGAGGAAGACCTGGTCGGCCGGGAGGCCCTGGGCCTTCTCCAGGAAGCGCGGGTTGCTGCCCGGCACGGCGAGGCAGGAGCGGCGGGGGCGGAGACGGTTCACGTTCGTCATGAGGGTGGTTCTGTTCCTTCCCAGTGGTCAGCTGGTCAGCTGGTCAGTTCGAGGCCGGGGTCGGTGCGGGCGTCCACGGCTGGAGCTTGTTGGCGAGCCGGATCTCGTCCACGATCCGGCCGATGATGGTCGTGATGCCGAAGTCCTTCGGGGTGAACACGGCGGCGACGCCGGCGGCCTTGAGGGCCTCGCCGTCCGCTGCCGGGATGATGCCACCCACGATCACCGGGACATCCTGCACCCCGGCGCGGTCCAGGCGCTTGAGGACGTCGGGCACCAGCTCGCAGTGCGCGCCGGAGAGGATCGACAGGCCCACGCAGTGGACGTCCTCCGCGACGGCGGCGGAGACGATCTGCTCCGGGGTCAGCCGGATGCCCTGGTAGACCACCTCGAAGCCGGCGTCGCGGGCCCGGACGGCGATCTGCTCGGCGCCGTTGGAGTGCCCGTCCAGGCCGGGCTTGCCGACCAGCAGGCGCAGCTTGCCGGCGCCCAGCTCCGCGGCGGTCGCGGCGACCGCGGCGCGGACCTGCTCCAGCTCCCCGCCGGGTTCGGCGGCGACCGCGACGGGCGCGCCGCCGACGCCGGTGGGGGCGCGGTACTCGCCGAAGACCTCGCGCAGGGCGAAGGACCACTCGCCGGTGGTGACGCCGGCCCGGGCGCAGGCGAGCGTGGCCGGCATCAGGTTGGCCTCGGTGGCGGCGACGGCCTTGAGCCCTTCCAGCGCCTCCTGGGCGGCGGCCTCGTCGCGCTGTCCGCGCCAGGCCTCCAGGGCGGCGAGCACGGACCGCTCGGAGGCCGGGTCGACGACCATGATCGCGGTGTCGAGGTCGGCGGTGAGCGGGCTCGGCTCGGTGGTGTCGAAGCAGTTGACCCCGACGATCTTGTCCTCGCCGGACTCGATCCGGGCCCGGCGGGCGGCGTGCGAGGAGACCAGGTTGGACTTCAGGTAGCCGGACTCGACGGCGGGGATCACCCCACCCATCTCCAGCACCTTGGCGATCTCGGCCTCCGCGCCGGCCAGCAGCGCGGCGGTCTTGGTCTCGATCACCTCGGAGCCGTTGAAGATGTCGCCGTACTCCAGCAGGTCCGACTCGTACGCCAGGACCTGCTGGATCCGCAGCGACCACTGCTGGTCCCAGGGCCGGGGAAGGCCGAGCGCCTCGTTCCAGGCGGGCAGCTGGACGGCCCGGGCGCGGGCGTCCTTGGAGAGGGTGACGGCCAGCATCTCCAGGACGATCCGCTGGACGTTGTTCTCCGGCTGGGCCTCGGTCAGGCCGAGGGAGTTGACCTGGACGCCGTAGCGGAAGCGGCGCTGCTTGGGGTCCGTCACGCCGTAGCGCTCCAGGGTGACCTTCTCCCAGAGGCGGGCGAAGGCGCGCATCTTGCACATCTCCTCGACGAAGCGCACGCCGGCGTTCACGAAGAAGGAGATCCGGGCGACCACCTCGCCCATCCGCTCGGCCGGCACCTGGCCGGAGTCGCGGACCGCGTCGAGCACCGAGATGGCGGTGCACATCGCGTACGCGATCTCCTGGACGGGCGTCGCCCCGGCCTCCTGCAGGTGGTAGCTGCAGATGTTGATCGGGTTCCACTTGGGGATGTTGCCGACCGTGTAGGCGATCATGTCGGTGATCAGCCGCACCGACGGGCCGGGCGGGAAGACGTGCGTCCCGCGCGACAGGTACTCCTTGACGATGTCGTTCTGGGTGGTGCCGGTGAGCTTGGCGATGTCGGCGCCCTGCTCCTCGGCGACCACCTGGTAGAGCGCCAGCAGCCACATCGCGGTGGCGTTGATCGTCATGGAGGTGTTGGTCTGTTCGAGCGGGATGCCGTCGAACAGGGCGCGCATGTCGCCGACGTGGCCGACCGGCACGCCGACCCGCCCCACCTCGCCGCGGGCGAGGACGTGGTCGGAGTCGTAGCCGGTCTGGGTCGGCAGGTCGAAGGCGACGGACAGGCCGGTCTGGCCCTTCGCCAGGTTCCGCCGGTAGAGCGCGTTGGAGTCGCTCGCGGTGGAGTGGCCGGCGTAGGTGCGCATCAGCCAGGGCCGGTCGCGCTTCTGGGGCTCGGTCATCGGAGGCGTCTCACACGTTCCGGAAGCGGTTGATGGCGGGCAGGTGCTTCTCGCGCAGCTCGGCGTCGCGCACGCCCAGGCCCTCCTCGGGGGAGAGGCAGAGCACGCCGACCTTGCCCTGGTGCTTGTTGCGGTGCACGTCGAGGGCGGCCTGGCCGGTCTCCTCCAGGGAGTAGACCTTGGACAGGGTCGGGTGGATCTTGCCCTTGGCGACCAGGCGGTTGGCCTCGAAGGCCTCGCGGTAGTTGGCGAAGTGCGAGCCGACGATGCGCTTGAGCGACATCCACAGGTAGCGGTTGTCGTACTGGTGCATGAAGCCGGAGGTGGAGGCGCAGGTGACGATGGTGCCGCCCTTGCGGGTGACGTACACCGAGGCGCCGAAGGTCTCGCGGCCCGGGTGCTCGAAGACGATGTCCACGTCCTCGCCGCCGGTGAACTCGCGGATCTTGGAGCCCAGGCGCTTCCACTCGCGCGGGTCCTGGTTGTTCTCGTCCTTCCAGAACTTGTAGCCCTCGGCGGAGCGGTCGATGATCGCCTCGGCGCCCATGGCGCGGCAGATGTCCGCCTTGGCCTCGCTGGAGACCACGCAGATCGGGGTGGCGCCGCCGGCCAGCGCGTACTGGGTGGCGTACGAGCCGAGGCCGCCGCTGGCGCCCCAGATCAGCACGTTGTCCCCTTGCTTCATGCCGGCGCCGTTCTGCGAGACCAGCTGGCGGTAGGCGGTGGAGTTGACCAGGCCGGGGGAGGCGGCCTCCTCCCAGGTGAGGTGCTTCGGCTTGGGCAGCAGCTGGTTGGTCTTCACCAGCGCGATCTGGGCCAGGCCGCCGAAGTTGGTCTCGAAGCCCCAGATGCGCTGCTCCGGGTCCATCATCGTGTCGTTGTGGCCGTCCGGGGACTCCAGCTCGACCGAGAGGCAGTGCGCGACGACCTCGTCGCCCGGCTTCCAGGCGTTGACGCCCGCGCCGGTGCGCAGCACGACGCCCGCGAGGTCGGAACCGAGGACGTGGTACGGCAGGTCGTGGCGCTTGGTGAGCGGGGACAGCCGGCCGTAGCGCTCCAGGAAGCCGAAGGTGGAGACCGGCTCGAAGATCGAGCTCCACACGGTGTTGTAGTTCACCGAGCTGGCCATGACGGCCACCAGGGCCTCGCCGGGGCCGAGCTCGGGCAGGGCCACCTCGTCGAGGTGGAGGGACTTCCGGGGGTCCTTGTCGCGGCTGTCGAGGCCCGCGAACATCTGCTCCTCGTCCTTGTGGAGCGTCACCGCTCGGTAGGACTCGGGGAGCTTGATCGCGGCGTAGTCCTCCGACGTGGCGTCGTTGCTGAGGATCGCGTCGAGGATTTCCTGCATGGCTGCCTCCGAAGGCGTACCTGTGTGAGGGTCACAGGGCGTCTGGGGGAGCCGGGAGCGGACACCGGCTTCGCTGAGGTGGGTGGTGGGCGGGTCAGGCTGGGCGCCCGGTGTGGACCGGGCCTGTGCTGGCTCTGCTCCCGGGGTGTGGGAACGCCGGACGACGGCGCGCCGAGGTGGGGAGCCGCGGCGCCGCGACTGGTGAGTAACAAGGTAGTGGCACCCTGTGCCACTCGTAAAGACACCGGGTGTCAGCAATTCCGGGGCTCCGGAACGGGCCGGAACGGCGCGTGACGCGCGTTGCGCGGGCATGGCGAAGGCCCGCGTCGAGAAGTCGACGCGGGCCTTCGATACCGCTCTGACCTGCGAAAATGCTGGGGCTATGACTCCCGGGCGCTGCTCAGTGCGGCCCGGATGCTGTCCACCACGACGTCCAGCGGAGCGTCCGTCCGGGCGACTGTGATGAGCACCTCACCTCCGGGGCTGGCACTCAGTGCGCTCTCCGCCACGATGTCACCGGGCACCCCGTTGGCACCGGGTGCCACCACGGATCCCCGACGTCTCGCCCCCGGGGCGCTGGAGGCCCAGAAGGTCCGCCGGATCACCTCGAAGGAGTGGTCCAGCTGCTCCTCCACGTTTCCCCGGCCGCCGGCCCGCAGCCAGCGCCGCAGCACGTGGTTGTGCGCCGCGACGACCGCCGCCGCCGACACCTCGGCCAGCATCGAGTCGTCCTCGCCGCCGCGCTGCCAGCCGGACGGGATGGGCTCGCCGGTGTCGAAGCGGCCCAGCAGGTACCGGGTGAACAGCCGCTCGTAGCGGGCCACCACGGCGATCTCCCGCTCGCGCAGCGCCGGGACCTGACGGATCAACTGGTACCGCGCGACCGACACCCCCGGGGTGGAGGCGTACATCCGCAGCACCTCCTTGATGCCGCGGCAGACCACGTCCAGCGGGTGCTCCTCCGGCTCGGCGCTGGCCAGCAGGTCGGCCACCCGGACGAGGGTGTCGTCGTGGTCGGGGAAGATCGCCTCCTCCTTCGACCGGAAGTACCGGAAGAAGGTGCGCCGGGCCACCCCTGCGGCGGCCGCGATCTGGTCGACCGTGGTCTCCTCGTAGCCCTGCGAGGCGAACAGCTCCATCGCGGCCGTGGCCAGGTCCTGACGCATCTGCTGGCGCTGCGCCGCCGCCCGGCGGCTGCCCGGCCCGCCCTCCGGCCCGGTGCCGCCGGTCGAGGGGGTCGTCCGGTCGGCGCCGTGCGAACCGGCGGGGTGCTGCGGGGAGGCTGACTGAACCCGATCCATGTCCGGAACGCTACACGGCCCCGGGGGCGCGGCCGCGGGCCTTCCCCGGCGCACCGGGGCGACCGGACCGGTGACGGCCGGCCGCGGCCAGCGGGAGGACACCGTCCCGGGGCTCCAGCCGGGGCGCCCGACGGACGCGGCCCCGAGCGGCGGCGCGCCGTTGCCGTGGGCCGCGGCGCCGTACGGAGCTTGCCCGGCGGGCGTGCCGGGCCCCTGCGGGCCGCCGCCCCCGGTCTGCGGCGTGGTCACCGGCGCGCGTGGTCGCGGAAGCCGCGGCCGGTCTTGCGGCCCAGGCAGCCCGCCGCGACCAGGTGCTCCAGCAGCGGCGCGGCGGCCAGGCCGGGCTCGCGGAACTCCTGGTGCAGCACCTGCTCGATGGTCAGCGAGACGTCCAGGCCGACCACGTCCAGCAGTTCGAACGGGCCCATCGGGTAGCCGCAGCCGAGCTTCATCGCGGTGTCGATGTCGTCCACCGTCGCGTAGTGCTCCTGCAGCATCCGCACCGCGTCGTTCAGGTAGGGGAAGAGCAGCGCGTTCACGATGAAGCCGGCCCGGTCGCCGCACTCCACCGGGTGCTTGCGGACCTTGGCGGTCAGCTCCAGCACGGTGGCGGTGACGTCCGGCGCGGTCAGCACGGTGGAGACCACCTCGACCAGCTTCATGGCCGGCGCCGGGTTGAAGAAGTGCATGCCGATCACGTCCTGCGGCCGCGAGGTGGCGGTCGCGCAGCTGATCACCGGCAGCGAGGAGGTGGTGGTGGCGAGCACCGCGCCCGGCTTGACGATCTTGTCCAGGGTGGCGAACAGCTCCCGCTTGACCTCCAGGTCCTCCGCCACCGCCTCGACCACCAGGTCCACCTCGGCCAGCTCGGCGTACCGGCCGACCGGGGTGACCAGCGCCAGCGCGGCGTCCCGCTGCTCGGCGGACATCCGGCCCTTGGCGACCGAGCGCTCCAGCGACCTGGCCAGCTGCGCCTTGGCCCGCTCGGCCTTCTCCTCGCTGCGGGCCGCCAGCAGCACCGGGTGCCCGGCCTTGGCGAAGACCTCGGCGATGCCGGTGGCCATCGTGCCCGAGCCGCAGACGCCGACGGTGCGGACCTCGCGGCCCGGCACCTTCGGCAGGGCCGGCCCGGTGGCCGCGTCCACGGCCTTGGACGAGCCCGGCGCCTCGTAGGTGTAGAAGCCCCGGCCGGACTTGCGGCCCAGCAGCCCGGCCGCGACCAGCTGGCCGAGGATCGGGGCGGGGGCGTGCAGCCGGTCCCGGGACTGCTCGTACATCGCCTCCAGGACGGTGCGCGCGGTGTCGACGCCGATCAGGTCGAGCAGCGCCAGCGGGCCCATCGGCAGGCCGCAGCCGAGCCGCATCGCGGCGTCGATGTCCTCCCGCGAGGCGTACTTGGACTCGTACATCGCGGCGGCCTGGTTCAGGTACGCGAACAGCAGGCCGTTCACCACGAAGCCGGCCCGGTCGCCGGCTGCCACCGGCTCCTTGCCGAGGTCGCGGGCGAACGCGGCGGCGTCCTCCGCGGTCCGCGGGGAGGTCAGCACGGTGCGGACCACCTCGACCAGCTTCATGGTGTGCACCGGGTTGAAGAAGTGCAGGCCCAGCACCCGCTCCGGACGGGCGGTCGCGGCGGCGATCCGGGTCACCGAGAGCGCGGTGGTGCCGGTGGCCAGCACGGTGCTCTCCGGGCAGATCCGGTCCAGCTCGGCGAAGATCTCCCGCTTCAGCTCCAGCTGCTCGGGCACCTCCTCGATCACCAGGTCGGCGTCGGCGGCGGCCGCCAGCTCGTGCCCGACCGAGATCCGGGCCAGCAGTCCGGCGCGCTCCTCGGCGGTGAGCCGCTCCCGGTCGACCGCGTGCGCGGTCGCCTCCTCGATCCGGGCCAGGGCCCGGGCGGCCGAGTCCTCGGAGGCTTCGATGCCGATCACCCGGCGGCCGCTCTTGGCGACCGCCACCGCGACGCCGGCACCCATCGTGCCGAGGCCGACGACGGCGACGGCGGGGAAGGGACGCTCCATGTCCTGACTCCTAGTCATGAAGGGCCCGCGCGTGCTCCGGCGGGCACGCCGCCGCGCCCGGAACGCCGGGGGCGGCCGCCGCCGGAGGAGGGTTCACGCGCGGGGGCTTGGGGAGATGACGGGTGCGGCATGCCCGGGCAGCGGCCGGTCCGCTCCGGCCGAACTGCGGGTGTGCCGTGGTACTCAGGCGCTCGAGGTGAAGGAAGCGACGCTGATACGAGGAGGAACCCGGCCCGCCGCGGTTCGCGGCACCGGCCGGTGAAGACGCACGGCGCGGACGCCGCAGACACGGCGACCGCAGGCCCCCGCCGGTGCGGCTCCCGAAGCCCGGCGGTGGTGCGTGCGGCCACTGTAGCGAAGCTACTCACGGGTAGGAAGAGGGTGTGAGCGGAAAACCGTTCGGGCGCCGGGCCGCGCTTCGCTAGGGTGATCGACGCGGGGGCGGCTCCGCGGCGTGCTTCCTTCTCACTCATCTCCAAAATGACCCGAGTGCGCCCACTCTCCGCCCCCGCTTTGTCATACCTACCGGGGGAAGAGCAGTGAAGAAGCCGAGCGCCATGACGCCCGAGACCGGCCTGGACGCCTACCTGCTGCGCCGCCACGGCAGGATCATGGTCGCCGCCGGGGCCCCGCCCGAGGAACCGCGGCCGTGGACGGCGACGGCGATCACCCTGCTGGAAGCCGACCTGGCCGAGCGCGGGTACGTCCTCACCCGCGAGCTGCGCGCCGCCCTCGCCCGGCTGCGCCAGGCCGACCTCACCGCCGCCGGCACCCGGCTGCTGGCGGGCATCGACGCCATGCTCGGCGCCGACCGCCGCCACACCCCCCTGTTCCGCCGTTTCCCCGACGGGGTGCCCGCGCACGCGCGCGCCGACTACTCCGCGACCGTCCGCGGCTACCTGCTCAGCCAGAGCAGCCAGATCTGCCTGGTCTGCGACCGCAGCAGCCTGGAAGCCGGGATCGGCGCCCTCGCCCCCTGCGCCCACCTGCTGTGCGGCGACTGCTACGAGGACCTGGTCGTGTGCTTCGACGACCGCCGGTGCCCGGTCTGCCTCACCCCGCTGGAGCGCGAGCGCCACCTGAAGCCCGACACCAAGGGCGCCCGCGCCGTCGCCGAGCGCCTGCGGGCCGATCAGCCGCTCAAGCCGCTGCGCCTGGCCGGGACCGTGCTGATCGGCACCGAACTGGCCGCCCTGCTCGCCCGGCGGACCCCGCTCAGCCCGCAGGACCGCGAGGACCTCGCGCTGCTGCTCGACCACGCCCCCGCCGACCCGGCCGACTGGCTGCCCGCCGAGATCCCGGTCCGGGAGAGCCGCGCCACCGTGCTGGCCGCCCTGCTGCGCCGCGACCCGGAGCGCACCCGCCCGCTGCTCGCCGGCCACCTCACCACCGCCACCGACGTGCTGCGGCTGATCTGGGCGTGGTCCGGCGCCGAGCCCGACCTGCTGCGGGAGACCGCCCGCACCCTGCGGCTGCGCAACCTGCCCCGCCCGCTGCGCCGCGAACTGCTCGCCGTACTGGACGCGTTCCCGGTCGGCACCCTCGCCGAGGACCTGCGCCGCCACCGGCAGCCCTGGCTGCGGGCCGGCGAACTGCTGCACCCGTACGAGCACCGCGACCGCTTCCCGTACGCGGCGGCCGCCTTCGCCGTACTCCGGCAGACAGATCTCGATCTGCACGGCCTCGGCCCGCAGCTGCGCGAGGCGCCCGCCCCGCTGCGGGTGCGCGAGACGCCCGGCGGGCACACCCGGCTGACCGTCGAGACCTTCGCCGCCGCCGTCGAGCACGCCCTCCAGCAGGGCGACCTGCCCGCCGCCGTCGGGCTGCTGACCCGCCGCCCGGGCGAGCTGGTGCGCCGACTGCACCACCTGCTGCGGGTGCACGAGACCTGGTTCCCCGGCGAGCCGCTGCCCGCCGAGCTCACCGAGGCGCTGCCCGGAGCGCTGCGCGCGGTCGCCCCCGGCCCGCTGCTGGGCGCGTACGGGCGGCTGCGCGCGCCGCGCGGGGCCGGCGAGCGGCGGCTGTACTTCCCGCGCGGCCGGGTCGCCTCGGCGCACTCCCGCTTCGACTGGGGCACGCCCGTCCCGGCCGGGCTCAGTGCGCCGGTCTGCGCGCTGATCGAGGCCGAACTGCTGCGCCGGGCCGAGCGGTCGGCGCGGGAGGCGGGGCGCTACGAGGTGGCCGTGCTGGACGCCGGGCTGGCCGACCTGGTGGTGCCCTTCGCCGAGCGCGCCAGCGCCAAGACCCTGGTCGCCGTACCGCGCGGCAGCGTGCAGCGGCTCCCGGACGGGCAGCGGCTGCGGCTGTTCGTGCACTGGATGCAGCGCCCGAACCAGCGGGTGGACCTCGACCTGTCGGTCGCCTTCTACGACGAGCAGTGGCGGTTCACCGGCCTGTGCGACTACACCCGGCTGGTCCTCGGCGCCCGCGCCGCCGTGCACTCCGGCGACTTCACCACCGCCCCGCCGCCGCACGGCGCCACCGAGTTCGTCGACCTCGACCTGCCCGCGCTGGCGGGCACCGGCGCCCGGTACGCCGTGGTGGTGGTGTTCAGCTACAACGACATCCCCTTCGAGGACCTCACCGACGCCTTCGCCGGGTTCATGACGCTGGACCCGGCCGACGCGGCCGACGCGGCCAAGCACCGCAAGGGCGCCTTCCGGCCGAAGGACGTCCGCCAGCGGCTCGACCTCGCCGGGGACGCGAAGATCTGCGTGCCGATGATCGTCGACCTCGGGCAGCGCAGCCACACCTGGACCGACCTCAACCCCGGCTCCGGCACCGGGTTCCACAGCCTCGACCGGCACCACGCCAGGATCGGCTCGCTGGCCCAGGACGTCCTGGCGCACTTCGCCGCGGGCTCCCGGGCCACCCTCTGGGACCTCGCCTGCGCGGCCGCCGCGGCCGGCAGCGACGAGGTGCTGGTCCGCGACCGGACGGGCCGCGGGCTGGGCGCCTACCACCGCGGCGCGGACGAGCCGGTGGCCGACTTCGCCGCGCGGGTGCGCGGGCGCCACGCGAGCGACCGGCGCACCGAGCAGCCGGCCGACGACACCGCCCGGCTGATCGCCGAACGCCTCGCCGGCACCAGGGCGTTCGCGGCGCTGGTGCACGCCGACGTGCCGGCCCCGGCCGGGGCGCACGGGACGCTCTACCGGCTCTACCCGGGCCCGACGGACGCCGCCCCGGACGCCCTGGAGCGGATCACCGCGGGGGAGCTGGTGGCCCGGTTCGCCCCGAACGGGTGAACGGGTGGACGGGCATCCGTTTGAATCACTCGATAGGGGAGTTACGGAAGCCCAACCGGCGGGGCAGCATGGGGACATGACCATCGGAACCGTCACCGCCGACGCCACCGCGCCCGGGCCCGGGTCCGCCCAGCCGTCCGGTGCCGCCGGCCCGCTCGGCCCCGCCGCCGTCGCGCTGCCCCCGCGCGCCGAGCGGGCCGAGCGCGCCGAGGAGGCCGCCGACCGGCTGCGCACCGCCGCCGTCGAGGCGGTGGCCGTCACCTGGGTGGACAACGCGGGCATCACCCGGGTCAAGGCCGTGCCGCTCGGCGGTCTGGCGCACGCCGCGCAGTGGGGCGTCGGCACCGCGCCCTGCTTCGACGTCTTCCTCGCCGACGACGCGATCACCACCAGCCCGATCATCGGCGGCCCCACCGGGGACCTCCGGCTCTACCCCGACCTCGACCGGGTCGTCCCGCTGGCCGCCCAGCCCGGCTGGGCCTGGGCCCCGGGGGACAGGTACACCCAGGGCGGCGCCCCGCACCCGGGCTGCCAGCGGCTGTTCGCCCGCCGGGCGCAGGCCGCGGCCGCCGAGCGCGGGCTGAGCCTCAAGGCCGGCATCGAGGTCGAGTGGGTGGTCGCCCTGGCCGGCTCCCCGCAGGAGGAGCCGCGGTACCCGACGCACGGCCCCGCGTACGGGATGCACCGGCTCACCGACCTCTCCGACTACCTGCGGGACGTCCTGCGCGCCCTCCGCGAGCAGGGGCTGGAGGTCCTGCAGATCCACCCCGAGTACTCCCCGGGCCAGTTCGAGGTCTCGGTCGCCCCCGAGGGCCCGGTCGGCGCCGCGGACACCTCCGTCCTGGTCCGGCACACCGTCCGGGCCGTCTCCGCCGCGCACGGCCTGCGGGTCTCCTTCGCACCGGTGGTCGAGGCGGGCGCGGTCGGCAACGGCGGGCACCTGCACCTCAGCCTCTGGCGGGAGGGGCGCAACCTCGGCCACGGCGGCCCCGGGCCGCACGGCCTGACGGCCGAGGCCGAGGGCTTCCTCGCCGGTGTGCTCGACGCCCTGCCCGAACTCCTGGTGCTGGGCTGCTCCAGCCCGGCCGCGTACCTGCGGCTGGTGCCCTCGCACTGGGCCGGCGCCTACCAGTGCTGGGGCCTGGAGAACCGCGAGGCCGCGCTGCGCCTGGTGACGGGCTCCACCGGGGAGCGGGCCGCCGCCGCCAACGCCGAGGTCAAGTGCTTCGACGCGAGCGCCAACCCGTACCTGGCGGTCGGCGGGGTGATCGCGGCCGGCCTCGCCGGGCTGGACCAACGCCTGGCGCTGCCGCCGGAGTTCACCGGTGACCCGGCCGCCGCAGAGCCCGGCACGGTGCCCCGGCTGCCGACCGGCCCGGCCGAGTCGCTGGCCGCGTACGAGCGCTCGGCGGTGCTCCGCGAGGCGCTCGGCGAGCCGCTGTACCAGGCGGTGCTGGCGGTGCGCCGGGCGGAGAGCGAGCAGTACGCGGCGGCCGGCCCCGAGGAGGTGGCCGCGGCCACCCGCTGGCGGTACTGACCGGTGGTCCGGCCGGAGGCGCCCGAGCTGGTCGACCACCACTGCCACAGCGTGGTGGCGGCCGAGCTCACCGACGACGCCCTGGCCGGGCTGCTCACCGAGTCCGACCGGCCGCCCGCGCCCGGCTGCTCGCCCTTCGACAGCGCGCTCGGCCTGGCCGTGCGCCGCTGGTGCCCGCCCGTGCTCGGCCTGCCGGCGCACGCCCCGGCCGCCGACTACCTGGCCCGGCGGCGGGAGCTGGGCGCCGCCGAGGCGACGGCCCGGCTGCTCGCCGCGGCCGGTCTGACCACCTGCCTGGTGGACACCGGGCTGACCACCGCCGCGGGCCGGCCGCTGCTGCCGCTCGGCGAACTGGCCGAGGCCACCGGGGCGTCGGTGCGCGAGGTGGTCCGGCTGGAGACGGTCGCCGAGGCGGTCACGGCCGGCGCCGGGGACTGGCCGCGGGCCGTCGCCGAGGCGCTGGCGGCCGCCGCCGAGGGGGCCGTCGCGGTCAAGTCGGTGCTCGCCTACCGGCACGGCCTGGCCGCCCCGGCCGAACGGCCCTCCCGGGCGGCCGTGGTGGCCGCGGCCGGCGCCCGGCTGCGCGGCGGGCCGGGCCGGCTGACCGACCCGGTCCTGCTGCACCACCTGCTCTGGACGGCCGTGGACGTCTGCGCCGGGCTCGGCCTGCCGATCCAGCTCCACACCGGCTTCGGCGATCCGGACCTCACCCTGCACCGGGCCGACCCGTCCCTGCTGACGGACTTCGTGCGCGCCGCCGAGCCCAGCGGAGTCCCCCTGGTGCTGCTGCACTGCTACCCGTACCACCGCCAGGCCGCCTGGCTGGCTCAGGCCTTCCCGACGGTCTTCACCGACCTCGGGCTGACGGCCTCCTACACCGGCCCCCGGGCGGCGGCGGTGCTGGGCGAGATGCTGGAGCTGGCACCGTTCGGAAAATTGCTCTTCTCCACGGATGCTTTCGGGCTACCCGAACTATTTTTGGTGGGCACCTGTCAGTTCCGGCACGGACTGGCTCTGTTGTTGGACGGTTGGCAGGCGGACGGAGCGTGTTCCGAGGCCGACGCGGGCCGGCTGACGCGGTCGATCGCCGCCGACAACGCGCGGCGGCTGTACGGCTTGTAGCGGCATCGTGGCCGCCCAGCGGGGGCGTGGGCGGGTCGGCCCGGCCGCCGTTCGGAAGTGCGCGGTCGCACGTCGGCGAAGCATCACTTTTTAACACTCTTGAATCTGTTGTTCTTGTTGACCTGCGGACTTCTGCCCTCTGCTGTTGTTCTTGATGTGACGATTAGATGACTACCTCTTGCGCATCTCATCGAATATTCATTAACGTCCGGGTCATTCTCAGTGCACCTGCCAACCGCAGCTGCCGCATGACGACTCGGGAGGGCCAACCCCAATGAGAGTTCCTCGGATCAGCCGGACTCGGTACGCGGCAGTGGGCCTCGTGCTCGCCACCGCCGGCGCCCTCGCGCTCCCGACCGGCACCGCGGTCGCGGCTCCCTCGGCCGACCCGACCCCCGGCCCGCTGCTCAGCTACGTCGTCAACACCAAGGCCAACCACGGTCAGGTGCAGAAGGTCGAGCAGGCCGTCAAGAGCCTCGGCGGCACGGTGGTCTACTCGTACGACCAGATCGGCGTCGTCATCGCCCGCTCGACGGACACCAAGTTCGCCGAGAAGCTGCGCCTCGCCAAGGGCGTCGACTCCGTCGGTTCCAGCCGCACCAAGGGCATCACCGCCGCCGACACCCAGAAGGCCGAGGTCGCCGCCGAGCCCACCGCCGCCCCGGCCCCCGGCCAGGAGCCGCTCGAGGCCAACCAGTGGGACATGCGCCAGATCGGTGTCGACAAGGCGCACAAGATCTCGCTCGGCAGCCGCAACGTCACCGTCGGCGTGCTGGACTCCGGCATCGACGCGACCCACGAGGACCTGGCCGCCAACGTGGACGCCTCGCAGTCGGTCTCCTGCGTCGAGGGCGGCAAGCCGAACACCGACTGGAAGGCCTGGCAGCCGGGCGTCGACGGTGACCACGGCACCCACGTGGCCGGCACCATCGCCGCCGCCAAGAACGGCAAGGGCATCGTCGGCATCGCCCCGAACGTCAAGCTGGCCGCGGTCAAGGTCGTGGACGACGGCGGCTTCATCTACCCGGAGTACGCGATCTGCGGCTTCGTGTGGGCCGGTGAGCACCAGTTCAAGGTGACCAACAACAGCTACTACATCGACCCGTGGATGTTCAACTGCCCGAACGACAAGGACCAGGCGGCCGTCACCGCCGCCGTCAAGAAGGCCGTCGCGTTCTCGCAGCGCAAGGGCGTCCTCAACGTCGCCGCGGCGGGCAACGAGAACATCGACCTGGCGCACAAGACCACTGACGTCTCCAGCCCGGACGACACCACCCCCGGCACCCGTCCGATCACCAACGACTGCCTGTCGCTCCCGACCGAGCTGCCCGGCGTCGTGGTCGTCTCCTCGGTCGGCGTCACCGGCGACAAGGCGTACTACTCCAGCTACGGCAAGGGCGTCGTGACCGTCACCGCGCCCGGTGGCGACCGCCGCTACCAGATCCCGGACACCCCGGACAAGAACGGCCGCATCCTGTCCACCATCCCCGGTGGCAAGTACGGCTACATGCAGGGCACTTCGATGGCCTCCCCGCACGCCACCGGCGTGCTCGCCCTGCTCGCCAGCACCTTCCCGTGGGCCAGCCCGGACGAGCTGACCGAGATGCTGACCAGCCAGGCCGAGTCCCACCCGTGCCCGACCGGCGACTTCAACCCGGGCGGTGCCGGTGAGTGGAAGGCCACCTGTGAGGGCGGCGCGGACGACAACGGCTTCTACGGCGCCGGCCTGATCAACGCCGAGAAGGCGGTCCAGTGGTGGCGCTGAGGCGCTGACCGCGACGACCGCTGACCGCCGAGTCGGTGGACTCGGTCGAGTCATCTGATCGCTGAGCCGGGGAGCGGGCCCACACGGGTCCCGCTCCCCGGTTGCGTTTGAGTACCCGTACTCAGGCCGCCGCGCTCGCCGCCGCCCAGGATGGATCCGTAACCGACGGAGTCACCACAGGAGTTGAGCGGCATGGCACAGACCCTCCCGGGACGGCCGACCCTGCCCGGCAAGCGGAACCTGCTCGCGGCGGCCCTGGGCGTGGGCCAACTGCTGCTCGCCGCCCCGATGCTGGCCACCCTGGTGACCGGCGGCCTGGTGGTCGCGGTGATGGGCCTGGCCGCCGGGGCCTCGGCGCTGGCGCTGCTGCCCCTCGTGCTGCTGCTCGCCGCGGGCCCGCTGCTCGGCCTGGGCATCACCGCGCTGATCGTCCGGGGGCAGCGCTTCCCCCGGGGGGTCGGGTTCCCGGTGGTCAGCTTCGGCCTGCTGCTGGGCACGGCGGTGGAGTACTTCGGCTGGATCCGCCCGGCGCTCGGCTGAGCCCGGCCCGCCCGGCCCCGCCCGGTCAGTCCTCGTCGGACGCGTCGACGTGGTGCTCCCAGACCGTCTCCACCGAGGGCTTGCCGTGCAGGTCCGGCACCTCCCGCAGCCAGGCCGGCCGCCCGGCCCGGGTCCGGGCCGCCCGCCGCCGCTCGGCCTCGCGCAGCTGCTCCGGTGTGGCGAAGCCCTCCGGCAGCCACTCCTCGGAGAGCACCACCCGGGCCGCCAGGTGGGTGACGTACGCGTGCCGGACGGCGTCCACCGAGTCGAAGCCGGGCTCGTCGGCCAGCCACTCGTCCGGGACGAGCGCCACGACCTCCTCCAGCAGCGGCACGGTGACCAGCGGGCCGAGCTCCTCGTCGGCCAGCCGGACGTCCGGGGCCGCGCCGCCGAGGGCGTGCGCGCTGAGGTCGTAGCGCTTGCCGACCGCCGCCTCGGCACCCGCCCAGCGGTGGTGGAAGATCAGCGCGGCGCCGTTGTCGATCAGCCAGAGCCGGCCGTGCCAGACCACCAGGTTGGGGTTGTGCACGGAGCGGTCGACGTTGCCGGTGAGCGCGTCCAGCCAGACCACCCGGCCGGCCTCGGCGGAGTCCACCGCGATCATCCCGGGCCGGAAGTCCCGCGCGCCCGGCAGCAGGTCCATCCCGAGGTTGAGGCCCGCGCTGGCCTTGAGCATGGACTGGATCTCGGCGTCCGGCTCCTCCGCGGCGACGGCCGGGTCGAAGTCCACCAGCCGCAGCTCCGGCACCCGCAGACCCAGCCGCCGGGCCAGCTCACCGACGATCGCCTCGGCGATCAGCGCCTTGCGCCCCTGCGCGGCCCCGGTGAACTTGACCACGTACGTCCCCAGGTCGTCGGTCTCCACCACACCGGGTACGGAGCCGCCGGCCCGCAGGGGATCGACGTAGCGCACTGCAGTCACCAGATCGAGCACATCGGCCACCCTATCCCGCCGCGTCCCGGGCGTGACCCTGTGATTGGCTTGCCGCTGAGAGCGCGACCCACCACACGAGGAGAGCAAGGTCATGGGACAGGTGCAGGCCACCACCGAGCGGGACTACGACGCCGCGCCCGAGCGGGTGTACGAGGCGCTGGCCGACTACCAGGTGACCCGCCCGAAGCTGCTGCCCGCGCAGTACAGCGAGTACGAGGTCAGGGTCGGCGGCACCGGCGCCGGCACCCAGGTGCACTGGAAGCTGCAGGCCACCGAGAAGCGGGTGCGCGACTGCCTGTTCACCGTCTCGGCGCCGCAGCCCGACCAGCTGGTGGAGAAGGACGCCAACTCCAGCATGGTGATCACCTGGACCGTCGCGGCCGCGGGCGAGGGCCGCACCAAGGTCACCGTGACCGCCACCTGGCAGGGCGCGACCGGCATCGGCGGCTTCTTCGAGCGCGCCTTCGCGCCGAAGGGCCTGAACCGGATCCACGACGAGGTGCTGGCCAACCTGGCCGCCGAGGTGCGCTGACCCTTCGCCCCGCCATCGGCCCGACCGCGCGGCCGGCAGCGCGATTCGGGCGCGTAGGTCCATCGACGCGCCCGAATCGCTCGGCGTTTCGAGCGGCTCGGCCACCCGTACGACCGGCAAGCCGTACGGGTGGCCGAACCGCCACCTCCGGGTGACGAGGGCCACCCGGCACGGGGGAGCGACCCTAGGCTCGCCGCCGTGCATATGACGATCCTTCACATTTCGCAACCGGTGGACGGCGGGGTCGCCCGCGTCGTGACCGACCTGGTCCGGGGGCAGCGCGAGGCCGGCCACCGGGTGCTGGTGGCGTGTCCGCGCGGCGGGCGGCTGGCCGAGGAGTCCGCCGCGGTGGGCGCGCTGGTCCAGGACTGGCCCGCCGGCCGCTCGCCGGGCCCGGGCACCGCCGGAGAGGCCTGGCGGCTGCGCCGGATCGTCCGGGCCGCCGCGCCCGACGTGGTCCACCTGCACAGCGCCAAGGCCGGGTTGGCCGGCCGGCTGGCGGTGCGCGGCGCCGTCCCGACGGTCTTCCAGCCGCACGCCTGGTCCTTCGCCGCCGTCGACGGCGCGCTGGCCGCCGCCACCCTGCGCTGGGAGCGCTTCGCCACCCGCTGGGCGCACCGGCTGCTCTGCGTCAGCGTCCAGGAGCGGGCCGACGGCGTGGCCGCCGGGGTGCACGCCGACTGGGCGGTGGTGCCCAACGGCGTCGACGTCCGGCACTACGCGCCCGCCGACCGCCGGGCCGCCCGGATCGCGCTCGGCCTGGACCTGGACGCCCCGCTCGCGGTCTGCGTCGGCCGGCTGTGCCGGCAGAAGGGCCAGGACGTGCTGCTGGAGGCCTGGCCGGAGGTGCTGCGCCGGGTGCCGCAGGCCCGGCTGGCGCTGGTCGGCGGCGGGCCGGAGGAGCAGCGGGTGGCGGAGCTGGTCCGGGAGACCGCCGAGCCGTCCCGGGTACGGCTGGTGGGCGACGTGGCGGACCCGCGCCCGTGGCTGGCGGCGGCCGACCTGGTGGTGCTGCCCTCGCGCTGGGAGGGCATGGCGCTGGCCCCGCTGGAGGCGATGGCGGCCGCCCGTCCGGTGCTGCTGACCGACGTGCCGGGGGCGCGGGAGTGCCTGCCGCCGGCCGAGCGGGCGCAGTCGGTGGTCCCGCCGGAGGACGCGTCGGCCCTCGCCACCCGAATGGCGGAAGCGCTGTCCGATCCGATCGAGTGCGAGCGACGCGGTTCCCGGCTGCGCGAGCACGTGGTCGCCCGGCACGACGTGCGCACCGTGGTCGAACAGGTGGACGTCCTCTACCGCCATCTGCTGGGTGCCGGACCCTCGGCGGGACGGCGCCGGGCCCGTGTCCCACAGCGGATCTGATCGTTTCACATGCCGTGAATGCCCGCCGCTCCGGCGCTGTCGTATTCGCACCCTCAACCGGATATGGGGCGAGGCGTCAAATCAGAAATACCTATTAATGGGCGGCTGGAATGAAACGGCAAGTCAACTTCCAGCCCTTGGCGCCCGGTTCGGTATTGTCAGATTTTGCCTGCTTCGTTCAGATTTCATACCGGAAATTCACGGCTGAGCCCCTCGCGACCGAGTCCTTCCCGACCGGCCCCTCAGCGATCGGCCCCGCCACGGGAGATCCGAATGCCGCCAGCGGCAGCAGGTGCTGTCAGGACCGCGCCCACCGGGCCGGGACGGCCGCCCCGCGCCAACCGGTGCCGGGGCACCGTCACCCCGGGCACACAGCAGGGGAGATCGTGCGCTGATGACCATTGACCACGACAGTGTGCCGCGATCGGGCGTGCCCCTGTCCGGCATCCGACGGCAGGGCACCGGACTGCTCGACCGCCCGGCGGGAGCGGCGCAGAGCCGGACGGTCCCGGCCGCCCGCCGGCACCGCGGGGCGGTCCGCAACCGGCTGGCCCTGCCGCTCGCCCTGGTCCAGGCCGACGCCATCGCGCTGTGCTCCGCCACCGGCATCGCCAACCGGGCCGTCGACCCGTCCACCCCGCTCGACCCACTGCTCGGCGTCCCCGCCGTCCTGCCCCTGCTGATCCTGCTCAACCTGGCCGGCGGCCTCTACCGGGCCCGGCTCACCCTGTCCGTCCTGGACGAACTGCCCGCGCTGGCCGCCCGGGCGGTGGTCGCCGCCGCCTTCGCCGTCACCCTGTCCGGCTGCCTGGGCCGCCGCTGGCCCGACTGCGGCCCGGCCACCCTCGCCCGCCTCACCGTCCTGCTCGGCGCCCAGCTGCTGATCGCCACCGCCGGCCGCGCCGTCCTCTACCACCTGGTCCGGCGGATCCGCCGCAGCCGCCCCAGCCCCGTCCTGGTGCTCGGCGCCGGAGCGCTCGGCCGCCGGATCGCCGCCGCCCTCGGCGAGCACGGCGAGTACGGGATGCGCCCGGTCGGCTTCCTCGACGCCGACCCGCCGCTGCTGGCCGGCGACACCGGCCTGCCCGTCCTCGGCGGCCGCGAGGTCCTGGAGCGCGAGGTGCGCCGGCACCGGATCCAGCACGTGATCGCCACCGCCGGCGCCGCCGACGAGGCCGAGACCGCCGCCGCCCTGCGCGAGGCCGCCGGGCTCGGCTGCCAGGTCTGGCTGGTGCCCGCGCTGCGCGAGTTCGGCTCGCTGCCCACCGCCCCGATCGCCGGCGGCGACCACCTGTGGGGCTTCCCCTGCCTGCGGGTCGACCGCCCGGCCATGCGCCGCCCCGGCTGGGCCGCCAAGCGCGCCCTGGACATCGCCGCCGCCGCGACCGGCCTGCTGCTGCTCGCCCCCGTCCTGGTGCTCTGCGCCCTCGCCGTCCGCTTCGACACCGGCCCCGGCGTGCTCTTCCGCCAGCAGCGCACCGGGCTGGACGGCAAGGTCTTCACCGTCCTCAAGTTCCGCACCCTGCGCCCGAGCAACGAGCACGAGTCGGCGACCCGCTGGAACATCTCCCAGGACCACCGGATGGGCGCCGTCGGCCGGCTGCTGCGCAAGAGCTCGCTGGACGAGCTGCCGCAGCTGTGGAACATCCTGCGCGGCGACATGAGCCTGGTCGGCCCGCGCCCCGAACGGCCCTACTTCGTCATGCGGTTCGGCCAGGCCTACCCCGAGTACGCCGACCGCCACCGCGTCCCGGTCGGCCTCACCGGCCTGGCCCAGGTCAACGGCCTGCGCGGGGACACCTCGATCGAGGACCGGGCCCGGTTCGACAACCGCTACATCGAGAGCTGGAGCCTCTGGCAGGACGTCAAGATCCTGTGCCGCACCGCGGTCCTGATGCTCCACCCGGACGGGAGCTGACCCGCGTGGCCCTGACCCCCACGGCCCTTCCCGCCCCGAGCCGACGGGGCACGCCGCCGCCGCGAGCGACGGGCGACGAGCGAACGCCGGGGGCACCCCCCGCCGGAGGCCGGGGGAGAACGTCGGAGGCGAGCGGGCGGGCCGCCGGGTCGCGGCGGGCACTGCCCGCGCTCGCCGAGCGGCCCAGCCTGCTCGCCGCCGCCACCGTCCTGCTGGTCTGCGTACCGACCGGCGAGAAGGACGTCACCGCCGCCGTCCACATCACCGCCGCCGACCTCGCCTCACTGGCCCTGGTCGCCCTCACCGCGCTGAACCTGCTGCGTGGCCGCCTGCCCGTCCTCGACCGCACCACCTGCGCGCTGTTCGGCGGGATCGTGGCCGCCGCCGCCGTCGCCACCCTCGGCTCGATCGACCCGGCCGCCAGCGTCACCGGCTTCGTCCGGCTGGTCCAGGTGTTCGTGCTGGTGCCCGCCGCGGTGCTCTGCGCCCTGCGCGACCGCACCGACCAGCGCCTGGTCCTCGGCTCCTTCGTCCTCGCCGCCCTGATCCAGGGCGTGGTCGGCGCCAAGCAGTACCTCACCCACACCGGCGCCTCCTACACCGGCCAGCCGATCCGGGCCGTCGGCACCTTCGGCGCGCTGGACATCATGGCGATGTCCACGGTGGTCAGCTTCGGCCTGCTCGCCGCCCTGGCGCTCGCGCTGGGCGAGCGCGGGCCCGGCGGCGACGCCCGGCTGCGGCGGGCGATGTTCGCCGCCGCCGCCTTCCTCGCCTTCCCGCTCGCCGTCTCGTTCAGCCGCGGCAGCTGGATCGCCACCGGCGTCGCCGCCACCGTGCTGCTGCTGCGCGCCGACGCCCGGCTCGCCGTCCGCTCCGCCGTCCTCGGCCTGGCCGCCGCGGTCGTCCTGGTCGGCGGCCTCGGCCTCGGCGGCTCCGGCGTCACCAAGCGGATCAGCTCGATCGGCTCCGTCTCCGCCGCCCCCGACCAGTCCGTCTCCGACCGCTACGACCTGTGGGCCACCGCCGGGCGGATCTGGCAGGACCACCCCGTCCACGGCGCCGGGCCCAAGGCCTTCCAGCAGCTGCGCGACAGCCACGCCCCGCTGCGGCTGTCCTCCGGCAGCGACGCCGCCGACGCCACCATCGGCTTCCAGCGCGAACCGCTGCTCTCCCCGCACAACATGTACTTCCTGGTCCTCAGCGAACAGGGACTGATCGGCATCACCGCCTACGCCGCGCTCTTCCTCGCCCTCCTGCTCGGCTGCCTGCGCCGCTCCCGGGGCCCCGGCCTCGCGGCGCTCGCCCTGCTCACCTGGGTGCTGGTCGACTTCCTGTACGCCGACATCGGCGGCACCACCACCGTGCTGACCTCCGTCGTCCTCGGCCTCGCCGCCCTCGCCGCCGCCGAGGACCGCCCCTCCGGCGGCGAGTGGGCGATGACACCGTGACCACCGACCAGCCGACCGCCCTCACCTCCGCCCTCCCGGCCCCGCGCAGCGCGCCCGGCGAGCAGCCGGCCCCCGCGCCGGGCCCGGCGCCCCGCGGCGGCTTCCTCGCCAGGGCCTTCGGCATCACCGCGCTGCTCAGCGCCGCCGGCTCCGGGCTCGGCCTGCTGCGCGACCTCCTGCTGGCCCGCTACTTCGGCGCCAACCAGGGCACCGACGCCTTCCTGGTCGCCTGGACCGTCCCCGAGACGGCCGCACCGCTGCTGATCGAGGACGCCATGTCCTTCCTCATGGTGCCCGCCTTCGCCCTCGCCCTGGTGCTGCGCGAGGAGGACCCGGACGCCCCCGACCCGGTCCGCCAGCTGGTCCGCGCCACCCTGCCCTGGCTGCTGCTCGCGCTCAGCGGGCTCGCCCTGGCCGCCGCCCTGGGCGCCCCGCAGCTGGTCGAGCTGCTCGCACCCGGCCTGCCCGACCCCGGACTGGCCGTCACCTGCACCCGGATCACCGCGGTCACCGTGCTGCCCTTCGGCGTGGCCGGCTACCTGGCCGCCGCGCTGCGCGCCCACCACCGCTTCACCGCCCCGGCCGGCATCTACGTCGTCTACAACCTCGGCATCCTCGCAGTCCTGCTGGCCCTGCACGCCGCCCTCGGGGTGCGCTCCGCCGCCCTCGGCGTCGCGGTCGGCAGCCTGCTGATGGCCGGTCTGCTGGTCGGCCCGTTCCTGCGGCGGCTGCGCGGGGGCCCGCCCGGCGCCGGCCGCGGCCGCCGCTCGCGCAAGGCGCTGGTGCTGATGCCGCTCGCCCTGCTGCCGGTCGGCGCCTTCACCCTGACCCGGCAGTCCCAGGTCTTCGTCGAGCGCTACCTCGGGTCGGCGCTCCCGCCCGGCACCATCTCGCACCTCAACTACGCCGCCAAGGTCTCCCAACTCGCCATGACGGCGGGCATCCTGATCTGCACCGTCACCTTCCCGCTGGTCGCCAGGGCGCTCGCCGCCGGGGACCTCGCCACCGCCCGCGACCGGGTGGAGAAGGACCTCGGCCAGGCCGCGGCGGTCGTGCTGCTCGGCACCGCCTTCCTGATGGCCTGCGCCCCCTCCGTCGTCTCACTGCTGTTCGAGCGCGGAGCCTTCGGCCCCCGGGACACCGCCGCCACCGCCGACGTCATCCGGGTGTACAGCTTCGGCCTGCCCGCCCAGGCACTGATCGGCGTGATGATCCGCCCGTACTTCTCGCTGCGCCCGGTGGTCCGCCGGGCCGACGACCCCCGCACCGACGACGGCCGGCGCCGGCTGCTGGACTGGTACCCGGCCGTCGTGATGGTGCTCGGCCTGGCCGTCACCGTCGTCACCGGCCTGCTCGCGACGCCCGCCTTCGGCGCGCTGGGACTCGCCGCCGGGAACGCGGCCGGCATCACCACCACCGCCGCGCTGCTGCTGCGCGGCCTGGTGCTGCGCGGCATCCCGCTGCGGCTGCGCCGGGTGCTCGGCGGCCACGGCCGGCTGGTGGCCGCCGCCGCCGGGGCCACCGTGCTCGGCACCGCCGCCGCCGGCCTCGCCGCCGACCCCCTGCTCTCGACCCTCCTCGGGGGCCTCACCGTGGCGCTGGCCTTCGCCGCCCTCGGCACCGGGTTCGGTGCCCGCGAGGTGCGCGGCCCGGTCCTCGCCGCCGCCCGGGCCGCGGGGCCCGCCCGGTGGATCCTGCCGGGCCCGTCCGCCGGACAGGCCCCGAACCCGCCAACCCTCGCCGAAGAAGGGAAGCGTCCCCATGGACAATGAACGGGGCACCGTCCGTTCGGCCCAGGCGGGCGTCAGCAACGCCCAGCCGCACCGGGCGCGACTCCCGAGGAGCCGCCACCCGGTCGGCGAACCGCCGATCCCCGGCCCCGCCTCGCCGTGGATCCTGATGTACCACTCGGTGGCGGTCGAGAAGGAGGACCCGTACCGGCTCACCGTCAGTCCCGAGCGGTTCGCCGAGCAGATCGCCTGGCTGCACCGGCGCGGCCGGCGGGGCGTCTCGGTCCGGGAGCTGATGCGGGCCCGGGCGCTCGGCCGGGACGAGAAGCTGGTCGGCCTCACCTTCGACGACGGCTACGCGGACTTCGCCCGGTACGCCGTCCCGATCCTCCAGGCCTACGGCTTCACCGCCACCGCGTACGTGGTCGCCGACCTGCTCGGCCGCGACAACGACTGGGACGTCGAGGGCCCCCGGAAGAAGCTGCTCACCGTCCAGGAGGTCACCGAACTCGCCGCCGCCGGCTGGGAGATCGGCTCGCACGGCCTCGGCCACCAGTCGCTGCCCGGCCTGTCGGCCGAGGCCCTCACGGTGCAGGCCCGGGAGAGCAGGCGGCTGCTGGAGGACTTGGTCGGCGGCCCGGTGACCGGCTTCTGCTACCCGTACGGCGCCGTCGACCTGCCCGCCGCCCTGGCCGTCCGGGACGCCGGGTACGACTACGCCTGCGCCATCGCGCACTCCCCGCTGACCGGCCGCTTCGCCCTGCCCCGCTGCTACGTCGGCGACCGCGACGGCGCCTGGCGGCTGCGCGCCAAGAAGGGCCGGCACCGGCTGCGCGACGCCGTCACCGAGCTGCGCCGTACGCGCAGGGAGCGCTGGGAGCGCCGGCGATGAGGGTGCTGCACATCGTCACCGGGCTCGCCTCCGGCGGTGCCGAGCGTCAACTCCACCTGCTGCTGCGGCACTTGCCGCCGCACCAGCAGTGCGAGGTGCTGGCCCTGACCAACCCCGGCACGGTCGCCGCCGCCCTGCGTGCCGACGGCGTGACCGTCCACCACCTCGACATGCGCGGCAACCGGGACCTCGGCGCGCTGCCCCGGCTGGTCCGGCTGGTCCGGGCCGGCCGCTACGACCTGGTGCACACCCACCTCTACCGGGCACAGCTGTACGGCCGGCTGGCCGCGCGGCTGGCCGGGGTCCGGGCGGTGGTCTCCACCGAGCACTCGCTGCACGCCGGGGTGATCGAGGGCCGCCCGGTCACCCGGGGCGTCAAGGGCCTCTACCTGGCGGCCGAGCGGCTCGGCTGCACCACCGTCGCGGTCTCCCGGCAGGTCGCCCAGACGCTGGGGTCCTGGGGGGTGCCGCCGGCCCGGATCGAGCTGATCCCCAACGGCATCGACACCGGCCGCTACCGCCTCCCGCCCGCCGAGCGGGCCGCCGCGCGCCGTCGGCTGCGGGCCGAACTCGGCCTGCCGGAGGGGAGTTGGGTGGTCGGCGGGGTGGGGCGGCTGGTCCCGGGCAAGCGCTTCGAGGTGCTGGTCGAGGCGCTCGCCGGACTGGACCCGGCCACCCGCCTGGTGCTGGTCGGCGAGGGTCCCGAGCGGGCCGCGCTGGAGCGCCGGGCCGTCGAACTCGGCGTCCGGGAGCGGCTGGCGCTCACCGGGGAGCGCGACGACGTGCCCGAGCTGCTGGCCGCCCTGGACGTCCTGGCCGCGCCCTCGACCGCGGAGACCTTCGGCCTCGGCGTCCTGGAGGGCCTGGCCGCCGGGCTGCCGGTGCGGCACAGCGCCTGCCCTGCCCTCGACGAACTGCCGCCCCGGGCCGCCCCGCAGGCCCGGCGGATCGCGTCCGAGCCGGCCGCCTACGTCGCCGAGCTGCGCGACCTGCGGCACCTGAGCGAGCACACCGCCGACCCGCTGCCGCACCCGCCGGCCGTCGGCCACTACGACATCGCCCGGGTCGCCGCCGACCTGAGCGCCCTCTACGACCGGCTGGCCCGCGCTTGACCGCCCGCCGTCGCCGGTACCGCCGTCCCATACCCAAGGAGCCACACCCATGACCACACCGCGCCGAAGCGCCCGCCGCCTGGTCCGCCGCTGGTGGCCGGTGGCGCTCGCGGTTCCGCTGGGCGCCGCGGCCGGCGCCGGGTACGCCGTCGTCTCGCAGCCCTCGTACGCCGCCAACGCCTACGTCCTGGTGGTCCCGCAGAACCCGGGGGAGGCCGCGACCGCGACCAACTTCGCGCAGGCGTACGGGCGGCTGGCGGGCCAGCCGCAGGTGCTGGCGGTGGCGGCCGCCGAGACCGGCCACACCCGGGCCGAGCTGGAGTCCCTGGTGCACGGGACGACCTCCCCGGACGCCCCGATGATCGAGATCACCGGCACCGGGACGGGCGCCCAGGAGGCCGCCCGGACCGCCGACGCGGTGGCCCGCTCGCTGGTCGCCTTCGCCAACACCAGCAGCAAGGACACCAACGTCCGGCTGGTCACGCTGGCCCCGGCCGCCGCGCCGGACGAGCCGACCACGCCCTCCGGCAAGCTGGACGTCGCCGTCGGCGGCGCGGCCGGGCTGCTGCTGGGCGCGCTGGTGATGATGACCCGCCGCCGGGGCGGGGCGGGGGAGCCCGAGGCCGCGGAGACCGCCGGGGTGCCGGACGGCCCCGCCGCCACCGGGCCGGCCGAGGTGCCGGCGCCGCCGCGCCCGCGTGCCGAGGAGCCGCCGGTCGAGGCGGAGCCGAAGGCGGCTGCCGCGAAGGATGCCGCGGTGAAGGGCGCTGCCGCGAAGACCGGCGCCGCGGCGAGCGCCGAGGCCATGGACGCCGACACCGCGGACACCGAGGCCGTGGCCGCCGACGCCCCCGCCGGGAAGGCCGCCCCGAAGGCCGGCGCGAAGACCGGGACCGGCCCGGCGGACCGCTCCCCGGCCAAGGAGAAGGCCGCCTCCGGGAGCGCCCGATGAGCACCGAGACACGCAGAGCCGGTCTGCCGGCCCAGACGTCGGCGCCGTCCTGGACCACCGAGGTGCGGTGCGAGGACGACGCCCTGGACACCCTCGCCGAGGAGTGGGACGACCTGGCCGGCCGCTGCCGGACCGCCACCTTCTTCCAGGCCGCCGACTGGCAGCGCTCCTGGTGGCGCCAGTACGGCAGCCCGGGCGCGCTGGTCGTGGTGCTGGTCCGCCGGAACGGCCGGCTGGTCGGCGCGGGTGCCTTCCGGCGCCGCGGCCCGTTCGGCGGTCTGACCGGCCTGGGCGCCGGGCTGATCGACTACACCGACGTCCTCCTCGACGACGGCTGCGCCGACCGGGCCGCCGCCGAGTTCGCCGCCGCCCTCCCGCTCACCCGCCCCTGGCACTGGCTGGAGCTGCGCGAGGTGCACCCCGAGGCCGCGGTGCAGCGGGTGTACGAGCAGTGGCGCGGCAACCGCCGCCGCTTCGAGGACTCGCTCTGCCAGTACCTGCCGGCCGTCCCGATGGAGCGGCTGCTCAAACGGGTGCCCGGCAAGACCGCCCAGCGCAGCCGGGTGAAGCTGCGCAAGATCGCCGAAGCCGGGGTGCAGGTCCGCTCGACGCCGCCGGCCGAGGTGCCGGAGGCGCTGGAGGGGCTGCTGCGGCTGCACTTCCTCCAGTGGAACGAGCGCGGCGTCACCCCGGAGCACCGCACCGAGCGGTTCGCCCGGCACCTGACCGAGTCCACCACCGGCCTGGTCGCCTCCGGCCGGGCCGCCGTCCACCAGTTCCACCTGGACGGCCAGCTGGTCGCCGTCAACCTGCTGCTGCTCTGCCCGTCCTTCGGGGGGCTGTACATGTACGGCGCGCACCCGGTGCTGCGGGAGCGGCTGGACATCGCCGGGCTGCTGTTCAGCGCGGCGCTGGACGAGACGGTCGGCGCGGGCATCCCGGTGCTCGGCCTGCTGCGCGGCCAGGAACCGTACAAGCAGCGCTGGCGCCCGGACCGACTGCCCAACCAGCGGCTGCTGCTGGGCCCCGCGGGGGCGGCGCCGGCCGCGGCCGCCCGGGCCGGGGTGGTCCGCGCCCGGCAGGCGGCGGTGCACCAGCTGCGCACCCGCTTCCCCCGGCTCAAGGAAGCGCTGCTGGCCCGCCGCCGCAGCTGACCGCGCTCAGCGCCGGGCGGGCGTCGGGCTCGCCGACGGGCCGGCGGACGGGCCGGCCGACGGCTTCGGGGGCGCGCTCGGGGTCGCGCTCGCACTCACGCCGGCGCTCGCGCTCGCGCTCGGCAGGGCGGGGACAGCGGGCGCCGGGGGCGCCGTCGGGACCACCGCCGGCGCCCCCTTCGAGCCGGCCATCAGCTGCTTGAACCGCGCCGCCGAGCGCGGATTGCTGCCGCACTGGAAGAAGCCGTGCGGGCAGTAGTCGGTGATGGTCTGGTAGGCCGTGTCGTGGGTGCGCATCCACTCGACCATCCTCTGGACGAACTCGGGGTTGTCGCCGTTGCGGAACAGTCCCCACTCCGGGTACGAGACCGGCTTGCCGCGCTTGGCGGCGAACTCGACCTGGTCCTGCAGGCCGTACGGCTCGCGCACGTAGTCGTCGAAGGTGTTCCCGGCGGGCTGGTCGTAGCTGTCCATGCCGATGATGTCGACCACGTCGTCGCCGGGGTAGCACTTGGTCCACGGGATGGCGTCCAGACCCCGGTTGGGGGCGAAGTCGAAGCGGAACCGCTGCCCGGGCACCGAGCGCATCACCCCGACGATCCGCCGCCAGTACGCCTTCCAGGCGGCGGGGTCGGGCTTGCAGCGGTGGGTGTAGGTGGTGCCGTTCATCTCCCAGCCGAGGGTGAGCACGGTGTCCGCGCCTCCCAGCGCGACCAGCCGCCGGGCGAGCTTGAGGAAGTGCCCGTCGAAGTCCCCGCGGACGCCCCGGCCGAGCAGCTTGGCCACCTCACTGTCCGGCACGCCCGCCTCGTTGGGCACCAGCATCGGCACGCCGAGCACCAGCTGCCGGGAGGGGTCGGCCAGCCGCCACTGCGACCACATGCCGAGCACCACCGGCTCGCCCTCGATGTCGGCCCAGCCGTTGCCGGCCAGGTAGGTGTGGCCGACCTGCAGGTTGGCGTCGCCCAGCCAGTGGGCGTACCGGCCGATCTGCGGGATGTAGTTGTCCCAGGAGCCGACGAAGGCGCCGAACGGCGGCTCGTGCTTCGGCCGCTGGACCGGCGGGCGAGGGGCGGCGCCGCGCGGCTCGAAGGCGTCCGAGGACAGGACGTGCCGTTCGGTCTGGCTGAGCGGCGTCCCGGCCGGGACGCTGGCCGTGGCCAGCAGCAGCAGGGCGGCGGCGGCCAGCGTCAGGCGGCCGATTCGCATGGTCTCTCCTCCTGGCGTCGCGGGGGCGGGGCGCCCGGTCTCGGCGTGGACGGACCGTGGCGCCCCGCTCGCCGACAGTAGGCCCGCCGGAGGACGGAAAAGCCGAATGTCACCCTAAAGTGGGCGATATTCGAACGCCGTCTGCCGCAACGGCCGTCGACCGGCCGCCGTGTATCAGATCTGTAACGGTCCGGCCGGGCCCGCGCGGCCCGGCCCGGGAGGCCCCGCGGAGCGGTCCGGGCGCCGACGGCGCAGGTGGGCGGGCGGGCGCACGGGCGGCCGGCGGCGCCGTTCGCGGCGCGGGCCGGGCCCGGAACCGGGCTGACTCGCGCGCCCGCCGAAAGGTACGCTCCGGCCGTGTCCCGGAAGCCGCTGCGTGTACTGACCCCCCGCTCGATCCTGCCTGCCCTGGCGGTGATGCTGGTCCTTGCGGCCGGCGCGGCGGCCCACGCGAACAAGCCGGTCCCGTTCGGCGACCGGGTGGCCGGGCCGGGCGCGGAGGCGACGCCGGTGAACTCGGAGTCGCTCAGCGCGGCCGACCTGGACCTCCGGGTGGGCCCGGGCCTGGAGGCCTTCCACAAGCAGACCGGCGAGCAGGCCTGGTCCTACCGCCGCGAGGGCGCCGAGGCGCTCTACCTGGCGATGGCCGGGGACAACGCGATCGTGGTCTGGGACGACGGCCTGGTCACCTCGGTGCGCCCGGGCGACCACGAGGTGCGCTGGCACCGCGCCGTACCGGGCCTGGCGGACTGGCTGCGCGGCGACGGCGAGCCCGGCGCCGACAAGCGGACCGACGCCCAGCGCAAGCAGCTCGCCAAGCAGCGGGCCGCGGCCGCGCTGCACACCGTCCAGCGGGACGGCTCGCCCTGGCTGGCCCTGGTGACGCCGAACCTGACCATGGGCCTGCGCGACGCCGACGGCGACCTGCGCTACAACGACAAGCCGGCCAACGGCTGCGCCTACGACCCGCTGCGCGCCGTGCACACCGACTACGCCGTGCTCATCCCGCGCACCTGCACCAACAGCGGCGGGCAGGCCGTCTCCGGCGGCCTCACCGGCTACCGGCTGGACAGCAACGGCTGGGCGATGAGCACCGGCCCGGCCGCGACCCTCAAGGTGCTGGACCGCAGCCGGGTGGAGATCACCGACGGTCCGATCGTCCCGGCCAAGGTCTTCGACACCAAGGCGGCCGCCCCCGAGACGGCCTGCGGCACCCTGGACGCGCCGTTCGCCGCCGTCCGGCCGCAGGGCGGCTGCGCCGACCCGGCGGGGGCTCCGGCGACCACCGACGCCCCGGTCCCGGCTCCGGCTCCTGCGACCGACGCTCCGGCTCCGGCCCCGGCGACCGATGCTCCGGCTCCGGTGGCGACCGACGCCCCGGCGGACGACCAGCCGGCCGCGGCGCAGCCGTAACCGACGGGCCGTCCGGGCGGCGGGCACCCGGGGCGACGGCCTCCGGGGTGTTTCGCGCGGCCCGGTAGACTTGCCGTCATGGCTATCTTCTCCGGGCAATAGCGGGCGGCGGCGCCCCAGCGTGGCGCGCCGACCACCGACGAAGCCCCCTTCCGCTCGCCCGGCCCCGGGCCCCGCCCGGTCCGCCCGCCCACGTCCCAGGAGTAGTTCCCAGCCATGATTTCCGCCAACGCCCTCGAGCTGCGCGCCGGTGCCCGGATCCTGATCGAGTCCGCCAACTTCAAGGTCGCCGCCGGCGACCGGATCGGTCTGGTCGGGCGCAACGGCGCCGGCAAGACCACGCTCACCAAGGTGCTGGCCGGCGAGGGCCTGCCCGCCGCCGGGACGGTCACCCGCTCCGGCGAGGTCGGCTACCTCCCGCAGGACCCGCGCACCGGTGACCTGGACGTCCTCGCCAAGGACCGCATCCTCTCCGCCCGCGGCCTCGACACCGTGCTGAAGAAGATGCGCGAGAACGAGGACCGGATGGCGAACGGCAAGGGCGCCACCCGCGAGACCGCGATGAAGAAGTACGCCCGGCTGGAGACCGAGTTCCTCACCAAGGGCGGGTACGCCGCCGAGGCCGAGGCCGCCACCATCGCCGCCGCGCTGGGCCTGCCGGACCGCATCCTCAACCAGCCGCTGCACACCCTCTCCGGTGGTCAGCGCCGCCGCGTCGAGCTGGCCCGGATCCTCTTCTCGGACTCCGACGTGCTGCTGCTCGACGAGCCCACCAACCACCTGGACGCGGACTCGATCGTCTGGCTGCGGGACTTCCTGAAGACGTACAAGGGCGGCTTCATCGTCATCTCGCACGATGTCGACCTGGTCGAGACGGTCGTCAACAAGGTTTTCTACCTGGACGCCAACCGCTCCTGCATCGACGTCTACAACATGGGCTGGAAGCAGTACCAGCAGCAGCGCGAGGACGACGAGAAGCGCCGCAAGCGCGAGCGGGCCAACGCCGAGAAGAAGGCCGCGACCCTGAACGCGCAGGCCGACAAGATGCGCGCCAAGGCGACCAAGACGGTGGCCGCGCAGAACATGGCCCGCCGCGCCGACAAGCTGCTCTCCGGTCTGGAGCAGGTCCGGGTGAACGACAAGGTCGCCAAGCTGCGCTTCCCGGAGCCGGCCCCCTGCGGCAAGACCCCGCTGACCGCCAGCGGCCTGTCGAAGTCCTACGGCTCGCTGGAGATCTTCACCGACGTCGACCTGGCGATCGACCGGGGCTCCCGGGTCGTCGTGCTGGGCTTCAACGGCGCCGGCAAGACCACCCTGCTGCGGATGCTGGCCGGGGTCGAGGCGCCGGACACCGGCGAGGTCATCCCGGGCCACGGCCTGAAGATCGGCTACTACGCCCAGGAGCACGAGACGCTCGACCCCGAGCGCAGCGTCCTGGAGAACATGCGCTCGGCCGCGCCGGACACCGACCTGGTGCAGATCCGCAAGATCCTCGGGTCCTTCCTGTTCTCCGGCGACGACGTGGACAAGCCCGCCGGGGTGCTCTCCGGCGGTGAGAAGACCCGTCTGGCGCTGGCCACCCTGGTGGTCTCCTCCGCCAACGTGCTGCTGCTCGACGAGCCCACCAACAACCTCGACCCGGCCAGCCGCGAGGAGATCCTGGGCGCGCTGCGCGAGTTCTCCGGGGCAGTCGTGCTGGTCACCCACGACGAGGGCGCGGTCGAGGCGCTCGACCCGGAGCGGATCATCCTGCTGCCGGACGGTGTGGAGGACCTGTGGAACCCGGGCTACGCCGATCTGGTCTCGCTGGCCTGACCGGAAGTAGACGCGCCATCCGCTTTTCGGACCAGAAAAACTAGTCCTTACGGCGTGTCCGGGAATGAAGAAGACCCGGATTCCGTTTAAGGACTTCCCGTCGGCCCGCCACTCGATCGTGGTCGGGCCGACGTTGCTGATCAGCCCTTTTCCGGCGAACGGCGGAATCCGGCCGGGGGCGTGCACTCTGCGTGAGCGCCCTGATGCGCTCGGATCACCACCGGAGGACCACGCAATTCCGACATCGACCTTGCCGAATGGGTGGCCAGGACGCGGTGGATGGGTGATCATGGGAATCTGACCGAGCAACGCTACGAGGAGGCACGGGTGGCCGAGACTCTGAAAAAGGGCAGCCGGGTGACCGGTGCCGCGCGTGAGAAGCTCGCGGCCGATCTCAAGAAGAAGTACGACTCCGGGGCGAGCATTCGCGCTCTCGCGGAGGAGACCGGTCGTTCGTACGGCTTCGTGCACCGGATGCTGAGCGAGTCCGGAGTGATCCTCCGGGGCCGCGGTGGTGCCACGCGTGGCAAGAACAAGGCGACTGCCGGGGCCGGTTCCTGACGGTTCGTCAATCATTGGCTGGATGACGCGGCGGCAGGCTGCCGGCCGAGGAGACGAGGGCTGAACCATCAGCCGGGCGTCCGCCCTCGGGTCGTGTGGACCGGCCGCCGATCGTCATGTCCGGGGTGCCGTCCACCCCCGGCGGCCGTTCCGCGAGGCTCCGTCGATCTTTCGGGCCGGGGCCCCTGCCCTGCCGCGCCCAGGTTTGTTACTCTCCGGTAGCCACATCCCTCGCCACCGGAGGTCCCCGCATGACCGCTCCCGCCACCGACCCGCAGGCCCCGAGCTGGGAGCGGGACGGCGTCCGCCTGGAGATCGAAGGCGAACTCGCCGTCGTCACCCTCTGTCAGCCCAAGCGGCGCAACGCGCAGTCGCCCGCGCTCTGGCGCGCCCTCGCCGCCGCCGGCCGCGCTCTGCCCGGCACCGTCCGGGTGGTCCTGCTGCGCGCGGAGGGCGTCTCCTTCTCGGCCGGGCTGGACCGGGCCATGTTCACCGCCGAGGGCATCCCGGGCGAGCCCACCTTCCTGCAGCTCGCCGGCGCGGGCGACAAGGAGCTGGACGACACCATCGCCACCTACCAGGAGGCCTTCACCTGGTGGCGCCGCCCGGACCTGATCTCCATCGCGGTCGTCCAGGGCCACGCCGTCGGCGCGGGCTTCCAGCTGGCGCTCGGCTGTGACCTGCGGGTGGTCGCGGAGGACGTCCAGTTCGCGATGAAGGAGACCTCGCTCGGCCTCGTCCCCGACCTGGCCGGCACCAAGCCGCTCACCGAACTCGTCGGCTACGCCCGGGCGCTGGAGATCTGCGCGACCGGCCGCTGGGTCGGCGCCGAGGAGTCCGCCACGATCGGGCTGGCCAACCTCGCCGTACCGGGCGCCGAGCTGGACGGCGCGGCCCGCGACCTCGCGGCGGCCCTGCTGGCCGCTCCGCGCGGCGCGGTGATCGAGACCAAGGCCCTGCTGCAGGGCGCCGCCGGGCGCTCCTTCGAGGAGCAGCGTTCGGCCGAACGGGTCGCGCAGGCGCGCCGGCTGCGGGAGCTCGCCGGTATCGGCGACTGACCGCCCGGTCTCGATCGGAGGCCCGGCCCCGGGGGATGACCCGGGGCCGGGCCTCCGGCGTTCCCGGGGTGCGGCGGCGGGTGCTCCGCGCGGAGCCGGGCGGGTGCCGCTCGGCGGGCGCGGACCGTGGCGAAATGCCAGAGTTGGGGAGGTTTGCGATATAGCTGGAGCCGTACGACGGGAGATGCGCCCATGCCTGACACTCCGACGCCCGCGACCCTGCACAAGAACGCCGGCGGCACGCCCACCCCCGGCCCGCCGCCCGGTGCCACCGGCGGTGCGAAGACGGCCGGGGAGCGCGGACGCACGGCGCTGGCCGTCGGCGTGGTCGAGAAGATCGCCGGAATGGCCGCCCGGGAGGTCTCCGGGATCCACGCGCTGGGCTCCGGGCTCTCCCGGACCTTCGGCGCGATGCGGGACCGGGTGCCCGGCGGCAAGTCCAGCATCGGGCGGGGCATCAAGGCCGAGGTCGGCGAGAAGCAGACCGCCATCGACATCGCCCTGGTGGTCGAGTACGGCGTGGTGATCCCCGAACTCGCCCGTCAGGTGCGGGAGAACATCATCAACGCGGTGGAGCGGATGACCGGCCTGGAGGTCGTCGAGGTCAACATCGCGGTCAACGACGTCCACCTCCCGGACGAACCGGAGTTCGAGGAGGAAGAGGAGACGGTGCCGTCGTCGGGGCAGCGGCCCAAGCTCAAGTAGCGGGCGGCGCTTGCGGAGTGGGCGGAGCACGGGCAGCGAGGAACGAGGGAGTAGCGGATGAACCTGGCCATCGTCGGCCTGGTGGTGGGCATGGCCCTCGGCTTCGCCGGGTACTTCGGGGGGTTCGCGGCGTTCCTGCTGGTGGCCGCGCTCGGACTGGTCGGCTTCGTGGTCGGCCGCCTCCTGGAGGGCGACATCGAGCTGGGCGAACTCGGGGACCTGCTCCGCGGCCGCGACCGGCGCCGCTGATGGCGGCCGCCGCCCCCGGCCCGGCCCCCGGCCCGGCCCCCGGCCTCGCCCCGGCGCGGCGCGGACGGCTGCGGGTCGCCGACCGGGTCTACGCCCGGATCGCCGCCCGGGCGGCGCGGGAGGTGCTGGCCGCGGCCTGGCCCGCCGGGCGGGTGAAGGGGGCGCCGCCGCGCGTCACGGTGGCGGTGCCGGGCAGCACGGTGACGGTCCGGGTGGAGCTCGAACTGCCCTTCCCGGCGGACGTCGCGGGGCTGGCGCGCGCCGTGCGGGAGGCGATCGCCGCCCGGGTGGCGGGCCTGACCGGGACCCGGGTGTCGGACGTGGTCATCGTGGTCGAGAAGCTGGTGACCGGGGGAACGTCGTGAGCGCGGAGGCCGGGACGGTGCCCGACGGCGGGGCGGCGGCCCCCGGCACCGAGGAGCTGGGGAAGGTGCGGCGGCCACGGGCGCCGCGGACCGCGGCCGCGGCCCTGGTGGCGACGGTGGTGCTGGTCGTGGCCGGAGCGCTGCTGTACGACGTGATCGAGGTCCGGGCCGGACGGCCGGCCCGGAGGTGGCGGGCGCAGATCGCGGACGAGCTGGCCACCCGGCACCTCGACGACCTGTGGGTGCTGGTCGGCGCCGGGGCGGCGACGCTGCTCGGCGGGTGGCTGCTCTGGCTGGCGATCGCGCCCGGGCTGCGGAGGTGGCTGGTGCTGCGCCCGTACGGGGGCACGACCGCGGCCGTCGACCGGGCCGGGATCGGACACCTGCTGAGGGACCGGGCGGCGGGGCTGGCCGGGATCGACCACCTGCGGATCCGGGTCGGCCGGCGGCGGGTGCGGGTGGCGCTGGTCGGGCCCGCCGACCCGGCGTCGGTGCAGCGGCAGCTGCGGGAGGAGCTGGACCGGGTCGGGGCGGCGCGGCCGTTGCGGCTGGACGTCCGGACGGCGGGCGGGCGCCGGGCCGGGCGGGGCGCGCGGCCGGAGCCGGCGGACGGAACTGAGTCGGAGCCGGAGTCGGGGACGGGGACGGGGGTGGCGGAGTGAGGCGGGTGGTCGTCAACCGGGTGCTGCTGGGAGCGGTGGGGGTGCTGCTGCTCGCCGCCGGGGTGCTGGTGCTGGCGGGCGGGCTCGACCTCTACCGGCGGCTGGGCGCGCACCCGCCGCACTGGTGGCCGCTGACCTCGCCGGACCAGCCGGTGGTGAGCGCCCGGTCGCGGGGCCGGTGGGTGGACTCGGCGTGGTGGTGGCCGACGGTGATCGGCGGGCTGGCCGTGCTGGTGGTGGGGATGGCCTGGTGGCTGGTGGCCCAGCTGCGGCGGACCGGGCTGTCCAGCATCGCGGTCCCGACGCCGGGCGCGAGCGGGCTCCGACTGCGGGTCAGCGCACGGGCGTTGGAGGAGGCGATGGAGACCGGGACGGCGGTGCTGCCGGAGGTCGAGCGGGCCGGGGTCCGGCTGGTGCGGGCGCCGGGGCACCCGCGGCTGCGCGGTGCGGTGCGGCTGACACCGGGCGGGGATCCGGCCGCGCTGGTGGAGCACTTCGAGGACGGGCCCCGGACGGACGCCTGCCGCAGCCTGGGGCTGCCGGAGCTGCCCGCGGACCTGCGGATCCGGGTGCTGCAGGCCGCCCCCGCCGAACCGCGGCGCCGGTGGCGCCGACGGCGGCGGAGGCAGTCGAGGGTGCTCTGACCAGAAATCAGAGGGTGCGCAGGGCGCCGCCGTCGACCGGGACCATCAGGCCGGTCAGGTAGGAGGCGGCGGGGGAGAGCAGGAAGGCGGCGACCTTGCCGAACTCCTCGGGGGTGCCGTAGCGGCCGAGCGGGATGCCGGCGCCGGCCCGTGCCCGGGCGCCCTCGGGGTCGCCGCCGAGCGCGTCCAGCTCGCGTACCCGGTCGGTGTCGATCCGGGCCGGGAGCAGGCCGACCACGCGGATGCCGCGGGGGCCGAGCTCGTCCGCGAGCGCCTTGGCGGCCATCGCGAGGCCGGGGCGCAGGCCGTTGGAGATGCCCAGGCCGGGGATCGGCTGGCGGACGGAGCTGGAGAGCACGAAGCCGATCACCCCGCCCTCGCCGAGGGCCGCGGCGGCGGCGCGGGCGATCCGCAGGGCGCCCAGGAACACCGATTCGAAGGCGTCGCGCCAGGCGTCCTCGGGGGTGGTTTCGACCGGGCCGGCCTGGGGGCCGCCGACGCTGATCAGGACGCCGTCGAGCCGGCCGAACCGCTCGGTCGCCTCCGCGACCAGCCGCTCGGCGGTGCCCGGGTCGGAGTTGTCCGCGACCAGGCCGTGGGCGGTGCCGGGGCCGGCCAGGGCGTTCAGTTCGGCGACGGCCGCGTCCACGGCCTTCTCGTTCCGGCCGCTCACCAGCACCCGGGCGCCGTCGGCGGCGAGTTCACGGGCGGCGGCGAAGCCGAGGCCGCGGGTGGCGCCGGTGACGACGTATGCCTTGTCCTTCAGTCCGAGATCCATGGGGACATACTGCCGGGTGGGGCGGGGGCCCGGGGGCGGGGGTGCGGTTCCGGGAGTGGTCGCGCCGGGGCTGGCGTTGACGTCCGGGGCAAGGTTTACGGTCGTTGCCGGAAGCGCGGGAGGAGCGGGTTCGGATGCGGATCGGGGAGCTGGCGGAGCGGGCGGGGACGACCACGCGGGCGTTGCGGTACTACGAGCAGCTGGGGCTGTTGCCGGCCCGTCGGGCGGTCAACGGGTACCGGGCGTACGACGAGGGCGACCTGCGGCTGCTGCGGGAGATCCGGACGCTGCGGGACGCCGGGTTCGGGCTGGAGGAGACCCGGCCGTTCGTGGAGTGCCTGCGGGCGGGGCACCCGGAGGGGGACTCGTGTCCGGCGTCGCTGGAGGTGTACGAGCGCAAGCTCGCCGAGCTGGACGACTGCATCGAGCGGCTGCGGGAGGCGCGGGCGCGGGTGGCCGGCCAGTTCGAGCGGGCGGTGCGGGCGCGGGACGACCTCGCGGCTTCCGAAGGATCACCCCAGTGCGAACTGACGGAGGAGTAGACGATGACGCGGATCGAGGGTGTGCCGGCGGTGACGGACGAGACGTTCGCCACCGAGGTGCTGGCGGCCGAGGGGCCGGTGCTGGTGGACTTCACGGCGGACTGGTGCCCGCCGTGCCGGATGATGGCGCCGGTGCTGGCGGACATCGCGCGGGAGGAGTCGCACCGGCTGCGGGTGGTGAGCCTCGACGTGGACCACAACCCGCGGACGCAGGCGGCGTACGGCGTGCTGTCGATGCCGACGCTGATGGTGTTCCGGGGCGGGGAGCCGGTGCGGTCGGTGGTGGGGGCGCGGGCCAAGGCGCGGCTGCTCCGGGAGCTGGACGACGTGCTGTAGAACAGCCCGGGCCCGGGCGCTACGCCGGGACGGGTTCGGTGACGGTCTCCGGCTCGGCGGCCTGCTTGGCGCGGTCCTTGGCCTCGCGGCGGGCGAGGATCCAGACGCCGACCGGGATCATCGCGGTGAACAGCCACCACTGGACGGCGTAGGCCATGTGCGGGCCGATGTCCGAGTGGTTGGGCTCGGGGATCAGCTGGGGCTGGTCGGCCGGGGCCGGGGTGGTGGCGGCGAGTTCGAGGTAGCCGCCGAGGAGGGTGGTGCCGCTCTCCTTGGCCTGCTCCTCGGTGTTGATCAGGTTGAACTGGCGGTCCGGCAGGCCGGCGCGGTCCTTGATGCCGCTGGCGCCGTACGTCTCGTCGGCGCGCAGCCGGCCGGTGAGGGCGACCTCGCCGGCCGGGGCGGCCGGGACGGGCGGGTACTGGGTGGCGCCGTCGCCGGAGGGGACCCAGCCGCGGTTGACCAGGACGGTGCCCTTGCCGTCGGAGAGCTTCAGCGGGGTCACGACGAAGTAGCCGATGGTCCCGCTGGAGTCGGTCCGCTTGCGGACCACGAACTCGTGTGCCGGGTCGTACTGGCCGGTGGCGGTCACCGCGCGCCAGGTGAGGTCCTTGGGGACCGTGGCGCCGGGGGCCGTCGACAGGGTGTCGAAGGGGACCGGGGCGGCCGTCAGGGCCTGGCCGATCAGCTCGTTCCGGGCCACCCGCGCCTCGTGGCGGTGCAGCTGCCAGAAGCCCAGCTCGATCGTCGCGGGGATCAGCAGCAGCGCGATCAGCATGGTGATCAGCCACTGGCGGGTCAGCAGAAAACGGTACACATGGGAACGGTACGCCGACCTCACAACCGGCTCACGCACCGGGGTGCGGGGCGACCTCGCGCAGCAGTTGCAGGAACGCGTCCTCGGTGACCACCGGGGTGCCGACCTCCCGGGCCTTGCGGGCCTTGCCGCTCCAGCTGTCCGGCTCGTTGGTGACCAGCAGGCTGGTGAGGCGGCTCACCGAGGAGGCGATGTGCAGGCCGGCCTCGACGGCGCGGTCCTCCAGGAGCTCGCGGTCGGTGGCGGTGTCGCCGGTGAAGGCCACCCGCATGCCCTGGACCAGCGGCTTGCCGTCCTGCCAGCGCCCGGGGTTCGGGTACGGGCAGGCCGGGCGCTTCTTGGCCTGGCGGTAGTTCGCGCCGGTCCAGGAGGCGCGGCCGGGGGCGGCGGACTCCTCCTCGCCGAGGTCGGTGACCGCGACGCAGTTCTGCAGCGGCAGCGGGACGCCGCCGAGGCGGGCGAGGTGCAGGCTGGGGCGGAAGGCCTCGGCGAGCACCCGGGCGTCGTCCAGGGCGTTGTGGGCGTGCCGCTGCTGGACGCCGAAGTGGGCGGCGAGCGTGGCCAGCTTGCCGTTGGGCAGCGGCAGGCGGAGGTCCCGGGAGAGGACCATGGTGCAGATCCGCTGCTCGACCGGGGCGCGCAGGCCGGCCCGGGAGAACTCGCGGGAGATCATGTTCCAGTCGAAGAGCGCGTTGTGCGCGACCAGGACCCGGCCGCGCAGCCGGTCGGCGAGCTCGTCGGCGATCTGCGGGAAGGTCGGGGCGGTGGTGAGCAGCTCGGCGGTCAGGCCGTGGATCCAGACCGGGCCCGGGTCCCGCTCGGGGTTGACCAGGGTGTACCAGTGGTCGGTGACCTCGCCGTCCGGGTCCAGCTGGTAGACGCCCGCCGAGATGACGCGGTCGGAGCGGCCGAGACCGGTGGTCTCGACGTCGACGACCGCGAAGCCCTCGGTGAGGGCGGCTGAGCGCTGTGCGGGGACCGGGGCGGTCCTCGGCGCGGGCTGGATCGGTTGCATGGTCCAACAGGATAAGGGGCGGCGAGGACGGGTCCGGTCGGAATGTTCCGACCGACCGGCCGGAATAGAGTGGTCGACGGGGGTGTCGTACACCTGGTCGATACGTTCTGAGCGAAGGAACAGCGCATGCGTGCCACCGTGATCCACGGCCCCAATGACATCCGGATCGAGGAAGTACCGGACCCGGTGATCCGGCATCCCACGGACGTGGTCCTCCGGGTGCTGAACGCCTGTATCTGCGGCAGCGACCTGTGGGCCTACCGGGGCGTGGCCCAGCGGGTGGCCGGGCAGCGGATCGGGCACGAGTTCCTGGGCGTGGTCGAGGAGGCCGGCGCCGAGGTCCGGGGCTTCGCCAAGGGCGACCTGGTGGTGGCCCCGTTCGTCTGGTCGGACGGGACGTGTGATTTCTGTCGCGAGGGCCTGCACACCTCCTGCCCGCACGGCGGGTTCTGGGGCCAGGTCGGCTCGGACGGCGGCCAGGGCGAGGCGGTGCGGGTGCCGTTCGCGGACGGGACGCTGGTGAAGCTGCCGAAGGAGGCGGCGGGCGACGAGAAGCTGCTGCCGGGGCTGCTGGCGCTGTCGGACGTGATGGCGACCGGGCACCACGCGGCGGTCTCGGCGCGGGTGCGGCCCGGGTCGACGGTCGCGGTGGTCGGCGACGGCGCGGTGGGCCTGTGCGGCGTCCTGGCGGCGCACCGGCTGGGCGCGGGCCGGATCATCGCGCTGGGCCGGCACACGGCCCGGACCGAGCTGGCCCGGCGCTTCGGCGCGACGGACGTGGTGGCCGAGCGCGGGGACGCGGCCGTCGAGGCGGTCAAGGAGCTGACCGGCGGCGTGGGCGCGCACGCGGTGCTGGAGGCGGTCGGCACCGAGGAGTCGATGCGGACGGCCGTGTCGATCACCCGGGACGGCGGCGCGGTCGGGTACGTCGGGGTGCCCCACGGCGGCAGCGCGGGCGTGGACATCGGACAGATGTTCGGCCGAAACGTTTCGCTGAACGGTGGCGTCGCGCCGGCCCGCGCGTACATCCCCGAGCTGCTGCCGGACGTGCTCTCCGGGGCCATCGAGCCGGGCCTGGTCTTCGACCGCACGGTCGGCCTGGACGGCGTGCCGGACGGCTACCGGGCGATGGACGACCGCTCGGCGCTGAAGGTCCGGATCGCCTTCTGACGTCTTGTCACGAGGGGCGGCACCGCTGGTCGGTGCCGCCCCTTTCGCATGGGACGGGAGGGGTGCGAAGCGGCACGGGTGGTGGTTTTCGGCCATTCGGATGGTGCGAGGGGGTGAACGGCTGGCTGATCGCGGTCAACCCCTTTCGGGCTGGGCACGACGCTCCTAGCATTGCGCGGCGCGCCCGCGAAATGTGACGGCCCTCACGTTCGATCGTTCCCCCTGTGTGACAGCTACGCCGAAGGAGTGAGGAGAGAGAGTGGATTCGCCGCCGATCGCCACTTCCCCCACGGAAGTCCAACTCATCGACGAGAGTGAGGAGTTCCGTACCCTGCGGCGCTCGTTCCGGAGCTTCGCCTTCCCGGTCACCATCGGCTTCGTGCTCTGGTACCTGCTCTACGTCCTGCTCTCGTGCTACGCCCCCGGCCTGATGGGCACCAAGGTCATCGGGCACGTCAACCTGGCCCTGGTGCTGGGGCTGCTGCAGTTCGCCACCACCTTCGCGATCGCCGCCTGGTACGCCCGCTACGCCGACCGGCGGATCGACCCGGTCGCCACCGCGATCCGTGAGGCGCACGGCGCCGTCGTCCACGCCCCCCGGGAGTCCGCCGAATGACCTTGCTCGCCAGCTCCGCCACCGAGCACCGCGGCCTGACCATGACCCTGTTCGGGGTCTTCGTGCTGGCCACCCTGGTCATCACCGTCTGGGCAGGGCGGCAGAACCGGAGCGCCGCCGACTTCTACGCCGGCGGCCGGGGCTTCACCGGCTTCCAGAACGGCCTGGCCATCTCCGGCGACTACATGTCCGCGGCCTCCTTCCTCGGCATCGCCGGGCTGATCGCGCTCAACGGCTACGACGGCTTCCTCTACTCGATCGGCTTCCTGGTCGCCTGGCTGGTCGCGCTGCTGCTGATCGCCGAGCCGCTGCGCAACTCCGGCCGGTTCACCATGGCGGACGTGCTCGCGTTCCGGATGCGCCAGCGGCCGGTGCGCACTGCGGCCGGGGTGTCCACCATCGTGGTGTCGATCTTCTATCTGCTCGCCCAGATGGTCGGCGCCGGGGCGCTGGTGGCCCTGCTGCTGGGGGTCACCGGGGACGGCGCCAAGCGCTGGACCATCCTCGCGGTGGGCGCACTGATGATCATCTACGTGGTGATAGGGGGCATGAAGGGCACCACCTGGGTGCAGATCGTCAAGGCGGTGCTGCTGATCGTCGGTGCCGCGCTGATGACCGTCCTGGTGCTCGCCAAGTACCACTTCAACCCCTCGGAGCTGCTCGGCGCCGCCGCCTCCGCGAGCGGCAAGGGGGCGGCCTTCCTCGAACCCGGGCTGAAGTACGGGGCCAGCAACACCTCCAAGCTCGACTTCATCAGCCTGGGGATCGCCCTGGTGCTCGGCACCGCGGGCCTGCCGCACATCCTGGTCCGCTTCTACACCGTGCCCACCGCCAAGGCGGCCCGGAAGTCGGTGCTCTGGGCGATCGGCATCATCGGCGTCTTCTACCTGATGACGCTGGCGCTCGGCTTCGGCGCGGCGGCACTGGTCGGCCGCAGCGGCATGGTGGCCGTCGAGGGCAAGACGCCGTCGGGGAACACCGCGGCGCCGCTGCTCGCCGAGCAGCTCGGCAAGCAGCTCGGCGAGCAGCTCGGCGGCGGGGACGGCGCCACCGGCGGGGCGATCATGCTCGCGGTGATCTCCGCGGTCGCCTTCGCCACCATCCTCGCCGTGGTCGCCGGCCTCACCCTGGCCTCCTCGGCTTCCTTCGCGCACGACCTGTACGCCAACGTGATCCGGCGCGGCAAGGCGAGCGAGAAGGAGGAGGTGCTGTCGGCGAAGTGGGCCGCTGTCGCGATCGGCGCCGTCTCCATCGTCCTCAGCCTCTACGCGGGCAAGCTCAGCACCGCCGCCCTGGTCGCGCTGGCCTTCGCGGTGGCCGCCTCGGCGAACCTGCCGACCCTGCTGTACTCACTGTTCTGGAAGCGCTTCACCACCGCGGGCGCGGTCAGCTCGGTCTACGCCGGCCTGATCTCCTCGGTGGTGCTGGTGATCTTCTCCCCGGTGCTGTCCGGAACCCCGAAGTCACTCTTTCCGGACGTCGACTTCCACTGGTTCCCCCTGGAGAACCCCGGCCTGGTCTCCATCCCGATCGGCTTCCTGGCCGGCTGGCTCGGCACCCTGCTCTCCCCCGAGCGTCCCGACCCGGCGAAGTACGCTGAACTGGAGGTCCGCTCGCTGACCGGACTGGGTGCCCATTGATCATCCCGCGATGACTATGCTGGCCCGGCCCGCCTCACGGTGGCCGGGCCGGCCGCATTTCGGGGAAGGACGCACGTGCTGCTCGACACCTTCGGACGCCAGGCCGTCGACCTGCGGGTCTCCCTCACGGACCGGTGCAACCTGCGCTGCACCTACTGCATGCCGGAGGAAGGCCTCCAGTGGCTGGCCAAGCCGGACCTGCTGACCGACGAGGAGATCGTCCGGCTGGTCACCGTCGCCGTGCGGGACCTGGGCGTCCGCGAGGTCCGCTTCACCGGCGGCGAGCCGCTGCTGCGCCCCGGGCTGGTCGCGATCGTGGCCGCCTGCTCGGAGCTGGAGCCGCGCCCCGAGCTGTCGCTGACCACCAACGGCATCGGACTGGCCCGCACCGCGACGGCGCTGCGCGAGGCCGGGCTCGACCGGGTCAACGTCTCGCTGGACACCCTCGACCCCGAGGTGTTCCACACCCTCACCCGCCGCCACCGCCACCAGGACGTGCTGGACGGGCTGGCCGCCGCCGAGGCCGCCGGGCTCACGCCGGTGAAGCTGAACGCGGTGCTGATGCGCGGGGTCAACGACCACGAGGCCGCCGACCTGCTGGCCTGGTGCCTGGAGCGGGGCTACGAGCTGCGCTTCATCGAGCAGATGCCGCTGGACGCCCAGCACGGCTGGGACCGCAGCTCGATGGTCACCGCCGGGGAGATCCTCGACCTGCTGCGGGCCCGCTTCGCGCTCACCCCGGAGCCGTCCGCGTCCCGGGGCGCGGCGCCCGCCGAGCGCTGGCTGGTGGACGGCGGCCCGGGCCGGGTCGGCGTGATCGCCTCCGTCACCAGGCCGTTCTGCCGCGCCTGCGACCGGACCCGGCTGACCGCCGACGGCCAGGTGCGCAACTGCCTGTTCGCGACCGGGGAGACCGACCTGCGCGCCGCGTTGCGCTCGGGCGCCGCCGACGCCGAGCTGGCCACGCTGTGGCGGGCGGCGATGTGGGGCAAGAAGGCCGGGGCCGGGATCGACGACCCGGAGTTCCTGCAGCCGGACCGGCCGATGTCCGCGATCGGCGGCTGAGCGCGGGGGCGGAGAAGCGGTTCGGGCTCGGGGTCAGGCGGAGGCGCCGGGGTCCTCGGGGGTCCAGTCGGCGAAGGCGACGACCTCCTTGAGGAAGCCGCGCACGCCGAGGAACTGGGACAGGTGCTCGCGGTGCTCGTCGCAGGCGAGCCAGGTCTTGCGGCGGTCCGGGGTGTGCAGCTTGGGGTTGTTCCACACCAGCACCCAGCCGGCGTCCGCCCGGCAGCCCTTGGCGGAGCAGATCGGCGTCTGCGGGGTGTCCATCGGGCCGTCCTCAGCGGTAGCGGGTGAATCTGCACCGCCAGTCTGTCACGCCCCGGCCGGACGACCGGATCCGGGCATGGCGACGCCGGGCAGCCACGGGGGGAGCCGCCCGGCGTCGGTCCGTCGCTCCGACGGGGGATGCGGAGCGCGTACGCAGTATGTCACGCCAAGACCCTCGGATGGGGAGGTCTTGCATGATTAATCTGAGGTTTTATTGAGCTTTCGTCGAGCCGGATCAGGACGGAACGGGACGGAACGGTCGGTCAGTTCACGTCCTGTGAAGGATCGGTGGCAGCGGTCTTCGCACCACCCGCACCGGCCGTCGCACCCGCCCCACCCGTACCACCGGGGCCGAGCATCAGCGGGGTGTCGAGCGGGATGTCGAAGGTGCTCGGCAGCCCCGGGGCCCGTTCCCGGCCCGCGTTGGCGATCAGCACCGCGAAGTACGGCATCAGGACGGCGCACGCCAGCGCCGCGAACGCCAGCCAGCGCTGGACGTCCCACAGCACCACCGCGAGCAGCACGCAGACCGTACGGAACAGCATCGAGATCACGTAGCGGCGCTGGCGCCCCCGGACGTCCTCGGTGAGGCTGCTGCGAGCCCCCGTGATCCGGAAGACCTGCCCGCCGCCGGCACTCTTGTCCATGTGTCCTACCGCCCTCGTCGCGCCCCCGCGCGTCTGGCCGCGCGGCCACTTCACGGTACGCCCGGGCGGTCGTGGCGACGAGACCGGGTGGGGCGGACGCACCCGGCCGGGTGCGCGAAGGGCCTGTCCGGCGGAGCGGACAGGCCCTTCGCGGAACGGGCTTCAGGAGCGCCGGGAGAGGTACTGCGGGGGCACGGCGTCGGTGAGCCAGACGCCGTTGTCGCTGATCCGGAACTCGTGGCCGGCCGCCGCCATCGCGGCGGCGTTCACCGTCAGCACCACCGGACGGCCGTGCCGGGCGCCGACCCTGGTCGCCGTCTCGGTGTCGGCCGAGAGGTGGACGTCCTGGCGGGCCATCGGGCGCAGGCCCTCGCGGAAGATCGCCGCCAGGTGCCGGTCGGCGGTGCCGTGGTAGAGCACGTGGGGCGGCACGGCGGCGGCCAGACCGAGGTCGACCGCCACCGTGTGGCCCTGGTTCGCGCGGATCGAGAGACCGTCCGGCGAGTAGCCGAAGCGGCGCTTGTTGTTGGTGGCCACCACGTGGTCCAGCTCGGCCCTGGTCAGCCGGTTGCCCTTCGCCGCGAGCGCGGCGAGCAGCACGTCGATCCGGACCCAGCCGGCCCCGTCGAGCGTGACGCCCACCCGCTCGGGCTCGTGCCGCAGGATGCGCGACAGCATCTTGCTCGTCTTGACCAGCCGCTTCTCGTCCGTCATGTCTCTCGTATCCCCCCGTAGGCCAGCGGCTAAGAGGCCTGGCTGACCGAACTCATGTTGAAGTCCGCGACACGCACGGGTGGCATCGCGGTGCGGGTGAACCAGTCGCTCCACTCGCGGGGCAGGCAGCGTTCGGTGCGGCCCACCTCGGTGATCCGGCCGAGCAGGTCCACCGGGGACTCGTTGAACCGGAAGTTGTTGACCGCGCCGACGACCTCGCCGTTCTCCACCAGGTAGACGCCGTCCCGGGTGAGGCCGGTGAGCAGCAGCGTCGCCGGGTCCACCTCGCGGATGTACCAGAGGCAGGTGAGCAGCAGGCCGCGCTCGGTGCGGGCGATCATCTCGTCCAGGGTCGGCGCCGACTCCTGCGCCGACCCCTGCACCGCCTCCAGGACGAGGTTGTCGATCGCCGGGCGCACCGGCAGGCCGGTGAGGCCGGCCGAGTGGCGGCTGGTCACCAGGTCGTTGAGCACGCCCTCGCGGATCCACTCGGTGGCGGCGGTCGGCTCGCCGTTGTCGAAGACCGAGACGTCCCCGCCGGTGGAGTGCGCGAGCACGAACGGCGCCGTCTCCAGGCCGGGCTCGGCCGGGTCCGCGCGCAGGGTCAGCGGCAGGCCGCTCAGCTTGTCGCCGATCCGGGTGCCCCCGCCGGGCTTGGAGAAGACCGTCCGGCCCTCGTGGGCGTCCCGGCCGCCGGCCGACCAGCTGAGGTAGACCATCAGGTCGGCGACGGCCGAGGGCGGCAGCAGGGTCTCGTAGCGGCCGGCCGGCAGGTCCACCTTGCGGGCGCCCCAGCCGAGGCGCCTGGTCAGCTCGGTGTGCAGGGCCGACACGTCGACGTCGGTGAAGTCCCGGGTGGCGGCGCCGACCCAGGCCGAGTCGGACAGGTCGGCGGTCTTGGCGTTGATCTCGACCATGCCGGTGGGCTGGTCGTGGCGCAGCCGCAGACCGGTGGAGGTGCCCAGGTAGCTGGTGACCACCTCGTGCCGGGCGAAGCCGTACAGCAGCTCGCCCCGGGCGGCGGCGCGGGCGAAGGCCTCGCCGAGGGCCGGGCCGAAGGCCTCGAACACCGCGATCGAGGTCTCCGCGGGCGGCTCGGTGAAGTCCGGGGAGGCGGGCCGGTCGGCGACCAGCGGCTGGGCGTCCTCGGCCGGGCCGGCCGCGCGGGCGGCCGCCTCGGCGGCCCGGACCAGGTCCTCGACCTCGGCCGCGGTCACGGCCTCGCGGGAGACCACGCCGGAGGCGGTGCCCTCGGCGCCGGCCACGGTGGCGATCACGGTCAGCCGGCGGCCGCGGGTGACGCCGTTGGTGGTCAGGGCGTTGCCGGCCCAGCGCAGGTTGGCGGTGGACTCCTCGTCGGCGATCACCACGCAGCCGTCGGCGCGGGAGAGGCCGAGCGCCAGCTCGACGAGTTCGTGGGGCTGCGTCGCGGTCATCAGTGACCCGCCTCCTGCTGGGTGTTGAGCACGTTGACGTTCCGGAACAGGGCCGACGGGCAGCCGTGGCTGACGGCCGCGGTCTGGCCGGGCTGCGCCTTGCCGCAGTTGAAGGCGCCGCCGAGGACGTAGGTCTGCGGGCCGCCGACCGCCGCCATCGAGCCCCAGAAGTCGGTGGTGGTGGCCTGGTAGGCGAAGTCCTTGACCTGGCCCGCGAGTTCGCCGTTCTTGATGGCGTAGGCGCGTTGCCCCGTGAATTGGAAGTTATACCTTTGCATATCAATCGACCACGAACGATCACCGACGATGTACAGGCCGTTCTCCACCCCGGCGAACAGGCCCTCGGTGTCCGGGCCGTCGGCGGCGGGCCGGAGCGAGACGTTGGCCATCCGCTGCACCGGGACGTGCGCCGGGGAGTCTGCGAAGGAGCAGCCGTTGGAGCGCTCGAAGCCCTTCAACCGGGCCATGCCGCGGTCCAGTTGGTAGCCGACCAGGACGCCGTCCCGGACCAGGTCCCAGGACTGGGTGGCGACGCCCTCGTCGTCGTAGCCGATGGTGGACAGGCCGTGCTCGGCGGTGCGGTCGCCGGTGACGTGCATCAGCTCGGAGCCGTACTTCAGCGAGCCGAGCTTGTCGAAGGTGGCGAAGGAGGTGCCGGCGTAGGCGGCCTCGTAGCCGAGCGCGCGGTCCAGTTCGGTGGCGTGGCCGATCGACTCGTGGATGGTCAGCCAGAGGTTGGACGGGTCGATGACCAGGTCGTAGCGGCCCGCCTGGACGCTCGGGGCCTTCATCTTCTCGGCGAGCAGGGTCGGCAGCTCGGCGAGTTCGGCGTCCCAGTCCCAGCCGGTGCCCGTCAGGCCCTGTCCATCGGGGGACGACCCCCGGACCCCCGTGAGGTACTCGAAGCCGCGGCCGACCGGCGGGGCCAGGGTGCGCATCGAGTCGAAGGCGCCGGTGCGCTCGTCGACCGAGGTGGCCTCCAGCTCCGGGTGCAGCCGGATCCGCTGCTGGGTGGTCACGGTGCCCGCGGTGTCCGCGTAGAACTTGTTCTCCTGGACGGTCAGCAAGGACGCCTGGACGTGCGAGACGCCGTCGGCGGCCAGCAGCCGGGAACTCCAGTCGGCGAGCAGCGCGGTCTTCTCCGCGTCCGGCACCTCGAAGGGGTTGACCTCGTACGCGGAGACCCAGGTGACGTCCCGGTGGACCGGCTCGTCGGCCAGCTCGACCCGCTCGGCGGAGCCGGCCGCCCGGCTGATCCCGCCGGAGAGGCGGGCCACCGCGACGGCCTGCTCGGCGAACCGCACGGCCGCAGCGGCGGTGAGGTCGACGCCGGCGGCGAAGCCCCAGGCGCCGTCCAGCAGCACCCGGACGGCGAAGCCCAGCTGCACGCTGTCCGAGGTGCCGGCCGGACGGGCGTCGCGCAGCCGCCAGGAGGCGCTGCGGATCCGCTCCAGGCGGAAGTCGGCGTGGCTCGCGCCGAGTTCACGGGCCCGGGTGAGGGCGGCGTCGGCGAGGGCGCGCAGCGGCAGGGCGAGGAAGAGCGGGTCGACGGCGCGGGCGGGCGCGGCGCCGGCGCGGTCGGCCGGAGGGATCGGAGGCAATCGGGCTCCCAGGTCGCGGAGGGTGGCGGTGCGGGGCCACAGGGGCGCCCGCACCGCATCATTTCCCGTCCACCGGGTTTCCGGCCAGCGCATTTCGCCCGGTGCGCTGCGGTGTCGGCCCGTACGGTGCGCAGGTCAGGGCCGTTCGGAGCCGTTCGGGGGGCCGTCAGCCGACGGACTCCCACCAGCCGTCGAGCTCCGGCGGGTTGTCGACGTCCACCCGCTCGCCCGGGCGCGGCACGGCCAGCGGGACGCCGTGCTCCTTGGCCTCCGCGACCAGCCGCTCGATCGGCTCGGACCACCGGTGCAGGCCCAGGTTGAAGGTGCACCAGTGGACGGGCACCAGCAGGCCGGCCGTCAGGTCCCGGTGGGCGAGGACGGCGTCCTCCGGGGTCATGTGGATGTCTGCCCAGGCCGCGTCGTAGGCGCCGATCTGGACCAGCGCGGCGTCGAACGGGCCGTGCTGCTCGCCGATCCGGGCGTAGCCCTCGAAGTAGCCGGAGTCGCCGGTGTAGAAGACCTTGCGGTTCGGGCCGGCGATCACCCAGGAGCCCCAGAGGGTGGTGTTGCGGGTCAGGCCGCGGCCGGAGAAGTGGTGCGCGGCGGTGAGGGTGAGCACCAGCTCGCCCAGGTTGCAGGTCTCGTCCCAGTCCAGCTCGATGATCCGGTGCTCCGGGACGCCCCAGCGGCGCAGGTGGGAGCCGATGCCCAGCGGCACCGCGAAGGGCGCGGACTGGCTGCGCACCAGGCGCTTGACCGTCGCCATGTCCAGGTGGTCGTAGTGGTCGTGGGAGATCAGCACCGCGTCGACCGGCGGCAGCTCCTCCAGCTCGACCGGCACCGGGTGCAGCCGCTTGGGGCCGATGTGGGCGGAGGGGGAGCAGCGGTCGCTCCAGACCGGGTCGAGCAGCACCCGGAAGCCCTCGATCTCCACCAGCGCGGAGGCGTGCCCGTACCAGGTGATCTCCACGCCCTCGGCCGCCGGGCCGGGCGGGGTGGCGGGACGGACGGTGGGCACCGGGTGGGCGGGGACGCGGCCCTCGCGCTCGAAGAGCATCCGGCGGGCGGTGGCGCCGTCGAAGCCGGGGGCCCCGGAGGTGCGGGCGAGCGTGGAGGGGGCGTTGTGGAAGACGCCGTCGCGGTACTGGGGGGAGTTGCGCACCCGCTCCTCGCGCTCGCCGTCGGGGCGCCGCCCGAAGGCCGCCGGCAGGTCGCGCAGCGACCAGGCGGCCGCGCCGAAGCCGGCCGCGAGGGCGGTGAGGGCCAGCAGTCGTCCGGGTCGGTGGGTGCTCCCACGCCGTGCCTTGGTCATCCGCTCTGCCTTCGTCGCTCGCCGGGATGGTCGGGTGAACGGTACGGCAGGCCCGGGCCGACCCGTACCACGGGGGCAACGGGTGCGGCCGCCCGTGTTGTTCCCGCACAGTGGCGCCGATCCGGGCGGTGCCCGGGCCCGGGGCGGCGACCTGGGGCGGTGCCGCCGGGCCGGGCCCGGGCGGCGGGTGCGGGTTGTCGGATTGCGACAGTTCATTCGGTGCGGCGCTGTGGGAGCCCGATGCGCCGCCGTCGCCGGGCGCCCGATAGCGTCACACTGCGTACGCATTCCGACGTACGCGCTCACACACGGAGAGAGGTGGATCGTTGAGCCGCTCGGTTCTCGTCACCGGAGGAAACCGGGGCATCGGCCTCGCGATCGCCCAGGCCTTCGCCGAAGCGGGCGACAAGGTGGCCATCACCAGTCGCTCGGGTGAGGTGCCCGAGGCGCTGGCCAAGTACGACGTCCTCGCGGTCCGCTGCGACATCACGGACGCCGCGCAGGTCGACGCCGCCTTCACCGAGATCGAGGAGAAGCACGGCGCCGTCCAGGTGCTGGTCGCGAACGCGGGCATCACCAACGACACCCTGCTGCTGCGCATGTCGGAGGAGGACTTCACCTCCGTCGTCGACACCAACCTGACCGGCACCTTCCGGGTGGTCAAGCGCGCCTCCAAGCTGATGATGCGCGCCAAGAAGGGCCGTGTCGTCCTGATCTCGTCCGTGGTGGGCCTCTCCGGCTCGCCGGGCCAGGCCAACTACGCCGCCTCCAAGGCCGGCCTGGTCGGCTTCGCCCGCTCGCTGGCGCGCGAGCTCGGCCCGCGCAACATCACCGTCAACGTGGTCGCCCCCGGCTTCGTCGACACCGACATGACCGCCGTGCTCAGCGACGAGCGCCGCGCGGAGATCGTCTCGGGCGTGCCGCTGGGCCGCTACGCGGCGCCCGCCGAGGTCGCCTCCACCGTGCGGTTCCTCTCGTCGGACGAGGCCGCGTACATCACCGGAGCCGTCATTCCCGTCGACGGCGGATTGGGCATGGGTCACTGAGCATGAGCGGAATCCTCGAGGGCAAGCGGATCCTCATCACGGGTGTGCTGATGGAGTCCTCCATCGCCTTCCACACCGCCAGGCTCGCGCAGGAGCAGGGTGCGGAGATCATCCTCACCGCCTTCCCGCGCCCGAGCCTGACCGAGCGGATCGCCAGGAAGCTGCCGCGCCCGGCCAAGGTGCTGGAGCTGGACGTCTCCAACCCGGAGCAGCTGGCCGGCATCGCCGACCAGGTCCGCGAGCACCTGCCGACCCTGGACGGCGTCGTCCACTCGATCGGCTTCGCCCCGCAGGACGCGCTGGGCGGCAACTTCCTGGACACCCCGTGGGAGTCCGTGGCCACCGCGATGCACGTCTCGGCGTACTCGCTGAAGTCGCTGACCACGGCGCTGCTGCCGCTGATGCAGGATGGCGGCTCGGTCGTCGGCCTGACCTTCGACGCCCAGTACGCCTGGCCGCAGTACGACTGGATGGGCCCGGCCAAGGCCGCCCTGGAGTCGACCAACCGCTACCTGGCCCGCTACCTGGGTTCGCGGGACATCCGCTGCAACCTGATCTCGGCCGGCCCGATCGGTTCGATGGCCGCCAAGTCCATCCCGGGCTTCGGCGACCTGGCCGACACCTGGAACCACCGCTCCCCGCTGAAGTGGGACCTGAGCGACCCGGAGCCGGCGGGCCGCGGCGTCGTCGCGCTGCTGTCGGACTGGTTCCCGAAGACCACCGGCGAGATCATCCACGTCGACGGCGGTCTGCACGCCATCGGCGCCTGACGCTCCGGCGCCCCGCCCGTACGCCGCTGCCCGGCACCCCCTCCCACGGGGGGTGCCGGGCAGCGGCGTTTCGCGTCTCCGGGGGCTCGGGGCCCGTCGGGCGGGGCCCGCTCAGCCCTCGGTCGTGCCGCAGGCGCCGATGGCCCGGCCGGCCTCGGTCGAGGCGCGCTGGGCGTCGCCCGCCCGGATGGCGTCCAGGATGGTGTCGTGGCCGATGTAGCGCTCGGCGATCAGCTCCGGACCGACGTCGTGCCGCAGGTGCTCGCGGGTGACCTCGCCGAGGTCGGAGTAGACGGCGAGCAGCACGTCGTTGTGGGAGGCGGCCACCACGGCCTGGTGGAAGGCGGCGTCGGCCTGGACGAAGTCCTCCGCGTCGCCGGAGTGCCAGGCGGCCTCCCGGCGGGCCAGGGCGCCGTCCAGCAGCTCCAGGTCGCGCTCGGTGCGCCGCCGGGCGGCCAAGCCGGCCGCCGAGGTCTCCAGGGCCGCCCGCAGCTCGGCCACCTGCGCCTGCTCGGCGTCGGCGAAGCGGCGGTGCATCACCCCGGCCAGCTCGCTGGTGGCCAGCACGTACGTTCCGGAGCCCTGGCGGATGTCGAGCAGGCCGTTGTGGGCCAGCGCGCGGACGGCCTCGCGGACGGTGTTGCGGGCGACGCCCAGCTGCTCGACCAGGGCGGCCTCGGTCGGGATGCGCGAGCCGACCGGCCACTCCCCGGAGGTGATCTGGGCGCGCAGCTGGGCGATCACCTGGTCGGACAGCGGGGTGCGCCTCGGCGAGGACAGCGCCACGGGGTACTCCTTGCGACTACGGCTCGGGTGCGGCCTGGGTGGGAGGTGGCCGGTGGATGAACGGTCGGCACATCATGCCAATTCCGAGGTGCATCAATTCATCCCATCATTCTATGATGGCGCACATGCCCGCAGCAGAGACCACCGCTTCCCCGCGGAACGGGGCCAGGCCGCAGACCGAGCGGCCCGCCGACTCCGTTCCCTCCGCCGCCCCTTCCGCCGCACCCTCCAAGCACCTCGGCTGGCTGTTCGCCGTCGCGATCGCCGCCGCCGCCTTCAACCTGCGCCCGGTCGTCACCAGCCTCGGGCCGCTGCTCGACCAGGTCCGCGCCGGCCTCGGGATGAACCCGACCCTCGCCGGGCTGCTCACCGCCGTCCCGTCGCTCTGCTTCGGCCTGTTCGGCTTCGCCGCGCCCTCGATGGCCCGGCGGATCGGACCGATCGCGGTGATCACGGCCGGCCTGGCCGCCATCACCGCGGGCGTGCTGGCCCGGTCCTTCGCCGGCGGCACCGCGGTGTTCCTGCTGCTGACCGCGCTCGCCCTGGCCGGCGTGGCGGTCTCCAACGTGCTGATCCCGGTGGTCATCAAGCGCTACTTCCCGGAGAAGGTCGGTCCGATGATCGGCCTGTACTCGATGGCGCTGTCCGCCGGCACCGCGCTGGCCGCCGCCGTCACCGTGCCACTGACCAGCTCCCTCGGCGGCGACTGGCGCTACGGCCTGGGCGTCTGGGCCGGGCTCGGCGCGCTCGCCCTGCTGCTCTGGCTGCCGGTGCTGATCACCAGGCGCGAGCGCGGCGAGCGGGCGGGCGGCGCCGCCGCCCCCGCCAGGCTGCCGATCACCCGCAGCCGTACGGCCTGGGCGCTGGCCTGCTTCTTCGGCCTCCAGGCCACCGGCGCGTACGTGGTGATGGGCTGGCTGCCGAAGATCTTCCAGGACGCCGGCGTCGACAAGGGCACCTCCGGGGTGCTGCTCGCGGTCACCATGGTGATCGGCGTGCCGGTCTCCTACGTCCTGCCCAACCTGGCCGCCCGCCGCGGCGACCAGCGGCTGTTCGTCGTGGTGCTGGCCCTGTGCGGCATCGCCGGGTACGCCGGGCTGGCCCTGGCCCCGGCCGGCGCGCCCTGGCTCTGGGTGGTCCTGGTGGGCCTGTCCAACTGCGCCTTCCCGCTGGTGCTGACGATGATCGGGCTGCGCGCCCGGACGGCGGGCGGGGTGGCGCAGCTGTCCGCCTTCGCCCAGGGCGTCGGCTACCTGATCTCCATCCCCGGCCCGATCCTGATCGGCCGGATCTACCAGGTCACCGGCGAGTGGTACTGGCCGCTGGGCTTCCTGGCGCTGCTGCTGGTGCCGCAGATGCTGTTCGGCCTGCGGGCCGCGCTGGCCCGGCACATCGAGGACGAGGCGGTCCGCCCGGCGGAGCGGGTCACGGCCTGACGTCCGGGCGGCGGAGGCCGGGCCCGGCCGGGAGGCGCAGGTCACGGCCTGACGTCCGGGCGGCAAAGGCCGAGGCGGCGCAGGTCAAGGCCTCGCCAAGGACGTGGGGCCACCGGAGGGCGGGCGTGTCCGGGATGGAAGAATCCCGGACATGCCCGTTCTCGATCCCAACCCGACCGACGGCCGCAAGCAGCTCGGCCGTATCGCCCTGGCCTTCGCCGGCATCGCGGTGCTGGTGGTGGTGATCGCCACCATCGCCAGTTCGATGGGCTGACGGCGCCCGGCCCCCCGACGGCACCCGCCACCCCTGGGGGTGGCGACGACCGGGAGCACCGCGCCCCCGGGCCGCTTTTCTGCCAAGCTTGCTGGGTATGAGCGCCGACACGCCCCGCAGGATCATCGTTCTCCGCCACGCCAAGGCCGACTGGCCGAACGGCGTGGACGACCACGAGCGGCCGCTGGCCGACCGGGGCCGCCACCAGGCCCCGGACGCCGGCCGCTGGCTGGTCGACTCCGGCATCAACCCCGACTACGTGCTCTGCTCCACGGCCCTGCGCACCCGCGAGACCTGGAAGCTGGCGGTGCACGAGTTGCCCAGGCGGCCGCTCAAGACCGTGTACGAGGACCGGATCTACGAGGCCAGCCCGGGCGAGATCATCGCCGTCCTCCAGGAGACCCCGGAGGAGTACGCGGACGTGGTGCTGGTGGGGCACAACCCCGGCGTGCTGGGCCTGACCCAGGTGCTGGCCGGGGACGCGGGCGACCGGGACGCGCTGGAGCGGCTGCGGCTCGGCGGCTTCCCGACGGCGGCGATCGCGGTGCTCTCCTTCAGCGGTTCGTGGAAGGGCGTCGAGCCGGGCGTGGCCCAGCTGGTCTCGTACCACACGCCGCAGGACTGACCCCGGGACGCGGGTGTCCGAACGTGGGTGAGGGGCGCGCGGATTCGGTCCGCGCGCCCCTCACCCGTGTCCGCAGGACGCGCACTCGGCGTCCTCGGTGAGTCGTCCTCGGTCAGTCGTCCTCGGTCGGGGTGCCGTGCAGCACGTCGGCCGCCTCGACCTCCTCGCGGGTGATGCCCAGCAGGTACAGCACGGTGTCCAGGAAGGGCACGTTCACCGCGGTGTCGGCCGCCTCCCGCACCACCGGCTTGGCGTTGAACGCCACCCCGAGCCCGGCCGCGTTCAGCATGTCCAGGTCGTTGGCGCCGTCGCCGATCGCCACCGTCTGCTCCAGCGGCACCTTCGCCTGCTCGGCGAAGCGGGCCAGCCAACGGGCCTTGCCGGCCCGGTCCACGATCTCGCCGACCACCCGGCCGGTGAACTTGCCGTCCACCACCTCCAGGGTGTTGGCCGCCGCGAAGTCCAGCCCCAGCTGCTCCACCAGGTGGTCGGTGACCTGGGTGAACCCGCCGGACACCACCGCGACCTGGAAGCCGAGCCGGCGCAGCGTACGGACCAGGGTGCGCGCGCCCGGCGTGAAGCGGACCTCCGCGCGGACCTTCTCCGTCACCGAGGCGTCCAGCCCGGCGAGCAGCGCCACCCGGGCGTGCAGCGACTCGGCGAAGTCCAGCTCGCCGCGCATCGCCGCCGCCGTCACCTCGGCGACCTGCTCCTCGCAGCCCGCGTGGGCGGCGAACAGCTCGATCACCTCGTCCTGGATGAGCGTGGAGTCGACGTCCATGACCACCAGGCGCTTGGCCCGGCGCTCCAGCCCGGCCGCCACCACCGCGACGTCCACCCGCTGGGCGGCCGCCTCCTGGGCCAGCTCGGCCCGCAGCTCCTCGGTGGCCACGCCGGAGACGGCCAGTTCCACCGCCGTCACCGGGTACTTGGCGAGCCGGAAGACACGGTCGATGTTGCCGCCGGCCGCGGTGATCCGGGAGGTCAGCGCGGAGACGGCGGCGGCGGTCAGCGGGTGGCCGAGCACCGTGACGTGCGAACGGCCCTCGCGGCGCGGCCGGTTGTCGCCGATGCCGGAGAGGATCTCGGCCTGGAGCTTCTGTTCGTCCGCCCAGCGGTGGACGGTCGCCCGCAGCCCGCCCTCGGCGCCGGGTGCGGTGGGCGGGGTGACCAGGGCGCACAGCGTGATGCGGCCACGGGTCACGACCTGCTCGATGTCGATGACGACGACGCCGAATCCGGCCAGCGTCGCGAAGAGGCCGGCGGTGATGCCGGGGCGGTCCTTGCCGAACACCTTGACGAGCAGGGTGCGCTCGTCCGCGGTCCGGGGCTGGGCAGCGGGGAGGGGCTCAGCGGCCAGGGGCGATGCGTTCATGGTGACTCCCACGCTACCCGTCGCGGGGTGGCCCGAGGGCACCCGTCCCACCTCGCGGGACGCCGGGTACCGGCGCTCCGGTAGCAGCCTGGTCACAGTCACCCGGGGTGACTTTCACGGACGGTCGGCGGGCTGGAATGATTCCCCCCGTCAGTCACAGGAACAGCGCACCCCCGGCCGGGGGCCACAATTCGGGGGAACCGAGAGAGCGGGGCAGGCGAGCAGTGCCGCAACTCGTCATTGATATCAACGGACAGCAGCGGACCCTGGAGCCCGGGCGGTCCTACACCATCGGGCGCAACCCGCAGTCGGACTTCCCGTTCGACGACGCCAGGGTCTCCTGGCACCACGCGACCATCAGCTTCAACGGAAGCGGTTGGCAGCTGGACGACCACGGCAGCACCAACGGCACGTACGTGGCCGGCGCCCGCACCATGCAGGCCCAGGTGTTCCCCGGAGCCGTCGTCAACCTGGGCAACCCGGAGAACGGCCCCCGGCTCGGTTTCTCCGCCCCGGCGCACGCCGCGCCCCCGCAGGCCACCCCGATCCACGAGGCCGCCACCAGCCGCGGCCCGGTGCCGCAGCCCCAGCAGCCGGGCTGGCAGCAGCAGGACCCGTACCAGCAGCCGCAGCAGGCCTGGGCGGGCCAGCCGCAGGGCCAGCAGGGCGGGTTCCCGCAGCAGCAGGGGTTCCCGCAGGCCCAGCAGGGCTTCCCCCAGCAGCAGGGCTTCCCGCAGGCGCCGCAGCACGGCGGCGGCCCCCAGCCGACCATGATCCGCAACCTGACGTCGGCCATGCGCACCGTCCGGATCGGCCGCGCGCTCGACAACGACATCGTGGTCTCCGACCTCCAGGTCTCCCGCCACCACGCCGAGCTGCACCAGCTGCCGGACGGCCGCTACGAGATCGTCGACCTCGGCAGCCACAACGGCATCTTCCTCAACGGCCAGCGGGTCCAGCGTCAGCTGATGGGCCCGCAGGACCGGCTGACCGTCGGCCACTCCAGCTTCGTGCTGGTCGGCGACCAGCTGCAGGAGTTCGTCGACACCGGCGCGGTCTCCTTCTCCGCCCGCCACCTGACCGTCGAGGTCGACCACAAGGGCGCCAAGAAGGTCCTGCTCAACGACGTCAGCTTCGGTGTCCCGGAGAAGTCCCTGGTCGCGGTCATCGGCCCGTCCGGCTCCGGCAAGTCCACCCTGCTGCGCGCCCTCACCGGCTACCGACCCGCCGACCGCGGCGAGGTGCTGTACGACGGGCGCAACCTCTACAAGCAGTTCGCCGAACTCCGCTCGCGCATCGGCCTGGTGCCGCAGTCCGAGATCCTGCACCGCGAACTCACCGTCCGCAGCGGCCTCAAGTACGCGGCCCGGCTGCGCTTCCCCGGCGACACCGAGGCCAGCGAGCGTGCGGCCCGGATCGACGAGGTGCTGTACGAGCTGCGCCTCGACAAGCGCGCCGACAACAAGATCACCGCGCTCTCCGGCGGCCAGCAGAAGCGCGTCTCGGTCGCCCTGGAGCTGCTCACCAAGCCGTCGCTGATCTTCCTGGACGAGCCCACCTCGGGCCTCGACCCGGGCATGGACCGCGAGGTCATGCAGATGCTGCGCGGCCTCGCCGACGACGGCCGCACCATCCTGGTCGTCACCCACTCGGTGGCCGAACTCGCGCTCTGCGACCGGCTGCTGGTGATGGCGCCGGGCGGCTCGGTGGCCTACTTCGGCCCGCCGGACGAGGCGCTGCACTTCTTCGGGTACGAGACCTGGGCGGACGTCTTCCAGGCCTTCGAGAACTACCCGGACCACGACTGGGCCGGCCGCTACCGCGGCTCGGTGCACTACCAGCAGTACTCCGCCCCCACCGTCGAGGGCGCCGAGGTGCAGCACGTGCAGGTGGCCCAGGAGGCCGTCCGGCCGCCGAAGCCGCAGAGCTGGGGCTCCCAGCTGTGGACGCTGATGCGGCGCTACATGTCCGTACTCGCGTCGGACCGCGGCTTCCTCGCCCTGTCGGTGCTGCTGCCCGCGGTCATCGGCGCGGTCAGCGTGCTGATCCCCAACGAACCCGGGCTCGCGCCCAACCCGAAGACGCAGCTCCACCTCAACAGCGGGGCCGCGACGATCATGCTGATCCTGGCGATCGGCGCCTGCTTCTCCGGGGCGGCCAACTCGGTCCGAGAACTGATCAAGGAGCGGGCGATCTACGAGCGAGAGCGAGCCACCGGGCTCTCCCGCTCGGCGTACATGATGTCCAAGATCATCGTGCTGGGCTTCTTCAGCGTGATCCAGGGCGCCATCATCTCCGCCGTCGGCTTCCTGCCGCGCAAGCTGCCCGAGCACGGCCTGCTCGTCAGAAACCTGCCGATCATCGAGATGACCATCGGCATGATCCTGCTGAGCTTCGCCGCGATGATGTTCGGCCTGATGATCTCCGCGCTGGTGAAGACCGCCGAGAAGACCATGCCGCTGCTCGTCATGTTCGCCATCGTCCAGGTCGTCTTCACCGGCTGCCTGTTCCAGATCTTCAGCAAGCCCGGCCTGGAGCAGGTCGCCTGGCTGATGCCCGCCCGCTGGGGCACCGGCATCGTCTCCACCACGCTCGACCTGTCCAAGCTCATGGGGCCCTGGAACAAGGACTTCCAGAACCCCGAGTACGACCCGCTCTGGACGCACTCGGTGGCCCAGTGGGCGATCGACGCGGGCGTGCTGATCGTGATCTCGGTCGCGATCGGCATCCTCGTCACCCGGCTCCAGCGCCGGCACGAGCCCGAGGTCATGCAGAAGGGCTGAGCCCTTCCCGGCCTTCGAGGGGCGGTCCTCCCGATCGGGAGGACCGCCCTTCTGTTACTCGCCCGCTCGCCTCCGGGGCGCTTCGAGCCGGTGCCGACGGTCGGCGCTCCAAGGCCCTCGTCCCTCGGGCCTCCTCGCTTCTCCCTTTCGGTACCGGCGCGCCCCTTCGGCTCGGGGCGGGGGCTCGCCCGCTCGCGGTGGGCCCAGCGGCCTAGGTCTCCGGGCCCGCGCCCGGGGCGGCCGCGGGCGGACGCGACCGCCCCCGGCGCGGCGGTAGTTTGGCGGTATGTCCAGCACCACCGGAGACCACCGGACCCACGCGGGCCCGCTGCCCGCCTGCGAACCCTGCCTGGCCGGGATCGAGGCGGTCAGCCAGGCGCTGCTCGCCATGAGCCGGCACCTGGAGGTCCGGGAGGTGCTGCGCCGCATCACCGCCTCCGCCCGGGAGCTGCTCGGCGCCGAGTACGCGGCCCTGGGCGTGCCCGACGACCACGGCGGCTTCGCCCAGTTCGTCGTCGACGGCGTCACCGACGAGCAGTGGCGGGCGATCGGCCCGCTGCCCCGCCAGCACGGCGTGCTCGCCGCGATGCTGCACGAGACCGGCCCCACCCGCCTCGCCGACGTCCGCCGGGCGCCCGCCTTCGAGGGCTGGCCCTCCGCGCACCCCGAGATGGACGCCTTCCTCGGCATGCCGATCCTGGACACCGACGCGGCCGAGGACGAGCCGCAGGTGATGGGCGTCGTCTTCCTCGCCAACAAGAGCGGCGGCGGCCTGTTCACCGACCACGACGAGGAACTGCTGCGGATCCTCGCCGCGCACGCCGCCCTCGCCCTCTCCAACGCCCGGCTGTACGAGCGCGGCCGCGAACTCACCCTCGCCGGTGAGCGCGCCCGGATCGCCCACGACCTGCACGACGCCGTCGCGCAGAAGCTCTTCTCGCTGCGCCTGACCGCCAAGGCCGCCGCCAAGCTCGTCGACCGCGACCCGGCCCGGGCCCGCGCCGAGCTCGCCGAGGTCGCCCGGCTGGCCGCCGAGGCCGCCGACGAACTGCGCGCCGTCGTGGTGGAACTGCGCCCCGCCGCGTTGGAGGAGGACGGGCTGAGCGCCACCCTCGCCTCCCAGGTGCAGGTCCTCGACCGGGCGCACACCGCCGACCTCGCCTTCGCCGCCGACGGCGTCCGCGCCCTGCCGCCCGCCCAGGAGGCCGCGCTCCTGCGGGTCGCCCAGGAGGCGCTGCACAACGCGCTGCGGCACGCCGACGCCCGCCGGGTCACCGTCACCCTGACGGGGACGCCCGCGCGCGGCGCCGTGCTGCGGGTGCGCGACGACGGGCGCGGCTTCGACCCCGAATCCGTGCGCCGGGCCGGCCGCCACCTCGGCCTGGCCTCGATGCGCGACCGCGCGGCCGCCGTCGGCGGCACGCTCACCCTGGAGTCGGCCCCCGGCCGGGGGACGCTCGTCGAGATGGAGGTCCCCGGTGCCTGACAGCACTCCGTCGATCCGTGTGCTGCTGGTCGACGACCACCAGGTGGTCCGCCGCGGACTGCGCACCTTCCTGGAGGTCCAGGACGACATCGAGGTGGTCGGGGAGGCCGCCGACGGGGCCGAGGGCGTCGAGCGGGCCCGCGAACTCGACCCCGACGTCGTCCTGATGGACCTCAAGATGCCCGGCGTCGACGGGATCGAGGCGCTGCGCACGCTCAAGGGCGAGGGCAGCCGGGCCCGGATCCTGATCGTCACCAGCTTCACCGAGCACCGCACGATGGTCCCCGCGCTGCGGGCCGGTGCCGCCGGGTACGTCTACAAGGACGTGGACCCGGAGGCGCTGGCCGGGGCGATCCGCTCGGTGCACGCCGGCCACGTGCTGCTGCAGCCCGAGCTGGCCGAGGCCCTGCTCTCCGACGAGGGCCCGCGCGCGCCGCAGGGCCGCGGCGGCACCCTCACCGAGCGGGAGCGCGAGGTGCTGGGCCACATCGCCGACGGCCGCTCCAACCGGGAGATCGCGCGCAGCCTGCACCTGTCGGAGAAGACGGTGAAGACCCACGTCTCCAACATCCTGATGAAGCTCGACCTCGCGGACCGCACCCAGGCCGCCCTGTGGGCCGTCCGCAACGGCGAGGCCCGGGAGGGCGCCGGCGGCGCCTGACGGTGCGCCGGCGGGCCGGGCGGGGGCGCGCGCTGACACCGCACCGGGCCGAGACACGGTGGAGGAGCGGTCCGGAAGCCGGGAGCGGCACTGGACGTCGGGAACGGCACCGGAAGTCGGACGGGCCGACTTCCGGTGCCCGCAGGGGGCGGTTTCCGGCCAGGTGGACGGTGCGGCCCCCCGCGGGGTCCTCAGCGGGTCCTCAGCGGGCCTCGCGCTCGTCCGCGAGGGCGTTGTAGGCGGCCACCTGGGCCCGGCGGGCGGTGCGCCGCAGCGGGTCCAGGACGGACTGCCGCGCGGCCATCTCGGAGGCGCTGACGGCCGCGCCGTGCCCGCCGGAGGCGATCGACAGCAGGGCGGACACCTGGCGGGCGGACTCCAGCACCCGGACGGCGCGCGGCGGGTAGCCGGGCGCGAGCAGCTCGGCGTGGCCGCGCCGGCGGTACGCCTCCAGGGCGCGCACCGCCTCCGGCCCGGCGCCGGCCACGTCGAGCCGGGCGAGCAGCACGGTGGCCTCGCGCAGCCCGTCCGCGAGCTCGCGTTCGGCCTCGTGCAGCGAGGGCACGTCCGCCGGCGGCGCGTCGTTGACCTCGGCGCAGCGCCACAGCACGGTCGCCGAGCGGTCCCCGGCCGGTCCGAACACCTCGACCTCCGGCACCAGCCCGAGCGGGACGCCCACCGCCAGGACGGCCTCGCCCGAGGCCATCGCGAGCTCGTTGAACGCCGGCGGGCCGGTCAGCCCCAGTGGGTGGCCGGCCGAGGGCAGCGCGAGGCGCAGGCCCCGTACGCCCAGCACCCGCAGCCGGCCCAGCGCCCAGGTCAGTCCGTGCTGCTCGCCCGGCCGGTCCCCGGGCAGTCCGGTCACCCGGTGGCTCTCGTCGGTGCCCAGCACCGCCTCGGCGGCGTTGTCGGGCGGCACCAGGCCCGCCAGCAAGGCGTTGCCCCAGGCGGCCAGCCGCCCCGAACGGGGCTCTTCGTACGGATTGTCGGCAGGAGTCGCGAGCATCCGGCCAGCCTACGGAATCGGCGGTCATCCGCGTGGCGTAGGTTTGCCCATGCGTGTGCGGCGCACCCACCCCGTGCCCACCGGCTGCCGGGGTAGGCGTGCCGCCCGCGCCGACGGCCGAGAATCTGGTTTTTTTGGGGAAGGCATAGGCATGAGCGACGTGCTGGAGCTGGTGGACGTATCCGTGGTCCGGGAGGGGCGCGCGCTGGTCGACCAGGTCTCGTGGTCCATCTCCGAGGGTGAGCGCTGGGTCATCCTGGGCCCGAACGGCGCCGGCAAGACCACCCTGCTGCAGATCGCCTCCTCGTACCTGTTCCCGACCGCGGGCAAGGTCAGCGTGCTGGGCGAGAAGCTGGGCGAGATCGACGTCTTCGAGCTGCGCTCCCGGATCGGCCTGGCCGGTGCCGCGATGTTCGACAAGCTGCCGGCCGAGCAGACGGTGCTGCAGACCGTGCTCACCGCCGCCTACGGCATGACGGTCAGCTGGCAGGAGACCTACGAGCAGTCCGACGAGGGCCGCGCGCTCGCGCTGCTCGACCGCCTCGGCATGTCCGGCCTCACCGACCGCAAGTTCGGCACCCTCTCCGAGGGCGAGCGCAAGCGCACCCTGATCGCCCGCGCCCTGATGACCGACCCCGAGCTGCTGCTGCTCGACGAGCCCGCGGCCGGCCTGGACCTCGGCGGCCGGGAGGACCTGGTCCGCCGGCTCGGCGCGCTCGCCCAGGACGAGTTCGCCCCGGCCATGGCGATGGTCACCCACCACGTCGAGGAGATCGCCCCCGGCTTCACCCACGTCCTGATGATCCGCCAGGGCAAGGTGCTCACGGCCGGTCCGATCGACACCGAGCTGACCGCCCGCAACCTCTCCAAGTGCTTCGGCCTGCCGCTGACCCTGGAGCGCCACGGCGACCGCTGGTCGGCCCAGGGCCTGCCGCTGGGCTGAGGCCCCGTCGGTCCCGCCCCGCCCAGACCCGGGTCCGGGTCCGGGTCCGGTCCGGGGCCGTCCCGACCCGGTCCCGGCGCGCTGTTCGGGAGGCCGCCGGAACCGGTCGCACGTGCGACCGGTTTCCGCCCCTCGACCTGCGGGAACTGTCCGCCTCGAAGGCCTTCGCTCCCTAGGATGGACGTGTGGACAGCTGGATCTGGTGGCTCCTGGCCGCCGCAGGGCTCGGCATACCGCTGGTACTGACCGCGATGCCGGAGTTCGCCATGTTCGCGGTCGGAGCACTGGCCGCCGCGGGCGTGGCCGGGCTGGGCGGGGGCGTGGTCCTGGAGACCGTGACGTTCCTCGTGGTCTCGGTCGCGCTGGTGGTCTTCGTGCGTCCCATCGCCTACCGGCAACTGCGCAAGGGCCCGCAGGTCAAGATGGGCATCGAGGCGCTGCACGGCGCCACCGCGGTCGTCGCGGAAACCGTCGACGGGGAGGGCGGCCGGATCAAGCTGAACGGCGAGATCTGGTCGGCCCGAGCGCTCCACCCGGAGCAGGTGTACCAGCCCGGGCAGCAGGTCGACGTCGTCGAAATCCAGGGCGCCACCGCCCTGGTCGTCTAGGGGAGAGTCCGTGGAACCCGTCCTTATCGTCCTGGTCGTCCTGGTCGTGGTGGCCTTCATCGCGCTGATCAAGACGATCCAGGTCATCCCACAGGCCAGCGCGGCGATCGTGGAGCGCTTCGGCCGCTACACCCGGACGCTCAACGCGGGACTGAACATCGTCGTGCCGTTCATCGACCGCGTCCGCAACCGCATCGACCTGCGCGAGCAGGTCGTGCCGTTCCCGCCGCAGCCGGTGATCACCCAGGACAACCTGGTCGTCAACATCGACACCGTCATCTACTACCAGGTCACCGACCCCCGGGCGGCCACCTACGAGGTCGCCAGCTACATCCAGGCCATCGAGCAGCTGACCGTCACCACGCTGCGCAACATCATCGGCTCGATGGACCTCGAGTCCACCCTGACCTCCCGCGAGGTCATCAACGCCGGCCTGCGCGGCGTCCTGGACGAGGCCACCGGCAAGTGGGGCATCCGGGTCAACCGCGTCGAGCTGAAGGCGATCGAGCCGCCGACCTCCATCCAGGACTCGATGGAGAAGCAGATGCGCGCCGACCGGGACAAGCGCGCCGCGATCCTCACCGCCGAGGGCCAGCGCCAGGCGCAGATCCTCAAGGCCGAGGGTGAGAAGCAGGCGGACGTGCTCCGGGCCGAGGGTGAGGCGCAGGCCGCGGTGCTGCGCGCCGACGGTGAGGCGGCCGCGATCCGTACGGTCTTCGAGGCCATCCACGACGGCGACGCCGACCAGAAGCTGCTCGCCTACCAGTACCTGCAGACCCTGCCCGAGCTGGCCAAGGGCGACTCCAACAAGCTCTGGATCATCCCCAGCGAGGTCGGCGACGCGCTCAAGGGCCTCGGCGGCGCCTTCACCGGCCTGACCGGCAACGGCGGGGTCAACGGCGGCGCGGTCGCGGCGCCCAGCGTGCCGCAGGCGGCCCCGGCGGCCACCCAGGTGCCGATCGACCCGGCGTCCGGGCCGCGGCCGGTGGACACCGACAAGGGCTCGGCCCGCCCCCGGGTGGACCCGACCCGGGAGTACCCCAAGATCGACCCTGAGTGACCCGCGGGTCCGGTGCTCCGCCGAGGGCCCGCCGCCGTACGCCTCCCGTACGGCGGCGGGCCCTCGGGGTTTGGGGTTTTACGGCGGGTCGGAGCCGTGGCGTGCGTCCGGTGCGGGGGGTGCGGGGCCGGTCCGGTGTGGTGTGCGTCCCGAATCGTGGTCGGGCCTGGTCCGGTGGGCGGGCGGTCCGGCATGATCCTCTCGGACAGGACCGAGAGGAGAAGTGACCCATGACGTTCTGGGAGGCGATCGCCGTCCTGGTGGCCGGAGTCGGTGCCGGAATGATCAATGTGATCGTCGGCTCCGGGACCCTGATCACCTTCCCGGTCCTGCTCGCCGTCGGCATCCCGCCGGTCACCGCCAACGTCTCCAACTCCTTCGGCCTGGTGCCCGGTTCGCTCAGCGGGGTGATCGGCTACCGGCGCGAACTGGCCGACCAGGGACGCCGGGTGCTGCGCCTGGGCACCGCCTCGCTGCTCGGCGGGCTGCTCGGCGCGCTGCTGCTGATCAAGCTGCCGAGCGGGGCCTTCGACGCGATCGTCCCGGTGCTGATCCTGCTCGCGCTCGTCCTGGTGGTCGTCCAGCCCCGGGTGGCCAAGGCCGTCGCCGCCCGCCGCCGGCCCGGCGGCGACCCGGACGGCAGCCCGGTGCTGCTGGTCGGGGTGTTCCTCACGGGCATCTACGGCGGCTACTTCGGCGCCGCGCAGGGCGTCCTGCTGATGGCGTTGATGGGCATGCTGCTGCAGGAGGAACTGCAGCGGATCAACGCGGTGAAGAACGCCCTGGCGCTGATCGTCAACGCCGTCGCGGCGCTGTTCTTCCTGTTCACCTCGACCGTCAACTGGACGGCCGCCGGGCTGATCGCGGTGGGCTCGCTGGTCGGCGGCCTGGTCGGCGCCAAGGTCGGCCGCCGGCTGCCGCCGGCCGCGCTGCGCGGGGTGATCGTGGTGGTCGGCCTCGCGGCCGTCACCAAGCTGCTGCTGGGCTGAGCGGCGGCGCCGACCGGTCGGGCGATCGCCTGATCGAAGGATCGTCAGACCGTCGGAGAGTCGGAGAGTCGGAGGAGTGCGCCGTGGCCCTGGAGATGCGCGAGACCTGTGAGCGCTGCGCGGTGTCGCTGACCCCCGACGGCGCCGCCTCGATATGTTCCTACGAGTGCACCTTCTGCCCGGACTGCACCGGGACCATGGCCGCCACCTGCCCCAACTGCGGCGGCGAGCTGGTGGCCCGTCCGCGCCGGAAGGCCGCCTGACCCCGGCACCCCGGACCCGGACCACCCGGGCCGACGACGCACCAGGAGCGCAGCGATGAGCAGCAGGGCCCGGCTGAGCGAGGACGAGATCACGGCGGCCCTGGCGGCGCTGCCGCACTGGACCCGGGAGGGCGACAGCATCGCCCGCGGCGCCGACGCCCCGGACTTCCCGGCGGCGATCCGGGTGGTGGTCGCCGTCGCCGAGCAGGCCGAGGCGCTCGACCACCACCCCGACATCGACATCCGCTGGCGCACCCTGCGCTTCGTCCTGTCCACCCACAGCGCCGGCGGCCTCACCGGCCTGGACCTCACCATGGCCGCCCGCATCGACGAGGCGCTGCGCGCCGAGTCCGCGGGCTGATGCGGTAGGGCCGAAGGCAGGCCGTAGGGCCGGGGTCGTCCCTCTGGACGGGCGTGAGATGCTGACTGCCGCAATCGGCAGGCAGGCGGCTCGGGAGGGACGGAACGGATGGCGCAGGAGCCCTTCGGAGACGCCCGGGCCGGGCAGCAGCCGTGGCACCCCCAGGCGCAGCCGGCCCAGGGACAGCCGTCCCAGAGCCAGGCGGACTGGCAGGGCGGCGGGTACTACGAGCAGCAGGCGCCGCAGGAACAGACGCACTGGCAGCAGCAGCCGGGCCACGAGCAGCCGGGCCACCAGCAGGCCGGGTACGGGCAGCAGCCGGCGTACGACCAGACGGGCTACGAGCAGAACGGCTACGACCAGGCCGGGTACGGGTCGTCGTACGGCTACGGACCGCACGGCGGCTACGACCAGGGCGGGTACGACCACGGTGGCTACGCGCAGACCGGGTACGTCGAGGGCGGTTTCGGCCAGGGGCAGTACGGCGGCCAGGAGCATTACCAGCCGCACCCGGAGTACACCCAGCAGCCGTACGCGCCGTACGGGGCCCCGCAGCAGGCCGCCGGGGAGGGGCTGTACGTCCCGGCGGGGGCGGAGTACTCGGCGGACGGCTATGTGCAGGTCGAGGAGACCGAGGCGGAGACCGGGTCCGCCGGGTCCGGCGGGTCTGCCGGGTCGGAGCAGGCGGCGGAGGAGACCCCGGGCCACGCGCCGGATCCCTCGGCCGGGCCGGCCGCACGGTCCCGGGCCGCCGCCCGGCGGGGCGGTGCCGGTTCCCGTTCCGGCTCCGAGCCCGGTTCGGGTCCGGGCGCCGGTTCCTCGTTGTCGGCCAAGGCCCGGAAGGCCGCCGACGCGGTGCTGACCGGGGAGCACGTGCCCAGCCGTAAGGCGCTGTTGGTGCGGGCGGGTGCCGGGGTGGCCGCACTCGGGGTGCTGGTGGCGGCCGGGCTGATGGTCGGCACCGAGGGCGGTGGCAGCGCGGTCGCGAGCAGCGGCGGCGAGCCCGGGTTCACGGTGGCGCACACCCGGGCGTGGTCCGCCCAGCCCGTCGCCGCCGGCCAGTCCGCGGGCGACGACACGCTGGTCGGCAGCTGGCTGCTGGCGGACACGGTGGTCCGGGCCGACGGCTCCGGCGTGCGCGCGTACGACCGGGCGAGCGGCAAGCCGACCTGGTCGGTGGAGCCGCCGGCCGCCGGGGCCGTGCCGTGCGGGCTGTCGGCGGGAGTGAACCAGGCGGGCCTGGGCGCGGCCCTGTTCCGCGCGCAGGCTGATCCGAAGAGCGCCTGCGCGCTGGTGGCCGTGGTGGACACCAAGACCGGCAAGACGGCGTGGTCCAAGTCCCTGTCGGACGCCAAGGGCGCCTATTCGGCCCGGATCGGCGTCACCGAGGACAAGGTGGTCGCGATCGGCGACGACCGCGCGGTGGCCTGGCAGTCGGCCGACGGGAAGGACGTCTGGCAGTACACCGGGCAGGGCAAGTTCTGCACCCTCTCCGGCGGTGTGAGCGGCAAGACCGTGCTGGTGGCCTCCTCGTGCGCGGACTCGACGCCCGCCGACCAGGCTGTGGCGCTGAACATCGCGGACGGCAAGGTCAGCTGGTGGCGGGGGCTGAACAACCAGCCGAAGACGGTGACCGTGCTGTCCGCCGAGCCGGCGGTGGTCCTCACCACCGGCGACAAGCCGGAGAACGACCGGGTGTTCGCCTGGGGCGCCGCCGGTGACCCGGCGGCCGAGATCCCGGTGGTCACGGACGGCGGCCGGCTGGACGTCGCGCACGGCACCTTCGCGGCGACCCCCGAGGTGTTCTTCGAGGGCCGCACGATGGTCACCACGCTGACCCCGGCGAACGGCGCCGGGCCGGCGGCCGCGGTCGGCTACGACCTGGACACCGGCAAGCAGCGCTGGAAGGTCCCGACCGCCGCCAAGGGCACCGTCCGGGCGGTCGGCATCGACGGCGGCTCGCTGGTGCTCGGCGCCGACGAACGCCGCGACCAGCCCGCCCACCTCACCCGGTTCCCGCTGGCGGGCGGCCAGGAGGCGACCGGCGGCAACTTCCCGCCGGGGACCGGCTCGCTGCTGGTCTCCGGGCGGGTGCTGATCGGCGGCGGGCAGGTGGTCGTGGTGCCCGACCACTCGGCCAACTACGGCACGGCGGCCGGATACCAGGCGAAGGACTGAGCCGGTCGCACTGGCCCGCGCCCGGGCTGGTCCGCGCAGGCTCGCCCAGACCTGCCTACGCCGCCGGGACGGACAGCCCCTGGACGGGCGGCAGCCAGTCGGCGAGCTCCCGCGCCTCCGAGCCGCGCAGGCCGAGCGCAAGCATCAGGCTGGCCTGTGGGGTCGGCTCGAACGGGCGGCGCAGCAGCTTCATCCCGGCCTGCTCCGGCGTCCGGTCCGCCTTGCGCTGGTTGTCCTCCGCGCACGCGGCCACGGTGTTCAGCCAACTGTCCGCACCACCGCGCGACTTGGGCTGCAGGTGGTCCACCGTGGTGCCCCGCCGCCCGCAGTACGCGCACAGGTGCTGGTCCCTGGCCAGGACACCCCGCCGCGACCACGGAGCCTGTTGTCGGAACGGTACCCGTACGTACCGTTGCAGTCTGATCACTCTGGGGACCGGTACGGCGACGCCCGTCCCCCTGATCGAGCGCAGCGGGTGAGCCTGCTCCACCACCGCCTTGTCCTGGAGTACCAGGACGACGGCGCGCTGGAGCGACACCGTCGTCAGGGGCTCGTAGCTCGCGTTCAGAACCAGCGTGTTGCGCACTCGGCACACCCTTCCCACGGGCGTGCCACGGCGGCACGACCGTCTCCACACACGTCACTGCCGCCGCACGGCGGTGACACCACTCTGAATGGGCACACAGCCGACGAACAACGGAATTTCCGGTATCGCGGAGGGGCCCGGGGGAGTGGACCACCGAGCCCGACGGGGTGCCTCGGGGGAAACTCGCTGGCCGGGACCGCGTAGGCTCTATCAGGCTGGAGTCGTCCCGAACCGGGGCCCGGAGGAAACGGGCCGCCACCGGGCGGGCGCCCGATAGAAGGAGAAGCGTGACCGTGACGGACATCGTCGACGAGCTGCAGTGGCGCGGGCTGATCGCCCTGTCCACCGACGAGGACGCACTGCGCAAGGCGTTCGCGGACGGCCCGGTCACGTTCTATTGCGGCTTCGACCCGACGGCCCCGAGCCTGCACCTCGGCAACCTGGTGCAGATCCTCACCATGCGCCGCATCCAGCAGGCGGGGAACCTCCCGCTCGGCCTGGTCGGCGGCGCCACGGGCCTGATCGGCGACCCGAAGCCCACCGCCGAGCGCGTGCTGAACGACCCCGAGACGGTGGCCGGCTGGGTCGAGCGCCTGCGCGGCCAGATCTCGCGCTTCCTCGACTTCGAGGGCCCGTACGCGGCGCGCATGGTCAACAACCTGGACTGGACGTCCGGGATGTCGGCGATCAGCCTGCTGCGTGACGTGGGCAAGTACTTCCGGGTCAACAACATGATCGCCAAGGAGGCCGTCGCCCGGCGGCTCAACTCCGACGCGGGCATCAGCTACACCGAGTTCAGCTACCAGATCCTCCAGGGCATGGACTACCTGGAGCTGAACCGCCGCTACGGCTGCACCCTGCAGACGGGCGGCAGCGACCAGTGGGGCAACCTGACCGCCGGCACGGACCTGATCCGCAAGGCCGAGGCCAAGTCGGTCCACGCGCTGGCCACACCGCTGATCGTCAAGGCCGACGGCACCAAGTTCGGCAAGACCGAGTCCGGCACGGTCTGGCTCGACCCCGAGCTGACCACCCCGTACGCCTTCTACCAGTTCTGGCTGAACGCGGACGACCGGGACGTCCCCAACTTCCTGCGGATCTTCAGCTTCCGCTCGAAGGAGGAGATCGAGGAGCTGGAGCGCGAGACCGTCGAGCGCCCCGCCGCCCGCCTCGCCCAGCGTGCCCTCGCCGAGGAACTCACCACCCTCGTCCACGGCGCCGAGCAGTACGAGCGCGCGGTCGCCGCGTCCAAGGCGCTGTTCGGCCAGGGTGACCTCGCCGACCTGGAAGCCCCGACCCTGGCCGCCGCCCTGGCCGAGGTCCCGAAGGCCGAGGTGGCCGAACTCCAGACGGTGGTCGACCTGTTGGTCGCCGTCGGCCTGGCGCCGAGCCGCTCGGCCGCCCGCCGGACGATCAAGGAGGGCGGTGCCTACCTCAACAACGTCAAGGTGACGGACGAGGAGGCCGTGCCGACCGAGGCCGACCTGCTGCACGGCCGCTGGCTGGTGCTGCGGCGCGGCAAGCGGAACCTGGCGGCGGCGGAGCTGGTCTCCGCCGGCTGACCGACGTGCTTGATCGGCTTGGCTGAAAGAGCACCCGCTCTGAACTGCGGTTTCAAGCATCGAGGGCCGGATCTGGACAGATCCGGCCCTCGACGTTTGACGGGGTCGTCCAGGTGGCCTAGTGTTGAACGAGTCGCTGGAGCGGCCACCCCACTCAGCACCACCCACCCTCACACTCCTCAACCCATTTACATGGGTTCGTTGGCGTTTTCGTCAACAGGGTCTGAGCGTGAATTTCGAGTAAATCTCGGAATGCGGTAACGTGGTGGTTGTCGCGGAAAGTGACCCCGCCAGTTCGGGAAATCAGATGAATGAAACTCCGGGTAAACGGAGCGGAAAACATCTGGTAAGCTGGAAACACGAAAGAACGAAGCCCGGAGGGCCTGCTGGAAGGCAGTCCGAAGGAAGCGTCCGTTCCTTGAGAACTCAACAGCGTGCCAAAAGTCAACGCCAGATATGTTGACATCCCCGGCCTCAGATTGTTCTGGGGTTGGAGATTCCTTTTGAAGTAAAACACTAGCGAGGACGCAGTGCGCGGGATCACCCTATTCCGGTGGTTGCCGTGCCGCTCAACGCGGGTGTCGACCCGATTACGGGTATACATTCACGGAGAGTTTGATCCTGGCTCAGGACGAACGCTGGCGGCGTGCTTAACACATGCAAGTCGAACGGTGAAGCCCTTCGGGGTGGATCAGTGGCGAACGGGTGAGTAACACGTGGGCAATCTGCCCTGCACTCTGGGACAAGCCCTGGAAACGGGGTCTAATACCGGATATGACCTTCCTCCGCATGGGGGTTGGTGTAAAGCTCCGGCGGTGCAGGATGAGCCCGCGGCCTATCAGCTTGTTGGTGGGGTAATGGCCTACCAAGGCGACGACGGGTAGCCGGCCTGAGAGGGCGACCGGCCACACTGGGACTGAGACACGGCCCAGACTCCTACGGGAGGCAGCAGTGGGGAATATTGCACAATGGGCGAAAGCCTGATGCAGCGACGCCGCGTGAGGGATGACGGCCTTCGGGTTGTAAACCTCTTTCAGCAGGGAAGAAGCGCAAGTGACGGTACCTGCAGAAGAAGCACCGGCTAACTACGTGCCAGCAGCCGCGGTAATACGTAGGGTGCGAGCGTTGTCCGGAATTATTGGGCGTAAAGAGCTCGTAGGCGGCCTGTCGCGTCGGATGTGAAAGCCCGGGGCTTAACCCCGGGTCTGCATTCGATACGGGCAGGCTAGAGTGTGGTAGGGGAGATCGGAATTCCTGGTGTAGCGGTGAAATGCGCAGATATCAGGAGGAACACCGGTGGCGAAGGCGGATCTCTGGGCCATTACTGACGCTGAGGAGCGAAAGCGTGGGGAGCGAACAGGATTAGATACCCTGGTAGTCCACGCCGTAAACGTTGGGAACTAGGTGTTGGCGACATTCCACGTCGTCGGTGCCGCAGCTAACGCATTAAGTTCCCCGCCTGGGGAGTACGGCCGCAAGGCTAAAACTCAAAGGAATTGACGGGGGCCCGCACAAGCAGCGGAGCATGTGGCTTAATTCGACGCAACGCGAAGAACCTTACCAAGGCTTGACATATGCCGGAAACATCCAGAGATGGGTGCCCCCTTGTGGTCGGTATACAGGTGGTGCATGGTTGTCGTCAGCTCGTGTCGTGAGATGTTGGGTTAAGTCCCGCAACGAGCGCAACCCTTGTTCTGTGTTGCCAGCATGCCTTTCGGGGTGATGGGGACTCACAGGAGACTGCCGGGGTCAACTCGGAGGAAGGTGGGGACGACGTCAAATCATCATGCCCCTTATGTCTTGGGCTGCACACGTGCTACAATGGTCGGTACAAAGGGCTGCGATGCCGCGAGGCGGAGCGAATCCCAAAAAGCCGGCCTCAGTTCGGATTGGGGTCTGCAACTCGACCCCATGAAGTTGGAGTTGCTAGTAATCGCAGATCAGCATGCTGCGGTGAATACGTTCCCGGGCCTTGTACACACCGCCCGTCACGTCACGAAAGTCGGTAACACCCGAAGCCGGTGGCCTAACCCGTAAGGGGAGGAGCCGTCGAAGGTGGGACCAGCGATTGGGACGAAGTCGTAACAAGGTAGCCGTACCGGAAGGTGCGGCTGGATCACCTCCTTTCTAAGGAGCACATGGCCGCTTGCAGGCGAATGTTCTGCACGGTCGCTCATGGGTGGAACGTTGACTATTCGGCACAGGAAGAGATCGGACGTGAGTACTGCTTCGGCGTGGAAAGCGATCTGGGATTGACTGTGTCGGGCACGTTGTTGGGTCCTGAGGGAACGGGTTTCCGTTGTCTCAGTGCTGGCCTCACTCGAGGCGCTCTTCGGAGTGTTGAGGGTGTGTGACTGGTCGTTGTTTGAGAACTGCACAGTGGACGCGAGCATCTGTGGCCAAGTTTTTAAGGGCGCACGGTGGATGCCTTGGCACTAGGAACCGATGAAGGACGTGGGAGGCCGCGATAGGCCCCGGGGAGCTGTCAACCGAGCTTTGATCCGGGGGTGTCCGAATGGGGAAACCCGGCAGTCGTCATGGGCTGTCACCCGCTGCTGAACACATAGGCAGTGTGGAGGGAACGCGGGGAAGTGAAACATCTCAGTACCCGCAGGAAGAGAAAACAACCGTGATTCCGGGAGTAGTGGCGAGCGAAACTGGATGAGGCTAAACCGTATTGGTGTGAGACCCGGCAGGGGTTGCCAATGCGGGGTCGTGGGATTTTTCTTGATCGGTCTGCCGGCCGGTCGGCGAGTCAGAAACCGTATGGGTAGTCGAAGGACATGCGAAAGGTCCGGCGTAGAGGGTAAGACCCCCGTAGACGAAATCTGTACGGCTCGTTTGAAGAACTCCCAAGTAGCACGGGGCCCGAGAAATCCCGTGTGAATCTGGCGGGACCACCCGCTAAGCCTAAATATTCCCTAGTGACCGATAGCGGATAGTACCGTGAGGGAATGGTGAAAAGTACCGCGGGAGCGGAGTGAAATAGTACCTGAAACCGTGTGCCTACAAGCCGTGGGAGCGTCGTTCATCAGCTTGCTGGTGGGCCGTGACTGCGTGCCTTTTGAAGAATGAGCCTGCGAGTTTGCGGTGTGTAGCGAGGTTAACCCGTGTGGGGTAGCCGTAGCGAAAGCGAGTCCGAATAGGGCGGTGAGTTGCATGCCCAAGACCCGAAGCGGAGTGATCTAGCCATGGGCAGGTTGAAGCGCGGGTAAGACCGTGTGGAGGACCGAACCCACCAGGGTTGAAAACCTGGGGGATGACCTGTGGTTAGGGGTGAAAGGCCAATCAAACTCCGTGATAGCTGGTTCTCCCCGAAATGCATTTAGGTGCAGCGTCACGTGTTTCTTGCCGGAGGTAGAGCACTGGATAGGCGATGGGCCTTACCGGGTTACTGACCTTAGCCAAACTCCGAATGCCGGTAAGTGAGAGCGTGGCAGTGAGACTGTGGGGGATAAGCTCCATGGTCGAGAGGGAAACAGCCCAGAACACCGACTAAGGTCCCTAAGCGTGTGCTAAGTGGGAAAGGATGTGGAGTCGCAGAGACAACCAGGAGGTTGGCTTAGAAGCAGCCACCCTTGAAAGAGTGCGTAATAGCTCACTGGTCAAGTGATTCCGCGCCGACAATGTAGCGGGGCTCAAGCACATCACCGAAGTCGTGTCATTCACATGCGAAGGCCTAACGGCTGTGTGGATGGGTAGGGGAGCGTCGTGTGCCGGGTGAAGCGGCGGTGGAAACCAGTCGTGGACGGTATACGAGTGAGAATGCAGGCATGAGTAGCGATACAAGAGTGGGAAACTCTTGCGCCGATTGACCAAGGGTTCCTGGGTCAAGCTGATCTGCCCAGGGTAAGTCGGGACCTAAGGCGAGGCCGACAGGCGTAGTCGATGGACAACGGGTTGATATTCCCGTACCCGCTTTGAAGCGCCAACGTCGAACCTCTTGATGCTAAGCCCGTGAAGCCGTCCTGGAGCCTTCGGGCAAAGGGAAGTGGTGGAGCCGGTGACCCAACAGGGTAGTAGGTGAGCGATGGGGTGACGCAGGAAGGTAGTCCAGCCCGGGCGGTGGTAGTCCCGGGGTAAGGGTGTAGGCCGAGTGATAGGCAAATCCGTCACTCATTAAGGCTGAGACCTGATGCCGAGCCGATTGTGGTGAAGTGGATGATCCTATGCTGTCGAGAAAAGCCTCTAGCGAGTTTCATGGCGGCCCGTACCCCAAACCGACTCAGGTGGTCAGGTAGAGAATACCGAGGCGTTCGGGTGAACTATGGTTAAGGAACTCGGCAAAATGCCCCCGTAACTTCGGGAGAAGGGGGGCCATTCCTGGTGATGGGTCTTGCACCTTGAGCTGGGGGTGGCCGCAGAGACCAGCGAGAAGCGACTGTTTACTAAAAACACAGGTCCGTGCGAAGCCGTAAGGCGATGTATACGGACTGACGCCTGCCCGGTGCTGGAACGTTAAGGGGACCGGTTAGCTCTGTTTCGACAGGGCGAAGCTGAGAACTTAAGCGCCAGTAAACGGCGGTGGTAACTATAACCATCCTAAGGTAGCGAAATTCCTTGTCGGGTAAGTTCCGACCTGCACGAATGGCGTAACGACTTCTCGACTGTCTCAACCATAGGCCCGGTGAAATTGCATTACGAGTAAAGATGCTCGTTTCGCGCAGCAGGACGGAAAGACCCCGGGACCTTTACTATAGCTTGATATTGGTGTTCGGTTCGGCTTGTGTAGGATAGGTGGGAGACTTTGAAGCAGCAACGCCAGTTGTTGTGGAGTCGCCGTTGAAATACCACTCTGGTCGTGCTGGATGTCTAACCTGGGTCCGTGATCCGGATCAGGGACAGTGTCTGGTGGGTAGTTTAACTGGGGCGGTTGCCTCCTAAAGGGTAACGGAGGCGCCCAAAGGTTCCCTCAGCCTGGTTGGCAATCAGGTGTTGAGTGTAAGTGCACAAGGGAGCTTGACTGTGAGACTGACGGGTCGAGCAGGTACGAAAGTAGGGACTAGTGATCCGGCGGTGGCTTGTGGAAGCGCCGTCGCTCAACGGATAAAAGGTACCCCGGGGATAACAGGCTGATCTTCCCCAAGAGTCCATATCGACGGGATGGTTTGGCACCTCGATGTCGGCTCGTCGCATCCTGGGGCTGGAGTAGGTCCCAAGGGTTGGGCTGTTCGCCCATTAAAGCGGTACGCGAGCTGGGTTTAGAACGTCGTGAGACAGTTCGGTCCCTATCCGCTGTGCGCGTAGGAGTGTTGAGAAGGGCTGTCCCTAGTACGAGAGGACCGGGACGGACGAACCTCTGGTGTGCCAGTTGTCCTGCCAAGGGCATGGCTGGTTGGCTACGTTCGGGAGGGATAACCGCTGAAAGCATCTAAGCGGGAAGCCTGCTTCGAGATGAGCACTCCCACCTCCTTGAGAGGGTAAGGCTCCCAGTAGACGACTGGGTTGATAGGCCGGATATGGAAGCCCTGTAAGGGGTGGAGTTGACCGGTACTAATAGGCCGAGGGCTTGTCCTCAGACGCTCGCGTTCACTGTGTGGTTCCCGGGTAGCGAACAGCTATCGCCGGCGAACAAGAAACACTATTCAATTGAAAAGTGTGTTTCGCTGAATACCCGATAGGGTTTCGGTGGTCATAGCGTGAGGGAAACGCCCGGTTACATTCCGAACCCGGAAGCTAAGCCTCACAGCGCCGATGGTACTGCAGGGGGGACCCTGTGGGAGAGTAGGACGCCGCCGAACAATTATTCAAGGCCGCGGCCCCAGCGATTCGCTGGGGCCGCGGCCTTTTTGTGTTTTGCGAACGTGAAGAAGAAGGAGTCCGGCAGGACGGGACTTCCGCCCAGACGCGGAGGATCCCGGCATGTCGGACAATGGAGAAGGTGCGCGGGCCAGGGAGGCCGGCGCCGAAACCGCGTGGTGGCTGCGGAGTTGCACCAACAGCCCGCGCGGAGAAGCTGAAGCAGCAGAAGGAGTCACCACGATGTCGAACCAGCCCCAGGACCGTCCCGAGCGTCGATCGGACGACGGCCGCGGCTACGAGCCCCGGTCCCGCGGAGGCTGGTCGAACGACCGTGGCGACCGTCCGCGTCGCGACGACCGTCCCTCCGGCGGTGGCTTCAACCGCGACCGGGGCGACCGCCCCGCCGGCGGTGGCTTCAACCGCGACCGGGGCGACCGCCCCGCCGGCGGTGGCTTCCGTCGCGACGACCGCCCCTCGGGTGGTTTCCGCCGTGACGACCGTGACGACCGTCCGCGTCGTGACGACCGCCCGTCCGGTGGTGGCTACGGCCGTGACCGCGATGACCGCGGTGGCGACCGTGGCGGCTTCCGCCGCGACGACCGTCCCTCCGGTGGCGGCTTCAACCGCGACCGTGGCGACCGTCCCTCCGGCGGCGGCTTCAACCGCGACCGTGACGACCGTGGCGGCTTCCGCCGCGACGACCGCCCGTCCGGCGGTGGCTTCAACCGCGACCGTGGCGACCGTCCCTCCGGTGGCGGCTACGGCCGTGACCGTGACGACCGCCAGGGCGGCGGTGGCTTCCGTCGTGACGACCGTCCGTCCGGTGGCGGCGGCTTCCGTCGTGACGACCGTCCGAGCGGTTTCCGTCGTGATGACCGTGACGACCGTCCGCGTCGTGACGACCGCCCGTCGGGTGGCGGCTTCAACCGCGACCGCGATGACCGCGGTGGCGACCGTGGCGGCTTCCGCCGCGACGACCGCCCGTCCGGCGGTGGCTTCAACCGCGACCGCGGCGACCGTCCCTCCGGCGGCGGCTTCCGTCGCGACGACCGCCCGTCCGGCGGTTTCAACCGCGACCGTGACGACCGTCCGCGTCGTGACGACCGCCCGTCCGGTGGCGGCTTCAACCGCGACCGCGATGACCGCGGTGGCGACCGTGGCGGCTTCCGCCGCGACGACCGTCCGTCCGGCGGTGGCTTCCGCCGTGACGACCGCCCGTCCGGCGGTTTCAACCGCGACCGTGACGACCGTCCGCGTCGTGACGACCGCGATGACCGCGGTGGTTTCCGTCGTGACGACCGTCCCTCCGGTGGTGGCTTCAACCGCGACCGTGATGACCGTGGCGGTTTCCGTCGCGACGACCGTCCGTCCGGTGGCGGCGGCTTCCGTCGTGACGACCGTCCGAGCGGTTTCCGTCGTGATGACCGTGACGACCGTCCGCGTCGTGACGACCGTCCCTCCGGTGGCGGCTTCAACCGCGACCGTGACGACCGCGGTGGCGACCGTGGCGGCTTCCGCCGCGACGACCGCCCGTCCGGTGGCGGCTTCAACCGTGACCGCGGCGACCGCGGTGGTTTCCGCCGTGACGACCGCGGTGGCGACCGTGGCGGCTTCCGCCGTGACGACCGCCAGGGTGGTGGCTTCCGTCGCGACGACCGCCGCGACGACCGCCGTGACGACCGGGGCGGCCGGGACTACGACGACCGCCGTGGCAACTACGAGCCCGTCAAGCGCCTGCCGATCCCCGAGGACGTCACCGGCTTCGAGCTGGACGCGGACGTGCGCCAGGAGCTCAAGAGCCTGCCCAAGACCCTCGCGGACGACGTCGCCCGCAACCTGGTGATGGTGGCCCGGCTGCTGGACGGCGAGGCGGAGGAGGCGTACCAGTACTCGCGCGTCGCGCTCCGTCTGGCCTCCCGCGTCGCGGCCGTGCGCGAGGCGGCCGGTTTCGCCTCGTACATGACCCAGCGTTACTCCGAGGCGCTGACCGAGTTCCGCGCCGCCCGTCGGATGACCGGCCGGGTGGACCTGTGGCCCGTGATGGCCGACTGCGAGCGCGGTCTGGGCCGTCCGGAGCGGGCGCTGGCGATGGCCGGCGAGCCCGAGGTGAAGCAGCTGGACAAGGCCGGCCAGGTCGAGATGCGCCTGGTGGCCGCGGGTGCCCGCGGTGACATGGAGCAGTTCGACGCCGCCGTGGTGACCCTGCAGAGCCCGGAGCTGGCTTCCAGCGCCGTGCACCCGTGGACCGCGCGTCTGCGGTACGCCTACGCCGAGGCGCTGATCGCGGCCGGCCGTGGCGACGAGGCCCGTGACTGGTTCGCCAAGGCGGCCGAGGCCGACACCGACGGCACCACCAACGCCTCCGAGCGCCTCGCCGAGATCGACGGCGTGGAGTTCACCGACGCGCTCGACCCGGAGCTGGCCGAGGACGCGGACGAGCAGGCCGAGGCCCCGGCGAAGAAGCGCGGCGGCGACGTCTCCGACGACCGCGTGATCTTCGAGGACGAGGAGGACGTCGAGGAGTACTACGACGAGGACGACCTCGAGATCGACGAGGACTTCGACGGCGTGGTGCCCGAGCGTGCCAAGGCCGAGAAGGCCGAGAAGGTTGAGAAGGCCGCCAAGGCCGAGGACGCCGCCGCCGACTCCGACTCCGACGCCAAGGTCGAGGACAAGGACGAGGCCAAGGGCTGATCAGCCCCCTCCGCAACGCCGTGAGGCCCTGCCGTTCCCCGGGATCCACCGGGAACGGCAGGGCCTCACGGCGTCCGGGGCCACGGCGCGGCGCCGGCCCGGCGCGGGGTCAGCCCAGGGAGAGGTTGCGCAGCACCAGTCCGGTGGCCGGCTTCGGCCCGAAGGAGGTGGACTTGCGCGGCATGGTGACGCCCTGTTCGGCCAGCCGGCGCACCACGCTCTCCCGGACCGGGTGCAGCAGGACGGCGGTGCCGCCGGTACGGGCGGCCTCCCGCTCGGCGGCCACGGCGGTGTGCAGGTAGCCGATGTCGTCCGGGCCGTCGGGGACGTGCCAGGTGCGGTCGAGCAGGGTGGCGTGCAGGACGGTGGCGTCCAGGTGGCGCCACTCCTCGGGCCGGTCCTGCGGCACGGTGGCGTCCAGCAGGGCCTCCTCGGGCTCGCCGAGCAGCCAGTAGACGCCGTCGCCTCCGGTCAGCACGAAGCCGTTGCCGCCGTGCCGCTTCTGCTCGGCGAGGGCCTGGAGCGCGGCCGGCAGCGGGCCGGGGACCTCCTTGACCTTCCACTGGTCGCCGATCTTCTCCAGCGCCTCGGCCACCGGCAGCCGGTAGAGGACGCGGTGGATGGCGCGCACCCGCAACGGGTAGCGGGCGGTGTCGACCAGGAGCACCAGGCCGCGGTCCCAGGGGCTGCGCGGCAGGTGGCGGTGCTCGCGCTGGAGGCGCAGGTACATCTCCCAGCGGTGGTGGCCGTCGGCGATCAGGGCCCGGCAGGTGGCCAGGTCGCGGCTGATCTCGGCGATCTCGGCCGGGTCGGTGACGGCCCACAGGCGGTGGTGGGTGCCGTCGCTGGTGGCGGTGGAGAGCAGTGGCTCGCCCTCGACCGTCCGCTCGATCACGCCGGAGGCGCCGCCGTCGCCGCGGTAGGTGAGCAGCAGCGGTTCCAGGTTGGCCCGGGTGGTGCGCATCAGGCCGACCCGGTCGGCGACCGGCCGGGGCATCACGTCCTCGTGGGGGAGGACGACGCCGGTCTCGCGGCCGCTGACCGCGAGGGCGCCGATCAGGCCGCGCTGGAGCAGCTCGGGGGAGTCCGCGGTGGCGGGCACCCGCTGCTCGTAGACGTAGAGCGCGGGGTCCGGGTCGGCGGCGAGGATCCCCTCGCGCTGCCAGGCGGCCAGCAGCCGCGCGGCGTGCCGGTAGCGGGTGTCGCGGTCGGGGCGGTCGCCGGCGTCCTCGGGCTCGGGCCTGGGCAGGATCAGCCGGACCACGTTGTGCGGGTCGGCCGTCTCCAGGTCGAGCCGGCGGCCCGGGTCGACGACGTCGTACGGCGGGGACATCACCGCGGCCAGGGCGCCGACCCGGTCGGGGACGTAGCGCAGGCCGCGGAAGGGGGACAGGGACAGGCCGGCGGTGGCGACGTGCCCGGGATCGCCGGGGCCGCCCTCGGGAGTCTCGACTCCGTCTTCTGCACTGGGTGTGCTCATTCTGGGCATCGTAATCGGGTACGCGTTGTTGAGAGATCGGAATCCCGCGCCGACCTGTGCCGCGGGTGTGCGACCGAGGGCGAGGTACGGCATGGACGACGGGCAGGAACGGGTGGACGGCGTTGGCCCGGCCGGGTCGGGCGGGTCGGCCGGTGCCGCCGGCGGGGGCGCTCCGGCGGGCGGCGGCGGGCCGGTCGGCGGGATCCCGTCGCAGAGCCGTTCCGGGGAGCCCACCGGCGACGTGTACGACTGGTTCCGCCGGGGCGCGCAGCTGCTGGCGCAGGGCCATCCGGCGGCCGCCGAGCAGCTGCTGGCCCGGGCGGCGGCGGCCGAGCCGCACTCGCGCAGCATCCGGGAGGCGCTGGCCAGGGCCCAGTTCGACGCGGGTTCGTACGCGGCGGCACTGGAGAACTTCCGGGCCGTGGCCCTGGCCGACCCGGCGGACGACTACGCTCAGTTCGGGTGGGGGGTCGCGGCGGCCCGGCTGGGCGACTTCGAGACCTCCGCCGAGCACCTGGCGCTCGCCGTGGCGATGCGGCCGGAGGCCGACCACTACCGGGCGGCCCTGCGGCAGACCCGGGCGACGCTGGCGGCCCGCGCCGGGGCGTACGGCCCGCTGCAGCCCGGGGCTCCCGGGTACCTGGCACCGCCACCCGGGGCCGAGGGTCCAGTGAACGACGACGCGAGTGAATGAGGTAGCGCAGCGATGACCGAGACGGCCACCCCCGTGCGACGGACCGCCCCCGGCGGCAGCGAGCGGCCGCTGACCGAGGCGTACGACACCGCCCTGCTGGACCTGGACGGCGTGGTCTACGCGGGCGCGCACGCGATCGAGCACGCGGTGGCCTCGCTGGACACCGCCCGCACGGTCGGGATGCGGCTGGCGTACGTGACCAACAACGCCTCCCGCCCGCCGCGCGTGGTGGCCGAGCACCTGACCGAGCTGGGTGTCCCGGCCGAGCCGACCGACGTGATCAACTCGGCCCAGGCGGCCGCCCGGGTGCTCGCCGAGAAGCTGCCGGCCGGGGCGAAGGTGCTGGTCGTGGGCGGCCTGGGGCTGGAGGAGGCGCTGGCCGAGCGGGGGCTGGTCGCGGTCCGCTCGCTGGCCGACGGGCCGGTGGCGGTGGTCCAGGGCTTCGACCCGTCGGTGGGCTGGACGGACCTGGCGGAGGCCTCGTACGCGGTGCAGAGCGGGCTGCCGTGGGTGGCGTCCAACCTGGACCTGACCGTGCCGCGGGCGCGCGGCATCGCGCCGGGCAACGGCACGCTGGTGGCGGCGGTGCGGGCGGCGACCGGGGTGGAGCCGGAGGTGGCGGGCAAGCCGCTGCCGCCGATGCACCGGGAGACGGTCCTGCGCACCGGTGCCGAGCGGCCGCTGGTGGTCGGGGACCGGCTGGACACCGACATCGAGGGCGCGTTCAACGGCGGGGTGGACAGCCTGCTGGTCTTCACCGGCGTGACCACCCCCGAGCTGCTGCTGGCGGCGCCGGTCGAGCACCGGCCGACCTACCTGGCGGCCGACCTGCGCGGTCTGCTGGTCCCGCACCCGGCGGTGACGGCCGGGGCCGACGGCTTCGCGTGCGGCGGCTGGGTCGCGGGCGTCGAGGGCGGCGTGCTGCGGCTGACCGGGGCCGGGGACCGCTGGGACGGCCTGCGGGCGCTGTGCGCGGCGGCGTGGACGGCGCTGGACGCGGACGGCGCGCCGGTGGACGGACAGAAGGCGCTGGCCGAGCTGGGCTTCTGAGCAGGGGCGGGCCGGCAGGGTCCCCGGGGTGCCGGGGACCCGTGGGCCCGGGCGTCAGAGCAGGGTGCGCAGCCGCAGCAGGTCGCGGAAGCCCGCTTCCAGCCGGACCCGGCCGCTCGCCCAGGCGGAGGCGAAGTTGAGCCGGCCGCCGACCAGGGCGACCAGGTCGTCGCTGCTCATGGTGAGCCGGATGTCGGCCTTCCCGGCGGGCGGGCCGGGCGCGGCGACCACGTCCTGGATCCGGCCGTCGCGCAGCTGACCGGCGAAGGTCAGGTCGAGGTCGGTGATCCGGCAGCTGAGCGAGCGGTCGAGGGACGCGGCCGTGCGGACGTCGCCGGTGGACTTCGCCATGTTCCGGCTGAGCTGCTCCAGTGCCTCCCGGCACTCCTCGGCGTTCGCCATGGGCGGCGGCCCCCTCCCCCGGTCGCTACGGTGCGGACTGCGGGCCACGGTACCTCAGCGGGGTTTTGGCGGTAGCGTCGTCCGTGGGGTGCCCGGAAACGGCCCGGGTACTGAGGGCGACGGAGCGACGCGCGTAGGCGATTGGGAGGCACCCGGATGCTGCCGAGGACGGTTCGGGGAGTGGTGGAGACCGCCGCCGTGGTGGTCGAGGAGGTGGGCAAGCGGGTCGTCGTGACGGCCGCCTCGATCCTGGAGAAGGCCGGGGTCGACGTCGCCGAGGTGGAGCGTCGGCTGGGCGGGCAGTTCCCGCCGTCCGCGAAGACGCTGCAGACGCTGGCGGAGGAGGCGGTCACCGCCGGGCGGGCCGGGGTGGACCTGGCGGTCGGGGTGGCGCGCAACGAGGCCGAGAAGGTCTTCGAGAAGGTCGGCGACCAGGTCACCAAGGTCGGCGTGGTGCTGGCGTACCTGGAGACCAAGCTGCGCGAGGTCGAGGAGGAGGCTCCGGCCGCGGGGCCCGGTGAGGGGCCGTACGACGAGGAGCCGGTGCCGGCGCCGCGGGCGGACGACCTGTTCGGGCGCGGCTGGGAGGACGAGGAGCAGCGGTCGGCGTTCCGGCCGGCGGGGGAGCCGATAGTCGCCGAGCGGGTGGAGGTGGACGAGCCGGTCGAGTTCGACCCGCCGGTCCCCCCGGTCGGTCCGCGCTCCCCGGAGGCGCCGGCGGAGCGGGAGCCGAAGGCCGAGCCGCGGAAGGCTCCGGTGCGGAAGACGGCGGCGGAGCGGGCCGAGCCGGCGCAGGCCGAGCCGGCGCAGACCGCGGCGAAGAAGGCCGCGGCGAAGAAGACGGCCGCGAAGAAGGCGGTGGCGAAGAAGGCGGTGGCGAAGAAGGCCACGGGCTCGAAGGCCGCCGCCAAGAAGACGACGACCGTCAAGAAGAGCGCCACCGCCAAGCGGGCCACCGCCGCCGAGCAGGCCGCCGACCAGCCCAAGACCCCCGCGAAGCGGACCGCGACCAAGAAGACCACCGTCCGCAAGGCGACCAGTACGAGGAAGCCCGATGCCCGGGACGAGTGAACCGAGCACGCCGGCCGACCCGGCCGCCCCCGGGCGGCGGGTCGAGCCGCTCGGCGTGGAACTGCTGCCCACCGGCCACCCGGTGGTGGACGCCGGGCTGGCCCGGCTGGAGGCCTTGGACGGGGTCCCCGCCGAGGCGCACGTCGCGGTGTACGAAGATGTTCACCAGCGGTTCGCCGACGCGCTGGCCGCGCTCGACCAGGAATGATCCGCAGGACCCGTAGGAGCTGAAACACCAGTGGCAGTGGCACGACGCCGACTCGACGCGGAGCTCGTCCGCCGCAAGCTGGCCCGGTCGCGCGAGCACGCGTCCGAGCTGATCGCGGCCGGCCGGGTGACCGTCGGCGGCACCACCGCGACCAAGCCGGCCACCCAGGTGGAGACCTCGGCGGCGGTCGTGGTGGCCAAGGACGACAACGACCCCGACTACGTCTCGCGCGGAGGGCACAAGCTCGCCGGCGCGTTCGCCGCCTTCGTGCCGCAGGGCCTGGTCGTCGAGGGCCGCCGGGCGCTGGACGCGGGCGCGTCCACCGGCGGGTTCACCGACGTGCTGCTGCGGGCCGGCGCGGCCGGTGTGCTGGCGGTGGACGTCGGCTACGGGCAGCTCGCCTGGTCGCTGCAGAGCGACGAGCGGGTCACCGTGATGGACCGCACCAACGTCCGCGAGCTGACCCCGGAGCTCATCGGCGGCACCCTGGTGGACCTGGTGGTGGGCGACCTGTCGTTCATCTCGCTGGGCCTGGTGCTGCCCGCCCTGGCCTCCTGCGCGGCCGAGGACGCGGACCTGGTGCTGATGGTCAAGCCGCAGTTCGAGATCGGCAAGGAGCGCCTGGGCAGCGGCGGGGTGGTGCGCAGCCCGGAGCTGCGCGCCGAGATGGTGCGCCAGGTGGCCGGGCAGGCCTGGGAGCTCGGGCTGGGCGTGCGCGCCGTCACCGCGAGCCCCCTGCCGGGACCGTCCGGCAACGTGGAGTACTTCCTCTGGCTGCGCCGGGACGCCCCGCGGCTGGACCCCGCGGAGGCGGACCGGGCCGTGGCGGAGGGGCCCCGGTAGGGTGCTGGGCGGACGTCCGGCCCGTCATGCTGTGTGACGGGCCGCACCGGGGCCGAAGGCGACCCGGCAGGCGTTAGGGAGAGGGCAGCGGCATGAGCGACGAAGCACGTACGGTCTTCCTGATCGCGCACACCGGCCGGGAGGCGGCGCTGCGCAGCGTCGAGGGCCTGGTGCACGGGCTGCTGAAGGCCGGGCTCCGGATCAGACTGCTGGAGGCCGAGGCGGTCGACCTGGACCTGCCGGACGGCGTGGAGAAGGTGGCCGAGGGCCCGGGGGCGGCGGACGGCTGCGAGCTGATCCTGGTGGCCGGCGGGGACGGGACGCTGCTGCGCGGTGCCGAGCTGGCACGCTCGCACGGCCTGCCGATGCTCGGGATCAACCTCGGCCGGGTGGGCTTCCTCGCGGAGGCCGAGCGGGACGACCTGGCCGTGGTGGTCGAGCGGGTGGTCGACGCGGACTACGAGGTCGAGGAGCGGATGACGATCGACGTCATCGTCCGCACCAACGGCGACGTGGTGCACGAGGACTGGGCGCTGAACGAGGCCTCGATCGAGAAGGCGGCCCGGGAGCGGATGCTGGAGGTGGTGACGGAGGTGGACGGCCGTCCGGTCTCCAACTTCGGCTGTGACGGCGTGGTGTGCGCGACGCCGACCGGTTCCACCGCGTACGCGTTCTCCGGCGGCGGGCCGGTGGTGTGGCCGGAGGTGGAGGCGCTGCTGATGGTGCCGATCTCGGCGCACGCGCTGTTCGCCCGCCCGCTGGTGACCTCGCCCGAGTCGGTGCTGGCCGTCGAGGTGCAGCCGAAGACCCCGCACGGCGTGCTCTGGTGCGACGGGCGGCGCTCGGTCGAACTGCCCGCCGGGGCGCGGGTGGAGGTCCGCCGGGGCCGGACGCCGGTGCGGCTGGCCAGACTGCACCGGGCGCCGTTCACCGACCGGCTGGTCGCCAAGTTCGCGCTGCCGGTGACGGGTTGGCGCGGCCGGGCGGACCACCACTAGGAGGGCCCGGACGGAGCCGGCGGGACCGGCCGGCGGGCGTCGGACCGCGGGCGTCAGACCGCCAGCGGCTGGTCCTCGTCGGCCGGACCGAGCCGGCCGCCGGCCGTCGCGCGTTCGGTCAGCGCGGCGAGCCGCTCGACGGCGTCCTGGACGGTCGCGGCGGGCACGGTGAGCGGGATCCGGACGTGGTGCTCGAAGGCGCCGTCCGAACCGAAGCGGTTGCCCGAGGCGATCCGCACCCCGGCGCGCTCCCCGGCCCGCGCCAGCGCCGCGCCGGACACCCCGTCGGTGGAGACCCACAGGGCGAGCCCGCCGGTCGGCATCGGGAAGCTCCAGCCGGGCAGGTGCTCGGGCAGCGCGGCGGCGAAGGCGTGCGCGGTGGCCCGCAGCCGGTCCAGCTGGTGGGCCCGGACGGCGGGCAGCGGCTCGCCGAGCAGTTCGGCGGCGATCAGCTGGTCCAGCACCGGGGTGCCGACGTCGCTGTAGACCCGCTCGCCGGCCAGCCGGCGCACCAGCGCGGGTGCGGCCCGCACCCAGCCGATCCGCAGGCCGCCCCAGAGCAGCTTGCCGGCCGATCCGACGGTGACCACCTGGGCGGCCCGGTCCAGCGCCGCGACCGGGCGCGGCAGCGGCACGGACTCCGGTACGCCCCAGCCGAGTTCGGCGGTGGTCTCGTCCACCAGCACGATGCTGCCGGCGGCCCGGGCGGCGGCCAGCAGCTCGCGGCGCTGCTCCTCGTCGATCAGGGCGCCGGTCGGGTTGTGGAAGTCCGGGATCACGTAGGCGAGCCTGGGCGCGGCGCCGCGCAGCACCCGCCGCCACTCGTCCTGGTCCCACCGCGGCCGCGGGGGCGCGGGCGTGCCCGTCGGCCCGGGGCGGTACGCGTACGGCACCGGGACCAGGCGCGCGCCGGAGAGCCGCAGCGCCTGCAGGGTGTGGGCGTAGCTGGGCGCCTCGACGGCGACCCGGTCGCCGCGGCCGACCAGTACCCGCTGGACCAGGTGCAGGCCGCCCATCGCGCCGGTGGTGATCAGGATCTGGTCGGGCGTGGTGGGCAGTCCGCGCTCGGTGTAGCGGCGGGCGACGGCCTCGCGCAGCACCGGGACGCCGGTGGGGTAGTGGCCGTGTCCGGCGGCGTAGTACGGCAGCTGCTCGACGGCCCGGGCGGCGGCGGCGCCGAGCCAGGGCTGCGGGGCGGGCAGCGCGGCGACGCCGAGGTCCAGGGTGTGGCCCTGCTCGTCCGGCGGGACGGGGTGCAGGGCGTCGCCGGGCGGCGGGGCGCCCTCGGGCAGGGCGGTCCAGCTGCCCGCGCCGCGCCGGCTGCGCAGGTAGCCGTCGCCGCGCAGCGTCTCGTACGCGGTGGCGACGGTGGTGCGGCTCAGTTCCAGGGCGGTGGCCAGCTCGCGTTCGGCGGGCAGCCGGGCGCCGACCGGCAGCCGGCCCTCGGTGACCAGCAGCCGGATCTGCCCGGCGAGGGTGCGGTAGGCGGGGCGGCGGGTGGCGGCCGGCTCGGGGAGCCGGGCGGTGGTGAGCAGCCGGGCCAGCGCGGGCGGGGTGACGGTGGTGTGCCAGTCGGCCATGGCGATCAGTCCACTTGCTCGTGATTGGCCCTGGAGGGGTCTGCTTTGGCCTGGCCATCATGACAGGGCGGCCTCATCGTCCGCCACCGCCGGGCCACCCGGAGGTGCAGCACCACCACGGGAACACCGGGAGCACCCTTGGCCACCACGACCCCGACCACAGCGACCACGACCGCCGCCGCGGCACCCGCCGCCCGTCCGGCCGGCCTCGCGGCCCGGTTCCTCGGCGACACCCACGGCCTGGCCCGCCGCCTCCCGCAGCTGTTCACCGGCCTCGCCCTGTACGGCGTGAGCATGGGCCTGATGCTCCGGGCCGGCCTCGGCCTCGACCCCTGGGACGTGCTGCACCAGGGCCTGCAGCGCAGCCTCGGCCTCTCGGTCGGCGCCTGGGTGACGATCTGCGGCGCCCTGGTGCTGCTGCTCTGGATACCGCTGCGCCAGCGCCCGGGCCTGGGCACCGTCTCCAACGTGCTGGTGATCGGCGCGGCGATGGACCTCACGCTGCGGCTCGTGGACGGCTTCGAGGCCCTGCCCGCCCGGATCGCCGTGACGGCCGCCGCGATCGTGCTCAACGGCCTGGCCAGCGGCCTCTACATCGGCGCCCGGTTCGGCCCCGGCCCGCGCGACGGCCTGATGACCGGCCTGCACCGGCGCACCGGCCGCTCGCTGCGGCTGATCCGCACCGGCATCGAACTGGCCGTGCTGGCCGCCGGCCTGCTGCTGGGCGGCACCGCCGGGGTCGGCACCGTCGCGTACGCACTGGCGATCGGCCCGCTGGTGCAATTCTTCCTGCCCTGGTGCACCGCGCCCGCACCGGTACGAAACCCCCGGAAGGGATGAACTTCGGGGCACGGAGTTGCCGCGCGCCGTTGCCGCTCGTCGCGCGCCGGGGGCGGACCCCCGTAAGGTCGTCTCCGTGTTGGACGAGATGCGGATACGGGATCTTGGGGTCATCGACGACGCGGTGGTCGAACTCGCCCCCGGCTTCACCGCCGTGACCGGTGAGACCGGTGCGGGCAAGACCATGGTCGTCACCAGCCTCGGCCTGCTGCTCGGCGGGCGCGCCGACCCGGGCCTGGTGCGCAACGGCACCGGACGCGCCGTGGTCGAGGGCCGGCTGGAACTGCCCGCCGACTCGCCCGTGGCGGCCCGGGCGGTCGAGGCCGGGGCCGAACTGGACGACGGCGCCCTGCTGATCAGCCGGACCGTCTCCGCCGAGGGCCGCTCCCGGGCGTACGTGGGCGGGCGGGCCGTCCCGGTCGGGCTGCTCGCCGAACTCGGCGAGGACCTGATCGCGGTGCACGGCCAGACCGACCAGCAGCGCCTGCTGCGCCCGGCCCGCCAGCGCGGCGCCCTGGACCGCTACGCGGGCGCGGCGGTGGCCGAACCGCTGGCCCGCTACCGGGAGACCTACCGGCAGCTGCGCGAGGTCTCCGCGACCTTGGAGGAACTGACCACCCGGGCCCGCGAGCGCGCCCAGGAGGCCGACCTGCTGCGCTTCGGCCTGGACGAGATCGCCGCCGCCGAGCCGGTGGCCGGCGAGGACACCGAGCTCTCCGCCGAGGCCGAGCGGCTCGGCCACGCCGACGCGCTCTCCTCCGCCGCGACCCTCGCCCACACCGCCCTGGCCGGCGACCCGGCCGACCCGGAGGCCCTGGACGCCGGCACCCTGCTCGCGCAGTCCCGCCGCGCCCTGGACGCCGTGCGCCACCACGACGAGCGCCTGGCCGCGCTCGCCGACCGGCTCAACGAGGTCGGCTACCTGCTCGCCGACGTGGCCGGCGACCTGGCCGGGTACGCGGACGACCTGGACGCCGACCCGGTGCGCCTGGCCGCCGTCGAGGACCGCCGGGCCGTGCTGGCCCAGCTGCTGCGCAAGTACGGCGGCGAGGAGAACACCCTCGCCGAGGTGATCGCCTGGTCCGAGGCCGGCGCCGCCCGGCTCGCCGAACTCGACGGCGACGACGACCGGATCGACGAGCTCGGCGCCCGGGAGACCGAGCTGCGAGCCGAGCTGGCCGAGCTCGCGGCCGAGGTGTCGCAGGCCCGGCAGGCCGCGGCCGGGCGCTTCGCCGGGGCCGTCTCCGCCGAACTCGCCGAACTGGCCATGCCGCACGCCCGGGTGACCTTCGCGATCAGCCAGGTCGACGACCTGGCCGGGATCGAGGTCGGCGGCCGCACCGTCGCGTACGGCCCGCACGGCGTGGACGAGGTCGAGGTGCTGCTCGCCCCGCACCCGGGAGCCCAGCCCCGCCCGATCGCCAAGGGCGCCTCCGGCGGTGAGCTGTCCCGCGTGATGCTCGCCGTCGAGGTGGTCTTCGCGGGCGCCGACCCCGTCCCGACCTACCTGTTCGACGAGGTGGACGCGGGCGTCGGCGGCAAGGCCGCGGTCGAGATCGGCCGCCGGCTGGCCAAACTGGCCGAGTCCGCCCAGGTCGTGGTGGTCACCCACCTCCCGCAGGTCGCCGCGTTCGCGGACCGGCACCTGGTGGTGGAGAAGACCAACGACGGCACCGTGACCCGCAGTGGTGTCAAGGTGCTGAACGACGAGGAGCGGGTGCGCGAACTCTCCCGGATGCTGGCCGGACTGGAGGACTCGGAGCTGGGCCGCGCCCACGCCGAGGAACTGCTGGCCGCCGCCCGGACCCCGCGCCACCCCTAGGGCGCGCCTGAAGACGGGCCCGAGGGCGTCCGCGGGACGCACCCGGGCCGGCGCCGGCGGCCCCGCGGACCGTCGGCGACGCGCCCCGGGTGGCGTCGACTGTCCAAGAGGGCCGCCGACCTGGCATGGTGGCCGCTGGACACTGGCTTCCCAGCCCCGAGCGCCGCCGGGCGGGCAATCCTCGCGAAGCGGCGCGCGAACCTGATCGAGTCGGATGCGAGACGACGTGGACCATTCCGCCGCCCGGGCCACCGCGGCCGCCCCGGAACCGGGGCAGCTGCACGTGGTACTCGTCCTGGCCGCCAGCACCGGCGGCATCGGTGCGCACGTGCGCTCCCTGGCCCAGGGCCTGGTCGCGCACGGAGTGACCGTCACGGTCTGCGCACCGGCCGGCACGGACGCGCTGTTCGGCTTCTCCCGTACGGGCGCCCGGTTCCACACCGTCGACATCACCCCCACCGCGGGCGCCCGCAGCGACGCCACCGCGATCGGCGAACTGCGCCGGGCCTTCACCGGCGCCGACGTGGTGCACGCCCACGGGCTGCGCGCCGGGCTGCTCTCCGACCTCGCGCTGCGCACCGCGGGCCGCTTCCCCGGCCTGCGCCCGGAGACCCCGCTGGTGGTCACCTCGCACCACGCGCTGCTGGCCACCGGCATGGAGCGCCGGCTGCAGCGGCTGATGGAGCGCCGGGTCGCCCGCGCCGCCGACCTGGTCCTCGGGGCCTCCTCCGACCTGGTCGCCCGGGCTCGGGAACTGGGCGCCACCGACGCCCGGCTGGGCCCGGTGGCCGCCCCGCCGATGCCCGAGGGCCGGCTCGACCGGGCCGAGGCGCGGGCCGCCCTGCTCGGCGACGGACCGGACCGCCCGCTGGTGCTGGCGGTCGGCCGGCTCGTCCCGCAGAAGGCCTTCGGGCTGCTGCTGGACGCCACCCGGGAGTTCGCCGAGCCGGCCCCGGAGCCGCTGGTGCTGCTCGCCGGGGACGGCCCGGAGGCGGGGCCGCTGCGCGAGCGGGTGGCCGCCGAGAAGCTGCCGGTGCGGCTGCTCGGCTACCGCACCGACGTGCCCGACCTGCTGGCCGCCGCCGACGTGGTGGTCGTCTCCAGCCGCTGGGAGGCCCGCTCGCTGGTGGTGCAGGAGGCGATGCGGGCCGGCGTGCCGGTGGTGTCCACCGCCGTCGGCGGCGTCCCCGAACTCGTCGGCGACGCCGCCGTCCTGGTGCCCCCCGGCGACCCGGTCGCGCTCGGCGCCGCGGTGCGCGCCCTGCTGGCCGACCCGGACCGCCGCGAGCGGCTGGTGGCGGCCGGCCGGCAGCAGGCCGAGACCTGGCCGGACGAGGCCGCCACCGTCGCCCAGGTGCTCAGCACCTACGACGAGCTGGTCCAGCGCGGTTAGGGCCCGTCCTGCGGGTCAGACCGTCGCCTGCTCGACCCGGTCGGCCGCCGGGCCGTCCGGCTGGGCCGACAGGTACGCGGCGCCGCAGGCGGTCAGCCGCAGGGCGGTGTCGATCAGCGGGACGTGGCTGAAGGCCTGCGGGAAGTTGCCGACCTGGCGCTTGAGCCGCGGGTCCCACTCCTCGGCGAGCAGGCCGATGTCGTTGCGCAGCGAGAGCAGCTTGTCGAACAGGTCGCGGGCCTCCTGCACCCGGCCGATCATGGCGAGGTCGTCGGCCAGCCAGAACGAGCAGGCCAGGAAGGCGCCCTCGTGGCCGGAGAGCCCGTCGACGTTGTTGCCGGACTCGTCGTGGGTCGGGTAGCGCAGCACGAAGCCGTCCTCGGTGGACAGTTCGCGCTGGATCGCCTCGATGGTGCCGATCACCCGCTTGTCGTCCGGCGGCAGGAAGCCGACCTGGGGGATGAGCAGCAGCGAGGCGTCCAGCTCCTTGCCGCCGTAGTACTGGGTGAAGGTGTTGCGCTCCGGGTCGTAGCCCTTCTCGCAGACGTCCCGGTGGATGGTGTCGCGCAGCTCGCGCCAGCGCTCCAGGTGGCCGTCGGCGGGGGCGTCGCCGGGGGCGTCCTCGGGGGTCTGCTCCAGCAGCTTGATGGTGCGGTCGACGGCGACCCAGGCCATCACCTTGGAGTGGACGAAGTGCCGGCGCGGGCCGCGGACCTCCCAGATGCCCTCGTCCGGCTCCTGCCAGTGCTCCTCCAGGTAGTCGATCAGGCGCAGCTGGAGGTGGTGGGCGTGGTCGTTGCGGACCAGGCCGGTCATGTGGGCCAGGTGCAGGGCCTCCACCACCTCGCCGTAGACGTCGAGTTGGAGCTGCCCGGCGGCGCCGTTGCCGATCCGGACGGGCTGCGAGCCCTCGTAGCCGGGCAGCCAGTCCAGTGAGGACTCGGTCAGCTCGCGCTCGCCCGCGATGCCGTACATGATCTGCAGGTTCTCCGGGTCGCCGGCGACGGCCCGCAGCAGCCACTCGCGCCAGGCCTTGGCCTCGTCGCGGTAGCCGGTGCGCAGCAGCGAGGAGAGGGTGATCGCGGCGTCCCGCAGCCAGGTGTAGCGGTAGTCCCAGTTGCGCTCGCCGCCGATGTCCTCGGGCAGCGAGGTGGTGGGGGCGGCGACGATACCGCCGGTGGGGGCGTAGGTGAGGCCCTTGAGGGTGATCAGGGAGCGGATCACGGCCTCGCGGTAGGGGCCCTGGTAGGTGCACTGCTCGGCCCACTCGTGCCAGAAGTCGGCGGTGGCGTCGAGCATCGCCTCGGCGTCCGGGGCCTTGGGCGCCTCCAGGTGGGAGGCCTGCCAGGTGAGGGCGAAGGCGATCCGCTCGCCGGCGGTCACGGTGAAGTCGGCGTAGGTGGTGAGGTCGCGGCCGTAGGTCTCCGAGACGCCGTCCAGCCAGACCGAGTCCGGCCCGGCGACGGCGACGGTGCGGTGGCTGCCGTCGGCCTGCTCGACGCGGTGCACCCAGGGCACGATGCGGCCGTACGAGAAGCGCATCCGCAGCGCGGAGCGCATCCGGACGGTGCCGGCCACGCCCTCGACGATCCGGATCACCTGGGGGACGGCGTCCTTGCCGGCCAGCGGGCGGGGCGGCATGAAGTCGATCACCCGGACGGTGCCGCCCTGGGCGTCCCACTCCTGCTCCAGGACCAGCGAGTCGCCCCGGTAGCGGCGCCGGTCGGCGGGCACGGCGGGGGCGGCGGCGGTGGGCGGGGGCACCCGGAGGTCGGCGGTGTCGGCGACGCGGACCCGGCCCGTGGTGGCGGGGGGCGTGGCGGCGGCGGGGGCGGGGACCTCGGTCAGGACGGCTTCGGCCGGGCCGATCCGCCAGAAACCGTGTTCATCGGTGCCGAGCAGGCCGGCGAACACCGCCGGCGAGTCGAAGCGGGGGAGGCAGAGCCAGTCCACCGCCCCGTCCCTGCTGACCAGGGCAGCGGTCTGCATGTCCCCGATGAGTGCGTAGTCCTCGATACGGCCGGCCACGTGGATCTCCAGTTCGCAATGTGGTCAGGGCATCGGCGAGCGGAGAGAGCGAGCGGGTCTGCGGGGCCGGAGGTCCACCCCGGGACGTCCGGTCTGCCGGGGGGTGGTGGCAGGCCTTGCTGGAGTGTCCGCGCGGGGCTCGGTCGAGCCCCTGGAGTGGGTGGGGAGGAGCTGGAATACGGGGAGGTCCGGTCGCGCATCGGGGACCGGGAGTGTCCTGACCTCCCACGCCCTCCGCGTGCTCGTGCTGTCGGCGATGCGTCCGAGCAGCTTACGACGGACGAAAGGGGCGAAGCACGCGGGCGCAGCCCGGTGTGGCGCCGCAATTCGGCGGAAATGCCGTGCATCGCGGAGGCGCGGCGAAGGATGGTCCGGAAGGATCACCTCCGGGTGGTCGTTACGGAGGAGCCCGGATGGCCCGGACGGAAACCCCGGGCTGGCCCGGTCCGGCGGGTCGTGCGACCGGTGGGACGGGTGCGGCGGATGGTGCGCCGGTGGTGCGCCGGGCGCGCGCCCCCGGAGTGGCGCGCGCGGCCCGTACGGCGTCCCCGTCGCGTCACTGTTACCCTGGTATCCCGTGGACCGGCGGGATCAAAACGCCCCGGACCAGCCGAACCGGCGACCCATCGAGCGAGGTGCACCCCACCCGCCCACGCCGCCCGGCGAACCCCGAGCCTCCCGCCCACGTCACCTTCGACAAGCGACCCACGGGAGCCCCCTCTTGGCACAGCCCCATTCCGGCAAGGCAGCGAACGGCCGCGCCGTGACGACCAAGCACCTCTTCGTCACCGGGGGTGTCGCCTCTTCGCTCGGCAAGGGGCTCACCGCCTCCAGCCTCGGCGCCCTGCTCAAGGCCCGCGGCCTGCGCGTGACGATGCAGAAGCTCGACCCGTACCTCAACGTGGACCCGGGCACCATGAACCCGTTCCAGCACGGTGAGGTGTTCGTCACCGACGACGGCGCCGAGACCGACCTGGACATCGGCCACTACGAGCGGTTCCTCGACACCAACCTGCACGGCTCGGCGAACGTCACCACCGGCCAGGTGTACTCGACCGTCATCGCCAAGGAGCGCCGCGGCGAGTACCTGGGCGACACCGTCCAGGTCATCCCGCACATCACCAACGAGATCAAGTCCCGGATCCGCCGGATGGCGACCGAGGACGTCGACGTGGTGATCACCGAGGTCGGCGGGACCGTCGGCGACATCGAGTCGCTGCCGTTCCTGGAGGCCGTCCGCCAGGTCCGCCACGAGGTCGGCCGGGACAACGTCTTCTTCGTGCACGTCTCCCTGCTGCCGTACATCGGCCCCTCGGGCGAGCTGAAGACCAAGCCCACCCAGCACTCCGTCGCCGCGCTGCGCAACATCGGCATCCAGCCGGACGCCATCGTGCTGCGCGCCGACCGCGAGGTCCCGCAGGCGATCAAGCGCAAGATCTCGCTGATGTGCGACGTGGACGAGGAGGCCGTGGTCGCGGCCATCGACGCCAAGTCGATCTACGACATCCCGAAGGTGCTGCACGGCGAGGGCCTGGACGCCTACGTGGTGCGCCGCCTGGACCTGCCGTTCCGCGACGTGGACTGGACCACCTGGGACGACCTGCTGCGCCGCGTCCACGAGCCGCAGCACATCGTCAAGGTCGCCCTGGTCGGCAAGTACATCGACCTGCCCGACGCCTACCTGTCGGTGACCGAGGCGCTGCGCGCCGGCGGCTTCGCCAACAACGCCCGGGTCGAGATCAAGTGGGTCACCTCGGACGACTGCGAGACGCCCGAGGGCGCCCGTGAGCAGCTCGGCGACGTGGACGCGATCTGCATCCCCGGCGGCTTCGGCGACCGCGGCGTCAACGGCAAGGTCGGCGCCATCACCTTCGCCCGCGAGAACAAGGTGCCGCTGCTGGGCCTGTGCCTGGGCCTGCAGTGCGTCGTCATCGAGGCCGCCCGCAACCTGGCCGGCCTGCCCGAGGCCAACTCCACCGAGTTCGACGCCGCCGCCAAGCACCCGGTCGTCTCCACCATGGCCGAGCAGCTGGCCATCGTCGACGGCAAGGGCGACCTGGGCGGCACCATGCGCCTGGGCCTCTACCCGGCCAAGCTCGCCGAGGGCTCGATCGTCCGTGAGGTCTACGGCGGCGAGCAGTACGTCGAGGAGCGCCACCGCCACCGCTACGAGGTCAACAACGCCTACCGCGCGGACCTGGAGAAGACCGGCCTGCAGTTCTCCGGCCTCTCCCCGAAGGGCGACCTGGTCGAGTACGTCGAGTACCCGCGCGAGGTGCACCCCTACCTGGTGGCCACCCAGGCCCACCCGGAGCTGAAGTCCCGCCCGACCCGCCCGCACCCGCTGTTCGCGGGCCTGGTCAAGGCCGCCATCGAGATCAAGACCGCGGTCTCCGAGTAGGTCTCCGCGCCTCGGCCCGGGTAGTCTCCTCGGCCCGGGTCGCCTCCTCGGCCTCGGTCGTTCACCGGACGGCGGCCCCGCGATTCCCGCGGGGCCGCCGTTCGGCGTTAGATTGTGTCGTACTGACGAAAAGGGGAGAGCGATGGACGAGCAGAGCGACCTGCTGATCACCGACGTGGCCGAGGAGTGGGAGGTCCGGGCGACCGGAACACCGTTCCAGGGCAAGGTCACCGGCGTGCGCAGCGAGGAGGTCCGGATGCCCGACGGCAGCTGGGCCCGCCGCGACTACCAGACCCACCCCGGCTCGGTCTCGGTGCTCGCCCTCGACGACCGGCAGCGGGTGCTGATCCTGCGCCAGTACCGCCACCCCGTGCGCCAGCGGCTCTGGGAGCTGCCGGCCGGCCTGCTCGACGTCCCCGGCGAGAACCCGTGGCACGCCGCCCAGCGCGAGCTGTACGAGGAGGCGCACTGCAAGGCCGACACCTGGCGGATCCTCGCCGACTACTACACCTCCCCGGGCGGCACCGACGAGGCGCTGCGGATGTTCCTCGCCACCGGCCTGTCGCCGGCTGAGGGCGAGCGCTACGCGGCCGAGGGCGAGGAGCAGGAGATCGAGGTCGCCTGGGTGCCGGTGCCCGAACTGATCCGGCTGATCCAGGCCGGGCACCTGCACAACCCCACCCTGGTCACCGGCACCCTCGCCGTGCACGCCGCGCTCACCGGCCCGGACGGGCTGGACGCGCTGCGCCCGGCGGACTCGCCCTGGCCGGCCCGGCCCTTCGAGGCCTGAGCGGGGCGGGCCGGGCCCGGCCGGCGGGGCTGCGGCTGCGGGCCCGGGTCGGTGGGGGCGGTCGTCGAGAGGGCGCCCGGGAGCCGGCGGCCCGGCCGTTCGGGGCGCGGGCGGGTGACCCGGTTGATTCGCCCGGGTGATTCGACGGTTCGTACGACCGGATGTCACCTCGGCTGAACCGGGCGGTCGAACTACGCTTCGCAGACAGGGCGCCCGTCCACGGCGCCCCCGCTGAGCACCGGACGCCTCGTCCGGGTGCCGAGCGCCGGGTGCCGAGCGCGGGATACCGAGCGCGGAACGCCGAGCGCCGGATGCCGAGCGCGGGATGACGTCGGGAGTGGCACGGGTGGCGAGGAAGACGGCGACGACGGACCCCGGCCCCGACGCGCCCGCCGGGGCCGTCCCGGGACTGGAGCGGCTGCCGGCCGGGCCCACGCTCTTCGTCGGACGGCGCGCCGAACTCGCCGCACTGCGGGCGGCCGCCGCCCGTCCGGCCAGCGGCCGCTGCCCGGTCCTGGTGCTGGCCGGGCGCCCCGGCTCCGGCCGGACCGCGCTGGCCGCGCGCTTCGCCCGTACCGTCGCCGCCGACTACCCGGACGGCGTGCTGTTCGCCCGGCTGTCCGCCCCCGACGGCGGCCGGGTGCCGCCCGCGCGGGCCGCCCGGCTGCTGCTGGAGCAGCTCGACCCGGAGGCGGCCGTGCCGCTGCCCGGCGCGGTCGAGGACGGGCGCGACGAGCCGGGCTGCGTGGCGCTGCGCGAGGCCCTGGCCGGACTGCGGGTCCTGCTCGTCCTGGACGACGTGCGGGACGCCGGGCAGGTGTGGCCGCTGCTCGCCGACGAACCCGGCTGCCTGGTGCTGGCCACCACCGCCGGGCCGCTCACCGGGATCGAGGACATCGACCCGGTGATCCTGGGCGGCCTGGACCGGACCGCCTCCGGCGAACTGCTGGCCGACCTGGTCGGCGGCACCCGGGTCTCCTGCGACCCGGTCGGCGCGGCCGACCTGGCCGAGGCCTGCGCCGCCCGGCCCGCCGCGCTGCGGCTGATGGCGGGGTGGCTGCGGGGGAGCGCCAAGACCGCGGTCACCGACGCGGCGCGCGAGCTCCAGCGGGTGGTGGGGGAGGACCCGGCCGCCGGCGCCGGGTCCGTCCCGGACGCCACGGGTGGTGCGGGTGGTACGGGCGGTGTGACGAACGGGGCGGAGCCGGGCTCGGCGAAGGGGTCCGCGAAGGGCTCGGCGAAGGCTTCCGAGAAGGGCTCGGCGAGGACGGGCGCGGCCGGGACGGCGGGGGCGGGGCAGGCGGCTCCGTCGGGGAAACCGGCGGGCCGGTCGTCGGGGAACGAGCCCGGGAAGGCGTCCAAGAAGAAGGGGGAGGGCGCGGCCGCTCCCGAGGTCGCGTCGGCGGGCGATCCGGCGGCCTGGGTGAAGCCGGGCCCGGAGCCGGCCGAGCCGGTGCCCGTCCCCGACAACGACCCGCTGCTCGGGGCGTTCACCCTCCTGTACCGGGGGCTGCCGGCCGCCCAGGCGCGGATGCTGCGCACCCTCACCCTGGCCCCCGCGCAGACCGCCGATCCGCGCACCGCCTCCGCCCTGGTCGGCTGCCCGGTGCCGGACGCGGCGGCGACGCTGGCGGCCCTCGCCGAGCGGGAGCTGCTCGGCGAGGAGGCGCCGGCCGCCGACGGCACCCCGCGCTACCGGGTGCCCGGGCGGCTCTACCCCCGGCTGGTCCGGCTGCGCGAGCAGGAGGACCGGCCCGCCGAGACCGAACTGGCCCGGGCCCGGCTGCTGGAGCGGCTGGTCCGGCTCACCGAGTCCGCCCGCGCCCTGCTCGACCCCGAGGGCGGTCCGGCCCCCGAGGCGCTGCCGGCCGCGTTGCGGCTGCGCTCGGCCGAACACGCCCGCGCGTGGCTGCTCGGCGAGCGGGAGCTGCTGCTGGGCGCGGTGGCCGACGCGATCGGCCAGGGCGACCTGGACGGTTCGGCCGGGCGGCTGGTCACCGCGCTGCTGCGGGCGCTGCCGCTGACCGGTGCCGCCGCCCCCGCGGACCTCTACCGGCTGCACGAGCTGGTGCTCACCGTCGCCGAGCGCAACCGCCGGCCGCGCCGGGCTTCGGCCGCCCTGCTCAACCTGGGCGACCTGCAGGTCTCGGCCGGCCGCTGGGAGCAGGCCGCCGCGCACTACCGGGCCGCCCTGGAACACGCCCGGACGGCGGACGACGAGCCGCTCTGCGCGCGCGCCCTGGAGGGCGCGGCCGGCTGCCACCGGGCGCTCGGCGACGCGGTGCGCGCCGCCGATTGGTACGGGCGGGCGCTCGGGCTGCGGCAGTCCCTCGGGGACCACGCGGCCGAGGCCCGGCTGCTGGCCCGGGTGGCCGAGGCGCACACCGCCCAGCGCCGCTTCGACGAGGCGGACCGCGAGTACCGGGCGGCCCTCGCGGTGCTGCGCAGGATCGGCGACGAGCGCGGCCGGGAGACCGTCGGCGCGGCCCTCGCGGACCTGCGGGAACGCGTCGACGCCGGGTGGTGACGGGCGTTTCGGAGGTATTGTCGAAGATGCCCGGTTACGACGTCTTTGGTGGGTAAGTCGCGAGGGAAGCCTACGAACCTGCCAATGTGTGCGGGAAATTTATTCACTTTGGAAGGCTGACACGCCGACTGGGCTTCATTACACTCGGACGTAGTCGCGCAGCGATCCCGCCCCGGGCTGCCCGGAGGCTTCCCCACGTGCGCGTCGCCCACCGGTCTTCTCCGGTCGGGACCCCCATGGCAAGAGGACGTGTTCAGTCGTGAAGGTCGGCATCCCCCGCGAGGTCAAGAACCACGAGTACCGCGTGGCCATCACGCCCGCCGGCGTGCATGAGCTGGTCCGCAACGGACACGAGGTCTACATCGAGGACAACGCCGGTCTCGGCTCCTCGATCCCGAACGAGGAGTACGTGGCCGCCGGCGCCACCATCCTCCCCACCGCCGACGAGGTGTGGGCCACCGCCGACCTGCTGCTGAAGGTCAAGGAGCCCATCGCCTCCGAGTACCACCGGCTGCGCAAGGGCCAGACCGTCTTCACGTACCTGCACCTGGCGGCCGACCGGGCCGGCACCGACGCGCTGATCGCCTCGGGCACCACCGCCATCGCCTACGAGACCGTCCAGCTGGGCAACGGCGCGCTGCCGCTGCTCGCCCCGATGTCCGAGGTCGCGGGCCGCCTGGCCCCGCAGGTCGGCTCGTACCACCTGATGCGTCCGGCCGGCGGCCGCGGCGTGCTGCCCGGCGGCGTGCCCGGCACCCACCCGGCCAAGGCCGTCGTCATCGGCGGTGGCGTCTCCGGCTGGCACGCGGCCACCATCGCCATCGGCATGGGCTACGACGTGACCCTGCTCGACCGCGACATCAACAAGCTGCGCGAGGCCGACCGCATCTTCGGCACGAAGATCAAGGCCATCATGTCCAACTCCTTCGAGCTGGAGAAGGCCGTCCTCGAGGCCGACCTGGTCATCGGCGCCGTGCTGATCCCGGGCGCCAAGGCCCCGAAGCTCGTCACCAACGAGCTGGTCTCCCGCATGAAGCCGGGCTCCGTGCTCGTCGACATCGCCATCGACCAGGGCGGCTGCTTCGAGGACTCGCGCCCGACCACGCACGACGACCCGACCTTCCAGGTCCACGACTCGGTCTTCTACTGCGTGGCCAACATGCCGGGCGCCGTCCCGAACACCTCCACCTACGCGCTGACCAACGCCACGCTGCCGTACGTCATCGAGCTGGCGAACCGTGGTTGGAAGGAGGCGCTGCGCCGCGACGCCGCGCTCGCCAAGGGCCTGAACGTGCACGAGGGCCAGATCACCTTCCCGGCCGTGGCCGAGGCCTTCGGCCTGGAGTCGGTCTCCCTGGAGAGCGTGCTCGCCTGAACCCCCTGACCACCCGGCGGTCTTCCGCCACGGCGGTCGTTCGCCCCCGACCCGATTGCTTCGGGCCGGGGGCTTCGCCGTGCCCGTGAACGGCGGGCGGACCGGGTTGGTCGCTCTGTCGTCAATTCCGGTCGGTCACGTCACCCGCCCGCGGAAACGATGGGGTCAGCGACCCACTCAACCCTTGACAGCAGCCCGCCTGATAGTCGACACATCCTGCCGACTACCGTGGATTGTGTTGCTGCGAACGCCTTGAACGGCCTAGAGTCGCAAACCGTCGGCATGCTGCCACGCTGACGAATCGACATAGAGTCCTGGATGCCCAAGGAGGTAAGACGACTTGTGAATGAGTCGACAATTGCTCCCGGGGGTGGTCAGCCAGGACTGGCGGAGCACATCGCCGGCCAGCCGAGTGTGGAGCCCGGGGCCCGGCAGCCCTCCGTGGGTTCGGCCGAGGTCGGCTCGGTCGCGCTCCGCACCTTCGAAGCACGCCAGAACACAGCACAGGTGACCACGGTGACCGATCACGACGCCGACTTGGCGGCCTACGGCCTGGCCTACGGCGAGTTCGCCTACGGCGCCTACGACGACCCGGACGCCGAGTACGAGCCGGACCCGGAGTACGCCGCCACGCTGGCCCCCGACGCCGCGCGCCAGCGCCGCGAGCGGGTCGGCCCGACCGGCCGTCCGCTGCCGTACTTCCCGATCCCCGCGCCGGTCGCCGAGCACGGCCCCGCCCAGATCATCGCCATGTGCAACCAGAAGGGCGGCGTCGGCAAGACCACGTCGACCATCAACCTGGGCGCGGCGCTGGCCGAGTACGGCCGCCGGGTGCTGCTCGTCGACTTCGACCCGCAGGGCGCGCTCTCGGTCGGCCTCGGCGTCAACCCGATGGAGCTCGACGTCACCGTCTACAACCTGCTCATGGAGCGGGGGCTGACGGCCGATGAGGTGCTCCTCAAGACGGCCGTCCCCGGGATGGACCTGCTGCCGTCCAACATCGACCTCTCCGCCGCCGAGGTGCAGCTGGTCAGCGAGGTGGCCCGGGAGTCCGCGCTGGCGCGCGCCCTGAAGCCGCTGCTGCCCGACTACGACTACGTCATCATCGACTGCCAGCCCTCGCTGGGCCTGCTGACGGTCAATGCGCTGACGGCCGCTCACAGCGTGATCGTGCCGCTGGAGTGCGAGTTCTTCGCGCTGCGCGGTGTCGCGCTGCTGACCGAGACCATCGAGAAGGTGTGCGAGCGGCTCAACCCCGAGCTGCGCCTGGACGGCATCCTCGCGACCATGTACGACTCGCGCACCGTGCACAGCCGCGAGGTGCTCGCACGGGTCGTCGAGGCGTTCGGCGAGCACGTCTTCCACACCGTCATCGGCCGTACCGTGCGCTTCCCGGAGACCACCGTCGCCGGCGAGCCCATCACCACGTACGCGACCAACTCGGTCGGCGCCGCCGCCTACCGCCAGCTCGCCAGGGAGGTGCTCGACCGGTGCCGCCCCGCCGAGTGAGTCTCCCGGGTGCCGACGAGCTGTTCCGGACCACGGGAGGGATGGCGCTGTCGCCCTCCCTCGCGTCGCGTCCGGCCGCCGAGGCATCCAGACCGGAGACCTCGCGGGCCGTCAACGGCTCGGACGGCGCCGAGGGCGCCGAGTCCGCCCAGAGCGCCCAGGACGACCGGCAGCTGACGTCGGAGCAGCAGGGGACCGCCGCCGTGCCGGCGCCCGCGCAGCCGCCCGTCCAGCGGCCGGGCGGGGCCCAGACCGTGCCCGCCGGCCGGGGCGCCGCCACCGCGCCGGCGGCCCGGACGCACGCCGGCGCCGCCGAGGAGCAGGCCGGTGCCGCCGGGCGCGCCCGGCCGCGCGGCCGCGCGCCGCGCCGGCCCAGCGGGCGCGAGCGGCACGACGAGAAGATCACCGTGTACGTGTCCGCCGAGGAGCTCATGGACCTGGAGCACACCCGGCTGGTGCTGCGCGGCGAGCACGGCCTGGCCGTGGACCGCGGCCGGATCGTCCGGGAGGCCATCGCGGTCGTCCTGGCGGACCTGGAGCAGCGGGGCGAGGCCTCCATCCTGGTCCGGCGCCTGCGCGGACGGTAGGACGGTCGGCGGCTGGACCGCCGGGTGGTTCGCCGGGTGGGTGGACTGCCGGGGCTGCCGGGCGGGGTGAGGCTGCCGGGCGGGGTGAGGCGGCCGGGTGTGGCCAGGCGGTCGGAAGACGGCCGGGGGAGCCCGGCAGGGGCGTCGTGAGGCCTTCGGGCCCGGCGTCCGGGGGAGCCGGCGGGTGGCCGGTGGACCGGCCGGTGGGCGCTCGGGTGCAGACGGACATGAGGTGGGCTCATGGGTTCGCTCATGAGGTGAGCTCATGGGCGGCTCATGAGGCGAGCTCATGAGGTGGACTCATGAGGGCCCCGCCGCGGTCGAGGGGTATGAGCCGCGCTCATGGGGGCGTCGCCCCGGGGCGCGGGCCGTGGGGTCCGGTACCGAGGGTCATGAGGTGAACTCATGGGGTGGCCGCCCCGGGTCGAGGGGTATGAGCCGCGCTCATGAGGGGGCATCTCGGGCGAGGCGCGTTGTCGGCCGTTGTGGGGCCGATCGTCGATCCGGGTGGGTCCCGGGCCCTCGGGCGGGAGGTCGGGCCGTGACGGGCGCTGGAGGGCCGTTCCCGGGGTGGTGGGGCCGTACCCGGGGGTCCGACGGGCGGCGAGGCCGCCGCGCAGCCCAGCAGGCGGCGTGTCGGGGGGCCCGGGACGGGGCGGGCGGCGGGGACGGGTGAAGATGGACCGTCATGCCGAGCACCGTCGAACCAGCAGAAACCGCCGCGAACGCGACCGAGAACGGGTCGCGGGGCGGCTTCCGGGTGCGGCTGGACAACTTCGAGGGCCCCTTCGACCTGCTGCTCAGCCTGATCGCCAAGCACAAGATGGACGTCACCGAGGTGGCGCTGGCCACCGTCACGGACGAGTTCATGGCGCACATCCGGGCGATGGGCCCGGACTGGGACCTGGACGCGGCGACCGAGTTCCTGGTGGTGGCCGCCACCCTGCTCGACCTCAAGGCCGCCCGGCTGCTGCCCGCGGCGGAGGTGGAGGACGAGGAGGACCTGGCCCTGCTGGAGGCCCGTGACCTGCTGTTCGCGCGGCTGCTGCAGTACCGGGCGTACAAGCGGGCCGCGGCGCTGTTCGGCGAACGCTGGGCCGCCGAGCTGCTGCGGCGCCCCCGGACCGTCGGGCTGGAGCCCCGGCACGCGGAGCTGCTGCCGGAGGTGGTGATCACCGTCGGTCCGCAGCGGCTGGCCGAGCTGGCGGCCAAGGCGATGGAGCCCAAGCCGAAGCCGGTGGTGTACGTGGACCACATCCACTCCCCGCCGGTCAGCGTGCGGGAGCAGGCCGGGCTGGTGGTCGGGCTGCTCAGCGAGCTGGGCGAGGCCTCGTTCCAGCGGCTGGTGGCGGACGCCCCGGACACCCTGGTGGTGGTCGCCCGCTTCCTGGCGCTGCTGGAGCTGTACCGGGAGCGGGTGCTCGACTTCGAACAGCCGGAGGCGCTCGGTGAGCTGCGGGTGCGTTGGGTGGCGGAGGAGGGCCGGGGTGCGGTCGAGGTGACGGACGAGTTCGACCGGCCGGCGGGAGAGGCCCCGGGCGAGGCGGAGGAGCGGGAGGAGCGGCGATGAGCGGCGGGAACGAGGGCGGCCGGCCGGTCCGGCGCCCGCTGGGGCTGCCGGGGCGGCCGCGGGCCGAGGAGTGGCTGGAGCCGGCCTTCGAGCTGCTGCCGGACCCGGTGGAGCCCGTGGTGCCCGTGGACCCGGTGGTGCTCGTGGAGCCGGTAGGGCCCGTGGACCCGGCGGAGCCCGTACGGCCGGTCGAGCCGGTGCGGGCGGAGGCCCGGGTGGTGCACCAGAAGTCGGCCCCGCCGACTTCCGGCGCCCACGCTCCGGCGGACGCCGTGCTCCGGGCCGAGCTGGAGGCGGTCCTGATGGTCGTCGACGAACCGGTGCCGGAGGAGCGGCTGGCCGGGGTGCTGGAGCGGCCCCGGGCCGAGGTGGCCGCCGCGCTCGGCGAGCTGTCCGCCGAGTACACCGCCCAGGGGCGCGGTTTCGACCTGCGGCTGGTGGCCGGCGGCTGGCGGTTCTACAGCCGGGAGACCTGTTCCGCGGCCGTCGACCGGTTCCTCCTGGACGGCCAGCAGACCCGGCTCACCCAGGCCGCACTGGAGACCCTGGCGGTGGTCGCCTACCGGCAGCCGGTGTCCAGATCCCGGGTTTCCGCCGTCCGCGGTGTGAACTGTGACGGCGTGATGCGTACCCTGGTACAGCGAGGACTGGTGGAAGAGGCCGGATCCGAGCCCGAAACAGGTGCGATCCTGTATCGGACGACGAACTACTTCCTGGAACGGATGGGGCTCCGCGGCCTGGACGAGCTGCCGGAGCTCGCTCCCTTCCTGCCCGAGGTCGACGACGTGGAAGCGGAGTCCCTGGAGGGCACGATGATCGCGGAGGCGGTCGCCGCCGCTGCCGCGCAGGCCGCGGACGGCAGTGGCGAGGCCGGTCGGGCCGGGCCCGATCGGTAGGGGGCGGTGAGGTCGGCCGAAACGACCGCACATCCCAGACGGAACGACGTACGGACACTTTGATGCGTAGCAGTGGCAACGGCAGGAACAGCAGCGGCGGCGGGAGCGGTCGAGGCGGACAGGGCGGGGGCCGGGGCGGCGGCTCCTACGGCGGCGGCAGCGGAGGCGGTCGCGGCGGCTCGGGCTCCGGCTCGCGCGGTGGTTCGTACGGCGGCGGCTCCTACGGGGGCGGCGGCGGCCGTGGCGGCTCGGGCTCGGGTTCGGGTGCGGGCTCGCGCGGCGGCTCCGGCTCGTACGGCCGGGACGGCGGCCGCCGGGACGACCGGCGCGACGACCGCCGGGACGACCGTCGCTACCCGGACCGCCCGCTGCGGCCCGAGGAGCGCAAGTACGACCGCCCCGAGTACGGCGGCGGCCCCAACGCCACCCCGGCCCGCGGCGGCTACTCCGGCCGGCGCCCCGGCCCGGCCCCGCGTCCGCGCCGGGAGGGCCAGCCCGCCCCGGGCGACCCGCGCCGCCAGCCGCAGCGCTCGCGCGAGCTGCAGGCCAAGATCGAGGACGCCGTCCTCGCCCGGCACGACAAGCCGGCCGTCAAGCTGCCCAAGACCTTCGGCGAGCCCGAGGGCGAGCGTCTGCAGAAGGTGCTGGCCCGGGCCGGCGTCGGCAGCCGCCGCGCCTGCGAGGAGCTGATCGAGCAGGGCCGCGTCGAGGTCAACGGCAAGCGCGTCACCGAGCAGGGCAAGCGGGTCGACCCGCAGAACGACGAGATCAAGGTGGACGGCCTGACCGTCGCCACCCAGTCCTACCTGTTCTTCGCGCTGAACAAGCCGGCCGGCGTGGTCTCCACCATGGAGGACCCGGACGGCCGCCAGTGCCTGGGCGACTACGTGACCAACCGGGAGACCCGGCTGTTCCACGTCGGCCGTCTGGACACCGAGACCGAGGGCATCATCCTGCTCACCAACCACGGTGAGCTGGCCCACCGCCTCACCCACCCGCGCTACGGCGTGACCAAGACCTACCTGGCCGCCATCCAGGGCCCGATCCCGCGCGACCTGGGCAAGCAGCTGGCCAAGGGCGTGGAGCTGGAGGACGGCTACGCCCGTGCCGACAGCTTCAAGGTCATCTCCAACGTCGGCAAGAACTACCTGGTCGAGGTGACCCTGCACGAGGGTCGCAAGCACATCGTCCGCCGGATGCTGGCCGAGGCCGGCTTCCCGGTCGAGAAGCTGGTGCGCACCCACTTCGGCCCGATCGCCCTGGGCGACCAGAAGTCGGGCTGGCTGCGCCGCCTGACCAACCCGGAGGTCGGCCAGCTGATGCGCGAGGTCGGCCTGTAGGCCGTGCTCGTCCGCCCGTCCCGTTGAAGGGCCCCCGGTCGCCGTGGTGCGGCCGGGGGCCCTTCGCCGTGTCGGGCCTTTCGCCGGGCGGCGCGCGTAGCCGGGCGGGGCCCGACGCCGTGCGGGGTGTACGGGGTGTGCGGGTCCTGTGACCCGGGACGCAACCGCTGGTCACGGCCTTGTCAGTGCCATGATCCGTGGCCGAGGATGGCCACCTGGCCACCACCCCGCCAGGTGGCGGGACCGCGCCAGTGCGGAGTGCCGGTGGCCGGATCAGGGGCGAACAGGGGGAGACGGCGTCGTGTCCGATGCACCACTGGGACGGGCCAGCGGACAGGCCCTGGGCACACTGGGGCTGGCCGAGCCGGACGGGCAGCTGTACGCGGCGCTGGTGGCCCATCCGCAGTCCACCGCGGAGGAGCTGGCGGAGGCCTGCGGCCTGACCCTCCAGCAGGGCGTGCGCGCCCTGGAACGGCTGGCGCAGCAGGGCATGGCCACCCGGGCGCCGGTGGACCGCCAGCGCTTCCTGGCGGTCGCCCCGGACGTCGCGATCGGCTCCCTGATAGGCCACCGGGAGTCCGAGCTGCGGCAGGCCCGGGCCGAGATGCACCGGCTGATGGACGCCTTCCGGGAGGCCTCGCGCTACACCGACCCGGCGCACTCGGTGGAGGTGCTGACCGGCGGCGAGGCGATCGCCCAGCGGCTGGAGCACATCACCGAGACCAGCCGGTACCAGGTGCGCGGCTTCGACCGCCCGCCGTACATCCAGGACCCGGTGGCGCCGATGGCGCTGCAGCGCCGACGGCTGCGGGAGGGCGTGAAGTTCCGGACGGTCTACGACCGGGAGGCGGTGGCCTGGCCCGGGCGGCTGGAGAAGAACATCCTGGTCGGGGTCGCGGACGGCGAGGAGGCGCGGGTCCGGCCGACGCTGCCGATGAAGATGATCATCTCGGACGACCGGATGGCGATCATTCCGATCAGCGTCGGCGACAGCGTGCTGGACGCCGCCTACGTGATCCACCCCTCGGCGCTGCTCCAGGCGCTGGACACGCTGTTCGAGGCGGAGTGGGAGCGGGCCGTGCAGCTGCAGGCGGCGATCGGCACCGGGGACGCGTCCCTGGGACCGGAGGCCGACCACCGCAAGCTGCTGGGCCTGCTGGCGGCCGGGCTCACCGACGAGTCGATCGCCCGCTCGCTCGGCTGGAGCGCCCGGACCACCCAGCGGCGGCTGCAGAGCCTGATGCGCTCACTGGGCGCCACCACCCGCTTCCAGGCCGGCATGGCGGCCCGGGAGCGGGGGTGGCTGTAGGCGCCGGGGGTCGGGCGCTGGTGGGCCGGGTTGGTCCGGTGGGCCACGTGAGCCCGGTGGGTCAGCTCCAGGGGGTGAGGGAGGCCCAGCGGCCGTCCGAGCCGCGCTCGACCTTCTCCAGGCCGACCACGGCCGAGCGGTTCAGCCGCCCGTAGATGTGCGGGAACAGGACGTCGGGGGCGGCCCCGGGCGGCGGTGCGCCGTGCGGGGCCTCCCACTTGACCATCGGCTCCACCAGCGACTCCTCGATCAGCAGCACCATCAGCGGGTCGGGGGTGTCGGCGAAGAAGGCGTTGGCCACCGCGAGCGCCGTCTGCTCGTCCGCCGAGCAGTGGATGAACCCGTCGGTGAGCAGCGAGGCGGTGGCGTACGGGCGGCCGGGGTCGGCCAGCCAGTCGTCCAGGGGGGCGAGGTGGAGGATCATGTTTCCTTTTCTACCCGTTGTCTCCGGTTTGGTGCTGAGCGGTCGTCATCGACGGGCGGTCGGTGTCCGGGGCCGTTGGGGTCGGTGGGGCCTTCGGGGCCGTTGAGGCCCCTGGGCTTTCAGAGCCCGGCCACCTTGGCGGAGGCGGAGATCTCGTACACCAGGGTGAGGGTGCGGCGGGCGCCCGGGCCGAGCGGGACGTCCCAGCGGACGATGCCCTCGGCGTCGAAGGCGTCCGGCGCCGGGGAGCACTCCTCCTTGCGCAGCCGGACCTCGACCGCCGACACCTCGGAGACCGGCACCCGCTCGCGCACCGTGACGATCCGCTCGTCGCGCTCCTCCGGGCCGGAGAACCGGGACAGGTGCAGCCGCACCGTGCGGGTGGTGGTCTGCCGGCCGGTGAGGCCGGCGGCGGCCTGGCGCTGCTCGGTCTCGCGGACCACCCGGTAGCCGTCCGAGCTGCCGAAGGAGAGTTCGGCGTCGGCGCCGGTGGCGGTGAAGCGCAGCTCGCCGCGGCCGGTGAAGCCGCTGCCGCGGACCAGCTCGACCGGGCCGGCCAGCAGCGGGTGCCCGGCCGCGTTGCGGAACCGGACCACCTGGGTGACCAGCGGGGACAGCTCCGGGGCGCAGGCGTACTCGCTGCTCGCCGGCCCGGTGAAGGCGCCCAGCGGCACCCGGTGCGCCCGGCCGTCGGAGGGCACGGTCGCCGGGGCGGGGGCGGGCAGCACCCGGACCTCGCCGCCGTCGTCCACGCCCGGGACCCCGGCGCCCGGGCCGAGCTCGCTGATCGCCTCCTCGCGCAGCTCGACCTCGACCGTGCGGCGCTCCTCGTCGGTGCGCTCGCGCAGCATCAGGACGTCCTCGGCCACGGCCGGCGGGTCGGTGGCGAGCGCGGACCGGGCGGTGGAGAAGGTGAGCCGGGCGCCGCTCCAGTCCTCGCCGGTGCGCTGCCAGACCACCGCCTCCGACTCCAGGCGCAGGTCGCCGCCGTCCAGGGTCGCCCGGTAGGACGGGCGCCAGAGCGCGCAGGGGACCAGGTGGGAGACGGTCAGTTCGGCCGGACCGGCCTGCGCGGCCTCGACGGTCAGGTCCAGGTGGGCGGTCAGCTCGGCCGGGTCCTCCTCGGCCTGGTCCAGGGCGATCAGGGCCTGTGAGCGCTCCTGCTCCAGGCGGCGAAGCCGGGAGTGGGTGGTGCGCAGCTCCTCGCCGTAGCGCTCGCGCTCGGCGTCCACCCGGTTCAGCTCGCGGGCCCAGCGGGTGCGTTCCAGCTCGCCGACGCCGGCGCCCTCGCCGATCTCGCGCAGCAGGTCGGCGGAGAGCTGGGCGAGCAGGGCCAGCCGGGCCTCCAGGCGGGCGCGGGTCTGGTCGGCCAGGCGGGTCTCGGTGTCCAGCCGGTGCAGCCGGTGGCGCAGCCCGGAGTCGTCCGGGCCGGGCGGCAGCGGGGCGCGCGGGGCCCAGGAGCGCACCAGCCGGGCGTCCAGCACGCGGACCCCGGGGGTGGCGGACTCGGCGCGCAGGGTGCGGTCGACCGCGAGGGCGGTGAGCGGGCCGAGGCGCAGCCGCTGGACACCCGCGGTGAGTCCGACCGTCGTGGTGCGCTCGACCTGGCTGCGGTCCTCCAGGCAGGTGACGGCGGTGACGGGGAGGGCCGTGGTGGTCCCGGTCCGGTCTCCGGTGGTGGTCGTGGCTGTGGCTGCGGCTGCGGTCCCCGGTGCGGGTGCGGGCCCGGTCATGTCTCCGGTCATGGTCAGTTCCTCCGGTTTCCGCCGACGATGGCCTTACCCGCCGGGATCTTGATCAGGTAGCCGCCGTCCAGCTCGGTCCGGCCGCCCGGGGGCAGGTCGACCCGCCAGAGCCGGGTGCTGGGCGGGCACTCCGGCGTGGAGACGGTCGGGGCCTGCCAGTCGGCCCGCTCCTCGATCCGGATCTCGGCGTCGGAGGTGACCGGTACGCGTTCGCGGACCTCCACCGTGACGGCACGGCCGAGCCGGTTCGCGAGCCGGACGTGCACCCGGTGGTCGAGCACGGTGCTGTTGCCCTTCAGCATGCCCGTGGCGGACTCGCGCAGCTCGGTGCGGCGCGCCACCTCGATGCTCTCGGTGACGCCGATGCCCAGGCGCCGCACGCCGCCGGGCGCCAGCGTCGGCAGGGCGGCCGTCAGCAGGAACTCGTCGTCCACGGTGACCTCCACCGGGCCCGCCAGCACGGCGCGGTCGGTGCGGTTGGCGAGCACCAGGGTCGCGTACACCTTCTCCTCGACGGCGGGGACGGTGACGTACTCGGGGCGGACGGTGAGCGGGATCCCGTCCACCGTGACGGTGTGCCAGGTGCCGTCGGACGGGATGTCGGCGGGGGCGACGGCGTCGAAGCGGTGGTCGAAGGAGCCGGCCGACTCGCGGGGCGGGACGGCGTGGCGGGGGAGGACGAGGCGGCGGATCTGCTCGCCCGGGTTGCCGCCCGGCAGGGTCCAGTCCAGCTCCTCGCGCTCGATCCGCTCGGGGCGGGGGCGCAGGGTGCCGCGCCGGGTGCTGGGGCCGTCGGGGCCGGTCAGGACGAGGTCGGGGTAGTCGAGCAGGGTGGCGTCCGGCGCGATGCCGACGGCCTGCGGCGGGGCGGCGAGCCGGCTCCGGCGGGCCCGGAAGGCCTCGCGCGGAGCGCCGCCCGGGGCCTGGCCGCCCGGGGCCTTCGGGAGCGGGGCCACCGGGGCGGTGGTGATGGCGGGCTGCGGCGGGCCGCCGTAGCCGGCGAAGCCGCCCGGGGCTCCGGGGGCGGGCGGGGACGCGGACACCGGCTCGTCGGCGCTCAGGCTGCCGCCGCCACCGAACGGGGCTCCGGAGGCCGGAGCGGCGTCCTCCGCCGCGGCGAAGGCCTCGGGGCGCGGGCCGGCCGGGCGCGGGCCGGCCGGGCGGGCACCGCCGAGACGGGAGGGACCGATCGATCCGGGCCCGGCCAGCCGGGCGGCGCCCGGCGGCACCGGCGGCGGGACCGCGGGCGGGACGGCGGCCCTGCGGGGCTCCCCGCCGACGCCCCGGCGGCGGGTGGCCGGGGCGTCGGCTCCGGCCGCGTCGTAGCCGGTGAAGAGGTCCGACAGCCCGGCCGGGGGCTCGCGCCAGCCGGAGGGCGGCGGGGCGGGCTGGCTGCGGCCGATCCGCAGCGAGGCCAGCTTGGGCAGGTCGGTGCGGCGGTCGAGGTCGGCGGTGGAGAGGGCGAGGCGCACGCCCGTCCAGTCCTCGCCGGTGCGCTGGGCGACGCTCGCCCGCAGGACGAGGTGACCGGAGTCGGAGCCGGTGCGGTACGACAGGCGGTAGGCGGGCACCCAGCGGGCGGCGGGGACGCCGTACTCCAGCTCCAGCTCCAGCTCCAGGTCGAGGGTGGTGGGTTCGGCGGTGGGGGTGGCGGTGGGGTGCTCGGGGTGGGCCGTGGTGAGGGTGAGCAGCACGGTGGCGGCGGTCGCGACCGGCTCGGCCCGTACGGCGGTGGACGCCCGGTCCAGTCGGTCGGCGGCCAAGTCCCGTTCATGGTCGGCGAGTTCGATCTCCTGGTTGAGCTCCTCGGCGCGCTGCTGGAGCCGGGCCAGCCGCTCGTCGACGAAGTCGGCGAGCTCCAGCCAGGCGTCCGCGGGTGTACGCCGCAGCGGCTCCTCGGGCCGGTGCTGCGGCGGTACGGCGCGCAGCGCGGCGGTGTCGGCGATCGCGGCGAGCACCAGCCGGCGACGCTCGGCGAGCATGCTGCGGTGCTCCGTCGCCTCGTCCAACTCCCGCTGGAGATCGGGGAGTTCCTCGGGGGCGCGGAGTTCGGCGAGCTGCTCCAGCCGGGCCTCGGTGACCGCGGTGCCGGCCGGCCCGGAGAGCACCCGGGCGCGCAGCGAACGGCCGTCCAGGGACACCGGCAGGCCGGTCAGCCGAAGCCGCCCGCCGGGCGGAACCGGGACGGTGGCCCGGCGGCGGCACACCGCACCCTCCGCGTACACCACCACGGAGTCCAGGACCGACGGGTGAGCCGGTACGGCCGGCGGTTTCGCCTGCCCGCTCCGGCCGCTGTGCTGATCGTCCATGCGCAACCCCTTCGTTCGCGTGTTGCCTGCCGCGTGCCGCTCTTCGTGGCACGCGGATCGCCCGCTCGGCCGCTCGACTCCGCTCGGCCCTGTCCGGCCCGCTCGGCCTGTTGTGCCGGCGGTTCGGACGTCCGCGCCGCCCGTACCCGCTCGGCTGCTCGTCGTGCCTTCCCCGGGCGGCCAGTCTGCCCGGCTTCGGTGCGGGCGTCGCCGGATTTCCCGGGTACGGCGTGTGCACTGGAGGGGACGGGGGCGGGGCCTTCGCGGTTGCCGGTGCCGGGAGCTGCCGGAAGCTGCCCTCGTGGTTGCCGGGTGGCAGGTGGGGACTTCGGCACCGCCGATGAGGGAGGATGGGGCGCGGGTGCTCCCGGACGGTTCCCGGCACCTGTCGAGCAATCGTGATGAGGAGAGCGACCCGCCATGCGCACTGCCGTCGTCGTCGGCACCGGACTGATCGGCACCTCCGCCGCGCTCGCCCTGACCGCTCGCGGCCTGACCGTCCATCTGGAGGACGCCGACCCGGACGCCGCCCGCACCGCCGAGTCGCTCGGCGCGGGCACCACCGACCCGGTCGACGGCCCGGTGGACCTGGCGATCATCGCCGTCCCGCCGGCCCTGGTCGGCAAGGTGCTCGCCGACTGCCAGCGCCGCAACCTCGCGCACTGGTACACCGACGTCGCCAGCGTGAAGGCCGGCCCCGGCAGCGAGATCGCCGCGCTCGGCTGCGACACCGCCCACTACATCGGCAGCCACCCGATGGCCGGCCGCGAGCGCTCCGGCCCGCTCGCCGCCCGCGCCGACATCTTCGAGGGCCGCCCCTGGGTGCTCACCCCGACCGCCGACACCGACACCGAGACGCTCAACGCCGCGCTGGAGCTGGTCGCGCTCTGCGGCGCCATGCCGATCGTGATGGACGCCGCCGAGCACGACCGGGCCGTCGCCCTCGTCTCGCACGCCCCGCAGCTGGTGTCCTCGCTGGTCGCGGCCCGGCTGGAGAAGGCCGACGACACCGCCATAAGGCTCTCCGGCCAGGGCGTGCGCGACGTCACCAGGATCGCCGCCTCCAACCCCGGCATGTGGGTCGACATCCTCTCCGCCAACGCGGGCGCGGTCGCCGACATCCTGGACGAGGTCGCCGTCGACCTCGGCCGTACGGTCACCGCGCTGCGCGCCATGGAGGCCGCTGAGGAGGGCGAGCGACGGGCCGGCGCGGCCGGGATCGCGGCGGTCATGCGGCGCGGCAACACCGGCCAGGCCCGGATCCCCGGCAAGCACGGCGCCCCGCCCACCCGGTACGAGACGGTCGCGGTCGTCCTCGGCGACCAGCCCGGTGAGCTGGGCCGGCTCTTCGGGGAGGTCGGCGACGCGGGGGTCAACATCGAGGACGTCGTGATCGAGCACTCCACCGGGCAGCAGGTCGGCTTCGTCCAGCTGTCGGTGGCGCCGACGGCCGTCAAGCGGCTGGTGAAGGCGCTGCGGGCGAGTGGGTGGAGCGTGCGGGACTGAGGTTTCGGGGTCCTGGGAGCGGGCCCGTCGCCGAGCACGGGGGCGGGCCCGCCGCGGGGCGGGGGAGGGGCGGGGGCGGGGCCTGGCGTCCGGCGGAGTCCGGGACGGCGGCGGTCCATTAACCTTGAGGGAGACAATCCCCGGCCGTCCGCCTGCGCAGGCTTCGGCTCCCATGCTCAGAGAGAGGTTCGCTCCCGTGGACACTGCCGACCGAGCGCACGCCCCGGTCGTCGTCGCCATCGACGGACCCTCCGGCTCCGGCAAGTCGACCGTCTCGCGGGCGGTCGCCGCCCGACTGGGCCTGAGCTTCCTGGACACCGGTGCCATGTACCGGGCGATGACCTGGTGGATGCTGGCCAACGACGTCGACGTCACCGACCCGGAAGCCGTCGCCGTCGCCTGCGGCAAGCCGGTGATCGTGTCGGGCACGGACGCCGACGGCCCCACCATCACGGTGGACGGCCAGGACGTCTCCGGACCGATCCGCGGCCCCGAGGTGACGGCGCAGGTCAGCGCCGTGGCCGCGGTGCCGGCGGTACGGGCCCGGCTGGTGGAGCTGCAGCGCGGCTGCGGCGAGGTCGCCGAGCGCGGCATCGTCGCCGAGGGCCGGGACATGGGGACCGTGGTCTTCCCGGACGCCACCGTCAAGGTCTTCCTGACCGCCTCCGAGCAGGCCCGCTCCGCCCGTCGGGCGGCCGAGCTGCGCGCCAAGGGCGTCGACGAGGCGACCATCACCGCGATGGCCGCCGACCTCGCCCGCCGGGACGCCGCCGACTCCTCCCGGGAGACGGACCCGCTGGCCCAGGCCGCGGACGCCGTCCTGGTGGACACCAGCGAGCTCACCCTGGAGCAGGTGATCGACCGGATCGCCGGGCTGGTGGAGGACCGGGCCGGGCTGTCGTCGGTCTGACCGGCTGACCGGCTGACCGGCGGCATGGCTGCTGTCGGCCGGTGTGGCCGGTCGGTCCTGGTCGGTCCGGCCGTGGCTGGTCGGGCGGGCGTGGCTGGTCAGGCGTGGCTGTACGGCTGCGGCTGGTCGGCCCTGGTCGGCCCTGGTCGGCCCTGGTCGGTCCGGCTGGCGCCGGGACCGGCCACCATTGAGTGAACCGCGGGCCGCCGAGGCGCCGCGGAGACAACCATCGCGCTGCCCCGAGCGGGGCAGGTACGCACGGCACGCCCCTGGGAAGGGCCGGGCCGGGAAACGGAACAGACGAACATGACCGCAGAGCACTCCGCCGAGCACGGTGGGCTGGACGCCGCCGACTACGCCGAGTTCATGGCCCTCGCTGCCGAAGAGGGCTTCGACGTCGACGGCTTCGACGCCGAGGACGGCACCGAGCTCGTCCGACTGCCGGTGCTGGCCGTGGTCGGCCGCCCGAACGTCGGCAAGTCGACCCTCGTGAACCGCATCATCGGCCGCCGCGAGGCCGTCGTCGAGGACAAGCCCGGCGTCACCCGTGACCGGGTCACCTACGAGGCCAGCTGGAACGGCCGCCGCTTCAAGGTGGTCGACACCGGCGGCTGGGAGATCGACGTCCTCGGCATCGACGCCATGGTCGCCGCCCAGGCTGAGCTGGGCATCGAGCAGGCCGACGCGGTGCTGTTCGTCGTGGACGCCACGGTCGGTGCCACTGACACCGACGAGGCCCTGATCAAGATCATCCGCCGGGCGGGCAAGCCGACCGTCCTGTGCGCCAACAAGGTCGACGGCCCCTCCACCGAGGCCGAGGCCGCCTACCTGTGGTCGCTGGGCCTGGGCGAGCCCTACCCGGTCTCCGCCCTGCACGGCCGCGGCTCGGGCGACCTGCTGGACGCCGTCATGGACGCGCTGCCCGAGGCCCCGCCGCAGACCTTCGGCGACGCCGCCCCCGGCGGCCCGCGCCGGATCGCGCTGATCGGCCGGCCGAACGTCGGCAAGTCCAGCCTGCTGAACAAGGTCGCCGGCGAGGAGCGGGTGGTCGTCAACGAGCTGGCCGGCACCACCCGTGACCCGGTCGACGAGATGATCGAACTCGGCGGCAAGACCTGGAAGTTCGTGGACACCGCCGGTATCCGCCGCCGCGTCCACCTGACCGCCGGCGCCGACTTCTACGCCTCGCTGCGCACCTCCGCCGCCCTGGAGAAGGCCGAGGTCGCGGTCGTCCTGATCGACGCCAGCGAGACCCTCGCCGAGCAGGACACCCGGATCATCTCGATGGCCGTCGACTCCGGGCGCGCCGTCGTCGTCGCCTACAACAAGTGGGACCAGCTGGACGAGGAGCGCCGCTACTACCTGGAGCGCGAGATCGAGCGCGACCTCGTCCAGGTGCAGTGGGCCCCGCGGGTCAACGTGTCGGCCAAGACCGGCCGGCACATGGAGAAGCTCGTCCCGGCGATCGAGACCGCGCTGGCAGGCTGGGAGACCCGGGTCACGACCGCGCGTCTGAACGCCTTCCTCGGCGAGCTGGTGGCCGCCCACCCGCACCCGATCCGGGGCGGCAAGCAGCCGCGCATCCTGTTCGGCACCCAGGCCGGCATCCGTCCGCCGCGCTTCGTGCTCTTCGCCTCGGGCTTCCTGGAGGCCGGCTACCGGCGCTTCATCGAGCGCCGTCTGCGCGAGGAGTTCGGGTTCGTCGGGACGCCGATCTCGATCTCGGTGCGGGTCCGGGAGAAGCGCAAGAAGAAGTAGTCGCGGGACGTAGTAGTAAGGAGGAGCCGGGCGACCGGCTCACGGTCGGAGGGCCTCGTCACGGTGGTGGCGGGGCCCTCCGGCGTTTCCGCCGGGCGGGTGCGCGGGTGCGCGGGTGGTGGGGTGTTCGGTGGGGCGGATGTTCGGTGGGCGTCAGTGGAGGTCGCCGTTGCGGCCCGGGGGGAGGGAGAGCATCTGGCGGTGGCGGCCGCCGGTGGACGGGGCGGTGGCGAGACCGGTGGCCGTACCCATCACCGGGGACGGGGCGGGTGGCGCGGGCGGGGCGGGCGCGGGCACGGACATCGCCTGCGGCACCGCGCCGAGGTAGCCGGCCGCCACCCAGCCCTGGCCGTTGGTGAACTGGGCTCCGGCACCCACGGGCTGGGCCGGGGGCGGGACGGAGGCGGAGTGGCCGTGACCGTCGCTGGCGACGGCGGTGGGCTCGGGGTGGCTGCCGGGGTGGGGCGTGTGGTGGCCGGCCGTGTGGTGGACGGGGTGGTGGTGGGCGCCGGTGTGGTGGGGGTGGCCGTGCTGGTGGCTGCCCGTTTGAGGGGTGTGGCCCGCATGGCCGGTGTGACTGGTGTGTCCGGGATGGCCTGTGTGGTGCCCGTGCGGGTGGCCGGGGGCCGAGCCGGTGCCGTGCGGCTGGGACGACATGAACTGGGGCAGGCCCGGCGTCTGGCCCGCGAGGGTGTGGAAGGCCTGGTGCTGGGGCGGGTACGAGCGCTGCTCGCCCAGCAGGGGGTAGTTGTCACGGACCGCGAAGCCGGTGAACACCAGGTCCTCCTCGCCCGAGCGGTCGCCGGGCAGGGCACGGAAGAGGCGCCGGTACTCGGAGTACAGCTCGTCGTAGATCGGCGTGGTGGAGTGCGGGTGCTCGGCGTCGTACGACGGGCGCATGCCCGGGATGGAGCGGGGAGCGGTGGCGGAGCGGCCGGGGGACGCAGAGACGTCGTAGCTGTACACGTAGGGGCCAACGAGCGAGAGGGACGGGGGATGCGGGGCGCTCACGGGGGCGCGCCCATGCGTGGGGCTTATGACGGGGGTATGAGAGGAACTCATGGGCGTGGTCATGAGAGGGACTCATGGGCGGCGTCATGAGAGGAGCTCATGGGTGCTGCTCATGAGCGGGTCTCATGAGCGGGTCTTATGAGCCGCGCTCATCGGTCGGTGCCCATGAGCGGGGCTCATGTCGGCCGCCGGTGAGGCGCCGGCCCGAGCCGGAAGCGGCCCCCGGGGTGGAGGGGAGGCCGCCTTCCGGCGCGTACGGGCGGGGAGCGCGGATCAGGTGCCGGCGAGCGGGAGGGAGGCGGCGACCACCTGGCCGAGCGCCACGGCCCGTTCGAGCGCCTGGCGCAGCAGGTCCTCGCGGGGCTGGCGGCCGACCATGCCGGCCGGGACGGCGTACATCGTCACCTCGGAGAGCTGGCTGGCGGCCATCCGCCAGGCGTCGGTGACCTGGAGCGGCTGGTGCGCCTGCCACCAGCCGGTGCTGCCGCCGGCCGCGGCGGGCTGCAGGATCGCGTGCAGTTTGCCCATCGCGACCAGGACGGACCAGCCGGGCAGCTGCTCCGGGGTCTCGTCCAGGTCGGTGACCGGCTGGAAGCCGGCGTCCTGGAGGAGGTCGAGGAACTCGTCCTCGCCCGAGGTGCTGCCGGGACGGCCGACCGGCCCGGTGGGCTCGACCACCAGCGAGGCGTGACCGACCTTGCCGTGCAGGACCAGCCCGCAGGTGATGCCGAGGATGGCGGCCTGGCCGGGGGCGGTCGGCTGGGTCACGGAGCCGGCGGCCGGGGCGGGCGCCGGGAAGGTCGGCGCGGGGGCGGGAACGGCGAGGTCCGGGGCACCCGTCTGGGACTGGCTGATGCTGCGGACGGCGCCGGCCAGCTGCTCCTCGGAGACCGGCACCACCTGGGAGGGGATGCAGCGGGCGTGGGCGAAGGCGAGTACGGCGGTCTCGTCGCCCACGAACAGCACGGTGCTGGTCGGCTCCACGTGGGTGTCGCCGGGGGTGCGGCAAGAGGTGCACTCGTAGCTGTCGGGGGCGCGGTCGCCGCCCAGTAGGCGGTCGGCCTCGTCGTCGCCGATCTCGGACCGGACCTCGTCGCTGACGTCGAGCATGCGCGGCACAGGGGTCTCCTCGGATGGGTGCGGGTGAGTCTTCGGGGGCGGACACGGGGAGGTCGACATGACCAACGGGCCCTTGTGTCAGGCGTCACGGGTGCTCGTCGAGGCTGACGGGAATTGCCCCGGATCCGACCGCGCCGCGTGTTCTCCTGGTCGCAATCTGTCGATGTCGGTGACGGGACTGCCGGAATGAAACCGTGAGGTGGGTCACGCGGCGACGATGTTTGATCTAGGAATCAACGGTTAAATCCGACATTTCGGACAAGATTGTGTGGGCCTTACCGCCGGTAACCCTTGGCTGAGCTGGGCAGACCGTCCGGGTTTTGGAATCCCCGCCGACCGGCTCGTAGCTTCTTGGTCGGCGCAAACAGCGCCACCCGGGTTCACCCCCGACGCACAGCCCCCCGGTCCGCCGGGCGTGGCAGGTGCCCGCCGACGCGACCGCTCGAACAGGTCGTCGGCGAGTGGCTGGGTGACCGGGGCGGCAGCGGCACGTCCGATACGTGCACGGCCGTCCGACGGACGCGGCAGGCGAAAGCGGCCCCTCACGGGGTCTGGTTCCGCATGCCCGCCCCGGGGCTGTCGAGAGGAACCTCATGACTTTCCGTAACGAGACCGCCGCTGCCACCACCTCCACCGCCACCAAGCGCAACCGCGTCCGGATGGCTGTCGTGGCGGGCGCCGCTGTCGCGGCCCTGCCGGTGGCCGGCCTCGTCACGGCCACCTCGGCCTCCGCCGCCTCCGTCTCCACCTGGGACGCCGTCGCCCAGTGCGAGAGCGGTGGCAACTGGGCCATCAACACCGGCAACGGTTTCTACGGCGGTCTGCAGTTCACCTCCAGCACCTGGGCCGCCTTCGGTGGCACCGCCTACGCCTCGCAGGCCAACCTGGCGACCAAGGCGCAGCAGATCGCCGTCGCCGAGAAGGTCCTCGCCTCGCAGGGCCCGGGCGCCTGGCCCGTCTGCTCCGTCAAGGCCGGCCTGACCAAGGGCGGCGCCCCGGCCGCCGTCGACACCTCGGCCGCCGCCAAGCCGGCCGCCCCGGCCGCGAAGCCCGCCGCCCCGGCGGCGCCCGCCGCGAAGCCGGCCGCCCCGGCCGCCAAGCCGGCGCAGGCCCCGAAGCCCGCCGCCCCCAAGGCCGACGCCGCCCCCAAGGCCGCCGCCGCGCCGAAGGCCGACGCTCCCAAGGCCGACAAGGGTGCCAACACCTGGACCGGCTCGAACGACGCCAAGCCGGCCAAGGGCGACTACACCGTCAAGTCCGGTGACACCCTGAGCTCCATCGCCGCCGCGCAGGGCCTGGACTGGCACGACCTGTACAAGAACAACACCAAGGTCATCGGTGGCAACCCGGACCTGATCTTCCCGGGTCAGACCCTCAGCATCTGAACTCCCCGAGTTCGCTGAGCTCCTGAGCTCCTGAGCACCTGGGGCCGGCCGGGCCCGTGAGTGGCCGACAACGGCCGCTCGGGTCCTCGCCGGCTCCGGCTTCCACGGCCGCTCCTCCCCTCGCGCGGGTCCTCCGCCGAGTGGCGGAGCGGCCGTCGGCGTTCCGTGGCGGCCGGCTCGTGGCGTGCCTAGGGTCGGCTGCCATGCCGCATGCGTGTGATGAAGGCGGGCGCCGGGTCGTGGTCCGGGCCTGTACCGCCGTGGTGCTGGTGCTGGCCGTTGCCACGGGCGGGGGCGGGGGCCGGGCCGGCGCGGCCGCCCGGGTCGCGGACATGGTGTGGGACGTACTCGCCGACTGCGAGAGCGGCGGTGACTGGCAGGCGGACACCGGCAACGGCTACTACGGCGGGCTGCAGATCCAGCCGTCCACCTGGGCGGAATCCGACGGCCTGCGCTTCGCCGACCGCCCGGACCGGGCGAGCCGACGGGAGCAGACCACCGTCGGCGAGGCGATCGTCCGGCGGCAGGGGTGGGAGGCCTGGCCGTCCTGCGCCCGGGAGTTGGGGCTTCTCGGTGGTGGGTCCGGCGCGGCCGGTGGACACCGGGCCGGGCTCGGGCAGGGCCCGGCGGGTCCGGGGTGAGCCTTCGACGGGTCCCGCGCCGGGGTGGTGCGGGAGGATGGTGGGGTGATCCAGGGCGAACTCTTCGGCGATCCGGCCGAGGCCTCCGGCGCTTCCGGGAGTCCCGGGGCGGGTACGCGAGGGCGCCAGGAGCCGGCCCCCGGCGCCGTCCTGCTCCCCGGCTGGCTGGACCTCGACGCGCAGCTGCGCCTGATCGCGGCCTGCCGGGAGTGGGCCCGGCCGCCGGCCGGCCTGCACACGGTGCGGATGCCCACCGGCGGGACGATGTCCGTACGGATGGTCAGCCTGGGCCGGCACTGGTACCCGTACGGGTACCGGCGGGTCGCCGAGGACGGCTCTCCCGTCAAGCCCTTCCCGCCCGAGCTGGGCCGCCTCGCCCGGCGGGCCGTCGCGGAGGCGTACGGGGACGCGTTGCCGGAGATCGCGGGCGCGGCCTCGTACGAGCCGGACGTCGCGATCGTCAACCACTACCCGCACGGCGCCAGGATGGGCCTCCACCAGGACCGCGACGAGCGGACGGACGCGCCCGTGGTCTCGTTCTCGCTCGGCGACCGCTGCGTCTTCCGGCTCGGGAACACCGAGACCCGTACCCGGCCGTGGACCGACCTGGAGCTGCGCAGCGGGGACCTGCTGGTGTTCGGCGGTCCGGCCCGGTTCGCGTACCACGGGGTGGTGCGCACGCTGCCGGGGACGGCGGAGCCGGAGCTGGGGCTGGTGGGGCGGCTCAACATCACGGTGCGGGAGTCCGGGCTGGGCGCGTGAGCGGTCGGCGGATCGTTCACCCGTCGACACGTCCACTCGTCCACTCGTCCACTCGCTGACTCGCTGGCTCGTCCGCTCGTCGCCCGAGCACTCGTTCGAGTGAACCGGGTGCTCGGGCACGAGGAGCGGGAATGTCCCGGGTCGCCGGAGAATTCGAGTGAGCTGGAGAATTCGATCGGAGTCCGCACCCGGAAGGCGCGGAGTCCGGAGAGGAAGCGTGCTCATGGGTACCCCCGTCGACGACCTTGTCGATCTGCTCGACCTCGAGCAGATCGAACTGAACATCTTCCGCGGGCGCAGCCCCGAGGAGGCGCTGCAGCGGACGTTCGGCGGCCAGGTCGCCGGGCAGGCACTGGTCGCGGCGGGCCGCACGGTGGACGACCAGCGCCCCGTCCACTCGCTGCACGCCTACTTCCTGCGCCCCGGCGTGCCGGGCGTGCCGATCGTCTACCAGGTCGACCGGATCCGTGACGGCCGCTCCTTCACCACCCGCCGCGTCCTCGCCATCCAGGGCGGCCGGTCGATCTTCGCCCTCACGGCCGACTTCCACAGACCCGAGGAGGGCGGCATCGAGCACCAGCACCCGATGCCGGAGGTCGCCGCCCCCGAGGAGCTGCCCAGCGCCCTGGACGAGGTCGGTTCCCGCCTCGGCGAACTGCCCCCGTTCATCAGCCGCCGCCAGCCCTTCGACATCCGCTACGTCGACCGGCTGCGCTGGACCAAGGAGGAGCTCGCCGGTGTCGAGGCGCGCAGCGGCGTCTGGCTGCGCACCAACGGCCGGCTGCCGGACGACCCGCTGATCCACGTCTGCGCCCTCACCTACGCCAGCGACATGACGCTGCTCGACGCCGTCCGCGCCCCCGTCGAGCCGCTGTGGGGCGACCGGCACTTCGACATGGCCTCGCTGGACCATGCGATGTGGTTCCACCAGCCGTTCCGGACCGACGAGTGGCTGCTGTACCAGCAGGAGTCCCCGATCGCGCACGGCGCCCGCGGCCTGGCCCGGGGGCAGATCTTCGACCGCCACGGGCAGCTGGTGGTCTCCGTGGTGCAGGAGGGGCTGTTCCGGCCGCTGAAGCGCCAGGACGGGTAGCCGCCGGGCTATCCGTGGTGTGTGCTCCGTGTTGAGCGGTGTGTCGGTGCGTTGCCGCCGCATTGCGGTTCCGGCGGTTCCGGACCGGCGGGAATGATCCGTCCCAGCGGGCGGTGTTGTGGATGACCGAGACGGGCGGCCCGAACGGCGGGCCGTCCGCGGACCGACCGGGAGGGTGACCGATGACGGCGACGGCCGCGGAGGACTGGAAGCACTGGAGCGACGGGCGGGCGGCGTCCGTGAGCGCGCTGCACGGCCAGCTCGCACTCACCGGTACGCACTGGCTGGAGCCCGGGCCCGCCGGGATCCCCGGCCTGCCCGGGCAGTGGTGGGCCGACGCCGAGGGCGTCCGGGTCCGGGCGACCGCGGGCGACGGCATCACCGTGGCCGGCGCCGACGGGCCGGTGGACGGCGAGGTGCTGCTCCGCCCGGACAGCGACCCGGCCGCCGACACCGCCACCCTGGGCGACCTGTTGCTCGTCCCCATCGAGCGGGAGGGCGAGCTGGCCCTGCGGGTCTTCGACCCGGCCTCGGAGCGCCGGACGGCCTTCGCGGGCATCTCCGCCCACCCGTACGCCCCCGAGTGGGCCGTGCCCGCCGTCTTCACCCCGTTCGACGGCGAGGCCCGGTCGGTCGTGGTCCCGAACGCCGACGGCAAGGAGCGCCCGCTGGCCGTCACCGGGCAGATCGCCTTCACCGTGGCCGGCGAGCACCGCACGCTCACCGTCAGCCGGTCGGGCGACCGCCTGAGCGGCGTGATCGCGGACGCGAGCAGCGGCATCGACACCTACCGCTTCCGCTTCATCACCCTGCCGGCGCCGGACGCCGACGGCCGTACGGTCCTCGACCTCAACCGGGCCTACCTGCCGCCGTGCGCCTTCTCGGACCACTTCATCTGCCCGTTCCCGCCGCCGGGCAACCGGCTGGACTTCGCAGTGGAGGCGGGGGAGAAGCAGGTGCTGACCCGGTAGCGGGCGCGGGGGCGGGCAGGCAAGTGCGGGTGCGGGCCCCCGGTGCGGGGACGGCCGGGGGCGGGGCGGAGCATGGGGAACTATGTCGAACGATCAACATTCCGCCTCCGCCGCGTCGGCGGACACCCCACCCGCCGCCGAGCCCGCACCCGACCCCGCGGGCGAATCCACCGGCCCCCTACCCGAGGACCCGGTGGCCACCGCCGCACCGTGGTACCGGAAGGCCTTCGCCGACCTCAGCCCGCTGCGCGACAACGCCGACTACCGCCGCGTCTGGTTCGGCCAGGCCGTCTCCTCCATAGGCCAGCAGATGACGGCCGTCGCCGTCTCCGTCCAGGTCTACGACCTGACCGGCTCCGCCTTCGCCACCGGCCTGGTCGGCATCTTCTCCCTCGTCCCGCTGGTCGCCTTCGGCCTCTACGGCGGCGCCATCGCCGACACCGTCGACCGGCGCCGACTGGGCCTGATCGGCTCCGGCGGCCTGGCGGCCGTCTCCGCCGTGCTGGCCGCCCAGGCCCTGGCCGGCCTCGGCACGGTCGCCATCCTGTACGTCGCCGTCGCCGTCCAAGCCGGCTTCTTCGCCCTCAGCTCACCCGCCCGCTCCGCGATGATCCCGCGACTGGTGCCCGGCCACCAGCTCCCGGCGGCCAACGCCCTGAACACCGTCAGCATGAACCTCGGCCTCACCGTCGGCCCCATGCTCGGCGGCGTCCTCATCGGCGCGTACGGCGCCCAGGCCGCCTACCTGCTCGACACCGTCGCCTTCACCGGCACCCTCTACGCGATGTGGCGCCTGCCCGCCATGCGCCCGCTCGGCGAACGCAAGGGCCGCGCCTCCGTCCTGGACGGCCTCCGCTTCCTGCGCGAGCAGCCCAACCTGCGCACCAGCTTCCTAGCCGACCTCGCCGCCATGGTCTTCGGCATGCCGCGCGCCCTCTTCCCCGCCATCGCGGTCACCTTCTACGGCGGCGACGCCGGCACCGTCGGCCTCCTGGTCTCCGCCCCGGCCGTGGGCGCCCTGATCGGCGCGCTCTTCTCCGGCTGGGTCAGCCGGGTGCACCGCCAGGGCGTCGCCGTCCTCGCCGCCGTCGCCGCCTGGGGCCTCGCCATCGCCGCCTTCGGCGCCCTCCACAACCTCTGGCTAGGCCTCCTGCTGCTCGCGGTCGCGGGCTGCGCCGACACCGTCAGCATGATCTTCCGCAACACGATGATGCAGGTCGCGGCCCCCGACGAGATGCGCGGCCGCCTCCAAGGGATCTTCATCGTCGTCGTCGCCGGCGGCCCCCGCCTCGGCGACTTCGAGTCCGGCACCGTCGCCGCCCTCACCAACCCCGCCACCTCCGTGATCAGCGGCGGCATCGCCTGCGTCGCCGCCGTCCTCCTCCTCGCCGCCCGCCGCCCCGCCTTCCTCGCCTACGACGCCCGCCACCCCACCCCCTGACCCCACCACTCCCGAACCTGGCAGCGAGCACCCCCCGACGTGCTGTATTGTTTTCCACGTCGCCGGGACAACCGGAGACAAGGTCGAGAAGCCCACAGCAGAGCCCCCCAGGCCCTCGCTGAAGGCACCGAGACCACGGGACGTGGCGCAGCTTGGTAGCGCACTTGACTGGGGGTCAAGGGGTCGCAGGTTCAAATCCTGTCGTCCCGACGTGAGTCGGAAAGGCCGTTGGCCGGGAGAAATCCCAGGTCAGCGGCCTTTTGCATGACATGGCGTCAGATTCAACAAACGGTTGTTCGCATGCGGCTGGGGACCAGTTGGGGACCAAGTGGTCTCGAAGTGGTCGCATCCGGGGACCGAGGGGTCTCTCAATGGGCATTTCGTGCCTCGAAATTGACTACCCACGGTGACCGAGACCGAATCGTGACCAACGATTTTCCGACACCCCATGACGCAATCCGGCCATGTTTTCGGGCAGTTGAGCGACCGCTCCCGAATCTGTCAAGACGTCAGCCGACTTCGTGACCTCGCGCCGGAGGCGTCGCGCGGCACCTCCCGGACGCCTCCGCAGGCCCGCTCGGGAACCTGCTTGCGACCCCTGATCATCTACACACGGTGACCATCGCCGAGACAGCGCGAGTGGGAGAATCGGCCGACGACCACGACCGCGCGGAGGCCGCAGGGTGCTGGCAGGCGAGTTCCGACACAAGGGCGCCGGCCCACTGCTGGGCGCCCGACGGCCCGGCGAGATAGGGCCCTTCGGACCGTACGGATCCGGCGACCGGGCCGACTCGGCGATCGGTCGCCTCTCCGATCCCGGCACGCAGGAAGAGGGGAGCGCAGATGCCGAGTCATGAACCGACCGACGGGCCGCCCCCGTACAGCGCCGGCCCCGGTGACGGCGCGCCGCTCGGGCCGTGGGCCGGGGCACAAGTCACGGCCTGGCGCGGCAAGACCGGTGCCCTCTGGCACGCCGATCCGAACTGCCACGCCCTGCGCAGCCGAGCCGTGGAGGAAGTCTTCGTCCAGCCGGCCGAGGGCACCCTGGGCGACCGCAGGCTGCCGGAGAACCTGCACTGCCCACCGCCAGGCCCGCTCCGCGACTACCTCACGGCGGCCCGGAAGCTGGAGGAGTACGAGCGCGCGACGGAGATCGGGCACGAGCAGCTCGCCGACGGTCGGCTGCCGGTGATCGCCTTCGGCGCGCTGACGGCCCGGAGCGAGGTGATCGACGCGCTGGAGAGCGATCCGTTGGAGTCCTCCTGGCGCTCGGCCCGCCGGCGCCGCGACGAGCTCGTCGACCGGACCCGCCCCATGCTCGCCGGGCGTCTCCCGCTGCTGCTGGCCGCCCAGTGGGTGCTCACCGGCAAGACCGCAGGCCAGTATCAGCACCGCTACACCGACTTCGCCGACGTCGTCATCGACGCGTTCGAGAACGAGGGCCGTGCCTTCGTCGGTCTTTACGACTACATCACCAAGGACCTGCTGCCCCGCTGGCTGCACGACGTCACAGCCGGCTACGCGCCCAACCGGGCGAGCGAACGGATGGCAACGGAGGAGGCCCGCCGCCTGGAGCAATCCCACCAAGCGCCGGAGCCCGAGGACGTCCACCGCGTGAGCCAGACCATCGCACGTATCGGGCAGGACTGGTCGGACCGCCTCGCGCACCTCGCCGCAGCGCACGACGGCCAGGTGATCGCCCTTTTCAACGCGGAGCGGTTGCCGATGGACAAACCGCTGTGCGACCTGTTCATCACCGTGCTGCCCTGTGCGCACCTGCATACCCGCGACTTCGTGTGGACAGCTGGCCGTGTCCCGGCGGTGCTCGGCCAGTTCTTCTTCGACAAGCATGCCGGTGAGCGGATCGGCGTGATCCTGGAACCCGACGACGTGGCTGCCTTCGACCCGGCGACCTGTGTCCTGTTCCTGCGCAACCTCGTGACGCAACTGGGCCAGCCGGACCTCGCCGACTACGTCGAGGCCGGCGTCGGAGCCGCGGCATCGGACGACGTCCGAGCCGACTACCCGGCAGCACGGCTGAGGTGGCCGCATGGGGGCCTGGTCTACGTCTACCCGGGACTAGGGATGACCAGCGAGGACCTGCTGCCCGCGTTGTATGCGGCCAAGGATGGGGTGAGCGTCCCTGCTCCCGGGCTGTGACCTCGTGACTGTCGGGGTCCCTGCGGTGCGAGGCGCATCGACGCTGACACGTCAAGGCCCTTCCGGTCAAGGGCGCACCTTCGGCTGCCAGGGGCGAACAGCCACACCCCCGGCTTCGCGGGGCGAAGTTGGCGACCAGCTTTCAGTCGACCTCGAAGTGGGGCACACCCCTGGCCTCGCGGGGTGAACTCGAAGTCGTTGGTGAAGTCCGGCGAGTCCTCCGGCGCACTCCCGGCCGAGCGGGGCGGGCGTTCTGGGCTTCGACTGCTCGGGCCTGAGTGGCTGTTGATGCCCCTATGGATGTCAACTTGTGGTTCCGTCGGGTTTTGCGTGGCACACGGCTGTCCTGCTGGGGGCGATGAGTCGGTAGATTTCACGTGCGGCGTATCGCTTCAGGCACCTGATGATCTCCCGGCGGGTCTTGCCCTCGGCAAGGCGTCGCCGCAGGTAGTCCTGGGTGCGGTCGTCCCAGCGAAGGCGGCTGAGGACGATCCGGTAGAGGGCGGCGTTAGCCTGTCGGTCGCCTCCGCGGTTGAGCCGCCGTCGTTGGGTCTTTCCGGAGGATGCCTCGACGGGGCTGGTGCCACACAGGGCGGCGAAGGACGCTTCGCTGCTGAGGCGGTCGGGGTTGTCGCCTGCCGAGATCAGCAGGCTGGCGGCGCTGTCCGGGCCGACGCCGCGCGTGTCGAGCAGGCCGGGGAAATGCGCTTCGACTCCCGCGGCTATCCGCTTGTTGAGGCTGTCGATCTCCCCGGTCAGGTACTGGATGCGGCCGGCGAGGAGCTTCAGCACGTGTCGGGCAGTGTCCGCCGGCCCGTCTTCCTGCGAGTCGTCCAGTTCGGCACACCGCTTGAACAAGTGCGGATTGCTCAGCCCGGCCAGCGCCTCGCGCAAGGCGGCGTCGGCCGAGACCAGGACGCTCTTGAGCTGGTTGATGGCCTGGGTCCGGGACTTGATCGCGGACGCTTTCGCGAGCTTGAGCAGTCGCAGTGCTTCGACCGGACCGTCGCTCGTCTTCGCGGTTGCGGTCGCGCGACCGGCCAGCACTGCGCGGGCCGCCGCTTCCGCGTCAACGGCGTCGGTCTTGCCACGGCGTCGACGCGCCGCCTTGTCGGGCTGGTTGACCTCGGTCACCTCGATGCCCTCGGCGCGCAGGAATCGGGCGAGCGCGGCGCCGTAGGAGCCGGTGCACTCCACCCCAGCCCGGTGCAGGGCACCGAACGAGCGTGCCCAGGCGACGAGTTGGCGATATCCCTCGGTGGTGGCCGGGAAGGTGCGGCCGTCCAGGGCGGCGCCGAGGACGGTGACGACGGCCGCCGCGTGGAAGTCCTTGTGGGTGTCGACGCCGAGGAGGATCTCTTCGCCGGGATCGGCCGGGGTGTGACGCTGGGCAGCGGGCTGCGTGATGCTGGGCAAGGTCGCCTGTCTCCTGATCGCCTCGGAACCGGTAGCCGTCGCCGGACCGGGGAGGTCAAGACTGTGATCGTGCCTGTCGCGAAGGCCCCTATCGGGACACGTCCCCTGCCCGGCGGCAGCTGGAGCCGCTTCGGGCGGTGGCCGACAGATCAACAGAAAGGCACCAGGGCCAGTCTTTCCGCGAGTCAAGCCGCCGCTCGAAGCGGCACCAAATCATCCTCACAGTCTTTCCGGGCGTGAGGGCTGTGTTTCCGCTGCTCAGGCATAGGGTCGGTGGCCTCGGGGAGTGGTGACGTGTTGAGTCGCCGCTCGTGTGGAGGTCGGGATGCCGTCGGTTGTGGGGCTGCTGGAACAGCGTGAGCTGAGTGCTCGCCGTCGTGTGGACGACCTGCGGGCGGAGGCCGACCGTATCCAGGCCGAGCTGGTGGTGGCCGAGCGGGAGTTGAACGAGTGGGTCATCGCCCGTTCGCGTGTCGACGAGGTGCTGTCCCCGGGCGGAGGTGACGGTGCCGGCCCGGATGCCGCAGAGGAGCCGTCGGATCGCGGTGTACCGTCGGCTCTGCCCGCATCTTCGGGGGCGGCGAAGCCGAAGTCGGTGGTGCCGATGTGGCGTGCGGGGCTGGCCTGGTCGGTACTGTCGGTGGACTACCAGCGCATCCTGCAGGTGCTCGCGGACCGGAATCGTCTCGGCCAGGGGCCGCTGACGTGCCAGGAGATGGCCGCCTGCTTCGGCCTGGACCCGGTGCCCGGGAAGGTGGAGGCCCTGCGGTCGAAGGCGAAGCGGCTGACAGCGCGGGGGTGGCTTGCCGAGCCGACGCCGGGCCTGTTCACGCTCGCGAAGGCCGGGGCCGGGCAAGGCGCCGGGTCATGAGCATCGTCGCCGACCAGTAGACCATCGCCTCCGCGCTGGTGGTGCAGCGTTCGAAGTCCCGCACGAGGCGACGGCTTCGCATCAGGTGGGCGAAGAACCTCTCCACGATCCACCGCTTGGGCAGCACGACGAAGCCGCGCATGTCGTCAGTGCGTTTGACGATGGCGAGGACCAGGCCGAGGGCGGCCAGGCAGTACTCGACGAGGCTGCCGGTGTAGCCGCCGTCGGCCCAGACCAGCGCCAGCAGGTGGTGCGCGTCGGCCACCTGGGCGAGCAGGACGTGGGCGGCGGCGCGATCGCCGATGTCCGCGGCGGTGACCATCACCCCCAGCAGCAGACCGAGCGTGTCGACCACGACGTGGCGCTTGCGGCCGTTGACCAGCTTGCCGCCGTCGAAGCCGCGGCTGTCGGCGCCTGCGACGGCGTCCGCCTTGACGGACTGGGAGTCGATCACGCCCGCGCTCGGCTCCCGATCCCGCCCCGCCTTCTCGCGGACCTCTCCGCGCAGCCGGCCGTGGAACTCCTTCACCAGGCCGTGGTCGCGCCAGCGGCGGAAGAACGCGTAGACCCGGTCCCACGGCGGGAAGTCGGCCGGCATCGCCCGCCACTTCGTTCCGTTGTCGACGAGGTAGCGGATCGCGTCCAACATCGTCCGGTGGCAGTAGGCCTCCGGCTGACCGCCCCGGCCTCGCAGCCAGCCCGGCACCGGCAGCAGCGGCCGCACCACCGCCCACTCCGCGTCCGACATGTCCGTCGGGTAGCGGCGCTCGCGCGCCCCGTGGTCGGCGGCATTCCCGAACCGGTGAGCGAGGCAGTCACACGCGAGGGTGACCGAAGTGGACCCCGCTCCCGCGATGGCGTAGAACTGCGACAACAGGGCCTCCTGGAACGCTCTTTGGCGTAGACACCCTTCGAGCTACCAAGAGGCCCTGTTCTCATGCCCGGCACCCACCGAAGTCACCCGATCGAGACTCCCGTTCGACCAACACCGCTCAAGATCGGAACGACAACAGCCACTCATAGCCCGCGCGGGCGTTGGCGTCGCGGATCGCGGCCATCGCCAGGCGCAGGGAGCTGACGGGCGCGCCCGTGCCGTCGCGGCCGCCGCGGCGGCGCAGGTGGGAGATGTAGGAGACCATGTTCGCTTCGCTGGTGCGCGGGCCCGAGTGGCGGCCGTTGTCGGCGCACCAGCGGGCGAAGTAGCGCCACTGTTCGGCGTAGGTCTGGCTGGTGCGCGCCGGCCGGGCGGTGGCGAGGTCGTCGGCCGCGTCCTCGGCCAGTCATCGCGAGGTGGGTTGAGCCATGAGTGACCGAGGGCAAAGCGGGACCCGCGACTATGCGCCCATCACGGAAGTCCAGCTGCCGCCGGACCCGGGCCTTGGCGGCCTTTCCGCGCTCATCCGTCTCGATACCCGGCCGCCGTCCCCCGTGCGGGCAGACGGTGGCGGACCCGGAGGATGGCTGAATGTCGGCACCCGTCGAATCCCCCGTCCGCTGAACGCTTCCGAGCGAGCCGTGCGGGAGGATCCGGTCCCGAGCCAGGAAGGCATTGCCCTCCCGCCGGGCGGGGCCGCACAGGCCAGGCCGCAGAGGTCCGCCAGGAACGCGGCGGCGGCTGGCAGCTGCCCCTGCAGGCCGGTCGTCCAGCGCGAGAACTGCTCCGGGGTGAGGCCCGGTGGCGGGCCTCACCCCGGGCGCCTCACCACACGGTGTCGAGGATCTGCAGGAGTTCGACGACTCGTGCCGTCTGCACCGGCGCGAGGTCGGGATCCGGGGCCACCGAGTTGAAGACCAGGGCGAGCATCACCGCCGTGTCCAGCCGGTAGAGCACGTCGGCCACAGGGGTGACGGACGGACTTCCCCCCGCCGCTTCGTAGCCCTGGCGAATGGCCTGCTCGTCCAGGCCGTTGTCCGGGATGAGCGCGTACTCGGACAGGCGCGCCAGCTCCATCGCCGGGTCCCCGATCAGCACGTTGGACCAGTCGATCAGCGCGGCGACCTCCCCCCGGCTGCACAGCAGGTTCTGCCGGCGCAGGTCCAGGTGGAGCAGCGCGGGCCGGGCCGAGGTCTCGGCGAGCCTGGCGGTGATCGCCGCGCGGGCGGGGATCTCGCCCAGGCCCGGGCGCAAAGCCAGCAACCGGGCGAACCGGTCCGGCAGTCGTTGCGCGAGCAGTTCGGGAACCGGCCGGCCGCCCTGGACGACGGGCGCGATGTCCGGAACCGGCTTCCGGTGCAGAGCGGCGACCAGCGCCCCGACCTCGGACCAGTCCGGAGTCTGGGAGTCGGAGTCGACGAAGGACGAGACCAGCACCGGTGTGCCGGTCCGGGTGTGCTCGATGCCCAGGGCCCGGGCGACGGGGAAGCCGTCCGCGGCCAGCCACTGGGTGAGCCGCAGCTCCTGCTCCAGCAGGGCGTGCGCGCCGACGCCGACGTTGTTCGCGGTGTGGAACGTCCGGGCGCGCGGCACCCGCAGCACCACGTCACCGCGCCCCGCCCCGGCCGGCGGGCTCGCCAGGTAGACGAGGAACTCCACCCCGCTGCTCAACACCTCCGGCGGGGTGTAGCCCAGCGAGGCCGCCAGTTCGGCGAGCCCGTCCGTGACGTCCTCGTCCCCGGCCGGTCCGGTGGTCGCCTGGTCGGTCATCGGACGGCATCCGCGAGTGCTGCGGCGCCGGGGACGGCGTCGTGATCGGCGGCCGTACGCCGCCACATGTGGTGGAGCCAGTCCTCGTAGGCAGGACCCCGCGGCTCGTCCAGCACCAGGCAGAGCGGCTCGATCACCCGTCCGGGGCCGCCGGCCAGGCCGCCGTGGTGCATCGTCAGATTGTCGCCGATCAGCAGGTCGAAGCGCTCGCTGGGAGCCAGGATCTCGTAACGTTCACGGAACTCCCGCCAGTTGAGCCCGGCTCCCAGGGCCGTGACGTGGCAGAACACCCGTCGCACCTCCCCCTCGCAGCCGCCGCAGGGGCACCGGGTACTGAGCACACGCAGCAGCGGGAAGCGCTCCTTGGCCGCATCCGCGAGCGGACGCTCGCAGTGCAGCAGCGGCGTGGCCAACAGCGCCTCCTCGGTCAGCCCGAGGAACCCGGCGACGGTGGGGTAGGAGGATCCGTGGCGCTGGGCCGCGGCGAAGGAGGCGCGGATGTTGCGGGCGAGCCAGCGCGCCGTGCTCACGCCCTGCGCGTCGCCGCGCGACCGGCGGACGTCGTCGAGGACGCGCAGCCAGTCGTAGTAGGTGGTGACACTCAGGCCCTCCCCGGGGCTGGCGATGAAGATGCCCTGGTACAGCTTGTGGGGGTGGGTGGTGGTGTACCCGGTGTCCGAGAACGTGCGCAGCGACGGATCCCACTCGGGGTCGTCGAGCAGGCTCGGCGTCAGGTAGGAGGAGTGCTGGCCGTCGTGGTGCGGCAGCAGCGTGCGGACCTGCCGTTCGTCCGGGACGGGTGTGGGCTGCGCCGCGTCCGCCTCGACGTACAGCTCCTCGGGCGCTCCGTCCCGCACCAGTTGCTCGCGCAGCTGCGCCGTGAGACGGTGCGCCACCTCGCGGCTGTCCTGCTCGCCCCAGCGCAGCGCCCCGATCCGGAAGACGACGAAGCCGTGCCGGCGCAGCGCCGTCGCGCCCTCGGCGGCCACCGCCGGCAGGGAACGGTCCCACCGGGCCCGGTCGCCCAGGGTCGCGCAGTCGATCAGTTGTTCAGTGACGGGAAACCTCACCTGACACCTTCCTCAAGCCCTTCTCCGTGCATTGTCTGGCATCGCTCGACGCTACTTGACCGCCAGGAACCCCTCGAAGCAGATGTACTTCTGCATCGACATGACCTGGCTGAATCCGGCCCCGCGGAGCATGTCCACGTTCTCCTCGCTGGTGAGGCAGTCGAGGACCCCTTTCAGGCTCCGGGACTTCCCGAGCACCTCGTCCGGGGTGTACCCCTGGTTCATCTTGAACTCCTGGTACGTCTGCTGCATGAGGTCCTGCAGCATGGGGGTGGCGGACCGAACCTTCTCGAACACCACGACGGCCCCTCCCTCCGGGAGCGCGGAGCACAGGGAGGCCAGCAGGACCCTGCGCCGTTCCCGCGGCATGAACTGGAGGGTGTAGTACAGGGTCGCGAAGTCCAGTCGGTCGAACTCGATGGCGGCGGCGTCCGCCTCCAGGATCGAGATCTCCGGGTACTTCGCGCACTGCTCCGCGGCCGCCGCCGCCATGCTGGGCTCCACGTCGATCCCCAGGAACCTGGCCCCGGTGCCCCGGTGGCGCTGCGCCAGGGTGCGGATCAGGGTGCCGGTCGAACAGCCCACGTCCAGGACGAGGCCGGCCGGGCGGACGAAGAAGTCGGACAGCTGGGCGACCAGTTCATGACCCTCACGGTAGAGCGGGACACTCTTGCTCACATGCTCGTCGAACGTCTGAGAGACGCCCCCGCCGAACGTCCACCGGGCGGGTTCGGCGTGGATCCCGTCGCCCACCGGTAAGGGCGCGGCTACCGTCCTTGACACCATGTCGTTCTCCCATCACATTCCTCTTCTCACGATTCGCGAGCGCCGGTTCCCCGCTCGCCGGAGTCGGTCGGCAACGTCTCCCGGTACAGGACGCGGGCGACGGCCAGGGCGCACAGGACGGTGGCCAGACCGCCCAGGACGAAGGGCGCCCGCAGCCCCCAGGCGCCCGCGGCGGCCCCGGACAGCAGGCCGCCCAGCGGCATCGCGCCCCAGCCCAGCAGCCGGTAGACGCTGTTGGTGCGTCCCAGGAACTGCGCCGGAACCATCATCTGCCGTAGGGACACCACGACGACGTTCCACACCGTCATCGCGAACCCCATCAGGACGAACGCGGCCAGGGCGGACAGCAGTTCGGCGGCCAGCCCGAGAACCAGGGAGGCGGCGCCGATGGCGACGAGCGCACCGGTCAGCGCCGCCCGGCGCTCCAGCCGCCGGACCAGTCGTGGGGCCAGCAGACCGCCCGCGACGCTCCCCACCGCCATCGCGGTCAGCAGCAGTCCGTAGTACCGCCCGGCCAGGCCGAGTTCCCGGGTGGCGAACAGCACGAGGACGGCCAGCTCGCCGAGGAAGACGGCGTTCGCCACCGCCGACGCCAGCGCGAAGGACCGCAGCACGCGGCTGCGCAGGACCAGCCGCCAGCCCGCCGCGATCTGCGCCGCCATGGGCTCCTTGGCGGCCCGCTCAGGCGGGACGCCCTCGGTGCGCACACCGGCGATCAGGAGACCGGAGGCCACGAAGGAGAGGAGGTTCACCGCGAACGGGAGGGACCGGGACAGCGCGAAGAGCGCCCCTCCCACGAGCTGCCCGACGAAGTCGCGGCCCGCCGTCACCCCGGTGAAGAGCCTGCCGTTGGCGGGCTCCAGGTCCTCCTTTGCGACGACGGCGGGCAGGAAGGACTGCGCGGCGCACTCGAAGAAGACCTCGCCGACACCCAGCAGCGCCGACACGACGAGCAGCAACGGCAGGTTCGGCCCGTCCGCCCGGAGCACGGCGATCAGAGCGACGACGGCCAGCGCGCGGCCGACGTCCGCAGCGACCATGATGCGCCCGGGGTCCGTCCTGTCGACGAGCACGCCGGCGGGCAGTGCGACGAGTAGCCACGGCAGGCTGCCCAGGACCGTCACCAGGGAGAGCAGGCCGGGATCCGAGGTGACCTGCGCGGCCAGGACCGGGAAGGCGGCGAAGTGCATGCCCGTCCCGACGGCCGAGACCGTGGCGGCGGCCCAGGTCCGGCGGAAGCCGGCGCCGAGCCCGCGCTCCGCACCGCCCCGGGTCCCCGCGCGCAGGCTGGTGTTCATGCGTCCGCTCCCGGGCTCTCTCCCGGGGAGAACACCGTGCACCGCAGCTCGCTCGTGTACCGATGCCCGTCGGGGGAGAACCACAGCGTGTCCGGGCCGGGCAGCATCTCCGAGAGGGTGACCTGCCCGCCGTCCCGGCGCGCCATGCGCAGCAGCTGCCGCACCAGGAGCGGTGCGTCCCAGTCCACGTAGACGGGCTTGGGCTCCGAGGCCACCTTGGCGAAGACCTGGGCGGGCAGCTCCAGTTCGGCGCGCAGCCGAAGGGCCGCGGCGAAGTCGGCGCTGTCGTCCCCGCCGGTCCGGCCCCCGGTGAGCCGCTCGGCGGGGACGCGCCACTCCTCCCGTTGGAGGACCACCCGTCCGCACGTGATGCGGGGGATGTGCGAGCGGTGCCGCACCGGCAGGACGCCGCCGCCGAAATGCCGGGGGAAGGCGAACACGCTGAGCGGGTCGCCCAGGATGCTCGGCGTGCCGGCCGGCGCGGCCATCAGCCGCAGTCGCCCCGGCAGCGAGGCGTCGCGAAGCTCCAGTCGACGGTCGGTCACCCGGACGAACACCGACTCCGGGGTGATCACCCTGTCGCGTGGCAGCGGCGAGCGGCCGGCCACCTCGAAGTCGGGCAGGCCCAGGTCCACCCGGGCCGACGTCTTGGCCCCGTGCTCGCGGACGATGTCGACCACGACCTCGTCCTCGGCGACGATGCCGGCGTAGTACCGGGCGACCAGCTCCGGCAGCTGCGGGAACTCCTTCGCCAGCAGGGGGGCGATGCTGGTGTGGGTCTGCAGGTCACGGACGGCGTGACAGTCGCCGATGACCGCCAGGAAGTCGCCCGCGGCGAGCTCGGCGGCGCCGTCCGCCACGAACATCACGTCGGGGTTGAGTACGGCGCCGGGCCATGCGCGGCAGCCCGCGAGCAGGTCTCGTACCGACTTCTCGGCGACCTCCACCCGGTGCCGCCGGGCATTCCGTGGCAGCAGCACGTCGGTGACCTCGGCGGCCTTGTCCGCCAGTCGCTTCTCGACGGCCGCGACCTCGGCGGTCAGCCCGGCCACGTCGGCGAAGAAGTCCTCGTACAGCGTCCTCAGAGGGATGTCGTGTCCGGGACCGTACCGGCTCAGGCACCAGTGGTGCAGGAGCTCGGTCTCCAGCTGGATCCGCAGTCTGGGCAGCACCAGCACCAGCTCGTAGGCGAGCGTCAGCTCCCGGGAGAGGAAGTCGGTGATCGCGGGGCCGACAGTCAGGTCGCGCAGGGTGCTGCGGCATTCCTCGAACAGGACGCTGCGGTCGGCGTAGATGTCGCCCTGGCCGCGGTTCGCCGAGCGTCCGGTGGTCTCCTCGAAGCGGCGTTTGATCCGGTCGAGCAGCACGGGCCTGATGTCCGGGCCGGCCTGCGCGAACTCGACCAGCAGGGCCTGGAGCTCGTCGGTGAGGCGCAGGAGGTCGGCGGCGGCGGGGTGCCGCGGCAGTGCCGCCCGCAGGTCGCCCAGGGCGTCGACGGTGCCACTGGGTATCTCGAACTCCGCGATCAGCCAGCCGTCGGCCGTCAGGTCCGCGACCACCCCGTCGAACAGGGTCGGGTCGGTCGGTTCCTGCGGATGCCGCGCGTGCCACAGGCGACGCAGCTCGCGCAGTTCGCTCCCGCCGTCGCTGTGCCGCAGGATCCAGGCCTCGACGGGGCTCAGAGCGCGCTCCGCCGACTTCCGGAACCGCCAGTTGCCGAAGTCCGACACCGCGGCGGTGGCGAACGCGAAGCGCTCCGCGCGTTCGTCCCGCAGGAAGGTGAGCGGGTGGCGCCTGGGCCGCACCCGGTCGGCCAGCCGCGTGTCGCGCAGGGCGGTACGGGCCAGCTCCTGGGCGGCCCAGTGCGTCAGGAAGACGGTACGGACCGTGTCCGCGCCCGCGGACCAGCCCAGTTCGCCGTGCTCGGTGAGCCGGGCCGGGGTGAAGGGGCCGAAGTGGGAGTGGGTCTCGTTCTTCGTGCAGGCCCGCTGCAGGTAGCGGGCGAGCGTGTCGACCCGGCTGCGCTCGGCCGCCGAGAGCGGTCCGCTGCGGGTGTCCAGCCAGTCGGCGAAGAAGGCGTACTGGGCGTCGTTGGACAGCAGCAGCATCTGCCGCAGGGCGTCGTCGTCGAACGCGCAGACGACGGCCGCGCGGCCCGCGTCCAGCGCGGTGCGGTGGGCGCGCGCGAACTCCCGTCCGGCCTCCCGGCTCAGCCGTACGGCTTCCTGCCACTCCTCGAGGGCCCGCTCCGTGTCCGGGCCCAGGGCTCGCAGCCGTCTGAGGTGCCGCGCCCTGAGGTCCCGGCCCTGGCCGAGGCGCCCGGTGATGTCCGGATGGGCGTCGCCCAGGGCGTTGCGGTGGAGCAGGGCGCGCAGCCTGCCGGCCGCCGCGCGTTCCGCCGCCTCGGCCCGGTCGGTCCGTGCCGCCTGTGCGCCCACCTCCGGTGCCCGCAGCGGGTCGAGCAGGGCCAGCGGGAAACCGGCCTGGCGGAGGAAGGCGAAGGGCAGGACACGCCATGAGGCCGTGGGGCCGGTGTCCGGTATGCCCGGTAACATGCGTCGGATCTCCTCGGTGTCGGACGGTCCGTCGGTCGGCTGGACGGTCCGTCGGTCGGTCGGCTGGACGGTCGGGTTGGCTGGTCGGTTGGCTGGTCAACCGGGGTGAGCCGGTGTCAGGCCGCTCTCAGGGCGTTTCCTCAGGAGCAGAGCAGGGCCTCCACCAGTGCCTGCGGGTCGGGGGATCCGCCGCCTGGCAGGAGCCCCGGGCCGGTGGCCCAGGGTTTGATCCGGGTGCCGTGGAAGTCCGAGCCCTGGGTGGCGACGAGCCGCAGCCGGGAGCACAGCCGCAGCACGCTCTCGGCCTCGGCCCGAGTGTGCCAGGTGGTCCACGCCTCCAGGCCGGCGAGGCCGGCCTCGCGAAGCCCGGCCAACGCGTCGAGGCCCTCCGGGGCCTGTGCCAGGGCGCGGGCCGGATGGGCGAGTACGGGCACGCCTCCCGCCGTCCTGGCCCAGCCGATCACTTCCGGCAGTGGCGGCCACGCGGGCTCCGGCACGTACAGGGGACGGCCCTCCTCGAACCAGTCGCGTTGCAGGTCCAGCAGCGTGCCCGGCGTGTAGCGGGCGAACCGTTCGTCCCCCGCCGCCTTGTGGAGCACGAGGCGCAGGATCTCCCCGAAGTAGGGGATCCGGTCCGCTCCGACCAGCGACTCGACATCCGCCCAGGAGAGGGGGACCCCGATGGCCCGTATCGCCTCCACCCGCTGCCGCAGGCAGGCGAGGTGGTCGTCGTGGATGCGGCGCACCCGGCGCGCGAAGTCGGGGTGGAGCGTGCCGTAGACGAGCAGGTGGGTCTCCCGGCCCAGCCAACTCGTGGTCACCTCGCAGCCGGCGATGCAGTGTCCGCCGAGCCTCTCGAACTCGGCGCGGAAGACGCTGGCCGAGGCGAAGGTGTCGTGGTCCGTGCAGGAGGCCACCGTGACTCCGGCGGCCGCGGCGTGGCGCGCGAGCTCCTCCGGGGCGAGGTCCCCGTCCGAGGCACGGCTGTGCAGATGCAGGTCGACCGTGGTGGGCCGCAGGGCGGCGGCGGTCACGAACGCTCCCGGGCCACCAGCGCCAGCCCGCCGGAGAAGACCGCGCAGCGCAGCTCGCTGGTACGCCGCCCACCGCCGACGTCGAGCCACAGCTGGTCCGGGGCGGGCAGCATCTCCGTGAACTCGACGGCCTCCTCCACCTTCCTGGCCAGCCGGAAGAGCTGTCGCACCAGCAGCGGCGAAGTCCAGTCCACGAACACCGGCTTGGGCTCGCCCGGGATCTTCGCGAAACCGTGGCGCGGAAGTCCCAGCTCGGCGCGCAGCCGGCAGGCGGCGGCGAACTCGGCCGCGTCCCCGGCCGCCCGGTGGACGCCCGGGCTCCAGCCGCGCAGCGCACCGGGCGGTATCCGCCACAGCTCCCGTTGGAGCACCACCCGGCCGTACCGGATCCTGGGCAGGTGGGCGCGGCCCGGCCCGCGCAGCCCGAGGCCGCCGAAGTGCCGGGGGAACGAGAACGGGACCAGGGGATCCCGGCGGATGCTGGGGCCCCCGGCCAGTGGCGCCATGAGCCGCAGGCGCTGCGCGACACCCTCCGCGCGCAGCTCCAGCCGGCCGTCGCGCACGATGACATGGCACTGCGCCGGGTGGAGCACCCGGTCCCGCGGCTTGCCGGACAACCCGTGGACCTCGAAGTCGGGGCAGGGGTGGCTGAGGGCCGTGCCGGTCTTGTCCCGGTGGGAGCGCACCACGTCCACCAGCAGTTCGTCCTCGGCCAGCAGCGCCCGGTACCGGCGCTGAATCTCGTCGAGCAGCTCCGGGGCCTCGGACTGGAGCATCGGCGCGAAGCTGGAGTGCGTCAGCAGTTCCCGAACCGCATGGCACTCACCCACGACGGCCAGGTAGTCGCCCCGGTCCAGCGCCTCGCGGTCCCGGGCGGCCAGCAGCACGTCGGGGTTGCAGACGGCGGGCAGCGGATCGGGCTCCCGCGCGATCAGCTCCTCCAGCAGGCCGGCCTCGAGCACGACCTCGTGCTCCCCGGTGTCGTGCTCCCCCAGCAGCGCCTCGGCGATGTCCGCCTCCAGGCGCGCCACCTCGCGGTCGACCTCCTCGCAGTCCCGGTCCAGGACCGGCTTGTGCGCGAAGAACCGGGCGTAGAACCGCTCCAGGGGCACCGGGGTGTCCGCCCCGAACGTGCCGGCGACCCAGTCCCGCAGCAGCTCACCCTCGCGCCGCAGCCGGCGGCGGGAGGCCAACAGCGCGAGGTCGTACGCCGGCGCCAGCTCCGTGCCGAGCGTGGCGGCGACGTCGGCGCCGACCGTCATGGACCGCACCGGTCCGTAGGCCTCCTCGAAGACAACCGTGCGGTCGGCGTAGTGCCGTCCGCCGGCCCGGTTGGCGGACTGCTGCGTCATCGCCGAGAACTCGGCCTTGATCTCCTCCAGCGCGGCGGCCCGCCGGCCGGGCGGGGCGCTGGCGAACCGCCCGAGGGCGAGCTCCAGCCGCCCGACCAGGGCGCGTTCCTCCGCGCCGTCCGGTCCGGCCTCGTCCAGGAGGCGGGCCAGCACGCCGAGCGGGTCCGGGTCGCCGATCGGTATCTCCCAGCGCGCGACGACCCAGCCGTCCCGGTGCAGGGCGTCCAGGACCCGGTCGAACTCCTCGGCCGCGGCCCGGGGATAGCGCTCGTGCCACGCGCGGCGCAGCTCGGCCCGGCTCCTCCGGCCGTCGCAGCGCTCCCACACCCAGCGCTCCTCGGGCGTCGCTTCGGCGACCCCGTCCGGCAGGAAGCGCCAGTCTCCCGCCGTCCCGCTGCTGGTCCGGAAGGCGTACCGTCGCAGCTCGGCGCCTTCCAGGAAGGCCAGCGGGCGCCGCCTGGGCCGCACCAGGTCCCGCAGACCCGGCCGGTCGCTGAAGACCTCGGCCAGTGCCTCGCCGGCCCAGTGCGCGAAGAAGGCCCGGCGTTCGAGCCCGCCCTCGGACCAGGCGACACCGCCCGGCCGGGCGGTGACCCGCACGGTGGACAGCGGGCCGAAATGCGAATTGGTCTCGTTCTTGGTCGTCACCCGCTGCAGGTACATCGTCAGCAGATCCGTCATCCGCCGCCGGTGCCCGGCCGATCCGGCGCCGCCGCGGTCGAGCCAGTCCGTGAATTTCCGGTACCCGGCGTCGTTGGAGAGCAGCAGCACCTGGCGCAGGGCCGGATCGTCGAAGGTGTCGACCACGTACTGCCGTCCGGCCTCCAGCCGCGCCGCGTGCTGCGAGGTGAACTCGCGCCAGGCACCGTCCAGTTCGGCGACACCCCGGTTGTACGCGTCCAGCGCCTCACATCCCGCGCCGTCGAGCCGGGGCCGGATCCGCACGCGGGCCTGCTCGGGCACGCACCGCAGCATGCCCAGATCGGAGGCCAGATCGCCGTCCTTCCCGATCCCGTGCTCCCGGAACGCCGCCTTCACCCGCTGGGCCAGCCCGGTCACCGCACGCGTCAGGGCCAGCAGCTCCTGCGCTTGCCCGGCCGCGGCCTCATCGGCGAGCGGACCCAACAGGTCGAACGGGAAGCCCGCGTACCGCAGCAGGCCGATCGGGGCGAGATCCCACCCGGCCACCTACCGCTCACCTCGGCACATCTCGTCACCCCAACCGTGCGGAACACCCATCACGGACCCCCTGTCGACCCTTCCCCGTCAGATTTCCTCACAGGCCCGCCGCGTCGGGACCGGCGCCCGAGGAGGGCGGTCGAACCGACGAGGTCGGGCCCGGCCGCACCGTCACTGCGGCCGGCAGGATCAGTGCGCCACGGTTCCCTCCCGCAGTCTGTCGATCATGTGCAGGGTCGATTCGATGGGGGACTGGGACGGTGCGCCCAGGGCCTCGGACACGTCGGGCCGTGCGTTCCATTCCTCGTGTCCCCGGAACGGAATCGTTTCTCCCGCGACGAACGGCGGAACGCTCCGGTACTGGTTGACCCCCTCCTGGGCCTGGCCTCGGACCAGGATCGGGTCGAGGTAGACACCCTCGCTGCGGATGCGCGTCGAGGTCGAGATGTAGCCGATGTCGAGGCCGCAGCGCCGGTTCGCCGAGGTGTTCGGCTCCGAGTAGTGCAGGAGATGGGGGTGGTGGATCGACACGTCTCCCGGGTTGAGTTCGATGTCCACGATGCCGCGTTCCCGGCTCCACTGCCGGACCAGGTCCTCGTCCGCGGCGGAGAAGAGCATGTTCGGCACGTCCGTGCGCAGGGAGGGTTCGTGCAGAGGAAGCCGGTGGCTTCCCGGGATCATGCGGAGGCAGCCGTTCTCCCGGTTGCTCGCGTCCACCGCGAGCCACACGGTCAGCGCCTCCATAGGGTCGAGCTTCCAGTACGCCCCGTCCTGGTGCCACAGGACCGATTGCCCGTCATGGGGCGGCTTGCAGATGTAGTGCGCGGTGAAGCAGGCGAGATCCGGTCCGAGGAAGGCCTCCGCGATGTCCACCAGCCGGGGATCGGTGATCAACCGGACCCAGAACGCGTCGTTGCGGATCAGCGGGTGGTGCAGGTGCTCCGGCCGGAGGTCCGGGTACCTGCTCATCAGCCATTCGACGTGGCTGCGGGCTTCCGCTATCAGGTCCTCGGGGATCACGTTCCTGATGACGGCGAATCCCTGTTCCTGGTAGTCGGCCTTCAGCCGCTCCAACTCCGCCCGGTCGATCGTCCGGCCCAGTTGGTCCGTCGCGTTCATGGGTTGTCCTTCCAGTGAGTGTGTATGTCGGCGGCCCCATCGGCATGGGGCTCCGGATCTGCCTGTGCGGCCGACGTCCACGTCCGGCGCTCGGCCCCGGGTCAGTCCGCCTCCCACTCCGGGGGCAGCGTGCGGATCGAGCGCATCGGTGAACTGATGAGGAGGATCAGTGGAATGCACATCTCCAGGACACCGACCCACAGGGAGACGCTGGTGGTCGTGGCGCTGGCGACGATGCCGCCCATCACGGATCCGAGCGGGGTGGCGCCCTGGGTGACGACGTTGTTGGCGGCCGTGACGCGACCGAGGAACCGGGAGGGGGTGACCCGGGCCCGCAGCCCGGCCGTGGCCACCGCCCTGCCGACGACGACGAAGCCGACGCATATCTGGGCCGTCGCCGCGAGCGGCACCGCCGCACCGCGGAAGACCGAGGCGAGCGGCGCCGCCACCAGGGCCACCGGCGTCAGGGCCGAGAAGACGAGTGTCATCCGGATCTCTCCCAGGGAGCGCCGGAGCCTGGGACAGACGAGGGAGGCGGTGAAACCCGCGAGTGCGCCCAGCGTGGACAGCAGGCCGAACATCCACGAGGAGAGGTGGATCTCCTTGAGGAGGAACACCGGCATCATCGAGAGCATCATGCCCGCGCCGAAGTTGTTGAGCGCGGCCTGAGCGAAGAGCAGTCGCAGCAGGGGCTGGTCCCGCAGCACCCGGATGCCCTCGGCGGCCTCCCGCCAGAAGTGCCGCTTGGCCGCGGGCTCGGCCGCGGGCACCTGACGGTCGACCCGGATCCTCCGCACCATCAGGGCGGATCCCAGGTGGCACACCAGGGTGAAGCAGTACAGGAGCGGCGCTGCGATGTTCTGGGTCAGGACGCCGGCGACGCTCGGCGACACCGCTTGGACGGCGGTCTGGGAGGTCTGCAGCCGGGCGTTCGCATCGGCGATCCGCTTCTTGGGCAGGATCTGCGGCAGGATGCTCGCGTGGGCGACGTCGAAGAACACACCGCAGACGCTCACCGTGAAGGCCACGGCCATCAGCTGCGGGACGCCCAGGCCGCCGAGGGCGTAGGCGATCGGGATGCTTCCGAAGGAGCATGCGTACATCAGGTCGCTGGCGATCAGGACGCGCTTCTTGGGCCAGCGGTCGACCCAGACGCCCGCAGGCAGGCCGATGAGGAGGTAGCCCAGCCTGCTGCAGAAGAAGATCGCACTGACCTCCAGCGGGCCCGCGTGCAGCAGGAGGAGCGCGGTGACGGGTAGGGCGAAGCTCGCCACCTCCGCCGCGGCGTTCCGCATCGCGTTGGCCACCCACAGCCGACGGAACTCAGGATGACGCAGAACGTCGCTGGATCCGTCCGGGTCGGGGCCCCGGCGTGTGTCGTTTCCAGCCGGGACGGGCGGGGATGCTGGCACCTCGTTCAACTTCCTCTGTCAGTCGACGTGGACGGTGTGGCCGCCGGGTTCGGGCGGCGCGGGCAGGGCGGCGAGCTCGGTCAATCGTCGGCGATCGGTCTTCCCGTTGCTCAGTGTGGGCAGTTCGCCCTCCAGATAGCGGATCTCCTGGGGGACCATGTAGTGCGGGAGCTGGGAGACGAGATGGCTGCGCAGGGCCTCGACGACCTCCGGCGCCGCTGCGGTGACGAAGAGGGTGATCGCACTGCTGAAGACCGCGTCCGGACTCGCCACGGCCGCGCAGGTGTGGACGCCGTCGAACGCCCGGGCCTGCCGTTCGACCTCGCCCAGCTCCACGCGGAATCCGCGTGACTTGATCTGCGTATCGCGCCGGCCCCCGAACTCGAACTCGCCCCGCGCGTTCGCTCGCACGTAGTCACCGGTCGCGTACCAGTCCAGGTGGTCGGCGGTGCGGACCATGGAGCGCGCGGTCTGCTCGTCGTCGAGGTACCCCTTCATCAGCATGCTCCCTCTGACCAGGAGCTGCCCGGTGGTCCCGTCGGCGACCGGGGCGAGATCATCGTCGACCACGACCACCTCGGCCCCGGGCAGGACCTTGCCGATCGGGATCGCGACGCCCTCGTCCTGCATGCCCCTGACCTCGTGGAAGGTGCACACGTTGCTCTCGGTCGGGCCGTAGACGTTGAGAAGCCGGACGTGGGGCACCGCCGACAACAGGGCGTTGACGTCTCCCGCCAGGAGCGCCTCGCCGCCCACCACGGCCGCTCGGAGCCCACTGAGCTTCGGCAGCAGTCCCGTTCCGTGGCGGGCCAGCCACACCAGCGTGGACGTGACGGCGTACCAGATGGTCCCGCCGACCTGCTCGCAGAACTCGATGTACGTCGCGGGGAAGAGCGCGGTGCTCTCCGGCATCAGCGCTACGGTCGCTCCCACCCGGGCGACGGCGAACAGGTGCAGGACCGTGGGGTCGAAGTGGAGCGGGGCCGAGTTGATGACCACGTCGTGTTCGGTCATCTCCAGCTCCTGGACGCACCAGTCCACGAACGCGGAGGCACTGGCGTGGGTGTGGACCACGCCCTTCGGCGCTCCCGTGCTGCCGGAGGTGTGCAGCACGTACGACAGGTCCTCCACCGGGGCGCGGACAGGCTCGCTGCAGACGGCTACCCACAGACCGTCCTCCGGCCCGTGGCCCTGCGGCAGCCGGTACCAGTCCAGGGCCAGACCGGAGGCCTGCCACTGCTCGCGGAACTCCGAGCTCACGACCAGTGCTCGGGGCCTGGTCCGCCGTGTGATCAGTTCCGCCCGGGCGAAGGGAGCGTGCGGATCGAGGGGGACGTATCCGGTCCCCGAGCGCAGGATGCCGTGGATGACCGCGACGGCGACGGCGGACTTCGGTCCGTGCCAGACCACGCATTCGCCGGCCCCGACGCCGTGCCCGCGCAAGGCAGCGGCGACCCGCTCGGCGACGCCGTCGAGCTCGGCGTACGTCAGGGTGAGCGAGCCGTCGGTCACGGCCGTTCGGTGCGCGTGCTTTCTCGCGCTGGTGCGCACGTCCTCGGCGAGGGATCGGTGGTTCATCGGGACGCCGCCTTCGTGGCCACGAAGTCCCGGATGGCCCGGGTGGTCGCGAAGTGAGTGGGCCGGATCTCGGTGTCCCGGATGGTGATGCCGAACCGTTCCTCCAGTTGCGCGACCAGCTTCAGCAGCGACAGCGAATCGATGACGCGACGCTCGATGAGCGGGGTCTCGTCGTCGACGTCCATGTCCTTGGCAAGGTCCTGCAGCAGAGAACGGACGGTCGCCAGCGTCGTGTCTTCGGACATCAAAGTCCCAGTCCTTCCGCGATGATCTTCGTTTGCATGTCGGACGTCCCGGAGTAGTAGCGGCTGACCACGGCGTCGGCCGCGAGACGCAGTGCCCCGGTCTCCGCGAGGACCGAATAGCCGCCGTAGAGGTCCGGGAGTTCCGCGCAGAACCTGTTGAACTCCGTGCTGACGTGGAGTTTCGTCAGGGAGGCGCGAGGGTGGTCGAGGGTGCCGGCGTCCGCGGCGCGCGCCGAGGCGAGGAGCAGTTCCCGCGCACTGGTGAGGCTGAGGTGCATCCGCACCACCCGTGCGCGGACGGTGTCGAACGAGCTCAGCGGTCGGCCGAACTGCTGCCGCATGCGGACGTGGGCGATCCCGTCCTTCAGGGCGCGCGACATGAGACCGAGGACCGGCGCCAGGATGAAGGCCCGCTCGTGGCGCATCGCGTGCATGAGGACGGCGAGGCCGTCCCCGACTCCGGCGAGGACGGCGTCGGCCGGCAGGCGGCAGTCGTCGAGGTGGAGGGAACTGAGCGCCGCGCCGTCCAGTGCGGCCTTCTCGACCGGTGCGCCCACGCTGAAGCCGGACGTGTCGCGGGGCACCAGAAAGGCGGTGAGGGCGGCCAGGGGGCTTCCGTCGCCGGTGCGTGCCAGCACGATGAAGACGTCGGCCGTCGGGCCGTTGGTGACCAGGGCCTTCGTCCCGTTCAGAACCCACCCGCCGTCCGTCGCACGGGCAGCGGTCGTCCGCAGGGAGAGCAGGTCCGAACCCGCGTCGTACTCGGTGGCGGAGAAGGCGCCGACGGCTCGTCCGGTCAGGAGGGCTTCCAGGTGGCGTTCGCGCTGGGCGGGCGTGCCGAAGGCGGCGATCGGCTCCTGGCAGGCCCACATCTGGGCGGCGAGGGAGAACGCCAGCCCACCGTCGCCGGTCTGCTCGGCCAGTGTCTCCAGCGCGAGGCAGGCCGCTTCGTATCCGAGGCCGGCTCCTCCGAGTTCGTGCGGGACGGCGAGGGACGTCAGCCCCTGGCGTGCTGCCTCCCGCCAGGCCGCCGGGCCACCGGAGGACTTCGCCGCCCACGCTCGGAAGCCGTGCAGCCATTGCGTGAACTCCGCTTGCGCGGTCGACGGCGTGGGTTCGTCGTGCATCATCGGCGTTCCAGGATCGAATCGGGCTCGGGGACCCCCCACTTGACCACCTGGTGGGAGGGGCCGGTCGCAAAGCGCCGGAAGGCGGAAGGGAACTGGTCCACCGGGGTCAGGAGGAGCAACTCGCGCTCGCGCCCCACCCCGAGGTGGCCCTCCAGCCAGGTGAGGACGTCGTCGACGACGTTCGTGCCCCGGTACCGGGGCCGCATGCGCATCTCGTACATCAGGAGGCGCGGCAGGCTGGCGGGGCGCAGACGACCGAGTTCGACCAGGGTGAAGACGGCGATCACCTCGCCGTCGTCCTCGACGACGTGGAAGGTCGTGCCGGGAACGGCACCGGCGGGCTCGAGGCGTTCGGCGACGTCCTCCACCGAACCCCGCTGGTGGATCTCGTGGATGGCGGCGGCGTCCTCCGCTGTCGCAGTCCGGACCGTCCGCTTCGGGTCAGCCACCGGCGACCGCCGTCACGATGAGCAGGCTGCTCCGCGGGGGGATCTGCGTGTCGGGGTTCCTGACGCTGTCCTCACCCAGATAGGCGCTGACGAACGGCAACAGGGCACCGGAACCGTCGGTCAGCCGCTTGCGCAGGTGCGGGTAGCGCTCGTGGATCTGGCCGATCACGTGGGAGAGCCTGCCGCTGGCGACCGTGAAGGTCGACTCGTTCCCGGCGTACGGCGCCAGCGACTTGGGCAGGACGACCTTCACGTCGCCCACCGCCTCCTTGCGTGCCCGCCGCTCCTCCCAGTGCCGGACCGCCTCGCTCAGACGGGAGTCGTAGTCCGCGTCGGAGATGAAGCCGTGCCCCCGACCGTCCCGAAGGCGGACGGCCCGCACACTGTCGTCGTATCCCAGCGATTCCATGATCGGGCGCAGGTGGTGCAGGGCGAAGTAGGCGTCGTTCTCCGGGATGACGGCATAGAGGAGCCGCGCCGAGCCGGCGGAGTTCCAGTCCCGCAGGACCTCGGTGATGACGGCGGGCTCGGCCATGTCCGGCAGGTCCAGGAAGGGGACCGCCTCCCGCTCCCACTGCGGCAGGACGGTCGGATCGTTGTGCGGGGAGACGGCGAAGACCAGGTCCTCACCGCCGGCCCGGGCGCAGTACTTGAGAGCGGCGTAACCGCCGGAGGACAGGCCGTGCCAGACCGTGCCCCGGAGCCCCCACTGCTCCATGAGCGAGTCCTTGAGCCGGAGTACCTGGGGCAGGAACTCCTCCTCCCCGAGCAGGAACCAACCACATGCGGACTCGCTGGTCTGGCGGATGATCGGATCCGAGAAGGAGAGGCAGACGGCCTGTTCGGCGCTGGCCCACTGCTTGCGCGCGAAGACCGGGGGCACATGCCGTTCGATCATGCTGAATCCGTGGAACAGGATGTGCAGGTAAGGGCTGGAGACCACCTCGGGTCGGGTCACTTCGTATTCCAGGACGTAGCCCCGGGAATGCTGGAAACTGCCTCGTATCGAATTCACGGAAACCTCGCCTCAACCAAGGTGGTGCTGACTGAAGTCGTTGGGAATGATCACCGGGAACAGCAGTGCCGCCCGGCGCGGGGGCGCTTGGCCGGCGCTCGGCACCAGTCTGCTGAAGTCCTCGCTCGGTACGACCTGCCGCGGCCGGAAGGACAGCCCGTGCTGCCCGGCCAGGTCCTCCAGCCGACGGACGACGGCCTCGTGCACGGCGTGGGTACCTCGGGTGCTCCGGTACAGGAAGCCGGCGGGGACCGATCGGAGCAGGGCCTTCGGCAGGCGCTCCGGCAAGGTGAGCACGTAGTACCTCGGCCAGTCGCCGCGCCCTCCGCGTTGCAACCAGCTGCGGCCGAACGGCCGCAGGGAGGAGAACATCGCGAAACTCCAGTCGAGCTTCCAGCCGGTGACCACCAGACCGGCGTTGAGCAGGAACAACCCGCCGACCACCCCGTGCACGGCGGTGACGTTGCCGCCGCCTGCGGAGGGCGGCTGCGGCCACGCGAGCGACGCCGCGCACACGACGCCGTACACGAGTCCCTGGAGGACGTCCTTGGCCATCAGGCCGAGCGACCGGGGGCCCGCTGCCGTTCGACCGAGCGCCAGCGCGAGCACCCCGAAGACCGGCACCGCCCACCAAGCGGGGTCGGCGGCCGCGGGCAGCGCCAGGGCACCGCTGACCGGCGACATCACCAGGGACCACAGCGCCAGGGCGACGATGGAGAACGGGAAGTTCCCGGACACGCCGAACGCCGCGTGCATGGCGACGGCCAGGACGAGCGCCGGCACCACGCCGTCCGGAACGCAGAGGAGGACACCCACCGCGAGCTCGATCAGCACGACTCCGGCCGGCGTCCACCGGAGCTGGAGGCGGGTGGGGCGCACGCCGAGCAGACGGCAGTAGAAGGACAGGACGGCCCGGCCCGCGCTACGGCTGCTGAGCAGGTACTCGCCGTGCAGCTTGAACAGGGTCGCGGACAGGTAGACGCCGACGAGGAGATCCCGCGCGACGACCGGTACCAGGTGGTGCGGGACGAACGCGAACGCGACCGCGCAGACGCCGCCCAGCCAGGCGTGGTTGGCGAGCCGCCGCTGCACGCCGAGCATCCAGAGCAGCACCGACGCCGCGCAGACCCATCGCGTCCAGGGCGCACCGTCCCACAGGGCCGCCGCCAGTGCCACGGGCAGTGCCAGGAGTTGGCAGGCCGCCGTGGCCCAGCCGGGCAGACGGACCGCGAACACCGGTGCGTAGTTGTGCCTGAGCGATCGCAGGCCCTCTTCCCATGTCCGGCTGACCTGGTGCACGAGAAGAGCCGCGACGATGACGGCCGGTGCGTTCAGAGCTCCCCCGTTCATGCCGACAGCATCCGACCTTCCGTGTAGACGAGGCCGGGGCAGACGACCCGGACGACGCTGAACGGCGATTCCTCTTCGGAGAGTTCGAGGAACAGCGGGTCAAGTCCGGTGACGTCGCGGATCCGCCGGACCACCTCTGCCAGCTCCCCGTCCATGTCGTCGAAATCCGCTCCGTGCCCTTCGAGGGCGGCACGGAAGTGACAGCCTCCGGAAGGCGCCGAGAACGGTGCGGCCGTGCTGGAGTCACGGGCCAGGGAGAAGTCGGAGGGGATGTCGTCGCGGGTCGCACTGATCTCGGTCAGACGGCTCTGCACCGCCTCGGTGACGGCCCTGGAGAGCGCGACACCGGGGTCGAGGTGGGACCCGGACCCGGCGCACACGACCGGGAACAGCGTCGACCACACATAGGCCGCGAAGGTCGGGATCCCGAACCGGTTGGGCAGGCAGACGATCTCGAACTCGACGCCGGCATCACTCACCTGGTCGAGCAGGGAACGCACGTGGTCGTCATCGATCGTCGCCGGGTCCACGATCATGCGCGTCATGCCGCCTCGATCGGCACGGCGTGCCATGACGTCGCGCTCGACGGCTTCGTAGAGTCCGTGCAGGCACGCCTCGGCGGTGTCGTTGCCCGACGCGAGGCCGGTGCTACTGGCCTGGAACAGCCGGGGCCGCCAGAAGTGGCCCCCACTGTAGGACAGGCGCACCAGGTCCAGCGGGACCGGAACGGTGGCGCCGTCGACCAGCGAGCGCGCCGGAACCCAGCACAGCGTCAGCTCCTCCAGCCAGTCCGCGCCCACCCGCAGGTTCAGGTCGGCGAGGGCGTACGGCAGGTGCAGCTCGGCCGTCGACGCCCTGAAGGAATCCGGCGCCGGGCGTTCCGCGTGCCACAGCTCGATGGACTCCATCACCGCGGAGAGTTTGGCAAGAAGCGGGGTGGCTCCCTTTCCCTGGGAAACGGCCAGCGTCTCGGAGGCGGGGCGCACGGCCAGGAACACCGGGATCCCGATGACGTCGAGCCGGGTCACATCGGCGATACGAGTGATCCCGTAGTCCGCGAGCCGCGGCGCGATGCGGGTCCATGTCGTCTCCGGTGCCACCGACCGGTGGGTGCCGGCCAGTCTGAGCTTCCGGGGACTGGTCATGGATCCATCAGTTACGGCCGGCATGGTCACACGTCCTGGATTCCGGGGCACCGGGGAGGGCCGAGAGATCGGTCAGGTATCCGATGAGGAAGGGGCGCAGTGCGTCGGCCGCGAACCGGAGCGACAGAAATCCGCGGCGCGACGATTCCTCCCGGAGCCGTCGGCCGTCTGTGGCCCCGAGCGACCAGATGCGGGACAGCACGGCCGCACACGTCGATTCCGCGATCTGGGAAAGGCCGCGCGCGGGGTGGCGGTCCAGGTGCTCGCGGGTGGCAGCCAACCAGCGTGTCGCGGTGTCCCGATCGAGGGCCGTCTCGCGGCCGAGCAGGACCGCCCGCTGCGCGGCGCTGCCGAGATCGGGAACGGGGCAGATGACGCTGGTGATCCGATGGGCGAGACCGGGCTGTGCGAGCCACTCGACGGCCTGCGGCCCGATTTCACTCCGCAGGTGATCCGCGAGCGAGGCCTGCGCCCTGCCGAAGCCGAGTTCGAGGTATTCCCACCAGAGTTCCGGGAAATCCGGGCGGAATATCTGCTGATAGGCCAGCTGCTGGTACGCCAGGAGCGGTTCGTGGCCCGGCTGGAATCGGTTTCGCCAGCGCCGGTGGTATTCGGTCCGCCAATCCCGCCCGTTTACCGCTTCCAGCGGTCGGCGAATTCCCGCGGAACCAGCCCTATTTTGTGCCTCCGCTATCGCGGCGAGTGCGTCGCTGCGTTTCTGGTCGAAGCGGTCGGGATCCACTTGGGAGTGGATCCGGAACCATTCGGAGAATTCTCCTCCACCATTCTGCTCGGCGATCGAGAGAACGCGGGAGTGAGAGCGCAGGGGATAGTACTCCGCCTCGAAGAGCGCGAGTAGACGCCCGACCTCGTCGCCGTCGACGATTCCCTCGGCCTGCGCGGTGGTGAGCGCGCCGTAGAGATTCACGAGCGGAACGTTCAGGCCGGTGAGCGGTCCGCTGTCACCGTGGGCGACACTCACGGCGTCGTCGCCGTCGAAAATCCCGTCACGGTACCACTGGAACACCTTGCCGACGCCGATCATGCCCTGGGATTCCAGCTCCACCGCGCGCAGCGCGCCTATGCTGGAGGCCCCGATGACAGTGACTCCCCGGTCGATGGCGTCCAGGATCTCCTTGTGCCGCAACGCCAGACTGTGGTGGTAGACCCCGTCGAGGACGACGGCGACGTCACCCGCATTGATGCCGCCGGCGAACAGATCGCCGTGGCGGATCGGGCCGCGCACAGTGACGGTCGGAAATGTGCGGCGTATTTCAGGTTCGGGGCATGACGGCCCGACGAACACATGAACCCCCATGCCCCTCCCCCTTTTGCTACCGACTACCCCAGGCGGCGGTCAGGCCTGGGCGGCTTCCGCGCCAACCGGCACGGAAAGCTGCTGAGTCAGTCCTTGACCTCGCTGTCGGTAATGACGAGCGGAGTGTCGGCGAAGAGCGCCTCGAAGTCGTCCTTCGTGAGCTCCTCAGTGTCACTGACAAGCTGGACCTGCTCGGACATTTTCTCTCCCATCTGTACGCGGATGGACCTTAGCGCTCGGTGAACGCAATTTGAGGTTACGTCCCAGGAGTATCAGAGTCCAGGCCTTTTCGCAATGTCCGATTCATGTCAAATGTCAATTAAGTATTGTTTCACCAGCATTGCCCAGCGAGGCCTGTCCGCCATTTTGCCATTCATTTAACATTCCTGCTCGGTCGAGGGTCCTGGCGATTCCGAACAAAGTCGGTCGGTATGCGGATCGGTCGTTCGCGTCCGCCCTGATCAGAAGACCGCGGGCGTGGCCGCCCGTGGCGCGGGCGCCTCCGGGAGGCTGATCGGACCGCGCGGTTGGATCGCACACGGTTCCATCACACTCGCCGACCCCCAAGGCCGGGCAACGAGGCGGTCGGCGTCTCGCCCTGCGCGGCACGAGGCCCCGGTCCGCCCTTCGTCGCCCCTCGTCGACGCACCGGCGAAGCCACCCCGACCCCGGCGCGGCACGCGAGCTGCAGCGGGCCGCTGCCGGGGCTCAGGCCTCGTCCGCCCAGATGGCCGTGCGGCCGTCGGGCTGGATGTGGACGGTCATCGACATCTCGCGGTAGAGGGAGACCGCGTCCAGCTCGCCGACCTCGGCGCGGGCCTGGAACGCGGTGGCCGGGAGCAGGGGTTGGACGCACAGTTCCGGCGGGCTCAGCAGCGTCTGGCCCGGCGCCACGACGATCCGCACTCCCGTGCCCCAGGAGCCGGGGCACGGATGGCTGGCGCGGGTGCGGACCCAGCCGACCTTGGCCCGCACCGTCACCGCGTCGGGACCGGTGTTGGTCAGCCGGACCGCGAAGCTCAGGCCCGACTCGTCCACCCGGGTGCACGCCGTCCAGGCGAGGCCCTCGACGTAGCGGATCCGTCCGCACCGGTGGTTGCCGCCGATCTCGGTGCGGGCCCCGGCGGCCGGGGAGAACAGCGGCAGGTCCGCACGCTCGGGAGTGGCGGTCGGCGGTTCGCCCGCGGGGCTCGCGGTGCTCGCGGCCGATGGGGGCGGCGGTGCGGGGGCGGCCGCGTCCATACCCGCACCGCTGCGCCCCGCCAGCAGGACCAAGGGCAGGACGGCGGCCGGGACGAGGACGGCCGCGGCGACGGGCAGCGATCGGCGCACAGTCGTGTTGACGGGGCGTGTGCTCCCGGCGCGTGCCGTGTCGGCGTCCTCCAGGGTGGTGCTCGCGTCCTCTTCGTCGGAGCGCCGGCCCTCGCCGGTCCCATCGAGGCCGGCTGGCACCGTCCCGTCCTCGCCAGGGCCGCCGCGTCCGCGTCCGAGGTAGGCGACCGCCTTCCGCCGCCACCCGGCGCCGCCGAGCTCCGCCAGGCGTGACCGAAGTACGGCGATCTCCTCGCCGTACCCGACCAGCAGCTCGGCCGCCGCCGCGACGTCCGGGCGCAGGACCTGGGCGAGAGCGGCGGTGTCGGCCTGTGACGGCATCCGGTTGGCCTTCGAGACGAGCAGCTGGCGGTGTCCCTTCAGCCAGTACGAGAGCAAGGGTTCGTCGATCCGGTGTCCGGCGAGGCGCAGCCGCCGTACGAGGGCCTTGCGGGACGGCCGCTGGGCGCGGTCGGTGACGTCGGACAGACACCTGGCCCAGTCGTCCAGTGCCCGGGCGAGCTCGCCGGTGGCGTCCTCGAAAGCCTTCTGCCGCTGCTCCACAGGCGCCCTCCGGGTTGGTTCGGTGTGCACCGCGGGCCGTTCGGGCGCAGGTCAGCGCGGTGCAAGACAGAGCGCAAGTTGCACTGTTCCGCGCCTGATGGACAGCCAATCCCGTCGGCCGCGAGGCTCGTTGGCGGCGGAAGCGGCAGCGTGGTCAGCGCGCTGGTGGCACACGGCCGGTCGGCGCGCACACCGCGTAACGGGTGGCACGCCGCGCGTCGGCGCCGCCCGTCCCCGGGCCATGGCGGCCCCCGCCAGGAACCAGAACGGCAAGCCCGAACCGAAGCAGGACAGGAGCAGGACATGCGGACGATCCCCTCGTACCCCCACCGCGGCACCTCCCGGCGGCGGCCTCTCACGGCGCTGTTGCTCGCCGCGGGCCTGACGGCCGCGGTCGCGGCCGGCACCGCGCCCACCGCGCAGGCGGCGGACAACGGTGTCCGGCTGACCTTCGTCAAGAACCACGAGCACCCCGACCGCTCCACCCTCTCGGTCCGCGTCGGCGGCGAGACCCTCGCCTCCTACCGGGCCGGATCCGGTGTCGGCGCCAGTGCCGAGGGCCGTGACAGCTGCCGGACCAACAAGGGATGGCTGCCCAACGGCACCTACCGGATCGAAGGGCACGAGCGTCACCGGGACAGCGTCATCAAGGGCCTCGCCATCGCCCTCGCGGACAAGAAGTGCTCCGACGGCACCCTGCGGTCCGACCTCTTCATCCACAGCGAGATGAAGGCGGACGGCACCCAGGGCACGCCCCAGGAGCCCGAGCCCACGCGCTGGGACGGCGACCAGGACTACCGGTCCTTCGGCTGCATCAAGCTGCACCCCGACCACATCAAGGCGCTGTTCGCCAAGCTCGACGCCCGGGGCTGGCCCACGACCCTCGAGGTCAGCGGCTGATCCCTCCCGGCGGGCGCGCGCCGTGCACCGCGCGCGCCCGCCGGTTGCCGTGCGCCTGGCCACTCCGTGAGGCCCACGCCCGGGATCAGCGCGGTGATCACGGGGCGGGCTCACAGGTGCCGTCCTTAACCTCACCGACCACGCAGACTGGCCTGCCGCCGACCCGTGCGATCAGCTCCCGGGGGGCAGCACGGTCCCGATGTTCCGAGCTGCGGGAAAGACCTGGTACCCGTGGCCCGGCTCACCGGCAGGGAGAGCTGACCCCGCGAGGGCGGGACGACCCGCAGTCGTGGCGCCGCTCGCAGAGGTGTTCTCATCTGGTGATCTCCGAGAGCCACGTACGCAGGGGCCCTTCGAGTTCGAGATTGTCGCCTCGCGTGGTGGTTTGGAGTAGTTCGGTGATGACGACCAGTCCAGCGAAGCGCCCGGCTGGGGTGGTGAGGACGTGAGCGAGACGGCGACGGACTTCGGCGGCGGTCTCCGGGACGAGGAGGCTGTAGGCGTACAGGAGGGCCGCGTCGTAGCCAGCGGGCGCGGTGCCCCAGCCTTCCCAGTCGAGCACGGTGAGCGTCGGGCCCGTGAGGTTGGCCCAGTGCAGATCGCCGTGGGCCGTCGTCCAGGCCGTCACCTTGGTGTCGATCGGGATGCCCAGGTACTGGGGCATGGCGCGGTCCAGGTATTCCTGCCGGACCGCCACCCGGTCGCTGGGGACGGCTGCGATGGCGTCGAGGGCGGTGCCGAGTTCGTCCCACCAGGCGTCGTCCAGATCAGGGGCTTCCCGGAGGACCGGCTCGTGGGTGGTGATGGTGGAGGCGGTGATCCTGTCCTACAACTCCGCCAGGTAGCCGTGCTCGCCCTCGGTCCACGTTCGTCGCTCCCGCAGGCGCGGCCGGGGTACCGCAGGAGGCATGAGTCGTTCGGCCTCCTGCGGCCCCTCCCAGAGCTTTCCGCCGGCCTTGTCGGCCGGGGCGGACACCAGGCGGAGCCATCCCTCGCCGGACGCCGTGGCGACCGGGCGGCTGAGCGTACGCCCACGCCAACCCCATGCTTCGCGGGAGCCGATCGGCGCCGCGCCGAGAGCCGTCGTTGCCGCTGCGTGCATCCCGCGCATCCGCCTGGCGGTGTCCGGCTCAGGTTCCGAGTACATCAACGACCCTTCGAAGTACTTCCGGAGACAACGGCGGTCGGCCGACGACTTCGGCGGCCCGTGTCCAGTGTTCCGGGTCTCCGGTCGACAAGAGCACGCGCTTCACCCCTGGGATTGACGCCACGACGGCGAGGGCGGCATCGGCAGGGGCCCTGCCAGGGGTGATCAGCTCGGACAGTTCGGGGGTCACCAGACCGGGGACCTCGCCGCCGTCGAGCGGAGCGGAGGCGAACACCTCCAGTCCCGCCGCCAGGGCATCGGCCAACGGGCCGTGTCCGTCGAGGGCCTGGGCGACGGGCGAGAGGCGGACGAGGGAGACCGGGAGCTGGACGGCACCCAGGTGGTGATTCGGCCCGCCCGCCTTGGTCGCGAGTTCGAGCAGCGTGGGTACGTCGAACAGGCCGCTACTGAAGCCGTCCCAGGTCGCCACTCCGTAGGCGCTGGCGATGACCTACATCCAGCGCCTGGCCGAGGCCAGCGACGATTTCGCGTACAGCAAGGGGCTGCTCAACGCGCTGCACTTCATGATGCAGGGCCACCATCTGGTGAAGCGGCCCGGCTGGTGGCGTTCCGGGCCTGTGTACGTGACCTCGTCGGAGGACCCAAGCATCGCCGCGTACACCGCTCCCGACGCCGAGCAGGTGCCGGCGCTGACCGGCGAGCTGGTGGGGTGGCTGAACGAAGGCGACCTGGACGCGCCGGGGCTCGTGCGGGCCTCGATGGCGCACCTGAACCTGGTCGCGATCCACCCGTGGCCGGACGGGAACGGCCGAATGTCCCGTGCCCTGCACACCCTGGTCCTCGCCCGGGAAGGGATCATGGCACCCGAGTTCTCCAGCATCGAGGAGTGGCTGGGCCGGGCCCGCAACACCTACCGCTACTACGACGTCCTCGCCGAGGTCGGCGGCCCCGTCTGGACCCCGGAGCGGGACACCCTGCGCTGGGTCCGGTTCTGCCTGCGCGCCCACCACCAGCAGGCCCAGAGCGTCGAGCGTCAGGTGAACACCACCCGCGAGGTCTGGACCGCCCTCGACGAAGCCGTCGAGCAGCGCGGCTGGCCCGACCGCATGCTCTACGCCCTCTACCCCACGGCCATGGGCAACCGCCTGCGCCGGGCCACCTACCAGGCCGACGCCGAACTCAGCGAGCAGCAGGCCCAGCGTGACATCCGCGAACTCGTCCGCGCCGGCTGGCTCGCCGCGAAGGGCGAGGCCCAGGGCCGCTATTACGTTGCTGGTCCGGACCTCCCCGAGGAGATTGCCCGCGGGGCGACTGAGCCCCGGCCGCTGCGGGACCCCTACGCGTGAATCGGCACGTGCGGAATGCGGGGCGTGCTCACCAGCGCCGGCCGCGGGTCCTTCCGTTGCTGGGTCGGTAGGCGTCCTTCACGATCTGCGCCAGATCGTCCTCGCTGAACATGCGGTGGCTGCCGATCTCCCGGTGCGGCACCCGGCCGGCAACTGACTCCGAACGCAGCCAGGCCACGCCCACGCCAAGGCGCTTCGCGGCCTCCGTGATGGAGTAGAGCAGGGGGCCGTCGCTCCTGGTTTTGTCATTGCTCGGGGGAGCCTTTGGCTTGCGTTCGGACTCGGGCAGGCCTGTGGGTGGGGAAGTTGCAACGAGCCGCACCCCAAGTGCCGGGAAACCGGCGCCACCCCGGCGTCCGCGACGGGCGTGGCCCTCACCGGCCGGACGTCTCCCAAGGACGGATGGTTGCGCTGGCTCGCCGCGGGGGAGTGATCCGGAGTCCCGTCGGAACCCGGTGACGGATGGGCTGTCGGTCCACCGATCACGGATCGCGAGCCGTCCGGCGCGACTGTCGAGGCCGCAGGGTCCGCTCCGGTTGGACCCTGCACTGGTGAAACTCCTGAATGCTGGATCAAGATCGATCTTCCTCGCCCGCCTCCAGCGCCTGGAGGTCACGGCCCAAAGCAAGGCTGAGGTGACTCGCGCACTGATAGAAAGGTCTGCGTTGTCATTTGTTCTGACTCCGCGGCATCCCGCGCCGCCCTGGAGGGGTAGCCGGCCAGGAGGCGAGGCCGTTCTCGATGGGGTCGGAGATAGTCTTCGGCCAGGTAACCCCAGCCCTCGGCCTTCACCTCGTGAAGGCGGCCAACGCTGAGCGTTGGTACCACATGTGACCTTTCGTCGAGCATGGCAGTCCTGTCGCCGCAGGGATCGCGGAAGACGATTCGAGAAGGAGTTCCCGTGGAAGATCCAGAGTTTGAAGCCGTGCTATTAGACCCCGGTGCTGAGCGGCTGGGCGTCGTTAAGGCGCTACGTTCAGCTGTTGGGTTGAGTTTTTGGGATAGTAAACTCATGCTGGATGATTTGCCGAATGTTGTTCTGGAGCGCAGCAGGTATGAGGATGCGATTCGGGTGGCCAGGATTCTGGAGCAGGCGGGTGCCCGGGCGGCCCTAAGGTGCTCTTGGTGTGAGCGGGAATTTGGTCAGGGGGAAAGAGTCGATCCCGGGCCGTGCGAGTCGGCCGGCTCGGCGGAGAACTGCCGAGCGAATTCAGCTCACCCGTATCCTGCGGATGTCGGCAAGTAAATTCCGAACCGGACTTACTTGACGCCGGTCAGGGCACGTGCTGGATGCCCGACGGGCCGTTTGGGAGCCATGAGGTACCCAAACGGCCCATCCGCGTTGTCTAGGGAATCAGGATGGCGATGAACCTGACTGAATTACCCGTACCACCTGATACCTTCCGTATCAAACGAGGTGACCCTCCCATCGTGTCCCACGGGAATGATCTTCGAGGTCCTCATGGGGGAGCCGGCGTCCATGAACTTCTGTATCAGCTTCCTGTCCGCATCGCTCGGCGACTTAGCCCCCTTGGGGTGCGTATGGTAGATGAGGACCGTGTCGGCGCTGACCGGCAGCTCGACCCTGTTCCCGATTCCGGAGTAGAGATAGTAGGTGCCGCCGGAACCCTTAGGGCCAGGGCCCAGCTTGTACATCACCGCGAACTCGACCCCGTGCTTGACCGTCAGGTTCTCCAGCTCTGTAACTGTCGGTCGACGCGAAATCTGGACACCCGCGCTGCCCGGTAGCCCTTCCTTTTCGGACGCTCCGTACAGCAGCCGGAACACGGGGCCCATTTCGCGGGCCACACCGATCGACGCTGCCCTGGCGGGTGCCTTGCTCAGCCACTTGCTGATGCCGCCCAGGCCGGCGACAGCGACCTGCTTTGCCAGCTCGTCGGCGTTCTTTTTTACGAAGTCGGCAACCCTGTTGCAGCCGAACTCTCGAAGCTTGCTCTCCGCGACGTACATCGCGTAGGCAGGGCGGATGGGGACGTACTTGTCAACGAAGGCGCCGACACCGCCGTTGTTCCCGGCAAGGGCGTTGTAGACGTCGTTCCCGAAGATGAACGGGGCTTTGAACCCCTTGACGAGGCCGCTTCCGATGGCGTCAAGGACGCCCATCTTCTCGGGGTCGTCGGGGTCGTCGTCCTCGGGCGACAGGCCGGTAGGGTCGGTGTAGATGGTGGGTGCGCCGGCCGCGTAGGCGTACGCGGATGTGTACGGCGAGTTCGCCCGGGTGTCGAGCGGGTCACGGCTGTTGAAGCGGCCGTTGGCGGTGTCGTACTCGCGGGCCCGGAGGTACTGCTTGCCCGGTACCACGGGGTCGTTGTACTGGCCGGCGAAGCCGAACGGGGTGGCCGGTGCGCCGGGGGCGGTGGTGGCTGTGCCAGAGCGGCCGTAGGGGTCGTAGGCGGTGCGGCTCTGCTGGGCGCCGGTGGAGTTGGTGAGGTCGGTCACCGAGCCGACCCAGTCGTGGTGGTGGTAGGAGGCCCCGGAGGAGTCGTGCTGGCTCTGGGGCAGGCCGAGCGGGTTGTAGGTGTAGTCGCCGATCAGCGCGCCGGAGCTGTTGGTCTCGGTGGCGATCTGGGGCAGCGGGTTGTTGGTGTCCCAGGTGAGGGTGCGGGACAGGTTGCCGTTGGTCTTGGTGGTGACCCGATTGCCGTCGGCGTCGTAGGTGAAGGTGAAGGTTTGCTTGCCGACGATGCTGCTGGGACGGCCGGCGGCGTCGTAGGTGTAGGTGGTGGCGTGGATCGCGAGGGGGTCGCGGTAGGTCTTGGAGGACCACAGCGCCTTGTTGGCAGTGTCGTAGAGGACGAAGTTGCCGTCGTCCTGGACCTTGGCCACGGCCCCGGTGTTTCCGGCGGTGTTCGTGCTCCACAGCACCGTGCCGCCGGTGTCGGTGACGACGAGGTTGCCGTCGGTCTGCATGGTGGCGCGGGCGCCGGGGTGGCCGGTGGTTCCGGTGGACCAGACGGCCAGGCCGGTGTCGATCTGGTACAGGACGAGGTTGCCGTCGGCCTGCATGACCAGCCGGGCGTTGTTGGACGTCAGGATCGCGCCGGAGGCGAGGCTCGTACCTGAGGCGATCGTCTGGTCGCGGTAGGGGTTCTTGACGGTGGTGAGGTTGCCGTCGGCGTCGTACGCGTAGGTGGTGGTGGCCGAGCCGATGCTGGTCTTGGTCAGCTGGTCGGCCGCGTCGTAGGTGGAGGTGGTGGTGCCGTAGGCGTCGGTCTGGGTGAGGCGGTTGCCCACCTTGTCGTAGGTGTAGGTGAGCGCGCCGTTCGCACAGCCGACGGTCGACGGCGAGACCGGGCAGCCGGACAGCAGACGGCCGGCCTGGTCGTAGGTGTAGGTCTGAATGCCGCTGCCCAGGCCGAGCCGGTTGACGTTGACGCTCGTGGGCTGGCCTGCCGCGTCGCGGGTGAGCTGCCAGGAGGCGAGGGTGGTGCCGGCCTTGGTGCTGGCGATGGCGCTGAGGCGTCCCGTGGGGTCGTAGGCGCGGGTTTCGGTGTAGCCGTTGCTGGCGGGCAGGGTGGTGCTGGTCAGCTGCCCGGCGGGGCTGTAGGCGTAGAGCGTGCTGGCGCCGTCGACCGTCTGCTGGGTGCGGCGGCGGTCGCCGTCGTAGGCGTAGGTGAGCTTGCGGCCGTCAGGGTACTGGCGGCTGGTCAGGTTGCCCACGGAGTCGTAGGCGTAGATGAAGCCTGGGCCGCCGGTCGGCTTGGACACGGAGGTCAGCCGCCCGGCCGGGTCGTAGCCCACGGCCCGGGTCCCGGTCACGTCGGTGATGGTGGCAGGGCGCCCGGCCTTGTCGTAGGTCCGGGAGACTGCGGGTGTGGTGTCGGAGTAGGTGGTGCCTGTGGGCAGGCCGCGCGGGTCGTAGCCGACAGTGGCCGTGAGGCCGCGGGCGTTGGTGGCGGTGGTGGCGTGGCCGTCGGGGTCGTAGCCATAGCTGACGCTGCCGCCGAGCGGGTCGGTGACGCTGGTTACGCGGTGGAGCGCGTCATAGCTGTAGCTGGTGACATGGCCGTTGGCGTCGGTCCTGCTGGTCCGGTCGCCGGCCGTATTCCAGGTGCTGGTGGTCGTCGCGCCCGCCGGGTCGGTCACAGTGGTGACGCGTCCGTTCGCGTCGTAGGCGGTGGTGGTGGTCCGGCCCAGTGGGTCGGTCACCCGGGTCGGCCGGTTCAAGGCGTCGTAAACAGTGCCGGCCGTGTTGCCGAGCGGGTCCTTGACGGTGGTCAGGTTTCCTGCGGCGTCGTAGCCGTATGCGGTGGTGTAGGTGGCGGCGTTGGCACCGGAGGCGTTGCCGCGCGGGTCGGTGACGGCGGTGGGACGCTGGTCCTTGTCGTAGGTCCAGGTGGTCTTGTTGCCCTCGGGGCTGGTGCGGCTGACCGTGTTGCCGTCGGCGTCGTAGCCGGTGGCGGTGGTCTTGCCCAGCGCGTCCGTCAGCGCCGTTGGCCGGCCGGCTGCGTCGTAGCCGAGGGTGGTCTTCGCACCGGTCGGGTCCGTTGTGGTCGTGACCTGGCTGGCGCCGTCGTAGGCGGTCGTGGTGCTGTTGCCGAGCGGGTCCGTGACGGTGACCGGCCGGTTGATCACGTCGTAGGCGGTCGCGGCGGTGGCCCCGGTCGGGTCGGTCGCGGTGGTGCGGTTGCCGTTGGCGTCGTAGCCGTAGGTGGTCGTGTAGGCGGCGGCGCTGGCACCGGGGGCGTTGCCCCGCGGGCTGACCGTGCTGGTGGGCCGGTTGTTCTTGTCGTAGCCGTAGGTGGTCTTGTTGCCGAGCGGGTCCGTGACGGCGATCAGGTTCCCGGCCGGGTCGTAGACGCTGGTCGTGGTGTTGCCGAGCAGGTCCTTGGCCGTGGTGCGGTGGCCCGCCGCGTCGTAGCCGTAGGCCAGGGTGTTGCCGAGCGGGTCCTTGATGTCGGTCAGGTTGCCCGCGTTGTCGTAGCCGTAGGTGGTGGTGTTGCCGAGGGGGTCGGTGGCGGAGGTGAGCAGGCCGGCCGCGTCGTAGGTGTACGTCGTCGTGTAGGTAGCGGCGTTGGCCCCTGCCGTGTTCCCGCGGGGGTCGGTCTTGCTGGTGAGCCGGGAGGACGCGTCATAGGCGAACGTCGTCTTCTCACCGAGCGGGGTGGTGACCGAGGTGCGGTTGCCCGCGTCGTCGTACCCGTACGTGGTGGTGGCCCCGAGGGGCGTGGTCACGGTGGCCAGGGCGCCGAGCGGGGTGTACGTGTAGCTGGTCTTCCCGCCGGCCGAGTCGGTGCTGTCGGTCAACTGGTTGAGCGAGTTGTAGGCGTAGCTGCTGGTGCGGCCGAGGGCGTCCTTGCGTGAGGTGACGTTGTTGTTGCCGTCGTAGGTCCAGATTTGGGTGGCGGACACCGGTGCCGGTGCCGTGCTGGTCAGCACGTTTCCGTTGGCGTCGAACGTGAACGTTGAGGTGTTGCCGTTCGGATCGGTGAACGCCGTACGGTTGAACGCGCTGTCGTAGGTGTAACGGGTGGTCTTGCCGTAGGGGTCGGACTGCCAGCTGATGACGCCGCCGGAGTAGACGTGGGTCCAGATCCCGCCGTCCGGGTGGGTCACGTACGTCGTGGAGTTGGCGGTGTCGTAGCTGAAGGTGGTTGTGCCGCCGAGCGCGTCGATCTGGCTCGCCACCCGGCCGGAGTCATCGTAGGTGTTGGCGGTCACGACACGGCCGAGCGGATCGGTGACGGTGGTGAGCCGCCCGTTCGCGTCGTAGCCGTAGGCCGTGCTCTGGCCGCGCAGATCACGAACATCCGTGAGCAGGTTGCCCGTGTACTGGTAGGCGACCGTGCGCTGTCCGGGCAGGGTCATGCTGGTCAGCAGACCGCTGGCGTAGCCGAAGCTGACGGAGCGCCCGGCGCCGTCGGTGATGCTTGTGAGCTGGCTGCCCGTGTACGACATCGTGAGGCCGGTTCCGGCGGCGTCGACCATGGTGGTGAGCCGGCCGGCCGCGTCGAACATCAGCTGGTGCCGGTCGGGCGTGGTCAGCAGGTATCCGGCGCCCAGCCGCTGCAGGCTCGAGCGGACATAAGGCCGCGTGGCCTTGAGCGAGCCGTCGCCTTGGACCGCGTAGTCGACCTGCGAGCCGTCCTCGGCCCGGAAGGTGACGACCGCCTGGCCCACGTTCAGTGAGGCCGAGTACGGGAACACCCAGCCTTTGCCGAGCACGCCGGAGACCGTCGACGAGGAGGAGTAGCTCCGGGTCAGCTGGAACGGCTGCCCAGGGCCGGGCAGTTCGGCGTCGGTGACCGCTTCGCCGAAGGCACCCGTCGAGGTGTTGACCGGGTCACCGCAGTACTGCACCAGGCTCAGCACGATTCCCGTGCTGGACGGCGAGTTCGGGCACGCCAGAGACACGTTGTCCGGCACGCCGACGATCGGCACCGGCGGGGCCGCGATCGACGTCAGCTCGTCCGAGCTCCCGTCCGCATACCCGTACCGGACCTTCACGTAGTAGTTCACACCACGCTGGATCTGCGCGCTGAAAGAGCACCAGCCGGTGGACTCGTACACCATCCACTGGTCGCCCCATATCGGCGCGTTGTCGGACGCGCGGTAGAATGTGACCGAAACGTTCCCACGGCTGCTCGCCCGCAGTGCAGCCGGGATGTCCGGGTTGAAATCCCAGGTCGCGCACCACGACAGCCCGGTGTTCCCGCTCTGGATGTTGTCGACGAACGTCCGGACATCGGCGATGTACGGGTGACCGGCAGGCCAGTCCGCCGCAACACCCTCGACGTCACGCGCAATGCTCACGGGCGCTGGCTGAGCCTTCACGGACGACAGGGCCCGCAACTCCTCCTTTGTGAGGCTGCTGAAGCCCTCTGTGCCCGGACCTGCGATCCGCTGCGTCACCGGTGCCGGTGGCGGCCCGGCTGGCGCGTCCGCCTTGAGGTCGCGGGCCTGGCGGCGCTTCTGGTCGATCGACCACGGGACCGGGGAAGCGGCGGCCTTGGGAGCTGCACCGCCATCGGCTGTGGTACTGCTGCCTTGTATCTTCGCTGGCTCAGCCCATGCGGGCGGCGTCAAAGTCAGCGACAACAGGGCCAATAACAGGAATCCCAGTATTGACGTGCGGAGGTTCCGCATCATCCGTGAATCCGTCCTTCCGTGTGCAGAGTGTGACTACGAACCAGTGCCGGGACGATCGTGCTGCCATTCGCTTCAGGACGGGGCTGATGGGCGAGCTTCGGCCGGATCTGGCGGATGGATGACCTAGTGTCAGGGGTCGTTATAGGGACAGATCCGATATGACTGTCGTCCAGAACCAGGCGTTGAGGCGACAGCGGATCTTCGCAGTTGGCGCCACTGCCGATCTGACCGGACCGGGCGGGCCCATGAGCCCCGTCGAGCGAGTCGGTGAGTCCGTTGGCCACTCTTGCCCTGAGCCTGCCGCCGCGGCCACCGTGCCCACGCCTTCGCGAACCGGCTGCGCTGGGCCCAAACGAGGATCAACACCGTCGCTGACTTCCTGACCACTATGCAGCGCCATCGAATGGACGGAGGCGACCTGGAAGTCCACCACCGGGTGCGACCGGGTCCCGTCCGGGCGACGCCGCTGCCCGCGGAGGAGTTGGACGAGGACGACCCGCACGACATCGTCGGCGCGATCACGTGGCTCACCGGCCACCCCGACGAGATCGACGGCGTCGACATCTTCACCGACCGGAGCGCTGGCTACCAGCTGCGCCCCGAGAACGGCGAAGAGGTCGCCGACTGAAGCAGCCTCAGTTCGACGGCATCAAGAACCCCGACGGTGACGTCAAGCGTCAGTTCGGCATCGGTGACCTGCGGCCAGCGGCGTGGTTCGAGCCGTTCGACAACGTCGAAGCCCGCGATCCCCGCCGCGGCATCCGCCGCTGACCGACTGCCACCACCACCTGCGGGCCGGAGGGCAGCCCGAGCCCTCTGGCCCGCAGACGGTCACATTTCTGTGATCGCGTGACGGTGTGCCCCCTGCCGAACCTGCTCAAGAGCCAGTGGGCGCCAGCCGCGGCCATGCTGCCAGCGGGTCACAGCCTGACAGTCCCAACCTGCCCCGACTGGTGTCGCCCGATTCAGCGTGGTCGAGGGCCCTTGCCAGTGCACGAACAGCCTCGTCGGCGGAGTCCTTGAAGAGGTGGCCGTAGAGGTTGATGGTGGTGGCGAGGGTGGCGTGGCGCAGGGTCTTGGAGACGATGGCCAGGGGGATGCCTTCGGCGATCATGATGCTGGCTGCGGTGTGGCGCAGGTCGTACAGGCCGATTTTGGGGAGGCCGAGCTCGGCGGTGCGTTTGCGGAGCTGGTCGAGGACCCACTGCGGGCGCGGTGTCCCGCCCGGACGGGCGAAGACGAGGCCTTCGAGCCGGCCTTCTGGGTGGGCGTTCATCTGGAGGGTGTGGCGGTGGAGGGCTGCCATGACTCTGGGGGAGAGGCTGATCCAGGCGCGGCTGGCCTCGGTCTTGGGCTCCCGGAGGTGAGTCTTTCCGTTGTCGATGGCGGCGAGGGTCCAGCGGACGTAGAGCTTGCGGTCCATGAGGTGGACGTCGGACCAGTGGAGGGCGAGGACCTCGCCGCGGCGCATGCCGGTGCCGAGCATGACCTCGAACAGGTCGGTCAGCTGGTCCGCGTACTGCTCGGCGCCGGGCTGCAGGAAGGCAGCGGCCTCGTCGGGGGTCCAGCAGGTGCGTTCGGCGGCGCGGGGCCGGGCCGGGACGGAGTGCTTGGCCGGGTTGTAGCGCAGCCCCCAGGCGCGCACCGCGGCGTTCAGGGCGTTGCGCAGGATGGAGACGATCCGGTAGACGGTGACCTTGCCCCGCTTGGCCTTGCGCTGGGCGGCGATCCACCGCTCAATGTGCTTCGGCCGCAAGTCGGGCAGCCGGTAGTGGCCGAAGGCAGGGATCAGGTCCCGCTCCACGCACGCCTCGTAGCCGGCGTACGTGTTCGGCGCGAGCTCCTCTTTCTTCACCTCCAGCCACTGCCGCAGAAAGCCCGCCACCGTGACCCGGCGGTCCTCGTACACCCCGCGCAGCTCACCGTCCAGCACCGCCCGCATCTCCCGGACCGCCTCCGCACGACTCGCGAAACCGCCGCGCCGGCGGGTCTTTCGCTTCCCGTCATCAGGGGCCAGGTCGACACAGTACGTCCACGACCCGTGACCCGCCTCCTCCAACAACCGCACACACCACGGACCCAACTGCCGCCCCTGTGAGCTGCCCCGATTTTCGTGGAGTCCGCGATCGTGTGATCAAGCGGTCTGCGGGACTTCCTCCGGTCGCGCCCAGTACGCCTGCTCGTATTCGTCGGGCGGCATGTAGTCGAGGGCGGGGTGGAGCCGCTCGCTGTTGTACCACGCGACCCACTGGAAGACGGCGCGCTCGACTTCGTCGAAGTCTCGCCACGGACCCTGATGCTCGATCAGTTCGGCCTTGAACGTGCCGTTCAGGGCCTCGGCCATCGCATTGTCGTAGCTGTCTGCGACGGAGCCCACGGATGCCGAGGCGCCGACCTCGGCCAGTCGCTCCGTGTAGCGAATGGATACGTATTGCGACCCGCGGTCGCTGTGATGAATGAGGCCGGCGTCCTTCTTGATCTTCTGCCGCCACAGCGCCATCTCCAACGCGTCCAGCGGCAGGTCGGTCCGCATGTGAGTGGCGGCCTGCCAGCCCACGATCCGGCGCGAGTAGGCGTCCAGGACGAATGCCACGTAGACCCAGCCCGACCAGGTGCGGACGTAGGTCGGGTCGGCCAGCCACAACTGGTTCGGGCGCTCGGCGGTGAACCGGCGGTTGACCAGGTCCGGGGGACGCGGGGCGGCCGGCTCCGGGACGGTCGTGCGGCGGCGCCGGCCGCGGATCACGCCCTCGATGCCGGCCTCACGCATCAGCCGCTCGACGGTGCAGCGGGCCACCGCGTGGCCGGCGCGGACGAGGGCGCGGGTGATGCGCCGCGCCCCGTAGGTGCGGCCAGAGTCCTCCCACGCCGCTGTGACCAGCGGAATCAGCTCCTCGTCGCGCAGACGGCGGGCGGACTTCGGCCGCTGCTTGCGCGCGAAGTACGTCGACGGGGACAGGCCCAGCACCCGGCACACGGGATCGACCCCGAAGCCGTCACGCAGGTGGTCGATCACCTGCTCGGCCTCGTCCGGGGACGGTCGATCTCCTGGGCAAAAAACACGCTGGCGGCCTTGGGGATCTCGTTGGCCCGCCTCAACTCGGCGTTCTCTTTTCGGAGTTGCTTCAGCTCATCCAGCTCGGCGGTGGTCAGGCGGTCGTCGCGCTCGCCGGCGTCGGCCTCGGCCTGGCGGACCCAGGACCGCAGGGCCTCCTTGTGGATACCCAGGTCACGGGCGACATGGGCCACTGGGCGGCCGGTCGAGCGGACCTCGCGGACGGCGCGCTCACGGAGTTCATCGGGGTACTTACGTGGTGCTGGCACTGCTGTGGTTCTCCTTACGCCTGGATCGTAACCCAGGCTTCAGGGACTCCACGAAAGCAAGAACAGCTCACTGCCCGTCCGAACAACCATACCGCCGGTACACCCGACCACGCTGCGCACGCTGTCCCATGAGCTTCCCCTTCTCTTGGACTGGGTGGTGACTCTGGGGCAAGAGTGACTGCCGTGTCGGGTGTGGCGGCAGAGCGTGCGGGGCGGTGCGCGAAGCACTCAGATCCAGACGGCGAAGACACGCTCAAGACGACACACCGCGCGGAAGATCACGAGCCGTAGTCGGTGGGTATGCGACCGTGATCCGCTCGCAGGAACCGGTGCCGCAGGCCGGCCGGCGTCGTCGACGCAGCGGCTGTCGGGATCGCACGGGCGTGCTTGCTGAAGGACCGACAGATCTCGGTCACCGCCAGTAGCTGCGACGGGGCCGCTGGCCCTGGGACCACTTTGGGACCACGCCCGATGAGCGCCCATGAACGCTGATGGTCGAAAACGGACGCTTGTGCGCAAAGTAAACACTGGGCCACCGTCAGCAGTTCGCGACATCACTTCCGCCGAGAGTTTCTAACTCACGTGCACCTCGGGAGGGTTGAGCAACAAAGAAGCTGAGACCTTGAGGTCCCGGCAGCCGACAATAGTTGAACCCCTTAACTGGGGGTCAAGGGGTCGCAGGTTCAAATCCTGTCGTCCCGACATTGTGTCGGAAGGCCGTTGGCCGGGAGAAATCCCAGGTCAGCGGCCTTTTTGTTGATGGGTCGACAGGTGGTCCACGGCGCTGGAGCGGCCGGTCCGTGATCTTGCCAGGGACCAGCTGGGGACCGGAGAGCCGGCGGCCCCGCTGCGGCTTACCGCGGCCCTGGGATCGCGTGGGCGCGAGGGCCTCTCGGATCGTGCCGAGTCAGTGCGCGTCGTTGGGCGACCGGCGGGCGCGTCGTCGGCGCAGGCCCCAGGCCGCCAGCGCGGTGACCAGCGCCACCGCGAGTCCGCCGAGGAACTCCGGCACTGCGGCCACCAGCAACTCCGGAACGCCGCCCAGATGGCCGGCGCATTCCTCGCCGATCGCCTGGACCGACTCGCTGATCTCTGTCGACATCGCAGTACGCCTCCACCGCCTGGAACACCTCACGGCCGCCGTCGACCGCGCAGCCAGCGTGCTCGGCGTGGGCGTTGTCCCCAACCCGCGCTGGGACGACCTGAGGCAGGCCGGGACCGCTCGGGGCAATCGCCCGCCGGCTGAAGACCCGCCCGGCGGCGCTGCTGCAACCACGTTCCCAGCCGGAGCCGCCCAGCGCAGCGGCGGCCATCGCCACGCTGCAGGCGCAGCTCGACCTCGAACGGGCGCATCGCACCGGGGACCGCCTCCGCCGGGAGCTGAGCGACACCCAGGCGCTGATGGGCACGTTGCTGCAGATCATCGACGCGCTGCGGGACATCATCACCGAGCTCGATCTCGACCTGGTCGGCGCACCACGCACCGCCGGGAGGACGGTTCCGCGCTCGCCGGCCGAGCGGCAGCGCACCGAGGCGGTCGAGTACAAGGCGGCGGCGGAGCCCGAGTTCGACCGGGTTGACCACCGGCGGCGGGTGCTGGAGCTACTGGGGGCCTGGGCCGGGCCCCTGGCGGGGGACCGGCCCAGGGTGGGGTGGGTCAGGGGGTGGCGAGGGTGCCGGTGGCGTGGTGGGTCCAGGGGGAGTGGGGGGTGGGGCGGGTGTGGATGTTGATGTCGCGATGGCCGGTGGGGCTGGGGAGGCCGACGAGGACGTGGAGGGTGAGGGGCTGGTCGGGGGTGAGGAAGATCGGGGCGAGCAGGAGGAGTTCGCTGATCTCGGTGCAGCCGGTGGTGGCGGCGGCGTGGAGGGCGAGTTCCAGGACGGCGGTGCCGGGCAGGAGGACGGAGTCCATGACCTGGTGGTCGGCGAGCCAGGGGTGGGTGTCGAGGGAGACCGTGCCGGTGAAGAGGTGCTCGCCGCTGGGGAGCGCGGTGGACGTCGCGAGGATCGGGTGGGTGTCGCGGGCGAGGCCGAGGGCGGTGGGGTCGGCGGCGTCCGGGGTGGGGTCGAGCCAGAGGCGCTGGTGCTGGAAGGCGTAGGTGGGAAGGGTCGTGTGGTGCACGTCTGCGGGGAGCAGGGCGCGCCAGGTGACGGGGATGCCCTGGGTGTGGAGGGTGGCGAGGGCGGTGGTGAGTTGGCGGGGTTCGGGGTGGTTGCGCCTTGTGGTGGGGGTGGTGTTGTCGGTGAGGGGGGTGAGGGCGGCGTCGGGGCCGATTTCGAGGTGGGTGGTGACGCCTTGGGTGGCGAGGTGGGTGACGGCGTCGTGGTAGCGGACGGTGCCGCGGAGGTGGTTGACCCAGTAGTCGGCGTTGGCGTCGGTGAGGGGCTGGCCGGTGAGGTTGGAGATGACCGGGATGGTCGGCGTGTGGTGGGTGATGCTTTTGGCGATGGCCCGGAAGTCTTCGAGGATCGGGTCCATGAGGGGGGAGTGGAAGGCGTGGGAGACGTTCAGGCGGGTGTGCTTGCGGTCGGCGAACTGCGCGAGCACTGCGTCCACGGCGGCTTCGGTTCCTGAGACGACCACACTGTCAGCCGAGTTGACGGCCGCGATCGTCACGTCGTCGGTCAGGTGCGGGATGACTTCGTCCTCGGTGGCGCGCAGGGCGGCCATGGCTCCGCCGGTGGGGAGGGATTGCATGAGGCGGGCGCGGGCGGAGACGAGGGTGCAGGCGTCGTCGAGGGTGAGGATGCCGGAGGCGTGGGCGGCGGTGATCTCGCCGAGGGAGTGTCCGGCGAGGTAGTCCGGGCGGACGCCGAGTGATTCGAGGAGTCGGTAGAGGGCGGTTTCGAAGGCGAAGAGGGCGAGTTGGGCGGTGCCGGTCTGGTTGAGGGCGTCCGGGTCCTCGCCCCACATGACCTCCCGCACGGGGGCGTCGAAGCGTGCGAGGACGTCGTCCAGGGCGGAGGCGAAGACGGGGAATGCCCCGTACAACTCGCGTCCCATGCCGAGGTGTTGGGCGCCCTGGCCGGTGAAGAGGAAGGCCAGCTTCTCCGGGCGGGAGAGGTCGGGGGCCGGCGGCACGTCCTCGCCCCGGGCCAGGCGGGCGAGCTGGTCGAGGAGTTGGTCGCGGTCGCCGGCGAGCAGGACGGCTCGGCGCTCGAAGCCGGTGCGGCCGGCGAGGGTGTACGCCGTGTCGGCCAGGTCGGTGTCGGGGTGGGTGAGCAGGTGGGCGCGGAGGCGGGCGGCCTGTTCGCGCAGGGCGGGCTCGGTCTTCGCGGACAGCGGGTACGACAGCGGGTACGGCAGCGGACCGGTCGGCCGGGTGGTCGTGGTCGCGTCCGTCGTCGGGGCCGCCGGCGGCTGCTCCAGGATGACGTGCGAGTTGGTGCCGGACAGGCCGAAGGAGGAGACGGCGGCCCGGCGCGGGGTGCCGGTCTCCGGCCAGGGGGTCCGCTCGCCGAGCAGCCGCAGCGGGGAGGCCTCCCAGTCGATGTGCCCGGTGGGCTCCTCGGCGTGCAGGGTCGGGGGGAGTTCCGCGTGGCGCAGGGCCTGGACCATCTTGATGATGCCCGCCGCGCCGGCTGCCGCCTGGGTGTGGCCGATGTTCGACTTGACGGAGCCCAGGAAGAGCGGGAGTTCGCGGTCCTGGCCGTAGGTCGCCAGCAGGGCCTGGGCCTCGATGGGGTCGCCGAGCGTGGTGCCCGTCCCGTGCGCCTCGATGGCCTGGACGTCGCCGGTGCCGAGGCCGGCGTTGGCGAGGGCCTGGCGGATGACGCGCTGCTGGGCGGGGCCGTTGGGGGCGGTGAGGCCGTTGCTGGCGCCGTCCTGGTTGATCGCTGTGCCGCGCACGATGGCGAGGACGGGGTGCCCGTTGCGCTGGGCGTCGGAGAGGCGCTCGACGAGCAGCATGCCGACGCCCTCGCCCCAGCTGGTGCCGTCGGCCTGGGCGGAGAAGGCCCGGCAGCGGCCGTCGGCGGAGAGTCCGCGCTGGCGGGAGAAGGTGACGAAGGCGCCCGGGTTGGCCATGACGGTGACGCCGCCGGCCAGCGCGAGGTCGGACTCGCCGTTGCGCAGGGCCTGGCAGGCGAGGTGCAGGGCGACCAGGGAGGAGGAGCAGGCGGTGTCGATGGTCATCGCCGGGCCCTCGAAGCCGAGCGTGTAGGAGACCCGGCCGGAGGCGACGCTCCCGGACATCGACGTGGCCATGTACCCCTCCAGCTCCGCGTCACCGCCGCCGAGCCGGGCACCGTAGTCGCCGTACATGATGCCGGTGAAGACGCCGGTGTTGCTGCCGCGCAGGGCGGTCGGGTCGATGCCGGCGTGCTCCAGGGCTTCCCAGGAGGTCTCCAGCAGCAGGCGCTGCTGCGGGTCCATCGCGCCGGCCTCGCGCGGGCTGATGCCGAAGAAGGCCGGGTCGAACTGGCCCGCCTCGTAGAGGAATCCGCCTTCGCGTGCGTACGTGGTGCCGGTGCGGTCCGGGTCGGGGTGGTACAGGTTCTCGACGTCCCAGCCGCGGTCGGCCGGGAAGGGGCCGATGGCGTCGACGCCGTCGCTGACCAGCTGCCAGAGGTCGTCCGGGGTGCGGACGCCGCCGGGGTAGCGGCAGGCCATGCCGACGATGGCGATCGCCTCCTCGGCGGGGACCGCGGTGGCGGTGGCCGCCGGGGCGTCGGCCCCGGGACGGGCGCCGCCGAGCGCCGCCTCCTGGAGGTAGCCGGCGAGCGCGGTCGGGTTCGGGTAGTCGAAGGTCAGGGTGGCCGGGAGGCGTAGGCCGGTGGCGGTGCCGAGGTGGTTGCGGAGTTCGACGGAGGTGAGGGAGTCGAACCCGACTTCGGTGAAGGACTGCTGGGCGCCGATCGCGTCGGCGGACGTGTGTCCGAGGACGGTGGCGGCGGTGGTGCGGACGAGGGTGAGGAGGTGGTTGTGCTGTTCGGTGGGGTGGGTGGTGAGGTTGGTGAGGGGGGTGGTTGTGGTTGTGGCGGTGGTTCGTGGTGGTGGGGGTGGTGGGGGTGGTGAGGTGGCGAGGACGGTGGGGAGGGTGGTGGGGTTGGTGGTGCGGAGGGTGCGGGTGTTGAGGTGGGCGGGGATGGGGTTGGTGAGTGGGGTGGTGAGGGCGGTGTCGAAGGCGGTGAGGCCGTCGTGGTTGGTGAGGGGGTGATGCCGGTGCGGGTGAGGCGTTGGTGGTCGGTGGTGTGGAGGGTGGCGGTCATGGTGCTGGTTTGTTCCCAGAGTCCCAGGCGAGGGATTGGGCGGGGAGTCCGGTGGTGTGGCGGTGGTGGGCGAGGGCGTCGAGGTAGGCGTTGGCGGCGCGTAGTTGGCTTGGCCGGGGGTGCGAGGGTGGCGGTGATGGAGGAGAAGAGGATGAAGTGGGTGAGGTCGAGGCCGAGTTGGAGGGTGAGGTCGTGGAGGTGGTGGGCGGCGTGGGCTTTGGGGGCGAGGACGGTGTCGAGGCGTTGGGGGGTGAGGGTGGTGATGGTGGCGTCGTCGGTGATGCCGGCGGTGTGGATGATGGCGCGGATGGTGGGGGTGGCTTCGCGCAGGAGGGTGGTGAGGGTGTGGCGGTCGGTGGTTCGCAGGCCACGATGCGGACGGTGGCGCCGAGTTGGGTGAGTTCGGTGGTGAGTTGGGTGGCGCCGGGTGCGTCGGGTCCGCGGCGGCTGGTGAGGAGGAGGTGGCGGACGCCGTGGTGGGTGATGAGGTGGCGGGCGATCAGTGCGCCGAGGGTGCCGGTGCCGCCGGTGATGAGGACGGTGGCGTCGGGGTCGAAGGGGGTGGGTTGGTGGGTGGGTCCACCGACGCCCGGACCAACTGCGGGACGAGGGCGACACCGTTGCGGACGGCGAGCTGAGGTGAACCCGCGAGGTGCGGGACGGCGACGGGCAGGGAAGCCGCGCTGTCCAGGTCAGCAGGGTGATGCGGTCGGGCTGCTCGTTCTGGCGCTGCGGAACAGGCCCCACAGGGCCGCTGCGGCGAGGTCGACCTCGTGTCCTCGTCGGAACCATCACGGCGTGACGGGTGAGCACCACGAGCCGGTGTCGGTCAGTTCGTCGTCGGCAGCCACTGCTGGACGGCCGCCAGGAAGCGATGGGTGACGGTCGCGCCTGCTCGGGCGGGGGTGCCGGGCACCGGTGTAGGGCAGGTAGACCACCGCGGGGTCGGCTGCTTCAGTCGGCCAGGTCGGAGACGTGGCGGAGCCCGAGCTCGGCGGTCCAGTCGGCCTCACCCAGGACGACCGCGCGAGGGCCGGTCGAGGCGTCGGCCGCGTCGGTGGCGCCGACGGCACCGAGGGCGCGCCACTCCAGCTGGTGCAGCGTGTTGCGGGCGGTGCCGGCGGCGATCTGGGCCGGGTCGAACTCGCGCAGGGTGAGCGAGTCCAGGGTCAGTACCGGTCGGCGGTGGTGTCGGCCGCGGGTGAGCGCGACCTCGCCGGTGCGGCGGGGGGTGATCCGGATACGCAGGGCACGCGCGCGGTGGCGTGGCAGTGCAGGCCGGACCAGGAGAACGGCAGGGAGCCCCGGTCGGAGGCGGCGGAGGTCAGCGTGATGGCGTGCAGGGCGGCGTCGAGCAAGGCCGGGTGCAGGTTGTACGGCGTCGGGTCCTCGTCCTCGGGGAGGGCGATCTCGGCGTAGACCTCCTCGCCGAGACGCCAGGCAGCCCGCAGGCCCTGGAACACCGGACCGTAGTCGAGGCCACCGGCGGCCATGCGGTCGTAGACCCCCGTGACATCCAGGGCCGGCGCCGCGGGCGGCCAGTGGTGACCGGCTCGGCACGGGGCTCCCGGCCGGGCGAGGTGCCTTCGGCGTGGCGGGTCCAGTCCTGCTCGTCGGGAGGCAGTGGATGGTCAGGCGCGGCAACCGGTCGCGTCGGGCGCGCTGACCGAAGCCTGGAGCTGGACCGTGCCCTGTTCGGGGACGGTCAGCGGGGCGTGGAGCGTCAGCTCCTGGACCACCGGGCAGCCGGTCCGGTCACCGGCCTGGGTGGCCAGCTCCACGAAGGCGGTACCCGGCAGGACGATCGCACGCCCCACCTGGTGATCGGTCACCCACCGCTGGTCGGCCACCGAGAGCCGACCGGTGAGCAGGAGCCCGTCACCGTCCGCCAGAGCGAGCGTGGCGGTCAGCAGCGGGTGGCCGACGGCCTGGAGCCCGGTGGCACCGAAGTCCTTCACGGCGGTGCCGGCCGCGTCGATCCAGTAGCGCTTGCGCTGGAAGGCGTAGGTGGGGAGTGGGGATGGTGGGGCGGTGGGGTTGAGGGGGGTGGGTGGAGGGTGGCGAGGGCGGTGGTGAGTTGGCGGGGTCGGGTGGTTGCGCCTTGTGGTGGGGGTGGTGTTTGGGGGTGAGGGGGGTGAGGGCGGGTCGGGGCCTATCGAGGTGGGTGGTGACGCCTTTGGGTGAGTGGTGACGGGTCGTGGTAGCGGACGGTGCCGCGCAGGTGGTTGACCCAGTAGTCGGCGTTGGCGTCGGTGAGGGTGTCCGGTGAGGTTGGAGATGACCGGGATGGTCGGGTGTGGTGGGTGATGCTCGTGGCGATGGCCCGGAAGTCTTCGAGGATCGGGTCCATGAGGGGGAGTGGAAGGCGTGGAGACCTTCAGGCGGGTGTGCTTGCGGTCGGCGAAGTGGCGAGCACGGCCTCGACGGCTGCCTCGTCGCCCGAAATGACGACGCTGTCAGCCGAGTTGACGGCCGCGATCGTCACGTCCTCGCCGAGCAGCGGATGACTTCGTCTTCGGTGGCGCGCAGGCGGCCATGGCTCCGCCGGTGGGGAGGGATTGCATGAGGCGGGCGCGGGCGGAGACGAGGGTGCAGGCGTCGTCGAGGGTGAGGATGCCGGAGGCGTGGGCGCGGTGATCTCGCCGAGGGAGTGTCCGGCGAGGTAGTCGGGCGTACGCCGAGTGATTCGAGGAGTCGGTAGAGGCGGTTTCGAAGGCGAAGAGGCGAGCTGGGCGGTGCCGGTTCTGGTTGAGGGCGTCGGGGTCCTCGCCCCACATCACCTCCCGCACGGGGGCGTCGAAGCGTGCGAGGACGTCGTCCAGCGCCGAGGCGAAGACGGGAACGCCTCGTACAGCTCCTGTCCCATGCCGAGGCGCTGGGCGCCCTGGCCGGTGAACAGGAAGGCCAGCTGCCCGTCGGCGGACCGTCCGGGGATCACCCGGGTGGCTCTGGCCCTCGGCCAACGCGCGGAGCCCGTCGAGGAGTTCGTCACGCCCGGTACCGATGACGACGGCCGCTGGTCCAGCTGGGCCGGGTGGTGGTGAGGGATGGGCGATGTCGCGCGGTCGGCGTCGGTCGCCTCGACGTGGGCGAGCAGCCGGGCCGCCTGGGCCGCGCAGGGCGTCGGTGCTCGCCGCGGAGAGCGGCCAGGCCAGCGGGAGCGAGGAGCCGTCCCGGTCGGCCGCCGGTTCGACGGCTGTCGCCTCGGGGGCCTGCTCGATGATGACGTGGGCGTTTGCCGGAGATGCCGAAGGAGAGACGCCGGCCCGGCGAGGACGCCCGGTCTCCGGCCACTGCCGCGCCGCGTGAGGAGTTGGACCTTGCCGGCTGACCAGTCGACATGGGTGGACGGCTGGTCGACGTGCAGGTCTTCGGCATCAGCCGTGGTGCATCGCCTGGATCATCTGATGATGCCGCCGGCGCCGGCGGCGGCCTGGGTGTGGCCCAGGTTCGACTTCAACGAGCCGAGCCAGATCGGCTGTTCGCGGTCCTGGCCGTAGGTCGCCTGCAGTGCCTCGGCCTCGATCGGGTCGCCGAGCGCGGTGCCGGTGCCGTGCGCCTCGACCACGTCGACCTCGGCGGGCGTGAGGCCGGCGTTGGCCAGCGCCTGGCGGATCACCCGGGCCTGGGCGGGGCCGCTCGGGGCGGTGAGGCCGTTGGAGGCGCCGTCCTGGTTGACGGCCGTGCCGCGGACGACGGCCAGGATCCGGCGGCCGTTGCGGCGCGCGTCGGAGAGCCGTTCCAGGACCAGTATGGCCGAACCCTCGCCCCAGCCGGTGCCGTTGGCGGCGTCGGCGAAGGACTTGCAGCGGCCGTCGGCCGACAGGCCGCGCTGGCGGGCGAAGGTGAGGAACGGAACGGGGGTGGTCATGACGGTGGCGCCGCCGGCCATCGCGAGGTCCGAGTCGCCGTTTCGCAGGGCCTGGCAGGCGAGGTGCAGGGCGACCAGGGAGGAGGAGCAGGCGGTGTCGAGGGTGACCGCCGGGCCCTCCAGGCCCAGGGTGTACGCGATGCGGCCGGAGGCGACGCTGCTGGTCATCGACGTGGCGAGGTAGCCCTCGGTTTCGGCGTCACCCTCGTTCAGGCGCGGCCAGTAGTCGACGTACATGACGCCGGTGAAGACGCCGGTGTTGCTGCCGCGCAACGCGGTCGGGGCGATGCCCGTACGCTCCAGCGCCTCCCAGGCGGTCTCCAGCAGCAGCCGCTGCTGAGGGTCCATCGACTGGGCGCCGCGCGGTGAGATGCCGAACGGCGTCGGGTCGAACTCGACCGCGTCGTAGAGGAATCCGCCCTCGCGGGTGTAGACGGTGCCGCCCTTCGCGGGGTCGGGGTCGTAGATCGACTCGAGGTCCCAGCCCCGGTTGTCGGGGAAGGCGCCGACGGCGTCGATGCCGTTCGCGACGGTGTGCCAGAGGTCTTCGGGCGAGCGCACCCCGCCGGGGTAGCGGCAGGCCATGCCGACGATCGCGATCGGCTCCTGCTTCTCCGACTCGACCTCCTTCAGGCGCAGTTGGGCCTGGTGGAGGTCGGCGGTCACACGCCGGAGGTAATCGCGCAGCTTGCTCTCATTCGTCGTCATACGATCAACCCCGATTTTTCGGCACGAGTCGGCAGTTCAGTCAGCGGTCAGCAGTCAGCAGTCGGAAGGCGGCGCTCGGAAGGCGGCAGCCGTGAGGCAGCGGTCAGAGGTTCTTCAGGCCGCTGTCGATGAAGTCGAAGAGGTCTTCGTCCGACGCGGCGTGGATGCGGTCGGCCCCGGAGGAACCGGTGCGGTCGTCGGTGGCGGGGGCGTCCCCGTCCTGCTGCAGGGTGTGCAGCTCGACCAGCAAGTCCTGGAGCCTGGCGGACAGTTCGGCGACCGCGGCTTGGTCCAGGGTGGCGGAGTGCAGGCCGCGCTCCAGCGCGTCGAGTTCCGCGGACAGCGCGGGTGCCGCGGCCTCCTGCGGGGCGGCCGGCGCGGCGGCGGCCAGTTCGGCCTGGAGGTAGCCCGCGAGCGTACTGGGCGTGGGGTGCTCGAAGACCAGGCCGACCGGGAGGCGTAGGCCGGTGGCGGTGCCGAGGTGGTTGCGGAGTTCGACGGAGGTGAGGGAGTCGAACCCGACCTCGGTGAATGCCTGGTTGAGTCCGATGGCGCTCGTCTCGCCGTGTCCGAGGACGGTGGCGGCGGTGGTGCGGACGAGGGTGAGGAGGTGGTGTGCTGTTCGGTGGGGGTGAGGGTGGTGAGGTTGGTGAGGGGGGTGGTGGTGTGGTGGTGGCGGTGGTTCGGGTGGTGGTGGGGGTGGTGGGGGTGGTGAGGTGGCGGAGGACGGTGGGGAGGGTGTGGGGTTGGTGGTGCGGAGGGTGCGGGTGTTGAGGTGGGCGGGGATGGGGTTGGTGAGTGGGGTGGTGAGGGCGGTGTCGAAGGCGGTGAGGCCGTCGTGGTTGGTGAGGGGGTGATGCCGGTGCGGGTGAGGCGTTGGTGGTCGGTGGTGTGGAGGGTGGCGGTCATGGTGCTGGTTTGTTCCCAGAGTCCCCAGGCGAGGGATTGGGCGGGGAGTCCGGTGGTGTGGCGGTGGTGGGCGAGGGCGTCGAGTAGGCGTTGGCGGCGGCGTAGTGGCTTGGCCGGGGGTGCCGAGGTGGCGGTGATGGAGGAGAAGAGGATGAAGTGGGTGAGGTCGAGGCCGAGTTGGAGGGTGAGGTCGTGGAGGTGGTGGCGGCGTGGCTTTGGGGGCGAGGACGGTTGTCGAGGCGTTGGGGGGTGAGGGTGGTGATGGTGGCGTCGTCGGTGATGCCGGCGGTGTGGATGATGGCGCGGATGGTGGGGGTGGCTTCGCGCAGGAGGGTGGTGAGGGTGTGGCGGTCGGTGGTGTCGCAGGCCACGATGCGGACGGTGGCGCCGAGTTGGGTGAGTTCGGTGGTGAGTTGGGTGGCGCCGGGTGCGTCGGGTCCGCGGCGGCTGGTGAGGAGGAGGTGGCGGACGCCGTGGTGGGTGATGAGGTGGCGGGCGATCAGTGCGCCGAGGGTGCCGGTGCCGCCGGTGATGAGGACGGTGGCGTCGGGGTCGAAGGGGGTGGGTTGGTGGGTGGTGTCCACTGCCGCCCGGACCAACTGCGGAGTGTGGAACGTGCCTTCACGGAGCACGAGTTCGGGCTGACCGACCGGGACGTCACTGGGGTCGGTCGCGCTCTCCACGTCCAGCAGGGTGATGCGGTCGGGCTGCTCGTTCTGGGCGCTGCGGATCAGTCCCCAGGCAGCGGCGGCGGTCGGGTCCACCAGGTCCTCGGGGCGGGCCGCGACGGCCTGGCGGGTGGTCACCAGGAGGTGGCCGGCGGCGTACCGCGGCTCGGTGAGGAACTCCTGTAGCCGGCTGAGGAGATGGTGCAGGTCGGTGGTCTCCGGGGTGAGGCTCAGCTGGAGCAGGTCGGGAGCCGGGGCATCCGGGGCGAGGTCCGCCCAGGCCACGGGCACCGCCGTGGTCACGGCGGCCGTCAGCGGCTTCCAGACGACCCGGTAGAGGTGGCGGGCGGTGCCGGCGGCGGCGATCTGGCCCGGGTCGAACTCGCGCAGGGTGAGCGAGTCCAGGGTCAGCACAGGTCGGCCGGTGGTGTCGGCCGCGGTGAGTGCGACCTCGCCGGTGCGGCGCGGGGTGATCCGCACGCGCAGAGCACGCGCGCCGGTGGCGTGCAGGTGCAGGCCGGACCAGGAGAACGGCAGCGCGGTC